>NZ_JAGDZM010000005.1:0-1265 GCF_049099775.1 Roseivirga sp. | reverse complement strand
GAGCCAATACAACCTCACAAACAATAACGATTACTATCTTTGATGTAGACGAGATACTACCAGTCTTCACTTCAGCTACCGCTATAGATTTTGCTGAGAATGGTACAGGTACAGTTTATACAATAGCCGCTACCGATGCCAATGCGTTGACTTACGGTCTTGGAAGTGGTAATGATGGAGCATTCTTCAACCTGAATGGAGCTGAGGTGACCTTCAAGTCAAGTCCTGACTTTGAGACCAAGAGCAGCTACATTATTGAGATACAAGCTAATGATGGCTTGAATACTACGAAACAGACTGTGATCATCACGATTTTAGATGTCGATGAAAATGCCCCAGTATTTACATCTGTTACCGTAGTTAACTATGCTGAAAATGGAACAGGTACAGCTTATAGCATTACAGCAACGGATGAGAACGCCATTACTTACAGCTTAGGCTCTGGTAATGATGAGAGCTTATTCAACCTGGAAGAGGGTATAGTGACCTTTAAGGCCTCTCCAGACTTTGAGGCACCAGCAGATGGAGACGGTAATAATACTTATTTGATTAATGTACTAGCTAGTGACGGTATCAACACTGTTAATCAGAATGTGATCATCACAGTAACCAATGTAGATGATTCAGGCTCAGACTTTATTGCACCAAAGTTAATAGCATTAACACCAGAGAATGGTAGTAACGTTGATGCGCAGAGCATTATTACCGCTAAGTTTGATGAGAATATCTACCGGAATAATGGGAAACTCAGGATATATCGAAAACGTGATTTATTCCTTTTGTTTATTCGGGATATAAATACAAATGAAATCACCATTAATGGTGCTGAAGTCTCGATTCAATTGCCGCCTGATTTACCCAATGGTGAAGAATTACTTATTCACTTTAGCCCTTCCAGTTTAGCTGATGGTAATGGTAATTTGATAGGTTCGGCTTTTGACGCAGATACATGGAATATTACTATAACCTCTGAGGCGCCAACGATTAAGAGTTTGAGCCCTGTTGATGGAGGAACATTAACATCGGGGTCTGATTTTGAGGTAGAATTTACCGCACCTGTTTTTGCATCAGATGGAAAGGTTAGGATTTTCAAGAAGAGTAATTCACTACTTCTCCATACGATTGATATCGATGATCCTTCAGTCAGTATAGAAGGCAATGAGGTGACCATTACACCTCCAGATGACCTTCCATTTGGAGAGGAGTTAAGTATTCATTTAGCGAATAACACCTTTGAGTACGCTGCGGGGAAGGATTTAGAAGGG
>NZ_JAGDZM010000004.1:0-1162801 GCF_049099775.1 Roseivirga sp. | reverse complement strand
TTTTGCCCTAATATGAAGGGAAAATCAAGAGTGTACGCAGAAAAGTGAATGGGATTAAAATCAGTTATGCGCCTGCAATACTGCTAACCAATGTCTCTGGGGCAAGATATTCTGAAGCAGTTTTAAGAATAGTCTCCGAATCGACAGCGCGAATATTAGAAACGTAATTGCGATAAAAATCAGTGCTAATACCTTGTGAATTTAAGGTCTTAAATTTGTCAATATGTGCAAAAGGACTTGTAAAGGAATTGGTAAACACACCAATCATATAGTTTTTCACGATGTCCAACTCCTCCTGAGAAACGAGTTCCGTACGTAGCTTATTAATTTCTTTATAAACCTCGTCTATCGTATCCTGTTGATTTTCTCCTTTTACATCTGTCGAAATTAGGAAGTAGCCATCATGAAGAAGTGAATAGAGATGCGAATATATCCCATAGGTGTATCCTTTTTCCTCTCTAATATTTTTCATCAGTCTAGAGCCAAAAAAACCACCCAGTACTTCATTTGTTAGAATGAATGGGAAGTAGTCTTCATGTTGTCTTGTAAATAGTCTTTTACCAAGCTTAATAGAACTTTGAATAAACTTAGAATCTTGATGATAGATATCCTGTGATGAAGAATCGACTTCAATTATTGATCTATTCGAGTCACTGTATTGACCTTTTTCAAAAGCATTAGAGAGAGTTGACTCAAAATTACTCGGAAGATCACCAGATATATAAATGTCAAAATCTTTGACGAAAGAGTTATGGAAAGATTCGATTTCAGAGATAGACGTCGTCTGGTATTCTTCAGCGGTTAATTGTCTTCCATAAGGGTGGTTAAGACCAAAGAGTGTCTTCCTCAAATTGACAGAAGAAAGGTAACTGCCTTTTTCTAAATTGAGTTTTAGCTTATCTAGTTCTCTCTCTTTCAGTGTCGCAAGATTGTCTTCTGAAAATCGAGGTTGATATATAATCTCAGAGAGCAATTGAATGTTCTCAACGAAATACTTAGACAAACCAAAGATTGTAATCGAAGAATAGTCAAAACCAGGTGATAACTCAAGAAAGCTCCCAAGTGAATCAATTGTTTCTGCCAGTTGAATACTTGTCTTACTTTTGGTACCCTCATTCAACATTTTAAGTGCTAATTGAGGAAGTATAGCTGTATTTCCGTTTAGTTGGCCACCTTTTGTTTGAAGTTCTATTTTGAATGTTTTGGATCCTTCATCAAAATGAGAATGGACGTTAAGTCCGTCAATTGAAGTTGATTGAATTGTGGCAAGTCTAACATCTTCTATCTGATAGACTTTAGGTGGCTTCGTACGATCTAAAATCATTACTGACTATCGTCTGAAGATCCTGATAAGTTTAAAATTAGGCCAAAACGAAGTGTTTCTGCTAAAGGATGTTCTTGGAACTGTGGTACTAGATATGAAAAGTTAATCTCTAGTTGTTTCGCAGTAAAGCCTACACCAGCAGTAAAATACTTTCTATTTCCTTTATTACGGTGCTCATAGAAATAACCTGTTCGAAACGCGAATTTTTCTTGGTATTCATATTCTGCACCAAACGATATCGATACTTCTTGAAGTTCTTCTGAAAAGCCTCCTGGTGCATCTCCGAATGATCCGAACATACCGCCTAGTAAACCTTTATCTCTTTCAGACCCATCGCGTTGTGGTGTAGGAACCATAAGTTTATTAAAATCTAATGCTAGCGTGATCTTGTTATACTGATCTAGATATGAAGAAAGTGCTGAACCAACTCTTAAGTTGGTTGGGATAAAATCCTCCTCGTCTGCACTATTATAAGATAACTTTGAGCCGATATTGGTAATAGAAGCACCATAGGACAATTGCGATGGTTTTTGAAGTACCACCAATTCCGACTTATAATAAATTCCAATATCTGCTGCAATACTTGTTCCTGGTTTCGGATCAGTTACTGGGCTTGTCGTAATATTTCCTGATAAATTGGAGTAAATGTATTTACCAGTTATACCCAAACTAAAGTTTCTACTTAACTGTCTAGAATAAGTCGCAGAGAAAGCGAATTCACGAGGTGTGAAATCACCAATAGAATTCCCAGCACCATCAGTTAATTGAATATCACCTAAATCGAAATAAGTCATGGAAGCACCAATTACTGACTGGTCATCCAATTTCTTGAAACCTGTTAAATATGAAATTGACATGTCGTCTACATATTTGCTAAGCCATGGGGTATAAGTCAACGCCAATCCACTATTTTGATTAATGAAAGCTAACTTTGCTGGATTCCAGAAAGTAGAATTGGCATCTGGGTCAGTTGCCGCACCAACATCACCCATGGCACCAGATACTGGGTCAGGAGCAATAGACAGAAAAGGAACTGCAGTAGTGATTACATTTATAAGAGTGTCTTGTCCATTAATGCCTATTGAATTTTGCGCTTTAAGATTAGGCGCAATAAATAGTACTAGGATCAGAATGGTGAAAATGCTGGCTCTGATTGGCATGTATTTTTTCTTCAAAGATAGTGTTATAAAATTAATTTGAAATAATGAGTTTCTGACGTCTAACGCTTGTTCTGCCACTGGTTTTAGAATAGATTTTGACACGATAAATGTAGAGCCCTGAATTAACTTTGATATCATTTCGGTTTGTGCCATCCCAAGTGATATTCAATTGTTCTGGAGCACTTAAAAATTCTTTATTTAACGACGCTACTATTGCTCCTTTAAGGTTTAAAATATCTATACCTATCTCCACATTCTCTCCATCAAGCAAATGCTCAATTTCAAACCGAGTCTCATTAATAAACGGGTTAGGGTGGTTATTTATTACTGAAATATATGAAGTATTTTCTCCTACGCTAAATTCTTGAGATTGCGTCGTTGAATTTCCATGGATATCCCAGGCAGTGATGCTAATTTGGTTGATTCCTGACTTTAAATCATCAAGATCAAATACTGTAATTCCCTTTGTAAAGCCTTCAATGCTCGATTGATATTCACTATTCAAGTTGTAGCTAATAGAATCATTAAGTGACAGGCTAATGTTTTGTCCTAGTCCACTATTTGAGATGTTAATACCACTTTCATCAAAAAACTTAAAGATAAGCGTAATGTCAGTATTGTAAGAAGGAAGTAGGGATTGGGTAGTATCATTAATGAAAATGTCTATTTCCGGTGGTGTGTTGTCTGAAAGAATATTAGCCGACGTACCTCCAATTGTAAAATCAAGTGTTGCACCCAGCGCATCTGAATCTAATGCTTCATTTACAGCGTAAACATTTATTTTGCCCGCTCCAAAACTATAATCAATGTTTTTAGGTACAATAAAATCAATGCTAAACGTACCGTTTTCTATTCGAGCCTGACCTCGAAACAGAGGGTTGTCTCTTTCGTCGTATACAAAACTTGCGCTTTCTGTACCTAAAGTTGCCTTTTCCGTTGGCTTGTCGAAAAAAGCTAAGTTCAGTGTGCCATTAAAACCATTATCTAAAGCCGAACCCGAAACAATTCTACCACTAATACTTACTTGTTCTAATGCTCTAATGGTATCATTCTCAGTAGGAATATTGCCATTGATAGAAGTGATTTCTATGCCTTTTTCAGGATAGGATAGCCGCATACTTGGATCGCCTAAAAGAATAAAATTCCTATTCAAACTTCCCCTCAAGCTATTGTTTTTTGTGAATTGTATGATGTCACCTAATCTTTGATAAGCACCATCTTCTTGATTTAGTATTGCACTATAAAGTGCCAAATTCAGATCGTAATTAGTGCTAGAGAAAACAGGTCTTGCCGTTGTAACCATAGCAATAACACCTCCCACATCTTTAAATATGAGATTTTCTGCTCCCGAGAAAACACCAGGGTCGTCATTTCTTCCAAATTCACAGGTGGCTGTAACCAAAAAAGGTAGATTAAAAGTATTGTTCCATTCTTGCATCAGGTCAAACGTCAATATTCTTTCTTGCATCCAGCCGGATTCCGATCCATGACCCGTGAAGTTAACGATCAGAGCACCGTTATTTACAGAATTTGTAAGCGCTTCTTGAGCACTTGGTGAAACTTCACCATTAGGTAGTCTTATCTGTTCAAAGGCGTCGAGATAGATTTTCTCAATGTTATAGTTTACAAAAGTCGTATCAATTAAGGTAGCGAGGGAGTCTGCATCCTTTTGGTGTCTATTGTTATCACCATCGTCGGCAATGAACACTATTTTGCTTCGCCAATCACCGAATGTATTTTTATTGGATTGATACAGAATAATCTTATCAACAGCTTTTTCTGCCTGTTCGCTGGTGGTGGCAGGGATTCTCCCTATACCGATATCAAGTGAATGATCGCCTGCTCGCGATTCAATCCATTGACCTTCATCTTCCTCAAGAAAACCGAAGAAATCATCAGAAGAGTGTGTTAATAGTGGGTGAATTGAATTTCTTGATTCATAAGTAGGGACAAAATTAGAATTGTCTTCCAGTCGGTCTTTGAAGTCATAAGATCCTTTGCCAAAAAACAATACATATTTCAATGGGCTACCGTTTCCGAATTTTGATTTTATGAAATCGCGAATCGCTGTAACATCCTGTCTACCTGAACTATATTCATTGTAAATCTTATCGACTGTGGTGACTTGTACTTCCAATTGATCGTGCGTCCGACGAAAAGCAGCGAGCCTTTCCGCTTGTGGAAGAAAATCTTCATGGGTAATAATGATAAAATCTACAGTGCTACTGCCACTCAGATCTTGATTGCTAATAGGAATAAACTCTATTGAACTAGGTGCTGTATTCGGGTCAAATGCTATGAATTCACTGTTAGCATTTGCAATTGCACCAAAACTAATATTGCCATCAGTGAGGGTGTAATCCTGATCTTTAACTCCCAAAGGATCGGAAACATTCCATACCGAAAGGTCATTCGATCCTTCTTCAATAAGAAACGTCACCATTGCGTTATTGCCTAAGGCTGCATTCCTAATACTTAAAGGAGTTTGGTTGTATTTAATTATAGTTGGAACATCAAGTAGAAATTTGTCTAAATAAGCTACCGCATTAGAAGCTCCATTCTGTTGGTATTCCATGTCAATCGATAATTCTTGACCCGAAATATTACTTGCGTCTATAGAAAAGGTCTGGGTGTTTATATTGCCTTTAATGCCATATTGTGTATTCGGAATGGCGCGAAAATTGAGTTCTCCTAAAAGGTTGTTGTTTAGGGATACTTCCATGCTAGATGAGCTAAATGACTGGGCTAAACTAGAAACTGAAAGTTTGATATGCTGGTCAGGCGCCAATTCTCCAATTGAGATTGAGAATGACCTTTGGTTTTGAATAGTGAATTGCTCACCTACCCATTCTCTGCCAGAATTGAGCAAATTTGTATCATCATTTTCATGAAAAACGATCTGATTATACCAGTTCACGATGGGATGATTTCCACCTAAGTTGACGTCGGATTGAATCCTTTTCCCCGGACTATTTTTAACCGTCAAAAAGTAGAAATTTTCTTCACTGTAAAGATTTTTTTCAGCTGAATATATCTGCTCCGCGTAATTGAAATTTATAGGGTGTATATCGTCGACAAAAAATAAAATATAATCCCCTTCATTAAACTGACCATCTTCCTCGCCAAATACCTGAATGGCATTTTCCAAGAGATCAACTGGTCTTTCTACCGCTAATGATTGTGGCAGCATGCCACCAACGTTTCCATATATGGCCAAATTCCTAGGGTCAGCATTGGCAAGCCCAAGTTCTCTTAATTGATCATAGTTGATTTTATAGATCCCTGATTCACTGAAGCCCATCTTGAACCAATCTCCTGAAGCCAACACACTAGGTGTTTGTGCAAAAGTCGAAAGACTTCCGAACAGGATAAATAGAACTAAGGTGTATAAAGATTTGAACAATTCTCTGGTCTTATGAGAGACAACACGAATTTAACGATAATTAAGCCTCAGTCTTATTCCTGATGCTATTGAAATTGCCGACGACTGACAAAATGATGTAAAATAATATAATGTAGGGGGACGCATCATAGCCAAGTGTAATGGCTAGGACTAGCGAGGAGATAATTAATAAGTACTTCTGCCAGTTTTCTTGAATAGATGTATTGCTAAATTTTAATGAGATCATCTTCAGCGGTGAAACCATAAGCCAAGAAAAGAATATGGCAATGCCAAGAATCACGAGGTTGTTTGCCCTTAAGATTTCGGAGAACCAACTTTCTCCAGTAAATATGATTATCGGAAGTGTGGCCACAAAAATACCATGGGCCGTGGTGGAAATTCCTTTGAAAACAGTCTTTTGATCATCACCAATGTTAAAAACGGCGAGCCTGATAGCAGAGCATATTGGCACTAGCAGTAGCAAATAACCTTCAGCCTCAAGATTAATATAATTAGCATAAATAAAGAAAGGGAGTACGCCGAAGGTTATTAAATCGGCCAAAGAGTCGAGCTGTAAGCCGAATTCGGACTGTACTTTCAGTTTTCTTGCTAAAAGGCCATCAAGTAAATCGCAAAAACCAGCAGCAAGTACATAGTAATGAACTGTAGGACTAGCCAATGGGTCGCTTGTGATCACTACATTAATCGCTAAAACGCCCAAAGAAAGGTTCAGGAGTGTAAAGAAATTAGGAATGTTTTTTACGATCCAGTTTGCCATGTTAGCCTATCCTACAAAATGGGTTCGATACCTTTTCAATTCCTATTGTTGTTGTTCCGCCATGACCCGGATAAACTACCATGTCATCTTTTAACTTGAAGAACTTCGTTTTAATGCTATCGATTAACGTATCATAATCACCACCCGGAAGATCGGTTCTACCAATGCTATTTTCGAAAAGTACATCTCCTCCAATGAGTACGTTTTCTGCCTCATTATAAAAAGCAATATGACCTGGTGCGTGGCCTGGCACAAACACTATTTTGAATGAGGAATTTCCAAATTCAATAACATCTTTATCTGTTAGCAAACGATCAGGCGAAGCAGGTTGGTAGTTTTGAAAACCATAATTGGAAGCGTAAACTTCAACAGCTCTTAATGTCTCCTCATCTTTATCACCAATCCATAAAGGGGCATTGAATTTATCTTTGGCAAAAGCGTTTCCTAATACATGATCGATATGACCGTGTGTATTCAAAATCAGCTTTATTTTTAATCCTTTTTCTTCCACGAAAGAGGTTAATTCCTCTTGTTCTCTTTTGTCATGACACCCTGGGTCTATTAAAACCGCTTCAGCCGTATGATCAAAGACCAAGTATGTGTTTTCCATAAATGGATTAAACGTAAAAGTTTTTACTTCCATAGCTATTTCGTCGCCATCAAATTTCACCTATTAAAGCCCATTATCAAAAATAGTTGAATAATTTCGTCACATGCATGTGGATTACCTTATTATCGGTCAAGGAATAGCAGGAACAGTGCTTTGCGAACACCTAATAAAAGCTGGTAAATCTGTGATCGTTATAGACGAAAGCACATTGTCAAACTCGTCAAAAGTAGCAGGAGGGCTCTATAATCCAATTACTGGTCGGAAAATGGTCAAGACGTGGAATTGCGATGCTTTATTTAACTATTTGACACCTTTCTATCGTGCGCTAGAAGTTAAGCTCGGTGAGCGATTCTTAATAGAAAAACCTATTTACCGACCTTTTATGTCAACCGAAGAACTTAATGAATGGATGGGTAAAAGTGCAGAATCTATTTATCAACCTTACATAGGCGAAATAAAAGATAAACCCGCTTATGCCAACCATGTGAAGGATCAATTCGGAGGCATAATTTTAAAACAATGTGGTTATGTTGACACTGCCACAATGGTAAGTGCTTACCGCGATTATCTTAAGATAAATCATCTATACAAATCAGAAGCATTTGATTATGCTAAACTGGTACTCACTGATCGAGGTGTTGAATACGAAGGTATTCATGCTAAAAAAGTAATTTTTTGTGATGGAAAGTTCAGCCAGAGCAATCCGTTTTTTGATTGGTTACCCCTAAGACCGGTGAAAGGGGAGTTGCTGTTTGTAAAAACAAAGACTAAAATTGAGGTAATCTATAATAGGGGAGTTTTCGTTATTCCACTTTCTAATAGAATATGTAAGGTAGGCGCCACTTATGACCACGAAAATGTAAACGAAAATATAACTTCTAAGGCTGAAAATGAGTTAAGAAGAAGACTGAAACAACTAGCAGTATTTGACTTTGAAGTAATTGACCAAAAAGCGGGTGTAAGACCTGCCACTAAGGATAGAAAGCCATTTGTAGGAATCCATCCTAAGCATAGTCAGGTGGTTGTATTTAACGGTTTAGGAGCGAAAGGTGTTTCTTTAGCACCTTTTTACGCTAACCAACTGACCAATCACTTAGAATTTGGAGATCATTTAGATTCAGAAGTCAATATTGAGCGGTTTTTTTCGTTATTTTAAATATTCTTTCGATTCGCTATTTATGAATAGAACCATACTGAAATCACTGGCCTTATTTGCTGTTTTAGGCTGCTTCTTTTCTGCATATTCTGTTCAGGCACAATCCAACCAGCAAAAGTTTGGTAAAAACCGAATCCAGTATAGTACTTTCAACTGGAAATACTTTTCATCAGAAAACTTTGAGGTTTACTATTATGGCAAAAGTGAAGGGCTAGCCAAAACTACCATAGAGTATATTGAATCCGAATTCAGCAGTATCACCGAAACCATTGGTTATTTCCCTTTTGCAAAAACAAGAATCTTCCTTTATAATTCAGTTTCAGACCGTCAACAAAGTAATGTTGGCATAAGAGGTAGAGACTTTACAGTAGGAGGACAGACTAATTTTGTGAAGTCACAACTAGAATTGGCCTACACTGGTGACTTCGTTTCATTTAAGAAAAAAGCGATGTATGCAATTACCGATATGCTCATCCAAGAGATGCTGTATGGCGGAAACATTGCTGAAATGTTTCAAACATCCTTTACAACGCCAATTCCAATTTGGTTTACAGGAGGTATCTCCAGCTTTGTGGCCAGAGGATGGGATAAAGAATCGGACGATGCAGTTAGAGACTATATCGCGAACAATCGTCAAAACAAGTTTGTGAAGTTAGGTCCGCAAATGAATGTACTGCTAGGTCAGTCCATCTGGAATTTTATTACCCAGCGATATGGCCGACGAAGCATATCAAATGTATTGAACCTAGCCAGAATAATCCGAGATGAAGAAAATAGTATTGAAAGAACACTAGGCATTCCTTATGGTCAATTCCTGAACGATTGGAGAACTTTTTATAGTGGTCTTGCAAAAACCATTTCAGAATCAAATGAAACTCAGAATTCCGATTTCATTATCTCTGGAAAGAATAGAAAAGACGCAGTATTTACTGATATCCAGTTTAGCCCAACAGGAGATCATTTTGCTTATGCCGAATTAGACAATGGGCGTTTTGAAGTTAAAGTGGTAGATACTAATACGCAACGAATTACCACCTTATACAAGGCCGGGCTGAAACTAATTAATCAAGAGATTGATTCTGAAATGCCTTTACTCAGTTGGGTTGATGCAAATACCCTCGGGATGATTTATGCTGAAGAGGGAGCTAATATTTTATTGGCTAAACGAATTAATGAAAAAGGAGAGCAACGCGTAGTTATTCCTTTGCTATCTAATATTCAGAGTTTTGAATTTAAAGAGGGCGGGAGAGTTGCCCTTATGACTGGTGATGTTAATGGAATAAGTGATGTTTTTATTTATAACCTAGTTAGAGGTCAGATTAGAAGAGTAACTGACGATAGGTTTGATGATAGAGATGCAACCTATATAAAAGGAACCAACCAAATTGTATTTAGTTCTAATAGAAGCTCTGATAGCGTCTTTGTTTCAGGCCCCGAAAAACTTGCAGATGTAGAAAGCAATCAATTCAATTTATTCGCCTACGACCTAGATTTTCCAGATAGCACTTTTGATAAGCTGACGAATGCGCTAGCGACTAATATTGAGGCGCATGCACCAAATAATATTGATATATACTACCTGAGCGATCAGCAAGGGGTCAATAATCTTTACAGGTATAATATCAATGATACCCTGAACATTCAACTTAGTAATTTTGCTTTCGGGATAAAGGATTTTTCTTTCGATGCTAAGAACCAAAGGTTAGCGTTTGTATCTGTTTCGGATGGTAAAGAATCAATATTCTATCAATCTTTTGAAGGAATAGGCTCAAGGTTTAGCCCAGTTTCCCCGAGAAGAGCCCTAGAAGTATCAAAAATTCTTGCTGAAAGAAGGAACGACAAAATTGTTTCCAATCCTGAATTGTTAGATTCCCTTACAACGAGGCTTATTACTTCTGAAGTGAAACCTCCTGAACAAAAATTAGATTCGTTAAAAGAAGGGGCTATTAATACAGAAAACTATGAGTTCACCTCTGAGTCCAAAGTAAATAGCAGCGATTATCAATTTGAAAAGCCACAAGACGATCCAACAGTGGCCGGGCGAAGTTTTTTGAGTGTTTATCAAAACAATGATTCAGAGAAAGGTATCCAAGGACCTTTTATCTATGAGAATAGAATTCAAACCAACAATGTAGTAACCGGTTTAGTGAATGATGAAATTCGTGGACTTTCGCTCCAAGTTGAAATTGAAATGAATGATTTCCTTGAAAATCATCGTTTTTCTGCAGGCGCTGTTGTCCCTACTAGTTTCAACCGAGGCTATGACGTTTTTGCCGAGTATGAATATCTGAAAGAAAGAATCGATCTCAAGGCTAAATATTTTAGAAGTTCCATAGTTGCCATAGATAGGCAAGCTTTCTTAGATCAGCGCTATAATCTCGATAGACTCGAATTAGGATTTAGTTATCCATTGTCTCAAAAAGTGAGGGTTTCAGCCAATCCATTCTACACTCAAACGCAATTTATTGATCGAGATTTTAGGTTACTCATTCCTATTACTGCTGTAAACCCTCAACGATTTAATGAAGACGCCAATCAATCGGCATCTTACTTAGGCCTTTCTACAGCCGTTGTTTTCGATAATAGTGTGGTGGTAGGAACAAATCTACATGAAGGAACCCGCGCAAGGTTGTCTCTCGATTTATATGGGAAATTGAATGCGAATGCTCGGAGCTTTAACAGCGTTGAATTAGACATTAGGCATTATGAAAAGATAAATAAGGCCATCTATCTTGCTGGTAAATTCTATTTCGGTTCATTTTTCGGAGACGCCCCTAAAAGCTTTTTCTTAGGAGGTACTGATAATTGGGTATTCAATAGAACTGATGTGGGTGATCCTTTGACAGACGACCTTTCTTTCCAACCATTGTTTAATACAGTGATCAATAATACTGGAGTGAATCCGAATAAAAGTGATATTCTTTTCAGCCGATTTACAAATCTAAGAGGCTATAATTACAATACTTTCCAAGGACGTAACGTAATGACTTTTACAGCTGAAGTACGATTCCCAGTAAATCAATTACTTATCAATAGTGATGTTAAATCGAATTTTTTAAGAAACTTACAATTAGTCGGTTTCTACGATATCGGTTCTGCTTGGGACGATCTTTCTCCGTTTGAAGATAGAAATGATCAGAATATAGAAGAAATCGCAACAGATGGATCACCGTTTTCAGCGGTTATCAACAATTTTAGTAATCCATGGCTTCAGTCTACAGGGGTTGGCATTCGAACAATGCTCTTTGGTTACTTCGGAAAAGTAGATATGTCGTTTCCTATCAGGAATTTCAGTATCCAAAACCCACGCTTTCAAGTATCGTTGGGTTATGATTTTTGATTCTGTTTTAATAACAACCTAATTGGGCTATTTTTGTCGCTAGACAATTTCAATATGCTCAAATCAATGACCGGTTTTGGTTTATCCAAAGGACAACAAAATGGATATAGTGTAACCGTAGAAGTAAAGTCTTTGAATTCGAAATTCTTAGATGCTCAAATTAGAATTCCGAAGAACTTTTTAGACAAAGAACTCGAAATAAGAGGCCTGCTTACCAAAGGGTTAAACAGGGGTAAAGTTAGCCTTATGATAGAGCTTGCTACCGATGCTGTTGCTGTAGAAGCGCAGGATGTCAATAAGGAATTGTTTAAGGCATATTACAGCGAGTTTGAAAACCTTGCGAACGAGGTAGGATCTAGTAAAGATGACCTTTTCCGATTAGCGCTACACAGTCCTGATGTAATTTCAGCACAGTCTACAGACGAGGAAGCCTTAAATGAGCAGTGGGAATTTATCAAAAGCCATTTAGCAAAGGCAATTGATGCCTTAGGAGAGTTTAGAGCACAAGAGGGCGCCTCTTTAGAGCATGAATTGAAGGGTTATATTGAGAACATCGCTAACTACTTGAAGGAAGTAGAAACTCATGATCCTGAAAGAGTTAAAGTGGTTAAAGATAGAATCGAAAAGCATCAACAAGAGTTATCCGCTTCAGATGAATTTGACGAAAACCGATTTGAGCAGGAAATGATTTATTATATCGAGAAATTCGATATAAGTGAAGAGATTGTTCGACTGACCAATCATTTATCTTATTTCAATGAGGTAATGGCAGAGAAGAATTCCCAAGGAAAAAAGCTTGGATTTGTTTCTCAAGAGATTGGTAGGGAGATAAACACCATTGGTTCAAAAGCCAACTATGCTCCGGTACAAAAATTAGTCGTTTGTATGAAAGACGATTTGGAAAAAATTAAAGAACAGCTACTGAATATCATTTAAATAAAAAAGGAGCCATAAGGCTCCTTTTTTATTTAAGAACGAAGCTTATATACAAAGACATTGGAGATTTGACAGCAATTCCACGCTGAAGACCAGGGTTCCAGCGCGGAGATTTTTTTAATACCCTTATGGCTTCTTCATCACAGCCACCACCAATACCTCTTTCTACTTTAATATCGGAAATCATGCCCTCTGCATTGATATAGAAACTTAGAAATACCTTTCCCTCAATTCCGCTACGTTGGGCCAACTTAGGATACTTGATATTGTTCCTCAAAAACTTTGACCATTCTGTATTTCCCCCTGGAAAAGAGGCCTGTTTTTGAATATCTTCGAATTCTATACCAGGACCTTCGTATGTCTCTATAAACTCTTCAATCTCAAAAACGGGTTCTTCTAAAACCTGATCTACGAGCATCGCTTTTACCTCTTTACTTAATATTTCCTGTATGGGTTCAGTTGAAATAGTGAAAGATTTCGGTTTCGAAAGAGGTTTTATCTTCTTTGGAATTTTCTTTTTAGGAAACTCGGTTCTAGGAATTACGGGTATCCATTCTGTATGGACCTCATATGGACGAGGGATATCGCCTGGTGCATATTGAGCTTTAGTTTCGAATGCTAAGAATATGATAAGCAAGCTTACACAGAGGCCTATGCATAGAAACAAAGTTCTAAATTTAGAGTGATCGGATGATTTATATTTTTTTAGCTCCATATTAAACTAATTATTTAGTTATAAATAAGAAAATAAGAGCCCATTTGACTGGGCTCTATTAACTACCTTAATTTAAAGACTACCCGTAAATTCATTCTTTGGATTACAGGTTGGCCCCTCTGTCTCCCAGGTTTCCATTTTGGCGATGCCTTTAGTACTCTCAAGGCCTCTTCATCGCAGCCACCACCAATGCTTCTTGTAACGCTGATGTCGTATATTCCACCATCTTTACCAACAATGAAAGATAGATAGACATTGCCCTCTATGCCCATACGTTTTGCTTGTCTAGGGTATTTTAAGTTCTTCCGTAGAAATTTATTCCATTCAGTTGGACCACCAGGGAATGTGGCGTCTTCTTCCACAATAAGAAATACTTTGTCAGCTTGTTCTTCTTCTGGCTCATCATCAAAAACTTGTTCGTCAATAATAGTTTCTTCTGTAAGGTCAACATCTAGATCAATTTCAATTTGTTCGTCTATTTCTTCGTCATCAGGTACTGCTATCACCTGTGGTTGTTGAATAGGAGGCTTAACAGGTGGTGGCTGTTCCGTAGGTGGTATTTCCATAATTGCTTCAAAATCATCATTTAAAACACCTAGTTCCATTAAATCTCCTAAGTTATATTGCTTCGATTCGAAGGCAGCTAGCGTAATTAATAAGCTCAATATTAAGCCAACCATGAGGAACATGGCAGACTTTTTTGTAACATCTAATTCGGGTTGTTTTTTTACTTCCATGTTATTATAAATTTAGTTAAATAACTAATATTTTAGTTATTAAGAACAAAATAAGAGCCCATTAAGGGCTCCAATTTTTTTGATGTTATTTCAATCTGAAAACAACCCTAAGGTTCATTCGTTGAATAACTGCTTTACCTCTTTGTTTTCCTGGCTTCCACTTTGGAGAAGCTTTCAGTACTCTTACGGCCTCTTCATCACATCCACCACCAATACTTCTTGATACAGATATGTCGTAGATACCTCCGTCTTTTCCTACAATAAAAGAAAGGTATACGTTTCCTTCAATACCCATTCTTTTTGCTTGTCTTGGGTACTTTAGGTTCTTACGAAGGAATTTGTTCCATTCGCCCATACCACCTGGGAATTCAGCATCTTCCTCAACAATAAGGAATACTTTATCTGCTTCTTCTTCTTCAGGCTCTTCTTCAAAAACGATTTCCTCAACTTCCGTCTCTTCAGTGATTTCAACGTCAAGGTCAATCTCAATTTCCTCCTCAATTTCCTCTTCATCAGGAATCTCAATAATTTGAGGTTGTTTCACTGGAGGAGGGGGTGGAGGTGGTTGTTCCGTAGGTGGAATCTCTGTTAATTCTTCAAAATCGTCATCCGCCATGCCTAAATCCATTAATTCACCTTCATCGTACTTTTTGTACTCAAAGGCCATTAAAGTGATTCCTAGACTGACGATCAGGCCAACCATGATGAACATAGTTGATCTTTTGTTTACATCCGCTTTGGGAGTCTTCTTGGCTTCCATAATTCTAGGGTTAGACTTTAAAACTATAAAATTAGTTTTGAAATCACAAGGTTATTTTTCTTAAAGATATAAAAAAGTATTACACCAGAAATAGCTCCGACGACATTTGCAATAAAATCGTAAAAGTCGACAGCTCTACCTGGTGAAAAATTCTGTAATAATTCAAGGATTGTACTATATAAAATGCATATAATCAGCGGTTTCACCCATTTACGCATTTTACTACCTAAAAAGTACTTGTTCTTTTGGGTACCTATCAGGAATAAAAAACTCAATAGGCCAAAGACACCAATATGAGCTAATTTATCATATGAAAGGAATTTAGATTCAGAGAAAGAATCTTGAGGCAAAAGCATTAAAATGGCTACAGTCATGCCCCAGAGAATTGAGGGCGTAAAACGTAGCCATTCTTTTCTTTTCAACTTACTGAATTATTGTCCAATGTGGCCTCTATAGGCAGCTGCGTCGAGTAGACCTTCTAATTCAGAAGTATCGCTCATCTTAATTTTAATCATCCATCCACCTTCATATGGATTTTCATTAACGCCTTCAGGAGCATCTTCTAATTCTGCATTCACTTCAATTATTTCGCCTGAAAGTGGCATAAATAAATCAGATACAGTTTTAACAGCTTCTACTGTTCCAAAAACTTCGTTAGCGTCAAGTGTTTCGCCCTCTGTTTCGATTTCGACATATACAATGTCTCCTAATTCACCTTGAGCAAAGTCAGTTACGCCTACCGTTGCAACGTCACCTTCTACTTTTACCCATTCGTGATCTTCTGTGTATTTTAATTCTTCAGGTATGTTCATAATCTGGATTTTCTAGCGCCTCAAAAATACATGCTTTCCGGAGAATTGCAGAGATTATTGAGACAAATTGAATCGAATTCTACCACCAAAAGATGTACGAGCATTTAAGAAGCTAGTAGATACACGTGGTTCGTTTACATTGCGGTCAAAATATAGTGTTAATTGAAGTGCCTCACTGATATTATAATCAAGGGTTGGACTTAGTCGGAATATTTTCAAACCGTCGGTAACGATAGGGGCTTCACCTATCCGACGCTGAACTGTTTTACGATCGTCGATGGTCAGTACCATGTTAAATCTGAGTTCGTTTGGCAGGCTTTCCTTTCTACCCTTAATTCTAAAAGGAATTTTAACTCCAGTCTTGGCGAAGCCTATATTAAGTGATATTTCGTTCGCACTGGATTCTGTTACTTGAATGTTGGAAAGATTTAACCCGATATCTCGCCTTCTATTGTAATCAAACCCGATGTCCCAATTGCTCTTTGTTCTAACCTGTACACCAATAAAAGGGGCCATAGTTTCACTTAAAACGACTTGCTGTGCTAGGTAAACTGGGACAAGACTTCCGTTTTCGTTAAACTGGTTAGCCAGCCCTACATCTGTTAGGCTATTGTCGAAAGTAAGTCCAAGGGTATAGAGCGGTGAGTTTACGAAGTTGCTTACATTGTAAGAACTACTATAGGCATGGCTGATGTTTATGGTTGTAAAAACTTCACTTAAGGCATCTATTTTCGAAAGGCCACCATACCGTAAACTCCAACTTGGAATCGGGAATTTAGGAAACGGATTTGTATTAACATCTTCGGGACTTTGTCCGCTATAAGCGGCTATAAACGCTGGAATAACCACTTCTTGGGAATTTTCTTCATAAGTACCTGCTTCATTTAGCCCGTCTAGTCTTGTTTTAACCTGAGACCTAAAAGCCTCGAAGTTTTGGAAAAGAGGTGATACATTATTTGAATCATCATTTTTGAAGGCCGTTTTGATCATATTAAAGGATATGTCATAAGTACCCGAACGGTTAGGGTTGATGCTTATAAAAGTATCGCTGTCAGGATCGTTTCTAAAGATCTCTTGGTAATTCTGGGTAAAAGCTTTTCTACCCGTTAAGTTCACTCTGAAATCATCAAATGGTTCAATAAGTGCAGTATAAGAGAAGGTTGTCGTTTGGTTTTGACGGAATGGGTTGGTCAAAAATTGACTTGGTGCATAATTTCCACTTCCAGCTAACCTGTTTCTAATACCCGCATCCTGAGCACCAAGGATAAAGCCAAGTCCTGGGTTAGAGAAATTTCTATCCAGACCAAAAAGAAAAACATCTGGCATAAAACCAGGTAAAACGGTACCCTCCGTGCGGTCATAATTAAAAGTGATATTTCGAACGGACATCAAAGCCCTTAAGAGGCCTTTAGTGAACGGTATTTGATCTAGCGTTTTCTTCTTGGGCACTGTGTCATTCGCAGCGGAATTGTTTTGCGATCGCGACCTAGACCTACTTCTCTGTGGTGAGTTTATGCGTTTAAGTAAACCGATATTATCATAAACTTTTACGAGATCTAATTTACCTGAAAGCGCAATGGAACGGTTATTATCTGCATAGTTACCGAGCGTATCTCTTTGACCAATAGCCCCAGCTTGCCAATTAAAAGTGGTTGTATAGGTAATGTCGGAGCTTATCCATTCCGTGATCGGTATTTTATCGAACGGCAGCTGAAAACTTGTTCCAATCGTATGTGTGTAGTTCTTAATTCTACCGAAATTCCTCAGGTTGGTTCTAATAGAGTCTCTTTTGGCTTCTGTGTCTATGGCGCCTTCAGGCTCATCGATAATTGCATTGGCATCCGCTCGGTAGTCTAGGCTTAAGCGTTCAGTTAAGTCCCAATTCAAGGCATATGAACGATCCATTGTATAGGATTTCTCAAAATAAGGATCAATTCCTTCTATGCCTAGATCAGAATTCCTGAGCTGAGTTTTTAGGAAACTCCTATTCAAGTTGGCGCTTACTGATATACTCGTTGGAACCGGGTTGAAGTTGATGTCTTTGATGATTTTTAACCATTTTGAGTCTAAGAATTTCACGTTCTTAAAGGGTTGAATATTCATCGATTTTGGCTGATAAGCATAGGTAACGGCACTGCGATAATTCCTGAAATCGTACTCAGCTGTATTAATGTTACTTCTCGTTATTTCATTGAAGGCATATGTAAAACTGAAATTTTCTATCGACCATGGTAGCGTTGGCCTATCGGGGTTCGTTTTCCGTTTTCGAATATTAGAGAAGTTCATGCTTCTTCTGTTCGAAACATCAACTACCTTATCAAAGTAGCTATCTCGTTCTTCCTCAGTCTCAAAAGATTCGAGCACATCTTCTAATGGTAAATCAGGATCGAGTGGATCGAATTGTGGAACGGCACGCGAATGCTCAAAACTGAAAAATGCAGGAAGTTCTAAGCCCCAGTCTTCAGGGAAGAATTTTTGAAGATTCAGCCTCGTAGAAATATCATATTGTGTGGCGCGTTCACGACTTCTATCAGAAATCTTATCTGAGATAGTACCAAAGCCGATGGAAGAGTGTCTTAAGGATGCGGAAATATTTCCTAAGTCAGCAAGTTGGGCATCTAAACGGGCATTGGCCGCAAACCCAGATTTACTATCGAAATCGGTTACCCTCAATTCATTGGCCCAGAGGAAAAAGGTTTTTGATTCCCTATCGGGCGATCCTGGGTTTCGCATACCGATCATCAGCGTTTGAACGGTGCTCAATTCAGGTCTACCCACTACGGTAATGTTATATCGTCCCACTTGCTCAGTATACGGGAGACTAAGATTGGAATTTGATCTGTTCCTATTGGCTTTCACTTGATAAAGGCTATTAAAGGCAACGTCAATTTCATTTTCTTCAGGCCATATTTCACGTGCAGAAATCTGTCCATCTAATGTCATTGTCAATGGCACTTCAATTTCGTAGTAGTTCTCTGTGAAATCAGTTCCAAGTCTCAGGAATGCAGAGACTTCTCCAGGAGCATTTTCATCTGGACTGTCGGCATGTAGGAACATTTTTATTCTGCCATAATTGACCATGTCCTGGCTTACATTCTTAAAAACTGCCCGAGCGTCTTTATCACGAAGTCCTTCTACACTCAGTTGAAGGGATTGTTCGTTTCTTCTTCTTTCCACGGCAGAAGTATTGTCTCTATCTCTTACAATACCAGGAGGGAGGGTATAAGGTGGTCTGCCATCGCCACCTTGACTATTTTCTTCAATTCCTACTACTGAAACCGTGAAGTTTGGATCGGAAGGTTCCGGAATTTCGTTCAATCCCTTTTCAAATAGGCTTTCTTGGAAAGTACGCCATTGACTTCCCACGAGTCTAAAGTTCACCATTCTCAGTACAATAGGTTCGCTAAATTCTGTGAGATATGTTCTCAGGTAGCGAATAGACTTAAACCCGTTAATGTTTCCTTGAACTCGATCTGGCTTTCTAATAGGAATTCTGAATAGGTACCAATCGACATTGTCGCCATTTACATTATTGGATACTTTGTCGACTATATTATTTCTTCCTACCTGAAAAGCACTAGGCCTTACGTCAATCTCATATTCATAATACTCTTCTAAATCGGCGAGTGTATTATCTCTATTTAAATCTTCGTTATCTGGTAAGTTGGAGTTTGCAGGGGTGAATAGTGCGTTTCCAGTCGAAACTGGGCTATTACCTTCCATACCATTAAAGCGTTTGTACCGCTCTAAAATTTTCGCATCTGCTGCATCAAATTCAGCGCCTAAATAATATTGGAAGTTATCTTTCGAAGGGTCTTCGGTTAAGCTTTGTCGTGCTGCTGGGCTTAAGTTCAAAGCGTTTAAATAGTCAGCAAAGAACGTTTGTTCATCAATAGAACTAATTCCGTCTAGTCCAATATCTTGATTAGCACGCGCAGCTTCGGAGTTATCGAATGCTGGGTTTAAATAAGGTTGTCTGGTTACACGTCCCCATTCATTGGCAATTACCGCATCGCTATTGGTAGAACCATCCGCAGGCAGGCCTTGCTCAAATGCATGTCTTTCATCGCGCATTACGTCTTCAGAAATGCTTCCTAAGTTTAGGAGCATTTTACCTCCGGTAGTATTGGCTTTCGGCGGATTTATTCCATCATCGATAAATCCTCGAGGATTGTTTGGCGTACCGTTGGTTGTGTTTATAAATGGGTCCATTACCCAGAATTCCAAGTACTCAATATTGGTTTTATCAAAGTCAACTTCGTTTGTTATGGCCCTTGTAATCGCGCCGTAATTCTTCTCTGGTTCGGGCAGAAAACCTTCCGTAGTCAATCCAGGGTTATAGTTGTACATACCCGGTTCGCTTGGGAAGTACGCAATGTCTAGTGAAGGTTCATTAACGATAATCTGCTGGTTGTCTCTTCGAATTACTTCTTGCTGACCGATGGATCTTACGTAATGGTTTTCTAAGTCTTGTGGTAAAATATTCTCTGGTCTACTTCGGCCTGTCGATCGGTAAAAGACATTGTCAATGGTGTACCAAGCAATTTTTGCTCTTCTAAAATTGGCTCCAAGTCTATCGATTGTTTGATTAGATAAATCGAATCTATTATCATCAGTTCTTGGTGTAGCCCCTAGTCGCCAGCTCTGAAAGCTACTTAAACTGAAAGGTGTTACAGTTCCTTCAAAATCATCGATATAAGAGGTGCTTTCGCCATTTACTTTGTTGGAAGTTCCTGGTATGAGTTGGGCGAATTCGGCACTAAAAGAGACATTCGAGGGCGCTTTTGTATCTATAAAAGGTAGTGCGTCTACCATTTTTGTAAGCAAACGAGAATCATTGCTGTAGTTGGCATCTAAGCCCCACATTGTATTACTTACCGGTTCGTTGCCTATAGCGACTCGGGTTAGTTGAGGTCGCTCATTTAGGTGCATAAACGTTAAGCCAAAGTTGGTTTTATCGTCATAAACATAATCAAGTCTAGTGCCCAATAAGTTTCTCGCTTGAAAATTAAAGAGGTCGGCTTTTTCGTAAGTAACTCTAATCTTTTTGCCTGAATTGAGTATAGAAGGGTTTAGAATAGTGACCGTACCAGTTGAATAATTTACGTTGTAATCTGTGCCCTCGGCTAGAGGTGTTCCACCTGCCGTTACTACTACACTGCCTTCGGATACTTGGAATGCATTCAATGTAATTTCACTGGATGATCCTGATTGCAGACTTCCTTGAATAAAGAACTTATCGAGCCTTGAAACTAGCTGGGCATCTGCTTTTGTTGTGCCATAAAGGGTATCGAAAACGTATTTTTCTTTTAAGAACTGTTCGGTAGGTAGAAATTGATCTTCCAAGCGACTTCCAAATGGCTCTAAAAATGGAAAAATCATATAGCCTCGGTCCGGGTTAATGGTAATACCTTCCACATAATCAAAATTCCCATCCTTTTGAGGATCTCCATTTTGATTGAGCCTGTCTAGGCCCATAATTTCGATCAAAGGAATGTCCTTTGTGTTCTCACCTTCGTGCAAACTTGGGTTATCTATCCCTGTATCATCATCTCTATAGATTACCCTTAATTGAAAAGACTGTTTGTCGATACCGGCAGCGTTGAGGTTATAAATATTTTTCATCATCAAATCCCAGGTAGGCACTTGCGTATTGATTTTGCTTGGCCTTAAGAGTTTTAAGAAAATTACTTCGTCTTCTGATACACTCTGATAATCTTCCGAAAGCTCCCCAACTTTAAAGTTTTGCCCGTTTAAGTTATACTCAAAAGAAACTGCTAAAACTTCGTCATTGAGTAATTGTCTGTTTAAAGAAACGAACCCTAACTCTTTGTTGAAGGAATATTCAGATGGATCAAGTTTTCTTGCACCAGTTACTCTTTCAAAATCGAGACCCTTTTCTAATGCGTGCTGATTTTCTAGAATGCTACTGACCTGATCTGCCTGTCTTAGGTCTGCGTTGGCCTGTAAGTTTGAAAATAAGCTGTTGGCGCCATTACTCGTAGGGGCATTGGCCTGCCCGTTACCAATAAAAGCATTCCCGTTCTGAAAGGTATTACCCTCTCCAAGGTCCATGAAGCCCACAAAGTTTCTAAGTGTTTGAGTATTATTGGTTCTGTTCAATACATATACCTCTAATCTACTGATTTGAAGCCCTGAAATTATTGCTGGAATACTTCGGTTCCAGTTTTCGTAATTGTCGCGGAAAAATTGACTCAAGAAGAAGTGCCGATTTTCATCATAGTCCGAACCTCTAATTTGAAATTCATTCCGTTGAACACCACCTTCTACTTCTACCGATTCTGAAGTTCCTCTTTGAGAGGCCGCTAAAGCAGTCACGAATAATCTTCCAAACTGTAATTGTGTCTTGAATCCAAATAAATTTTGACCTCCAGCGATAAGGCTATTGGCTATCGGCATGCTTACATTACCTACTTCCAATGACTTAATAATGTCAGATTCCAAGCCACTGAATTCAACTTTTAGCTCATTTTCGAAATCGAAGGAATTGTTATTGTCAAAAGTGGCATTCATTCTAAGTTTTGAACCGATGGTTCCTTGTAAACTCATTTGAATGTTTTGATCGAATTCAAAAGTGCCGTTGCGTTGCTGTCTTATGGGAATAGCAGGGTTGTCTACGCGCTGAATTCTTCCGCCAAAGTCTAACTGAACGGAGCCATTGGTAGTAATAAGAATTTGATCACCTCCGAACAACCGATCAAAGAAAGGGTTTAAGGCAATGGGAGGGATGAGTTGTCTTCTGTTACTTACTGCACTTTCTCCGTCAAGTGCTTTTGCCTTTTCCCTGAAAAAGTCGCGATTACCTAACTGAATTCTTTTGGAAATGGCTTCGGAAAAAGGGACAAAGGTTGGCGGTCGGTAAAACGAGCTGCCAATTTTTTCACTGAACGTGTAGTTTTTTGCCGTGTCTAGGCTGATTGTGCTCTTAAGAAAACTAAGGTTGTTAAAGTAAAGCGGTGAGCTTAGTCTTTTTCTAAAAAGTGGGTCGCCCAACGGATAAATGGGCTTATAAATTGGGAAGGCGGACCTAACATATTTACTCGTATCGGCTTTAGCTTGCGTGGTATCTTGACTTTGGAAATAGTAAGCATAGCTCGGCATAGAAATGCTGAGTAACATCATTCCAAAAAATGTCAGGATTAATATTTTCTTAAATGCGCTAAACAAATCTCAAGAAAATACCCTAGGCTGCTTTGAGTGCTAATTTTATCAATTCTTCGAGGCTTATATCTGCTGCACTATCTTTTAAAATCTTATCTATGCCCTTCTGAGCAGCTGCTTTGTTGATGCCTAGAGTTACTAACGCTGCAAGTGCCTCTTTTCTTATGGTATTTTGACCCGAAGCTGGAATATTTATTAGGTCTCCACTTTCAGCGTCTTTACCAATTTTATCTTTTAGCTCTAGAATTATTCTTTGCGCTGTTTTGGCACCTATTCCTTTTACACTTTGAATGGTACGAACATCTTCACTAAGAATAGCTTGTTCTACCTCTTGTGGGTTTAGAGATGAAAGCACCATAAGACCAGTAGAAGGGCCTACTCCAGATATAGAGACTAGGTGTAAGAAGACTTCTTTTTCTCTTGGGTCGGCAAAACCAAAAAGCGCTTGTATGTCTTCCTTTACATGGAAATGAGTGAATAATTGAACATTTTCTTGATCTTTTATTCTAGAAAAAGTGTGTAGAGAAATCTTTACTTCGTATCCAACCCCACCTACATCAATGATAACATAAGTAGGGTCTTTATGGGCAAGTTTTCCCTTGAGATAAGCGTACATAGAACTGATTAGGTACTTAAAAAAAAGAATGGCAAGTTCAACTTGCCATAATCTTTAAAATTAATAAGAATACCTTAATCTAAGCTAATTGTATCAGAATTTCATAGGCTTACTCTGAACGTTGTCAGTAATGATTCCATTTCTCTAATAAGTTCTCTATGATCTTCGCTTGGGTGAATCACAAATCCTTCGATATAGTATAACTTTTCTGTCGATTCATCTACGAACGTATAACTTACAAAAGTGCCTCCTACAGAAAAGTTATTTGTTTTCCAGGCACCTTTCATTTCTACTGTATACTGATTGTTGAAGTTTATATTTCTGAAAACCGGTTGCATGTACTTGGTCTCTGTTGTCATATATGACTCCTTGTTTTCAGGGTCACCAAAAATGTATGTTTTACCTACTTCGTTTCTTAGCTTAATGATGTTCTCTTCATCAAATTCAGATTCTGAAGTATATTTTTTACTGTAGATAACTAGATTTTTACTTGGCCCAACTGCCGGCAAGGCTCTTACCCATGCAAAATCATCTTCTAAAACCGCAAGTTCATAACCAGAAGGGATTTTAATGTTTATACCGAGTTTGTCGTTAACTTTTCTTAAAACAGTTCTTGATTCGGAAGACATCCTAAGACTTTTAGCTAGTCGCTCTTTTTCGGCGATGTTGAAGAAGTTTTGTACGATTTTACTGTTTTCCTTCATGTTCTTGATTAATGAATCATCGTCAGTACCGAATAATTGAAGGATTTTTTGCCCCTTCGCATATTTGTTTTCAGAAGTTTGCATGAAGAGGTCTGGGTTCGAAAAGATTCTTTCCTTAGATACTTCACTGAAGGTGTTTTGAAGCCATTGATCAGCTGCGGAACGACCTTCATAAGAAATAACATAAACTAAGTTTCTAGCCACTTTAAAGATTCTATTCATCTCAGAAGGTTCTATCACTCTAATGGTGAACATAGGTTCAGGTCGGGTAAGCCCTGGAACGGTTTCTCTAAATACCTCTTTAATGGCATTACCGAGTTTGTCATCATATTTCTTCTTATTCATGATAACAACGATCTCGCCAGGTTCGCCAGCAGCGTCTGGAAGGAATGAGGTGCTTTTCGCTTTTTCAGCTTTAGCTTCTCCGTCGGCACCGAGTTCTGTTTTTGACTTTTCTCCTCCGCAAGAGACTAAGATACTGAGCGTAATTAGGGCTAAGAACTTCTTCATAGTCGTATTTAGTTTAATCGAATTCAAACAAATGATAATAGATTATAATAACAAGAAAAATCTACTAAATGTTTAGTTGATAGATTTTTCTAACCAATTCTGAGCTTCATGCCAGGCTTTATAGAACTGCCTCGAATCTTGTTCAATTCTTTGATTTTCCCAATGCTCAGGCCTTTATACATACGAGAGATGTCCCATAAAGTGTCGCCAGGCTGTACCACATGAATTTTAGAGTCCGGAAGGGGCTGATTGATCAATTTGGCAGATGCGCCGTCGTAGAAATCTGGTCCGGTATAGATGTTAAGTTTCTGTCCAACTCGGATTAATGACCCTCTTATCTTATTCCAAGCTTTTAAGTCTTGTAGTCTTACCCTATGTTTTCTGGCTATTGTCCCTAAAACGTCGCCACTTCTGACACGGTAAACAACTTTTTCCTTTCCAAATGTGCTACCCGGCATGTTTCTGGCCATTTTTTCAAATTCCTTTTTGCCTTCTTCTGCCTTGGCTAAAATATTTACTTCGTTCTTTAAAAAGTCGTCTTTCGCCGACTTGGGAATTTTTAAATCAAAGCCTTGTTTCCTTTCGGGTATTGCTCCCTTCTTTATTTCTGGGTTCAGCTCTTCTAAAGTTTTTAGAGGGATGCCACTCTCTTGGGCAAACGCTTTTAGATATACAAAATTGGTCGTTTTTACAGTTTCAAAATCAACAGGATATAATTCTTCTTCGGTATAAATGTTGTGAACATCGGCATATTCCATAGCATATACGATGGCTGCAAACTGTGGAACATATGATCGGGTTTCTCTTGGTAAGTAGCGATATATACTCCAAAAATCGTTTTTATACCCTGCTCTACGGATCGCTCTTTTTACATTGCCAATTCCACTATTGTAAGCTGCTAATGTGAGTTTCCAATCTTTAAAGATTCCATAAAGCCACTCAATATATTTACAAGCTGCTTCTGTTGATTTTTCGGGATCCATCCGTTCATCTATATACCAGTCAATCTTAAGGCCTCGTTCTTTCCCTGTAGCGGCCATAAACTGCCATAAACCGACTGCCCTGGGGCCTGAAACGGCTTTTGGGTTTAATCCTGCTTCAATAATTGGGAGGTATTTTAATTCTTGGGGCAGGTTATATTCTTTTAAGTACTTTTCGAAAATCGAAAAATAGACTTCTTTTCTTCGCAACATTTCACGTGTATAATCACGATCTCTTACGGTGAAATAATTAACAAATGCTTTAACGCGATCATTAAAGGCAATATCTATTGTAAGCTCAAGGTCATTATACCGCTTTTCTATTTCCTGGTAAGAAATGTCAGGCGTGTAATCATAGATTTCATAAAGGGCTTTCTCTTCTTGTGCGAAACACTGAAATGAGAGGAATGAGATTAAGAGAATGTTGAGGGTACGCCTCATGAAATTGTTACTGTTTATAATCTTTTAATAGACACTTCGAAATTGCAAAAAGTTTTTTTTCATCAAAAGCCCTTGACATAATTTGCAGACCGATTGGTAAATTATTTTCGTCTACTCCAACTGGTATTGAAATGGCAGGAATACCCGCAACTGATGCTTGAACTGTAAAGAGATCGGCCATGTATGTTTCGACCGGATTGGTGTGTTCTTGACCAATCTTAAACGCTGTGGTAGGTGTAGTTGGTATAATTATGAAGTCGTATTCTTCAAGTATTTTTTCCGTTGCTTCTTTAATTAGTTTTCTGGCCTTCTGTGCTTTTGTGAAATAGGCATCGTAGTAATCGGCACTCAATACAAAGGTGCCCAGCAAAATCCTCCGTTGCACCTCTTTTCCAAATCCTTCAGATCTTGAATTTTTGTAGAGTGACTCGAGGTTATCGGTATGTTCACTTCTATGTCCAAAATGAACGCCATCGTAGCGCGAAAGGTTGGTGCTGGCTTCTGCAGTTGTAAGTATATAATAGGTAGGAAGTACGTATTCTAATAGATCGAAACTAACCTCATTTACATTATGCCCTTCTTTTTCGAGTTTAATTATGTTCGATTTGAGACTTTCTTTAATGTCTTTTTCCACACCATTACTTTGTAGTGCTTCTTTGAAGTAGGCAATTTTATACTTTTTCGAAGGCTCTAAATCTGCCTCATAACTTGCTACAAGCTCCGTAGAGGAGGTGCCATCTTTTTCGTCTTTGCCGGCAATTACTTCAAGCACTCTAGCGTTGTCTTCAATTGACTTTGAGAAAATCCCAATGGTGTCGAATGAGGAGGCATAGGAGAGTAGGCCCCACCTTGAAATTCTTGAATAGGTAGGTTTTAAACCAATTGTTCCTGTAAAAGCAGCCGGTTGTCTAACCGATCCGCCCGTATCTGTGCCTAATGAAACTTGACACATATTGGCTTGTACTGCAACGGCAGAACCGCCAGAGGATCCTCCTGAAACGTGATTGTTATTAGCAGCATTTCTAACGAGTCCGTGTGCTGAGTTCTCGTTGGCGGAACCCATACCGAATTCATCGCAATTTTGCCTACCAATAACAATGGCATCTTGGTCGAGCATTCGCTGAACCGCAGTGGCTGTTATTTGAGATTCAAAACCTTCTAGAATTTTGCTACTGCCTGTTACGCGATGGTTTTGGTAACAGATTAGATCTTTTATGCCAAAAATTAAGCCGGCTAACTTGCCGGCTTTATTAAGCTTTAACTTATTGTCAATTACTTTGGCTTGTGCTCTTGCTTCTTCCTCGAAAACCTCAACAAATGCATTGAGTTGAGCATTGTCCTTTATGACTTGAAGATGATGATCTACAAGTTCGAGACAAGAGACTTTATGTAGCTTAAGATCGGTTTGAATTTCATCTAAGAGATGATAATTCTTCACTTTTCTTAGGTTCTACTTTTCAATTTCTTTGCCTGCATCATCTACCTCTTTCTTGATTTCTTTGGTAGCATCTTTAAATTCTCTGATGCCTTTGCCGAAGCCTCTGGCTAGATCAGGAATTCTTTTGGCACCAAATAAAAGAAGCAACGCTACAATAATGAAGATCATTTCTGGTCCTCCGGGCATTCCTATGGCTAAAATCGTTTCCATGATATTTTATGTCTTGTACTGAGTAAACAAAGATAGACAAAAAGTCTTACTTCAGTAGTGGTAAACTGTTTTGTTTGGACAGTTTTAACGCGCTCTATTGGCTAAAGTTGTCTCAGTTTTTTCTTTGGAGCCAGCTTTCAGGGTTCACATTGGCTTTCTGATCGAATACTTTGAATTTTACTTCTGAGATATCGTTGCTATCAGTTAGCACTTGCCCAATGGTTTCATTTGCCGATACTTCTTGGCCTTTTTTCACGACCACAGCTTTAAGTTTTGAATAGGCTGTAAAGTATTCACCATGCTGAATGAGCACTGTATTGCCTTGTCCTGGAATAGACATAATGGCACT
Source organism: Roseivirga sp. (assembly GCF_049099775.1). Taxonomy (GTDB): domain Bacteria; phylum Bacteroidota; class Bacteroidia; order Cytophagales; family Cyclobacteriaceae; genus Roseivirga. The sequence continues at coordinate 1,134,661 of NZ_JAGDZM010000004.1, read as the reverse complement.
GACTTTACCGGGGAAAACTGATTTTACCTTTGCGTTTTGAGTGGTCTGAATGTCGATACCCCTGTTTGTGAGTGTCACTCGTTTTAGCGTTGGGTGTTGAGATTTACCATATTTAGAAGAGATAAACCCTTCTGACACCGGCCACGGTAGCTTTCCTTTTTGACCCTCAAAAGCTTTGTTAATATCGGTCATGTCGACAGACGCGGCTAGTGCGGCTAAACGCTCTTCTTCTATAATTGTATCGATTCGATCGTTTAATTCTTTTTCCGAGGCTCTTTGTTTTGCGAGATCTCTTTGGATTTTACTCTCCTGGTTTTCAAGCTTGGAGATTAGTTCTCTTTGTTGGGATTGTAAACCTGCAAGCTTTCGGTTTTCTGTTAATTCTTCATTCAAGAGGTTCTGCTTATCAGATTTTTGGTTTTCGATTTCTCTTATTTGTTCACTCAAGCTTGATTGTACGAGTTTTATTTGCTCTCCTTGTTTCTTTCTAGCCTCAGAATATTGTTGAATATATTTTAATCGCATAAAGAGCTGGTTGAAAGTTCCAGATGCGAAAATGAACGTGAGTCGGTTAAAGCCAGCGCTTGTTTTTTGACTGGTGTAGATCATCTCCGCATATTCTTCTTTAAGTGCAGTTAAATCATTTTCCATCGCATTTATAATGCTTTGGTCTTCTGATATTTCTGTGTCAAGAAAATTTACTTCGTTCTGAATAGCATTCACTAAAGAACTTCTAGATCGGATTTGACTGTTAAGGGCTCTCAGCTGACCTAATGAGTTGCTTTTTTCTTTAGTGGTTTGGGAGAGTATTTTTTGTGTTTGCTCAATTTTATTTTGCAACGCCTTCTTTTGATTTTCGAGTCGCTGACGTTCTGTTTGAGCTTTTACAGGCCCAAATGCCAATAAGAAAAGGGTGAAAATAAATAGAAGTCTATTTACGCTCATAGCGTGCGGGTATATTAAAAGGAAACCGTAGTGGCTTAGTCTCAATCCTTGCTCTGTTATGTTCTATATCAATGGTGGCTTCTTCTTTTTTGCCATCAGGAAAATATGTAAGTGTCATCAATGCTTTAAAGGCGAAAGGCTTATCGTCTAAAAGTTTGAAATCAGCATACTTTAATTCCAACGTGTTTTTGTTCTTAGAAGTACTTGCTTTCAGATTTTCAAGTCGTCTTGTCTTCGAACTGATTTTATTTCTGACTGATAAATCTCCGTTTGTTTGGGCTACTATGTAGTTGTTATTCTGCTTTTCAAGCACATCATCTTGTGTTACTTCATAGGGCATATCACCTATTAATACAGCTTGAAATAGTTCGAAGTTAAACTCAAAATTGAACTCCTGTGTGAGGTCAGCAAAGCTATAGCGTATGACTTGTTTGTTGAGCCGGTCGATCAGAACGAGCGAGTCTTGCGAAATTTGTCCTCTAACGCCTTCAATTACCCCATTGGTCAAAGTAAACCAAATAAGGCTGTCCTTTTTGATTCTAATATTGGCAGTTGCCTTGTTTTTTTTGTTACCGTCTTTGTATTTGAATTTTGTTCGGGAAGAGAAGTATTCAAAATCGATTTCCTCTAAAGATAGTTCGGCTTTTGGGTCGTATCGAAAACCTAAAAACTTCTTACTACAACTTTGAATGGTGAGTGTAGCTCCTAAAACGAGTAGTAGTAGGATGGACTTAGTTGTACTGTTTATTCTCAATTTTCTGATCTATTTTTTCTGAAGTTCCACCTAGTCGTTTAGCTTCTTTCCAATTGATTAATGCTTCTTCTATTCTATTGAGCTTGAATTGGGTGTCTCCCAAAAGCTCAAGAACTAATCCACTTTTTTCATTGGCGTATTCTGCTAGCCCTTGGTTAAGAACTTCATATGCCCCAGTATAATCTGCTAAATTAAAGAGTGCACTAGCCTTAATCCTAATGAAACTCAAGTTTTTAAAGGAAGAGATTAATAAAGGGTCAATTAACTGAATGGCTTTTTGTGGATCATTCTTCGATAAATAGTTGGCATATGACGCTAAACTTTCTGGATGCGGCGGATCTGTCGAAATTGACTGATCGAATAGGGTGATGGCTTGTTCTGTATTTCCCTGGGCTAAGGCTAACTCGGCCTGTTTTCCGATTACTTGGCTTTTTAGAATTTGATTACTACCTGTCATTCGGAGTGCTTGTCTTAACAGGCTTTGTGCTTCGCTAAATTCTTCTAATCCTTGATTTGCTTTAGCTAAATAAACATAGAATACTACCTGATTTGGGAATAAATCAAGCGCTTCTTCCGCGTCATTGGCTAAATCTTGCCATTTATTATTGTTGTATTCAAAGGCGAGTACTTTTTGCCATACTTCAAAATTCCCTGGACTGATCTCAGTTAGGTTTTTGTACCGTTTAATAGCCTTCAACTCGAATTTAGCGCGTTCAGTTCCTGAGGTTACTTGAGCAACTTTTGAGTAAATAAGTCCTCCGTTTTCCAAAGCAATAGCTTCGTTTGGGTAGTCTATTTCAAGTTGTATTTGCAGGCTATCTATAAGAGCGACATTGTCTAATAGGTTACTAGAAAAGGCCCATTGTCCGAGCAGAAGCGTTTTAATACTCAAGTTGGCTTCATCGTCATTATAAACGGCTAGGAGCATGTCTTTTTGCTTGTCTAACATGCCAGCTTTCAGGTAATTTTCAGCAAGCAAGAGCTTTAAATCATTGGTATTTAGGTTGCTCGCTTCTAATGCGGATATGGCTTTTTCTATCTTGTCACTATTTGAAAGTGCCGATGCGTAGCGAAATAGGATGTTCGAATTGTTTGGATTTTGATCATTGAGTTCACCCAAATATTTCAATGCTTTGTTGGCTTCATTAGCTTTTATCAGCAAATCGACTTTACGGAATTTTTGATCAAAACTTAAACCTTCAGACTGCTGCTCTGCTTTGTCTAGAATATCGATGCCTTTTTTGAAGTCTCCAATTTCTTCATATACTCTTGTGATTTCAATTAAATAAGAACTGTAACCTGTGGTATTGGCCATCATTAGTTCGTAATAGACGGCTGCCCCTTTAAAATCGTTACTGGCTTTTTGTAACTGAGCCGCAAGCACATAGTAATACTTATTGTCTTGCTGAATTTCTATCGCTTTATCAATTGCTATTAAACCATCAGTGTTTTGTTGTAGAATAAGGTGTATTTCGGCTGCTTTGAAATGCGCCGCATGGTTGTCAGGATCGACTTCTATTGACTGATCTAAGAATGCCAACGCGCGTTTGTAATCTTCAAGTAGAAAGAACTTTTGCGCTTCGATAAGTAAGTATTCTGCATTCGCCATTTCGTAAGGCGTTGTCTCTTCTTTCAGGTTTTCTTCTGCTCCTTTTTTCTTCCGCTGTGCATTTCCTTGAAAGCCGAGGGCAATCAGTAAAATAAGGGTAAGTGATATGTTGGTAAGTAGCTTCACAGAACTAGTACAAGAAACGCATTAATACTCACTTAAGTTTATACAAATCAATGTGCTTGGCTATTGTTTGATTTGACTGGTTTATATTGAATGTTTCTTCCTTCAAGCCAATACATAGCAAGGGTAAAAGCTAATGTAATGGCAATATCAATTCCATAGCCTAACCAAACATTACTTACTTCAATGAAATCCGCAGAATAAATAACAACCAAAGCAACAGCCAAGTAGGCAAAAAGTGGTTTGAAGTTATAAGGTATCGGGAACTCCTTCCTTCCTTTTAAATAACACATCAGGCTCATTGTGCCATAACAGGCTAATGCCGTAACAGCACTCCCATAATAACCAATCTCTTTTATTAAAAGCACGTTTCCCACGAGTGTAATAAGGGCGCCAGCTAAGGCATAGTAGGTGCCATAGATTGTTTTATCCGTTAATTTAAACCAGACACTTAGGTTTACATAGATACCATAAAACAATTTGGCAACTAGTAATATTGGAAGAACGAATAAGGCCTGTTTATAATCTTCATCTCTTAAAAAGACATCACTTATCAATTCTATATTCAGTGCAACGGCCACTAAGACGACAATATTAAATGAAACGAAATAGTGCATTATTCTCCCAAAAAGGGCCGGTGCTTGTTTGTTGTCTGCATGGCTAAAGAAGAATGGCTCAGCTGCATAGCGAAATGCTTGAATGCCTAGCATCATAATTACGCTGAGCTTAAAAGCGCTACTAAAGATGCCGAGTGCCGCCTTTGGCGTTGAGGCAAGATCGGTTGGTGCAACTCTTTCTAAAATAATGGCATAACCTTGCTCATTGAACATACCACCAAGTCCCATTAAGAATATTGGCCATGCATAAGCAAGCATAGGTTTAAATACTTCCCAATCAATTCTTAATCTAATTTGCGCAAATTGTTTCCAAAGCAGTGGCAGATAGATAGCATTGGCAATTAAGTTGGCTAAGAATATATAGCCTATTCCATAGTTGGGATTGTAGAATTTTTCTACTGTCGATTGAAGCCCTTGTAGATACTCACCACTTAAGATATCAGGAAGTACAACTATAAATAATAGGTTAAGAGTGATGGTAAAAGAGATAACAACGATCTTGATTACAGCAAATTTCAATGCCTTTTGCTCTAGCCTGAGCTTGGCAAAAGGTAAGGCCACAACACCGTCAATAAACAGAATTATGCCTAAAAACTGTATGTAAGTTTCTTTTACACCATTACCCAATAATGAGGCTATTGGGGTAGCAAAAAGGAAAATTAAAGCTGATAGAACTCCCGATACTATGAGCACTGCTGTAGCACTACTGTTGTAAACTTTAAGGTTGTTTTCCTTCTTCGAAAACCTGAAAAAAGCCGTTTCCATTCCGAAGGTGAACACAATTAGGCAAAGGGCTACATAGGCATATGAACTTGTTACCGCTCCGTATTCAGCAGTTTCGAGCCTAGCTGTCCAGATAGGTAATAGTAGAAAGTTTAATACTCTACCGAGAATACTACTTATGCCGTAGTAAGCTGTTTGTCCCGCAAGTTTTTTAATCTGACTCATTGAGTCATAAATGGGTTTAGGAGTGGCTTAATAATGCAATGTACAATTTTCGATAGGTGTAGCATCAAACAATGCGCTCAGAATTTATGCTGAGGCCTTATTTTAACGGTCTTTCACTCAAACGAACAGATAGCTATTTTATTCGCCTTTAAATGCGGCTTTTCTTCTTTCTAAAAACGCAGTAGTGCCTTCTTCGAAATCTGATGTTTTTGTACAGGCAGCGAATCCATTTGCTTCTGTCTGATAGCCGTTTTCTTGTTCATTATTTACGGCATTGATGCAGTCTATGACTAAACCAATGGCTACAGGGGCTTTGGCCATAATTTTACCTAAAATTTCTTCAGATTTAGCCTGAGCAGCTTCAATTGATTCCATTACATGGTTAACCAGACCTAATTGTAGTGCTTCATCCGCCTTGATCATGTCTCCAGTCATGCAAAGTTCAAATGATTTAGCTTTTCCTACTAACTGCGTAAGGCGCTGAGTGCCTCCATAACCAGGAATAACACCTAAGTTTACTTCAGGCTGACCAAATCGTGCAGTAGCTGTAGCTACGCGCATGTGACATGCCATGGCGAGTTCACATCCGCCGCCAAGTGCAAAACCGTTTACTAATGCAATGACGGGTTTATGACAATTTTCTATAGAAGCGAATACTTCTTGGCCTGCTTCAGCAAATTTCCGGGCATTAACCTCTGTTAATTCAGCGATTTCTGAAATGTCGGCTCCTGCTACAAAAGCTTTTTCACCTGCACCTTTTACAATTACGCCTTTGATGGTAGAGTCGTCATATATTTCTTCAAAGGCCGTTTTTATTTCGGCAATCGTATCAATATTCAGAGCGTTCAGCTTGTCAGGTCGGTTAATCGTTAGGTGAACGATTTCCCCGTTATTTTCAAAAAGTACGTTTTTATAATTGGTCATGATTCTTAGTTGAGCTAAAATTCAAAGATACTTGTCAGTAAGCTGATGCAAAAGTATACTATTGACATCGATTTTTTTCCTTTCATAAACAATGTTTCAAAATGAAGGTTTACAATTTCGGTAATGACTAGATGGTGATTACATTTGCCGTGAAATTTTGGAGGTAACTACGTTTTAATTATGAGTGAACAATCAAGAATTACAGTAGCCCATGGAGATGGTATTGGGCCAGAAATAATGGATGCTACTTTGCGGATAATGGATGCTGCCGAAGTTGATCTGGCTTACGATACCATAGAAATTGGTGAGAAAGTCTACAAAGCTGGACATAAATCTGGTATCAGCCCAGAAGCTTGGCAAACGTTAAGAGATAATAAAATATTCTTGAAAGCTCCTATCACTACCCCACAAGGAGGTGGTTATAAAAGTTTAAATGTTACGATTAGGAAGTCCCTCGGCCTTTATTCAAACGTTCGCCCGTTTAGGGCTTATGTGCCTTACGTTCCTTCGCATTTTCCAAAAATGGATCTAGTTATTGTTCGTGAGAATGAAGAAGACTTATACGCGGGTATTGAGCATCAGCAGACTTCTGAGGTGGTTCAAACGCTGAAGTTAATTTCTGATCCGGGAAGCGAAAAAATTATTCGTTATGCTTTTGAATACGCCAAAGCTTATGGCCGTAAGAAGGTTACTTGTATGACAAAAGATAATATTATGAAGCATTCTGATGGAATGTTCCACGATATTTTCAATAAAATAAAATTAGAATACCCTGAAATTGAAGCAGACCATTGGATTATTGACATTGGATCTGCAGTAGTAGCGGCGAGACCTGAAACTCTAGATGTTGTTGTTACACTGAATCTTTATGGAGATGTTATCTCTGATATTGCGGCTGAAGTTGCGGGTTCGGTCGGGATGTCAGGTTCTTCAAACGTAGGCATGTCTCATGGTATGTTCGAAGCCATTCACGGTTCTGCTCCAGATATTGCTGGTCAAAACATTGCCAACCCATCTGGACTATTGAATGGTGCTACCATGATGCTGGTTCAGCTAGGTAAAGCTGATAAGGCTGAGTTAATTCAAAATGCTTGGTTAAAAACACTCGAAGATGGAATCCATACAGGGGATATCTATAGAGAAGGCCAAAGCGTGAAGAAAGTTGGGACTAGAGAGTTTGCCGATGCCGTGATCGAAAGATTAGGGCAAAAGCCTTCTAAATTGACGCCCGTTAAATATAATGAGGATGTAGCGATTAAGGTTTCTATTGAAGAGAAGCCAGCTAAGAAAAAGGAACTTGTTGGCGTAGATGTATTTATCGATTGGAGAGAAGATGGTCGTAACCCTGATACTATTGGCAACAAGCTTTTAAATGTGGCTTCTACGCAGAACTTGAAGTTAAAGCTCATTTCAAACAGAGGTGTTTTAGTATACCCGAATGGTATGGAAGAGACTTTCAAGACAGACCACTGGAGATGTAGATTTACAAATCCTGAGGGTAAAATTTTGAATAACTCAGATGTAATTGAGTTACTGCAAAGTGTTCAAGATGCTGGATTTGACTTTATTAAGACAGAACACTTATATCACTTTGATGGTGAAAGAGGATACTCCTTAAGTCAAGGAGAATAAATAGCAGAGACAAAAACTATAGATAAAAATAAAAGGGGCTTAAGCCCCTTTTTTAGTTCTCAAAAGTTGTAAGTACGTATGTTCCGGTGTCTTTTAAAGGGTATTCACGATCATCGAATTCACCAATGATATCGAAGGATACTCTCCATTGATTCTGAGCTATTTTTTGACCTGTGATGTTTCTCTTTTTGAAAGTAAATGGCTCTTCGAAATAACAGAAACAAGATTGAACAAAGTATACTTCAATTTCTGATTCGCTTTGATTGTTGGTTAAATCAATATCAAATTCTGTAATGTCCGATGGAATTTCAATATAGAGGAATTCAGTCAGCTCGTCATCCGATATGTTTTCATCGTCTTCATGCTGATATGAAAATACAATGACCGTTTTTTCTCCTTGTTCCCACTCAACAAAAGCTCCTTTATTGTCTTCAGGCAAGGAAACATCTACATTTTCAAAGTATCTTCTTTCAATTCTGGATTCGTTTTTATTGTTACAGGCAGATAAAGTGAGTATAGCGGCCAGTAATAGATAGATTTTTTTCATTTTTTTAGTCTCTTTCCTACCTAGACAAGCATGTTTGGAAATAGGTTGTAAGATGGGGACATCGAAAGAGTTTAAAATCAATCTAGCTTTTCCCTTCAATCAAGTTTTTAGTTGCCGGAATGGCCCCGTTATTAATCATTTCAGAAAGGTTGATCATATACCGCTGAAGCCGCTTTAAGCCAGCGATGTACCAATCAAATTCAGGCTTTAGTATTCCATTTTTATCATAGAATGTGATTGGTGTATTTGAAATCAATTGTCGATTGCAAATATCATTGAAGTCAGCAATGTTTTGACTGACTACCTGCACGTTGTCGTATCCACCACTCAAACTTGCGGCAAGACCTGGATCTAATTGGGTGAAAACATCTTCATTGAAACCTGCTCTTGTTATAAGCATTGGTGATTTGAAATAGATATTCAGTGGTTTAAGCATTGGTGTTTCACCCTTGGCCATAGCGGTATCAAATTTGGTTATGGCACGGTCAATCTCCCTTTGAACACCTTTAATATCTGATGACAGCTTTACCAACTCAGACATAAAGCTATTGAAGTAGCTTTCTCTGATTGTTTTCTCTCTTTCTGTTTGTTGAAAACGATTAAGTTCAAAAGCACCATAAACCCCAACAAATACGATGAGTAACTCCGCTATGAATTTCAATATACTCGTCTTCTTATTCGCCATCTTGAAAGGTAAGACCTTGGGTAAGTTAGAAATGTTGCATTTAAGCCTTTTGAAAATCTCCCAGTATTTCCGGTAGGTGCGTTAAGATATCATTTGTCATTTTATCTAAATCGAAAGCAGGGTTCCAGTCCCAATCCGATTTTGCTTCGCTATCGTCAATGCTATTTGGCCAAGAATCCGCTATGGCTTGTCTGAAATCTGGCTTGTATGTCGCCGTAAAACTTGGGATGTGTCCTTGTATTGACGCTACAATTTCTCGAGGGGAAAAGCTTATGGCAGAAACGTTGTAGCTAGATCGAATTTTTACTTTTTTGGCAGGGGCTTGCATTAAATCGATAGTCGCTTTGATGGCATCCTGCATATACATCATTGGCAAATAAGTTTCTTCAGACAAGAAACACTCAAATGGCTCTTCTGATAAGGCTTTATGGTATATGTCTACGGCGTAATCAGTTGTACCACCTCCTGGCAATGATTTGTAGCCAATCAGGCCTGGGTAGCGAATACTTCTAACATCTACACCATATTTTTCGAAGTAATACTCGCACCATCTTTCTCCTGCTAGTTTACTAATTCCATACACCGTATTTGGATCCATTACCGTATGTTGTGGCGTATTGTCGATGGGGGTTGACGGGCCAAAAACTGCAATAGAACTTGGCCAATAGATTTTGTCTAGGTTTTTTTCTTTCGCTAGCTCAAGTACATTGAGTAAGCCGGTCATGTTCAAGTTCCAAGCCCACTGTGGGTTTTCTTCTCCTTTGGCAGAAAGTATAGCCGCCAAATGATAGATTTGAGTAATCTGATGTTGGTCAACGATTTCAGCCAAGCGATCAGCATTCATAACGTCTAACTGCTCGAATTTAAATCCTTGAATCGCCGAATTAGGCTTGGAAATATCGGAAGCAATAATATGGTCGTTACCGAAAATTTTACCCAATTCATTGGTCAATTCTGAGCCCAACTGTCCGCAAGCACCAATAACTAATATTCTATCCATCGAATTCTATACTTTTCTGCAATATTAACTAAACAGCTTAATAAGTAAAACGTTTGCAGGTTAAATGGAGAAAAGCGGTTATGGTAGCGGCACTAGCCTTAATAAATTCCTAAAAACTCGATTCTAAATACGTTTCCGAAGCCGTAAAATCACATATATTTGTCCCGTCATGGACGAAATGAGCTTCGATAGTTACCTGTTAAAAAAGAAGATAGATTCGAAAGAATTTGCAAAAGGTGATCCAGAGCAGTTTCAATCGTTCAAGCAACTATTCGATCAAGTTCATCCTGATAGTTTTACCGCTCAGAAATTATTCCTGATTAATAAAGTGAGAAGGACTTTTCCGCTAAAAGAAGAGGAGGAAACGAAAGTTGCGAAAAAGCCCATGATGAGACCCAAAATTGCCAAACCCAAAACCAATTGAGATGTACGATAAATTAAAGCCACAGTTAGCTGCAGAAATACAATCGATAAAAGATGCAGGACTTTATAAGCAAGAGCGTGTAATAACTACGCCGCAGTCAGCAGATATTAAAACTGATGATGGTAAAGAAGTTATCAACTTTTGCGCGAATAACTACTTGGGTTTATCGTCGCACCCTAAGGTAGTGGAGGCCGCCAAGGCCGCCATTGATACCCATGGTTTTGGAATGTCATCGGTAAGGTTTATCTGTGGTACACAAGACATTCATAAAGAATTAGAAGAGAAGATTTCTGAATTTCTAGGTACGGAAGATACCATACTCTATGCTGCTGCTTTTGATGCAAATGGCGGTGTATTTGAACCACTATTTACGGCAGAAGATGCTATTATTTCAGATGCCTTGAACCATGCGTCCATTATTGACGGCGTAAGGCTTTGTAAGGCTATGAGGTTTAGGTACAAAAATAGCGATATGGCTGATCTTGAAGCTCAATTAATTGCTGCAGACGAGAAGGGAGCAAGACAAAAAATTATCGTTACCGACGGTGTGTTCTCAATGGATGGTACTATTGCTAAGATGAACGAAATCTGTGACTTAGCAGATAAATATGGCGCTTTAGTGATGACCGATGAATGTCACTCGACTGGCTTTATGGGTAAAACGGGTAGAGGAGTGCATGAGCACCATAACTGCATGGATAGAGTTGATATAATCACGGGTACATTGGGTAAAGCGCTCGGAGGTGCTTCCGGTGGATTTACTTCAGGTAAAAAGGAAATTGTAGACTTGCTCAGACAGCGTTCTCGCCCTTATTTATTCTCGAATACATTGGCACCATCAATTGTTGGGGCGTCAATCGCTGTATTTGATATGCTTTCTGAAACAACTGAGCTTCGTGATAGGCTTGAAGACAATACAAAATATTTCCGCGAGCAAATGACAGCTGCCGGTTTTGACATTAAGCCGGGGGAGCATGCTATTGTTCCGATTATGCTTTATGACGCTGTGCTATCTCAGAAAATGGCAAGTGCCATGTTGGAAAAAGGAATTTATGTTATTGGATTTTATTATCCGGTAGTGCCTAAAGACCAAGCTAGAATTAGAGTTCAGATCTCAGCGGGTCATGAAAAGCATCACCTAGACAAAGCGATTGCAGCCTTTACTGAGGTAGGTAAGGAATTGGGGGTTATTTAATCCAAATCTTACAAAAGAATTATTGAATGCCTCCTTAATTAGGGAGGCATTTCTTTTTTATGGCATTAAGTGTTAGACGGTTGGTTCATGATCGCAATTGTGTGTAGATTGAAAGAGGTCAAAACAAACACTCATGAATACCCTTAAGTCACAAATTCTCAATTGTGCATATCTATTTCCCATTATTTTCTGTCTTAGCTGCGGAAGTGAAAAACCATCGATTACCGATGATGAACCTACTCAAAAGGACGGATTTCAGTCCTTTAAATTAGACCTCAAGGAAGATAAGATACGTTTTGTTGATCTAATTGAGTCCCTTAAAATCACGAGACTCGAAGAGACGGAAGAGTCGCTGTTACGTTATGTTGACCGAGTCATGTTTCATGAGGATAAGATGGTCTTCCCTGGTAATCAGGGTGCTTTTTACATTTACTCTAATAATGGTGAGTTTTTAAGCAAGTTTAATCGTAAAGGACAGGGGCCAGAGGAATACTCAAGGTTGACTGATGTTTGGTTAGAAGACGGTATTTTGAATGTTCATAGTACCGGTAAATCTGTTACTCGATATGACTTAGCGGGAAATTTTATTGATCGAGATCGAATGACAGAGCAAGCGGTTCATGCCTATCCTTATGAAGGCGGGTACTTGTTAGATATGAATCTCAGCTATACTCTGGATTCCTTAAAGTACTCTCTTGTTACACTTGACGAAGAGATGAAACTCGATAAGACTTTTTTGCCGTTTGATAAATATCCAGGTTTTCGATTTTCCTTACCGTCCAATTCACTTTTCGAATTAGGAGATGTCCTGTTCTATTTGCGTGAAATGGGTAATACGGTTTACAAGGTAACTGCCGATACAATAGCCCCATATATTCTCTATGATTTTGGTGACGATTGGTATTTTAAGCCTGGTGTTGAAATAAAAGGTGATTTTAGCGAAGAGCAGCGAAGAAAAAAGCAAGCTTGGTTTGTACTGAATCATTTGGGAACCGATTATATATACTTGTATACAACATTAGGTCCCAGAATGGATTATTCTTTCTTTATTGATAGAGAGGACAAGAAGAGCGTAAGCATTGAATCAAGAACTTCAACTAATGAACGATTGGATGTAATAGGGATCGGTTGGGATGGAGATGAGTTTTTATTCACTTTGCGATCAACCCAATTTATAGACCTTGTGGATCAACTAGACAAAGAACAATATTCTTTCACCGAAGGGTCATCTCTGGAGGAAATAGAATCATCTGAAAACCCCGTGCTATTAAGAATGAAAGTCAAAGATTTTTAACAGGATATTCTTGGTATAAACACACAAATAAAAAAATATGGACAAAATTTATTTCAAACTGATGACTAGATGTCTTGGACTCGTCATAGTCGTTTTCTTTTTCGGTAGTTGTAGTGGGGAAAAGACCACGCAAGAAGAATCAAGTTTACCTTTAATCGATGGTTTTCAGTCCTACTCTTTAGATATAAAAGCTGAAGATATAGGTCTGTCCGAGCTAATCGAATCAATTGAGATCATGCGTTTAGAGGAAACCCCAGAGTCTTTATTGGGGTACGTGAGGCAAATTGAATTTTATCAGAACCAGATGATTGTTCCTGGAAGGGAAGGTAATATTTACATTTTCAGTGAAGGTGGAGATTTTATCAGAAAGATTAATAGAAAGGGAGAAGGACCAGAAGAATATAGTGGTTGGAATGACGTATGGCTGCAAAATGGTCAGATTTGTGTTTTTACTTATGATCGGCATATTAAACGTTACGACGTAGAAGGCAATTTTATTAGTGCCGAGAGAGTACCTCAAAATGCTACGCATTTACACCCCTTTAACGGAGGGTATGCACTGGACATGAATTACAGTTTTACAAATGACTCTCTGAAGTACATGGTTACTATTCTGGATAATGAAATGAAAGTGAGTAACACTTTTTTGCCTTTTGAGAAGTTTCCAGACTTTGGGATTTCTATGAGTAATAAGAGTGTTTTTCCAGTGGGCGATGATGTGTTTTTTCTTCAGTTGGGTAAAGACTCTGTATACAGAATTGGCGCCGATTCTTTAATGCCATACATTCATTATGACTTTGGGGAAGATTGGTATTTTCAACCTGGCGTTGAGTTCAACTCAATGATGATGGTTGAGGCTGAGAAGAGTGGGCAGGTTTGGTTTATGAATAATCGCATAGGTGAAAATTACATCTACTTGACGGCTGTATCGGGAGCTCCTGCACATAAATTTTTCATCGATCGGAGATCAAAAAGTATAGTAAAAATAGACGACTCATCTTATGCTGATCAGCGGTACGGTATCTCAAGTATTGGCTGGGACGGAGATGATTTTCTCTTTACAATGCAATCCACTCAACTCGAATCCTTGTTGGGTAAATTAGATGAGAGTGAATTTCAGTTCATTGGAGATGCTAGCTTAGAGGTTATCGAATCATCAGAAAACCCTGTCTTGATTCGTATGAAACTGAAAGATAATCTTGATTGATAATGATAATATAAGTCGAGTATCATTGACTTTGCAATCGAATTAACTATAATTATAGTTAATTATGAAAAGCCATATTTTTTCTCTCCCATTAATCATTATTCTAGCTGTTTCTTGCCAAGAAAAGAAAGAGGAAGTAACCGCTGATACCAATTCTTTTAAGACCTACAAGATTAGTATGAAAGCTGAGAAAACGGATTTTACTGATCGTGTTCAGCGAATTGAAATTCTCGGTTTAGAAGAAACCGGCACTTCTCTTTTGCAGCCCAACGCACTTTATTTTCCTCATGAGAATGGCGTTGTTGTTATTAATGAGGGAGAGGGGGACGTGACTTCATTTGATAAACAGGGAAAATATATTTCGCATTTCAATCGAAAAGGGCTGGGGCCTGAAGAATATTCATCAATGGCCAGTAGCAATTTCAGAGACGGAATCGTTGAAACCATTTCATACAATAGTTTGAAGATGATGCAATATGATCTTCAGGGTAATTTGCTTGGGGCCATTAAGCTTCCTTATGTGGTAAACGACGCTTTGTTTTTTGAAGATGGTTACTTATTAGGCATGGCGTTTCCAATAGGAATTGATTCCGTTAAGCACAACCTTATTTTAACGGATGCACAATTAAAGCCGACTAGATATGCCTTGCCTCTAAATAAGCCAGAGGGTGTTCCTGTTACTCCTCCGAATAATGCTTTTCAGCTTTTTAAAGATAATGCGCTTTTCAATCCGTTTTGGACAGATTCAATCTATCAAATAAAGGGAAGCAAGGTAGAGCCATATGCTCATCTAGATTTTGGAGATGATTGGTTGTGGAAGGATTTTCCTTTGACAAGAAGTTTAGATGGTAAAACAATGGATGCCATGAATAAGTCAGGCAAGGTTTGGGCTTATTTAATGGTTTATGGAGAAGATAGAATAGAGATGAATTATTCTTACAGCTTTGAAAAACCGCCCGGCTTAGGGTTTGTTGACAAGAAATCTGGAAAGTTTTATCATTATGAGCATAACTGGTCTTCAAGTAAAACTATGCCTTTAGTACCTATCCGATATTATGGTCATCAACTTCTAGCCGTTGTCCAGTCTGATGCTATTGAAGAGTTAGTGTCAGCCGCCGGAAATAACAATGCTAAGGTGATAGGAGCTATGTCATTGGAAGAAATTTCTTCCTCAGAAAACCCCGTTTTAGTATGGATCGACTTCAAATAAGGATGACTTCTTCGTTTTGGTTAAGTCTAAGTTTGGTCATTGGTCTTAGCTCGTGTTCTACAAAAGTTAATGATCAAGATGTTGGACTCCTTTCTAAAAATTTAGATTCATTTAGAACCTACACTATAGATATACACACTAACCCGGTTTCTATTTTTGATTTAATAGAAGAAGTGGAGCTAATTGGATTAGAAGAAACTCCCGGTTCACTGCTTAGCTTTGTTAGTGACGTTCAATTTGTTAATGATCAGATCATAATTAAAGGATCAACAGGAGATGTTTTCATTTTCGATAATAATGGTGATTTTCTAAATAAAATCAACAATCAAGGCAATGGACCCCAAGAATATAGTTTTTTGGCGTCCTTTTGGGTAGACAATTCTATCAATGTTTTCGATCAGCCTGTTGGACGACTACAGCGTTATGATTTAACGGGCAAACATCTTTCATCAAAGAGGCTGAACTATAAAGGGGAGTATCTTTTGCCATTATAATGGGGGCTATGCTCTTGATAGAAATTTACAGATAGAAGATAGCGTCAATTATCAATTGCTTCTATTCGATAATGAGCTAAATATGGTTAAGGCACTCAATCCATTTGTTAAGGATGTAAGATCTGGCAGGGTTTTTACATATGGCATACCACTAGCGCCATATAAGGAAGGGCTCATATATCATCGGACAATGAGCGATACTATATTTTACCTCAATCAAAACACCCTCAGCCCACTAATTACTTATGATTTTGGTGCGGATTGGGCATGGACTAATGCTGCTTTGATAGCAAATGATGCTTCAATAAGAAGTATTACTATGAAAAACGATTATGTATGGAATACTAATTCCTACGTTGGCGATGAATTTATACTAATGAGGTTTACTGGAGGACGAAAAGACTTTCGCTATATACTGATTGATAGAATAGGGACTGGAAATAATTTGATCGATTTTCGAAAAGGAGTAGATGAGAACTTTGATTTGAGGCCTATAAGATGGGACAATAACTTCTTGACTTTCAGCCTAAGTTCTTCCGATGTAAGCAGTTTTGTAGAAGAGCTAGGTTTAGATAAAGTGAGTTATAGAAAGGGTACTACGTTAGAGTCTATAGAGGATTCAGAGAATCCGGCCTTGATTAGAATAAAGTTTAAAATGAATTAAGCTGCTTCGTCAGACTCCTGCTCACTTGTAGTTTCAGCATTTTCCGTTCTTTCAGCTTCCTGTAGGTAGGCATTAATTCGTTTTCTGATTTCAGGTATTGATAAGTTGCTATCCATTTGCCCGTTTCGCGCCACGGACATTTGCCCAGTTTCTTCAGAAACAATTAAGGTAAGGGAATCTGTGGCCTCAGACATGCCGAGTGCAGCCCTGTGGCGCATGCCAAATTGTGCAGGCAAATCTCTCTCACTTACAGGCAATATGCACCTTGCCGCTCTTACCTTTCCTTGATGAATAATCACTGCTCCATCATGAAGAGGGCTGTACTTATTAAAAATCGAGATTAATAATCTTTTAGAAATAAAGGCATCAATCAAGTCGCCAGAATCTACATAGAACTTTAGCTCTGAGCTTTTAGAAAACACCATCAAGGCGCCAGTATTGGTAGTGGATAGGCCTTTGATAGCTTCAATGATTGGAGTCACATTGAAAGTTTCTTTTTCAACCCTTCTTTTCCAAATCATCACAGATTGTAGAATGCCGTTCTCCCGAAAGGTAGTTTTTCCTAGTATCAGCAAGAACTTTCTTATTTCCTGTGAGAAAATTATGATGGCCGCTAGCACACCAACGCCCATGAATTGGCCGAGAATTCCGGCGAGCAATTCCATTTGAGCGGCTCTTACCACTAAGTATACCAAATAGAGTACCAGAAAGCCGATAAGTACCCTTACGGCCACACTACCTTTTAAGAGTTTATAGACCTGATAGAGTAGTACACTCACCAATAGAATGTCTAAGATGTCGATCCATCTGACTTCAAGAAACCCTATTTTAAATGCGAAAATCAACCCTTATATGCTTCGTAAAGTGTAATTATTTCTTTAGCCGCCTTTACGTCGTGCACACGTAAAATGGAGGCGCCGTTCATTAAAGCGGCCATATTTAAAGCGGCCGTACCATTGAGGGCGTCTTCAGGTGCTATGTCGAGCTTTTTGTAAATCATGGACTTTCTTGATAAACCAGCCAATATTGGATGTTTCAATCTCTTAAATAAACCCAAATTTCGAAGGATTTCATAGTTCTGGTCAATGGTTTTAGCAAAGCCAAAGCCCGGATCGATCAAGATGTCGTAAACGCCTAGGTTCATTAACCGTTGGCATTTTTCATTTAACTCAAATAAAATGTCGTTGATTAGATGGTCATAATCCACCAATCCTTTCATAGTGAGTGGCGTACCGCGCATGTGCATGAGTACATATGGAACACCTAAGCTGGCAACTGTCTCGAACATTTTATTGTCGAGGTTTCCACCAGAAACATCGTTAATCATAAGGGCACCGGCATTTACTGCTGCAGAAGCCACTTCAGACCTAAATGTGTCAATTGAAATAATGGCTTCCGGAAAACGTGTGCTAATATTTTCAATTGCTGGAATCACTCGTTTCAATTCCTCTTTAATAGAAATATCCTCAGCGTTGGGACGCGTGGAATATCCCCCGATATCTAAAAAGAGTGCTCCGTTCTCAAGCATTTTTTCTGCCTGACTAAGAATTTCATCAGTCGAGTTAAACCTACTTTTGTCGAAGAAGGAGTCTGGTGTCACATTGATAATTCCCATTAGCTTCGGCCTTGCCAGAGAAACAAGATTTCCACTAATGTTCAATGTGGTTTTAACCTGAAATAAGTTATCTTTCGCCTTCAAGAATTGTCTGAAAATTTAAAAAGCATTCACTTTGGAGGAACAAACGGTAGGCGAATATAAGCAAGTTATTGAGGCCTGTAAAGACATATTTCTGAAGAAAACTCAAGATTATGGCACTGCCTGGCGAGTCTTGAGGTTGCCTTCTATTACAGATCAAATTTTCATCAAAGCTCAGCGCATCCGATCCATTCAGGAAAAAGGTACGCAAAAAGTCAACGATGATATCTCTGGTGAATTTATTGGCATTATTAACTATTGCGTCATTGCCCTAATTCAAATGAATTTAACGGAAAATGATCCTATGGAAATGGAAGTAGGATCATTGGAACCGCTCTACGACAAACACGTTAATAATACCATGCAATTGCTGATGGATAAGAACCATGACTACGGCGAAGCATGGCGTGATATGAGAGTTGGATCAATCACTGATATAATCTTAATGAAGCTTTTTCGCGTTAAGCAAATTGAGGACAATGCCGGTAAGACAATTATTTCTGAAGGTATAGATGCGAATTATATGGACATGATCAATTATGCGGTGTTTTGCATGATTTTGATGAAAGAGCGTAAATGATGAAAGCATTAAATTCAATAGCGAGAATACTGGTCGGAGGATTATTCATATTCTCAGGACTTATAAAAGTAAATGACCCTGTTGGAACACAGATTAAATTAGAAGAGTACTTCTCTGTTTTCGCTATTGATATTGCTCCATTTTTTGAAGCGTTAAAACCTTTATCGTTATTTCTTTCCATGCTACTTTCTACTTTAGAAGTGGTTTTAGGAATTGCGCTTCTATTGAAATATAGAGAGCGATTGGTGACGATATCTCTTTTAGTGATGATCGTTTTCTTCACTTTTCTAACCTTTTACTCAGCCTATTTCAACAAAGTAACTGATTGTGGTTGCTTTGGAGATGCGATTAAGCTCACACCATGGGAGTCGTTCACTAAGGATATTATTTTACTTGTTCTGATCGTTTTCTTATTTATCAACCGAAAGAAGAACGAGCTGTTGAATGCGGGTAACTTCAGAGCCATTGCCGTAGCTGTTGCCTTGGCCTTTTGTCTCTTTATAGAAGTTTGGTCAATCAATCACTTACCCTCAATTGACTTTAGAGCCTATAAAATTGGGACTGATATACCAACGGATATGTTGCCACCGGCAGATGATCCTGGTACTGTTCCGAAAATCACGAATTATTCCATTTGGGGCGATGAGTCCGACTACACCATGGAGTCGTTGAAAGGCAAAAAGCTTTTAATAGTGGTACACGAAACGGAATCAACCGATCTTGATGCCTACACAATGATTAATAGTCTTGTAAGTGCATTAGGTAATCAAGTGGAGGTTTCGGCTGTTACTGCATCATCAGGAGCACAGTTCGAAGCACTGAGACATAGCGTTCAACTACCGGTGCCGTACTACTATTCTGATAAAACACTTTTAAAGACGATGATTCGTTCCAATCCCGGATTAGTCTTACTACAAGACGGAGAAATCATGAACAAATGGCACTATAATGACGTGCCAGGAGCAGGCGAACTGCTGTCAAACCTGAAATAAATGAGTGTAAAAAAGGGAATCTTTTTGATTGGGCTTGCGGGCTCAGGTAAAACGACTTTGGGTAAGTCTTTGGCTAAATCAATCGGCTATAAATTCATAGACTTAGATCATGTAATCGTGGAAAGAGAAGGGTTAACAATTCCTGAAATTTTCAAGAAGCAAGGCGAAGGTCAATTTAGACTATACGAAAAAGAAGCTTTACATGAAGTAATTGCGGTGGAGGACACTTTTGTACTTGCCACTGGAGGAGGTACGCCTTGTTTTCACTTTAATATGGATGCAATGAATGAAAGTGGCACTACAATTTATCTAGATGTAAACCCTGGAGATTTAGCACTTAGAATCATAGAAGAGGGTGTAGAGAAGCGCCCCATGTTTAGTAGCTACGACCATCAAGATCTGATTCAGGAAATTCGTGAAATGAAGGAAATCAGGGATGACTATTATAGCCAGGCGCAAATAAAAATTAGAGATAACCGCATCTCAGCAGATACGATTATCTCTAAACTTAAAGATTCAAAGGACTAGAAATTCAATCCGAAAGTTAGTCTCGCATTATTCAATTTACTCTCTGTAATTGCGGTTGGTCCAACACCATCGGTAAATGTATATGATGTAAAGGAGTCATTGAATTTTGTTTGAGAGTAGGCGAAATCAAAGAAGTACCTTCCCAGATTCATCCCTATGCCAGCAGAAATTACCGTTCTCGATCGGTCAACATCGTCTAAAAGATCATTCGTAGGATCACCTAAAGAAGCGTACCCACCTCTAAACCTAAACTCCTTGTATCTGTATTCACCACCAATTCTAATATTGGTTGCTGCATCATAAATACTTGCAATAGTTCTGTTGTCACTGTCGGCAGAAAAGTCACTAGAAGAAACATGCGCGTTAGAATAATTGATTCTTTCAAAGTCAGCCGTTATAAAACCACTTTTTCCAATGAAAAACGCTGCACCCAAGTTTATTTTTGAAGGAGTTCTCAAATCATAATCTGAAAAGAATACGTTGGTTTGTGTTTGAAGGCTATTCAATACAGTGTCTTCAAGAATTACCCGTTGTCCATTATCCTCAAAACCCGATACATCAAAGTTGTTATACTCAGAATTGTAAACCGCATCGCTTTCTTCACTGAAGTTAAACCAAGTAGGGGTTGTAATAGAAGCACCAACTCTTAAGAAATCAGTTGGTCTTACGATTATACCTACGTTCGCGTTAAAACCAGTGCCTGAAGCATCGAATAACTCATCTATACTGAAAGACTGCAGTACCGTTCCGGCAAAAGACTCAATATAGATTCTGTTCATATTATAACTGCTGTAAACTATGCCAACACCAGCACCGACGTATATTTTGTCATCATAGTTGGCACCTCCAGCAATGTTTATCTTATCCGTAAATCCACTTCTTGTTATTGATTCCTCTTGAAAAGGAAAGCCTTCAACCGGAGATACGTAAAAGTCTGGTGCATTCGGTAATGGGTTAATCAAATAATGATCGAATCCTACTTGTTCAATGCCACCTAATTCAAAGTCAAAGAAACCATCCGCTCTATCGAGCATTGCGTCTATGATTGAATTATTGTCGTTGTTAGCCCCATAAGTCAGCCTTTGACTAAAGTCGTTTGTTCTGTTATACGTTACCGCAATAGAACCACCACGCCATCCTCCGGGAATAAAATCACTCTTATTAAAGTTGACGACAACACCTAGATTTGAAAATTCTAGTCTTGACTTCTCATTATTACTATTCTGACCAAGAAAAGCAGTATTGTATTGATTGAAGTTTAAACTAGGAGTGAATACGAATTGTGACCTGTTATAGAAGCCAAGTCCTGCAGGGTTTAATGCAGTGGCACTTAAATCACCACCTAGCACTGAACCCGCACCAGCCATACCGGCTATGCGTGCCGTACCTACCATATTTGATTGACTAAACCTTAGTGCGTCTTGGTAATAACCGAATGATCCGGATTGAACTTGCGCGTTTAGGTTAAAGTGAAGGCAAAGCGCTGCCATGCCTATCACCATAAGCTTTATCTTATTTTTCATTTGTTGAGTTTTTGTGTTGGACTACCTAGTTACCTCTTCCTGATGATCTTGAACCGCCGCTTCTGCTTGAAGAGCTACTGCTTCTGCTTGAAGAACCGCTGCTTCTACTTGAAGAAGAGCTACTTCTGCTAACTCCGCTAGATCTTGAACTGCTGCTTCTTGAAGAACTACTTCTTACACCGCTAGATCTCGAGCTAGAAGAACGACTTGAACTGCTGGACACTCCTCTTGAAGAACTACTTCTGCTAGAAGATCGGCTAACACTGCCTGATGATCTTGAAGAGCTACTTCTATTGAAAGAAGGGCTACTTGATCGGCTACTGCTACTTCTAGTACTAGAACTAGAGCTTCTGCCTACAGAGGAACGTGATGAAGAGCTTCTAGACGTTCTAGAACTTACAACTGACCTTCCACTTGTAGCATTTGCCCTTACGCTAGAAGAACGTCGGTTTCTAGATGATTCATCAAATCGATAAGCATCAGTGCTTGTTCTTCTAGATCGTGAAGATCGTGAACTCACAACTGCATTTGAAGAGCTACTTCTTGAACTTCGACTAGAACTTACTCCGCTTGAAGACGAAGATCTTACTCTTCCGCTGTTTCTTTCAGACCTTGCGGCGATTGCACTTCTTGTAACGGCTGATCTTGAGTTGCCAGAAGCAGAAGATAGTCGCTGTGACCTTGTAGGTGCCACGCCATTTGTGGCATCCGATCTTACGCTAGATACTGAAGAAGACTGAAGTCTACCACCTCTAGTGTAGGTTCTATTGTTTTGTGCAACAATTACATTACCTCTATATATATACTGATTGCTGAAAATAGGAGGACAGTAAACATAAGGATCATTGAATCCATTCCATCTATTACCTCTATTCCAACGGTTGAATCTATTCCATCTATTGAAGCCATTCCACCCCCAAGAACCATTAAAGAAGAATGGGTCGTAGAAAAATGGATCATTAAAGAAAGGATCATAAAAACCATTACCAATCCCAAACCCAAATCCGTTCCAAAAACCTCTACCGAACCCAATACCTACGGAGAACCCAATTCTTGGTCTTACGACAATAGGAGCATACCCATTGACGAACATTCTAGATTGGTTGAAGTCAGAAAAGGTTGCATTACCAATTCTGCCGGCATTTGCATTTAAATAACGATCCATTCTATCGTTATCACCTACATAGTATTGTTCATACCATGCCAGTCTAAACTCAAAATCGTTACTCACAAGATCGTTGAAATAATTTTCGTCCCACTCGGTTTCCCAGTCAAGTGGGAGCGTGTAGGCGGCTAGAAACTCATTTTCATAATCAGAAATAAAGTCTCTGTAGTTCAATTGGTTTGCTCTTTCTACTTTAGGGCCTACCTCACCTTGAACAAAATATTCTGTTTCTGAAGGGGTATTGTTTGTGTATTTATTGACAAGTTCGTCGTCAACTGCTGCTCTTGAAGAGTTTGCCAAAGTTATCATTTGAGAAACGTCCTCAACACCCGATACAGGTTTGGTTACGACCTTAGGTGCCTTTTTTCTGTCAGATGACGTGAAGTACACATCATCATATTCTGAAGATTGTTGATATTGGTTTGGAGCGCATGCAAACAGCGTAAGCATGCTGAGTGGTGCCATTAATAATTTGAGATGAATTCGACTTTTCATGACTTTCTTTTTTAGTGGCTTAAAGACTTAACGTCTATTTACTTTTTTTGGTCGAGAAAATATTCGAAAACTCTATATTTGTCGAACATTTTATCAACGCAAAAACAGCAAGGATCATACCAAATCTGAGAATATGAGCAAAGGATTGCCAAAAAGAAGTGAAGATTATTCATTGTGGTACAATGAATTAGTGAAAAAAGCGGATTTAGCAGAAAATTCTGCAGTAAGAGGATGTATGGTTATAAAACCTTACGGTTACTCTATCTGGGAGAAAATGCAGGCCGAAATTGATAGAATGTTCAAAGAAACTGGTCATACCAATGCTTATTTTCCTCTATTTATTCCAAAGTCTTACTTAAGTAAGGAGGCTGATCATGTAGACGGTTTTGCAAAAGAGTGTGCAGTAGTAACACACTATCGTCTTAAAAATGATGAAGACGGTAATGGAGTAGTTGTAGATCCTGATGCGAAATTAGAAGAAGAACTAATTGTTCGGCCTACTTCAGAAACCATTATTTGGAGTACCTATAAGAACTGGGTACAGTCTTATCGTGATTTGCCAATTATGGTAAACCAGTGGGCTAATGTAGTGCGTTGGGAAATGAGAACAAGGTTCTTTTTAAGAACGACAGAGTTCCTATGGCAAGAGGGACATACGGCACATGCTACTAAGCAGGAGGCGATAGACGAGTCGATTCAAATGATGAATGTTTATGCATCGTTTGCTGAAGACTTCATGGCTGTACCTGTAGTAAAAGGTATAAAATCAGAAAGCGAACGCTTTGCTGGTGCAATTGAAACTTATTGTATTGAAGCACTAATGCAAGATGGTAAGGCACTGCAGGCAGGAACTTCTCATTTCTTAGGACAAAACTTTGCGAAAGCTTTCGATGTAAAATTTGCAAACCGTGAAGGTGGGCAGGATTATGTATGGGGAACCTCTTGGGGGGTAAGTACACGATTGATGGGGGCACTAATTATGGCGCATTCAGACGACCAAGGTCTGGTGTTACCTCCTAAATTAGCGCCAATTCAAGTAGTGATTGTACCTATATACAAAGGAGAAGACCAATTAAATGCCATTATCGATAAAGCTGATGGAATCATTAAGTCGCTAAGAGCTGTAGGTATTTCGGTGAAGTTTGATGGACGTGATACTTATAAGCCCGGTTATAAATTTGCAGAGTGGGAATTAAAAGGCGTTCCCGTTAGGATTGCCATCGGCCCGAAGGATATGGAGAATAACTCCATTGAAATTGCCCGAAGAGATACCGGTGTAAAAGAAACGTTTAGTCTTGAAGAAGATCTTACCGCTAAGATTCAAGGTCTCATGGACGAAATCCAAAACGCGATCTACAAAAAAGCACAAGATTTTAGAATCGAGAATACCCGCTCTGTTGAGACTTATGATGAGTTTAAGGAAGTCTTAGAGAACGAGGGAGGGTTTATTTCAGCACACTGGGATGGAACTGCCGAGACCGAAGAAAAAATAAAGAACGAGACCAAAGCCACTATTCGTTGTATTCCAATCGATGCAGTGGCAGAGGAAGGTAAATGTATTTATACAGGCAAGCCTTCAAAAGTCAGAGCCCTTTTCGCGAAAGCATACTAGAAGAACGCTTTTAATTGTATATTTAGTCATCTCGCAAACGCAACTATGGCTGATTGGATCTATATCGTTTTATTAATTCTCATTGGATTGATTCTGGTGATTGTTGAGCTAATCTTTATTCCTGGTACAACAATTTTCGGAATATTAGGCGCTCTCTTAGTAGCGGTAGGAGTCTTTTTCACTTATGAGAATTATGGCAATACCATAGGAACCTATGTCTTTATTGGGTCAGCACTGACCGGTGGGGGCTTATTGATTTACGGGCTTAAAGCCAAAACGTGGAAGAAATTTGCATTAACCTCGCAGATTGATTCGAAAGTAAAAGAAGGATATACAGATATTCTTAGGGAAAATATGACTGGATTGGCCATGTCTGACTTAAAACCGATTGGTAAAGTTGAATTCGAGGGAAAAGCTTACGAAGTAACCTCTCAAGACGGACTAATAGATTCTGGAAGCGAAGTGCGGATAACACGAATAAATAGAAATAAGATAATTGTCAAATTAGCATAGTATGAATATGGAAAACTACTTACCGATTGTATTAGTCGTTGGGGGCATTTTAGTGCTCTTTACATTTTTATATTTCGTGCCTGTCGGTTTATGGGTTACGGCACAATTTTCTAACGTTCGTGTTAGTATTGGCAAGCTCATTGGGATGAGGATAAGAAAGGTGCCTCCAGGAATCATTGTAAACTCGTTAATTACGGCTACTAAAGCTGGTTTGAATTTGACTAATGATGAACTTGAAACGCACTATCTAGCTGGAGGAAATGTGCCATCAGTAATTAAAGCCTTGATTTCTGCTGATAAAGCAAATATCACCTTGGGCTTCAAACAAGCCACAGCTATAGATCTTGCTGGACGCGAAGTATTCGAAGCCGTGCAGATTTCTGTAAACCCTAAAGTTATCACAACACCTAAAGTAGCGGCTGTGGCGCAAGACGGTATTCAGTTAATGGCTATAGCCAGGGTGACTGTTAGAGCAAACATTCAGCAACTAGTCGGTGGAGCAGGCGAAGATACCATCTTAGCAAGAGTAGGAGAAGGCATTGTAACGTCAATTGGTTCTGCCCAATCTCATAAAGCCGTGTTAGAAAATCCTGATAAAATATCAAAGCTAGTATTACAAAGAGGCTTAGACGCTGGAACAGCATTTGAGATTCTATCTATTGACATAGCTGATATCGACGTAGGTGTAAATATTGGAGCAACACTACAAACAGATCAAGCACAAGCAGATTTGAAAGTTGCAGAAGCTAAAGCGGAAGAAAGAAGAGCAATGGCTGTGGCCGAAGAGCAAGAAATGAAGGCGAAGTCCCAAGAGGCAAGAGCTAAAGTTATTGAAGCCGAAGCTGAAGTACCGTTAGCCTTAGCAGAAGCATTTAGGTCCGGAAACCTTGGTGTAATGGATTACTATAAAATGGAAAACATTCAATCCGATACAAGTATGAGAGAGTCAATAGCAAACCCTCCACAAAAAACATCGCCTAAGAAAAAATTGGATGGCGGGAACAAATAAGTAATCAATACACCTCGATAAAAGGCCAATCAGAAATAACTGATTGGCCTTTTATTTTATCTCTATTTCGATCCACCTCATGGATTCGGAAGCAATAAATTTATCTCCTTGTTGGATGATTTTCTCATACACAACCGGAACAATGTCTTCCCCTTTAGCATTGATTACGCCTTTTAAGCCAGAATTTTCTATCTGAAAAAATCCTTTAGCTAACTGCGTTATTTTTTCAAATTGAGGGTCTTTTATTAAAGTGCCTTTCAAATCGGCTATGCCATATCTGCCGTTTTTCTCAAGAAGTAAATAGTCCTTCTGTCGCATGATATTCGTGTAGCCAAACGATAAGATTTCTTTGCCCGACTTGTCGATTAAACCATAACCCTTTTCGTTTTTTACAACGGCAAGGCCATCCTTGAAAATACTCACCTCGTCATAAATAGGTTGAATAACAAAGTTCTCATCTATATCCACAAAGGCCCATTTCCCAATTACCTTAACAGAGAATAAGTCTTCAGAAAATTCGCCAGCAGCCTCATAACGATTGGCAATTCTTAATTGACCACTTTCATTCAGGAAGCCCCATTGTCCATCGATCTTAACCGGAATATATCCGGAATCATAGCCCCCTAAAGCTTGAATATCTTCAGATAATTTAAAGTCTGATTGACTGCTAGGTTTATAAAGAAAACTCAAGCTATCTCGACTTAATAAATACAAGTCATTACTTAAAACCTCGATGCTTTCATAGGCAGGTTCCAAAAGTTGCACTTGTTGGTCGTTGTAAAGTACTAAACCATCTTCTAGGCTTTGGGAATAGCCTTGCGGCAAGGGATTGATGCGCTTGTAGGAAGAGGCTATTAATCCTCCTTTAAGGTCAAATAATTTGAATTCCGAGCCTTGATGAGAAAGTATTCTGTTGTTTTGAATTGACAGACTATCGCTGTAAGGTGTTATTATCCAATTACCGCTTGTATTGATAACACCTCTACTATTCTGATACTCAACCATTGCCAAACCCTGTTCGATTGCACTAATCTCATCATATAGAAAAGGACTCACCTCTCTACCCGTCACTTCATTCAAGAAACCATACTTGTTGTTTCTTAACGCTTTTAAAACGCCATATTCAGCTTCATGAATTTCGTTGTACTCATAAAGAGATTGCTTTTTACCCTTCAAATTGAACACATTCCAATATTGAGTTTCATCATTTATGGTTTGCGCAAATAAGAGGTGTTCCGTGATCCGTAAGCTGTCGTAGAAAACTGGTAAAATTGTTTTCCCAGTATTATCTATCACACCCTGAAGGCCATTTAAATCTTCAACAACGGATAATTGATGCTGCGTTGATTTCAGTTTTAGACCGTCTTTAAAGAACAAGAATTTCTCATCAACATCTATCAGGCCCGTGTTGTTGCCATTGTTCACCGCAAAAATGTTATCTCCGGAAAACCTTAATAAGTCGAAGTGAAAGCTGCTTTGGAATATTCCGGATGAATAATAATCCCATTTTTTGAAAGGAAGTGCCCTTGTTTTATCACCTGAGAATTCAATCACCTTATATATAGGTGCTACAATGGTTTCACCCATTTTACTGATAAGCCCGATCTTATTGAACGACTTGACTTGTAAGACATCATTATTCAATGCCGTAATAGATTCATAAAGAAAGGCGCTCAATGCATCTCCGCTACTATTATAAAGAGCACTCAAGCCACTTTTATCTCGCACAGCGAAAAGTCCGCCTTCAATTTCCTTAACCTCTCGAAAAGTTATAGGAATCAGTTCCTTACCATTCTGACTTAGTAACCCCTTGCGATAGATACTTGCCAGTCGTTTAGTGGCAATCAATACATTGCCCTTGTTTTCAAGGTTAGAAAAATCAAATGGTAGAATAGTCTTTCCTCTACTATTGACTATGCCGTATTCTAAAAGTATGGTGCCTTTGGCTCTTTTGCCTGAAATAAATAAGTCGTCTGTAAAAGGAAGCAATGCTGCGAAAAGATGATCAGTGATTTTGGTACCGTCTAGCTTAAAAAGTGCCCATTTTTCATTCTGTTGAGCCCCTATTAGGTTGTTGACTATAATAAACTCTCCATTAGACCAGCCAACCGATTGGTAGATCGCTTCGAGCACAACAGTTCCCGAACTAGTGTTTTTAATGCCATACTTCCCATTTATCGAAAAAGACTCGAACTGATCGGCAATGGAAGAGACAGTGTAAAACGCTAAAGCTATAAGGAAAAATAATCGTCTGACTGAGTGCATTAAAATGTAATACGGAAATAAATCGCTTTTGTAAACGAAATTAGCGTTTGCTCCTTATTAATTTATAGAAGAGGGATATTATTTACGAGTGGTTTCCTGATCTAACTGGAAAATATCAGTCAAAGCTTCAACTAGCGAATCAGCTTCTCCGCGCTTACAGGCAGCCTTGAGTTCAAGAACCGGAAGCTTCATGATTTTCTGAGTAATACTTTTGGATAACTTCTCCGCAAAATGTTCCATTTCAGGGGAAGCATTTTTCAAGTGACGTTGTAATTCGTCTTTTCTGATATCTTCAAGTGCATTCTTAAGCTTCTGAATAGTAGGAGAGACCACCATTTCTTGCGACCACTCCTTAATGCCTTCCATAGTTTCGGCTATGATCATTTCCACTTCAGGAATTGCAGCGACACGTTTTTCAACAGCTTTCGATGCCTTTTCTTGAATTTCATCGATGTTATAAACAGAAACTCCTTTAAGTGAATCTACTTCTGGGTCAATTGATCTTGGAATTGAAAGGTCAATTAAATACTGAATGCCAATTTTTTTATTGCCAAGATCATCAGCATTAATAAAATCTTTTACCGGAACACTTGATACGATAATGTCGTATTCAGGCAAGCTTCCTTTGACTTGGCTGAACTCAATCGTTTCTAGATTTAATTCAGCACCAAGCGAGCGTGTTTTTTCATTCGTACGGTTGCAAATATTTACAGAGAAAGTCTCATCAGATAAATGTCTCGCCAAATCTTCTCCAATTTCTCCTAGTCCTATCACTAGGACTCTTGGATTGACAAAAGATTCTGAAAGCGTTCTTATCAGTGTTGCCGAAGCGTAAGAAACACTCGCAGCACCATCTCTAAAGGCGGTCTCTTGAAAAACTCGCTTGTTCGCAAAGAAAACCGTATGAAGTAGTCTGTGCATGAAAGGACCAGCAGTATTATTATCGGCGGCAAGTTGGTAAGCCTGCTTTACTTGGTTAATAATCTGAAGATCACCAATTACTTGCGCTTCTAGTCCAAGCGCTACTCTAAATAAATAAGAAGAAGCCTCAAACCCATCAGTAATCGATTTGAACAATGGCAAAGAAGCATCAACTTTTTCAAGTCCTTTTTTCGCAGCAATTAAACTGATGATTTCTCTAGACCTGTCCTCCAAGTCACTATAAAAGATCTCAGTGCGGTTACACGTCGAAATAATCAAGGACTCTTCTAAGCCAAGAATTTCACGAAATTCGATCAATAAACTGCTGATGAGACTAGCATCCAAAGCAATAATCTCACGTATCTCCACAGGAGCGTTTTTGAATGAGATACCTACTACTTTGAAATGATTCTGCATTGTCTTAAGTCGTTAAAATAACGCAGTGCAAAAATAAGTCCTGCGTCGTCATTAAAAAAGCTTTATGCTTCAATTTGTTAGTTAAAACGGGTTTCAACGTTTTTTACCCAACCCTTTATGCAAGGAAATTGTTGAAGCTTTTTAATAAATAATTATATATTTAATTAATTGTGATTTAAATATATTTTTAATGAAACTCAAAAAGCTGATACAGGAATGGTTTGGTTTCACAAAGGCTGAAATTAATGGTATTGTTATTTTAATTCCGCTCATTGCCTTTTTCGTTTTAATGCCCACACTCTATCGTCAGTTTTTTGGTATCGACTACAATACGGGTGAGTCTGACAAAAGGCTGCTTGACTCTTTACTGTTAGAAATTCAAGCAGGGTTTAAAAAAGAAGTTGAGCCAGTTCAGAAACCGCTAGAACTGTTTAATCCGAATACCTATCCCGTAGCCGATCTTATAGCCATTGGTGTCCCAACCTTCCTGTCTAAACGAATTGAAAACTTTAGAAGCAAAGGAGGTAGCTTCAGAGTAAAATCAGATTTATTGAAGATTTATGATTTTCCAGATTCACTATACGATAGATTAAAAGGTTATATCGATTTACCAATTACTAGTCAAAATCACAGAACTGAAAAAGCTACGAAGTCCAGCTCGAAACCTCTTTTGCCAAGAAATGCTGATCCAGTGAAATCGTCCCCGAGCATTGTGTCAAAAAGATCATTAAGAATATTTGATTTGAATGAAGCAGATACTACACAATTGAAAATGATCAAAGGTATTGGTTCTAGCTATGCCAAGCGGATAGTTGGGTATCGTAATTTGTTAGGAGGTTATCACACCGTAGATCAATTGAAAGAAATCTATGGAATGTCAGAAGAACTATATCAATCCATTGTTGGTCAGTTTAAGGTTCAAGATCAGCCGGGTTTAAAGAAATTACAGATTAACATTGCCACTTTTAAAGAGTTGTTGGCGCACCCTTATATTGATTATGAGCTTACAAAGGAGATTCTTAACATGAAAAGCAGTCGAGGCAAGTTTTCCAATCTCGAAGATTTATATCTACTGACTTTAATTGATTCTGCAGGTGTAAAAAAGTTAGCGCCTTATCTAATATTTTAGAAAATGACGGACACAATCGCAGCCAATTGCACTCTGATGCAGTACGGTTTATGATATTCAGAATAACTTTCCTTAAGGGAATTTTATGATGGAAGCTGTTCCTTTTGCTTAGCCTAAGGTTTTAAATGCAAGGGATTATTCAAGCTAATTAGTGGCATTAGATTTGCTCTAATTGCAGAGAAAGGAATTATTAACGTTTGATAAGTGCCTTTTATTTGAAAAAACTATAACTTTAACTAAACCTTATCACAAGAATAGGGGTCTAACTATATAATGAGAATCTTCAATCGCCATATTTCACCGTTGCGCATAGTCTTTGGACTATCTCTTATGGTTATGGCGTTTAGCGTTTCGGCTCAATCCAATAGAACCAACGAAAAAGTTAAGGTTGAAGTATTCCCTAACCCAACATCTGATTTTCTTAATATAGATCTGTCCGATCTAGAGCTGGTAAAACCTAAGATTGAGATAAGAAGTATAATTGGTAAGAAAATTAAGGTCAACTTAGAAAAGAACGGCACCAAGAAATACAAGATAGATGTAGAGTCCTTTCCAAGAGGGTACTATCTCGTTCTAGTCATGGATGACCGGACCAAGTTTCAACAAACAGTTAGATTTAGTAAAAAATAAAAAGGCCGAAATTTTCGGCCTTTATTGTTTTAGAATGCTGCGCTTCCCGGAGTTCTTGGGAAAGGTATGACATCTCTTATGTTTGAGAGCCCTGTCACAAAGATCATTAAACGTTCAAAGCCTAAACCAAAGCCACTATGAGGCGCTGTTCCAAACCTTCGCGTATCGAGGTACCAATCCATTTCTTCTTCTGGGATACCCATTTCGGCCATTCGGCTTGTCAATACCTCCAACCTTTCCTCTCGCTGAGAACCTCCAACAATTTCTCCGATACCAGGGAATAAAATGTCCATGGCACCAACAGTGTTGCCGTCTTCATTCATGCGCATGTAGAAAGCCTTAATGTCTTTAGGATAGTCCGTTAAGATCACTGGCTTCTTAAAGTGCTTTTCAACTAAGAAACGTTCGTGCTCCGATTGTAAATCAGTGCCCCAGCCTTCAACTGGAAATTGAAATTTCCCTTTTTTGTTAGGCTTAGAATTCTTTAAAATTTGAATCGCTTCAGTGTAGGTGAGTCTTTCAAATGGGTTGTCGATAATGAACTGAAGTTTTTCAGTGAGCGTCATTGGACTACGTTCTACCTGAGGTTTGTTCTTTTCCTCATCGAGCAATCTCTGTTCTAAAAAGGCCAAATCATCAGCGCAATTGTCAAGCGCATATTGACATAAGAATTGCAGAAACTCTTCAGCCAAGTCCATATTGTCCTTTAAATCATAGAATGCCATTTCTGGTTCTATCATCCAAAATTCAGATAAATGCCTTGTTGTGTTAGAATTCTCAGCACGAAAAGTTGGTCCAAATGTGTAAATTTCACCAAGTGCTAATGCGCCAAGTTCACCTTCGAGTTGTCCTGACACCGTAAGGTTAGTTTCTTTGCCAAAAAAGTCTTGGCTATAGTCAACTTTACCATCTTCAGTTAGCGGAGGGTTAATTGGATCTAAAGTTGAAACCCTAAACATTTCTCCAGCTCCTTCTGCGTCCGATCCCGTTACAAATGGTGTGTGCCAATAATAAAATCCCTTATCGTTAAAGAATTTATGTACAGCATAAGACATAGCATGTCTCATTCTAAATATGGCGCCAAAAGTGTTAGTTCTAGGGCGTAAATGTGCTATTTCTCTCAAAAACTCTAAAGAGTGCTTCTTTGGTTGAAGTGGGTATTTTTCGGGATCTGCACTACCAATAATTTCAATAGCTGTAGCCGTAATTTCAACGTTTTGTCCAGCACCTTGTGAAGCAACTAACTTACCTTCTACCGAAATACTTGCCCCAGTAGTGATGCCTTTTAAAACATCTTCGCTGATAACGCTAGGATCTGCAACCACTTGGATACTATGAATTGAAGAACCATCATTCAAAGCAATAAAGGATACATGTTTGTTTCCTCTTTTAGTTCTTACCCAGCCCTTAGCAAGGATATCTACATCAAGTGCCGTAGCCTTAAGTAGTGAAGCGATTTTTGTTCTTTGCGTTTTCATAATGCCATTCCTGATAGATTCTAAAGGAACGCAAAACAATCATTTTTTAATCTCAATCACAACTAATTGATAATCATTTGATAGGCTTTGTCAGCATATAGTGTTTGGCTGAAGAGGGTCGTAAATATGCCTTTGTTGTCTTGAGTACCACTTTTGAATTTTTTTGCACGATTTTTGTTAAAAATTGTCATCAATTGAGCGCTTCTTCGTTCTTTCCTTTAAATTTGAGAAAGAAGCAACAAAGTATCTCATTTTAAAAGATGCAAAAACTCAGTCTTAATCAATCTTTAAGTCAAAAGCTGTCACCTCAGCAGATACAGTTTATTAAGCTGTTGCAGGTGCCGACCGCTGAACTCGATACTCGTGTAGAGGAAGAGTTAGAGATTAACCCTGCACTTGAAGAAGGTAGGGAAGAAGAGCCAGTTCAAGAAAAAGAAGAGTTTGATGACGCCGAAGTAAGCTCAACAGAAGATTTGAATGTTGAAGATTATTTGGGTGATGATGATTACTCAGGATATAAAATGCAAGGTGATGGCAATTATAGCGATGAGGAAGATCGTGAAATGCCAGTTGCTATGCAGGCTTCGCTAAATGATCAACTTGAAGCACAGCTTGGCTTTATAGGCCTTGATGAACGCCAAGAGACAATTGCTAAACAGTTAATAGGAAGTATTGAGACGGATGGTTATATCAGGCGAGAACTTGATTCTATTGTCAATGATTTGGCCTTTGCCCAAAATATAGAGTCAGATATTGAAGAGCTTGAAGAACTCTTAAGTCAGATTCAAAGGTTTGATCCTCCGGGTATTGCCGCTAGAAGTTTACAAGAATGTCTACTCATTCAGTTGGAAAGGAAAGCTGACGATATCGAAGATGATCCAAGCATCACCACGGCAATCAAAATACTTTCATTCTGCTTCGACGAGTTTACAAAGAAACATTACGATAAAATCATTAAGAAACTCAATATTGAGAATGATGACCTCTTAAAAGAGGCAGTTAATGCGATTACTAAACTTAATCCTAAGCCTGGCTCTATTTCTGGTGGCTTAGTGAAAACTCAATATTTGATTCCCGACTTTTTAATGACAAATAATGATGGGGAATTTGATTTAACCTTGAATAGTAGAAATGCTCCCGAATTGAGAGTAAGTCAATCCTATTCAGAAATGTTCTCAGCATACGATAAGAGTGATAAGAAAGATAAAAAGCTAAAGGAGACTGTTTCATTTGTAAAGCAGAAACTGGATGCGGCAAAATGGTTTATAGATGCCATTAAACAGCGCCAAAACACTTTACTCCGCACAATGGAGTCGATCTTGAAGTTTCAATATGAGTTCTTTTTAGAAGGAGACGAAACCAAGCTCCGGCCAATGATTTTGAAGGACATTGCGAATGAGATTCAGATGGATATTTCCACAGTATCGAGGGTGGCAAATTCAAAATCCATTCAAACCGATTTCGGTATTTTTCCATTAAAATACTTTTTCAGCGAAGGTATATCTACTGTAAGTGGTGAAGATGTGAGTAGCCGTGAAGTCAAAAATGTTCTTGCTGAAATGATCAGTAAGGAAGACAAGAAGAAACCACTTTCTGATGATAAATTAGAAAAGTCCCTCAAAGCGAGAGGCTATAATATTGCCAGAAGAACCGTTGCCAAATATCGAGAGCAACTAAATATTCCTGTGGCGAGGTTGAGAAAAGAATTGTGATTTGAGTTTTTTAGCCAAATTCATTACCTATTTGTTCCAGCCGCTTTTAATGCCCTCGCTGGTTTTCTATACTATATTATTTCATCTGGGTAATAGTTCGAACTTATCTGATAAAGGTAGATGGACAGTCGTATCCTTGATTTTTGTTACAACCTGTTTAGTTCCAGTGCTTACTGTAATCATGTTTCGCTTAACTAAAGTGATTAAAGATTTACACATGACAAATAGGAAAGATCGTTATCTGCCGTTTGTCTTTATCTCATTATTCTATATTGTAGTTTCATTTATGATTCGTGGCCAAGAATGGATGACGCCCGCGATGAATATTGCATTTATTGCCATTACCTCAGTCGTAGTCATTACCAATGGCATTACCTTTAAGTGGAAAATAAGTGCTCATGCAGCAGGAGTGGCAGGTTGGTTAGGGTTTGTCATTGCGTTTAAATCCACTTTTCAAGCAACAAACACTTTATTTTGGCCTTTAATTGCGGCAGTAGCCCTTACTGGCTTGGTTGCTTGGGCAAGACTTTATCTTCACGCCCACAAACCAGCCGAAATAGTGGGTGGGTGTTTACTTGGTTTTATTATTAGTTACGGATCTATCATTTTATTCCTTTAGCCTATGTTCGAGTATATTAAATATGATTTAGTAGATGGCATTGCCACAATTACTTTAAACAGACCAGAGGTCTATAATGCCCTCAATAATGAAATTACATTTGAGCTTCAGAAGGCATTTAAGGAAGCAAAGAAGAATCCAGAAGTTCGTGTTGTGGTACTTACAGGAGAGGGGAAGGCTTTTTGCTCAGGGCAAGACTTAAAAGCTTCATCTAAAGAACCAAATCGATCGTTTTCTGATTCAATACATAAACGTTACAATCCGATCATCAAAGCCATTCGAAAACTACCAAAACCTGTGATTTGTAGGTTGAATGGTGTTGCCGCCGGTGCAGGTTGTTCTTTCGCCTTGGCCTGTGATATTGTTGTAGCCTCTGAAAGCGCCAAGTTAATAGAGGTATTCGTTAACATAGGTTTGGTGCTGGATTCAGGCTCATCTTATTTCCTACCACGTTTGGTTGGTTCTGCTAAAGCATTTGAATTATCTACAATGGGTACCAGAGTCTCTGGGAAGCAGGCAGAAGAAATGGGGCTTATTAATAAATGTGTTGCGGATGATCAGCTTGATACCGCTGTTAAGCATTATACAGATTATTATGCAAAAGCACCAACCAAAGCAATTGGTCTAATGAAGAAAATGCTTAACAAGTCTCAAAATGCATCGCTGGATGAAATGCTCGAGTACGAAGCATATAATCAAGATATCGCTGGCGCTACACACGACCATAAAGAGGGTGTAACAGCATTCTTGGAGAAGCGTTTGCCAGAATTTAAAGGAAACTAAATAAGGCTTTATTTAGAAGCCTGTTAAAGAAATGCCGAAGGTTAGTGTCTGAGTGGTGGTCCCACCTGCAGGCGCAGTATCCCATTTATCGGATAACTCATAGAAACCAAAAAGACTAAATCCACCAAAACCTATTCGGCCTTGGATTCCATAGCGGAATCTGTTCAAGCCTAGATCTTGTCTGTTTTTGATAAGATTTTCATCACCTGCCGTATCTTCAAATCTAATTTTAGTGAAAGAAGAGTAAAGAACACCAACTTTTGCACCTATAGCTGCTCTAAAACCTGTGTTGTAACGGTTTCCGCTAGCATACCAACGCAATTCAAGAGGTACATCTACATAATTCATGGCTACTTTCGATTTTCCGAAACTGAAGCCATCATCCACCACATTGTTTATAGCAGCAGTACTGATTGATTTAACACCAGAGTTACTAATAGAAGAGGTTAAAGTGAAGTTATCTTCCAATGAATACTTTTCAAGTCCTAGTCCAATTCCAGGCGTAAAAGTAAAGCCTCTGTTGCCTAGGGGGATATCGTAGAAATAAGTAATCCCAACAGTCTTAGATTGAATGCTATTCAGATTAACATTATCAGGCGCATTGCCCCAGTTATTAATGCCAATATCAACGATCAAAGCACCTGGTAAATCAGGCCTTTGCGCTTTTACAGACAGAGTCATTAAAAATAAACCAGTAAACGCAATTAAGAACTTCTTCATGTATGCTGAATTTAAGCGGTGGCAAAGATAGTATTTTCAAAAGTATATCGAACCGACTTTTGCAAAGAAAAAGAATTAATTACCTTTGCAGACCATTTTAACGGACTTTAACTTCCGTTTATTTTGGCCTCGTAGCATAACTGAATAGTGCACTTGATTACGGCTCAAGAGGTTACAGGTTTGAATCCTGTCGAGGTCACTTAAAGCAAGCAAAGCCCATCGTGTAACGATGGGCTTTTTTCATGCACAAAATCGAAGCTTGCTTCAAGATTTGGTGCATGAAAAAAGCACAATGCGCAGCATGGGCTTACTTATTTTCAGGAGAGACAAGTAAGGATGGCTTTAGCAATCCTATCAGAGCTTGCTTCAAGATTTCCTTATTTCTTGTTCATTCTTTTAGCGATTATAACAATAAGCGTAACCACTTACATAAAATTTAAATTGATCTTGAATTCTTCTCGTTAGCTTCATTTAAAGGTCAATCATA
Source organism: Roseivirga sp. (assembly GCF_049099775.1). Lineage (GTDB taxonomy): Bacteria > Bacteroidota > Bacteroidia > Cytophagales > Cyclobacteriaceae > Roseivirga. The sequence continues at coordinate 1,097,115 of NZ_JAGDZM010000004.1, read as the reverse complement.
TGATAGGTTATCAAGGACAGCATACTGTTCATCTTAAAGGTGGACAGATTTATTGGCGTGCAGAGCATGGCGAGATGCAAGGTATAAACAACGGTTTTGCCTTATTCTCTTCTAAGAATTTGTTGGGAGAGCATCAGAAAACAAGGTTATCGCTTCGTTTTGGACTAAAAGGGACACAGCAGTATCATATTGAAGATGCTCAATTGAACGTCAATCGCAATCAGTTTTTAGTAATGAATGAAGGCACTGAATATGATGTCGTCTCCCAGAACAATGAAGAAACGACCATGTTGGCCTTCTGTTTTAACGAAAACTTTGTTTCCGATTATGTCAATTTTCAGCAAAACACAACCGATAAGTTACTCGACGAAAATGGCTTGTATAATTTGAATGGCCATACGCCAGAGTTTCCATTACATACCTTAGGCGTCAGTGAAAAACTGTCTTCTCAAATTCAATCCATCATAAACGTTAAGCAGAATTTTTCGAGTGACATTGTAGATGACTACAGTATTTTTAATGAAGTGCTGTCTATGATATTTTGCCAGTTTAATGATGTTTTTAAGTCTTTTGACAACCAAGAGATAGTGAAGAAATCCACTAAAGTAGAACTATACAAAAGGCTGTCAATTGCCAGAGACTATATTCAAGCACACTTTACAGAGAATATAAACTTGAATGAACTATCGCGAGTGGCATGCCTATCGCCTTTTCATTTTCATCGGGCTTTTAAGCAGACTTTTAAAATCACTCCAAAACAGTTTGTAACCTATTTAAGAATCGAATACGCTAAATGGCTCTTAATTAATCAGAAAACCTCTGTACAGTCGGTATGTCAAGCTGTAGGGTTTCGAGATGTCAGCTCTTTTACCCGACTTTTTACAAGTAGAACAGGTACAACACCTTCAGCCTTTCGTAAGAAAGTGAGTGGTCAATTTTTTGCTGTTTAGCCACTCCATGCTCAATTATGTTGTGTAGGTGACATTTCTGGTCCTTGAACTGATATAAAGGAAATTATTTTTGAGAATGACCGGTTAAGCTTCTAAATTCCCATTAGATGGCAATTGGTAAAACAGCAATTCTTTTCTTTTCAAGAACACAACAAGATGAGCATAAGGCTAAAACCTTTGGCTTATCTGATTCGCATTTTGCCAATCTCTATAAATTCGTGGTGAATAAAGCATTAAGCACGGCATATGCTACAGGCTTAAATGTTATAGAGAGCTATTCAGATCAGCAAAAAGGTAATTCATTTAATGAAAGACTAATTCATGCCTTAAAGCAAGTTTCCGAACAAGGCTATAAGCGGGTAATTGTTATAGGTAATGATTCCCCTGAGCTAACAACGGATGATGTCTTGATTGCCGAAAAGCAATTGGCCAATGGGTGCCATGTTTTAGGGAAAAACAAGAGAGGTGGAGTCTATCTTATCGGAATTGATTTTGAATCATTCGATCTGTCAAGATTAGCAGAAGTTAGGTGGAATTCAAATGCAGTTTTTACGCAGTTAAAATTACAGCTGGAGTCTATTTATGAACTTGCTATCAAACATGATTTAAATGAAAGATCAGACATACGTGATTTGATTAAATCTAAGAATGGTTTAGGCCGTGGTATATTTACCTTCCTTCTTAATCTTTTAAGGTCATTGACCATATTGCAATTCAGAGGTCAGCGCCTATCTCATCAAAAACTTCAAGTTGCGCTTTCTTACAGAGGACCTCCAAGTCTTATCTAAAATCGCATACTCTTATTACCAAACTATTCGTTTGGCATTCTTTCAATAACCTTTTTAGACAATGGCTAAGACATATTATAAACCCGAGGACTTGAAGAAGTTCGGGAAGATTACTGAATTACAAGAAGAAATGGGTACCAAATTTTTTGATTGGTATGGAAGCGTTTTTAAACCTGGAGCACTTACGGCGAGAGAAAAAGCGTTAATCGCATTGGCTGTTTCTCACGCCGTACAATGCCCTTATTGTATCGATGCTTATACTGATTCTTGCATGAAAAAAGGTGCAGATGAAGAGCAAATGATGGAGGCAGTTCATGTAGCCGCTGCTATAAAGGGTGGTGCCGTACTTGTACATGGCGTACAAATGATGAATGAAATGGAAGATAAACTGATGTAATATGGCATTAGCAACCAAAAGTTTAAAAAAGACAAATCATTGGCTTTCAACACCTGAAAAACAAATAGAAGTATTGGGTGATTTTAAGAAAGTGGGAATCCGATCCTTTGGTCAAAAGTTGGCTGAAACAGACTTACTTCCTTTGAAACCAACAAGTGTAGAAGTCTTTCAGATCAATGTTGGTAAAATGTGTAATCAAGTTTGCCAACACTGTCATGTAGATGCCGGGCCCGATCGGAAGGAAATCATGACACGGGATACAATGCAGCAATGCCTTGATGCGCTGGCCGATCCAAAAATCACTACCGTCGATTTAACCGGAGGCGCCCCTGAGATGAACCCTGACTTTCGGTGGTTTGTGGAGGGATTGTCCAAATTAGGAAAGCAGATTATAGTGCGCTGTAATCTTACCATTATTTTGGCCAACCCGAAGTATAACGACCTGCCTTCTTTTTTTAAGAAGCATAACATAAATGTGGTTTCTTCTTTGCCATCGTTTACGGCAAGAAGAACGAATGCACAGAGAGGCGATGGAGTATTTGAAAAATCCATAAAAGCATTGCAAATGCTGAATGAAGTAGGTTATGGCAAAGAAGGTACAGGCCTCAAACTGGACCTGGTTTATAACCCTTCAGGTGCCTACTTACCAGATGATCAGGTGGTATTGGAAATGGAATATAAACGCAAACTCAAAGAGACTTATGAAATTGTCTTTAATGATCTTTTTGCTATTACAAATTTACCAGTTAGTCGTTTCCTAGATTATTTGGTACGCACCGATAATTACGAAGAATATATGAATGAATTGGCCAACGCCTACAATCCAATGGCTGCTGCAGGAGTAATGTGTCGCAGTATGGTGTCAGTAGGTTGGGATGGCTATTTATATGATTGCGATTTTAACCAAATGCTTGAATTAAAGCTAAAAAATGGTGTGCCTGATCATGTAAGAGATTTTGATTACGAAAAAGTAAAGAATAGAGAGATAATAATTAACCAGCATTGCTTTGGTTGCACAGCAGGTGCTGGATCCAGTTGTGGTGGAACAACAACAAAATAGAGAAGAATGGAATCGTATTTAGAAACAACAAAAGATATATATAAAGCAGCTGCCGAAACACCAGATGTTGGGCTTTGCTGCACAACTACACCCGTTTGGGCATTTCCTGAATTGGAAATACCACAAATCATGCTCGACATGAATTACGGTTGTGGTAGTACTGTTCACCCGAGAGACTTAATCAATTCCCCAAAAATTCTATACGTAGGAGTAGGTGGAGGAATGGAGTTACTGCAGTTTGCTTATTTCAGTCGACAAAAAAACGGCGTGATTGGGGTGGATGTAGTGGACGAAATGATGGATGCCTGTAGGAATAATATGGGAGAAGCAGCCAATCAGAATGCTTGGTTCGATCCATCGTTTATCGATGTAAGAAAAGGAGATGCGCTGAATCTGCCTATAGAGGACGAATCTATTGATGTAGCAGCTCAAAACTGTCTGTTCAATATCTTCCATGAAGATGACCTTAGAAAAGCCCTGGCAGAGATGTATCGCGTGCTTAAACCACGAGGAAGGTTGGTATTGTCTGACCCTATTGCTGAACAAGAAATGCCTGACGCGCTAAAGTTCGATGAAAGACTCAGAGGACTTTGTTTAAGTGGTGCGCTACCATTAGAACGTTACATTAAAATGATAACAGATGCAGGCTTCGGTACCATCGAGATTCGGGCAAAGCGTCCATATAGAATCCTGGATACAAAGAATTATGATACGCCGAAGTCAATTTTGATTGAGAGCGTTGAAGTAGCGGCTATAAAGGATCCAATGCCAGAAGATGGTCCATGTATTTTTACAGGTAGAACGGCTATCTATACTGGAGATAAGGAATATTTCGATGATCATAAAGGTCATGTTTTGCTGCCAAACCAACCATTATCTGTTTGTGATAAAACTGCAGGAAACCTTACTGATTTAGGTAATGATGACATTTGGGTGTCGGAAAGTACCTATTTCTATGACGGCGGTGGATGTTGTTAAGCATTAACCCAAAGAGAATTAAAAAAATGCCAGCTATTAGTTGGCATTTTTTGGTTCAAGACATTCGTATGTTTGTTCGTGATATTGAATTTTACTTAAATTCATTTCAGAAACGTAGATTATGAAAAGACTGAAGACTCCTGAACCGAATGATAACGATAAGCCTAATAATGAAGAGGGTAAGTTAAGACGGTGGGTTTCCAACCTTCAGCTAGAAAGTTGGCAATTAGAACTGCTGATAACAGGTTTTTCCATATTCCTTTTAGCCACAAGTATAGATCAATACGATAATTTTCGTGAATCCTTCGTTTTCAACAAGCTGGTACCTACCTCTTCTTCAAGCGTTATTTTTATTGATTCTGGACTATTTATTATCAATACCATTCCTATTGCCCTTAAGTTCTTTTTAATCAGCTTACTGGTTCATTTGCTTTTAAGAGGATTCTGGATCGGAATCGTTGGGTTAAGTTCAGTATCCAATGTCATTGATATTGATTCTTTGAACCTGAAAGGGAAGTTCAAGAAACGGATACCAGAAAAAGTAAAGACACTAGATGATTTAATATTCTATTTGGACCAAGTCTCGAGTGTAATTTTCTCCTATACTTACCTGTTGGCCTTTTCCATTATTTCAGTGGTTTTAGTGGCTTCGTTCCTCTTTTCCGTATTAGGGGTCGGAACTTATCTTCAAATATCATTTGGGTCGAATGCTGCAGCAGGAGCAATAATACTCTTGTTGAATTTCTGTGTTGTCTTTTTATTACTCGTAGGAGCCATCATTTTCTTTTTGGATACAATTCTATTTAGCGCATTCAAAAAATCGAAATGGTTTTCAGTTATATACTACCCGATATATAGACTTTACAGCGTTATTTCACTATCGTTTATTTATAGAAGTATCTACTATCACCTCATCACAAATTATTCTAAAAAACAGATTATAGCCGTGACATTAGTATTGTTCACAACCTTACTCGTAGTTTTTAAAATTAATAATTGGAATACCTATTCATTCTATCCCGAGGTTATTAATGCTAATGAGTATGCCTTAAGGAAGTCTAACTATGACGATGAACGCACTGGAGGCTATATTACATCTGCGAGTATTCCTTCCATGTATGTTCAAAGAGATTTCTTACCGGTCTTTATCCGATATTCACCTTCAAGTAATGAGATTCTAGATTTGCTATGCCCTGAATTTAGAGGTTTAGAGAGAAGCTTGTCTTTCTCGGAATCATTTAACGCAGGATTTCAATCTCAAAGGGATTCTACGCTTACATTCGAAGATATTCTGGGCACCGATGACAAATATGAAGCTTTGGTGAAGTCATCTGTACAATGTTTGAGTAGCATGTATGAAATTTATCTTGATGATGAGTTAGTAAGTAACAATGAGTTCTTTTTTACAAGGCATTCTAATAAGGGAGAACGAGGTATAAAGACTGTTCTTGATATTGGAAATTTAGAGAGAGGCCGCCATGTTATAAAAGTGAATAGGTTTAATTTTCAAGGAAATCCTTTGATAAACCAAACCATTACTAGAGAGAAACTAGAAATGAAAACTTGGATTAAAATCTCTTTCTGGAAAGAATAAGCCTTCGATAAAATCCGCAAGAATTAACTGATAACTAATCAATATCTTAATTGTGTTAATTAAAGACTATGGTTAGAAATTATCTTAAAATAGCGCTGCGCAACATCGGCAAGCAGAAGTTTTATGCATCCATTAACATAACGGGACTTGCCGTAGGGATTTCTTGCTGTTTACTCATCTTAACTTACGTTTTGGAGGAGTTAAGCTATGATAATTATCACCCGAATGCTGATGAAATATATCGTGTAGCCTTAGACCGGAAGTTTCCTGATAATCAGTTTCAGTATGCTAGAAGTCCTTTACCAATGGGAGGCACTTTGAGCAACGATTTACCCAATGTTATCAATTCGACTAGAATTTTCAATGACTTTGGTACACTCACATTTCAGTTGGACGATAAATACTTTGATGAACAGCGTGTATTAGCCGTTGATTCAACATTTTTTGAGTTTTTTGAAGTCGACTTTCTAGATGGAGATAAATCTACAGCTTTAGACCTCCCAAACTCCCTGATCATTACCAATGCTATGGCTACCAAGTACTTTGGTAATGAGAGTCCATTAGGCAAGCAACTAACTATTCAAGGGGTAGGTGAAATGTTGGTCAGGGGAGTGGTGTCGCCTATGCCACCCAATACACATTTCCACTTCGATTTTTTATTCTCATTAAGTACAATGCCAAACCTGTATAGAAATCAATTTTGGGGTTCCTATACTGCCTATAACTATATAATGTTGGCGCCAAGTACTTCTGTAGTTGAGATTGAAAGCCAGGTAGCAGAGGTTATTCAAACTTATATGGAACCACAGATACAGCGTTTTCTTGGTATAAGTTGGGAACAATACTTAGCTGCAGGAAATGATCATAATTACATTCTACAGCCGGTGGCAGATATTCATCTGAAATCAAATTTTCAATGGGAGTTAGAACCAAATGGAAGCGAAACAATAGTTTATTTATTTGCTGCTATTTCAATATTTATACTCCTCATTGCCTGCGTAAATTTTGTAAACCTTACTACTGCCAGAGCGGCCAATAGAGCAAAAGAAGTAGGAATGAGAAAAGTGTTAGGAGCTTTGAAAAAGCAATTGGTGACTCAGTTCCTAGCTGAATCAATTGTAATGTGCATTGTGGCTACAGCAATGGCGCTAGTATTGGCCATAATAGCCATGCCATTTTTTAATGAGCTATCAGGGAAAACGTTCGGTATTTCGGACCTCTTGACTATTGAAGCACTTTTAGGTTTAGTTGTTTTTTCTATTTTTCTAGGTGTAGTTGCTGGTTTGTATCCGGCATTTTTTCTGTCATCCTTTCGCCCAGTTACAGTGTTGAAAGGGAAAATGAGCAGTGGCGCTAGAAATGCATGGTTAAGAAACGGCTTAGTTGTTTTTCAATTTGGGGTTTCCATAATTCTTGTCATTGGTACACTGATAATCTATCAGCAGATACAATTCTTGAACAATAAACCACTTGGGTTCGATAAAGACCAATTAGTGATTCTTGAGCGGGCAGATCTTTTGGGTGAACAAATCGAAACTTTCAAAGACATAGTTCTACAAAATCCGAAGGTGAGTGCAGTTTCTGGAACCAATACGCTACCGGGAAGACAAATTACTGGCGGAACGTTTACTGATGTAACCGGAAGTGCGAGTGAACGCTATCTCATGCCGAATATCCGTGGTGATTATGATTTGATTAATACAATGGGCTTGAATGTAGTTGAAGGAAGAGCTTTTGATCCTTCTATAGTTTCTGATTCAACAGCCATTATAGTAAACCAATCTGCAGTGAATACTTTCGGGTGGTCTTCACCTATCGGCAAGCAGCTTCAGCCGATCAACGGGCCAATTTTTACAGTAATAGGAGTTGTGGAAGATTTTCATTTTGAATCGCTGCATCAAACCATTGGTCCTTTGGCCCTTTTTGCAGGCGACTTGTCAACACAAAGGGCTAATGTGTTCATTGCTAAAGTTAATGCTTCCGAAATGGCCAATACCTTGTCTTCTCTGGAAAGCACATGGAATCAATTTGTACAAGAACGTCCGATACAGGTTTCTTTCGTGGATCAAGAATTTGGTGCTTTGTATGAAGAAGAAGCTAGAAGTGGGAAACTATTCTCGGCCTTTTCATTTATAGCCATTGTTATAGCATGTTTAGGGGCTTTCGGACTAGCCGCTTTTTTAGCCTCTCAAAGAAGAAAAGAGATAGGAGTGCGCAAAGTTTTAGGAGCTTCCACAACGAGCATAGTAAGTTTGCTATCAAAGGAGTTTTTGAAATTACTCCTGATCGCCAACATCATTGCATGGCCCATTGCCTTCTTTATGATGCAAGAATGGCTTGCATCTTTTGCTTACGCGATCGGAATAAACTTGCTTGTTTTTGTGATTGCCACTTTGGCCTCAATTGCTATCGCTTTGTCTACAGTCTCGTTTCACAGCATAAAAGCAGCGCTTAAAAACCCCGCTGAAACGCTGCATCATGAATAATTAAAAAAAAGACTAATTTTCATTTGACTCTCACGTAGCGTAAGCCTTTTCCTTTGTGGTAAATGAAAAACAATAATCAGCAATATTCAATTACCGCCTTGTCGAAACTAGCAGGTGTAAGTGTAAGAACACTGCATTACTACGACGACATAGGCCTATTATCTCCTTCCAATCGATCGGGTAAAGGCTATCGATATTATGATCGACCAGAACTGGTAAGGCTTCAGCAAATCTTGTTTTATAAAACAATAGGGTATGAGTTGGCTCAGATCAAAGAGGTCTTGGATCATGAAGGCTTTGATTTGATTCAATCTTTAAGAGAACAGCGTGAAGCTTTACTTGATAAAAAGACAACGTTGGTTAAGTTGATCGGAACTATTGATAAAACGATTAATGAATTAAAAAACAAAGAGGGTATGATCACGGATGAAGAGATGTATGATGGGTTTCCTGTAGAGAAAGGAAAACAATTAGAGCAGGAGGCAAGAAAGCGTTGGGGTGACGAAGTGGACGGGACTAAAGAAAGAATTCAGTCCATGAGTAAGCAAGGCTGGAAAGATACTAAGCAAGAGGCAGAAGAGATTAACTTGTGGCTAGGCAACTTGATTCACAAACCGGTGGATGATGTTGAAGTTCAACAAGTAATTAAGCTGCATTTTGAGCATATCAACAAATTCTATGAAGTGTCTGAAGAGCGATACAGAGGTTTGGCTCAGCTTTACGTAGAAGATGAGCGATTTAAAGCGCATTATGATTCGGTAAAACCTGGTTTGGCCAATTTTCTGAATCAAGGAATGATAAAGTTTTGTGATAATGGCCTGAAAATTGACTAGTCGCTGATTAGCGCCATTTAATTCGATTATAAGTTTTCGCTTTATTAAAATTGTCTGGAATATAAGCTAAAACTGCGGTGCGCATATGTTCCAAGATAGCCTCTTTATTAAAACTCTGATGCACAACTAGGCTAATTTCACGAGTAGGTTCTGGTTTGATAAAGCGTTTTATTCTTTTGTCAGAATTGATGGTGTCTTTTACCGAAAGTTCAGGTACAAGAGTGTAGCCTGTATGATTTTTCACCAAGTTTTTGAGGGTTTCTATAGACCCGCTTTCATAGCTAAGATTGTCTTGCTGGCTATTTCGTTTCTGACTACAAATATTCAAGACTTGGTTTCGTAAACAGTGTCCTTGATTGAGCAACCACAAGCCTTTAACCGGTAGCTCGGCAGGGTCTATCGTTTTGCTCGCATATAATGGGTGTTCTTCAGCGGTATAGATCAGAAAAGGTTCGTTGTATAGCGGGATTTCACGAATACTATTCTCTTCAAGTGGGGTGGCTAATATGCCAATATCTAATAAGTCGTTTTTAATATCATTTATAATCTGCTCTGATTCAATCTCCCTAATTACCAATTTGATTTTAGGGTTATTATCAGTGAAGTCTTTCAAGAACAATGGCATTAAATAAGGAGCAACAGTAGGTATGACTCCAATCCTAAAGGTTCCGCTTAAGTCATCTTTCTCTGTGTTCACAAAATCCTTTAAACCGTTTACTTCTCTCAGTATTTGCCGAGCACTCTCTATAATTCTGACTCCTGTTTTGGTGGGCTCAATAGGGTAGGTCGATCTATCGAAAATCTGCGTACCCATCTCTTTTTCTAACTTTTTTATCTGAAGCGTTAGGGTGGGCTGTGTTACAAAGCAACTTTCAGCAGCATTCACAAAATGCCGATGTGTATCAAGCGCTACAATGTATTCTAGTTGTTGTAATGTCATATTGATATAATCAATATAAATCTAGGAACATAAAACGAGTAAATGAAGTTTTATAGAAAACAAATTAATTAACACTAAAGAATAGAACGATGGAAGATTTAAATAAAACTCAGGTAGTCGAAAGGCTGAATCAATTATTAATAAACTACCAGGTTCATTATCAGAATTTGAGACTTTTTCACTGGAATGTAAAAGGTCCGTTTTTCTTCATTCTGCATGAAAAATTTGAGGAGTTATACAATGAAGCAGCTTTGAAAATAGATGAGGTGGCTGAACGTATTTTAGCGCTTGATGGAACACCAAAAGGCTCTCTAAAGAATATTTTGGCTAACGCGAATGTTGAGTCTCATGCCGAGGTAATGGAAGCGAATAAAATGGTAGCCTCTATTGTTGATGCCAATAAGACGCTGATTGGTAATGTTAATGAATTGCTAAAAGAGGCTAATGAAGTAGGGGATGAAGGAACACTGGATATCTTTACGAGCTATATTCAAGAACTGCAAAAGCAGAACTGGATGTTGAAATCATTTTTAAACTAGGCTTATGAATTTTCACACTAGAAAATGGGTAAAACCAGAGGATTTAAACCCCAATGGGACTTTGTTTGGAGGAAGACTATTGGAGTGGATAGATGAGGAAGCTGCGCTCTATACCATTGTGCAGTTAGAGAATAAGCACATTGTTACCAAATTCATGTCTGAGATTAATTTTATAAATGCTCCGGTACAAGGAGACATTATAGAATTAGGAATCGAGGCTATTGGCTTTGGTAGCTCTTCCATTACACTCCGTTGCGAAGTGAGAAATAAACTCACTAGGCAAGAAATACTAAGTATTGAGAAGATTGTAATGGTAAATTTAGGGGAAGACGGAAAGCCGTTTGCCCATGGAAAAACACAAGTAGAATACGTAAAAGATCGGCTTCAAGAGGATTAACCTCAGTTTGAAATCACTTGACTAAGAAAACTTGTCTTGGTAGTCTTCTATACTCTTTTGGAAGATTTCTTGGGCAAGTTTTTTGTTTTGAAAACGCTCCACGACAACTTCTTTATTTTCAAGCTTCTTATAATCTTCAAAAAAGTTTCTCAATTCGTTTAAAGTATGCTCTGGCAATTCTTCAATGTTGTCGATATGACTTACCGATTTATCATGTTCTGCCACAGCAATGATTTTATCATCGGCTTCTCCCTGATCAAGCATTCTCATTACCCCAATGATTTTGGCCTCGACAATACACATAGAGACAATTGGAATTTGAGAAATTACTAGAATATCCAATGGATCATCGTCATCGCAGTATGTTTTAGGGATAAAACCATAGTTATGCGGATAATACATGGAGCTATAAATGACACGGTCCATTTTTAAAAGCCCACTTTCCTTATCCAATTCATATTTAGCCCGATTATTCTTCGGAATCTCGATGATCGCATTTACAGTTTTAGGGAGATTGTCTCCAGGAGAGACATCATGCCAAGGATTCATAAGCTTTGTGTTTATTTATCGTCTATTGTCGTAATCTTCTAGAATACTAAGGTAGCTATGGTATCTAGAACTTTCAATCTCTCCAGCTTCAAAAGCGTCCAGAACTTTGCAGCCCGGTTCATTGGTATGAAGACAGTTATTGAATTTACATTCTCCTAAAAAAGCCCTCATTTCAGGGAAATAATGGCTAATTTCTGAAGCCTCCATGTCAACAAGACCTAATTCCTTAATGCCGGGGGTATCGATGAGTTTTGTGGATTCGTCCATTTCGAACATTTCTGCAAAGGTGGTTGTGTGTGTGCCTTTATTCGCGTAGCTCGAAACCTCTCCTGTTTTTTGTGTTTGATGCGGTGCCAACACATTCAAAAGTGTTGATTTGCCAACGCCAGAATGCCCAGCAATTAAGGTGGTCTTGTCCTTTAGCAAAAGTTTCAAAGATTCAATGCCTTCATCTTCTAAGACTGAAATAAGATGACCTTTGTAACCTATTTGCTCATACATATTGATCAATTCATGGCAAAACTCAATCCCCTGATCATTCAGTAAGTCTTTCTTGTTGAATACAACTAGTGCGGGAATACGGAAAGATTCAGCACTGACTAGGAATCGATCTATAAAACCTAACGATGTTTTTGGAAAAGTCACCGTGGCCAATAGTAAGGCTTGGTCCACATTAGCAGCTAGAATATGAGAAAAGCCTGTTTTACGTGTCGATTTACGGATAACGTAGTTTGTTCTTGGAATAATTTCCTTGATCACGGCAGATTTATCGCCTTTTTCCTCTTCTTCAATAACCACCCAATCACCTACAGCTATGGGGTTATTGATTTTTATACCGTCCAATTTGAATTTGCCACGCAACCTACTCCTAAAAATACGGCCTTCCTCATTCTTGACTTCATACCAACTACCCGTAGATTTTATGACTTGCCCTTTCATCGCTCGTTTGCCTTTAAGTATTCCAAAATGTGTGCTGTGGCACCCGCGTTCTTTGCAACAAATTCCCGACAGATATCTGAAGTTTCGGATCGAAAAGCGTCATCGAGAAGGTTTTTAAAAGCATTTTCAGCTTCCTCCTCATCCTTAATAATAAAGCCACCCTTCAACTGCTCTAATATTATAGATTCTGGGAATTTCTCTAGCCCTTTGTTGCCATAAACAACAGGCAATCCAAAGGCAATTGCTTCAAGAATGTTATGTAATCCGTCTCCAAATGCTCCACCAATGTATGCAAAATCACCATACTGATATACAGAAGAAAGCATGCCCATAGTATCTAAAATCAAGACATTTGTATCCGCAGGAATGGATTTGCTATTTGAATATCGATGAATTCGAGCATTTAACCCCTGTGAGATTTTCCTTACCGTGGCCTCATCAATAAGGTGAGGAGCGATGATGAATTTTAGGTTTTCCTGATCATTAATGAAAGATAAGAGCACTTTCATGTCGCTAGGCCAGGCACTCCCAACGATGCAAAGTAAAGCACTCCCTTTAAAATCTTGTATTTCCTGATACTCATTAGGTTTGGCAATGGTTTTAAGCACACGGTCAAAGCGCGTATCTCCTGAAATAGATACTTCGGTAATTCCGATTTGAGATAATAAGTTTAGCGAAGACTCATTTTGAACGAATGTATGGTCAAAAAATGTGAGCATCTTACGATAAAGGCCACCGTACCATTTAAAGAATACGTGATTTGAGGTGAATAACGCAGATAAGCTAAATAATTGAATCTGTCGTTCATTGATGCACTTTAAGTAGTGATACCAATATTCATATTTTATGAAAAACACTCGTTTCGGTTTCACAATGCTTAAGAAACGTTGAGCATTTGTATTCGAATCAAATGGCAGGTAACAAACATGATCAGCAATAGGGTGAGTCTTTCTTTGTTCGTATCCTGAGGGTGAGAAAAAAGTAACTAATATGCTATGGTTCGGATAGTCTCGTTTATAAGCCGTCATAACGGGTAGACCTTGTTCGAATTCACCCAGTGAAGCGGCATGAAACCACACAATGTCATTCTTTAGGCTATTCCTAAAGGCACTTAAACCTTCAAAAACAGTGTTTCTTCCTCTTATGGCAAGTTTAGCTTTTGCATTAAAAAGGCTACTAATTTTTATCAATAAATAGTAAAACCTTGTTCCAAGGTTGTAGAAAAATACCATTGCATGCAAAAATAGGAAACTAAGTCAGATTCGCCTTTAGAATTAGAGCCTGATTAATTTTGTGACCATACATAAAAAAACATGCTGACTGTATATAAAAAATTGTAACTTTATAAACATGAAAAAACTGAGTTTACTTTTGGTTCTGCTACTGTTTATGGCTTGCGAAGATGGAATAATCATCACCGTACCTGCTTCAAGTAGCTATTCTTTTGCAATGCCTTCAAGTCAGATTAACGCTGATCCTGATAATCTATTCTCAGGAAGTGAGACAGTGGATATTACCCAGTTTTTTGATGAAGACGCTCAACAAATTGAAAGTATTAAACTTGATAAACTTGTTTATGAAGTTTCTAACTATGAAAATACAAGCGGTAATTTAGTATTGATGGATTTGACTATTCAGACCAAAGTGAATGGAAATACAAATGATATACTGACAATATTTGGCCTCGTAGTTGAAAATACAGGAGAAATCATTGCCTTTGAAGATGGTAACCCAGCATCTGCGTTGAGTGCAGCTCAGGTGGCTAGTTTAGAGTCTATTATGGATAATTTAGAGCCATTTGAAATGATTGTAACCGGAGATTTTACTGATGATATTGATGGTGATTTTGACATTTCTATTGCTTGGGATATTACAGCATCTGTTGCTCAACCTACATCTGGCGGAGGTTGATTTTTTTGGGTTAAGCGATTACTAGGTTCGCTTATTTTTATTTGAATTCAAGACTGAATTATCGAAGGGTAATTTTTCCCTAACATAATATCCTCTCGAACTACTATTACGACTACTGACTGATTATTAAGTATTTTTAATTTAAAATTTAGAGTCGAATTGCATTCATTTGTATTTCTACAAAACTTCACATTTACTAAAAACTGAACCAATGCGTAAACAACTAATTATTCTTTTGACTTTACCTTTCCTTCTTTTAGGATGTGGAGAGGCAGGAGTTGAATCTGATATATCAAAAACTAGTGAGCTTGACTTTGAAATTGCCGCATCTGATTTGAATCTCGCATTAGGATCAACGATAGCTCAATCGTTTGATTTTGCCAACGAAGATTTTGATGAGTATATCTCAGATGTTGAGATGTTTACGCTTAACCAATTGGAATTTGAGATATTAGAACTCTCTGGTGCGCCTGCAACCACTCTCGATTTGGAAATTAGAATAGATTTTGACAATAATACTGCTTCAACTACAGATGGAGAAGCTTTGGTTAGTATTGCAAATGTTCCAGTAGCTAATACTACTAGCCCTGTTCTACTATATAGCACAGATGCTTCTAATCCCGGACTTGCCAATACTAGCGTCGTAACGGCCTTTGAACAAGCTGTATTGAATAAGAGGACAGTGGAGATTGAAATTACTAGTTCAAAAACGGGAGCAGATCTTACAGAGAATTTTAAAATCAATTTGTTATTCGATTTAACCGCAAGGGTACAGTTAGATAACTAATTATCAATTCAACCAAAGCACAGTACTATGAAAAGATTTTTTCAAGTCTTATTTGCTTTTTTCCTTATTGTAGGTGTTAGCAAGAAGTCTTACAGTCAAATCGATTTTGACTCATTTTTAGAAGCGGGAGTTGGCGACGCTAACCGTCTGCTAGAATTATATATGCAACCAGTATTTGAAGGGCTTGGGTATGGAATGAATAGCGGGTGGTACAATACTGCTAAACCGCATAAGTTCCTTGGTTTTGATATTAGCGCTTCACTTTCTATGGCTAGAGTTCCAGACTCGCGTCAGTTTTTTACTTTTGAAAACAGTGATTACACGAACGTGTTTTATGGTCAGGGCACTTCAGTTAGGACACCAACACTTTTTGGTCCAAATTTAGGAGCTGATGAGCTACCAGAGTTATCTTTCCGAGATTTCGATGATATTGATAATGACGGTGATACAATGGAGGAACTCATTAGAATTTCAGCTCCTACAGGGTTAGGAATTGATAATGACCTTCCATTTAATGCGGTGCCAACACCAATGGCTCAAATAGGTATTGGCTTATTTAAAGGTACAGAGGTTAAGCTACGTTACCTGCCTGAAGTTGCCCTTGGAGATGATGGTAATGTGAATATGTTTGGTATTGGAATTATGCATGACATCACCTCGTATTTTCCTGCTGAAAAGCTCATACCGATAGACTTGTCGATTTTTGCAGGCTATACTAATTTAACAACTGAGGTGTTTGTGAATGATGAAAAAACTCAGTCAGCAAAATTTGATGCCAGTTCTTGGGTATTACAAGTAGTCGCTTCTAAGAAAATTGCGTTCCTAACTGTTTTTGGAGGCCTCGGTTACTCAAATTACGATGTTGATTTTGCAATGTTAGGTTCATACAATACAGAATCAGGCACTTTAGTAGATCCAATAGGTTTTAACTTTAAAGACAATGGAATCCGTACCAATGTAGGTTTGCGTTTAAAGCTTTTATTCTTAACGCTTACAGGAGAGTATGCATTACAGGAATACAATACCTTAACCGCAGGTGTGGGTATTAGTATTCGATAAGATTTTACTACTAACTAACAGAAAAAGGGCTTCGAATTAACGGAGCCCTTTTTTATTGGGGTTTAATAAAATTGATCTTGTTTTGGATTTAATTTCCTTTAAAATCAGGCTTACGCTTTTCTATAAAAGCGTTCATGCCCTCCTTTTGATCATTAGCCGAGAATAGCATATAGAAATTTTTTCTTTCAAAATGTAGTCCTTCTTCCAGCGGTACTTCAAAAGATCGCTTAACTGATTCTTTAGCCATTTGAACAGCTATAGGAGACATGGAAGCAATCTCTTGCGCAAGTTTTATGGTCTCTTCCATGTACAATTCCACTGGCACAACTCTATTGATAAGGCCATAGCCCAAAGCCTCTTCTGCGCTAATGAATTTACCTGTGAGCACTAATTCCATAGCTTTAGCCTTACCTAAGGCCTTCGTCAGTCGTTGGGTGCCACCAGCGCCAGGCATCACACCGATTTTAATTTCAGGCTGACCAAACTGAGCAGTTTCCGACGCAATGATCATATCACATGTCATGGCAAACTCGCAGCCACCGCCAAGCGCAAAGCCAGAAACGGCAGCAATTATTGGTTTTCTTGTTTTATTGATTTGATCCCAAGTACTAAATTGATCTACTTTCCACATATCGATAGTGCCTTTGCCTGCCATTTGTTTTATGTCGGCACCAGCTGCAAAAGCGCGTTCGTTTCCAGTGATAATAATTACCCTAACATCATCATCCTGATCGAGCATCTTCAAAGCATCCCTCACTTCCCCCATTAATTGTAGGTTGAGGGCATTTAATTCTTTTGGACGATTGAGTTGAATTAGTGCGATATGTTTCGCGTAGGCTTTTTCGACTTTGATGAATTCCATAGGTTTGATTTCCTTAAGCTGTTAGTTGATAATTCTATTGCTAATTTAAGGTACTAATTGAGATCAATGAATAAAGTTAAAATCTTATTTGTCTGCTTAGGGAATATCTGTCGTTCCCCGTTGGCAGAAGGAATACTTAGACAAAGAGTGGAAGAAAGGGGAATTGCTCATTTATTTGAAATTGATTCTTGTGGAACTGCTGCATATCATATTGGGAAGTCTCCAGACCAAAGGTCAGTTGCCAATGCGCTGAAAAATGGAGTTAGCTATCAGCACGCTGCAAGGCAATTGAATGAAGACGACTTCGATAATTTTGATTTTGTTATACCAATGGATGATTCTAATTACATCGATGCCATGAGTTTAGTACCACAAGGGGCCAAGGCAAAAGTCATAAAAATGAGGGCCTTTGACGATTTAGCCAAAGGATCAGATGTGCCAGATCCTTATTATGGTGGAGAAAATGGTTTTCAAGAAGTATTCGAAATTCTAGATCGATCCGTGAATAATTTTTTAGATCACCTTGGTAAATTATCAGAAAACTGAAGTGAGGTTTAGTTCTTATAAACCATTTGAAAGTTATTTCGGGATCGTTGCTCAATAATTATTTCTTTCCCCTCCATTAATTCTGTTATCGTATCCTGATCATAATTTTTGACAGTTATGATTTCTAGCCCCTCGTTGTAATAAATAAGGAATTCTTCCATCAATGCAGTTCTTAATTGCTCACGCTTCTTAGGGTTGTCATCTAAACAGATTGTAAAGGATGTCGCAGAGTTCTGCATGAGGTTAATTACCAAGTTTAGACGCTTAATGTGTTCAAATATTAAGTGAATATGATGTTCGTTTATAAAAGAAAAGTCACTGATCTTGAATGAGATAACTGTTTGTTTATCCTTGTGAATTATTGCAGGAGCCAAGTTGGGTACAATACATTCTTCGATGATCGTTCCATTTTCTGAAGGGGCTTGAAACGATTTTACATGAAGTGGAATGTTTTTCTGGGCAAGCGGTTTAATCGTCTTCGGATGAATTACAGAAGCACCATAATATGTCATTTCAGCTGCTTCTTTATAAGGTAGTCGCTCGTATAGTAAGGTGTTATCAAATTTCTTCGGATCGGCATTTAATACACCGGGAACATCTTTCCAAATAGTGACTGAATCTGCTCCTAAAGAGGTACCAAAAATTGCTGCACTAAAATCGCTTCCTTCACGACCAAGCGTTGTGGTTTTAAAATCAGAATCACTACCAATAAACCCTTGGGATAAAACTACACCAGTCTCAATATATTGATTAACCTGCGACTTGATCATGGCCTGTGACGCCCCCCAGTCAACTTGTGCCTGTCTATAGAGGCTATCAGTTTTCACTACTTTTCTCGCATCTAGCCACGTCGTAGGAATTCCCTCTTGATTCATAAAAGAGGATAATATTTTAGTTGAAAGAACTTCTCCTAAAGAGACTGTCTGATCATAGATATAATCATAGCCCATACTTGAGCTAAATTCATTAAGTGCGTTTTTTAATTGCTCAAAAATATTGTTGATATCAGAAGTCAGTACTTCATTTGAAGCGAGGCCCAATTCTGCAATGATATTCAAATGGTAATCTTCAATTTCCTTAAGCGCTGAACTATGGTCTTTTTCCTCCATAGTGAGCGCTAGGAGGCGTTCGAAAGCATTAGTTGTTTTGCCCATTGCCGAAGCCAATACTAATAAAGGTGCATCTAAATGGGCCTTTACAATGGCACTCATGTTTCTTACTGAATAGGCATCCTTCACTGAGGCACCACCAAACTTAAATACTTTCAAGGGACGTGTATAAATTTTACTAATTTCGCTGCAAGTTATTAACGATTTCCGATAAAAAAATTATCGATACCTATGGGAAAAGCGGAAAATTCGAGGATAGCGTTGCCAGTTGGCTCCAACCTCGACCGATTTATTATGAGAAACCAGGAAGACTTTCCTTACGCAAGTGGAGAGTTGTCGCAGTTAATCAGGGACTTAGCTTATGCTGGTAAAATTGTCAACAGAGAAATAAATCGAGCGGGATTAGCTGGAATTACTGGGGCATATGGTGCTGAAAATGTTCAGGGCGAAGAGCAACAAAATTTAGATGTTGCAGCGGATATCCGTTTTACGCGTGCCCTGAAAAAAGGAGGAGAGGTCGCAGCGATTATTTCTGAAGAGGCTGAAGAAATTATTGACCTTCAAAACCCTCGGTCTAAATACATCGTTGCCATCGACCCGTTAGATGGCTCATCAAATATAGATGTGAACGTTTCCATCGGAACTATTTTTTCTATTTACCGAAGAGTTTCTCCGCTAGGAGGCCCTGTTCAAATGGATGATGTATTGCAGCCCGGTAAAGATCAAGTAGCCGCTGGTTATATTCTTTATGGTTCTTCAACCATGTTCGTGTACACCACGGGTAAAGGGGTAAATGGCTTCACTTACGAGCCATCCTTGGGAGAGTACTTACTTTCGCATCAGAATATGACCATACCCAAATCTGGTTCTATTTATTCGATCAATGAAGGTTCTTTTAATTCCTTCCCAGCATCGGTTCAACAGTATGTAAATACGTGTAAGGAAAGACAATATTCGGCTCGATATATTGGATCTTTAGTGGCAGATTTTCATCGTAATGTGCTCAAAGGTGGGATTTATATTTACCCTTCTACGGAAAAAGCACCTAACGGGAAGCTACGCTTGTTATATGAGTGCAATGCTTTGGCCATGATTGCGGAAGAAGCTGGCGGTGCGGCTACTGATGGAAACGGAAGAATTTTAGAGATAGCCCCTAGTGCGCTTCATCAAAGAGTACCATTTTTTGTGGGGAGTAAAGATATGGTGGAAGAAGCTTCGAATTAAGATTGAGAATATTTCTTTCTCGTTTCCACCTTTTGGAGCTCCCTTTCAATAATCATATTAGCAATAATAGAGGCAGGGTTATCATTAGTGATGGCCAATGCCTCTTTTAGTTTCTCTTCAGAAACATCGATTCTATAAAGGACATTGATCAACTGGTTGAAGTCTCTAGCCATTAAATCTTCCACAACCCTCATAACCAATAAAAAAGCTTGGTCGTAACCTATTTCCGATCTTTCAGATAGATTGAGATAAGACTTTTCTAGTTTAAAGTCCTTTTCTACTAGCGCCAAGCCACTCATTAAATCATCCGAGTTGGTACTCATATAGGAATTATTCTTCAGTAGACACTTCTTCTTCAGATGAATTCTGTTCTTCAGTAGAAGCAAATGAACTAGGGGCGATTTCTGAAAGTAAATTATACCAAGTCACCAGTTTCTTGATGTCAGAAACATAAACTCTTTCTTCATCATAATCAGGAAGCACATGCTTTAAAAAAGATTTGAGTTCATCAGGGCCAGATTTTTTGTCAAGACCAGTATCACCTTCAAATTCGCTATGGATTTTTTCCATTACTTCCTTCAAAGGTGTAGCGCCATCTGTTGTATGGGTATAAATAGAAATTTCGCTCAGTATGGAAACTTGTGCATCGGCACCAACTACGAGTTTAGATTTTTTACCATCTAAGGACTCTAGGATTACACCGGTTTTAGTAGGCTTAAGTACTTTATATAATCCACCTTTTCCAGATACTGCTGCTATTTCTTCAAACTTCATAAATAAAAATATTCAATTGAGGTTCAAAGTAAATTCACACCGAGGTCTAAATCAAAGAAAAACTCAACTTTCAAGAATGTGCGCAATGTATTCTGAAACTTCACCTTTGCCTAAACCTGTAGAAGAAGAGGTAAAGAACATCATTGGTAGCTCCTCCCAAGTCTTTTTCATCGTTTTCTTGAACTTAGCGATAGACTGATGCCCTTTATTGAGTGACTGCTTATCTGCCTTAGTAAAAATGAGCGCAAATGGAATATTCGACTCACCAAGCCACTGAATAAATTCAAGGTCTATTCTTTGAGGATCGAGACGTGAGTCAATCAATACAAAGACTATTTGAAGATTCTCCCTGTTCAGTAGATAGTCTTGGATCATTAATTCCCAAGCTGAGCGATTCTTTTTGCTCGTTTTGGCATAGCCATAGCCAGGTAAATCGACCAAATACCAGCTCTCATCAATAAGAAAATGATTGATCAACTGAGTTTTTCCTGGACTTGCCGATGTTTTGGCCAAACTCTTTCTGGAAGTAAGCATATTGATAAGCGAGGATTTACCCACATTAGACCTCCCAATAAAGGCAAATTCATGTCTATCGGGTTTAGGGCATTTAGTATAGTCGGTGTTGCTTACAACAAACTCAGCTTTATCAAACATGCCGCAAAGTTAATCAACAGAATCGTTAATCATTTTTGTTCTTGTACATGTTTTTAGATACCTAAGTGAAAAAGGGTTTGGTAAAGTAATGACCAGGGTTGCCGGCTTTAATTTCAGCTTCCATAATAATGTCTCTCGGATCAGAAATTGGGTCAAACTTTTTAAGATTATTCACATCTCCATCTATAAGGTACACTATTGCCCTGCTAAGCTGTTGAGTACCTACGTTCCACTTAGTTTCGGCTATGATTTTCAAAAAATCGATTACTATAACTTTATCTCTATCCGATTCAAAGTCTCTTTGAATCATAATTCCTATGTCTTTCTCAAAAGGCATATTATTTTTTTAGATGCTTAAAAGTCAGATCACCGGACAACCATTGATCGATTACAATTTTTGCCGAGAAAGAAATCGATTTATGGTTTTCTTTCACCAGTTTTTCTAAAACAGGAAGTGCAGGTTTATCATCTACCATTAAAAAGTAGGTAGCTGCGTTATACCTAACCGATGGGTTTTTGTGTTTCAGCAATGGTTTTAAAGTTCCAAGTTTGTCTTCGTTAATGAGATTCTGAATAATCTCTAACTTATTTTCCATTATCTTATTTCCCCTTACATAATCTCCTTCAAGGTTAGCCTTGTGGTGGGCTATGCATAGTTTTATGAAATTCTCTAAGTCATTACTAAGACGTTGTTTTTTTAATATGTCCAAACCCATCCGAAATCGTTTAATGTTTTAACGCCAAACTCATACTGAATTCATAACTCTGATCCGCTAGCCAATCCCTCACTCTTCTGCCTTCAGAAAAATCTTGAATAGAACTGTAAAAGCCTGAGATCTTATTATGAATTTTCCCACTACCGTGAGGTAAGATAATACGGTTTGCACTATTGTGAGGAGACTCTAAAGAAAACCACGTAATAACACATGAATTTTGGATTGAATATTTTAACCATACCTTTGCCAGCCATTTAAAACAAAGGAAAATGCAAACAGCAAAAAAGGGTGATCAAGTAAAGGTTCACTACACAGGGAAATTAACAGACGGAACTATTTTCGATTCATCTGAAGGTAGAGAGCCATTAGCTTTCGAAGTGGGAGCTGGCATGATGATCAAAGGATTTGATGCAGCCGTTGATGGAATGGAAGTTGGCGCTAAAGTAACGGCTGAAATCCCAGCAGCTGAAGCTTACGGTGAATCAAGAGCAGACATGATTTTTGATGTACCTAAAACTAATCTACCACCTGATATGGTAGCAGAAGTTGGTCAGCAACTGGCAATGAGTCAACCAAATGGTCAGCAATTACCAGTAAAAGTAAAAGAAGTGCATGAAGATAAAGTTGTGATAGATGCTAATCATGATTTAGCGGGAAAAGACCTTGTCTTCGATATCGAACTCGTAGAGATTGGTTAAGACACTTGCAAAACAATTAATTAAGAACCTCATTTAGACAATGAGGTTTTTTTTGTGCCATTTGTAACCTTTGGCCAATAACTTTCATCCTTGTTTCGATTAGGTAGTACTGAGCTTAGGTACGAACTCGTTTTAAAAGGGCTTTTGGATAAAAACGAACAAAATAAAATTGTAGCAGGCTGCCTGAAAGGCAAGCGTAAAGCACATGCAAAATTGTATGATGCTTTTAAAGATGCCATGTTTGGAATTTGTTTACGATATGCCAATTCCGAATCTGAAGCCAACGATATGTTGCAGGAAGGTTTTATTACGGTTTTTGCAAAATTAGAACAGTTCGAAGGAAACGGAGCTTTGCCGGCGTGGATAAAAAAAGTAATTGTCCATTCTGCATTAGGGCATTTAAGGAAGAACAAAAAACACACAGAACACCATGTAACGCTGGATGCTCAATCAACGGATTTACCCTTTAGTCCCGAGAGCAACCAGAGTACAGATGACTTACTCTATCTAATTCAAAATCTTCCAGAAGAATATAGAACCGTATTTAACCTCTTTTCAATTGAAGGATATTCACACAAGGAGGTGGCAGAAATGCTTGAAATCAGTGTCGCCAATTCAAAAGTAAGGCTGATGCGTGCGAAAGAAGTTTTGAAGCAACAAGTTACAACTCAAAAAATGATGTGATGGAAGGCGAAAGAGATAACATAGATCAGTTTTTCCAAGATAGGTTTTCGAGTTTCGAAAAACCACCATCTAAGTCTGTTTGGGCTGGTATACAAAAACATGGACTTATGGCAAATGGCGCTAAATTAATATACTTAGGTAATTATGGTTACCTCATTTTAATCATCATTGTCGCTTCAGGTTTGATAACCTTAGGAGTAGGCAAAAACAAATTATTTAATTTGAGTGAGCAGGAAACGGTAATTTCTGATGTCTACAAAAAGCAAAACAAAAACTCGGAAATAGCCGGTATTAAGAAAGAAGAAGACAATACTGATCTTGAGTACAAAAGCTCTCAAAAACCAAAGGAAGAGACATCCGGTAATTCAAAATCAGATGATCTTCGAATAAACGATTCTACACCAAAAACCACTAGTCGAGCTACCGAAAAGCACTATTCTGGTGCTTCTTTAACCCAAAAGAATGGAAGTGCTATTGGTAAAGAAAGTGGACTGACAAGTGACGACAACCAAAAGTCGAATGTCGACTTAATCAAAACACGACCGACTAATACAGCGAATTTAGTCACAGAAAATAGTAACGAGCAAAGTAACGAAGAGCCGCAATCCTATGCTTCTCCAAAAGATGCTTTTACGGCAAAAAATGCCGACAATGTTGAGAATGAAACAGCTGGTTCGAGCTTAGGAGATTTGTCCATGACTGACGAAGTGATGACTGATCAACCTGATGATATTCTAACTAATGGGCACAGAGGTCCTTTGCCAATTGTAAAGTCAAGAATAAGAAGTGATATTGATTTTAGTAGTACGTTGACTGATCCTGAAATAAATGGTGACATCCGACTTCAAAAGACCTCCTTGAGTATTGCTCGAGGAATGGATATAGCCAACGAACGTTTTGTAAATGATTCCTTAAAGTACAGAAGCTGGGGGCTTTCCATTTTGCAGAGCTATGAAACCACTGTTGGTTCACAAGTGAGCATGGATGTTGTCTATTACCTATCGCAACGGGCGTTTTTAGAAGCCGGAGCGGGTCTCGCTAATCAATTCAATAATGATTTCAGGCTGTCTTACAACTATACTTTTGGGCAAATGCGATTTAAACCTTATGCCACCGTACAGGTCAATGGATCGGGATTATTTTCAGATAACTCCATCACAGCTGGGATAGGACTGCTCTTTGATGTAAGACCAGAAGGTCGGTGGAGAATATTCGCTACGGCAGTTCCAACAAGTATTTCTCGTTTTGATTCCTTTACATTTAGAGCAGGAGTTCAATATAGATTTACACCGCCTTCTAAGTATGAATATGCGCTTCCAGAATCTGAATACACATGGTTCTTTTCTACAGCGTATTTAGGTCGGTTTAGTAATAGTTCAAATGTTGGAGGCCTTCCAGCAGTGGAAGTACAAATGGGTAAGTTTATCGGCAAAAGAACCTTCCTTAATACCAGCTTAAACACTGAACTTGTCGTTGGCGCTAAGCTCGAACATTATTTGTTATCTAATAAAAGATTAGACCTTGGCTTAGGTTTGGGCATAATCGCCGACATCAAAGGTTCGTTGAGTTTCGATCCGTTGCCTGAAGTTATCGGCTATTACAAAATATCGAGTCACTGGAAATTCTTTGGACGATACTCACTCCGAAGAGAGGAGTCTCAGATCATGCCAGAACACTTGGCTATTGGTTTCCAAAGGGGGATTTTGAGGCGAAAAGAGTAGCAAAGTCATGCTTTAGCGCTTATCATTAAATCTTTTGATGAACAATTAATTTAATCGGCCTGTTTCCTTCGTATTATTGCACCCAGATTGTGAATGAGATGGCAGTTGTACCCTATAAAGAGAAAGAAAGCGGTAAGAAAGAGCAAGTAGCTGAGATGTTTAATAACATCAGCCACCGTTACGATTTCTTAAATCATTTTTTAAGCCTAGGCATAGATATTCTTTGGAGAAAGAAAGCGATCAGACTATTGAAAGCAGATCAGCCAAAGCAAATCCTAGACGTAGCTACAGGTACAGGTGATTTTGCATTAGAAGCACTAGCACTTAACCCGGACAGAGTAGTGGGCGTCGATATTTCTGCAGGAATGTTGGAAATGGGTAAAGTAAAAATGAAAAAGAAGGGAGTCGATCATATCATTGATATGCAGATGGGAGATAGTGAAAAGCTTCTCTTTGAAGACAATACCTTTGATGCCACCATCGTTGCTTTTGGTGTAAGGAACTTCGAAAACCTAAAAAAGGGCTTAAGCGACATGCATAGAGTCGTAAAACCAGGAGGGAAAACAGTGATTATTGAATTTTCAAGACCACGGACTTTTCCAATGAAGCAACTTTACAATTTTTATTTTAAATCGATTCTGCCGATTATTGGTAAACTGATATCTAAGGATCAATCAGCTTACACTTATCTACCGGAATCGGTAGATGCCTTTCCAGATGGCCAAGATTTTCTGGATATTCTTAGTGAAGTTGGATATAAGAAGATTGAATGCAGACCTTTGACATTTGGAATAAGCTCAATTTACATCGGACAAAAATAATTGTCGTTGCTTTATTGATCGCCTTACCTTGGGCAGGACTACAAGCCCAAAGCCGAAAATCTGGTGTTACATTACACCGATTGGACAGCGACCAAAAAACATTCAAATATGGTTTTCTTTTAGGGGTACATAATAATAGTTATGGTATTCAGTATTCCGAACGTTTCGATACGCCAGATTACGATCAAACATCTTCCATTACATCTCAACGAAACATTGGTTTTGATTTAGGTTTTATGGTCAATCTTAGGTTGGCCGACCAATTGTCCATTCGAGTAGTGCCCGTAAAAATTGGCCTTTATCAGAATACAGTAGAGTACCAAAATATTGACGGAACCATTCAGGAACAACTCATTGAAAGTACTCGTATTGAACCAGGGATCTTTATGAAATACAGAAGTATACGCCGAAATAATACGCGTATGTATCTGATTGCAGGAATAAGTGGCTCTATCCGTTCAGGTAAAGAAGATTTAGTCACCAACGAGGATCGTTTGGAAATTCGAAAAGCCAATATGAAATTCGAAGTTGGCATTGGCATCGACAATTACTTTGAGTTTTTTAAGTTCTCGCCAGAATTCAGGTATGCAAGAGGTCTTTCGAACGTAATGAACATGCAAGACAACTTTTTCCACAATGGACTGAATAGAATTAGCACCCATAGTTTCACTTTATATCTCCATTTCTCCGACTAATCAAACTTTGTCTACGTCGTTGACTTATTTCTCTTAAATTCACTGCTCATAAATACAGATTTGAATGAGCAAAATTGCATTGGTTACAGGCGCTTCATCAGGAATTGGATGGGCAAGTGCCGTATTATTAGCCGAAGAAGGTTATGATCTAATCCTGTGTGGCAGAAGAGCAGAAAGGTTGACAGAATTAAGTCAAAAAATCCCCACAAAAACGCTACAATTGGTTTTTGATGTTAGCAACCGAGAAGCGGTAAAAGACGCGCTTGATTCTCTACCTGATTCTTGGAAACAAATTGATGTACTGCTTAATAATGCAGGTAATGCACACGGACTTGCCAAACTTCAGGATGGAAGTATTGACGACTGGGACGCTATGATCGATATAAATGTTAAAGGCTTATTGTATGTTACCAAAGCTATAGTGCCAGGAATGGTTCAAAGAGGCGGCGGTCATGTTGTAAATATTGGCTCAATAGCGGGTAAAGAAGTTTACCCTAATGGCAATGTGTATTGCGCTTCAAAGCATGCAGTAGATGCGCTCAATAATGGCATGCGCATGGACCTTGTTGGAACAGGAGTAAAAGTTTCTCAAGTGTGTCCGGGCTTAGTTGAAACAGAATTTTCAATGGTTCGCTTTAAAGGAGACGAGGAACGATCTAAAGGAGTATATGAAGGCTTTGATGCCTTAACAGCTCATGATGTAGCCGATTTAATAAGGTTTATCGTTACTAGGCCAAAACATGTCAATATTAGCGATACAATGATATTGCCTACGGCTCAAGTGGCATCGACAATAGTAGATAAAAAGTAATTTGACATGGATGAGAACGAATTAGGAGAGGAGCATAAGCCAGAGGGACTACCGATTCCTGATATCTTTTTAAATAGCGATACTAAGGGGCCCATGACGAATTGCGTGCAATGCGATTATGAGCTTTTGAGTGGCGATCGGTTCTATGTAATTGAAAAAGTATTCAAGAAATATCCCTCCTTTCAAAAGACCGAAATACTTTTTGAATATGCCGTTTGCTCAAATTGCTATGAGAATATGCGTGGGCAATTGTCTAAGGAAAGTATGCAAAACCTTTCCGCTTATATGGCAACTAAGACGGATTTTCAAGCTTTACAAACGCGCATGACCCTTTACCCTGATCAACCAGAAGAATGGCTGTCGCATTGCATGATCAAAGGAACGCCAAAAGAAGAATTGACAGAGTTTCAAATGGGCGCTTGCTTTAAAGGCGATCGGTTAATGACAAACTATATTCCTCCTTTTATGATTGGTGGATTAGCAATGGAAGAAATGAATGCCCTTTTGTCGAAAGAAACTAAAGATGAAATGGATGATTTCATGGGTGAAAACTTTGGTATTCCACCAGAACTGAGAAAAGACTTAATATTGATTTAGCATGTTGAAAAAAAACCTCTTAGCGCTTTTACTGATCATTTTTGTTTTCGCCTGCGACTCGAAAGAAGAAGTAATTGAAATTGAAAATGGCGTTTCTCTGGAACTTGCAGAGTACAGAAAAGAAGTGCTTTCCATTGTAAACTACAAACTAGAATTTCGCATTCCAGAAGATTACAATCAGAAAATTCAAGCATTAGAGGAACTTACATTTAGCCTGTCCGATAACTCGAACGACCTTCAGTTAGACTTTAAAGAAAGCCTAGATCACCTAAAAGGACTTGTAGTCAATGGTGTAAGTCAGGAGTTGGTTATCGAGAATGAGCATATCATACTTAAAAAAGAAAACCTAAAAAAAGGCTTCAATCGAGTGGAGGTTAACTTCTTTGCAGGAGAATCATCGCTCAACAGAAAAGAAGATTTCCTATATACCCTTTTTGTGCCCGATAGAGCCAGAACTGCATTTCCAGTATTCGATCAGCCAAATTTGAAAGCAACCTTTGAACTGATATTAGATGTGCCGGAAAATTGGTCGGCCATAGCCAATGGTCCAATATTCACTGCAACGATTAAGGATAAAAGAAAGACCTACGAATTCCAGAAATCAGATTTGATCAGTACCTATCTATTTTCATTTGTAGCCGGAGAGTTTGATGTAATCTCTAGAAATGTTTCAGGCCGAGAAATGACCATGCTACATCGGGAAACTGATGATGAAAAAGTAGCACGGAATGTTGATTTTATATTTTACCTCCATGCGGCCTCACTACAATGGTTGGAACAATACACAGGGATTAAATATCCATTTAAAAAGTTCGATTTTGCCTTAATACCGAGCTTTCAGTATGGAGGAATGGAGCATGTAGGGGCTATACAATACAGGGCAAATTCGTTATTTCTAGATAAGGACCCTTCACAAAGTCAATTGCTCGGAAGGGCCAGTTTAATCGCCCACGAAACGGCGCATATGTGGTTTGGTAATTTAGTAACAATGGACTGGTTTAATGATGTTTGGACCAAAGAAGTATTTGCCAATTTTATGGCCGCAAAAATGGTTAACCCAAGCTTCCCTGAAATAGACCATGAACTAAATTTCGTAGTAAGACATTATCCATCAGCCTATGGCGTAGATAGAACTAAAGGTGCAAATCCCATCAGGCAATTTTTGCCAAACTTGAATGAGGCAGGCCAAATGTATGGCGCCATCATTTATAATAAGGCGCCAATTATGATGAGGCAACTAGAGTCTTTGTTGGGAGAGAATAAATTTCAAGAAGGGATGAAAGAATACCTCTCTACCTTCTCAAATAGAAATGCAACATGGCCCGATCTGATTAGTATTCTGGATAAAAAGACTACTACAGACTTAAAAGAGTGGAGCGAGGTTTGGGTGAATACTGCAGGTAGACCAAATTTTGACTTAACAGTAGAAAAGGAAAATGAAAGTGTAATAGCTAAGCTAAATCAAAGTGATCCTGATGGAGACCGTGTTTGGCCTCAAGCACTAAGAATGAAATTATATAACCTTGAAAAGCCCTCGGTAAAAGAATCTGAGGTTAATTCTGGAGAAGAATCTTTTGAGCTTAAAATGGATCCTGACTGGAACTTTTTTGAGGCCTTGGTAAACTCTAATGGTATGGGCTATGGACTTTTCCCGCCAGCCTATCAACTAGTTCAGTCGAGATGGGGTGAGCTAAGTGAGCTAGAGAAAGGAACGCTTATGGTGAACCTTTATGAGAATTTGATTGAGCCTGAAAACCATGGAAAAGAAGGTCAATATTCTCCCACGCAGTACATTGAGTTAATAAAGTGGATGGTTGTAAGAGAAAAGAATCAGTTGATCCTTAATCTAATACTCGGTCAGCTCAATTCTGTTTACTGGAACCTCCTTACTGAAGACCAACGAACAAGTATATCGCCCGATCTTGAACGAACGCTTTATCATGCCATGAATGACTTAACAGAAGATCCGGCCATTAAGAAGACCTTCTTTAATGCTTTCAGGAACATTACGCTCAGTCAAGTCAATTTAGAAAGACTTTACAGCGTTTGGAAAGAAGAACCGAATGCCAAAATTCAAGGGCTTCGTCTTTCTGAAAATGATAAGACTAGTTTAGCTGGGCAATTGGCTATTAAAATGCCTGATCGTGCAAGTAAAATAATAGAAGAGCAATTATCGAAGATTAGTAACCCTGATCGGAAAAAACGATTTAAGTTTTTAATGCCAGCCCTTTCTAGTGAGGTTGCTGACCGAGATGCTTTCTTCGAATCGCTTAAAGATGAAAAAAACCGTCAGACTGAATCTTGGGTGCTAGGGGGACTTGGATATCTTCATCATCCATTAAGACAAAAAGAATCTTTAAAGTATGTAAAACCGAGTTTAGAACTGCTCCAAGAGATTCAAATTACTGGAGATATTTTTTTTCCGTCGAGATGGCTTGGTCAAACACTTGGAAGGTATAACAAAGAAGAAGTGACAGAAATAATCGAGGATTTCTTGGCCGATAACCCTAACTATAGCAAGCAATTGGCCATGAAAATTCGTCAGTCTGGCGATATGGCGCTAAGATCTAGCGAAGTATTGAAGAAACTAAGCTTACTTCAAAACCAATAGTTGGTCAGACGAAAGCAGGCAAAAAAATAACCCCTCTTTCGAGCGGTTTCTTAATGACCTTTTTTATCGACTTAGGGATGTCACTTACATTATAATTGCCCCATGTTATAGCGACTTGGGTTTGTCATTTCAATTGTAAAACTACAATTCTCTCTTTTCAGTTCCATTAACCTCAGATTAAGGAATAGTAAAGTCCTTTATAAAAAAGAACCTACCCGAAATCATCGGATAGGTTCTTGATATTTTATTCTGATCTTTTGTTTATGAGATTCTCTCAATTAAGTCAGCAGCTCTGTTTGAGTAACCAGCTTCGTTGTCGTACCAACCTACAACTTTCACTAGCGTACCTTGGGTAGCAGTTAAAGAAGAATCAAAAATGTTTGAATGAGGGTTGCCAACAATATCAATTGATACAATCGGATCTTCAGTGTATTCTAAAATACCTTTCATTGGTCCGTCAGCAGCAGCTTTCATTGCAGCGTTAACCTCTTCTTTAGTGGCTTCTTTTTTCAAGACAACCGTTAGGTCAGTTAAAGAACCATCAGGAATTGGAACTCTCATCGCAATACCATCTAATTTGCCAGCAAGGTGAGGGAGTACTAATCCTACTGCCTTGGCAGCTCCTGTAGATGTAGGGATGATAGAGTATGCTCCGGCTCTTGCTCTTCTTAAATCTTTATGAGGTGCATCTTGCAATCTCTGATCTGAAGTATAAGCGTGTACAGTTGTGATGTATCCTTTTTCAATACCAAAAGCATCATCCAATACCTTTGCCATAGGGGCAAGGCAGTTTGTTGTACAAGAGGCATTAGAAAGGATAGTTTCTTCACCAGTCATAGTATCGTCATTTACTCCCAATACTACAGTAGGAACGCCACCTTTAGCAGGGGCAGAAATTACTACCTTTTTAGCGCCAGCTTCGATGTGCTGTCCAGCACCAGCTTCATCTAAGAAGAAACCAGTAGATTCTAGCACTACATCAACAGCTAAGTCACCCCAAGGAAGGTTTCTAGGCTCTCTTTCAGCGTATATTTTAATTTCCTTACCATTTACCATGATACCGTCTGCAGTGGCAGAGACAGTTCCATCAAACCTACCATGTACTGAGTCGTACTTTAATAGGTGAGCAAGGGTTTTAGTATCAGTCAAATCATTGATTGCTACTACTTCAATGTTTTCTTTTTTTAATAATGCTTTGAAAGTCAATCTTCCGATTCTTCCAAAACCATTAATCGCTACTCTTGTCATAGACATAATCCTTAACGGTTTAAAGGTTGTTTTTCGAGGTGCAAAGCTAACAAAGCCCAACGCCTTTTCAAATATAAATGAACCTAACTCTGACTTAGTTCCATTGGCAACGATTGAAATTTTTTACGAAGGTTTTTTTTGCAAATAAAAGCGGTGCATCTATATTTGCAATCCGTTAAAGAATGGTCCGTTCGTCTAGGGGTTAGGACGCCAGGTTTTCATCCTGGTAACAGGGGTTCGATTCCCCTACGGACTACTTTAAAAAAGCTCAGCTCACGCTGGGCTTTTTTTTGTTTCAGACCCTATCTTCTTGCAGCCATCGCAGAAAACTACTATCATGCGATATAAAAGAACAGAATTATGATTTTAGGAGTATCAGGTTGGCTGGGTGATAAAATGGGTTTCACCGAACAACAAGTGAGGATCGCATTTGTAATAGCGATTTTTGCATTTGGAGTAGGAATTGGGGTATATCTTGTGCTTTGGTTGGTAAAGGTTATTTCGAACGAATAACGGCTAAGCCATCATTTCATTGGTGCCATCAGCGATGTTCACATCAATGAATCTGGGTGCTATTCCGAATTTATCCTCGTAGGCTAAAGAAATATTCTCTTTCAATATATTGATATAGCTGGTTTCCAGTAGGTTAATTGTACACCCGCCAAAACCACCACCCATCATCCTAGCCCCGATCACCGATGGCATATCGATGGTGGATTCAACTAAGAAATCCATTTCTTCACAGCTAACTTCATACATAGTGCTGAGTCCAGCGTGAGATGCATAGAGCAGTTGGCCAATTTCTTTCAGCGCACCTTGATCCAAAAAAATGTTAGGACTCGCTACACGATTATTCTCTTCGATGACAAAACTGACTCTTTTCCTTAAGGTCCGATTTTAGTCTTTTTTCCGCTTAACATTGCTGAACTTATTTCTTTTAGAATTGGTACACCGAAGGCCCTTGCTGCCTCTGTACATTCATGCTTTCGATCATTGAAGCCAGAAGAAGCTAGTGAGTGTTTAAACTGATAAGTTGAGATAACTAAAAGTCAATAATCATCAAAAGTACCACAGGTTAGACACCTTTATAAGTCTAAGTGGAGGCTTAGCATTTTGTTCTTAAATTATAGGCAAATGTTCAAAGTTATATGATCACTCAGTTCAGACTTTTTTCCCTAGCAGTAATTTTCCTTTTCTCGATAAATGCATTTGCTCAAACAGAAAATGGTTACTGGAAAATAAAAGATAGGCACGCTATTGAATGGGAGCTCTCAGAGGATCATAAACTTCCGCATAGCGATAATATAGAGATGGCGGGGAAAAGAGTTGCCGCAATTGTGACTTATGAAATTGACGCAAACGGAATGCTTAGTTTGTCACGGCAAGTTTTTTTTCCACAACTGCATCCATTCATTAAATCAACTGACCCAGGATGGTTCGTTTTTAGATCATATTTAAATGACATTCACGAAGACGATATACTTCCGAAAATATTTCTAAGTGATAAACGCATAGTGCCCGGAACACTGAAGAAAGTTACCATTAATGGTATTATCAATTTCGAGCATAATCCTTCAAAATCAGGGATAATTATGTCGAGGAAACTCTTTCCTTCACCTTCTGAAAGGATGTTTGTTGAGCAAATTACGCTCACTAATATCGCTAGTTCTACATTAGACTTAAAGATTGGTCAGGTAACCAAACAGTATTCAGATCGTGGAGAAACGGGGCAATTTATTACTACCATAAAATCAGATGCCCCAAAGAGTATTAGTTTAAAAGCAGGGCAATCATTTTCTTTTTCAGTAAAGATTATGGCGCAAATGGCGGAAGAAGTATTGCCAGCGCAACCTGCAAGCCAAGCATTAAATGAGCGGCAAGAATTCCTGAAAGAGATGTCAGATGCCTTGGTATTGGAAACGCCAGATAAAACGCTAAACACACTCTTTGAGTTCTCTAAAATTAGAGCCTCCGAAAGCATTTTTGAATCAAAATTGGGCCTAATTCACTCGCCAGGAGGAGGACGGTATTATGTAGGCATTTGGGCCAACGATCAGGCAGAATACGTGAGTCCTTTCTTTCCATTTCTAGGGTATAATGTAGGCAATGAATCCGCTATTAATACTTATAAAGCCTTTGCTACAGATACTGATAAAAATTATACAAAGATTAGATATGCCTTCGAAGTTGAAGATAAAAGACCTCCTTCACCATTAGATAGAGGAGATGCTGCAATGATTGCCTATGGAGCAAGTCAATTTGCTCTGGCACTTGGCGACAAAGAAGTCGCGAAGGAAATTTGGCCACTTATTCAATGGTCATTAGAATATAACCGTCGCCAGCTAAATGATGAGGGGGTTGTGAAATCTGAGTCGGATGAAATGGAGGGTAGAATTGAAACCGGCGATGCCAATTTATCAACGGCTGCGTTATACTATGGTGCACTAGACCATGCTGCTGATTTGGCGAAAGCCCTTGGCCAACCAAGAAAAGTTTCTAATACTTATCGGAAGCAAGCAAAAACGCTTGCTGAAAACATTGAAAAATATTTTGGTGCTAATGTAGAAGGCCTAGACACGTATAAGTATTACAAAGAACATAAATACTTGAGACATTGGATTTGTCTACCATTGGTAGTAGGTATCAATGATCGTAAGGATGCAACTATTGAAGCCTTATTTGATCGATTATGGACTGAAAACGGAGTTCATGTGGAAAAGAATAGTGACAATGAAGCCGTGACTAAAATCTTTTGGGATCGCGGTACCTTGTATGCTTTACGAGGCACTTTTCTTTCAGGAGCCACAGAAGTTTCTCTAAATAAGCTCCAAGAATTTTCGAATACTCGTTTACTTGGAAATCGAGTCCCTTATGTTGTAGAAGCATTTCCAGAAGGTAGCATGGCCCACCTTTCAGCAGAAAGTGGGCTGTATTGCCGTGTATTTATCGAAGGTATGTTTGGCATGAAAATCACTGGGTTCGACAGTTTTAATTTACAACCAAGGCTTCCAAAAGGCTGGAATGAAATGGCCTTGCGAAGCATTCGTGCCTTTGGTAAAAACTTCGATTTAGAAGTGAAAAGGGATGGCAACAAAACGAACGTTAAAATCATTGATCACGAGAGTGGTCAAGTATTAATGAATCAAAGTTCTGACCTCGAAAAGGCAATGTCCTTTAAATTCAAATAAACCTAACCAATGAGAAATTCACTTTTACTCTTCGTACTAGTATTCACAATTTTTTCTTGTGACAAAACCACTTCTTTACACAATATACAAGAAGAGTATGCCTTTAACTTGGTGCCGGTACCAAAGTCTTTTACACCCGTCGATCAATTAGTGAGGTTGTCAAATGCCAGCGAAGTTTATGCATCAGATGAAGCATTAAAGCCTTTAATGGAACTGTTTGTCAAGGAGTTGGCATCTATTTCTGGTCATTCATTACAAGTCGCAGAATCTGCAAGTAATTCAGCGGATATTGTCTTTATGTTAGACGATTCGTTTGGACCTGAGGCATATATAATAGAGATTTCAAATACTGTAAAAGTAAGTGGGGGAAGTTACGCCGCTTTGGCCATGGCAAGGTCTACGCTTTTACAAACCGCTGTTGATGATGAAGGCCAGTTGGCATTTCCAGTAACCACAATAGACGATAGGCCTGACTCTCAATACAGAGGTTTAATGATCGATTTGGCAAGGAACTGGCACACGGTAGAAAACTTGAAAAGCCTAATTGATATGGCATCTTTCTACAAGTCGAACTATGTTCATCTTCATTTTACTGATTACCAATCTTACACCTTACCTTCTAGGAAATACCCGAATCTATCTACCAAGGATCGACATTATTCCTTTGAAGATTTAGAAGAGCTAGAACGATATTCACAGGAAAGAGGCATCATTATTATACCTGAAATTGACATACCTGGTCATGCGAGCTCAATAGTTCAGGCCTATCCAGCGCTTTTTCGTTTAAAGGATATCAAAGAAAACCCATGGACGATCAATATGGGTAAAGAAGAGGTTTATACGGCATTGGATGAAATCATTGGTGAGCTAATACCAATTTTTAAATCAACACCATATTTCCATATCGGTGGAGACGAGGCTATTTTCCATAAAGTGGATAATGATCCACATGTTCAGTCCTACATGAAAGCCAATAATTTAGGTGAAGACGTACACGAATTATATCGTCATTTTCTGGTTAGAATGAACGATATGGTGAAGAAGTATGGCAAGCAAATGGCAGTTTGGGAAGGCTTTAGGACTGATGGTGAGGTGGAGATTCCTAAAGACATCATTGTCTATGAATTTGAAACTAATCGCTATTTGCCCAATGACCTGGTAAGAGATGGTTATACGGTGGTAAATACATCTTGGAAACCTCTTTATGTTGTGAATAGAAAGAAATTTGCACCAGAAACCATCTACAATTGGAATGTTTGGCGTTGGGAAAACTGGTTTCCTCGTGCTCCTTCCTTTGTACCGATCCAATTAGAAAGAACAAACCAAATTATTGGTGCTCAAATGTGCGCATGGGAGCAACCGCAAACCTCGGAGTTTAGAAGCTTAAGAAAGAGGCTTCCTGTAATGATGGAGCGTGTCTGGAGTAATGACCAAAGGCAGATATTTGAAATATTTATGGACAAGCTAGAAGCGACGGATCAAGTTTTATCTAAGTTAAGCGGCATTACAGCGCAAGATGATAAACTACATGGTTATGACTATGTAGATGATCGGCCTAATAAATAGCAAGACTATTCTGATAGTAGCTTTAAGAGCACCCCGTTTGTCCAGCCAAAACCATCTTGAACGGGGTATTCACCACCACCACTTAGTAAGTTGGTGTCGACCACATTGTATTTTTCCATCATCTTACCCGTGTTTTTGAACACCTTGGTGTTCAGGCCAATCCAATTCTTTTTAATCTGATTGGCTAAATTATTCTGTCCGTAATTACGCAAGCCTTTAATCGCCATCCATTGAAGCGGTGCCCAGCCATTTGGGGCATCCCATTGCTGGCCAGATTCAAAATTGGTGGTTAATAAACCGCCATCTTTTAGCAGTTCCTTCTCCATTGTTTTGGCTACGTCAATGGCTTGTGATTTGCTGGAAATTTCAAAGAAAAGAGGATAGGCCGCTGCTGCATTAATGGAGCTAGTTTGCTCACCTACAACCCAATTGAAATCGTGGTAATAAGAAGTTTCACTATTCCAGAAATACTTCTGAATGGCCTGCTTCCGATCATCTGCCATTTTAGAATAATTGTCGTGCTGATCTGAATTGTCACTGGCTTTGGCGATCAGGTTTTCTAGAAAATAAAGAAGGCAATTCAAATCTACCTGCACCAAATCAGTAGTTCGAATTGTTTCAAGGCTTTCAGCATTCTCACACCAACGTGAACTAAAATCCCATCCAGATTCACAAGCAGCCCTAATGTCGAGTAATGTCTTTTTACCAGCATCACCCTTAGACTCAATCAACTCAACGTCGTCGGAATACATTTCTGCCCGCGGGTTCGGAATGTTGTCGAAGTGTCTATTCAAAAGACTACTATCGGGCATGCGAACTACGCGTTTAAAAGAACTATTACCTGCTGTAACTTGATCAGTTCCAGTCATCCAAAAGTCATGCTCTTTAATTAAAGCAGGAAGAAAAGTCTTAAGTACCTCGTCGCCTTTTTCTTCGGCTAAAAGTGATACCATTAAGGCAAAGAATGGTGGTTGTGATCGGCCTAAATAATAGCTTCTATTCCCATTAGGGATAAAGCCAAATTCATTGATCATATAAGCGAAATTCTTCACCATCGCCTCAATCATGTCAACTTTTCCGCTTACTGCCAGACCCAGCATGGTAAAATAGCTATCCCAATAATAAATCTCATTGAATCGGCCACCAGGCACAATGTACGGATAGGGCAATTCTACCAAAGAAGAATGGAATTCCGATTTCTCAGGCGTTCTAGAAAGAATTTCCCAAAGCTTAAGGATATGATCTTGAACAGGTGCTGAAGTATCGCTTTTATAATTTATTTCACGCGTAGGCGCCTTACTGAAGCAGCGCTCATAAAAAGCTTTTATATCGAAGTTGTCATCTTGCTTTTCGGATCGGTAGGCGGCAAGAATCTCTTTTGGGTTTATATGAGTAATAGCATCCGAAATTTCCTTACCATCAGCCCAAAGGCCAGAGGCATGTAGGTCTACAAATAATTCCTGTAAGTCGTTTTCTAGGTGTAAGAGTTTACTCATAACTTTTGATGTTGTCTGTTGGCGCGTGCCTTTAAGTTAATGGATAGATTGTATAAATTCAGACGAGAAGTAAAAGGATTATGTCTAAACGAATTATCGTAGTGGGTGCTGGGGCTTGGGGTGGCTGGACAGCCTATCATTTGCAAAAATCAGGTTGCGAAGTCACTTTGATTGATAAGCAAGGGCCAGGTAATCCATGGGCAGGCAGTGGAGGTAAAAGCAGGATTATCCGACTCGCCTATGGCGGGAATAAGGATTATACCGACTTGACAGAAGAGTCACTAAAGCTTTGGAAGCATTATTCTGAATCGTGGGAAGAAGATCTTTTCCATCAAAAAGAGGCGTTGTGGTTGTTTCGTGAAGTGCCTCCTACATACGCCGAACTTTCTATTCCTTTAATGGAAAAAAGAGGCTATTGTCTCGCTAAGGAGCCAATTGAGTCTTTAAAAGAGAGATACCCTGAAATAAACTTCTCGGATATCACTAGCGCCTTTATCGAACCTGAAGCAGGGTATTTAGAAGCTAATCGAGCTTGTGAAGTTGTTAAAGATAGATTTGAGCATCTGGGTGGCAAATATATTCAAGCCAATGTGATTAAACTTCTTCAAACTGATGATCAAGTAGAAGGTGTAATCCTTGATTCAGGAGAAAAACTATCGGCGGATTACACTATTCTCGCTTGTGGGCCTTGGCTCTCTGAATTAGTGCCTGCCATAAGGCCATATATACATATTTCTCGTCAGGAAGTATATTATTTCAAAGCGCCATCTCATTTTTACAACCTTCCCATTTGGCTAGAATTTCGAGCCGCAGATCAAATGTTCTACGGTATACCAGACCATTTTAAGGAGGGGTTCAAGTTTGCTTATGATGAAAGAACTTGGGCACTGGACCTGAATAAAGATGAAAGAGGGGTTACCAAGGAAATTTTACACCATATGCGTAAGGTGCTGAAGAATCGCTTTCCTGAACTTACGAATGCAGAAGTGCTAAAGCACCATACCTGCGTTTATGAAAATTCTCGAGATGGTGACTTCATTATAGATAAAATTCCAGGTTGTAAGAAGGCCATTATATTGGCGGGTTCTTCAGGTCATGGTTTTAAAATGGGCCCAGCGATCGGTAAGCTCATTGCAGACCATGTTTTAGAAGATAAACCAATACCATCTTCATTATCGCTTGCTCGATTTACTAAAAATGCACCTCGTAAAAGTCAATATGAGGTAAATTAATCGCTATGTAAGCGATTGAATATCAGTGTAATGTAATTTATTTTCAAAAAAACTTCTCGTCGTTGTAAGAAATAGTGAATTGCTAAGTACTAACTTATTGACAATTCGCTAAATGAAAGAACAACAACAAAACGAAGTCTTTAACGACTGGCTGCAAAAGCACAAAGGCATACTTTTTAAAGTAGTCAGAGCCTATGGGGTCAATCTTGAAGACCAAGAAGATCTTTTTCAAGAGATAGCTGTTCAAGTTTGGCGATCTGTCCCGAAGTTCAGGAACGACTGCGCAGTTTCCACCTGGATGTACCGAATTGCCTTGAATAATGCCATAAAATGGAGTAGCAAGGAACGGAAGCACCAAGAAGGACGAGAAGATATAGCCAAAGCACATATTCTGACCGAACAATCAGAATTTAAAGATGAACGACTTGGCTGGCTCTATGAGCAAATTGCCCGATTGGATAATGTAGATAGATCTTTATGTCTGCTTATGCTAGATGGATTTAGTTATAAGGAGATGGCCAAGATCGTGGGTATTTCAGAAAGTTATGTCGGTGTGAGAATTAATAGAATTAAGAAGCACTTGACCCAACAATCAGAAAAAGTAACGTAAGATGGAATTTGAAGAAATGAAAAAAATATGGGACGCGCAAAATGGTCAAGCCATGTATGCGATTGACGAAACTGCGCTACACAATAGGGTAATTAATAAAAAACAAAAGGCCCGAAGAACGGCAGATTTAACTGAGAAGGTGTTTATCGTAGCCAATATTTTATCAAGTGCTATGATAATAGTACCAACTGTGGTTAAAAATAAAGTGAGTATTTCTGGCCTATTAATGGCGCTTTTAATGCTGATCACCGCAGGGGTAATAATAAATAAAAGGAACAGAAGACTAAAATCTCAAGACAACTTCGATAAAAGCATGTTGGGGGACTTAGACAATGCCATTGCGACAGCGGATTATCAGGTAAAATTCTCTAAAACTAGTCGTTTTTACTTGCTCAGTATTGTCATACTATCCATGACATCTCTTTTAGAGGCAGGCTCAGCTTGGTGGGTGTTAGTTTTGGTTGCAATATTTTTCGCAATTACCTATATGGCGGCAAAATGGGAGCATAGAACATTCTATGCATCACAAAAAACAGACCTTCGGTCGATGCGAGAAAAGTTAGTGCGCATGGAAAACGAAGGGCCTGAATCATCAATTGATGACATGTTATAACGCTAAACAATAACTGTTTGCTGAGGCCGCAGATCATCGCAAAGCGCCTTATAATTCAACAATAATATTTAAAGTAAAAAAATCAGACGGAAGGTTGACTGGGATTGGTATGCCTTTACGATAAATCAAAAATTATGATAAGAGGATTAATAATAATTGTATTGACCATTACCACGGCAATGGTCTTAAAATCGCAAGAAGTAACTGGCGATTGGTATGGTGAATTGGGTGCTGGAGCGCGTAAAATGCAATTCATATTTCATATCAGTAAAACTGCAGAAGGTCTAGAAACAACTATGGACATTCCAATTAGGAGCCTAAAGGGAATAAAAACTCAAAAAACAACATTCATAAAAGATCAACTGCATATCGATGGTAAGAACTTTGGCTTCGAATATAAAGGCGTTTACGATAGTGCCACTAAACAGATGAACGGGCACATGATAGAAGGGCCAAATCAAGTACCTCTAAACTTGAAACAAGAGGAAATAGAATTAATTGCCAAGAAGGTCAGACCTCAAGAACCAATTGCACCATATCCATATCAATCTGAGGATGTTAAATTCCAGAATGAAAAGGATAATGTAACACTTGCAGGTACAATCACTATTCCAAATACAGCAGGCAAACACCCTGTGGCGATATTGATTACTGGAAGTGGTCCACAGAACAGGGATGAAGAGATTTTTGGACACAAGCCATTCTTAGTGTTGGCCGATCATTTGACAAAACTAGGAGTGGCCGTTTTAAGGTATGATGATAGAGGGGTGAATGAGTCAACGGGCATTTTTACAGATGCAACGACGGCTGATTTTGCTACAGACGTAGAAAGTGCAATTTCATATTTAAAGACTAGAAATGATATAGACGTAAACCAAATCGGCTTAATTGGGCATAGTGAAGGAGGAATTATAGCGCCTTTGGTAGCGTCTAAATCTAATGATGTAAACTTTATAGTCTTATTAGCGGGTACTGGCGTTTCGGGATATGAAACTTCAAGGATTCAAGCCAGAACTTTAAGAGGAGGCCCCGTGCCAGATGAAGAAGCCTTCGATAAGTTCATTACCGACGCTTTAGACATTGCCTCTGCTGATGGAGATGTGGCTGAAATTCAAAAAGAGCTTACTGGATTTTACAATAATTCACCTTTTTTCAATGCCATGGCCGGGGATAGCCCTCAAAAAGAACAAATTGTAAAAGGTTTGGTAGAAATGAGGACTACAAAATGGATACGCCACTTTTATCATTACAATCCAGCCGACGTA
This sequence comes from Roseivirga sp., assembly GCF_049099775.1. Lineage (GTDB taxonomy): Bacteria > Bacteroidota > Bacteroidia > Cytophagales > Cyclobacteriaceae > Roseivirga. The sequence goes on along the minus strand of NZ_JAGDZM010000004.1, from coordinate 1,055,167 downwards.
CTTGAAAAAGTTAGCTGTCCCGTACTTTCTCTTAATGGTACTAAAGACCAACAAGTTGTGGCCGATATAAATCAGAAAGGAATCCGTGAGGCACTAGTAAAAGGAGGAAATAAAGACTTTGAGGTAATTGCTTTGGAAGGCATGAATCATTTTTTCCAAGTAGCAGAAACCGGAGCTATGAATGAGTATGACAATATAGAAGAAACTATGTCTCCAAAAGTATTAAATCTCGTTTCGGACTGGATCTTGTCCAGAGTGAAGTAGTAAACTGATTAGAAAGGTCTGAGAGCATTTATAATTCGTAGATGTTTTCAGATACTTCTTTCCGATAATCAGGTAATGGGTAAACGCATCAGAACATCATCTTGAAGCTCATTACCCAGTTTGAATTGTCGAGTGTCGTAAGTTCGAAAGCCTAAGTATTCATAAAAGGCGATCGCTTTTTTATTCTCTTGCCAAACTCCAAGCCACAGCCATTTGGCAGTGTGTAGTTTAGCAATTTCTAATGCCTTTGTAAAAAGTGCTTTCCCGATTTTCAGCCCTTGATAAGCCTTCTCAATATAGATTCTCTCAATTTCTACTTGGCTTTCGGAAAGGTTGAGTTTAAGGTATCCGACCGTTTTATCGTTTACCCTGGCAAAATAAAATTGACAATTTGAATTCTTTAATTGAGCGCCAATCTTATCTAGTGTAAAGCTGCTTTTTAAATAAGCGTTTAAGTTTTCCGGATCATTTTGATCCTCAAAAGTCTCACGAAACCTAGCTTCACCAAAAGATCGGAGTTCTTCCAATTCTGAAGTTTGCACTGGTTTAATATCTATAGATAGTGGACTCATTTACTTGGTAAGTAGCATATTCAAAAGTTCTGTAAAAATAACCTGCCTGATTGAATCAAGAGGAATATTAACCGACAAATCCTGATAAACTATCTTTTGACTTAAATGCTTAAGAAGCAATAGAAATAATGTAAAGCAGTTTTCAATCGGATGCATACAAGAAGAAGTATATGCTAGGTAAGGTCTCTATAAATGTTAGTTTAGCAGTAGAAAAGCACTCATCATTTTTTAGCTTGAAACCATGGAGCCAAGGATTAAGAAAATTACCAAATTATTAGTAGCCAACAGAGGAGAAATTGCTATCCGTATTCTCCGTGCAGCGTCTGAAATGAAGATTAGGACGGTGGCCATGTATACCTATGAAGACCGCTACTCTTTGCATCGCTACAAGGCTGACGAGGCCTATCAAATAGGAGAAGATAACGCTCCTTTAAAGCCATATTTGGACATAGAAGAAATTTTAACGGTGGCCAAAAGGGAAGATGTCGATGCGATTCACCCCGGTTATGGCTTCCTTTCAGAAAACGTTACCCTCGCTCGAAGGTGTCGCGAAGAAGGGATCACTTTTGTAGGGCCAGCACCTGAGGTAATGGAGCAGCTAGGAGACAAGCTTCAGGCAAAACTGGTGGCCATAAAGGCAGAAATTCCAATCATTCAGGATAGCGAAGAAGACTTAATTAATGGCGATGTCGCTTTGGCGGAAGCTAAAAGAATTGGATTTCCAGTGATGGTAAAAGCAGCATCTGGTGGTGGTGGCAGAGGCATGCGTGTGGTCCGAGAAGAAAGCCAGTTAGTAAAAGCATATAATGAGGCAGCTAGCGAAGCTTTAAAAGCCTTCGGTGATGACACAATTTTCATAGAGAAGTTTATCGATAGCCCAAAACACATCGAAGTACAGATTATGGGCGATAATTATGGGAACCTGGTTCACCTGTATGAACGCGATTGTTCTGTACAACGGCGCTACCAAAAGGTAGTAGAAGTGGCACCATCGATCGGTTTAAAATCAGAGACAAGGAAAAAACTCTACGAATATGCCCTGAAGATCACCAAAGAGGTCAATTACAATAATGTGGGTACCGTTGAATTTCTAGTCGATGCAGAAGAGAATATCTACTTTATAGAAGTAAACCCTAGAGTGCAAGTTGAGCATACCATTACCGAAGAAATTACAGGAATTGATATTGTACGTTCACAAATTGAAATAGCACAAGGCTACCCTTTGAGCGATCCAAGAATCTTTATCAGGAGCCAAGAAGATGTTCAGATAAACGGCTATGCTATACAATGTAGAATTACGACAGAAGACCCTGCTAACGGTTTTAAACCAGATTACGGAACTATAATCGCTTATAGGTCTCCGGGAGGGTTCGGAATTCGACTAGATGCAGGAAACTGTTATGCAGGCGTAACCATATCGCCATTCTTCGATTCTATGTTGGTGAAAATTACCGCATCTGGCCGTACGCTTACCGGTGCCGCCCAACGCTTAGAACGAGCGCTCTCAGAGTTTAGAATTAGAGGTGTAGTGACCAATAAGGGGTTTCTGGAAAATGTATTGAGACACCCGACCTTTTACAAAGGAGAAGCGACTGTCAAATTTATAGAAAGTCACCCAGAGCTTTTCAGTATGCCGCGGTATATGAATCGGGCAACTCGATTACTGAATTATTTGGGTGAGGTAGCCGTAAATGGAAATCCAAATGTGAAAAAGATTGACCCATCGGCGAAATTCCGAGTGCCAAAAGTGCCTGAATTCGATAGGTTGGGAGCTTACCCTTCAGGTACCAAACAAATCCTTGAAAATGGTGGTCCAGATGCATTGGTACAATGGATTAAAGATCAGCCACAAATATTATTTACAGATACTACGCTAAGAGACGCACATCAGTCTTTGCTAGCTACGCGAATGCGCTCTTTAGACATGCTGAAAGTAACGGAAGGCTTTGCCAAAAACCATCCCAATGTTTTTTCCATGGAAATGTGGGGCGGAGCTACTTTCGACGTGAGCATGCGCTTCTTAAACGAGAATCCATGGGATAGACTTAAGAAAATTAGGGAGGCGGTTCCAAACATATTGTTGCAAATGCTTTTCCGTGGATCGAACGGCGTGGGCTATAAGGCATATCCTGACAACCTGATCGAAAAGGTTATTGAAAAGAGTGCTGAGAATGGAATGGATGTTTTTAGAATTTTTGATTCGCTCAATTGGGTTGAAGCAATGAAAGTAAGCATCCGAACAGTTAGAGAAAGAACTAGCTCCATAGCCGAAGCTTGTATTTGTTATACAGGGCATGTTTTGGATAAGGATACCAAATATAATCTTCAGTATTATGTGGATATGGCCAAGGCATTAGAAGATGCTGGTGCTCATATTTTAGCCATAAAAGATATGGCTGGTCTGCTTAAACCAGATGCAGCGACAGCCTTAATTGGTGCATTGAAGCAAACCACCGATTTACCGATTCATTTGCATACGCATGACACTTCTTCCATGCAAGCCACCACCTATTTTAAGGCAATTGAAGCAGGTGTCGATATTGTAGATGTGGCAATTGCTTCCATGTCAGGACTCACCTCCCAACCGAACTTTAATTCCTTAGCCTCATCGTTGCAAGGGCATGCTCGTGATCCTAAAATAGATGTGAATTGCTTGAATAAATATTCCAATTATTGGGAAGATGTACGCGAGTTCTACTATCCGTTTGAAAGTGGCCTAAAAGCTGGAACAGCTGAGGTGTATGACCATGAAATACCGGGAGGGCAGTATTCAAATTTAAGGCCTCAAGCAGCGGCTTTAGGCTTGGAAGATCAGTTTGAAGAAGTAAAGAAGAACTATGCCTTAGTCAATCATATGTTTGGCGATATAGTGAAAGTAACTCCTTCGAGTAAGGTAGTAGGAGATATGGCCATTTATATGACTTCCAATGGCTTAACCCCGGAAGATGTGCTAGAAAGAGGTGATACACTTTCATTCCCAGAGTCTGTAAAGAGTCTATTTAAGGGTGAATTAGGCCAAGCGCCGGGAGGCTTTCCTCAAAAGCTTACAGAGATTATCCTAAAAGGCGAAAAACCATTTACGGATAGGCCAAATGCTCATATGGAACCAGTAGATTTCGATAAGGAATTTGCTGTTTTCCAAAAAGAATTTGATCAGTATTGCGACGAGCTCGACTTCCTGTCCTATAAGCTTTACCCTAAAGTATTTAGAGATTTCTACGAGCACTGGCAGAAGTATGGTGAAGTTTCTCAGCTACCAACCAAGGCATTTTTCTATGCTTTACAGGAAGATGAAGAAGTCTTTGTCGAGATTGGTAGGGGAAAACACATCATTGTAAAAATGGTGTATATCGGGGAACCTGATGAAGAGGGCTTAAGAAAAGTACACTTTGCTTTAAATGGCCAGAGCCGAGTCATAAAAGTGAAGGATCTCGCTTTTAACGTGACGAAAGTATCCAATAAGAAAGCGGAAGCTGAAAATGAAATTGGATCGCCATTGCAAGGCCGATTAGCCGAAGTAAAAGTGAAAGCTGGTGATGTGGTTAAAGACAATCAAGCGCTCTTTGTGATTGAAGCCATGAAAATGGAAACTACTGTATCTTCTCCTATGGCTGGAAAGATAAAAAAGGTCTATCTAGTAGCTGGCGATATGGTAGAACAAGATGATTTAGTCGTCGAGCTGGAAGGCTAGTAGTTTTAGTCCGCCTATTTCAGGAAGATAGATACTGTATGTTTTCTATCATGATTCGCGCATAAGCGGAAATCTTCTAATCTTTCTGAATGTATCGATTGATTTAAGTGATGACTATTGCAGTTATGACCATTGTCATTTTAGATTTCGTCTTTTCAATTCTTGTTGCAGTGAACTGTGCTTCTTCCCTTTTTTAAGGAATACGAAAATTAGATACAAAGGAAGTAGGCCAAGAAAACCCCAGGCACTGGCAGCCGCTCCAAAAATGAGTATGCCAATCAAAAAACCAATCAAAAAAGCATCTGTGATAGGGGAGGATTTAATTTTTCCCGCTTCTTTAAGCAATGCTTCATCCGATAGTTGTGCTAATTCTTCTGGCTTCATGAGTTTCTAACTGTCTTAGTTAATACTGTGTTTGATTTCATTTTACTTTTTTGGAGATCCAATTGTGAGTTTGTCGCTGCTAAACGATTCGCATACGCATTAAAAAATCATCTTGAAGTTCGCTGCCCAATTGGAATTGACGTGTATCGAATATTTCCATGCCCTTACGCTTATAGAATTCAATTGCTTTGACATTCTCTTGCCATACACCCAGCCAAAGCCAAGCGGATTTTTTGCTTTTCGCAATATCATGGGCGAAGGTATACAGTGCTTTACCAACTCGTTTACCTTGCGCTGAACCGATTCCATAGATACTTTCTATCTCTAAGCCTTGGTCAGAGGTATTAAGCTTTAAGTAGCCAACGGTCTCTTTATGAAGAGTGGCAAAATAGAATTCGGAAGGTGGAGACTTGAACTGGGCCTCAACATTGGCTAAACTGAAACTCTTATCTAGATAAGTGTCTAAGTTCTCTTTGGAGTTCGGCGCTTCAAAAGTCTCATGTAAAGTGAATCTGCCAAGCGTGCAAAGTGCTTCTGCGTCTTTCAATTCGACAGGCCTGATGATAAGGTCTTTAGACATGGGCTAACGTTCGTTATAGAACTTGATAAAACCTGCGATGATTTTTTCGCAGTCTGCATACTTGGTAATTTTCTGAGCAATTGACATGCGGTAAGTGGCAAGCGCGTTAAGGTATTGCTTGTTATCATAGCTCGATCTAGGTTGCACAGTCTGATTTACTAAGTCAAAATTGGCCTTGAAATATGGGATGATGTCTTCTGAAAAACTGTTAGACGATAGGCTTTCTATCAGCTGGACCCATACATAGTATTCATATAGGTCGACTACCGCTTTTCTTTCTTCAAAACGCTTGAAATACTTCATGTCTCCGGATTCTACTAAAGAGGTATAAGCATTTTGCCTTATGTACAAGCCTCCATAATTTAGTATATCATGCGATAGTCTGTTGATTTCATTTAGATCGCCTTTTTCCAAAATCAAGGTCAGGGTAGAGTCAATTTTTTTAAGGTTCCAATCGGCTATGGACTTAGCGTAAGAGAAGTTGCGCTGGTTGTATTCAGTCTCTTTAAAAATGTCGTTAAAATGCGTTTCTAAGTTCTGCTCTCGCCTCTTACTTTCGGCATACTCGGTGAGTTGAAATGCGATGAGGATTCCTACAAGCACTACGAAGAACTCTAAAAAGAGACTTAGCCAGTTGATTTTTTTCTTACTCATTTTACTCGTTTCTTCAATTTAAGATTTTTTTCAAAACCTTGTTCAACTCTCGCTTTCTGGAATAGATATGTCCTCTCACCTTTCTATCCCGAGTTTATCGAGGGAACATTGTGTCAATGTAGAAGTCCTTTCGTTTCTTCAGGGAAAACGAGGCGTGGCTTGGGGACAGAAATGGCATCTGTTTTTCCTCCTTTGGGGGGAGGTGTCCGTAGGACGGAGGAGGTTGTCGTCATTCCGCCCCGAAATTTCGGGGTGACCCGGAATCTCTACGATAGAGGAGGAGCGGGCTTAATTTACCACCCTTTTCAAAATCAATAAAAAGCCCAAATGCTCAGGGTGAACATTTGGACCAAAAATTCTTTACAGGGCGTAAAAAAATTGCTCAGAAACAATTTTGCCGTTCTCGACTCTGTACAAAGCAATCTCCTCATCTATTCCTCTTGGTCGACCTTTCATGGTGATGTCCATTTTCATAGTGGCTGTAAAGTGATTTCCAGCCACAATTGGCCCTTCGATTTCCAGTCCGTGAAACTCTTCGACCATACTTTCCCAGATTTTTCCTTTTTCCAGGATGGCTTCCATACCTTCTACTCTTTGAGGGAAACCTTGTGCGCCTTCCATTTCAAGACTCACGCAGTCCTGACTGTAAAGTTCCAGTAGTGCCTTATCCATTTGACCTGTGCGGCAATATTCTGCCCATTTAGTTGCGATTTCTTGTGTTGTCATAATTGATGATTTTTAGTTTAATATACGGTAAACTTAAAAAGTGATTGCGACATATTGTGTCAGGGGTTGTATTCAATTTCTGAACATCTTACAAAATATTGGGCGAGATCAAAATGTCTGTCTTGAAAGACTTCGTCCAAAATCCTAAAGTTCTGAATCCGATCGAGCCGAAAAGCCCGATAATCTTGTCTTAGATGGCACCAACCTAAAACGATCCATTTTTCATTGAAACTATAGATGGCCAATGGTTCTATTTTTCGCCAAGTGGTTGCTTTGCCTTTGGCCTGATACGTCATTTCGATCATCTTAAAATTGATGATTGCCATTTGCACATGGGAGAGCGATGAGGTTCTAGTAGGATCCGTATCGTTTTTGAAGACACGCATTTTGCTCTCGAGCATTTCGCCCTTGGTTTGAAGACTACTTTTAAAAACTGACTTGATTTTCTGTAGGGTCTGCTCAAAGTGTTGAATGAGCGAATCGTCATTGGTCTTGGCAATTAATTGCTCAGCGGTAATTAGGGCATTTACCTCCATTTCATCGAACATGATAGGGGCAACCATGTATCCATCCATAATGGAGTAACCTCTTCCCTCAATAGTGATGACAGGCACGCCGGATTCCTCGAGTTTTTTTATATCACGGTAAATAGTCCGAAGACTCACTTCAAACTTTTTAGCTAACTCAGGACCAGTAACTACTCTTTTTGATTTGAGTATGGTAAGTATTGATAAAAGTCTAGATAGGTGGTTCATTATTCTTGTGTTTCAAATTACGCACAAGATATGACATATTATGTCAGGGGTTAGTGAAATTATAAGTTTAGGACATGTATTATTAAAGTATATGAATCTAAATGAATTGCGTGTCTTTAAAGGTTATTAACAATGTTTTTAGTTAGTTGATATCATTAGTTGATTGCTCTTCTGATACTCCATCTTTTGCGAGACTGTCATAGTATAACTTGGTCAACTCCGAAGTAAGGAAATCGTCATTAAGCAGTTTCACGAAAAGATTTTTAGAAACCTTTGTATCCAGCTGAATTTTATCTTTTGTTTGATTGTACCTCAGTTTTCCTTTTACCGCTGGATGAGTTAAAGTGAATCCAATAATATCCTTGTTGGGGATCCCAGTTTTTATTACCGGAGAGTTTTTAGCCACCTTCGTCAACTTACGAGCGAAAGTTACATCTTCGATTAGCTCCTTCAAGGTTTCTGGATTCTCTAATAGTTTAATCTGTTCGATGACATCCAGGCTTTGGGTTGCTTCTTTTTTTATTATATCATGGAACCCAAAGAATTTTTCAATAGTCTCTAAATCAATAACGAAGAGTGAGTTGTTAACTTTCAATAGTTGAAAACCTGAACTTATTCGAATAAAGTCTTCATTTATTTTTTCAAACCTTTCGTTGGATAGAACCTGTTTCAAAAAGAAGCTTTTTCTTCCAAAAATATTAATTGGAGCCATCGTTTTATATAAGACGATTTGATTTTCATTGTTACCTATCTCGATCAATAGTGCTTTTATATCTAAGAAATCATCAGTTTGAAAACTGAACTTTGGTATATTGTCAGTACTCAAAATAGTATCTAATGATTTTAGTTCTTCTGGGATTTCTAAGTCATATTCATAAATGACGTTTTTGCGTTCGTCAGAAGATGAAAGTGGCAGGACGCTTAGTTCTTCTTTATGTAATAAATTTTGACTAATACTTGTTGTAAATAACTGCGTCAGAGATGCTACATCATTATCTTTGATATCAAGCGCCTTCGGCATAAAACTTTCATCTTTTTTAAGAAGACAGTAGACTGTAATTCCTAGTTGGTCATTGTTAATAAAAAAGTTTAGTGACTCTATCAGTTGCTTTTTATTCATTTTTCAATGTTTTGACATAATAAATTCTCTCATCCAATTTTATGTATGAGACCTTTAGATTTTCTACAAGTCTTTCCCTCGTTAATAAAATTATATTTTCTCTTTCTCCAGTTTTAAAGTTGCCGTCAACCTTATAGATATGGAAACCAAGTAATGCCAATGAAGGGTTAGCGTAAAATAGATCAGTTTTGATATATATGAACCCCATTGCGATTAGTAAAAAAAGTAAGACCACCAGATATCTAGGGCTGGATAAATTAAAGCAAATTAAGGGTATGATATAAGTAGCAAGAAACGTAAGATGTTCATAATTAACGCTTTCAATTTTGACAATTGTAAATGGAATATTAGTTGTCCCACTTAAATCAAATTTGAATTTAGAGTAAACTATAAATCCAACTATTAAGAAGAAAAAAGAGATTAATGATAGATAATTGGACGACAATAAGTTTTTGAATCCAATGAATTGAGCCGAATCACTAAATGAGACGGGAACTTGAACAGTAACTATAATTACAAAGAAAAATAGCAACCATAATGATAAAATATACAAACCTACTTTTCTTATCATCTAGGATATATCTCTTAACTCTGTTTTATATTTCATCAGTTGTATTTAAGTTGATTCTAATTGGTTAGGCAGAGAGTGTGTATTTGTTACATCAATCGATTTTCTTAGACGTAATTTAAACCTCTTGTAGATTGAGAGCTATCCCCATAAATAGCCATTTTGATAAGCGGTGATTATAGGTTGTGCTATCTCAAACAATTGATCAACTGTTTTTGAACAATCCCATAATCAGGGAGTTACCTTAGGTATTACAGTTATGTCTTTTGCACTTTTAGTCAAATCTTACCTTCTAACAACCGTCGTATTTTTTGCGATCGATATTCTATGGTTGGGTTTTATCGCGAAGAACTTATATAACAAACACCTGAGGAAGCTTTTGGCGCCTAAGGTGAATTGGGCTGCCGCTATCGTGTTCTACTTACTCTTTATAGTCGGTATATTTTATTTTGCCATTGTACCGTCATTAGATGAGGCTTCCTTAGAGTCGGCTGTTATAAAAGGAGCACTTTTTGGCTTTTTTACATACGCTACTTATGATTTAACGAACCTTGCCACCTTGAGAGACTGGCCTATAAAAATCGTATTTATCGATATTATTTGGGGTTCAATACTTACCGCTTCTGTCAGTACAGCAGGTTTTGTTATTACCAGTTGGTTAATGTTATGACCAGTATTGTAACCAATATTCTCCTTTTCGGGCTCGCTTATGCCAATCTATGGTTCATTATATCATTAATAACAAAGCGAAATGATATTGCTGATGTGGCCTGGGGAATGGGTTATGTTGGGATTTGCTTATATCTATTTTTAAGTGGTTATCAATCCGATCTCAGTTTATTGGTATATGTATTGGTTGGTCTTTGGGGTGGACGATTAAGCTTACATATCGGCGTAAGAAATAGTAAAAAGAAAGAAGACTTTAGGTATAACCAATGGCGAAAGGCTTGGGGAAGTAATTTCTATTGGAGGTCTTATTTGCAAGTATATATCTTACAAGTTGCCCTTTTAATGGTGGTAAGTATTCCGATCGTCTTAACGGCTCAATCAATCGATGGGGAGCTGACTTTTATATCTGGTTTTGGTACTGTGCTATGGGTCGTAGGTTACTACTGGCAGGTTGTAGGGGATCGACAGTTGAGCAAATTCAAGAAGGTTCGAAGAGATAAAGAACAAGTACTCCAAACAGGTCTTTGGAAGTATTCGCGCCATCCGAATTATTTCGGTGAAATCTTAATGTGGTGGGGGATAGCAATTATTGTTTTACCAATGCCTTATGGATGGATTGGATTAGCCAGTCCATTGCTGATCACCTATTTATTGCTTTATGTTTCTGGGGTGCCGATGCTCGAAAGACGCTATGCTAAAAACGAAGCGTTTCAGAAGTACAAAGAGAAAACTCCTCCTGTTTTTCCGAAACTTTCAATTAAATAATCTTCCAATTCAACCCTTAACGGCCTTTTAAGAGGTTTTGCTTTAATATTTGTTCTATAAAGTATAACATATTAAAATCTCTTCCGTAAATTAGTTCTATTAAATAGAACATATAAATGGAAAAAGAGCATTTAGGCGAACTAGAAGAGTTGATTTTACTCTTGGTTGTCATGTTAAAAGAAGAGGCTTATGGGTTTGCCATTCGCAAGGCACTTAAAGAGCAAGCCAATAGAACGGTTACGATAGGGGCTGTACATGGAACGGTCAACCGTTTAGAAAAGAAAGGTTTCGTTGAGTCTGATATGAGCGATGCCACAGAAGTACGTGGAGGCAGAAGAAAGCGAATTTTTACTGTTACAGCATCAGGCAAGAAAGCACTTCAAAAGAGTCAAGACGTAAAGGTCAGTCTTTGGACTCAGATTCCAGAACTTTCGATTGGCAATAACTAACAACGGTTCCTTGGAAACTCAAAAATCAAACAGACTGTCTTACAGGTTTTTAAAACTGCTTTGTCGCAATGATTATATCGAAGAAATCTTAGGCGATTTAGCAGAATATGATCAGGAATTGAAGTCAAAGCCTGTTTGGAAACAGAAGCTATTTTACTGGTTTCATGTCATGAATTTTCTACAGCCTTGGGCACTTAAAAAAGTAGAAGGAAGTCAAAAACTGAATCAATACGGTATGTTCAAAAACTACTTTAAAACATCGGTCAGAAGCCTAAGAAAGAACATCGCTTTTTCTGGAATAAACATTTTAGGCCTAGCCATGAGTATGTCTGTGGCAGTACTGATGATATTGTTTTTAGGAGAGGTTTATTCCTTTGATAATTTTCATGAAAAAAGAGATCGAATTTATAGAGTTACTTCAACTCAAGTTCAAGGGAATCGCGGGGTCACGGTAAAACAAGCAACTGGTTCCTATTTCATTGCCGATCAATTAAAGGCCGAAGTAAGTGGCGTGGAAGAGGTGTTGGTGATGACAAACACCTTGACCAAACTGGATATCGGAACGGAAGAAAAAGCCATTCCAGTAGACTGTTACTTCGCGGATGAATCCTTCTTCAGTTTATTTTCATTTGAACTTATAAAAGGCAATCCGAGCAGTGTCCTCTCAGAACCTAATCAAGTTGTATTAACAGCATCTGTAGCTGAGAAATTATTTGGAGATCGGGATCCAATCGGACAGTTGTTAACGGCTGAAATGAGCGGTTATTTACAAAACGGTGCTGTTGCGGTATCGGATTTAAAGAATGGAGTGGTCTCAGGTGTTGTAGCAGACCCACCCCTTAACTCTCACTTGAGGTTTGGAGCCCTTATTTCTCTGAAGACTAAAGAGCGCACAATTATAGAGCAAGGTTTGAATCACAAGACCAACCCCGGCTTTGTTAACAACCTTTATGTCTATTTAGTATTGAATGATGCTGCGGAGGCCGATGAAGTTGAAAACGCGATGTCTGGTGCACTGGCCTCCTTTAATACCGAAAGAGAAGACAACCCATTGACGCACAACTTGCAAGCGATGTCGTCATTTATTACGAGTGATACTTATCATAGTGCTGGCCCTACTTTCTCCAAACGTAAGTTATTAATCATGTCAGCATTGACACTGATCATTCTTTTGTCAGCCTGTTTTAACTATACGAACCTTTCATTAGCAAGAGCTTTAAGAAGGTCGAAGGAAGTTGGCGTAAGAAAAGTAGTGGGAGCTTCTCGATTTCAAGTATTTATCCAATTCATTGTTGAAGCAGTTGTGATTTCTTTCTTAGCCTTAATTATTGGTGTTTGCCTTTTTATATTTATCAGACCTACCTTCTTATCATTACCTAATCCATCGGCAAACGGGTTCGAAATGTTTGAGTTACTGATCAGCCTCAAACATATAATCTATTTCATTTTCCTAGCCATTATGGTAGGGTTGTTGGCCGGGATTTTACCAGCCATTTTTCTTTCCAAAGTCCAAGCCATAAATGCTTTTAAGAGCTCGGTTCAGGCCAGATTACCCAGAAAAATGAGCCTCAAAAGTGTGTTAATTGTATTCCAATTTACACTGTCAATTGGCCTAATTATGTGCGCTGTTTTGATTAATGATCAGTACAGGTACACTTTATCCTATGACTTAGGTTATGAAACAGAAGATGTTTTAACGGTGGATATTCACGGTGATTATATAGATGTACTGGCGAATGAGTATTCGAAAATACCTGAGGTAGAGGAAGTTTCTAAATCAGGATGGGTCCTTGGAGTAGGAGGTGATGGACTTACTGTTGGGATGATTTTCTCAGAAGATAGAAGTGGAAGAGCACTTTCATTATTAAATCAGGTTGATGAAAATTATTTGGACATGCATGACATTGAAATGCTAGCAGGAGAGACTTTTGATGCACCGCTAGGAAAAGATGCTTTGGCTAATAATATTTTGGTGAATGAAGCATTTTTAAAAGAATTGAATCTTGGTGTTCCAGAAGAAAGCTTGGGAAAACAAGTTCTATATAATGGCACCAAAGTCAGAATTAAAGGTGTTTTCAAAGATGCGGTTAGTATTGGCTTGACTAAAAAATTTCTTGAACCGATGGCTTTTATTCAAACCAATCAATCGACTGACTATAAAGCGTTGAATTTAAAGGTTTCGAGTACCGACTTAGTGGATTTGCTTACTAAAATGGAGAAGGTTTATGCGGATCAAGACCAAACTCATCCGTTTAATGCTTCCTTTTATGAAGACAGCATAGCTGAGACTTACAAAGCTGAAAAAGGCACTTATACCATTATTTCATTTCTCGCTATCATGGCCATTAGCATTTCAACATTAGGCCTTTTAGGGATGGCCATTTTCAATACTGAAACCAGAATGAAGGAGATAGGTATTAGAAAAGTATTGGGAGCGCGTATTAAAGACTTGCTCTATCTCCTCTCTAAGAATTTTCTTCTATTCATGATTTTGGCGGCATTTATCGCAATTCCGGTCACGCTGCAAATAGTGGAAAGTCAATTACTGAACACCTTCTGGGATAGGGCGCCAATCAACTTTATTGAAATTCTCTCAGGGTTTTTAGTTGTGCTGGTAGTAGGAGGGCTTACCATTGGCTGGCAAATTCGCCAAGCTGCTATATCTAATCCCATAGACAGTTTGAGAAATGAATAGAGAGACAAAGTCCTTTTCTGAACGATTGCTCTCTTGGTGCTGTAAAGCGGAATTTGTAGAAGAGATTTTGGGCGACTTGGCAGAGTATAAAGAAGAACTGCTAGCAAAGCCTAAATGGAAGCGAGAAGTGTTTTACTGGTTTCATGTGCTCAATTTCCTACAGCCATGGTCATTAAAAAAAATTGAAGGCAATCAACAACTCAATCAATACGGTATGTTTAAGAATTATATTAAAACCTCTTTTAGAAGCCTTAAAAACAATGCGCTTTTTTCTGCCATAAACGTAGTAGGCCTCGCTATCAGCATGTCAATAGGCATATTGATGATTTTGCTGATTTCAGAACTCAAGTCATTTGATGATTTTCACGAAAACTCCGAGTCGATCTATCGAATTAGCTCTAATAAGTTGATGTACGGTCAGGAAATGAACATGAGTTCATCTTCGTATTTTGTTGGTAGCGAAGTTGGTAAACAGGTTCCAGGTATCGCGCATCAGGTAATAATGAGAGAAGGAGTCTCTGCTGACATCCGAATGCCGTCAGGACTTATACACCTTTCTGGTATATACTCAACAGATGATTTTTTTAATGTTTTCTCTTTCAAGTTGAAACAAGGAAACCCTGAGACGGTCCTTGATGGACCAAATAAGATTGTCTTGACTGAGTCAGCTGCCAAAAAGTTATTCGGCAACGAAGAGGCTTATGGTAAAACCTTAGATTTTCAAAGCACCGGTGGTTGGCAAACGCGTCAAATTCAAGCGGTAGTTGTTGGTATCATGGAGGATCTTCCTGCAAATACTCACTTGCAATTTGAGGCACTGGTTTCGATGGATACTTATGATCAACCGGCTACAGGCACAGGCTGGAATGTCAATTATAAAAATGATCCGCAAGATTTTCAAAATAACTACGTGTACCTGCTTTTAAATGAAAATACAAGTCCAGAGGATGTAGAAGTGTCCATGAAACAGATCGTAGCAGGATATAACGAAACACAGGATGAGCCTCTTACTCATTTCTTACAGCCCATGAATAGTATTGTAACAAGTGATATATATGAAAATAAACTCGGGCCTCGTTTTTCTGGATCTCAACTCAATATCATGTTAGTGCTCACGCTTGTTGTACTGCTTTCTGCTTGCTTTAATTATACAAATTTGTCTTTGGCTAGGTCATTAAGGCGTTCGAAAGAAATTGGAATTCGAAAGGTTTCTGGGGCAAGAAGATCTCAGGTTTTCACTCAATTTATTGTGGAAGCGGTGATATTGTCATTACTGGCGCTTTTAGTCGGCTTAGGCATGTTTGCTATCATCAAGCCTACCTTTTTAAACCTACCCAATCCTGCGTCTAGTGGGCATAATATGTTTTCTCTGTCAATTGGGTGGCGACAAGCGGTATATTTTGTCGTTTTCACCATACTGGTCGGATGTATAGCAGGCTTTATGCCGGCTTACTTCTTATCGAAGCTCAAGTCTACCGTTATCTTTAGCGATGCAAGTAAAATTAAGGTCTTTGCAGGGCTTAATCTAAGACGCCTACTTTCAGTACTTCAGTTTTCTTTATCAATAGGTCTTATCATGTGTGCGGTTATTGTGAACAAACAATACCAGTTTGCATTGAATTATGACATAGGCTTGGATACTGAAAACATTGTGAATATCAAAGTTAAAGGAGACTATTTGGATCTTCTGGAAAATGAGTATTCAAAAATTTCCCAAGTAAGTGCTATGTCAACCTCTATGATGACTATGGGTACGGGCAATGGCGAATTGGCCCTTGTTCAACCAGATGATAAGTCTGAGCAGGTTATGCTCTTTTGGAATGCAATAGATCATCGGTACTTAGAAATGCATGCCATAGAATTACTCGCTGGCGAAGGATTTCTTAATCCTATGTTGCCTGGTGAAAGTCGAGAACGAGTCATTTTAAATGAGCATGCATTGCTTTCGCTTAATTTGGGAACACCGGAAGAGGCTGTTGGCAAATTTATACACATGAGAGGCTATTGGGGGGCTAGGCTTCAAATAGTAGGTGTGGCAAAGAACTTTATCAATGTCTCGATAAATACCCAAGGGCAAGGAGAGATTATGATGAATAAGAGCTTTGCTTTTGTAGAGCGTTTACATGGGCAGAACGATGGTTTATTGGGTGTAAAATTTACAGGAAGTGATTTGGTGGGGCTAATGCAAAAATTAGAGGCAGGCTATAAATTACATGACGGAGAAAGTTCTTTTGAAGCAAAATTTTACAAAGATGATATTGCAAAGACCTATGCATCACAAAAGACAACCTTTACGCTAATATCATTTTTAGCATTTCTAGCCATATCTATTTCAGTTTTAGGTCTTTTGGGCATGGCAGTGTTCACCACGGAAAGTAGAATGAAAGAGATAAGCGTAAGGAAAGTTTTAGGCGCTAGTGTGCGTCATTTGATGTTTATTCTCTCGAAAAGCTTTGTTTGGATGCTTTTGATCGCAGGAACGATCTCTATTCCTATCGCATACTATGTTGTGGATGAAAAACTCTTGATGACATACGATTACAAAGCGACTATTGGCATAGTAGAGTTATTATCAGGTTTTGTTATAGTCCTTTTGATAGGCGGAGTCTCAATTGTCTGGGAAATTCGCAAAGCAGCCATTCAAAATCCTGCAGACCTTTTGCGTAATGAGTAGACTGCCTCTGAAGTTTTTTCTAGGTTTTTTGTTGCTATACCAGATTGGGTTTGCACAAAACACACAGCTGTGGAGTGTGACATCCAATAATGGAGCACATGGATACGGAACAATTTTCTACATCGATAACGATGGTTCTGATTTCACCAAAGTTCATGACTTTGATGGAGTCCATGGCTATCCCTTTGCTAGTCTAACAAAGACTAAGGAAAAACTATGGGGCATGGTTATGGGGCGTACTGGAAGCCCGAGTTCACCAGAGAGTGCGGGGCATGGAGCCATTTTTAATCTGAATGCAGATGGGTCTAATTTCAAGTATGTTCATGCCTTTAATGGAGTGAATGGCAGCATGCCATTAGGTGAACTCATTGAGCACGAAGGTAGGCTTTGGGGAATGACTAACATGGGAGGGAAATATGGTCAAGGGGTGATTTTTTCCATTGGCTTAGACGGGGCAGATTATCAAAAAGTTCATGATTTCACTGAGCAAGAAGGTGGCAGACCTAGAAACAGTCTCTTGATTAATGGAGATAAATTTTGGGGTACTACCTGGCGAGGTGGAAAAAATGGAATGGGTGTCATATTTAGTCTGAACCATGATGGAAGTGGTTACTCAAAAGTTTATGACTTTGAAAGCCGAAGAGGTGGTGAACCGGAAAGTGGTTTGACACTATACAAGAATAAGTTTTACGGAATGACCGCCAGAGGAGGGAGGCATAATGAAGGCACTGTTTTTTCCATGAACCTAGACGGTACGGAGTTTGAAAAAATCCACGATTTCATTTATCCTACTTTGGGTGATTTGATTTTGAGTAATGGTAAACTTTGGGGGATGATGGCACTAAGAGGTGAGTATAACGCCGGAGTGATTTTTACCATAGACGCTACCATATATCAGGAAGTGCATCATTTTGATAAAGAAAATGGACGATTTCCAGAAGGTAACTTAATGGAAAATGAGGGCATACTCTGGGGAATGACAAGGTTTGGTGGCAAGTCGAATCTAGGTGTCATCTTTTCCATCGGAAAGGACGGCAAGAATTTTAAAAAGGTATATGATTTTGACCAGGCATCTGGAGGCGTTCCATATGGCTCTTTTATAGCGTTTCGCAACAAGCAGTAAAATCTAAAAAGGAATAGTTTATGGTAAAGATCAAAATGCAAAGTGTGGTGTTTGTAATAGCAGTTTCCATGGTTTTTGACTTGTCCGCAAAGGCTCAAAAACTTAATGAAAAAGCACCTCAACTGAAGGGTGATTATATGGGGCAATTAAAACCAGGCTTGACAGCCAAAACCTTTGCACTCAATTTTGTCTCCACTGAAAAATTCGAACATAACGGTGTCTTTCATCCTAACGGGAAAGAATTTTATTATACCATAGAAACAAAGGATTATCACTTCGGAACAATTATGGTTTCAAAATTAGAAGGTAATAAATGGTCCAAACCAGTGCCGGCTCCTATTCCTGGTACTTATAGAGAAGTGGGTCCATATATATCAAAGGATGGCCTGAGGCTATATTATGCCTCTAACCGACCAGTGACCGAAAGCGATACGTTGCGACGTGATACAGACCTGTGGATGCTGGAAAGAGATGGTGATAGTTGGGGCGAGCCAATTCATTTAGGTGAAGAGGTGAATACGGAAGGTAGTGATTGGTTTCCAACATTCGATGACAAGGGGGTACTCTATTTTTATGTTCATGAAACCAATGGTAAAGGCAATATTTACTTTTCTGAAAGTAAGAATGGTAAGTACCAAAAGGGTATTCTAATTGAAGGAGTGAATAATGATGAATACTACAATTATGATCCTTATATCGCTCCTGACGGAAGCTACTTGATATTTGCTTCTAGTGGGCGGCCTGATGGTCTTGGAGGTGCAGATTTATACATTAGTTTCAAAGATGCTCAGGGCACTTGGTCAAAGCCTAAAAACATGGGTGCAGGCATAAACTCATCGGAGAGCGATTACGCACCGTTATTAACTCCAGACGGTAAGTACCTCTTTTTTGCAAGAGGTTTTGGAAACGTTCTTTGGGTGGATGCGCAGGTTATAGAAAACTTGAAGTAAAAAAACAGCGATAAATGCTACAAAAGGCTTTTCCTCTTCTTTTATCGACTATTCTAATGATGAGCTGTTCATTCGCTTCAGTCGCTCAAAAGAAAGGTCATATCATAGGATCATGGGTGCGCGTTGGCCAAGGTATAAACTCGGCAAGTGAGTCCGCTTTTGATTCAATAAATAAAGATGTATATCTCAAACTTCATTTTCAAAAGGATAAGATATTGAAGATTTATGGGAGTTATGCCGCAAATGGAATAGAGACGGCATATATGTTTAGAAAGGGAAAGATCACCTACGGCTTTAATAGAATATTTGAAGTAGAATCTTATAGTGATACCACTTTGGTTTTAATTGAATGGGAAACGGGAAAGGTAAAAGAGCGTATGGCCAGACAATACTATCTAAAAGAAAAAGTGTTTCTGGATCGGCTTGCTATAGAGAATGGTGATTTTTTTCTAAACGAAGCGGATACGACTTATTTTTCCTCGAAAAAACTGTACCCTCAATTCCAAACTATTGAATACCCTGACTTCCACCTATATGTTCATAATGCCGCGAAAGAAGTATATAATAATGGTCCAAATTATATGTTCGCAAGTTTTTCAATTGAACCCGATGGGTTGGTGAAAGACATTGAAATTTGGCATCACATTAGCAAGGAAGCAGATGCGAGCGTTGTGCTAGCTATCCAGAATTCCACGGGCCGCTGGCAAATGCCCTTGCTAAACGACAAAGATGTAACGGTTAATATGCACATAGACGATAGCTATGTTAAAAGAGAAAAACGGCAAGGACAGAAAATTGCCCTAAGTCAAAACGAAATGTTTGTGAATAGTGCAGATGCTTATAGGAATAGTATGCTTCGTATAGTGCGAAACTTCAAATTGGAAGATTATGAAAGGGCATTGAAATACATAGACATATGTGAGCAGATTGCACCGGAAGAACCCAATTTGTTATACCTGAGGTATAAGGTCTATTTAGCGATGAATAATGAGTTAGAGTCTAGTAGATATTTAGAGCTCATCAAATTATCGAGATTGAATTATCTGGTTGATTTATCCAAATAATGGGCATGAGGTATTTCACAATTTTACTCCCTTACAACTTACTACTACCCCTTAAATTTTTGGTCATTTATTTTCATACCTAATGTTGTTATGTATATTTACCTAATGATGTTAGGTATAAAAATTCGATAATGGCTTATAAGACACTTGTAGCGGCTTCTACCAAACCGCTAATCCTTTCCATTCTATCTCATGGAAAGAGTTATGGTTATCAGATCATAAAGAATGTAGAGAAAATTTCTAACGGAGAATTAGAGTGGACTGATGCCATGCTATATCCGGTGCTACATCGGATGGAAAAAGAAGGGCTTATAAGTTCAGAATGGATCATTTTGGAAAACGGTCGGAAAAGGAAATATTACTCGATTACGCCAAGCGGTAAAGAACAACGAGAAGCCACAAAAGTGCAATGGCTTAATGTAAGCTCAGCATTAGATTTTTTATGGGGTGCAAACCCTACACTAGATTTAGGTTAGTTATGGGTGTATTTGATTTGGAAAAGGCATTAGCTACCTGGAGAAAAGAGATTTTAAAGCACCCTGGTATAGAACCAGGCTTTGCTGAAGAGATAGAAAGCAATCTTTTAGATAGGTTCGAAGATTTTGTTGAAAAGGGATACGAAGAACTTGAGGCGTTTGAAGAGGGAAAGAAAAAAGCCATGCCTGATCTACAGGTATTGGCCAGTGAATATTATCGAGCACGATCGAATAGCAACAAAAAAGCACCATGGGAAAGAAAGACAATAATCATGTCTAAACTGCCACTTTTTATAAAGGCCTCTTTCAGAAATCTATATAAACGAAAAGGGTATGCTGCTTTAAATATTTTTGGCTCTGTAGTAAGCATTAGTATGTCCTTTTTGATATGGTTTTATGTCCAAGATCAAAAGTCATATGATCAGCACTTTGAAAACGCTGATCAGATATTCCGAGTTATTTATGATGTGACAATCAATGGAGAAAAAATTCCGCAGGCCGATGTGGGTCAACCTGTTGGACCTGCCTTAATGTCTGATTACCCCGAAGTCATAGATGTTACTAGAATTAGAAGAATAGGGCTGGTTACCAATTTGGGTAATGGTGAGAAAAAATTTGATACGGAAGATGTATTTGTTGCCGATGAGCGATTCTTTAATGTCTTCAATGTAGAATTAAGTGCCGGGAATAGCGCTACCGCATTGAATGAACCGAATACGATTGTCATTTCGGAAGACCTTGCCATGCGCTTATTCGGCAGAGTGGA
This sequence comes from Roseivirga sp., assembly GCF_049099775.1. Classification (GTDB taxonomy): domain Bacteria; phylum Bacteroidota; class Bacteroidia; order Cytophagales; family Cyclobacteriaceae; genus Roseivirga. The sequence continues at coordinate 1,034,222 of NZ_JAGDZM010000004.1, read as the reverse complement.
TGTTCTGGGGGAGGTAGTTCAATATTCAAGTGTAATGCCCGAGCGTGACATGAAAATTACCGGGGTTATGACAAATCTGAATCCTCATACTCATATTCCATATCAAGCTTTAGTTTCCTATAGCACTTATTTTTATGAAAGTGACTTATCGAATTGGCTCAGAAAGTCATACACCTACGTGGAGCTCAATGATGCTGAAAATATTGACGGCTTAAGAGGGAAAATGCCTGATTTTAAGGAGAAATACCTAGATCAGGTTTTCGAAAAAATAGGAGGTGAAGGAATCTTGCTTTTTCAACCCTTAACGGACATTTATTTAGACGAGCCGTATTTGGGAGAGCCTTATCCTTTAGGAGACCGATCGAACAACCAGATTCTAACGATTGTGATGAGTTTCTTGATTTTCATGTCGATCATTAATTATGTAAATCTTGCCACTGCTCAATCTGTAGATCGTGCGTTAGAAGTAGGTATACGGAAAACACTCGGTTCATCTCGATTATCTTTAATATTTCAGTTTTTGACAGAATCTGTATTACTCGCTTTGGTATCAGGGCTCTTGGCCTTGGTTATTTGCGTTGCCGTTTTACCGAGTTTTTCCTATATCAGTGGCTTAGATATATCATTGAACAACTTCTTGAGTTCGCGAACGATTATTACCATACTGGGTTTTTCGGTATTAACGGGTCTGTTAGCGGGAGTTTATCCAGCGATATACTTGACTTCCTATTTACCGAAGGCCGTATTAAAAGGCAAACGCTCGTCTACCAGAAGTGGTGGCCTTTTGAGGAAATCGTTAATTGTTATCCAATATGTAACAGCGTCAACACTGATTATCAGCGTTCTGGTGATTATTGCCCAAATCCGATTTATAAAGACCAAAGAAGTAGGTTTTGATAAAGATAACGTCATCGAAGTTTCCTTACCGAATGATCCTAATGTACTGAAACGTGTAGGTGTTTTTGTGGAAGAACTTCGGGCTTATCCATTTATAAGGGGTGTGGCAAATTCGCAACAAGATTTGAATTCATTTAGAGGTGCGGGATCACAGCAAATGATTAGCCCCAACGGTGAAGAAGTGAGAGCTACCATGAGTTATATAGAAGTTGGTGCCGGTTTTTTTGAGGCCATTGGAGCTACTATGACCCAAGGCAGAGGTTTCGACCCAAAAATGAATAATGAGCGGACTTTTGTAATGAATGAGACTGCTCTAAAAGTTTATGGTTGGAATGAAAATGCTTTAGACGTGGTATGGCAAAATGATTATAATAGAAATGAGATTGTGCCTTGGAAAGCCATCGGTGTAGTGAAGGATTTTTATTTGGGGGAATCGTTCAACGAAAACGTACCCATGATGATTTATTATGCCAGCAGATATGGTCAAAGAACGAAATTGTTCATTAGAATCGATAGCGAAGCAAATAGAGAAGCAGTTCAACAAATAGAAACGCTTTGGGAGGCGCAATTCTCCGAACATCCACTAGTTTTTGAATATGTAAAAGACAAATTGAATAGGCTCTATAAGGGGGATGAGCGCTTTCTGGATTTGATTTTATGCTTAGCAGGCATCATAGTATTTATCACCATTATTGGTATTATTGGCCTGATATCTTTTACGACCGAACAGCGAAAGAAAGAAATAGCTTTAAGGAAGATATGCGGAGCTACAGTGAATTCGATTCTTCTTTTACTTTCTAGACAGTTTACCGTTTTACTTACCATCGCTACGGTAATTGCCATACCAATTGGTTACTACTTATCGACAGAATGGCTTTCTAATTACGCGCAAAGGATAAATCTCTCCTTATGGCAAATCGTGCTTGCTATACCTATATGTGTTGTGTTTACAGGGGTTGCCATTTTGTATAGGTCATTTAAAGCAGCTAGAGAAAATCCAATCGAATCGATAAGATATGAATGAGGAGCATGATTTAGTCCACTAGATTTCAACTATACCGTTTGGACAATTAATCTTTGCTTTGAGTTTAATGGTTTCAGCCTTAAAGATTTTTAAATCAATACCCATCTCGATCAAGGTGGGCGTGATTGACTCTGGTTTCGGGTGGTAACCAAAAAGTTCTACAAGTTCACAATTATCATCCATTGAGTTTGTAGGATGCGTATTATTTTGCCCCCAATCTATGGAGAATGGCAGCAATTCGACTTCCGGGTGCGCAAGTGGCAGTAATAGTTTCCATTCCAGTAAATCACCATTACTAGTTTGTCGCTTTCCTTCCTTTATTTGGCCCAATTGTGGGTTTGCTTTCTGAAGAATTGCCGCATCTGCAACTAAGTTATCTGATTTAATAGCCCATCTAGTAACCTGAGCTTTTTGGATTAAATCGATACCCATCCAGCGAGGAGCTGCTATTTTTTTGTTATCATAATCTATTGCTATTAGTTCTAAGTACTGATCATTCCCCAAGCTGATCAATGCATTTTTGGTGCCCTGAGATGGGTGATATCCACCGAAAACGGGCCTTACGCCAAGCAGTGCTTCGAAATGGTCACATGCCTCAGCCAAATCCTTCACCACATAGACAATATGGTCAAGTTTTCTTTTGCCAAATATCATTTACCTAATGTAGCCAAGAGCTACCGAAATATGAAGTTAGCATATCATCATCCTAATAATATGGCTTTTACTCACTCCTAAGGCCTTCCGTAGGACTAGTAGTCATTACTTTCTTTACTTGAGAAGAAACCGTACTGAAGACCATAATCACTACTATGACTAATGCTATCAAGAATGGGAAGATAGTGATGGGCTTATGTACTTCGTATACCGTTTCAAAAAGAGTATCCATTAAAACGTAACTAACAGGAAGGCCTAAGATCAAGGCTACAGCAAGAAAAATTACAAACTGTTTATTGATGACGAAAGCCAAGTTACCGAGTCCTGCTCCAAGTGCTTTTCTGATGCTAAATTCTTTGGTTCTGCTGGCAACGTTTAATGAAACTAAGCCATAAAGCCCTAAACAAGAAAGAATAATACACATAGAGGCCACAATTCGCATAAGTTTCCCATGTCCGTCCATTTCTCTGAAATAACCTTCTAAAGTTGCCTCTTGGTAAAATCCATTGAACGGTTTTTCGGGAAATAACTCGGCCCATTTCTTTTCCATCGCTTCATACGTTGAAACGATAGTGCCGGGCTTTACACGCATGGATACAAAGGCGTATTCATCTTCTGGGCTCAGCTTCAAAATCATAGGCTCAATTCGTTCCGAGAAGTTGTATTGATGGAAGTCCTTCAAAATACCGATTACAGCAAAGTTTAGCGTGTCTGATTTGAACCTTTCGCCAAGTGCACCTTCAGGATTAAGGAGTTTAGCCATCTGCTCGTTAATTAATACGTTTTGAAAATCTGTTTCTCGGTTTTTTTCAAAAGTTCTGCCTTCGAATAACTCCAACTCCATTGTTTCTACATATTCAGGCCCAATCTCTAGGGTTAGAATATCGTAGTCCTTCTCTAAGATTTGGATTTCCATTCTAGTCGATCGCCTGCTCAAGTGGTGTTTTGAAGGGGCAATTGACACAATATTTATATTGGACTCCATTGCGGCCATAAGTTGCATGGCTTCGGTGGCTGGTGAGATGTTAGCACTTATTGTTGCTTTTTCATTATAGCCCCAATCCTGATTCTTTTGGAAAGCCGTGTTCTGCGTGAACATTATTCCTCCAACAACCGCAATACAGGCTAAGATATATTGGAACGTCAAGAAGATCTTAGTCATCTTGTTTTTACCCCCAAATTTCAATCGTCCTCTGAAAATATGAACTGCGCTAAAATTGGAGATGTACAAAGCTGGGTATGCACCGGAGGCCAAACCGGTAAATACTACTAGTACTAGTAGGAAAACCCAGAGTGAAGGCTGTGAAATGTCGAAGTCCATTCCAATATCAAACATCTGATCGAAGCCTGGAATAAGTACTGTCACACCTAAAATGAAACCAAAAACTAATGCGACAAGGGTTAGAAACACGTTTTCTGCTAGAAACTGAATGATTAGAGATTTTCGAGTGCTCCCCATTACTTTTCGGACACCAATTTCCTTCAAGCGTTTGGTGGCAGATACTATGGCGATATTGATGTAGTTAAAAATCGCAAGGACTAGTATAAATCCTGCTATGATGGAGAGTACCAGGGTGCCGATTCCATCTGTACTGCCAGTTATTGTGTTGCGCATGTCATCACCTTTTTGGTATAGGTCTGTCCATGGGAAAAAGCGAAATGAAGTCGCGGGATAATCTTTTCTAACCTCGTTTTGGAGGGCTACATATTGCTGAACATTTTGTGTAATATTGGCGATGGCAGAAGGGTCATCAAGCTGTATGAATGTCGCATCCAAGAATCTGGCCCAATCTGTCAAGTTGACATTTGTGTCCACCTGTTTTAATTGATCAAAATTGACTAGCACGCTGAAGTCCATAGTGCGTTGGTATGGAAACTTCTCTGCCACTCCAGCCACCTCAAAAGTGTATTTACGAGATCCGAATTCGAAGGTCATGGGCTCACCAAGTGGGTTCTTATCTCCGAAATATTTGATGGATGTATTTTCGCTGAGGATAATTTTGTTAGGATCAGAGAGTGCAGATTTATTGCCCCATTTTAAAGGGAAAGTGAACATATCTAAGAACCCTGGATCGGCAAAAGTGAAACTCTCATTGAATACGCTGGGGCCGTTTTTCAAAATACCGTTTTTGTCATCAACCCTGACTACACGTTTGATTTGTGGGAAGTCATTAATTAAAACTTCGGCATAAGGGGCAGGTACGATCCCGTATTCGGCATCTTCACCACTTCGGTTAAGAATCGAAGTGGCCATATATATATCATTTTTGTTTTCATGAAATTGATCTGTGGTATATTCCATATCCACAAAGGCATAAACCATTATGGCCACTCCAAGTGCCATAGCTAAGCCGAAAATATTGATGAATGAAGCGAGCGGACTACGTCTGATAGTCCGCAAAGTTGTTTTGAGGTAAGATTTGAGCATAACGTTGTTGGTTGACCTTATGCTCATCAGATGTCAATAGTACCAAGATGGTTGCATCTGCTATTTATCTTCTTTTTTAATGCATGTGAAAGATTGGCCACCTTCTGAAATAGTTAGAGAAATCACCTTCTTTTTTTCGTCTTTTTTGAAGGAGATTATCAGCCCTCCGGTATTGAGTAGTTCAAACTTATCTTCAGAAACGTTAGACAGCTGTGCTTGTGGTTGAGATTCATTCGAAGGCTGGGCAAACAAAGTACCCTCATCATCGAGCCAAACCTTAATATCGAAACCCATAGAGGCTTCATTATCAAATTCGTAAGTACCTGTATACGCTTTCAATTCATTCTCCTTTTTTTGCGACTCTGCTTTAGCAGCAGCGGTTTGCCCAAAAGCGGAAAAGCCGAGTAATGTAAGGATCAAAGTCATGGCTGTGACCCTAGAAAAATTGTTGACCTGTTTCATATGTTTTTTTAGGCTTTGATCCACTTTTTTAAGATTAGGTTACACCTAACTATAAAAAGTGCACAATAAAAACTACAAAGTTAGTTATTGTAGTAGGCTGCCTTTTTGATAGCTCAATTTTTTATCTTTCATAGGTCTTCAGATCTCTACACTTTTAATATTTTAATTATGCCTCTTAATGCCTCTCTGCGGTTCTTTTGTTTTGTCTTCCTTATAACCCTTGCAGCTTGTAGTTCGAAGAAGGAGTCGACGGAAAACTTAGATAAACAGGCAGATGATCGGTTTAGCGAAATTATTTCGGCTTATACGTCAGGCAAAATTTCTTCAAGGGCCTTAATTACTATTCAGCTAGCACAAGATGTAGATCCTAAGTATCAAAAGAATCAGAAAGTTCTCAGCTTCTCTCCCAATATTTCAGGTGAAGTACGATGGGCAACTTCCCGAGTAATTGAGTTTGTTCCGGCATCGCCGCTCAAAAATAATAGTGCTTATGTAGCCAGTTTAGATTTGAAGGCACTTGGCTTAAATGTCAAGGAAGGTGTAGAAGAGTTCGTGTTTAATGTGGAAACGGTTGCTCAAGATTATGACCTCAGAATAATGGGACAAATCAGTGATGAGGCCGAGCCAATGAAAAGACAAATTATTAAAGGTGAGTTGCTTACCGCTGACTATGTCGATACCCTGCAATTGGTTAAGATTTTAACGGCTAAACAAATAGGTGAAGAATTGAAGATTGATTGGATCTTCGATAAGAATAATGGCACCAATCATCAATTCGAGATTAGCGGAGTTACCAGAAAAGAAGATGGCGTTATTATGACTTATGCAGTTGATGGTAACAAGATAGGCGTGGCCAGGCGGTCGAAAGGCGAAGTAGAAATACCAGGTTTAAACGACTTTAAAGTGGCAAGCACAAAAGTAGTGCGGGAAGGAGACGTACATGTGCTATTGAATTTTTCTGATCCACTTGATGAACGTCAAGATTTAAGAGGACTGATCACTTTGGAAGGAGAAAACGAGCTCAGATTTTCTATCAAGGATAATGAGGTGAAGGTGTATGCCTCACAAGTAAAATCAGGGGTTAAACGATTGTCTATATTTTCTGGAATTAAGAATAAGCTGGGTTATGGGATGAAGAACAACTTAGACATCAATGTCTCCTTTGCCCAAACAAAACCCCAAGTCAAGCTAGTCACTAAAGGAACGATTCTTCCAAGTACCGATGGTCTTGTATTACCTTTTGAAGCCGTTAACCTTCAGGCGGTGGATGTGATGATTATCAAGGTGTATGAAAAGAATGTAGTACAGTTCTTACAAACAAATAACCTTAACGGGAATGATCAACTAAGGCGAGTTGGAAGACCAGTTTATGAAGGTATGGTAAAGCTCGATCCATCAGGTGTAATGAACCTAAGTAAATGGAATCGCTTCAACTTAGATGTTTCTGAAATGATAGCTACAGAACCCGGAGCAATCTATCAAGTCCGTTTAAATTTTAAGAAACCTTACTCGCTATATGATTGTGGCGAGCCACTTTCCGAAAACCTAGAGTTGGAAGGTAATATTGAAGCGGATAAATGGGATGATTTTTCGGGAGAAAGAGCCGGAAGTTATGACAGTTATTACAACTACGGATATAACCGGGGTTATGACTGGAAAGAAAGAAACAACCCTTGCCATGTAAGTTATTATTCGGGTAGAAACAGGTTGGTTTCAACGAATATATTGGCTTCAGATTTAGGCTTAATAGCTAAGATGGGTAATGATAGGAGACTGAATGCCTATGTTACCGATATCAAAACCACCAAACCACTGGCCGGTGTTGATATAGATATCTATGATTATCAGCAGGAAATAATTGAAACACTTTCAAGCGATTCGGAAGGGAAAGTGGAGCTTGATTTAATAAGGAAACCGTTTTTGCTAGTCGCCAGTAGAGGAAACGAAAGAGGCTACTTAAAACTGTGGGATGGAAGAGCACTTTCATTAAGTAATTTCAATGTTGGCGGAGCAAAAGTTCAACGAGGAGTACAGGGATATATTTATGGGGAAAGAGGTGTTTGGCGGCCGGGAGATGATATTTATTTAGATTTCATACTAGCCGATCCGGACAAAAACTTACCTGAGGATCATCCGGTGGTTATGGAGTTGATTGACCCTTCTGGAAATATTAAAAGCAGAAAAGTAGAAACGAAGGCTACAAACGGATTTTACCATTTCCCATTAAAGACTGATTCTGATGATCAAACAGGCAATTGGTTAGCGAGAACAACAGTCGGAGGGGCCACTTTTACGAAGCGAATTAAAATAGAAACCGTCAAACCGAATAGGCTAAAGATTGACTTAAGGTTTAAAAAAGATAGAATCAGCATTGCAGAAAACACACTTCAGGGAGAATTAAATGTACAATGGTTGAGTGGTGTTCCCGCAAAGAATTTAAAGGCAGAATTTGATTTAATTCTCACTCCATCTCAAACCAATTTTGAGGCATTTCCGAAGTATACCTTTGATGATCGTGCGAAAGAGTTTAGCACAGAATCTCAACGGATTTTCAGTGGTACAATTGATCAATCTGGCCAAGCTAATGTTAATGTTACACTGAGCAAACAAACTTCTGCACCAGGCAAATTAATGGCCACATTTAGCGGTAAAGTGTTTGAACCAGGAGGAGATTTTAGCATTGATCAATTCAGTATACCATTTTATCCTTACAGTAGTTTTGTAGGAATAAAGAGGCCTGATGGTGATAGAAGAGGACAGTTGCTCACCAATAAGGATCATGAACTTGAAATAGTATCTGTCGACGCAGAAGGTAATGCCATCAATAAAAAAGGCCTAGTACTAGAGGTATTTAAACTGAATTGGAGATGGTGGTGGGACCGATCAAATGACAACTTGGCTTACTACGTCAGCAGAAATTATAGCAGTCCATATCATAGAGAGGAAATCAATACCGTAAATGGTAAAGCGAAAGTAAAACTGACCATTCCTAATAAAGATTGGGGAAGATATTATGTTCGTGTAAGAGATCCAGAGTCAGGGCATTCAGCTGGATCTATCACGTATTTTGATTGGCCAGGTTGGGCAGAAGAATCGAGACCCGGAGGAGCTGCACTTTTGAATTTTTCTACTGATGCAGAAGACTATGATATCGGTGAAAAAGTAAAAGTCAATATTCCAGCAAGTACAGAAGGTAGAGCACTTGTTAGCATTGAAAACGGAAGTAAAGTAGTAGCATCTTATTGGGTCGAAACGAAAGAGGGTACGAATACCTTCGAGTTTACCACTACAGAAGATATGGTGCCGAACGGTTATGTAACAACTACATTACTGCAACCGCACTTACAAACCAAAAATGATTTACCGATTAGACTCTATGGAATAGTACCGATAAATGTTTCTGATCCTGATACCAAATTGAGTCCGAAAATTGAAATGGCAAATGTTTTGGAGCCTGAATCGGAGGTGAGCTTGACTGTCAGCGAGGCAAATGGAAAACCAATGACCTACACCATTGCCGTTGTCGATGAAGGGCTGTTGGATATTACGCGTTTTAAAACTCCAGATCCTTGGAATACGTTTTTTGCCCGACAAGCCTTAGGAGTTAAAACGTGGGATCTATACGAAGACGTAATTGGAGCATTTGATGGTGACTTATCCAAATTATTGGCACTTGGAGGAGATGGCTCAGCCGCAAAACCAGCAAAAGCCAAAGCGAATAGGTTTAAACCTGTTGTTGTTCATTTAGGCCCTTTTGAATTAGGCAAAGCAGAAAAGGCAAACCATAAATTTACCATGCCGAATTATATAGGTTCGGTTAGAACCATGGTGATTGCCGGAGACCAAGGAGCCTATGGAAAAACAGAGAAAGCCACACCAGTTCGTAAGCCATTGATGGTATTAGGGACTATGCCTCGCGTGGTAGGCCCTGGCGAAAAAATCAGTTTGCCAGTAAGCATTTTTGCCTTAGAACCATCCATAAATGAAGTGGAGGTTACCGTAAAAGGGAACAACCTTTTGAAATTTGGAGATTCTTCCAAACGCACAATTCAATTTAATGAAATAGGAGATCAGATAATCGATTTTGAGTTTGAAGTTGCTCAGGAGTTGGGTGTAGGGAAGGTGCAAATAGTGGCTCAATCTGGTCGTGAAAAAGCTACTTATGATCTGGAGGTTCAAGTAAGGAATCCAAATCCAGAACTCACTGATGTTACCGAAATGGTTCTTCAATCAGGAGAGGATTGGGCCGAGTCATTTGATCAAATGGGTATTGCCGGAACAAATGCCATGTCACTAGAAATGAGCGTGATCCCTCCGATAAACCTCAAGAAACGTTTGAACTATTTAATGGCCTATCCTCATGGTTGCATTGAGCAAACAACATCTGCCATTTTTCCTCAACTTTTCTTAAATGAAATAACAGACTTATCGACAGAGGAGCAGCAAAAAGTTCTAGCAAATATTACGGACGGAATTAGTCGAATTCAAAAATTTCAGACTTCATTGGGAGGCTTTGCCTATTGGCCAGGTCAAAGCGATGATAATGACTGGGGAACTAATTATGGCGGCCATTTTCTCTTGGAAGCGAGAGACAAGGGATATTTCGTGCCCTCAAAACTTCTAAAAGATTGGACTACATACCAACGAAAACGAGCACGAAGCTGGAGTAAAAACGGGCGCTATAATGACGATTTGGTACAAGCTTATCGCTTGTATACGCTTGCTAAAGCCCAAGCACCTGAACTTGGTGCAATGAACAGGCTTAGAGAAGATAAATCCTTAAGCGTTTCCGCTAAGTGGCGTCTTGCGGCAGCTTATACACTTGTGGGACGTAGCCAAGTAGCTAAGCAAATGATTGAAGGCTTGCCACGACTAACTGCTAAACGTAATGATTACTATTACTATGGCTCCAAACTTCGTGACGATGCGATGGTTCTTGAGACGCTAGGCTTACTAAAGATGCAGAATGAAGGATTAACCTTAATGAGATCAGTGGCTGAGGCATTAAGTGAGGACAGGTGGATGAGTACACAAACCACAGCCTATGCTTTGCTTTCCATAATCAAATTTATCGGGGGAAATGAAATGAGTGATGGCATTAAAGCCACTTATCAAATAGGTGGCGCTGAGCTTAAAGATGTCAATACCGCAAAGTCTATCGTATTGGTTGATGCGGATATAAAAGCCATTGAAAAAACCAACTTTAGGGTTGAAAATAAGTCGCAAGGAATACTCTTCGTACGCGTTATAAGACGCGGCCAACCGATGGCTGGTGCCGAACAAGCTGCTGCTAAAGGCTTACGATTAAAAGTTATTTATTCTGATAGAAATGGAAACGTTATTGATCCTGCCTCTCTAGAACAAGGCACGGACTTTTTTGCCGAAGTATCCATTTACAATACAGGAACTAAAGGTGTTTACAGAGACTTGGCCTTAAGCCAAATTTTCCCTTCAGGTTGGGAAATATTGAATGATCGATTAAACGAAATACCCGGTGCTAATGGCAAAGCAAACTATGACTATCGAGATATTAGAGATGATAGAGTTTATACTTATTTCGACCTTAGGCCAAGTGAGGAAAAGAAGTTTAAAGTGGCATTGAATGCCACATATGCCGGAAAATATTACTTACCCACTGTAAAAGTCGAGGCCATGTATGATGATACAATTAATGGCCGAACAGCTGGGAAATGGGTAAGTGTAAAGAGGAGTAACTAGTCGGTTTTAGATTAGATGAAGTTTTTGAAAACATATAAAAAATGGTTTTTGTGCTTGGCTTTGGTCATGGCAGTAGTGTATTACTATGCCTTGCCGAATGCCTTGTTCCAAGATCCGTATGCAACAGTTGTCAATGACTTTCGCGGTGAACTGATGTCAGCAAGGATTGCAACTGACGGTCAGTGGCGTTTCCCAGAAGTAGAGGAAATACCAGAGAAGTATGAAGCCGCTTTGCTGAAGTTCGAAGATCAGCACTTCTATCAACATCCTGGTGTTAATCCGTTGGCCTTAGGGCGAGCTATATGGCAAAATGTTACAGCATCTGAGATTGTGAGTGGAGGAAGCACAATTTCAATGCAAGTCATAAGACTTTCAAGAAAGGGCAAATCAAGATCAGTGAAAGAGAAAATGCTTGAAATGGTTTTGGCTACACGGCTTGAGCTTCGTTATTCAAAGTCAAGCATTCTGAAGCTATACGCATCTCATGCACCTTTTGGAGGAAATACTGTAGGGCTTAACGCAGCCGCGTGGCGTTACTTTCAAAGAGCACCAGAAAACTTATCATGGGCAGAGGCGGCTTTATTGGCCATTTTACCCAATCAGCCTTCTCTTTTATTTCCCGGCAAACGCAATGAAAAGCTTTTGAACAAACGGAATAGACTTCTTCACCGCTTATTCGAATCTGGCCATATGGATGAGACATCTTATACGCTGGCTAAAGCAGAACCTTTACCTGAGGGGCCAGAGAGGTTGCCACAAAAAGCGGATCATTTTCTCAATTATGTAAGTCAACATGGTGCAAAAGGAAGAGTCACTAATTCAAGTGTAGATGGCCATTTACAGGACAGAGTCAACCATGTGCTTAATGCACACCATGCGCTTTTAAAGACTGACGGAGTGCATAATGCTTCTGTATTGATTCTCGATGTGAAATCGAATAATGTATTGGCTTATGCTGGAAATGTACCAGAAAGTGGTGCCGAACATGCCGCGGCAGTGGATGTTATTCAATCGCCAAGAAGTACGGGGAGTCTGCTAAAACCACTACTCTATGCCAGCCTGTTAGATGAGGGAGTAATATTACCAAGAACATTAATCCCAGATGTGCCGACTTTCTACACCGATTTTGCCCCTAAGAATTTTACAAGAAAGTACGACGGGGCAGTACATGCTGATATGGCCATTTCAAGGTCCTTGAACGTGCCGGCGGTGAACATGCTGAAAATGTATGGTTACCCGAAATTCCATCAGAAATTGCGCGACTTAGGTATGACTACGTTGAATAAACCGCCTGGCTATTACGGTTTATCTATGATTTTGGGAGGCTCTGAAGGTACCCTTTGGGATATGGTGAATATTTACTCAGGTATGTCCAGAACGCTCAATAATCATAATAGATCGATGCAGGAAGAGCGTTACAATGGTCATGAATTCGCGGCTTATAGTGTCAATCGTGAAAAGAAATCAGAGGTGAGTGCCCCGTCTATAAGTGCTTCGGCTGCTTGGTTTGCATTTCAAGCAATGTTGGAAGTTTATCGCCCTGCAGAGGATGCTTCATGGAAATTGTATAGTAGCGCGCGAAAAGTAGCTTGGAAAACAGGAACTAGTTTTGGTTACAGAGATGGTTGGGCTATCGGTGTCACCCCAGAATATGTAGTAGGTGTATGGGTTGGTAACGCCGACGGTGAAGGACGGCCAGGTTTGACGGGCATTAAAGCGGCAGCGCCTCTAATGTTCGATGTGTTTGACTTACTACCAGAAACTACTTGGTTTAAACCGCCAAAGTCAGAACTCACCACTGCTATTGTAGATCGCCAAACAGGCTTTTTAGCCTCATCATATTCTATTCAGATCGATACTGTTGAAATACCAAAAGTTGGAATAAGAACTGCTTCAAGCCCATATCATCAGAAGGTGCATTTAGATAAATCGGAGACTTATCGAGTTAATGCGGGTTGCTATCCGCTAACTGATATTGTAACTAAAAACTGGCTAGTACTACCACCTAAACAAGCAGCTTATTTTAAAAAGAAGAATCCAACATATTTGGAGCTTCCGCCAATTATGCCAGGCTGTGAAGATTTGAGTTTGTCTATAGCATTGATGGATATGATTTATCCACAAGAAAATGCGGCATTGTACATTCCTGTAGAACAAGATGGCCTTAGGGGAGCGCTAGTTTTTGAAGCTACACATCGTAAACAAGATATTGAATTGTACTGGCACCTTGACGATAAATACATTGGTAGCACATCTACAAAACATGAAATGGGCTTGAAACCAGCTCCTGGAAAACATGTAATTACAATTGTTGATCCTGAAGGGAATGAGTTGAAGAGGAAATTTGAAGTGTTGGCCAAAGAGACAGAAGAATAACTGTAGGTGCTTCGAACCACTGTCTTGTGAAATGATGCTCAAAGCAACTCTGCTCTTACCATCATTAGCGTAGATTGGATTGAAAAAGGCTCCAAACTCAAATTGATTGGAGCCTTTTTTATTTTAAAAGCGCAATTCTTATTCTGCTTTAAGTCTGCTAGAGAACATAGCCCTTAATTTCTGAATCTTAGGATCTATAATCGCAGTGCAGTATCCCTGATTTCTATGTTCATTATAGAAATTCTGATGATCTTCACCTGCCACATAATAGGCGCCTAATGGACTTACTTCTGTAACGATTTTATCATCAAAATAATCTGCCATTTCTTCAATGACTTCCTGTGCAATCTGCTGCTCTTTTTCATCTTGAAAGAAAATAACAGATCGATACTGAGTACCCTGATCGTAAGCCTGACGATTCAAGGTTGTCGGGTCATGTGTTGAGAAGAATATTCTTAGCAAATCAGCATAAGAAAGTACTTCAGGGTCATAAGTAATCTTAATTACCTCAGCATGGCCAGACGTTCCACTACATATTTCTCTATAGGTAGGGTTTTTTATGGCTCCTCCTGAATACCCTGATTCCACATGGCTTACCCCTTTAATCCGTTGAAATACTGCTTCTGTACACCAAAAACAACCTCCACCGATAACCGCAGTCACTTCTGGTTTTACATCTTCCAAAAGCTGCATCGATGCGGAATTAATACAGTACCTCAATCCGCTCGGTTCCGGTCCATCAGGAAATACATGTCCTTGGTGCGCATCACAAGTATTGCAAACCACTTCTACTCTAGTCATGCCATAGCTTGTATCTTTGATATAGCCTATTGCATTTTCCTTCACTGGTTGACCAAAACTTGGCCATCCTGTTCCCGATTCAAATTTCACTCTTGAATCAAAAAGGGGAGTTCCACAGCAAACACAGCCATACAAACCGGGTTCGTGGCGTTCACAAAAGGCACCAGTACCTGCTCTTTCAGTTCCTTTTAATCTTGCAATTTGAAATTGTTCGGGAGTTAAAATCGCTCTCCACTCATCTTCTGTTTTTTCGACTCTTCTATCCGGAGCCGGGCTGCCATTATTGGCAAATTTGATCACATCAATCCACGTGAGCATAATTATCCTTTCTTTGAACTTCTTCAACACAAAAGAGGTCGCAAAAGTTTACTTTTCGTCACTAAGATATTTCGCGAATTCAGTAGCGATTAAATCAGTCTCACTAGGCCTAGGAGCATCATTATTCACAAGGCGTCCTTGCTGATCGTAAATCATATAGCGAGGTATAAAAGGGATGTTTAAATCCTCTAACCCTTTAGAATTGTTGGCATTGGTCACCCGATAATGAAGTCCGGTTTTTAGGTTGTTTTTTTCGATGGATCTTCTCCAGTCGGAAGCTCTTCTATCAGTAGATAAATAGACAAATACAAGCGGTTGATCTTCATATTGATTGGTCATGGTTTTTGACGCGGGCATTTCTCTGATGCATGGCGCACACCAACTTGCCCAAAAATCTATATAGACTGTTTTACCATTTTGGCCAGCGATTAGGTCTTTTAGCGTGCTTGACTTGCCATCTATAGATTCCACTTGAATTTCATCGTCAATTTTAAATTCGATATCAAATTGACTCATTAAATCATTAACTAGAATGGTGTCTTGAAAGTCATTTCTAAAGCGAGTAAGATATTTCAAACGCGATTCAATGTTAAAGAAAGTGGGCTGCGATAGGATGGATTTCATGTTGTTGTACTGAAGTAATTTTTTCTCAGAAGCACTTAAGTCATTGCGAACCCTTAAAGAATCATAAAGTAGTCTGTAGTCTCTTGTACTGCCTCCTCCTCCCTTGGTTTGTTGCGACATCATTGGAATGGAATTTCTGTAGGAGGAAACAGTATTGCTAGAAAGGTTGCCAGAATAATCTTTTATGTATAACAGAGAATCGGCTCTTTGAAGTAGCTTAGGAGATTTATTTTGAAGTTTCTTTAAAGCAGAATTCACAAGTGAGGACTTGAAGTCTTCCGGCAGAAAGCTGAAACTGCTTTTGAGCGTGCCCATTCTAGCATACAGCGATCGCAGATGCATATCGTACTGTGTTTGTGTCATTTTGTTGGTTTTTAAAAGAGAGTCGAGCCAAGCAATCTCCTGATCGACATCACGCTCAAAGTCTTTGGCGGCCAATGATAGAATCGCTTGGTCTCTAGCTTTGAAGTCTTCTATAGAATCATATTTACTCCATAGTAACATAGGCTGACCTAAAATGTCGCTGCTCAGATACTCATTAGAGGCGATAGAATCTCTTAAGTAAAGAGAAAAGTTAGTGGTGCTATAGGGTTCCTCTCTGTTGATGAGTTTAGCTATAGGTTTTGGTCCATTATAGTTAAAAACAGTGGTGTCGCCGTTTTTAAAAATGTAAGTAAGGTCATCCACTCCTTTATACATTAAAGTCACCTCAACCCATTTTCTTTTCGATTTGAGAATAACCGTATCCGACTTCTTATTAAAATCGATTTTGAGTTTTCTGTAGATGTATTGGTCGTCGATATACTGAACCTCATCACCACTTCTAGTTCTACCAGCGGAACTTCCGTTGGAAAATGTGTAGAAGCCGTTTTGAACTGGTTCGTTGAAGATTAAAACGATTTGATCTGGTAAAGCTTTTTCGGTTTTTAAAACCTCTTGAGATTCTTTATTGTTACATCCGAGTAGGATAAGAGGAAGTAGCAAGAAATGAATGTAAACGCGTTTCATGTATCTTTTTTTGAAAACTACTATAAATATAGTAGAGTAACTAATGATTAAGGAGAAAGTAGGAATTGATTACGGTAGCAAGTTAGCGGGCACCACAGTGATCGCTTATGAGATAGGTGAAGCTGTTCATTTAATGAAATCTAAGAAGGGGGAAGATGCGGATAAAATGATATGGGATTTCGTTACAGAACATCAGGTGAAGGTAGTAGGGCTTGATGCCCCGTTATCTTTGCCTGGCGTTTATTCGAATGATTCTGAATATGATGATTATTTCTACCGATCATGTGATAAAGAATTAAAGGCCATGTCACCAATGTTTCTTGGCGGACTGACTGCAAGGGCTATGAAGTTGAAAAATGCATTAGAAAGCGCATACCTTAAAATGTATGAGGTTTACCCTGCTAAGGTTGCTTTAGAGCTTGGACTTAAGGCATATGGTTATAAGACTAAAACCGCTGATTATAACCAAATACTATCAATTTTGAATGATTGTAATCTCAAGCTTTCAAAAGAAACGACTATAGAAACGCCCCATGACCTAGATGGTATCTTGGCCTTGTATGTTGCTAAAAGAATTGGAACATCTAGTGATAATTCCGTAGGGAAACCCAAGGAGGGTCTTATTTATTACTAGGGCCGATTTTAAAATAAAATCAGCCTAGTAGCAAAAAAGTAAAGTGCTTTAAGAGGCTATTTTCTCTTCAATATATTCCACTGCCTGCCCGACGGTCTGCAGTCTTTCGGCATCACTATCTGGGATACGAATATTAAACGATTGTTCAAACTCCATAACAATCTCAGCATAGTCAAGTGAGTCTATTCCCAAGTCTTTTATAAAATTTGCATCTGTAGTGGCTTCAGTTGAGGCGATTCCTATTTTTTCAACAAGTATTTGTACGACTCTGTCTAAGGTTTTGCTCATTATGAGTTATTCAATGAATGTATTTGGGAAGATAAAAGATTCCTCAAAGATATTAAAACGTTAAAGTGAATTCTGTGCCCTCGTTCATCACCGACTTTACGGTAATAGAACCACCATGCTTTCGCATAATTTGCTTCGACAAACTAAGTCCAATACCTGAGCCTTGTTTTTTGGTTGTAAAAAAAGGTATAAAAATCTTCCCCAAAGCTTCTTCATCTATACCTACACCATTGTCTCGTATAGTTAAAGTAGGTCTACCATATTCGTTGATAAAAGCATTGACAATAAGCGCTTTTTCTCCTTCGTTTTCATCCAGGGCATGAATGGCATTTTGAAGTAAATTGATCAATACTTGATCCAGTAATTCTTTGTCAGCATTGAACATTAGACCAACTGGAGAAATGTTCACAATATAATCGACATTTTTCTTCTCCATTTCGAGCTTGAGTAACAAACTGACATGATCAAGTACTTTTTTAACTTCTATTTCGTGAAGTTTTGGTTCAGGTATACGTGTCAAGTTTCTAAAATCTGATACAAACCGAATTAATCCTTCACTTCTTCTTTTTATGGTTTGAACGGCTAGGTAAATATCCTCTAATTCCTCTTTTTCAATCGGAACATCATCTTCAATATTATCGACTAAATTAGTTTCCACCGTGGCGGCTAATGATGACAGTGGGGTGACGGAATTCATGATCTCATGTGTTAGCACGCGGATCAAGTTTTGCCAAGCCTCCATTTCCTTTTCTTCCAATTCGCTCTGAATGTTTTGAACAGAAACAAGCTTGAACTCTTCGCCTCTAAGAACTAACTCTATTACATAAACTGATAATTGAGTGCGCGTGCCTTCATTAGTTAATTCAATCAGCGCACTACCACCTGTTTTCAATTTTACCAGTGATTCTACTAGTTTGGCGCTTACTTTACTTAGCTCAAATATGTTGTTCAATGACTCGACACCAATGAGTTTCTTAGCTGAGCTGTTAATTATTTGAACATCGCCTAACTTATTGAATGTGATAAGCCCGATCCCTACATGCTGAACTATTGTTCGGAAGTAATGATAATTGGCTTCTTTATCAGCGCGTATTTCACGAAACTTTTTGATCACATTGTTGAACTCAGCGTAGAGTTCGTTCATCGATTTGCCACGTCCTTGTGTTGGGTAGGTGGTAGTGAAATCGTCATACTTGATAGAGCTCAAAAAACCCGAGATTTCTCTATTTGTCTTATCTATTGAACGAACGAGCATCACAGTTTGAATCACGATGAGAATGATCAGAAATGTGAGGTTTACATTATTAGGCGCTTGATAAGTAACATATGCTAAAAGCATAATTGTACCGATCAGCAAAACAATTCTACCAATAAGAAGGAGGCGTAAGTTTTTAAAGCCCATGCTTTTCTAATCGTCTATATAATGAAGCACGGGTCAGTCCCAATTCTTTGGCTGCTTTTGAAATGTTACCAGAATGTTTGTTTACAGCCTTCAAGATTACATTCTTCTCTACGTCGTCTAGATTTAAATTGTCAATAGCTTCCGTGTTAGAATCTGTTTTCTGAACTAGGAAGAAGAAATCATCCGGCATTAGAATATTTCCTTCACTCATAATAATAGCGCGTTCAATAGCATGCTGCAGTTCACGGATATTTCCTGGCCAAGGGTACTTAGTCATCTTCTTTAAGGTAGATGAAGCTAATTTCTTCTGCGGCTTTCTGTATTTGTCACAATAAACTTTCACGAAATGTTCAGCTAAAAGCGTGACATCATCTTGTCGCTCACGAAGAGGAGGTAGGTGAAGTTCAACCGTATTGATTCTATATAAAAGGTCCTGTCTGAATGTATTTTCTGCTACCATATCATAAACAGGCATATTGGTAGCACATATTAGTCTAATGTCAATATCAAGAGATTTATTGGATCCTATTCTGGTGACTTGCCTTTGTTGCAAGACTGAAAGTAATTTAGACTGAAGTGGCATTCCGAGGTTGCCAATTTCATCTAAGAATAAAGATCCGCCAGTGGCTACTTCAAAACGGCCAGCCCTATCTTCTTTCGCATCCGTAAATGCACCTTTCTTATGTCCAAAGAGTTCGCTTTCGAAAAGGGTTTCAGTTATGGCGCCCATATCTACCCCTACAAATACATTTTCCTTTCTTAAGGATCTTTGATGAATTGCTCGGGCTACAAGTTCTTTACCCGTTCCGTTTTCGCCAAGAATTAGAACATTAGCATCCGTTCCGGCTACCTTATCTATGATGCTAAAGACATTTTTCATTGCTGGACTTTCGCCTAGAATGTCTTTGAAAGGTTTATTAATATCGTCTTCTAGCTGCTTTTTAGCACTTTTGAGTTTATTAACTTCTTTATACGACTCTTTTAGTTTTAAAGCAGCAGTAAGCGTTCCAATTAATTTTTCATTCTGCCAAGGTTTTAATACAAAGTCCGTCGCGCCTTCTTTTAGAGCTTTAACAGCCATTTCTACATCGCCAAAAGCTGTGATTAGAATTACTACGGCCTGTGGATCGGCATCTAAGATTTGTTCGAGCCAATAAAAACCTTCCTTACCACTGGTGATATCTTTGCTAAAATTCATATCGAGCAAAATGACATCGTAAGTGCCATTGTTCATCAGAAAAGGAATCTTCTTTGGATTCTTTTCTATGATTACTTCTTTGGCGTGTTTCTTCAACAATAACTTGGCTGCAATTAATACATCCTCGTCATCATCTATGATCAAAATCTTACCTAGTTCTTTTTCCACAGTGTCGTTAGTTTATAGATTGCTCCACCTAGAGCCTAAATAATGCCAATGCATTAAAACGGTGTAATATAAAGTATTTAAAGATATGTGTGTCCGATAATGTAACATAAGTTGAACGATTATGGACAGGATAAGGTGATGGCAGCTTGAATAATACTGTATGACTTCAAAGTGATGCTTAACGTACCCAATTCAAATTAATTATTGCTTGATGAACTTTAATTAAATGAGTATGTACACGTTTTTTTACTGAGTTCACAAAAAAAAACTAACATTTACGGAACTAACATTTTGCAGAAGCCATTTTAGTACATATATTGCATACGTTGTTTTGAATTAATTAAACGTTAATTCAGATATTTTGAGTTTTTGACCTTTGGGCTCGGTACTGACCATACTGAGCCTTTTTTTATGCTCTATATTCTCTTAGGGTTCTTCCAAAGTGTTCGATTACGATCAATTGTTGTGTTATAATTGTACACTTTCTAATTCCACAATCTCCCCAGAATAACTCTAAATGACTGTTTTACAGTGATTTGAAAAAGTGGCACCCTTGTTGTCTATGGGTGGCCGGATCGAAAACATTTATAAAAACAGCAATGGACAAAAAAATCAAAAAGAAAATCTGGACCACAAAGAGAATCGCTACTATCCTTGGTAGTGGTGCTATGTTATTTCTAATACTTAAGGTCTTTGTATTTGCAGATAACGCGGCCAAACTTAATGTGGATGCTGAGAAAATCAGTATGGCGGAAGTAGTAGAAGGCCCATTCCAAGAATATATTCCTATTGAAGGTAACGTGCAGCCAATAGCTACGTATAGGTTGGATTCCAAAGTAGGCGGTAATGTTCAAGTCAAGTTCCTAGAAGGAGGCGTAGAAGTTCAGAAGGGCGATACTATCCTTAAATTAGAAAATAGTGCACTTGAGATGAACTATATTTCTCAGCAAACTTCTACAAACCGTTTGAGAAATGAGATAGAGATTACCAACAATAACCTGACGCAATCTTTATTTAGATCAAATGCCCAAGTGATCGCTATCGATTTTGATATTGACCAAGCAAATGACCTTTATACTCGTAACAAACAGCTTTGGAAAGACAAGGTGATATCTGAGCAAGAATTCTTAAATTCTAAAAGAGCTTATGATCGACTTGTAGCTACAAGAGTTAACACAATTAAGACGAAAGAATTTGATTCTTTGAACTCTGTTAATCAGGTTAATCAAAACAAGCAACGACTTGTTACTTCTCAAGAGAGTTTGAAAATTGTGGCAGGCCAGCTGGATGATCTATGGGTAACTGCTCCTGTCGATGGACTTTTATCTACAGTGAATGCAGAAATTGGACAGAGTATTAGCCAAGGTATGACCATCGCTCAAGTTGATGATTTGAATGGATTTAAAATTCAAGCTAATGTAGATCAACATTACTTACCAAGAGTTTATGAAGGACTAAGAGGTACTTATGATTTTGCGGGTGCGACTTATGCGCTTGAAATCAGAAAGAAATTCCCAGAAATAAATAGTGGAACATTTGTAGTTGAAATGGTTGGTGAAGTTCCTGCCGGTGTAAGAAGAGGTCAGACGATTTCTATTAGGCTACAATTAAGTGAAGAGAAAAATGCTATTCAAATCCCAAGAGGTAGCTTTTTCCAAACAACTGGTGGTAACTGGATATTCGTTGTGGACGAGTCTGGTGAGTTCGCTACAAAGAGACAAATTAGAATTGGCAACCAAACGCCAAGACATTACGAAGTGCTTGAAGGCTTGCAACCTGGAGAAAAAGTTATATTTTCATCTTACGAAGGCTACGAGGACAAGGACAAATTAATAATCAAACAATAAATTAATTCAAACAACTGATAACTTTTACATTATGGAAAATGGTAAAAACATCATCACAACAAAAGGTCTAAAAAAGTTCTATTACACGGACGAGATCGAAACTACTGCACTTAATAACGTAAATCTTGCGATTTCCGAAGGAGAGTTTGTAGCGATCATGGGCCCTTCAGGTTGTGGTAAATCTACACTTTTGAACATCATCGGGTTACTGGATAATCCTTCTGAAGGAGAATTCTTCTTCTACGATGAAGAAGTGTCGAAATATTCTGAAAGACAAAGAGCAGAGCTTCGCAAGAAGAACATTGGTTTCGTATTCCAGAGCTTTAACTTAATTGACGAGCTTACTGTATATGAAAATGTTGAGCTGCCTCTTATTTATTTAAAGTACCCTGCAGCAGATAGAAAGAAAAGGGTAGAGGAAGTACTAGAGACTATGCAGATTATGCACAGAAAAGATCACTTCCCTCAACAACTTTCTGGTGGTCAGCAGCAAAGAGTAGCAGTGGCAAGAGCCGTAGTAGCTAAGCCTAACTTAATTTTAGCGGATGAGCCTACTGGTAACTTGGATTCGACTAATGGTCAGGAAGTAATGACGCTATTAAGCGATCTTAACTCAAAAGGTACTACTGTGATAATGGTAACTCACTCAGCTACCGATGCAGAATATGCACACAGAGTAATCAACCTTTTCGATGGTCAGGTAGTATCTGAGAACATCAATTCAAAAGAAAACTCACTAGTATAATTTTTCCCAGTATGGGGTAATCGTTCATTTGCCAAACGGTAAATGAACGATTTTTAAAAGCCTGAAATTGGCTTAATGACATAGTATTGCCTTTAGGATAGAAAACATTATTATGAAAAAGTATATATATACAGCTGTGTTGGGTTTATTGGTGAGCGGAGGATTATTCGCTCAACGAACCCTGACGCTGGAAGAGTGTATTGATATTGCACTTGAAAATAATATCAACATTAAAACTGCTAGAAATAATGCAATTAGCGCGAAGGCAGGTTACGCGCAGAGCAAGTTCAATTTTTTGCCTTCTTTAAACGCAAGCGCGGGTCACAGTTGGAGTGAAGGATTGCAGTTTGACCAAACAGTTGGTGATTTGGTGAACACTACAACCTTGGGAGGTAATGGTTCTATTAGCGCTGGGGTTACAATTTTTGATGGGTTTAGTAACCGCCTAAGAATGGGGCAACGGAACCTCCAGTATCAAGCGGCACTGGAGACAATTAAGAGTAGTATTCAAGCGACTGAAGCAGCGGTAATCGGCGGCTTTCTTGATATTATTTCAACCAAGGAACAGTTGAAAATTTCTAATCAAACACTCGAATTGTTGAATGACCAGTTGGCAAGACAAGTAAGTATTGAAAGAGCAGGTACTGGAAGCATGGAACAGGTCTATAATTTTAGATCTTTAATAGCGCAACAAAAACTTACCATTGTCACCCAATCAAATGGATTGGCTACTAGTAAATTGGCCTTAATCCAATTATTGCTTTTGAATTCAAATGAAGAGTATGAGTTTGCTGGTATTACCATAAATGATGCTGAGTTAGAATTAGAGATTGAAGAATTCAACTCTGTCTATGATAAGGCTATCGACTTTAGTCCTGGATTAAAATCTGCGAATTTCGCCTTAGAAGCGGCTGAGAAATCATTGAAGATAGCCAAGAATGGTTGGATGCCAACATTGACAGCAGGCGCTTCATGGGGTACTGGTTGGTCTTCTAACTTTGTTAATGTATTGGAAAGAGATGCTATGGGTGCACCAACAAGAACAGAAGTGACAGATTGGGGCACGCAATTCGAGCGCAACGAGCGAAAGGGTGCAAACTTAAGTTTAGGGATTCCAATATTTAATCGTTTCGCTACTAAAACAGGAATTCAGCAGTCTAAGATGCAAATGCTGAATTCTCAATTGGCTGTTGAACAAACTAAGAATACTTTAACTAACCAAGTTCAGCAAGCTTACCTAGGTTTGTTAAATGCTAAGACTACTTATTCAGCTGCAAAAGAGAGTTTGGTTAACCTTGATACGTCTTTCGAGTTTACTAAAACGAGATACGAAAGTGGTACCATTGATTTTGTTACCTATTTACAAAGTTTGAATAATAAGATTGGCGGAGAGTTACAGTTGGTTCAAGCCAAGTATGGTATCATGCTAAGAAAGTTAATCTTGGATATATTCACTGGAGAATCTCGTCCAGCTGGGTCTAATTGATTTTAATGATATCGACCGTTTGATTGCGGATTAATAAGAGCTTATTATTTTCCATAAAAGCAAATTGATAGGGGAGATCGGGTATACTGATCTCCCTTTCTTTTTTTGTATAAAGATCTATTTGCCGCAACTTATTTTCTTGTAAAAAGATTAATTCGTTCTTATAAAAGCTAAAGAACGCTATTCCTTCATTGCTTATCAGGCGATCGACGTAATTCCCTAAGTTGTCGAACATGAGAATGCCCAGCGAGGCATCCGATATAAAAAGATAGTTCTGGTAGGCTCTAATGAATTGAATATCGAGGTATTCATATTCTAAACTGAGGTTTAATTTTGTTTCGAAGAGAATCTCCTGATTATTGATATCAATTTTCTGTAGGCTCTGGTCTTGGTCATTAATTGCCCATAAATTATTATCTCCAGAGAGGGTTACTAAACCTGAAAAGTTCCGACTTTGACTAAAATCAAGCGAATATCGTTCCGAGCTATTTAGAAACCGATCTAGGAACAAGTATTCTTGAAAATTTCTGTAGTGAACGAATGTTCTAAGTCCTTGCCAGGCTTCTATGATGGTAGGCTCTCCCTTTTTCTGAGGCGAAAAGTGGTAGAGAATTTTACCGTTCTGATCAAACTTGTCTATCCCACCACCACTTTTTGCAAAGTACAAATGCCCTTGTCTGTCAAAGGAAGCTGCTATTGGTTCATAGCCAATGTCAAAGGATTGATCAATTGCTATTTCTTGACCGGAAAGGTGGGTGATAATAAAGAAGAGTGATATGAAAATACTAATCTTCAAAAGTCTTGAGTTCTATTTTTCCTTTGGTGTATTCTGCGTATGTATTATAATTCAACCACTCGCCAAGGTTAATGTACTTACTATGATCACCAACTTCTAAATCTAGTGGTAAATGTCTGTGGCCAAAAATGTAATAATCGTGGTGCTCTGTTTTTTGTAGTTCTTTTGAAAAATCCCAAAGCCACTCATCATCTCCCATAAAGGTTTGTTCAGTGTCATTTGCTTGTGCTCGGCTTTTACCTGACCAGAAATTTGCAATCCCTATGCCAATATTCGGGTGAAGCCATCTAAAGGCCCATTGAAAAAAGCTGTTACGAAATATCTTTTTGAGCATTTTATAACCCTTATCTCCAGGCCCTATACCATCTCCATGTCCGATATAAATCTTGGTTTCATTCAGATATAGCTGAATAGGATCATAAACGACCTTTGCGCCTATTTCTTCATCAAGGTATCCGAACATCCATAAATCGTGATTGCCTGTAAAGATGACTAGCTCAATGCCTGCATCAACTATTTCAGCCAGTTTGCCTTGGAACCTTGTAAAACCTTTTGGGACAGTCGTTCTATATTCGAACCAAAAATCAAAAAGGTCACCCACAAGAAATATGGCATGTGCGTCTTTCTTGCATTCATCGAGCCATCTGACAATCTTTTCTTCGCGCGCTCTGCTAGTTAGTTTATCAGGTACTCCGAGATGAAAATCTGAGGCGAAATAGACTTTTTCATTTTTATTCGGAGTTAGCTTCATAATTAGATAAGGACAAAAATTGTAAAACCCTTGTAAATAAAAAAATCAGGCCGAGACCTGATTTTTTTTATTCTTCAAAACTATTGATGTTTATGCATCTGATTTTTCCTCGTTAGCATCATCTTCAGATTCCTTATTTTCTGCTTCAGGAACTTGAGGTTCAGCTGGTTTTTCTTCTTTTATTTCTTCGGCAACCACTTCTTCGACAGCTGCCTCATCACTTTTTCCATTTGTAAAAGCTTCGTAAGTGGTTTGCTTTTCAAAAGGACGTTTACCAATTAAGCCTTCTAAATCTGATTGGAAAAGAATTTCTTTTTCTAGTAACTCTTGTGCAAGAATTTCTAGCTGCTCTTTCTTTTCGGTTAAAAGGTTTAAAGTACGCTTATAAGCTTCGTCAATGATTTTCTTAACCTCTTCATCTATTGTCTTAGCAGTATCTTCGGAATATGGTTTAGAGAACCCACCATAATCGTTTTGCTTAGAATCATAGAATGAGATATGGCCAATCTTTTCATTCATGCCATAAACAGTAACTATGCTGTAGGCGACTTTAGTAACTCTTTCAAGATCACTTAATGCCCCAGTTGAAATTTTACCAAAGATGATTTCCTCAGCAGCACGACCGCCTAAAGTCATGCACATTTCATCCATAAGCTGTTCCGTTTGATAAAGAAACTGTTCTTTAGGAAGATATTGTGCATAGCCTAAGGCTGCAACACCTCTAGGTACTATAGAAACCTTAACCAATGGGTCGGCGTGCTCTAAATGCCAACCTGCCACGGCATGACCCGCTTCGTGGTATGCCACGATTTGTTTTTCTTCTGGAGAAATGATCTTACTCTTTTTCTCAAGACCTCCTATAACCCGGTCAATTGCATTGTTGAAATCGTCCATGTCAACGGACTTCTTATCTCTTCTTGCGGCTATAAGTGCAGCTTCATTACAGACATTCGCAATTTCTGCACCGGCAAATCCTGGAGTTTGCGCAGATAGTTTCTTCGCGTCAATATCTTTAGCCACTTTAATAGGGCCTAAGTGTACTTTGAAAATAGCTTCTCTACCTACAATGTCTGGTTTGTCAATACTGATTTGTCTATCGAAACGACCCGGTCTTAGTAAGGCAGAATCTAATACATCAGGTCTGTTGGTAGCGGCTAAAATGATAACACCAGAATCAGTAGCGAAACCATCCATCTCCACGAGAAGGGAATTCAAAGTGTTTTCACGTTCATCATTTGAACCTGGCATTTGGCCTTTACCTCTAGAGCGACCAATGGCATCAATTTCATCTATAAAGACTATACAAGGTGCCTTCTCTTTAGCTTGCTTAAATAAATCTCTTACCCTGGCTGCTCCAACTCCTACGAACATTTCGACAAAATCGGAACCTGACAAAGAGAAAAATGGCACTGCGGCTTCACCAGCAACAGCTTTCGCCAATAAGGTTTTACCAGTACCAGGTGCACCTACTAGGAGCGCTCCCTTAGGTATTTTACCACCCAGTTTCGTGAATTTTGAAGGGTTCTTCAAAAACTCAACAATTTCTTGAACCTCTTCTTTTGCTTCGTCAAGTCCAGCAACATTGTCAAAAGTAATTTTGACCTTGCTCTCTGCATCGAATAATGCGGCTCTAGACTTGCCAATGTTGAATATTTGTCCACCAGGACCAGCGTTCCCAGTCATTCTTCTCATCATTAACCAGAAGAAAA
The DNA here is from genome assembly GCF_049099775.1 of Roseivirga sp. GTDB lineage: Bacteria > Bacteroidota > Bacteroidia > Cytophagales > Cyclobacteriaceae > Roseivirga. The sequence continues at coordinate 1,006,888 of NZ_JAGDZM010000004.1, read as the reverse complement.
GGATGATTAGAATTAGGAAGCCCCATGTACTTAAGAAGTCCATGATGGTAGTTCGAGTATCAAATTCTACAGGTATGTCCTGTGATTTTGGGATTTTGTTGGCAGTCTTGAAATCATCATAGTACTCTTCGAATTTATCGGAAGAGTTGAAGTATTTTTCAAGCACATACTGAGGGCCGCTATTAAAACCGAACAGATTGTTGCCATCTAATTCTTGCTTATACTTAGCATTCTGTAAAGCCTCTTGCTTCAAGGTGATTTCAATGATGTTTTGTCCATTGATAAAAACAACTCTAGAAACGTCATTACTTTTTACCATCTCTTCAAATCGTGATGGTGTAATCGGTATACCTGAGTTTTGATTAGTGAGAAGAGATACGGCTAAGAAAACAACAATTAATGAAGTAATTATCCATACCTGGTTGTTCGGTCTTTTACCACCTGGTCCAGGTTTGCCTAGTATGTTCTTCTTTCGTGGGCTATCGGCCATTCTAAATATTTTAAATTTTTATAAACCTAATTTATAACGCGCTTGATCCAATAAAGTTAATTAAGAATTATTGACCATTTCTGTGATGACGGCATCACCCCATAGATCTTCTAAGGCGTAATGATTTCGTTTTTCTTTGTCAAATACATGAGCTACCACACTTACATAATCAATAAGTACCCATTCTCGATTAGAAAACCCCTCTTTTTTCCAAGGTGCTTCCTTAGATGTCTTTTTAGTTTCTACTTCGATTGACTCGGCTATAGACTGAATATGAGTGTTGGAAGTTCCAGAGCAAATGACAAAGAAATCACTTACAGCACCTTTCACCTCCCTAAGATCCATCAAAATGATGTTCTCAGCTTTCTTCTCTTCCATTCCCTTGACAACAATGCTGCTTAGTTCTTCAGAATTCATTAAAATGCTTCAGTGATTTTTGACTTATTTTGGTGTTCAAAATTAACAAAAATTCATTGTACAAAATTCTTGCTAATACCTTATTTCTAGGCAAAAAAGTGATTTATATGCCAAGTTGTCATTCGACCAACGATATAGGCCTGCAAATCATAGAAAAGACTGACACCGTCGAAGGTACTGTCATCATAACAAATGAGCAGACCCAAGGTCGTGGGCAGCGGGGTAATTCATGGCTTTCTGAAGCAGGAAGCAATATTATGATGTCTCTAATATTAAAGCCTAAATTTCTTAAAGCTACGGATCATTTCGTGCTTAGTATGGCCATTTCCTTGGCTGTAAGGGCTACTATCGAAGATTATTCACCCAATCAAACTACCAATGTCAAATGGCCGAACGACATTTTCTTAAATGGGTTCAAGGTCGCAGGTATATTGATTGAAAACACTGTAAGAAGCGGGAGTATTGAGAATTCAATAATTGGAATAGGCTTGAATGTAAATCAACTCAATTTTCAGGGGATATCAGCAACATCATTGAGGCTTGCCAACGATAAAAAAGATAGCTTCTCCCTCCCTGAAACCTTTGAAAAGTTGATAACTCATATAGAGGGGTATTATTTAAAAATGAAGGCTGGTAAATCTGCCGAGATTAAAGAAGAGTATTTACAATTCTTGTTGGGATACAAGAAGTTATTGAAATTTAGGAATGAGTATCAATTTGAAGGAATCATAGAAGGTATAGCGCACGGTGGGCAACTTTTGGTGAGCGTGGATGGTAAACTTGAGAAGTTTGATTTTAAAGAGATTGAGTTTCTTTTATAATACTGAATTCATTTTTGAATTTGGGTAGGCTATCCGTTACCTTTGCACCCGCAATTAATGTATAAAAACATGCAAGAGACTCTAGAGTATAAGGTAAAAGATATTAACCTCGCCGATTGGGGTAGGAAAGAAATTGAATTGGCTGAAGCAGAAATGCCAGGCTTAATGTCGCTAAGAGAAGAGTTTGGTCCTTCTCAAATTCTAAAAGGAGCAAGAATTGCAGGTTGTCTTCACATGACAATTCAGACTGCTGTTTTGATTGAAACCTTGACAGCATTAGGTGCCGAAGTTTCATGGTCTTCTTGTAATATTTTCTCTACGCAAGATCACGCCGCTTCAGCAATCGCTAAGTCAGGTGTTCCAGTTTTTGCTTGGAAAGGTATGAATGACCAAGAATTTGATTGGTGTATTGAACAAACAATTTTCGCCTTTGAAGGTGGAAAGCCGCTGAACATGATTTTGGATGATGGTGGTGATCTAACTAACATGGTATTAGATAAATACCCTGAATTGGTACCTGAAATAAAAGGATTGTCTGAAGAGACTACTACAGGTGTTCATAGACTGTATGAAAGAATGAAAAATGGCACTTTGCCAATGCCTGCGATCAACGTTAACGATTCTGTTACTAAGTCGAAATTTGATAACAAGTACGGTTGTAAAGAATCTTTGGTAGATGCTATTAGAAGAGCAACAGATGTAATGCTAGCTGGTAAAGTTGCAGTTGTAGCAGGTTATGGAGATGTTGGAAAAGGTTCAGCTGCTTCATTGGCAGGTGCTGGTGTTCGTGTAATAGTTACTGAAATTGACCCTATCTGTGCGCTTCAAGCGGCAATGGACGGTTTCGAAGTTCAGAAAATGGATAAAGCTATCCCAAGAGCTAATATTATTGTGACTGCTACTGGTAACTACAACATTATCCAACAGAGACATTTCGAAGCAATGACTGACAAAACTATTGTTTGTAACATCGGTCACTTCGATAATGAAATCGATATGGCTTGGTTAAATGGTACTCATGGTGGTAGCAAAGTAGAAATCAAACCTCAGGTAGATTTGTACAATATAAATGGTAACGACATTCTTGTTTTAGCAGAAGGAAGACTCGTGAACTTAGGATGTGCCACCGGCCACCCTTCATTTGTAATGTCTAACTCGTTTACGAACCAAACTTTAGCTCAAATAGAGCTTTGGACAAATAGAGAAGCTTACGAAAATGCTGTTTATACACTTCCAAAACATTTGGACGAAAAGGTAGCCAAATTACACTTAGCCAAAATTGGTGTTGAACTTGATGAATTAACACAGGAACAAGCCGAATATATTGGTGTTACCGTGGAAGGCCCTTATAAGCCAGAACATTATAGATATTAATGCACAATGCATTGAATTAAAAAGGCCTCGAATTTTCGAGGCCTTTTTTTGTGTAGAAAATCTTATTTTTGCCCACTGATTCAGAAAGTAAAATGTCGTTAAGCCACAAGATCAGTCGATACAGTTCATTAATAAGTCATTTTAAGAATTGGCCTCAGTTTCTTTTCTTCAAAATGGGAGGGAAGGGTGTTTTTTCTTTTAGGCTTAAGAATGGTTTCCAGATTGATGTGCCTCGTAAAATGATGCCTCCCTTCAAGGAGAGCTTCTTCGACAGAATTTACTTAAAGAATTTCCCAGATGGCCAATTAAAAACTGAGGCACCAACGGTAATAGATATCGGTGGAAATGTAGGCTTTTTTAGTTTGTTTATGTTGTCTCAGTTTCCAAAAGCCAAGGTTGTTGCCTTCGAACCTATGCCGTTTAATTTTAAGCAGCTGGCCCATTATCAAAAGACTTACGCTGATTTAGATTGGACAATTGAGAACAAGGCAGTTTCATCCAATAGAGATGGGATTAAACTATTCTCTAGTACCCTAGATGGGTTTTCTACGATGGCGAGCGTTTTCACAGATCAAGGAAAAGGTGAAGAGATAAACGTTGAAACTGTCGTTTTTGGAGATGTTGTGGAAACACACAAGCTAGACAAAGTTGACTTGATGAAACTAGATTGCGAAGGTTCTGAGTATGCCATTCTTTATGGTATGACAGATGAGCAATTTAATTTGGTGAGCAATTTTAGTATTGAGACCCATCCGGGGCAATCCGGAAATCAGAATCATGCTGCTTTGGTAAGCTTTCTTAAAGAAAAGAATTACCACTTAATAGATCAGATGAATAACGATGGGACAGGCTATATTTGGGCTTGGTCCTAGTCTATTCCTTTGGTTACCACGTGGTATTTAGCAAATTTCGAAAAGTCACCTTTTTCAGCATCCAAACATGCTAAAACGAATTTCAGAAATTGAGATTCGCTAGAGAAATCATAGATCATCCCGCTCCATATAGACTCAAAACCTTTTAGTCCAGCAAAGTCTTCATCGCGGACAAGGGCCAATATAGGAAGCTCTTCTGCACGATCGTTGATATCATCAATCGTTTGGTCTCTAATGGCAAACCTTTCGGCATAGAAAGGGATGTTGTGAATAAGCGTTTTTTGAATTTGAATAGGGATAGACTTGTCAATCTCTTGTTCAAGATTTATAACATTGCCTAATTCATCATAAGGTCTAAAACGTTCCATTCTCGGCAAATAGATAGCAAAGCATATAAGAAAAGCGGTAATCGACCAGAAAGGAATCATTACGTTCCAATCTGGATTGTTACCTTTTTTAAGCCATAGAACAAAGCCTGCTAAGGAGAGCACGCCTAAGCCATATAATAAGACAGGAAGATCTAAAAAGTAGATTGTATAAAAAGTAGCGGCAATTATAAGAATAGAAGGTAAAGCAAATGTTGTCTTCCATACAATTCTCCAAAATTTGGCTGCTGGTTGGTAATCAAGAAGTAGAGGAACTATCATTAAAAACATGGCAGGGTGAGCCTGAATCATATAGGTAGGTATCTTCCCCTTGGCTATTGAAAAGATAATGAGCATGGCAGCAAACCATGCTACAGGAAACACAACCCTAGATATGTTCTTTCTATCCCCAAACCAGCGAACTACAGCATAAAAGAACACGAGTGAATAAGGAATAATACTCCATGAAATTACTTCCAGATAAAAGAAGGGTTTTGGGCCATTAGTCTTTTTACTAAGCGCTCTGCCGAAAGTTTCTCGGTAGTATACCTCCCAAAACGCTTGGCCATCTTTCAAATACATGAAAATCACCCAGCTTAGGCCAATGAGAAGAGCAATCGGAACGCCAATATGGAGGTTTAAAAACTTAACCTCTTTCCAGACCCTCTTCCATTTATCTGGCCCACTAATCAAGATAAATACGCCGATGATTCCGGCAATAACAATGATGTACGGGAAGCCTTTTGTAAGTACCGTTAAACCGAGTGCTACATAGCTCAGCAAAATATATTTCTTGTTCCTAGCCATGAAACCTTTGATGAAATAGTACATGGTAAGCGTAAAGAAAAAAGTCAAAGGAATTTCAGGTGATGCGTATTGTTTAACTGCCAAAACCTGTATTGAAAAGGCCATCATTACCATGGCATATAAGCCACCTTTCTCGCCGTATAAAAGTCTTCCCAATAAATAAGTAATCCAAATGCTACCTAGACCTAGTAAAACGATCGGTAACCTTATGCCAAACTCATTTAATCCAAAAATGCTCGATGAGCCAGCAATTAACCAATAAGTAAGAGGAGGTTTATTGTATCGCGGTTCATAGTTATAGAATATTTCTAGAAAATTTCCCGATTCAAACATCTCCCTCACAGCCTCTGCATAAAAGCTCTCATTTGGTGTCCAAATATCATTTACATGAAAGTTTAACAAGTAAACTGCCGTGATAATGGCCATTAAAAAATAAGCCTGCGATTTATGGGGTGCTCTTAAAAGAAGGTAATCAGAAACTGTTTTCATTCGTCTATTTCCTTACCATTATTCAGGTTTCTTAAATAAGCATATTTCAAAAAAGTAGTGTGGCTGCTTGTACCACAAATAACTAACCCGTAAAAGCCATCTCTAATTCCGCCGCGAATAAAATAGTCTTGCACGAACCTGAAACTAGCACTGCTAATCATTTTAATAAGACTTGCTTTTCGGCCCTGTTTAAAAAGAGCTTTTGCCGATATCTTGGCATACTTTGCCGATCTTAATACATGTTCTTCCATGGTATAGTAAGAATAGTGTAAAAGATCTCCTTTCAGGTGTATAGGCTTAACTTCAGCGTCTAACGCGACAGAATCATGTGGGTTTGTACCACCCCATTGGCCTTTATTTCTATCCCAAAGTCTTGTTTTTGTATCAGGATACCAGCCACTATGTTTTATCCATTGGCCACAATAATTTGTAAACCTGTTAAACCGATAAGCAGCTACTTCCCAATTATGCTTTACTTCCAAAATACTCTTTTTGAGCTCAGGAGAGAGCGCTTCATCAGCATCTAAGGACAATACAATATTGTTCGACGCTTGGTCTACAGCGAAATTCTTCTGTTCTATATGCCCTTCGAACTTGTTTTCAATAAACCTGACTTGGTGTTGCTCGCAAATGCTTTTCGTCTTATCCGTTGAATAAGAGTCAACCACAACAATTTCATCACAAACATCTTTCATGGACGTTAAACACCGCTCGATGTTTCGCTCTTCGTTGAAGGTGATAATTACACCACTAATTTTAACTGGCTTGCTCATTTGCTCACGCAAAAATAAAGAAAAGGGATATATTCTCGGTTATCTATATACCCTATTCATTTCTGAATTATTCTACCGATGCGATAAATGAATTTGGTTATTTTTACACCAAATCCACTTCTTATGTTCAGTTATTATAAACGAAAGAAAGAAAAAAGAGAGCTCAAACGTACCTTCAAAGAATATGGCTTCGAAGTAAAGCAGTTCGATGTTGAAGGACTTGGTAAGGTTGAGTACGCACAATGGCTGCACCCATTTGAAGGACCAAAAGAAGTAACCAAAGAGCAGGTTAGTTTCTATCAGAAGCTTGCCAAAAAAGGTGATTTAATTATAGATATTGGCGCACACACCGGTGATACAACAGTGCCAATGGCCTTAGCAGTTGGTAAACAAGGCTTAGTAATAGGACTTGAGCCGAATATATATGTCTATAAAATTCTAGAGAAGAATGCCCAGCTCAATCAGGATTTGACCAACATTGTTCCACTTCCATTTGCAGCTACTCAAGAAGATGGAGATTTTGTGTTTCACTATTCCGATGCCTCTTTCTGCAACGGAGGTTATCTTTCCCAGATTAAAAATCAACGACATAACCATAGTTATGAATTGAAAGTAGAAGGCAGGAATTTCAGTAAATACCTAAGAGAAAATTACCAAGAGTGGCTTCCTAAGATGGGACTACTCAAAGTGGATGCTGAGGGATATGATAGTGCCATATTGGATGATATGAGCGACATTATAGCAGAATTTCGACCTAATATTATGGCTGAGTGCTATAAAAAGCTTTCAATGGATGAGCGATATGCGCTTTATGATGCTATCGCAAAGCATGATTATACAGTATATATGAATGATACAGATTATCTGGAAGATGGATTTGTGGATAGTGCTGACTTGGTGAAACTGACCCGAGATAACATGAAGATTAAAAAGCATTTCGAAATACTAGCCACCCCTAATTAATCAGATGATACTTATTGAAAATGCGGTGATTAGTGATGACATTAAAGATCATGCTTTCGTCTGCGATTTAGAGAAGTGTAAAGGTGCATGCTGCGTGGAAGGTGATCTTGGAGCTCCGCTGGAAGATTCTGAACTCAAGGAATTAGAAGATGCATACGAAGTGGTTAAACCCTATCTTTCAAAAGCCGGTATTCAGGCCATCGAAAAGGAAGGACTTTACATAAAGGATTTCGAGGGAGATTATTCTACGACAACAATTGGAGGTAAAGAATGTGCTTTTGCTATTTACGATGAGCAAAATGTACTCAAATGTGGGATTGAACAAGCTTATATTGATGGTAAGACAAGTTTCAAAAAACCAATCTCCTGTCATCTTTATCCCATTAGAATCACAAAGTACGATCATTATGAAGCCTTGAATTACGATAGGTGGTCAATCTGCTCAGCTGCGTGTTCACTGGGAGAAAAGCTAGGTGTCCCTATTTATAAATTCCTAAAAGATGCTCTTATCCGTAAGTACGGTAAGGCATGGTACCAAGAGTTATGTGACGATATAGAAGGGAATAGCTAGTCTACTAAATTCCTTTGATTATCTACCGAATGCTATAGAACTTCTATTTCTTTTTAATTGATACTGCCTTTTTCTTAACTCATGTTGTGTAAACTCAAAACAACAAAAGCATGATTAAGAACTATCTAAAAATGGCTTGGCGAAATCTGATCAAGCACAAAGGACACACCGTTATCAACGTTTTCGGTCTTGGCGTGGGTATGGCCTGCTTTCTACTTATACTATTCTTTGTAAAGGATGAATCCTCTTTTGATAAATTTCATCAAGATTATGAACGCATTTACAGAGTAACCGAAGTAAACTATACTGAAGGTGGTGAGAACTATTTGGCTAATGCATACAGCGCTATTGGTCCAGCGTTGCAGAACGATTTCCCTGAATTCGAAGCCTTTGTCAGGCTCCATATAGAAGAGTTTTCAGTAGCCAATGGTCCTGAAAAGAAATTTCAAGAACCACTTTTCGCCTTTGCCGATTCCACGTTTTGGAAAGTGCTTGATTTCGAATTACTAGCTGGAGATGAAGAAAATGCCCTTGCAGCTCCGTTCTCAATCGTAATTACCGAGACTATGGCAAAGAAATATTTTGGTGAAAAAGATGCGATGGGAAAAACGCTAAAAGTCGAAGGTCAGAACGATTTTCAAGTAACAGGCATACTTAAGGACTTACCGAAAAACTCACATTTACAGTTTGATTTTTTAGCCTCATTTATCAGTCTTCGACAATTGCAAGGAGGGTGGATGTTCAATAATTGGTATTGGCCGCCAATGTATACTTATGTTAAAGTTCCTGAAGGAGTAGATGTAGCAGGAGTAGAGGCAAAATTCCCTGGTATGGTTGAAAAGTACCTCGGTAAGCTTACCGCTGAGCAACGAGGATATAAAATGCAGGCGATGGAAGATATTCATACGACTACGGATTATGCCAATGAACTTGGTAAAACTACTAACAAAACTTACTTGTACATTCTCACAACTACCGCCTTTTTAATACTCGCTATTGCCTGTGTCAATTTCATGAATTTATCACTTGCACGATCCATTAGCCGCTCAGGTGAGGTAGGTGTTAGAAAGGTTTTTGGGGCAATCAGAGAGCAAATAGTATTTCAATATTTAAGCGAGTCTATCTTAGTCACTATAATTTCAGCCGTCATAGGTTTTGGCTTTTTCATGTTGGCAATGCCTGCATTTAATGGCTTAACAGAAAAGTCCTTAACAGTTCAACTTTCGGATATTCCTTTGATCTTAGGTGGTTTGTTTATCATCGCGCTTGTCGTTGGCTTTTTGTCGGGAATTTATCCAGCCTTATTTTTATCAGGATTTTCACCTGCCGCTATTTTAAAGGGTAAAGTAGCAAAGCAGAGTCCATTCGCTGGTCTTTTTAAGAAAGCCCTAATCACTTTCCAATTCGTGATTTCTGCAGCTCTGATAATTTCAACTTGTATCATATACTTTCAATTGCAGTTTATGCGCAATAGTGCTTTAGGTTTTGATAAAGAACAAACTGTGGTGTTAGAAGTGCGATCATTACCAGATCAAACTAGAATCAAAACTTTCAAAGACAGGCTTAATCAGTTGCCACAAGTAAAAGGTGCGGCCGTATCATCAAGAATTCCTGGCCATGAGGGTTTCTACGATTATAATGTCTTGCCTGAGGGAGAATCTGCCGAAAACAATATGCTGTTTATGCGGCTCGAAACCGATTTAGACTTTAGTGGTTTGTATCAATTCGAAATAGTGGCCGGTAGAGGTTTCGATAATCGATTGTCTACCGATTCGCTAGCCTATTTGATTAATGAAACTGCCGCAGCACAACTTGGCTGGGGGGAGAATGATTTAAATAAGAAGTTGAACATGGGTAGCTTAAGTCAAGATGGTTCATTTCGTGCGGTGCATACTGGCAACGTGATAGGCATCGTAAAGGACTTTAATTTTGTTTCTCTCCATAGTGATGTCGACCCTGTAGTGATTAGTATCATACCCAATTCACAACCGTATATGCAGGGTAAAATCTCTGTAAAATTAGCGCCAGGCAATTTAAAGGAGTCTATGGCGGCAATCGAAAAGGAGTGGCGCCAGTTTTCTACAGCCTCTCAATTTGAATATTTCTTTTTAGATGATTCAGTAGAGCGTATGTACGATGCTGAAAAGCAACTTGGGCAGGTCTTTTTAACTTTTTCATCTATCTGTATAATACTAGCGTGTTTAGGGCTATTTGCCATGACAACCCTTTTAGCTGCCCAATTGAAAAAGGAAATTGGCATTAGAAAGGTGCTAGGTGCCTCAATTGGTAGCCTTGTGTTACTAATGTCTAAAGGCTATCTCCAGTTGATTGCTATCTCATTTGTCATAGCTTCAATCATCACCTATCTTGTTATGGAAAAGTGGCTAGAAAACTTTGCCTATCATATTCAAATGCAAGTATGGTATTTCTTAATGGCAGGCGGAGTTCTTGGCTTAATTTCATTTCTGACAATGAGTTTTAAATCTTTAAAGGCAGCATACGGAAATCCGGTAGATGCGCTAAGGTATGAATGAAATTTAATTGGAAACTCATCGCGACCAACCTCCTGTTTTGGGTGCTCTATGTAGTTATCTGGAGTATCCGAGATATGGCCTATGCCCCAACATTTTGGGATACGGTAGATGCTAATGTTATCGGCGGATTTATCTATGGAATAGGCGTATACATAAATTTGTACATTTTTGTACCCAAGCTTCTGTTAAAAGGCAAGCGATTGCTTTATGGCTTGGTTATGAGCGTCTGGTTGCTGCTAGTGGCATATCTTGGGGCAAAATTGTTTGTATATCTCTATAAAGATGTAAGTCCAAGTACGAGTGAGTTTTTTGATTCTGCTGGTGGACTGGCGAGTACTGCGGTAGAGTTTATGGTGGTGTATGCACTAGCCATGAGCCTTTATTTTATAAATGAATGGTATATCAAAGAGAGAAAACTGAGAGCATTAGAAAGCCAAAATTTGAAAGCGGAGTTGAGTCTATTAAAAGGACAGATAAATCCGCATTTCCTTTTCAATGCTTTAAATAGCGTCCATGTATTAATCAGGACTAATCCTGAGCTAGCGTCTAATACATTAGAGAAATTCTCCGATTTACTAAGTCATCAATTATATGAGGTAGATAAGGATGAAATTACGCTAACGCAGGAAGTGCAGAACTTAGATAACTTTATTCAGCTACAGAAGATCAGACATCAAGATCATGTGGAGGTAAATTGGCACTATAGTGGTGATTTAAACAGCAAGTCGATTGCGCCAATGCTTTTTCTAAATTTTGTAGAAAACGCCTTTAAGCATGGTGAATCTTTAACCGATGGGCTGGTCAAAATAGAGATTACTATAAAGGTAGAAGGCTCAAGATTGATGTTTAATTGTAAAAACTCAGCGCTTGTTGAAGTTGAGCTTAAGGAGAATAGTGGTTTAGGTATCGAGAATATTAAACGACGCTTGAATCTAATTTACCCTCATAAGCATGAGCTTGAAATTGATTCGACTAATAATACTTACAGTGTACACTTAGCGCTCGATTTAAATGAAGATTAATTGCATTGTAATTGATGATGAGCCATTGGCTAGAACAGGAATAATTGACTATATCCAAAAAGTCAAGTTCTTGAACCTTGTTGGAGAATTTAAAAGTGCTTTGGAAGCAAAAAGGTTTCTAGAAGATCATCCAGTGGATTTAATGTTCTTGGACATCAATATGCCAAAGATGAGCGGTCTAGAATTTCTGAGGTCAATAGATCAGCCACCTAAAGTGATTTTTACTACTGCCTACAGAGAATACGCCACCGAGAGTTATGATTTAGACGGGGTGGATTATTTGGTTAAGCCGATAGCTTTCGACCGTTTTTTGAAGGCTGCCAATAAATTATACGATTTATTCGATGTTCAAGAAGAGCGTACCGGAGATGATCATTTTTTTGTAAGGGTAGATGGAGTAATTAAGCGAGTGTTGCTGGAAAATTTATGCTACATCGAGGGGATGAAAGACTATGTTAAAATTATCCAAGCCAATAGTCCGGAGTTAATCACTCTTGTTTCGCTCAAACAAATGGAACAACGGTTACCAGAAAAATTCATTAGGGTTCACCGTTCATTTATCGTGGCGATAGATAAGGTGGAAGAAATAGAGGGTAATATGTTGAAAGTAGGAGGAAATGAAATTCCAATGGCCCCACAGCTGAGAAGTGCTGTGCTCGAAAAAATAATGGGAGGGAAGTTCCTGAAAAGATAAAAGCCCCTTTCGGGGCTTTTATTAATTATAGATCTGAAAAATCAAAGTCATCTAAAAAGGCTGTGGTGAAATCACCAGACTTAAAGCCTTCGTCATCCATCAGTTTAATGTGAAAAGGAATAGTCGTTTTAATTCCTTCAATTACAAACTCTTCAAGCGCCCTTTTCATTCTAACCAGTACTTCTTCACGTGATTGTGCGCTAACAATAAGCTTGGCAATCATAGAATCGTAATTTGGTGGAATTGAGTAGCCAGCATATACATGGCTATCCACTCTTACACCATGCCCACCGGGTAGGTGAAGGTTAGTTATTTTACCTGGAGATGGTCTAAAACCGTGTGCTGGATCTTCAGCATTAATTCTACATTCCATAGCGTATAACTTTGGATAGTAGGCATAACCAGTAATTGGAATACCAGCCGCAGCTTTGATTTGTTCCTTAATAAGGTCAAAATCAGTTACCTCTTCAGTAATTGGGTGCTCTACTTGGATTCTTGTATTCATTTCCATGAAATAGAAATCACCATGCTTGTCCAATAAGAACTCTACAGTACCAGCTCCTTCGTAGCCAATAGCTTCTGCAGCTTTAACTGCCGCAGCACCCATTTTGTCCCTTAGTTCTTTATCAACTGCAGGAGAAGGAGTTTCCTCTACTAATTTCTGGTGCCTTCGTTGGATTGAGCAATCTCTCTCTGAAAGGTGACATGCTTTACCATTAGCATCTCCGACCACCTGAATTTCCACATGACGTGGCTCTTCAATAAATTTTTCAAGATAAAGCCCGTCATTTCCAAAAGCAGCAGCCGATTCCATTCTGGCATCGTCCCAAGCTTTTTGGAAACCGTCGTCATCTTTAACAATTCTCATCCCGCGACCACCGCCACCTGCGGTAGCTTTCAAGATCACGGGGTATTTCATTTCATTAGCGATTATAATACCGTTTTCAACAGTGTCTAAAAGGCCTTCAGAACCGGGGATAGTAGGAACGCCTGCAGCTTTCATAGTAGCCTTGGCGGTAGCCTTATCACCCATTTTATCAATCATATCGGCGCTGGCGCCAATAAATTTGATTCCGTACTCATCACATACACGAGAAAATTCTGCGTTTTCAGAAAGGAAACCATAGCCAGGATGTATCGCATCGGCATTGGTAATTTCTGCTGCAGAAATAATATGAGGTATTTTTAAGTAAGACTCATTTGACGGGGCAGGGCCAATATTGACCGCTTCATCGGCAAACCTTACATGTAAACTGTCTTTGTCTGCCGCGGAGTAAACAGCTACTGTTTTTATACCCATTTCTTTACAAGTTCTGATAACTCGTAGGGCAATTTCTCCTCTATTGGCAATTAATATTTTCTTGAACACAGTGATTCAATTAAAGATGAAACATAAGAGGGAGAACATCCCTCTAGGCCATTATGATGGATCAACCAAGAAGAGTGGCTGATCGTATTCTACTGGTGAAGCGTTTTCAACTAGAACTTTTACAATTGTACCTGAAATTTCAGATTCAATCTCGTTAAAAAGCTTCATTGCCTCGATAATACAAACTTTGTCTCCACTGCTGATAGTATCTCCAACACTTACGAATGCAGGATCTTCTGGCTTAGGTGTTCTGTAGAACGTACCAATCATTGGTGACTTTATTTCTACATACTTACTTGTATCTTCTGCTGCAGGTTGTGCGGCAGGCGCTTCAGGAGCCGCTGCTGGTGCAGCCGCAGGAGCTGGAGCAGCCAAGGCAGGAGCTGCTGGTGCAGCCGCTACTACTGTAGCTTCGGCATTTCGCCTTACCTCAATTTTGAACTCTTCAGTTTCAATGTTCACTTCTGCCAAACCAGATTTGGCAATGAAGTCTATCATGTTCTTGATTTCTTTCGGATTCATGCGTATGAAGTTAATCTTTTACTCGCTCACCGTATGAGTGAGTTCTTGTGTCGACTTTAATTTTATCCCCTAAGTTAATGAATAATGGCACTTGTATTTCTGCCCCTGTTTCTAGGGTTGCTGCTTTCGTAGCGTTAGTGGCAGTATCGCCTTTTATACCCGGTTCTGTATATGTAATTTCTAATGTAACGTAAGCTGGTAGTTCACATGTCAAAGGCAATTCAGTTTCTGCATGAAAAAGAATATCTACCTCTTGACCATCTTTTATTAAGCCTGCGCTTTTACCAATCATTTGCTCTTCAATCATTACTTGCTCAAACGTGGAGCTATTCATGAAATGAAAACCAAAATCGTCCTTATATAAGAATTGGTGTGTTCTTTTTTCAACCCTTGCAGTTTCTATTTTATGGCCAGCAGAAAAGGTATTATCTACCACTTTTCCACTTTTTACGTTTTTCAATTTGGTTCTGACAAATGCAGGCCCCTTTCCAGGTTTTACATGCTGGAACTCAGTGATCATCCAAAGATCTTTGTCTTTAACTATACAAAGCCCATTCTTAATATCTGCAGTAGTTGCCATGTGAAGTTTGTTCTATTTTATAAAAAATTATTTTGGGTCGTAAGCCCATTTTAACCAAATGGCTCCCCAAGTAAACCCTCCTCCAAATGCTGCAATGATAATGTTATCGCCTTTTCGAAGTTGCGGCTCGTAATCCCACAAACAAAGCGGTATTGTTCCACTGGTAGTATTACCATATCTGTGGATGTTGAGCATTACTTTTTCTTCGCCAATACCCATGCGTCTAGCGGTAGCATCAATGATTCTCTTATTGGCCTGATGTGGTACTAAAAATGAAATATCATCCCCAACAAGGTTGTTTTTCTCCATAATTTCAGCAGAAACATCGGCCATGTTTGTCACTGCAAATTTAAATACAGAAGATCCTTCTTGGTATACATAGTGCTCGCCGTTCTTGAGCGTTTCCGCGCTTGCTGGTTTGCGACTACCACCTGCTTTCATATGTAGGTGTTGAGCACCCGATCCGTCAGACCTTAAAATAGAATCCATTATGCCAAGTTCTTCTTCGCAAGGCTCTAGCATAACTGCTCCACCACCATCGCCAAAAATAATACAGGTAGTTCGGTCAGTATAATCAATAATGGAAGACATTTTATCCGCACCCACTACAATCACTTTTTTGTATTTCCCAGTTTCAATAAACTGAGAACCTGTGGTGAGGGCATAGATGAAACCAGAACAGGCTGCTTGTAAATCGTAGTTGAAAGCGTTGACAGCACCTACGGCATCGCCGATGATATTTGCTGTTGCCGGAAAAACCATATCAGGGGTTGTAGTAGCACAAATGATAAGGTCTATTTCTTCTGGAGTGGTGTTGGTTTTTTTAAGTAGCCCTTTGACTGCCTCTATACCCATTACTGAAGTCCCTTGGTTTTCACCCTTCAGAATGCGACGTTCTTTAATGCCGGTTCGTGATGTAATCCACTGATCATTGGTGTCAACCATGGTGGCCAGTTCATCGTTAGTTAACACGTAATCTGGAACGTAGCCTTGGACACCCGTGATTTGAGCTCGAATGTTTGTCATTAAGTATTTTTAAGGTCTAAGATCGACCTGAAGTCTAAATTAGGAAGCCAATATAAGCGTTAACAATTCAGAATTGAAATCTAAACTGAATTATACACCTAAAAGCCCTTAAATAAGTACTGCTCCTGAATTAGAAATCCAGGAGCAGTCATTAAAGTTTTTGAAGTTTAGGCTAATACCTCTTTCTCCATTACAACTTTACCTTTGTAGTAAAGTTTTCCTTCATGCCAGAATGCTCTGTGAGGCATGTGAAGTTCTCCAGTAGTCGGGCAAACTACTAGTGTTTTGGGTGTCAATTTCTTGTGAGTTCTACGTTTGTCACGTCTCGTTCTTGAAATTTTTCTTTTAGGATGCGCCATTTCAAATTTTATTTATTCGCTTTCGCTACTTGTTATTCTTTAAGTTTTTTAGTGCTGCCCAACGTGGGTCCACTTCTTCTTCCTTTTCCTGTTCGTCAGTATCGTCATCTTGTGAAGTGTAAACAACAATTAACTCTTCATCGTTGTCTTCTTCATCTTCATATCTAGGATGAAGTTTTTTCATTGGAGTTTCTAATCCAATGAATTCAAAAAGAAGGTCTGCAACGTTTATCGTTTGGCAATCTTTTGTGATTACCATCACATCTTCCGACAATTCTTTTTCTTCATCTCCGTATTTAAAGTGCATCCTGCTGTCGAAAGACAGTGAATGATCAAATAAATCCAGACTTCTATCACAAGTTAATTCAAGTTTACCTTCTACATGAAAGTTCATTTGAATCATACTACTTGACTTTTGAAGTGAAACATCTGCAAGGAGATTCCCTTTGCTAAATATTTCATTTTCAAACAGTTCAAAGAACGAATCTGATATTTCAAACTGGTAATTGTGCTCTCCGTTAGAAAGCTTGAAAATGTGAATGTCAAATTCTCTTAGAGCTTTCAATTTCCTTGCTTGATTTTCAGGTCTGCAAAGGTAGATAATTATTGATTAACCAGAAAGTTTGAATCAATAAAAAATAGTCATTATGAATAAGGGCTTTTTCAGCCCCAAATCAACTATGCTTTTGCTGTCGATACTTCGTCTGCAACTATAAAGTCATCGGCATCTTCAATACTAACTACCAATTCATTTAAAGAGGATGTATAGATGCCTAAGTTTAAGTGTTTCATACAGCACATACTTAGCTTTATGTCCTTATAGCGAGCACTCTCTTTAAAGTCGTTGATTATCTCTAGAACATCATGCTGAATATAGGTTGTTTTGGAAGCATCGATCAAAAGATAAGCACCATCAGGAACGTTGTTGAGCTCTTTTAAAATTTGGGCTTTATTCAAAAAGGTAACCATTTCGGCCAGAATAATTCTGTAATGCTTTTTAGCTGAATCGTGCGTTTCCTTCATCACAAACGGATTTTTGAGGTTATTTAGCAGGATGTAGAATATGGCTACTGCCATACCTATTCCTATACCTTTCAAAAGATCGGTTAAAACAATGGCCAATACGGTGACTACAAATGGAATAAACTGTGGATAGCCTGAAGCAAACATCTGCTTGAATAACGATGGTTTCGCCAACTTATAGCCAACTACCAATAAAATAGCGGCTAAACTTGCTAATGGAATCATATTCAGAATGTTCGGAATCAACATGGCTGAAATAAGAATAAGCAAACCATGAATAAGCGCAGAAGCCTTTGTTTTACCTCCGGATTGAATGTTTGCTGAGCTTCTAACAATTACTTGTGTCACTGGTAAACCACCAATTAAACCGGCAATCATATTACCAATTCCTTGGGCTCTTAATTCTCTATTTGTTGGGGTAACTCTTTTCTGTGGATCGAGTTTATCGGTGGCTTCTACACAAAGGAGTGTTTCTAAACTGGCTACTATCGCTATGGTAATTCCCAATACCCAAACTTTTGACATGGTAATAGCACCAAAATCTGGTAGCGTAAATTGATTTACGAAACCATTAATATCATCTGCTACGGGAATATTCACCATATGGTCGGCACTGATTGATAGGTCAGTACCATTAAACCCTATCGCCATGAGAATACCTGAAATCACAACGACTAATGGCCCTTGAATGATTTGGGTGATTCTAATCTTTTTCATGAACTGCTGTTCCCATAAAATCAGTATCGCTAAAGAAATGCCAGCTATCGTCAATGCTCCAGGAGAAATGAAGTTGACCATGTTCAGTAATTCCGAAAACGTATTCTCGCCATCGGCCTGAATAAAGCCTAAATCGCCTTCTGGATCAGCATCGTATCCAAAAGCATGTGGAATCTGCTTTAGAATAATGATCACACCAATGGCAGCGAGCATACCTTTAATAACAGCACTAGGGAAGTAATAGCCTATAATTCCTGCCTTAGCTACACCTAGTATAAATTGGATAACGCCGGCTATAACTACCGACATTAAGAAAATGTCGAAGGCGCCTAAATCTTGAATGCCTACAAGTACAATTGCGGCAAGTCCTGCGGCGGGGCCACTAACACCAAGGCTAGAGCCACTGAACATGGTTACCACAATACCACCGACCATGCCGGCAATAATGCCAGAAAACAAGGGTGCGCCTGATGCTAAGGCTATACCAAGACATAAGGGTACGGCGACTAAAAACACCACCAAACCTGCTGGGGCGTCGTTCTTTAAATTTTTAAAAATATCTGTTTTCATAAAAATAGGACGTGCTTTTGGCACTTTATTTTATCCCGGGATTGAATTGAAAAAATGAATTTGAATTGAGGTTTCTTAAGCCTCGGGAGGCGGGACTGGAATTTCCTTGTATAATCTAAGGAGGCCATACCTACGATGATCTGCGTTAGACCAAAGGTTCTTTTGTGCCATTTCACTTGAAGCAAATTGGTTTTTAGGGCTTTCGGAAAGACTTTTTTCACTCTCTTCTAGCTCATTGTCTTTTTCTGACTCTTTTTCAGAATCATTTTCGAATACCTCTAAGTTGTCAATTTCAGCAATAGAAAATATGCCACTGTCCAACATCAAGATGTTAGAGAAGGAAAGTAATAATACAATCGCCGTGACTTTAATCAATTCTTTGCTTTCTAAAGGTGTAAAACGAATGGACCTTTTATTGGTTTATGAAATCGATGAAGGCCAATATTTGATTGACCAACGACCTAAAAATACAACTAAAGGTTCAAATTTCTATTCCTAATGATATCAATTGCCATATAAATAGCCGAGCGCATGCTCTGATCGTGGGCTATTCCCTGACCAGCAATGTTATAGGCTGTGCCATGATCTGGTGAGGTTCTTACAATTGGCAATCCGGCAGTAAAGTTAACGCCATCCTCAAAAGCCAATGTTTTAAAAGGTATTAACCCTTGGTCGTGGTACATGGCTAATATACCATCGAATTTGGCATAAGTTCCATTGCCAAAAAAGCCGTCGGCAGGGTAGGGTCCATATACTAAATGTCCTCCTTCTTTTAGTTCCTTGATTACTGGAGAAATTATATCCTTTTCTTCACTGCCCAATAGCCCTTCTTCACCCGCATGAGGGTTTAAGCCCAAAACAGCCACCTTAGGTTTTTTAATTCCAAAATCATTTTTAAGGGATTTGAGCATGAGTTTGCTCTTTCTTAAGATCACCTCTTTTGTCAAATGCTCACCCACTTGAGTAATTGGGATATGTCCTGTAGCAACTCCAATTTTTAAGTGCTCATTACACAAAAACATTAGACTATCTTTTGCCCCAAAAGTTTCTGTAAAGAATTCTGTGTGCCCAGGAAATTTAAAGTCTTCGGCCTGGATATTGTTCTTATTTATGGGAGCGGTCACTATGCCATGAATTTTTCCGTTTTTTAGGTCATCACTAGCTTTTAGCAATGCTTCAAGTGCCAATTCGCCACCTTGCGTTGTTTCTTTGCCTGTATTTATCGTCAATTCTTTTTCCGTACAATTGATGACGTTCAATTTGTTATATCGAACCTCGTCAACAGATTGTATTTGATTGAAATTGAATTTCTCTCGGTTGAGGAGCTTTTTATAATGCGATAAGGCTTTTCCATGTCCGTAAACCAAGAGTGTTACATAATGGAATAGTTTATTGTTTTCTACAGCCTTAATGATCACTTCAGGGCCTATACCATTAATATCACCGATGGTAATACCGATGATTGGGTTAGATTTTTTGTCTCTTTTTTCCTCGTTCATGTCTTCTTACAAAAAAGCTATTTGTTTTTACTTTCGATGGAAAGGGTCATTTTTGCGCAAATTAATGTTTTTTACCTAAGTTGTCTTCATGTCATCAGTACGCCCTAAGAAACACCTCGGTCAACACTTTTTAAAGGACTTGAGTATTGCCGAAAGAATCGCCGATGGCCTGACTGGGCATGGTGATTATAAAACGGTTTTGGAGGTAGGTCCGGGAACGGGTGTTCTGACCCAGTTTCTATTGAAAAAAGACTTCGAAACATGGGTGATTGAAGTAGATAGAGATTCCATTGCCTATTTAGAGAAGCATTTTTCTTCACTAGATGATCGCATTATTGGAGCTGATTTCCTCAAACATGATTTTATCTCCGAGACGAAAACCCCGTTGGCAGTCATAGGAAATTTCCCTTATAATATTTCATCTCAAATCTTTTTCAAAGTACTCGATCATCATCAGGAAATACCAGAAGTTGTGTGTATGATTCAGAAGGAAGTGGCTGAACGCCTTGCCTCGCCTCCTGGCAATAAGACTTACGGGATTTTAAGTGTACTGCTTCAGGCTTATTATGATATTGAATACCTGTTTACTGTAAAGCCTAATGTTTTTAACCCACCACCTAAGGTCGATTCTGGGGTGATTAGGCTAAAACGAAACACTACTAAGGCCTTGGATTGTGATGAAACTTTGTTTAGAAGAGTGGTAAAGGCAGGCTTTCAAATGAGAAGGAAAACGTTGCGCAATGCTTTAAAACCTATAAATTTGCCTGCTGAGTTATCCGACCATCCAACACTTGCTTTAAGGGCGGAAACACTGTCAGTAAATCAATTCGTAGCACTAACAAATCTAATTTCGGCGTGTCAGTAGAACACTTAGAATTTGAGCTTTCCAAAGAGTATTTGGAGTTGATCGTTCAAGCTGTTGAACGTGAAGATGCAGCATTTATCGCTAGCTCATTGGAAGGGGTAGATCCCGCCGATATTTCACAATTGCTCGATGAAGCCGATTCTGAGCAAGCCAAGTATGTTTTAGAAGTTCTTAATAATGAAATCAGTGCCGATGTTATTGAGGAATTCGAGGAGGATACTCGAAAAGAGTTTTTAAAAGAGCTTAGTTCAATTGAAATCGCAGAATACATCGAAGAGATGGAGTCTGACGATGCCGTGGATGCCATAAATGACCTGCCCGTAAGGACCAGAGAAGAAGTAATTGCTTCCATACAGGATAAGGAAAGCGCTGCGCATATACAAGAACTCATGCGTTACGATGAGGACTGTGCCGGTGGTTTAATGGCCAAGGAAATGGTGGTGGCCAATGTGAATTGGAATATCCAACAGACTATTGAAGAAATAAGGAGACAGGGAGAAAATGTAGAGAAGCTATATTCTATTTATGTAGTGGATGATAGCGTAAAATTGCTAGGAAAAGTTTCTGTAAAAAGGATTATTCTGGCTAATGCTACTACCCAAATAAAAGATATTTATGATGAAGACATCAAGTCGGTAGAAACCTATATTCACGAAGATGAGGTAGCCGATATGATGCAGAAATACGATTTAGTTGCTATACCGGTGATCAACCTACAGGGTAAACTTGTTGGTAGAATTACGATTGATGATGTGGTGGATGTTATCACCGAACAAGCTGAAGAAGATATGCAGCTGATGTCTGGTATTTCTAACGATGTTGAGGAAGACGATAGCATTTGGGCACTATCTAAAGCTCGTTTTCCATGGTTATTAATTGGGTTGATCGGAGGAACATTTGGCGCTTGGGCCATCGGTTTTTTTGAAGGTGATTTAGAGAAAAATGCTGCGTTAGCCTTTTTTATACCGCTTGTTATGGCTACTGGCGGCAATGTTGGTATTCAATCTTCAACTTTAGTTGTTCAAAGCTTAGCCAATAAGTCGGCATTTGAAGAGTCCTTTGGCCGAAGAGTAGGTAAAATGCTGCTTGTAGCACTGCTTACCGGAATAGTGCTGGCTGCTATTAGCTTCGCTATTGTATTTTGGTGGAAAGGTGGAGAAGATGGCCTACCAAGTGTAGTTGCTATTTCCCTAATATGCGTTGTAATGCTGTCATCATTTATGGGTACTGCCACACCATTGGTGTTAGACAAATTAGGGATTAACCCAGCTTTGGCATCAGGACCATTTATTACCACTACTAACGATATCCTCGGAATCATCGTTTATTTAGCCATAGCCAACCTTTTACTTCTTTAAGTTATGCTCAAGAAATGCCTCATAGTAGATGAGATGCACAAAAGCATCTGCGAATTGCTATTGGAAATAGGAATTGAACCTGTTTATAAACCTAAGCTCGATAGGAACGGAATTCTTGATGAAATAGGTGAGTATCACGGGATTTTAATCAGAAGCAAAACTACAGTCGACAAAGAGTTGGTTGATAAGGCTGTAAAACTTGAGTTTATCGGTAGAGCAGGGGCTGGCCTTGATAAGATAGACGTGGCTTATGTAGAGTCAAAAGGCATTGAAATTTTAAATGCTCCAGAAGGAAATAGAGATGCTTTGGCTGAGCATGCAATTGGTTTATTGCTGAACCTTTTGAATAACATTAATCGCGCTGATCAGGAAGTGAGAAACTGGATTTGGGACAGAGAGGGTAATCGTGGCGTTGAGCTTAGTGATAAAACAATCGGAATTATAGGCTATGGGTACATGGGGCAGGCCTTCGTTCAAAGGTTAAGAGCTTTCGACTGTCGTGTGTTAGTTTATGACAAATACAGAAAAGGATTCGGTACAAAGAACGTAGAAGAGGTAAGTCTGGAAAAAATGTTTGCCAAGGCCGATATATTAAGTCTACATATTCCGCTTAATGAAGAAACACGTGGCTGGATAGGCGAAGATTTTATTAACCAATTCAAGAAAGATATTTATCTATTAAATACTGCTCGTGGAGAGATTGCCCCTGTACAAGAATTGATCAATTTACTAGATAGTGGTAAAGTTATAGGAGCTGCGTTGGATGTATTAGAGAAAGAAAAATTCAATCAACTTTCTGAAGTTGAGAAAACTAGGTTCGAAAACCTGTTTAGTCGTAAAAATGTAGTGTTATCACCACATGTCGGTGGTTGGACATTCGCTTCATTCAAGCGAATTAATGAAGTTCTAGTAGGAAAGATTGCCACTCATTATCGGATTGATTGGAACGCTTAAACTTTATGATTTGGTTATTTTTAGCTAAATTTGAAGTCTAATCGCCTAGCACGGCGATTTTATTTGTTTAAAGGAAACGGTTTCATTCGAGGCCGTTCATTGTTTATAGATTACAAAAGATAGAATTATGGCAGGTGTTAGTTATTACACTGAAGAGGGATTGCAACGACTGAAAGATGAGTTGCACGAATTGAAGACTAAGGGAAGAGCCGATATGTCGAAGCAAATTGCTGAGGCCAGAGATAAGGGTGATTTAAGCGAAAATGCTGAATATGATGCCGCGAAAGATGCCCAAGGCTTAATGGAAATGAGAATAGCCGAACTAGGTACCGTGATTGGTAATGCACGAATTAAAAAACAAGAAGACGTAGACCTTTCTAAGGTTTCAATACTTTCTACCGTAAAGATTAAGAACCTTAAAAACGGAATGGAAGTGAAATACACGCTAGTTTCTGAAAAAGAAGCAGATTTAAAAAGTGGTAAAATCTCATATGAGTCACCAATAGGAAAGGGAATTCTGAATAAGAAAATTGGTGAGATCGCAGAGGTTGTTGCACCAGCCGGAAAAATGGAATTCGAGATTCTAGATATCACTTTAGAGTAAGATGCCTAGTATCTTCACCCGAATCATACAAAAAGAAATCCCTGGTTATGTTATCGCTGAAAATGATGATGCCATTGCATTTCTAGATATTAATCCACTCAATGAAGGGCATACCTTAGTTGTGCCTAAGCAAGAAGTAGATAAAATGTTTGATTTGGATGAAGGTACTTATCTAAAACTTCAATCATTTACACACAAAATCGCACGAGCTATTGAAAAAGCGATTCCATGCCTTAGGGTAGGTGTAGCGGTAGTTGGATTAGAAGTGCCTCATGCCCACGTTCACCTGATACCTCTCCATAGCATGAGCGATATTGATTTTAGTCGCCCCAAGCTGAAACTAAGTCCCGAGAACTTTGAGGCAATAGCAACAAAAATCAAATTAGAAATCTGATCCGCCTTGTCATAGGAAGTAAATCGTCATGCTAGTACGATTTATATCATACCTTCTTACTTTATCTAGATCGTATTTTTGATTACCATTAATTACTAAAAACCCATTTTCAAGACTAAAGTCTTCTTGACTAAATAGGGTCGAATTCTCCCCAAAATGGATCGTAATGTTATCGATTCGAAATTCATTAATAGCTGCTTGGAGTTCCGTCTGCATTTGTTCGCGATCCGTAACAACGTCTTCGCCACAACTAGAGAGAAAGAAAAAAGATAATAAAGTGAACAATGCGAGGTGTGTTTTTAAGCTCTTCATAAATAATATTATGGTTTAAGAATTGGTTGAATTTTAAACAATAATTATGCCTAGTATAGGTATTGGGGATCCTGATTTTGCATCCAAACCACGAACTAAACTTTTTAGTTATACTGAAAAAACACTGACTTGGTTTTGGTCTGATAAGTCAAATCTTTTTTACCTGTTTTAGGGTTCAACCCAGCCCATAATTGCATTGGCTACAAATCGAGGTTCTGGTGGTAAAGCGTAAATGTCAGACTCATAGTTTTTGTTGTAGGGGGAAATATTCATGATTTTGTCATCGACCACGAGGGTACTACTCCCACCCGGATCGAAACCCATCGCTTTATGCATACCGTATTTCAACAAAATATCTGCCATGTCGAAATGTGTAGCACCAACCGATTCTCGAATTCTACCGTTGACCATTAAAACCATCAGTTTGCCTGTTTTTGTAATACCAACAGCAATTTTAGGACCTCGCATATCTGTGAAATCCAATCGTGCCGCTTGAGTTTTAATGGAATTGGTCGTTTTCCAACCTTCTGCTTCCATATCTAAAATTTGCTCCCCCTGATCTATCAACATTGGGCCAGCTTCAATAGCATAAGAAACATTTTCCCAGTTGTAAGGGGCCGTTTCCGGTTCGGCTAATTCGATATTTAAAGATTTGCCAACTTTAAAGTCTGTACTGGAGAATAATTTTTCAGGAATAGATAAGGTTAAACCCACTGGGATTACATTAACTGACTCGTTGTCGGTAGTATTAATAATTTCTTTCACCGTATTTCCGGCGACCCTAACGACTATATTTCCATTTCCCTTTATGGTTTCATGGGCATAAGATAGGTCGTAAAAACATGGACTTGTTGTACTATGTTGATTGTAATTCTCTGCTTGAAAAATTAAACGCTGCTTAGCACCTTTTAAACTTAATCCAGCTTGGCAATTCACGCGTCTGATATCGACAGAGCCATCTTTGTAGATGATAAATGCTGGTTTATTGAATAAAGGCGGACAATATACCTTGTTGTTCATGATGAGTAGCCCCAAAGGTGAGCCAATGTATGTTTCAGAAAGCCCTAGCTTGCCCACCAGTTCAGGGTTCAGAATATATCCTCCGTTCCAAGCGAGTTCAATTTTGTTTGGATTATTACTTTTCTTCTTGTACTCCTTAATGAGTGCGGGAACATTCTTTGGTTTGTTATTAGCAATATGAGCTGCAAACCGCCATAAATGTTGTTTTGTGTCAACTTCAGCAATGACGCCGCTCCAAGGCAAGCCGTCCTCGTATACACCACCGGCAAAAGAGGAATTTACTTTCTTCTGAATCTTTTGGTCATTCAAGCCTTCATTAAGATCGTTAAGGAGTTGGATGATTGGTGTGCCATTTTCAACGGCATCTTTAGAAATAGTCTCCAAAAGCTTCTCTTCCCCTATTTTAGCTTTTAGATCAGTATATAGGTCACTCTTTAAGGCCAATTCAAAATCTTTTGCTGTTTGAATGGGCGTAGGATAGGCTAAGGTGGTTCTTACTCCCGAAGGAACAAACTGAATGAATCCACTGCCTTTTGGGATGCCCATGATTTTGGCAGTCATTGAATTCATTACCTTCCCAATATGGAAATGATCGATTTCTATAGTGTCTGTCATCATAGCCGCGTATTCTCCGTTGGTGATGATGAAACCATTCGAAGCTTTAATCTTACGTAAAATCTTAATGGCTTTAGCACCCATTTGTGGGAAATGAACTCCTTCAGACCATTGTTTAGTTTCAACAATCTGTACTATTCCTGCCTTGTATAAAAGACCAAGTTCGGGTTCTTTATCGCTTTCTAAGTACTCTTTAATGTTTGCGCTAGAAAACCATTTTGTCAATCTAGGTTCGTGAATGAAAATGTATACTTTTTCCAATCCATTTCCTTTACGATCGAGCACTTCTGCGGTAAGCTCCTCTTCAATTGTCAATTGAAGTTGCGATCGAATAGGTTGTAAGACAAAATACTCAAGTTCGTGTTTAATATATCGGCCAGGGAAATATCCTTTCGGAACATTGTTTTTTAGCTTTTGAGTCAGCGTTTTCCGGTCGTCTATTCCTAAGAACTCACTATTGGTGAGTTGAAACAATGCCAATTCCCAATCTGCAAAAAACTGAGGCGCCAAAGTTAAATCGGTTAAGTTCTCAGGCTTAAAAACCTCACTGTAAATCATGTTGACCAAGCCCGTCACTTCTTGAAATGTAAAAGCTTGATAGGCAAATGATTTCGTATTTCTATGCCTATAAGCAAGGGCATGATCATGTCGGATGTTTGATTCACCATCTATATATTTGAAAATATCATCGATAGCGTTGTAGTACTTGTGAGTCAATAACAGACTAGTATTGACGTTATCTGGAATTTCACTTTCCATCATCCTAGCATAACTCATTATTTCGCCTCGAATGAGTTGTTCTTCTACTCTGAAAAAACTAGGGTCAATTAAAGATTTCAAGTAAATCATGAAAGACAGTCTTCCATACCCAGGTAAGTAATGACGTGTCTTTTTATTTAGAATAGCATTGAGGTCGTCATTTTCAAAATTGACTATACTTTGATAGTGCTTCAAAAGCTTAACCATCTGTGGGTTTACTTCATTCGAAGTTTCTTTGAGCTGCAGGTGCAATTTTGTGAGAATCTCCTGCATATTTTTCTGCAAGGCTTCAATGCTATACCTTTTGATGATCACGTTTCTGTTATGCGTTACATCCACCATTCTGTTTTGTGGATAGAACACATGATCACAAATTTTTTCGGCAAGACGCTTAGGGATTTTTGAGCCTTTAAACTCTAAGACATTTAGTCGCAATGACTTGTCTAAATGACGTCCGATTACCTCGTCATATACCTCTCTGGGCTCATACTGCCTGCAAAATATTGGTGTACCACATGCCGCTGCTTCGATAATTGGTAGTCCTCTACCTTCAGTTTGACTTGGCAATAATATCAAGGAAGCGACATCGTATAGCTGCTCAATGTCAAGTGGTTTTTTAAACTTTTTCTTGAATTCGTTTTTATCAAATTCACTAAACAGAAAACCTAATAGCACTCTTGATCTAAAGGCTTTAGGCAGTTGATTTAAGAAGTTTTCAAAGTCGGTTTTTAATTCGCTATAGTAGTCTTGTTGCCCGTGTGGAATTGGTCCTGATACAATTAGCGAGAGCTTTAATTGCGGGTTTGTGACAAATTTTTCAGTAAAAGCATCATAGGAAAACAGTCGTTTGATAAGCTTGAAATTAAGCTCAATGGATTTTCTGCTAATCACTCTTGTAGGCTGTAAGAATACGATGTTGTTATTGACAAAATCGAATTCTTGAATTGTCTTATGGCCGAGAAGAATTGGTTTAAGTGAGCGTTCGCTATTGGTGTGTTTTACTGCTGCATGTACAGTAATAGTATCTTTTTTGTTTGCAAAAATGGTCGAAACCTGCATAAACGCTTTAATAATATCACGTTTGCTCATCTGATGTAGCTTGGTATCTACAGCAGTGCCAATTAAGGCTACATTTGCTGGGTTGTGACCGTTTTTTTCAATGAGGTGATTCTGTTGAATTTTGTTGATGTTCACATTCATCCAAGATCTACTTTCCCATGGGTAAATCATTTCGATCACCGAAAAGAACTCACCGACATGGGCATTGTGGAAGAAGAAATCACGAGGTCCTTTTTTTAGCCCTTTTTTCTTTCGCTCAATTTCTCTATTACCGCCTTCCCAATAAAAATCATGATTGTTATTGATCACAGGTAGCCCTAAGTGCTCAGATATCAGTACAGTGGCTATGGCTAACGATACATTGCCAGGATTAGAGCAAACATTGATCAAGTAGAGCAATGAAATATTATTTTCTTCAATGTATGTGCCCAGTTTTTTGACTAATACGAGCACTTCAGCCCACAGTTTTCCGATTAGGTCGTTGTATGCCGTACTACCACGTTCCATCTTGATTTTAAAGAAATCCTCGTAAAGGGGCCATGCGTCGAAGGCCTCCATTTCTGGGATTACTTTTTTAAATGCAGTACTCGGAATAAGTTCATCAGCCTCTGATTTAATATCTCCAGCTATAAAATGAATGGGGATGTTAGGATAAATACTCTTGAAGGTTTTAGCGTACTTTTCAGTTTCTACTGTTATGCCATCTATGGTGAAGTAGAATGTGAGAAAGGCGACACCTCCAGTTTGAATGTAAGTGTCAAAAGAGTTTGAATCTCCTTTAAAAGATGCTTTTGATTGTAGCTCTTTAAATCTGTCAATGAATAAACCCAGATCAAACCAAGTGCCTATTTTTTCATTGTGGAGTTGTTCTAAAAGGCCGTTGATCTTCGATTTATTTTTTATCATTCTTAATTTTTTGGTGACTTAAAATGTGAACAGATGCTGGAGTTTTGACTCCAATACATCGAAAGAGAAGTGTTGCTGGCCAAGTTTGAAATTGTTCTCTCCAATTTCTCGGCACCGATCAGGGTTATAAATAATCTCTGACATTTGCTGAACATGTTTGTCGGTCAAATTGCTGTCTTCAATCATTACAGTTTCAAAACCTTTGCTCCCAATGTCCTGCATATAAACAGGCTTATAGTTATTGACGAAAATTGGTTTTTTGGCCAGTACGCACTCTACGAAAGCATTGCCAAATCCTTCATAGGTGCTGAAATATGTACAAGCTCTGCCATGAGCATACACATCCGAAAGGTCTTTGTGATCTAGCACTTTATGGGCTGCAAAAATGACTTGACTGGATAAGTTGAGGTCATGTATTTGATCGATCAGTTCGTTGTAGTACTCCTTATTCTCGTCGTCATTGTTGTTGCCAGTAATGACTAACTTGAGTTTTTTATCTTGAAGCTTATCTATTAGGGAAATAGCGGTTTCTATACCTTTACGCCTGACAATTCTGGTCACCTGAAGTAGGGCAATTTCATCTTGGGCTACACCGACGTCTTTCAAGAAAAATTTATTCTCCTCTGTCGGAATACCATAAGACCGACTAAAATCCATGACATTCGGTACCAAAGTGGCATCAATGTCAAACCTGTTTTTAAAGGTTTCTACGCCAAACGTATTGATTACTGCATGCTTAACATAAGGTAAAAGCAAAGGGAAATTATCATCGACGTATTGATTGATTTCTGGATGTACCGAAACGTATCGTTCACCTCTTTCCCAGTGAAAGTCATGATCATGTGTAACGATCGGCAAGCCAGTATTCTGGATGAGTTTTTTGATGGCTACACCCATTGATAAATGGCAGGGTAAGGCCGATGCATTTTCGGATAGTAAAACGTCGATCTTTTTCTCAGTTACCCAATCCTTCATTGCCTTTTCAATCATATTAGATGCGTTTTCTACATGATCGAGCAGCGGGTCTGGATCGTTGTCGGGGTGAAAGAATGCTTTTCGTTGTCCCCATTCAGCTTCAACCGAGAAAAAGGAGAGGGCTGGGAAAAGATAGTCATGTTCATAATCTATATCCCATGATTCGAATTCTCCGGACATGATGAAAACCTTGTGACCTAACTTTTTTAAAACACTAATCCATTTTTCCGTTTCAAGAGCAACACCATCTACACCTCCGATTCTTCCGATAATAATTCCTATTCTCATATAAGGTTCTTTTTAGTCAGAGCCATTTAAAAAGATATAGCTCCGTCAATTCGCTGCTTTTTTAGCCCTGTTTGAAGATTTACGAATATGTATAATGCTAAAAAATGTGCTTAGGGCTTCCTAAGATACACTGGTCAGGTCACTGATTATCATACAATACAATTGAATGCATGATATCGATTGCAGGAAATAAGTATTGATTATAATAAGAGGAGCTATGAACTGATCTGACCTATAGATGGCTCAACTGGTGACTTAGAAAATGATTATTTAACCCTTCCAGGGTTATCGCTCACGAAGTTTTTCCAGCTTTTCGCCTTGCTTTGAAGACTTCCATTTTGGAAGTGATGACAAACAGCAACCGCTAATGCATCTGTTGCATCGAGCATTTTTGGAGCTTCTTTAATATTCAAGAGTGTTTTAAGCATAGCGGCCACTTGCTCTTTTGAGGCTGTACCACTTCCCGTTACAGACTGCTTGACTTTCTTAGGTGCATACTCTGTAATCGGAATCTCCTTAGCCAAAGCTGCGGCCATAGCTACACCTTGTGCTCTACCCAATTTTAGCATGGATTGAACATTTTTCCCGAAGAAGGGAGCTTCTAATGCTACTTCATCTGGCCCGAAATCTTCTATAATGGCGCTCACGCGATCGAAAATTTTCTTGAGTTTAAGTTCATGGCCTTTATATTTACTCAAGTGTATTACACCATATTGAAGCAGCGACAGTTTTTTACCAGTTATTTTCAATAGTCCATAACCCATTACACTTGTCCCTGGGTCTATTCCTAACACTATCTTTTCTGTTACAACGGCCATCGGTTTGCAATATAATGAATACAATAAGTCAGTAATTTTATAATTACATTCTAATCGTATTTATTCGTATGTGGTTGTTTTAAGTCTCGTCTACTCATTTTATCTCATTTTGCTTCTTCTGGCAACTCTGGGGTGGAGATATATGCGGCAAAAAGATGGGGAAACCAATGAGGTCGCAATTTCGGTAATCATACCATTTAGGAACGAGGAGCTTAATCTAGTACAATTAGTTTCAAGCTTAAACAACCAAGTCCATAGCCAATTTGAAGCCATTTTTATCGACGATCATTCAGAAGATAATGGTTTTGAAGTGCTTCAATCGTTGCTTTCAGAAGTGAGTTTTCAGTACAAGATATTAAGACTAGAATCGGGAACAGGAAAGAAAGAAGCGATCCATTTAGGGATATCTAGTAGTCGGTATGATCTGATTATAACCACAGATGCTGATTGCGAAATGAATGCAGAGTGGCTTCGAACTATGGCATGCCCGTTTAAAGAAAGTGATTTACAGATGTTGGCAGGGCCAATAGGATTAAAGGGAGATAGTTTTTGGCAACGCATGCAATCTATGGAATCGTCAGCGCTGATAGGCATTGGTGGCGTGATGATTTCTAATGGAAAACCAACCATGGCCAATGGTGCAAACCTCGCTTATCGTAAAAGAGCCTATCACAAAGTGAATGGTTTTGAAGGGATTAGTGAGACACCATCTGGCGACGACGAATTATTAATGAATAAGGTACTGGCTATTTACCCAAAAGGAATTCAGTTCTGTAAATTGGAAAAAGCACTAGTTCAAACTGCTGCACAACCTTCGTGGCCACTATTTAAGCAACAACGCTTAAGATGGGCTAGTAAATGGAAATATGGAAAGAGGGGCGCTACAATATTGATTGCCTTATTTGTTTTGATGATTCAGCTCATACAAATAGGCCTTATTGGTATGCTTTATTTCAATAACAATTACATGAAATTAGCAATTGGCCTACTCGGGCTGAGGTTATTGATCGAATTGATATTCCTTTGGTCAGTAAGACGATCCCTTGGACAAAAAACATATGTCTTACCCGCCATTTTTAGTTATCTATTGTATCCATTCTATGCAATTTATATTGGAGTGGCTGCTAACTTTGGTAAGTTCGAATGGAAAGGGAGAAATTATAATATAAATGGGTTGGGATGACAGATGAAGAATTTGACGTTTTAGATGAACTTTATTTTGTTCAGCCCTTTACTTTTTTATTGGAAGAACTTTCAATGTCTGCCGAGGAAATAAAACCCGTACTCAAATTGTTATTAGACAAGGGTTGGGTTAAGTGTTTGCGAGATATGAACAATGAAGTGTTTGATGAAGATTTGAAGTTTGAAGAAAACTATCAGAATTACTTCTATTTAGCCTCAAAAAAAGGCCTTTTGGCTCATAACGGAAGATAACTATGCCGCAAGGAAGTTTACAGAATAAATACGATCAAAAAGAACTAGAAGTAAATGCCCTTCTGGAAATTACGCAGGCAGTAAATAGTAATCTTTCTGAAGACTATCTGTATAAGATTTTTGAATTTACCCTAAGGGCCAACCTCAAACTAGATAAACTTACCCTTTATGTAAAGGAAGAAGACTGGGAGTGTAAAGTTCAATTCGGCACTAAAAAAGACTTTACACAAGTAGCATTGGGAAGCAGCTGTTTGCAAGTATCAGATACTACAGAAATCAAGAAATTGGATTTGGAAGTACCTTGTTTTTCAGAGTTCGATATCATCATTCCGGTAAAGCATAAGGATAGGTTATTAGCTTTTGTTTTTGTAAAAGTAAAGAGTAAGTCAGAAGATTTAGTCGATACCACTTTCATTCAAGCACTCAGTAATATTATGTTGGTGGCCATAGAAAATAAACGTTTGGCCAGAAAGCAATTGGAACAGCAAGCTTTCCAGCGCGATATGGAAATTGCCAGTAATGTTCAGAATTACTTGTTCCCGAAAAACCTACCTAAAGTAGGTCGAATTCAAATTGAAGCATTTTACCAACCTTGCAGAACTGTAGGAGGGGATTACTACGACTATATTGAACTTGAAAAAGAGAATCAGTCAGTAGTTTGTATTGCCGATGTTTCGGGCAAAGGAATTCCAGCAGCTATATTAATGTCTAACTTCCAAGCTGTACTAAGAACAGTTGTGAGAACGGCCAGCGATCCTTTGGAAGTTGTTCAAGAATTGAACTATCACTTATGTAGAAATGCAAACCGTGAAAACTTCATTACGTTTTTCATGGCCATCTACGACTATGGTACCAAAGAGTTGAGGTATGTAAATTCAGGTCACAATCCACCGCTCTTGTTGGATAAAAAAGGAGGAATTCAACAATTAACAATAGGCTCTACAGTACTAGGTGCATTCGACCCATTGCCTTTTATAGATATGGGTACGGTGAAGGACATTGAAGACTTTTCACTCTTTCTATTTACAGATGGCTTAACTGAGACTTTTAATGATAAAGACGAAGAATTTGGTACAGAACGTTTAGAAGAATTTTTAAAGTCACATCAAGGAAAGCCTCTCGAACAAGTTCATACAGCACTTTTGAAAGCTTTAGACGATTACAGAGACGGTCACCCCTTTGATGATGATTTGACTTTCCTATCTTGTAGGATTACAAATGATACCCTATAAATCACCCTTCTTTTTTAAGTACTTATGGCCAGGTCTTGTCTGGCGAATGCCCAAAGACGCTAAAAAGATCTACTTAACTTTTGATGATGGTCCGATTCCTGAATTGACCACATGGGTATTGAATCTACTTGAGGAGAGAACAGTAAAAGCAACGTTCTTTTGTGTAGGAGAAAATATCGAAAAACACCCTGAAGTCTTTCAATCTATCATCAAGGCAGGTCATAGCATTGGTAATCATACGCACAATCATATTAATGGCAGAAAATTCAATACCTCTGAATACTTACAAAATATTTCAGCCTGTGATAAAGCTTTAGAAGAACAAGGAGTGGAGACAAACCTTTTTCGGCCGCCCTATGGTAGGCTAAAAGTTCAGCAAAGAAGAGCGCTTAGCGCACGAAAAGTGATTATGTGGGATGTTTTAAGTAAAGATTATGATGTCAATTTATCTCCAAGTGAAATCTTAGAAAATAGCATTGTCGCAAGCTCATCAGGCACCATTATAGTATTTCATGATAATGAAAAGGCTACAGAAAATCTAAAACAGGTGTTGCCTCAATATATAGAGCATTTCAAGCAGCAAGGATTTCAATTCGATAAGTTATGATGCTCTTTCTGATCATAGTTTATGGTTTACTCTCCATTGTTGAAGGTTTACTGAATGTATTCTTTCTGGCGCGGTTTAAGCCGGTAAAAGCCATTATCGAAGATAAGTTACCGAACGTGAGCATTTTGGTTTGCGCTAGAAATGAAGAACACAACCTAAGAGGTTGTTTAACATCGGTTTTAGCATCAGATTATCCAATGCAGTTGGTTGAGATTTTGGTTGGTAATGATGATAGTGAAGACGGTACGGCCCAAATAATAACCCAGTTCGAGTCGGAATATGAACCTGTAAGAGCTGTTGACATACAACATCAAAAAGACGGATTGATTGCTAAAGGCAATGTGTTGAGTCAATTGATCGATTCAAGTAGGTACGATTATCAAATAATCATAGATGCTGATATGGAGGTTTCACCCAAGTGGCTCCAGACTATGGTTTCAGCCTTGCATTGTGGTTATGATATGGTAAGTGGATTTACGCAGGTCAAAAAAACAAACTGGATTTCTCGCCTTCAATACATTGACTGGCAGACGGTTTTACACTCTATGAAAACCATGGCCGACCTGATAAGACCCATTTCCATTTTAGGAAATAATATGGCCTTTAATAAAAATGCCTACGATCAAGTAGGTGGCTTCCGAGGTTTAGGACCAACTGATGTTGAAGATTTAGGACTTTTGCAACGATTTCAAAACCGCTGTTTCAAAACATTTCAACTAGTTGACGGAAAAGGGGTAGCCTACACAAAACCTCAATTGACCTTTAAAGAATTGCTCACACAACGTTGCCGATGGATGAATGGCGTATTTACGCATCACCTGATATTGGGCATTCCAGCATTTTTTGCTCGACTCTGGGTGGTGTTAGGCTTGATAGCTTTTAGCGTTCAGATAGAGCTAGGATGTTTTATACTTGCCTATGGGATCTTCTTTAGCTGGCTAAAATGTTGGCTGATGTCACAGAAAATAGCTTCGAAGGGATTAATTTTTTTAGTGGAGCCAATTATTATAAGCCTTTTAGATACTTTAGCGCTACTCAGATTGATATTTGTAGGTAAAGTCAGTTGGAAAGGAAGAAAATACTAATGATTGATAGTCACGCTCATATATATGTAGAACAGTTTAAGGAAGATGTGGAGGAAGTGATAGATCGAGCTAAAGAGGCAGGTTTAATCAGAATTTACATGCCTAACATAGATCACACTTCTGTAGATGCTATGTTGGCACTTGAAGAAAAATACCCTGAATATTGTTTAGCCACTATGGGGCTCCATCCGTGTTCTGTGAAAACCGATTTTGAGAAAGAGTTATACATCGTAGAAGATTGGTTAAGTAAACGCTCTTTTGCTGCTATAGGAGAAATGGGTACTGATCTCTATTGGGATAAAACGTTTCTAGATCAGCAGGTAGAAGCCTTTAAAATTCAAGCCAACTGGGCTAAACAGTACAAGAAGCCTATTATTATACATTGTCGAGAGTCTATAGATATGACTATTGATTTGGTAGAATCATTAAAGGAAGAAAACCTGACAGGAGTTTTCCATTGCTTCAATGGAAATGTGGATCAGGCGAAAAGGATTCAGGAATTAGGTTTTTATATCGGACTAGGTGGGGTTTCCACTTTTAAGAATGCAGGAATGGACAAAGTGATTCCGGAAATTAGCCTTGATCGTATAGTACTAGAAACCGATAGTCCTTATCTAGCACCAGTGCCTTATAGAGGTAAAAGAAATGAGCCAGCTTACGTGGCTCAAATAGCTCAAAAAGTAGCCGACTATTATCAGAAGCCACTTGAAGAAGTTGTTGCTCAGACTATAACCAATACCAATAAACTATTTCAATTCGATGCTTGATGAATTTGATACTATAGTACACTTCGATCTTTTCGAAGCACCTAAAGCAAGGCTGCTGATTATATACACCGGTGGTACACTTGGTATGGACTATGACGCTGGTGGTACGCTCGTGCCTTGTGGCTTTGATAGTGTATTGAGACGAGCGCCTGTTATAAAAGAACTCCAGATAAATTTATCAGTACTCTCTTTTAAAGTGCCAATTGATTCATCGAGTGTTGAAATAAAGCATTGGCAGCAAATGGCCGAAATAATCTATAATAACTACAGCGATTATGACGGGTTTCTAATTCTTCATGGCACTGATACCATGGCCTATTCAGCGTCGGCACTAAGTTTTATGCTACAAGGCTTAGATAAACCAGTAGTTTTTACTGGAGCCCAATTGCCAATTGCTTCGCCGAGATCAGATGCTAAAGAAAATCTAGTGACCTCACTGGAAATAGCGTCAGACAAAAAAGAAGGTAAGCCAATCATAACTGAGGTATGTATCTTCTTCAATAATAGATTAATTAGAGGCAATAGAGCAAAAAAAGTAGAAAGCCAGCAATTTGATGCCTTTGAATCTGAAAACTATCCGATCCTAGCGCAAGCCGGAATTACAATTGACTACCAGTGGTCTTATTTAATGCCTTCGGCCAATAAAGATTTAGTTCTGACGACTAAAATGAACCCGTCAGTTATTGTTCTTAAGTTGTTTCCAGGCCTTCAACCTGCTACCGTTGATCATATAATTAAGGCGCCTAACATAAAAGGTGTAATTCTTGAAAGCTATGGCGCCGGAAATGTTCCACATCAAAAATGGTTTTTAAATCTCTTAGAAGAAGGCGTGAAGTCCGATAAGATAATATTGAACATAAGTCAATGCAATGGAGGGAAAGTTATGCACGGCAAATATGAAACAAGTAGTAAACTAGATGAAATAGGAGTAATTAGTGGTGAAGATTTAACGACAGAGGCCGCCACAACTAAAATGATGTACGCTTTAGGGAGGTACTCAAACATAAAAGACATACAAAACTGTTTAACAACTCCCATTAGAGGCGAAATGAACTGATTTTTCCTAGCTGACAAAAACAAAATTGAGCTTGCATACTGAAATTATTATTAATTTATTTGTCAGCCTGTGAGAAGCGCAGAAACACCAAGGGAGAGGTGTCCGAGTGGCTTAAGGAGCACGCTTGGAAAGCGTGTGTACCTCTAAAGGGTACCGAGGGTTCGAATCCCTCTCTCTCCGCAGATCAACTAAAACTTTAAGTGTAAATTTCTTTTAACGATATTTATTAATAATTTAGAACCCGTTTTAACCTTTATTAATCAAAACTAGACTATGAAAAAGTTATTCTCTTTACTGATGATCCTAGGCATTTTTGCTTTTGGATTTAACGCTGCCGCTCAGGATTCACCAGCAGTAGCCGGTGAGCAAGCTGCCGCTGATACTTTAGCAGCTGCTCAAGAACCTGATCCGTATCCAGAGCAAGCAGAATATGAAATTGAAGAAGAAGAGCAATCTTTCGATCAAATCATTAAAGATAAATTTATTGAAGGTGACCCTCAGTTTATGTCACCAGTACTTATCTGTTTAATTCTTGGATTAGCCATCGCTATTGAAAGAATTATCAGCTTAAACCTTTCTACTACAAATACTCAAAAGCTTTTAAGTAAAGTTGAAGACGCACTTGAATCAGGTGGAGTAGAAGCTGCTAAAGAGGTAACAAAAAGCACAAGAGGTCCTGTCGCATCAATCTTTACACAAGGATTAATGAGAATGTCTGAAGGCATCGAAATGGTTGAAAAATCAGTTATCGCCTACGGTTCTGTTGAAATGGGGCGTTTAGAAAGAGGTCTAGTTTGGATTTCTCTTTTCATCTCGTTAGCACCAATGCTTGGTTTCATGGGAACTGTAATTGGTATGATTGGTGCATTTGATGCGATTGAAGCAGCAGGTGATATTTCTCCTTCTCTAGTAGCTGGAGGTATTAAAGTTGCACTATTAACAACAGTTGCTGGTCTTATTGTAGCGATTATCCTACAGTTATTCTACAACTACTGTGTATCTAAAATTGACTCTATTGTAAACTCAATGGAAGATGCGTCTATTTCTTTAGTAGACCTTTTGGTTAAGCATAAGCTGACTAAGTAATCATTGTTAACTCTAAAAAGATAAATTATGAGTCAGGAACAATGGATAGATATTGGATTGTATGGATCAATGATTTTGATCGGGGTAGCTATTGTAGCAGCCATCGGTATGAACATTGCAAATGCCATTAGCAATCCAAAAACGCTCGTGAAAGGAGCAGCAGGAATTGGCCTTTTAGCAATAGTATTTCTAATCGGTTATTCAATGGCGCCAACAGAATTTGGAGCTTCTACCGCAAAAGCCTTGGAGGCGTCTTCAATAGACCCAGATGGTGAAAGTGCTGGTAACGTTTATAAACTTGTAGGCGGTGCTATGACAACTACATTAATTTTAGTTGTTATCGCCGTAGTAGGATTGATATACTCATCCGTTTCAAGAATAATTAGATAACTATTATGGCAAGAAGTAAAGACAAGGGGAGTCAGGAAGTAAATGCAGGGTCAATGGCCGATATCGCATTCTTGCTATTGATTTTCTTCCTTGTAACAACCCAGATTGCCACTAACAAAGGACTAACGCTTCTTCTTCCACCTAAGCAGGAAGACGATGAGCCGATTGAAATCAAGCAACAAGAGAGAAACCTGTTTAAAATACAGATTAACTCTGAAGACCGTTTGCTTGTAGAAAACGATCCGTTAGACGATGT
The DNA here is from genome assembly GCF_049099775.1 of Roseivirga sp. Lineage (GTDB taxonomy): Bacteria > Bacteroidota > Bacteroidia > Cytophagales > Cyclobacteriaceae > Roseivirga. The sequence goes on along the minus strand of NZ_JAGDZM010000004.1, from coordinate 968,190 downwards.
TACGCAGATAAGAACAATGGTTTATGATTTCGTTCTCAACTTTGGCAACCCAAGCGATACCAAAAAAGGTAAAGGCAAGGTGAGCGATAGAGATGTTTACGAAACATTACCTGGTTCAATGAAATCTTATATTGCTAGAAGCCTTGGTTCAGACGAATCTTCGGATGGACCTGGTAGTGCAATTATTTCGTTGAAAGCTGACCGTGGAAGTAGCTATGCAATATTCATAAGCATATTGGATGAACTTAATGCGGCTTACAATAGGATTTATGGTGAAAGAGTTGGTCTAACTGATGAAGAATTCAGAAAGTTAAACCGTAACGATCCTCGCCAGAAAGAACTATACGACAGAGCTAGACTTGGTATACCTAAGGCTATCTCAATTGCAGAACCATCATCAGTAGGAGGATAATATGTCTAAGTTCAAGAAGAAAAGTGAATCGAGTCAGGATATACCTACGGCTGCACTACCGGATATTATTTTCATGCTTTTATTCTTCTTTATGGTAACTACCGTATTGAGGGAAACTGAATTAAAAGTAAAGCAGGAAATTCCGAGAGCTGAGCAGTTGGTGAAACTGGAGAAAAAGAAGTTGGTAACCTATTTATATGTAGGTGCTCCAAAAGATGAATCCATGGGTACTGAGCCTTTAATACAGGCAAATGACGCATTTATCAGTACAAATAATATTGTGCAATGGGTAAATGAGGAAAAGTCTAAGCTAAGTGAGGTTGAACGTGATCAAATCACCATTTCATTGAAAGTTGACGAAAAAACCAAAATGGGTATTATCGTCGATATTCAAACGGAATTGAGAGAAGCGAATGCACGTAAAATCATGTACGCAGCGCCGACTAAAGCAAAGGATAATTAGAGAGAATAACTTATAATTATATTGAAAACCTCAGTGAAAGCTGAGGTTTTTTTATTTCTACTACCTAGAACATATAACAGTTTAAATACTAGATATAGCAATAAGTCAAGAACCAAAGAATGAGTAAACTTATCTTAAACGATAAAAGAATAACCAATGGGTGGTGTATGTACGATTGGGCAAATTCCGTCTATTCGTTGACTATCACGACGGCCGTTTTTCCCATTTATTACGAGAATATCGCTAAGTCACCAGATGGTGGTACAATGGTAGAATTTCTCTTTTGGAGCCTTCCCAATACAGTTTTATATTCATATGCACTGTCATTCTCCTTTTTATTAACAGCACTAATGCAGCCCCTACTAAGCGGTGTTGCAGATAGTACTGGGATGAAAAAGACCTTCCTAAAAAGTTTTGCCTATTTAGGTGCTCTAGCCTGTGCAGGTATGTATTTTTTTATTGGGAGTAATATCGAGTTTGGTATACTGATGGTGATCTTGGCCAGCATCGGTTATTCAGGTGGATTGGTTTTCTACGACGCCTTCTTACCAGAAATAGCAACAGTAGATAGATATGATAAACTAAGTGCGAAAGGCTATTCATTGGGCTATATAGGTAGTGTAATTCTATTAATATTTAATCTAATAATGATTCAAAAGCCTCAGATATTTGGCTTAGTCGAAGGCTCCCTTCCGGCACGAATTTCTTTTTTAACCGTTGCTGTGTGGTGGATAGGCTTCTCACAAATTACTTTCAAACGGCTCCCCAACAACCCTTATAATAGAGGGAAATCGAATGAGTGGTTGAAAAAGGGTTATCAAGAATTAAGAACCGTCTATAGCCAAATCAAAGGACTTCCTAATTTAAGAAGATATGTATTGGCTTACTTTTTCTTCAACGCAGGAGTGCAAGCCGTCATGTATTTAGCATCACTTTTTGGAGCAAAAGAATTGAATCTAGAAACTGCATCATTAATTCAAATTGTACTAATTATTCAATTAGTAGCGATAGGAGGAGCCTATCTTTTTGCTGAACTCTCTAAACATAAGGGGAATATATTCTCTCTGGTGACTATGATTGCCATTTGGATTTTAGTTTGTGTATTGGCCTATTATGTGACATCTGAAATGCAATTTTATGGCTTAGCATTTTTGGTAGGTATTATCATGGGAGGAATTCAAGCCCTTTCACGATCAACATATTCTAAACTTATCCCTAAGAATACAGAAGATCATGCCTCCTTTTTTAGTTTCTACAATGTTACGTTTAATCTTTCTATTGTCATGGGCACATTGGCCTACGGCTCTATTGAATTGCTTACCGGATCTATGCGTTATAGTGCACTCGGGCTCACGGTGTTTTTCATCATTGGTCTTTTACTAGTTCGAAAAGTGAAAGTCAAAGGCATTTGATTTCTATCATTAGTTCGGATTTGTAAAATCCGCAAACGTTTGCAATGATATTAGTGTTCTGTAGACGTTTAAACGCACTCTTTTATGCTTATAATTGATTAACACGGCTGCAAGGCGGGTATATTCACTTGCTGAGGTCGATTTTCAATGAATTAAAAAGAGCATGAAAAATTTATTCAACCCATTGGTTGCAATGGTCCTATTGACCTTTGCAATATCTTCCTTTGACAACGGAAGTTCAGATTTTAATATTGTGGACGTAGCCCCAGTCATCACTATTGATGATCCTGGTAATATTGTTCAAGGAGCAGCAGTTTCCATTTCAGTAGGTTTTACTGATGCAACAGCAGGAACCTACCTTGTGACATTCGATACTTCTAAGGGAGCGTATTCTTTCACAGCACAATAGGTAGAATAATGATTTTGTAAAAAGCCCAATAATGGGCTTTTTTTAACCCTTTATGAATATGAACCGATTCCTCTTATCTCTATCATTTTGCATAGCTTTTGCCACAGTAGCAACTGCGCAAATAGTGACACTGGAGCCATCTAGTGCTAATGGTGAACAAGAAATCAAAATTATTTTTGATGCAACAGAAGGGGATGCCGGACTAGTGGGTGCCTCCAAAGTTTATATGCACTCGGGAGTAGTTGTCGATAGCCCTACAGGTACAGATTGGACGAATGTAATTGGTAATTGGGGTAGTGATGATGGGATAGGTTTAATGAGCAAGGTTTCGGGAGAAAGCGATAAATGGGAAATTACGCTTACACCGACAGCAAGAGACTACTATAACGTCTCAGACGGTACGAATATGTTCAGGTTGTCTATGGTGTTCCGAAATGCCGATGGTTCGTCTAAAGGAGCAGGAACGCCTGGTTCCATTAATGGCGGAGAGGTAACTTCCAACGGTGATATCTACATGAACCTAACCGTTTCCAATTTTGTCCAGATTACAGCGCCTACAAGTCAGGATATATTTGTAGAAGAAGGAGAGTCTATCACACTCTCGGGTAATGCTTCCAGTAGTGTTACAACAATGGCCATTTTAATAGATGAAGGAAATGGCTTTGAAGAAAAAGCATCAGTAACTGCAGGTACTACAATCACTTATGATTTTGAGCCTACACAAAGCTTTAGAGGTACGCTTAAAGTAACTGCCACGATTAATGAAGAAGATGTGGAGATATCTCAACCCTTAAATGTAAATCTCACATCTGCCACGGAGGTACTCGATTTACCAGCTGGACTGATAAAAGGAATTAATTATCAAGATGATTTAAGCAAAGCCACGCTCGTTTTAGAAGCACCAGGTAAAGACTTTGTATACATTGTTGGTGATTTTAATGATTGGGCAATAGAAGCTGATTACTTAATGAATGTAACACCAGATGGCGAATTGTTCTGGTTAGAAATTACCAACCTTGTGCCAAACCAAGAATATGTCTTTCAGTATTGGGTAGAAGGTTCGATAAAAATTGGAGACCCCTATGCTGATAAAGTAGCAGATCCATGGAACGATAGTTTTATTCCTGCCGCAGTACACGATGAAATCCCAGACTACGATAAAACAGATTTCGCCATCGCGACAACACTAGAAACAGGCCAAACCCCATTCGAGTGGGATGCCACTGAGGATAGCTATCAACGCCCAGATCAAGAAGATCTAGTCATTTATGAATTACTGGTGAGAGATTTTATCGGTTCTCACGACTATAAAGACATGGTAGATACTTTAGACTATTTATCAGAACTCGGCGTGAATGCCATTGAGCTAATGCCCATCATGGAATTTGAAGGCAATGAGTCATGGGGATATAATCCTATGTACTTTTTTGCACCAGATAAATACTATGGAAAGAAAGACGATTTAAAGAATTTCATCCAAGCCTGTCATGAAAAAGGGATTGCAGTCATTTTAGATATGGTATTGAACCATGCCTTTGGATTAAATCCAATGGTGAGAATGTATTGGGATGAACAAGCAGGAAAGCCTGCGGCAGATAGCCCATGGTTTAATCAAGATGCGACTCACCCATTTAATGTAGGGTATGACTTTAACCACGAAAGTACCTACACACAAGACTTTGTCGATTCCGTTAATGCCTATTGGATTAATGAATACCATTTTGATGGTTATAGATTCGACCTTTCTAAAGGGTTCACCCAAACGAATAACCCATCAGATGTAGGTGCATGGTCTAGTTTCGATCAATCGAGAATAGATATACTGGAAAGAATGAGCAATAAACTTTGGGAAACGGACGAGGATGCTTACGTAATTCTAGAGCACTTTGCGGATAACGCGGAAGAGACCGCCCTAGCCGAAGCAGGCATGCTTTTATGGAGAAACGTTGGTTTCCCATATTGGAAAGCCCTTGGCGGAGAAGCGACAGAAACATTTCAAGGGGCCACGGCTAGTTCTCATGTTTCTTATATGGAAAGTCATGATGAACAGCGTCAGCTCTGGGAAGTTTTTCAAGAAGGTGGAGCAGTAGAAGGTTACAATACCAGAGATACTACGATAGCCCTTGAAAGATTAAAGATGAATGCAGCATTTCTCTATACGCTGCCTGGCCCAAAAATGCTCTGGCAATTTGGTGAACTAGGTTATGATATAGATATTAATTTCAATAGCCGTGTTGGTAATAAACCACTCGTTTGGGGAGAAGGAAGTCTTGGTTACTACGAAGATCCTTTGAGAAAATATACCTACGACGCATTTGCAGCCATTTTCAATCTAAGAAAAATGGTAAACGAAGAAGAAAACGTAAACTATGTTTATGATTTTAGTGGAGAGACAAGATCCATAACTATCGATTCTGATGATTTAGATGTAATAGTGGTAGGAAATTTTGGTCTTAATCAGAATGATATGGCCATACAGTATACCCAAACAGGAAATTGGTACGATTACTTCTCAGGTGGTACATTTACAGTTGATAATGCGAATACAGACATCACTTTAGCCCCTGGAGAGTTTAGAATATTTACGTCAAATCAAGTATCCGAAGGCTTTACTGGAGTAGTTGAAGTCTTTGAAAATCCAGTTACTGTATCGCCGAGTGTTTTCAGCCCAGATGATGAAATAACAATAACTTTCGATGCGACTAAAGGAAGTTTCGACGGAACAAATGGTCTGCAAGGAGCTGAAAAAGTTTATATGCATGCAGGCGTTGTTTTCGATGATGTAAATTCTCAAACACTCCAGAATATCGTTGGTACCCTAACCGACGACGGCCTTGGGCAAATGACTAAAGTATCGGGAACTGATGATAGCTGGGAAATCACCATAACGCCTACTGATTATTTTTCTATTACTTCGGGAGAAGCCGTTAGGCTTGGAGTTTATTTCAGAGACGCTGATAATAGTAACAGAGGCAAAGGCTTTCGCGGAAGCACAATTTTCCTAGACATGGAGCTAGAAGGAAATCTAGTAACCATTACACCTGCAGAGTTCGATCAAGATACTCAAATCACCCTGACCTTCGATGCACGATTTGGCAATAGAGGTTTAGTAGGTGTCGATAAAGTCTATATGCATTCAGGAATTGCACTTTCAGAAACGAGCGTTGAATTTGACGATTTTATAATAGGTAATTGGGGTGAAGATGATGGCGTTGGACAAATGACAAGGTCTTCGTCAAATACCAATCAGTGGCAGATTACGATGACGCCTACCGCTTATTATGGAATGAGTGAAACCGACATCGCCTATAGATTAGCGTTCGTTTTTAGAAATGCCGATGGTAGTAGAAAAGGAGAAGGAACTCCGGGTAGTTTCGAAAATGGAATTGTGCTAGCCAACGGAGATATTTTCTATGACTTCCCAATCATAAAGGAAGTAACGAGTTTAGAAGATGAACTTCCGGGTTTTAATTACTATCCAAATCCAACGCAAGGCATTATCAATTTCTCTGGAGAAATTCCAGGTGTACCAAAACAAGTAATCATTCATGGATTGAATGGAGAAAAGGTTTTTGAAACTAAGCTTTCAAATGGTAGGCTGGAACCGATAGATATTTCAGGGCTGAAATCGGGTCTCTATTTACTCAGGATTGTAACAGATCATAAAGGCTATACCCTAAAAGTATTAGTTCGTTAAAACGCTTAACTAATCATATAAAAAAAGGGGAGCTTTTAAACTCCCCTTTTTTTATTCAAACCTCATGTGTTTCACTGAGTCACCTGAATCTCGCAATTCCCTCAGCGAATCAATGCCAATATCAAGATGAGCATTTACGTAGTCAGCAGTTACCTGCTTGTCACTGCTCTCTGTTTTTATACCTTCTGCAATCATCGGATTGTCTGAAACGAGTAAGAGTGCGCCACGCGGTATTTCGTTCACAAAACCAACCGTAAATAAGGTAGCAGTCTCCATATCCACGGCCATGGCTCTTATCTTTCTTAAATACTTTTTAAAGGCCTTGTCGTGCTCCCAAACCCTTCTGTTAGTAGTGTAACAAGTTCCAGTCCAATAATCTCTTTGATGTTTCTTAATCATGGAAGAAACCGCCCTTTGTAAACGGAAAGAAGGAAGAGCAGGAATTTCTACAGGCATAAAGTCGTTGCTAGTACCCTCGCCGCGGATTGCGGCTATTGGTAAAATCAAATCTCCGAGTGCCGTTTTTTTCTTAAGCCCCCCGCATTTCCCAAGAAAGAGGACGGCCTTAGGGTGAATACTGCTTAATAAGTCCATTACAGTAGCCGCCATTGCGCTGCCCATACCAAAATTGATAATGGTGATATTTTCAGCAGTCGCACTCTGCATAGGCTTATCAGAGCCTTTAATTTCAACATCAAACTTTTCTGAAAACATTTTCACATAACCGATGAAGTTCGTTAATAAAATGTACTCTCCGAATTCGTCAAGAGGTACTCCGGTATATCTCGGTAACCAGTTTTCGACTATTTCATGTTTGGTTTTCATAGATGGGCGTGGGTTTGTTTGAAATTTTTAGCTTTGCCATATGTTGGAGCTAAATCTTCCGGTTTATAAATATAGAATTGAACAAAGAGATGGCAAGTTAGCTATTTTCGATCCGATACGGAAGAAGTTCATTGTTTTGACACCAGAAGAATGGGTAAGACAACACTTCCTTAACTATCTCAATAATCACCTTAACTATCCGGCACCTTTAACCAGCGTTGAAACTGGTCTTAAGTATAATTCACGAGTTAAAAGAAGCGATATAATGATCATGGATAATGATCTGAAGCCATTAGTTCTGGTAGAATGTAAGGCGCCTTCAATAGCAATTAATGAAGCAACAGTAAGGCAATTAGCCACTTACAATGCTGTTTTTAGAGCCAAGTTGTTGATTGTAACGAACGGTATGGTGACGAATGCCGCCCTTTCATTAACATCATCCGAAACTTTTGTGCCAATTACTCAAATTCCTGACTTCGATAGCTTGAAAGCTTTAATCTGATTAAGTAAATTGAACTGTGAGCTTCATTAAGAGAATAGGATTCTTAACAGCATTTATTATTCCCAGTTTGACAATTCTGGGGTACTACTTTGGCGGATATTGGAATTTTTCAGCAATTGTCTTTGTCTTCATTATTCTCCCGATTTCCGATTCTCTTATTGGTGAAGATCCTGAGAATGTTACAGATGCGCAGGCTACCATACTTGCCGAGAAATTCTATTACCGATTAATCACTTACATATGGACTCTTTTTCAAGTCCTATTTTTAATCTGGGGAGCATATGTGATTGCGGAAAGTGCAATGCCTACATTATATCTAATAGCTTTCATATCAAGCTTTGCCTTGGTAACTGGTGGCATTGGGATTACTGTAGCACACGAGCTGGGTCATAAAAAGTCGAAAATAGAAAGACTATATAGTCGTATTATTCTGATGACCGTTTGTTACATGCATTTTTATATCGAGCACAATCGTGGACATCACGTATACGTCGCGACCCCGCGCGACCCCGCTACAAGTAGAAAAGATGAACCAATCTATATGTTTTGGTTTAGGTCTGTATTTGGGAGTTATTCAAGTGCCTGGAAACTCGAAAAGGCTAGATTGTCTCGAAAGAATTTGAGGTTTTGGTCGATAAAGAATGAAATGATATGGTATACAATTCTTCCAATTTTATTTGCTCTCGTCCTAACAATGACGACGAGTCTTTATTTTGGTAGAATAGTCTGGGAAGTGCCGGCTTTCTTTTTTCTACAAAGTATTCTGGCTTTTAGCTTGTTAGAAATTGTAAACTATATAGAACATTACGGTATAGTTAGGAGGGAGGTAGCGCCTGGAAAGTACGAAAGAGTTAATCCAATGCATTCATGGAACTCAAACCACAGGCTGAGTAATTTCTTCCTATTTCAATTACAAAGGCACTCAGATCACCATGCAAATGCCATTAAAAGATATCAAGTATTAAAGCATTATGAGGAATCTCCTCAATTACCATCAGGTTATCCGGCTATGATCTTACTAGCGACCATTCCACCACTTTGGTTTAAACTGATGAACCCGAAATTATCTAATTGGAAGAAAAAAGTAGATGAGACTTTGCCTAATTCTACGACTTAACTGCTTTTTGGTCAGCTCTTTTGGCGTGGTTTTTTCGTTGAATATTCCCCACCATATTAGCCACTCTATTTCTGCTAAGTAGTCTTGGTAAGAAGGCACTCAATTGATTCCAAAAACCTGGAACAGCCACAACTTTGCCTTTCATAAGCGCATTAAAAGCATATTCAGCTACATAGTCGCTGTCCATGATATTGAACTTAATATTCGGGTCGTCGTTGCCGTTGGCCTTGGCGAAATTAGTTTTTGTCATGCCCGGGCAAAGTACTGTGGCCTTTATGCCAGAGCCTTTCATTTCATTGGCTAAGGCTTGCGTAAAGTTTAAGAGATAAGATTTTGAAGCATGGTAGGTAGACATTAAAGGACCCGGTACAAATGCAGCTACTGAAGCATTATTAAGGATGTAGCCCCTGCCTTTTTCTACCATGGCTGGCAATAAGAGCTTGGTCAAATGAGTAGTAGTAATCATATGCACTTGCAGCATAGCACGATCTTTGGCCCAGCTACTTTCTGTGAAATACCCAAAGTTTCCGAAACCAGCGTTATTAAAAAGAAGGTCGATGTGAATGTTTTCGGCCTTCAGGAAATCGACTATTCGATCTGCGGCATCCTCTTGAGATAAATCTTGTGTAAAAGTGCTTATCTCAGTATCAATATCTTTACCCAGAAGCTCTTTCGCCTTAAGTAGACCCGTTTCATTTAAATCTACCATAACAAGGTTATAGCCTTTTTTGCCAAGAAGCTGACAAAACTCTAATCCAATTCCACCAGCAGCGCCGGTAACTAATGCCGTTTCATTCATCTTTTTTTCGTTGCGCAAAAATATACAAAAAAAGGAATCTCCGTTCCCAGAGATTCCTTTGTCAAATATATTGTAAGCCTATTAAGCTAAGTATTTATCTACAGGTACATAAGGTAGGTCGAATGCTTCGGCCACCGCTTCGTAAACAACGTCACCCTTAACAACATTAAGTCCCAAAGTGAGTTCTTTGCTTTCCTGACAGGCCTTTTTCCACCCTTTATTCGCTAGGTTGATAGCATAAGGTAGTGTGGCATTCGTAAGTGCAAGCGTTGAAGTATAAGGTACAGCACCTGGCATATTAGCCACGCAGTAGTGTAAAACTTCGTCGATTACGAACGTTGGTTCCGCATGAGTTGTCGGTTTACAAGTCTCAATACATCCACCTTGATCAACAGCTACATCCACGAGTACAGTACCTGGTTTCATGTCCTTCAACATAGCTCTTGTAATCAAGTGAGGCGCTTTAGCACCTGGTATAAGCACTGCCCCAATTATAAGGTCAGCATCTTTGATCATCGCTTCAATGTTGTAGCCATTCGACATCATCGTATTTACGTTGGCAGGCATAATATCATCTAGCTCTCTTAACCTGTTCAGGCTAATGTCCATTATAGTAACATTAGCACCAAGGCCAGCAGCCATTTTAGCAGCTTGAGTTCCAACAATACCACCACCCAATACAAGTACATTGGCAGGTAAAACACCTGGAACACCACCAAGAAGTTTACCCATTCCACCAAGTGGTTTTTCAAGGTAATTAGCTCCTTTTTGAGTAGCCATTCTACCAGCAACTTCTGACATAGGCACTAATAGAGGCAAGCTTCTGTCGGCCTTTTCTACAGTTTCATATGCAAGACATACCGATTTGTTTTTAATCATAGCCTTCGTAAGCGGCTCATATGATGCAAAATGGAAGTAGGTAAAAAGAAGTTGATCCTCCTTAATAAGACTATATTCCGGTTCAATAGGCTCTTTTACCTTCATGATCATCTCAGCAATCGCATAAGTTTCTTCAATTGTAGGAAGAATACTAGCACCTGCAGTCTTGTAGTCTTCGTCAGAAAAACCACTTCCTACACCAGCTGTAGATTGAACATAAACAGTGTGACCTCTTTTGGTTAGCTCTGCTACGCCTGAAGGTGTAGCGGCTACTCTGTTTTCATTGTTTTTTATTTCCTTGGGTACGCCAATGATCATGATAAATAGACGTTTAAATTTTTGTGAGGCAAATATAACAAGTGGAACCTACAAACGATTGCCATTGAATTAAAAAAGCGATTAGATGACAGTATTCGAAAGGAAATATGCCTTTAATGGCAAAACAGAAAATTATGTTCTTTTCAATAAATAGGTGAGAGAATAATATTCTTATAAAATTAATAAAACGTATTTCGGCTGAAATATATGCGGTACAAACAGAATAATATTTTATAAACGGTCGATATGTGGTTCAAATACCAAATTTGATTTGTTTTAAATATTGCTTATTTTTGCATCCCTTTTGTTGCCTATAGTCAACATTTGTTCATTCAAATTAATAGCCTGTGAAAACGACGAAGACAATCAACAAGCGTAAAGTCAAAAGTGAAGAGATTCTTCAAGATTATCGTTTAGTATTCGAGAGTAGGGAAGCCAGTCTCATTGGTAGAAAAGAAGTTTTTATGGGTAAAGCCAAATTTGGAATATTTGGTGATGGTAAAGAGCTAGCGCAAATTGCTATGGCTAAGGTTTTCAAAAATGGTGATTTCAGATCTGGATATTATCGTGACCAAACCTTTATGTTGGCTATCGGTGGTCTGACATTGCAACAGTATTTCGCCCAACTTTATGCCCATACATCTACCGAGGCTGAACCTGCTTCTGGCGGTAGATCAATGAATGGTCACTTTGCCAATAGGCTACTTGATGAAAATGGGGAGTGGAAGAAACAGACTGAAATGAAAAATTCAAGTGCTGATATTTCTCCTACCGCAGGCCAAATGCCTAGGCTTGTTGGTTTAGCATACGCTTCTAAACTTTACAGACAGAATAAAGACTTACACGAGTTTACAGACTTTTCTATCAAGGGAAATGAAGTTGCCTTTGGAACAATCGGTAATGCTTCTACTTCAGAAGGTCACTTTTTTGAGTCAATCAATGCCGCGGGTGTTTTACAAGTACCCATGGTTTTATCTGTTTGGGACGATGACTACGGAATTTCTGTTCCAAAAGAATATCATACAACGGGTGGTAGCATTTCTGGGTTCCTTTCTGGAATGCAACGCACAAAAGAAAAATTGGGTTATGAGATTTTCAAAGTAAGAGGGTGGGACTATGAAGGACTACTCGAAACTTTTGAGAAAGCGAGTAAAGTAGCACGCGAAAAGCATATACCAGTCATGATCCACGTTCAGGAAATGACCCAGCCACAAGGGCATTCTACTTCCGGATCACACGAAAGATATAAGTCGAAGGATCGATTGACTTGGGAAAAAGAGCATGACTGCCTTGTGAAATTCAGACAATGGATTCTTGACAATGAGTTGGCTACCGAAGAAGATATTGCAGCCGTAGAAACTGAAGCAAAAGCTTTTGCCAAGCAAGCAAGACAAAGTGCATGGCAAGCGTTTATGCAAGATATTAAGACAGACCAAGATAAGGCTGTTGAAATAATGGAGGCATTGGGTGAAGAAAGCCAGTTTGGCGGATCAATCGTCCAAATAGTTTCAGAATTGAAGAAAACGCTTAACGCGATGCGACTAGATACGCTCAAAGCTGTTAAGAAAGTACTTAGAATTACTAGAACTGAAGAAACTGCTTCTCGAGCTAGTTTATTGGCTTGGTTCAAACAATCTGAACTAACAAATCATGATCGATTCAATTCTCATGTGATGAGTCAATCAGCAAGTGCTTCACTGAGTATTGACGAGGTTAAAGCTGAATTCTCAGAATCATCTCCATTGGTAGATGGTAGAGAAGTACTACAAGCTTGTTTTGATGCTGCTATGAGTAGAGACCCAAGAGTTTTTGCTATCGGTGAAGATGTGGGTAAAATTGGCGATGTCAACCAAGCATTTGCTGGCCTGCAAGATAAATATGGTCAACTAAGGGTTACTGATACTGGCATTCGAGAGACTACTATTATTGGTCAAGGAATTGGTGCTGCGCTAAGAGGGTTAAGACCAATTACGGAAATTCAGTATTTGGATTACTTGCTTTATGCGATTCAAACACTTTCAGATGACTTAGCCACATTACAGTATAGAACCGCAGGTGGCCAAAAGGCGCCATTAATAATTCGTACAAGAGGTCATAGACTAGAAGGCGTATGGCATTCAGGATCACCAATTGGAATGATCTTGAATAGTTTAAGAGGAGTGAATGTGCTCGTCCCTCGAGATATGACACAGGCCGCTGGCTTTTACAATACAATGCTTAAATCTGATGACCCTGCATTAATCATAGAGTGTTTAAATGGTTATAGGTTGAAGGAAAGAATTCCTGATAATATTGGTGAGTTCACAGTGCCTCTAGGACGACCGGAAGTGCTTAAAGAGGGTTCGGATGTTACAGTGGTAACTTATGGATCTATGTGTAGAATTGTATTGCAAGCCGCTCAAGAACTGGAAGACTTAGGTATTTCTGTTGAAGTTATTGATGTTCAGACACTGCTTCCTTTCGATGTTGACCATAGTATAGTCGAATCAATCAAGAAAACGAATCGGGTCATATTTGCTGATGAAGATGTTCCTGGTGGTGCTTCCGCTTATATGATGCAAAAAGTTGTTGAAGAGCAGAATGCTTATTTCCATTTAGATTCTCAACCAGTGACTATTGCTGCTAAAGAACATAGACCTGCGTATGCTTCAGATGGAGATTACTTCTCTAAACCAAGTTCAGACACTGTATTCGATGCTGTATATGACCTAATGAATGAGTCTGATCCTGTCGGATATCCTCCTTTATACTAAGCAGTAGAAATTACTAATCATTAAGGGAAATACTCTGTAGGGTAAATTCTGGGCTTTGAGCAATATTACTTTCATTTAATGCTCTGTCTCTGATCTTGAATTCAAGCATTAAAGTGTCCGTTCTGAAAATAGGAAGGAAGAGGCCAGAATTCATTTCATAAGTAATAATGCCTTCAATTGGTCGGTCATTATCTCTGATAAAGTTGCAAGGATTGTCTTCGCTAGAAAGACATGGGAAGCGGCCGTCGAAGGATATACCGCAAAAAGTATTTTCATTTGAGCTTCCTCGAGGTTGTGCTCTCATTTCTAGCTCTTCAAAATTGCCATCTCGTTTTACGAGAAAATCCACCTCAATATTGAATTGGTTCTCATTGAAATTGATCAATAAAGTATCTAGGAAATCTTCATCACCATTTAAGTCGAGGTTCTCACGGTCTTCAATTACATAATCTAGGCAGGTGAAAGCAGGGTCGGTTGGTCGATCACCAAATTTTATGAACCCACCAGCACCGTCAGATACAAGCGTAAATGGTTGGTATTGAAGAGACCCAACAGTACTGCCATCTGTTCCATCAAGGCCTAAATCACCGTTGCCGTCTTCTACATTAAATGATAAGCTCAAAACCGTCTCTTCGAAAAGCGGATCGCCTTCATTTCTTGTTTCAAAAGTTAAATCTTCGAAGCTGATCGTAGGAGTATCCGATAAATCGGGAGGTCGATTACAGCCCGTAATGCATGCTAACAATGCGATTAGCGCTAGAAGTTGTTTTGAATTGTGCCGAATTATCATGCAAAACATTTATAAGAGTACAATAATAGCAATATTTGCCTTAAGTATTTAGCTCGATTAAATAACGGATGGCTGATATTAATAGTTTAACCCAAAGGATATTTTCTGTCAATTCATCGACATTTGACGAATTAGCATTGGATATCTTCCATTTTCAGTATCAGCACAATGAAGTCTACCGTACTTATACTGACTTGTTGGGTAAAGATATTAATGCCGTGAATCAAGTCGATCAAATTCCATTTTTACCAATTGAATTTTTCAAATCTCATAACGTAAAATCGGGAGAATGGAACAGTGAATTGATATTTGAGAGTAGCGGTACTTCAGATGCAATTACCAGCGAACACCATGTTTTCAGCGAGGAGTTTTATCTTCAAAATTGCTTCACTACGTTCGAAGTTAAGTATGGTGATTTATCTGATTTTACCATCCTTGCCTTATTACCCTCATATCTTGAAAGAGGCAATTCAGGCTTAGTTTCCATGGTGAATCATTTTATCAACAAAACTGGGTCTTCTGATTCTGGATTTTTTTTGAATGAATTCGATGCGCTTCGCGAAAGATTGATCGGTTTGAAAGAAACTGGTAAAAAGACAATTCTTTGGGGGGTCACCTTTGCCTTGTTGGATTTTGCTTCATCGCATCCCTTAGAATTTCCTGAATTAATTGTAATGGAAACTGGCGGAATGAAAGGTAGGAGAAAGGAAATGATCCGCCCTGATGTTCATCGTTTATTGAAAACTGCATTTAAGACGAATAAACTTCACTCTGAGTACGGTATGACCGAATTGTTCTCCCAAGCATATGCTCGAAACAATGGCATCTTTGAGCCAGCCAATACAATGAAAGTTCTGAGTAGAGATTTAAATGATCCTTTGGACTATCCTTACTATGGGAAAAATGGTGGGCTGAATATTATCGATTTAGCGAATGTGAATACATGTTCTTTCATTGAAACCAAAGACCTTGGGATGGTTCATATGGATGGAACCTTCGAAGTAAATGGTAGAATTGACAATTCAGAAATGCGTGGTTGTAACCTGATGTTATTTTAAAATAAAGAGCATAATGGCGCGTTGGGTGTTAAGAATATGAAGTATGGAGCTTCCTTGTTAATAGTTAATTTTTAACTTTGCCTTACAACTACTCACATGAATAAGAAGAAAATACTCGTTATAGCAATGGCATTAGGATTTTTAGGGACAACTTCTTGCGCCCAAAAAGTATGCTCAGCGTATGCCAAGGTTGATAAAGTGGAAAAGAAAAAGAAAAAAGAAGGTCAGTTTTAAGACTAGACCAAATACTTTTTCACATCGTCAGCGTTGATACTGTCACCACACATTATCACTAATCTCTCTGTAACATTACGTAATTCTCTGATGTTACCAGACCAATCGTAGGCTTTTAATGCATCTATACCGTCATCGGTTACCTCTTTTTTCTTGGTTCCGTATTCGTGAGCAATATCGTCTAGAAACTTATCGACAAGTAGAGAGATGTCCTCTTTTCGCTCCTTCAAAGCAGGTACTTGTACGACAATCACACTTAGTCGGTGATATAAATCTTCCCTGAAGTTACTATCAGCAATTTCTTGTCTTAAGTCTTTATTCGTGGCAGCAAGCACACGAACATTCACGTTGATGTCCTTGTCGCCGCCTACTCTTGTAATCTTATGCTCTTGAAGTGCTCTTAATACTTTGGCTTGTGCCGAAAGGCTCATATCACCTATCTCATCTAGAAAAAGAGTTCCTTCATTCGCTTGTTCGAATTTTCCGATTCTTTGCTTATGTGCCGATGTAAAAGCCCCTTTCTCGTGTCCAAAAAGCTCGCTTTCTATAAGTTCCGCAGGAATAGCAGCACAATTGACTTCAATAAACGGGGCACTTGAACGATTACTTCTTTCGTGAATTCCTCTGGCGACCAATTCTTTACCACTACCATTTGGTCCAGTAATAAGCACTCTTGCATCTGTTGGGCCAACTTTATCCATCATTTCCTTTACTTCCGAAAGACTGTCAGATTCCCCAATCATTTCATAACGCTTGGAAAGCTTCTTTTTGAGTGTCTTAGTTTCAGTAACTAAAGAACTTTTATCCAAGGCGTTTTTTACGGTCAATAGAAGCCTGTTTAAATCTGGAGGCTTAGGTACAAAGTCGAACGCGCCCATTTTTGTTGCGTCAACTGCTGTTTCGATCGTTCCGTGGGCCGAAATCATAATAAACTGCGTGTCTATCCCGGCCATTTGAACTCTTTCAAGCAGTTCAATACCATCCATTTTCGGCATTTTAACATCACAAAGCGCTATATCGTATTTATTGGCTATCAGTTTTTCTAGTCCTTCCTGACCATCTTTGGCTTCATCGATTGTATATTTTTCATATTCAAGAATCTCCCTTAAGGTGCTTCTTATACTTTGTTCGTCGTCTATGATCAGAATTTTCGCCATGATTTGAATTTTAATCAATATTAAAAGGTCGTGACATACTATACAAATAGTTTGCCACGACCTTTAAAAAATATAAGCTTATAAGCCGGGTTCTGTCTTACCTCAACGAATTGAGGCGTTCCTATCATTTATCTAGCCTTGGCATTGCTGCCAAAATCAATCTGCCTACCCACCTACATCGGGCGGGAACCCTCAAGTGTAGGCTTATGTGGCATTTCACCGCATAGAGTTTACCTGGTTTCACTACAGCTTAACCTGTACATACTTTCTGTTGCACTAGTCCGTCTCGACCGAAATCGAGAGACGGCCGTTAGCCGCTATGCTTCCCTGTGGTGCCCGGACTTTCCTCCTCGACAAGTCGAGGCGATAAGACCACTTATAAGTTCGTAAAGATAATACTCTGAATGGATAAGAAGCGCCTTTGCTTTGTTTTGATAGTTGAGGCTTAATAATATAATAGTCGCCCTTTGACTTTGCCTTTGCTTAATTCAATAGCAGGGGCAGGAAGTCGAATCATGTCGCCAATAAAGAGGAGAACTTTGAGCCATTTCTTCTCTGTTTTAATATAGGATAGGTCGAAATCGATTCCGAAGTAGTACTGCCTAAAATTGTTGAAACCCGCCGCTAAGTTTTGATTATCTCTCGCTCTGATCATGTCTTGACCTCCATAACCAACTGCCAAATTGAGCCATTTAGGAAACTTACTTTCTTTAGCAAAGGAATGAATGTCGAAAGAAAGCCAATATGTTTGACCATTGTAATCTTTCAAAAGCTCTTCTGCCAAACCATCACCGAGGAGGCTAGGTCTAAGAGGGGCAAGGCTTGTCTGGTGGAAACTCCACTTTAATTTGATCCTTTGTTCGTTCCAAAGAAGTTGTTGCCCTAGAAAAAGTCCAGAGCCAGCGGTATTGGCAATAATATCACCATAGGAAAACCCGAAGTCAGGTGAAAATCCGTCTAGAATCTCGATGGGTAAAAGCAACAAGCTACTAACAGCACTAGACCAAATGATTGCCTTCTTATCAGATAGCTGTGTGTTCTTTAGTATTTCGTAATTTATTCGGGATAGGTTATAGGTGGAGTAACTATGGCCAATCTTATCTACTTGTAGCCATTCAGCATTGTCATTAAAAAACTTGAAATTTTCTAAGCCTTGTTCCTTGTACCAAGCTTGACTTAAGGCTGTCATAGTAGTGCCATAGCCAATCCCTCCATACAGCAGGAATTGATTCAGTTTTTTGTCTTTCTCTTTTTCCGTTTCTTGAGAAACCACGGAGTTGAATTGAAAAAGTAGTAGAACAAAAGCAAGAACTACACTACGCATGCTGAAAGTTAATTAATCTACTTTCCTAATGCAGTTTTGTAGGTGTCAATTGCCCTTAATCTTGCAAATTTATGTTCGACAATTGGTTCAGGATAACTCGATGTACCATATTCTGGAATCCATTTTTTAATGTACTTCAAGTCTTTATCGAATTTTTCGGTTTGTGATGTCGGATTAAAAACACGGAAATAGGGTTGAGCGTCCGTACCCGTTCCTGCTGCCCATTGCCATCCACCGTTATTGGAAGCTAAATCGAAGTCTAACAGTTTTTTAGCAAAGTAAGCTTCACCCCAACGCCAGTCTATCAGTAAGTGTTTGGTTAGAAAACTGGCCACAATCATGCGCACTCTATTGTGCATGAATCCTGTGGTGTTTAACTGTCTCATACCTGCATCTACAATTGGGTAGCCCGTCATGCCGTTGCACCATTTTTTGAACCCATCCTCATCTTGTCTCCACGGAATTTGATCATACTGTGGTTTGAAGGCCTTATCGATTATAAACTGATTGTTGGCCAAGATCATAGCATAAAAGTCTCTCCAAATCAGTTCATTCAAGAAAGTCTTGTTCAGGCTTGATGCTTTATGCGCCAATTTTCGAATACTCAAAGTTCCGAACCGTAAGTGAATACCCAACTTTGATGTGGCATCCAATGAAGGAAAGTTTCGGTGCTCAGTATATTTCCTCACAATTTCTTGATCCAGATCTTGCTCTGGTATTTTTATCGGAGACGATTCAAATCCCATTTCTACCAATTGATGCACTGGTAGCGTTTCCGTTTCGAACCAGTTGTTTGACTTGAGCGAATCTTCATGAATATGTGGTGGGTGCTCGGTGTATTTAGAAAGCCAAACTCTGCTATACGGGGTAAATACCTTATAGAAAGTACCCGACCCGGATACTATTTCTTCTTTTTCATAGATCACATGATCTTTGAAAGTGTAGAAACTAACGCCTTTGCCCTTTAGATAAGATTCAATGGTTTTGTCTCGTTGATTGGCATATGGCTCATAATCTCTATTCGTAAAGACAGAAGCTATATCATATTGAGCGGTCAATTCTTCAAAAGCCTCAAGGGGTTTACCGTAAAACGTTTTGATGGCAGAACCTTTTGCTTTTAGTTCTTCATTCATTCGAGTGATCGTGTCTCGAATGAATTCTACTCTTGCGTCGGACTTGTCTTCTAGCTTATCAAGAATCTCTTTATCGAAAATAAAGATTGGGAGAACGGGTTCTTTTTCATTAAGGGCATAATGAAGTGCCGTATTGTCAACAAATCTTAAATCTCTTCTAAACCAGAAGATCGTAATTTTAGCCATGAGATGATTTTAAGGATCAAAAGAATAACTCGCTTACTCGCTATTAGTTCGGACCGGGCTGATTGTTTTCTTCTTTATTTCCTTTTTTCTTTTTCTTACGATTTCTATTGACGCCAGAAAAGAACTCTTTTAAGCTATTGAAGCTTGTGGTTTGTGTAATGCTAGCACCGGTAGTGGTAGTGGTTGATGAGTTTGAAATAGCACTGTTAAGCAAGTTGTAGTTATTTCTAGAATATACTTTAACCTTATATCTGCCATCCTCGGTTAAGAGATATTCAGCGGTTAAATCGCCTGCGATGTTATTTACGTCGGCAAATCCTACTAAGCCACCTTCCCTTGTAATTCTGAGTCTACCATCTAAAAAAGTGTAAGAAAGCCGTAGACGGAACGTATTAAAGGCCTCTTCATCCCATTCTTGTAAATCAAGGTCCAAGTCGACTTCTAAATTTTCGTCAAGTTGAGCGATTAATTGACTGAACTGATTGGAAAGGAACTGGCTTACATTTTGAGTTGGAGTGTTTCCACCAATAGTGAGGCCACCTTGATCTGAAAACCTGTTTAAAACGATTAAGCTTAGTACCTGCCTATTTAACTCTTGTTCATCACTTTGTATAATGCTTTTGAATGCATTTATGGCTACCTGATTTTCAACTCCCTGAACTGCGCTAAGGTCAATATCGAAATTAAATTTTGGTGAAAGCATAGGCCCTTCTAAGCCCAACAGAATTTTGGTAGGAAAGCGACGGCTTATGCCATCAGATTCGGGTGAAGTAAGTCCGGTTTGCTCTAAAATAGGTTGAAGCGATGTGCTTTGAGTATAGGAGGCTTGTATGTCCATAATGGCCGAGTATGGATCGCCAAACCAAGTAATTGAACTTGGTCGTTCTATGTCAAATTCCTTAGTGATAATATTGTAAAGGGAAAAATTATAACCTCCTTCAATAATATCCAGACCTCCCGTCATTTGAAAGTCTCCTTGGGTGTCGATATTCAGCCTAAGTTGACCGTTACTTCTACCTCTCAAAATATCTCCAGATTTAGGGTCAATAATAATTTCTACATAAGCATCTGGCGTAACATTTATATCTAGGTCTAACTTAAGTCCTTCTATTTTGATCTTGTTTACTTCATCAGCACTTTCATCTATGGCTATTGTTTTAGTAGTGTCAGTTCGGTTGATAAAGGTGATGTATTCAGGATTATCTGTGATATCACTCCCTTCGCTTATTGGTATTATAAGTCGTGTATTTTCATCTGTCCTCACATTAGCTTCAATGGTCAAATTGGAAGCTTCTCCATTGAGGTTTATGGTACCTGTACCATAAGCGGTTCCATAATAAGGTTCACTTAAATCTTGTTCAGTATTAAGGACTTGAAATTGAGTGAGGTCGCCAGACATATCGAGCGCAAAGTTCTTGAACGCATTATGTGTGATAGAGCCGTTAAAGTTTGCTTCATGATCTTCGACGTCTTTAAACGCTATGTCAGATAATAAAATCAAGTCTTTCTGAAATTCTACTAAGCCATCAAACTTGTAGTCAGTATTCAAGTAGTTGACTTTCATTTCTCCCTGTTCTAAATATCCTTCTCCTTTCATAACTGGCGCATTGAAGTTGCCGCTAATGGCATAGTCGCCTGACATAAAACCTCCAATTTCACTGACATAATCTTCTATAAAAGGTTCGGCAATTCTAAGGTTGGCATCGTTGAGCGATAAGTTTAAGTTGAGTTGATCTGTTTTTTTTGATGGGAAGAAATCTCCTACTAAATGAATGATTCTTTCTTCATTTCTGTCCACGTCAAAATTGACATCAAACTTTTTATTGATATCACTCCAGTTAAGGCTTCCCTTTAAGTCACCCACTAAAAAGTTATTGATTTTCAATTCTGAAACTTCTACGTCGCCAAATAGGAGCGGGTTAAAGTAGAGGTTTTGTGCTTGAAGCTTTCCATTGAGACTACCAGTATAACTCTTAGTCGTTAACGTGTTCAAATTGGCAACCGAAACATCATTAAACTCGATTCCGAGTGTTTTTGCCGAGTCTTTAGTAACAGCAACAGCACCGTCAAAACTAATCGATTGGTCCTTATTCGTTATGCTTAGGTTTTTTATGTCAATGCGGCGTTCCCCAAAAAGTATTCTGTTGTTTTCAGAGATATTCCACTCCTCATTTAACGCAACTAATTGCGCTTCTTGGAATGAAAGTATGGTGCTATCCTTATAAAAATCAACTTCTGCTTTTATGTTAGTGCTATTGCCGCTGCTTTCCTGCTGTATTTTTTGCTCGATATTAATCTTTTGACCATCCCAAATCGCTATCAAATCCAGCGCTTCAGTTTCAGCAGTATTGGCATAACGTTGCTGTTTGGATTGGATTTGGCCAAGTGTCAGTACATTATTGAGATCCTTGAGGTTGTTAGAGTTTATGTTAATGCTATTAGTGAAAAAGCGTATGTTAGCCCATTTTACAGAGTCAGCTTCCGCATTTAGGGTGAAGTTTTCGACTAAGTCGTTAGTGAAACGACCTTGTATCAAGGCGTTTTTGGAAACGTAAATGGATGTGTCGAAAAGCTGCAATACAGGGCTAATATTATCTAAAGAGATATCATACCTGATGTTGAACTTAGACGCTGATGCTTTGTTCTTTTCAGCGACGGCAATTGCCTCATCTCTTCGGCTAGAAAAAACGAGTTTGTACTGATCATTAATATTTTCGAGTTCGGATAGGAGTGTAGTAAATTCAAATTCACCGATAAATGCGGCATTAAATTGGTCAGAAATGAACCTCACATCCCTTTCGGTGTCATTTCTTTGAGAGCTGAATAGGAGTGAATCAAAAACGATGTCATTCTCCTCATATTTCAGATAAGTATCATTTAAGTAGATGCTCCCAATGATGCTGTCTAGTTTAATACCAGTTAGGTCAAGCGAAAAGTTACTGGCTAGGGTAATGTCTTCTTCGGTTAAGTTGAGTGTTTTTAACTGGGCGGTGTCTAACTCTCCCCTAACATTAAAAATCTTTTTATTATCCCTAAGGTCAATTGACCCTTTAGCAATTAGGGTTAAGTTTGGATCGGAAACGTCTAAATCTCCAGAGAAAAATGATTGTTCGAATTTACCTTCTTCGATTACGATATTTTGATAGTCATATCCATTAATCCCAATACTTGGGATGTCGGCTCCCAAAGTGAAATTGGCGTCTTCTAGGGTAAAACCTGAACCCTCAATATTTCCTGTCATATTAATTTTTTGGAATACAGGATCGCCAGTAAAAACCCCTAGGTCGAAGTCTTCTGTTTCAAGTTTACCTTCGTAAGTAGGAAGTGCATCAGCATCAACAGTAATTTGGGTGTTAGAAGTAAAGCTTCCAATGTCGGTATCGAACCTTCCTTCGGCCACGAAATTGTTTAAAAAACCAGTAAAACTGCCGTTGAGTCTTACTTGCCCCAGTTTGTTACTAATATCGAAAGCCCGATCACCGATGTATTCTTCCAGGTCTTTAGCCACGAGTGTGGAGTTATTCAATAGAATGTCGAAGCCTGAGACTTTCAGGTCAGGAAGACCTTCAATCTGCATTTCACCTGCTAGTTCGGTGCCATCGCCAAAGTTTAGCTTGAATTCGTTTGAGAAGAAATCTCGAACTTCACCTTCAAAAAAGCCATCTATTTTAACCGATTCATCGTATCCTTTCAGCTCTGGAGCAAAATAGCTAAGCTCATCACTATGGATTATAGTGCCGTCAAGGTTTGCTTCTATGTAAACGCTATCTACGAAATAGCCCATCAACCCCGGGCGATCGTGGTTAAATACCACTTCGTTTGTAATTCTGGACTTGCCCATTTGTAAATCTAATTCGTAAAAAGCCATGCCTTTCCAAGAATTTCGGAAGAACGTTTTGAGCTGATCAATCTTGAAACCAGAACTACTGTCTCTCGCTGAAAGTCGTTTTACATCTATTTGAAATGTATCAGCAACTGCTTTCAGGTTTAATAAGTCAGCGTTTAAGTCTAATAATTGAAAATGGTTATAATCGAAACCAGTTTTTACACTATCTCTTGTTTTATCAGAGATACTAAATTTTGAATCGATAAGAGTGATTTGGTCAATTGTAAATGAACCGGCTGCAGCTGAAGATGTATTATCACCAGCCAGCAGTTGAGAGAGTTTTATCACCCAGTCATCTATATTGAGTCTCAATGTCGTTTGATCCCTTAGGTTAACATCAGCACCTTTTACCCAAGCGTCCTTAGTCTTTATGTTACTTTTTCCTATTATATCTTCGAGCTTGAAGGTTAATACGAGCTCGTCGATACCGATCATTTTCACATCATTTAGGTCGTAAATCTGCGTTCCATCAATCGAAACAGCATTGAACCATTTGATGTTGATGTAGTCTATTTCAGTATCGTAACCGGTGCCTTCGCTTAAATAAGTTGTGACACGATCAGTAAGATAATTCTGGACAGGGGGTAAATGAATGAGGAGTGCAACTGTGCCTAATAAAATAAAAGGAGTCAGTACCAGCCACAGAATTGATTTAACAATCCGTTTTTTAATAACTTGCGATCTTTTAATTTTCTCCTTCAATGCCTTCTGCTGATATCAAAATCTTGGCCATAGAATCTTCATGCGACGAAACATCTGCAGCAATCGCTGTGAATGGCAAAGTACTTAATAATATAATCGCAACGCAATCGGTGCACGAAAATTATGGTGGAGTGGTTCCAGAATTGGCAAGTAGGGCGCACCAGCAGAACATTGTGCCTGTAGTAGATGAAGCATTGAAAGGGGCTGAAATCCCAAAAGAAGAGCTTTCTGCAGTTGCTTTTACGAGAGGGCCAGGACTTATGGGCGCTTTACTGGTAGGAGCTTCTTTTGCTAAAGCAACCGCCTTAGCTTTGGATATTCCACTTATTGAAGTAAACCATATGCAAGCGCACATTCTCGCGCATTTTATTGACGACCCTAAGCCATCGTTCCCTTTTTTATGCTTAACAGTAAGCGGAGGGCACACTCAGATTGTTTTGGTGAAGGATCACTTGACCATGGAGGTTGTAGGTGAAACACAAGATGATGCTGTTGGTGAGGCATTTGACAAGGCTGCCAAAATGCTAGGTTTGGGGTATCCTGGTGGCCCTATGGTTGATAAATTGGCTAAAACAGGTGATCCTTCGAAGTTTCAATTTTCAAAGACGGAAATGCCAGGACTGAGCTATTCTTTTAGCGGTATAAAAACGTCAATTCTATACTTTTTAAGGGATGAGCTAAAAAAAGACGAAAACTTTATTAAGGATAACGTGAACGATTTGTGTGCTAGTATTCAGCATGCGCTGGTAGAAATGCTTCTACAAAAACTTCGAAAGGCCGCACGACAGTTTAAAGTGAATCAAATAGCCATAGCAGGAGGAGTCTCTGCGAATAGCGGCCTTAGAAATGCTTTGTCAGAAATGGCCGATAAAGAAGGCTGGGAGGTTTTTATTCCAGCTTTCGAATACTGCACTGATAATGCTGGTATGATCGCCATGGCCGCCCATTTTAAGTACGAGAAAAAAGAATTTGTAGATCAATCAGTAAGTGCACTTCCAAGAATGAAAATATAATGAGTACTGATTTTGAAAAGCTAATTGTAGCTAAAAAATATATTAACGCACTGAAAGACGAGATTGGACACTTGAAAGGTGATATCGCCGAAAGGAACGCCAAGATAAAAGCCTTACAGTTTGAACTAACGCAAAAGAAAAAGCTATCGCCAACCGAGAAACTTGAATTGAGGACGAACGAAGAAATTGAGCGTTTATCTAAAAGGAATAAAAAGTTAACGGCTGATCTGAAGCAAAGCAAAGCAGATAGAGATAGGCTTCTTTATAAATTGAACGAAGACAAATCATAGACTCAAATGAAAGATGTTTTTGTTTCAGGGGATGTTAAAAGTCACGATTTTCAAGTCAGTGAGGATCATTTAGCACTGTTTGAAACAGGCTTAGTTCATTCTGTGTGCAGTACATTTGTTTTAGCCAGAGAAATAGAATGGTCTAGTCGGTTATTCGTGTTAGAAATGTGTCAAGAAAACGAGGAAGGGGTAGGCACAATGCTTCAAATTGACCATAAATCTCCTGCCTTTGTGGGTGACGCGGTAATGATACAAGCCAAGGTTGAAAGCTTGTTGAGAAACGAATTAATTTGCTCAATTGAGGTGAAGGTTGGGGATCGGTTAATCGCTACAGGAAAGACCGGTCAGAAAATAATGAGTAAAGAAAGGATCAACCAAATTTTTACTAGTTTAGATTGATAGATGGCAAAGGATAAGCCGCGGTTTGCAAAAACCGTGAACATAAAGAATAGAAAAGCGAGCTACGAGTTCGAGTTTATAGATAAATATACAGCCGGCATGCAATTGAGAGGCTCGGAGATAAAATCTATAAGAGAGAGCTTGGTGAATTTGCAAGATGCCTTCTGCTATTTCCGAAAAGACGAACTCTTTGTAAAACAATTGCATATAGCGCCTTATGCTCAAGGTTCTCATTATAACCATGAAAGTGATAGAGAACGGAAACTGTTGCTAAATAAGAGAGAGATCAGTAAGTTAAGTGAGAAGTCTAAAGAAAAAGGTTTATCGATAATTCCGACACGTTTGTTTATCACCGATAGGGGGTTTGCCAAGCTTGAAATTGTTTTAGGTAAGGGTAAGAAACTTCATGATAAACGAGATTCTATTAAAGAGAAGGATGTGAAGCGCGAGTTGGAAAGGATGAGATTTTAATATGATAGAAACAGGGAGTTATGGGGTAGTAAGGTTGAGTTTAGTGCCAATGCGCGGTGAACCATCTGATGCTGCTGAAATGACTTCCCAATTGCTTTTCGGAGAACACTATCATGTGTTAGAAGTTTCAGAAGAAGGCAACTGGATAAAAATCAAGAATGCGTTTGATAGCTATGAAGGCTGGATAGACAAAAAACAGCACCATGCTATTTCCGAGGCTTATTTCAATCAAATAGATAGCAGCGAGTACAAGATTTGTACGGATTTGATTGAAAAGATACTGTTCAATCAACAACTGAGTTACGTTACATGCGGTGCAATTTTGCCGCTTTTGAACAATCCTATTTTCAAAGATGAAGAGAATGTAGCCTTCAATGGTACTTCAAAAAGTCTCCATCAAAAGATTGAAGTGACCGCGCTAGTGGCGCTTGCCAAGAAATATTTAAATACACCTTATCTATGGGGAGGGAGATCTCCTTTCGGAATTGATTGCTCAGGGTTTACACAAGTCGTTTTTCGCGTGTCAGGTTATCGACTTGCGAGAGATTCGTCTGAACAAATTTTAAAAGGTCACGAAATAAGTTTAGAAGAATCTGGCGCTGGAGATTTAGCCTTCTTCACTAATAAAAATGGAAAAATGAATCACGTTGGTTTGATTTTAGAAGGCGGTGAAATTATTCATGCCTCAGGAAAAGTCAGAATAGATAGACTTGATCATAAGGGAATTTTCAATGAAAGTGAAGGAGTTTACACCCATCATTTGTTTAAGGTGAAACGGATAATAAAATAAAGCAGGATATGAGAAGGGTATTAGTGCTAAACCAAGATTATAGCCCAATATCCGTTTGTTCCTCAGAGCGTGCTTTCTTACTGATATACTTAGATAAAGCCGAATTGGTTCATGAAGACCCAGATGGTAAATTAAGAACCGTAGGCCGATCTTACCCTGCGCCATCAGTAATACGTTTACAGAAATATATCTTCATACCTTTTAAAGGTGTAATGCTAACAAGGCAAAACCTCTTTAAAAGAGACGGTAACAGTTGTTTGTATTGTGGCGATAAAAATGACCTAACCTTAGACCATGTTTTACCGAAATCTAGAGGTGGCTCAACAACTTGGACAAATTTAGCGACAGCATGTAAAAAGTGTAACTCACTAAAGGGAAGTAAAACCCCAGAAGAGGCCAAAATGCCTTTAGCTCAAAAACCATTTAAACCTTCTTACATTATGTTCGTCAGGAATTTCAGTGGCTTTACTTCAGAGGATTGGTTGCAGTATTTAAGCCTCAATTAATTCAGCGTTTAATTCTAAATGCTGTGTATTCTTTTAAAAAATAAATTCTTACCTTTGCAGTCCGTTTCGAGTGAGGCGGCTTTTCTATCCTTAGAGAAGAAATTTCAATAAAATTTTCACAACCGTTAGCTCTGGAAGTTGTGGAAGTAAATACAGAGCAAGAATATCATGTCAGAAGAAACAAAAGCGACTGAGCAAGCAGAAGAAACTGTAGCAGCACAGTCAACTCCAGAGGCACCCGCCACTGAAGAGAAAGTTGAAGCGACTCCCGAAGTAGTAGTAGTAGAACCAAAAAAAGCACCTAAGGCTAAAGCTAAAAAAGCTGAGCCAGTTCAGGATGATTTTGATTGGGATGCTTTCGAAACTGGTGGGTTTGGAGAAGGCTACTCTAGCAAAGAGAAAGAAGATTTAGAAGCACTTTACGGAGATACGCTGAATACCATCGAAGAAAAGAAGGTGATTCATGGTACTGTTGTATCGATTACTCCTAGAGATATTGTATTGAACATTGGCTATAAGTCTGATGGTTTAGTAAGTTCTTCAGAATTCAGAGATACACCAGACTTAAAAGTTGGTGATCAGATTGAAGTATACATTGAAGAGCAAGAAAACGCGCAAGGACAATTAGTTCTTTCTAGAAGAAAAGCAAAAATCGTTCGTGCTTGGGAGCTTATCCAAGATGCTAGCGAAAATGATAAGGTTATCGAAGGTTTTGTTAAAAGAAGAACTAAAGGTGGACTTATCGTTGATGTATATGGCGTTGAGTCATTCTTACCAGGTTCACAAATTGATGTGAAGCCAATCAGAGACTTTGATGTATTTGTAGGTAAGAAAATGGAAGTGAAAGTTGTGAAAATCAACTACACTAACGACAACGTTGTTGTATCACACAAAGTATTGATCGAGAAAGATCTAGAACAGCAAAAAGCACTTATCCTTAAGAACCTTGAAAAAGGTCAAGTACTTGAGGGTGTTATCAAGAACATGACGAACTTCGGTGTATTCATCGATCTTGGAGGTGTTGATGGCTTATTGCACATCACTGATATTTCTTGGGGTAGAATTAACGATCCGGCTGAGGTGCTTAACCTTGACGAGAAAGTTAATGTTGTTGTTCTTGATTTTGACGACAACAAGAAGAGAATTTCATTGGGTATGAAGCAATTGACTGAGCACCCATGGGATAAACTTGATGCTAAGATTGAAGTAGGATCTAAAGTTGAAGGTTCTATAGTAAATGTGGCAGATTACGGTGCTTTCCTTGAGTTACACCCTGGTGTAGAAGGATTGATCCACGTTTCTGAAATGTCTTGGTCTCAGCACCTAAGAAATCCTCAGGATTTTATTTCTGTAGGAGACAAGCTTGAAGCAGTTGTATTGACACTAGATAGAGACGAAAGAAAAATGTCTCTTGGTATTAAGCAATTAGCTGAAGATCCTTGGACTAAGCAAGATGTATTGACTAAGTACGGTGTAGGTACAAACCACACTGGAATTGTTAGAAACCTAACAAACTTTGGTTTATTCATCGAGCTTGAAGAAGGTATCGACGGTCTTGTACACGTTTCTGATCTTTCTTGGACTAAGAAAATCAAGCAT
Organism: Roseivirga sp.; assembly: GCF_049099775.1. Lineage (GTDB taxonomy): Bacteria > Bacteroidota > Bacteroidia > Cytophagales > Cyclobacteriaceae > Roseivirga. The sequence goes on along the minus strand of NZ_JAGDZM010000004.1, from coordinate 939,066 downwards.
CCATCTGAATTCGTTAAAGTAGGAGATGAGCTTGAAGTTCAAGTATTAGAATTAGACATCGACAACAAAAGACTAGCACTAGGACATAAGCAGTTGGAAGAGAATCCGTGGGATACTTTCGAAACAGTATTTACGCCTGGTTCATCGCACAAAACGACAGTTATCTCTAAGAACGATAAAGGCGCTACACTAGAGCTTCCTTACGGTCTTGAAGGACTAGCAACTAACAAGAACTTGAAGAAAGCTGACGGTTCTAATGTAGAAGTTGGTGAAACGCTTGATTTTGTAGTTGTTGAATTCTCTAAGGATGATAAGAGAATCGTAATGTCTCATACTTACACGCATACTGCACCTACTGAAAAGATTGGTACTCCAAGCGCGAGCAGCACAAGGAGACCTAAATCTGGTGGAGGTTCTGGTAAGTCTAAAGGAAGCCAAATCAAGAATGATGATAGCGGTTCTACTTTAGGTGATCTTGATGCACTTTCTGCATTGAAAGCTGAAATGGAAGATAACACCAAGAAAGCAAATGCAAAGAAAGCTGCTGACAAGAAGAAAGTGACTGTTGAAGAAACAGCACCAGAAGCAGAAGCAGAAGCGGAAGTTGTAGAAAAGCCAAAAGCAAAAGCTAAGAAAGCAGCGAAAGCTGAACCTGAAGCCCCAGCTGAAGAAGCAGCTACTGAAGAGTAGTTATAGATAATTAATAGGCATCCCGGATTTTATTCGGGATGCTTTTTTAATTGACATAATCGTTTAAAAATTGGTGCGTTTTACGATTATTAATAGCTTTGCACTAAATAAATAAGGCGTTGTGGCCGAGTGGCTAGGCAGAGCTCTGCAAAAGCTTGTACAGCGGTTCGAATCCGCTCGACGCCTCAGAAAAGGAACCCATTTGGGTTCCTTTTTTTATGCTCGAAATCGCGTTGTTTGAAGTAAAATATAATACTCTTTTTCTTTTTTGATTTTGAAGGATATGAAACGTATTGGATCAAGTTAAAAGGCATGGGGTTTCAGCTGGATTCGAGTTCCTGTCATGTGAAAAATAATTTGAGAATTTTTTAAAACATTTTTTGTTGAATGCTTGTTTTTCTCAGCCCCTAAAAATTGATAAAATTAGTTTGGATTTTTCCATGCCGTCGTCATTTTCAAAAAGGTTGCGAGCAAGTATAAAAGAAGTGTTATTTATATTAATTCTAAATAAGTGAATGAGCCTATAAAACGATTGCAACATATTGAATTTCAGTTCCTTAAAATTGAGTAATAAGCCATTATTTTCCTTAAAATGGTGTTGGTATTTAGTTTGAATTACGACCCTTCGATATTACCTTTGAGGCAAGATTTTCAACCTGAAGTAGGTCTGTGATTAAAAATGTATTTTACATGGTAGCGAAAACAACCATTGTCCGATTTGCGACAGCATGCTTACTGGTATGCTGTTTTGTTTTTTCTGGGACAAATTTATATGCCCAAAGAGACGCTGTTCCAACTGATGAAGCCACTATCAAACTTGGTAAAAGTTTGTTTAGTGAGTACACCTGTAACACTTGTCATGCAGTAGACAAGAAAAAGGTTGGCCCAGCACTAGCAGGAATTTATGATCGTCGTGAAATTGAGTGGATTAATTCTTGGATTAAGAACTCTCAAGTAATGATCGAAAACGGAGATCCACAAGCAGTAGCTTTGTGGGACGAGTATAAGCCATCAGCTATGGCGGCTTTCGATTTAAACGATGATCAAATCATGGCAATTCTTGCCTATGTTAGAGATCTCGAAGAAAATCCAGAAGTACCAGCCGTTGTAGCAACTCCAGGAGAGGGTGGAACAGCAGAAAATGCTGGCGGGGTACCTTCAGCGTATCTACAAATCATCATTATCGTACTGATTGTGGTTTTAGTGCTTATTTTGGGTGTTTTAGGACTCATCGTCAAATTGATGAGAAAGTACATTCAGGATAAGGAAAACCTTTCTGAAGATGATGAAGCTATTGCTAACGAGAAATTCAGTCTTTCTGCATTTTTCAAAAGCCCAGCTGTAATTGGTATTATTACCTTCTTGGTAATTGTTCTAGCCGCTAAAAACGTAATTGACGGACTTTACACGGTAGGAGTTCAGCAAGGATATGCTCCAGAGCAACCTATTGCATTCTCTCACAAACTTCATGCAGGACAATACGAGATCGATTGTCAGTATTGTCATACAGGAGTTGAAATTGGTAAATCAGCCAATATTCCTTCTGTTAATATCTGTATGAACTGTCATGGTGAGATCAAAAAAGATTCACCTGAGATTCAAAAACTTTACACTGCCCAAGAAACAGGACAACCAATAGAATGGGTAAGGGTACACAACCTTCCTGACTTGGCTTATTTCAATCACTCTCAGCACGTGAAGGTTGGACAAATTGATTGCCAGACATGTCATGGTGAAATACAAGAAATGGCCGTTGTGAAACAACATGCCCCTTTAACGATGGGCTGGTGTATCGACTGTCATAGAAATACAGATGTAAATGCCAAAGGCAATGGTTACTATAATAGGTTAGTAGAACTCCACAATAAGAGTACGAATACGCCTATGAAAGTGGCGGATATTGGTGGTTTGGAATGTGCTAAGTGCCACTATTAATTGAATTGACGATTTCTGATTGATATACAATGAAAGAAAATCAAAAAACATACTGGAAAGGATTAGAACAATTAACAAACGATACTGAGTTTGTTAAAAAGAACGAAGGTGAATTTCCAGAATACCTTCCTGTTAGCGACGAAAGTGGTAACAGCAACCGTAGAGACTTTCTAAAATTAATGGGCTTTGGTATAGCTGCCGTTTCTTTAGCTTCTTGTGAAGCACCTGTAAGAAAAGCTATTCCTTATTTAAATAAGCCAGTTGATGTTGATCCATCTGTACCTAATTACTACGCATCTACCTATATAAATGGTGGCGATGCGGTAAGTATTGTGGTAAAGACGCGTGAAGGTCGACCTATTAAAATAGAAGGAAACAAGTACAGTACAATCGGACAAGGAGGTACTAATGCTCAAGTGGAAGCGTCAGTATTATCCTTATATGATAAAGAACGACTTGTTGGCCCGATGAAAGACGGCGCTGAGGCATCTTGGGAATTAGTAGATAAAGAAGTTTCTGCTCAGCTAAATTCAATTGCTGCTAAAGGAGGTCAAATTAGAATAATCAGTCAGTCAGTATTAAGCCCTACTACTAAGAGAGCGGTAGGAGAATTTGCTGCAAAATTCCCGACGGCAAAGCATGTAACATATGATGCTGCTTCTGCATATGGAATAACTGAAGGAAATAGAAGGTCTTTCGGTGAAGCCATGATTCCTTCTTATGATTTCAGTAAAGCACATACCATAGTAAGTGTTGGGGCTGATTTCTTAGGTACATGGATTTCTCCAATCGAATTCACTAAACAATACAGCAAGACTAGAAAGATCAACGATCATCACAAAGAGATGTCTCGTCACTTTCAGTTCGAATCGAACTTATCATTAACTGGTTCGAATGCTGATTATAGAACGCCAATTAAGCCTTCTCAAGTAGGACCATTGGTAGCTGCCATGTATAATGGAATAGCTGCAAAAGCAGGTCAGGCTAAAGTTAGCGGTGGTGCATCTGTAGATCACGCTTCAAAAGCGATTAATGAGCTTTGGGCTAATAAAGGAAAATCACTTGTTGTTTGCGGGTCTAATGATCCAATGGTTCAAGTACTAGTAAATGGTATAAACGCCATGCTAGGAAATTATGGTACTACAATTAACCCTAATGCACCAGTTCACTACCGTCAAGGTAATGATCAAGAAATGAGTGCCCTAGTGAAAGAAATGAATGGTGGATCTGTTTCTGCTGTGATTTTCTTCAATTGTAATCCACTTTACGATTCTGCTGATGCAAGTGCTATAGCGGCTTCACTTTCTAAAGTGAGTCTGACTGTTTCTACTTCTGACAGAATGGATGAGACGGCATCTGCTGTACAATATATTGCTCCAGACCACCATTATTTAGAGCAATGGAACGATGTTGAATTGAGAGCAGGACATTACAGTCTTATCCAACCGACAATTGCGCCAATTTTTAAAACAAGACAGGCACCTGAAACTTTCTTAAAGTGGGCAGGTCAAGATGTAGAGTATTATACCTACCTACAGAATAACTGGAGAGAAAACTTCTTTACTAAGCAGTCGGATACTTCTGATTTCCAAATGTTCTGGGATAAGTCATTATTTGATGGCGTTTTTGAAACAGGAGGAAATAACAATGATTACACATATAATACTGATGCAGCTACTGTTGCTGCAACAAGTATTAGTCAAAACTATAAAACTTCAGGTTCAGGTTATGAACTAGCGCTTTACCAAAAAATGGGTATTGGTGATGGTTCAATGGCTAACAACCCTTGGTTACAAGAAATGTCTGATCCAGTGACGAAAGCCACTTGGGACAATTACTTGACCATGTCAATTGCTGATGCCAACGAAATGGGTGTCACTTTAAAAGAAGGCGAGACGCAGTTAGTTGATCTAACTGTAAATGGTACAACTGTTAAAGTTCCTGCCCTAGTACAGCCAGGTCAGGCAAACGGTACCCTAGGCCTTGCAGTTGGTTATGGAAGAACAAAAGCTGGTAGAGTAGGAAACGAGGTAGGCGTAAATGCATATCCTTTTATTACTAAACTCAATGGGGCAAATACTACTGATGTATTAGCTGGCGTAGGTGTGAGTGCAACAGGGGAGGGCTATAGAATTGCTCAGACTCAAACACACCAAACATTTATGGGTAGAGAGAATGTGATTCAAGAATCAATTCTTCCAAACTATAAGAATGATAGTGGTGCAGGTAGATGGCACCCTAAAATCTATAAAGAAGGCAAATATGTAAAGCCTTCTAAAATTACACTTTGGTCAGGTCACGAGTACAGTAATCACCACTGGGCGATGACGATCGATATGAACTCTTGTACTGGATGTTCTGCATGTACAGTTGCTTGTCAAGCAGAAAATAACATTCCAGTTGTTGGTAAAGAGGAAGTATTGAACAGAAGGGAAATGGCATGGATTAGAATCGATAGGTACTATTCTGCAGCTAACCCAACCGGAAGCAATAAAGAACTAGAATTAGCAGCTGAAAATCCTGAGGTTACTTTCCAACCGATGATGTGTCAGCATTGTAATAATGCACCTTGTGAAACTGTATGTCCTGTTGCAGCGACTACTCACAGTTCAGAAGGCTTGAACCAGATGACTTACAACAGATGTATAGGTACAAGATACTGTGCTAACAACTGTCCTTACAAAGTCAGAAGATTTAACTGGTTCAAATACCACGATAACAGCCAGTTTGACAAAAACTTAGCGATGAATAACGATTTGGGTAAAATGGTATTGAACCCAGATGTTACAGTGAGAGCTAGGGGTGTTATGGAGAAATGTACAATGTGTGTACAAAGAATCCAGGCCGGTAAACTGACCGCAAAACGTGAAGGTAGAAGACCTGAAGATGGCGAGATCCAAATGGCTTGTGCATCAGCATGTCCATCTGACGCACTTACTTTTGGTGACTTGAACGATCCTAATTCTCAAATCTCAAAGTTACTTCAGATTAAGGATAAGGAAGATGGTGAAGGTGCTACGCAAAGAGAAGTGAATGAAGCACGTGCTTATCACGTATTGGAAGAAATCAATGTCAGCCCGAATGTGTGGTATATGACTAAGATTAGAAATAAGGATAAATCAACTGAAGCTTAATTTTTAAACCGAGAAGAATATGCAGGTTACTTCGTCAGTAAGAAAACCTTTAATCACAGGCGGTAAAACCGTCCATGATGTTACTGAAGACATCTGTCGCCAGGTTGAGGCAAAGCCCTCAAAGTTATGGGGCATGGCTTTTGGTATCTCTGTGGTTACCCTTGCTATTGGCTTCCTTGCCGTTGCTGCCACCCTATGGGAAGGTATTGGCATGTGGGGACTAAATAAAACAGTAGGATGGGCGTGGGACATCACCAATTTCGTTTGGTGGGTAGGAATTGGTCACGCTGGTACACTAATATCAGCGGTACTTCTACTTTTCCGTCAGAAATGGAGAATGGCTATTAACAGAGCTGCTGAGGCGATGACAATTTTCGCCGTTATTTGTGCTGCTATGTTCCCTGTACTACACATGGGAAGACCATGGTTAGGTGCTTATTGGGCACTGCCATTGCCAAATACATTCGGTTCGCTTTGGGTGAACTTTAACTCACCACTCCTTTGGGACGTTTTTGCCATCTCAACATATTTCTCTGTATCGCTTGTATTCTGGTACCTCGGTTTAGTACCTGATTTTGCTACAATTAGAGATAGAGCAGTTGGCCTTAGAAAAACTATTTACGGTGCATTATCATTAGGATGGGATGGGGCTGCTAGGACTTGGTCAAGATACGAATCAGTATCATTGATTCTTGCAGGACTTGCAACACCACTAGTACTTTCAGTACACACCATTGTATCTTTTGACTTTGCTACTTCCGTAATACCAGGATGGCATACTACGATTTTCCCACCTTACTTCGTTGCAGGTGCGATTTTCTCTGGTTTCGCAATGGTATTAACACTTATGCTTGTAACAAGAGCGGTGTTTAAACTTCAAGATTACATTACAATAGAGCATATAGAACTGATGAACATCGTAATTATGGTGACTGGTTCGATTGTAGGTATCGCTTATATCACCGAGTTCTTTATCTCTTGGTATTCTGGTGTTCCTGCAGAACAATATGCATTCTATAACAGAATGAATGGTCCTTACTGGTGGGCATACTGGTCTATGATGACTTGTAATGTGATTTCACCACAACTGTTCTGGTCTAAGAAAATTCGAACAAGTATTGCGGCTACGTTCATCATATCAATTATTGTAAACATTGGTATGTGGTTCGAACGATTCGTAATTATTGTTACATCTCTTCATAGAGATTACTTACCATCGTCGTGGGCTATGTTCTACCCAACTATTTACGACATGGGTGTTTACCTATTCACTTTCGGCTTGTTCTTTACGCTGTTCTTCCTATTCGCGAAGTTCTTCCCAGTAATCAACATGGCTGAGGTTAAAAGTATTGTTAAATCATCTTCTGAAAAACAACCTGCTTAATCATGAGTGACTCTAAAGATTTTATTATTGGCGTCTACGATGACGAGGATGTATTACTCGATTCGGTAAGAAAGATTCGTGCAGCTGGATTAAAGATTCACGAAGTTTATTCACCTTTTCCTGTTCACGGGTTAGATGATGAACTAGGATATAAAAAATCTCGATTACCAATCGCCGCATTTATGTTTGGTATGTTAGGTACTACGCTTGCCTTAACCATGCAGATCTGGATGTTAGGTATTGACTGGCCGATGATTATTGGTGGAAAGAATCACGTTGCTTTACCAGATTTTGTGCCTGTAACTTTTGAATTAACAGTATTACTAGCAGCATTCGGTATGGTAGGTACTTTCCTAGTTTCAAGCGATTTGAAGCCTTGGAAAGACCCTAAATTATTAGATATCAGAATCACTGATGACAAACACGTTTTAGCCATTGATCTTGCAAAGAACAAAGCTATGGACGCGGTTCAGATTGAAAGCGCACTGAAAGAATCAGGTGCTGTTGAAGTCAATGAAAAGAAAGTTGAAGAATAAGCTTAAGATAGATATGATCCATAAATTAAAAGCTTTAGTTCCACTTGTACTTGTAGTCTTAATTTCTGCATGTACGGCCAAAGGAGATAACCCTGGTTTGGAATATGCCCCACAGATGTATCACTCTGTACCTTACGAGCCATTGACTCAAATTGTTGATGAAGACAGAGGAGAATGGTTAAGTAATAGAGAGGATGAAAAAGGAGAATTTTATAACTCTAATCCGAACAATCCTTATAGACAAAATGTAAGACAACCAGTAGAAGGGACAGTTAGAAGAACTGCTAATGGTATGTTGCCATATAGACTTGAAAAAGTTGATTTAGTTAAAGCAGCAGAAGTTATAAATCCACTACCTGAAACGCCTGAGATTGTGGCGGAAGGAAAGAGATTATATAGCGTATACTGTGATCATTGTCATGGATCAAAAGGGCAAGGATCAGATGCTGAAGGAACCGATGCTAAAGTTGGAGAAGTATACTTAGGTGTACCGGCTTACAACTCAGCGGCAAAAAGAGATTTGTCTCAAGGACATGTCTTTTATGTAATTACACATGGTTATGGACGTATGAGACCTCATGCATCTCAGATTAGCCAAGAGAAGCGATGGAAAATCGCTAGGTATGTTAAAGAATTACAGCAACAGTAACAGTTAAATAGTAGAAAGATGTCGAAAGAAGTATTTGATTTTAACGGTGGACTTAAAAGGAAGCTAGTTATTGCTTTTATAGTAGGCGCTGTTCTGTTGACAGTAGGAGCTATACTACCAAGCGGTGGACATGAAGAGGCAGAAGGAGATCATACAGAACTAGCTAGTGCTGAAGATCATGGAAATGGACACGAAGCCAAAGAAGAAGTTCATCATGAACAAAGTGAAAATGATCATGGTACGGAAGCCAGTCATGGCAACGATGGTGGCCATGAAGTAGATCACGAAGAAGGTGGACATGAGAAGGGCTGGTTTGATAGAGTGAAAATTGACCTTTGGATTAACAATATTTACTTTACAGGACTTGCCTTAATTGGATTGTTCTTCTTTGCCATACAATATGCCGCTCAAGCGGGTTGGTCTGCTTATATCATTAGAATACCATTATCAATGGCTCACTGGATTCTTCCAGCAGGCATTCTCATGATAGTTACATTCTTATTATTTAGTCATGATATTTTCCATTGGACTCACGCCGATTTATATCCTGAGTTCTTAGAAGACGGATCAATCAATACCCATTTTGATGCGCTAATAGCGGGTAAAAGTGGTTTCTTTTATCTTCCATTAGAAGGAGGAAGTTTCCCTGTATTCTTTATTCTTAGAATGGTAGTGTTCTTTGGAGCTTGGTATTTCTTATTCAAGAAACTAAAAGATTTATCAAATTTAGAAGATCAGCTAGGAGGCAATTCTTACTGGTACAAAATGAGAAGATACTCTGTAGCCTTCTTGTTAGTATTTGCCGTATCGTCATCAATATCCGCTTGGGATTGGGTAATGTCAATTGATGTTCACTGGTTCTCAACCATGTTTGGTTGGTATGTATTTGCCAGTTGGTTTGTAGCAGGATTAGCTTTAATCACATTAATTACCGTGCTTTTGAAGGAAGCTGGTTACATGACACAGGTTACTTCAAATCACTTACATGATTTAGGAAAATTCGTATTCGCATTTAGTATTTTCTGGACTTATATCTGGTTCTCGCAGTTCTTACTGATTTACTACGCAAACATCCCTGAAGAGTCAGTATACTTTGTTGAACGAATGATGAACGACAAGTATTCAACTGTGTTCTTTGTGAACTTAATAATGAATTTCTTCTTCCCATTCTTATGCTTGATTACAAGAGATGCGAAGAGATTGAACGTATTCTTGAAAATTGCCTGTATTGTGATCATTCTTGGTCACTGGGTAGATTTCTACTTAATGATTACTCCAGGTACACTGGGTGAGTCTGGTTCATTCGGATTAACTGAAATCGGAATGTATCTAATGTTTGGAGCAGCATTCCTCTTTGTTGTAATGAAGGCTCTAGCATCTTATGCACTTGTGCCTAAGAATCACCCAATGTTGGAAGAAGCAAAACATCACCACATTTAAAAACATAGATTAAATAACATTATGTTCGTTTTCTATATAGCACTTGCGGTTTTCTTAGTTGTCGCTATTCTACTAGTGATCTTCAGGATCAGTAGATTGTTCGACATCGTAAAGGGAACAGGAGATAAAGTTGTAACCGGAAGTAACAATGCGAATGCAGTCATGATGATTGTGTTCATGGTAATGTTCTTTGGGCTTTCGGCGTGGTATTCATATGCTAATTTCGATGCTTACGACCCTCCAGTAGCATCAGAGCATGGTGAGTTAACTGATAAATTATTCTGGAGAACGATGTGGGTAACCGGTATCGTTTTCGCAATTACAAATATTTTACTTTTCGTATTCTCTTATAAGTACAGATACTCTGAGAATAGAAAAGCTGAATTTTACCCTCATAACAACAAATTAGAGGTGATTTGGACAGGTGTACCTGCTATTGTTTTAACATGGTTAGTTATATCTGGATGGATGGCCTGGGATGGTATCATGAGTGAAGCACCTGAAGATGCTGAGCAAATTGAAATTATGGGGTATCAGTTCCAATGGTCTTTAAGATATGGTGGAACAGACAACCAAGTGGGAGATTATGACTATCGATTGATTGATGCAGTAAATGCACACGGTCAAGATTTAACCGATAGATCGAATTTCGATGACTTTAATTCTATAACGCTAGTAATTCCAAAAGGAGAGCCAGTTTTACTGAAGATTAGAGCTAGAGACGTATTGCACAGTGTATTTATTCCTCACATGAGAGTTAAAATGGATGCAGTGCCTGGAATGCCAACTCAATTTTGGTTTGTAGCCAATAAGACTACAGCAGAAATGAGAGTAGAAGAAGGTAACCCTGAATTCAACTACGAATTAGCATGTACGGAGATTTGTGGTAAAGGTCATTTTGCCATGAAGAAGAATGTATTGGTGTTAGAGCCAGAAGAATATCGTGAGTGGAAAGCAGACCAAGCGTCATGGCTTTCTAAACATCCAGAATACATGAGTCAAGTGCCAGAAGATTTGAAAGAATTGGCATTAGTAACAACAGGAATAAACGAATAAAAAGAAAAATAATCATTGAATATGGCAACTACAGCAGCACATATCGATGTTCATGCACATGAAGAAGATCATCACGATCACGACCATGAGCAGTCATTCGTATCAAAGTATATTTTCTCAATGGATCACAAGACCATTGCGAAGCAATTTCTTATTACAGGTATTTTCTGGGCCATTATTGGTGCAGCTATGTCTGCAATATTCAGATTGCAACTTGGTTTTCCAGAAGCAGATTTAGGTTGGTTAAGACCTTTGCTTGGTAAATGGATTACTGAAACAGGTCAGTTAGACCAAGAATTTTACTTAGCACTTGTTACAATGCACGGTACCATTATGGTATTCTTTGTATTGACAGCTGGTTTAAGTGGAACCTTCTCAAACTTCCTAATTCCATTGCAGATTGGTGCTAGAGATATGGCATCAGGCTTTATGAACATGTTATCATACTGGTTCTTTTTCCTATCAGGTGTTACAATGTTCATTTCGCTATTCCTCGAAACTGGACCTGCATCAGGGGGCTGGGTAGTCTATCCGCCGCTTTCCGCCATTCAAACCGCCATGCCTGGTTCAGGTATGGGTATGACGCTCTGGCTAGTGGCAATGGTGTTCTTTATTGTGTCTTCGCTGCTGGGAGGTATCAATTACATTACAACAGTAATCAACTTGAGAACTCAAGGCATGACCTTCTCGCGATTGCCATTAACGATCTGGGCGTTTTTCTTAACAGCAATTATTGGAGTACTTTCATTTCCAGTATTATTTGCTGCAGCACTTTTATTAGTGTTCGATAGAAGTTTCGGTACGTCGTTCTATTTATCAGAAATTTATATTCAAGGAGAGGCACTATCTAATGTAGGTGGTAGTCCAATCTTATATCAGCATTTATTTTGGTTCCTAGGTCACCCAGAAGTATATATTGTATTACTTCCAGCCTTAGGAATCACATCAGAAATTATAGCAACCAATTCAAGGAAACCAATCTTTGGTTACAAAGCCATGATTGTTTCTATGCTTGGAATTACCTTCCTGTCATTTATCGTATGGGCTCACCATATGTTCGTGTCAGGACTAAATCCATTCTTAGGGTCAATATTCATGTTCTTGACATTGATTATTGCAGTGCCATCGGCCGTAAAGGTATTTAACTACCTAACTACGCTATGGAGAGGTAATATCATATTCACGCCGGCCATGTTGTTCTCAATTGGTCTGGTATCAGTATTTATTTCAGGAGGTATCACGGGTATATTCCTTGGTAACTCAGCAATTGATATTCAATTGCACGATACTTACTTCGTAGTGGCTCACTTCCACTTGGTAATGGGAGCAGCTTCAGCATTTGGGTTACTGGCAGGGGTTTATCATTGGTTCCCGAAAATGTTCGGTCGTATGATGAATGCTAAGTTGGGTTATATCCACTTCTGGTTAACGTTCATTGGTATTTACTCTGTATTCTTCCCAATGCACTATATCGGTATAGCAGGTTTCCCAAGAAGATATTATTCATTCACCAACTTCGATGCATTTAGCGGTTTCACTGATCTGAACATGTTCATTTCAGTAGCAGCAATTGCAACGTTTGTAGGGCAGTTTATTTTCCTTTTCAACTTCTTCTACAGTATGTACAGAGGTAGAAAAGCACCAGCTAATCCATGGAATTCTAACACATTAGAGTGGACTACGCCAATTGAACCAGGACATGGTAACTGGCCAGGAGAAATTCCTAAAGTTTACAGATGGCCTTACGATTATTCTAAGCCAGGTGCAGAAGATGACTTTATTCCTCAGCACATTCCATTCTCACAAACGCTTGAATCAAATCTTCCACATGAGAATGATCTGATTGCTTTAGAGAAGGAAGAAGCGGAAGATGATATTGTAGTGGATGCAACAAGCGGCCACTAAAGAGAGATTGTTCCGACGGTTTACGGCCGTCACCATTGTAGCTGTTTACTTGTTAATAGCTGTTGGTGGAATTGTAAGAAGTACAGGTTCAGGTATGGGATGTCCAGACTGGCCTAAATGTTTCGGAAGTTGGGTGCCACCAACCAGTGTCGATCAGCTACCGGAAGATTATAAAGAAGATTACGTTCAGCAACGAGTTGAGAAAAACGTAAAATTCGCAGAATATTTAACTGCACTGGGATTTGATGACTTGGCTTATCAGGTTGAAAATGATCCAAGTATTCTTGAAGAAGAAGATTTCAATGCAGTAAAGACCTGGGTAGAATATGTAAACCGCTTGATAGGTGCGGTTATTGGCCTGCTGATCTTTGGTACGTTTGTGTTATCGATCAAGTATTGGAAGAAAGATAGACCCATCACAGTTCTTTCATTTATTGCATTTGTATTGGTTGGTTTCCAAGGATGGATCGGATCGATCGTAGTAAGCACAAACCTGCTTCAGTGGATGATTACTATTCACATGTTGTTGGCCATATTGATAGTGTGTCTATTGATTTATGTCTACTTCAGGTCTAAGAGAAACGATTTGGATATCATCGTTGAGAACGCACCAAAACTGAAATGGATAACTATTATCTGCTTGATCCTAACATTGGTTCAAGTCGTTTTAGGGACTCAAGTAAGAGAGGGTATAGACGAGATAGCAAATATCGCTGCTCGAAGTGAGTGGATTGAAAACTTAGGTTTGACATTCTTAATTCACAGATCTTATTCACTTCTGTTAGTCGCGCTTCATGTTTATCTGTTCTATCTCATTTTGAAGAACGATCAGTTAAAGTCAATCTTAAAATGGCTAATTGTCATTGTACTGATTGAAGTACTGAGCGGAGCTATAATGGCATATTTCGGAGTCCCGGCGTTTATTCAGCCCATACATTTGTTACTAGGAACATTAATCATAGGAGTGCAGTATTATCTGCTACTGCTAATAAAACATAAAAAAGAGCTTGCTTGAGATGATATCAGGTAATTCAGCAAATATTAAAGTATCGACCGTTTTTGCTCAAAAAGCAAAAGCATATATCGAGTTGACTAAGATGCGACTTTCGTTGTTAGTGTCTTTTTCTTCTGCGTTTGGCTATACGCTGGCTATGGGTGGTAGAGTTGATTGGATTCAGTTGGCTATGCTCTTTGTAGGTGGGTTCCTTATCAGTGGTGCTTCTTGTACTGTTAATCAAGTATGGGAGAAAGAGTACGACAAGTTAATGAAGCGTACCCAGTCACGTCCAATTCCTACAAAAAGACTCAATGATTCTGAGGCCCTATGGTTTGCCGGAATATTAGCCATTATTGGTTTATACGTTTTAATGGTTTCTACGAACTGGTTAACAGTTGGGCTTGCTGCACTTTCAATGGTGCTGTATAGTTTTGTTTATACACCATTAAAGAGAGTAGGGCCAATTGCAGTATTTGTTGGAGCTATTCCCGGTGCATTACCTCCATTATTAGGTTGGACTGCCGCAACAGGTGATATCAACCACGCAGCACTAATCATATTCGGTATTCAGTTTATTTGGCAATTTCCTCATTTCTGGGCGATTGCCTGGGTATCAGACGAAGACTACAAAAAAGCTGGTTTTAAGCTTTTACCTGTTAAAGGGGAAAAAGATATGAAGACCGCTTTCCAGATAATGACTTATACGCTTTTCTTAATACCAATGGGTTTATTGCCAACGTATTTCGGCTTAACCGGTATTAATTCAGGTGTAGTAGCCACTGTATGTGGCGTTTTATTTTTAGCATCAACAATCAAGTTAATGCGCGATCCGTCGAGAAAATCGGCATTAAGGATTATGTTCGGCTCATTTTTATATCTGCCTATTGTTCAAATTGCTTACCTATTAGACATAGTAAACTGATGACAGAGGATTATAAACTTGTAGACGCACCCTTGCAGCAACCGTTAGCCATGCATCCGAAAAAATTTGCGATGTGGTTGTTCATTGTAACGGTGGTGATGATTTTCGCTGCTTTTACGAGTGCACACATTGTAAGACAAGCAGATGGAGATTGGTTAATCTACGATATACCGCAAATGCTATGGTATACATCAGGGATTATTCTTGCCAGTAGTGTTACGATGCAGTGGGCGTACATGGCCGCTAAAAAAGATAAACTAGAGCAAGTCAAATTGGCTTTGTCTCTTACAATGGTACTAGGAATTGCTTTCATATATGGGCAGTTCCAAGCTTGGGGTCAATTAGTAGATGCAGGTGTCTTTTTCGTGGGTAACCCCGGCGGAAGCTTCATTTATGTGTTTACAGGACTTCATGTATTACACTTAGTAAGTGGTATATTATATTTATTATATATGTTAATCGCTGCCTTCAAATACAAGGTGCACTCAAAGAATATGTTGAACATGGATATGTCAACTACATTCTGGCACTTTTTAGGAGGGTTGTGGATTTATTTATTCATTTTTTTATTGCTGAATCATTAATTAAACTGTTCTATGGCAACTACTGCTACAGTGAGTAAAAAGAGCTTATGGGGAGGGGGAATTGAACCTCTTAAAGCTAGCTATGGTAAGCTGATGATGTGGTTTTTTCTACTATCAGATGCATTTACTTTTTCTGGCCTCTTAATTACATATGCATTTTTAAGATGGAGTGCACCTGCCTATAAAGGTGACCCAGAAGCATTTACATTTTCAACCGAATACTGGCCAATTCCTGAAAAGGTATATGAAGCCTTTCCTGGTTTTCACGGTGTTGAATTACCATTAGTATTCGTAGGTCTTATGACTTTCATCTTGATTCTAAGTTCTGTAACAATGGTATTAGCCGTTGAAGCTGGACATAGAATGGATAAAAAGAATGTTGTGAAGTGGATGCTTTGGACAATCATTGGTGGTTTTGCTTTCTTAAGCTGTCAAGCTTGGGAATGGTCTCACTTTATCTCTGGAACCGATGTTGCTACAATTGGCGATGTATTGAAAAATGGAATTTGGATTACAGACTACGAGATCGTAGGGGCTAACCTAAATTACAGTCAATATGGCCCGCCAGCATTCGCAGCGCTGTTCTTCTTTATTACTGGATTTCACGGCTTCCATGTATTTTCTGGAGTCGTATTTAATATCCTTATTTTCTTCAACGCCGCTAACGGAGTTTATGAAAAAAGAGGACACTACGAAATGGTCGAAAAGGTTGGTTTGTACTGGCACTTTGTAGACTTAGTTTGGGTATTTGTATTTACATTCTTCTATTTGATCTGACAGACTTTTTATCATGGAACAATCAACAACAAACGTAGTCGTTCAACCGGCACAAAAGAGTGTAATCATGGGCATATGGAAAATTGCCTTGTTTATGTTTCTTATCACAGCGGTAGAATATGTTTTCGCATTCTACATGGATGCAGGAACACTTAGGTCTATCATCTTTATAGGGCTTACCATTTGGAAGGCATTCTTTATTGTATCTGAGTTTATGCACTTAGGACACGAAGTAAAAGGACTGATGTATTCGATCGTATTGCCAATGATATTTATCGTTTGGCTTATTGTAGCCCTCGTAAACCTTGAAGGTGCAGCGGTAAAAGACGCAAGAGGAATTGTAGATGTCGACCAACCATCAACTGAACATGTTGAAAGTGGGCATTAACCGAAAAGAATTATAATTTCATTGAAACGAAATCAGGTCATGATAATGACCTGATTTTTTAGTTTTTATACCATGAGAAAGAAAGTCATTTTCCTGTTTTTGCTGATTGGGCTTCCGGCTGTCATCTTTGTATTCCTTAAAATATTCGGGAGGAATGAGTTTACCATCCCAGTGTATTATGAACAAGGGCTGACAGATTCACTATCGACACCATGCCTTGATAGAAGTACAGTACAGTACATTGTTCAAAATCCAAATGTCGCTACTACAGGAGGCCTTAAAGTAATCCATTTTGAAAGATTGGATGGCCCAGTTTTAAAGACAAGACTAGAAGCGCTAGAAAGAGTACAAGACGTCTTCTATGAAGAATCAGACATCCAATTAACGACATACTTGAACGGCAGCAGTATTAGAAGTTCAGATATCACGGACTATGACAAACGAATTCAATTTCTAGATCAGTTTTGGAAAGTCAATGAATTAGATTCAGCGAATTGGGCTGGTTTAAAATACTGTGCTATGGCGATGAGCAATCTAGACAATCGGGTAGTATTGGTGGATCAGGAGAATAAAATTCGTGGATACTATAATATTCTTGAAAGAGAGGAAACAGATAGGCTCATACTAGAGTTAAGAATTCTCAAATCAATCAAATAAGAGAATGTCAGAGCAGAAGAAATCGATGTTTTGGATTAAGCTATTATCTATAGCAATCCCATTAGCAGTAGCCGTTTTACTTGGTCTGCCAACAAAGTTAAACTTGGGCGATTGGGTTTATAACCTCCCTCATGCTATAGGTATCATAAATACATTGACGGCCATATGTTTAATACTGGCATTCGTGTTTATCAAAAAGAAGAATGTTGCCCTTCACAAAAAGTTTAATTCAGCAGCGTTTGTTCTAGGTGCCGTTTTTCTTTTATGCTACGTTACCTATCATGCTAGTGCGGAGTCTACTTCTTATGGGGCAGAAGATGCCACTAAGTATGTATACTTCTTCTTTTTGATAACGCACATCCTATTATCCATTGGTGTTGTGCCAATGGTGCTATTAGCCTTCTATTATGCCTTAAATGGCATGATCGATCGTCATAAACGCATTGTAAAGTATACATTTCCAATTTGGCTGTACGTATCCGTTACTGGAGTAATCGTTTATCTAATGATTAGTCCATATTATGTTCATTAAATGGGATATGAACACTTTGAGCCCTAAATTTGCAATATGCTTAAACGATTAAAGAGTACTTTCTTTTTAATAGTGGCATTGACATTAGTCAAAGTCGATGTTTTGGCCCAGTGTGCCATGTGTCGTGGTTCTGTAGAATCTACTGTGGCCGCCGGTGAAACATCTATGGCCTCCAACTTAAACCTTGGGATTCTATATTTATTCTTCGCACCATATACGTTAGTATGTGTGATTGCTTATTTATGGTATAAGAAAAGCAGAAACAATGTCAGCAAAACCCAAAGGACAAGCAGTATTGCAGGGTAAATGCCCCCAGTGTAGAGAAGGGTCACTTTTTACGCACAATGCTTACAATCTGAAGAATTTCATGAAAATGTATACGCATTGTCAAGTTTGCAATGTTCGTTTTGAAAAAGAGCCACGTTTTTTTGATGGCGCCATGTATATCAGCTATGCATTCTCTGTTGGTCTATTTTTAGTGAGTGCTTTTATCATTTACACCTTTTTTGAGCCAGTTTCTGAAAATATTTACCTTATAGCGATAATTTCGGAAGTATTTTTGCTGTATCCCCTGATGTTCCGATACGCCCGAATATTTTATCTATATATCTTCAGCGGACTGAAGTATAGAGGTGAATTAGAGCGATAGGAAAATAATTAGTAGATTCCCCTTATACCTAGGAATAACTAGATTTTGAGTATCAAAAAAGGTTTTTTTGGAACTAACAAGTTCTTAATTGTTAGCATTGTACTGCTAGCAATCACTCTGCTTATCGATGAAGCCATCTTCTCCGATCAGAAAAGAAGGGTAGACCCCAAAGAGAAAATCACCGAAAACCTTCATAATGAGCTTTCTCGTCTCGATGAACACACAGAATCCATCAGTAATGACGCCATTGTTGACCTTAGTAGACTCTTCAACAGGTTCACTCCAGATGAAGAACTACCTTATTTTATTTACGAAAACGGGAATGTCATTTATTGGAGTACCAACAGCTTTGTACCCAAGTACGGCACGTTAGATGGGACGTATTTCCACCGATATATAGAGCTAAAAGGGGGGCAATATATCGTTCGCCGGAAAGTGATTAATAGCGCACAAAATAGAATCGTTGAAATCTATGGATTGTTACCGCTTTCATCCATTGTTCCTTTGAACAAGTCTTTTGAGGAATACGGATTGAATGGAGAAATTTTCGGAAGGTCATCGTTCACACTCGATAATGTAGAAGGCGATAATGCGCAAAATATTTATTCCCCTCAAGGGACTTTCCTTTTTTCCTTTAGTGGCACAGAGCGGATGAAAATCGACTATCCGAGCTTTTCGACCTTTATTTTTATTCTTTACCTCGTTTCTATAATTGCATTTATTTGGTCGGGCTTTAAATACAGCTTGAAACTAGTTGATCAAAACAAACCATATCTCGCAATCTCCTTAGTCAGTCTTTTCTTGCTGGTTACTAGGCTCAGTATGTTACGTTACGAATATCCGTTAAGTATCATAGAATGGTCTTTATTCGAGCCTGATAGCTATGCTTCAAGCTGGTGGCAACCCTCACTCGGAGATTTTATTTTAAACCAAATTGCGCTACTTGTCATCGTCAGTTTTGGCTATAAAGTATTCGTGAAAAAGCTCATTCTCAAGGGCCATGTAAAACTTATCAATACCATTCTACCCTTAGTGCTATTGGTCGGCGCCTTAATCTATTTTGTCACGCAATTAGAGTCACTATTAGTCAACTCGCAATGGTCTTTCGATGTAGCGAAAGATATTAGTTTCTCACCCTTCAAGGTATTGGTTTATTTCGCGCTTTTCATTGTCGCTATTACTCCATTCCTCATAGGACAGTACTTGAGCAAAGCATTTAGGCTGATTGAGAATGGGAGAATCGTAAACCTGATGCTATCTATTTTACTACTAGTTGGTTTGTTAGTTGGCTTTCTGCTTCAAATACAAGAGCCCTTTATTTTAAGTATGCTATTCGGATATCTCTTGGTGATATACAACTTTAAACTATCCGACCAACTGGAAAAAGTCAACTACGCCACCTTCCTTTATTTCTTTATCGCAGCATTCTTAATGGCATCAGTC
The DNA here is from genome assembly GCF_049099775.1 of Roseivirga sp. Taxonomy (GTDB): domain Bacteria; phylum Bacteroidota; class Bacteroidia; order Cytophagales; family Cyclobacteriaceae; genus Roseivirga. The sequence continues at coordinate 919,388 of NZ_JAGDZM010000004.1, read as the reverse complement.
AGTACCTCAATTCTGACAAGACATATTGTAGAAGATAACATTATTGAAAAACAAAGTCAGGCTACACGCCTAATGACAAAAAACGATTTGATTGCTGAATTTCTTTTGTCTCAGGCCAAAGAGAATATAAAAGAGAATATTCCTATTCAAACCGGAATCGCCAGTCCGTTTTCGCCCAAAGAGCCTATCAAACGAGTTATACAAAGGAAATATTTAGGCGACTATTTCGATAAATATGAAATTGAAATACTTCTCTTCAACGGAAGAGGTAGAGCCATAAACAGTAATACTTATGATAGCTATCAAGGCTTAGAACAACAATATGCTGTTGCCGATAATGCGACAGATTTCGAAGGACTCTACCATTTCCGACAGAGTTACCCATTTTCTGTCAATCAATACATTCTGTTCAATGAGATTAAGAGATATAATGCTACTGTAGGATATATCGTCATTAAGCTCAATCGAAAAGAACAATTAAACAACAGTATTCTACCCAGACTCTTACTTGATGAAACCTTTGAGGCCAATCAAGAAGAGAATTTTGACTATGCTATTTATGATGTAACTGGACTCTCTTTTAGCAGTGGAGATTATAATTATAAGCGCGACTTTAATATCAACAGGTTAGCAGACCCTTTGTTATTCGATCAAGGATTGATCATTAATGGGTTTCACCATTTGGCGGTGGCTGGCGACGGTAATGAGACTTATGTCATCAGCAATGCTGTTTATCCAACCAAATACCTGATCACGAATTTCGCCCTTTTCTTTCTCTTAATGGTAGCAGCCATTATCATGATATTTGGGGTAAGTGCAGTTTTTTATAACATTCGAAAAACAACCACTACCATTTCGGCTAAAATTCAAATCTTATTGAATTTTGCCTTCTTCCTTCCACTTATTATTGTCAGTATAGTGGTGCTCCGTTTGGTCAATCAAACCGTAGAAGAAAAAATAGAAACCCAGTATTTATCCATTACAGAGAGTGCGGCAAATAACCTTGCCAATCAACTACAGGCTTTCCTAGAAGGGCAGAATGAGAACAACGAATCACTCGAAAGTCGTATCACAGAAATTAGCCAATACGCGCAGGCCGATATCAACCTTTTCAATATCAATGGAAGATTGATTGCCACCAATCAAAGATTGATTTTTGAAAACGATCTACTCGCATCATTTGCCAACCCCAATGCCATGGCAAATATTGCAGAGTCGGGAAGTAAAGAGCAATTAAGTGAAGAACGCGTCAGAGATTTACAATATAAAGCAACGTTCTTCGGTATACGATCCAATGAAGATGATAGACTTTTAGGGATTTTGAGTATGCCGTTTTTCGAGTCTGAAAAGCAATTAAAAGCCGAACAACGTGATATTCTCTCTAATATATTGAATGCGTTTACCTTCATCTTTGTCATCTTCGTTATCCTCTCGTTTTTAGCATCGAGAATTCTTACCTATCCTTTTAAATATTTAACGCAGAAGATCAAATCCACAACTTTTTCAACCCTGAATGAGCCTTTGGAATGGCAAGCCAATGATGAAATCGGCTTAATGGTAGGAGAGTATAATAAAATGCTCTTAAACCTTGAAAAAAGTAAGAAGGCCCTGGCCATGAGTGAAAAGGAAAGTGCTTGGCGAGAAATGGCACAACAAGTGGCACATGAGATTAAAAATCCACTAACGCCAATGAAGTTAAAGTTGCAACACTTGAAACGAATTTTAGCCCAGGCGCCAGATGTAAGTACAGATTTTAATAAACCGATAGAAAGCTTACTTAGCCAAGTGGAAACCTTGAGTGATATAGCAACCTCGTTCTCTTCATTTGCTAAAATGCCAATCCCAATAAGTGAAAGACTAGACCTCGTAGAAGAACTCAGAAAGGCGGTAAGACTTTTTAAAGGTGGTAAAATAGCCCTCAATACGAACATTCCAAAACAGCCGGTTTGGGTAAAGGGTGATACAAAATTGCTAGGCAGAATATTCAATAATCTTATACTCAATGCCGCTCAAGCAGTGCCAGCTGAAACAGCAGCATTACTCTCTATTGAGCTATTGGTAACGCACAATAAAGCTCGAATAACTTTCGAAGATAATGGCGCAGGTATCCCTGATGACATTAAGGAAAAGATATTTATACCTAAATTTAGTACGAAGGAAGAAGGCTCCGGTATAGGATTAGCCATTGCCAAACGTGGGGTAGAACATGCCGGTGGGAGTATTTGGTTTGATTCAACTCTTGGAAGGGGTACAACCTTCTATCTAGAGTTTCCGCTAACCGATTAACTGTGCATAGAGGTGTATTAACCTTTTTAATGCTTATTTGCTTTACTGGCCTCTTGAGAGGTCAGACTGGCGAACTGTGTAAATGGATTAAAACCTTTGATGAACCCATCATCCTAGACTCCCTTACAGTCTATCCTGAATCCATTAGAATTAAATCTCCCGTTTCGCAAGTAGATTTTAAATTCGAGCTCAGCAAAAACACCATCCTAATTCCCAAGCAAGGTTTAGATTCCGTTTTAGTATGCTATAGAACCTTACCATTCGATCTGCACAGCCCTAAAGCCAATAAAACCCTTGATATTTATGATTCAACAGCACTTTTTAAAGATGCTATTCGGTTTCAGCAGCAGTTAGCATTACCGAAAAGAGAAGAAATCATTACTACGGAAAACATCACCAAAACCGGTAGCATAACAAGAGGAGTATCCTTCGGGAACCGACAAGATGTGTTTGTAAACTCAACCCTCAATCTCCAAATGGAAGGGCAACTGACCGATAATGTAAACCTAAGGGCCGTTATTACCGATAGGAATGTGCCATTTCAACCAGATGGTAATACTCAGCAGCTACAAGACTTTGATAACGTTTCCATAGAATTATATAACGAGAACTTTTCCCTAAAAGCGGGCGATGTTGTTTTGAGAAATGGCAATTCGAATTTTTTGAGGTTTTATAAAAATGTTCAAGGCGCACAGTTTAAAACTAAGTATGAATTGAGCGGTGGCTTTAAAGCTGAAACATCCGTAGCGGGTTCTGTGGCAAAAGGGCGTTTTGCGTCTATCTCTATCGATCCAATCGAAGGTATCTTAGGCCCATACAGAGTTAGAGGGCCTCAAAATGAACGATTTATTATTATTCTAGCCGGTTCAGAAAAGGTCTATATCGATGGAGAACTACAAACGCGTGGTTTCGACAACGACTATATTATTGACTATAACCTTGGAGAAATTACTTTCACTAATAAAGTATTGATCACAAAATTTACTCGAATACGAGTTGACTATGAATTTTCAGACCAAAATTATACAAGGTCTATTTTTCAAGCAAGCCACTACCAAGCCAACGAGAACGTCAATTTTACATTCAACTATTACAATGAAAAGGATAACCGAAATCAGCCACTTGCTTTTGATTTAACTGGTGATGACAAAAGAGTCTTAGCAAATGCAGGAGATAATTTAAATCAAGCATTTACCAGTCGAGTTGATAGTGTAGGGTTTACCCAAGACATAATTCTATATCGTAAAACCGTTGGTCAAGACGCCGCGGGTACTAATTTCGATATCTTTCAATATTCCACTAATCCAGACAGTGCATTCTTCAGCGTGCAGTTCACGGAAGTAGGCCAGGGCTTTGGAAATTACGTACTCCTAAGTTCCACCGCCAATGGGAGAATTCATCAGTGGATTCCGCCAGTTAATGGAGTGCCTCAGGGTAATTTCGAGCCGATTTCTTTAATAAATGCGCCCAATCAAAAATCAATGATTACACTAGGCGCAGGAGTCAAACTAAACCAATTTGATCAGTTAGAAGGAGAAGTAGCATTCTCAAAAAATGATATAAACCTGTTTTCAGAATTAGATGCCGACGATGATGATGGAAGTGCTATAAAGTTAATTCATCGCAGCACCGATAGACCCTTAAGTTTTGCGACAGATTATAAATTCAATTCAGAAATTGCTTTTGAACACGATAATGAATCCTTCTCGTTTATTGATCGCTTGAGGTTTATCGAATTTGATCGTGATTGGAGCTTTAATCCATTAGAAGTTAATCAGCCTGCAGCCGAGAATATTTTGAATGTCAACCTTGATCTATCTAAGGATAATGCGAATAGGTTTAACTATAGAATGGTCCATAGAAAAAGAGGAGATACACTTGGGGTAAACGGATTTCAACATCACTTTAAAATTGCTAAACAGTTAGGGAGAATTCAGGCAAATTTCAACGCGTTTTTAATGAACAATGACCAAATCACTTTAAGCTCTGAATGGAATAGACTGAATCTTGATGTGGCTTATAAAAGTAAATGGTTTGTTCCCGGGTATAGGTACCGACAAGACCGGAACCAGGTACTAAGAACATCTGATCAGGCAGTTGTAAGCACGGCAATGAACTTCACTGAACACACTTTCTACCTTAAAAACTTAGATACTTTAAAAACCACATATGGGATAGATTATCAGCTGAGAGAAGACAGATTGCCAATAAACGGTTCCCTTTTAGATAATAATAGATCAGAAACTTGGAATGCTTTTTTCAGAACTGATATTGATAATACGAATAAGCTATACCTTCTTTTTACCTATCGAAACCTGGAAAACCTAAACGAGTCAGGGACTAATGCCAACGACGAAACCATTATGGGAAGGTTAGATTGGAGTGGAACTTTTTTCGACCGAGTAATCCAGTCAGAACTTAATTATAACCTTTCCAATAGTAGAGAACTCAAGCGAGAGTTCATATTTATTTTGGTGCCTACGGGGCAGGGTACTCATACTTGGAGAGATGACAATGGCGATGGAGTACAAGACCTAAATGAGTTTTACATTGCCATAAATCCAGATGAGAAAAACTACGCTAAGATTTTTGTACCCACCGATACTTTTGAAGAAGCCTTTAGTACAATCATTTCTTATCGATTCAATCTTAACTTGCCTAGATCATGGAGTAAGGAAGGTGGCTTAAAGAAATTTCTATCTCACTTTTCCAATAATACTGCATGGTCGCTCAACAGTAAAATCATCGATGATGATTTAGGAAGTCGCCTCTGGCCAGTTGATGTGGCTGACGAAGCTACGCTAGCCTTAAATGAAAACGTACGCTCAACACTATTCTTCAACAGGTCTAGCGCAAAATTTGGAGCCGATATCGGTGTAGCGCAAGTGCAAAACAAGCAGTTATTGCTCAACGGATTTGAAAGACGGGCCAATAAGGATCTACGTTTTCATATGCGTTGGAATGTTAATCGGAATGTGAATTTGGACATCAATTATATTGATGGAAGTAGAGGTAACACTTCTAATGTATTGGTACAAAGGAATTATCAAATTGAGCAATCTACGGTTCAACCATCACTCTCATGGCAGCCATTTAGTGCTTTCAGGTTTACTGGAAGACTTTCTAGAAAAGACAAGCAGAACTTTTTTGTGGAAGGGAGTAATGAAAAGGCTATTCTGAATGAGATAGAGATGAATATGCGTTACTCTAAAGCGACAAAGTCTACTATCAGCAGCACTTTCAAGTTTGTGGATATTGACTTTCAAGGGGTAGAGAATTCCCCCGTAGGTTACGAACTCTTAGAAGCATTAAGACCAGGGCAAAACTTAACCTGGAATATAAATTGGCAGCAAAGATTAGGGAAAGGGTTACAGTTAATACTCCGCTATGATGGCAGGAAATCAGCAGAGAGTAGGGCAGTTCACCTAGGAAGAGTTCAGGTAAGTGCTCTGTTCTAAAACCTAACTAGAGCTGAAAGAAGTTTTAATAATAACTCAAAAAAGGAGAGTTGAGTTGAAGCTCAGTCTAGCTCATCCCTTTGAATCGTCTCATCATTTTATTCGCGAACACGAAATCGTCAAGTGCTTCAACACCAGAATGCATAATGTCTTCATTATTTCCTTCCCAAAGTTTTTTGGTATCGGAAATAAAGAGAATGTACTCACCAATTTCCATAACGGAATTCATGTCATGCGTAACAATTATTGTCGTGATTTGATACTCATCTGTGATCTCCTGCAATAATTGATCGATTTTGATCGATGTTCTTGGGTCTAGACCAGAATTTGGTTCATCACAAAATAAGTACTTAGAATTATTTACTATTGCCCGAGCTATACCAACACGTTTTTGCATACCCCCACTTATTTCAGAAGGCATTCGGTTGTTTGTATTCTCTAGTTTAACGCGTTTGAGTACAAAGTTTACCCGGTCAAGTTTTTCATCCTCAGGCATATCGGTCAGCACGTCAAGCGGAAACTTAACGTTTTGCTCTACATTTTTTGAATCGAAAAGTGCACCACCTTGAAAAAGCATGCCTATTTCACGCCTGATCTCGGTTTTAGTATCACGATCGGCATTGATGAAATTTCTTCCGTTGTATAAAACTTGTCCAGCATCTGGCTGAAAAAGGCCTACAATATTCTTTAACATTACGCTTTTACCAGAACCACTTGCCCCAATGATAAGGTTCGTTTTACCCTGCTCAAAAACGCCACTAACGTCGTCGAGAATGATTTTGTCATCAAAAGACTTCACAAGGTTTTTAACTTCTATCATCAGACTAAAAGTAATTGAGCTAAAACAAAATCACTAAAAAGTATCGCTATACAACTTACCGTAACCGCCCTTGTGCTCGACTGTCCTACTTCTAAGGCACCACCTTTAGTATAATAGCCCATATATGCTGAAATGGTAGAAACTAAGAAGGCAAACACTACAGATTTTATTAGCGCGAAGTAAACACTGAATTCATTGAATTCAAGCCTCAAGCCAGTTAGATAATCAGCCGTACTTAAAACACCGCCAAATTCAGCGGCAAGATAACCACCACCAATAGCTAAGCTACCGGCTAGGATCACAAGGAACGGGTACATTAAGAGCGTTGCTACTACTTTGGGCAGTACCAAATAAGAAATAGGATTTATGCCCATTACTTCTAAAGCATCAACCTGTTCTGTAATACGCATCGTACCAAGGTTACCAGCAATACTTGAACCGACTTTGCCGGCAAAAATTATTCCTGTAATGGTAGGTGCAAGCTCTAAAATGGTTAAATCCCTAACAACAAGACCTATTACATTATCAGGAATCAAAGGGTTTACAAGGTTATACGCAGTTTGTAGAGTGGAAACAGCACCCATGAATACAGATACAATGGAAACCAAGACAATGCTGTTTATACCTACTAGAATACACTCATCTATCGTAAGTTTCGCGTAAGTCTTAAATGACTCGCGATTTTTAAAGAGAGCGCTTAGAAATAAAACGTACTTGCCTAGATTCTGCATCTAATAAAAAATTATTCTTTATGCGTCAACAACTGGTAAAATAACAAAACTTGAATCAAAGGTTTCTGAAAAGATCAAAAACTAATACCAGTTTGACGAACATTATTCTTTTGAGATGAATTCCCAAGAAGAAACTATCTTTAGAAAATTAAGGTGTCGGTCAGTAAACCCGATTAATTATAGATAACAATATTGATGTTAAGATATGAGAAAACTAGCGGTAATAAGTAGTGGAACAAAGGGTATAGGAAGAGCAACCGTTGAGAAATTCTATTACGCCGGATTCGACATTGCCACATGTGCTAGAAACCAAAGCGATCTCGATGCCTTAAAAAAAGAACTAGAAGAAGGTGGTCTAGGTACTATCCATATACTGCCTACCGATATGTCTAAAAAAGTGGAAGTAGAGCGTTTTGCAAAGCTTATTAATGACTTGAAACAGCCAGTTGATGTTCTACTAAACAATACAGGCATATTTATTCCAGGTTCCGTACACGAAGAGGAAGAAGGAAGTCTAGAACAGATGATCGAAACGAATTTATATAGTGCATACTACCTAACGCGTGCTTTAATAGATGGGATGAAGGAAAATAGGAATGGCCATATTTTCACAACAGGATCAATCGCAGGAATTCAATCTTATGCCAATGGTGGTAGTTACTCAATCTCAAAATTCGCACTGCATGGATTCACCAAAGCACTTCGTGAAGAAATGAAACCACATGGTGTCCGTGTCACTTCTTTACTGGCAGGGGCAACATATACCGCGAGTTGGGAGGGAGTGGAACTACCAGAGGACAGATTTATGAAAGCTAGCGACATAGCCGACGCTATTTTCAATACGAATGCTTTATCCAAACAAACTGTGGTTGAGGAAATATTGCTAAGACCTCAGTTAGGAGATATTTGAATTCAGTTTAAGATCTGTTTTGGATGTTTTACGCTTAGTCAAGTATAAATAGCAAGCATTCATATTTTCATCTAACATTTAAGCGCATTTCAAGTTATCTTTGAAGCAATTAAAAGCCCATGAAATCTAGCGTAGCTTCCACTAAGAAATATTGCAACAGTCTGGTTCAATATAGCCGTAGAAAAACTATCCCTGTACAGGTTGGCGATGTGGTGATTGGTGGAAATAATCCGATTGTCGTTCAGTCTATGACTACCATAGACACCATGGATACTATGGGTTCCGTTGAGCAAACACTAAGAATGGTAGAAGCTGGTTGCGAAATCGTTAGAATCACTGCGCCAAGCTTAAAAGAAGCCGAAAACTTAAGAGCTATAAGAGATGAACTAAGGAAACGTGGCTGCAATGTACCACTGGTTGCCGATATTCATTTTACCCCAAATGCTGCTGAACTAGCCGCCCAAATCGTAGAAAAAGTAAGAGTCAATCCGGGTAATTATGCTGATAAGAAGCGTTTTGAGAATATTGAGTATACCGACGAAACTTACGAAGCAGAGTTAGACCGAATCCGCAAGCGATTCACCCCGCTTGTAGAACTTTGCAAAGCACATGGTACTGCTATGAGAATTGGCACCAACCATGGTTCCCTTTCAGATAGAATAATGAGTCGTTATGGTGATACCGCCTTAGGGATGGTAGAATCAGCCTTAGAATTTTTAAGAATCTGTGAAGACCTCTCATACGATCAGATTGTTATCAGTATGAAATCGAGTAACGCTCAGGTGATGGTTGAAGCTTACCGACTACTTGTAAACAAGTTGGAAGAAGAAGGGCTGAAGCCTTATCCATTGCATTTGGGAGTAACTGAAGCAGGTGAAGCCGAAGATGGAAGAATAAAATCAGCCGTAGGAATAGGAACCCTTCTGGAAGATGGTTTAGGAGATACTGTGAGAGTGTCCCTTACGGAAGAACCAGAGCTGGAAGCTCCAGTGGCAAGAAAGTTAGTCGATCGATATGCGACGAGAAGCAGCCATAATGAAATCAAGAGCATAGGTGAATCTCCAATCGATCCATTTGCCTATCATAAAAGAGGGACAAGAGAAATAGTCAACATAGGGGCGACTAACGTGCCACGCGTAATAGCAGATTTCAGTCAGTTAGAAAATGTCGGGATTAAGGACTTAAAGTCTATTGGCCATTTTTATTTACCAGAGCCAGATAAATGGACAATGAACGATCAGGGTGCCGATTTTGTGTATTCTGGAAGCCAAGTAATTCCTTTTATGCTACCCAATGGTATCAGGTCACTGATCGATTATCCTGTTTGGAATAGTCTTGAAGACAAAAAGAATAGGCATCCTGTTTATTCCCTGAAACAATTACAAGCCGCAGAACAGTGCGATGACACACTGAACTTCTTGAAGCTGAGCGCCGATGATCTCGACGATGAAACAATGGCGATTTTGGAGGCCGATAACCTTACCGTTTTGTTAGAAGCCAACAATGCTCATAAAATGCCAGCGCTGCGCAGGTTCTTCTTTGAGCTTGAAAAAAGAGGATTAAAAGTTCCTGTCATCATTACAAATAATTATCAAGTAAAGGATGAAGAGCAATTTCTGATAGATGCTTCAACAGACATTGGTGGCTTATTAGTAGATGGTTTTGGCGATGGAGTTATGCTTTCTGCTCATAGTTCGGATGACCTTGATAGACTGAAACTAAAAAATCAAACGGCATTTGGGATTCTTCAAGCTGGAAGAACGCGGATGACAAAAACAGAATATATTTCCTGTCCAAGTTGTGGCAGAACCTTATTCGATTTGCAAGAAACCACGGCAAAGATTCGTAAACGTACTGATCATCTAAAAGGTGTTAAAATTGGCATCATGGGCTGTATTGTTAACGGTCCTGGTGAAATGGCAGACGCAGATTTTGGCTATGTAGGGTCTGGCAAAGGGAAAATCACTTTGTACAAAGGACAAGATGTTGTGAAAAGAGGCGTACCATCAGAGCACGCTGTAGACGAGCTAATAGAAATAATTAGGGCAGATGGTAAGTGGATGGAACCGCAAGCCGTAGAATTTTAGAAGTATGTCAGAAGAAAAGAATAATACAGAAGAGAATAAGAAAGTGAAATTGACAGCTAAAGAAGCCTTTGATTTCGGTCCTGTTTGGGGTTATTTCTTTAGGAAGAAAGATGCTGATAGACCTAGTAACTTCAATTTGAAAGCAATGCACACGGTCAATAAAATCTCTATTGTCATGTTTTTGATTGCAATGGCTGTGATAATTGGAAGGTTTATCTCCCGAATGTAACCGAGGATAATTAAATTGAACTCAATGTTTATAGATGAGTTCAGAGATTACTGTATTGCTAAACCAGGTGTAACTGAAGAAACACCATTTGGGCCAGACACATTGGTACTGAAGGTAATGGGTAAAATGTTCGCCCTTACAGGTTTAGATCATTTCGAGTTTATTAATCTAAAATGTGAGCCTGAGAAAGCTGCTGATTTAAGAGAGCAGTGGGAGGGAATACGGCCCGGTTGGCATATGAATAAAACCCACTGGAATTCCGTTTTCGTTGATGGATCTATTTCTGACAACATGATCAGAGAACTGATCGATCATTCTTATGAATTAGTTGCCAGTAGCTTGAGTAAAAAGCTAAAAGAAGAACTAAAAACGCGCTAAGGCACCTGCTTTAAGGCGTAATTATGAAAGCTGTAGTTGTCGTAGTCAGAAACGCTTAATTCAATCCAAGCCAGGAAACGACTCGTTCCAATATCCATTCTTACCGCCACGTACTTATTCTGAAGGCCATTCCATAAACCAGTTGTAGTTTGTCCATCTAGGACTGCTAAGGCAAGTGAGTTAGCCATACCCCAAGTTGTTGAGAGTACAGTAGTTGTTTCGCCTGCATTTAGAGGGGCCACATTACCAGATTCATCAAGCAGGATTCTAGTAGAGGTATTATTTGTAGTGATGGTTAACCCTTTCGGATTTCCGCCGAAATCTTCATACGCTCTGATGATGATGTCGATTTCATTGTCAAAGTTGATATCTAATTCTCTTACATTAGAATGAACTGCATCTATTTGAACAGTTATAGGTGAATTCAAACCCAATTGAACAATTCCTTCACCAGAAGCATCACCCATTACGAGTTGGCGTTGTTCATCCGTTATTCCACCACCATCATCGTTACCACAAGCGACTAAAAGTAAAGCAAAACAAAGCAAAGGGAGTTTGTAAATGGAATTCATGTTCATGAGCAATTAATTATTTAAGTCTGCCAATATAAGGTTTGTGGTTTAATTGGGTTTTCAAATGGTGTATTTTCCTCTTGACATTTTTCATATCTGGCACGTATTGCATTGTACCATTTAGCCTGCATATCAGGGTCGCCCATTAGCATCAGCGGAGGATTGTTGTTCAAACCTTCTTTCAGTTTTTGGAAAACGTCAACATCCTGCTGGATAAAAGTATCTGCAAAACGATAGAATATTGGCCTGAGCCATTTAAACCATTTGATATCGGTATAGATAAACTGAGTTAATTCCGTTTGGTGCTCGTTTATAGGAGTAAGTGTAGTCATGATAAGGATATCATTATCACCCACTTTGATGTGTTCAATCCGGATACCCGGAATCTGAAAGCTTATTTCAGTTGTCTGCTCTTTTTTTAGAATTTTATAAGCAGCGGAGTTTTTAGAAGGCGCATGCCTCACCATTTTAAAGCCTAAATGGGAAGGGGCAAAGTTCTTTTCTTTCAGCTTTAGGTTATTGCTCTTCCTAAAAAACCAAGATTGGTGAACAAAGGGTACGTGCGCAGGATCTATTAAGCCGATAACAGAATGGTCTAAACTACAAGCCATCGGTTTTGCCGTTACCAGATCGAAAGACTTGTCTTCGGGGAGTGGAAATTGAGGAAAAAGGCTTTCATCAATATCTTCAGGCTTGCGCATGTCCTTCGGCAAGTAAATCATTACCAAGCCATGAACTTCCCTTACGGGGTAGTAAGGCGCACGTACTTTCGTAACGTCTAATTTAGAATTGGGGGGTAGTGCTGGTATTTTAGTGCAAGTTCCATCAGTTTTAAATCGCCATCCATGATAGCAACACTCAATCTCACAACCATCAAATTTGCCATAAGTAAGAGGGATTCCTCTATGTGGGCATTGATTTTTTAAAGCAAATACTTTACCATGCTCATCTCGACCAAGGAGTATTTTCTCACTATCAATTTCCTTTTCTATGGTAGCTCCTTTTTTAAGCATGCTACCATGGCAGGCCATATACCAAATGTTGCGAAGGTTATTCGATTTGCTTGCTTTCATTCAACTACAAACATAATGAATAAGATGCTTATTGAGATATGATTAAAATCAGAGTATTTCTAATAGGTCTGCTTTATTTAAAACAGTAGCAAACTCTTCGTTCAAACTAGCAAGTGCAGTTTGGTGAATTATTTCTGCAGGGAAGACGCTGCCATCCAATCCTTTTCTATCAAAAGTAGCCGTGGCATCGGCAATGAGGTAAACTTCGAAACCGAAGTTTCCTGCCATTCTTGTTGTGGTTGAAACGCAGTGATTGGTTGTAAGGCCTGCAATTACCAATGTGTCGATATTCTGGTTTTCCAATCTTTCTTGCAGATCGGTACCAATGAAAGCTGAATTTACATTTTTAACTAAAAGAGGTTCACCATCCATTGGTTTTAAAGCCTCTAACATCTCAAAACCCGGTTTGTCTGGGTGTAATTCCGACTTTGGATCTTTAGATCCGTGAATTACATGAAAAATGGGCAATCCTTTCTCTCTCCAAGTATTGAGTAATTCCAAAGCCACTTCTTCGGCATTTGGATTATTTCTATTTCCGCCCCAATGATCTTGTTTTGCCCAGCCCTTTTGAAGGTCTATGAGGATTAAGGCAGTGTTTTTGTTAGTGAGACTCATGGCATAAAATTGAGTCGTAAAAGTAGTATCAATTATTTAAGGATAGGTTTTAATACCTCCAATTTGCCATCAATTTTGGGTAAAGAGGTAATTCCTAGGACATTCGCGATCATGGGATAAACATGAATGTTTCTGAACTTTTCAATCTTCAAGCCCGATTTAAAGCTTGGTCCCTTGGCATAGAAAATCGCACCCATATCTATGGTTTCATCTGGATCAAAACCGTGTTCTCCACGATAGGATTGGTTTTCAATAGCTCCAGACTTCCTTTGAGGAGAAGTGAGGTAGTGGCCTGGGTTCATTTTGATGAATAAGTTGCCAATTCTGTCATGTGTACCATAATGCCAATGTTCGGGCATTTCCGATTTAAAGAAAACTTCGTAATTGGTACTCGTCTCACGAGCCCTGAGTTCACTTGCCACTTCTTTTAGGTAGTCCATGTCTTCGCTGTAAAAATGGCCGTGTGCTCCATTACTCACAAATCGAACGCGTTCAGAATCGATACCCTCCAATAGATCTGGAACGGTAATGTAGCTATCCTCTTCTGGAGTGATTTCGTTCATACCATGATCTGACGTAACAACAATATTGATTGGAAGGTCTATCTGATCGACAAGCGACATTAGCAATCCTAAAAGTCTATCTGCTTCAAGCACTGCTTCTTTCGTTTTTTCTCCGTTTGGCCCAAAACTGTGTCCGGCACTATCCACAAGAGAGAAATAGAGCGATATGAAGTTTGGTCTTTCACTTTCTGGTAGTTTTAACCATGCTATTACAGCATTAACTCTTTCGTCATTCGGAATATCACCATCATAAATGTGATAGTAATTTGGGTAGCTACCAGCGATAGAAGTTTCTGAACCCACCCAAAAATAGGAAGCTGATTTCATGTTGTTTTGCTGTACCAATTGCCAAAGCGGAAGCCCTCCATAAAAAGCTGGGTTCTCAACAACTTCTCTATCGCGGATGCTATAACTCAGGTCAAGATTAGCATCATAAAAACTGTTATCAACCAGCCCGTGATTGTCTGGGTACATTCCTGTGACAATCGTATAGTGGTTTGGAAATGTTTTGCTCGGGTAGGATGGGAGCATTGCTTGTGCGGCAACACCGTCTTTTATTAAAGCCTTAAAATTTGGTGTATCATATTTTTCAACGTAGTCATGCCGAAACCCATCGAAGGAAATGAGTATTACATAAGGCGGTTTCTCCTCCTTTTCTGTCTGTTGAGCACAAGAAAGTGAGCTCAATAGTAAAATAAATAGATTGAGGATGTAGTGTTTTTTCACAGTCTTTGTTTTGTCATGTAAATTAAGCCAAGAGCACTTTTTAAATCATGCAGACTTGATTACTAGTGTATTAAGGTTTTGTGTTTAATCGAGCATTTCTAAATCGAAATCTAAAGTCAATTTCAATTCATCAGTAATCGTTTTTGCTAAGCCTTTGGTGCGACTCATTTCATATTTATAGAAAAACTTCATGGTATGAATTTTCCCTTCTAACATTACTTTTTGACTACTATTTCCCCCGATTGCTTTGTGAGATGCCGTGGCAATTTTAAGCCACTGCCAGCCAATAACAACTGTTCCGAAAAAGTCCATAAAAATGGTGGCATCAGATAGATATCGCTCAAAATCTCCCGTTTTAGCAATTGGTATTAGTTGTCCAAGTACTTGTTGAACTAAGTGCAGGTTTTCACCCAATGTTTTGCCATAAGGTTGTAAGTCTTCATAGGCATAAGCTGCCTTAATATCGGTTTGAATTTCTTCTCCTAACCAAGCGAGCACTTTTCCATGCTTTAGGCCAACTTTTCTACCCAGTAAATCAAGCGACTGAATTCCTGTGGTTCCTTCATAAATGGATATGATTCGAATATCTCGGTAGTATTGTTGCAAGATAAAGTCCATGCAAAAACCATAGCCGCCTAATACTTGCAAGCCTTGACTAACGGATTCTAGTCCTTTTTCGGATGGATAAGTCTTTACAATCGGGGTTAGCAGTTCTAAAAGCAGGTTATATCGTTCTTTTTCTTCTCCTTCAGCCAAATGTTCAGCATCTAAATACTGAGAGGCTTGTAAAATCAAGCTTAATGAACCCTCAACAATTGATTTTTGATGAAGCAACATTCGTTTCACATCAGGATGGTTGATGATCAATGTCTGATCCTGAGCTAAGTCTTTATCTCCGGTAGAGGTGAGTTTTCTGCCTTGCGGACGTTCTCTGGCATATTGCAATGAGGCGTAATATGCAGCAGAGGCAATTCCAGCCCCCATTCTTCCGGTGGCGACACGTGCTTCGTTCATCATTTGAAACATGTACATCAAACCATGATTTTCTTCGCCGACTAACCAGCCTTCAGCCTCTTCGAAGACAAGGTGCGAAGTACAATAACCTCGCTGACCTAACTTCTCAAATTCACCAGCTACAATGACCTGACTTTTTTCCGCCAATTGATCGCCGTTCACTTTATGTTTTGGCACTACAAAAAGGGAAACTCCTTTGGTGCCTTCGGGTGCGCCTTCGATGCGCGCTAATACCAAATGGATAATATTTGAAGCAAACTGGTGGTCGCCAGAAGAAATAAATATTTTTTGGCCATTAATTTTATAGCTCCCATTGGAATTCGCGCTAGCCGAAGTGGTGATATCTGATAAGGAACTACCTGCTTGTGGTTCGGTTAGGCACATCGTACCCGTCCATTCCATATCTAACATCTTAGGTAAATAGATGTCTTTTAAAGTTTGGCTGCCAAAAGTAGCAATCAGATTGGCCGAACCTGCAGTAAGCCCGATATAACCCGTCACGTGATTGTTGGCTGCTTCCATAATATAGTATGCGGCATGAAAAAGCGCGTTGGGCATTTGTAATCCGCCATCTTCTTCGTTGAAAATAGTTGCCACTAAGCCCAGCTCCTTAGCTTGTTGAAAGATCTTCTCGAACTGTGGGTGAATAGTAATGGCACCATCTTTATAAAAAGAAGGTTTTTCGTCCATTTCCTTTATGTAGGGAAAAAGTTCGTTGTCGCTGAGCGTTTTTATAGAATCTAAAAACATGTCAACGCTGGCGCTATCATAAGCGGCAAAGCGACCTTTTCCAAGGCAACTATCAATTTGATGTACCTCGTGTAGGAAGAACTTAATCGTATCGAGGTTAGTGTATTGGCTTTCCATGTTTTGAAATTAAAGTAGTGGGGCTAAAAGTCTACAAAGTGATTCTTTCAATTTCTGTTTAATCCCTCTGTTTTCCCATTTATTCAGGTCTATTTTTTCAGAATGGCTTAAATCTTCATCGAACTGCTTATGCAAAATATCTACAATGTTATTGTCATAAATATAAGTGTTGACTTCGTGGTTCAAGTCGAAGCTTCTATAGTCCATATTGGCTGTGCCGACTGAGGCAAAACTGTCATCTATTAAGATAATCTTAGCGTGTAGAAAGCCTTTTCGGTACAGGTATACTTTTACGCCAGCATCGAGGAGTCGCTGAATAAATGATAATGAGGCGGCTTGGACTATTCTTGAGTCAGAATCGAATGGGATTAATAGTTCTACTGCTATGTCGCTTTTGGCTGCTGTTGTAATCGCGTCAATAATGCTTTCTGTAGGAATAAAATAGGGCGTGCTTATTCTAATTTTCTTTTTAGCCGATGTAATGGCAATAAAGAATGAGTCCATTATGCTGGCTAAGTCCAGTTCAGGACCGCTAGCATTTATTTGCACACAATGTGTTCCTACGCTCGGGATATCTGGGAAGTATTCACTTGTAGATTTAATCCGCTCCTGACTTACAAATTGCCAATTCAAGAAGAACAGAAATTGAAGGGTCTTTACGGCTTCCCCCTCAATTTTTAAATGAGTGTCTCTCCAATAAAGCTTGTTTTGTCTATCATTGATATAGCGATCATCTACATTTATGCCGCCTGTAAAACCAACATTTCCATCTACAATCACAATTTTTCTATGATCTCGGTAATTGATTTTACTCGTAAAAGAAGGGAAGAGTACCGGCATGTATTCTTTTAGCTGAACGCCACCTTTGATCATACGTTTAAAGAATGCTTTTTTCAAGCTCAACGATCCAACACCGTCAACAATCATTCTCACCTTAATACCTTCCTTAACTTTTTCTAGTAAAAGATCGGCTAGGCGAGAACCAATATCATGGTCGTCGAAAATATAGTACTCTAGGTGGATATGATGTTTGGCCTTATTAATGGCATGAAAAAGCGCCGGAAATTTCTCTTCGCCGTTATGCAAAACGGTCACTCGATTGTTGAGACTGATAGGGGATAAGTCTTTGTGCAGAAAACGAATCAACTTATCGTAACGCCCTTTGGCGTGGAGATCGGTTTGCTCATTTTTTAAGTAGTCTTGAATATAGGAAGGTCCAAAAGCTTGGTTGATGAGCCGCCTTTTGGCCATTGTCTTCCGTTTTCGAAGATTTTGACCGAAAAATAGATAAATGATTAAGCCCACGAAGGGTAAAAGTAGAAGGAGAAGTAAGTAAGAGTGCGTTTTTAAGGGATTCCTATTCTCTAAAAGTATCTGAACTACTACAAAGAAGATTCCGATGTAATACAACAGTAGTAAAAAGGGAGAAATGCTTTGCCAAAGGGCGATCATAGCTAAAGATAAGCTACTTCATTAATGATTTTATAAATGCTCCGCCAAAATCTAGCAAAGGCGTGGCAGACATAATCTTAATATCCTCTTTCATGGAGGTTTGTTCATCAAGGAATTTGAAAAAGCTTTTTGCACCAACTCTTTTGAACATTCCAGTAAAAATATCGTCGCCGGTAAACTTTTTTGATGCAAGTACATTGAGTAATGTCGCATCGTATTTTTTGAATTTTGTTTGTTGATAGGGAAGGTTGAATAGTGGATCTTTTTCCTGTTGCAGGTTTTGGACCATTTGTTTGAGTATATGTTGGCCTCTTAAAAAAGTATACCCCGTGGAAGGCTTCGCAAAGCCTCCTTGAATACCAATATTTATGACATGGTCGCTCACTCTCATTTTAAAGTGGTGATCAGTCATCGGTATTACTCCATATTCTTCCTCAATAATTTCGTATTCGTTTATACCAAGGCTTTCGATATAGCTTTTAAGACGAGTATCATACGCATCACCTTTCAGAAGTTCTTGGTTGAATAAAGTGTATTCTACCAAGGCTTTATGCGCGTTGAAGGGAAGTATATATCCAAAACGACAATCACCTTCTTGATCTAGGGTGAAGTCCATATAAGTGGCACAACCTGGATCGAATGATTTGCTTTTGGCTTGAATGATATAGCCTTTGAAATGTTGGAGCAAAGTAGTTGACTTAGTTCTATCAAGACTTGCTGGGTTGAAGGTGCTATCAAATACAAGGTTAGCTTGATAGGTTTCAGATTTCGTATGGACAATTCCGTTTGCCTCTATGCTTTTTATTTCCTCTTTAACCCATTTGACGTTATCCCTTTTAAGGAGGTAATCTCTCATGAAATTGTAAAAATCAATTCCTCTAATGAGCTTGTACTGATAAGGGGCTATATCGAAGACCTTATTAAAGCCAGTACCTTTAAATTGAATTTTTGACCAGGATTTGTAGACGAGGTTTTCAAATAAGTTTTCTTCCTTTTCCCAGAAGCACCAAGTTCTGTCATTCTTCGCCTTATCGTCTCGATCGATAATAAGAATAGATTTTTTGGTATCTTTAGATGCCGATAGCAAGAAAGCCAGCGTCAAACCACTCGCACCTGCACCTGCTATTATATAATCGACCTGCCTCATTTCTCGTTAAACTTACAAATGATTAAGACTCATTTTCGTTTTTCGTATGAATGATTAACTACTCTTGGTATTTAATGTTGAAAATAAGTTAAAACGGGATTTATAATTCCATAAGGCAATTGTTAAATTGCCGCCCCAATCAGGGAATCGAATGAATAAAACAACTATCACCTGTATGCTGGCTATATGCCTGTTGTGCTCTTGTGCTGTGCAGAAAATCTGCCCGGCCTATCATACGGCTTTTGTGCTGGATGAGGACGAACAGGAAAAAATGTACTCACTGTTTACAGTGGTAGAGGGTGATACTGTGCCAAAAAGACCTTACGGCTTTAAATATGAGGCTGATGGCGATTCACTAATGGATAAATTCCTGAAAGGTACTCCTGGTCGTGGCTTTAGAGTACAAGGAGGTAGAGTTCATTCTTACGAGAAGGCAGGCTTTACCTATGAAAACAGGAAAAAAGAACCGTTACTCGC
Source organism: Roseivirga sp. (assembly GCF_049099775.1). Classification (GTDB taxonomy): domain Bacteria; phylum Bacteroidota; class Bacteroidia; order Cytophagales; family Cyclobacteriaceae; genus Roseivirga. The sequence continues at coordinate 899,983 of NZ_JAGDZM010000004.1, read as the reverse complement.
CAGGGTGTTTAGGGGTAAAGAAAAGCCTGTTCTTGAAAACCCATACTTATTCGATCGGCTTACCAAGAAAAGACCTTATTATAAAATGGATCAGCTTGAAATGAAGCTCATTCATTTTAATCGCCCCAAATATGATAGTCTCTTAAAGGCTAGAATCGACAAACTAGATTCTGGAAGATATGACGCCTTGATGGCAGAAATGGAGATTGTACCCTTATACATGCGAGATCAGTTTGCGCCGTTGTTATCTCGAGGATTCAACGTAGAACAAGAAGAGTACAACAAGCGCTTTAAAGAATACTTCCCGAAAGAGAGTGATTTCGAACCTGAAATAGATACGCTTAGTCTACAGGACTTTATGGCGGATACCGCTTTGGTAGATACGACGGCAAAAAAGAGAAGACTCCTTGGCATATTTAAAAAGAAGAACCGTGCGGACAAGCCTAAGAAGGAGCGGAAAAGAAAAGCGAAAAAGAACAACGAAGAGGGCACAAAGGGAGAGGATAATCAATAATTTTCCCTAAGGGGGTAGGGTAATGTTAAGAGAGGTGGATTTAAACCTAAACAACATTATCAATTATGAAAGCCTCTAAATTTTTACTACGCATTTTTACTTTATTACTTGTTGCATTTGTCTTTAGCTGTGAACGAGAAGCGGATGATGAAGCACCCTTCGATCAGGCTGATCAAACTAGAAAATCAGGGTTAGTCGCAAGATATGCCGTCAACGGGAATGACCTTTCATTGATAAATTCAGGGCCTGCGGCATCTGGTTTTTTCAATCAAGCGCGACAAAATGAATTTTGGAATTTCTTTACTAACCTGATACCCGCGGATGCGAGATCCGTCATGAAAGAACTTGAATTGTTCGCAGATGCTGATGATGGCACCGCAGCTTATGTTTCTGCTATAGATCAGAATGATTTAAGCGTATGGGAAATGGGGCATAACCTTGACTTTGTTTGGGATAGAAACAATCAATTTGTGCCTGGAGAAACGGCATACACTTCCGTTCACGAAGTAGCGCATTTGTTGACCTTGGATCATACTCAAGTTAATGTCACGAACGGTGGTTGTAATAACTTCTTTACCGGAGAAGGCTGCAGTACTTCTAACTCTTATATCAATCAGTTTTACAACCGATTTTGGTCCGATATTTTCGATGAGAATCAAAGAATTAGACAGGATGATTTTGACGGTTATTATCAGTTTTACCAAAAATATAGAAACCGCTTTGTATCTGAATATGCTGCGACAAATCCTGGTGAAGATATTGCCGAATCATTTGCGACTTATGTAATGGGTGATGCGCCAACAGGGAATTCAATCGCTGCCCAGAAAGTAAAGTTCTTCGATGACTTTCCTGAACTAGTTACCCTTAAGAATCAAATTAAAGCCAATATTAACTTTGACGTAAACCTAGGAAATATCCTAGGGGAAAGATCGAAGCGATTTACCTCTCAAACTGGTGCACAGCCAAGGTTTTAGACGAAGTTTTCGTTCAAGGTGAAATACTTTTAAAGAGTATTTTACCTTATGCGTTAGTTCTTTTTTATGAAAGCTCCTTTAAAATAAAACTCATTATTTTCGGGTTTGCCGACATATTCATAACCCAAACTGTTATCGGAGATGATGTTAAATATTAAGACAGGAAACTCTTCTACAATAGTATTTGAGTCAGTAGTTGAAAGAAGTTTTAATTTGTATTTGCAATCATTTATCCATGTGACTTCAAGGTCGTTGGTATATGTTTCTGTTAACTCTTTCTGCTTTTTAGCTGTCCTTTCGACAGTAAACTCAAGTCCATTCAGTTGATAGGCAAATGTTCCTGATTTGGAATTCTCACAACCAAAGCGCTTTATATTGAATTGTTGCTTGAATGTTGACTGAATACTGTCAAAGGCAATTACAGCCATATCTTCGCCCATTTTCCCTCCGATCATTAAACTATATTCTGTTAATCTTGGTGCAGAATCAATCATTTTTTTACCTGTCTCAGAGCTATAGAAATTAAATATTTCATCAATTTCCTTTTCGGTGAAAATTTCTTTGTAGAAATCAGCTAATTTATTGAGTCCCTCAGATTTAAAAGAATCAACTAGCAAACTTTGGAACAACTCCCAATATTCATCTGACATCAAGTTAGTAGAGGCTTTCTTTTGAGATTCAATGAGGATTTCGATGATTTCCTTGAAATTTGATTCAGTCACAGTGAGATTTAACAGGTTTTTAACCTTATTATCTATATCACTTTGGCCAAGCACCGAAATAGCATTTGCAGATATAATCAATAGAGTTAATACGGTTATTTTTAGTGTTCTCATAGACTACACAACCAAGTTCACAATCTTTTTAGGAACGACTATTACCTTCTTCGGTGTAGCACCTTCAAGCCATTTTTGAACATTCTCGTTGGCTAATGCCGCGGCTTCGATTTGCTCTTTCGAGAAATCCGCAGGCAATTGCAATTTGGCTCTCATTTTACCATTTACCATTACAGGGTAGGTCAGTTCGTCCTCAGCTAGAAATGCCTCATTAAACTTAGGGTACGCGGCATTTATAATGCTTTCAGAATGACCAAGTAATGACCATAGTTCTTCAGTAATATGTGGTGCATAAGGTGATATAACTACTATTAGGTCTTGAAGAACGTTTTTGTTATTACACTTCAATGCCGAAAGCTCATTGACACAAATCATGAAAGTACTCACGGATGTGTTGAACGAGTAGCGCTCAATGTCCTTTTGTGCTTTTTTAATCGTTTTGTGCAATGCTTTCAATTCAGCCTTACTAGGTTCGGTATCGGAAACGGCCAAGTTTCCTTGCTCATCGTGGAACAATTTCCATAGCTTTCGCAAGAATTTATTGACACCATCAATACCGTTGGTGTTCCAAGGTTTAAACTGCTCTAATGGACCTAAGAACATTTCATACAAACGAAGGGTATCTGCACCATACCTTTCGATAATGTCGTCAGGGTTAACCACGTTGTATTTCGACTTGGACATTTTTTCAACTTCCCAACCACAGTGATATTTGCCCTCTTCTAAAATGAACTCGGCATCGGCAAGGTCAGGTCTCCACTTTTTGAAGCCTTCAGTATCTAAAACATCATTATAGCAAAGACTTACGTCTACGTGCATATCGATAGTTTCGTAGTCTGCTTTGAGCCCTTTCGACACGAATTTGTTGGTGCCTTTTACGCGATACACAAAATTCGATCTACCTTGGATCATGCCTTGGTTGATCAACTTTTTGAAAGGCTCTTGTTGATCGACATGACCTAAGTCAAACAAAATCTTGTTCCAAAAACGGGAATAGAGGAGGTGCCCAGTGGCGTGCTCTGATCCACCGATATATAAGTCTACATTACCCCAGTAAGCCTGTACCTCTTTATCTATGAATGCTTCTTCATTATGTGCATCCATGTAACGGTACCAGTACCAGCTGGAGCCTGCCCAGCCCGGCATAGTGCTCATTTCTAATGGGTAAACGGCATCATCTCCCTTTGGGCTGTACGTAAAGTTTTCAGCCCTGCCTAATGGTGGATCACCATCTTCAGTCGGAAGGTATTTGTCGATTTCTGGTAAAACGATCGGTAAGTCGTTTTCATCTACTAAATGTGGCACATCATCTTTGAAATAAACCGGAACTGGTTCACCCCAATAGCGTTGTCTAGCAAATATGGCGTCTCTTAATCGGTAATTTATTTTCCCTTTTCCGACACGGTTTTCTTCGGCAAACTCTATTGCTTTTGCGATAGCATCTTGACAAGAAAGACCATTCAAGAAATCAGAATTGATCATGGTGCCTTCTTTTGTTGCATCTGCTTTCTCGCTAATGTCAGCACCAGCTATAACGGGTACTATTGGCAAATCGAAGTGCTTGGCAAAGTCATAATCGCGTTGATCACCACAAGGAACTGCCATAACAGCTCCTGTACCGTAACCTGCCAATACGTAGTCAGCAACCCAAACAGGGGTTTTTTCTCCGTTATAAGGGTTAATTGCGTAACTACCTGTAAATACGCCAGAAATTGATTTGACATCGCTCATTCTATCACGTTCAGAACGAGTAGCAGCTTGCTGCACATAGGCTTCAACCGCCTCTTTTTGGTCAGGTGTGGTTAATGCCTGTGTTAACTCACTTTCTGGTGCCAAAGACAAGAAGGTTACGCCAAAAATAGTATCGATACGCGTGGTAAATACCTCGATTTTGATATCCGAATCTTCTACTTGAAAAGCTAATTCTGCACCGATGGATTTCCCAATCCAATTCCTTTGCATTTCTTTTAAAGGTTCCGTCCAGTCAATATCCTCAAGCCCATCTAATAAGCGTTGGGCATAAGCTGTAATTCTCATGCTCCATTGGCGCATGTTCTTTCTGATGACAGGGTATCCGCCTCTTTCTGAGAATCCATCTTTTACCTCGTCATTGGATAATACCGTGCCCAGTTCTGGGCACCAGTTCACGGCAGTTTCTGACAGGTAGGTTAAGCGATATTTTAATAAGAGCAGCTGTTGCTCTTTTTCAGTCCAAGCGTTCCATTCTTCTGCAGAAAATTCTGGAATATCTTCATCACAAGCGGCGTTTACATTTGCGTTTCCGTTCTTCGAGAAGATATCAATCAGCGTGTCAATGTGCTGTGCTTTCTGGGTGTTGTAGTCGTACCAGCTATTGAAAATCTGCATGAAGATCCACTGCGTCCATTTGTAATAGGAAGGATCGCAAGTCTGTACTTCTTTATCCCAATCGAAGGCGAAACCAATATTTTTAAGCTGCTCTTTATAACGAGCTATATTTTCTTTGGTGGTTATGGCAGGGTGTTGTCCAGTTTGGATAGCGTATTGTTCGGCAGGTAATCCAAATGCATCAAAACCCATTGGGTGCAATACATTGAAACCTTTATTTCTTTTGAATCGAGAAACAATGTCGCTAGCGATATAGCCCAGCGGGTGCCCTACGTGTAACCCGGCTCCTGATGGATAGGGGAACATGTCTAAAGCGTAAAACTTAGGCTTTGCAGTATCTTTAGAAGCTTTGAAGGTGTCATTGTCATTCCAAAAACGTTGCCATTTAGGCTCAATATTTCGATGGTTGTAATCCGCCATTTTTGCTATTCCGATTGTCTAATTCAAGTCTGCAAAAATAGTGTTTTTAGTGCCTTTAGAAATCGTTTTGAGTAATTATCTGCCAGCGAATGGATCAAATATCAGTAAGCGTAAATTTTAAGGTTTGTTGGTGGCTTTAATTAATGCTTCAACAAAAACAATGTTCTACCCAGGAGGTTGAGAGAAAGAATTCATTATATCGTTCCAATAGTTTAAAATGAGATGATATATTTAGCCTTTAATCTCACGTTATGTTTGGACTGTTTAAAAAGAAACCAAAAGAAAAGCCACTTCCTAAACTCATCGATTTGAACAATAATCCAATCGTAGAGGGTGCCATTGTTAAATCGCTTCGGTACGAGTTAGGTGAATGTACAGTTGAACTAGACGGTATGGAGTATTTCTATGTTTCGAAAAATACTGGTGAGCGTGTAAGTTACACTAGAATGGTAGATGCGATTACGGAAAATCAGAAGGTTGTGTTGGTTATGGAAGCCGACAAATGATTTTTTAACAAAAAATAATATGCTCATATGAGCTTTTTTTGAAACTCAGCGTTAAAGACTGAAAAGCGATATGATGGTCAAAAGATTTACACTTCTATTCAGTTTATTATTCGTTTTCAGTTGTTCGGCTGAAGCGCAATTGCTCAAAAAAGCGAAAGGCTTACTTGGTGGTAAGGGTTTTTCAAAAGAAGAGGCTGCTAATGCGCTTAAAGAAGCTTTTATTCAGGGAACGGGTAAGGGGGTAGATGTTCTTTCTCAGGCAAATGGATATTTGGGAAATCCAGAAGTGAAGATTCCTATTCCAGAAGATGCCAAAAACGTTGAGAAGAAGCTCAGAGCTTTAGGGTTAGGGAATGAGGTGGATAAAGCTATCGAATCACTTAATCGTGCTGCCGAAGATGCGGCAGTGGAGGCTAAAGATATTTTTATAGATGCCATCAAGGCCATTACGATTACGGATGCTATTAATATTGTAAAGGGAAATAAAGATGCTGGTACTCGTATTCTAGAATCTAAAACTACCAATGATTTAACTGCCAAATTCAGTCCTATCATAGAGGCATCTTTATCCAAGGTTAACGCCACTAAATATTGGTCTGATGTAATGGATAAATACAATAAAATTCCTTTTGTAAAGAAAGTAGAGACTGATTTAACGGCTTATGTGACCCAGCAGGCTATTGACGGTTTGTTTGTGATGATTGCTAAAGAGGAACTTAATATAAGACAGAACCCAGCTGCTAGGACGACAGACTTATTGCAAAAGGTCTTTAAGTGATTTAACCTTTCTTAGGTTTTGTTAAAGCCGGAAGTCGACTGAAAGGCCTAGCAAGGAGATTCCTCCCTCACCAACACCTTCTCCACTCGTAATTACGTTTACCTCGTAGCCAAAGCCGATTAGAATGTTGAAATTTATCTTATCATTCTTAGTAGCCCAATCATACCCTATTGCTAAAGTTGGTTGAAAAACTGTAATATCAGTATTTCCCATTCTTGAGGGTGAATTGTCTTGCCAATCTATGTCTAAAAACCAGGTGCTCGCCCTTCCTTCAATGAAAAAATTAGACCATTTGTGATTGAAATATTGCCGATAAGCAACAGCTAAACCAGGTCCGCCACCTTCTTCAAGGTCGTGCTTACCAAAATCCTTTCGCCTTGCAAAATTATACCCGAGTTTACCAATTAACCTTCCGCGTTCTCCTGATAACCAACTGGCCTTTAGGTTTACCATATTACCAGCTGGGTAAACCTGAGTTTCTAAACCTATGGCGTCTAGCCGACTTTGAGGTTTATCATTTTGGGCAAATGCAGAGCATGTGATCAACGTTAAAAAAAGAAGGAGAAGGTTTTTCAAGTTTATTGAAGAAAAGTAAAGTTATAATTGGCAATAAAATTCCATATCACGACTATTCCTATGGCTATTAATTTGGCCCAATAAAAGTTCATATTTCTTTTATTGATCAATAGGTAAATGATAAGCGTATTAATTCCCAAGCCAATTAGTGCAAAGCTCAGGTACTTAGAATACTGAACGAGTTCATCGGGACTTTTATCGCCAAAAGTCCAGAATTTGTTAAAAAAGAAATTGGAGGTAGCTGCAAGTAAAAACCCAATACCGTTCGCTAAGTATTTATTAATCTTGATTTTTTCTTTACCCAAATAGGTGGCGCCGTAGTCTATGGCCATTCCAGAAAAGCCTACAATACAGAATCTGAAAAATTTAAAACCTATTTCTAGCATTAATTCATTTGCCTCGGTTGAGCGTAATGCAAATATGCAGAACAATTTTCATTTCTTTAAAAACCTTATTTTTGTGCTGAGTTTGTAAATCCACTTTAGAACCATGACATCACGGTTGTCTATTACTGACAGTAATAAGTTATTCTATAAATTTCTTGGCATTTGGTTCATTATTGGGCTTATCCAAAATTACTTTACTGAAGTAAATGGAGAAGAGGCCTATTATTGGTTGTTTTCTCAATTCTTAGATTTGGGTTATTTAGATCATCCACCAATGGTAGGCGTGGTATCTGCGCCAGGCTACTGGCTTATACCAAATGGATTAGGGCTAAGAATGGGGATGCTTTTGGTGAATATTTGTACCATGTATGTGATTTGGAAAACAACCGAAAAGCATGATACAAAGCTTCTTATATGGATATTCTTGGCATTGCTATCAGTACATGTGGGAGCATATATGGTTAAGACCGATGTTCCTCTCATTTTAGGAGTTGCCCTCTTTTATTATTTCTACAAACAATACCTGAAAGACGATAACCTGAAAACGGTATTCTTTCTTGCACTTTCTATTGTGCTGATATTGATGAGTAAGCATCATGGAATTTTAGTCGTGTTTTTCACTGTTCTTTCAAACGTTAAGCTGCTGGCTAAAAAGACCTTTTGGTATACCGTTGGCTTTACGGTGCTATTTATGTTGCCACATACTTACTGGCAATACATGAATGATTTTGCTACTATCAAGTTTCATTTATACAACAGAATCGATATGGGATTCAGTTGGGAAAACATAGCTTATTATATAGGCGTTCAACCTTTAGTTTTCGGTCCGCTAATAGGTTTTTCTCTGCTTGCTGCTAGCTATGCTAACAAGAAAAGGTCTGATTTTAATAGAGCATTGAAGTTTACGATTGTTGGCGTATTAATTTTCTTTTTGGTATCCACATTCAAAGTTGACTTTCATAAACATTGGACAAGCGTTTTGTCTGTTCCATTTATGCTGTTAGGCCATGAGTATATCAGTAAGCATCAGAATTGGAGAAAAGTATTGATCAAGCTGGCTATTGTATCAGTTGTTATCGTAGTTCCTGCAAGGATTTATTTAATGCATGATTTCTTTCCTAAAAAATGGACTGAGGGATGGGACGTACTGCATGGTTGGGATACTTGGGCTGATGAGATTGAAGAGTTGAGCGGAGGCTTGCCGATCATGTTTAATAATCACTATGAAAGATCTTCACGATATGCTTATTTGACAAAAGATATTGTCCATTGTTACAACACATTCGACTATCGGGAAACACATCATGATTTACTGCCTTTAGAAGAAAACCTTCAAGGAAAGACCGTTTTCCAGATTAACCGTTTTAGAGATACCACGCGATATGATGACTATTTCACAGCAATTGGAAAGGGTATTCATTATCGGGTTGTAGAGAATTTTAGAAGCTATAGAAAAGTTTCAATTGCCATAGCGCAGTCACAAAAGCACTACGAGCTAAAAGCAGGGGATAAAGTACCGCTTACGCTGAACTTGGAGAACAAATATGACCGAGCAGTGGATTTTGCCAATAGCGGTAATCGAGCTGTTTATTTAAATGTACATTATTTGAAAGGCCTTACACCTGTAGGGGTAGAAAGGCTTACTATTTTGAATGGTAAAATAGCTGAAGGTGAAGAAAAGTCGATGGATGTGGTTTTAGAAATCCCTGAATTATCTGGTGATTTTGAAATTCGATTTTCAATCCAAGTAGGGGAGATTGAACCTCCAATAAATAGTAAAAAGTATAAAGTTATAATTGACTAAAACCGATCGCGATTTGAGTTGATAGGTTTTCCTTGTTTATCGAAACGTTTACTTAATTGATATTCCGTAAAACCGATGGCTACGGCCATACCTACTGTCATGGCCACAGCTGTAATGATAACGGCAGTTTCACCACCTATTACGAATGCAACAAAAATCTCTATGCAAACTGTGAACAATGAGGTCCACATAATTAAGTTTCCCGCATAATCATTTGCAAAATCCCATGCTTCCTGGCTGCGCATGGAACGCTTGGTTCTATATCCAGTTAATCCATTTGGTTCATCCGGCCTTACAAACTTGGCCAGTAAGGCCACGAGCAATGAAGAAACTATAAGAATGCTATGGACCATTATAGACTCTGAATCTGACATTATTTATAGGTTTTAGGTGTTGTCTTGTTTCTTTTTGAGCCTTCCTGACTCCTTCAAGGCTTTGTTAATGAGCCATTCCATTTGGCCATTGGTACTACGAAATTCATCTGCTGCCCATTTCTCGACAGCAGATAAAAGTTCTGGATCTAGCCTTAATACAAATGGTTTTTTCTTAGGCATGTCTTAATGTTTCTCTTTGCCAAGTACTAGGAAAGCACCTTGGGTCATACTTGTTATCACTCGCCAGCCTTGAGCAGACAAAGCGTTAAGTCGTTTTTCAAATTTTGCTGTACTTTCAAACCCACCTTTAGCTATTAGTTTGTATTCCATGTTCTAGTGATTTAGTGTGCCAGCGTTTACCACCGGTGATGCTGATTTATCAGAGCAAAGTACAACCATTAAGTTACTGACCATTGCCGCCTTCTTCTCCTCATCCAAATCTACAATACTCTTTGTATTTAATTCTTCTAAAGCGGTTTCAACCATGCCTACCGCACCTTCCACTATTTTGAATCTAGCAGCCACTATGGCAGTGGCTTGCTGTCTTTGAAGCATAGCACTAGCAATCTCTTCAGCATAGGCCAAATATCCAATTCTAGCCTCAATTACCTTAATACCTGCAATAGAAAGTCTTTCCGTTAACTCTTCCTCTAAATCATGATTTACTTCTTCCATCCCTGATCTTAGAGTGATTTCGGAGTCATCCTCAAAGTTGTCATAAGCAAAAGTATTGGCTAGTTTTCTTACAGCGGCATCGGATTGCACGCGAACAAAATGCTCATAATCATTAACATCAAATACGGCTTTAAAAGTATCTTCTACTTGCCAAACAAGGATTACGCTAATCATAATAGGGTTTCCTAGCTTGTCATTCACTTTAACACGTTCACTATCAAAATTGTGAGCCCTTAATGATACCTTCTTTTTAACATAGAACGGATTGACCCAATAAAAGCCGTTTTCTTTAACCGAGCCACGATATTCACCAAAGAATATCATTACCCTAGAACGGTTTGGTTGGATAACGAAAAATCCTGGTAGTAAAATAAAGAAGAGTAGAAAGAGAAAGCCAAATTCACCTCGATGTGTCAATGCTAAGCCAACAATGGCTCCAAGAAAAATTAGGAGGACAAAAGCTAACATTCCAAAGCCTGATCTTGGTGTAAAAGTCGATTCGTGTTTCGTCATAAGTCGTAAATTTAATGTGATATTAAATTGATATCAATAAGTAATCAATTATACGGAGGTAAATCAAAAAAGGTTTGGTCTTTTTTCAGATTCATATTGAATTTGTAATGGTATCCTTAATTTCAAATATGATTGACGGCATTACCAGACCAACCCTTTTACTCGACGTAAAGAAAATGGAGTCCAACATTGATAATATGTTGGCAAAGGCCAAGCAGACTGAAACGTTGCTTGTTCCTCATTTTAAAACCCATCAGTCAACTGAAATTGGAGACTTATTTAAGTCTAAGGGCATAAACGCCATCACTGTTTCTTCCATTGCGATGGCAGAATATTTCGTAGATGCTGGGTGGAAGGATATTACTGTTGCTTTCCCTTTTAATCAATTGGAAATTCAATCTGTCAATAAATTCCTTGATCAAGGAGTGAGCTTAAAGCTGCTAATTACAGATTTGGAAAGTGTAGCTTTTCTGTCAGATCATTTGACCAGTAGCCTCGATGTTTTTATTGAAATAGATGCTGGATACGGAAGGTCTGGAGTGCCTGCGAAAGAGAATGAATTAATAAGCGAAATTGCTTTAAACGTAAGCAATTCAAAGCATCTCAATCTTTATGGATTGTATTGCCATCCTGGGGATACTTATCACGCTGAAAGTACAGTTGAGATTGAAAGAATATGGTCAGATGCCATTACAAAATTGACTTCTTTAAAAGGTGATTTGAATTCCATATCAAATTACCTCAAGATCCGAATAGGAGATACTCCCGGATGTTCTATTGTTAAAGATATGACAGGTGTTGATGAAATAGGCCCAGGTAATTTTGTCTTTTTTGATTTAGTAATGAATCATTTGAACGTTTGTGAAGAAGATGAAATAGCTGTGGCTGTAGCATGTCCTTTGGTAGCTAAATATCCTGAAAGGAATGAAATCTTAATTCATGGTGGTGCTGTCCATTTTTCAAAAGATCATTTATTCGATAATTCGCAGCAAAAGTTTTTCGGTGAACTAGTGATACTTCAACCTGATGGTTGGTCTTCCATTATTGAAGGTGCAAAACTTACCTCAATATCTCAAGAGCATGGAATTCTTAAGGTAACCAATGAATTGATGGACGTCCTCAACATTGGAGATATTGTGGGAATCTTGCCAATTCATTCTTGCTTAACCGCCAACCTGATGGGTTCTTATTTAACACTTGAGGGTAATAAAATAGCTCATATGTAGCGCATTCAAACAATATTTTGCCCTTTCATTGGTATAATTGAGTGCTCCGAAAATCTATTTCTCTAAGACCAAGATTTTTTTCAAGTAAGACTGCAACATTTGGTTCCTTTCTGGAATCTACTCTATAGTTAATAGTTTTTTACGACGGCTTACCGATGGCAGGCGATTGTTTACCGATATCGGTGTCATCAGGATGTCTCAAAGAGATAGCTTTGTATTAATTAAGGTCAAAACTCAACAACATGATTAAAAATTACCTCAAAATTGCGTTCAGAAACCTGTTCCGCAATAAATTCTATTCCCTCTTAAATATTAGTGGATTGGCAATTGGCGTAGCTTGTTGCCTGATGATTATGCTATTCGTTTCCGATGAACTCGGTTACGATACGTACTATGACAATTCTGAAAACACTTACCGACTGACAATGGCAGGCGGTTTAAATGGTTCAGTTTTCGATTTGGCAGTAGTTGGTCCATCTGTTGGAAAAGCAATGTTACAAGATTACCCTGAAGTAATCGATTTTGCTCGATTTAGACAGAATGGATCTCCATTTATCCGTTTTGGTGACAATGTATTCAAAGAAGAAAATTTCATTTGGGCTGATCATTCGGCGCTCGATATTTTTGGAATTGAACTAGTGCTAGGCGACCCAGAGACTGCGCTGGTACAACCAAAATCTCTTGTTATGAGTGAAACTGCAGCGGCTAAATATTTTGGCAAAGCTGACCCACTCGGTCAACAAATTGAATTTCGCGGCAGTAAAGATTACAAAGTTACAGGCGTTTACAAGGACATTCCTGCTAACACTCATTTCGAGTTTGATGTGATGGGTTCTATGGAAACTTTAGACGAATCGAAGCAACCGATTTGGTTGAGCATGAATTTCCAAACCTATATAGTACTGACTGAAGGAGCAGATGTTCAGAAAATGGCTTCTCTATTTCCAGCAATGTTAGAAAAGTATATTGGCCCTGAGGTTAAGCGCTTTTTGAATATGGATTGGGAGGATATGGAAAGCAATGGAAACAACCTGGCTTTCGGTATGCAACCAGTTAAAGATATTCACCTCACATCCGACTTACAGGGTGAATTAGATGCCAATGGAGATATTAAATACGTTTACATTTTCTCGGCAATTGGATTCTTTATTTTATTAATCGCGTGTATCAACTTTATGAATCTTTCGACCGCAAGGTCTGCGCACCGTGCAAAAGAAGTGGGTGTAAGGAAAGTACTAGGTTCTGTTAAGGCTCAGTTGATCTATCAGTTCCTAGCCGAATCAATTCTAATCAGTTTTATCTCTTTTGTTTTAGCTATCGGTTTAGCGTATTTGGCTTTGCCGTTTTTCAACCAATTAGCAGATAAGGAATTGACGATTCCATTCCAAGATCCAATGTTCTTTGGTCTTATGCTGGCAGGTGTCACCATTGTTGGTTTATTAGCCGGTTCTTATCCAGCATTTTTCTTATCGTCTTTTCAGCCGGTTAAAGTACTTAAAGGTGCATTGAGTGGAGGAATGAAAAGTGGTGCTTTAAGAAATGTTTTGGTAGTCATTCAGTTCTGTGCATCTATAATTTTAGTGATTGGTACTTTGGTCATACTCAATCAATTAGAATTTATCCAAAACAAGAACCTCGGCTTTGATAGAGATCAGGTTATTATAATCAATGATGCTTATTTAGCTGGATCGAATACTTCAGCTTTGAAAACCGAAATGGAATCTTTTTCTGAGGTGAAATCGGCTTCTTTAAGTGGTTTCCTACCTACACCTTCTAATAATAATATGAATGTGTTTTTGAAAGGTGTTGTGCCAAAGGATGATAATCAGGTGTTATCGAGCAATTGGACAATTGATTATGAATATTTAGAGACTATGGGTATGGAAATAGTTCAGGGGCGTAATTTCTCCCGTGAATTTCCAACGGATTCTTTAGGCATTATTATGAATGAAGCCGCTCTTAAAGAGTTTGGATTTGACGAACCGTTAGGAGAAACTATAGGGACTTTTGCTGATTTAGAAGGAAACATACAAGGATATAAAGTTGTAGGTATAGTGAAGGATTTTCACTTCCAGACTTTAAAGGATAAAATTGGTCCGCTTATTCTACAGCTGGGAAATAATACAGGCTTATTAAACTTGAAGGTCAATACGACAGACTACGCTAGTTTATTGAATAAAATGGAAGATAGTTGGGCGAAATTTGCTCCTAACCAACCATTCGAGACTTCTTTTCTAGATGCTCGATTTGAAAGAATGTATGAAGACGAGCAACGATTAGGAAAGATATTTGGGGTTTTTGCAAGTCTGGCCATTATCATCGCTTGTTTAGGCTTATTTGGCTTAGCAGCTTATACTGCTGAGAATAGGATTAAAGAAGTTGGTATTAGAAAGGTGCTTGGCGCCAATGTTGGCCAATTGGTTTATCTACTTTCTAAAGACATGGGCAAACTAGTAATTATAGCATTTATTATTGGTGCCCCACTAGCATGGTATTTCTCATATAACTGGCTTCAAGGTTTTGTATACAGAGCCTCTATTGGGTGGACAATTTTTGCTGTGACTGCACTAGGCTCATTATTCATTGCAGTAGCAACTATGAGTTATCAATCACTCAAGGCAGCGGTGAGTAATCCAGTAAAATCATTGAGAACTGAGTAAATCAGTCAATTAAAAGGCGACTTTCAATAAAGTCGCCTTTTTTTATGGCCATGGTATAAGAAATTTGGGTCAAAATGGTTAGAATAGTGTTTTTTAACCAATAGATGAAAATCGTCACTAAGCTACCCGTTCTTATATGGACTTTTGTGTCATTGCTTGTATACAGTAGTGTCCTTGTGTCGCCCAGCATATTTAAGTATTCAGGGGTTATTTCTTTTGGTATACCTATTATTCTCGCACTGAATTTTATAATTCTAATTCTCAGTATCATATTCAAATCTAAACTGGGTTTTGCTGCCTTAGTGCTTGTTTTAATAGGTTGGCCATTTGTACAAGTCGGGATTTCTATTAGTCGAAAGAGCGACCAAAAAACTGAGGGCATACGGGTTTTGAATTACAATGTAAAGTGGTTTTCAAATGCCAGAAAAGACAATTATTCTGATGTTGTTGAGTGGATCAATAAAGTAGAAGCCGATATAATTGCATTTCAAGAATTCTATCCAAATAAAGGAATCGCCAAAAGAATATCGGATTATGGAGGTTATAATATCTCTATGGACAAAGGAAAATCAACCAACGCGATTTTCTCCAAATACCCCATTATCAATGATGGACTCTTGCTCCAAAAAGATAAGCTGAATAATATCAGGTTCGTTGATTTGATAGTCGAGAATGATACCATTCGAGTTTATGGCGTCCACCTCCAATCAATGGGGATTAATCCCGATAAAATTCAAGATTCTGAAGGGATTAAAAATGAGTATGATGACATCAGATCAAGGTTTGTTTTTTCGAGTTCATCCAGAACTAAACAAATTGAAATCTTACTTGATCATGCCAAGAAATGCGATTATCCCAAAATGGTGATTGGGGATTTTAATGACGTGCCTTTTAGCTATAATTACTTTCAGTTTAAAGATCTTTTTTCGAATGCTTTCGAAGAAAAGGGTAGAGGAATTGGCGCAACATTCAATAACAAGATTCCTTACTTGAGGATTGATAACCAGTTTTTTACAAAGGAATTTTCAATAAAATCATTTGAAACAGTAGGGGACATTTATTATTCAGATCATTTTCCCCTAATAGGTATTTATGAGTTAAGTAACTAAATTGTATGTCTGAAAAGAGTTTTTATGAGTTTCACGAAAAGTAAACTAAAAAGGTCTAATTCTGATAGAGTTGTCGCCGGCGTTTGTGGAGGCTTGGCTGAATGGCTCGGTTGGGACATTACCCTTTTTAGGTTTATTTATGTTTTGCTCTCAATTTTTAGTGCCGGTCTGCCTGGTCTTGTAGTGTATTTTATATTCTGGGCTGTGTTGAAGAAAGATTAACTGAACCAAATTATATCACCATGAAGCGTATTTTACCCGCAGTGCTCTTATGTATGGCATTGGCAGCTATTCCATCCTGTAATGTCAAGTATTTTGAGAATGCAGAGATCGGAGATATTATTTTTGATCCCTCCTTAGCCATTCCCGTTGGTGAAATAACCTATACCGTGAGTGAGCTCTTTGAAGAACTCAATGATGCTGGGGCGGTAATTTCGCCGAACGAAGAGAATATAATTCAACTGAATTACGCTGAAACTCTTCAATCACAAAGCGCTTCAACGTTCTTAAATATTCGAAATCAAACTTTCGGTGGTTCTTTAGCATCTGGAATAAACCTTTCAAACCCACCTGTTACAACAACACTGAATGTTTCCGAATTATTTGAATTCGATTTATCCCAAACATCAAATGAAACGTACGATAGTATATTTTTCAGTAATGGAGAATTTGAATTCGAGGTCTCTTCCACTTTTGGGGCTGATATTGACTTTACAGCAACCTTTATTTCTTTAGTCGAGAATGATGCTCCATTGGTAGTTTCAGGTACTTTACCAGCTGGGGGCTCCGATTTTACCCAGACCGAGTCATTGGTCGACTATAAAGGACTTTTCAATTTAGATGATCAAGGAAATCCTGCCTCGAACAAGTTTTTGGTCAGAATTGAATATGCAATAACTGTAACACCAGCCACTACAGTAACATCTGGTCAAAGAATCAATTTTGATATTGGTGTGAATAACACCTCTTTCGACAGGGTTTATGGAAATGTTGGTAATCAATCACTAGCCGTAAACTTTCAAGTTGTGAACTTCGATTTCTTTAGAAATTTTGAAGCAGGAAATATCGGTTTTGCAGATCCAAAGATCAGATTCATTTTTGATAATAGTTTTGGGTTTCCTCTTGGAATTGATTTTCAAGAAGTTTCAGCTATTGGTTCTGAAGGAGAGATTCTTCCTTTAGAAGGAGATGTTGTTGATAACCTTCAGATAATAAATGGCCCAACCGTAGCACAAGAAGGTCAGCTGATAAGAAGTGAAATTGAGCTTAACAGAGAGAATTCGAATATCGATGTTTTGCTTTCATCGCAGCCTGCTAAAGTAATTATAGAAGTAGACGCAGGAGCTAATCCTTCCACGATTGCCCCAGTTTACAATTTTGTAAATGATGCCAGTATTCTGGATATCAGCGTCGAGGTTGAAATACCTTTAGACATTAATATCAATCAGCTAATTGCCGAGGAAGTATTGGACTTTAATAACGGAGAAGATTTAGATGAGGCAAAAAGGATACTTTTTAGAATCAATGCTGAAAATGAATTGCCATTAGGAGGTTTAGTAGAACTTCAGTTCTTAGATGCTCAGAATAATGTAATCTTTACAATCGACGAACGTGCGGCTTTCGCTGGTGCGCCTGTCGGTGCAGATGGCAGAACAACTGAAGCAGCACTTTCTACTACAGATATTCAACTAGAAGAGACAGATATTCGAGCGCTTGAAAATGCAACAAGTATCAACGTAGTGGCAACGCTTACAACTACTGACGCCAACTCTAATGTGGCCGTCAAATTTTTTGAAGACTATGAGTTAAAGTTTAAGCTTTCGGCTCAGGCAGATGTTGAAATTAACGCAGGAGGTAACTAAGATGAAAAAGCTAACTATAATTACATTACTCCTTCTGAGCGCATTAAGCGTAAGCGCACAAGGTTACTTGTCATTTTATCAATTGCGTGACATCGTACCGCAAACTCAAGGTTTGCAACCTGCATTTATTCCAAACAATTCGATTACCGTGAGTTTACCTGCAGCAAACGTTGGTGTTATGCTTCAAGGAGACCTTAAATTGCAAGAGCTACTTTCAAGGCCTGATGGGCAAGCAGAGTTGACGCTTGATTTTGATTTGATGAATTCTGTAGCACAGGAACGGAATTACCTAAACTTAGATGTTACCTCAAATCTTTTTCATGTTGGCATTAAAACTAAAAAAGGAGGGTACTCTTTCTTTGCAAATGCTCGCGCAACAATGGACTTTGTTTATGGTAAAGACTTTATTGATTTTGTTGCCAACGGTAATGGAAATAAAATTGGTCAGACTATTGACTTTTCTGATACGAGATTACGAGTTGAGGCTTACCATGAGATTGGTGTAGGATATGCTCGTAAGTTTCTTGGCGATCGATTAACAGTTGGTGCTAGAGCTAAATTAGTGACAGGAATATTCCATGGTTCTATAGAAGATGGCGCTTCGGCAACATTAACTACAAACGCTAATGATTTCAGCTGGCAAATTGCCACTCAAAATGCGACTGCTAATTCTGCTGGTTTAGATTTTCTCTTCAATTCAGATGATTATGAATCGAATGAGCTTACGGATTATATAATGTCTAACGACAATCAAACAATAGCTTTTGATTTTGGAGCCAAGTTCAAAGCGTTAGATTGGTTGGAAGTAGAAGCATCTATAAGTGATTTGGGGTCTATTAATTGGAAAGAGCAAGTTAGAAATTATAATACAGCAGATACCGTTGCCACATTTAGCGGTGTTCAGTTAGAAGGCTTGGAGGATTCTGGTGAGGTATTTAAGGATAGCTTAGAGAACAATTTCAGGTCTAACGAAACCCAATTAGGCTTCAAGACCAACTTGCCTTCTAGAATGTACTTAACGGCTTCGGCATATTTAACGCCGGATGACAGGTTTTCACTGACCTATTTTCAGACAAATGCTTTAAGTGACTTTCCAGCGAATTATGCACTCTCATACAATCACAAGTTCGACAAGTTTGTTGTAGGTGTTTTAGGAACTTATAGAGGCTCTAATAACGAAGTGAATTTCGGAGCCAACCTAGGAACAAATTTTGGCCCAGTACAAATGTACTTGGCGATGGATAATGTTTTAGTGACAAGTGGACCTGAGCAGTATTCTAAAGCTGACTTTAGGTTCGGTCTAAACTTGATGTTCGGTTATAAAAAATGGATAAAGAAAGACAAGGTTGCAGATTTGGATGCGCTCTAATCCTTTTTTGAAATTCCCAAAATAAGTAATGGTAGCACTGTCAAATCTAGTATCAGTGCTACCATTGCTGTTATTGAAATAAACATTCCTAGGTAAAACGGTGACGACAAACCTGATGTCATAAACAACGAGAAGCCGCCAAGAATTACCAAACTGGTTACGATAATACTTTTACCTGTTCCTGCAACAGTTCTTTTCATGGCCCAGATAGGTGAAGTGCCTTTTCTTTTCTCCATATAATATCTTACAATCATATGAATACTGTCATCTACTGCTATACCGAACGCAACAGTGAAGATAACGGCCGTGGAGATGTTAAGGTCAATGCTGAACAGTCCCATCAATCCAAAAAGTATTATAACAGGTAATAGGTTAGGTATAAGCGATACAAATACTAAACGCCAGTTTTTAAAGAATATGAGTAGTAAGATTGAAATGGTAAGGGTGGCAAAACCTAAGCCCTTGATCAGGGCATTGACAATATAATTATCCGTTTTATCAATTAAATAAGATGTTCCTGTCAGTCTCACTTCTAAAATAGAAAGGTGCTTTCTGGTTGATAAAAAGTCTAGGAGCTTTTCGTTCAAAATTCTGGCCTCAGAACTCCCTAAATCTTTTGAACGACCAAAAAGCCTTATCATTTGCTCGTTTTCAATTTCAAAAAGCTGCCTTGATTCTTTCAGTTTGGGACTGTAGTAAATTCTTCGAACACGCTTAATATCTTGCTGTTTAGGGATTTCCAGATGGTTTTCCGATCCGCCATAAATTCCTGCGTTTATTTCTTTGATCAAATTCAAAGGTGATTCGACATGAGAAACGCCATAACTATTGGTTAAGTAACTTTCGATCTCTTCTATTGCAAGAAGAACGTCTCTATCAATGATTTCTCGGTTTCCAAGAACCTGAATTCCCAGTTCAAATGGTTTGTAACCATCGAAGCTATCATCAAAGTAAGCTACTTGTTCTAATTCCGGCTCGCCCTTTTGAAAACCTACTAAAATGGATGTATTCATACGTAAGAATGTACTTCCGGAAATTAAAATGCCAGAGATAATTACTGTTACACGCATAACGGCTTTTCTTCTTCTTACAACCTTAACAAATAAATTAGTGAGAAATGCACTCCAAAAGTTGTTGTTATTGGTACGTTCTACGGGTTTAGGGAAGAAGAATAGAAGGCAGGGGATTAATATGAAAGTGATTAAGAAGGCAAATAAAACCCCACAGGCAGTGTAAAGTCCAAAGTCTTGAATGGGTTGTATTGGAATAACCAAAAGGCTTAAAAAACCAAAACAGGTGGTAATGGTAGTCAGGAAATTAGCCTTTCCAATGAATAGTATTGAAGCATAAAGAGCCTCAGATGCTTTTTTTCCTTCTCTCTTAAATTCATCGTATTTATTTATAAGATGTATTACATCAGATAGAGAGACAATCAATAATATGGCTGGAATTATGACAACCATAACGTCGATTGCCTTTCCTGAAAGGGAAATAAATCCCATTGTCCACACTATACAGATTACTAGTGTCAGTATAGGGATAACTACCCCTTTAAAGCTCTTAAATAGTAATAGTAAAATAAGAATAGCAAAAGCTAGTGCAATGGTTAGTAGATTGGCTAGTTCTTTTTCAAACTTTCTGGTAAAATCGTACTGCATTTGAATTTTACCAGAGATGAGAAACTCATGGCCATAAATTGATTTCAGGTAATTATTCAATTCATTGTAAAATAGATCACCAGCCTTTTTGGTTTGAAAAGCTTCATGCCGAAGCATAAGGAGCATAGAGTTCTCATCTCTCCCTAAAAATTTTCCACTAAGTATTTTACTTAAGCTTTCGTTGGCCTCAATATCACTCTTTGGGTGTACCAGGTTAACTTGATTGATACCAAATGGTGTGATTTGAATTCTCCTTAGATCAAAAAGACTTTGTACTTCTAGGACCTTAAGAATTCGATTTAGGCTATCTATGGTTTCGTAAGTTTCTTTAAGAAAGGCGGAGCTTGTAGGTTCTTCTGACTTTAGGACTATAAAAAGGAAGTCATTGAATTCGCCAAAAGAATCGTTAAGACGTTCATAATATGCCAGTTCTTCATCCCCTTCAGGAAAGAAGCTATTAAAATCGTAGTCGAATTTAATTTTAGGTATTTGCAGCCCTAAGAAAACGGTTATGATCAGCAAAATGGAAAGCCTGATGATCGCTTTTTGCTTTGTAATTGGAGCAAATCGTTGAACCCACTTAGGAGACTTAAAAACTTCAGAGGAAGCCTTCCCTTTAGGCACATTTTGATTTACTTTGTTCATTAATTCAAAACTATAAAATCGTAGACATTATGAAGCAGTACCACGACTTAATGAAGCATATTCTTGAAAATGGTGTTGAAAAAAGTGATAGAACAGGTACTGGTACGAAAAGTGTCTTCGGTTATCAAATGCGATTCGATCTTTCGGAAGGTTTTCCGGTTGTAACTACAAAGAAACTTCACTTGAGATCTATCATCCATGAATTACTATGGTTTTTACAGGGAGATACTAACATAAAGTATCTGAAGGATAACGGCGTTCGAATTTGGGATGAATGGGCAGATGAGCAAGGGAACTTGGGTCCGGTCTATGGTTATCAGTGGAGAAACTGGCCTGATGGCAATGGTGGAACAATTGATCAAATCACGAAAGTGATTAATCAAATCAAAAATTCTCCAGACAGCAGAAGGTTAATAGTGAGTGCATGGAATGTAGCTGATGTAGATAATATGGCGCTTCCTCCATGTCATACTTTTTTTCAATTTTATGTGGCCGATGGAAAGTTGAGTTGTCAATTATATCAGCGAAGTGCAGACGTATTCTTAGGCGTGCCTTTCAATATTGCTTCATATTCTCTATTGGTTCTGATGGTTGCCCAAGTATGCGGTTTAGAACCTGGAGATTTTGTACATACATTCGGAGATGCTCATTTGTATTCTAATCATTATGAGCAAACGGAGCTTCAGTTAAGCCGAGATATTCGGCCGCTTCCACAAATGAAGTTAAATCCTGATGTTAAAGATATTTTTGGGTTCAAATACGAAGATTTTGAATTAACAGGTTACGATCCACATCCGCATATTAAGGCTGCTGTAGCCGTTTAATAAGTTTTTCTAGTCTTCCTGCTGGGTTCTCGTAAGTGCCACCATTGTAGTGTTGATAATATCTAATGCCTGCTGCATTTGTAGTGAAAATGCTGGTGGCTTCTTTTAATGTTTCAATAGGCGCTTCAACTTCGATGACAGCATCATTTTGCTCCTCTAAAAATTTCAGGATAAAAGACCTCATTACACCTGATACGCAACCAGTGCTTAGTTTTGGTGTGTAGATTTTTGAGTCACTAATCCAAAACAGATTTGCAATGTGAGACTCTGCTAGGTTGCCATGTGTGTCACAGAGAATGATATCGTCGAAATGTTTTTTGTTTTTTTCAACTCCGGCAAGAACATACGTTAAAGCATTACTTGTTTTAGCAAATGAGATTGGGCTGAATTGAGTTTTGTAGTCTTTGGTTAAACCTATTTCTCTAAGCACATCAAATACCTTAGGTTCGGATGTCGATACCTGTAAATAAAATGAAGAGGATGATTCAGTTGGGGCATAAAGACCTCCCTGATTTCTCCAAAGTCTTAGCTTGCTTTTCAGTCCACCATTCAAATTGTTTTGGGATGCCAGTTTTTCGATTGATTGCTCAATATAATTACGCGTTAGAATTTCAGGGTACTCCATTTCCATTATCGTACAGCCACGTTGCAATCTGGCAATATGAAAATCGATCAAACTAAATCGATCAGTGCTTGTAACAATTGTTTCGAATAGCCCGTCTCCATAACAAAATGAACGATCGTCAGTTTTAATCAGGTGATCATTGGTATTGACTATTCGAGAGTTAAATATCGCTTTCATGTAGGGTATTGACCTTTCAAACATAATGGAAAAATTGAAAGTACTTAATTCCCTAATATTGATTTTGAAATCTTATAGATAATGGCAGAACAAAGTAGTGTTTTTGATATGATAGGTCCCGTAATGATAGGACCGTCTAGTTCACACACTGCCGGTGTAGTAAGAATAGGTAGAGTAGCGCGCAAGATTTTAGGTGTTCAACCTGAAAAAGCTGAGATCACTTTCTATAATTCATTTGCTAGAACTTATGAGGGTCACGGCAGTGATAGAGCCATAGTCGCAGGATTGCTGGATTTCAAAACTGATGACCTAAGAATTAAGACTGCATTCGATGAAGCTAAGAACGTTGGCTTTCATATTAAATTTAGGTCCGTTGGAAATGCTTCAACAATGCATCCCAACACGGTAAAAATTGTTGTGTCTTCCGGCGAGCGAGAAATTCTAGTGACAGGCGAAAGCCGTGGAGGTGGTGTAATAAGAATTACAGAAGTAAATGGTTTCAGTGTAGGTTTTAATGCCAATATCACTACCATGATACTTCTAGCCAACGATCGAAAAGGCGCTATCGCTTTTATAGCAACTGTGCTGGCAAATGACGAATGCAATATTGCTTCAATGTCAGTAAACAGAAAAGGAAAACATGATATGGCATGTCATGTTATTGAAATGGATTCAAAACCTCCTAAGGTTACAATAGATTATTTAAAACATTTGGAATGGATAAGAGAGGTCATCTTTATTCCGGATATAGATTTTTAATAGAAACCCATGAATTTGAAACGTAAGTTTTTTTACAGCCTTCTTCTCGGATTATCCGTGAACTTGGCAATTGGTCAAAGCGCAAATGATGGCAAAGTTTGGACACTCGAAGAGTGTGTCAAATATGCTAGAGAAAACAACTTGACGATTAGAAATAGTCAATTAACTCAACTCCAAAACGAAATTGCAGTTAAGCAATCGAAGTTTGCAAGACTACCGAACCTTAATGCCGGCGGTAGTTTAGGTAAATCGTTCGGTAGAACAATTGACCCTGTTACTAACGCATTCGTAAGTCAATCATTTTTAAGTGGAGGTCTTTCAGCAAATGCAGGGGTAAATGTTTATCAAGGTGGTATTTTAAAGAACACCATTAAGCAAAACGAATTAAATCTTCAGGCAAGCGCTTTTGATTTGGAGAAAGCTAAGAATGACGTTGGCTTAAGTGTTGCTACGAATTTTTTAAATGTTCTTTTAAATCGTGAGCAATTAGAAAACGCCAAATTCCAAAGAGAAGTAACGTCAAGTCAGTTGGAAAGAACTAAGAAACTTGTTGAAGCTGGGTCTGACCCAATAACACGTCAGCTTGACTTAGAGTCTCAGTTAGCTTCT
This sequence comes from Roseivirga sp., assembly GCF_049099775.1. GTDB lineage: Bacteria > Bacteroidota > Bacteroidia > Cytophagales > Cyclobacteriaceae > Roseivirga. The sequence continues at coordinate 875,737 of NZ_JAGDZM010000004.1, read as the reverse complement.
AACGAAGTGCAGGTAGTTAATGCTGAAAATGCTTTAAGTCTTGCATTATTAAATTTAAAGCAAGCTATGCAGATGCCCGCTGATCAAGAATTGAATATTACTATTCCTGAGCTAGAGGTAGAAAACGTAAATATGACAGCGAACGCACCGTCTAGAATTTACGACATCGCTGTTGAAAATCAGCCAGAAGTAAAGAGTGCTGAACTTGGTATTCAAAGTAGTACAATGGGTGAGAAAATCGCAAAAGGAGCATTCTTACCTTCAGTAAGTTTTAGTGGCAGCATTTCAACCAACTATTCTGATCAGGCTAGAGAGCTAATAGGAACACAGAACATAGATGTCCCCGCACAGGACATTGGTTTTGTCCAAGGTAGCGGAGATAGGGTTTTTACTGACCCAAGACAAGAGGCCGTCCGTATTTTTAGCGATTCATATGGCGTTATCAATCAGTTCGATGATAACCTTGGTCAATCCATTAGAGCGAGTTTGAATATTCCAATCTTTAGTAGGTTGGCAAACACTTCGAACCTTCAAAGAGCACAAATCACAAGACAACGTGCTGAGATTACTTCTCAGAACGTTAAAAACCAGTTGCGTCAAAATATTGAGACTGCATACAACAATGCTACTGCTGGTTTAAAATCTTATCAAGCATCAATTAAAAGAGTAGCGGCTCTTGAGGAATCTTTTAGAGCTGCAGAGCAACAGTACAACGTAGGAAGTGTGAACTCGGTAGACTACCAAGTAGCAAGCAACAATCTATTCGCTGCTAGGACAGACTTAGTTCGTGCGAAATACGAGTACATTTTTAGAGTGAAAATACTAGACTTTTATCTAGGCAACCCAATTACATTAGATTAAGAACAATGGCTAAGAAGAAAAAAGGATCAAATAAGATCATATGGATATTACTGATTTTGGTAGTACTAGTAGTACTATTTGCAGTGATCGGTAAGCAAGCAGGATTCATCGGAGGAGAAAGAACGATTAAAGTTGAGTTCGCTGAAGCAAGTAAAAATACAATAGTAGAAAAAGTAACAGCTTCAGGGGTTGTACAGCCTGTAATTGAGATTGCAATAAGCCCAGATGTCGCTGGTGAAATTATTGAATTGAATGTTGAAGAAGGTGATGATGTACTTGAAGGAATGGTTTTGGTTAAAATTAGACCTGATAACCTTCAGTCCGCATTAGATAGATCAAAGGCAAACCTAAACCAACAACTGGCTAATCTGGCTTCGTCAAAAGCGAGTAAGTTTCGTAGCGAGGCACAGTTAAAGCAATCGGAGTTAGCATTTAACAGGGCCGAAAGATTGAAGAAGGAGAATGTTATTTCCGATGCCGATTATGAAACTGCTAAGGCGAATTTTGAAGTAGCTAAATATAATTTAGATGCTGCTGAACAAAGTGTAAAAGCTGCAGAGTTTATCATTAAGTCAAGCGAAGCTACAGTAGCAGAAGCAGAGGAAAATGTAAGGCTTACAACTGTAATTGCTCCATCGACAGGAACGATATCTAAGTTGAATGTAGAAAAAGGTGAAAGAGTAGTAGGTACACAGCAAATGGCAGGTACTGAAATGATGCGTCTAGCAGACCTGAACCAAATGGAAGTTCAAGTTGATGTGAACGAGAACGATATTATTCGCGTGAATGTTGGTGATACAGCAATTATCGATGTTGATTCCTACACCTCTATGGATAAACAATTCCAAGGAGTTGTTACTTCAATTGCTAATACGGCTAACCCAAAAGCTTCTGCTGATGCGGTTACTGAATTTAAGGTCGAGATTAGAATTATAAACGATAGTTTTTCTGACCTGCTTTCTGAAATCCAAGGCCCTTCTCCATTCCGACCTGGAATGACTGCAAGTGTTGAGATTATTACAACGACTAAAGCAAACATATTGACAGTGCCTTTAGCCGCGGTGACAACTAGGAATCCTAAACTGGATAAAAAAGTGTTCGGTAATGATGGCAACGACGATGATGGTGGACTTCAAGTAACTAATGCGAATGCCAGACCAGAAGAAAAAGCTGATATTAAAGAAGTAGTTTTTATCAATGACGGCGGAACTGCTAAGATGGTTGAAGTTAAAACTGGTATTAGTGATTATGACAATATAGAAATCCTTTCAGGACTAAAAGAAGGTGATCAAGTAGTGTCAGGACCATTCTTTGTTGTGTCGAAGCGTTTGAAAACAGGTGATCTTGTTGAGAAAACTGGAGGTAAAAAAGTTGCAGTTGCTGCTAGTTCAGATAACTAAAAAGTATTAGATAAAGTAATTTTAGAAGAGAGGAACGGAGACTTTTCTCTCTTTTTTTATGCAAATTCTTTAAGGTGCTTATAGAGCATATTTAAAGGCAAACCCATTACATTATAGTAGTCGCCTTCAATTTGATTAATACCTATCATACCAATCCATTCTTGAATACCATAGCTCCCAGCTTTATCATATGGCTTATAGGTATCTATGTAGTAGTTGATTGCTTCAGAATCAAGTTTATCGAAGCTAACCCTAGTAACGGCAGTAAAACTGACTGTCTTCTCTGAAGTTCTCAAGCACACACCAGTTGCCACCTTATGGGTGTTATCAGATAGCATCGAGATCATTTCAAACGCGTCTTTTTCATTTGCGGCCTTGCCAAGAATCTGTTCATCTACTATAACCACAGTGTCGGACGTAAGTAGTAAATCAGTTTTTCCCAATCGTCCGAAAGCATTGGACTTTTTCTTTGCTATGAATTCAGCGACATCAAGTGGCGGAGTGCTCAAAGGGAAAGACTCGTCAATAGGTTTAACTTCTACCTCAAAATCTATATCTAGACTTTTTAACAGTTCTTGTCTTCTGGGTGATTTAGAAGCCAGGATTAAACGGTAATTCAAATTCATTGTCTCTTATTGAACCGAAAAGATAACCACATATGGCCTTTGGATAGAAGTAAGTTGATTTTTGAGGCAAGGTATGCCCGGAATAACATACTTCCTTTACCGTTTCCATGCTAATGTCTTGCGTTATAATAGCAAATTGTGCTTCCCCTCTGATCGTTTTAGTAATGCAGTTGGCAAAATTCCTTTCAAAGCTTATTTGTTTGGAATCTCGTTGTTCTTTACCAGGAATCCCAAGGGCTTTTTCAATAATGAAATAATGCATTACTGTTAGATCTAAGTATTTAATAGATTCAGGGAAATTCCAATCTAATAGATCAATAGCCTCTGGCTTAAGTCTTAATTTTATCGCCTCATCATCGAAGAGCAAGCCAAAAGCCCACTTCTTTCCGAGTATGATCTCCGAAATGTCATTCGGGTTTTCTAGATATTTGATTATAAAATAGGGGGATAGTTTTTTAAGAAGCTCCTCTTTTTTGAAGTCGTTTATACCGTTAATAAGTCTGTGTGTTGGGAGTATCCTTAAATCATTCGCTTCGCCATTAGTGAGGTACATCATATGAAAGTTGAAGCCTTCCTGTCCTGATGTTTTGTCTCGCGTTTCTTTTTGTTGTTTACGGTAGACTATCGAACCTTCAAGCCTATGATGACCGTCGGCAAGTATAACTTTACTTTTAGAAAGCTTTTTAATGAACTTCTTAATGATGTTATGGTCATGAATTACAGAAAGTACATCTTTCACGCCTTGGTAATCCTCTGTTTCATAAATAGGATTAAGCATACTTTCATCCATATAATGCTCTAGCTCAAATTCTTCATCGAAATAAAGTCCATGAGTTGGGCTTACATTCATTTCAGTCGCTTTTAGCACATCAATTCTATCATTGACAGAATGGGGCATAGTATTTTCATGCCTTAATATTTGGCCATCAGGATCATCCCAATCAGAGGCTTCAATAAAGCTAATGAAGCCTTTTCTTATGAATTCTTGAGAGATTCCAGGTAAAGAGAAGTACTGGTAATAAACATAGATTCCTGGCAGCGAATCTTGTTTAAGCACACCAGAATTTTTCCATTCTTCCAGTAGTACAGAGGTGTGTTTAGGAATATCTCCATGTCGTGGCACGCTCAAATGAATACTGTTGTACTTATTTCCGTAAAGTTTATCTCTTTGAGAATCAGATATTACATCAAACAGGGGAGATGTGAGCTCATCTATATTTTTAGATAGCTCGTTGTTATAGCGCCATGCTCTAAAGGGGATGATTTTTGCCATATTATTGCTTGGCTCTTAGCTTCCATTTACTCAATTTACCTCCATTATTGGCCTGCTTACCACCAGTTGCTTGCTCATTTAAAAGGTGTGCGGCTAGCGCCAAAGCAATTTCTTCCTCTTGCGGATCATTACTGTTCAAATACTCTGGTTTGAAAAATTTATCAACGAATTTAGTGTCGAAATTTCCTGAAATAAAAGCTTCGTGTTTCAAAGCAAAGTCACAAAAATCTAGTGTGGTTTGCACGCCCGAAATTTCATATTCAGCGATGGCTCTAAGCATTCTAAGTCTTGCTTGTTCTCGGTTAGCTCCGTGAGTTGTCAATTTGGCGATCATAGGATCATAATAAATTGGAATATCTAAGCCCTGTTCATATCCGTCGTCCACTCTAACACCAGGCCCTTGAGGAGTAGTGTAGGTATGAAGCGTTCCTGTATCTGGCAGGAAGTTTTCTCTAGGGTTTTCGGCATAAACACGAATTTCCATAGAGTGGCCATTGATTTTTAGGTCACCTTGATCCATTTGTAAGGCCTTGCCTTCAGCCACATAAATTTGCTCTTTCACTAAGTCTATCCCTGTAATTTCTTCAGTGACTGGGTGCTCTACTTGTAGCCGTGTATTCATTTCAAGGAAAAAGAAATCTAAATTCTCATCTACAATGAATTCTACAGTACCTGCACCATAATATCCGCAAGCTTTGGCAACATCAACTGCCGCTTCACCCATAGCTTTTCTCATTTGATCATCTACTACTGGTGAAGGAGCTTCTTCAATTACTTTCTGATGCCTTCTTTGAATTGAGCATTCTCGTTCGAATAAATAGAGCGTTTTCCCGTGTTGATCACCTAAAATCTGAATTTCAATGTGGCGAGGTGAGCCGATATACTTTTCTACAAATACAGAAGAGTCTCCAAAAGCGGATTGAGCCTCGCTCATTGCTCTTTGCATTTGTTCAGGAAGTTCTTCACTGTTTTCAACAACTCGCATTCCTTTACCGCCACCTCCTGCACTTGCTTTAATTAAAACAGGGTATCCAATTTGTTTGGCAATAGTAGTGGCTTCCTCAATTTCGGTAACAGCGTGATTGACACCTGGAACCATAGGGATATTATAGCTGGCCACTGCATTTTTTGCAGCAAGTTTGTCACCCATTACCTCAATGGCATGAGCGGAAGGGCCAATAAAAGTGATGCCATTAGCGGCAACTTCTTTTGCAAATGAGGCATTCTCTGATAAAAAGCCATAACCTGGATGAATTGCATCCACATTAAGCTCTTTACAAACGTCTATAATTCGCTTAATGTTAAGATAGGAATCAGAAGATGCAGGAGGGCCTACGTTCACTGCTTCATCAGCATATGCGACGTGTGGGGCGTTTATATCGGCATCGCTAAAGATGGCAACCGTCTTGATTCCCATTTCTTTAGCAGTTCGCATTACACGAATGGCGATTTCTCCTCTGTTTGCAACAAGAATCTTATTTATTTTCTTCTTAGACATATCCATAGATTTTCAGCTGGCAATGCTAATTAATAATAATCATATTCAGAACCAATCAATGCTTTATATGTGATCAGATTTTTGATAAATGGTCATTATAGTGTTACCTTTGCATCTTGTTTTAGAAAGTCTACATCAACTAATTTTAAAGACAGATACGTTGGATTTATTTGAAAAACTACTGACTAACCGTGGACCGCTAGGGAAGCACTCAGACATTTCTGAGGGGTATTTTATGTTTCCTAAGCTAGAAGGTGAAATCTCACCTCGCATGAATTTCATGGGCAATGAGGTTCTTACTTGGAGTCTTAATAACTACTTAGGGTTGGCAAACCATCCTGAAGTAAGAAAAGCCGATGCTGATGCCGCTGCAGAGTGGGGGATGGCTTACCCAATGGGAGCCAGAATGATGTCAGGAAACACAAAATATCACGAGCAATTAGAGCAAGAGTTAGCAGAGTTTGTAAGTAAGGATGCTGGCCTATTGTTAAACTACGGATATCAAGGTGTATTATCTGTAATTGATGCGGTTGTAGACCGTAAAGATGTTATTGTTTATGATGCAGAGTCACACGCATGTATTATTGATGGTGTGAGATTGCACATGGGTAAAAGATTTGTATTCCCTCATAATGACATCGAGAACTTAGAAAAGCAATTAGAGAGAGCTACTAAGCTTACGCAAGAAACGGGCGGAGGTATCTTGGTGATTACTGAAGGTGTATTCGGAATGTCGGGTAACTTAGGTAAGCTGAAAGAAATTGCTGAGTTAAAGAAAAAGTTTCAGTTTAGACTCCTTGTCGATGATGCACACGGTTTTGGTACAGTTGGAGCAACTGGCGCAGGGGCAGGTGAGGAGTTAGGATGTCAGGACGAAATTGATATCTATTTCTCAACGTTTGCCAAGTCAATGGCTGCTATCGGAGCCTTTGTAGCTGGAAATAAAGACATAATTAAATTCCTTAAGTATAACATTAGATCGCAAATCTTTGCGAAGTCACTTCCTATGCCATTTGTTATAGGCGCTTTAAAGAGACTTCAAATGCTAAGAGACAACCCGGAGCATAAAGACAAGCTTTGGGTTATTGTGAATGCACTTCAGAATGGACTCAAGGAAAAAGGGTTTAGTATAGGTACAACCCAATCTCCAGTAACACCGGTTGTTTTGAATGGTACTATAGGTGAAGCTGCAGCATTAAGTAAAGACTTAAGGGAGAATTTTAATATCTTCTGTTCGGTCGTAATTTATCCTGTAGTTCCTAAGGGTACAATTATCTTAAGATTGATTCCTACGGCGTCTCATTCTTTAGAAGATGTAGCAGAAACAATTGCAGCATTCGAAGCTATAAAAGGAAAGCTTCTTACCGAAGAATATAAAAAAGAAGATGTGGCAATAGCTTTTGGAGAGTAAATCCAAAAAAAAGTGCCTTCACTGTTGACAATAGAACATTTTGATTTATATTGCCTCCAGTTAGACATTATTATCAACAACCTTAAAACACGATAAATATGAGTCAATTTAGTAAAGTGAAAGATTTAGTAGATTCTTTAGAAGGAGATTTCGAAAAGTTCTATGACAAAGGCAACCAAGCTGCTGGAACTAGAGTAAGAAAAGGAATGCAAGAGCTTAAGAACCTAGCACAAGAAATCAGAGTTGACGTTCAAAGCAAGAAAAACGCTTAAGAAACTGATTATTAGATAAATGAGGCCACGACATGTCGTGGCCTTTTTTATTTTATAGCCCTGTTAAGGACTGTATTCTGCTTTTTAGATCTGTAGTTGCCGCTAGAAGCGGTAGCCTTACATAACCTTCACAAACACCTTTCAGGCGAAGTACTTCCTTTACACCTACAGGGTTGCTTTCTTCATACATCAACGGGTTTACCGCTTTGAAAGAGGCTGTTATTGTATCCGATGTTTCATAATTACCAACAAGCGCCTGTTCAGCGATCTTGCTAAATTCTTTTGGGAATCCATTGGCGAGAACCGAAATTATTCCGATTCCGCCTGCTTTCACCAAATCCGAGGTCATTAAATCTTCACCAGAAGTCAAGAAAAAGTTACTATCCATTCCGTTGATAATTGCCTTGCATTGCTTTAGGTCAGCCGAAGCTTCTTTAATACCTATAATATTATTGTGTTTAGATAACTGAATTGTTGTGTCTGCCGACATATTTGACATTGTACGCCCCGGTACATTATATAGTATAAGAGGAACTGGACTTCTGTCAGCGATGTATTCAAAATGAGCTACTATACCCGCTTGACTTGGTTTGTTATAATAAGGACTTACAGATAGAAGCGCATCTACACCTTCTAAATCAGTAGCCTCAATGGTTTTTACAACTTCTAAGGTGTTGTTACCACCAATGCCATAGACTATTGGGAGCTGCTTACTATTGTTTGCCTTAACAAAACTTAAAATTTCTGCTTTTTCGTCAGCTGATATTGTAGCCGATTCGCCCGTAGTGCCCATAACTACATAGTAGTCCACACCTTGAGCGGTGAAGTCTAGTAAAGACTTTAATCCAGGAAAATCAATTGATCCATCCTGTTTAAAAGGTGTAACAAGTGCAACACCAGTACCTCTAAATAAATCCATTATTTAATTGCCTTAATATATTTTACAATTTGAGCTGTAAAATTAGATAAGCCAGCACTTTTATCAATACCGATCATCAACTCGTAATAACTCGAATTGTCAGGAGAATGATATCCGACTCTACAACGCGCATTTGTTTGATTTAAAATACTCTGAACGATCTCATCTAATTCAAAATCTAAATGAAAAAGAAAGTCAAACGGTTTATTACTAAAAGCATTTGAGGAGTCTGCATTCAGTTTACCAAGTGCAGAAAGATCAGTAACACTAACAACTGGATTGATTGTGTTAATAGTCTCTTTTCCAGGGTTATAACAAAGTGTATCTACAGACTTACCTTCATTTTTTAGTAGATCAATGAATTTTTCTACCTCGAGCTCCTTTTGGTTATCCTTCCAAGTATAAAGAACTCCAACGGATTTAGCTGTTTCAAAAGAAATCACTGGTAAAACGTTCTTTTTACCCCGTTTATCTGATTTGTTGAAGAGCGTAAGAAGCTTTTTAGATAAGATTGACATCAATCAGTTAATAAATTTAAAAATTCGGTTTCAGATATAATTTTGACTTCTAGTTTTGTCGCTTTTTCTAATTTCGCTGGCCCCATTTTATCCCCAGCTACCAAGAAATCTAGTTTAGCGCTAATCGAACTAACGACTTTTCCACCATTGGCCTTTATTTTTTCTTTCAATTCATCTCTGGAAAATTGGCTAAATACACCACTTATAACGAATGATTTATCTGCAAGGCTATTACTCTCCGAAATAATTTCTTTTTCAATAGTTTCAAGCTGAAGCTGAGCTGCTTTAAGTTGGCCGATTAATGCTTTGTTTTTTTCTTCACTGAAAAACTGTATCACGCTTTGCGCTATTCTTTCACCAATCTCTGGTACGTTCACCAATGATTCAAGATCAGCGTTTGAAAGCGCATCTATTGTCTTATAATGAGTTGCAAGTTTTTCAGCTACTGTTTGTCCAACGTACCTTATACCTAAAGCGAATAGTACTTTCTCAAAAGGAATTTGACGCGATTCGTTGATCGCTTTGATAATGTTATTGGCCGATTTTTCTCTAAGGCTTCTCTGACTATACTCACCTTTCTTTTCAGAGAAAGTTTTGAATTCTAGGCCATTTAGTTCCTCAAAAGAGAGACCGTATAGGTCAGCATAGTTTTTGATTAATCCCTTGTCCAGCAAACCTCGAATGGTCTCTGTACCAAGGCTATCTATATTCATGGCTTTGCGTTGAATGAAATGTTCAATTCTTCCTTGAATTTGCGGAGGACAGCTTTCTACGTTAGGACAATAGTGATTGGCCTCCCCTTCGATTCGTACTAAAGGGGTATTACATTCAGGGCAGTGGCTGATATATTCTACGGGGACACTGAAAAGGTCTCTTTGAGAGAAATCAACGCTGGTGATTTTAGGGATTATTTCACCTCCTTTTTCTACATGTACAATATCTCCTATTCTCACTTCGAGCCGTTCAATTTCATTCGCATTATGTAGAGAAGCTCTTTTTACAGTTGTACCAGCTAACAGTACTGGTTTAAGGTTAGCCACTGGCGTTACGGAACCTGTTCTGCCTACTTGGTACGATATGCTTTCCAATTTAGTGGTAGCACTTTCTGCTTTATATTTATAAGAAATGGCCCATCTTGGACTCTTTGCCGTAAAGCCTAATTCTTCCTGCTGATCAAGTCGATTGACTTTTATGACAACCCCATCAGTTTCAGAAGGTAGATCATGCCTTTTTTCTTCCCATTCAGCAAGGTATTCGAGTACCTCATCAATGTTTTTACACAAACGATAAGTCGGTGAAACGTTGAAACCCCATTCTTCTAACTTTAACATAGACTCGGAATGAGTACCATATGGCAGGTCTTCACCTAGCAAATAATACAAATAGCAGTCGAGCTTTCTGCTCGATACAATGGAAGAATCTTGCATTTTGAGCGTGCCAGAAGCAGCATTTCTTGGGTTGGCAAGTTTATCTTCTCCTATGTCTTCGCGTTCATTGTTAACTCTTTCAAATTCATTTTTAGGGAAATATACCTCTCCACGTACTTCAAACTCAGCGGGAATATTTTTACTGTCAATCTTGAGTGGAATACTTCTGATTGTCTTAGCATTCGCTGTAATATCATCTCCTTGCACGCCGTCTCCTCGTGTAACACCTCTGGTTAAATATCCATTTTCATAAGTTAGGCTTAGTGCAACACCGTCAAATTTAAGTTCACAGAAATATTCGTATTCCGAAGAATCAAGTCCTTTAGCTACACGGTTATCCCAATCAATAAGCTCTTCTTTTGAATAGGTATTCCCAAGTGATAGCATTCGATATTTGTGCGTGATGCTATCGAATGACTTTGTAATGGTACCGCCAACGCGTTGAGTAGGGGAGTCGGTTTTTTTATGCTCGGGAAATTCTTTTTCTAAGGCAATGAGTTCGTTGAGCATTTGGTCGAAATCGTAGTCACTGATTTCTGATTTACTCTCTTGATAATACAGCTGATTATGATAGTCTACCTTTTTCGAAAGAAATTCAATCCTTTCTTTTGCTTCCTGACTCGTCATGTTAATTCAATTTGTCTAAAGATGACTGAAGATCGTTTTGCGTATTATGAAGTTTGTCCTTGCATTCGCCTATCAGCTTGGTAGCTTCTTTAACCATGGCCGTCAGCTCATCAATATCTATGTTTTCAGTCTCAATTGTAGTTACAATTTCGTCGATTCTATCTATAGCTTCTTTATAGTTTATGGACTTTTTACTCATGCTCTATAGCCGTTACGTTACTTTTTATATTACTATCCGATGTTCTTGTTTCAATTTGATCACCTACCTTTATCTCCAATGATTCTATAGGCTTACCCTCTTTAAGTGTAAGGGTGTATCCTCTTTTCAATACTAACTCAGGATCAATTAGCTCTAGTTGCTTTTGAAGTGCATCGATTTTTACGTTTTGTTTCTCGAAGAAGTGATTCGCCTTATATTTTAAAGCCAGTGACTTTTCCTTTAATAAGTGTTGATGACTTTTTAATAATTGAATTGAAACGTGCTCAATTCTATGGGTTAGCTCTTGAAGCTTTTGTTGCTGGGAATTAAGTTTTTGCTCAAATACCTTCTCTACACGGTAGGCGTATTCCAACAGCTGGTCGTTGAACCGATCCATACCCGAAATTAAGAATTCCGCTACAGCAGTTGGTGTTTTTAATGATGTGTGCGCGACAAAATCTACCACTGTTACATCTCTTTCATGACCGATGCCTGAAAGCACTGGAAGTGGAAAAAGGGCAATGGCTCTGGCTAATTCAAACGAATCAAAACTATCTAAGTCAGTTTTTGCTCCACCACCTCTAATCAAAACAACAACATCAAAGGCTACATCAGATTCGTGAATGGCTTTGAAGGCTTTTCTGATTGAAATGACTGCCTCATTTCCCTGCATGGTTGAATGAAAAAGTGTCGCGTCGAAATGATAGCCTTTAGAATTCTCTTTGATCTGATTCATAAAGTCTCCAAAACCTGCTGCCGTTTCCGAACTGATTACGGCTATCTTTTGAGGGACTTCAGGTAAAGTATGAAGCTTATTCTTATTTATAAGGTCAGCTTCCTTCAGTTTTTGAATGGTCTCTTCCCTTAGTCGAGATTTTTCACCGATGGTATAGTTTGGGTCTACGTTGTTTACCGTAACACTCATACCGTAAACTTCATGGAAACTTACACTTACATTGAGCAAAACTTTTATGCCACTCTTTAGCTCAGAACCAGTCGATGACAGGAATTGCTCACTTATAGTTCTGTAGGTGTATGACCATATATTGGCCCTAAGTTTAGCTTGAATGTAGTTGCCTTCTTTTTCTACTAGTTCTAAGTAGCAATGGCCTTTCTGATTAAGTCTTAGTTCACTTATTTCTGCGATCACCCAATAACTAGGGGCCAAGCTAGTATCAAGTGTCTGCTTGATGAGATTGGTGAGTTCAAAAAGGCTCATTTTTGACATATTGCAAATTACGTCAAAGCCAAATGGCTGCAAACAAAAAAACCTGCAGATTGTGCAGGTTTTTTCTAAAGAACGATGTTTAATTTAACGCCCAGATTTATCATCAGGTCCTCTTCTATTTTCTCCGTTTCTGCTGGCTCTTTCGAAAAGGTCTCTTCTAAAGTCAGAATCAAACCTTATAACTCTCCAAACCTGCCGAAGCGACAGTACTTTTTTAAATCTTCCGAGATAAGCTTTTTCAAGATCTAGCTCCGCCTGCTTTTGTTCTAAATAAATGCCAAGCATTTCGTCAGCATTTTCATCCGACACATTGCGCGTACCATCTTTGAATAAAGCCCTTTTTCGAGTGCCATATTTTTTACCGAGTTCGCGTTTTTTATTATCATATTCTGTAAACAATGGCCAAAACACTTTTGCGGTTTCAGTATCAAGCTCTAGCCTATTGGTAAGGTAGGCAATCCGTGCGGCCTGTAACTTTTCTCTATCCATTTGAGGTCCACGATTTCCGCCTTGGGCAAAAGTGGGAAGGCTCAGTAATAAAATGGCTATACTTAAATATATTACTCTCATAAGCTTAGTAATCAAAGTATTCAAAATCGTAATCTAGTTCTGGGTTATCGTCTAACGCACTCGCAAAAGAACTAGTTTCCGTAGTATAAATTTCATCTAGAATGCTGTCAATTTCTTCAATATTAATCAGTAGATCAGCATCTAAGGCATTCTCTTCTTCTAAGTAGGAAATTATAGATTGGCTTGAAATGTCATTCCAATCGTCAGTATTCACCTGTTTCTCAGTATTAAAATAAACAGTAACAAGAAGTGCTAAACAGGCTGCCACAGCCGACCATTTGGCCCATGCTTGGCGGTATATAGGTATCACCTTCGTATCTTTTTCTACCCGATCAGCAATACGATTAGTCAGGTCAGAAAAATATCCATTAGGTACTATTAATGGATTCTTTTTAAGGTGCAAATTGTATTTTAAGTCACTATTCTCTGCTTCCGCAGCGTTCATGATGTTTTCGGTCAAAGCATCAAAATAATCTCCTTTCACCTTAAAAGGTAATTGTTTCAGCTTTTTGCTTTTTAAAGGATTGTTATCGTGTTCTTTGTTTTTCATTTTCTCTTTGATAATCAAAGGCTTAAAGGGTTTAATCTTTACCCAAGAAGTCTTCTATTTTCTTAACTGCTAAATGATAACTGGCTTTCAATGCGCCTACACTAGTTCCTGTTATTTCAGCGATATCGTCGTATTTTAAATCGTCAAAATACCGCATATTAAAAACAAGACGTTGTTTTTCAGGCAAGCTCAAAAGTGCTTTTTGAAGTTTTAACTGAATTTCGTCTCCGTCAATATCTACTCCTTGACTTAAATGGTTTTCCAACTCTTGGTAAACATCATCCATTGAGATGGAAGGCCGCCTCTGCATCTTTTTCAGATGGTTTAACGCTTCATTTGTAGCAATTCGATAGATCCATGTAAACAGTTGAGAAGCCTCTCTAAAAGAGTCAAGGTTCTTGTACACCTTAATAAAAGTGTCTTGCACCACATCATCAGCATCGTCGTGTGTAATGACGATTTTACGAATATGCCAATAGATACGCTCCTGGTATTCTTCCACCAGTTTACGAAAGGCTAAATCCTTATTCGCAGATACCTTAAAGGCGTGTAAAATTTCTTTGTCTTCCAACCGATCCAATGGTTTACGATTCTTTAGACCACTGTGACATTCAATGGTTTAACATAGGACGATATTAAATATACTGCTTTAATAGATTCATTTAGAACTATTGTGTTTTAGTCGTACTAATAATAACTATTCCTTATTTTTATAGAGATCAAAACGTCTCGTCAAATGCGCATCGAAGAGGAAATCAAACAGGGTAGGAATTTTGAAAACCCTTATGAAAGGCTCGTTGTAAATATAATGTTTACGAATAGTTGGGTGGTTGATGAGCAAACTAAAGTTTTTCGACCTTTTGGTTTGACAAATCCTCAGTATAACGTCTTGAGAATACTCAGAGGCCAATACCCTGATGTTTGTACTGTCAACACCATCATTGAACGTATGATTGACCGCATGTCTAATGCCTCAAGGATAGTGGATAGGTTAGAACTTAAAAACTTAGTGGAGCGCACAGTGTGCAAAACCGATAGAAGGGCCAAAGACGTAAGAATTACTGAAAAGGGTTTATTATTACTCGAGCAAGTAGATCAGGCGCTGACAGATTGGCTAAAAAGATTGACTCATTTGTCGGAAGATCAGGTCAACCAACTCAATGAGAACTTAGATGCGCTAAGATCGAAGTGATTGTTTTCACTAAGCTCCCTTGTTAGACATCCTCATCTTTTTTCGTAGCTTTTCATTAACTTCCAATTCAAGCTGAAACGCGCGACTATGAAAAATAATACCATAAAGCTTTCGCTTTATATCAACTACTTTGTTTTTGCTATCCTCTTGAATAGTGTTGGTATTGTGATCCTCAAAGCTCAGAATGTTTGGGGAGTTGACGAAGTTGATGCCAGTATTCTGGAAGCTTTTAAAGACTTACCTATTGCTATAGTTTCTTTTATCATTGCATCATTCTTGCCTAGAATAGGGTATAAGAAAGGAATGCTTACGGCACTGGGTTTGGTGTTTTTTGCTTGTATTGCCATGTATTTTGGTGATTCGTTTTGGGCGGCCAAAATCCTCTTTGCTACTGTGGGAATTAGCTTTGCTATTATTAAGGTATCCGTTTATTCTGTAATAGGCTTGGTTACACAAACACCGAAAGAACATGGCAGCTTAATGAGTAATATCGAAGGTGTTTTCATGTTTGGAATTGCTTTGGCCTATTTTCTCTTTCCTGCTTTCAATGCAGAAGGTGATCCCAATGCTTGGCTAAATGTTTATTGGCTACTGGCCGGGCTTACACTGCTTTCATTTTTGTTTCTGCTTAGGGCTGATTTTCAAGAAGGAGATGAAGTTCCAGGGGCCGATGTCGCTGAGGATTTTGCGCAAATGCTTAAGCTTATTGCAAAGGTACTTGTTATTGTTTTCGTGGTCTCAGCTTTTCTGTTTGTAATGATAGAGCAGGGTATCATGACTTGGTTGCCTACGTTTAATGAAAGAGTCCTTGAGTTACCTGAGAATGTTGCAATAATGATGGCAAGCATTTTGGCTATTAGTTTGGGGATAGGTAGGATTTTGGCAGGACAATTGGCAAAAAGATTTTCCTGGATTTGGGTGCTTACAGTCTGCATAATAGGAGCCATGGGTGTAGTAATATTCGTTCTGCCTAAAGCCGTAAATGCAGATATTGGTCTTGTTGAAACACTGGCTGATGTACCACTTATTGGGTATGCATTTCCATTAGTAGGTTTATTCATTGCGCCCATATACCCGCTATTAAATTCTGTGGTATTAAGTGCACTAGAGAAAAAGCTGCATAGCCCAATGGCTGGTTTGATTATTATATTCTCTGCGCTTGGTGGTACGCTAGGCTCTAGAATAATTGGTATTCTCTTTAAAGAGTTAGGTGCTGATCAGGCGTTTACCTATACCCTGATACCAATGGCCCTCTTATTAATAGCCTTGTTCTTCCTGAAGAAGTTAACGGCTAAAGAGGCAGCGAAACAACGATGACGAATAAAACGATGACGAATAAAAGGAGCGTTTAGATTTCCTTGATCAAGTCGATAATACCAGCATTTTTACCTTTAGGTCTTACTACCATCATAGGAATTTCGCTATTGTATTGAATCAGTTGCTCAGCTCTACTTCCTATAAATAATGCGGTAGTTGAAGTTCTACCCTTAACACCAATAAAGATAGCGCCTGGGTCGTTTTTCTGAGCAAATTCAATTATGTCAGTCACAGGGTTATCATTCGTATCAAGCGAGTAAACTACTTCAAGGTCTATGCCTTCATGATCAATTTCTGACATGAATTTCTCATAGTCTTTTCTAGCATTTGCCCGCATTACTTCAGCAAATTCCTCATAAGTTTTTCCCGAGTAATGGTATCCACCTGGTACGGTAAATACGTTCTGACATATAATTTTTACATCCTTGTATTTTCTAGCCACTCGAATCGCTTCTTCCATTGCAATTTTTGAGTGAGACGAGAAATCACAAGGTACATGAAGTAAGCTCGTTTTTGGTGAAACGCCTTCAGGGATAATAAATAAGGAACAAGCCGCTCTTCTGGCTAGCCTATTGGAGAGTACACCGCCACCGATAAAGTTTTTATGGCGTCCCATAATAATCAAGTCAATGTCCTTCTTCTCTACAAACTTTAAAATTGCTTTCGAAGGGGCACCTTCCTGTATATGAACTGTACTTTTATCCACCAAGTCTGAACTAAGTATGGATTTGGCTAATGTTTCTATTTTGCTTTTCCGTTCAGCAATAGACTTTTCTTTAATTTCAGGAAACTCTTTTAATACGGCATCAGGAATTTTCATTTCGCTGATGCTGTTAAAGAAGTGAATTTCTTTAGTCTCGTTGGTGGTGGCAATAATTTCTAAAAACTCCAATAGCGTCCTGTCCGCATCTGAAGTATCCATTAAAACCATTATTCTTTCTCTTGCTGGCATAGAATCAAAAGTTCATTGCAAAATTAACACTTATCCTTACTGTGAAAATAAGAATTGTATTAATAAAACAAGTCATAACATACAAATTGGTTAGATCGAAGCATTAAGTACATCAACTAAAAGTTCCATTTGTTCCTTAGAATGGGTAGGGAATGATGCTATTCTAATTTGTTTGCCTTTAAATTTTCCATACCCGTTTCCTAACACAAAACCTTTTTTAGCAAGTGTATCAATAATCGCTTGCGAATCTCCCTTAGTATTGGCGACAGTGACAGTTTTAGATCTAAGACTTCTTTCGGCAACAAAGTGTTCTAAGCTGGGGTGAGCATCTACCATATGGTTGAGTAGAGCCGCTTTATAGCCTGACTCTCTTCTAATCACGTCAATTCCTTTTTCTAGCATATCTTGACTCACTTTCGAAAGCAGGTATATGCCAAGTACGTTTGCTGTAAACGTGGTCTGATGCTTTTTTGCATTTTTTACCAAATTAGGAAGTGCTTGATACGTGCCGATAACCCCCTGATTCTTCTTAGCTTCTGCAGCTTGGACCGCCCGAGGGCTTACCACCCAAACGCCTAAACCAGCTGGCAAGCCAAAACACTTCTGCACTGAGAAATAGGCACTATCAACTTTAGAAAAATCAAGCTCGGAAACAGGAAATGCTGAAACACCGTCTACAGCAATAAGTGCATTCGGACGGGCTTCTCTAATTTTGTAAATATCTTCTAATGGAAATGAAACTCCTGTGCTGGTTTCATTAAGTGTAATTCCTATTAACTCGATGTTCTCAGGAATCAGATCTGGATTAGTGTCAGGCAATTCACCGAATGGCGCTGTTTGCTGAACAGCATTAAGTTTATTGGCTTTGGCGAAATCATAAAACCTGTTAGAAAATGCGCCAAAACAATAGTGAAAGGAGTTGGTGTTTACCAAGTTTTGTAATTGCCTTTCCCAAACTTCTGTTGCAGAACTTAGGAAGAATATAGAATACTCTTCCGGAATGTTCATTAAAGCCTTTAGGTTGCCAACGGCCGTTTCGAAATAGCCTTCTGCTTGTGCACTGCGGTGATTTATTTCCATCACCTGATCGCGCATGGCTTGTTTCAAGTGTTCTTCAACTGTAAAATATAGAGCAGATGGTCCTGGGGTGAAAAATATCTTTTTAGGCATTCTCTTGATCCTTTTTTAGGATAGCTACATGTTCAAAATAGTGCCTTCGAACAAAAAGGAAGTAGAAGGCTAGTGGAAATAAAAGTATGAAACCACAGATTAGAAACATCATGGAAATGCCATAATATTCTGCAACATAACCTAGTGCAATAGAACCTGAGCCTATCCCTAGGTCAACTGCAGAGAAGAAGGTTGCGTTTGCTGCGCCTCTGCGGTCCAAAGGAACCATATTCAACGCCATAGTCTGAACGGTAGGCATGATAATACCATTACCAATGCCAACGAGAACGCCTACCATCATAAATGGCCAAAAACTATCTACATAGGCCAGCCAAATAAGTCCACCCACAGTTACCAAAAGACCAATCGTCACTAGTAGGGAAGGGCCATGTTTATCCATTATTTTCCCAACAGAAAGCCGTGCAATAGCTACCCCAATAGCCATGAAAATAAAAAAGAGTGCTCCTTGTTTTAGCCCGAGCTCATCACTGTAGATTCTAATAAATGATATAATAGCCGCATAAGGGAAAGCACCCGTCATCATAACGATTGCGATCCTATTCACGCGCTTATCAAACATTTTGCCAACGCTAATCTTAGTTTCACCAGTCTTTATTTTTGGCACTTTTATGAATAATGCTAGAATAAGAGAGGCCAATGAAACTATAAATGCAATTGTAAAAAGGTTCGAGAAGTTATTTTGTCCCATGATCTGATCCCCGCCATAAGGGGCCAGAGCAATAGCCATAGTCATAGCCAGCCCGAAATACCCAATTCCTTCGCCTCTTCTGTTTTCAGGGATTAGGTCGGCTGCAATAGTACTTCCCCCGGTAGTAATAGTGCCCCAAGCAAAACCATGCATAGCTCTTATGATAAGAAGAATGATAAAGGTTGAGGAAAGGTGATAGAGCCCCATAAGGACTGTGAAAATGGCTAAGGCCCATAAGTATACAGATCTTCGACCAACAGCATCGAGTGCGTAGCCGCAAAATGGTCGGATAATTAGTGCTGAAAGCGCATAGACTCCAATGATGTACCCTACCTGATTTTTGTTTGCTCCCAGCGCATTGACAGCATAAACAGGAAGAGTTGGCAACAGGAAATAAAACGCTGTGGCCATCAGGAAATAGGATATGAAATGGAGTGTAAAGTCCTTTGTGAAAATTTTATTTGTACTAAGGCTCAAAGCGAGTGACTATTCTGTTTTCAAGGTTGCAAGCTAAGAAATTCTTGTTCAAATATCGATTTGCTTGTTTTGAACATAGACGCAGGTAAAATTAAAATTGTAACACTTTTGTTAGATAAAAGTGTTTTTCTGAAACCAAAGAGGTGTTATGTTTGTATAACAAGTATTGACAAAGACTTCCCATTTAAGCTTAGACCAGTTTTTGAACTTTACAATTATAACTTAAATACCGGGTGAATCCCGCCCAAAACAAGGCCTCACACCGATTTATCGGTGCCTCATTCTTCGGAAAAGGATAACAGTGGACTGTTGCGAGCATTAGGATAGCCCAAATCTTGTCTATTAAATGAGGTTCAATCAACCTCTGAGCTTTTATGGGTTAATATAGAAATGCCTCCGCTCCGATAATTCGGAAACTGGAGGCATTTTTTGTTAAGGCTTTCTTATTCTTCTACTTACCTGAATCGTACATTATTTCGCCAGCAATAATCGTCATGGCTACTTTGGTATCAAGTATTTCCATTTCAGGAACGGTCATAATGTTTTTGTCGAAAACGGTAAAGTCAGCTGCTTTACCTACTTCAATGGAGCCTTTAAAATCCTCGTCGAATTCTCCAAATGCAGCATCTAAGGTGAAGGACCTTAAAGCTTCGTCTCTCGACATCGATTGGTCCGGTTCAAACCCGCCTTCGGGTAAACCTTTTAGCGTTTTTCTAGCTACAGATGCAAAGAAAGAAGGAAGTGGATCGACAGGTTCAACTGGAGCATCTGTTCCATTTATGATTTTTGCACCTGATTGAAGAAGCTTTTGCCATACATAAGCACCTTCTTCGATTCTAGCTTTACCAAGCCGATCGATTGCCCAAGGACGATCAGAACTCATATGCACGGCTTGCATTGCCGCAATAATCCCCATTTCACCGAAACGTGCAATGTCATCACCATTAAGATGTTGTGCATGCTCAATTCTAAAGCGAACATCTTTCGAATTTATATTTGGATATTTTTTGAATGATGCTTCATAGCGATCAAGGATTTCTCTGTTAGCTCTATCGCCAATAGCATGGGAACATACTTGAAATCCTGATGCTAAAGCTTTTTCGGAAACTTCATTTACCGTTTCAATTGGCAAAGTTTCATGACCAAAATGATCTGGTCTATCCGTGTATTCTTCAAGTAACCAAGCACCTCTTGGTCCTAAAGCGCCATCGCAGTTCAGCTTAATAGAACGTACGGTTACCATGTGGTCAGGGTCGACCATAGGACCTTTTTTGTACCATTCTTCTAGTAGTTCTGGCTGCCTACCTGTAAGCATTACATACTGTCTTACTTTTAACTTACCCTGTTCCTTAAATCTGAGTAATCTATCAATAAATGCTTGTCCTGATCCAGCATCATGGAAACTAGTAATCCCTTTTTCAAGAAGTTCCTGAATAGCCATTTCTAGTGCTTGTTCTGCTCTTTCTTCAGTTTCAGCAGGTACTAATTTCCCAACTAAACTAGAAGCTCTTTCTGTGAAAACTCCTGTTGGGTTGCCCAATTTGTCTTTAATGATTTCACCGCCTTCTACGTCACCTGAAAGGCTTTCAATACTTAACCGGTTAACTCCAGCTAGTTCCATCGCTTTAGCATTGGCAAAGGATGCATGTCCGCTAGCGTGTCTCAAATACACAGGGTTATCTGGGCTTACAGCACTCATTTGGTCATGTGTTTGGAAACCATTTTCCATTACTTTTGGCTTTTCAATCCATTTGTCTTGGTGCCATCCGCGACCAGTAATCCATTGGCCAGGTGCTGCTTTGTCAACCGCTTCTGCTACTTTTTCAACTAGTTCGTCGTATGTTTTTACATACATTAAGTCTAGCTCCAATTTATTATAACCAATCCCCATAAGGTGTGCATGAGACTCTATAAAGCCAGGGGTCATGGCTCTGCCAAGTAGGTCTATAATTTTAGTGTTTTTACCTACAAGTTTTGAAATTTCTTCTGTTGAACCGACGGCTGTTATCATTCCACCTTTAACCGCCACTGCTTGAGTGGTCGAATTTTCGGCATCTACAGTATAAACAGTTCCATTAATAAAAACTTTATCTGGTCCTTGCTTAGGTGAACAAGCTTGGAAGGTGATGAAAATTGCTACTGCACTTAAAGCGAGTAGTCTTTTGATTAAAATATTCATAGTTCTGGTTTCTATTCTTGCCGAGAAACTAGTTCATTTTCGCGAATACTGCAATCTTATTGATGTGTAATGGTATCGTATTATTCAGAGGGGACAAATAATTGCTTAATACCTAATAAAGTACTCTGAATTTTATGGTATGCTCTACCTTTTTTAGTGCTTTCGCCAAGTCTTTATCGTATTGTTTATTGATATCAGTAATAACGTATCCTATAGACTCATTAGTCTTTAAGTATTGGCCTACAATATTGGCCTCATGATCGGCGAGAACATTATTGATTTTAGCCAATACACCAGGTTTATTGGCATGAATATGAATAAGTCGATGAGCATTTTCAAGCGGTGGCAGAGTGAGATTAGGAAAGTTTACACTGAGAGTGGTATTCCCTGTATTAATGTAATCCATCATTTTACTAGGTACAAAGTCACCAATATTTTCTTGTGCTTCTTGTGTGCTACCGCCTACATGAGGGGTAAGAATTGTATTAGGTAGCCCCTTTAATTCTGATTCAAAAGGATCATTATTGCTCTTGGGCTCTTCAGGAAACACGTCAACGCCAGTACCTCTCACTTTGCCACTTTCTATAGCAGCCTTAAGGGCTTTAATATCTACGACTGGTCCTCTTGCTAAATTTAAAAATATGGCACCGTCTTTCATTTTATCGAAATGCTCCGCCCTAAAGATGTTTTTGTTTTCTGGTCGACCATCTACATGCAGTGAAACAACATCAGATGATGCGAGCAAGTCATTTAGCGTGTGACATTTTACTGCATTGCCTAGTGCTAATCGCTCTTCCATGTCATAATAAAGTACTTGCATGCCGAGATTTTCCGCAAGTACTGATAATTGCGCGCCTATGTTTCCATAACCAACAATTCCAAGCTTTTTACCTCGAATTTCGAAGCTATTGGTTGCTGTCTTTGACCATTTCCCCCGATGCATATCTGCGTTTTTATCAGGAATGCCTCTCATAAGCATGATTATCTCCGCAATGGCCAATTCCACAACGGATCGCGTATTGCTATAGGGTGCATTAAAAACCGCAACCCCCTTTTTCACAGATGCTTCTAAATCGATTTGATTTGTTCCGATGCAGAAAGCTCCAATAGCCATTAACTTATCAGCATGTTCTAAAACCTTTGCTGTGACTTGTGTTTTAGATCTAATACCTAGGACATGAATTCCTTTAATCTTTTCACATAACTCATCCTCGTCAAGACCTGCAGGATAATTTTCGACATCAAAACCATCTTCTTTTAGTTTTTCAAAGGCTTTTGGATGAACATTTTCAAGTAATAACATCTTGATTCTGTTCTTCGGGTAGGATAGGGCTCCACTCATCTTTTTATGGAATAAAATTTCATCAAAACTAGGGGCAATATGGTCGGCGTGCATTGAAACACTGCCCCTTTCGATATTCTCGGTGTAGGCATAAAAATTGTCGGCAGCTCCTTCTTTCCGCACTTCATAATCGGTATAGCCGTCGCCAATCATGTTAACGTTGCCTTTTAATGCTAATTCTTTGATTTGTTTTACTTTTCCGCCGTTTGCAGAAAGGATATTGTTACGGTTAAAGTCAACAATTTTACCGTCTTTATCTAAAACAAAATCATTGGCAAATACATGTTCTGGTTTTATGCCAAACTGTGTCACCACAGGTGTGATAAATTCTTTGAATCCGTTCGAAACAATATAAGTATTGGCCGCATTTTCTTTTAAGAAATTTATGTTTCTACTGATTGATTTCGAAACTAACAGCGATAAACGATTGACCAATTCGTTAAGGTGCTTTTGGTGAGCATCCAGAATATTAATTCTAGCTTCAAGCGATTCTCTTAAAGACATTTCTCCAGCCATGCCCTTGTCCGTAACTTCTTGAATAAGCTTTAGTCTTTCTTCTTTTTCAGGGTGGTTGGCCAAAGAAATTTCTCCTAAAATATCAAGGGCTTCAACTTTAGTGAAAGTACTATCAAAATCTATTACAAAATGTTGGTTGGTTGATTCCGTCGAGGTCATTTATTTTCTGCACTAAATGCAGCTCTACATTGATTTCCAAAAATTGCAGCTACTCCAGCAGCTAGTCCACCAATTACACCAGTCACTAAAATAAGAATGTAAGGATTTCCACCTAGTTCGATTAATTCCGATACTTTTTTAGCCAAAATGAAGT
Organism: Roseivirga sp.; assembly: GCF_049099775.1. Taxonomy (GTDB): domain Bacteria; phylum Bacteroidota; class Bacteroidia; order Cytophagales; family Cyclobacteriaceae; genus Roseivirga. The sequence goes on along the minus strand of NZ_JAGDZM010000004.1, from coordinate 852,191 downwards.
CGTTGGCACTGCTTAAAAGCCATGCATTTACCATCCAAAATAAGGCTATTGCTAGGAATGGAACAAAGAATGTAGAAGCTTTTCGTAAGCGAACGATTGCACCAGATAAGAAACCCGCTACCATTATTGACCACCAAGGTAGAAAGAGTGACAAGATTAATGCTAAAGCAATGGTTGTGATGAAATTGTAGGTTTGTTTTTTCATTGCTTTGGATTTAAAGTGTGAGTAAAAACGATCTCTTGATTTTGCTCTTCGTTTTGCATAAATAAGAGCTGTAGATATTTTCCGTTAGCCCAAGTATCAACTAAATCATCATAATACCTGCTACCTGGATTACCAGATTGTCCGCCGGGATAAATTCCTAATGCGGTTGGCGGATCTGACATTTCTACAATCATTCGCCATGAAGGGCCATGGTTTTTACTTGTAGCGTTTACTATACCACTATTTCCACCTATAGGAAGGTTGAATCTCGAAAATGCAGGCAGTCCTTGTAGAAGGTGACCTACGTAGGTAGACTTATATTCACCCCAATCATAACTCCCATTATTTTCTTCCCAATTGGTAATATCCTTTACTGCCGCTTTAAAACCTTTCAAAAATAGATCTGGTGCAGTTTCTACCTCACTCGTCTCTTGTATGTCCATAAAAGGATCTTCTGGATGATTTTTCAGTAAATAGATTGTCTGATATGTAAATGGATAAGGCATAGGTTTTGAAGCATCGTTTAACTCGTCCCAAACCAAATTCCTAACCCGAATCCACCATCTTTCCCAAATTGTAGCTCCTTTCTGGTCAATGTCATTAACATAATTCCAATTTTTCACCTCCTCAAGAATAGCACTCTCTAGCTGATCAAGGTTGCTTACGTCCATGTTAACAATCATATGTGGCAGAAGCTCCTTTGCTTTTAGATTGAAGTTGTTGTTATGAAGGTTCTTAAAGTCTTGAATGCCAAACTTGTCTTTTGATCGAAAGAAATCATTGATGACTCTGTTCCGATAGGTTTCATAGCCATCGTTAAAAACATAATAAGGGTAAGTTGAATCAGTCGGATGTTGGTTGGCAGAACTCACAAAGCCACGAGTGGGATTTTTAACATGAGCATTGTGTTCTTGAGGGATAAAACTTTTCCAGTCATGGTCGATATTGCTGCCATCAAGCAAAAACTTACCTTGACCTTTCCACTTATTCGGAAGCTTACCTTGTACCCATAAGGCAATGTCTCCATCCCTAGACGCAAATACAAAATTTTGGGCAGGGGCAACAAAATGTTTTAGAGCCTTTTCGTAGTCATCATAGTTTTTTGCTTTATTAAGCTCCAGTAGGGTTAGTTGGTTATTGCCCCCTAAATGGCCTGCCCACTTCATGGCAAAACCGATTAAGCCTTCCTTTCCTTTAAAGCTTGCATCATAAGTAACAGGCCCATGGTGCGTATAGACCACAGTATCGTAATAAGTTTTTTCTCCACGAAGAATGATCTCCTCAATTTTCTTATCAGTTTTTGTCCAAGCATTATTATACCAGTATTCATCGCGCTTTTCATCTTTAAAAGTGATTTTGTACCAGTCTTTTACATCTCTTGTGGCATTAGTTACACCCCAAGAAATATCATTGTTAAAACCAATGACGATTCCAGCGGCACCTGGTAGTGTTACACCGAAAGTGTTTTTTTCTGGTGTTGCTAGTTGCATGGCATACCAAATGGAAGGTAGGTTTAAGCCCAAGTGAGGGTCATTTGCTAAGACGGTATTCCCGGTTAATGACTTTGAAGGTCCAACAGCCCAGTTATTACTTCCGTTATCCGGATGTGGTTTTGGTAAAAGGCCAGCTACAAGACTACTCGGAGTATTTACCTCCGGAACTTCTGGTAACTCAACTTGCTCAAAATCAGTCCATGCTCGGTTGGTCGGGATCACAGGATCATTTTCTTCGAAAAAATCAGGAAATAGAAAATCAAATCTTTCTTTACCATACTTTTTCAAAAAATTCGTGTATTCAAAATCCGAATCACCACCAGCCAGCATATCAGTCATATACATTAATAGAAGGGCCGTTTTCTTAAGTGTCCACGGTTCAGGTTGGTAGTCTAGCAACTTGTATTCTACAGGAAACTCGGAAGGACTCAAGCCTTCAATATAACTATTGATTCCATCCCGATATGCCTCTAAGTTTTTTATAAGATCTGGAAATTCACCCATAGCCTTTAGAGCGTTTTCTGCACCGAAAACCATTCCTTTTCTTCTTTGCCCTCTATCAAAATCCAAGGCAGCATTTCCAACAATTTCCGAAAGCCTTCCGGCTGACGCATGTGTTTGAAATTCAAGTTGCCAAAGTCTATGCTGAGCAGTGATATATCCTTGGGCTCTATATAAATCTTCATCATTTTGAGCAAAAACATGTGGTATTAAATGTTCATCATAATGAACGCTTACCGTTGACTTTAAGCCTTCAATGCTCAGTATGCTTTCAGACTCTGCGGAACTGCCCTCATTTTGCCAAATGCCATTCGATGGGTCGAGAAATTTTCCAAAAGGAGGGAATGTGCCAAACTTTGTGTTTAGGCCATAGAAAATTCCTATGGTAAAAATTAAGGAAAGGAGGAGTTTGAATATCTTCATAAAAGAGAATAGAGATTAATGAAGTGAATATAATAAATTAGATTCCCAATCGAGGGAATTGGGTCAAACTCCAATTTACTTATACATTTGTTTAAACTCAATTATGAAGGACATCTCGCCTGAAATCAAGAAAAAGGCAATAAAAATAAAAGCCGTCGTATTCGATGTAGATGGCGTACTCACCGATGGTAAAATCACTTATGATAATCGTGGCATGGAGTTTAAGAGCTTCAATGTTAAGGATGGTCAGATAATAAAGCACTTGAGAAACAACAAGATTCTCACAGGGGTAATCACAGGAAGAGATTCGAAGGTGGTTCGGAACAGGTGTGAAGAGCTTAAGATAGATTTTCACCACCACGGGATCAGCGATAAATTCAATGTTTTCTTTAAAGAAATGACAAAGAGAAGGATTTCTGCCGAAGAAGTGGCTTATATAGGCGATGATATTAATGACCTACCCGTATTGAGGGTGGTTGGCTTAAGTGCAACTCCCGCTGATGGGCACTATAAAGTTAAAAATGAAGTTGATTTAGTGTTAGAATCAGCTGGCGGTAAAGGAGCACTGCGGGAACTCGCAGATTTAATCCTAGAATCGACTGGGGCATACGATTTAATTTTGAAAAAACAATGATGGAAAAATTCAAAGAAAGCTTTAATATAGCTGATGATATCGTGATTGGACATGGAGAAATGGTGCTGTTCTCTGGACCTTGCGCAGTCGAGACTTATGAGGTATGTGCTAGAGTAGCAGAATCCCTCAAAGAAACCTGCGAACGACTCAATATTCAGTTTATTTTTAAAGCATCTTTTGATAAAGCTAACCGAACTTCTGTAAATTCATTTCGAGGAGTAGGGTTAGACGAAGGTTTGAGCGTATTAGACAAGATTAAACGCGAATTTGACCTTTCAATAGTCACCGACATTCACGAGCCTAATCAAGCTAAACCTGTGAGTGACGTGGCGCAAGCATTGCAAATTCCGGCTTATTTATGCAGACAAACTGACCTATTAGTGGCAGCAGGAGAAACAGGAAAAACCGTTAAAATTAAACGTGGCCAGTTTATGGCACCAGAAGACATGCAGTATGCTGTCAATAAGGTGAAGTCTACAGGCAATGATAAAGTTTGCTTAACTGAAAGAGGAGTTTCTTTTGGGTATCACAATTTGGTCGTTGATATGCGCGCATTACCAACTATGAGACAATATGCTCCTGTGGTTTTTGATGTAACGCATAGCGTTCAACAGCCCGGTGGCGCTGGTGGTAGTTCCGGTGGACAAAAAGAGTTCGCACCTTATCTAGCCAGAGCAGCTGGTGCAGTTGGAGTAGATGGTTTCTTTATCGAAACACATCCAGATCCATCCAAAGCCTTGAGTGATGGGCCAAACATGGTCCCACTACACAAAATGAATGAATTCTTGACAATGTCTAAACAAGCGTTTGATCTAGGACAGCAAGCTAAAATAGATTTAAATGATTGAAAGAAAGATATTGATAAAGAAAGTAGTTTTACTCCTGTTCATTTGCGGACTCGCATCTAGTTGCATTCCTAACGAGAAAGTTGTCTACTTACAGAATAAAAGTGGAGCAGAAAGACTTGAAAATGAAAAGCTTATAGCTGTTCAGCGTGTTGACTATAGGCTGCAGCCAAATGATATTCTCTTGATTAACTTTTACAGCGGTATTGAAAAAGCTGTTGAAAAGTTCTATCCAATTTTTGCTAGGCCCAATAGTGGTTTGGGTGGTAATAATCAGAACAATCAAAATGGACAAATGAATCCATATTTGACTGGCTACAACATAGATAAAGATGGAAATATTGAGATTAATGCACTGGGAAGGGTTCAGGCGGCGGGTTTAACTACCTCTGAACTTAAGTACGAGATTGAAAGGCAGATACGAGAGAAAGAAGAGGTTAATGATATATTAGTAGGGGTTAAGTTAAGTGGAATACCTTATACCATTTTTGGAGAAGTTAGGACTCAAGGTCCAAATTTGCTTCGGGTGTATGAGGCAAATATTTTTGAAGCAATTGCTGCCTCAGGTGACCTTACCATTAATGCAGATAGGAGTCATGTTCAGATATTGCGTCAGTATCCAGAGGGCATAAGAATTCATGAAATTGACGTGACCTCTAGGGATTTTCTGGAAACAGATAAGTTCTTCTTACAGCCGGATGATATTATTTATGTGCCTCCATTGAAAATCAGAGAGTTAGGAACTGGACAAACCGCATTGCAGACTTTTGCTACAATCGTAAGTGTGATATCAGGGACAGCCGTTGTTATTGGCGTATTGACAAGATAATATGGCTAACGAATTCGACATTTTTGACGATAATGTAGATCAGAGATCAAATGCTGGATCATCACAACAGATTGACCCTGTTTTGATACTTATTAAAGTAATCCGCAATTGGCCAGTCATAATTGTTTCTTTACTAATCGGATTATTGGTTGTATTCGTTTATCACAGATATACAACGGAAAGGTTTACTTTGAGAGGATCGATCATGATCCCAGAAACGAACCCTGAGATTGCCACAAGTTTTTTTAATGATTTTATAGGAAATGGTTTTTCTCCAAATTTTCTAAATGAACTCCAGGTCTTAAGGAGTGAAGCAATCACAAAAGCGGCTATTGATTCTTTAGACTTTGATATTGAATATTTTACAAAGGGTAGAATTAAGTCTATTGAGGAGTATAATACTTTGCCATTTAAGGTAATTCCTAGTGATGGGTTTACTCGAGTTTATGATAAATTCTTTTTAATCAGTTTTTATGAGAATAATCAATTTCGTTTAACTTTTGACGATGATGAAAATCATGCAGAAAGCGAATTATACCCACCTAATACGCTTGTAGAAGAGGGAAACTATTCTCTCACTGTATTTTTTGATCGTTCCAATAATCTTGATGGCAAGTCTTACACTTTCCGCTTTAGACGGAAGGAAGATTTGGTAGATCAATGGAATAGTAAACTAAGGGTAAGAGCGCTAGGAGACTATACTACAATTGCTGTTTTATCATTGAATCATTCGGAACCAAAAAAAGGCGCGAAATTTATCAATCAAATAATGAATGTCTATAGCGGACAGGAGTTAAGAAGGAAGAATGACTTAGCAGATAAGACAATTAAATATATAGATCGAGAACTAAGAGTTCTTGACGATACTTTAGCGATTTACGAGGGTCAATTAGATTACGTAAAGGTTGAAGAGCGCACTTTGCGTTTGGATGAATTAGGAAATAGTGTTTTAAACAAGTTAACTAGTTTAGAGGGGCAAAGAGCAATTGCGCTGGCCTCCATCAGTTCATTACAACAAAATTTGGACTTTCTTAATGATACGAGTCAATATCAAAAAGCATTCATTCCTATTACAATCAATGACGATAATTCGATAGGGGCATTTATAGATCGCTTTCAAAATTTGTTAGTTGAGAAAGAGAAGCTTTTGGAGAGCTTAGGATCAAAAAACAATCTTGTTAGGCAGAAAGATGCAGAAATAAAAGGTTTGGTGGATCTTATTAGAAACTCGGCTGAGCTACAAATAACTAATTTACAAGAGGAACTTGTTACTGTTAATGCTGATATAGATCGGGCAGAAAAAGAGTTTGAAAATTACCCTGAGAAACAGCGAAAATTGAGTGATATACAACGAATTTATAACGTATATGTATCTATGTTCCAATTTCTTCAGCAGAAACGTGCTGAAGTTGGTATTGCGAAGTCAGGTAATTCTGCAAATTCTCAAGTTGTTGACATAGCTGTTTCTGATGTTAAAGCTGTTTTTCCAAGGAAACAGTTTAATTACATCGTTGGAGCTGGTTTTGGTTTAGCGATTCCTCTAGCGTTCTTCTTTTTACGTGAAATACTAAACGATAAAATAGAATTTAGGAAGCAAATTGAAAAACTAACTCAAATACCAATTATAGGTATGATCGGCCATAATAAATACGAAGGTAATTTAGCCGTTTTAGAACATCCAAAATCGGTAATGTCCGAGTCTTTCAGGTCCATTCGTTCCAATTTAGCTTTTTTTGGAAGAGATAAAGAGATTAAAACAATATTGGTTACATCGAACGCCTCTGGAGAAGGTAAATCATTTTGTTCTCTAAATATAGCGTCTATGTTGGCGGTTTCAGGTAAGAAAACTGTCTTAATCGGCTTAGATTTAAGAAAGCCAAAACTTTTTGGAGATTTCGATTTAAGCAACGATTATGGAGTGTCAAATTATTTGGCAGGTTTTGTTGGAAGCGACCAAATTATTCAGGCAACTCCTTATGAGAACCTCGATCTTATTGCAGCTGGTCCTGTACCTCCTAATCCGGCTGAATTATTAATTTCTGACCAGCTCAAGAATTTAATAGTTAAACTAAAAAAAGAGTATGAATATGTTGTGATAGATACACCACCTGTGGGTATTGTAGCTGATACGTTTAACCTTACTCAACTAGCTGACATCAATATATTTGTTGTGCGACAGAATTATACCGTCAAGCAGGTATTTCCATTCCTTAATGACATTACTAGTAAAGGGTTGGTAAAAAATTCTACACTATTATTGAACGACTTTAAGGTAAATAATGGCTATGGTTACGGCTATGGTTATGGTTATGGCTATGGCTATGGCTACGGCTACGGCTATGGTTATGGTAATTATGGTGGAGGTTATTACGAAGATGAAGTGGAAAGAGCTAACAAAGAATCTTGGTGGAAAAAGTTATTACCTAAAAAGTGAGTTCATATTTATACATACTTTTAACATTGATTCTGACCCTATACGGTCAATTAATGATTAAATATAGGATTAACAAGCTACCGAAAGTCAATACAAATGGCTTGAGGGGAATGGTCGATTACCTTATACAGATGTTTTCGGATGTTTATGTTTTGTCCGCTTTTGTCTCTGCGTTTGCCGCTTCATTATGTTGGATGCTGGCTCTTCAGAAACTGGAATTGTCGAAGGCATACCCAGCCATGAGTTTAGCGCCGGCCTTAGTGTTTTTCTTGAGTATCTGGCTTTTTGGAGAGAGTTATACCCATGGTAAGTTGCTAGGTCTATTTTTAATAGGTCTAGGTGTCTTTATTACCTTCAAGTTCTAATGAAAGTTGTCATTACCCAGTCAAATTATATTCCATGGAAAGGATATTTTGACTCTATTAGTATTGCAGATTACTTTGTCGTTTTTGATGAAATGCAATATACTCGCAGAGATTGGAGGAATAGGAATAAAATCAAAACCATCAATGGTTTGCAATGGTTAACAGTCCCGGTTGATGTAAAAGGCAAATTTTTCCAAAAAATAAATGAAACTAAAATTGCTGATAAAAATTGGGTGGAAAAACATTGGAAAAGTCTGGTACATAATTATTCAAAAGCACCATACTTTGAAGATTATAAGATTCTAGTTAATGAATGGTATAGAGAAGCTTTTCATTGTGATACCATCACTGATGTTAATATGGTGTTCTTAAAGGGTATAGGTGAGTTTCTTGGAGTCAAGGCCAAATTTTTGTTTTCCAGAGACTTTAATCTGGTTGACGACAAAACTGAAAGGCTAGTTGCCATATGTCAAGAACTGAATGGAACTGACTACTATACTGGAAGTGCCGCGAAAGCCTACATGCAAGAAGATTTTTTTAAAAAGCAATCTATTAACGTTCATTATTTTGATTATTCAGGTTACCCAGAGTATAAACAGCTTCATGGCGATTTTGAGCATGGGGTCTCAATCTTAGATATGATTTTTAATCTAGGTCCTGATTGTAAAAACTATATGAAGTCAATCAAGTGAAGCTATCAATTGTAAGTCCTGTATTTAAGGCAGAAGGTATCATTGAAGAACTTGTAAAACGAATAAATTCAGTTTGTAGTGAGCTTGGTTACGATTATGAGATCCTTCTAGTTGAAGATTGTAGTCCAGATTTGAGTTGGCATGAAATACAACGAGAGTGCGAGAAAAATCCAAAAGTAAAAGGGATTAAATTAAGTAGAAATTTCGGTCAGCATGCTGCAATTACATGTGGTATTGATAATGCTTCTGGTGAATATATTATCGTAATGGATTGTGATTTACAGGATGACCCCAAATACATAAAAGATTTGGTAGAACAGGCTGAGAAAGGCTTTGATATTGTTTATACAGTAAAGGAATACCGTAACCACGGCAAGTCGAAAAACTTAGGTTCATACCTTTTCAATAAAGTTTTCAATTGGCTGGTTTCTGATCAGCAACATATGAGTTATAATGAGAATATTGGGTCGTATAGCTTAATATCGAGAAAAGTAGCCAACGCGTTTTTAGGTGTGGGAGACTACAGAAGACACTATCTATTAGTATTGAGGTTTCTTGGGTTTCAATCTTCTGAAATCGTTATCCAGCATAATCAGAGATTTAAAGGCAATAGTTCATATAACCTTTACAAGTTATTAACACATGCTTTGGTTGGAATAGTTTATCAAAGTAACCGCTTGCTTAGGTTGACTGTTTCGGTCGGAGCAACAATATCTTTTCTATCCGGGCTTTTTGGTATTTATGTTATCGTTCAAGCACTATTTTTTACATCTGCTCCAGGTTGGGCAAGTACTATTGTAGTGGTTTTATTTATGAGTGGTCTGATAATGTTATGTGTCGGTATTAGCGCTCTTTACATTGGAAGTATAGCTGAGCAAGTAAGAAACAGGCCAATCTTTATTATAGATCAAAAGATTAATGACCCAATCAGACCACATTGATTTAGCCTAACCCATAACAGCTTGAACATTAGTAATTTGATACTCTTGCCAAAGAACAATTCTGAACTGGCCTTCCAGTAATGATTGACTGATTGTTTAACAATACGGAATAAATAAGAGGGGTTTATCTCGACTACATTAAGTGACAATACAAGCATACCTAAGTCTGTTAAACAATCCATAAAAAGACATGAGAAGAGATGGATAAAAGAATCATAATCATTGGAAACACAAGTAACGCTAACTTAGTACATTACTTTTTTACTCGTGACAGCGCATATACAGTAGAAGCATTTTCTGTGGAGCGTGAGTATATTCAGTCTTCAGAATTCTGTGGTTTAGAAGTGGTCCCTTTAGAAGATTTGGAAAGCCGATTTCCTCCTGAAGAATATGATGCATTTGTCGCGGTTGGTTATACGCAAATGAACAAAGTGCGAGAGAAACTTTATGATCAGGTTAAGGCTATGGGATATCATTTGCCAAATTATATTTCATCGAAATGTAGTTTTTTGACTGACGAAAAGATTGGAGATAATAACTTAATCTTGGAGGATAATACAATCCAGCCCTTCGTTAAAATCGGTTCGAATAATGTACTATGGTCTGGTAATCACATAGGTCATGATGTGCAGATCGAGGATCACTGCTATATAACCTCACATGTTGTGATAAGTGGTTTTACTAAAATTAGACATCATTCATTCTTAGGAGTAAACTCTACCTTCAGGGACGATATCGAGATAGCACCATTTACCCTAATAGGGGCTGGTGTTACGGTGAATTCTAATACTAGTGAAGGTGATATCCTGCTTCCTCCCAAGCCTTTTAAAATGGAAAAGAAAAGTTGGGATATTAAAATTTAATTAGGTGGCTTGGATAAAATTAGGTAAGATTTTTTCACCAGTTCCTAAGGGTGAGTATCTATGTTCACACGCATCCAACCCAACAGCACTCTGGTTGCAAGAGGATGTTTTCAGGGTTTACTATAATGGGAGAAATATAAATAATAAGTCGTCTATTTTCTTTTTTGATTTTGACTTGAAGAAGATGAAGCAAGAGGACGACGAAACTACACTTGTTGCTCCATTTGGTGATAGCAATGGATATTATTCCCACGGCTTGAGTAATGGTTGTCTATTGGTTAATGAGGAAGAAATAAGTCTTCTCTGTATGGCTTGGCAAATTAGAGGAGAGGATCATTGGAGAGGTGACATTGCAAAAGTTAGCTTAAATAAAGACTTGGTTTCTGGTGGACCAGAACCTACTCCTTTTCTAACAAATGATGATACACATGATCATGTTTCTCTTTCGTACCCATGGATTTTAAAAGAAGGATCTCTCTATAAAATGTGGTATGGATCGACTATCTCGTGGGATTCTCCAAATGGTGAGATGGTTCATGTAATCAATTATGCTACATCAAAAGATGCAGTTAATTGGGTTCGACACGGTTTGGCCATTCCTTATGAAATTGGTAAAGCACAGGCATTCTCTCGTCCTACTGTCATAAAAGATAAAAAAGGTTACCATATGTGGTTTTCATATCGCAGCGGTGATGGGACACTTTATCGGATTGGCTATGCCCATAGTCATGACAGTGTCAATTGGTCATTAGATCTTGAAAAAGCTGGAATAACTGTATCTAAATCAGGCTGGGACTCAGAGATGATCTGTTACCCTTTCGTATTTGAACATGACAACAAACGCTATATGTTATACAATGGCAATGCACATGGTAAAACGGGTATTGGATTAGCGATATGGGAAGGATGAATCCTATTGCTTTTAACAAACCGTATCTTTCTGGTAAAGAAACGGCTTATATTGAAGAAGCCGTGGCATCAGGAAAGATTTCTGGTAACGGTTTATTCACAAATAGATGTCAGCAGTTTTTCGAAGAAAACTATGGTTTTAGAAAGTGTCTGTTAACTACTTCTTGTACCGATGCGCTTGAGATGTGTGCATTACTCTTAGAAATCCAACCTGGAGATGAAGTTATCTTGCCTTCGTATACTTTCGTTTCTACCGCTAACGCCTTTGCCCTAAGGGGAGCCAAGCTTGTATTCATTGATTCTAGAGAAGATCATCCTGGAATAGATGAACATGCCATTGAAGAACTCATCAATTCAAGAACAAAGGCTATTGTGGTGGTCCACTATGCTGGTGTGGCAGTTGATATGGATATAGTGATGGAACTTGCTAATAAAAACAACGTTTTTGTTGTCGAAGATGCTGCACAGGCCATTGATAGTTATTATAAGGATCAGCCTCTAGGTGGTATAGGGCATCTTTCTACTTTTTCTTTTCATGAAACAAAGAATATTATTTCCGGAGAGGGTGGAATGCTAGTCATTAACGATGAACGGTTTGTCGAACGATCGGAGATTATTTGGGAAAAGGGCACTAATAGAAATGCTTTTTTTAGAGGAGAAGTTGATAAATATGGCTGGGTCGACATTGGCAGCTCATTTTTACCTAGCGAATTAGTTTCTGCTTTTCTGTATGCCCAACTTGAAAACTTGGAAGATATTCAGAAAAGAAGAACCTCTATTTGGAAAAAGTATAATCAATTGGTATCTCAATCAGAGGTATTACATACGCTGTCGTTTCCTATTGCACCAAGCTATGCTACAAATAATGCGCATATGTTTTATTTAGTCTTTGATGATACCTCATTGCGGTCTAGGGCTATACATAAATTTGAGGAAAATAACATAAGTGCAGTGTTCCATTATCAAGGCTTACACGAAAGCTCCTATTATATGGATAAGCACGATGGCCGATTGCTACCGAATTGCAGAAAGTACTCTGATGGTCTTTTAAGACTCCCATTCTATTATGAGTTATCTTTTGAGGAAGTAGAAAGAGTTGTAAAAGTTTTAATAGATACGGTTATCGATGACCAATAATTTCAAGAGTAAATGGCCATTGATTATAGGTGTAACCATCATGTTAATCTATTGTGGCATTTATTGGCTAAAAGGTGGTGATAGTTATATGAATCCTATTGATAACCTCGATTCAAATGTGGTTTGGGCAAAGGTGATTAATGAACAAGGAGCCCATTTTTGGTCTAATGAAGCATTAGTAGAGGGAATGGTAGGTATTCAACCAAGGCATGTATATGGTTCCGAATTCGATCCTTTGATTTGGATTAGCTATTTTCTAGGTCCTTTATGGGGCTGGATTGTTGTTTTCACAATAGTACATTTGATTGCGTTCTCAGGCATGTACTTAGTATTGAAGAATTTTCTTCAGAGAAACAGTTCACTTAAAAATGAAGTGTCTATTTATGCTGTTATCGGTGGCTTGCTGTTTGGTTTGATACCTTTTTGGATCCATGCCGGATTATCTTCAGCAGGGATACCTTTAATTTTCTTGTCAGTAATATTTATAGATGAAGGCAAGTTAGGCCCTGCTTTACTGTTGACTACTTTGTATACATTATTTTCATCATTGATATTTGCTGGTCTATTTGTAGGGTTCCTTTACTTGTTTGGCCTGATTGTCTACCGAAAAGCGTTAATTAGTAAAGGACAAACCAAGCACCATTTGATTAATTTTTTCACAATGGTTGTGATTTATCTAATAGTGAATTACCGTCTATTCGATAGTATACTATTTTCAAATTTTGTTTCACATCGTACAGACTTCATAACAGGTCAAAGTGGTTTAAATATTAATGCATTTATTGGATTTGTTTTTTTCGGTCAATGGCATGCCGGAACTATATTTCCTTTATTAAGCATTTTAAGTTTAGTGGGTTTATTATATGTCTTATTCAAAAGAGACTACTTTTCTAAAGATGTCATTAAAACTTCAAGGCTTCACATCGCCGTTTTATTATTAGTGCTTGTTTTCAGTAATGGTTATGTAAACCGTTTTATTTCAGAAATTCCTATTCTAGGGTCGCTTCAATTAGACCGTTTCTATGTATTAATCCCATTTACAACCTGCATGCTATTCATGGTATTATTACCATACTTGGGGAGATTAAAAAAGTTAAGAATAGTGGGAATGCTAATTGTAAGTGTAATATTAGCCTTTAACCTAATTAACGATACTAATTGGAACGGGTCAATCCGTTCGGCGTTAGGAATGAAAGTACCAAGTATTTCATTTAATGAATTCTACAGTCGTTCCTTATTTAGTGAAATAAGAGAATATCTTGATGATAATGATTATTCGAGGGTAGTGTCTCTCGGTTTTCATCCAGCAGTGTCCGTTTATAACAAAATTCGTTCGGCGGATGGTTATTTGGCTAGTTATAGTCTTGAAAGTAAGAAGGCTATGGCTTCTATCATAGGTGAGGAAATAGAAAAAGACCAAAGTCTTAAAGCATATTTCAACAATTGGGGGAGTAGATGCTATTTTTACAATGCCGATATAGGTAGAGACTTTACTAAGCTGAATAAGACTAAATCTTTTAATGGTTTATACGATTACTCGGCCATGAAAAAGCATGGTATTGACTTTATTTTGAGCGCCGTAAAAATCAAAAGTACGACCCTGTCTTTAAGTGAAATCATAAAAAGTAGTGATGATCAGATTTTCATCTATGAAATAGCGAATGATAGCGGAACATAAACTAAACAGGTATATGTTTGAAGAACGTGTTGTAAGAAAAATTTAAAGCATTGAAGGAGGAAACCTGGGATACGATTATTGAGCCGAAATCTGCTCTTTTCGACTTGAAAATTAAGGAGTTGAGGCAATATAAAGACTTACTTTTCTTATTTGTAAGAAGGGATTTGGTGGCTCAATACAAACAAACTATTCTAGGCCCCATATGGTATTTTGTACAGCCCATATTGACAACGCTTACGTACGTATTGATTTTCGGAAATGTCGCCGGTTTATCTACGGATGGATTGCCGAAAATGCTCTTCTATTTGGCAGGTGTTACATCTTGGCGATATTTTTCGGATTCACTAACAAAGACTTCGGAAACCTTCACTAAAAATGCGCAGATATTTGGAAAGGTTTACTTCCCAAGAGCTATAATGCCAATTTCGGTAACTATAACCAACCTTGTGACCTATGGTATTCAATTGCTGCTGTTTTTTGCTGTATATGCCTATTTTATCCTTGCTGAGGGTTTTGAGTTAAGTATTCAGAATGAACTTTATCTATTTCCATTGCTCGTTTTTATTATGATGTTATTAGGCTTAGGATTTGGGTTTATACTATCAGCTTTGACAACAAAGTATAGAGATCTTAAATTCTTAATTACTTTTGGGGTGCAGTTACTGATGTACGGAACCCCAGTAATTTACCCGTTATCGTCTATTCCGGAAAAGTATAAGATATTTATAATGGCGAATCCTATGTCATCTGTCATTGAAACATTTAGATACATGTTTCTCGGCGCGGGAAGTATTGACTATGGGCAGTTAGGGTATTCGGCGGCTTTTGGGATACTAATTTTTATCATAGGTTTGGTTATATTTAACCGTACAGAGAAGAACTTCATGGATACAGTTTAATAAGCTCAAAATGACAAATCAATAGTAATGTCGGATGTATCAATTAGAGTAGAAAATCTATCCAAACAGTACCGTTTGGGCACTGTAGGTACTGGTACAATAAGTCATGATCTTAATCGATGGTGGGCAAATATTAGAGGTAAGGAAGATCCTTTTCTAAAAATTGGTGAAACCAACGATAGGTCACAAGCTGGCAATTCAGATTATGTATGGTCTTTAAAAGACATCAACTTTGAAGTAAAACAGGGAGAGGTTTTAGGTATTATTGGTAAAAATGGTGCTGGAAAAAGTACTCTACTTAAAATTCTTTCGAAAGTAACTGGTCCTACTACTGGCCGTGTTATGGCCAAGGGCAGAATAGGGGCACTTTTGGAAGTTGGCACTGGTTTTCACCCTGAATTGACAGGGAGAGAAAATATCTTTTTGAACGGTGCTGTCTTAGGCATGAAAAAACAAGAGATAACTGGAAAACTTGATGAGATCGTTGAGTTTTCGGGTTGTGCACGTTACGTTGATACTCCCGTTAAGCGTTATTCATCAGGAATGAAGGTTAGACTCGCTTTTGCCGTTGCTGCATTCTTGGAACCAGAGGTTTTGATTGTAGACGAAGTATTAGCGGTTGGAGATGCTGAATTCCAGAAAAAGGCAATTGGGAAAATGCAAGAGGTGAGCAAAGGAGAGGGGAGAACTGTTCTCTTTGTAAGTCACAATATGCTTGCTGTAAGACAGCTTTGCAATCGAGGTTTGGTATTGAAGAATGGCCAGGTAGCCTATCAATCTGATTCTAACTCAGCTGTAGATTTTTACCTATCAGACTCGCGCAATTCTCTTGACGATGCCAATGTGTACTTGGAAGATCATATGAACAGAAGGGCCGGTCGCCCGGTCTTTTTTCATAGCATCTCAACCCACTCGCAAGGTCAGTTAACGAACCAGATCAAAATTGGCAACAGCATTGAGTTTAGAATCAAACTACTGGGTGGCGTGGTGCTTGAAAAGAAGTTCCTGAAGATTACAATTGAAAATACCGGTGGACAACGGATCGCTACCATATCCAATAAGTACTCTGATTTGTATGAATTCACGAGTGACTTTAATAATTATGATATAAAATGTGAGGTCAGTACAATGGCTCTATTGCCTGGTGAGTACTTTGTTTCTGTCTTTCTCAACGATGAAAAAGACCCCGGTGATGCCATTGACAATGCCTTTTCATTCACCATAGTGGATAATTTGGTTTCGAAATCAGGTGCATTGCCACACAAGGGTGAGAGCCTCATCTATATACCTTCGCAATGGTCTAAAATAGAATAATGAAAAACATAAAACATACTGCTCTATTAGACTTCCTGAATCGATCTTTGCAAAAGGTAGGTGTCGGCGAGTCTTATGCCAAGAATATAGCGACAGGACTGGTTCATGCCTCATTAAGAGGGGTAGATTCACACGGTGTGAGACTGTTGCCACACTACATCAAAGGCTTTCAAGGGGGCAGACTCAATTTGAACCCCAACTACCAATTAAAACAGCTCTTTCCAGCTGCTGCTCAGTTTGATGCTGACCATGCACAAGGGCACGATGCGGGTATCAATGCCATGAACCATGCCATCGATTTGGCTGATGAAAACGGCATTGGCTTCGTAAGCTGTACTAATTCAAGCCACTGTGGGGCACTCTCTTACTTTGCGCTTGAGGCTGCCAAAAAAGACATGATAGGCATTGCCATGACCCATGCCACACCCAAGATGAAATCTGCGAATGGCGTAAGGGCTTTCTTTGGTACCAATCCCATATGCTTTGCGGCCCCCTTGAGTGACGAATCACCCATGTGCTATGATAGTGCCCCGACTCCTTTCTCTTTTAACAAGGTGAGGCAGCACAGAGAATCAGGGACGCAACTGCCGCCGTACATAGGCGCCGATGACGAGGGGGAAATGACACAGGATCCTCATTTGACCACACAGCTTTTGCCCATAGGAGATTATAAAGGTTTCGGCCTTTCTATGATGGTAGATATTTTCTGTAGTCTGCTTACCAATATGCCTTATGGAAAGAACATCTCGAACATGTTCGAAGATCCATTCAGCGAAAAAAGGTACTTGGGGCATTTCTTCGGAGCCATCAGAATTGACTCATTTGAGAAAGTTGATTCTTTTAAAAGTAGGCTTCAAAATATGATCAAAGACCTGAGGAGTGAACCAAGGGCCAATGAGAACGTGCCTATTTATGCACCTGGCGACCCTGAGAAGTTGATGTCAGAAAAGAGAGTTGAGGAGGGTGTCCCCACACCAGACAATGTCTTGGAGTCATTTAATGAGCTTGCCACAAGTTTAAATGTAGAGCTACTAAGAGATGAATAAAGAGTCTAGAGTTTTGGCCATCATTCCTGCCCGAGGAGGTTCCAAAGGCATTCCAAGAAAGAATATCATTGATTTTAATGGTGCTCCCTTGTTGTCTTATACCATTAACCAGGCCCATGAGTGTGCCTTGATTGATCGGGTGCTGGTCAATTCAGAGGATAAGGAAATCAGGCAAGTAGCAATGCAATATGGTGCTGATGTGATGAGCAGGCCCAATGAATTTCATCATGACAATTCGATCCAGGAAGTAGACCGAATGCTCTACTGGATCGTAGGAGAGCTGGAAAAAAATGGTGAGGAATATGACATTATCGTACTAATGTACCCAACAGCGCCTCTGCGCAATGTAGATGCCCTGCATAAGGCCATCAGCATGGTGCAGAATGAAGCGTATGACTCCGTACTGTCAGTTTATGAAGACAGCACCTATCTCTGGAGATTAAAGGGCGATGAAGTAGAACCTACCAATTACAACCCTGAAACCAGAGGCCCCAGGCAAAAAGAAGATTGGAACCAATGGGCTGAAAATAAAGCTGTATATGCTTTCCGTAAAGACTTGTTGATGTCCACCAAATGTAGGTTAGGTGGTAAAATCGGTTCTGTAGAAATGTCAAAGCTCGAGTCCATAGACATTGACGGGCTCGATGACCTGGAAATAGCGAAGCTCATTCATTCCAGAAGATTGAAATAATTGATATTCAATGATTGCTCCTGAACTGGTACTTGACGATGGCTTTCGTCCAAATTTGTCTTATCCGAGATAATGAGAATAACCATATTCAATATGGGTTATAATTGAGGAAAATATGAAATGTAAACTTTGTGGATCAAGTAATGTAAAGGTGATTTATTCTGGCCCATTCAGAAGTTCTGGTGTTGGCTCAAAATACGTTATGGGTTATAATGTAATGGAATGTCAGGACTGCGGAGCAGTTTGGATGGACCCATTCCCTGAGCAGAATGAGCAACATTACATCCAACCTACCTATTGGACCAAGCACAAAGGAGCGGAAGAATTTGAGGAGTTGATCAAGAAATGGTACCCTGAACAACTCATATGGCTTGAGTCTATAGGCATAGAACCCTTTGTGAATAAAAAGGTGCTGGACTACGGTTGCGGCATGGGGCTCTTTCTCAATGTTCTTGCCAGGGTGAGTTCTGAAACGCATGGTTTCGATCTTTCTGCTCATTTCAAAGACTACATTCTTGAAAATGGCCACAGCTTTTATGATCAGTTAGATCAAATCCCTAGCACTTACTTCGATTTAGTGGTGAGTTTTGATACTCTGGAGCATATCGAAAAGCCTAAGCCATTTCTTAAAGATATCTATTCACGTCTGAATGATTCCGGACTCTTTATTATAGGAGTTCCCAATTTCGATGACTATACTAAGTCTTTTGTAGACGGCTACCACAAGTTTTTCTATCACCTCTCGCACCTGTGGTTTTTTAAAAAGCAAGTTTTGAACAACCTGCTCGAAGAGGCGGGTTTTACAATAGTCAAGTCTACCTCCGTACATAAATACGATGTAAATAATCTGGTAGCCTGGGCACGTGATGAAAAGCCTACGGGCAGATCAGGGAGCCATTTAGATGAATTTTTGGAGAAAGGTTTCAGGTCCAACCTAGAGCGAATGGGAGTGGGCTCACATTTACTGATAATTGCCCAAAAGTGAGAGTACTGATCACAGGTGGAAATGGCATCATTGGGACCACACTTGTCGATTTGCCTTATGAGAAGGTCTTTCTGGATATAACAGAAAGGCATTATTCTCTGGCCGGAGAGGCTTTTGTCCAAGGTAGTGTCTCTGATAAAACAACACTGAGTAGACTGCTAGATGAAGCCGATATAGTGATTCACGCAGCGGGCATCAGCGATTCGCAAACCAGAGGAGAGGAGATAGATACTAAAATCATGGATAACAACTTCACGGCTACCAAACTGCTGTTTGACCTGGCCTGGGAGAAGGGTCTAAGCAAAATCGTCTTTCTCAGTTCCAACCATGCTATAGGTATGGAAGAGCTCTTGAATGCGCCTGATATTTATACTGCCGGTGGCAAGAATAAAGTAACAGACAAAGATTTCTTCCCTGACTCATTCTACGGAGTAAGTAAGGTGTTTGGAGAAATGTATGGCAAATACATGGCACATAATGGAGGGCCAAAGTTCATCTCACTCAGAGTAGGTTCAGTCAGGTCTGAGATAGAAAATCACCCTTTTGCGTATGCTGAGCATGGAGTGCGCAAAAAGAAGTGGGAGCGATGGAGCCCTGAGTATGTAAAACAATACAACAGACTGAAGGCCATTTGGCAATCGAGAAGAGATTTTCTACAGCTGGCCCAAAAGTGTATTGAGTACGATGGCCCAGAGAAATACCTCTGTTTTTATGGTGTGAGTCAAAATGAGCACAGCTGGTTTGAGCTAGATAATGCAAAAAAAAAACTCGGTTATGAACCTATGGATTCTGCCGATGAGATTAAATTAGAAGATTGCTTAAGCGATGGGAGATAAGGTTTCAATAATAATAAGAACCAAAAACGAGGAGAAATGGATTGGCCAATGTCTGAAAATCATTCAGAGTCAAATCCATAAGAACTATGAGGTTATCCTTGTTGATAATAAAAGTGAAGACCGCACGGTAGAGAAAGCCTTGCATGTGATTCCGGACCTTAAGTTGGTATCTATCGATAAGTATTTACCTGGAGACGCCATTAACAAAGGAATACAAGCGTCGACAGGAGATTTCATTGCCATTCTCTCAGCGCATTGTTTACCACTAAGCGAAAACTGGATATCGCAGTTAATTTCGAACTTTGAAGATGAAAAAGTGGCCGGTGTTTATGGTAGGCAAGTGCCCATGAAATACACAAGCCCTACAGACAAGCGGGATTTGCTCATCACCTTTGGTTTAGATAAGAAAATCCAGTACCGTGATACCTTTTTTCACAATGCCAATAGCATGATCAGAAGGTCTATTTGGGAGGAAACCCCTTTTGATGGGAAAGTCACCAATATTGAAGATCGCGTTTGGGGTAAAGAGATGATTTCGCAGGGGAAAGTGTTGATTTATGATCCGGATGCTCCGGTTTACCATTACCATGGCATTCATCAGAACAACATCAAAAGCAGGTACAGCAATGTTGTAAGGATACTGGAAGAGTTGCAACTTGACCCCGATGTGCTGACCGCTAAGGCGTTGGACCCTAATGAGCTGGAGATAGTTTCAATTATTCCTCTAAAAAACGAAACCTACCAGAGCTTGGGAGCAACTAAAGAGCTGCTTGTAAAAACGATAAATAGCTTGAATGAGTCTCAGTACATAGATAGGTTTATGTTCTCAGTAGATAGTGAAGGGTTACACCAGATTCTGTCTGACTTAGGGGTTGATGTCTTGATAAGACCAGACAATCTTTCAAAAGAAGGAGTACGAGCAGACCAAGTAGTGAAATACACACTCGATTGTCTCGAAGGAGAGGGCTACTTTGCCGATTTGGTTCTTCCAGTGGAAATCACCTATCCTTTCAGGCCTACAAGGCTGTTTGACAACCTTATAGAATATCTGCTCGATACTGGCATGGATACGGTCATTGCTGGTTTTCCGGAATTACGACCTACCTGGATTAAGGAAGAGGAACACTTTAAGAGGCTAGATGATTATCATCTCACAAAAAGTGAACGTGAACCAATTCATGTAGGGTTACCAAGTTTAGGATGTGTAGCGCACGTATCTACTTTTAGGAAATTTGGAAGAACTGGAGGCCAGCTAGGGATATTTGAAATTAGCTCTGAACAAGCTAAAATCGAAATTAAATCAAAGGATCAAATATCTTTATTTCGAAAGATTCATATCTAGAATACCGCTAAAAATGTCAAATAAATTTATTGATATTACCTTTGAATTGACTGAAGACCTTCCTTTGTGGCCTGGTGGAATTGGTTTTGAAAGCAAAAAGCACAAAACAATACCAAAGGATATCGCTAATGTTTCAAGCATAAAACTTGGTTGTCACTATGGGACTCATTTAGACTCTCCGTTACATTTTATAGAAAATGGTAGTGATGTATCCAATATTGACATCAATGAGTTAATTGGCCCTGCCTACGTTATTGAAATTTTTAACACTAATGTTATAAGCGCTAGTCATTTGGAGTCAGTTGACATCCATGATGATTGCACAAGGCTATTGATAAAAACAGATAATCAAGCACTTTGGAACAATAAAGTCAAGAGTTTTGACGAAGACTTTTGTGCCTTAGATCAAAGTGCGGCTAATTGGTTGATTCAAAATAACATCAAGTTAGTTGGCATTGATTACTTGTCCATTCAAAAATACTCTCACGGTCCTGAAGTTCATCAAGTTTTGTTAGAAAAAGGTATTATTATAGTTGAATGCTTGAAACTTGATGGTGTTGAAAAAGGATGGTATGATTTAATATGTTTGCCACTTAGATTGACTGGGCTTGAAGGTGCCCCTGTTCGAGCTGTTCTATTAAGAAGTTAGGTTTAACGGTACTTGTTTACGATAAGTGAATTACTGATATCCAATTATCAGCAATTGTTTACTGAATCTGTATAGTAGCTTTTGATAAATAAAATGCAATGATAGTTTGGAATACGAATAATAGGAAATTCAATAAATTCAGGCAGTTACTATTCTATTATAGGTATAGACGAGCTCATTTAAATTTTTTTGAACAAATGAGTTTATCTTTCAGGGGTATAAAGCCCAAAATGAGCTTGGTTGGAGGAGATCAATGGAAACTGGCTAAAATGAAAAATAAGTATTCTGATAAATCAAGATGCTTTTTAGTGGCAAATGGACCAAGTCTAAATAATTACGATCTGAGTTTTTTGAAAGATGAAATTAGTATTGGTTGTAATGGCGTATATAAGAGTTTTGACAGGCTTGGGTTCAGAACAAATTACTTAATAATTGAAGATACATCTCAATTCGAAATAAGAGCTAGTGAGTTAGAACAAGTAAAGGATACCATCAAAATGACAGCATTGTATAATTCTTATGCAATAAAGAAACCATCAGATTGGATTTTCTTTCATTCACCCAGATCTAGAAATCGTGAATACTACTTTTATTCTAACTCATTCCCTCAATTCTCTCGGGATTTTGCAGCTGTCGCTCATTTGGGATCTACGGTAACCTATATAATGATTCAGTGGGCTTATCACTTAGGTTTTGAAAAAGTCTATTTGTTAGGGCTAGACCATAATTATGGCAAGCTTTGTGAGTTATTTCCTCCTGGGAGATTAGAGGTTACAAAGGAAAACTATCACTTAGTTCAGCAATGCCATTTCGATAAGGATTATTGGAAGATAGGAGATAGAATAGGAGTTCCAAAGCTAGATATCATGGAAAGAGCTTATTCTTTAGCCAATGAAGTCTTTAATGCTGAGGGGAAAGAAATAGTGAACCTAAATTTAGATTCTGGATTGAGTGTCTTTCGTAAGATGGATATTGAAGATCTAGATATATAGATATCTTATCCTAATTATTTATTACCCTTTTTCTTAAAAACATCATTAATGAATAAGTGCTTTGCAACTATTATTACCTCAGATTACTTGCCTTATGCCAATGCTTTATTGGAGTGTTTAACAGAATATTGTTCTGATATAAATTTGTATGTACTGGTTTCAGATTCGCCTAGCACATTATTGAAGAAAGAGACTCATCTAAGACTAATGACTTTAATAAGTTATGAAGACCTGATTAAAAATGCAGTCGGCCAAAGTATTCATGATAAATATTATGAATCATATCATGATGCCTTTCGATGGTCTATGAAGCCTGTTTTAATAGGTTATTTATTAGATGAGTACGAAAAGGTTATTTATGTCGATTGTGATGTGCACTTTTTTAATGACCATGATTTCCTTTTTAAACTGTTAGACAAACATAATATTCTGTTGTCTCCACATTTTCGGTCGAGTGACCCAGTAAAAGATTCGAGTAACTTTTTTTTGCAATTTAATGCCGGTTTGTTCAATGGTGGATTTGTAGCTGCTAACAAAGGAGGCAAAGAGGCAATGATTTGGTGGGCCAAGGCTTGTGATTACATTTGCGAAAAGTCTCCTTGTAAAGGTCAATTTGATGACCAAACACATTTGAATTTATTACCTGTTTTCTTTGAAGACGTTCATATTATCAAACATCGTGGTTGTAATGTTGCCAATTGGAACCTGCTAGAGTGTGAACGAACGTTTGTTGAAAATGAGCTACTGATTAATAAAGAATATCCACTTGTATTTATTCACTTTACTGGAAGTACTATTAGAGGAATCATCAATGGAAATGATTCAATGCTGCGACCTCATTTTGATAAGTATAATGAACGACTTCTAGCAAATGGTTTGGATGAGTCACTCTTTGATAAATACTCGGTCAATGCTATCCCCCAACCTTCCTCTTTTAAACGATTTGTACGGTTTGTAAAAAAACAGATAAGGTTTACTGCTAACTTTTGAAATGAGCGATTTTATAAACATTAAACTTTCCATGAATACAATGGATAAGTTTTTCATTAGAAATGCAATTTTTAAGGCGTTGAATGCCTCTGTTGATGATTTTTCAGGTGAATTTTTAGATGTTGGATGTGGTAAAATGCCTTACAAGACTTTTATTTTAGATAATAGTAAAGTCGAAAATTATACAGGGCTTGATATTGATGGAGCTATAGTTTATGATGAAAGAGTCAAGCCGGATTTCACATGGGACGGCAGAGTCATGCCTTTTGAGGATAATTCCTTTGATTCGGTCATGGCGACTGAAGTACTTGAGCACTGTCCCGACCCTACGATCGTTTTAAAAGAAATAGTAAGGGTCTTAAAACCAGGTGGCAAACTGTTTTTTACTGTGCCATTCATTTGGAATCTTCATGAAGTGCCTTATGACGAGTATCGATATACACCTTTTGCCCTTGAAAGGTTAATGCATGAAGCTGGCTTTAACTCGGTGGATATTAGAGCAACTGGAGGTTGGCATGCCTCCATGGCACAAATGCTAGGGTTGTGGTTAATCAGGTCTGACATGTCCGTAAATATAAGAAGGGTTTTAAAAGTCGTCAGTTTACCTCTTTACAAACTTCTTCTAAAATTAGATGCACCTCCTGAGTCTTTCAAGGAAACTACTATGGTTCCTAGTTTATACGGTAATTGTACGGTTTGATAATTATGGAACGGAAGCTAAAACTTGCAATATTAAGCCCATCCAAAAACGCTTATAGCGAGACATTTATTCAGGCGCACAAAAACAATCTTAACGCTGAGGTTCTCTATTACTATGGAGGTTTAATTCCAAAGTTCCTTGATAAAGGTTATTCTCTCGTAAGCTCCAAAAAAAGGATTATAAATAAGTTTAGAACATATTTTTCTAAGAAGTTCAAATTAGGGATTGAGTACAGCTTGCACGACTCATTCAAGAAAGAAAAAGTGCAAGCTGTATTGGCGGAATATGGCCCAACAGCATGTGAGGTATTGGAGGTTTGTAAGTCATTAAGATTACCTTTGATTGTACATTTTCATGGTTATGACGCTTCTAAATTTGACGTAATTAGAAAATACAACTCATATAAAGGTCTTTTTTTATTTGCAACCAAAATTATTGTTGTATCGGAGGAAATGAAGGGTCAACTGTTAGGTTTAGGTTGCCCAATAGAAAAAATAGTCCTTAATACTTACGGCCCGAATGATACTTTTCAGTTGGTTAATCCTCAATTCTCTGAGCCTTGGTTAGTTGGGATTGGAAGATTTGTCGATAAGAAAGCTCCTTATTACTTACTACTGGCCTTTAAAGAGGTAGTAAAAGCGAATCCAGAGTCTAAGTTGATTCTTGCGGGAGATGGACATTTGAAAAATACCTGCGTTAATTTAGCAGGTTACCTTGGTATTTCAGAGAATATTGAATTTAAGGGTGTTATCACTCCAAGTGATTACATAGATTTATTAAGTAAATCGACTGCCTTTGTACAGCACAGTATTACAGCACTAGATGGTGATAAAGAAGGTACTCCTCTCGCCGTTCTAGAGGCCTCTTCCGCAGGTTTACCTGTGATATCGACAATCCATGCGGGTATTCCTGATGTGATAATTAATGATAAAACGGGCATTCTCGTCGAGGAACACGACGTAATGGGAATGGCAGAGGCCATGATTAAAATGTTGTCAGATTTGAATTTGGCAAAAAAGATGGGAGCAGAGGGTAAAAGACATATTACCTTAAATTTTAGCATGCAAAGGCATATCTCAACCCTTGATACTGTGATAGTGAACTGCCTAAATGCTTTAAAATAAGCTCGAGTGCTTTTAAATAATACTTCTCTTGTCAATACATAGGACAGTTTCTATAGTAGTTCCAGCTTTTAATAGAGAGCATTTGTTGCCTAAAACCATTAAAAGTGTTTTGAATCAATCTTATGATGCGTGGGAGTTAATTATTGTTGATGACGGTTCCACGGATGATACAGTCAATGTTATTAAAGGTTATGCATCTAAAGATGATAGGATCATAATAAAGTCTAGAGATAGACTTCCAAAAGGTGCACCTACATGTAGGAATATTGGCATGGGAATGGCAAAAGGTGACTACCTGATGTATCTAGATTCGGATGATACTTTGGAACCCTACTGTCTCGAACGACGAGTGAGATACATGGAAAAAAACAGTCATCTGGATTATTCAATCTGGAATGTTCTTAGTGTTTTTAAAGATGGAACCACAAAAGTTTGGAATGATCTTAACTTAAAAGATGACCTGAAAAGTTTCCTATTAGCTCGAGGTTGGCAGACTTCTTCGTCCTTTTTTAAACGAGATTTTGTAAAAGATTTTGAATGGGATGAAAATGCTTGTAGTTGGCAAGACTGGGAGTTTCATATTAGGATTTTATTAGCCAACACGAACTATGATAAAAATCCTAAAAGTGAACCAGATGTTTTTATCGATAGAACACCAACGGCAAGAATTTCTAGTTCAAATCGAAGTCCTATCAGAATAGAGTGCCTTCTAAGGCTTTTTGAAAAAATAGAACGGCTTCTGAAGGCTAAAGGAAAACACGACTATATTGAGAATCTCAAGGCACCTTGGTATTCTTTTTTAGAGGTTTCAGCGGTGGAATTGGATCAGAAAAACTTTAGGAAATTTCTATCAATCTTTAAGAATGCTGGAGTTCACCGTTACGTTGCTCGGCCCAAGCTAATTCTCTCTTACTTGAAACTACAAAATACCTTGAGAAAGCGACATTTGACTTTCCTTCAGTTTATCCCCTATCGATTCATGAAATACTATGGTGAGCAAAACTGGCTATAGTCATAAAATAAAAGTGTTTCTGGGAGCATATATCAATCAAACTAACGCCCAGAATTTAAATTGTAGAGTACTCGCCGAATGCTTGAATAAAAAGCAGTTTGATGTGCTAACCCTTTCATTAAATCATGGTAACCTTGGTGAAGTTAAAATACCAGGAGTAAAAGTATTTCATTGCAAGAAGCCTGTGAGACTATTTCAAACTTTGGGCTACCTCTGGGGAATTTATAAAGCAGATGTAGCCTATTTACCTAGGGGGAATAATTATGAATTGCAACGATTTTTAGTACGCTTGTTTAAAAGGAAATCATTTAAGACCGTAGAGAATATAATCGATGAGGAATCTTTATCAACAGCATTATCTGTATTAGGTACACGAAAACGGGTATTGGAGAATTATTCTTTCTCTAGTAGGTCTTACTCAATAACGAGTTTTATGAAATCCTATAACTTGAGTAGTGTAGGTCTGAAAACGGAAGATAAAATTCTACCACCACCAATTGATACTACAAGTTTCTCTGAAATCAGAACAGTTAAAAAGAAGCTCAAAGACTTGCTTTTTATAGGTAACGCAATGAAAAGAAAGAGAGTGCGTGATTTTGTGGAATTAGCAAAAGATTTTCCAGAGTTAAACTTTCATATCGTAGGCAAGGGTGGAGAAGATCACTTATTCAAAGAGTTAGAGATCAAGAAGATAATGAATATTGTATATCACGGTCTTCTTAATCACGATGAACTTAAGTCATTAATGGGTAACATTGACTTCCATGTTTTACCATCTAGGTCAGAGGGTTTCCCTAAAGGTATTATTGAATGTGCGGCGGCAGGCATACCGTCATTAGTGTACCATGATTATGGAGCTGAAGAGTGGATCGATACAGGTAAAAACGGTTTTGTCTGTCGGACTCTTGAAGAAATGAAAAGTGTAATAAAATCCATGCTGGATGACTCTTTAAAATTGAGTGTTACTTCAGACGGTGCTATTAAATTAGCCAATAAATATAGCGCAGAATATGTAGTCTCATTGTATGCTGATGAAATTAACGCTATCTATCAAAGCAGGCTTAGCTAATAATGTCGAATATTTTATTTATCGGAGGATGTGAGAGAAGTGGTACAACCATGTTGGCTTCGTTGCTATGTGGCTCTGGAGACTGCGTTAGTGCACCAGAGTCTCAATTTAAGTCGAGACTGTTAAGTAATGATTTACTATCAAAAAAAGATTTAGAATACCTAAAGTCTGATTTTCGATTTGGATTATGGAATGATGGTGAGTTCTTAAGTCATATTGACTTAAATCAAGTTAAGAAATATCAGTTTTTGCCAGAATTACTTAACTATAAGTTTCATGATAAAGACTATCGATTTTTTGTTGACCATACCCCAACCAATTTTTACGACTATCATTCACTAAAGATTTTTTACCCACAAGCAAAATTCCTACATATTATAAGAGACGGGAGAGCAGTTTACAACTCTTTTAGGTCATTAACTTGGGGACCAAAAGATGCCATTAGAGCCTCTGAATGGTGGCTGAAAAAGGTTTCGCTAGGAATGGCTCCCTTGGCTTTGGGAGAAGATGTTTATACTGTTTTTTATGAAGAATTGGTCAGGAATCCAGAAGACGTACTGAAACGGATTTGTGACTGGTTAGCCATCAGTTTCGATGACAACATGATAAAAGGTGATAATTCTTTCCTACCTACTTACACCCAAGTACAACACAGTCTAGTTGGGAAAGGTGTTTCTGTGAACAGGTTAGATTCATGGAAAACTAAGCTTTCTTCAAAAGAGATTAAGATTTTTCAAAGTAGAGCAGGCTACCTACTCGAAATTTTAGGTTACCAAGACCATTCAGTCGATTATCGGACCAGCAAATATTCAGAAATGTCACACTGGATACATGGCTGGGTTAAAGCGAAGAGAATGATCAAAAAGCAACGGAGTAAAGAAACTGAATTCAGCAAAGGACAGTAGTCATTCCAAAATTTAGAACAGTAAAAAATCCTTGAGTAATCTCATTATTATCCAAGCACGATTGTCCTCGACACGTTTACCAGGTAAGGTGCTTAAGCGCGTCTACGGTGATAAGACATTGCTTGATATTCAAATAGAGAAGGTTAGGAGACTCAATTTGCCATTTGTCTTAGCCACTACTACAAATGAGGCCGATGACCCTTTGGTGAGTTGGGGAGACGCGAATGACGTTAATGTGTTCAGAGGAGCTGAAGACAATGTTCTACAGCGCTTTATTGACTGTGCGGAAGAGTATGATGCCAAACATTTAATACGAATTTGTTCTGATAATCCATTTTTACAACTTGATGAAGTAGTCAGTTACTTCGATGAACTGTCGAATGGCATAGATTATATCAGTTATTGCAATGCAGCAGGTACTGCAGCAATTAAAACACACTGGGGGTTATTCGTTGAAGGAGTGTCTTTGGAAGCATTGAAAAGAACGGCAAATATCTTAATTAATACGGATGAAGCCATGTTCTACTCCGAACATGTGACAAACTACATTTACGCTCACCCGGAAGTCTTTAACGTTGCACTACGAACAGCTCCATCTGTAATTAGTAGGAGGGATGACCTTCGCTTTACCATTGACACGGAAGAAGACCTTCTAAATGCCCAGTATCTATTAAATCGCCTTGGTAGGGCTCACGATATTTCAATATTGGATTTGGTTAAAGAAGTAGATGCAAACAAAAAATTACATGAATCTATGCTAATAGGCATAAATAGTTTTACAAAATAGACTAAGCAACCAAATATAATTGGAGGCTTTTTATTATTCCTGAACCTATATAAAAGATCCATATGATGCTAAAAAATGCATATAGGAAATTCAAAGAAATTACTACCCCATTAGTACTTATTCACGTGGGTAAGTGTGGAGGTTCTACCGTTCGTGAAGAGCTCCTTTCAAACGATTACAAATTTTTTGAAAAGCACATAGGTGAAGTAGATTATGATAAATCAAAGCAATACATTATTGTCATTAGAAATCCAATTTCTAGGTGCATGTCAGCATTTAATTGGCGCTACAAATTGGTTTGTGAAACTAAAGAGCAGCAATTTAGATTTCCTGGAGAGTATGAGCTTTTGAAGCAATTTGAGTCTTTCAATCATTTTGCAGAAAGCCTTTTCGATGAATCTGGAGAAATTCAAATAGATCTTTCACAACCAGAATATTACATTCATCATATCAAGGAAGATATTTACTTTTATATCGGAACTTTTTTAAAGGAGTTTGATAAGGAAAATGTGAAAGCTGTTCTGACTACTGAGAACCTGAATTCAGATATGAAGGAGAATTTTGGTATCGATGTTAAAACCCACTTAAAAAAGAACAAAAATAAAACAAAAGAGAAACTGAGTGAGAGAGCAGTTAAAAACTTAAAATTGGCCTTCAAAAACGACTATTGGTGTATAGATAAGCTTTATGAAGCAAACTTAATCTCACCGAAGAATTACGCTATTCTATCCAAGTAGACATTAGAGTTTAATCATACAATTTCTTAAGTTAACGACATGGCAAAAACATATTTAATCGGTGAAATTGGGCAGAATCATAATGGATCAGTCGACCTAGCTAAGCTATTGATTGATAATGCCGCTCAACCGGTCAAGGATAACTTATTCGATAACGAACTTCAGCCATGGGATGCTGTAAAGCTTACCAAAAGGGATTTAAATGAGGAACTCTCTGCTTCGGCTATGAATAACCCTTATAATTCTCCTCATAGCTTCGGTAAAACCTATGGGGAACATAGAGCAAAGCTGGAATTGAATGATGCGCAGCACTATGAACTTTATCGCTATGCAAAAGATAAAGGGCTAGATTTTGTCGAGACACTTTGTGCAATTGGTTGTTTAAGCATGCTTAAACTATTCACCCCAGACCGTCTAAAAGTGGCTAGTCGAGATTTGACAAACCTACCATTGTTAAATGCCATGGCTGAGACAAATATTCCAATTATTTTCTCGACAGGCATGGGCGGAGAGAAAGAGATAGATGACGCATTGGATATCATCACAAAACATCACAGTCAGGTGACGATTTTGCACTGTTTATCTCAGTACCCAAGCGAATACAAGAACATCAATTTGAACAGCATACATTATTTGAAGCAAAAATATAGCGATTTCGAAATAGGCTATTCCGATCATAGTATTGGTATTGCCATCCCCTTAGCGGCGGTTGCTATGGGTGCCTCTACTATTGAAAAACACATTACGCTAGATCGAAAGATGAAAGGTACCGATCAAGCAGGTTCCCTTGCACCGGATGGTATGCATAGAATGGTTAGAGATATTAGAAATCTAGAATTAGCTTTTGGTGAAGTAAAGAAAGAAAGAAGCGAGGCCGTTTTAGCTGCTAAAGTGAAACTAGAACGAAGCGTCGCTACTAAACGAAATATGAGGGCAGGAGATGTTGTTGGTTTAGATGATATCCACCTTTTAAGCCCCGGAGACGGTTTTCAATGGGCTGACCGTGATGCTATTATCGGGAAGAAATTAATTAATGATCTATCTGCTAATGAAGTCATCTATAAAGAAGCAGTTGAATAATGGCCTTACCTAAACTAATACTTACTGATATTGATGGCGTTTGGACAGATGGAGGTATGTTCTATGACCAAACTGGCAACGAGTGGAAGAAATTCAATACATCTGACAGTGCAGGTATCATCTTTGCCAGAAAGCTGGGCATACCTGTTGGAATAATTACAGGTGAAAATACCGAAATAGTCAATAGAAGGGCTGAAAAGTTGAATATTGATATCCTTCATCAAGGAATTTCTGATAAACTGACGGTTGCTCAAAATGAGTGTAGTCGTTTAAACTTGGAGCTCTCAGACGTGGCTTATATTGGAGATGATCTCGGTGATTTAACTTTACTAAAAGCGGTTGGCATTTCAGCGGCCCCGGCAAACGCCCCAGATTATATTAAGAAGTACGTGCATTTTACTACCAAGAAATCAGGTGGAGATGGGGCATTTAGAGAATTCGTGGAGTGGATCGTAGCTCAAGAAATGGATATCGAGGATTTGATTGACTAATCTTTGAAAAAGCACTACCTGTTAGTTTGGCCCACACATAGAAAGGATTGGGTCGCTGTGTTTTATGATTTAAAGAAGGAGTTCGATTTCACTTTTTTACCCTCTGCTTTTCCCTCCGAGTCTAATCATGCAGAAGATTTTCCTTGTAAATATTGGCATGAGTTCCAAGATGCCGACTCCATTCTAGATGAAATTGAACCAGACGGAGTGATTTTTATGTCAGTCGACTCTGGCCTTTCTATGATTCTTAACCATGTTACTCAATTAAGAAATATTCCGACTTTTATTCTCCAGCATGGTATTTATACGAACTATAAAGACTACAGAACACGGGAGCGTTTCTGGAATAAGCAAGAAAAAGCTGCTGCAGTCGCAGTTCAGAAGAAAGGAGAAGGGTTCAGTACTTTAAATTTCGCCCGTAATTCACTCAAGGGATTTGACAAGTTCAAACTGCTTTGGATTGCAGTATTTACATTTTTTCAAAAGAATAAAGGAGAATATTGGGCTGCTAAATACCTGCCTTTGAGAGTTAAAAAGGTGGATTATTATCTATGCTTAAGTCCTTACAATTCTACTATTCATCGAGAGACAGATAGAATTTCGGATCATCATATCAGGTATATTGGAAGTTCAG
This sequence comes from Roseivirga sp., assembly GCF_049099775.1. Lineage (GTDB taxonomy): Bacteria > Bacteroidota > Bacteroidia > Cytophagales > Cyclobacteriaceae > Roseivirga. The sequence goes on along the minus strand of NZ_JAGDZM010000004.1, from coordinate 819,959 downwards.
AGTTAATTGGTTACCTCAAGAAAGAAGAAGATTTAATTAACGATAGCTTCTATTTGCATATTGATCAAGCAATGGCTCAAAATTCTATGGGTGAAGAGACATTGAGTCGTGAGGAGATGATTAGTTTTTATTTGAAATTAAATGAGTTTGTAAAAAGCAAAGATGCTAGGCTCTACATAAAGCTTCACCCTGAATCTTATTTTTCTGATTGGCTCCCGGAAGATGATAATATCACGTACTTGAGGAAAGTAGATAACTTTAACGCAGTCATACAGAGCGCAAATGGTTGTTTCGGCTTCTATTCTACACTCGTGGTTCCAGCTGTCTATTGGAAGCCGACAATCTTGTTTAGTATCTTTTATTCAGGGTTACAAGAGGCTTTAGCTAAAGTAGGAGAGATTCAAATACTTGACTTTCGAACATTTGAAACCAGTGATATAGAGTTTAAGAGCACCTCCGACAAAGAAATGATTAAAGAAACATTCATTTTACCTAAAAGTGTAAATGAAGAGAGTTTAGTAGATGTTTTGAGGAATCCAGAATATCAATTATGAACCTTTTTCTAACTTTTGACAGAAATTATACACAACATGCCGTTGTGATGTTACGCTCGTTGTTCGACAATCATTCAGGACAGCGTTTTGACCTTTTTATCTACTCTGAAGATCAAGATGAGATTGAAAGGCTATTAAAAAAGGAGTTCCATGGAGAGAATTTTGGTCTAAGTTTTATTGATTATAAATATGAGTCGTTGCCTAAATTGACGAATCGGTATTATAACGAAAACTACTATAAAATAATTTATACTCGCCTGCACATAGGCGAGCTGCTTCCAGATTTAGATAGAGTCTTGTCTATTGATGTTGATATAATAGTTAATGGAAGTATCGAGGAGTTCTATAATACAGAATTAAATGAAGATCAGCTTTTTGCTGGTGTAGCTGAAGTGCGAAAAAGTGAATTTTCTAAGTTTGGCATTCACCCAGAACATCGGAATTCAGAAACAAACTTCAATTGTGGTGTACTATTGATTGATTTGAAAAAATGGAGAGAATGGGGCGTTTCAGAAAAAACGACAGCCCATATTATAAAGAATGAGAAAATACTAGGCGCTCCGACACAAGATACACTTAACCCGCTTTATTACAACAACTGGAAAATTGCCTCTCCTAAATATAATTTGCATCACTTTTACCTGTTGTTCCCATTTAAGATCAAAGATTTACCCTATAGCTTAGAAGAAGTTAAAGTAGCCACTAAAAACCCAGTTATTATACACTACACAGGGTCTATGAATCCTTGGAATTATTTGGATATTCATCCATATAGGAAGCTCTATTGGAAATATCTAAAGAGAACCAGCTTTCGAGATTATGAACCCATCGATCGAAATTTTAAGAATATGATCATCAAATATAGAAGGCTACTCATGGTAAAAACACAGAAACTGATTAACGGCTTTGGTTAACACTTTAAGTAAGTTTTGAGGGCAGTTCATCTTACATATTCTGGAGCAGGTGGCTTGGGTAGCTTTTTAAGAGATTTTGTAGAAAGCGACTCAAAAAATAAGTTCGAACATATTGTGGTTTTCTACGGTATAGAACCTTTAAACTGGGAGCTAGAAGAATATTGTTTATCAAAAAGTATAGATTTCTATTATTTCAAGAGAAATAGTGTTGTCGATATTCGCTCGTACAAGAAGGTATGGTCATTAATAAAAGAGCTGAAAGCTTCAACTGTATTTCTGCATACCTATAGCTTAAGTCCCTTTTGCTACTTCAGAAATCGTAAGTCGATTAGGCTTTTCTGCTTCGAACATACAAGTTCTGCATTTAAGGGCTTGCAAGGGAAGTTCTATTCAGTGATCAATTGGTTTATTACGGATGGTATTATCGTCTTTTTTAGAAACCATGGCGTACCTAGTGCTTTTAAGACTAAGACTCATTTTGTCCAGAAAAAAATAAACCCCAAGAAGTTTCAGTCACATGTAATTAGGGAGCCGAATGAAAATGTAACCTTCGGCATGTGCAGTCGATTGGTCGATGGAAAACGCTTTGATTTGGTTTTTGATGCTTTGGAAATACTTAAGAAAGCTGGTGAGCAAAGAGTTTCACTCAGAATAGCGGGTGACGGACCAAATGCAGAGCACTTAAAAAGTATTGTCAAGGATAAAAGGTTAGAGAATGTTGTAAAATTTCTCGGTCAGGTAGCCTATACTGATTTGCCAGAATTTTATCATGAACTTGATGTTTACATTCATGCTTCAGAGGGTGAAACGATTTGTTATAGTATAATGGAGGCAAGATCTTGTGGTTTGCCAATCATAGCATCAGACGTAGCTGGAATTAAAGAGGGTGTCACTGAAATGACTGATGGTCTTTTATTTAACAATAATGCTGAAGCTATTAGTCAAGTGATGAGAAAAGTTTTGTTAGATGAATCGCTAAGGCAAAAATTAGGTGATCAAAGTATGGCTAAGGCACTTGCAGATTACAATGGACCAAGTATGGCTGATGACGTTCACAATCTCGTTCTTTCGAAATGAAAGTATTATTTGTTCAAAAAGAGGGTGGAATTTTCGGAGCAGAGAACTATCAACTTGCCATAATTCCAGCGCTCATCGCCAAGGGAATTGACATTGAATTTTTACGATTATACACCAATCATCAAGGTGGTCAAGGCGGAGAGTTCATTAGGAGGCTCAATCAAATCGGTGTAAAAACTTATGAGGTGAATATCGGTAAGGTTCCGACTTTAGGTATTCTACGGAAGATTCATAGGGTAGTTAAAAGCGGAGATTATGATATCGTTCATACGCATTTGATCCATGCAGATTTCTATCTTTCCCTAGTAAAACTCACCTTTGGACTAATACCGAAATTCGTTTCTACTAAACATGGCTATGACAATGACTTTACGGCGAAGCATGGGTATGATTCTAGTAAGCATGAGTTGAAGCCATTCTATCTTATTAGTCGGTGGGTAGAGCTTTGGACAGATGCATCTTTCACTGTTTCGGATGGACTTCGAAATTTTTTCGAAGCCATAAAAATGAGCAAGAAGGGCAAGCTAAAGCGGATTCATTTAGGCTTTGATATCCCCGATTTATCTAGAGAAAAAGACAATCCCGATTACAGAAAAGCGGACAAGCAAATTCTTATTGCAGGAAGATTGGTCGCTTTTAAAGGACATAAGTTCATTATTGAAGCGATGCAGACAATAGCAACCAAATTCGATGATGTTAAACTGTTAATTGCAGGGTCTGGTAGACTGGAAGAAGAATTAAGAAGTATAGTTAAGGGTCAAGGCCTAGAAAATGTCATTGAATTTCTAGGGTATACAAAAGAGGTTGGTCACTACATGGCAAACTCAGATGTTGTGGTAGTTCCTTCTGTTTCAGAAGGTTTTGGTGTAGTGTTTTTAGAGGCATTTTCTGCGATGACACCAGTAGTGGCTTGGGATGTGCCTGCTAGCAATGAATTAATAGAAAACAAAAAAAGTGGCTATTTAGTACCTCCGTACCAGATCGATCAATTCGCAGATCAAGTAATTAAGGTTCTTGAAAATCCATGTGAGCAGCGTCAGGTTGTGGAAAATGCTCAAGAAAGGCTAAAGTCTTACTATAACTTGCCTCGTATGGTAGATGAGACTCACCAATTCTATAAACAGCTTGATTAATGTGTCTGACTTTCATATTAAAGACAAAACTTAACTAAAATAATCTGTGGCTCCTTTCGAGATACCAGGCTTCTTAATTGCTATTGTCATTTTTCTGATAGTAATCTATTTGGTTGGCCAGAGAAATATTCCAAGCCGGTTTCAGCAAGTAATTTTTTATGGGTCAATAGCGAGAATAGTAGGAGTGTTAGCTTATTCCTATGTTGCCTTTGCCATTTATAATGGTTCGGCAGATCCAGTTACTTATTTTACTTGGGGAAGGCGCTTTTCATCATATTTTGGCCGTTTCGACTTGTCTCCTTTATATGATCGTGAACTATGGAGAGGTCCTGCTTTTCAAGGCACCAATTTCGTAGGCTATCCAGCAGCTATACTTATTTTAATTGTTGGAGAAAGTTTCAGAGGTACTTGGTTGTTATATTCTGGTTTATGCATGATAGGGTTGATGTATTTTGCCAAGGTGTTTTTCAGGGCTTACGGCGGTTCAGACTATCGGACTTATTTGCTTTGGTTGCTACTTTATCCATCACTTTGGTTTTGGACGGCCAATATTAGTAAAGATGCATGGATTGTTTTCGGTGCAGGCCTATTCCTAACCGGTATGGTTGATCGTAACCAAAAACAAAGCCTTCCTATCATGGGCTTAGGTTTGTTCTGGTGCTTTTTAGTTAGGCCTCAGTTGGCAGCCATGCTTGCTTTTGCTTTGGCAGGTTCTTATTTCTTAGTTTCTTTAAAAAAGCTAACAGTAAAGAATGTATTTATACTTTCTGTGGCCGTCATAGGTGCTGTATATTTCCTCTCGGTACTTGGTGTTCAAGATGTTACTGAGGTTACTGATTTTGCAGTTGATCAAAGAAGGAAATCATCCTATGGAGGTAGTGAAATAACAATCGGTGGTGGTCCATTAGCTTTTATACAGGCACCAATGAATATCCTTTTAAGACCATTCCCTTGGGAGGTTGGTGGCTTTTTACAGATTATAAGTTTTCTAGATATTTACATCATTTGGTTCTTAATATTCAAAAACCGCAAGAGCGTTATTAGATCCTTGCGTATGCTCAGAAAAGATAGATTAATTGCTTTTTGCTTTGTTTTCGTTGCCCTTTTTGCTTTAGGGGCGGGTCTAGCATTGGTTAACTTAGGACTAATTGCAAGGCAAAGGATAATCTTATACCCGTTTATGTTTATGATAATTTATGCTTATTCGGATAAAAGAGTTGCTTTCCTTTCTTTAAAAAGGAAAAAGCAAAGGGCACAAAAGCTAAAGAAAATTGCAGCGCTCCAGAAAACCTAAATTCTTACTGATAGGTGGTTTTGCTTCATCTTTAATAAACTTTAGAGGGCCACTTTTAAAGGCATTAACTGAAAAATTTGATGTTTATGCTACCGCACCCTATATAGATGAGAAAACAAAGAGATCAGTCGAAGCTCTAGGGGTTACATCTATTTCGAATACCTTCGAGAGAACTGGGCTCAACCCAATAAAAGATCTGTTGGCATTTTTTAAACTTAGGAAACAAATTAGATTACTCGACCCTGATTATACATTAGCCTATACAATCAAGCCAGTAGTGTTTGGTTTATTGGCCTCGGATTCGAAAAAAAACAAAAGATACGCTCTGATAACTGGTAGAGGTTCAGGCTTTGATTCATCTAGTTTTAAAGAAAAAATAATAAGAAGTATTGTAAAAAAGCTTTACACACGAGCATTATCTACAGCGAATGGCACCATTTTTCAGAACTCCACTGATCAAGAGCTATTTTTAAACGAAGGCATTCTGAAAAAAAACATCTAAAAGGACCGTTATTGAAGGTACAGGTGTAGATTTAGAGTACTATAGGTCTAGTTCCAAAGAGTCTAAATCTGACGTAGTTAAGTTCTTATTTATAGCCAGATTAATAAAGGAGAAAGGTATTCCGGAGCTGTTTGAAGCAGCAAAAAGGTTAAAGCAAAAACATTCAAATTTTGAAGTACAACTTTTAGGGTGGGTAGATCCAAACCCTGGAGGAATCTCAAGTCAGGAGATAGAATCTATGCATGCTACGGGTATAATTAATTACATGGGAACAACAGATGATATCCGCCCATTTATGGATAATGCTGATGTTTTTGTTTTACCAACATATTACAATGAAGGATTACCTAGGACTATTCAAGAAGCTATGGCAATGTCTAAACCTATTATAACGACTGATCATCCTGGATGTAGAGAAACAGTTGACCATGATAAAAACGGATTTTTGATTCCAACAAAAGACAGCTTAGCTTTGGAAAAGGCAATTGAATATTTCATTCAAAATCCAGGTCATATAGCAAAGATGGGCGCCAAAAGCTTGATGATGGCTCAAGAAAAGTTCGATGTCAATAAGATAAATGAACGCATTTTTAACTTTATGAATCTGAATAATGTATAAAGCAGGGGGGAAAAGATTACTTGATTTCTGCTTTAGTCTAGTTGCTTTTTTAGTTCTTTTTCCAGTGTTTTTAATAACCGCTATTTTATTGCTAATAAATAATAAAGGGAATCCGTTTTTTTTTCAATCTCGTCCTGGGCTTAATGGTCATGTTTTTAAGATATTCAAATTCAAAACAATGACTAGTACGACTGATTCTAATGGTGTTCTACTTCCAGATGAGCAACGGCTTACCGGGATCGGAAAATTAGTAAGAAAGTTGTCTATTGATGAAATACCGCAATTACTGAATGTGGTTCTAGGTGATATGTCCCTTGTCGGTCCCCGCCCTTTATTGGTTGAGTACCTTGAACTATACAATTCAGAGCAATCTAAAAGGCACAATGTTCGTCCTGGAATTACAGGTTGGGCACAAGTAAATGGTAGAAATTCCATAAGCTGGAAAAGGAAGTTTGAATTGGATGTTTGGTATGTCGAGTACCAGTCTTTTGGCTTAGATCTTAAAATCTTATTTTTAACAATACTAAAAGTATTTAGACCTAAAGATATTAGTTCAAGTACATCGGTAACAATGGAGAAATTTACAGGAAAACCAGAATGATTTTATTTGGAGCATCGGGTCATGCGAAGGTAATTATTGATATTCTTGAGAAGCAGGATGTTGAAGTTGAATTTTTAGTTGATGCAAACAGTAGCATCAAAACATTGCAATCGTATAGTGTAATTCATGAATCGAATTATGAGTCAAAGGACTCTGACCAAGTAATAGTGTCGATTGGATCTAATAAAATAAGAAAGAAAGTTGCTGATTCATTAAACGTTGTTTTTGGCTGGGCAATCCATCCTAATTCGGTATTAGGAGATGATGTTACAATTGGTCAAGGTACAGCAATCATGGCAGGAGCTATAGTTAATAGTTCAACTAATATTGGTAGTCATTGCATTATCAATACCTCTTCATCCATTGATCACGACTGTACATTAGAAGATTTTGTTCATATTTCTCCTAATGCAACACTTTGTGGTACCATTACTATTGGTAAGGGGAGTCACATAGGAGCAGGAGCTACAATACTCCCTAATTTGAATATTGGAAAATGGGCTACGATTGGAGCAGGAACGATAGTGACTTCAGATATCCCGGATAATGCTGTTGTAGTAGGTAACCCTGGAAGAATAATCAAATATAATGAGTGAAAACCCCAGAATCTGGCTTTCATCACCACATATGGGTGGGAAAGAGCAGAGTTTTATTGACTCAGCGTTTACCTCAAATTGGATTGCTCCATTAGGTCCCAATGTAGATGGTTTTGAAGTTGATTTGCAAGAATATTCTGGTGTTGACCATGCAGCAGTTTTAACCAGCGGAACCGCTGCAATTCATCTAGCACTCATAATATTAGGAGTAAAACCAAAAGATGAAGTCCTTGTTTCGAGTTTTACCTTTTCTGGTTCTATAAACCCTGTGGTCTATCAAGGAGCAATTCCGATTATGATCGATAGTGAACCAGATACGTGGAATATAGATCCGAAATCACTTAGAATTGCAATACAAGATAGGGTTTCGAAGGGTAGTAAACCGAAAGCTTTAATTTTAGTACATCTATATGGTATGCCGGCCAAACTAGATGAGATACTGTCTATTTGTAAGGAATTTGAGATACCAATAATTGAAGATGCTGCCGAGGCATTGGGCTCATCTTATAAAGGTAAAAAACTAGGCTCATTTGGTGATTTCGGTATTTTTTCATTTAACGGAAATAAAATAATAACCACTTCTGGAGGAGGCGCCCTTTTATCAAATAATAAAGAATGGGTTCAAAAAGCTCGCTATTTAGCAACACAGGCAAGAGATAATGAAGTTCATTACCAACATAGTGAAATAGGATATAACTATAGGATGTCTAATGTTGTAGCGGGGATCGGAAGAGGCCAAATGTTAGTTTTGGATCAATGGGTCAAGAAGAGAAGAAGGTTAAATCATTTTTATAGAGAATTATTTGAAGGTGTAGAAGGTATAGAAGTATTGTCAGAACCTGATAAGGACTATTTTTCTAATCACTGGCTATCAGCGATTACTATCGATCCTGAGAAAGCTCACATTAACCGAGAAGTGCTAAGGCTAGCCATGCTTAAGGACAATATAGAATCAAGGCCATTGTGGAAACCAATGCATAAGCAACCTGTTTTTGAAAAATATCCTTTTTATAGAACTGGGGTATCGGAATTGTTATTCAAAAATGGTCTTTGCCTACCATCAGGTTCTAATTTGGAAGAAAAAGAAGTATCTAGAATTAAGCATAGTGTTGAATCGGCACTTGACAATAGATGATAAGTAGAATAAAAACCCTTAACGTTTTACCTCGATGGATTATAATTTTCATCGACCTAATGGTGTTTTCATTCGCAGCGTTAACAGCATATCTTCTTAGGCTAAATTTCCAACTCGATCAGCTTTATGAATATGATTTCATAAGAGGGATTGTGATTTTTACCGCGGCAGGCTTGATCAGTTCGTTATTAACAAGGAGTTTCGCGGGCATAATTAGATATACTGGAACTCAGGATACAGTTAGGGTGTTTTATGCAAACCTACTTACCCTTCTAATAGTACTGGCTGTTAACTATATCTCTAAGAATTCTGTTCCTAATTCGGTTGCTGTAATTGCGTTCCTAGCTTCATTAGTGGCGACCATTAGTTACCGGTTATTAGTTAAAGAACTTTTTGCATTTTATAGAACTGTTCCAAAAGCTCAGCGCAAAATTTTGATTATGGGTGCAGGTCAATCTGGCATGTTAACTAAGCAGCTTCTTGACAATGACACGAGCTCGAATATTAAGGTAGTTGGCTTTTTGGAAGACAATCAACGCAAGATTGGTAACATTATAGCAGGCGTAAAGATATTCTCAGCGATTGAAGAATTTGAAAAGGTCGTGATGAAATATGGCCCAACTGAACTAATTATAGCAGCCTCCAGCATTTCTCTAGATCGAAAAAACGAATTGGTTGATAAATGCTTAGAATTTGGAATCAAAGTTTCAACTGTGCCATCTGCCGACCAATGGATTGGTGGAGAATTTGATATTTCTCAAATCAAAGAAGTAAGAATTGAAGATCTTCTGGGCCGAAATATGATTGTGTTGAATAACCAATATGTTTCAAAGGAAGTAAAAGGCAAGTCAATACTTGTAACAGGTGCTGCGGGCTCCATCGGAGCGGAAATTGTTCGACAGGTTGTAAGGTATAATCCTGCTAGTATAGTATTGTTAGATCAATCAGAAACAGGCCTTTTTGAAATAGAAAATGAAATACGAAGTATTATTAATCTCGAGGAAAGGCTAATATGTTTTGTTGCCGATGTAACTAATATATCTAGAGTAAAAGAATGTTTTAAGATACACAAGCCAGATATAGTCTTTCATGCTGCTGCCTATAAGCACGTGCCAATGATGGAAATTAATGTTTCGGAGGCAATCTCCTGTAATATAATGGGTACAAAAAACCTTGCCGACGTATCAGTTGAGTTTGAAGTTGAAAAGTTCGTAATGATTTCAACGGATAAAGCAGTAAACCCTACGAGTGTTATGGGAGCTACTAAGCGTGCTGCTGAAATCTATGTCCAGTCGTTGAACGATCTTCTGCAGACTATGGGTAAAACAAATGTTCGATTTATTACTACTAGATTCGGTAATGTTTTAGGCTCTAATGGGTCTGTTATTCCTATTTTCAAGAAACAAATCCGTCAAGGAGGACCTATAACAGTTACACATCCTGATATAACAAGGTTTTTCATGACAATTCCCGAAGCGTGCAGCCTTGTACTTGAAGCAGCTTCTATGGGAGAAGGTGGAGAAATTTTCGTCTTTGATATGGGCAAATCGGTTAAGATTGTTGATTTAGCGAAAAGGATGATTCAGCTTTCAGGGTTGGTAGAAGGAAAAGATATTGAAATTTCTTTTACCGGATTAAGGCCAGGGGAAAAGCTTTATGAAGAGCTTCTTGGGAACGATGAGAATAATATGGCCACTCATCACCCAAAGATTATGATAGCGAATACTAGAAAATTAGACTTTTCTGAAGTTAAATCTGATTTTGACAAACTAAATAACCTGCTGAACGAGCCCAAGGACGATCTCGATTACAATTTGGTGGCTCAATTAAAATCCTTCATAGTCGAATATAAAAGCAAGGCTTCAAAATTCGAGACTTTAGATAGTTGAACTTGTAAGAATATTAAAGAGGTTACCTGAATTTTGGTTTCCTTCTTGAAGGAGAAAGTAATTCTGTCAAGAAATTATCTGGTAAGTAAAATTCCAGTTTAATAGAGAAAATGTAATAAGCATCGTTGTTTTCTCTCCCTCTTGTATTCCCTAGTTGCCTAGCCTCAAATCCACCTTCCACAGATCGGTCGTAAACTTGAACCGCAATGTTGGCTGATTCAGACCCTGGTCCACCATTCCAATCTATAACTTGTTGTAAGCTCGGATATTCAGTCGCTATATCATCTAAGTAATCAGTAAAGGTAAAACGGCGCGCACCCTCTAATAAGATGTCAATTTGTCTACTGGCTTTAATGCGTAAACCAATGCCAAAAGGAATCACGGTTACAGATTTAGGGTAGGAGGAAACTGGCGCGGCAGCTTCAGTTTGAATTTCCCATAAATTGATAGAGTAATTTCCTTCATCTCCAGGGAGGTAAGTTTTTGGTCGATTTTGTGAGCGACCTATTCCAAATAGTAAATATGGATTAACAATTGGGCGTCTTGTATAACTTCCATCAACTGGTATTAGATTAAGAACTGCCATTAAAGAAAGCTCTAAATTCCTAGATCGGAAATTGAGGTTCCTTACAAATCGAGTATCATCCTCTCCCGAGGCTCGTCCTGCTGGTCTATTTATAATAGCATTAGCACCACCTTCAGCATCATCTCCGCCAATCTGGTAATAACTAAGGTCTAAACGTAAAGAGAGTTGGGAGCCAAATTTTCTGCGAATTCCTCCGGTAAGAGTTCCTCCTAGGGCACTAGACAAACCGTCATAAAAGACATCGTGCATATCGCCATGATATGTCGAAAAGCCTACGCCATACGAACCCATCCATAGACGGTCACGGCGTCTAGAGTAGAAACTTTGGGCATCTGCAATATCTGCAAACGCTATAACCAGGCATAAGATGAAAGTAATTTTTCTCATCGAGATAAACTCAATTAATACAAATCTAATTAAAAGGAGGTTGTGAGCAAATAATTCTCAGAAGAGGTGAACAAATTTAACATTATTTACACCAAAAAAAAACTCCTGAGAAATCTCAGAAGTTTTTGCGCACTCGGAAGGAGTCGAACCCTCAACCCCCAGAGCCGAAATCTGGTGCTCTATCCAGTTGAGCTACGAATGCAAAGTATTAGTTTAAGGCGGCTTGAACTTTTAAGGCTGCATCTTTAAGTACTATGGCAGATTCTACAGCTAGACCACTTTCGTTTATAATCTTAGCAGCTTCCTCAGCATTTGTTCCTTGAAGGCGTACAATAATTGGTATTTCTATGTTACCAATCTTCTTGAATGCTTCTACCACACCATTGGCAACTCTATCACATCTTACGATACCACCAAAGATGTTGATCAAGATTGCTTTAACGTTAGGGTCTTTCATGATAATTCTAAACCCAGCTTCTACTGTCTCGGCGTTTGCGGTACCCCCAACATCTAAAAAGTTAGCTGGTTCACCCCCAGAGAGCTTAATAATATCCATTGTAGCCATAGCTAAACCTGCTCCATTTACCATGCAGCCAACATTGCCATCTAGCTTTACATAGCTCAAACCAAATTCACCCGCTTCAACCTCTGACGGATCTTCTTCTGTCACGTCTCTTAATTCTAAAAGATCTTTGTGCCTGAAAAGACCATTGTCATCAAGGTTTACTTTCGCATCTACTGCTAAAATCTGATTATCTGAAGTTTTTAGAACTGGGTTGATCTCGAATTGAGAAGCGTCACTGTTGTCGTATGCTTTATAAAGAGAGAAAATGAATTTAACCATTTCCTTCATGGCTTGCCCTTCAAGACCGAGTTTGAAAGCAACCTTCCTAGCTTGAAATCCTTGCAACCCTACCGTTGGATCAATCCACTCTTTTATGATTTTCTCTGGCGTTTCTTCTGCCACAGTTTCAATGTCCATTCCACCTTCAGTAGACGCCATGATAACATTGCAACCTTTGGCTCTGTCTAGTAAGATAGAGAGGTAATATTCTTTAGGTTCTGAATCACCGGGATAGTAAACATCCTGAGCAATAAGGATTTTGTTTACTTTTTTACCTTCTGGACCAGTTTGGTGAGTTACAAGTGTTCCACCTAGAATGGCATCTGCTTTTGGTGCAACTTCATCCAGACTCTTGGCCAAAACAACACCATTAGATCCTGTTTCTTGTACTTGACCCTTTCCGCGTCCACCTGCGTGGATTTGAGCTTTTAGTACATACCAGCTAGTGCCAGTCATTTCATTGAGTTTCTTCGCTGCATTAGTAGCTTCAGCTGGACTGTCTGCTACAATACCTTCTTGAATTTTAACTCCGTATCCTTTTAAAAGCTCTTTGGCTTGGTACTCATGAATGTTCATATCCTTGATCTCAAATTTTGTGCGAAGCTATGCCTTTGGGCTTATAATTACAAGTGAAATCGGACTATTACCTATATCTTGGTGATGGTTGTATTACTTTAATCCTTATGTTTGATCAGTTATGTCCAAACCTATTCTTTCTGCAAATAATTTGACAAAGTCTTACTCGGCACTTAAAGTGCTTAAAGGTGTAGATTTAGAGGTTAATAGAAAAGAGATTCTTTCCATAGTGGGAGCCTCTGGAGCGGGTAAGAGTACACTTTTACATATTTTAGGAACTTTGGATGTTCCTGAGGGTGGCAACCTTTCGATTGATGACACTATAATAACTGATTTATCAAGCCAGAAATTGGCCAGTTTTCGGAATGAACGTCTTGGTTTTGTTTTTCAGTTTCATAATTTACTAACCGAATTTTCTGCTGTAGAGAATGTTTGTTTACCTGGATTTATAGGGGGGAAGCCTGAAAAGCAAGTCAGAGCTCGTGCATTGGAATTACTCAAAATCTTAGGACTGGGAAAAAGAGCTTTGCACAAACCTTCAGAACTTTCCGGTGGTGAACAGCAGAGGGTGGCTGTCGCTCGATCATTGATAAATGATCCGGCAATTATATTTGCTGATGAACCAAGTGGGAATTTAGATTCAAAGAATGCAGAAGAGCTGCACAAGTTGTTTTTTAAGCTTAGAGATGATTTTGACAAAACATTTGTAATAGTAACTCATAATCCAGAGTTGGCTCAAATGTCTGATAGGAAAGTCGAAATTGCGGATGGTGTTATCTTGTCCTCTTCGTGACTTTACATCTAATTGAGGACTTGCCGTAAAGTGATTTTGGTAGGTAGACTCCTAAACGAAACCCGAATCTCAAGTAAGAATCGTTACTACCATCGCCTCGCGCTGTACCCGCCGAAACGGCTTGAAATGGAGGATTAAGAGCTGTTCTAGGATCGGATAAAAGTCCTAAAGTTACTGCTTGAACACCATTGGTATCAGAGAATGACGAAGGATCTCGATATACACCGCTTACATCATCTAAGTAGCCTGTTAAGGCCTGAGTATATTGAAATTCTACTTGAAGATCTACGTACCTTGAGATAAAAATACTCAAGCCAGCACCAAACGGAATTACAGGTGCAATGCCTCCATATTGTACACCTTCAAGCGATAAAGGTCTGAGATCATAATCAGTGAGATTTAAAGAAGCTTTGGGGTTATTGGTTGTAATTCCAACACCCAAATGTATATATGGATTCAGAAATGCTCGATCTTTGTAGCCAGAACTGGGGTGTCTGAACATATAATAAACCCCTTGAATTACGAACTCAGTATTTACTGATTTGAAATTTAGATTTCTTGTATTATTGTCCGTCAAAGGAGATAGCTGGTCATCCGCCTGAATTTTATAAAGGCTTAACGATGTTCTAATAGCCAGTTTGTCTGTAAACAAATGTTCATATCCAATAGAAGCGCTTAAACCTGCCTGTAAATTAGAATCAGTTGCTCTTCTTAACTCACCAAAGTATGTATTCATACCCAGGCCAAAAGATAATTTTGAGATTCTATCAAAGTCACCGGTCGTTACATATTGCTGTGCAATGGCCAAAGGACTTATTAAAAATAAAAAGAGGAGTAAAATGCTTTTACTCGAACGGATATTTTTCATGCGAACTGCAAATTTATAATTCGAACGAACATTTTCGCGTTTTATTCAACTTTTAATTCAGATATCATCTGTTCAAGGTGTTTTTTTGCACCAAAAAGATCAGAATAAACAGCTTTGATTGTCATGTCCGAGTCAATCAAATAAGTCACTCTTTTTGGGATTTTCACTATTGGCAATAGGGCATCATACGCTTTACAAACATTTCCCGATTTATCGCTAAGAAGTTCGAACGGCAAGTTATGCGTACTCTTAAACTTTAAATGCTGCTCTAAAGAGTCCCTGCTAATGCCAAATACGTTAATGTCTAGGTTTCTAAGTTCGGAAAACCCATCTCTAAAACTGCATGCCTCTTCAGTGCACCCTGGAGTAAAATCTTTTGGGTAAAAATAGATAATGCAAGGAACGTTATGCTCTAATTTAAAGTTGTTCCCATCTGTACTTGGTAATGTAAAATTAGGAGCTTTTGATCCTTTATTTAGTGCCATACTAATGGATGTTAATTCTTATAAATCTACAATAAAACCTGATATTCGCAGATAATGTCGAAAGGAGTAATTTACATGCTTTTGGCCACACTCATTTTCGCCGTAATGAATGTGTTCATCAAGTTTCTTCCGAATATACCTGCCATAGAAATCATTCTGTTTAGGTCAATTGTTTCATTTTTGATGTCTGGAATAACATTAAAAATCAAACGAATACCATTACTTGGAACAAATCGAAAAATTTTGTTCTTCCGTGGCCTTTCTGGAGCCATTGCTTTAATGATGTTCTTCACTACTCTGCAAGAAATCCCTTTGGCAAGTGCTGTAACGCTGATGTTTTTAAGCCCCATCTTTACGGCTATCCTCGGAATCTGGATAGTGAAAGAAAAAGTCAATAAGCTTCAATGGCTGTTTTTTGCAGTTTCATTTGCTGGTATCGTTATGATTAAAGGTTTTGATACTAGAATATCAACACTAATGGCAATTCTTGGAGTAGGAGCAGCATTCTTTTCTGGTGTCGCCTATAATATGATTAGGAAGTTAAAGACTTCGGAACATCCTCTTGTGATCATTTTCTATTTTCCACTTGTCACATTGCCTATTGTTGGGATATACTCAGCATTTAATTGGGTTATGCCTCAAGGAGAAGAGTGGTTCTATTTAATTGCTGTGGGTGTATTGACTCAGTTTGCGCAATATTTTATGACTAAATCTTATCAATCTGAGGAGTTGGCCAAAGTGGCTAATATTAACTTTATAGGTATAATTTATGCTTTAGGTTTTGGTTATGTCTTCTTCAATGAAAGTTTTAATCTCCAAACATATTTGGGCATGACGGCTGTTATGATTGGGGTTGTATTAAATGTTGCATTCAAGAATAAGAAAAAAAATGAAACTGTATCAAATTGATTCATTTACTAAAGAGATTTTCAAAGGAAACCCAGCTGGCGTATGTATTGTGGATCAAGTACTTACGGATAGCCAGATGCAGCTTTTGGCTGTGGAGATGAATCTTTCTGAAACTGCCTTTGTAACAATAAAATCCGATAGCTGTGAGCTTAGATGGTTTACTCCGGCTAAAGAAGTTCCACTCTGCGGGCATGCTACTTTAGCTACGGCGTTTGTTCTTTTCGAAGAAGGGTACTGGGATTCCAGTAGACCGATAATATTTAATACGTTGAGTGGTGATTTGATTGTGAGTAAAAATTCTGATGGATCACTTTCAATGAATTTTCCGTCAACTGTTCCACAAGCAGTGAAAGAAGGTAAAGCGAGCTTAGAAGAACTATTCGATGGGGAAGTCGCAGATGTGTTAAGAGTACCAGGTGAATTGATTGTTATCTTAAAGAACCCTGAAACTTTATATGATGCTGATCCAGATTCTGGTACTATTGCTAAATTGGCAGATAACGGAGTAATTGTTTCAACTTGGTGTGGTGAAGATAATTACGATTTTGCTTCTCGGTATTTTGCACCAAACTTAGGTATTAAGGAAGATCCAGTTACCGGTTTTATGCATACTATTCTTACACCGTATTGGTCTCAAAAGACCGGTAAGGAGAATTTCAGAGCACTTCAAGCATCAAAAAGGTCTGGGCATTTACACCTAAGCTTAAAAGGTGAAAGAGTAGAATTGACAGGGAATGCGATAAAAGTGTTCGAAACAGAATTTTCTTTCTAATTCTTCATAAGAATCATTGGAGTGCGCGCTTTTACAGTTATGCCGCCTGATCGTTTACGTCCAATTCCAGATTCGTTAATGGTTGTACCATCATTAACCAAACTCCAATTGCCTTCAGGGAGTGCAACGGTTTTGTTTAAATCAGACCCATTAAGAAGAACAATAATGTCTTCCCAAGTATCTCCATTGGCATTTTCTGAGATTTGATAGCCAAGAAAATTCTCTCCGTCATAATCCAAGAACTTTAAATGCTGCTGAATCATTTCAGTGCTTGTCATTCTAAAGGCTGGATGGTTTTTACGCAACGCGATCAGTAATTTGTAATAATTGAAAAGGTCTAAGTGCTCTGACTTTCTAGCCCAATCGATCTGATTGATAGCATCTGGAGATTCATATGAATTTTCAACCCCATTTTTTGTTCTTAGCATTTCCATACCTGCATGGATAAAAGGAACGCCTTGAGAAGTCAAAACAATTGTTTCAGCCAATTTGTGCATTTGTACGAGTTCCGACGCTGAAGCATCAGGGTTAGATATTTTCAGTCGGTCGTATAAGGTGTGGTTATCGTGGCAAGAAACGTAACTTATAGTTTGCGATGGATCAGCTGCCCAAGGGGCATTTGAGTAATTAACTGCTTCATAATCCAATTGGGGATGTTGTGTAGAGGCAACAATGCCAAATTTAATACTTTCCTTTGTACCATTTCCTTGACTTACAAAGCCACGTTGTTCATGCTCAAAAACACTTCCTTTTAATCCATCTCTTAAATCATCGCTAAAAGCAGATACCTTTTCCATTTTGAATGTATTCGCTTTTAAGGCTTGTTTTTCCGATGGCAAAGGGGAGGATCCGGCCGTCCAGCCTTCTCCATACACGAAGATGCTAGGGTCAATTGCTCTTACGGCTGCACTAACTTCATTCATTGTTTCAATGTCGTGAATGCCCATTAAATCAAATCGGAAGCCATCTAAGTGGTATTCATTTACCCAATGCTTTACTGATTCTACCATGTATTTTCGCATCATGTAACGCTCTGAAGCTGTTTCATTTCCGCATGCAGAAGCATCAGAAAAGCCTCCATCTACATTTTGGCGATAGAAGTAATTCGGTACTAGTTGGTTGAAGTTAGAATCTTCAGTTTGACCAGTATGGTTGTAAACTACATCAAGGATTACTCTAATTCCATTGTCGTGAAATGCTTTAACCATTTCTTTAAACTCGCGAATTCTGACTTTGCCATTATAAGGGTCGGTTGAGAAACTTCCTTCAGGTACATTATAATTTAAAGGATCGTAGCCCCAATTATACTGTGCTTCATCTAGTCTTGTTTCATCTATTGATTTATGATCGAACGTTGGGAGCAGATGAGCATGAGTAATACCCAGCTCTTTCATATGATCCATCCCCGTAGATAAATTCTGAGGGCTCTTTGTACCGTTTTCCGTAAAAGCGAGATACTTTCCTTTGTTCTCAGCACCAGAACTTTCATGAATTGACATATCTCTTATGTGGAGTTCATATAAAATAATGTCAGTATAGTGCTTTAAAACCGGCCGCTCGTCTTGTGCCCAACCTTCCGGATTTGTAGTAGTCAAGTCAACAACCATAGAGCGTTGCCCATTAACGCCAACAGCCACGGCATATAAATCAGGTTTTTCCTGAAGCCATTGCCCTTTTTGCCTCACTTGATAGGTATAGTAACTAGACTCTATATCACCTTTGATCTTAAACGACCAGACTCCATGTTTTTCTCTATCCATATCGAATTCTTGCACAAGATTGTCTCCATCACCTTTCACGTATAGCCTTAGTTTTACTTCTTGTGCTTCTGGCGACCACATTTTGAATGTGGTGCTTTCTTTTGAATAGTTTGCTCCTAGGTCATTACCTTCATAAACAGGGAAATCGTCGAAACTTTCATATTTCTTTGTGTTATCACAGGCCATTAGTAAAAGGAATAGAAGTATAGCTGAACTTGATAAATATTTCATGTAGATGCATTTAGTGTCCGCTGGAAGGACTAAGTTTTGATGACGTGGAGTTGTTTTCTTTCACAAGTAGCCATAGCACAGCAGATATACCTAATGCAATTGCACTGATAATGAATATTACAGATTTATCGGCTTGGCCATTAATGTATTTTCCTAGGCCGGATGCGGCGAGTTGTGGTATCACTACGGACAAATTGAAGAGCCCCATGTAGAGCCCCATTTTACGCTGATCTACTTTTTCAGACATAATAGCAAAAGGCAAACTAACTACTGCTGCCCAACCTACGCCCACCACAATCATTAAGATGAAAAGCATATTGGAAGTTTGACCGAAAAAAATGATTAAGACATAACCAATGGCCATAGTTGCTATGCACAGCATGTGTGTTTTCACGCGACCGATCTTTTTAGTAATAGGTTCAAGTACTAGTGCAGGTAGTAGGAAGCCTACGGTATTTAAAACCGCAAAAGATATGCCTGTGATAAATCCAATTTCGTCATTTTGAGCATCGGCCAGAGTTTCAGAAGTACTGAAACCCATTATATTCTCTTTGATGTAAGCAAATGTATAAACGAACATAGTTTGGACACCTAACCAAGTAAATGCGTGGGCAACACATATCTTAATGAACTCCGGCATATTGGTAGTACCACCTTCAGATTCTGAGGAATCGTCTTCGGTTGAATCCAGTGTTTTTGGTTCGGTAATAAATAGGGTGGGGATGATTGAGAACAGAAAAACTAGTGCTGCACCCATATAGATGAGCGTGTAGTTGCTTACAAATGCGCCAATCAAATAAGCCACTACACCAAAGAAGCCAGAAATTGTCTGCATCCAAGTATAGCCACTTGTTCTTACATCTCCTTCAGAAGTTACATCTGCTATAATGGACCGGGTAGGGTTGAAGCTAATATTGATGGCAAGGTCTAAGGAAAGTGCTACAGCAATGGCTACTCCTAATATTTCATCTACACCTAGTGCATTACCTATTTTATCAATGTTGGGTAATGCCAATAGCATTAAAGCGGCAATCAGACCTCCTATAAGAATGAAAGGACGTCTTCTACCTCCCCAGAACCACACTTTATCACTTACAATACCGATAATAACTTGGCCAATAATACCGGCTAGGGGACCTGCTGCCCATACAATACCGATTTCGTGTAAGTCGAAACCAAACTTTGTATTAAGAATCCAGCTCAATGCGGCTATTTGAACTGACAGCGCAAAGCCCATGGCCGTAGCGGGCAAGCTGAGTAGTACAAAAAATGACTTTTTGAAATTCTTTTGGATGGGGAGCATATCAGTCTTCGTGGATTAAACCAAAAAAGAAAGATAGGCTTTTAACAACGAAAGGGAAATGCTAACGTTTGCACTTCCCTTAATTCAATTGTTTGTAAACTTTATGGTTATCTCACATTGAAAGTGCCAATGCCCATTTCATAGGTGTCTGCAAGGATAACTACTTTGTAATCACCTGTGTCAAACTGTGAGCCTTTATCGTACACAAAGCTTAATTCTTGTTTAGAGTTATCGAAAACAATCTCTTGCATGGCGGTAAAGAATTGCTCTTTTCCATCCACCTTAAAAGATCCAGAACCTCTCGCTACATCAAAAACCACATTGCCGGAAGGATCGACTAACTGAATCATTATTTTATGACCAGAAACTGGTGCAACGTCGTTTTCAGCGATATTAAAAGTGACTTTTATCTTTTGCGACTGTCTTTTTCTAAAATCTCCTTCTTTTTCTCTTCCTCGACTATTGATATTGAATATTTTGATGTTTTCGGCGCGGTGTTTCGCTGCTAAAGATATCTTTTGCTGATACTGTCTTTCTCTTTCAGCAGCAGCATTTATAGTTTCGTTTAACTCGTTTTTATCAACTTTCAATTCGTTGTTTTCTTCGAGTAACTCATTATTAATTTTTTTCAAATCAGCGATTTCTACGTCTTTGGCTAATAAAAGCTCTTCATAGCCATTTACTTTTCTATCCAATCGCTGGATTAATGCTTTATTTGCCTTTCTAGTTCTTTGTAACTGATCTCGTTCTGAAGTAATTGAGTCTTTCAAAATAATGAGAGAATCTATATTGCCACCCAAATCTGAAATTTCTAAGATTTTACCATTTAGTTCAGTGGAAATACTGTCAAGTTTAGAGGTTAGGTTGGCCTTCGTCGCATCATATTCTGCCTGAATTGCCTCTCTTTCTGCTACTCCTTCATTAATCTTTAAAATGGCACCTGCCACAACGATTGCCAACACAGCTATTAGAATTATTCTAATAATGTCTCTGTTGCGCTTAGTTTTGTCTTCACTCATACTTACGGTAATTAATAAACTAACTAAATAACGTCTAGCTAGTTATATATTTGGCGAAGTACTTAAACTTTTCTTAATAATTCAATCCCATTGAAAAGAGATACCAAAATAGTTAGTCTAGATAGCGATTACTGGACGCAGCGCTATAAAAACAATCAAGTTGGTTGGGATATTGGTTATGTTTCGACGCCTCTGAAAGACTACATCGATCAATTGACTGACAAATCTTTAAGAATCTTGATACCGGGAGGGGGGAATTCTTATGAAGCTGAATATTTATGGAATAAAGGATTCAAGAATGTATTTGTTGTAGATATTTCAAAAGAGCCGCTAAATAATCTTAAAAGTAGGTTGACAGAAATTCCAGATGATCAGTTAATTCATGCTGATTTCTTTCAAATAGAAGGTGCTTTTGACCTTGTTTTAGAACAAACCTTTTTCTGTGCACTGGCCCCAAAACTTAGGCCTAGGTATGTTTTGAAAATGCATTCTATTCTGAGGTTAAATGGAAAATTGGTTGGTTTGTTATTTGACCTTCCTTTAAAAACGGATGGTCCGCCTTTTGGTGGTGGGGAAGAGGAATATAGAGCGTTATTCCAAACTAAGTTTCAAATAGATATTATGGATAGAGCCTACAATTCCATTCAGCCAAGAAGTGGAAATGAGTTCTTTCTTAAATTGATGAAGAAATAGTTCAGAAACGTAGGGTATAAGCTTCTGTTTCAAGGTTTGGGTTTAACCATAAGATTCCAGCTTCAAATAAATCTACCGAAAGCGTAGTTGAGGGGTGTAGCTTTAATTGAGTCCATGCTTGTGCCATTTCTCTGGACCAATGAATGTCATCCACAATAATTATAGTATCCTCGGTGCATTTAGGAAGAATTTGATCGAAATATCTCAAAGTAGGTTCATACCGATGGTTAGCATCGAGGTAAACTAAATCCAGTTTATACACTTTAGATAATGCCCCTTGAAGTGTTTCATCAATATTACCGACAACGACCTCTATGTTTGCTCTGTTTTGTAACTTGAAATGTTCAAAGGCCATTTTCGCAATACTAGGGTCTCCTTCAAGCGTAATAACTTTTGTTCCCTCATTTTGACTTAAGTAGAGGGTGTTAATGCCTAATGAGGTTCCTAATTCCAGTATGTTTTCAACTTTAAAGTAATTGATCAGCGCGTTTAAGAATGCAGAAAATTTCTTGGGTGTACAGGCGTACTTCGCGATCGATTTTACGCTTCTTTTGTTAATGGAAGAAACTCTTGATCCAGCGCCAAAATCCTTTAATTCAATAAATGAATTATCATTAAAAAGCCGGTTTCGCAATGCTTCTATTTCAACATTTGAAGCGTGCTTTTTGCTAATTACCTCAGTATATAAATTGAATAGAAACGGAGAATGCAACGAGTGTTCGTCTACATTTTTAAGCCAGTAGGTAAGATAGGATAGAACCTGAAACAAAACTTAGTTCTGAAGGTATGGTACTATCATATTGAACTCGGGAATATTCACTTCGAATTCTTTGCCATCTACGACTTTTTCCATCATGTAAGTGCCATACATTTTACCAAAGCCCGATCTTAAGTTACAGCCAGAAACATATTGGTGTTTTTGCCCTGGTTCCAGTACTGGTTGTTGGCCTACAACACCATCACCTTCCACTTCTCGCATGGTATTATTCGCATCGTGTATATACCAATGTCTTCTATGGAGCTTTATGGTATAGTCACCATTGTTTTCTATGGTGATTCTATAAGTAAATACATAGTGGGATTGTCCAGGGCTTGAGTACTCTGGTTGGTAGTTTGTTTCAACACAAACTTTAATCCCATCTGTAATTGCAGTAACAATCATTATCTGTTTACTTATGACGTTTAAAGTTATAGATTAGTTTTGAAAGAGGTCTTATTTTATTGATTAAGAGTTGTTTATAAAAAAATACACCCCTAAAAACACCTATTTACGCATATTTTTTAACTCTAAACACTGTCAATCTATTAAACCCCCTATACAATATCAAGGGGATTTACCTCTTCTTTTTCTTCCTCCCACCTGACAATGTACCCAGAAGTTTCAGCGGGGGTAGTATGACCGAGGAGTTTCTGCACTAGGTTGATGTCTTTGGTCTTATGATAATAAATTGAGCCGAAGAACCTTCTTCCATCGTGGTAGCTGCATTTTTGCCAGTAAGGGAATGCTAAAGTCTCATTATTGTCTGTATTGGTATAGACCTTAGTTTGATAGACCTGCCTACTTAGAAAACCTTGATAGTTGAGAGACTCCTCATAGGCTAATGCCCAGTTTTTACCCTCCTCTGATTCTATCCAGTTTTCATATTCTTTCCGAGTACCACTTTTATTTCCTTTGCCTCCTGCAATCTTAGAATTAAAGTATTCTAAAAACCTTTGCCAATCTGTTAGTGGTTTACTCTTTATTTTCTCTATCCTTTCTTTAAGTTTTTGATGTCTGTCAATCTCATTACCGATGACTTCTAAATCAAACCATTCTGGGCTGTTTTGAGGGCTTATAGAAGCGTTTGGGTTTAGCTTAAATGAGAATATAGTGTCATTGCCTAAAGTCTTGTCAGTCGGCTTAAAATGGCGTATAGTGGAAGCTTTGTTAATTTTTTCAAGTCCTGATCTAAGGGCGTAATATTCGCTTGATAAAGGTTCGATAACCTTTTTGAATCTAATGAACCAGACAGCGTTTTTTGATAATGGAATTTTAAGAGTCTTGCTGGTTTTTGATGTGCCAACGACTAAGAAGTTTTTATTTGATTCACTTTGAATGATCAATGGCCTTCCACCAAGTGCTTTTAGGTCAGAGTGTCTTAAACCAGTTAAGCAAGCTAAATAAAGATGGCTCAGGGCTTCAAAATTCGATGTGGATAAACCAAAAGGTAAAGAGTTCTTCTTCGTAAGGCTTTCGCAACAATACCTCATTATGTAATTGAAAAGGAAATATTCACCTCTAGTAAAATACTGCTTTTCTTCGTTTCCTTTATCCGCTTTGATTCTTAAAAAAGGGTACTTGTTGTGTGGTAGTTTACCATTATTAAATGCGAATGACAAAGTTCCTGAGAGTTGAGCAAACAATTGTCTGAGGGAGGTCGATTGAAGCCTATATTGCTCCAAATACCTAAGAAAGTCAATCTTAAATTTTGGAGTAATCTCTTCGGCTCTAATGGATGGTCTAAATGCCTCAAGATGGTTCTTAAGGGTAATTAGCTTACCAGAACTGCTGTCCTTTTCAATACTTTCTAACTTATCATTGATTAAGTCTATCACTAGGGGGGAAGCAGTTTTATCTTTGGGCTTGTCTCCGTTAATTATTCGTTTGATATTATCAAACTCTGACTTAAAATCGAACTCTTCTTGAAGTAGACCGCTTTGTCTGTATGCGCTTACTAAACAATTCTCAACGTTATCAATACTAGCAATGACCTTTGGCGGTATTTCTCCCCTGTCATTACTCTTCGAACCTGTTGCAAAATCTTTGGAATCAGCTTTGTATTTCACTCTGATTGACCAGCGAAATTCCTTGTTCTTATTTGGGCGAGGTTCAACTTTTGGATTTATGTTTAACCCGCGTATGTTATTTGCCATAGCTGATTGTTTACACCCCTAAAATAGTTAATAAAATCATCAAAAATAAGTTTTATAGTGTGTTTAAAAGTTATAAAAAGTCGATTTCAGGCGATTTGATCCAAATTGCAATCTATAAAAAAGGAGGATGTTTGGTGTATTAGTTAAAGTGATATTTTTTATTTTGTTATATGTATATATGACCAAATTTAAGTTAAGGTGTATTTCCTCTGTTGGCTTTTCTTGCTAGGGGTATTTTAGCGTCTATGATAGCCATTTGGTATGGTTTAGGGGTGTGGGTTGAGGTGTTTGTCTTATTTATCTATCTGTTAATCAGTGAAATGATTATATATTGATAACAACATTAGTAGTTTGAATTACTTGGAAGCTTTATCAGCTTGTCAGAATAATATTTGGTGGAGGGGGTAGGGGGCTTTAGAGACAAATCCCTTTCTCCCTAATCTGGAATACGCATAATGGATAGGAGGAATTTTGAAAGAGTGAAAGCACTAGAACAAGTGCAAACAATCCTTAGTGAAAGTCTTCTTATTTTTGATTTATCAAACGCACTAAATACGCGTTGTTGATTGGGTGAGGAATCTAACTGTCTGTAAGCACTGTTCTATACTCACCGAGAGCCGTAAGAAGTTGACCGAAGCGGCAAAGCAGATACTCAAGGGAAAACTGCAAAGGTTAGGGCGGCAAACCACCGTTGAAGCTGTATTGATCCCAAACTCTAATCGTTGGTGCTGGTGATTAGAGTGTTCTAAAGGAACTCAATTCGACCGACAAGTATAGTTGGTTCTAGGTTCTGAAAGATCAAGTCTCTTCCGCTTGCAGGTGGTGTTTTTCGAACATTGCACTGTTAGCATAGGGACTACTATGTTCTTTTGGAATCTAATTCTCCCTCTAAGTATAGTTGATAAGTTTGTTTGTAAAATATGAAAATTTAGGTTGTCATACCTATAGTTTGGTATTGGATAGAACTATTTAAGGGATTATTTTAGCGATTGAATTAAGACTATAGTTATGATCAAGCCCTCCTATTCTCAATGCTCGTTTGTTTGTTTACTCCTTATAGGATTAATGAATATTCAGAGTTGTGCTGTACCTGCCCTTTATCATTTTAATTCTCAACCTTACGGTTCGTCTTTAGATCAAAGAATCCCTAACACTTTAGTGGTTAAAATTGATGAGTCAATATTATCTGAGATGACGGTTACGCAAGGAGGTGCCAAGCCATTTAATGTGCTTCAATTTAGGCGTTCATTGTTCGATAATATAAAATCAGCTTATACTAAACAATTTGCTGGTGTGTTGTTCTATGATGATAATAAGGATTTAAATTCAGGTTACGTGCTAGAAGTCGATAGATTTGAACCTGCTTTCGTCCAAGGAAATAATCAAAGGGATAAAAACGCTGCTTATGATTTTACATTGGCATCATTCAGTATGAAGATAAGTTATGATGTAAGATTATCTACACCTAACAATAGTGGAAAAAGGTTCAATGATGAGGTGTTAAGTAACGATTATGCCACAAGTGTTGATCACGTGCATCGGGTGTTTAAAAATGCTGTTAAATTGAGTGTTGAAAAAATGAATAGTCAAACACTTGAGGTTTTAGAGTAGTGTTTCACACCCTTAAAAACACCCCTAAATGGTTGCGAAACCAGATTATTTTTGTTGATTAGATGGCTGTTTTTATAGAATTAGGCTATTTGATTGTTATAGATTAGTTCTAAAATAACTAACCGAGTAAAGGAAAATTCAATGGCCGTTAAAATAGAGGAGAGTTGGAATAAAGTATTGGGAGAGGAGTTTGAAAAATCCTACTTCAAATCACTGATATCCTTTGTTAAGGAAGAATATGGTAAGGAGACGATCTACCCCAAGGGAACTGATATTTTCCGTGCATTCGATGCTTGTCCTTTCGATGAGGTCAAAGTAGTTATACTTGGTCAGGATCCTTATCATGGTCCAGGTCAGGCCAATGGTCTGTGCTTTTCAGTTCATGAAGGAATACCTTTTCCTCCATCTCTTGTCAATATATTCAAAGAGTTGAAGAATGATTTAAATAAAGACATTCCGCCGAATGGCTCCTTAGAAAGATGGGCAAGTCAGGGTGTTTTGTTGTTGAATTCAACTTTAACGGTGCGTGCTCATCAAGCTGGTTCTCATCAGAAAAAAGGATGGGAGGAGTTTACGGATGCTGTAATTGCTCAGTTGGCGAAAAAGAAGAAAGACATCGTATATATTTTATGGGGTAGTTATGCGCAAAAGAAAGGGGCAATTGTAAATGAAAACGAAAATTGCGTTTTAAAATCACCGCACCCTTCGCCATTATCAGCACATAGAGGTTTCTTTGGATGTAGTCATTTCAGCCAAACAAATACCTATCTTGAGCAAAAAGGTCTACCATCTATTCAATGGTAAATTGCTTTAACCCTGATTTAAGAAGTCTTCCATTGATTTTACGCCTTGCTGATCTTTGAGCCACTGGGCGACGGCAATTGCACCTTTGGCAAAGCCTTCTCTTGAATGTGCCGTATGTCTGATGTCAATAGTATCTACACTAGAGCTATAAGAAATTTCATGGGTGCCGGGCGCAGGGTCAACGCGTTCAGAAATAATTGGTAATTCATTATCGTTTTCGCTTTCGGAATTGATCCACTTTGATTTTCTATCCAAGTTGTTAATAATACCTTCTGCTAGTGTAATTGAAGTACCGCTTGGCGAATCGAGCTTTTGCGTGTGATGAATCTCTTTGGTAGTCACGTTATACTGGTGCTGGGCATTCATCAGTTTAGCTAATTGCTGGTTTAGCTTGAAGAATAGATTAACACCTATACTGAAATTTGAAGCCACTAGATATGTGCCCTTCTTTTCATTAGAATACTTATCAATTACCGGCTTTTGGTCTAACCAACCTGTCGTTCCTACCGCCACAGGTATTTTGTGATCTATACACCACTTGATGTTTTCGATAGCCGCTTCAGGTTGACTGAATTCAATGGCCACATCTATACCAGACGTATCTATGGTATGAAGTTCTTCTGTATTGTCCATTGTAATTCGACCAACGATTTGATGGCCAGCTTCAGTGGCCAGTTTGTCAATGAGTTGCCCCATTTTACCGTAGCCGATTAAAAGTATTTTCATTGTCCAATGGGTAGTGTAACGCGGAAGCCAAGAAAAGGCGCTCCGTTCGAGATAACGCCAAACTTTGGCTTTATGTTTAATGCTAATTCTTCATCTACATTAAAGCCTTTCAGGTGGGCGTCTACAGCCGCATCTATAATTTGTAAAGCGTATACGCCTGCCATTCCTAAAAAGACTAGGTCTCGGTT
Source organism: Roseivirga sp. (assembly GCF_049099775.1). GTDB lineage: Bacteria > Bacteroidota > Bacteroidia > Cytophagales > Cyclobacteriaceae > Roseivirga. Next base: position 792,177 of record NZ_JAGDZM010000004.1, on the reverse strand, counting down.
CTTTCTCCAGTTATCGGCTCTTCTTTGGTATACTCTTATGAGGTCTAGGTTAGGGTCGTCTAACGCCCGCTCTGCCTCAATTTTCGCTAAATTATCGTTTCTAAGGCCCTCATTTACACCCACAAAGTGAATTAAGCCTCCAAGTCCACCATAAAGTATAGGTAACTTCCACCAGCTTCTATTATAAATTTGACCCCAACCTGGTAAGATGGCAGATCGGGTTGAAGCTACTCTTGGGTTGTAATATTTTTCGCCTTTTAACACCGTAATCGTTTCACCTATAATTTGTCCATTTTTCAAATCCGCTGCTTTTTCTTGAGCAAAGGAAAAGTTTGAGAATACTAAAAGGAATACTATAGGAGCAACTAAACGCATGTTTTTACATGTTGATTATTTCTAAAATGCGGTTCAGATCTTCGGTAGATACAAACGGAATCTTTATTTCTCCTCTGAACTGTCCATCTGCTTTTAAACCAACTCGTGTTCCGAAGTGGGAGGATAGTCTTTGTTGTACTTGCTGTACTTCGTAGTTTCTATGCTGACTTGATCCCTTCTTGTCACTAGCCGGTTTAGGACTATTACTGGTCATCAAATCTCGTACCAACTGTTCTACTTTTCTTACGGAAAGTTCTTCATCGATAGTTTTCTTATAGATATGCAGTTGCTTGTCTATACCTTCTACGTTTACAATGGCCCTGGCATGTCCCATTGATATCTTCTTATCTCTAATGCCTGCTTGAATGTCTGGAGGGAGCCTCAATAAGCGGAGGTAGTTGTTTACGGTGGTTCTGTTTTTGCCTACGCGCTCACCTAATTGCTCTTGTTTCAGGTCGCACTCTTCGAGCAAACGTTGGTAACTAAGTGCTATCTCCATGGCATTGAGGTTCTCTCTCTGGATATTCTCAATTAATGCCATTTCGAGCATTTGCTGATCATCAGCAGTGCGAATGTAGGCTGGTATGGTTTCTAGCTTGGCAATTTTAGAAGCTTGGAACCTTCTTTCACCAGATATAAGCTGGAATTCGTCTTGGCTAAGCTTTCTTACTGTAATTGGTTGAATAATACCTTGAACCTTAATCGATTCAGCTAATTCTTCCAAGGCTTCTCTATCAAAGTGAGTTCTTGGTTGGTAAGGGTTTACCTGAATTTGATCTAATCTGATCTCATTCATCGAACCAACAGAGTTATTGTCTAACGAAGATGGGCCTGTGCTTGTTGAAGAATCCTCCAACAGTGCTCCAAGTCCTCTTCCTAATGCGTTCTTCCTTTTTGGAGTTTTAGCTGCCATATTAAAAAATCTTATGCTTTATTATTGTCGGCAACTTCTTTTGCCAAATTTAAATAGGCTAATGCGCCCTTACTTTCAGCGTCGTGCACAATTGCTGGTACGCCAAAACTTGGTGACTCGCTGAGCTTTACATTTCTTGGAATAATGGTTTTACAAACCATGTTTTTAAAGTGTACTTGTACTTCTTCTACCACCTGATTTGATAAACGCAGTCGGGTATCATACATTGTTAAAAGAATACCTTCAATTTCCAGATTAGCGTTTAGTCTTTTCTGAATGATTTTAATGGTGTTTAGAAGTTTTCCTAAGCCCTCTAATGCAAAATATTCGCATTGAACGGGTATAAGGACTGAATTGGCTGCCGTTAGTGAATTTACGGTAATAAGACCAAGTGAAGGTGCACAGTCAATCAGGATGAAGTCATATTCACTAGATACACTGTTGAGTACGTCCCTCATTTTTTCCTCACGATTAGAGATGTTTACCATTTCAATTTCGGCACCCACGAGGTTGATGTGGGAGGGAAGAAGGTTTAAATAGGGAATATCTGTCTCAACAATCGAATCAGTGATTTTTGCTTTGCCTACCATGCATTCGTAGACACTCATTTCAACTTCTCTTGGGTTAATTCCTAAGCCTGATGTAGTGTTGGCTTGTGGGTCGGCATCTACCACTAATGTTCTGTATTCTAGAACTGCCAAACTCGCTGCCAAATTCATAGCAGTTGTGGTTTTACCAACTCCTCCTTTTTGGTTTGCTATCGCTATTATTTTGCCCATGTGTATTTTAGAGTGAAAGTGTTTTACCTATTTCTGGTAGCACTAAGTTAACCTTGTTTTCTTGAGCTATTGCAAGTGCATCATTATGATTTATGGCTACATAGGGGAAGGTGTCGAAATGAACGCCAATTAATTCGTTGCACTTTACCATTTTACAGGCTTTCATGGCGTCTGCAACTCCCATGGTGAAATTATCGCCAACTGGCATAATCGAGAAGTCTAAATCAAATTCTTCGCCTATTAATTCCATGTCTTTCGTTAACGCAGTATCTCCTGCATAATAAAAGGAGCCTTCGTCATTCTTAATTACTATTCCGGCAGGATGGCCGCCGTAGCTACCATCTGGCATTGAACTAGAGTGTACTGCATTGACCAGCTTAATGGTACCGAAATCGAAGGTCCAAGAACCGCCATGATTCATTGGGTGAGCTCTTTCTAGCCCTTTTGCGCCAAACCACCCTACTACTTCATAATTAGATATAATGGTTGCATTAGAGTTATTATAAATTCTTTCTACGTCTGCCACATGATCGGCATGACCATGACTTAAAATGATATAGTCGGGTTGAATTTGATCAACGTCAATCTCTTTTGCCAATTCATTGGGAGAAATGAACGGATCGAAAAGGAGTTTTTTGCCTTGCGTTTCGATTAAAAATGAAGCATGACCGTAGAAGGTGAATTTCATCCTGAGACAGTTCGTTTGTGGTTTTGGAATCGTCTACAAAGATAGAAATTTAGATGAAAGTTCTGAGTGCTTTCTTAGCCTGCACAAAAGTGAATGGCATAAAAAAAGGAGGCGATTAGCCTCCTTTAGTTTGTTACTTTTTCTTTTTGTTTTGAACTTGTTTTTGCTTCTGCGCTTCTTGACTCGCCTTCATGGCTTCTTCAAGTCTTACTGCGAATTTCGATTTCTTCTTATTAACGTTTTTCTTTTTGTTCTCTTCTAAGGTGGCTCTAATCTTATCTTCATCAACAAATCTTCTAATAAGCGTTTGCTGACTGAATGTAATGATGTTAGAGACGAAATAGTAAAAACTCAATCCTGATGAATAGCTGTTTAGCACAAACATAAAAATGATTGGCATAAAGTATCCGATACTCTTCATTGGGCCTTGAACTGAACTAACCTGGTTGTTAGACCATGTATAGAGAAGTGTAGAAAGGGTCATCAACAGCGTAAATCCACTTACATGTGATCCATAAAAAGGAATGGTAAATGGTAGGTTGATTAGTACATCGTAAGTAGAAAGGTCAGTTGCCCATAAGAATGATTCTTGTCTTAACTCGATTGAGTTAGGGAAGAAGAAGAACATGGCAAAAAGAATTGGCATTTGAAGTACTAAAGGAATACATCCACTAATTGGATTAACTCCAACCTGTCGATATAGCTTCATTTGCTCTTGCTGCATTTTCTGAGCATCGCCTCCAATCTTTTCTTTAAGCGCATCAAGTTCAGGCTTTAGGGCCTTCATTTTTGCCATAGACAGATAAGACTTTCTAGAAAGCGGGAAGAGCGCTAGTTTTACGATCAGCACGATAATCATAATAATGATTCCGTAGTTGCCGATATAGCGTTCTAAAAACCCAAAGAGCTCTACAATTATGTATTTGTTTACCCAGCTTACGAGTTTATAACCCATGTAAACATTGTCTTCATATCCGTCGGTTACCTTCTTAAGTCCCTTGTAGCTATTAGGGCCATAGTAGTAAGTGAAATTGGCACCTTCCATAACTTCAGCCATAGGAATAGTTAATTCCATTAAGCCAGACTTTACAACGGTAGAGTCAAGCCCCGGAGTAGTACCAATGGTGGCTTGTGTAAAGCCCTTTTCTGAGATAATACCAGAATTGAAGAATTTTTGTGAAAAGCTTAACCATTTCACACCTTCAGGGATTACTTCTGTTTGAGGATCTTGACTCGTGGCTGAAAGATTATCAGAATCTTCGGCCAAGGTATAGTATCTTAAAGTAGTCTTGTTTCTGGAGTCATCCAGGTTTTTCTCATAACGCTGCATAGCAATGGACCAAGCCATTGTCATTTCATTGCCTATAATGCTGTTTTTAAGGCCGTTTGCTTTAACCTGATAATCAACATCATACTTGTCGGACTTAATATTATAAGTCTGCTCAAGAGAGTTTCCGTTTCCTAGGTCTGCAACAAATTTTACGGTAACGCTATCCGTACCGAGCATTGTTCGGCTAGTGCTACTTGTGGTAAAATACAAGTCACCGAGGTTTATGTTCCCGTTCGTGGTTGGAATATTGATGGCTTGCTGACTGGTGTTATTATCCAGTAGCACTAAAGGTTGTCCATCGAAGGTGACATAATCATCCTCATTTAACACAACTTTTTGGATCCGTCCACCTTTATTTGAAAAAGTGTACTTCGCTTTATCAGTAGTTATATCGAAAGTTCTTTCAGCGCCTTGCATTGCGCTTGCATAGATGCCGAACTGATTTGCTAGTGCACTTGTATCAAGTGTGGTAGGTGATTCTTCCGCTTGAACTGCGTTAAGTGTATTGTTTGGGTCTACTTGTTCTATTGCAGGAGTTTCTAAATCTACTACTTCTGGCGTGTCTGGTTCTACAAAAACCAAAGAGTACACTATCAGTATTACCGCAATTAAGACTAGGCCAATGACCGAATTCTTATCCATCTTCTCTAAAAATTAATTCTTTTTGTTTTTGACTACCGCACCAATAAAGCTTACAAATAATGGGTGTGGGCTCATTACAGTACTTTTTAGTTCTGGGTGAAATTGAGTGCCAACGAAGTAAGGGTGATCAGGAATTTCCATGATCTCTACTAAGTTAGATACTGGGTTAGTTCCAGTAGCTTTCATTCCGCCTGCTTCGAAGTCAGTTAAGTACTTGTTATTGAATTCGTATCTGTGTCGATGCCTTTCGTCTACCTTAGTGCTTCCGTATGCATTGTACACTTTTGAAGGTTTTTTGACTTTACAATCGTAAGCACCAAGCCTCATTGTTCCGCCATAGTCTTCAATGTTTTTCTGATCCTCCATCAAACCAATTACCGGATGAGCAGTGTCGGGGTATAGCTCCGTAGATGCAGCACCTTCGAGCCCTAAGACATTTCGGGCAAACTCAACTACTGCACACTGCATTCCTAGGCAAATACCAAAGAATGGTATTTTTTCTTCTCGAACGTACTTAATGGCTGCTATTTTTCCTTCCACACCTCTTTCTCCAAAACCTGGAGCCACTAAAACTCCATCTAAATCTCTTAGGGTTCTATGAACGGATTTTTCTGTAATCGTCTCCGAAGAAATCCAGTGAACGTTCACTTTGCATTCTAAGTGAGCTCCTGCATGGATGAACGCTTCGGCGATGGACTTATAGGCATCTGGGAGCTCAACATATTTACCCACTAAACCGATATTAACTTCGTTTGTAGGATTTTTAAGTTTGCCCAAGAATTTTCTCCAATCATCAATCTGAGGTTGATCTTTCGACGGCAACTTCAGTTTTGTAAGAACGCGTTCGTCTAATTTCTCTTTTCTCATGAGAAGCGGCACATCATAAATCGTATCTGCGTCAAGTGCTTCTATTACTGAGTTTAATTGAACATTGCAGAACAATGCCAATTTCTTTCGGATGTCATTAGGTAGAGGCTTTTCAGATCTACACACCAAAAGATCGGGTTGAATACCCGCTTCCAACAATTGCTTTACAGAATGTTGGGTTGGTTTAGTTTTTAATTCTTTTGCAGCTTTTAAGTAAGGAATTAGGGTTAGGTGAACTACTAAACAGTTGTTTTCACCAACATCCCATCGAGCTTGTCTTACGGCTTCAATGAATGGAAGGGATTCTATATCACCTACACAGCCACCAATTTCAGTTATTACTATATCGTAATCACCTGTTTCTCCAAGACGGAAAAAGTTGTTCTTTATCTCATCAGTAATGTGCGGGATGACTTGAACGGTTTTACCCAAATAATCACCTCGACGCTCCTTAGTAATTACATTGTGATAAATACGCCCTGTAGTCACGTTATTAGCTTGAGACGTTTTAATGTTTAAAAAACGCTCATAATGACCTAAATCGAGGTCGGTTTCTGCACCGTCATCAGTTACATAACATTCGCCATGTTCATATGGGTTTAGTGTTCCCGGATCGATGTTAATATAGGGGTCAAATTTTTGGATGGTTACGCGGTAACCACGTGCCATGAGTAAGTTTCCTAGTGAAGCAGCAACGATTCCTTTTCCCAAAGAGGAAGTAACACCACCAGTAACAAAAATGTATTTTGCAGAAGCCATAAGTGTGATAAGAGAAATTAACTTATGGGATACAAAGGTAAGAATTTCAATTGAATCTTTGACCTGAATCTGCAATCTTTCCTGATATGTACTTGCATTCCTTTTGAACTAGCTATTAGAAACTGCTAACTTTGCCAGCTTTTAAGAAAACTCTAAAATGAACCTAGCCAAAAAGCTAAACGATCCAATCTTCAAAACCATAAGTCAAGTTGCTCATAATGAGGGCTTAGAAACTTATGTTGTAGGCGGATATGTCAGAGATATCTTATTGAAAAGACCTTCAAAAGACATAGACTTTGTTTGTGTAGGAAGTGGAATTCAACTAGCAGAAGCTGTTCAAGCGGCTTTGGGCGGAAATTTTCCTTTGTCTGTCTTTAAAAATTTTGGCACCGCCATGATCAAGACAGATGATTTAGAACTTGAATTTGTAGGAGCTAGAAAGGAGTCTTACCAAAGAGACTCTCGCAAACCGATTGTGGAAGATGGAAGCCTGGAAGACGATCAGAACAGAAGAGACTTTGCGATAAATGCGATGGCTATAAGCTTGAACAAAGACAGTTTTGGCGAGCTGGTTGACCCTTTCAATGGCGTCGATGATTTAAAAGAAAAGTTGATAAAGACTCCATTGGATCCTAAAACTACATTTTCTGATGATCCACTTCGGATGATGCGCGCCATACGGTTTGCGTCCCAGTTGAAGTTTGATATCGATGCTGATACTTTTCAAGGTGTCATTGATATGAAGGATCGAATTAAAATTATTTCCAAAGAAAGAATCATTGTAGAACTCAATAAAATCATTCTTTCAGAGGAGCCTTCCTACGGATTTAAACTACTGTTTTACTGCGGATTGTTGAAAGAGATTTTTCCGGAACTTGTTGCCCTTCAAGGGGTAGATAGTATAGAAGATAAATCGCATAAAGATAATTTTTATCACACCCTGCAAGTATTAGATAACATCAGTATACACACTGACAACTTATGGTTGCGTTGGGCGGCTATAATGCACGATATTGCCAAGCCGGCTACTAAGCGTTTTAATAAGAAAGTTGGGTGGACATTTCACGGTCATGAAGACAAGGGTGCCCGTATGACTCCGGGTATTTTTAGGAGACTGAAATTGCCAATGGGAGAGTCTATGCGATATGTTCAAAAACTAGTAAGACTACACTTAAGGCCAATTGCCTTGGTAAAAGATGAAATTACTGATTCGGCAGTCCGACGGCTTCTTTTTGAGGCAGGTGACGATGTGGATGATTTAATGACTTTGTGCAGGGCAGATATTACTTCAAAAAACAACAACAAGGTTAAGCGTTACCTGCAAAACTTCGATAAGGTGGAAAGTAGAATGCTAGCTGTCGAAGAAAAGGATAAAGTTCGTAACTTTCAGCCCGTTATTACTGGCGAAATGATTATGACCACTTTTGGTCTAAAGCCAGGAAGAACAATTGGCGACATAAAAGAGGCGTTGAAAGAGGCGGTTTTGGAAGGAAAAATCAGGAACGAGTTTGACCAAGCACATGAATATATGCTTAAGCTTGGTAGGGAAAATGGCCTGAATGTTGTTAAACCACTGAGATAAATTTATTGACATAAGATAGAATGAAGAAGATTAAGTTTTTTGTATTGGCTTTAGGGCTAATGTTAGGAAGTGTCAGCGTTATGGCACAGGATAGTACATACTTATCAAATGAATATGCCAAAGCTTTGGCTTTGTTTGACAAGTCGCAGAAGTACAACGATGCACTCCTTACAAAACAAGCATTGTTCGAAATATTAGTTCTAAACCCTAATGATTCCTCAGCCATGAGAAGTCTTTCAGAGTTGTACTACAACAGTCAGCAGTACACTTCAAGTGCATTGGTTTCTTTAGACATGCTAGAGCGCTATCCTAACAATGAGATTGCCTTGGAAATTGTGGCGTTGAGTTACGAAAACTTAAGGCTTTACGATAGGGCAGTTGAATATTATGAAAAGCTTTGGCTCAAAACTGAAAATACCAATGTGCAATATCAGATAGCATATCTCCAATATTCTTTAAGGAGGTTTACCGAGTCGGAAACCAACTTAGGTATGATTGAATCGAAGGTGACAGCAGAGGATAAGATTTCACTTAACAAGAGTGATGGCACTATACAGGAAATTCCTTTTGCCGCCGCTATTGCTAACCTAAGAGGCTTAATGGCTGTTGAGCAGGGTAATAATGAAGAAGCAAAAGCACAATTTACCAAAGCCATTTCTATAAGTCCTGATTTTGATGCTGCCAAAAACAGTCTTGCAGGGTTGAACAAGTAATAAGAAGTTCTTCAAAAGATAAACCTTAAAAGCTCCACTTGATGGAGCTTTTTTTATGCGTATCTTTCTTTATGCAACCCTTGGAAAAAGGAGATGTCTTTAGACTGATTTTAACCATTGGAAACCGGATACCAAAATATTCATCAACCGATTATTGACCGATGTCTCGCTGGCGAGCGCATGGCTCAATATGAATTATACAAGCTTTATTCAAAGGCTATGTATAATACATGCTATAGAATAACGAATAGTGAGATGGATGCTGAAGATGTGCTACAAGAGTCTTTTTTGAGCGCATTTAAAAACCTAAAGAACTATAAAGGAACAGCTGCATTCGGAAGTTGGTTAAAACGTATAGTAGTAAATAATGCTATCAACTTGGTAAAGAGAAGAAGGTTGGATTTAGATTCCGTTGAGGATATCGGAGAATTTGACTTAGAAATCGAAAATCAGGATAACCAAGATATGGCCTATGAAATTGCTTTAGTAAATGAAGGGATTTCGAGATTGCCAGATGGTTACCGGTTGGTATTAACGCTATACTTAATAGAGGGATACGACCATAAAGAAATTGGGGAGATTTTAGGAATTACTGAATCTACTTCTAAATCTCAATACAATAGGTCGAAGAAGAAGTTGAGAGAAATATTAAAAGAAGATTTGAAGTATGCAGGCTAAGGATAACATGGAGGAGTTTTTTCAAAAGAACAGGGGAGCATTCGATCAAAAGAATCCGCCTGAGTCTATTTGGAATTCGATAGAGCAAGAATTAGAGCCAAAGTCAAGCAATAACCTTTGGTATTGGAAAGCCGCTGTATTTTTACTGGTAGGCGCTGTTACATATTTATTAGTGGATAGATCTAGTCAGGGCATTCCGACTACCACATTAGATGAACAACAAGCATTTGTCGAAACCTCAAACCTTGAGAAATTCGAAGAATTAGAGACTTTTTATGCTTCTATTATTTCTAATAAGACCTCTAAAATGTCAGATGAGGTAGAAGGTCAGGTTCAGTTTGGGTATCTAGAAACCGAAATAAAGAATCTTGACGTTATTTATGACGATCTGAAAGATGTGTTTTTAGAGAGCCAACAGTCAGAACAGGTTCTGGACCGTCTAATGCATATTTTAAGGCAGAAAATTCACTTGATTAACAGTCAAATAGATATTCTAGAGCAAGATAGATTGCCAGATAATATGAAAAAGGAATTAGGTATAACTATGTAAACCTAAGCTGTTGTAGCTGCGGAATCAAAAACTTTTCCATCCTCACACCGAAAAGTTCTTTTAGGATAATTCTCTATGATTTTAAAATCATGAGTGGCCATAAGAACAGCCGTTCCACTTTTGTTTATTTCTTGAAAAGTCTTGAAAATGCCATCCGACACCTCTGGGTCTAAATTTCCAGTAGGTTCATCGGCGATTAGAATAGAAGGTTCATTTACAAGTGCCCGAGCAATTACCACCCTTTGTTGTTCTCCTCCTGAAAGTTGGTGGGGCATTTTAGACGCCACAGCGCCTAAACCAACTCGCATTAAAACTTCTGCCAACCTACTTTTCATCTTCGATTTGTCTTTCCAGCCCGTGGCTTTCATAACAAAGTATATGTTTTCGGCTACGCTACGGTCTTGAAGCAACTGGAAGTCTTGAAATACAATGCCTAGTTTTCTTCTTAACTGAGGTATCTCTTTCCTTTTGATTTTATCAATGTCAAAACCTGCAACACGAATACTACCCATGTGCAATGGAATGTCACAATACAGGGTTTTCAGTAAAGAACTTTTTCCACTTCCGGTTCTGCCAATCAAATAAACAAACTCACCTTTATCAACATTTAGGCTGACATCATTAAGTACAGTCTTATCTTCTTGAAAAATGCTAGCGTTAGTTATTTGAACAATGGGTTCACCTGAAAAGGACATGTTAGATCTCTAATTTTTGAAGTTTACCGAAAGGCAAGTTATTAATTACTTCTTCTAACGCAACTTCCTTGCCTTCAAGTCCATACTTCTCCAATTTTTTTAAGGGACGGTCTGCTCTGAAATAAGCTATCAGCACAAAGTTCTCGTCCCGTAACTGTATATAGTCCGGAATTTTTGCTTTCCCCTTTACCTTGATGATGTACATTTCTTCACTAAAATTCGAATCAGTGGGATAACCCGAAGTTTGCGAAAATGTTTTATCCATTTGACTTTGCATGATCTGCTAAAAATTTAGCAAGACCGGAGTCAGTTAAAGGGTGGTTCAAAAGACTTGTTATTACGTTTAGCGGACACGTTACTACATCTGCTCCTATTTCAGAACATTGAATGAGGTGCATTGTATGGCGTATAGAGGCTGCCAATACTTCAGTAGTGAAACCATAGTTTTGGTAAATGGTCACAATCTGATCGATAAGCTGTAATCCATCGTAGCTAATGTCGTCTAATCGGCCAATGAATGGAGAAACATAGGAAGCTCCAGCTTTGGCAGCTAAAAGTGCTTGGCCAGCCGAGAAAACAAGCGTACAATTTGTTCTAATGCCTTGGTTAGTAAAATACTTGATCGCTTTTACGCCGTCTTTAATCATAGGTACCTTCACCACAATCTTGTCATCAATTTTGGCAAGAGCAGTGCCTTCTTTGATCATTCCATCAAAATCTGTCGCAATTACTTCAGCACTAACATTATCATCTACAATGTCGCAGATGGCTTTATAGTGCGCCATAACGTTTTCCTGACCAGAGATTCCCTCTTTCGCCATTAGTGATGGATTAGTAGTTACACCATCTAGAACGCCTAAATCATAGGCTTCTTGAATGTCATTGAGATTTGCTGTGTCGATAAAGAATTTCATTGCTAAATTTTTCTAGGTTTGAACACAACAAAGCTAGGGTTTTAATCAATTAAAACCACTCAGAAGAGTTGAGTTTCAGCAATGATTTTGCATAAACTTAGTTTATGCCATTTCCAGGAATATCATAAGAAATGGATAGCGTAAAAGAGTAGCTAGTGGGTCCATTTACCTTTACCGGTAAAGCATTTTCGTTATACTCATAAGAGTAGTTGCAGGGGTTACAGGCCAGGTCAAGTAGCCCAGAATAATCCGTATACCTGACTTGTGTAATATTGTTATTATTGGTTATTGATGCCTCGTAATCATTGAAATATGGATTGCCTAATTTATAGTTTCTAGCATTGTCATAAGTGAAATCCGCTTCGTAGCGTAATGTTTCATGGTAGTATGTTTCGATTTTTGAAATATTACCATTTTGCCAAAAATATCTGTTCGAACTCTGCGGGTCAGTAGTATTTGGGTTATAAGAACGTGTGCTTTCTACAAGGCCATTACTATTGTACTGATATTCCTTAATCCATTGTACGGATAATTCACCAGTGTACGGATAAGAAAAACGTTGCTCGTGTAATTTGCCATCAGAATAATAAGTATAGTCTATTTGCTGGTAAATTGTATCACTGGGTAAATACATGTGCGTCCGGCTCATGAGTAGGTCACCAGCGTATTGGAATTCGATGAGCTCACCATCCCATACTAAATCAGGATCTGAACTTATCGTTCTTAAAACAGATTTGATTCTATTTTCAGTGTCATATGTGAATTCCTCCGTTTCCGTATAGGTTTCGTTACTCGAATTCACGATTTCTTTCACATTGAAATGCTCCAAAGAAATGGGGGTTATGTCATTTTCACAGGACAAAACAATAATTATCACAAGCAGGAGATAAATACTTTTCTTCATGGTAATGTGGCTTTGTTAACTTGACACCACCCTAGTTATAAAGGTTGTAATGGGAGTGAAATTAATTCCGTCAGTTCACATATTCCTGTTTTTTGACTAGCGCAAAATAGTCGCCCTCAATAGGTAAGTACCCATACTCATAACAGAAATAGTATGTAGCCCCAGCTTTTGTAGTATAGGTGCTCGTATGGTAATTGAAGTCGAACCCCTTTTCATTTAATTTTGTTCTGGTTGTTTTTGATTTCCCTTTAGGGTTCAACTCCTCTAAGATTCGCCGGTTTTTACGGAGAATATTATGAACGTTTCTCACATAGTTATTGGTGTCTGCATTCTGCTTATTGTTGTAGGCATTCCTGCACTGATCATCACAAAACTTTTTATCACGACGACCATAAACTGGTTTGCCACATTCTAAACACGCTCTATTTGTCATTTAATTTCAAGTAAATTGAATATGTAAATTACTGATAAACAATGTTATATCCAATTACAAACGTTTACAAGTGAATCTATTCGACTACAAACACTTAGTAACCGACATGAGGTTGAAGTCTGATCTTACTTTGCCACCGTCAATTCGAAACACCGAACTGACATGAAATAAAATTTAAGTCATAAAATAATAATCATGCAAAATTTAAGAAACCGCGTACAGCTTATCGGAAGACTTGGTCAGAACCCAGAAACAAGAACAATCAATTCAGGTAAAACATTGACTACGTTTTCAATAGCCACGTCTGAGAGCTATAGGAATAGTGAAGGCGAAAAAATAGAAGAAACGCAATGGCACAATATTGTGGCCTGGGGAAAAGTAGGAGAGATTGCCGCGGAATATTTAACTAAGGGTCAGGAGATCGTATTAGAGGGGAAACTGATCCATAGGTCTTATGAGACGAAGGAAGGAGACAAGCGCTACATTACGGAGATCAATATGAATGAAATGTTGATGCTTGGAAGCAAAAACCAATAGGTAATAAAAAGAAAGTAGAGCGCGCACTATTTAATTAGTACGCGCTCTATTTCTCTTATAACGTTGATTAAAATAGTACTGGTGATTAAAATAAAAAACGCTGAGATCAACCAGTGTCTTTGCCCACCTCTTTTAGTAGTTCTTCTTTTCTTTTGGTGAAGAAGGGAGTCATTTGCAATCATAGTCATACGTGTAGTCGGTCAGAACTACTCAAATAACTTGCCAGTGCCCTTAACGCACTTTAATGATTGTTTTTGGTGGTTTGAGTTTCCCAAAATGAGAATTACTCTAAAAATTGGAGGCTTATTTCTTGTATTCTTCAATCAATGCGTAAACAATCGCCGCCGCACATAAGAAAATGCTTATCCATCCTAAAAGGTGGGTTCCGTCTTTGAAAGCTAAGTAATAAAGTCCTGCACCTGTACCACCACCTATTATTGGACCTGCAATTGGTATCCAACTGTAACTCCAGTTTGAATCTCCTTTTCCTTTAATAGGGAGTAAGAAATGCATTAGCCTTGGCCCAAAGTCTCTGGCGGGATTAATGGCATACCCTGTGCTACCACCTTGCGCCATACCAATTATGGCAATCAAACCACCAACAACAAGAGGATTTAACCCTTCAGTAAACTCATTAGCACCAATCATAAGGAGTCCGAAAATCAATACCATTGTACCGAGCATTTCGCTTACAAGGTTAGATCCTTTTTGGTCGATAGCACCACTAGTACAAAACACACCCAGTTTAGTTGCTTGATCTTCGGTTTTACCCCAATGTGGTAAATATTGAATCCATGTTAAAAAAGCGCCAAACATGGCACCAAATACTTGGGCGATAATATAGCCAGGTACTAAATTCCATTCTAATTCACCTGCAATGGCCAATGAAGCGGTTACGGCAGGGTTTAAGTGTGCTCCGCTGATTTCGCCTACGGCGTAAATTCCAAAGGTTACAGCCAAACCCCATCCAATTGTAGTAATTATCCAACCAGAATCTTTGGCATAGGAGAATTTTAGTGATGTGGCCGCATTAATGCTGTTACCAAAATATAAAAGTATGGCTGTGCCTATAAATTCTGCTAAATAAACTGACATGACTGGAGAAAATCGTTGTTGTAATAATACGATTTAGGAGGGAATAAAAAAAGGCATCAGGATGTCGCACTGCTCTACCGCTTACCCTTGCTCTGTTCCCAGCCTGGGGGAGTTCAGCAGGAGCTAGTCGCATCCCTTTGCCGGGCACAAAGGTATTAAGAAAATGTAAACTGGAAAGCTATAAATTGATTTTTTCAAACTAAGAAAATACCCATTTATGGGTATTTTTATTCTCACTATTTTAAGGCTTATTTACGCTTAAGCACATACAATCATCCTCACACCTGAGGAGGGCAGACTGACTAGAGACAATTATTTCAACTAAAACAATAACGTTATGTTAATGCAGACATTTAGTGCGTCCGTTGATGTGCTTTTTAAGAGCGCTGTTTTAAACAGCCAAATGACTAAATTTACTGATCCCGATCCTGACCCACCGACTGACCCAGATCCAGATAATGGAAATGGAGAAGGTGGAAATGAACCGCCGCCAGCCGGAGGAGGCACTGGGGGTGGACCCGGCCGAAAATTATGTTAAGAAAAATTACACTCTATTCATGGCTGACTCTGCTCTGCTTTTCCGTTTTTGGTCAAGATGAGAGTTTCATGGATTTAGCAAATAAAGGAGATGCTTATAGAGCAGAGTCAAAATATGACTCTGCTCTAATTGTCTATAATCAACTTGCTGATACTGCAAGGGTATTATCCAATTATGAGTTTCAAGCTCGCGCTCAAGTAGGTATGGCCGCTGTTTATATACAAACTGAGAAGAATATTTTTGCAATTGAAGCTTATGATAAAGCTATAGCCTTATCGAAGATATGGGGAAATGAATATTACGAAAACATTGCCACGTATGGTAAGGGTATTACTTTCAACCTAAGTGAGGAATATGATTCCTCATTGTTCTATTTTCAACGTGCTGAAAAGTTTTTCGAAAAGACTGAAGATTATGTAATCGTTGGAGGAATTGCCGCGAATATTGCCGCGAATTTTAGGTTAAGGGGCATGAGAGAAAAATCTCTGATAAAAGATAAAGAGGCAGTAAAATATTATGAGCTCTCAAATAGGTCTAGAGAATTATGTAATCGCTTTTTCTATATCGGTAAAGATTACTTGGTTCTAAGCAATCAAGATAGTTTAAATAAAAGAGCAGATTTCTTAGATAGTTCTTTTGTTTACCTTAATAAATCGTTGGCTATTAGTGATTCTCTTTCTTATCCAGAGCCTAAGAGTTGGGCGCTCAAATCTTTAGCACAAGTTTCTTATAAAAGGGGGGATATCATTGAAGCTTATGACTTAATGCACAAAGCAAGCGATATAACTGAAGATCTTTATTCAAGGAATTATGATGATAAGATCATAGAATTTGCAACAAAGTACAAGACAGCGGAACTGGAATTAAGGAATGATCTTCAGGAAAATCAACTTTTGGCTAAAAGTAGAGCGCAATTATTAACACTTATTGTTTCAGCGTCATTAATTATCATTATCTCCATCTGGTTATATGTTGTCGATCAAAGACGAAAAGGTATCAAGGCACTGGCAGAAAAGAATGACCAAATAAATAAACAGAAGATCGATGATCTGTTGCAGGAACAGGAAATTGCTTCACTCCAAGGTGTACTAGAAGGTCAGGAAACTGAAAGGAAACGTGTGGCTATTGATCTTCATGATCGACTTGGAGGAATTTTATCGATGGTGAAACTTCATTTTAGTGCAGTAGAAGAAAAGATTGATGAAGAGAATCCGAACAAAAAGAAGTTTTTAACGGCATCGGAACTGCTCGATCTAGCGGCAGGAGAAGTGAGAAATATCTCCCATGATATGATGTCGGGCGTACTAGCCAAGTTTGGACTAGTGCCAGCCCTTAAAGATTTGAAAACGAGAATCTCAGAAACAGGTCAGCTTGATTTCAACCTTATTGTAAACTTGAAAAACAGCACATTATCTGGTGAACAAGAACTACAGTTGTACAGGATTGTGCAAGAACTTATCAGTAACATTTTAAAGCATTCTCAGGCAACGGAGACCAATATTCAGCTCAATGAGAATGAAGGCAGCGTAAATCTTATTGTAGAAGATGACGGGGTGGGCTTTGAAACTAAGCAGCTTGAAAATGCCAATGGAATCGGTTTGAGTAATTTGAAAGCGAGAGTCGCTAAATTAGAAGGAACCTTTCATGTTGATTCAGGAAAAGGTGCTGGAACAACAGTTTCAATAGATATCCCAATTGAAAATGATTAGAGTTTTTATAGTTGATGATCATCAAGTGGTAATTGACGGGCTTTCGTCCATTCTTTCTGATGATGATAACATCAAGTTTTGCGGGAGTGCTTTAAATGGTAAAGATGCGATTCAACAACTGGAAACCGAGTGCCCTGATGTTGTGTTGTTGGATATTAATATGCCTGAGATGGATGGCATACAAGTCGTTAAGGAACTTCGCAAACGCGGGGATGAGGTGCGTATTCTGGTACTTACCATGCACAATAACCCTCAATTCACTAAAGAACTCATTCAGATGGGTGTCGAAGGCTGTATCCTGAAAAACGCCGGACAAAAAGAATTGATTTTAGCTATAAATGAGGTTAATAAAGGCGAACGTTACTATGGCAAAGATGTTAGCGATTCTTTATTTGAAAGCGTAAAAAAGACACAAGATGCGGTGGCAAAAGTTCAGTTGACCAAACGCGAAGTTCAAATCATCAAATTAATAGCCTCAGAATATACTACGAATGAAATCGCAACGGAATTAGCAATCAGTACCCATACTGTTGATACACATAGGAAGAATATCGTGAGTAAGCTTGGTATAAAGAATACTGCAGGCTTGGTGAAATTTGCAATAGAAAAGGGGATAGTCTAGTCCTTGCGCTCAAAGAACTCTTTCTTCATATAAAGCTGAAACTCTAAGGCGCTACTTTCTTCAAACTCGTCCACCTTTAAATCTTCATAGATATCCTCGTCCGTATTAATATCCGTTTTTTCCACCTTTCCATCAGGGTGAATAATAAGTTCAGTCCCAGAAAAATCTATCGGGTTGATTGCAACAAGAACCTGATAATCGTCAAAAACTCTTTTGAAATATTTGTATACAATTGCGTCTTTCTTTCCCATCTATTCTAACGTTTAAAACTTTCGGCTTTTCGTTTTAAGAAAATCACAAAGTATGCTGCACCAATTCCTATTAAACCTCCAACAATAATATCTCCTGGGAAATGAACCCCAAGATACACCCTGCTGTAAGCAACTAATATGGCCCAAGGAATCAGTAACCAGATAAATTTCACATGATCTCTTAAAAGTACCCAACAGAAAAATGCCACGGCGAAAGAATTTGAAGCGTGTGAGGATGCGAAGCCATATTGGCCACCACAACCTTTCAAAAGGTTGACAGCACCTTCTAAACTTGGATCATAACATGGCCGTAGTCTACCAACCCAAGGTTTTAAAATTCCAGATGCAATTTGATCGCTTATAAAAATCAACGCTGTGATGCTTAATACTGTGATGATGATATGTTGTTTGTCGTTTTTATAGAGTAGGTAGAGCAAAACCGCGTAAAGAGGAATCCAAACCCACTTGTTACTAATAAGCGGCATTAGAAAGTCGAGCAAATCGTTATTCGCCCCATTTAGGAGCTTGAAAAGCGACTTGTCCCATTGTTCTAATTGTTCTATCATGAATTCCAGCTGATTCCCTTTTTCAAAAGTCTTAGTGTTTCTGCTTCCGTAGAATTACTAGAAGGAGTATAGTCATATTCCCATCCAGCCTCTGGTGGCAAACTCATTAAGATAGATTCTGTTCTTCCATCCGTTTCTAAACCAAATTTAGTGCCCCTGTCCAAAACCAAGTTGAACTCCGCATAACGACCTCGCCTTAAACGTTGCCACTGCTTTTCTCTTTGACCGAAAGGCTTTACGGCATTCTTACTCATTAAATGCGTGTATATAGGAGCAAAGGAAAGCCCTACGTCCTTTACGAAACTGAAAATATCTTCTTTCGTATGATCTTTTCCTTCAGAAAGGTGATCGAAGAATATGCCGCCAATACCGCGAGTTTCTTTTCTGTGCTTGATGTAGAAATAATTGTCTGCCCAATCTTTAAACTCAGGATAATAGTTTTCGTCATGTTTGTCGCAAACCGCTTTGAGCTTATCGTGGAAAAATGTGGCGTCCGTTTTGTCAATATAATGTGGTGATAAATCGATACCACCTCCAAACCAGTAGGTTCCTGTCGACATTTCAAAATACCGGATATTCATGTGAATAATAGGTACCCAAGGGTTTTCTGGATGTAAGACGATAGATACACCTGTAGCGAAAAAGTCACCGTCCTTCAATCCAAAAGATTCGAGAATTTTCTCAGGTGTTTTACCATGAACCTCCGAAAAATTTACGCCACCTTTTTCAATAATATGACCATGCCTGATCACACGCGTACGGCCACCGCCTCCTCCGGGTCTTTCCCACCGGTCTTGTTCAAATTTTGCTAAGCCATCGGCTTTTTCTAACGCAGTACAAATATGATCTTGTATGTTTTTGAAAACACCGGCAATGTGTTCCTTGTCGAGTTGACTCATATTGCAAAAATATCAGAAAGCGGTAAAGTAAAAATGGACTTTGGTAATTAAAACTAGAAACAGCTAAACTCTTGCCGCTGAAATAGAGTTACTTACATAGATTGCCTACCGCTCGTTAGGTTTTTATCATAAATCATCTGAATTATTGGTTATTTTTAACCTTCAAATCAAAACCTATCAATGGAATTGACCAAAGAAGAAATCTCTAAAGTGGAAATGACTAAAAAGTCGAACACATCTAAGAAAATGCTCGAAAAAGCTTATCGTTTGATGCAAACGGCTTACAATATGGCGGTGCTTTACGATGAAAATAGAGCAGTTTGTAGTAAGTATGTTCACAGTACATCGAGAGGTCATGAGGCAATTCAGTTGGCTAGTGCATTTCAGCTTCAGCCATACGATTTTGCCGCACCTTATTATAGGGATGAATCTATCCTTTTAGGAATAGGGATGGAACCACATGAGCTCATGCTTCAATTGATGGGTAAAAAAGACGATCCTTTTTCAGGTGGGCGAACGTACTACGGTCATCCATCTTTAAAACGAGAAGGTTTTCCAATCATACCTCACCAAAGTTCAGCTACGGGCATGCAAGCCATTCCTGCCACTGGAATGGCACACGGTCTTCATTACTTAGCATCACAAGGCCTATTGGCAACCAATAACAAACCAGTTGTACTGTGTTCTTTAGGGGATGGGTCGGTTACAGAAGGAGAAGTTTCTGAAGCTATGCAGATGGCTGTATTGCATAATTTGCCAATAGTATACCTAATTCAAGATAATGACTGGGGTATATCTGCCACTGGTAAAGAAATGCGAGCCATGGATGCCTACGAGTTTGCGGCTGGCTTTAAAGGCATGGAACGGATGCGCGTAGATGGAGCCGATTTTGTTGCCTCATATGAAGGTATGTCGAAAGCGTTCGATTATGTGCGAAAAGAAAGAAAACCAATTCTTGTACACGCCAAAACACCTTTATTAGGTCACCATACATCTGGCGTGCGTAAAGAATGGTACCGAAGTGATTTCGATTTAGAAGATCATCAAAAGTCTGACCCTATACCAACGCTTAGAAAAGCATTGAAAAAGGCAGGCTATAAAGAAGCTGACCTTGTTAAACTGGAAGATGAAACGAAGGCATTTGTTCAGTCAGAATATGCTAGAGCTTTAAACGGAGATGATCCTGACCCTTCAACGGTTTTAGAACATGAGTTTGCACCAACGCCGATTACGGAAGAAAAAGGACAAAGAAAACCACGTGGAGCTGAGAAAGTGGTGATGGTAGATGCTGCTTTGCATGCAGTTGACGATATACTAAGAAATATTCCAGAGTCACTCTTCTACGGACAAGATGTTGGAGGTACTTTAGGTGGTGTATTTAGAGAAGCCGCCACATTGGCTCAAAAGTACGGTGATAGCCGAATATTCAATACACCAATTCAAGAAGCCTACATTGTTGGATCAACAGCTGGTATGAGCGCAGTGGGGGCTAAGCCCATTGTAGAGATTCAGTTCGCTGATTATGTTTGGCCAGGAATAAACCAACTGGTAGAGGAGCTTTCTAAAAGTTGTTATCTATCTAAGGGTCAGTTTCCAATTCAATCTTTAATCCGTATTCCGATTGGTGCTTATGGTGGAGGTGGACCATACCACTCAGGTAGTATAGAGTCTACTCTATTGAATATCAGAGGTATAAAAGTCGTTTATCCTTCAAATGCTGCAGATATTAAAGGCTTAATGAAAGCCGCTTTTCATGATCCTAATCCTGTGGTTATGTTGGAGCATAAGGGACTTTATTGGTCTAAGGTTCCTGGTACTGACGATGCCAAGACTTTTGAGCCAGACAGCGAATACATAGTGCCCCTTGGGAAAGCTAGAATAGCGCAAGAAGCAAGCGAAGAAGCTATTGAAAATGGCGAGTCTTGTACCGTTATTACTTACGGCATGGGTGTGCACTGGGCCAAAGCAGCCAGTAAGAAGTTTGAGGGACAAGTTGAGATCCTAGATTTAAGAACTCTAAATCCTTTAGACTGGGAGGCTGTCGTAAAATCCGTTGAAAACCACGGTAAGGCATTGGTATTAACGGAAGAGCCTCTAATGAACTCTTTTGCGGAATCTTTGGCAGGAAGAATTTCTCAGCAATGCTTCCAATCTTTGGACGCTCCTGTAATGACTTATGGATCGGAGAATTTGCCCGCAATCCCTTTAAACGTGGATTTAGAAAAGGCTATGATGCCAACTGCCGAGAAGGTTGAGGCAGTATTGTCAGAATTAGTGAATTACTAGAAGGCATAACCAACGCCAATGTTATAAATGGTTTGGTTTGGCCTTGTAAAAAGGCGTTGCCAGCGTTCGCCTTTTGGGAACCGTGGGTCTTTTATCTTATGTCCTACATCCAGCCTGAAAACCAGAAAACTTAAGTCTAGCCTTAGACCAATTCCAGCACCTATTGCTATTTCATTGTAAAATTCATCCACTTTGAATTGTGCTCCAGAAGAAACCCTCACTACTTCGCCTGCTGCAGGAGTTTCGTTTTCTCTCAGTCTCCAAATATTGCCTGCATCGATAAAGAATGCCCAATCAAATAAACCAGAAATCTTAGCCCTGTATTCCGCATTTAATTCTAACAATACTTCGCCCGGTTGCTCAAAAAGGTAACTATCAGAGCCTGTACGGTTGGGAACTAACTCGCCGTTTTCAAGAACATTCTGCCCATCATTATCTAACAGGTAAGGAAAAGACGAGCCCGGCCCTAATCGGCGAGGATTCCATGCTCTATTGCTACTACTTCCTCCAGTGAAGAAGTATTTCTCATAAGGAAGGGCATTATTTCCACTATACGGATCAGCTATACCTGTATTTAGTCTAAGGGCGAGTGCTTTTTTTCCTTCTAACGGAATGTGCCTACGATAATCGAATTGTACTTTATAAAACTGATAATTCTCTAGTTCGTTGTTTTCTAGTAATGCCCTCCCCACTAGGTCATAAATTGTTCCACCAGATTCTAGGAAGAAACGAATAAAAGTTGATGGTCGATCTGAGTTCCCATAATCAAAATTATAGGATGCATTAAATGATGAACTGGAAACAAACGAACGATTAAAGGAGAAGGCGAGTGTATTTCCTTGAAGCAGTAAGTCTTGAAGTTGATTGTCAAAATCTGAACCGGTAACAATATCCGTGTCAATCAAACTGATATCTGATAGGTTGAAGGTATAGTTTTTTGTGTTTTCTAGGTTCTGCCAAGAGTAGCTAAAAACGCCATTTAAATTTCTTCTGACATACTCTGATTTCCTATCTACGAAAGAATAACCAAGAGATGCCCTTGTTCTAGGATTAAAAGTCGATTTATTAAGGTTTCTGGAATTGAAAGGTGTTAGAAAACGAGGGAATATCAAGGACATGTTACCACCATAGCGTGTTGTTTGAAAGGCATTGCTTTGGTCTGTAGCAGAACTCAAACCATCAACGCCAACAAAGCCTGTTAAGGTAAATATCTCAGCCCCATGAAAGATGTTACGATTCTTGAAAGTGAGGTTATAGAACGGCCCTGGAGGACCTTCAGTTACATTAACCCCTGCTTCTTGCGTGAGCTGATATTTTTGCAATGGAGCGGTATAGAGCGTTGCGAGCAGTTTTCCGGGTACTTGCATCGTATCTAAGTTGATATTTACAAAACGGAACATGTCCATATTGAACAGTTGCCTCTGTGTATTTTCAATGTTCGTTTGGTTGTATAAATCACCCGGTTTAAACCTAAGCCTAGCATCTAATGCCTTGGCAGAATAATCGAATGTGCCGAAATTGTACTTCACACCAAAGTATTCATTATTGCTCTGGATAGGTGAATTACCATTAGTATTGATAATGATAGAATCCAAAGTGTATGACTGATGGGTATTTTTATCAATTGGTTTATTGATTACTGTAGTCATCCATAAATCCGTTTTTGGAGGATCTTCGAGTACCTGAAATTCTATGTATCGTTTATTGAAACCGAAATAGCCGTTGTTTTTCAGAAGCAAGTCAATCCGATCACGTTCTTTTTCAATATTCAGCCGATCATAATATGACCCTTTATCTAAGAATGATCTCGATTGATTCTGTTTTAAAAGATCGGTAATCTTCTGATCACCAGTTCGTACAATTAAACTGTCAATAAAGTCTCTAGGGCCTTCTTCTATGATATATTTCAGGAAGATTTTTCGATTCTTTTCAGTCTTTTCAACTGATACTTCAGAGCTTTTAAGGCCTTGAATATTGATGAGGTAGGCGTTTATTTTTTGTCTAATATTTTCTACTTCTATGCTGTCATAAACAGATAAAGGGGAGCCTGTTTTCATCCGGAAGTTTCCGTTGGTCAGCTTAGCATCATACCGATCGACTACACGTTGTCTTTTAGCCTGTAGTTTGTCCAAGTCTTTACCTGAAGAATCTCGTTTGGTCATCCGATCGTCAATGCTCTTGAGTTGTTTTTTTCGCTTAAGATTTAGTTTTACGGTATCAAAATTGTCTTCTCCATTTTCATAAAGCGCAGCACCGACAGGGCCAAGGAAAGGAATTCTAAGATTGGGCTTTAAGGTGATAAGTTCTAAGATATCTTCCTCATTTGTTTTTTCAATTCCTTCAATGCTTTGTTTGAATAACCACTTCTCTCCATCTTCCAAATGCTTTACACCAGCACACGAAGCGAATAGAATCGATAAAAGGATAAATAAAATGAGTTGAGTCCTTAACTTCACAGACAAATAAGAATATGCTTTCTAAACGACTGATTAAGTATTTTAAATCTCTGCAATTAAAGAAATATAGGCTTCAAGAGCGAAAGTTTTTGGTCGAAGGTGCAAAAGGTGTTTCTGAGGTGCTAAAATCGGGTTTTCAGGTGACACATTTATTAACAACTTCTTCTTATTTATCATCAATTACCTCTGAACTGGAAGATAAAGCTGAAGAAATACTGGAATGTAAGCCTACGGATTTAGCTCAAGTAGGAACTTTTAAGACGAACAACGCTGCTATTGCTGTAGTGAAAATACCAGACTCACAAACTTTGGTAGTGCCTGAAGATCGCTTGAGCATTGTTTTAGATGATGTTCGTGACCCTGGTAACCTTGGTACGATAATTAGAATTGCGGATTGGTATGGCATTGAAAACATCTATTGTAGCAAGGAAACTGCCGATGTATATAATCCTAAAGTGATTAATGCCACAATGGGGTCATTTACACGGGTGGCTATTCATTATGTAGATATACAAGCTTTATTGTCCAGTATTAGTTTGCCGATCTATGGTGCCCTTTTATCAGGTGATTCAATTTATAAGTCTGATCTTAAGCAATCAGGCTTGGTTGTCATGGGGAATGAATCTAATGGCATAAGTGAAGACCTGATTCCTTACATTTCCCACGCACTTCAAATACCAGCAAGGGGTGGGGCAGAATCATTGAATGTAGCCATCGCTACGGCCGTAATTCTAGATAATTTCTATCGAAGCTAAACCTCAGTTATCGTTGCTCGCTTCAGCCATTAATTCCTCTGAAAGTTCTTTTCCAAGGTAGCCGTCTATCAGATAATGAGCCACATAAAGCAATGGAGTCAAGGCTACGGCTATTAAGAATTTATAGATGTAGTTAGTTGTACCAACTGCTAATACTTGACTAAGCGACCAACCTCCTAAGAAATAGAATGCTACCACAAGTACTACGAAGCTGTCGATCAACTGAGATACTAAGGTGGAACCGGTAGCCCTGAGCCATATTTTATTTTTTCCAGTCACTTTTCTGAGTTTATGGAAAACATAAACATCTACGAATTGCCCGATTACAAAGGCAACGAGCGAGGCAAAAATGATATTCAGACCTTGGCTTAGCACCATTTCAAAGGCATAATCTATGTCAAAAGGATTCCCATTAGCATCAGTTTCAAATACGCTCAACCAAAAATCTGCAGGTGCTAATTTCATAGCCATATAAATAGTGAGAAAAGCATAGGAAATAAGGCCGACAGTGATGAACGTTATTCTTCTAACACCTTTTTTACCGTAGTATTCATTGATAATATCGGTTGTGATAAAAACTACTGGCCAGAGTACTACCCCGGCAGTAAGGTTAAACTGTAGAAGAAAATCATTGAATAGGGTTACATCAAGTGGATCGTAACCGAAGGTTTTTTCTACTGAGAATATTTTACCGCCAATGAGTTCGGCTATCAGCGCATTTGTAATAAAAATACCGCTGAGGATTATAAAGAGGTTAGTCTTTTTACTTTTTAAAATTGATTTACTCACTGTTTTAGAAATCAAGTACGAATTCTTCTCCTTCTATGGCAAGGTAAGATTCTTCGAAAACTGTCTTAGCCTCATCTTCAATAGGTTTCAACTCTTTATACCGGATTGAAAAGTGACCAAGTAGTAATTTACCAACTTCTGCTTTTAGGGCAATAGTAGCTGCTTCTTTTGCTGTACTATGGAAAGTTCTGGCTGCCCGATCGGCATGCTCTTCCAAGAAAGTAGCTTCATGATAAAGCATATCTACCTTCTTTATGATCGGTACTATAGTTTCGTCGTATTTGGTATCGGAACAAAAGGCGTACGAGAAAGATTTTT
The DNA here is from genome assembly GCF_049099775.1 of Roseivirga sp. Taxonomy (GTDB): domain Bacteria; phylum Bacteroidota; class Bacteroidia; order Cytophagales; family Cyclobacteriaceae; genus Roseivirga. The sequence goes on along the minus strand of NZ_JAGDZM010000004.1, from coordinate 766,534 downwards.
TAGGGGGCATTGTCATTTCCTCATTTTTGAAAACGACTTTCCCTTCTTCATTTACGATGTCTTCGCCATGTTTCAGCTTAGTGATGTTTCTGATGGAAAGGTTTGGGGGGAGTAAGTCTTTGATCAGTCTCCGATTCTTCTTTTTTTCCTGAAAAAGGTACCCGCTACAAGGAATTCGATGATTTAAAGGAATGGAAATTACTTTAACAAAATCATCCTCGTGAATCACTTTAGATACTTTGGTATCTACTTCCACAAAGTTGATAGGATAGTTGAATACCGTTTCCGAATACTTCAACTGCATGGTAATAATTTCCGAAAGGCCTTTTGGTCCATATAAATCGAGCTTTTTGGTCCGACCCATAAGGTGCATGGTAGAAAGAAGGCCCATTAGGCCTAAATAATGGTCGCCATGCAGATGCGATATGAAAATGTGATTGATGCGTTGCGCCTTAATGTGAAAGCGCTTGAGTTGCAATTGAGTTCCTTCCCCGCAGTCCATCAAATAGTACTTACCCTCAATATTGAGCAGTTGAGCAGTATGATGTCTGCGATGTGCAGGTGCTGCGGAGTTGGATCCTAATATTTTAACTCTGATTCCCAAAATGGAGACTATTCGCCATCCTCTTCAGGGCTGTTCGCTAAGATTAAATCTTTGGCAGCTTCATCAGTAGCTAGAATTGTCAATACGTTATTCAGTTGAGAGATTGTAAGTAACTTATCTACAAAAGGAGTAATCTCAGATAGAATAAAAGCACCTCCATTTTCCGTGTAAGCTCTATTTCCAGTTAATAAGGCACTTAGTCCAGAAGAATCAGCGTATTTAGTTGCCGATAAATTCAGTATTAAGTTTTGTGTTCCTTGTGCTTGTAGAGACACTAATTCCGATTTCAAATCTGGAGATAATGGAGAATCTAATTTTTCTTCTTCAAGCTTAAAAACAGTATATAAATCTTGTTTGTCTATGCTAAACTTCATGTTGTCTGTTATCTATTGATAAGGTAATTACTAATATTCGTTTCAATCCTATTTAGGATGTTTTGGTTCCCATCTTTTTGGAAAGATTCACCGGTTACCTGTTCGTAAAGCTCAATGTATCGTTCTGAGATGGAATTTACAACTTCGGGCGTCATTTCTGGAATTTGCTGACCATCCTTTCCTTGAAATCCATTTTCGATAAGCCACTGACGAACAAACTCTTTCGAAAGTTGTTTCTGTGTTTCTCCTTGATCTTGTCGTTGCTGATAGCCTTCAGCATAAAAGTATCTTGAAGAATCTGGTGTATGTATTTCATCAATTAGAATGATTCGATCATCCATTTTGCCAAATTCATATTTGGTGTCTACTAAGATTAAGCCTTGTTCTGCGGCCATTTCTGTACCACGCTGAAAAAGCTTTCTTGTATAGTCCTCTAATTGAATGTATTCGGCCTCAGCGACAATTCCCTGAGACAATATCTCTTCTCTTGAAATGTCTTCGTCGTGCCCTTCTTTTGCTTTTGTAGTTGGTGTTATGATCGGTTCAGGGAGTTTGTCGTTCTCTTTTAAGCCATCTGGTAGGGCAACACCACAAAGCATCCTTTTACCTTCGCGATACTCTCGCCAAGCATGCCCAGCTAAATATCCCCTGATAACCATTTCTACGGCGTAAGGATCACAATTTAAACCGACACTAACATTGGGGTCAGGGCTCTCTGTAATCCAATTCGGAACAATGTCTTCAGTAGCCTTAAGAAACTTAGAAGCAATTTGGTTTAGTACTTGTCCTTTAAATGGAATCGCAACGGGTAAAATAACATCGAATGCGGATATTCTATCTGAAGCTACCATTACTAATAGGTCTTCAAAGAAGTAGATATCTCTTACTTTTCCACGGTAAAAATCCTTTTGATTAGGGAATTTGAATTGGGTTTCCTTAATGCCTTCAATCATCGGGTAAAAATAGTCAAAAAAAGAATTTAGGAAGGGCGGATTCTAATTTTCTGAACTACTTACTAGATTACCTCTTGAGTAGGTTTCTGTCTTGGTAACTTTTTCGTTCGAATCGTAATATTTCCAAGTGCCTTGGCGCACATTGTATAGATGGTTTCCCATGACCTTTACTTGGCCATTCTGATCGTATTCATAATATCTGCCCGATTTCTGCCCATTTAAAAACTTGGTTTCAGTATGTTTTTTGCCGTTCAAGAAAAAGGCCACTTCAGTTCCGGTGTTCCGACCATATTGGTAGGGGATGGTGCGCTCCAAAATGCCTTGTTCATTGAATTCTTTTACATTTCCGTTAATAGCATTTTGGTCGTAAGGGGTTTCTGACTTTAGTTTGCCGTTTTCATGATATGTTTTCCAGTTTTTTACTTTATAACCATTAATGAAAAACTGCTCTGTTTTTTCCTGACCATTTTCATAGTATTCAGTGATTTCAGCATCTTTAGTTACGCGCGTATAGTTTTCGACCCACATGATTTTGCCACTTTGATAGTAGACCATGTTCTTGCCAATCTTAGCACCTTTTTGATATTGAAAATCCTCTTTTAGCACGCCATTAGCATAGTAAGTTTTACGATTACCATCGTGAATGCCATCTATGTAAGTACCCTCGTCGATTAATTGACCAGCGGAATTATAGTGTTCGTAAGCTCCGTTTTTAAACCCAGAGATGTATGTGTAAATCCATTCTTTCTTGCCGTTTGAGTAGAAAGTTTTGTATGGCCCATCAATTAAACCTTTCGAATAGGTGTAGATAGACGATTCTTGACCGTTTTCATAATAGGTTTTGGCAACACCCTGATGCTTACCATTTACGTAGGTGAATTCCTGCTTAATTTTCCCGTTAGGAAAGAATTCTTCTGCTAAACCGTTCGGTATTCCTTTTTCGAAAGTGGTCGCTGTTTTAAGTGTTCCGTCTAAATAGTATGACTCTATTTTCGAATGTAGTTTACCTTCTAAATATTCTCCTTTTTGAATAGGAAAACCATCTTTCGATAAAACCTCGAATTTGCCCGACTTTAAACCATCCTTATAGGTGGTTTCAGAAAGCATCTTACCATTTTCGTAGTACTCTGTGAACACACCGCTAGGCTTTCCGCTTTCGAATTCGCCTTTTACGGAAACTGATCCAGATTCAAAGAATTTAGTATAGGCGCCATCGATTAGGGTTGAATCCCCTTTTAAAACGGTATATACTTCCTTTTTAAGCTTAAACTCAGGAGGGTAATAAGTTGTAATCTGTTGAGCAACTCCTATGTGAAGTGTGAAGTAGAGGAATATGATGAATAATGTGGTGCGCATAAAAAAAGCCTTACGTAAAACTACGCAAGGCTTCTAGAAATATTATATAGTTCTTACATTTTCTCAATTACTATAGCAGAAGCACCGCCGCCGCCATTGCATATTCCAGCCACACCGATAGTACCTTCTTTCTGATCTAGCACATTGCAGAGTGTTGTGACTATTCTGTTTCCAGAAGCACCAAGTGGGTGGCCTAAGGCTACCGCACCACCATTTACGTTTACTTTCTCGGCGTCTATTCCAAGTTCTTGATTATTAGCAATTGCCACAACTGAAAATGCTTCATTGATTTCATAGTAATCAACATCATCCTTTTGAACGTTAGCCATTTCCATAGCTTTAGGAATGGCTAAGGCAGGAGCAGTGGTAAACCACAATGGGTCTTGCGCAGCATCAGCAAAGCCTCTAATTTTTGCAATTGGCTTCAATCCTAATTCGTCAGCTTTCTTTTTACTCATTAATACCATTGCAGAAGCACCGTCATTAATTGTCGAGGCATTGGCTGCAGTGACAGAGCCTTCTTTATTAAATACCGGCCTGAGTTTGGGTATTTTATCGAAGAAAACATTTTTAAATTCTTCGTCTTCGGTCATCATAATCGGATCACCTTTACGCTGAGGGATTGCTACAGGGACGATTTCATTTTTGAAAAGACCTGCTTCCGTAGCAGCGGCTACTTTCTTGTAAGAACCTATAGCGTACTCGTCTTGCGCTTCTCTTGATATGTTCTTTTCTTTTGCTGTATTATCAGCACAATTACCCATAGGAAACTCATTGTATACTTCCCAAAGGCCATCTTTTACAAGACCATCGACTAATTCCCCATTTCCATATTTGTAGCCATATCGTGCCTTAGGTATGTAATATGGTATATTACTCATGCTTTCCATACCACCTGCTACTATAACGTCTTGAGTACCAACCATAATTGATTGTGCCGCAAGCATGATCGACTTCATGCCTGACGCACATACCTTGTTTATGGTAGTACATGGAACATTTTCTCCAAGACCTGCTCCAAGCGCTGCTTGACGAGCAGGTGCTTGGCCTAAGCCCGCAGAAACAACATTACCCATAAGTACTTCCTGTACTTGGTCAGGTTGAATGTTGGCTCTTTCTATTGCGCCTTTAATGGCGAATGAACCTAATTGAGTAGCAGTAAAACCTGCTAATTTCCCACCAAAACTACCGATCGGAGTTCTGGTTGCTGATATAATATAGACTTCGTTCATCAAAAATATAGTTTACCTAACGACTGTTAGCAAAGTTAAACAATCGATTGATATAACGCTATAGCGAACCAGATGTTTTTAATACCTCACATTAGTCGTCAGTCAGCTGATCAACGTGGGATTTACATTTAGAAAGGGTGTCGCCATCTGCCACTAAGCGAATGCCAGGCATTGAATGGTACTAATTTTTTGAATAGAGTGAAACCGAATTACCAGTCAGGTTTGCTGTTATCCTTGCGTTGTTTGGCCTTACGCTTTTTCTGTTGAACGTACTGTGTCTCGTTGTTTTTCATGGCCTCAAGAATCATTTGAGCCTTTTCTAAAGGGATATTCATTTCCTTTAGTTTCTCTTTGAGCTTTTCTAAAGGGTCTTCTTTTTGTTCTCCCTCTTTTTGCTCCTCATTTTCTTTCCCCTCTTCATCGTCCTTTTTCTGCTCCTGATTCTCTTGCTCTTGCTGGTCTTTTTTCTCCTGATCTTGCTTCTCTTGGTCTTTCTTTTCTTGATCTTTTTTATCTTGATCTTTCTTTTCCTGATCCTTTTGATCTTTATCGTCCTTCTTCTCCTGATCTTTGTTTTGATCCTTTTGATCTTGTTCTTGCTCTTCCTGTTCGCGGATCAGTTTCTTCAATAATTCGTAGTTATATCGCGCTTGATCGTTTTGAGGGTTACTCAACAAAGCTTTTTTGAAGTTGCCTAAAGCTGATTGTGTGAAAGACTCTTTTTCATCAGGCGATTGTTCTCCCATTTTGTAAGAAATTACGCCAAGCTGATTGTGTGCCATAGAGGCAAGAAGTTTATTATTGCTGTCCTTTACACGTTTATAATTGGCATCGGCAATGTCAAAGAACTTTAGTTCACCGCTTATCGCATTCAGTGCGGCAGTATCTTCCACCATGGTTTCTCCCGAACTAATTCCGCTTAAAAGGCCCATGTTATCTCCACCGTAAGACATGATGTATGCGGCATTGGCTAAGTTCAGTCTCGCCTTGTCGTCGTCAACTTCTAAAGAATCTAATAGTTGCTGGTAAGAGGATATGGCCAGCTCGAAATTACCTTCATTATAGGCTTCACTAGCTTGCTTTTTGAGTTTGTTAGATTTCGCAATCTTAGTAACAGGGTCTGTTACACTCGTAAATAGGAGCAGTATGCCTAGTAAATATTTCATATCCTTAATGTCTTTCTTCTAATCATGGCGTCTAAAGCTAAAAGCGCAATAGCACCTATTAAAAAGTAATAAAACTTATTTGCAGATGCATCAATCATGCGAGCATCCCTAACTTCACCCTCTACCTCGTTAATTGCTCTGATCAGTCGGTTAACGTCGTTTTGATTTTCGTTTATTTCAAAATACTTGCCACCAGTATCAACCGCTAGCTTTCTCAACGACTTAGAGTTTAGTTTGGTTACTACATCAGTTCCTTGTCTATCTCTTTTGAAGCCGTTTCCTTGACGGATTTTCGACCCTACTTCGGTGCCAACCCCCAATGCGAAGAGCTGAATACCTGATTTTACAACCGATTTAACGGACTCATCCGTATCATCCCCAAAATCTTCGCCATCGCTAATCATTAAAATTATTTTTGCTTTTTGCTGCGTAACAGGACCAGATTCGCTTTCTAGTTTTTCAAGCGCAATGTCTAAAGGAGAACCGAAATCCGTTCCCGCATTAGGTACTAAACCAGTATTTAGGGTATTTACAAATAAGTTTAGGGCACTCTGATCATAGGTGAGTGGACACTGTACAAAAGCTTCTGAGGAAAATATGATCAAGCCAATGCGATCTGAACTAAATGATTCAATAATTTTCTTCAGCTCATATTTTACTTTTTCCAAACGGGTAGGTTGTACGTCAAATGCATTCATTGACTGAGAGAGGTCAACGGCCAGGTAAATGTCTTTTCCCTCTGATTTCACTTCTTTAGTGGTTTCGCCAAAAGAAGGTCCGAGTAATGCTACTATAAGTAATGCTAGGGCTAAAGAACGAAGTAAGATTTTGAATAGGAGAGGTCTGAAAGTAGTATTCATTCGTTTAGCTACTCTAACCAACCTTAGAATGTAGATAAGGTAGGCAAGTATAAACAAGCCTATAAAAATCCATTCAACCGTACCAATACTTTTAAACCAAGTCATAACAGTGCATCTCCGAACAACGAGCAAATATAATCAAGCACGTTACTTTATAAACACCGTTTGTCAATACCTTATAAATAATCCCTGTTAAAGAATGTTAATTGAGCGTGATAGGGACTCAAGAAACGCCCTGGGCCAGGCTTGATTAATGATTTAGCATAAAAAAAGCCCCTCCAAAGAATGGAGAGGCTACTGGGTGATCCGCTCAGGACTCGAACCTGAAACCTACTGCTTAGAAGGCAGTTGCTCTATCCAGTTGAGCTAGCAGACCAACGGGCTTTTGTCAGTTACGCTATCCATCCCGAAACTTCGGGAGAGCTAGCAGACCAACGGGCTTTTGTCAGTTACGCTATCCATCCCGAAACTTCGGGAGAGCTAGCAGACCAACGGGCTTTTTTAAAGCGAGTGCAAATATAGTAAAATAGCTTTTTCTTAATCAAACAGTATGTGAAAATATTTGAGGTTTTTATAGGGCTACTTTCAAAGCGGATTCGTTATTTTAAGGAGTATTATCGCTTATGAAAACAGATCTTACCAAAGATAATCTCCGCAACGTCGCCTACTGGATAATAATCCTGTCGGGAATTTTTATTTCGCTCATCTACTTTAGGGCGTTTTTAGAACCAATTGTATTGGCATTAATCGTGTGGTATTTGATTAGAACTGTTCGAAAGATCATTTCTAAAATCACGGTAAAAGGTAAGTCATTGCCAAACATCATACAACGGGTAATGGCCTTTATTGTGACGCTTTCATTGCTTTATGGCGTTTATCAAATCGTTTCGGTTAATGTTAGGCTCATTTCGGAAAATGCAGAGAGTTATGATGGTAACCTCCAGATTTTTATAGATCAGTTAAAAGATTTCACAGAGGCCAATAGGGATTATATACCTGAATTTGATGTTCAGGAAACCATAGAGAAGGTCGATTATCAATCCATTTTGTCTGGTGTGTTCAATTCGGTAAGTGTGCTCTTGGGTAATTTTGCCTTGGTCATCGTGTATGTTATCTTCTTCTTGATTGAGGAGAATTATTTCTCCAAAAAACTTGATAAGCTCTTTAAAAAGGAGGGCAACAAGGAAAACATAATGGATATAGTAGGTCAGATTAGTACAGCTGTAAACAAATATTTTACCGTCAAGACTGAAGTGAGCTTAATTACAGGGGTGGCTAGTTATCTGATATTGCTGGCTTGGGGCGTAGACTTTCCTGTCTTATGGGCTTTTCTGATCTTTATTCTAAATTATATACCTTATATAGGCTCTCTAGTTTCAAGTTTGCTGCCGGCGATATTTGCAATTTTCCAGTTCGCAGCATTCCCACCTTTCTTGTATGTTTTCTTAACGGTAGAGGTAGTGCAGATATTCGTGGGCAACTATGTCGAGCCTAAACTCATGGGAAGAACATTGAATTTAAGTCCATTGGTTGTAATCATGGCGCTTTCATTTTGGGCATCTATATGGGGTATTATGGGTATGATATTGTCGGTGCCAATTATCTCTGTTGCCATTATCATTTGTGCCCAATTTCCATCCACTCGAGGCTTGGCCATTATGATGACTGAGAATGGTAATATCGAAGATGTTCTAAAGCGGCAGTAACCTATGAATTATAGGATCCTAAAAAAGGCCAATCTTAAAGTTTCTGAAATAAGTTTAGGGGGGATGTCTTTAGGGGTTGATCATGCCGAAAATGCTCGAATTATTCAGCATGCATTTAGTGCTGGGATTAACTATTTCGATACCGCTGATATATACAAAAACGGCTGTAATGAAGAGACCGTAGGGAAGGCTATTAAGCCGTTTCGGAAAGACGTTATTTTAGCCACTAAGGTGGGTAATGTTCCCAACGATGAAGAACGAAACTGGGAGTGGAATACTTCTAAGAAATATATAATTCAGGCTGTAGAGAAAAGTCTAAAAAGACTCGGTACAGATTATGTTGATATTTACCAATTGCATGGCGGAGTGCTAGATGATAATTGGGAAGAAACTTTCGAAGCTTTTGAGTTTTTGAAAGGGCAGGGTAAGATTCTTCATTATGGAATCTCTTCTATTCGACCGAATGTAATCCGCCGTGTGGTAGAAGAAAATGGTCTTGTTAGTAACATGATTCAATACAGTTTACTAGATCGAAGACCTGAAGAAACTGTATTGAATATTTTGGCAAAACAGCAGGTGGGTGTTATGGTAAGAGGTGCTTTAGCAAAGGGTATTTTGGCCGAAAAAGATTTAAGAAAATATTTAAATTATAAGTCAGAAGATATTGAATTACTGATAGATAAGATTAGGTCATTCTCAATTGAGAAAAGAGATGTGTGCCATGTCTCACTTCAGTGGGTTTTGTCTCAGCCAGAAGTCACTACTGTTGTTGCAGGAGTTCGAAACATGACCCAGCTACTGCAAGTGTTGAATACGATAGCAGCACCAAAATTATCTACGGAAGAGCTTACAGCCTTGAGCAATGTGTTGAAGCCAAATCGTTATACCAATCACCGATGAGTTTAGATCACGAACGGTTTTCCAGAATGTCGAAAGAGGTGTTGAACAACTACTTGGATGGTCAAGAAAGTGATCTGAGTCGATTAGAAGATTTCCTCACAAGCCTTAAAATATTTCAATTTAGTGAGCTGAGTAATGACTCGAAAAAGCTGGCCTTTTGGATTAATATTTATAATGGCTTTACAAACTATCAGATTGTAAAAAATGGATTGCAAACATCAGTTTTTGATAAACCAGATTTCTTTACCAATAGGGCTTTAGTCGTTGACGAATTCACGCTTTCTTTAGATGATATTGAGCATGGAATTTTAAGACGAAATGGCCAGCGAAAAAACAGTAAGCCTTTACAGTTTTTAGCGAGAGATACCCGTCATAAATTGATGCTGAAAAAACTAGATTTCAGAATACATTTTGCCCTGAATTGTGGGAGTATTTCTTGCCCACTAACCGCCTATTATAGCGCCGAAAATATTGATAATTTATTGGTGATGGCAACGGAGAATTTTGTGAAGTCTGAGTTTTATATTGACCACGCTAAAAAGACTATTAATTGCTCACCTATTTTTGTTTGGTATAGAAATGATTTCGGTAATCTCTATCTTAATGATCCGAAACTGTCCTGTTATCAAATTGCCGAACGTCCATATAAATGGAAGCTTCGATAAACTAAATTTTTTAAAGATGACACAACTAAATAAATCTACACTAGAATTTTTATCTGAACTTGACAAGAACAACAACCGCGAATGGTTTACTGAAAATAAACCTTGGTATCAAACAGAACATGAGCAAGCTTATACATTTGCAGATTCCTTATTGAACGCCTTGAAGGAACATGATCAGATTACTACTGTAAGTGGTAAAAAGAGTTTAATGCGGGTTTATCGTGATGTTCGTTTCTCTAAAGACAAATCTCCCTATAACCCACGCTGGGCTGGTAGCTTCTCTCGTGCCAAGCCTCACTTAAGAGGTGGTTACTATTTTCACATTAAACCAGGTGCAACTGTAATTGGTGGTGGTTTTTATGGTCCTGCACCAGAAGATTTGAAATTACTTCGAAATCAGATTGCACAAGATGATCAGCCTTTAAGGGACGTTTTGGCACAAGATGATTTTAAAAACGTTTTTGGAGGGTTACAGGGAGATCAGGTGAAGACTGCGCCAAAAGGGTTTGATAAAGAACATCCATCGATTGATCTGTTACGCTATAAATCTATGTACGTATTCAGAAATTTCTCAGACGAGGAAGTCTTGTCTTCGACGTTTTATGACGAGGCAATTGCTACATTTTTAGCCCTGAGACCATTTTTTAATGTTATGACAGACTATTTAACAACTGATTTGAATGGATTGTCATTAATCGATTAGCAGATTAAAACATTCTAATATTCACTTGGTTTCGATCCTATGGCAAAACAAGATATTTTCAGATTTTTGGAGGCGCTTGCTGAAAATAATTCTAAGGAATGGATGGACAGGAACCGTTCTTGGTATGAAGAGGCAAAACAAGAAGTTATTCATTTGTTTGAACCGATTCTGGAAAATATAAAGGAGGTTGATCCAAGAGTTATCCAGCCATCTGCCCGAAGAGCCATCAGCAGGATTAATAATAATTTGATGTTTCATCCGGAAAGGCCTACATATAAAGATCATTTTGGGGTTGTTTTCGGTTATGGTAAAGGCTTAGCAGATTTTTATGTGGGCTTGGGCCTTCGTGAAATTGAAATTGCTGGAGGGCTTTGGCATCCGGATAGCGAGAAACTTAAGAAAGTACGCCAAGAGATTGACTATGAAGGAGTAAAGCTTAAGAAAGTCTTTGAATCTGATGGATTCAAGAAGGATTTTGAAGTTTATAGAACTGATGCTTTAAAAACATCGCCCAAAGGCTATTCAAAAGATCATGAGTATATCGAGCTACTTAGGTTAAAGAGTTTTGCAGCCTTTAGGCAAATTACCCGAAAGGACGTCTATTCTTCAGGGTTTGGTGAAATGGTTACTGAATCATACTTAACCTTGGTACCAATGCTCGATTTTTTGAATACTGCGATCACGGATAATTAATGACATCATCTGAGTCAAATTGAATCGATTTGTATGGGTAAAACAACTGGTTGAAAAAAAATCAAATTTTATCCATTGGCCGGTATGGCAAAAAGAAAAAAGCATCTATATTTGCACTCCGATTTGAGAGTTATATCTCAAATTTTAGGCTCGGGGTGTAGCGTAGCCCGGTCATCGCGCCTCGTTTGGGACGAGGAGGTCGCAGGTTCGAATCCTGCCACCCCGACAGAAAAAGCTAGTTTATGACTGGCTTTTTCTTTGTAAAATGACCCGAGTTTAAATTTAGAATTACTTAAGTTCGGGAGAGCAAATCGCTCAAGCGATTATTCAGAATAACCCAGGAGAGGTGGGTGAGTGGCTGAAACCACATGTTTGCTAAACATGCGTACGGGAAACCGTACCGGGGGTTCGAATCCCCCTCTCTCCGCAAAAAAAGAGGCATCAATCTTGATGTCTCTTTTTTTATGCCCCTATTTCAATCTTCATTTTGATTCAAGGCAATAAAAAAGACTTCCCGAGAGAAGCCTTTTTTGAATTGAGTTTGACCAGTTGTTGTCTCATTCGTACCGCAGTGCTTTTACTGGGTTCTGATTTGCTGCTTTTAGTGAGTGGAAACTTACCGTTAAGAAAGCAATTACAAGGGCAAGTATTCCGGCTACTCCAGCAGCACCTATAATTACCGTCGGAAGATTCATAGTGTATTGGAATACTTGGAGCCAGTCTTCTATCAGTAGATAGGCTACAGGCGCGGCTATTGCGAAGCCGACTAGAACAAGTATCATAATGTCTCTAAAGACCATAAATACTAGTTGTGGCACTGTGGCACCTAATACTTTTCTAACACCAATCTCCTTGATCCTTGTCGCTGTGGTATAGGATGAAAGTCCCAGCAAACCTAGGCAAGAAATCAGGATGCATATATAGGATAGTACCGCAGTCAACGTACTTTGCTTTTTATCAGATCGATAAAGCATCTCAGCCTGATTATCTAGTAAGCCAAACTCAAATGGATGACTTGGGTCTACTTCAGCATATTTATTTTCTAAGAAATCAAGTGTCTGCTGTAGTTTCCCTGCTTTGGCATGAACCACTACTGAAGGTCTAGTTTGAGCAACAGGACCAAAGCGCTCATATCTAAATAGGATAGTTGGTTCAACTTTTACATGCAGCGAATAAGCATGGAAGTCTCTTAGAACACCTAAAACTCTTAGTACTGGTGAATTAGGACCTGCGTTTTGTATTTTCTTACCGATGGCATCATCCCAGCCCATAGCTTCTACAAGGGCCTCGTTTACAAGGGCTCCGTTGGTTAAGTCTGTAGGAATATTTTCATCGAAATCTCTTCCCTCCTTAATCTCCATTTGCATGGCATTCACATAGTTTTCACCAGTAAACATGACATTGTAAGTATCAGTTTTCATCAATGTATCAACAGTTTCAACCATCATGAGTTGCCTTCCGCCGCCAATTAGTCGATTCCCCACCGAGTTTGATGTGGTGATGTTCATCCCAGTGGCGGTTGTCACATCTACAATGTTAGGATTCTGGCGCAATTCATTCTGAATAACTTTAAGTCGGCTGCTAACAAGGGTATCTCGAGTAGGGACAATAATCACGTTGTCTTTATTGAAACCGATATCCTTTTGCCTCATAAATGAGATTTGGTTACTCATTAAAAGCGTTGAAATAACTACGCCTATGGAAACAAAGAATTGAAAAGCCACTAATACTTTTCTTAAAAATAAGCTGCCAGGGCCAGATTTAACGGACCCCTTCATAGCAACAAGTACAGATATAGTCGATAAATAAAAAGCAGGGTAAAGCCCTGAAAGTATACCTAGTAAGATTGCAGTTCCAAGTGATCCGAATAACAACAAATTGTTATTCATAAAGTCTAACGTAAGTTCTTTGTCTAAAAGTCCATTCAGATCGGTACCGTAAATCAATAAATTCACGAAAAGAATAGCCACCAAGAGTGAAATGATCGTGATAAGAATGGATTCGCTAAGGAATTGGGAAACTAATTTTTTTCTGGTAGACCCTAAAACCTTTTTAATACCCACTTCTTTTGACCTCTTTGTTGCCCTTGCTGTGGCCAAATTCATATAATTGATGCTCGCAAGAATTAGTACAAATAAGCCTATGGCCATAAAAGCATTGGTATAGGCTTTATTTCCAGTTGGTAAATCAAATTGCACCCGAGAGTTGAAGTGCACTTCGTTCAAAGGTACTAACCTGGGCGAAAACGAGGCTTCTCTTAGAGATGGAACCTGAGCTGTAATTGGGCTCATGTATTTTTCGTAGAAGTCAGGAAATTTCTTGTAAATATTGTTGATATCATACCCTTTAGGCAGTTTGATGTACGAGTAAAGGGCAATATTCCACAGTTGATTTGCTTTTTGCTGCGAGGTGAGCACTGGTTGGCCTGATGTAGCTGTGGTCATGGAAATTAAGGCATTAAACCTCAAATGAACGTTGGTCGGAACATCCTCAATAACCCCTGTTACATTAAAAGTATTTCCATCTGTTTTTACGATTTGACTCAGTGCATCTTGATTACCAAAAAGCCTTTTTGCTGTGCTTTCAGTCAATACAAGACTGTTGGGTTCGGTAAGGGCCGTTTTCGGATCTCCCTGTAGAAATTTATGGGTGAACATGCTAAATGTAGAGGAATCTGACAGATAGACATCGTCTACGTAGAAATTTTTGTCTTCAATTCTAAACAGAATCTGCCCTGTATTCTGAAATCTTGTGAACGATAAAATCTCTGGAAATTCTTCCTGCATCAACTCCGCTAGGGTAGTAGGAGTTAACGCAAACTCGTCGTTTTTTGGAGGGATAAAGTATTTCGACTCAATTCTATAGAGCTGATCCCATTGTTCATGAGATTTATCAAAACTGTAGTCGCTTTGGACGTAAAGCATAATGATAATGCTTACTGCTAGTCCAATGGCTAGCCCAAAAATATTTAAAAACGCATAAAACTTATTTCTAAGTAATACCCTTAAGGCATAAGTTATGTTCTTCATAGATAGGTGGTACGTACTAAGTCAGGCAAACTTAAACATGAAGCATACCAAAAACACCAAAAAAAGCTAACTACCTCTTTTTCAGCTGATAGTAATTGTATAATATGAAGTGGTGTTATTAATTTGTGCGGTATCGCACTCAGTTCTGAACGGTATCGTACAGGTGTATCCATAAAAAAGAGGTCCCCTTTTTTAATGAAGACCTCTTGCTAGAAATATTAGATTTTATTCATATCTCAATGCTTTAATCGGATTCTGACTTGCCGCTTTTAGAGAGTGGTAACTGACTGTTAGAAAAGCAACCAAAACGGATAGAATACCAGATATTAAACCGGACAGTACGAGTGTTTGTACAAGCGGCATTTGATAAGCAAATTCTTGAAGCCATTGGTCAATTACATAATAAGAGACAGGTATTGAAATGACTAGGCCAACTATAATGAGCACCAGTACATCTCTGAAAATCATATAAACCAATTGAAAAATCGATGCCCCTAGCACTTTGCGAACGCCAATTTCTTTGATCCGCTGGGAAGTACTGTAAGAAGCTAAGCCAAGTAAACCAAGGCATGAAATGAAAATACAGATATAGGAAAGTAGCCCAGTAAGCTTGCTTTGTCTTGCATCTTCCCTGTAAAGTTCTTCAGCTCTTGCATCAAGGAATCTATATTCGAAAGGGTGACCAGGATCTAATTCGATGAACTTTTGCTCAATAAATCCCATGGTTTCTTTCAATGAGTTACCGCTAACATGTATCAGAAAAGAAGGTAAAGCACCTTGAGCCTTTAAGAACGGATTAAAGTCATAATGGAAAATCACCATCGGTTCCACTTTGGTATGTAATGAAAAAGCATTGAAGTCTTTCACAACGCCGATTACTTTACTCGGTTGAATTCCAGGTATCGGTAGTCCTAATTCTTTACCAATAGCTTGTTCCCAGCCCATATTCTTTACCAATGCCTCATTTACTAGTACTCCTCTAGTACGGTCTGAAGGTTGGTTTTTGTCGAAATCTCTTCCTTCGACAATTTTGAGCTGCATGGTTTTAGCATAGTCATCTCCAATGAACAATACCGGGAAAGTGGCATCCATAGTACTAGAGTCTCCAGCTTGTGCTCTTATGAGCGATTTAGAAGCACCAAGTAGATTGTTGCCAAGATTTGTGTCGCCTCCTACAATGATAGCATCAGACACATTGACAATACCAGGACTTTGGGCTAGTTCGGCTTTTACAAAATCGACACGGTTGCTCATGGCCGTGTCTTGCATGTTTACAATCACCACATTGTCTTTATTAAAGCCCAAATCTTTCTCGTTTAGAAACTGAATTTGATCTTTCATTAACAGCGTAGAAATAATCACAGCAATCGAGATGAAGAACTGGAAGGCTACAAGCGCTTTTCTCATGTTCATGCTTGACGGACCACTTTTATTAATGCCCTTAAGCGCTTTTACAGGTGCAATTGAAGACAGATAGAATGCAGGGTAAAGACCAGAAACAACGCCAATGAAAACTGTAATAATCAGGGCGCCAAATGTCATGGTTAAATTACTAATAGGATCAAATACCAGTGTTTTACCCATGAGATTACCAATGCCCACGCCATTGATTAATAGGGCGACAATTCCAAAAGCTAAGATTAAGGAAACAAGCGCAATAATGATTGATTCGCTCAAGAACTGAGTAACCAAAGCATTCTTGGTAGATCCCATTACTTTTCTAATCCCTACTTCCTTAGATCGACTTGTTGAACGTGCGGAAGCTAGGTTCATGTAATTGATTGATGCGAGTAATAGTATGAATAAACCTATGGCTGTAAAGGCATAAGTGTATGTTTTGTTGCCAGTTGGGTAGTCGAATTGAGGTGGTTGTGCATTGAAATGGGTATCAGCAATATTGGTTAGTTCAATTTCAAATACTCCATCATAATTAATCAATTTGGCAATTGGCGCCATGTGTTTCTCGTAGAACTCAGGAAACTTTGCCTTTAAGGTTTGAGGATCATAATTCTTTGGTAATAGGAGATAAGCAAAGTCTGTCGGAGACCAAAGTCCACCTTGTTGTTCTTGCTGTTTTAGTAATTCCTTGTTGGTTTGTAATGACTCGTAAGACATTAAACCATCGAATGTCATATGTACATTTTCAGGTAGGTCGGCCATAATACCAGTTACCTTATATTGACCGATTGGTGTTTTTAAAGTCTTGCCTATAGCATCCGTAGTGTTAAAATACTTTTGGGATAGGTTTTCAGATAATACGACAGTATTCGGTTCATCCAGAACAGTTTCCGGGTCTCCAGAAACGAGTTCATAATCGAACATGGTAAAAGCTGAAGAGTCGGCATAGAACAAGTTGCTCTCGTAAAATTTCCGACCATCTAAATCTACCATGACTTTACCCGCACTTCTAAATCGGACATAATTCTCTATTTCTGGGTAGTCCGCTTTTAGCCCTTTAGGTAGAAATTGAGAGACAAAGGCATATTTGTCATCTTTCTCACCGACCATAAAATTTGACTCAACTCTATAGATTTGAGCGTAATTGTCGTGCTGTTTGTCAAAGCTCATATCGCTTTGAACAAAGAGAAAAATGATAACGGCTACTGCCAAACCGACCGCTAGGCCTAGGATATTTAGCAGTGAGTAGAATTTGTTTTTTAAAAGGACTCTAACTGCAAGGGTAAAGTTTTTCATAAGTCGTTGTTTGAGTTGTTGCAGTATAAATGTCTCTATTATATGTTTCTAGGCTGTTTAGAAAATGAAGAGCGTGATAAAACTTTGGCTCTGCGGAAGTTCTTTCCGTTAAGTGGAGTCGTATTTCTTGTAAAAGAATGTCACATCGGGTAACGTTTTTCAGTTTTCAGAGTCTTTGTCTATATGGGGTTTATAAGGTCAGTAGCAAATTTACTGCTGTCGGATATGGAGAATTCTAAAAAACTATCTAGTTTGCGTTTATATTATTTGCATAATAATAAAATATAAAAATGAAAGGTACGTATCTAGGCGAGTTTGAAGAAGTAGTATTGCTGACAGTGGCCATGCTAGAAGACGAAGGCTATGGAATATCGGTGAAGCAAGAAGTAGAAAAGAGAACGGATAGGACGATAAACCTTAGTGCAATTCATGCCACACTATATCGATTAGAGAAAAAAGGGTTTCTGAATTCTAAGCTTGGAGAAGCAACCAAGGTTAGAGGAGGGAAGCGAAAGAGAATTTTTTCAGTAACGCCCTATGGTGTTAAGAACTTAAAAGAAGCCAAATCTCTAAGAGAAGGTATCTGGAACGCTATACCAAATTATGTCTTACAACAATGAAATGACATCGCCACCAAAGCTGGCAAAGTGGATTCTCAACCTTTTCTGTCCTAATCGGTGGAAAGAGGAGATCGTAGGTGATCTAGATGAGGAGTTTTTACTCAATATTAAGAGTAAGGGCCTGTCTAAAGCCAAGCGTATTTACTTATGGACAGTAATAAGGTCGTTCAGAGGTTACTTATTGATAGAAAAATTAAAATCAGGTCAAAACCAAGCTCATACATATGAGGGCGGTATAAACAACAACGTTATGTTCTCAAACTATTTAAAAATCACCCTTAGGGCCTTGCTCAAAAACAAGGTCTATTCCTTTATTAATATATCTGGCTTAGCCATCGGTATAGCAGGTGCCTTGCTCATATTCCATTATGTGAGTTTTGAAACCAGCTATGAGAAGCACATAAAAGATTCAGATGATATGTATCGCGTAAGCTTGGAACTCTTCATGAATGGAGAATTCGTTTACCATAGTGCCGAAAATTACCCGCCCGTTGCGGAAAGCATGGTCAATGATTTTCCTGAAGTAGTGGAATGGGCACATGCCTATAATATGGGCGCTAAAAACAACATTGTTATTACTTATGAGGAAGGTCAATCCCAGCCCATTAAGCTAAAGCATAAGAAGTTTCTCTATGCCAGTCCAACATTTCTTTCCATGTTTGATGTAGACATGGTGGCAGGAGATGCTCAAACAGCACTTACGGATCCTTATACCATGGTTATATCTGAAAGTACTGCTAAGAAGTATTTTGGAAACGAGCCTGCAATAGGAAAAAGACTTCGTCTTAGAGACGATGATCGTAACAATGAGAATTGTGTAATTACAGGGGTTTTTAAGGACTTACCTTCAAGTACCCATTTAAAATATGACGTGCTCATTTCTACTCCAACTATTTATGGTAGATGGGATGGAGCCCTAACAAGGTATAAGACCGGATGGGTTCGTAAAGATTTTTACTCCTATGTCAAAGTACGACCAAATACAGATGTAACTGCTTTATCGGCTAAGCTACCTGCAATGATGGACAAGTACATGCCAGAAATGGCAGAAAGAAATGCCAAGCATGTGTTGCATATGCAACCGCTTAATCGAATTCATTTAGATTCTAAACTTTCTGATGAAGCAGAACAAAATGGCGATGCTGAGCCTATAACCTTCCTTTCTATAATTGCCATTTTCATTATCGTTATCGCTTGGGTTAACTACGTAAACTTGGCCACTTCTCGCTCACTCGACAGAGCTAGAGAGGTGGGAATACGTAAGGTTTTAGGTTCATTAAGAGGCCAACTGATTAGACAATTCTTATTTGAATCTGTTGTAGTCAATTTCTTGGCCGTGGCACTAGCTTTAGGAATAGTAGTATTAGTATTACCAGCCTTTTACCAAATCAGTGGTATTCCAGAAGGTGTTGTTATCTGGGAAAATCAAATGCTTTGGGCGGCTTTAGGATCAGTATTCCTAATAGGCTCAATCGTTTCAGGTTTCTACCCAGCACTAGTTTTATCTTCTTTTAAACCTGTAAGTACTTTAAAGGGTAAGTTCAGAAATTCAGGTTCAGGCGTATTCTTAAGAAAAGGCCTTGTTGTTTTTCAATTTGCTACATCGGCTGCCTTAATTATTGGCACGCTGACAGTATATAAACAGATGAATTACATGCAATCGGCTGATCTTGGGTTCGATCTAGAACAAACTATCGTTGTAGAAAGAGCAGCTATTGCCGATACTACACCTGGTGGTGTGATGCGACAAGTCAATACATTCCAAGAGGGTTTACGTGCTAATTCCAATATAAAATCTGTCTCTACTAGTGGAATGGTTCCAGGTAAAAAGATCAGATTTAAAGGAGATGTAAGGGCGTATAATCAGACGTCAAATGAAGCTCACCCTATGGATTTAATGGGTGGAGATTATGGCGTAATTGAAACACTAGGAATGGAAATGGTAGCGGGTCGAAATTTTTCTCGTGACTTTCCTAGCGATGCAGATACTGCCGTGATTATTACCAGAGCGGCAGTCAGCTTATTGGGATATGAAAACCCTGAAGATATTATTAACCAAACCGTAGTATTAGAGAATTTTGGTGAAGCAGGAATTGTCGTTGGTGTAGTAGAAGATTACAACCATGAATCTTTACGCGTGAAAGCAGCACCCTCTATTCTCTTATTAGATCCTCAGTGGACTGAATATTTCTTGATTAAAGTAGAAGCAAACTCAATCCCACAGGCATTAACGGCTATTGAAGCAGAATGGAATCAAGTTTATGCTGCGAATCCTTTCGATTACTTCTTTTTGGATGAGTTTTTCAATAATCAGTACAAATCCGAGCAGCAGTTTCAATCGATGTTCTCTGTATTCTCCGTTTTGGCCATTATTATCGGTTGTCTTGGTTTATTCGGTCTGTCGGCATTTATGGCCATGCAAAAGACAAAGGAAATTGGGGTGAGAAAAGTATTGGGAGCGTCTGTTAAAAGTGTCTTTTACATGCTTTCGAAAGAGTTTATCGTACTGATCTTAATTGCAAATGTAATTTCTTGGCCAATTATTTATTTCACAATGGATAGTTGGCTGCAAGGTTTCGAATATAGAACAAGCGTCGATCCATTCTTATTCGCTATTGCATTGTTTGTGGTATTAGGAGTGGCAGTGCTTACCATAAGCTACCAAACTATAAAGTCCGCCAGATTGAACCCAGTGGATTCGTTGAGATACGAATAATATTAAGATAAGGATGAACAATCGGCTTTTGGTATTTAAAACGTACTGGAAGCCGATTTTTTTTTGAGCTATCTTTTCTTAAAGTTTCTTCTTTTTCCGCCGTAAGGTCTTTTGCCTCTACCAGCAAATTTCTTTGGGTTGTATTCTGGTCCATCACCTAATGAGGCCGGCATTGCCACTTTTCGCACTTCTGCTTCAATCAAATCTTCAATTTTCTTAAAGTTCTCTTGATCCTCTTCATTAATGAATGTGACTGCTTCTCCTTCAGAAGATGCTCTAGCCGTTCGACCAATTCTATGTACATAGTCAGCCGCATCATTAGGTACATCATAGTTGATAATCATATCTATATTATCAACATCAATACCTCTTGAAATTACGTCAGTAGCGACTATAATAGGGAGTAACTTGTTTTTGAACTCTCTTAGAATTGTTTCTCTTTCTACTTGTTCCAAATCACTTGAAATACCCTTCGCTTTAAATCCTTCTTTCTGTAAAGCGCGGGTTATGTCCCTTACTTTTGATTTTCTAGAGGTAAAAACGATGAGGCTTGGAATATCTCCATAGCGGAGGAGGTGTTTTACTAAGTCAATTTTCTGAGCATCATAAGCCAAAAATGCCACCTGAGTTATTTTTTCAGAAGGCTTAGAAATGGAAATATTGATTTCTTCAGGTTCGGTCAAAATCTCCTTGGCCATCTTCCTGATTTTAGGCGCCATAGTAGCGGAGAAAAGCAGGTTCTGTCTTTCTTTCGGCAAGTGGGTTATGATTTTCATGATATCTTCATGAAAACCCATATCCAGCATTCTATCTGCCTCGTCGAGCACCAAGTGCTTTAACTGATCAACCTTTACATAACCCAGATTCAAATGTGAAATGAGTTTTCCGGGCGTGCCAATTACAATATGAGTACCCTTAGCCAACGCATTCTTTTCTCTCGTAAACCCTGCGCCATCACCACCACCATAAACAGGGAGGGAAGTAATGCCACTGAAATAACTTAAGCCCTCAAGTTGCTGATCAATCTGCACTGCCAGCTCTCGCGTAGGGCATATGATCATGGTATTTATATTTTCATCGGACACACCACTTTCTGCAATTTTATGCATTAGTGGGAGCAAAAACGCAGCGGTTTTACCCGTGCCTGTCTGGGCACAACCGATAATGTCTTTGTTTTCGATAATAAGAGGGATAGCGGCTTGTTGAATTGGTGTAGGATTTTCGAATCCCATGGCATCCAACCCTGAAAGCACATCTTCGTGTAAATTGAGTTCTGAAAAGGTCAAAGCTTGAACTATATTGTCATCTGAATTGTAGTCTGCGTTAAGAACGCATATGGAAATATACTAAGAACAAGCGTGGCAACAACATAAGTGAAGAAAAATGAAGAAGGCAACTTTTAAAACCAATATCAATTGCGGTGGATGTATTGCTACTGTTACTCCTTTTTTAGATAAAGTGAGCACTCTCAAGAGTTGGTCTGTCGATACAAATTCTAAATCTAAACTGCTGACAGTTGAAGGGAATGAAATTGAAAAAGATGAAGTGATAAAAGCTGTACAGTCGGCTGGGTTTGAAATCAAAGAGAAAAAACGCCTGTTATCTTTTTAGTTACCTCTTCTTCCAAAAGTGAGGAGACAACAGCATGAGCACGGTAAACAATTCTAGTCTACCTAAAAGCATCAAAGTAGAAAGTAACCATTTTCCTGCCATTGGCATGGCTGAGAAATTATCTACTGGCCCAACCTCTCCGATACCCGGCCCGACATTTCCTAGCGACGTGGCTACGGCTCCGAAAGCCGTATCGAATTCAACATTCATAGCAGAAAGCAATACCACCCCAACTAAGAAGACGAGGATGTAAATCATGATAAAGGCCAGCACATTATAAACTATGCCTTGATCCATGGCCTTTCCGCTAATTCTTACTGGCATTACTGCAGAAGGATGTAACTGACGCTTTAGCTCTAAGAATGAGTTTTTGAATAACACCACATGGCGTATGATTTTTACACCTCCAGCTGTAGATCCTGCCGAACCACCTACGAATAGTAGGATAAAGAAAAGCACAGATAAGAATGGCGCCCAAGCTGTGTAATCAGCTGAGACAAAACCTGTTGTGGTTACTAGAGAAACCACTTGGAAAAGTGCTTCTCTGAATGACTTTTCTAATGGCTGATCTTGTACAAAAAGTAAAGCGATGGTAACGACTACGGTAATTACCACGATGAACGAAGTATAGACAATAAACTCTTCGTTTTTAACGACCTTTTTAAAGTTTCTTTTCAGCGCAAAATAGGTTAGCGTAAAACTGGTGCCGGCCAAGAACATAAAGAAAATAACGATGTATTGAATTACAGGGGAGTCCAGTTGCATGCTGTCATTCGTAGTGGAAAAACCACCTGTTGCCATGGTAGTTAAGGAGTGATTGATAGCATCGAAAGGTCCCATGCCTGCTACAAATAGGGCTATCGCTTCGGCTAGGGTAAGGCCTACATAAAGGAACCAGAGTCTTTTGGCAGTTTCTTGAATTCTAGGCTGAAGTTTATCAGGTGTAATTCCAGGGGCTTCTGCCGCAAAAAGTTGCATGCCACCAATGCCTAAGAATGGTAATATGGCTAGTGCGAGCACAATCATACCCATGCCACCAATCCATTGGGTAAGACTTCGCCAGAATAAAATGCCTTTTGGTACAACCTCTATATCGGTTAAAATTGAGGCTCCGGTAGTAGTATAGCCAGACATGGTTTCAAAGAAAGCATTTCCAAAACTAGGAATGGCACCACTGATAATGTAGGGCAAAGCACCGAACAAAGAAAGCACTACCCAACCGGCTGAAACGATTATGTAACCGTCTTTTTTCTTGAGTTCTTTATTCTGATTCTTTCGTTTGACGAGTCTTAAGAGGAACCCAGAAGCTATTGTGATTAAACTGGCAATGAGTATCGAAATCCAATCAGACTCTTTATAATAGACTGACACGGGTATACAAAGCGCCATAAAGCCACCATTGATCAGCAGGATGATTCCTAGTAAATCGGCAATGACTTTAATGTTGAACCTCATGATGTTTTATATGAAGTAGTCTTCTACCTTCTTGATACACTCGTGTTTGGCTAAAACAACGACTCTATCTTTTGGCTGAAAAGTGAAGTTTCCTGGTGTGGTGAGTCCTTTGCCATCTCGAATCACACCACCGATAATAGCTGACTTAGGGAACTGGAGGTTTCTGAGTTCTTGCTGTGTGATTTTTGAAGTTTCCTGCACTTCAAATTCAAGAATTTCTGCATCAACACCATGAATACTGGCAATAGAAACAATCTCTCCTTGGCGAATATGCCTAAAAATAAAGTTTGCCGCTATGAGTTTCTTGTTAATCATGGTATCAACACCAATGCTTTGAGAAAGGTGGATGTAATCCATGTTTTCTACCATGGAAATGGTTTTCTTAACCCCCATTTTCTTAGCGACTAAGCAAGAGATGATGTTCGTCTCCGAATCGCCAGTAACGGCAATAAAAGCATCCATTTCATTAATGCTTTCTTCTTCTAACAACTCTACGTTACGACCGTCGCCATTAATTACCATGGCATCCGGCAGTTGATCAGCAAGCTCGAAACACTTTTGTGCATTTCGCTCGATTAACTTCACGTTATACCTTGTACTTAATATTTTTGCTGCATGAAATCCAACGCGTGAACCTCCTAGAATCATAATACTACGTACGCCTTCTTTTTTCTTACCACTTAAGAAAAGTAGCTTCTCAACACCTTCAGGTTGGGCAATGAAGTAGGCGTGGTCATTCTGTTCAAAACACGTATCGCCATAAGGGATAATCGTTTCATTGTTTCGAAGAATCGCCACCGTCATGAAAGTCTGATCTGGGTTGATCTTAGCGACCTCTAACATTGACTTGCCTTTAAGTGGGCTATTCTCGTCGATATTTACGCCTATGAGTTGCAGCAATCCTTTTTCAAACTCGAAGCTATCCGTAACCGCTACTTCCTTTAAAAGCCTCTTAATCTCTTTTGCTGCAAGTGATTCAGGAGAAATAACATCATCTATACCCAAATGCTTAAGGTTAAGCTTGTCTTTTTGGTAGATAAATTCAGTATTAGAAATTCGAGCGATTGTTCTTTTTGCGCCAAGATGCTTGGCTATAATGGCTGTAGCTATATTAGTTTCCTCAGATGAGGTAACTGCTATCAGAAGGTCGGCATTGGCAACGCCTGCTTCTTCCAAAACATTATAAGAAGTAGATGTTCCTTTAATAGTAGCCGCGTCAATCGAGTTCCCAGCTTGCTTTAGCTTGTCGGCTGCTCGATCAATTAAGACAATATCTTGTCCTTCTTGACAGAGAAGTTTGGCCAAATGAAACCCCACATTTCCGACCCCTGCTATAATTACTCTCATGTAATGTCTCTTGTAAAGTGCGGCAATTTAGGAAGAAATATAATTTAATAACGTTTTTGCGGATGGTTTCCTCGGCAAACGATTACTCTCCATTATCATCCTGCTTTCCCCATCCTGATTTAATATGAAGGTCGCGTTGTGGAAATGGTATCTCAATATTGTGCTCTTTAAACTTCTCGAAAATCAGGTAGTATAACTGACTTTTAAGAATGATGGGTCGGTTGATGTATGAGCTTGTCCATATCATTAAATCAAAATCTATTGAACTATCGCCATACCCGATAAACAGAACTTCTGGCTTTGGTCTTTTTAAGATTTCAGGATGATTAGCCGCTATTTCAACCAATATTTCCCTTACTTTCGCCGGATCCTCCTTATAGGAAACGCCCAAGGGAACGTGTACTCTTACTCTTCTATCATTATGACTCCAGTTAATGACTTGTTTGTTAATCAAGTCAGCATTAGGAATGATAATTGAAATATTGTCGTTGGTGTTCACCATGGTAGCTCGAGATGAAATTTTCACAATATCACCCGCCACGTTACCTACTTCAATTCTATCTCCAACTTTAACGGGCCTTTCAAAAAGGATGATTAAGCCTGATATGAAGTTATTTGCAATGTTTTGCAAGCCAAAACCAATACCAACACCTAGAGCACCCGCTAATACATTAAGAGAACCTAAGTTGATTCCAGAACCTTGTATAATAATGAATGCTCCAAGAACAATGAAAAAGTACTGTATAATGGTTCCTATCGATTGACTTACACCGATATCTTCCGAATACTTTGAAAGAATTTGTTTAACAAAAATTGACTTGAGTTTTCCTGAAAAGAATACCAGAAGGCTCAAGAATAGAATAAGCCTGATAACATCGAATACTCTTAGGGTAGGAGCACCTTCTTTATCTTTGCTTAGAGGGATATTAAGGTCTGATCCAGCCCCTAATCCGATGGCCGTAAGGACCAATACTAGTCCGATGGCTAGAATGATATATTTTGTGGTGTTTCCTATGGAAAGAACGGTTTTTCTATCGTGTACATAGCGCGGGAGTATCCGATTGATTAATGTCGCTCGGACGATGTTACCGAATACATTGGTTAGGATAAGGAACACCACCGGAATGATGAGTTCAGTAACTGTAAACTTTAAATTGTCGCCTATATGGATAGGTTCGCCAAGGATAGGAACCTTACTATTGATAAAGTTGATCAGTAGATCATAAATCTCCATAGCCCAATATAGTTATCTTTTACGTGTTGGTAATAAAATAGATGAGTCGCCATAGCTTAAAAAACGATAGTTATTATCTAAAGCATGTTGATAGACTTGCTTCCAATCCTTACCAATAAAAGCTGCGATTAACAATAAAAGTGTACTTCCTGGTTGATGAAAATTAGTTATTAATCCATCGCATACTTTGAATTCGTAACCGGGCATAATAAAAATTTCGGTAGTACCATTTATGCGGTCTAGTCTATTCTGAGTCATCCAAGCCGCAATTTTTGTGAAAGCCGTTTTCCGATCAGGTAGTCTATCACTTTTATTATATATCTCTAATTTTTCAATATTGAAGTTTTCATTTCCATTGTTTAACCTAACGCCAAACCAGTAAAGACTTTCTAACGAACGCATAGATGTAGTACCTACGGCTATTACCTCTTCCGCGGCTATTATCTGCTCTATAGTTTCCTTAGTCACCTCAATTTGTTCAGAATGCATTGGGTGCTCGCGCGCGTCTGTCACTTTTATTGGTTGAAATGTGCCAGCACTTACATGCAGTGTCAGAAAGGATTCTGTAATCCCTTTGCTTTTTAGAGCGTCTAAAATCTCTTCAGTAAAGTGGAGGCCAGCCGTGGGCGCTGCAACCGCGCCTTCCTCTTCAGAATAAACGGTTTGATATCGTGGCTTATCCTCAGGTTCTGGGTTTCTATTTAAATAAGGTGGAAGCGGTACTTCCCCAGCCATCTCAACTATTTCGGCAAAAGAATAACTCGGGTTATCCCATTCAAAACGGATCTGTTTTTCCTCTCTATCTAAGACCGTTGCCTTTAATGTTAATTCGGTATCTTGCGCAGTAAGTCTAGTACTTAATATTTGCCCGTCTTTCCAGCGTTTGAAATTTCCAACCATACATTCCCATATTACGCTTTCACGTTCTTCCATTACGGTGCTCATCACAGTACTTGGAGCCAATGGCTTTAAAAGGAATATTTCTATTTGTGCCCCTGTATCTTTTGTGAAATAAAGTCGAGCAGGAATTACTTTGGTGTTATTAAAGCAAAGGGTGGTTTTCTGATTTAAGAATTTGCCTATCGACCGAAAATGATTGTCTGAAATGGTGCCAGCTTGATAGGTTAATAATTTAGAATCTGCTCGATTGGCTAAAGGGTGCTTAGCAATCCGCTCATCGGGGAGTTGATAATTGATGATTTCTAGATCAGGTGATTCTGGCAAATTCATATTGGATGCAAATTAAGTTCGAATCTTGAAAAGATTGATGCTCAGAATGGATATTTCATTTCCTTTTTATAGCGGTAGAACTGAATTTTCATCCCTTTCTGCGACCGTTCGGCATTTTTTTAAGATTCCATGCAACTTTTTTCAACCTTCGAATTCGCAAAATGTGTCCGCTTTTATGAACGAAAATGAACATGGTCATAATTTCATAGAATTTATGATTCTATATAAGTAGTTGAAAATCAATTATATATAATTTTTGGCACAGGGATTGGAAAACAGTTGGCAGGTCAAAAACAACGGTCAATTTTTAGGTCAAATATTTCTGTCTGATGGGCAGAACTCAAAATATCACAACAACATGAAAAACGTTAGTAAAAAAAATATCTCAGCGCTCTTTGCGCTTCTCTTGGCGGGAACAATTCTTACCTCTGCCAAGTCAAATACAATTGCAAACTTACCAGAATCAGATACTCTTGCTGATGATCATTACACTGAATATGTGGATGAGTATATAGAGGAGTATTTTGAAGAAATTGAAGAAGAAGTATTCGAATCTCAGGAATATGTTAAAGTTTATAATGAGCGTGATGAACTTGTTGTAGATGGGTTGAGATCAGAGCTTGAAGAAGAACAGCTTCAAGTTTTGAGACAGGCAGACTTACTTACTGAGCTTTCGGGTACTAAATATTACCAATTGAATAATTAATTAGTTAGTAGTTTTAGTTTAAGGTTGAATAAGGCGATTTCGAACGGAAGTCGCCTTTTCGCATTTTATACCCTAAAAACTCACTAACATAAACTTTAACTGATCGCCGGGCTTCATTTGCGCCAATACATCTAAGTCTTCGGTAAGTACATTGGCGATTCTTGGATAGCCCCCTGTAGTTTGAGCATCCGCCATTAAGATGATAGGTTTACCAGCATTGGTGACCTGTATTGTGCCATTAACTACTCCAGACGATAATTCCTCCCTTACCGGTTTATAATCGACCAAATTTTCCATTAATCGATAGCCCATTCTATTAGCATCAAGATCTATTGTGAAAATCGTTTCAAAAAAGGCTTCTATCACCTGCATATTGAATAAACCGAATTCAGGCCCAGTTAAAACCCTAACCACATAAACAGAAGAAAAGACAGGCTTTTTTGAATCAGGAGTTATTTTTAGAGTAGATCTTCCTTGGCTTTCTATCTCTAGTGTGTGTCCTGATTGTAGTTGAGCGGGGAGCTGATCATGAATCAATGTATTCGGCACGGCACTAAAACTGCCCAACCATTTTGGTGTATTCCATTTACCTCCAATACTTAAATATGTTCTACAACCTTCTGAAGCATGATCGAATTCCAACAGATCTCCTGCTTCGATATCAATAGTACAATAACTATCAACCGAATTCCCATTAATGCTGGGGGACATTTTAGCACCCGTTATAGCAATTTGACAAGCATTTTCAAATAAAATAGTCGGTCCGATCATCGTCATTTCCAATACTGGTTGAGAAGGCGGATTGCCAACGAGATCATTTGCCATTTGCATAGCCTGCTTATCCATCGCCCCACTTACTGGAATACCTTGATCTTGAACGCCCCATCGGCCATCATCTTGGATAGAGGTGTGAAGTCCTGGTTTTCTGATATGAGCAATTATTGAATCACTCATATAAGCCTTCCATTTCAAAAACCTCTGTTTCAATTTCTAATTGAATTATCCGGTATTCTTCTTTTCCAATAGCTCGAAACCTAACGGCATCTCCTGGTTGAAGGAAACTTGAAGGCTTATTATTCGGATTGAACATTTCAAGTGGTGTACTGCCTATAATTTGCCATCCGCCAGGAGCCTCAGTCGGATAAATTCCAGTCTGTAACCCTGCTAAACCCACTGCACCTTTCGGAACGCTCAATCTAGGTGTCGTTTTCCGTGCACATTTTAAGGCTTCAGGGAGACTGCCCATGTAGGCAAAACCTGCCACAAACCCGAGCAAATAAACATGGTAAACCTGATTTGTATGTGCCGCAATCATTTCTTCTATAGTCAAGTTAGTTTGCCGAGATACTTCAATAAGGTCAAGTCCAAAACAGGGATCATAACATACGGGGATGGTGTATGTCTTGGATTCGACATGACTATAATTATTCGATACTAAATCTTGATAAGCCTGCTTCACAATTTGTGATGCCTTTTCAAAGTTTATAGAGCTTCTATTATAGCTTAGCGTGAGTGAGTTATATGCAGGAATAAGCGAATTGAAAGATGCGTCCTTTTTTAGGTTTCTATAGAGGTTTACAACTTGCTGATTGACTTCTTTTGAAATTTCTCGATCGAATGTTACAATCAAGGCGCTATCTCCGTAAGGGTCAATTCGCATTAGAAAGCTTTTTTCTGAATATTAGCCGCGCTTAACTTTTGATCTATAGCAGAGAGAATCTTGACAGCAGCCGGATTATCACCATGAATACAGAAACTCTTTGCTTTTAGCGGTACAGGCTGGCCATCATAACTAATAGTTTTGTGATCGACAGTAATTGAAAGTATCTGCTCGGCAGCAACATCAGGATCTTGGATAACCGCATTTGGAAGACTTCTAGATCTCAATTTTCCATCGGCTTCATAGTATCTATCGGCAAACGCTTCAGGAATATATTCCATGCCAATTTCTAATAGAATCTCCTCGACGTGACTTCCTGCCAGTCCCATTATTTTAAGGCTTGGATTAATACTTTTTATGGCAGAATATACTGTTCTAGCTACAAGTTCATTCTTGGCTATTTCATTGTAAAGCGCACCATGTGGTTTAACATATTTAAGCGTTCCACCAGCACTTTTTACCATGCCTTCCAGCGCGGCTACCTGGTATTTTATGTACGAGGAAAGTTCTTCTTGAGCAATCGGTAAAACTCTTCTGCCGAACCCCTGTAAATCTGGATAGCCAGGATGCGCACCAATTTGTACGTTATGCTCAATAGCCAAATTGATGGTTTTTTCAATATGGTATGGGTCACCCGCGTGCATGCCGCAGGCAATATTACAAGAAGTGATTTGAGGGAAGATTGCCTCATCATTGCCAATTTTGAAATTGCCAAAGCTTTCTCCCATGTCACAATTAATATCGACTGAACGCATGAGTTTATTCTTTGTCTGGTTCTATGAAAAAGACTTCTTGAATCTTGCCATGTCTAATCTTATACATGGCAAAAACCTCCATTGCTGGTCTGTTTTTATTAAAAACGACATGTTCTTGGTCTATTACTGTATTTCCTAAAACGACACGATTTTTTATAGTACAATGCAGCTCTGGACTATTGGCAAACATTGGGGTATAGGCAGCTCTCATTTGTGCTTTGCCTGACATAACTAGTTGATTTGGATGATTATAAATCTTCACCGAGTCGCTGTAATTAACCAAGAATTTTTCAATGTCCTTATTGTTATAAGCTGTCAGTTGATTTTTGACAAGTTTTTCTGGAAGTCTGATATCTTGACCATGCAGTCCGATGCAGAAAAATGCGAAAATTAATAGGAGGGATAGCCTTTTCATTTTTAACCTAATGTTTCAAGGTTGAATCTAAGAAAAATGACAGACTATTTAGGTCAGCGCCAATTCAAAGGTATTAAAACCCAAGAACTTCAAGGTTTAGTCATCGAAAGGGCCACTAACGGGAATGACGTGGCAACAGTCATGACCAACTACAAAGTCTTGTTGAAGTACTATCTGATCATCAACAATACCGAAAAACCGAATGTTTGTTCCCGTTTTATTAATCTCAGCAAGCTGATCATCGTCAATAACGATGTAACTGTTTTGTAGATCTAAGTTATGGTCTTGAATGCTATAAGTATTGCCATTGTCTAAATTCTGGGTATAGAAATTATCTAAAACAATAGGCTGATTATTATCGTCAATTGGTGTGTAGGATAAGGAGATGAAGATTTCGGTGCAGCCCATTGTCGATGAGCAACCTAAGAAATTACTGATTAGCGAATCATCGGATTGATCACAAGCACTAAACAGAAGTGCAATTGTCAGAAATAGAAAGTACCGCTTTTTCATCATGCCCATTTTCATTACTAGACCTTACCTAGTGCTAAAAGGTTGGAATTATAGGTCTGTCTCTCTTAGGATTTAATGTATTCCTCCTTTTTAAACCATTTAAACGCTCTATCGATGGCTTCTTGAGTGGAAAAGTGAGCTTCATAGCCTAGTTCCTCTTTCGCCTTCGATAAGTCTAAATGTTGCCCCCCTGAAAGTACTGCTATAGCGGTTGAGGAAAGGGTCGGCGGCGTTCCTCTAAAAATGGCATACTTCGTTTCTTGAAATTTAGAAATGAATTTAGCTAAACTGATAGAAAGCGTTTTCTCTAAAACCTTCACTCCAGCCTTTTCGCAAATAGTAGCGACCAAGGTTTTGGTATCTGTATTTGCGCCACCAATTAAATAGCGTTCGCCAATCTTTCCTTGCTCAAGTGCCAAAAGCAAACCACGCCCAGCATCTCCAGCATAAACTACATTTCTGGCTCCATTGACATAAGCTGGCAACGTTTTGTTGGCCAATTCTACGATAAGCCGACCTGTTGTAGGTCCATAGTCATATTCGCCAAACGTCATAGAGGGTATGCCAATAACAATGGGCACTTCTGCATTTGCTGCTTGTTGCGCCATATTATCCATAAGCCACTTTACTTGTACATAAGGCGCCGAATTTTCCGGTGTTTTTTCACTGACCATTGATTCATCCGCTATGCCATTTATAGCCTTTGTTAAGACGATGGCACCACCAACATATAATGCTTTTTTTACTTTGGAGGCTTTAACAGCATCAATGAAGAATTGCATTTGAAGTCTGGCCGTTTTTATTTCGGCTGAAAGAGGTTTTGGAAGGGTAGGATAATAAGCCGCTGCGTTGACTAAATAATCTAAGCCTTGAAACGCTTGGATTAGACTGCCTCTATCATCGAGATCGGCAATTCTAGATTCGTATTTTAAATCGGAGATTTTGGAGAGGTTTGAATTCTTGCGATGGATTATGACAAGCTCATATTGCTTGAAGTGAGCCGCTATTGCTATGTGATGACCTAGCATGCCTGTGCCTCCTAAAATGCCAATTTTCATGGCAGAAGGTAAGTAATAATGCTATAAGAAAAGTGAATTCTTGATCTAAATTTGAACACTTTACTCGTCTTGACTTAAGCTTACTTAACTTCTCTGGCTACTATTCGCAAAGCCTGTTCTTGATCGTACCGCTCTATTCCCAATTCAATCAAAATGTCTATTAATTCTGGGTATGGAATACCAGTCGCTTCCCACATTTTTGGGTACATGCTAATATTGGTAAATCCGGGAATAGTGTTAATCTCGTTGATTAAAATATCGCCCTCATTCGTCACGAAAAAGTCTACTCTGGCTAGGCCTTCACAAGCCATCACCAGATATGCCTTAATGGCAATTTCACGAATGGTTTCAATTTGTGATTGGGTAAGGTCAGCCGGAATGAGAATAGAAGAAGCGTCTTTATCGACATATTTCGACTCAAAATCATAAAAACCAACTTCCGTTATCACTTCGCCAGGCAAAGAGGCTTTAGGTTTGCTATTGCCCAGAACGGCACACTCAACTTCTTTCCCAATAATGGTTTTTTCGATGAGCACTTTAGGGTCATAGCCAAGGGCTTCCTCAACTTTGTCATTATACTCATCTTTAGACGATACTTTAAAAACTCCAACGGAAGATCCTAGGTTAGCCGGCTTGATAAAAACAGGCATTCCAAGTTGTTTTTCAATGTCCTCAAAAGAAGGTTTACGGTTTGGAGAAGCAATAGCATAAGGGGCAATGCCGATATCACTATCTCTTAATAACCGCTTCGTCATGTCTTTATCCATACAAGCCGAGGAGGCCATAACTCCACAACCCACGAATGGAATATCAACCATCTTAAAGAAGCCTTGAATTGTTCCGTCTTCTCCGAATAAACCATGTAATACAGGGAAGACTACATCCAATTTTGTGATTACCTCTCCTGTATTGAGGTTTACTAAAGACGTTCCATTACTCGTAGGAGCCAAAGTAACCGAAATACCTTTATTAGCATCAATGTCATCTTTAAGGTGCCAATGCCCTTGAATGTCAATCAAGATCAAAGAAAGATTGTACTTATCTGCATTAATGTGCTTTAGAATACTCTTAGCGGATAAAAGAGATATTTCGTGCTCGGTAGATTTACCACCAAAAATAATTGCAAGATTCAGCTTAGACATATTCGGAATTCATTCTATAAATGAAGAACGTAAACTGGTGTGAATATTCATAAATGGTACTCACAATTATTTTCAAAAAGTGAGAGAGTGCTATTGAATAAATCGGATAAGAGTCACTTACTGAGAATTTGTATCTTCCGACATGAAATCAAAATTCTGGAATTTTATTTTCTGGTTAGTCATTGCTGCTGCTTTTATAGGACCGGGTACGGTTACTGCTGCTGCTTCCGCAGGAGCTACTTATCAATATCAATTACTCTGGGCACTTCTATTTTCTACTTTGGCATGTGCCGTTTTGCAGGAAGCCGCTGCAAGAGTAGCTATAGTTTCTGGGAATGGCTTAGGCGCCGCAATTCAGCAAAAATATAAATCCAATGGACTAGTCTGGTTTATTGCTATTGCGGTTTTCTTAGGTTGTGCAGCCTATGAAGCAGGTAATATATTAGGCGCTATATCTGGTTTAGCTTTGACTGTAACAGGTATTCCGAAATGGGTGTTTACACTTATTATTGTTGCTGTGGCAGGTGGCGTTTTGTACACGGGTAAGATTAGTTCAGTAGCCAATGCAATGGGTATTGTTGTGGCTATAATGGGACTCGCATTCTTGTATGCCGCATTCAATGTAAAATTTGATGCTAGTGCATTTTTTCAAGGGCTTTTAATACCAAAAATCAATGAGCGTAACGCCATTCTCACGCTAGGTTTAGTAGGTACTACCATCG
Source organism: Roseivirga sp. (assembly GCF_049099775.1). Classification (GTDB taxonomy): domain Bacteria; phylum Bacteroidota; class Bacteroidia; order Cytophagales; family Cyclobacteriaceae; genus Roseivirga. The sequence continues at coordinate 732,415 of NZ_JAGDZM010000004.1, read as the reverse complement.
TGCCTTATAATATCTTTCTAGGTTCTGGATTAGCCAAAGGGCAGTCGATCAAACAAATGCGATCCGGTATGATTCCATCTATAATTTTAGGGGGTGTTATCTCCATGGCAGTTTTGGTAGTTGGCACGGCTATAGTTGGAGAGTTTGGCTTTGTTAACCTCTTTGATCAACTTACAGCCGATCACGGAAGGTTTATGGGTGTTGTTTTTGCCATAGGTCTTTTTGCTGCGGGTTTTACTTCAAGTATAACCGCTGCTTTGGCTGGTGCTATTACAATTAATAGTGCCCAAAAGCATCCTTCAGAGACGAATAATTGGAAATTTCAACGCATTTGGATTCTCGTATTGATAACAGGTTTAACCTTCGGAGTTAGTGGTATAAAGCCTATTCCTGTAATTATACTAGCACAGGCTGCAAATGGATTTATATTGCCTTTACTCGCTTTTCTGCTTTGGCAAATGGTTAACGACCGGGGAACCATGAAGGATAATATCAATGGGTTGTTGTTGAATGTATTTATGGGAGTTACTGTTTTTGTAACGGCCATGCTTGGATTTATCAATGTATTCAAAGCCATTTTTTCAGCATTAGGCGAACAATTTACTTTCCAAGGAACTACTCAAATCTTAATTCTTGCCTTAGCGGCGATCACTTTAGTTTTTGGAATATTTAAAATTCGAAAAGAGAAATAAAATTCGAAAAGAGAAAGGGGCAGAGTAGAAAAATCGATTTTCAACTATTCTGTTTCTCATTCAGTAGTAAATAAGCGCCAGCTGCTCATGTTTTTATTTATAAAAAACGATAGCCATTTTTTTCAATGTTAGCTTTTTATTTTGGCATAAAGATTGTCTAGAGAGGGTAAACCAATATTTTATGCAAAAACTCAAATTATCAATCACACTATTATTTTTAAGTTTGGGCTCGGTCATAGCCCAGCAATTTGCCGAACCATTTACCACTTTTATCAGCGACAGGGAGTGTTATGTGATCACTGTCGAAGGAGCAGAAGTCTTCGGTACGCTCAGGGCCGCTACAGAAACTGGAGGCTTTATAACCCGGCTAAGGATTAGGGATGAATCAGGTCAGATTCACAAATTTAAAGCAGAAGATGTACTAAGGTTTGCCATTAGGCCAGATGCCTTTGCCAAAAGTATCACAGTGGCTGAGAAGGCCACTTCAATAAGGCATGCCATTACCACAGATCATAATAATATCTTAGAAAGAGATTGGATCTATTATGATGCACAGCAAATGCCAAGAAGAAAAAATAAGGTGGCGTTGCTTCAACTTCTAAACCCAGGTTTCGATCAGCATATTCAAGTGTATGATCATAGAAACGGCTCTAAGTCCATGCCGATCAGTCTGGGCGGTGTTCGGGTAGTTGGGGGAGAAGAGCGAACGCTTCTTGTCGTGTATGGAAACGCTAAACCTAGAATCGTTAGAAAAGCATCTTTTAAAAAGGCCTTCGTAGATATTTTCGCCGATCAGCCAGATGTATTCAAGACAGTAAAAAGGAAGCCTAAGTTCAAAGACTTCGCCCAGTATATCCAGACTTACAATGTAATGAAGGAGAAGTCAATCGCTGCGCAGAATTAATGGGCACCCTTTTTAAGACTAGTGCTTAGAAGATTCTTCCATTTGTCATCTTTTTTACCAATTATTCAGATTTAGATTTGCATTCAAATTTTCCTTTTCTACATTTGGAACCATAATGAAAATGACAATCAGAAATAACGCTTGGTGGTGGCACGTAACGGAAATCCGATAACGTGAGCTAGGTGCTATTCAAATAATATAAAATTTAAAGCCTGCAGTTCATGCAGGCTTTTTTCGTTTTAACGCGATAAAAAATTAAAGATGACTAAGGTCAAATTACAAACCAAGTACAAAAAGTTACTGGCTGATACAGTGACACCGGTCAGCATTTACTTAAAACTTAGAGATAAGTTTGAGAACCCAATTTTGCTTGAAAGCTCTGACTATCATGGAGCAGATGATAGTTTTTCTTACATCTGTTGCGATCCGCTAGCCAGTTTCGAAGTAAAAGATGGTCGTTTTAAGCAACAATTACCAACTGAACTCTTGGAAGGTGAAGCGGCTGGGGAAGAAGTAATGGTTAAGCTTGATCAGTTCGTAAAATCTTTCGAGGCGAGTGAAAACCCATTCAAATTCATCAATAATGGTCTTTTTGGCTATATCGGGTTCGATGCCGTTCAGTACTTCGAGAATATACCAGTTCCAGAGGGGAAAGCTGATGAATACCATATTCCGGATGTACTTTATCATGTTTACCGATATGTAATTGCCATAGATCATTTTAAAAATGAGCTCTACATTTTCGAACATTCTCCAGAAGGTACGGAAGCTAAAGGGCTTGAAGCCATTGAAAATTTAGTTTATAACAAGAACTATCCTTCTTACGAATTCACACCGGCGCAAGAAGAAAAATCAAACTACAGCGACGATCAGTTTTTAACCATGATCGACAAGGGGATTTCTCATTGTTTAAGAGGCGATGTATTCCAAATAGTGCTTTCTAGAAGGTTTCAAGATAGCTTTTCTGGTGACGAGTTTAACGTTTATCGAGCCCTTCGTTCCATCAATCCATCACCCTATTTATTCTATTTCGATTATGGTAGCTATAAGATATTTGGTTCTTCACCAGAAGCACAATTGATAATAAAAGATAGAAAAGCAACGATTCATCCGATAGCTGGCACATTTAGAAGAACTGGAAACGATGAGGCCGATGCTGACTTAGCTAAAAAGCTACTGGAAGACCCCAAAGAAAATTCTGAGCATGTAATGCTGGTAGACCTTGCTCGAAACGATTTGAGCAGAGCAGGGTCGAACGTGGAGGTAGATACTTATAAGGAAGTGCAATATTTCTCTCACGTCATTCACTTGGTTTCAAAAGTAACAGGTGCTTTGAGCGAAAATGTGGAAGAAACGAAAATGATATCAGGCACTTTTCCAGCCGGAACATTGAGTGGTGCGCCAAAAGTAAGAGCTATGCAGCTGATTAATGAATATGAAGAAACGCGTAGAGGGTTTTACGGAGGCGCAATTGGTTTTATGGGTTTCAATGGAGATTTCAACCATGCCATTATGATCAGGTCATTCTTAAGTAAAGACAACAGCCTTTACTTTCAAGCAGGCGCAGGTGTAGTGGCCAAGTCAAACCGTGAATCTGAGCTTCAAGAAGTGAACAATAAGTTAGCCGCTTTGCGAAAAGCCATCGAACTGGCGAAACAGATTAGATAACAGGTAATTATTAAGAAACAGTAATGAAAATATTAGTACTCGATAATTACGATTCATTCACCTACAATCTAGTTCATTATTTAAGAGCGTTGGGCTATGGAGATCAGATGGAAATTTTCCGCAATGATCAGATTTCTTTAGATGAAGTGGAGGCTTACGATAAGGTTTTGCTCTCTCCAGGCCCAGGAATTCCAAAAGAGGCAGGTATTATGAACGATTTGATCCTTAAATATGGATCAACAAAAAGCATATTGGGTGTCTGTTTAGGTCATCAAGGTATAGCTGAAGCTTACGGTGCCAAGCTGTATAATATGGGAGAAGTTTTACACGGTGTTTCTAGCAAAGTTCATGTGTCAAAACCTAATGATCGGCTTTTTAAGAATATACCTGAGACCTATGAAATATGTCACTATCATAGTTGGAATGTTGACAAGGAGTACTTGGGTGAAGAACTTGAAATTACAGCAGTTGACGAACAAGGAGAAATTATGGCCATTAGCCATAAAACGTATGATGTAAAAGGGGTTCAATTTCACCCAGAGTCAATTATGACCGAGCATGGTCACAAACTATTAAGTAATTGGTTGGACGCCTAGTCAAAGTTTACACAGCATAACGATCATTATCAACAAAAGAAATGAAAGAAGTATTAAATCAACTTTTTGAATATAAATCGCTGGATAAAGCCTCTGCAAAGGAGATTCTTAAGAATTTGGCACAAGGCGCATACAATCAAAGTCAAGTGGCTGCTTTTCTAACCGTATACTTAATGAGAAGCATCACGGTAGAAGAACTTGAAGGCTTTCGCGATGCCATGCTCGAATTGTGTGTTCCTGTGGACATACCGGAGTACGACGCAATAGACCTCTGCGGTACAGGAGGTGATGGTAAAAACACGTTTAATATTTCGACTTTATCCTCATTTATAGTAGCAGGCGCAGGACAAAATGTGGCGAAACACGGTAATAACGGTGTTTCTTCCGTTTCCGGTTCTTCTAACCTGATGGCTCATTTCGGATATGAGTTTACCAATGATGTAGGTAAGCTAAAGAAGAGTCTTGACGAATGTGGGCTTTGTTTTTTACATGCGCCGCTCTTTCACCCTGCCATGAAAAATGTGGCTCCAATTCGGAGAGACTTAGGCGTGAAAACCTTTTTCAATATGTTAGGGCCTATGGTGAATCCATCATTTCCCAAAAAGCAATTAGTCGGCGTATTTAGCCTTGAATTAGCGAGACTCTATGGATACCTCTATCAGAAGACCGATAAGAATTTTGTGATTCTACATGCGCTAGATGGCTACGATGAGATATCCCTTACAGGCGCTTTTAAGAAAATTACTAATGGAAAAGAGGCAATTGTTAATCCTCAAGACCTTGGCTTATCGACAATTAAGCAGGAGCAAATTCATGGAGGAGAAAGCGTAGCTGAATCGGCGAAAATTTTCGAAACAATATTGAAAGGAAAAGGAACCGAAGCACAGAATAATGTCGTTATCGCCAATGCTGCCATGGCCATAGAGTGTGGTAAGGGAGTTTCTATAAATGAGGCCTTGAGTATGGCACAAGAATCACTCATGAGTGGTAAAGCACTAAAAACATTTAAGAAAATATTAGAACTGAATTAAACTGGGGTTGGCAACATAACATAGCCCAATCGATTAAAATGGATATACTAGATAAAATTATAGCGCATAAATTAAAGGAAGTAGAAGATCGAAAGTCTCTTTTTCCTGAAAAACTCCTTGAGCAGAGTCTTTATTTCGAAGGCCAATCGGTTTCGCTGAAGAAATACCTTTTGCGCGAAGACATGTCAGGCATTATAGCTGAATTTAAACGGAAGTCACCCTCAAAAGGGGTCATAAATTCGCATGCAAAAGTTGAGAAGACCACAATCGGTTATATGCAAGCAGGAGCTTCGGCTTTATCTGTTTTGACAGACAAAGAGTTTTTTGGTGGAACCAGTGAAGATTTGAGCACTGCACGAAAGTTCAATTTCTGTCCAGTACTTCGGAAAGATTTTATTATAGATGAATATCAACTTGTAGAAGCCAAATCTATTGGTGCGGATGCCATCTTGTTGATTGCTGCTGCGCTGGAACCACAAAAACTAAAGTCATTGGCCGCTTTTGCTAAAGGCTTAGGGCTTGAGGTTTTGATGGAAGTTCATAATAAAGAAGAATTGGACAACAACTTGAATGAACACTTGGATATAGTAGGTGTGAATAACAGGAACTTAAAAACTTTCGATGTAAGCATTGATATTTCTAAAGAACTTTCAGCCCATATTCCTGATGACTTTGTTAAAATTTCAGAAAGTGGCATTAGTAATCCGGAAACTATTCTTGACTTAAGAACTTACGGTTATAAAGGCTTCTTGATTGGTGAAACCTTTATGAAAACGGCAAGACCTGAAGTGACAGCAAGGGAGTTTATAAAAGGGTTGTAGGTTAACAGTCTTAAGCTAAATCACCAAAAAACTAATCACTATTAACCATTAACCAACTAATGAAACTGAAAGTCTGTGGCATGCGAGAAAGCAATAATATAGAGCAATTACTTGCTCTAAAGCCAGACTATATGGGTTTCATTTTCTACGAGAAGTCGTCTAGAAATGCGGAAGGGAAACTGGATGAGACCCTGCTGAAATCATTTCCTTCGGACACAAAGAAGATTGGAGTATTTGTAAATGCCACTTTGGAACAAGTGACATCAAAAGTCGCTCAATACAAACTAGATTATGTGCAGTTGCATGGTGATGAGTCAGTAGAGTATGTTGCAGGTTTGTTCGCCATTGGTATTCGAGTCATCAAAGTGTTCTCAATAGGAGCGTCCTTTGATTTTCATAAGCTAGGTGCTTACAATCCTTTCGTAGATTTCTTTTTATTCGATACAAAAGGAAAAGAAAGAGGAGGAAATGGTGTCGCGTTCAACTGGGATATTTTAAAAGAGTATAATCAAGAAGTACCCTTCTTTCTTAGTGGAGGGGTTGATTTAGAGAATATCAAAAAGCTGGATGAAATGACTGATTTGAATTTTCACGCGATTGACGTGAATTCTAAATTTGAGGAAAAACCTGGGCTAAAGAACATAGAAGCAATTAAAACATTGAAACAAAAAATGTAACGTCAATCTGAATGAAGCTGGACGTAATGAAGATTCTCATCAAAGGAAAACGAGATTTTTCGCTACGCTCAAAATGACGAAAAAGATAAAATGGATCAGCAGCTAGATAAGTATCAAGAAAGAATTACAACCTCGTGGTTGAGGTTGAAAAACTTGGTATTAAATCAGTTTTCTTATAAACAAAAGATGCTAATGTTTTTTTGCTTGGCTCTGGTCAGTTTTTCTGCAGTCAATCAGTTTATATATGATTTCAGCTTCGTTCTTTTTACTATCGAGGTTTCAGAAACAATACTGTTTTCTATGTCATCTCTAATGTTTAGTGTTATATCTGCCCTAGGCATAATTGGTTCAATATTGATGCTATTTCTGAGGAGATTGGGCTGGGTGTTTTTGATGACGTTTGTTATGTCAAGGGTATTACTACTCTTGATGGATTTGTTTTGGCAAATAGAGAGCTATAGGGTTGTAATCAGTAACCCTCAAATCAGTTTGAGTTCAAATTTTAATAATGAACTATTAACGACTGTAAGCTTTGTTCTGGTCTCGATTTTCATACTTGCTTATTTTTTAAGTAAGCAGGTGATCAGAATTTATAAAGTAAGGAATAAGGATATATGGATTTCTTTTATAGTTATGTTTTTGGTGATGTTGTTTGAAATATTTATTAGCCTGTCATCAGATTGATTTATAGAATTGTCCTTCTTTAACAATGGTTTGTGAAATATTAATGAGCAATTTGAGATGAAAGTAAAAGTTGACGAGAGAGGGTATTACGGAAATTTTGGGGGAGCCTATATCCCTGAAATGCTTTATCCGAATATTGAAGAGTTGAAAGAGAATTACGAGCAAATTATGCAGGCTCCTGATTTCCAAGAGCAGTTTCAATCCTTACTCAAGGATTTTGTCGGACGACCTACACCGCTTTATTATGCAGAAAGACTTTCCGAGAAATACGGTGCTAAAATCTACTTGAAAAGGGAAGACCTATGCCATACTGGGGCGCATAAAGTCAATAATACCATCGGCCAAATTCTAATGGCACAACGTTTAGGTAAAAAGAAGATTATTGCCGAAACAGGTGCAGGGCAACACGGTGTAGCAACCGCCACAGTTTGTGCGCTAATGGGTGTTGAATGTATCGTTTACATGGGGGCGATCGATATGGAACGACAAAAGCCGAATGTGGAACGCATGAGAATTCTTGGGGCTGAAGTACGTGCCGCAGAAAGTGGTAGTAAAACGCTAAAAGACGCCACAAATGAGGCCATGCGTCATTGGATCAATAATCCAAAAGACACCCACTATATCATCGGGTCGGTTGTTGGTCCACATCCCTACCCAGAAATGGTGGCACGTTTTCAATCAGTGATCAGCGAGGAAATCAAGAAACAATTGCAAACGCATGAAGGTAGAGAAAACCCAGACTATGTTATCGCATGTGTAGGCGGAGGAAGTAATGCTGCGGGTGCATTTTATCACTATTATGATGAGACAGATGTAAACTTGGTAGCCGTAGAAGCAGCAGGTTTGGGAAATCATACGGGAGAGTCGGCCGCTACGACAGTACTTGGTAAGCCAGGTGTGCTTCATGGGAGCAAGACCTTATTGATGCAAACTGAAGATGGCCAAGTTGTGGAACCTTATTCAATATCCGCAGGCTTAGATTATCCTGGCATTGGTCCAGTTCATGCCCATTTGTTTGAAACAGGAAGAGCTACCTTCTACAGCGTAACGGACGAAGAAGCTATGAAATCAGGCATTGCATTAAGTCGGTTAGAAGGCATAATCCCGGCCATTGAAACTGCCCATGCATTTGCAGCATTGAATCAAATGACTTTTAAATCGGAAGACGTTGTCGTCATCAACTTATCAGGTCGTGGTGATAAAGATTTGGAGACGTATATCAAGTGGGGTAAATACTAATAGGGGTAAGGTATAATGAATAGAATTGAAGAACTTTTTAGTAGAAAATCAGAACGCGTTCTAAACGTTTATTTCACGGCTGGCTATCCGAAATTGGATGATACCACTGCCATTATGCAGTCTTTGGAACAGTCTGGTGCTGATCTGATCGAAATTGGAATCCCTTTTTCTGATCCTATCGCAGATGGACCCACGATTCAAGAAAGTAATGGGGTTGCATTAGACAATGGCATGACTTTGAAGCTATTATTTGATCAATTGGCAGATGTACGCAGCAAGGTGAATATCCCTATTATTCTAATGGGTTATATCAACCCAATCGTACAATACGGAGTGGAGGCTTTTTGTCAAAAATGCCAAGAAGTGGGAGTAGATGGCCTGATTTTACCAGATTTACCAATGTTTGAGTATCAAGAAGTACACAAACCAGTCTTTGAAAAGTATGGTTTGCTAAACGTATTTTTAATTACACCGCAAACTTCAGAAAACAGAATCAGGGAGATAGATAATAACTCTAAGGGCTTCATTTATATGGTGTCATCGGCGAGTACTACAGGTGCAAAAACAGGGATCAGCAACGAGCAAGAGGCCTATTTTAAACGAGTTAAAGCTATGGGCCTTAAAAACCCTACGCTGATCGGTTTTGGGATTTCAAATAAAGAAACATTTGATAAAGCATGTAAAAATGCCAACGGCGCCATTATCGGTAGTGCGTTTATCAAAGCAATTTCTCGAGAAGGAGAACTTAGTGAAAACATAAAGGAATTTATTCAATCCATAAAGGGTTAAAAAGCTGGATTTATACAAAGAGATAAATCTACAAATACAAGAACATGATTATACAATTCGAGCAAGGCATAGAAGAGGTACAGAAAGACGCTATTATAAATAGAGTGAAAGGCCTTAAATACAAACCAACAGAGGTAAAGACGCAAAAGGGAGATTACTTGGTGGGCACCGGAAAGAAAGACTTCGACATCCGATCTATCGGCTATATGGATGGCATAAAAGACATCCACATCGTTTCTGACGATTATAAACTCGTTTCGAAAAAGTGGAAAGTCAATCCTACAGTTATTGATTTGGGAGATGGTGTTGTGATAGAAGAAGACGGTTTCCAAATTATGGCTGGCCCATGTTCTATAGAGGGCGAAGATCAGATTAGAAAGACCATCAATCACCTTAAATCTCAAGGAATAACAATCATGAGGGGGGGCGTTTACAAGCCAAGAAGTTCTCCTTATGCGTTTAGAGGTTTAGGGATTGATGGACTGAAACTTTGGTATGAATTGGCCAAAGAAGCAGGTATGAAAATCATTACTGAGGTAATGCAAGTTTCTCAAATCGCGGAAATGGACCCTTATGTGGATATTTATCAGGTAGGGGCAAGAAATACACAAAACTTCAACCTGTTAGACGAACTAGGTAAAGGCACCGATAAGCCGGTGATGATTAAGCGAGGTATTTCAGGCACAATTGACGAGCTCTTGTCATCTGCAGAATATGTTTTTAGCGGTGGAAATGAGCGCCTTTTGCTATGCGAAAGAGGAATCAGAACCTATGAAAAAGCGACGCGTAACACCATGGATTTAAATGCAGTGGCTGTTTTGAAGGAAAAAACGCACCTGCCAGTGATTGCCGATCCATCTCACGGAATAGGTCTAAGAAACCATGTCGAGCCGATCGCCTTAGCCAGTATTATGGCAGGAGCAGACGGCGTCATTTTCGAATCTCACGAAATTCCGGAAGAGGCATATTCAGACGGTCAACAGACCCTGAATTTCTCTGAATCGAATCGCTTGATCGATAGGATGAGAAAAACCTTCGAGTTGAGAAAGAGCTTTTAATCGCTTAAAAAATTGATCAATAAAAACCATTCCTGCGCTCGAAGCAGGAATGGTTTTTTGTTTGTAATCAAGGTTTAAATTTTACTTTCACCTTTGCTACTGATTGCCTAGGTGATTTTTCTGTACCAACCGTTTTTGGGTTCCATTTAGGGCCTTCTTTTACTAGGCGTATTGCTTCTTGATCAAAAGCAGCGCCGAGACTTTTTAAAACGTTGAAATCTCTCAATTCCCCAGTTGAATCGATAGTAAACTCCACAGTCACCGTACCTCTAATCTTGCCACCTGATTCAGGGTATTGGACGTTTTTTCGCAAGTACTTTCTAAATTTCGAAAAGCCGATGGTCGGTTTGGCCTTTGTGGAACTTTGAGAAAGTGTTTTGTCAGGATTTTGGCGAGTGCCATCAATAGTTTGCCCTTCAATGGTTGTGGTTGAAAATGGGAGCTTCTGCTTCGGCGTTGCCGCGGCCACGCCAGTTACAACGACTTCGCCCAAACTCACATTATCTGGATCAAGTCTGATCAAGATTTCCTCGGCGGAATTGACTTTATACTCTTGGCTAACATACCCTAAGTAATCAATCACGAGTGTACTATTGACTTTCACGCTATCAAGCGTAAACTTACCCTCTGCATTTGTAGAGGTGCCATTAATTGTGCCTTTTATGCTAATAGGAACGTTAATCAATGGCATGCCGTCCTCAGATTCTAGTACTTTTCCTTGAACTGTGAATTGTACTAAGGCATTGTCGTTTGTTCTGCTGAATGCCCTGCTTCTTTGTGTGGCATTTAAGTTCAATGCTTCAACATCCAGGGCTTCCTGTTTTCTTTCAGCATTTAACGTTTTTACACCTTCAATTTTCTCTTCTATTAAGTCATCGGGCGCTACAGTTTCTGTTTTTGCAATCGAACTGGAAGATAAATTAGGTTTTGGGATAGGCTTAACGGCTTTTGGAGGTTCGTCAGAATCTACCCGCGTACCATCGGTCGGTTGTTTTACAATCTCGGCAGATTCTGGTAAAAGATTGCTTTTCGTGTTTGTCAAAGTGTCCTTTAAGCTTTCGTCATCTACTTTGGTGGAAGTGCTATCTGCAGGAGTTTTATCAGTTGATTTTTTCAACGCCGATAACTCCCGAGTAGGTAACACATCAGGTCGGTTCAGGTAGAAAAGGCCAGAGGCCGAAATGATTATCAGGATTACGGCGGCAGCTTTTTTCCAAGTTATCCAAAAAACAACCTTTTTCTCTTCAATGGAATCGTCAATTCGTGAGCTGAGATCTTCTAAGTCAGCAGTTAGATTTTCGGCAGAAATTTGTTCAATACCTTCCATAGCCTCACCATAAAGTGGGTTTTCAAGCATCAGCAATTCTACCTGATACATCTGGCTTGATGTTAGTTCTCCTGCTTTATAGGCCTGAATAATTTCAGGGGTCAGGTGTTCAATATGTTTGTTCTTCTTGCTCACGAAGTTTTTCAATACATAATTTCAAATTCCTTCTTCCATTTTGAAGGTAGCTTTTCACTTTCTTCAATTCGTAGCCTGTTATATCACAGACCTCTTGGTAACACTTCTTCTTTATATAGAATAATTTTATGCAGCGCTGCTGCTCATTTTTTAGTTTTTCTATACAACGATCGAGTTTCCCAACCTCTTCTTCTAGTCCCTCTTCTTCATGATGCGTAGCAATGGTTAATTCCATAAAATCAACATCATTTAAACTTTCAACCTGCCCGTTGAGTCTTTTCTGTTTTCTTAAATGCATTAAGCATTCATTCTTGGTCAATACATATAGCCAGCTCTTAAAATTGCCTATTTCCTGAGTTTTTAAACTCGACAATAACTTTTCGAAGACCTGCATGGTCAAATCCTGAGCTGTCGATCGTTCTTTTAGATATTTAAGACTAATACCATAGACAAGCGTCATATAGCGCTTAAAAAGCACACCCACTAACTTTTTGTCCTCATTTTTTTTATAGAGTTCAATTAGTTCTATATCAGTGACTTGTATGATATGGTTGTGCTCGTTTTTCAAATATTTTTCAAAGTATTTATGGAATCAAGTTCCATGCCGCATCCTACTCTTAAAGATTTCTAACGCTAAATCATAAATGTATGAAGCAGGTATTATTCGTAATGATGACACTTTTGATCGGATTCCATAATCCGATTGAAGAAAATTTTCAAAGAGAAATAGAGGGCAAGGTTTTAGACGCAGAAGATGGCCTTCCATTGGTAAACGTGACTGTAAGGCTAAAAGGGACGACAATTATCACAACTACGAATTCCAAAGGTGAATTCATGTTGACAGTACCTCGTAAAGGCGGGATTCTGGTTTTTAGCTACTTAGGATTTATAGCGCAAGAAGTGAAGATAGGGAGTAAGAAAGTTTTTGAAGTGAAGCTCTCTCCTGACTATATAACAGAACTAGCTGAAGTAATCGTGACTGGTGTGGCGACTGCAACACCTAGAAAGAGACTATCCTTTACCGAAGAGCAGAAGCGTAGTGCACCTACTAGTCAATTCATGTATGATCAAATTGGAGGCAAAGGGTTTTACCATGACGATAAACGCAACTCAGGAGAGTCTTACGCTAATATTGATGAGAATGGATTCAAATCTCCATGGAAGGATCCTTATAGTACATTTTCCATCGATGTAGACGCTGCATCCTATAGCAACGTCCGTCGATTTATAAACAATGGTCAATTACCGCCTGCTGATGCCGTCAAAATCGAGGAGATGATTAACTACTTTGATTATGATTATCAATCACCTTCAGGAAAACATCCATTTGGGGTAGAACATGAGGTTTCTGTTGCTCCATGGAATAAAGATCATCAATTGGTTCATGTGGGAATCCAAGGCGAGAAAATCGACATGGAAGATCTTCCAGCTTCGAATATCGTGTTTTTGTTAGACGTGTCAGGTTCTATGTCGAATGCTAATAAGCTACCTTTATTAAAAAAGTCTTTGAAGCTTTTAGTCAACGAATTAAGAGCTGAAGATCGCGTAGCGATTGTGGTATATGCCGGTGCAGCGGGAGAGGTGTTGTCTTCTACGTCGGGTAGCGAAAAAGGTAAAATACTCAAAGCTCTAGACAAACTAAATGCGGGTGGTTCAACCGCTGGTGGTGCCGGAATTAAACTGGCCTATAAAATCGCACAAGAGAACTTCATTGCAGGAGGTAATAACCGTATCGTATTGGCCACAGATGGTGATTTTAATGTAGGTGCGTCGAGCGATCAGCAAATGGAAGATCTAATCGAAGATAAACGAAAGTCAGGTGTCTTTTTGACTGTGCTTGGTTTTGGGATGGGGAACTATCAGGATTCTAAAATGGAAATTCTAGCCGATAAAGGAAATGGGAATCACGCTTATATCGATAATATTTTGGAAGCGAAAAAAGTGTTAGTAAACGAATTTGGAGGTACACTTTTTACGATTGCAAAAGACGTAAAGATTCAAGTGGAGTTCAATCCCGCGACAGTTCAGGCTTATCGTTTAATAGGATATGAAAACAGGTTATTAAACGACGAGGACTTTAATAATGATAAGAAAGATGCCGGTGAACTAGGAGCAGGGCATACCGTTACAGCCTTATACGAAGTGATTCCGGTAGGTGTTGAAAGTAGTTTCAAGCCGATCGATGATTTAAAATATAGAAAAGAAAAGAAAAAGGAATTGAGTAGTAATTCTACTGACCTTATGACGGTTAAGCTTCGTTATAAAAAACCTAATAAGGCTAAGTCGATCTATTTAGAGACTATAATTAAAAATGAATCGGTTGAGCTGAATAGGACTTCTGAAAACTTCAAGTGGTCGGCAGCAGTAGCCAGTTTTGGGATGATTTTAAGAGATTCTGACTATAAAAATGACATCGATTTTCAGACAATCATTGACATGGCTAAATCTTCGAAAGGGAAAGACTTAAACGGATATAGAGCTGAGTTTATCAGGCTTGTAGAAATGGCTGAATTACTCAGAGATAGTCAGTAGAATATTAGTCGCTAAATGATTGTTGTATTTAAAATTAAAGGAGGCCTAAGGCCTCCTTTAATTTTTTGTATTTGTCGAGCTCATCGCCAAATACTACCGGTTCAATACAATGCTAGACTGATTCAATGTATTTCCAGCGGATATTAAATTCATTTTTATTAGTTTTACTAATGGGTAAGTAATTAACCAAGCAATGGAAAGAAGATTTTATTTAGGAGAATTTGAAGAAACGGTGCTTTTGGTTACCGCCTCGCAAGATGGAAAAGCGTATGGTTTGTCTATCACAAAAGTGATAGAAGAAGAATTAGGTCGATCCGTAAATATGAGTTCCGTTCATACGGCACTTTATCGGCTGGAAGAGAAAGGCTACGTGAATTCCGATCTAGGAGGCGCTTCAGAAAGAAGGGGAGGTCGTAGAAAACGAATCTTTAGTATTTCCGATCTCGGCAAGTCCGCCTTACTCGAAGCCAAACAGCATAGGGAATACTTATGGTCAAAGATTCCTGGTTTTGCTGTCAAAGGAGGTGAATTATGAGTTTGAAAAAGCCCAGCGGTCCTCCAAAAATTGCCCAGCAACTTCTTGATTGGTATTGTAAGGATGAATTGCAAGAAGAGATTGCCGGCGATATAGAAGAGCGTTTTTGGGATCATTATGATCTGCATGGACTCAGGAAGGCTAGAATAAAGTTCTGGCTCAACACCTTCAAGTTTATTCGCTGGCACACCCTAAAATCAACAAAGTCAAAAAGATATACTCAAAACAATTTAGCTATGGTCAATAACAACTTTAAAGCCGCGTATAGAAGCGCAAAAAAACACAGCATTTATACCTTTGTCAACCTTACAGGATTAGTTATAGGGCTGACGAGTTTTATTCTGATTTCCTTATATGTAAAGCATCAATTGAGCTTTGATGATTTTCATGAAAAGAAAGATAGAATATACAGGGTTACCGAAGGCGTAGATGCGATTACGCCTAATATAATAGCGCCGTTACTGAAAAGAACTTTCGAAGATGAAATAGAGCATAGTGTACGTGTGTTCTCTATGGGGGGTGAAATTCTTAGGGTGAACAATCAATCCTACTCCGAGTCTATTTATTTCGCTGACAAAGACTTCTTTAAGCTTTTCACTTTTCCGTTAATTCTAGGCAATCCTGCCGATGTGTTAAGCCAGCCCAACTCCATGGTAATTAGCCAAAGTGCGGCGCGTAAACTCTTCGGAAGAACAGATGTGGTGGGTGAATCACTAGAAAGAGAAGGAAAGCCTTATCAAATATCTGGTGTATTGATGGATGTCCCTGCCAATTCATATTTACAGTTCGATTATATAGTGCCGTTTACGGATCTTAAATGGGCTGTTAGCGAAAAATGGGGTAATTGGAACTATCAGACATTTATAGCACTAGCTGAAAATACTGATCCCATGACTTTTGAAAAGAAGATGTCAGATGTGCTGGATGAAAGTATTTCTGAATCAGGAAACGATAGAGATTCAGACCCTTACACCCTTCAGGCCTTAAACGATATATACTTACAAAAACGATTTCGATTAGACTATGAATTAGAAAAAGTTGGGGATATCAAATACGTTTACATATTCTCTGGTGTAGCACTACTTATACTGCTAATTGCCTGTATCAACTATGTGAACTTAGCCACTTCCCGATCGCTTGAAAGAGCAAAAGAAGTAGGTATAAGGAAAGTAATTGGTGCCAGAAAAAAACAGCTGATCATTCAGTTTTTAAGCGAGTCTTTTTTATTCGTGCTTTTAGCCAGTACAGTTTCCTATTGGTTAGCGAATTTGCTCATTCCATCATTTAATCTTCTTTCAGGTGAGTCAATTTCAAAGTTTGAAATGTTTACAGGAACCTTTGTTTTCGGTCTTCTTGGGCTTTCCGTTGTAATCGCATTGTTGGCAGGGTTTTATCCGGCTATTATGCTATCCACTTTTAAGCCAGTTGTTGTTTTAAAAGGTCGTTTTTCAAATTCTGGAAAAGGCGGTAGGCTGCGTAGAATTTTGGTTGTGATACAATTTGGCATTTCAATTTTCCTTGTTGTAGCTACGCTTGTTGTGAAAAAGCAGCTCAATTACATTCAGTCAAAAGATATTGGCTTTGACAGAGAGCAAGTTGTTTATTTCGGTTTAGATAAAGATGCCAAGTTGGGTTTTGAAGCAATCAAGAACAAGCTACTGACAAACCCAAATATAGAAATGGTAAGCAAGGCTTCCAATGTGCCGTCTAATGTGGGTTCAGCCCACGGTATAGTAACTGGTGAAGAACCAAACGATTGGGAATTGATCTATTTTATGACGGTGGATGAGGAATATATGGACCTCGTGGGATTAGATCTCTTAGCAGGATTGAGTTTAAGAGAGCGGTCAGTGCCATTTCAAGAACTGGATTCAACCGATAGAAAGCCATCATTTATTGTGAACGAGACCACGGCTAAGCTGTTTAATTGGGGCGCTGAGGAAGCTATAGGGAAGTCGATAACCATTAGTGGGTTGGAGGCGCCAATTCAAGGTGTGGTTAAAGACTTTCATTTCAAATCGGTGTCACAGAACATAGAACCCTTCGTTATACTTGTAGATTCAAGAAGAAATAACTTAGGTTTTGTAAAGATTTCCACAAACGATACAGCTGAAACTATGGCTTTTATTGAATCTACAATGGAAGAAATGGCGCCAAAACTTCCGTTTGAATACACCTTTTTAGACGATCAGTTTGAACGCATGTACAGGTTTGAAAGTAGACTTGGATCTGTTTTCCTAGTTTTTTCAACCATTGCCATTGCCATAGCATGTTTAGGGATGTTCGGTCTAATCTCGTTTATGGCGATTAACCGTGCAAAAGAAATGGGTGTCAGAAAAGTGCTTGGTGCTTCCGTAAGTCGGATTATCATATTGCTATCTTCAGATTTTATGAAACTTGTCGGTGTTGCATTGCTTATTTCCTTGCCATTGGCCTATTACTTTATGGGAGCATGGCTCAATAAATATGCATATCAAGTAAGCATTGGTGTAGATGTGGCCTTGATTGCCATTGTATTTGCATTGACAATTACGGGATTAACAATTGCGTACCAAGCACTAAGAGCAGCCAGAGTAAATCCGTCTAAAGTACTCAGAAGTGAATAAGGATAGGAAAATGACCATTGGTTTAAAAATTAGCCTTTCTCATTTGAATAATTTGAAATGCCTCTTACCTTTGACCCAATGATCAAGAATAAAGCATATCACTACCACTATTATTATCCGACAGTTCGGAACGGTAGTACTATGTGATCAGCAAGAAATTTAACTGAAAATATAAAACCCGGTTCCGAAAATGAGCCGGGTTTTTTTATGGCCGGGCAATTGATTTGAACCAAATCGAGAAACAAAACATTACATCCCGAGACAATGAAACAGAATTACGATAATTACACCGCAGAAGATCAGAAAGTATGGAAAATACTCTTTGATAGACAGTTTCCTTCGCTACCAAAATCAGCAACAAAAGAGTTCTTGCTAGGATTGGATCGCGTAAGCTTCAACGGAAACGCTATTCCAAATTTTGAAAAGACAAACAAGGTATTGCGCGGCCTTACAGGTTGGGAAATATACGCAGTGCCGGGAATAGTTGAAGATGGACTTTTCTTTGATTTAATGGCTAATAAGAAGTTTCCGGCTACTACTTGGGTAAGGAAAATGAGTGAACTGGATTACTTAGAGGAACCAGATATGTTTCACGACGTTTTTGCGCACATTCCACTTCTTGCAAATCAGGCCTTCGTAGACTTTTTACAAGCCATCAGTAAATTTGGTCAAGAATGGATTGACGATGAGTGGGCGATTCATTTATTATCAAGAATATACTGGTTTACCATTGAGTTTGGTCTGATCAGAGAGGGAGGTGAAGTAAAAATTTATGGAGCAGGTATTCTATCTTCTTCTGGAGAAACCAAATACTCGCTATCAGATGAGCCTAATCATTTTGAATATGACGTAGATAAAATTCTGGATACGCCTTACAGAAAGGATAATATGCAGGAAAACTACTTTATTATCGATTCTTACGAGCAATTATACGAGTCTCTACCTGAGATCAAATCTAAAATAGAAGAGCGCTTAAAGACTAAAGCAGCAACAATTTAGTCCCAAGACCTATGAGTGTAGTCATTATAGATTATAATGCAGGCAATGTACAGTCTGTTACTTATGCCCTAAACCGACTCGGGGTAACACCAGTTTTATCGTCAGATCTGGATACCATCATGGGTGCTGATAAAGTGATTTTCCCAGGCGTTGGGGAGGCCAGCACAGCTATGAGTTTTTTAAAGGCGCGTGGTCTCGACGGTGTGATTAAAGAGTTAAAGCAACCGGTATTTGGCGTTTGTTTGGGTTTGCAGCTCATGTGTAAACATTCTGAAGAGAATGACACGGACTGTTTAGGGATATTTGACGTGGAGGTGAAGAAGTTTGAGCCGAAGTTGAAAGTGCCTCAAATGGGTTGGAATTCATTATTTGATATGAATTCTGATTTGTTTAAAGGTTTACCCACTGATCCATATGTTTATTACGTGCATAGTTATTTTGCTGAATTAAGTGATTATACCGTGGCACAAACAGACTATATCAAGCCATTTAGTGCTGCCTTGCAAAAGGATAACTTTTATGCCTTGCAAGCACACCCTGAGAAGAGTGGAAAAGTAGGTGAAAGGATTCTTGAGAATTTCATTGAATTATAAATTAATAATGATCATTATTCCAGCAATAGATATTATAGAAGGTAAGGCCGTTCGGCTAACACAAGGCGACTATGATCGGAAAACTGAGTATGCCGATAATCCCGTTGAGGTGGCCAAGAAATTTGAAGCTGCAGGCATTACAAATCTTCATGTCGTAGACTTAGAAGGTGCAAAAGCTAGTCAGCCAACGAACCTGGACACACTTGAGGGTATTACTAGCCAAACAAGCATGCACGTGGATTTTGGCGGTGGCGTGAAGTCTGATGAATCTATTCAAAAAGTGTTTGCAGCGGGTGCTCATCAAGTAACGGCAGGTAGTATTGCTGTGAAAAATAAACAATTGGTCAAATCATGGATTGAACATTATGGTGCTGAAAAAATAATACTTGGCGCTGATGTTCAAAATGAAAAAATAGCTATTAATGGCTGGCAAGAGGATTCTGGCGTAAATTTATTTGAGTTTTTGGAAGAATATGTTTCCCTAGGAATAACCTATACCATCTGTACCGATGTAAGCAAAGATGGTTTATTGCAGGGACCATCTTTTGAAATGTACCAGAAGATTCAGAATGCATTTCCAAACCTTAAACTTATCGCCAGTGGAGGAGTTTCTTCTTTAGCCGATCTCGAAGCATTGAAGCAAATGGATATTTACGGAACAATTGTGGGTAAAGCATATTACGAAGGAAGAATTTCGCTGCATGAACTGGCAAGCATTTAAATCAATAACAAACGAAGAGCGTGTTAACCAAGAGAATTATTCCCTGCTTAGATATTAAGGACGGAAGAACCGTTAAGGGTGTCAATTTTGTAGGCTTAAGAGATGCAGGTGACCCTGTAGAGCTTGCGGCTACTTATGCAGAGGAAGGGGCTGACGAGCTTGTTTTTCTTGATATAACCGCTACCGTAGAAAAGAGAAAGACATTAGTAGACCTTGTTAGAAGAGTTGCCTCTCAAATTAATATTCCTTTTACCGTTGGGGGTGGAATTAGTTCTAAAGATGACGTTTCTGCTCTTTTGAATGCGGGTGCCGATAAAATCTCGATAAACTCCTCAGCGGTAAAAAGACCAGAATTGATCAATGAGTTAGCCCAAGAATTTGGTAGTCAGTGTGTGGTTGTAGCTATTGACACACGTTTTGTGGAAAATGAACACATTGTTCATGTAAGAGGAGGGAGAACGGCAACTGAATTAAGAACCCTTGAATGGGCTAAGGAGGTCGTTGAGAGGGGAGCAGGAGAAATACTACTTACTTCAATGGATCACGACGGCACTAAAGCGGGTTTTGCAGATGAGCTGATCGCCGAAATTTCAGAAGCACTGCCCGTTCCAATAATTGCTTCTGGCGGAGCTGGTAAAATGGAGCACTTTGTAGAAACCTTTACAAAAGGAAAAGCAGATGCCGCATTAGCGGCAAGCATCTTTCACTTCAAAGAAATTGGGGTGCCAGAACTCAAATCATATCTATCATCAAAAGACATTCCGATAAGGAAAACACAATGAGAAATTTGGACTCAATTAGTCAGGTAAATTTTGACAAAAATGATGGTCTCGTGCCAGCAGTAATTCAGGACGTACAAACAAGAAATGTACTAATGCTTGGGTACATGAATGAGGCGGCTTTACAGCAAACTTTAGACACTAAAAAGGTTACCTTTTTTAGTCGCTCAAAACAGCGGTTATGGATGAAGGGAGAGAGTTCTAAAAACTACTTGAACTTAGTGAGTTTGCATTTGGATTGTGACGACGACACCTTACTAGTAAAGGTTAATCCTGAAGGGCCAACTTGCCATAAAGGTGACGACACCTGCTGGGCAGAAACGAATACAAGTGACACTGCCTTTCTCGATTATTTGAGCGCCGTGATTAAGAAGAGGAAGTCCGATTCTCCAGATGAATCTTACACGGCGAGCCTTTTTGCTAAGGGTATAAATAAGGTGGCACAAAAAGTAGGTGAGGAGGCTGTTGAACTTGTCATCGAAGCCAAAGATAATGACGCTGACTTGTTTAAAAATGAAGCTGCCGATCTGTTATTTCATTACTTAATGCTTTTAGAGATAAAAGATTTCTCTTTAAACGACATTATCGAAATACTTAAAGAAAGACATAAATAAAAATTGACTAAATCATTGATTTTAAAAATTTTATGAAAAATATTTAGACGAGTCTAAATATTGTAATTATCAATTTATTCAACTTTTGCTCTAGTTCTGAAATTGCTAGGTTACTTAATAGACGTAAATTTGAACTTATGAAAAAATCGCTCTCATTACTCATTTTTTTATTGGTGTCTTTGCCCCTTTTAAGTCAGGAAGAAGCTCAAGAACAAGGTAATATTGTTACCGATAGGCCTACGCAATCTGTCTCTGCTTTTACAGTTGGCAAAGGAGTTTTTCAATTGGAGACGGGTTTTATGTTTCAAGAAAACACTCTTTTTATACCTAGTTTTGACCCATTGAGTTCTATGATTATCGAGGCAAACCTTCGATCAATTACCTACAATACAAGTCTATTTCGGTATGGAATTTCAGATAGAATTGAACTTCGTTTAGGTCAGAATTTAGGCCGTGGAAAAATAGTAGCAAACGGTGAAGTTTTGAGTAGCTCTGACATACATTTCGTGCCGACATCTTTCGGTGCAAAAATAAGCTTAGTCGACCCAGTTGGAGCACGTCCTGCAATCTCATTTTTAGGCCAAATTTCAGGGCCACTTTTTTCCGAATTTGAACTAGGAACTGATGTCGAATTTCGCTTCAACTTTCAGCATCAATTAACAGAGGAATTAAGCCTAGGATATAACCTTGGTGGTACGGTAAATACTAATGGAAACGACAATAATTTTGTAGGCCTTTATACCGCAGTTGTAGGGTATAGCATCACGTCAAAGTTAGGTGCCTTTGCTGAATTCTATGGTTTCTTACCATCCGGATCTACACAAAATGATCATCAAATAGATTTCGGCTTGAGCTATCTGATTGACGCAAATTTTCAATTGGATATCTTCGGTGGCACGGGGTTCTCTGAAATTTCTCCAGAAACTATTTTTGGTTTTGGCTTTAGCGCTAGAATTCCGAAAAACTGATTTTATATTTGGCTATGCCAATACAAGCTTCACGCAAGATTATGATGGTTAGGCCAAAAAACTTTGGTTTCGACTATTCTACTGCTTCATCTAATTCCTTTCAAGTTGAGTCTGGTGCAAATGCGATAGATGAGATTGTCCAACGAGCTATTCAAGAATTTGATGGTGCCGTAGCAGCTTTAAAGAAGCATGGCGTAAGTGTTACAGTAATAGAGGATACAGAGACTCCTAAAAAGCCTAACGCCGTGTTTCCTAATAACTGGGTCTCGTTTCACGACGATAAAGTTATGCTCTACCCCATGCAGGCTGAAAATAGGAGGTGGGAGAGAAGAACGGATATTCTAGAGCAATTGGGTGCACAGGGATTAAACGTTTCGCAGGTAGTTGATATCTCACATTTCGAACTAGAAAATAAATTTCTAGAAAGTACCGGAAGCATGGTGCTTGACTATGAACACAAAGTCTCCTACGCGTGCTTATCTACAAGAACAAATCAGGAGGTATTAGATGAGTTTATAAAGCACACAGGTTTTGAACTGGTTGTTTTCAATGCTTTCGATAAGGGCCAAGTTCCCGTGTACCATACAAATGTATTAATGTGTATCGGTACTACTTACGCTGTAATTTGCCTAGAAGCAATTCCGTCAAGTGAGCGTGAATTGGTTAAACAAAAATTAGAAGTGTCTAACCACGAAGTTATTTCATTGACGATGGATCAGATGTATTCCTTTGCCGGCAATATGCTTGAAGTTGTAAATGACCAAGGCGAGCGCATATTGGTTATGTCTTCCAGCGCATTTTCTTGTCTGAGTTCGTCACAAAAGAAGAAACTATCTCAGCACGCTAAATTATTGTCAGTAGATATTCCCACAATAGAAAAGTATGGAGGAGGTAGTGTGCGATGTATGATGTGCAGGCTACTCTGATTTCGGATATTAAATATGTGAAAAGCATTTTTGTAACTGCTTGACATAGCATCTGTTAAAGTTGTTTATTCTGAGCAAACCCTGCCTTCTCAGAATTTTATATTGCCACTGTTCGGGGACTGCCTTTTATAATTCTGATTGCAAACGTGGTAGGCCGAATATTGTATAACTACCTGATATATAAGCACTAAGCTTTTGTTTTAACTGTTTTGTTCTTACCTTTGCGCCCGCTTTAGAAGAAGGTGTTGATGAATATTGAAGTAGATTTTTTAGAAAGGTCAAATATTGTTTCGGGAAGGATTTCCGGAGAGTTGACGAAGGAGATTGCAAAGCATTATTTCACAGAAGTTGGTGAAATAGCGGCCGAAAATGGCTGCGAAAGAGTCTTAACAGATGTAAGAGATGCGGATATTAATGTGACTGATCATGATATGCGTGTTCTCTCGAAAGAGCTTGTTCAGATAGGGTTGAGTTCTTCTTATAGGAGAGCCATTGTGTTGAAAGATGATGTAAGCGTCTATAAAGAGTGGGGGAACCACTGTTTTTCTGCAGGGCATAAGAACCTGCGACTTTTTGTAGACTGTGAAGTAGCTAAAGAGTGGTTATCTGAACATTAAAAAAAAGCCCCATTTCGAGTCATCGAAATGGGGCTTTCCAGTTTTAAGAGCATTAATCTTAATACTTAGCTGGAGTACCTGGAGGCGGAATTGAGTTTTTTATAAACTCACGAATGTCATCATTCGCGTTTTTCAAATCTTCGGCCCTTAAGTACATCATATGTCCACTGCGGTAGCCTTTAAAGCTCATTCTGTCCTTAAGTTTTCCGCTAGGATCCATGTGCCACATATTGTATTTGGCATTAAAATAAGTGGTGGCACCATCGTAATATCCACTTTGTGTCATTACATGTAGGTATGGGTTCATAGCCATAGCTTGTCTTAAGTTCTCCCCCGTATTATCACCGCTTCTATCCCATGGGTTTACAGGTCCGAACATGTTGTATTTCACGTCGGTTTTAAAGTTCAAGAAGTTTTGGAAATAGCCATTGATGGCTGGCGTAAATGAATGCAGCCAAGAGGTTAATTCTGAGTTGAAATCGGGACTCATTCCTGCATCCATTCGATCTAATCCTTTATATCGGGAATCTAAACGACCTATAGTATGGCCCTCTTCTCTAAGAAGTTCCTTCCAGAAAAACCCTGTAGGAACATCCAAATTATGTTGTCTTATGACTTTCTCATTGAGTCCAGAATATCTTGAGAAATTCCTAATCGCCTCGTTTTTTTCCGCATCTGTTGCCCAAGCTCCTTTTGCCATTACTGGTAATAATTTATCCATAGTATAGGCTTCCGCTTCTTCCAAAACATCAAGTAGGTCTTTGCTCTGCAAATCTGACGGCAAGGCTTTGTGATACCATGCAGCAGCAGTATAGTAAGGCAGTCGATTAGCCATATTCACTGGGCCATCTCTGTCGATACCCAGATCTGTGGGCGATACAAGGATTACACCATTCAAATACATCCAATTACTGTTTTGTAGTCTGTAAGCCAGTCCAGAAACACGAGTTGTACCATAGCTTTCACCGATTAAGAATTTTGGTGAATTCCATCTATTTTGACGTGTTACGAAGGTATTTATCCACTCTGATAGGTAAGCTATATCTTGGTTTACCCCAAAGAATTGAGAACGCCTAGCCTTCGGATCTACTATTCTAGAGTAACCAGTATTCACAGGATTTACAAATACGATATCGGCTACATCGAGTATAGAATGAGGGTTGTCCTTTACACCATAAGGCTGAATAGGGTAGCCCTCATCGTCAATTTTTAGAATTTTCGGCCCAGTGTATGCTAAATGCATCCACACAGAGGCTGAACCGGGTCCACCATTAAATGAAATAACCAAAGGGCGGGTGTCTTTGTCTTTCACATCTGTTCTTTCATAATAGGTGTAAAAGAGCGTTGCAATTGGGTGTCCGTCTTCAGCCCATACTGGTTGTGTCCCAACAGTAGCAGCATATGGTACTTTTTTTCCTTTAATACTCACTTCGTGATTAGTAACGACAGCCGTTTCTATGGGTATTTCTCTGATTTGGCTGAATGCTACCAAAGAATAGGTGCATAAAGTAAGGGTAAATAAGGTTTTTCTGATTTTCATAGTATCAATTGTTTAATCCTATTTGTTGCTGTATCGATTGGCTTTTTTCATACCCTTATTGAGTTTAGGTATTGCTGATTTTAGGACTGATTGCGTCTCTTTTTCGAGCTTTTCAATCATGATTTTATAATAATCGAATTGTGCCTGCTGATCGCCACTCCAAGGGCCAATCCAGCCGCTTACGCCAAAATAGACTGATCTGGTGCGGCTTAAAAGCTCATTGTATTTTCTGTTAAGCTCAACAATCGGTGCACCGGCATCCTCATTGTATTCAACCTTGTCTCGATTCAGTTTATTTAAGTGCCATTGCATTTTTTGAGCACCCAGCATGCCATCGATAACTTCTTCGTAGAGTCTTCCAATCTTAAATAAGGAAGCGGTCCAAGCCTTGCGAACATTAAAATCCACATTCATACGACTATCATCTATCACTTTGAACTGCTGCTCATAAGTCTGTCCATTCACCACTAATTTGGCAACATAAACGCCAGGAACAACTTGAGGTCCGTTTAGACCAAAACCTCTACGACCTCTACGACCGCTATTAGGGTCTACATTACCAGATTTGAAACTCTCATGCGTGAAACCCCAATAAACACGTTGAATTCCTGCTTTACGACCAGTATTTACCTTTTGGATCAAGTTACCATCTGTATCATGAATAGTAAGACTTATGTCAGATTTGGCAACTGTATCTTTCAAATAAAGATCTATCATGGCGCCTCTTCTAGGATTTTCTCCTCTGTAATACATGTCGCCTGTATGTGCGCCGCCAATGTTATAATTGATGATTTCAGCGTCAGGAATGCTAAACAAGGCAGCAGGTTGATTAACCACACTACTTAATTCCTGAATGGCATTTAGGTTATCGAGAATCCAAACTCCTCGACCGTGTGTACCCAGAACTAAGTCATTATCACGCGGATGAATCACAAGATCATTGAAAGGAAGGGTAGGCATATTGTTCTTCAACTCCACCCAATTTCTACCGCCATTTACAGAAACGAATAAACCTATTTCAGTACCTAAATAAAGAACTTCAGGGTTCTTAGGGTCTTCTCTTAAAGTTCTGGCCACTCTATTGGCAGGTAAATCACCAACTACGGATGTCCAACTTTCACCGAAATCAGTGGTCTTATAAACATAATTTGTGAAATCGTTATTTCGGTAATTATTGATGGCAATATAAGCCGTACCTGCATTGTGAGAGGATGTTTCGATTGTATTGACCCAAGTTTCTTTTGGCAACCCGGGTAAACGATCGCTTACGTTGGTCCAATCTTTACCATCATTCCATGAAATTTGTATAAGGCCATCATCAGTACCTACGTATAGCATGCCCTGCTTTTTCTTCGATTCTGCTACTGCCGTTAAAGTAGGGTAGTAAGGAATGCCATCGTCTAGAGAGTGAGTACTTGTATCGGCTCTTTGCCCCATTATGGTCAACTCTCTACGATTTACTCTTGTAGTTAAATCTCCAAGGCTTTTCCAAGTAGCACCGCCATCAGTGCTTTTCCATAATTGTTCGGTACCTGCGTAAATCGTGTTGGCATCATGGTAGGATAAGAAAAATGGACCATCCCAGTTGCCCGGTGCCATTGCATTTCCTAATTCAGGTTCTGGATTTCCAGGCCCCCAGGCTGTCCAGTTTCTTCTAGCACCAATTCTACCTTGCGGATCACCAGGTCTGATCGATTGTCGCTGACCAGTTTTCTTGTTGAGCCTTGCAAGGCCTAAGTATTGAGATTCAGTATATACAATATCTGGATTTGTATGATGAACTAAGTTTAGGAAACCGTCACCACCACCAATCTTTTTCCAATCTTCATTTAAAATGCCAGCACCACGATATGTTTGGCTAGGTCCGTACCAACTTCCGTTGTCTTGCAAACCACCGTAAACGTTGTAAGGCTTCTCCATATCTACTGCTACGCGGTAAAACTGACTAACGGGTAAATTGGTGTAAAAAAGCCATTTCTGACCTCTGTCGTAAGAAATACCAATGCCGCCATCGTCACCTTTCATTACATGACGTGAGTCTTTAGGGTTAACCCAAAATATTCTATCATCTCCATGAAGTGATTGTCTTGCAGGCCTGAATGTTCTACCACTATCACTAGAGTAGCTGTACTGATTCATCATGTAAATGCGAGATGCGTCGCTGGGATCAACTAAAGGCTGACTGGCATACATTGGCCTAGGGTTCCAGTTACTCATGAATTCCCAAGTCTCTCCTTTGTCTTTAGAGCGATAAAGTCCTGCTCTTCTTTCGTTATACGCAGTAGATGCGTTGTATTGAAATCCTTGCTCCACTGATATGTAAACAATATTTGGGTCGCTTTGAAATATAGAGATTCCAATTCTTCCATATTCGCCCTCAGGTAGCCCTGTTCTAAGCTCTTTCCAAGATTTACCACCGTCGGTAGATTTGTGAAGCCCGCTGCCTGGTCCGCCACCGTGGAAGCCAAATGGTTTTCGTCTTCTTTGGTAAGTAGCTGCGTAAACTATTTCTGGATTTTCAGGATCAATGGCTACGTCAACAACGCCTGTATCGTCGTTCACGAAAATTTGTCTTTCCCAAGTTTCACCACCATCAGTTGATTTATAAAGCCCTCTTTCATTGTTAGGCCCCCATAAATGACCCATAGCAGCTACATATACTATACTAGAATCTGTTGGGTGTAATGCGACTCTTCCAATATGGTGGGAGTCTTTCAATCCCATATTTTTCCATGTTTTTCCTCCGTTTGATGATTTATAGATGCCATCACCCCAAGAAGAACTTTGTCGGTTAGCTCTCGATCCGGAACCTGCCCAAACAATGTCGGTATGTACTTGATGAACCGCAATAGCACCCATGGAATGCGTGCTCTCATTTTCAAAAACTGGCGTCATGGTTACACCGTTATTAGTCGTCTTCCAAATACCTCCTGTGGCTGTTGCTACATAAAAGGTATAAGGGTCTTTGTTGACCACTGCTAGGTCAACAACACGTCCGCTCATGGCGGCAGGGCCTATGTTTCTTAATCTAAGGCCTTCCAGTGTTTTTGAAGTAAAATTTTGGGCAATAGCAATTGGACTAAAAATGGCTATTACAATGAGAAGTGATAGGGTTTTTCTAAACATTGTTGGTTGAATTCTTTATAGATGTCAATTTAATAATCAACACCGAGAGGATGAGGTACTTTTTTAGGAGTGGTAGTTGAATAGGTTTAATTGATTATTCGTTGCCAAGAATATGGCTAAGGCATTTTAATATGCTCTTTTTATCTTATTGAGTATTATACCGATAGAGTGTCTTATAACGGCTGTGGGAGCTGTATAGTGGTTGGCCATAATGGTAAAAATTAGCGTTTTACCCTTGTCTGTTTTAATGTATCCTGCCAAACTATGGTTATTGCTGAGCGTACCCGTTTTGGCATATACATTTGGCGTATACCAATCTTCGAGAGAGCCAGAAACACTGCCTTGAGGTAGGAGCGGTAGAATAGTTTCGATATCTAAAGAGGAGAGGAGTTGGGTCAGTTCGTTTGGTGAAAACATATTATATCTAGATAGTCCTGAGCCATCTCGCCATGTGAGTTGGTCCCGCTCTAGCTGATCATTCACCAATATGCTTCCCCGTGCCTTTAGTTGTTTAAGTGCATTTTCCGAACTTAGCGTATCATTAGTGACTCCACTAATCATTAATAGAATCTGTTCTGCGAACAAATTATCACTTGGTTGTAGCATCCATTTATAAAGGCTATCAGCTTTTACTCCTTGCAAAGTCTCAAATGCTAAAGGCCGACTAGTTTTCTGAACCGTTTTGATTGATTTTTTGGTAGCGTTGCTCAGTAGATCAATGAACAGTTTGTCGGAGTAAATGAATGGACGAACGAGCGTATCAATTTTTAAGGTGTCTTGTTGACTTATTTTTCGGTAATTGATTTTAAAATCGTTCTTAATTTCGTCTCTTTTTACTCTTGATCTATCAGAGTTCACTGTATCAAAATGATACTCCCACTCTTGACTACTAGGCTCAGTATAAAACTCCTTTTTTTCACTGTTTAGAATGAATTGAACACTATTTCCATAGATTGGAAATGATGATTTTTCTGCGCCATAGTAGGCCGAATAATCGTCCCAACCCCATCCAGGTCCAAAGCGATCATCTTCAATTGGTCTTGACCAATAGTAGAGATCCTTATCAGATTGAGATAGGAATTTAATTACCGTAGAATCTGGGTGATCGGGGTGCAGCGTGAGTGGGTAGCCTGTACTCCAGAATATGAGTGAGTCTCCTGTAATGTAATATTCTAATGCAGGTAGTTTTTCTGGTAAAAACTGTACACCAGCTTGGTAGGTAAATAGTTTAGTAGTAGAAGCTGGGGTCATATGCTTATGTGCATATTGCTCAGCAATGACTTTGTCTTTGACAGGATCGACCAGTTTGAATCCGATGAATGCGTTTTCAAATCCGGGAAGCGATTTAAGGTCCTTAAAAATCTTTCTTTTAGGATATTTCTGACCAAAAGAAGGAACAGAGATTATTAAGAATAGAACCAGTAAACAGCAGATGCTTCGCTTCATTCAGTAAAGTTAATCAGAGAACTGAAAGCTAAAAAAGGGATTGCTAAAGCAATCCCTGGGCTATCATTGAATCGGCTACTTTGATGAAACCGGCAATATTGGCTCCACTCATGTAGTCGTTGTTCGCTTTGTATGTTTGAGCCGCATGCAAACAGCTATCATGAATATTTTTCATGATTACCTGAAGCCTACGGTCTACTTCGTCGCTTGTCCAGTGCGATCCAGAGTAATTCTGAACCATTTCTAAACCTGATGTTGCTACTCCACCTGCATTAGAAGCTTTTCCTGGTGCATACATTACCCCATTACCTCTTAGTAGATTAATGGCTTCTGGCGTACAAGGCATATTCGCACCTTCTGCCACAAGCTTAACATTTCCTTTTACTAGGTTATCTGCGTCTTTCTCGTTTAACTCATTTTGAGTGGCACATGGAAATGCGCAATCAGCCGCGTGCATCCAAATTGGATTGTGGTTTAATGATCTGTCAGATTTAAAATACGTAGCAGAAGGGTACTCATCTACATATTCTGCAATTCTTCCGCGTCTTTCGTTCTTTAATTCTTTAATGAACTCAAGCTTTTCGGCACTTATACCTTCTTCATCATAGATATATCCCGATGAATCAGAAGCGGTAACAACTTTGCCACCCAGTTCGGTGATTTTCTCTATGGCATATTGGGCCACGTTTCCAGATCCCGAAACAACACAAGTTTTGCCTTCTAGTGAATCATTAATGTTTTGTAGCATGTATTGTGAGAAGTAGATTAAGCCATAGCCTGTTGCTTCCGGTCTTATTAAACTACCGCCCCATTTTACGCCTTTACCAGTAAGCACGCCTGAGAATTGATTCTCAATTTTACGGTACATTCCATACATGTATCCAATTTCTCTTCCTCCAACACCTATATCGCCGGCAGGAATGTCAATTCTGTGTCCGATATGCTTAGACAGTTCTAGCATAAAGTTTTGACAGAAACGCATCACTTCACCATCAGACTTGCCTTTGGGATCGAAGTTTGAACCTCCTTTACCGCCACCTAAAGGGAGACTAGTAAGTGCATTTTTGAATATTTGTTCGAAGCCTAAAAATTTAAGAATACTTTGGTTTACAGACGGGTGGAAACGAAGCCCACCTTTGAATGGCCCAATGGCACTATTCATTTGCACACGATAACCTCGATTTACTTGTGGTACACCATTGTCATCGACCCAAGTCACTCTAAAGCTGATGACTCTTTCCGGTTCTACCATTCTATCGAATACGCGATTTACTCGATATTCTTCATGTCTTTCAATGACAGGAAGCACACTTTCGTATACTTCATAAACAGCCTGGTGAAACTCAGTTTCTCCCTGATTGTTCTGTTTTAGTTGGTTCATAAAAGAGTCCTCCACTACTCCTTGAACCAGTCCATTATCCATTTCCATTAAAGTTTGTTATGATTAGAATTGAAGTGAAAACGTCTTTCTTCACTCCATAACTAAGATGAATGTATGAATTTTTTGCATATAAAAACCTGAACAATCTGCTCAGGTAAATTTTATTTTTTCAGTAGTTTTAGTACCATCCAAAATCATCTTTTAGTCGTAGAAAACGGCCATTTCTTCTAAAGACTTTCTTCTGTTATTTGGTACATAAACTTCTTCCGCTTCATATCCTATTGGCAGTAGTAAAAAGGCCCTTTCGTTATCCGGTCTGTCCAGTATTTTTTGTAGAAAGTTCATTGGGCTTGGTGTATGGGTAAGTGTAACTAAGCCTGCATCGTGAATGGCAGTGATTAGCATTCCTGCCGCTAGCCCCACTGATTCATTGACATAATAGTTCTGATGCTTTTTGCCTTCTGCATCGTATTCGAAAGGTCTTTTAAATACAATTATTAGGTAAGGGGCTATTTCTAGGAAAGGTTTTTTCCAATCGGTAGCCATTGGCTTTAAGTCGTCGAGCCACTCTTCACTCATACGCTTGTTATAGCTTTCGTACTCCTCCTTTTCTGCGGCTTCTCTGATTTTACTTTTAATTTCAGGATTACTGACTACACAAAATGTCCAAGGCTGTTTATGTGCTCCTGAAGGGGCTGTAGAACCAGAAAGTAGCACATTATCTATTACTTCTTTAGGAACAGGTTTGTCAGAGAATTCTCTCACTGATCTTCTAGTTTCCAACCAGTGGTAAAAATTCTTGCTACGTGCTATCATTTCTTCATGTGAATAGTGTACATGACTGTATTTCACATGTTCAAAGCCCTTAATTACTTTTATATCTTCCTTATTCTTCATAGGTGTTATTCACTGGTGAATTTAGGAAATCTTGTTTAAGAAGGGCCAAGGTGGTTTGGGCTATGCTGTCATGAGGTAGTTCAGATGACAAGATTGATCGTTTTCAAGTCTGGACAAAAAGAACCCCGGCCGCGTAACAGCCAGGGCACGATTTGGATGTATATAATCCCACAAGTGGGATATTTTTAAGACGACTTGAAATGAACAATGTTTCTCAAGTGGCCCGATAATTTCGAAAAATCATTTTAGATAATTCTTTTCTTTAGGTTTT
The DNA here is from genome assembly GCF_049099775.1 of Roseivirga sp. Lineage (GTDB taxonomy): Bacteria > Bacteroidota > Bacteroidia > Cytophagales > Cyclobacteriaceae > Roseivirga. The sequence continues at coordinate 700,243 of NZ_JAGDZM010000004.1, read as the reverse complement.
CGATACCGCCTAGGATGTATATCACTGCTGCAAGACCTAAACTACGGTATACATACTCCATATTATTCCAGAGGCTAAAATTAGGATCGGCAACTTGACCTAAGCCGAGTATATGATAGCCATACGGATGGTAACCTGCATATTCCCAGCCATTTACTACTATCATAAATGATATGAGTCCGGCAATACCAATACCAAGGGAAACGATTAGATTCTTAAAATGCTGACTGAGCCAGAATTGGATAGATGCGTAACCCATGGTGGTTAGGAATATTTTGAAACTCAACTTAAAGAAGATACTAACATCAAAAGCTTGATCAAAACCTAAATCAGGCGTTGCAAACTGTAATATATATCCAACTAAAAGCGAAAAGACTCCAAAAAGCATAAGGCTAGAAAAAATCATGAACGCAAATACTTTCACTTTAGATAAGTACACGACTGTACGCGACAACGGCTGGGTATAAATAAGTTTCCAAGTGTTAGAGTTATACTCGATACTGTTTACAAATAGTGCTACAATCATTACAAAGAATGGGAAAAGGAAAGTCGCAGGGTCTATTGAGAATTTCAATAAGTTTTCCCACGGGTTACCACCGTCTTTCATGATTACATCTCCTCGCGAAAGGAATATAATAAGGTTAATTACAGGGATAAATGCGGGTGCCAAAACCAAGAACCATAGAATAAAAGTTCTTCGGAACTTATACAACTCGGCAGATATGCCTCTTTTTAGTGCTATTGCTGAATTCATTGGTCTAGTTTTTTAGTGATGTTCAAGAAAATTGATTCAAGGTTTTGTTCTGAAGTTTTGAGTTGGAATACCGCTATATCAGCGTCAACTAGTGATTTGTTGATTTTGGCGACTTCCTTTTTAGATTCAATCGGTATATGAATAGTGCGTCCGTTTTCTTCAGATATCGTGAAATTCATGTCTTTCAAGATTTTGGCACCTTCTTTTACCTTATCCACTTCAATAACCAATTCTATTCCAGTTCCTTGTTGTTGAAGGCCTTCAAGTTTTCCTTGGTATAAGATCTTACCTTCATCGATTATGGCTACATCTGTGGCCAATTTTTCAATTTCTGAAAGGATATGACTGGAGAGAAAAATAGTTTTCCCGTGTTCTCTATTGAGCTCTATAATCAGTTCTCTCATTTCAATGATTCCACTCGGATCAAGTCCGTTCGTGGGTTCATCAAGAATAAGTAAATCTGGATCGGTTAATAAGGCTGATGCTAAACCAAGCCTTTGGCACATTCCGAGTGAATAGTTTTTGGCCTTTTTATCGGCATTATCTACTAGTCTAACAATTTTCAGTACTTCATCGATTCGGCTTTTAGGAACGTCAACCATCTTGCGGATGACTTCCAAGTTTTGCCTTCCTGATAAATGTTTATAAATGGATGGATTTTCGATGAGGGCACCAACTTTACCCAAAATTTCAACCTTATTCTCTAACAAATCCTGTCCAAATACTTTAACCTGACCGGGCTTTGAATGAAATAAGTCTAATAATATTCTAATGGTGGTGGTTTTACCTGCTCCATTTGGGCCTAAAAACCCATAAATACTTCCTTTAGGAACATCTAGGTTGATTTGATCCAAGGCTTTGAACTCCTTAAAATAGAAGTCAAGGCCTTTGGTTTGAATAATTGATTCTGACATATTTTCTGGTATTTGGTTGGATGACGATTGAATATCAGACTTTGATAACCGAATGTTTTTTTGACTATACCAAATCATACTTTTTATAGACAAGTCAGTGATCTAAGTCTACCACTTTGATGATCTAAAAGCGCTGAAAATTGCCTTGTTGGAATTTACATTTCTAAACCACTACTTTTATTTAATGCAAACCGCTAAAAATTGGTTGGAAAAGAACTACCGAATAGTAGTGATCAGCTTTATACACGTGCTGGCTTGGGTGCTTTATTTAGGTTTTTATGCAACGGCATTCATTCAAAGAGGTGATAATCTAGATTATAGAATCATCTTTGTTTTATCTGTTATTCTTACGGATGTTCCAGTTTTCTACTATTCTTATTTAAGCACTATCCCTAAGCTGTTAGTAGGTCAAAAAGTGTGGAAATTTCTATTGATTACGCTTGCTATTCTGATACTTTATCCGCTGTCACGGTATGGTATAGATTTACTTTTTATAAAATATTATGATGGAGAATTAGCCCCTCTCACAATTATTTCTACTTCACAGTTTACTACTGTTTTTGGTGTCAGGGCGCTCGCGGCTTTATTTGTAATCGCCATGGCTGGCATTGGAAAATTTACGTTTGATTGGTTTGAAAATGCACGTATTAGGAGAGAACTTGAAAATCAGAACCTATTATCTGAACTAGCATTCCTCAAGTCTCAAATCAATCCGCATTTCTTGTTCAACACACTGAATAATATTCATACGCTAGCTTATAAAAAAGCCGAGGGTGCTCCAGAGGCTATTATGAAACTATCAGAACTTATGCGGTATATGATTTATGAATCTGATATGTCTTTTGTCCCATTATCTAAAGAAATACAGCACCTGAAAAGCTTTATCGACCTTCAAGAATTACGTTTTAAACAAAAAGGAATTGTCAATTTGGAAGTGACAGGAGATGTAAAGCAGCGTGAAATAGCGCCATTACTCTTGTTGCCATTTATTGAAAACGCCTTTAAACATGGGTATGATCTGAATAAGGAAGGTGCCATTAAGGCTACACTTCATATTGGAGATGAGATAGCATATGAAGTGGAAAATCTAATTCCAAGTACCGATACTTTGCTTCAGAAAGACGTGGTAGGCGGTATTGGTTTGGAGAATGTCAGGAGAAGACTGGAGTTGATCTATCCCAAAAGTCACACCTTTTTGGTAAATGAATCGTCTAATAGTTTTACTGTCCGACTAACGCTTAAAACTCATGAATAAAATCTCTTGTATAATCGTTGACGATGAGCCGTTGGCCATAGAAATACTAGAAGAATACGTTAAAAAAGTGTCTTGGTTAGAGCTTAAGGCTTCTTTTGATTCAGGGCTTGAGGCTATTGATTATTTGAATAGAGAGCCTGTAGACCTAATGTTCTTAGATATTCAAATGCCGGATCTTTCGGGAATTCAGGTAGCAGAATTGACTAAGGATAAATGTGATATCATTTTCACGACTGCCTATAACGAATATGCTGTAGAGGGATTTGAACTTGCGGCGAAGGACTATTTACTTAAACCTATTTCCTTTGAACGATTCCTCAAATCAGTACAACGATTACAGGTTAGTGTGGAAGAAAAACCAAATGTTCAGCAAGACTATATTTTTGTAAAAGTAGAGTACCGTGTAAAAAAGATTCGTTTGTCGGATATTCTATACATCGAGGGTATGAAAGACTACTTAAGAATTGTAATGAACGACGAAAAAGTAATGACACTTCAAAGCTTCTCTAAATTAATACCAGTCTTACCAAAAGATCGGTTTATACGAGTTCATAAATCTTTTCTAATTTCTTTAGAGGCTATTGAAAGTGTAGAGAAGGGTAAGATCAGGATTAAAGATCAGTTAATACCCATTAGCGATACTTATAAAGACGATTTCAGTGCAATTTTAAAGAAGAAAACGGTTTAAAAAGCCAGTTTGTCTAGGTTTGAGGCCACACAAGAAAGTGTAAAACGATAATCATTTTTTTTCATTCTATTCTTCAACTATAGTTGCTGAGGAACGTTTATTGAGGGAGACTAGAAATTCTGGATAATGACGAATTATATCAGAAAAGGATAACTTTTTACCGTACATAGATGTTAAGGTGGCATGGAACAAGCAACGGCTACAAAAAAGTCAAAATCGAAGGTAGATCCAGCTAAAAAAATTAAGGCAGGATACATTAACTATGTATTAGAACATGGCTCAAAACCGGCTTCTATTTTCAAGTTTGTAAAGGAGTTAAAGATCAAGGAGTCATCTTTTTACGATGAATTTAATTCCTTCGAAAATATTGAAAGAGCAATTTGGGAAGATCTTTTTAACGAAACTGCGGCTACCATTAAAGCCGAAAGTGTCTACGATGAATATTCTTCAAGAGAAAAGCTTTTAGCATTCTTCTACACATGGATTGAGGTTTTAAAAACAAATAGGAGTTTCATTTTACAATCAGTTCCGCAAAAAATGAAACCTGAATTCACCCCTTATTTTTTATCAGGAGTGAAAGATGGTTTTAAGTCGTGGATAGCAGAAGTTTTATTGGAGGCTAAGGAAACCGAAGAAGTAACGGTCAGGCCAATAATTAGCGATCGATATGATGATGCTATATGGTTGCAGTTTCTTTTTATTCTTGGTTTTTGGGTGAAAGACGATAGTAAGGGGTTTGAAAAAACCGATGCAGCTATCGAAAAGTCTGTAAACCTGGCATTCGACCTTATGGGTAGAGGCCCATTAGATGCCATGGTTGATTTCGGAAAATTCCTTTTTCAGAATAGATAATAGTACCAACAAATCTTGTCAATAATTCAAAGCGTGAGGAAATGAAGGAGCAGAGCAAAATACCAACTTCCAAAGTTCAGAGAGCAGCAAAGTTCGTATCGACTGGTGCAAAAGTAGGAGGGAATTATGTGAAGCATTATGCCAAAAAAATGGTAAATCCTTCTTTGACAAAAGAGGGATTACATGAGGATAATGCTCGAGATATCTATAACTCGCTAAGTGAGTTGAAAGGTAGTGCTTTAAAAGTAGCGCAAATGATGAGCATGGATAAGAACATGCTACCTACGGCGTATCAGGATAAGTTTTCAATGGCGCAGTACAGCGCACCACCGCTTTCGTTTCCGCTGGTGATTAAAACTTTTCAACAATACTTGAAGAAGTCACCGAGTGCTATTTTCGAAACGTTTACTAAAAACGCTGTAAATGCCGCTTCAATAGGCCAAGTACATAAGGCGACAAAAGATGGAAAGTCTTATGCTGTTAAAATACAGTATCCTGGGGTTGCTGATAGCGTTAAATCCGATCTGAAATTGGTAAGGCCATTTGCAGTAAGGTTAATGAATCTGAATGAAAAGGATTTAGATCATTACATGGAAGAAGTAGAGACAAAACTTATTGAAGAAACTGATTACCACCTGGAAGTGGAAAGGTCGATTGAGATTTCAAAGGCCTGCAGTCATATAGAAAATTTAGCATTCCCAGAATACTATCCAGAATTATCAGCCGATCGTATCATTACGATGGACTGGATGGATGGGAAGGTGATGAAAGAATTTATTCAGTCTAATCCAGATCAAGAAACTAGAAATAGGGTTGGGCAGGCACTTTGGGATTTTTACGATTATCAGATTCATTCCTTAAGACAAGTACACGCTGATCCTCACCCAGGTAATTTTATCGTTAGTCCTGATGGTGTTTTGGGTGTTATTGACTTTGGATGTGTAAAGGTGATTCCCGATACTTTTTACGAACCATATTTTAGATTAATTAGACGAGATATGCTTGAAGCGGATTCTGATCTAGAAGAAGTATTCATGCAACTTCAGTTTATTTATGAAACAGATACTAGAGAGGATAAAGCTTATTTTTCTTCTGTAATTAAAGATATGATGGGGCTACTTGGTCAGCCTTTCCACCAACACGAATTTGATTTTGGAGAAGATGCTTACTTCCAAAAAATATTTCAAATGGGGGAAGTAATTTCTGAATCGAAGAAATTTAGAGAATCAGAAAAAGCGCGCGGCGCTAGAGATGGGTTATACATCAACCGCACGTACTTTGGTTTGTATAGTATTCTTAATGAGTTGAAGGCTAAAGTGGTAACCACTAAACCTGAGTGGGCAGCGAAAGTAGCTGTTTAATAACTCATGGATAATTCGTAGGGAAGCGTCATTTGAGCTACGCTTACAGACTTAATGACCATTTTTGAATTGTTGAAGATTGTTTCTATCGAACCGTCAAAATCAGTAGGATTCTTTAATACTTTGATTAAACTTCCGGCCTCGTCATACACTTCAAACTGAATAAGACCTTGCTTAGTGACCTCTTTCATGTCATTGAATAATTCTACTCTATTCTTTTGAATATTTCGCTTTACAAAACCGAAAATATTCTCAGACATGTTGTTTGGAGCTATTTCTGCATTCATAGCGCAAGCAGCAAACAAGAGTAGAGCAAATAAATATGTGAAAACTCTTTTCATCATTTTAATTGATACGTGATAAACTTTGAATACCCTACTTTTTTCCGAAAAGAAAAAGAGGAACAACTTATATGCTATCGGTAGTGCGAATAATGCCGTTGGTCGAATAAGTTTGGAGCACGGAGAGGTATGTGCTAAACTTAATTATGATATAAATATAACAATATTGAGGATATGAAGTATACGATTCCTAAAATTTTTATTGTCTTACTAATATTGATTATCGCTGGATGTGACTCATTGAATAATTCTTCAAAGGAGGATTGGGTGTTAGTTTATCGGCATGATAGTGAAGAGAAAGCGATTTTTGGAGATAAAGAAAGGCTAATTGATGCCGTAAGAAAAGGACTGCCCATAAGAGTTGGTTTTGGAGGTAGGAGCAGTGCAGATTCTACAAGGTCTGTTGAACATATCACCGAGGCAAAGTTTCTAACAATCCTAGATGGTAAAGAAGTATTCGCTCAAATTGATCCGATAATAGGCCAACAGCCGATACGGTTTAAGGATGGTATAATATTAAGATTTAGGGATGCTAATCAATGGGTGAAAATTGCTGGCACTAACGGTTATTCAACTGGTTTAATGACAGATTATTTAAATGATAGCATTGTAAGCCCATCAAAGGATAATTGGAGAGGTGCCAGCTGGTTTGTTTATCAGGTTAGTGAAACGCAAGAACAAGTTGCACCGTTATACGATAAGTAAACAAGCAAAGTGGTTATGCGTAAATTAAAGATTAAAAGGCTTTTGGCTTGGTTTATTGGGAGTTTACTATTTCTGGTTTTAACACTTATAATTTTACTCACCGTACCTTCAATTTTATATGCCAATCATACATCCTTTGGTAGTATAACTGTTTATCATCAAAAAGAGATTCCGTCTCATTTTGCTACGTCCATTGAGGAAGCTATTTCAACCGTAAAAGTGTCTCCACTTTATCAGTCTGACTTACGTATAAATGTTTGTTTAAATGATGGTTCCAAGTACCCTTCAATAGTGAAAACGATCCTAGGAGATGATGTTTTTACAGCTTTTGCTAACAATGTGGTACTCATTGCAACCGATATTGGGGAGGGTAAACTTTCGCACTGGGGGCAAACACTGTCCTATACTCAGTTTTTAAGCCACGGACTTTTACATAATTATCAATTCGATCATCATGGGTTATTCGGAGCAAATCCTTTAGGAGGCCATCCGAACTGGAAATGGGAGGGATACGTAGAATATGAACTTATCAGTAAGAACAAGACTTATCAGACACTTTTAAAAAAGTATAATAACGCTGGAGGCGAATTTGATTGGGTAGGCTTGAACCAAGGAAAGTCAACAATTAAAAGACATCTGCAATATGCCATTGCAGTGAAATACTGCTTGGAAGAAAAGAAGTGGGGTTATGATCAGTTGATGGATACTGATATTTCATTGGAAAGTATTGAAGCTGAACTGGCACTAAAAATTGAACTTCAGGAAGAGTAAGAAATCTTTACCGCAGATATTTTTTCGTTGGTCAATCTTTCATTCGGTAAAACCTCAAAACCATTCTTTAAATAAAAAGCCAGAGGTGACTTATAAGTCATGCCGCCATTTTTAATATAGTTATCGCCATCTATCACCCAACCTACTAATCTTTCAGCGTCCTTTTTGATGGTTGTTAATAAATGACTTCCAATACCATGACCTTGAACCTGATGGTTGACGATGATGGCAAACCAGCGCTCTCTATCTCGATCAAAGGTGAATGCCCAAGCGCAGATGGTTTTGGCTTTATTCCTAACGAGATAATGAATTGGATTAGAAAGGTCTTTGAGGTATTGCTTGAAATGATCGATTTCCTTAAAGGAGAGTTGTTTTGGATATTCTTGATTCCATAAGCCCATGATCACGGTTAGCTCAGTTTCGTTTAGCGAAGTATTACGACTAACCTTTATTTCAGTCATTTTTGCCGATCGTTTATCTCAATCCAATATCCATTAGGGTCTTGAAGATAAATCTGACGAACCCCATCTTGTCTAATCGTAACGCCTTCTTTTTCCCCTTCCCAACTTTCAAAAGAAATTTTCTGGTCCTTGAGGTTTTGAATGAATGGGCTCAAAGCCGTAACGGCAAAACTAAAATGCACAGACTTGGTTAAAGTTATTTTGGACAAATCCCCTTCAATGAGATGCAATTGTCCACCGTTGTCGTTTTCCAACCAATCGATTAAGGGGTTACCAGTAGGATCTTCTATGTTTTTAAAACCTAATGCGGTGGTATAGAATTGCTTTGTAGCCTCTAAGTTCTTAACCACTATGGCCATATGGTCAAACGAAGTTTGGGCCAAGCATGAAGTGGATATAAGAAATAGGAAAATATTAATTGTTGTCCGAAGCATTACGTTTCTGTTTATAGGCGCTAATTCCTATTGAAATTAACGAAAAGGCAAAAAACACCATGAGTCCAAAATAAAGCCATCGATTGATGTCAATCGAAATGAATTCATAGCTTTCTTTCTCCGAGTCTACTAACGCATCAATAGCCTTAATGGCATATACGATTCCTGAGAAAATTAATAGGCCTATTACCCAGTTCTTTTTTGTCTTTAGATCACTCATATTTCTTGGTCATTAAACGTTGTACTTCAGAATTCGAAAATATTATTCATTTTCCTTTGTGCCGCTGATCACTGGAATTCTAAAATTAGCCAAAACGGCATCTTTGTGTTCAGAAAGGATGATTTTGGCGATTTTTTCTACAATTTCTGGATTGTCATTAGAGATGTCTATCAGTTCCTCAGGGTCATTGGCCAAATCATAAAGTTCTATTTGTAAGTTTCCTTCAAACATGTTTTTCCTGATGCCCTTATAGTTGCCCATGCGTACAGCTTGTTGCCCTTTATACTCTGGAAATTCCCAATAAAGATGGTCATGCGGCGATTGTGTTTTGCCCATTAAAGCAGGTAAAAAGCTTTTGCCATCAATTGTACTGGAAATTTGACCGCCACCAATATTTACAAGAGTCGGCATGATATCGTAAAATGCACTAATATGGTCGCTAGACGAACCTGGCGAGATTTTCCCCGGCCACGATGCAATGAGCGGTACGCGTATGCCGCCTTCGTAAGTAAAACCCTTGGTTCTACCATAATCATTTGAAAAAGGTCCAGCACTTTTAAAGTAATCCGCGTCTACGCCTCCGGCATAAGTTGGGCCGTTGTCACTTGTAAACATAATAATAGTGTTTTCATAAATTCCTTCTTCCTTTAAAAGGGTAATCAGTTCACCGATTTGGTCGTCTAAATAATTGATCATGCCAGCATAAGCAGCTTTTGGGTACTGGTGAGGAAAATATCCTTGCTGGCCTAAGTATGGTGTTTCGTCTCCAATAATATTTCTGTATTTCGACACGTATTCTTCTGGCACTTGAAGGGGTACATGTGGTATAGGGGTGGCATAGTAGAGTAAGAAAGGATCGTTGGCGTTCCGGTTTTTAATAAAGCTCAATGCACTCTTTTGCATTTTTTCTGGTGCATAATCAGTCTGATCATAATCAGCATATGAGTTACTATTATCTGGGTCGGCATCTTTGGCTAGCTTGGTTCCTGGTGGAATGGTATCATTACTTAGCGCAACTTTATGGTCATTCTCCCACAAGTGTGCAGGGTAGAGGTTGTGAGCCTGTCTTTGGCAATTATATCCATAGAAATAGTCGAATCCTTGCTGGTTAGGTTCGCCTTCAGTAAAGGGTGCGCCTAATCCCCATTTGCCAATGACGGCAGTTTGGTAGCCCGCGTTTTTCATCACTTCACTCAATAGTAAAGTACTATCAGGAATCGGTCGTTGCCCTTCCAAGCCGGGATTCTTTGTGGCCTCTTTATAATTCCAAACCTTGCCTCTTTCTGCCCACTCATCATTTCCTCTAATAAATGAGTGCCCTGTATGCAATCCTGTAAGTAATACATAGCGAGATGGTGCACAAACTGGAGAGCCAGCATAAAATTGAGTGAATTTCATCCCATTATCCGCCAGTTTATCAAGATTTGGCGTTTGAATAATTTTTTGCCCATAAGAACCTAACTCGCCATAACCCAAATCATCCGCAACTATTAGAATAATGTTCGGTTTAGTCTCTTCTGTCGGCTGGCAGCTATAAAAGATGATCAAACTTACGATTAGGGATAGCTTTGTGAGTCGAGACATAAAAAATGGTTTCTTCAATTTAAGAAAAAGGGAAAGATTAAGGAATTTCTAATTACAATTGCTTCATCTTTTAAATGGTCTTAGTAAAGCCAATCACCTGATATAAGGCCAAAATACCAAACCACCTATAACAGCAGAACTAATTGCAGCGATCAGCACAGCCCCAGCGGCTATATCTTTTATACTTCCTGCCTTTGGATTAAAATTCGGTTCTTTTAGGTCAACCAATTTTTCGATAGCCGTATTCAATAATTCTGTAATAAATACGAGGCTAATCGCTAAAACAATCAAAGACCAATCAGTGTTTGATATATTGAAATAAAAACCGCCTAAAATAACGATCAGTGCAGCAAAAAGGTGAATTCTGAAATTATGTTCTTGCCAAATAGTGGAGCGAATACCTCGCCAAGCATACCGAAAACTATTAATTCTATCCCTTAAGCTAAATCGTTTCATTTCCACTAAAATTAACGAATTGATATTACTTGGTTTCTATGGTTTTGACTGCGTATTTTGATAAAATTTAGAGAAATGAGGAGATGTTTTCCACTTGTGTTGGTTGTATTGCTTTTTGCCTGTGATAGTGAAGAAGATAAAGCGGGTCGTTTCCTTTTAAAAGGAAATGAGGCGCTTGGAAAAGGCGAGTATAATGAGGCGGTTCGGTTCTTCTCTGAAGCAATCGCTAAGAATGATAAGTTCGTGGAAGCTTACAATAATCGAGGCGTTGCCAACTATAAAGCCGGAAAGTTTATTGAGGCCATTAGCGATTACAATAAAATTCTATTGCAAATCAACCCTGATTTCAACGAAGCTAGAAGAAATAGAGTGAATGCTTACCTAGATGCCGGCCGGTATGAAAAGGCACTAGAAGACTTAGAAGTTCTAAGCGATATATTTCCAGATTCGGCATTTGTCGATTTCAGCCGTGGGCTCGTTTATCATGAAATGAAAGCCTTTGATAAATCCATTGAATCGTTCGAGATGTCTTTTAAAAAGGACGATTCTAATGCGGAGACTTTGGTTAATGTGGCAAATGGCTATTATATGGTGAATGATTTCGAAAATGCAAAACTGACCCTCCAAAACGCAATAGGACTAGATTCACAAGAGCCAAATAGTTACAATACTTTGGCACTTATTGCTACTGAAGAAAAGGTTTATGATGAGGCACTCAGTCGAGTTAACGAAGCCTTAGCTTTGGATGCTGGGAATCCGTTTTTCTTAAATAATAGAGGTTATATCCATTTATTAATGAATAACCTTGAAGCGGCAGAACCTGACATTCGTAGAGCAATAATAGGAGCACCACAGAATCCTTGGGCTTATCGAAATAGAGGCATTCTGTTCTATTTAAGAGATCGTTTCGATGATGCAGTACGAAATTTCGAGCAAGCTGCAAAATATGATGATAAAATTCCTGAGCTTAACTACTACTGGGCAATGACCCTTAATAAACTGGGTAAGAAGGAAGAGGCATGCGCTCGCATAGCGCTTCTTAAAGACAAAGATTCTGATCAAGCAAAAGCCTTGATCAAGGAGACTTGTGGCTAGATAGCCGTTCTGGAATTGATGTTTTTTGAATTGCCTTGTTACAGGGAGACTTAAAAACGACAGTCATGTGATATTTTTTTCAGCGGTAAAAATGCTGTTTCAGATGAATGGGGACATTATTTAGTTTTTTTATGAGAAATTCGATCGTCTTATGTTAACAACCTTTAAGATCAAGCCGTCTTTTTTGTGATTATGGATGTATCACAGTTCAAAGCAGAGGTTCTCCCTTTGAAGAACAAACTTTACCGCTTTGCGCTCAACATTGTAAAAGATGATGAGTTGGCAAAAGATGTGGTTCAGGAGTGTTTTATCAAAGTTTGGGAAAAAAGATCAGAGATTGATTTGATCCAGAATCTTGAGGCTTGGTGCATGCAGATAACCCGAAACAAGGCACTGGATAAACTAAGGTCTAAGCACGTGAAGAAAACCGATCTATTTGAGGTTGAATTCGACACAAGAAAAGAGCGTGATACACCTTATGTAATGACAGAAAGAGGTGACTTATTGACAAGAATTAAAGGTTTAATAGATGCCTTGCCCGATAGACAACGGGAAGTGATGCAACTCAGAGATATCGAAGGGTTAGCATATAAAGAAATAGCCGATGCGCTAGATATTGATATAAATCTGGTAAAGACGAATTTGTTCAGAGCCAGAAGAAAACTAAAAGAAAGCTTAATAAAAGTCGATGCATATGGACTCTAGAAGAGCAGAATTATTGGAAAAGTATTGGGAAGCTGAAACCAACCTTGAGGACGAAAAAGCACTTAAGGATTTGATAAAAGCTGAACAAGACAGTGAGGAGTTGGAAGAGGTGAAAGCACTTTTCGATCATTTTGAATCTGAATCACAAATCGAACTTGACGCATCATTTGATGAATCGATTTTAGAGATGATTTCGGAAGAACCAGAGACTAAAGTGTTTAGCATTCAACATTACCTCAAGAGGTATACGAGTATAGCGGCAGCAATAGTAGTGATTTTCGTTAGTGGTTATTTGGTGACGCAACAGCAAAATCAATACACTTCAGAAGATACTTTTGAAACACCTGAAGAGGCTTATGCTGAATTGAAAAAGCAATTATTGATGGTGTCGAATTACATGAATAAAGGAAATCAAACAATGAATGAATTGACCAACTTAGGTAAGGTTGGTACGGAACTTCAGGACTTCTCGAAAATGAGTGAAGCATCTGAAGGTCTAGAATTACTTAGTGAAATGAATTTAAAAAATAATTAGAGGAGAATAGATAATGAAAAAGTTAGTATTAACAATGGTATTGGGTTTGTTCGCTGTATCAGCGAATGCTCAGAATGATGCAATTTCTAAGTACTTTGATAAGTATGTTGATGACGAATCATTCATGCACTTAAATTTTAGTGGAAAAATGTTCCAGATGATCGCTCAGATTCAGTTTGACGATCCCGAAGAGCAAAAGATGGTTGAAGAATCATTAGGTAAAATCAAAAGAGTCCAAGTTTTAGGAAAAGATAAGGACGTTGATGGTCGTAAAATGTACAAAGAGGCAATTGGCCTAATTGGCAAAGATTTCGAAGAGTTAATGTCGCTTAGAGAAGATGATAAAGACATTAGATTCTTGATCAAAGAGAAGAACAACAAGATTGATGAGCTTTTCATGGTAATGGGAGGAGATAACGAATTTGGCCTTTTAAGTATCGTAGGTGACGGTATCGACTTGAATGCTATCTACAAGCTGTCTAAGTCAATCGGCATGGAAGGTTTCGAGGAACTTGAGTTCCTAGACAAAATGGATGGCAATTAATATATTGCTGTAAGGTTACAGAGAGCACTCCGGTGCTCTCTGATTTTATTGGTCAAAGCTCAAAATAATTGGATGTATGAAGAAGCTTTTAATATTTAGTCTACTTTTTAGTACGACACTTAGCGCGGTTGCTCAAAGCCGTAGCGTCGAAAGGTTTCGTGAGGACAATCGTCCTTCGACCAAACTCTTTTTTTATAAGAGTACACTCAAAATGATTTCCCGTATCGACCTAGCTGCCCTCGGTGGTGCTAGTGTTAACGAATTCAATGATATGCCTCCGATAGGAGATATGATCAAAGGAATCGAAAAGGTGAAGTTCTTCCTTTTTGAAAACAACGATAACCGTCATAATATTGATAAATCTGCTTTTAAAAACCTTCAGTCAAAAGTTGAAGGTGAAGGATATGAATCGATGATGTCTGCCCGAATTGAAGGAATGGATATGAATGTTTTGATGAAAGAGCGTAGAGGAAACCCTGTAGGATTTGTCGTGCTTATCACAATGGAAGATGGTTTTAGTATTATCGATATTGAAGGCTACCCGGATGTAAATAATATTTTAAAATTCTCGCAATTCATGAATAGTAATGGATCTAACATGGGATTGCAAGAAGCCTTTAGATAGGTGAATACCGAGCATTTGCTCATTTTTACTCAAAAACAACACGATTTGGATACTGTATTATCAATTAAAAATCTTTCCAAGCACTATGGAAGGATCAAGGCTGTAGACAACCTTACTTTAGAAGTGAAGAAAGGTAATGTTTATGGTATTCTTGGGCCCAATGGTAGTGGAAAGACAACAACACTTGGTACAATACTGAGTGTTATTAACCAAACTAGTGGAGACTTTAAGTGGTTCGGAGAACCAGCATCTCAAAACACTAGAAAGCGTATAGGTGCTATTCTAGAGCATCCTATTTTTTACCCATATCTCACTGGTGTACAAAACCTTAAAATCGTATGCGATATTAAGGAGGTTTCTTACGACAGAGTCGAGGAGGTTTTAAAGCTTGTTGATCTTGATGAGCGTAAAGAATCGAAATTTAAGACTTATTCCCTGGGTATGAAGCAGCGTTTGTCGATTGCATCGGCCATGCTTTGCGACCCTGAAGTCTTAATTCTTGACGAACCTACGAATGGTCTCGACCCACAAGGTATTGCTGAAATTCGCGACCTGATTATGGATATTGCCAATAGCGGTAAGACCATAATCATAGCCAGTCACTTGCTCGATGAAGTTCAAAAAGTATGTACACACTTCTGCGTTTTGCAACGTGGTGTACTCATTCACGACGGATTGGTCGAAGATGTTGGCAAAGGTGATGTAATTGTAGAGGTACGTGCAGATGTAGAAAACCTACAAGAAGTACTGGAACAATCCGAAATGGCTAGTCACATTAAGCGTGAATTGGACAAGTATACATTGACTATGAAAAGTGGTTTTGCGTCTAGAGAGATCAACGAATATCTTTTTAAGCATGGTATTGTGGCCAAACACTTGATTGTAAAAGTTAAAACACTAGAAAAACAATTTTTGGAGATACTGGCGGAACAGAAAGGAGGCGGAAATGCTTAGATTATTAAGAATAGAATATCAAAAGTTACGTCCAAGCCGATCTTTCAAGGTATTGGCGAGTATGTACTTCATTGCGGTGTTTATCGCTGGTGTAGGTGTAATGCCATTTTTAAGATATCTCAAGTCTAGAATAGAAGAGTTTGATATAGACGGCATTGATCCAACAATTATTCCATTCTATGAATTCCCTGATATCTGGCAAAACTTGACGATCGTAGCCATCTGGGGGAAAGCGTTACTTGGGTTTAGTTTGATTTACTCGATCACAAATGAGTACTCCTATAGAACCATCAGACAGAATGTAATTGATGGTTTGAGCAAGCAGGAATTTGTCATGAGTAAAATCGTGATGGCTGGATTCTTAAGTTTAGCCTCTGCACTTTTTGTATTCCTGATAGGTCTAGTCACAGGTTTGATTTACTCCACTGATATTAGCATTGGGGCGATTTTAGACGGGTCGTACTTTATTCTAGTATTTGCGCTGCAAATGTTCACCTTTCTTGTTTTTACACTGTTTGTTGGGGCATTGATTAAAAAATCGATTATCGCTATGGGTGTACTGATATTCTGGGTTTTTGCAATCGAGAATATCATTTGGGGTAGAATGCAGTATCTAAAGAATGAATGGGTTGATTACATTTTGCCTGTAAAAGCAATCAATCAGCTCAACCATATCCCTTTCTGGAAATACGCACTTCAAGAAGTGCAGGATTTTATAACCTTACCAGAATTGGCCGCCGTGTTATTCTACTTAGGGTTATTTTATTGGGCTACAACGCGATTAATAAGTAGAAGAGATTTATAAGGATTAGGTCTTATGAAATTAGAAAAGCCATTCCCTGTCATTGGAATGGCTTTTTTTTAATCTTTTTAGGAGATCAGTACTGTGCCTTCTTACCCGTTTCTAAAAATAAGATCAGGTTGTTATATGATAACTCGTTGCCCTCAATAAAAAACTGCATAAGTGACTGGTATTTGGGGTTGTTTTTGTAGCCAATTCCATAAGAAACTACTTTGGTTATCGAAGGTGTAACCTCTTCAAAGCTGATGACATTAAAGAGGTCTTTCTCATCTGACTTCATAAATTCCGGGAAATTCTTAGTAATCTCAGCCTGTAGCGTCAAGAGCCGTTTCGGTACATAGTTAATGATGTGTAAAACAATGGTTGAGCTATCACCTATGGTGGCGTTTGGATCATAACTCGTTTTAATTGTGCCGTTTACTTTAAAGTCCAAATCGGCTTTAGCGACAAAAGCACTTTCCCAGCCTTTCTTCGTCGTGTAAGTATCCCATACTTTTTGCAAGGGGACGTTTACAGTAAACTCATGGATTAGGACCAGTTCATCCGTGTAACTAGAATCAACCCATGATTTAACACGTGGTTCGTTTTTATTTTGTGCAGATAGCTGATAAGAGAAAACCAGAAGAACTAATAGTGATGTTACTTTTTTCATAGAGTTTCAGTTTGTTTTCAAAAGAAGCTATGTCTGCTTTTTTCTGATAGAAGAATATTAACCTTTGCCATCGAGTGGAAAAAAATTGGGCTGCTCATTATGAAAGTCGTTCTTAATGAATTCTTCAGGGCTAAAGCCAGAAAATTCCTTAAACTCCCTTATAAAGTGTGATTGATCTGAGTAGTCATATTCATAAGCGATTTGCGACCAACTGATTTCTTCCTTATTACCTAGTTGTTTGAGGATCTCATTAAATCGACAAATTCTATGAAACACTTTTGGCGTATAACCACAGTGTTTCTTGAACTGATCAATGAGGTTTTTCTGTGTCAGAGGATATTTACTTACAATTGATTTATGCTTATTGAAAGGATTGGTAGCCAATTCTTGTACAATGCTGAGTAAGTTTTCTGAAGGCAAAAGAGATTCTTTATATTTATCCATCAGCCATTGGTCGACTGCCTTGAATTTTCCTTTAGGTGAATCTTCATTAAGAATCTCAGTTCTAAGCTTCAAGATCTGTTCGCCTAGAATTTCTTGTGCTGGCACCACTTTATCATTCAATTGATTAATAGAGGTGTGAAGAAAAGGTAAAGCCCCTTGTGGTTTAAATTGAATTACGAGCATCTCAGAGTCTTTGTGCGATGAAATAGACAAGTAATTTTTATGGACTCCAGATATCCAGACGCTCTCGAAAGTGTCTTTAACTTCTAATGAGTCATTGTCAAAAGTATTTCTCTTGATTCCATCTAGTTCGAAAATTATGAACAGATGACCTGTGGGTACAACCCTTTCTATAGAGTGATCGGGTTGGAAACCTTTAAAATAGAAGATGGATTCTATCGAATTTGAAAGTGGAGTCGACGGTTTATGAAATTCAAAAATCAAAATACCTTGTTTTGAGTTCAGGCCGAATCATTTCTTATTGGCCAAAACAGAATCTAACTCTAAATATTTTTCTTTCATAGTACTTAAGGCAAATGCAGCCGCTGAAGCTGCTAAAACAGAATAGTCGAACACACCTTTTATACCAGATGATGCAATCATTGCGAAAGCAAAAAGTGATAATAGAATACCACTTAGTCTAGCAATATATTCAGTCTTAAAGCCTAAAAGCAAACATATAGCGAATATGACTTCGGCAGCAGTAACGAGTCCACCTAATGCGGGCGTTAGACTCTTTGGCACAATCGGATTGAGTTGTTGGGTGTATGCAATGAAATTTCCCCAATTTCCCCAAGCGGATACTTCTACTGGCCAAAGACCAAAACGATCTGCTACTGCAGATAAAAAACTTGTACTGATGGCTAACCTTATAAAAAGTTTGATCATGTCTATTGCTTTGTTTTGCTTTATTCCTTCTGCATTTGAAAGGTAAAATCATTATTCGCACTGTTGAATAGATTTGTTATTTTTTGTACAGATGAATGTTAGGCGGTTGGGAATTAAACAATAATCTTTAGATCATTGTGATCTTGAAATTCAGCCCAAACTATTTTAATATGAGAAATCTTACTACCGTACTCTGTTTATTTTTAATTATGAATATTAGTTATGCACAAAATAGCCCCTTTGCCTCAATAACTGAGTTAGAGACGGATTTCACAGCTGGAAATGTAGCCGCAAGAATGATTGAAGGCCTAGGATTTCGTTATTACTGGGCCACTGAAGGGCTCACGGAAAAAGATTTGAAATTTGCTCCGGTAAAGGAGGGAAGGAATTCAAAACAGACGATAGAACACTTGTATGGGCTTTCTAGATTTTTAATGAGTGCACTTGAAAAGGAAACTTTTACTGATGTGGATATGACCAAAATGACGTTTAAAGAACTGAGAAACGGCACGCTCAAGAATTTAGAAAAAGCAGTCAGTATTCTTAAGAACAGTAAGGAGTCCGATTTCAAAGCGTATAACATTAAGTTTGCTAATGGCGGGCAAATGCCATTCTGGAATGCAATCAATGGTCCTATGTCTGATGCTGTATATCATACTGGCCAAATTGTATTAATGCGCAGAATGTCTGGTAACCCAATAAACCCAAATATTAGTGTGCTTACAGGAAGTGTCAGGTAAGTGTAATTATTTCAGCTTTAACATGCAGGTAAGTTCCGTATCTTCAATTACAGCACCTCTTTTCTTATAAAAGCCAATCGCTGAATCATTCCATTTAGATACTAACCACCGCATAGATTTGCATTGATGATTTTTGGCAATAGATTCCAATTGATCCATTATTTCCTGCCCTAAGCCTTGTTTTCGGTAAGGAGTCTCTAAATATAAGTCATCGAGAAAAAGATGTCTGCCAGACCAAGAACTAAAGCCAAAGTAATAGGTAGCAAAGCCAATAGCTTTTTCTTGATCTCTAATAATCAATGCTTTAAAATCATCAGCATTAATTTTCATATCATCTAAGGAGATAGAAACCTTTTCTGGAGTTTTCTGAAAGGTGGCAAAGTCCAAAATCATTTGATGGATTTCTGCATAGTCAGAAACCTGTGCTTGGGATATTTTTACCATGAGATATTACTTTGAGTTATGGGATCCATTTTACATCCTTGAAGTTCGGCTTGCGCTTTTCAAGGAACGCATTCCTTCCTTCTTTTGCCTCGTCAGTCATGTAGGCTAGACGAGTAGCTTCACCAGCAAATACTTGCTGTCCTACCATGCCATCATCCGTAGCATTAAAGGCAAATTTGAGCATTTTGATGGATGTTGGTGATTTTTCAAGAATCTCCTGTGCCCAGTCGTAGGCCGTGTTTTCTAGTTCTTCATGAGGAATTACGGCATTCACCATGCCCATATCAAAAGCATCTTGTGCTGAATAGTTTCTACCTAAAAAGAAGATTTCTCTAGCCCGTTTTTGTCCAACCATTTTGGCCAAATAAGCCGATCCATATCCGCCATCAAAACTAGTCACATCAGCATCCGTCTGCTTGAAAATGGCGTGTTCTTTACTCGCCAATGTAAGGTCGCATACGGTATGCAAACTATGACCGCCGCCAACTGCCCAGCCAGGTACTACAGCAATTACTACTTTCGGCATAAAGCGAATGAGTCTTTGAACTTCCAAGATATTAAGCCTTGGCATTCCGTCATCGTCTACATAGCCTTGGTGACCTCTAGCGTTTTGGTCGCCGCCTGAGCAAAAAGCCCAACCGCCATCTTTTTTAGATGGTCCTTCTCCTGATAGTAGCACAACGCCAATTGAAGTATCTTCTCGAGCATCAAGAAATGCCTCGAATAACTCGCCTACGGTTTTAGGCCTAAATGCATTACGAACTTCTGGGCGATTAAACGCGATTCGGGCTACGCCGTCACCAGATTTTTGATAGGTAATGTCCTCGTATTCTTTTACTGTTTTCCAGGCTACTTTGCTCATAACTTTCGATTTACTGCGAAAATACGCTTAAAGAGAGAAGTAGCAAAGAGAGTAGGGGGCATAAAAAAAGCCCCGATGAATCGGGGCCTTTATTATTATTCGAAATTCTTCTATTTCTTAATTGGATCATCAAAATCCTTGAAATAGCTCATGTCTGTTTTTTCGTAAGCCGCTTTGAATTTAGGCCATTCGTTAGTGAAGAAGTCATTCACAATTTGCATT
The DNA here is from genome assembly GCF_049099775.1 of Roseivirga sp. GTDB lineage: Bacteria > Bacteroidota > Bacteroidia > Cytophagales > Cyclobacteriaceae > Roseivirga. Next base: position 679,935 of record NZ_JAGDZM010000004.1, on the reverse strand, counting down.
GTTTCAGTCATCATTTTTTCACCATTTTCTAACAATGATCTTTCATTTGGCCCTGGAGCTGTTAAACGAGAACTAGCATATCTTCTTGCTTGTCCAATCCATTGGTTAGCATTTGGATAATTAACTCTAGGAGCGTTTTGAGCACGATCTCTTGGAAGGCCAATAGTCACTTTCTTTACTTCCTTAAAATGCTCATCCATTTCCTTCATTGCCTTTTTCAAGTCTTTCACAGCTTCTTTATCTGCATTTTTCATCTGAGCCTCAACTTTCGTTACAACACCTTGAGCATCTCTTACTCTTTTTGTAATAGAAGCCCAAGTTTGAGACATTTTTAATACTTCATCTTCAAAAGTCTGCTTAGCTCTTAAGTCCGAAATGTTAACATCAATACGAGGGTCGAAGTGTACTTTAACCATCTTCTCGATCTTCTCATCGTTATAGTCAATGTGGATTTTGTATTGACCAGGTACAACAGATCCAGCAGCCTGTTCTCTGCTTCTTCCGCCGCCGCCAGCTACTGGTCCATTAGGACCAAACCTTACTTGAACGTTGTTTCCACGCTGAATAGGGTATGGGTTTCTTCTTCTTAAGTCCCAAGTCAAGGTATTCATTTCTCCTTTTTTCACTTTGCCAGAACCTGTTCTAATTGTATCGCCTGACATGCTTAATACTGTCATTTTAATACTTGTAGGCAGTTTCTTAGGAGCTTCTTCCTTAGTTTCCTCTTGCTTACCGCGCTTACGCTTGCTCTTTTTCTCTTCAGGCTTAGCTTCAGCTGGTTTGTTACTTCTTACATAGTACTTAATAGTAGCAGAAGTCATGTATTTGTTTTCTCCTTCGAAAGGCCCACCACTTGCAGGAAATCTCATACCCGCAGGCTGTCTGTAAGTCATTTGGTAGGCATCAGCTATATCGAAAACAACAATATCTTCTTTCATTGCATTTTCAACACCTCTTTTAGCAAATTCTCTTAGTGGACGAATATCATCCAAGATGTAGAAAGCTCTACCAAAAGTACCGATCGCTAAATCATGCTCTCTTTCTTGAAGCGCTAAGTCCATAGTAGAAGCAGAAGGGTATCCATGATCCCACTTATTCCAGTTCTGTGCTTTATCGAAACTTACATAAAGTCCGTTTTCTGTTCCTAAGAAAATCAAGTTCGGCTCGATAGGATCTTGAAGAATAGATAAGGTATACCCGAAAACATCGTTGTCATCAACTATTCTTGTCCAAGTCTGACCGTAGTCCATTGTATGGTAAGCATAAGCCTCCCAGTTGTTTCTTCTATAATCATTCGCAATTACAAAAGCTTCACCAGCATTATACTTAGATGCTTGAATCTGAGGAATCCAGCTACCTGCAGGAAGTCCTGGAAGGTTAGCAGCAGTATTTGTCCAGTTGGCCCCTCTATCTTGAGTTACTTGAACATTTCCATCATCAGTACCAACCCAAATTACGTTTCTGTCTACCGGGCTAGGCGCGATTGCTAAAGTTGTAGTGTGGTTTTCAGCACCTGTCGCATCAATGGTTAATCCACCACTAGCATTTTGCTTTTGCTTTTCAGGATCATTGGTCGATAAATCTGGAGAAAGTACTTCCCAATCATCACCTCTGTTTGAGCTGTAATGTAAGTGCTGAGATCCGTAATAAACGCCATTTGGGTTGTGTGGATCAACAGCGACTGGTGCATTCCAGTTAAATCTTAACGTGATTGAAGTGTCTGGAGAAGTAGGTTTTACAGTTTTACCATATCCAGAAACTCTATCGTAGCGTTGAACATTTCCTTGCTGAGACATGGTATATCCATATCGAGAGTCACTTGGAATAGGAGCAACGTCAAAACCATCTCCAAAGCTTAATTCTTGCCAATCGTGGTTTCTAATTCCTGCAAAGTTGAAAACGTACGCTGGACCTACCCAAGAACCGTTGTCTTGCATACCACCATACACGTTGTAAGGCATGTCATTATCAACATTAATATGGTAGAACTGACCTACAGGTAATTTTTCAGTAAATCTCCAAGTATCACCCATGTCGCGAGTAATGTTTAATCCACCATCGTTACCATCTACCATAAAAGAAGGATCATCAGGGTGAATCCACCAAGCATGGTGATCTGGGTGAACGCCAGAGTAAGGAATAATTACTTCAAATGACTTACCACCATCTTCAGATCTTGAAACCATTGAGTATAAGCTATATACTCTGTTTTCATTTTTAGTATCTACATAAATAGAAGAGTAGTAGAACGGGCGGTTGCCCATGTTAGGCACTTTTGAAGCCGCAGCTCTTAGTTGCCAAGTTTTACCTCCATCAGTTGATCTATAGAGACCGTTTTTCTTACTTTCGACCATTGCATAAACATAGTCAGGTCGGCTTTCTGAAATAGCGAGACCAATTCTACCGTAGTCTCCTTTAGGCAGTCCGCCTTCTCCTTGAAGATTTTTCCAAGTGTCGCCACCATCCAATGTCATGTAAAGACCAGAACCTTTACCACCAGATTTAAATGACCATGGGAAACGCTTATGCTCCCACATCGCTACAAACATCTTATCTGGGTTTGTAGGGTCAGCGACCATGTCAGCAACACCAGTTAAATTATTCGTGTAAAGGATTTTATCCCAAGTTTTACCGCCATCTTTTGTTCTGAAAACACCTCTTTCTTCGTGCTCCCCCCATGGTGATCCAATGGCACCAACGTAGACGGTATTCGGGTCGTCTGGATGAATTATAATTCTGTGAATATTTCTCGTTTTTTCAAGACCCATCAATTCCCAAGTGTCACCACCATCGATTGATTTATAAACTCCGTAGCCACTGCTTACTGAGTTTCTAGGGTTACCTTCTCCAGTTCCTACCCAAATAATATCTGGGTTTGGTTGGTGAATGTCGATTGCACCTATGCCAAGAACTGCTTGGTCGTCGAACAATGGCTCCCAGTCAAGTCCACCACCCGTAGAACGCCATAGGCCTCCTGAGGCAGCACCTGCTAGAATGATATCAGGGTTGCTTTCTACAACATCGATAGCAGTGATACGACCACTCATAGCAGCCGGTCCTATGCTTCGTGCTTTCATGTTTTTGAACAATTCCATATCTACTTTTTGTCCGAACATAAGCGGCACACTTAATAGAAATGAAAAACAAATCAGTGAGATTCTTCTTAAATAGGAATCTTGAAATTTTAGGCTATTCATTAGATTCTAGATTTTGATTGATTAACTCTCAAAGTATACCAAGAAAGTCAATGTGCGAATTCAAATTCTAAGAACGCGAGAATGGTGTTATGAATGGCTCAAATAAACACCTAGAATTCTCGAAGAATGATATTTAGGCCAATACCGAAGACTAGTGAGCTAAATCGAGATTGTTGTATATCGAGTTGATAGCCTTCTATTTCTTCATCATACTGAATAGTATCTGGGGTGAGGTATTCGCCTCTAGAGCTAAAATTCCGTCTTACGAATAAGTTTAAGCTAATGGATTCATTTATTAGATATTCTAAGCCAGCACCTAGACCGTAGGATAGTACAAAGTCTTCAATTTCAAAGAAGTTATCTACGACTTCGTCTATTTCCCGATCAAAAACCCTAGCGCGAGTGTATATTAAGTTAGTGCCAAAGGTGAAATCGGCATAAGGCATAAATCTAGTATATGTTTCAGGCTTAAACCTAATGAGTGGAGCTAATTGCATCATTTCATTGTGGTACCGGTAGCGAACATCTTGAAAGTCTATATTGTGATAGCCTTTCCTGACTTTAGAGCCATACCGTGTAAAACTGAATGTGCCTCCTAAATAAATTGGGGATTCTTTGATTTGAAATGCTACTTCCGTTCCAAAACCACCACCCCAAATTTCAGAAGCGTCTTGCTTTAGCTCTCCTGTTGGGAGAAAGCCGTGCATACTAAATCCAATAGTAGAGTTGTTTTGTGCGAGAAGTAAAGGGGATACTAAGAGACCGATTAGTAAAAGTGTTGTTCTCATGGTTGAAATATTTATACCTTTTTTCTAGCCAATTACATGCCAAAAACATTTACTGATTAACTAAAAATATTATCAATCAACTAAAAATATTAGTGATAAATAGTATCTTTAAGGAAACTACACTTCCATGAGCACTATTTCAGGCAATATTAAGTACTTACGTAAGCTTCATCAATGGACCCAAGGGGATTTTGCTGACAAAATCTCCATTAAAAGGTCATTGGTAGGCGCCTACGAAGAGGGAAGAGCCGATCCTAGACTTAATAACTTATTAAATATGTCAAAGGTTTTTAGGGTATCGGTAGATCAATTGCTAACAAAAGACTTGACGGGAATGGATTTGACTGCTATCGAGCAGTTAGGGCAATCTCCTAAAGACAATTTGAAAGTACTTTCCATTACAGTGGATCATAAAGATAATGAATTCATTGATTTAATACCTCAGAAAGCATCTGCCGGCTACTTGAATGGTTATGCTGACCCTCAATATTTGGAGGAAATGCCTAAGTTTCAATTGCCCAATCTACCGCGAAATGCCACTTACAGAGCATTTGAGATTACGGGCGATTCCATGTTGCCTATTAAACCGGGAACTGTCGTGATTGGTCAGTATTTAGAAAGTATTTCAGATATCAAGAATGGGAGGTGCTACATTATTCTCTCAAAGGAAGAAGGTGTAGTTTATAAACGTGTGTTCGACTATTCTCAAGAACATGGGCAACTTTTCCTAGTCTCTGATAATAAGGCTTATTCACCTTATAAAATTGAAACTTCAGATGTGATTGAAATTTGGGAGGTAAGGGCTTATATCAGTATGGATATTCCTGAATTCGTGGAAGATGCTGACATGAGCTTTGATAAACTGAAAGACATTGTGCTGGAGCTTCAGAAAGAAGTGATTAAGCTTAAAAACTAGTTTAGTCTTTATTATTGAGAATTATTCCTAAACGGATAAAACTGTACTTGTATTTAAGTATGCCTTGATTTAGCCAAGTGGGAGAGTGCTGAAAATCGAGGAAGTAGGTTCTTTTATTTTTGAGCATCACACCAAATCCAAAATTCAAACCAAACCGAAAGCGTTCAGTATCCTCAGGGCTAACAATGTCTAGAAGAATTGTTTCGTTTTGTGACAAAATGCCCTGAACTTCGCCATTTTTAGCGACAGTATATTGTGGATTGAATCCTCCGTTTAGGGTAATGAGCCATTTGGTACTTGGGAAAATGTATTTGATGTTCATTGGCATGCCCAAATTAACCCGTTCGAGATCAAGCGTAGTAATACTCTCAACCTGCCCCCTTATATCTGTATTAGTAGATGAAATCAAGAAATTCATTCCATTTGTTAATATGCTTTGATCGGTGACTGTTTCGATTTTCGTAAAAGTCTGATCGAATGATTCATGAGACAAAGTGAGATCCAGATCGAAATACAGACGTTTGGTAGCACGTGAAATCTCTTTCTGAAATTTTACTCCCAAGCCGATATGGTATGATGAGCCTGTACCGCCGAAGTTTCCTAGTTTCTGTTGGGCACTACCTTGAATTAAATAAAAGCCCGTTTGTGGAGGCCATTGAGATTTTGTGCCATTGAACTCTTTGCCTTGGAATCGGGCATATCGCTGGTCATAGTCAACCAGCAGATTGGTTAAAGACTTATGCGTAAGGGCAGAATTATCAATTTTGTCTTGAATCAATTCACTTTTGTCAAGCATAATTTTCAACACATCGCGATATGTTTTTATAATGCTCCTTTTTCTTTTTGTACCGATAGTCTTTTGAGTAAGTGCTTCGAAATCACCAGTGTCGGTATTTTCTAAGAAGAAGAAGTTTTTACGATAGTTATCTCGATAGGCGTAGAGCGATACTGTGCCTTGATATACTACTTCTAAAAAGAGTTTATTTGCAGGAGAAACATCTTTGGCTACAAATAGAATATTATCTTCAATGCCATAGCCAAAAATATCATTTGGGGTAAACGATTGTTCTATACCTGTATTGTCACTTTTGAATACACAGGAAAGAGATGCTTCTTTGTAGCTATAGTATTTGATTTTTCCATGAAGTGTATCGAAGGGACTTTTTAGTATAAAACCATCTCTATATAATTCCTGTCCAAAACCTAGGAGTGGCAATAGAAGAAGAGTAAGAAGAAAGATTGTTAGCCGCCTCATGAAAATTAAACCTGATTTAAGATAATCATCTTTTACCAAACCTTGAATTTATCCCTAGGCAATTGAAAGACATTGTCTTATAGCAAACAATGTTATGGGGCTTATGGAATGTTTTCGTAAGTTTTTTGGCGATCTAGTTTACCACTTTCGGTATAATGAAAGTTGGCAGTGGCTAGCCATTCTTTAGGAAAGGTGTATTTATTAAGTTGAGCTTCAATTTCAGGCCTGTTTGTTGAAATATATTCAATGATTTTCTCATCAGTACATACGCCAACTAGCTTCTCTCCTAAAGCTTCATCAGGTGCTTTCCATATCAGAATATTGCCTTTGTATTCAGTTGGAAGAAGTGATTTTATAGTCGATTCGACTTGTTCTATAAAGACTTTAATGCCACCCGTATTGGCTACTAGGTCAGCACGACTAATCCATTTGAAGGTATTATTTTCTAGTTCAACAATATCATTGGTAATTACCCATTCATTGTCCGTAACGGCTCCTTTTATCTTAAGACATGATCTTTCATCGAGATCGATTTTGTTGCCTTCCAGCACTTTAAACCATTCGGATTTAGCATTGCCATTTAGTGTTTTTAATGCGATGTGAGAAACGGTCTCAGTCATGCCATAGGTATTATAGCATAAACAGGTTAACTGCTCGATTTCGGTTTGTAATTGTTCTGAAATAGCGGCACCGCCAATGATAGCTTGGTCGATACCATTCAGGAATTCTCGTCCTTCTCGGTGTTTAGTCATGGCTAGCACTTGCAAAGGCACAAAGGCGGCAAATTCATAGTTAGAACTAATGGCTAATTTCGAGGGATCCATGGATGGTTCTATAAGCTCAATATGCCAATTGCCCAAGAGCGCTCTTAAGAGCATCATTTTACCTCCAATATAGTCTGTGTTAATGCAAAGCAAGGCATTTAAGCCATCTGGTAGCCTTAAGGTATGAATTGTGGCTTGAGCACTGGCGATCATTTGTGCTCTTTTAATCTCTATTTTTTTAGGTATTCCTGTAGAACCCGAAGTTTGTATTGTAAATATTGAAGTACCACTCATCCAGTCTTTTACAAAGGATTGGGCTGGTTTTATCCAGTGGTATTCTTCGCTGTAACATTGTTCCACAAACTCTGTTGTAGAGTATAAGTGGTTGTCTATTTGAATAGTACTTTCCAAGATTTAAGTTTAACGATTTGTTATGAGAATTAAGCTATCAATTCTATTTACTCTTTATCTAATTTCAACTCCGGTTTTTAGTCAGTATACCATAAGAGGAGTAATTAGCGATGCAGTAACAAAAGAGCCCATGCCTTTTGCTACAGTGTTTTTTGCTGGAACAACAATAGGAACAACCACTAATGAAAAAGGAGGTTACCAACTTCGAGTGGATAGTAAAGGAACCTATGATTTGATTGTGAAATTCATAGGATATGAAACCTATGCTGCGCAAGTGACCCTCGGCGCAGCTGAAGTATCTCGATTGAATATCGAAATTACTCCAGGATCGAAAGACCTTGGGAGCGTAGTAGTAGTAGCAAGGAAGAGTGCTCAGTGGAAGCGTTACTTTAATGAATTTGAAAAGGTATTCCTTGGGACTAGTGTCAATGCCTTGAATGCAAAAATCGTCAACAAAGAAGTTTTAGATTTTACCTTCAACGAGGAAAAACAGCAGCTTTCTGCTTACGCTTATGAACCTCTGATTATAGAAAATAAAGAACTGGGTTACACTGTGAAATACTATTTAGAGCAGTTTATTATAGATTATATGACTGACGTCAGTGGTTATTATGGGTATACAAGTTTTGAGCCCATGGAGCCTAAGAATAATCGTAAAAAGAAGATGTATGAAAGTAATAGGGCCATGGCTTACAATGGTTCTTCCAATCACTTTTTTAAAGCATTATACAAGAACAGGCTTAAAGAAGAAGGGTTTGTTATAGAATTGAATAGTGATTTGTCTGGAGAGCAAACTAGAACTGCAAGTCAAAAAACGATCATGAATGAAATGCTTCGCTTAGATCCTATCGAGAAGTTTAAACAACTGACGTTCGATAACTATATGAAGATTTCTTACATGAATGAAAGAGAATCAACACGATACAGATCCGCAGTTGCTTCCAAACCCGCTACAGGTTTAACGATATCATCAGAAAGGAGTAGGAATCAAGAGTCTTGGATTCTCTTAGTTGAAGGTTATTCATCTATTGATTTTGAAGAGAATGGTTTTGTGAGAAACCCAATCTCTTTTTATTCTTATGGGTACTGGGCCTTCGAAAAAGTTGCCGATATGGTGCCGATTGATTTTGAACCAGAGAAGAAATGAAACTTTATCCTTTAGCATTATGATAAAAATCATTTCTATATGGTCAACCTAATGTTTAGAAATCAGTTTAATCAGTCATATCATTGTAACTTCAGCGCTTAAATAATTTTGTTCTATGAGGTCTAAATCATTCTACTTGCTTCTGGCGCTTCTTTATTGCACTCAGAGTTTTGCTCAAAGTGCTTTTACTCTGAAAGGCATAGTAAAGGATGCTACTTCAGGCGAATCTCTGCCTTTTGCTACCGTTTTCTTTGCCGAAACAACTTATGGGACAACTTCTAAAGATGACGGCACATATGAATTAGTCGTTAAAAGCGCAGGTACATATGACCTGATTGTAAAGTTTGTTGGTTACAAAACTTATGTGGCTCAAGTGACATTAGGTGAATCAGAGTTAGCGGAATTTGATATTCTAATTTCCCCAGACACGAAAGATTTAGGAAGTGTTGTGGTTTCAGCTAAAAAAGATCGAAACTGGGAAAGTAACATGATCGAGTTTAGACGAATCTTTTTAGGTGAATCAGATAACGCACGGCAAAGTAAAATACTGAATGAAGAAGTAGTAGATTTTATAGATGACATTGAAACACGGACGCTTGAAGCCTATGCCCAAGAACCTATCATTGTTGAAAATAACGCGTTAGGCTATGAGATTACCTATTACCTAGAAAGCTTTATAGTGGATTATAATAGTAACCTCAGTACTTATTTTGGCTACACCATCTTTAAAGAAATGAAGTCGAGGAATAAGAGAAAACAACGGACTTGGGAGAATAACAGGAAACTTGCTTATGAAGGCTCTCCGGTTCATTTCTTTACTTCATTGTATGAAAATAAACTTCAGGATGAGGGTTTCCTTGTTCAAAAAGCACAGGATATTGAAGGAGTTGGTCGAGTTTTAGATCCTCGAGAAGCTCAGTTGTTTGATAGTTTAAAAGGCGGTAAATCGAATATTTCGAAACAACTACCATTCGAAAACATTCTTTATATCACTTTTCAAAAGGAATATGAATCAGAGCTTTATCAAAAAAGAACTAACAGAACACCTGGTCGACTTTCAGTGGGAAAAGTAGAGAAAAACAAACCTCAGCAATCTTGGATATCAATGCTAGACGATAACAGATCGATTGAATTTGAACCAAATGGATATATCTACAATCCGACGGCCTATTATTCTGCAGGATATTGGGGTTTCGAAAAAGTGGCAGAAATGCTTCCGATTGATTACCGGCCAAAGAAGGAAAACTAGACTAAAAAGAGGTTTTTAAAGGCCTCGTATATTTCTGTGTTCTGTTGTGAATCGGAAAAGACTTCCAGGATTTTTGGTCGTTCAGCATGTTCGAAAAACGATTCTAAATGAGTATCTAAACCCGTTTTATTATCGCTACTTAAATACTCAAAGCCAAATTCCTCAGCTGTAAGCTCAGCATTTAAAGATTGCTCGGTATGGAAGAGCTTTTCATAGTCTGCTTGACTTCGAGGACCGTTGATCATTCTAAAAATACCACCACCTTGATTGTTTAAAACGACAATCCTTAAGTTGCTTAAATTTTCATTGTGCCAGAATGCATTTCGGTCATAAAAGAAAGCCATATCGCCGGTGAACAATGTCACCATTTTATCCTGTGCCAATGCCGCTCCTACAGCTGTGCTATTACTCCCATCAATACCGCTTGTGCCTCGATTAGCGAATACTTCAATAGCCTTTTGAGTGCCTAAGATATTTGCATAACGTACGGTCATGCTGTTGGCTAAGTGCAATAGACTTTGGTCAGGTAAGACATTTAAACAAGTATCTATTGCCTTTAATTCGCCGAAAGAACAGGTGTCTAAGAATTTCCTAGAGACATTTATAGCGAGTTCTTCTTTATCTAGCCACTGCTTATTGAACGCCGAGTTTGACGGTTTTGAAATGAGATGATTCAACTCACCAAAAAAGTAGGAAGGATCAACATTGATTGACTTCGTTACATGCTGAAGCGTATCGTTTACCTGTGTTGACTGATGAATATGCCAATGGTTTTTGGGCGGGTGCTCTCTCAGAAATAGTTTTAAGTTTTTAGAAATCAGAGATTTACCAATAGTGATTAGTAAATCGGGTCTTAATTCTTTCAGGTTTTCAAAATGGCCAGCTTGTAAAAATGCATCTTGGTGTTGAACGCTGCCTTTAATCAAGTGTTGATTTCCGATGATATCATTTACTACAACGACATTATGATTTTTTGCAAAACTTTGCAATGTCTCTTGAAGCTTTAAATCAGGTTCTAACTGACCGATTACAACTAAATGTTTATTGCTCGAAGCCCAAATGCCAGCAAGGTCATTCCATGCCTCATCCGAAAGTTTAGGTTCAGAGGAAGGGGAGTCGATAATTCTTACATTTTCATCAAAGGATATTTTTTCTTCTGCAGAAGGATAGAAGGGTTCTCGTAATGGAATATTGATATGTACGGGTCCTTTAGGGAATGATCTGCATGATATAATTGCCTCATTGGTGATTCTATTGGCAAACCATAAATCATCTTTATGAGCTCCTTCTACAGGGAATTGAAAACTGTGTTTAACATGTTTACCGAAAATTCCGTTTTGCTGAATTGTTTGTCCATCGTATTGATTCATCCATTCTGGAGGTCTATCAGCGGAAAGTATTAAGAGAGGTATTTCCTGATAAAAAGCCTCTGCCACGGCTGGTGCGTAGTTATAAACAGCAGAGCCAGAAGTGCAAATTAAGACAACTGGTTTTCCTTGTTGCTGCGCCATGCCCAATGCAATAAATGCCGCGGATCGCTCATCTGAAATTACTTTAATATCAATTTCAGGATGGGCATTGAATGCAAGAGTAATAGGTGCTGAACGTGACCCAGGAGAGATAACGGCGGTATTTATTCCGTGTTTAGCACAAATTGCAGCGATATTGTTAATGTGTGGTAATATCACTTGTTGTAATTGAGTACGTTCAAAAGCGTGTTGAATTTAATCTCCGTTTCTACTAATTCTTTATGTGGATCCGAATCGGATGTAACACCTGCTCCGGCATATAGTATAGCTGCTCTTTCAAGCAATTGCATACACCTTAAGTTTACGAATAAGTGTGTTTTTTTCTCTACATTAATTGGGCCTAGAAACCCGCTAAAGAAATCTCGGTCAAAACCTTCATGTTCCTTCAAAAACGGAAGAACATTTACTTTGGGCATACCTGCTACGGCAGAAGTAGGGTGAAGAAGCTCTAACATGATAGTGGCAAGCTCAGGAAAATTAGTAGCCTTTGTATCAACCTCATATGTGGTTTTAAGGTGAAGTAAGTTACCCGCCTTAATCGTTTTTGGACCTAATTCAAGGTATTCTCGTAGCCTTATTTTCTTAAAGCAGTTGATAATGTACCTGCTGACCATCGCTTGTTCTTCAATTTCTTTTTGCGTCCAAGCGGTATCGCTCATTCGCTTCGCTTCATCTGCGCGTTGAGTGCCGGCCAAAGCCACAGTTTTGAAAGAGTCACCTGATTTTTCAATGAGCACTTCAGGAGTAGCACCTATCCAAGTACCCATGGTTGGAATGGAAACAAGAGAGACAAATGCACTAGGATATGACTCGATTAGGTTTAAAAGGAGCTGAACTGGACTGAAGCTACCTTCCAAATCAATACGTTTAGTACGCGCTGGCACTATTTTGTCGAATGAACCTCGTTCAATTTCTTCAATACATTTTTGAACGAGCGATTCAAAATCACTGTTTGAACTACTGAGCCTATCTGGCTTAAAGTGATAGTTTGGTATTGTTACGCCTTGGTCTAAATAGGACGTAAATGTATTTCTGAAGTTTACTTCTACTTCTGAAGAAGGTTCATCAACTGTTTTTCGAGTTTCTATGACTTCTTCAAAGTCAAATGAAAGGCTAAAATTGGCCTCAATGAACTGTGTTTTTTTATTGTCAATGTCAAAGGGTGCAAATACAAAACCTTCACTCAAATCTTCTATGTCTACTTTTTTTATGCTTGTTGTTGGCTTGAAACTTACCGTAAGGTTTAACTCAGTTGTATTAGGGATTCTCCAGAAAGCTATTGGCAAGTTTAGGTCAAAGCTAGCTTGTAAAGCAGCTGTTAAAATGCTGTCTTTAGGATAAGCGCTCAAGTTTTTAGTTAAGACTTTTGACTTGCTATTAATATTCATTTTTTATCGATCACTGCTAGGGTGAGCCTGCTTACACAGACTAATTCTTCTAGTTCATTTGTGATGGTTATCTCCCAAATTTGAGTCCTTTTACCAATATGTATAGGTGTAGTTTTACCATATACAAAGCCAGATTTTGCACTTTTAATGTGATTGGCATTTATCTCTAATCCAACGCAATGTTGTTCTTTATTGTTTACCGTTAATGTACCGGCAATACTCCCTAGTGTTTCAGCCAAAACAACTGATGCTCCACCGTGTAAAAGTCCCATGGGTTGCGTTGTCCGGTGATCAACAGGCATTTTAGCTTTTAAAAAGTCTTCACCAATCTCAATAACCTCAATGTCAAGGTGTTCTACCATAGTATTCTTACTCATGGTATTTATCATTTCAAGTGTTACACCTTGTTGGAACATATGAGTCGTAATTATTTATAGTTTTGCGGCAGAGCAGGGCAAAAATAGGACAAATTGATGATCAAAAAAATATACTTAACACGCCATGGACAAACCGACTTTAATAAAAAGGGGATTGTTCAGGGAAGTGGTATAGACTCGGATTTAAACGATCTTGGGAATAATCAGGCTAATGCATTTTTTAATGCATATAAAGACATCCCTTTTGATAGAGTATATACATCTGCCTTAAAACGTACTCATCAGTCAGTAAAGGCATTTATTGAAAAGCCACTGCCTCATGAAAGTTTACCTGAACTCAATGAAATAAGTTGGGGAGATCGAGAAGGTGTTGTGGTTGATGCTGAGGGTGAATCTTATTACAAATTAATGCTACAATCTTGGCGAGAGGGAAAAGTGGATTTTGGTATTGATGGAGGAGAAAGTCCTATTGAGGTGGCAGAACGTTTAAGACATGGGTTGCATCATATACTGAATCAAACAAATGAAGAATGTATATTAATCTGTATGCATGGAAGGGCCATGAGAATTATGCTGGCCGTGATGCTAAACTACCCCTTAAAGTGCATGGATATGTTCGAGCATTCGAACTTGTGTTTGTATAGGTTAAATTATACCGGAAGTATGTTTACCATTGAAAGCTACAATGACACAGCACACCTTAGTGGTTTAAGCGCTCAATAGCAATTTTCGCTTTTGCGTCGAGACTTGCCTTATATGGGTGCCGCTTTAGATTTAGCACCTCTTGAAAATACATCAACGCCGATGCTTTATCTCCCTTTTGCCTCATCAAGTAACCCGCTTGTAGAAATGAATTGGGTCCGTAATATGTTTCAGAAATAAATTCTGCATTGGCAATAACAGTTCTGTAATGTGTCAGCGCAGCCTCATAATTGCCAGTAAGGTGGTTGATTCTGGCCTTGCGATAAGTCAACTCTAGTTTTTCATAGTCACTAATGTTTTCTGCCTCTAATTCTTCGATCAGCACGGACGCGCGTTGATAAAAACCTCCATCAATGGCGTACCTTATTTTGAGTGAAAGTGGTCTTTGGTTGGGGAGGTCTTTAATAAGCTTTGCAGCATTTTTATCTATTTCCGATTGTTCGTTTCCGTTTTCTTTAGCAAGGTTCAAATACTTTTGATACAATTCTAAGTCGCCCGATAAGCCATGAGACATACCGATTTTCAAGTATGCATCCTTGACATAACTATTGCCCTGGAAAGCATCCAAAAACTTTTGGTAACCCGTAATAGCCTTGTCGTATTCCTGGCCTTGGAAATGTGTTTCAGCAATTAGGTAATCGTGAAAAGGGAATTTAATGGCACTGTTTTCAAGTAATTGCCTTGCGTCTAAAGAGTTATGAATTTTTGACTTGACCAGCGCTGATACATAATTAACGAGAGGGCTTTTCCCTCGGGAAAGAATTTGATCTATATGACCTGACGCTTTATTGTAATCTTCGAGAAGAAAGGATTGAATCATAGCTTTAATTAGTTCTGATTCTAGAAGAAGATCAGCATAGCGGTTATCGATCTTTTCGAGTTGAGATATTCCTTCAAAAACATCACCCTTAAGTCCAAAAAGCTTCATTAGCCATTGGTTTTGGCTTGGGACATTTCCAAAGATAACGTTGAGTGCACCAAGAGTTCTGTTGTTAGGCTGAAAGTCAGGAAATGCTTTTTGTTGTTTGTTAATTGTTTTGGATGCACTTCTCAGGCCCCAAAATGTATCCCAGTCATTACCGAATTTAAAGTTTACAAATGCCCATTGGAGTTTGATTTCAGCTTTTACAAACCCATACCAAGGGTCATTCATGTTTTTAAAAGCATCAAGTTTGTCAAGTCGATCGCTTTTGTTCTTCTCTAGCCTTTCGAAAAGATCATCATTCTCTAAAAGGATAACCTGAAGAATATCATTCAGGTTTTCATAATATAAGTCGAGTGGGGTAGTAGGAACAGCATTGTGTTGTGCTGTAAAGTTAAATGCTAGAAGAGTTTTGAGCCTAGCATGTTGCGCCTCTTGTCCGTTGGCTGTCAAAAAAGGTAAGAGCATAAAAAATGGATAGACTATAAAGCCTATCCATCTGTATTTTCTAAAAGAAGAGTTGCGCTTAGCTTTCAACTTTTTTTCTTCTGCTTCTTTTTGGTTTTTCTTCAGCAACAATTTCGTCTGTAACTTCTGCAAGGATTCTTCCACAGTGCTCACAAACGGTAATTTTCTTACTGTCTCTAATGTCAGCCTGTCTTTGTGGAGGCACAACATTAAAGCATCCGCCACATGCACCACGACTTACGGGTACTACGGCTAAACCGTTTCTTGCATTGTCTCTTAATTTGTTATAAGAGATCAGCAATCTATCCTCAATATCCTTTGTGGCCTTATCTCTCTGATTTAAAAGCTTCTTTTCGTCAGCTTCACTCTCTTTAGTAAGAACTTCTAATTCAGACTTTTTAGTATCTAAATCTTTTTCTCTTTCAGAAAGCTCCTCTTGAGTTTTTTCGATTTCGCCTTTTTTGATTTCAATTTTAGCGAAGGCTTCTTTTATTCTTTTTTCAGAAATCTGAATTTCAAGGTTCTGCAGTTCCATTTCTTTCGTAATCGCATCGTATTCACGATTGTTACGAACGTTCATTTGCTGCTCCTCGTATTTTTTAATTAGTCCTTCAGAGTTTTTTATTTGAGTCTTATGATCAGAAATATTTCCCTCCAACTCTGCAAGCTCCGTATTGAATTTTTCTACTCTCGTTTGATAACCAGCGATTTCATCTTCAAGATCTGCAACCTCATCAGGTAATGCACCTCTTACTTTTTTAATTTCATCTAGCTGAGAATCAATTGATTGTAGGTGCTTCAAAGCGCCTAATTTCTGTGCGACTGTTTTTTCCATTGACAATATTTTTTAGAAGTATTTTACTGGATTCGTATCCACCTCTGACAAATAGGTTGCAATATTAGCAAATTTTTCTCTGATAAACCCATCAATCAGCTCTTTTGTAAAGACTTCACTTTCGTAATGTCCAATGTCTGCAATCATGATTTTACCCTCTGAATCGAAGAATTCGTGATACTTGAAATCCGCGGTCACAAATGCATCAGCACCTTGGGCTTTTGCATTGCCCAAAAGAAAGCTTCCGGCACCCCCACAAACAGCCACTGTTCGAATAGAATTTGATTGGTTTTCCGTATAACGTATGGTATTTAAGTTCATGTTCGCCTTTAAATGAGACAAGAATTCTTGCTGCGTTAACTGGCTTGGTAATTCTCCAATCATACCAGACCCAATTTCGGTATTCACATTTTTAAGGGATTGAACATAATAAGCTACTTCTTCATAAGGATGAGCTTTTTTTAAAGTAGATATAATCTTTCCTTCAAGAACACTCGGAAAAATCAGTTCAATCTTGTCTTCTTCTACTAACTCATGTTGGTTTGTTGTGCCGATGGTTGGGTTAGTGCCTTCTAGCGGTTTGAAACTTCCTGTACCTGCTACTCTAAAACTACAATCGCTATATAAGCCAATGTTGCCGGCTCCAGCGGCATGAAGTGCCGTCAGCAGTGTATCAGTGCTATTAGTCGGCACCATTACTTCCAGTTTGAGAAGCGTGTCTCTTTTAGGAGATAAAATCTTAGTGTTTTTTAAACCGATCAGCTCAGCGATTTTCGCATTTACTCCATTAAATACGTTGTCTAGGTTTGTGTGAATGGCATAAATGGCTATGTCATGTTTAATGGCCTTTATAATAGTTCGTTCTACATAGTTTTTACCATTAAGTTGCTTTAAACCTTTAAATACAATGGGATGATGGGCGACTATTAAGTTGCAGCCTCTTTCTATGGCTTCTTCTACAATCGATTCAATACAGTCCAAGGTAATTAACACACCAGAAACTTTAGTTTCATATGTTCCTGTGATCAGGCCTGCATTGTCATAACTTTCTTGGTAACCCCGAGGAGCAATATTTTCCAGAACGGCAATGATATCCTTGATTTTTGTCATATTTGACGTTATTTGCAGCTTTTAAAAGACTAAATATAGTTAGCCGAATTTAATGAAGTTCATTCGAACCATACTCTTTCCATTCTCAATAATTTATGGCTGGATAATGAACCTCAGAAACAATCAATTTGATTCTGGCCAAAGAAGGCAAACCAAATTTGATCGTCCCGTTATTTCTGTTGGAAACTTATCGGTAGGAGGTACCGGGAAAACGCCAATGATCGAATATTTGATCAGGTTGTTCAAAGATGATTATCAACTCGCCACCATAAGTCGTGGCTATGGTAGAAAAACAAAAGGGTTTAAAAGAGCCAGTGCTGAGGATGATGCAGCTACTATAGGAGATGAGCCTTATCAATTTTATAAGAAATTTGGCGATGAAATGGTTGTTTCCGTTTGTGAGGAAAGAATTCTAGCGATTCCCTCTTTACTCTTGGATGATGATAGCTTGAACCTTTTTCTGCTGGACGATGCTTACCAACATCGGCAGATGGGAAGAGATTTTAATATAATGCTCTCGGATTTCAACGAACCGTTCTATAAAGATTTTGTATTGCCTACAGGAAACTTAAGAGAGCCAAGAAAGGGGGCTTCGCGTGCCGATGCCATCATAATAACGAAATGCCCAATGCATTTGGAGGATATTGATAAGGACAATATCAAAAACAGCGTGAGAATTTATAACAGTACATCACCAATTTACTTCTCAAGCATAAAGTATTTGCCGATTCGTCCTGTTTTTAACGCCGCTAAAGCAGAAAAAGAAATCGGCCTATTGACTGGAGTGGCTAAGGCGGGAATAATTGCTGATTACCTGTCCGCAAACCATCATATAAAAGAGCATTTAGAATATCCTGATCATTACCGTTTTAGAGCGAACGATCTTTCTGATATAGGAAAAAAAATGAAAGAAAAAGATGTTCGAAGTTTAGTGACGACGGAGAAAGATATGGTACGACTTTTGCCTTTTAAGGACCATCCCGTTTTCAGCAGCATTGATCTGTATTACCTTCCAATTGCTTTTGAAATTGATCGAAAAGAAGAATTTCAAGAACAGTTAATGAAGGTGGTAGAAAAGGTAAACTAGATTTGTAATTTTGAGCGTGCGCAATTTTTTATTCTTATTCATTTTCTCTTGTTGCTTTTCTGCTTCGGCCATAGCCCAAAGTGGTTTAAGAAATTCAGAAAGCGATTCATTATTATCGGCTAGGAGTAAAGCTAGGGAAGACGCCCAGGTGAAAAAAGGTAATTATAGTGCCAAGACTACGAGGTTTACCTATGAGGAGAATTTCAAATTCAACAACATAGTATTTAGCAACCCAGATACTATACCCAATAATCTCCATCACTTTACTGATCTTTCGCAGAGTGGCCACCTAATTCAAAATTTAGGGAACATGGGTACGGCGTATAGATCGTTGTTTTTTGAGCCTTCAAAAACAATAGGAAGAACTTCTGGATACAATGCTTATAACCAGTTTTATACCTACCCAGAGGAAATTAAATATTACGACACAAGATCTCCTTATACCGATGTTTCGGCATCTTTCGGTGGTGGTGGTAGGGCTCGGACGAACGTAACGTTCGCTTTAAATGACACTGTTCATTTTAATATTGGATTCAATTTCAATAGTATTCGCTCTGATAAACAGCTCGCTTTCTTGACGCGGGGCGACAATCAGGTAAAGAGTAATGATTACAATATTTTTGGCTTTTTGCGCCCTAAGAAGCTTCCTAAATATTTGCTCTTATTTAATCTGACTCAATTTAATCATGAAGTTGATGAGCAGGGAGGTATTATAGATCCGAACCTGGAGAATAATCCAGATACAACTTTTTTTGGATATCAAGATGCGAATGTAATTCTGGAAGATGCCACAAGTTCAGATCGGCGTGGTGGCTTTCACATATATCAGCAATACGACCTGGATTCTATATTCCAAGTCTATCATTCCTTAACCTTCCAAGAACAAATAACCCGCTTTTACGATGACTATGATAGAACAAATTCTGACTCTTTGCTATATGATGAAGTGGATGGTCAATCGACTGGTATAATAGAACAAAGAAACACTTTTAGGGAGTTTTTGAACGAATTTGGATTAAAAGGAAGAACTAAGAAGTTTTCATATACCCTGTACTATAAGAATAGATTGCTTTCATTCGACGAGGTTTTAGCTCCATCTAAACTTACGGAAACAGAGCATTATATTGGTGGAACACTTAGGCAGCAACTTACTTCTAAAGTATTCTTAACAGCTTCTGGAGAGTTGTTATTTGGTGGAGGATACTTTGTAGAAGGAGAGTTCACTAGTGATTTTTTCGATGCTAAATATAGTCGCATCAGCAATGGGCCTTCTTTTCTAGCTACTCAGTATAATGGTCAGCAAAGGCAATGGACCAACAATTTTGAAAATCAAATTTCCGATAATATAGAAGGAACAGTAAAACTAGACTTTGGAAAGTTCAAGCTGAGACCTTTTGTGAAGTTTAATAGAATAGAGAATTACACCTTCTTTAATTCAGATCGTGTTGCGGCGCAAAGTAGTAATGATTTAGTGCTCTTGTCGCCAGGAATTCACATGAACTGGGATATTTCCAGTAAATGGAAATGGAAAAGTTCATTTTACTATAACTCAGTTTCGGGTGATGCGTCGAATAGCTTCCGAATTCCTGAGTTTATTTCTCAGTCCCAATTGGCCTATAACAATATGCTATTCGATGGTAAGATGATGTTGCAAGCTGGTGTAGATTTACACATGAGGAGTAGCTATTTTGGCTTGGGTTATGACCCTACCATTCAGCAATATCACTTACAGGATGTTTTCGAAAACGATGGTTTTGCGAAATTGGATCTCTTCCTAAATTTTAAAGTTCAGACGGTAATGATCTTCGCAAGATCTAATCATTTTAACCAGAGTTTGGGATTGGGAGGGTATGAAGGCTACTTTATAACGCCTTTCTATACCGGCAATCGCCAAACTCTGGATATTGGAGTTCGATGGTCGTTCTTCGATTAGTTTGAACTAAACAAAGCAAAGTTTGCACCGAAGTTCAGTACGTGCTTGAACTGAATTTTACGCTCGAAGTTTCCATTGTCTTGTGCAATCAAGATGTCATCATCATAAATCAACTGTGTACCGAAGGTAGCGTTGAACCATTTGTTCACTTTCATAACTAAAAGCGTTTCCCAGTTGGTATCTACATTTCCGAAAGAGTCGTAGGCTGTAAAGAAGTTTAGCGTACTTTTAAAAGAGATGTTTTCCATAATAGGGATATCAAGTACTGCCAAAAAGTTAGTACCAAACTCAGTTCTGATTTTATCTCCAGGATCAACACCATAAGCACCAGCTGCCGAAAGCTCATCATCCAATACGAAAGTAAATTTACCAGCCGCAGGAGCAAAAGATATGTTCAGGTGATCTCCCAGGCTTTTATCCAGGCCTAGGTTTATCGATAAGTAACCAGGGGCC
Source organism: Roseivirga sp. (assembly GCF_049099775.1). Taxonomy (GTDB): domain Bacteria; phylum Bacteroidota; class Bacteroidia; order Cytophagales; family Cyclobacteriaceae; genus Roseivirga. Next base: position 659,404 of record NZ_JAGDZM010000004.1, on the reverse strand, counting down.
ATGAACGTGGATATTTTTGTGGCGATTTCCTCGCCGATATTGATTGGATCGGCCGCAAACGTATTACCGTCGAGTAATTGTGTTCTCAATATACCCGTAAGACTCCATGACAAGTCTGATTTCATTTTCTGGCTATATCTGGAAAGTAGAATGATAGCGTCATCAGTTTTACGGAAATCTTGTTCACCAACTTTGGCTCCACCAAGTGCAAAGTCAAATTGATTCATCCATGAGGAGCTTCCTTTTATTCTTTCTAAAGAAGTATTAAAAACCGTACCGATCGCCAGAGAGCTTTCACCTCCACCTGCCCAGTTGGAAAGCCCAACATTAGCGAAGTTTACGCCCCATGTTCCGGATTTTTTAATTGTTACAGAATCAGCATCTTGCGCTTGTAAAGCAACTGCGCTGAAAATTAAGAGTAGTGTTAGTAGTTGTTTTTTCATAATTGTATTGAACCTTTCAAAAAAATGATCAATTGATTTTCTAATAATGGAGCTCAAAGGTATTATTCTCCTTGGGAAATATTATTTAAATGCTCAAATTTCTTGACCTCGTCTATTCTAAGGTATGAAAACAAATTTCGATAATAATATACTAGGGTTACAGCTACCAACAGATCCAAGATGGGTTGATGTTGCAGAGATGAACATTCAAGAAATCCTTGTTGATCATGCCTATTGTGAGCAAAAGGCGGCAACTTCTTGTATTTCGTTAATTGTACAATTTCCTGAAAAAGCAGAATTAGTTGCCATGATGACCGAAGTTGTTGCTGAAGAATGGAGTCATTTTGAACGTGTTATTGGCCATTTAACCAAAAGGGGATATCAGCTTGGCAGAATGCGAAAAGATGAATACGTACTGGCGCTGCAAAAGATTTTACAAAAAGGAGGTAGCAGAGAAGCACAATTGGTAGAAAAGTTATTATTGAATGCTTTAATCGAAGCCAGAAGCTGTGAACGTTTTAAAATTCTGCATCAAGGAGTGACCGACGAGGAATTGCGAAAGTTCTACTATGAATTGATGATTTCAGAAGCTGGTCACTATAAGAATTTTATAAGCTTAGCAAAAACCTATATGCCTGACGAATATGTTCAAAAGAGATGGAAAGAATTTTTGCATGAAGAGGCCAAAATCATTCAGTCTCTAGAAGTTCGTGGCGATAGAATGCACTAAGCTTAGTGAGGCTCTAGTCTCTTTGGTCAAAATACTGTAGAGAGTGACTGAAGTTTCCTTTTAAATTTTTCTGACCCATGCTTAAGTCAAAAGAGATAATCAAGTCTGGAAGGGTTCCAGAAATCGTCATTGTTCCATTTAACGCTGAAAGCGTGAAATCTCCCGGGTCTTCAAACTCGTTGTTATTCGTTCTGTCTATTAACCAATCTGCTGTAAATGTTGATGTTCCAAGTTCTTCAGTATTTGAAAAAGTATATTCCCCAATTGTAAATTCAATAGCGCTACTAGACGATAAGATGAAACCCATCAAATATTCAATGCCGTTCTCGTCAGGTTGAAGTTCTTGATCATCACCGTCGATGACCCTAATCAACATGGCGTCTGTTAAACCTATTTCTACTTGATAACCTTCATCTGAAACACCATAGTCAATAAATATGCCGTCATTAAGTTTATAGATTTGACCATCCCATGAAAGTTCGTTAGCTCCTGGTTCTGGATCTGTTTCCGGAGTATCTTCCACGTCATCACTCGATGAGCAAGAAAGAAAAACGCAAGTTGTAAGTAAAAGTGTAAAAAAATGTGGTTTGAAATAAAACGGTTTATTCATGTGTTTTATCATTTAAGTGAATAATAAAACAACAGAGTAAAATGATTTTTATCTAAAGAATAATGACAAATGGTTGGGTTATTCAGTCTTACGTTTCTTTTTCTTAGCGGCAGGAAACAGGATGTTATTGAGAATCAACCGATAACCAGGTGAGTTAGGATATAGGTTTAAATCCGTTGGTTCTTCACCTACTCTATGCTGATAATCTTCAGGGTCATGCCCTCCATAAAAGGTCCAGAAACCTTTTCCAAAGACACCATGAATATATTTTGCCTCATTGGCAGATAGCGTTTCGCCCATAACTACTACATCTGGCTTTACTACACGCTTTTTAAACGATGTGGTTTGCCCATAAAAGCCTTTAACTAAGTTGGTGTGATTTTGGGTAAGCATGGTGGGTATAGGATCCCATTTGGCGGAAAATTGAAATAATTTAAAATAGTCGTTTCCTTCGTTTAAGGCACGCTGTCTTCTCGATTCTGTATTGTCAATATCCGAGAACTCGTATTCCAACGGGTCTTTTCTCAATCTAAAGTTTTCAAATGCCAGTGTTTTAGAAAAATCAAACTTCGATTCAGCAGATGGGTCTGCAGGATCTCCATCGAACATTCCTTCAATAAAGTCTACACCGTCGGCGGCAAGAGCTATATCGAAACTGTCTGTTGCTGAGCACATTGCAAATAAAAAGCCACCACTAGCAACAAAAGTTTGTATCTTTTTTGCTATCGCTAACTTCAATTCTGACACTTTTTTAAAACCATGTTTACTCGCCATGGCTTCATAGTCTTTTTGCTGTTGTATGTACCAGCTATAGTTTTTAAATGTGGCATAAAACTTACCATATTGACCTGTGAAGTCTTCATGGTGAAGGTGAAGCCAATCATATGTTGAAAGCTCGTCTGCCATCAATTCATCATCATAAACTACGTCATAAGGAATTTCGGCATAAGTTAAAGCAAGCGTCACAGCATCATCCCAGGGCATCTTACTTTTTGGAGAGTAAACGGCAATTTTTGGCACCTTTTCAAGGCGCATCATATCCATGTTAGTAGAAGGTGCTGAAAGCTCTTTGGCATACCGTGCTGCGTCCGCATCAGAGATCATTTCATATGAAACTCCACGTATCACAAGTTCATTTTCTATTCCCGTTCTACCAGGTAGTAAAAAACTTCCGCCTCTATAATTTAACATCCAGTCGATTGGTTCGTCTTGATTTAAAACCCAATAGGCTACGCCGTAAGCTTTCATGTGATTTGACTGGTTCTCATCCATGGGGACGAGAATTTTATTACCGTAACATTGAAGGCTGAAAGAGGTTAAAACAAAAAGGATAAGAATTCTCTTCATAGTGAACAGGAATTTGAACCGTTTAAGTGTGGAATCGTTTAATTTACATATTTGTTACTAAAGTCTGACCAACGGTCTCATACATTTGTAACGAGCAAAAACTAACATAGATCAATGAATCTAGCGCAGAATATTAGTGAAGGTATAACTTCTATTAAAGGCAACATCCTAAGAACGGTCTTAACAGGCTTAATTATTGCCATTGGGATTACTTCTTTAGTCGGAATGCTAACGGCCGTAGATGGAATAAAAAGTGAAATAGATTCAAGTTTATCCAATCTCGGAGCCAATAGTTTTGATGTGAATTCGAAATTTGTTCGAGGTAATAGGAATGGAAGGAAATCCAAATCTTATGAACCGATTGGGTTCGATGAAGCAATGCGATTCAAAAAAGATTTTGATTACCCTTCAACAACCACAGTTTTTACTCGTGCAAGTGGAGCTGCTGAAATTAAGTACGAAGAAAAGAAGACTAACCCGAATATTTCAATTACTGGTGGGGATGAGAATTATTTTACCATCAAAGGCATCGATATAGAAGAGGGTAGGAACTTTTCATCTTTAGAAACGCAATATGGTAACTATGTATGCATCTTAGGAACCGAAGTAGTGAAATCTCTCTTCGAAAAGAATGAAGACCCTATCAATAAAACAGTAAAGTTTTACGGAAATAATTACCGTGTAATTGGTGTTTTGGAAGAGAAAGGTGGTTTTGGAGGTGATACAGAGGAAGATAGAAATATTATAATCCCATTGCTCAATGCAAAAAGGCTTGATCGTCGTGGTACGATGAGGTTCAATATTACTACAATGATAGCCAACCCAGAGAACATTGATTATGCCATGGGTGAAGCCACAGGTTTCATGCGTAAAGTAAGGGGTGATGAAATAGGCGAGGAAGATTCATTTGAATTGGAAAGAAGCGATTCGGTAACCGAAGCTTTAGACGACATTACAAATGGTATGCGTTGGGCCGGTTTTGGTATAGGTGCTGTAACACTTCTTGGTGCAGCCATTGGCCTCATGAATATTATGATGGTAACTGTGACTGAAAGGACTAGAGAAATTGGTGTCAGAAAGGCTCTTGGTGCTACACCACAAAGAATTCTGCAGCAGTTCTTGATTGAAGCTGTTGTTATTTGTCAGATGGGAGGAGTTGTTGGGGCAATTCTGGGGATAATCGTTGGTAATGTCATCGCCCAATTCCTTGGAGGGGCTTTCGTTATTCCTTGGGTATGGATTACTGTAGGCTTAGTTGTTTGCTTGATTGTAGGTGTTGTCTCTGGGTACATTCCAGCTAAAAAGGCGGCAAGCCTCGACCCAATCGAGTCATTAAGATTTGAATAAGCGGTTCATAGCGCTGATTAAAAAGACTCAACTTGTTGAGACTTTTTTTATCTTGGGGGACATATAAAACTTATCAATTATGGATTTCAAGGACCCCGTACATAAAAAAGTCATCGGTATAATCTTCGTTGTATTTAGCGCGTTCTGGCTAATTGGTTTTGCTTTCTACGATCAATTGATGGATTTTATCCTAGATATGGCCATGAGAGAAGATGATTTCGATCCAAATGTCCTTTGGATATTCGATATCATAAGCTCAATAGTTTGGGGAATAGCATTATTGTTTTTTGTACCACGTTTAATCATCGGGATAGGGCTTATTGGCGAGAAAAAATGGGCTAACATTCCTGGGCTTATCTATGGCGTTATCAGTTTGCTGAACTTTCCTTTCGGAACCCTACTCGGAATTTATAGCATTATTGTATTTACTGCTAAAAGACGCGAAGAAGAAGATTATTGAGCAGGAACGTGAATCACTTTCTTAGTATCAAAGAACTCCTCATCAAAATAGTCACTCAGTTTATGGGTGGCTATTCTTTTTAAGCGAGACTCCTGTAGTTCTTCTAAAAGATCGCCCCCTTTTAAGTAAAGAATTCCATTCTTGGTTTTATGCCTTGATTTCGACTTGAAATTTTTCTTTACCCAAGGGTAAAATTTACCAAGTCGAGTAACCGCTCGGCTGATAACAAAATCATATTCATCTTTGATCTCTTCAGCCCTGCAATGTTGACCTTTTACGTTTTCTAAGCCTAGTGTGTTTGCAATGGCATTGACTACTTTAATCTTCTTGCCAATTGAATCAATTAAATGAAACTGACACTCAGGAAATAATATAGCTAATGGAATACCTGGAAAACCACCACCTGTACCTACGTCTAAAAGGGTAGTGCCTTTTTTGAAGGAGACTATTTTTGCAATGGCCAAAGAGTGAATAATATGTCTCTCATCAATATTTTCAATGTCTTTTCTGGAAATCACATTGATTTGCTCATTCCATTCAGCGTATAAGGCAGGTAGTTTAGAAAACTGTTCCTTTTGAATGGGACTTAAATCAGGAAAGTATTTATGAAGAAGCTCCATTACTGTTTATATAAACTGATAGTAAATGATTGAAAGGTATGACTTACCCGAATTTAGATATGGTCTTTCTTACTCTTTACCAAGTCATACATTAATTCTCTTGCGCGGTGCAATTGCGCTTTAACTGTACCTAGGGGAGCTTCCAGCTCTTTAGCAATTTCGTCATAGCTGAGCTCGTCGAAATAACGAAGTTTCACAAGCCGCTGATATTTAGCCGGGAGTTTGGTGACGAACATCCTAACCAATTCAATTTTTTGTGCTTTAATAGCTTCCTCCTGAGGATTTAAATTTTTATCCTGAACGTCAATCGATACTGAATCGCCATTATCATCTTTGTAAGACGTATCCAAGCTCATGGTATCAAGACGCTTTTTACGGATAAAATCGATGGTATTATTCGTTGCGATTCTGAAAAGCCAAGTACTGAAAGTGAAGTCTTTTTTAAACTTGTGCAGGTTTTTAAATGCTTTAGCAAATGCCTCGATAGTTAAGTCTTCTGCATCATCCACATTTCTAATCATTTTTAGAATCATGTGATAGACCGGCTTTTTATATCGTTGCATTAAATCAGCAAAAGCCTGTTGATTTTGACCAGAGACTGCTAAGTCAATTAATCTAAAATCTTCAAGTGCTTTATCTGAAAACTGCTTACCTACTTCCATTGAATATTTTTAGTTAACAACGCTTTTAAACCAACTATTGGATAGTAAATGCTGTAACAAAGATCTAACAACGGAACACTCCATAAGTTTATGGGTGAACCGAGTTTTCGACCTAAGCGGGCAAAGATAACATAAAATGACAAGCTCCTGAGTGCGAAGGCAGTCAAAATGAAATATGGATTTAAAGCACTAACCAACAATGTGAAAAATAATATCCACCCAAACAGAAAAGATAACGTAAAAAGGCCTAAAAGCGTTCTGTCTTTTTTCTGATAGTACTTTCCGGCTGATAAGTGTCGAATTTTCTGTTTAAAGTAATCGCCCCAAGAATTTTCAGGAAGAGACTGAGTTTGACTTTGGTGACTAGTAATGACAATTGTGTTTTTGGAGTTGCTCAAGGCATTGACCATTAAATCATCATCCCCACCCACATGATCTGAAATACTTTCAAGAAGGCTTAAATCATATTTTGAGCGTCTTATGGCCATGTTTCGACCGAGCCCCATATAGGGCTTACCCATTTTAGTAAAGCCTACAAATTGTATAGCTGTAAAAAGTGTTTCAAACTGAATGAATTTATTCAAAAACCCCTGACGGTATTGATAAGGGGAGAGCCCTAAAACAATATCTATATCAGGATTAAAGGCATTGCTGATTTCTGAGATCCATTGATTTGAATTAGGAATACAATCAGCATCGGTGAATAGCAAAACTTCATTTTTTGCTTGTTTTATCCCTTGATAGATGGCGTTTTTCTTTCCTGACCATCCATCGGGTAGCTCAGAAACATCAATATGATGAAAGTGGCCAAACTTCTTTGTGTAGCTATTTAAAATGTCTAAAGTGTCATCTTCCGACCTGTCATTGGCTATGATCACTTCAAAGTCGCAGTGCGTCTGCTGGCTAAGTTTTTCCAATAATCCAGCTACGTTAATTGATTCATTTCTGGCCGCAATAATCACAGAAACGGACTTTTCGGCTTTATGCTTCATTCCCTTTTCTGTTTTGATAACTGTATTGAATCGTACATAAAAACACACCTGTACTACTAGTACGGCGACGAAAACATATAGGACTAAAGTGAGCATTCAAGAAAGAATAAGTTTCAAAGAAATAAGAATTGACCAATACTGCTATTTTTGTGCGATCAAATAGTTGTAATGGACTTTAAGTTAGAAGCAGAGGATAAAGGGTCGAAGGCAAGAGCTGGGGTTATATCAACCGATCATGGTGAGATAAAAACACCCATTTTTATGCCCGTAGGAACTGCAGGAACGGTAAAGGCGGTTCATCAAAGAGAGCTGAAAGAGGATGTTTCTGCTCAAATCATTTTAGGTAATACATATCATTTATACTTAAGACCTGGCCTAGATGTAATTGAGGGCGCCGGCGGATTACATAAATTTAATGGCTGGGATGGTCCAATACTTACGGATTCTGGTGGGTATCAGGTTTATTCACTCGCCAATACAAGAAAAATAAAGGAAGAGGGAGTTACTTTTAAGTCACATATAGACGGCTCTAAACATACCTTTACTCCGGAATATGCCATAGACATTCAAAGAACTATTGGTGCGGATATAGTTATGGCTTTTGATGAGTGCACACCATATCCATGTGAATACGGCTATGCTAGGAAATCATTGGATATGACCCATAGATGGTTGAAAAGATGCTGCGATAGGTTTGATACGACTGAAGATAAATACGGCTATAGCCAAACACTATTTCCAATTGTTCAAGGCAGCACTTACAAAGATCTTCGTGAGAAATCAGCTGAAACAATAGCGTCGTTTGGTCGAGAAGGAAATGCAATTGGTGGACTTTCAGTAGGCGAGCCGGCAGAAATGATGTATGAGCATACTGAAATTGTCTGTAATATTCTTCCAAAGGATAAGCCGAGATATTTAATGGGTGTAGGTACGCCTGAAAATATTTTAGAGTGTATTGCCTTGGGAGTAGATATGTTCGATTGCGTTATGCCTACTAGGAATGCCCGACATGGTTTACTTTTCACCTCAGAAGGAATTATAAATATTAGAAACGAGAAGTGGAAAAGTGATTATTCGCCGGTAGACGAAGCACTGGGAGGGTATGTGGATTCTTTTTATTCTAAAGCATACTTACGTCATTTGGTGCATAGTAAGGAAATGTTAGGGGCGCAAATCGCTAGTATTCATAATCTATCTTTCTATTTATGGCTAGTGGGAGAGGCCAGGAAGAAAATTGAAGAAGGCACGTTTATTGATTGGAAAAACGTGATGGTAAAGAAGCTAACAAGAAGACTTTAATGCGGATTTTAGATCGATATATTCTCAAGAAATTTTTAACCACTTTTGTTTTTGTAGTGGCGATTCTTGTAGCTATCGTATTGATTATTACTTATTCGGAAAGGAATGAGAGTTTTATTAAAAACGATGTTCCGGCAAGCCTAATTCTGAGGTATTTCTTGTCATACGCGCCGTATATCGCCAATCTTATTACACCGATAACAGTATTTATTGCAACAGTATTTGTGACCTCTAAGCTAGCAAGTCATACTGAGATAATTGCCATCTTAAGTGGTGGGGTTAGTTATCCAAGAATGCTTAGACCATTTTTCTTTGGATCAGTCATTATAGCCATTGCTAGTTTTTTTCTAACGGGTTGGATCATCCCTAATGCGAATAAGTTTAGAGTGGCCTTCGAAATTCAATACTTTGATAAGGAATTTAATTATAGTGAAAGAGATGTTCATATTAAGGTATCACCCACAAAGTATGCTTATGTATCTTCTTACGATAGCCAGAATGATGTAGCTTTTCGATTTACATTAGAAGAAATCCAAGACAAGGAAGTTTTATGGAAGCTTTCCGCTCGGGAAGCTAAGTGGGATACTACAGAACTGGCTTGGAGCTTAAGCAAGTGGAGTTTACGTTCCTTTGAACAAGAGGAAGAGACGTATAAATATAAGTACCAGAATGATACTTTGGTGAAAATAAATATGACGCCGGCCGACTTTGGTAATACAAAAGGATTAGAGCAAACCCTCACCATCAATGAGCTTGAGGAATACATAGAAGACCTGAAAATGAAAGGTGCTGATAACATTGCCATCTACGAAATAGAATTACTGGTGCGCTATATGTCAGCCTTTACAGCCATTATTCTGACTTTCATAGGTGTGATATTGTCGTCTAGAAAAACTCGTGGAGGGGTAGGTTTCCAAATAGCACTCGGCTTCTTTATTGCCTTCATCTATATTATACTTTTTATAGCAGCAAAAAGCAATGCCGAAACAGGTTCAATGAATCCACTTCTGGCTATTTGGCTACCCAATATTGCATTTTCAATTCTAGGTGTACTCCTTTACCGCTTAGTACCTAAGTAATGAACGCCACAGTAAAAGATTTCGCTAAACTTCATTTCATCGTTTTTCTATGGGGTTTTACGGCCATCATAGGCAAAGAGATGAGTATAACTGCTGCAGATGTAGTGTTGTATAGAACGGGCTTAGCTGCGATTGTGATTGCTGGCTTTATGATCATCAAAAAATTAAGCTTTCAATTCGAACCAAGCGTTATTCTGAAGCTCAGTTTGACAGGGTTGGTTATTGCCATGCACTGGTTTCTGTTTTTTGAATCTGCGAGAGTATCCAATATATCTGTTTCGCTGGCAGGTATGGCTACTGCCACTTTTTGGACCAGTTTGATTGAGCCAATTTTTACAAGAAAATCGGTAAAACCAATAGAGGTCTTACTTGGGTTAATCGTGATTTTTGGATTGTACATCATATTTAGGTTTGAATTCGATAATGCAGTTGGCCTCACCTTAGCCATTCTTTCTGCTTTATTATCAGCGGTGTTTTCAGTTCTTAATGCAGGTTTTGCTAAAAAGTATTCTGAGTATGGCATTACGTTTTATGAGATGCTCGCCGCCTGTGTGGCGATAGCAATCTTTATACCCATTTACAAGGTCAGTTTCTTGAATGAAGCTGCATATGCCATTCCTAACCTAAAGGACTGGGGGTTACTACTCATACTTTCAGTGGTTTGTACTGTCTATGCCTTCTCTGCTTCTGTGGAACTCATGAAGCGAATTTCGGCCTTTGCTGTTAACCTAACTATCAATTTAGAGCCTGTTTATGGTATTTTAATGGCGCTTATTATTTATGGGGAGAAAGAGCAAATGAGTAATGGTTTCTACTATGGTACGCTCATTATTATTGGGGCAGTATTGTCATATCCTATCATAAAACGCAGGAAAAGAAAGCGGTTGCAAAACGCTAGGCCCTAGTGCTTTTTTATTCAAAGGCTTTATAGCGAACTCCGGTTTCTAAGAAACTGACTTTTCCTTTGGCATATTCAAATCTCGTTTTAAAATCGATCTGTTTTTGTCCATCCGTTTTAAATACTAGAAAGTGGAGGTGAGGCCCTGATACATAACCAGTAGCACCAGATCTCCCGATTGGCTGTCCACGTTTCACTTTGTCGCCTTCAGCCACAATTGCCCCATTTTGTTGTAGGTGATGATATTCGGCCATAGTACCATCCTTATGAAGAATTCTAACGAAGTTACTGTCATCAATGCATCGGTTAGACGCGCAGCCTCGATTAGAATCCTCTCTTACTTTTACGACAAGGCCTTCTCTGGCAGCAACAACGGTTTCACCTTCAGGCATTGTGAAATCTAACGCATTGACCCCTTGATGCGTAAACCGACCATTATAACCCTGGGTCATTCTAAAGGAGCTTCCTTGCGCAAAAGGTAGCTGATATACATATTCATCATTATGCACCGCGTCAACGTCACCTTCCATGTATTCGAATTTGTAGGAAAAGGTCCAGCCTCTATTTTTTGGAACGATAAACTTGGCGAGTAACTGATTTCTCTTTTTGCCTTGAACCACAATATGCTTAGGCAAAGGCTTATCAACTTTCAGCCCTTTAGATTCTACATTGATAACAACCGTCTGAGGAGTAAGTCCGTAGTTATCGGCAAATATCAGTATGAATCCATCAATTCTTTCCTCGTAAATTTTGAGTGCATTCTCTTGACCGAAAGAGGAGAATGGTAGTAGAATGAGTAAGAAAAAAACTCTAATCATGTAGAGGAAACGATTTGCATACAGTTTATTACACGTATTCTAGATTATCTGGATTTATATTTCATTCCATTTTCTATATAGCCAGTAGATTTTTTGCTCAACCTAAATTTCGTCTCAATCGTTTTGTTGCCTTTGAAAACTTCAAATCTAAGTCTTGGTGATTTACTCCATCCAGTATTCCCACTTGAGCCAATGTAATCTCCTGCTTTAACTAAGTCTCCGACTTTTACATCCACACCATTTTTACGAAGGTGGCTGTATAAGGCCATTGTGCCATCGCTGTGTCGAATGATTATATAGTTGGCAAATTTTGCACAGTCAACTACTGCACAACCTGTTTCAGAGTCGCTTCTAACTAATAGTACTTCACCATCTCTAGCCGCGCGAATGGGAGTTCCTTCTGACATTCCAATAAGTAGAAAATAGTTTTCGGCATTATTAGGGGTGATTATTTTGTAAGAATCTCCCTTTCTGTAGGGTAGGGAATAAACATATTCGTCATCATGTTTAGCATAGATATCGCCCATGAAATACTGAGAACCAGCCCAATTTAATTTAGAGGCTGCTATATCTTCCATAAAGAATTTAGCAGCCACAAAGTTGTCTGTATTTGGAGGTACCACAATAAACTCCTTCAGCTCCCCGTCAAGCTTCATCTTCGAGTAGGCCAGTTTAAGGCTGACAGTCTGTGCGTATGGTTTCGGGTTTGAAATGTAGAGTTTCATAGTATCTCCTTTACTTCTGGCCTCAAAGCTTATGTCTGATTGCATGGCAAGTAGGGAGGATTGCCCAATGATCAGTAGGAGAATCATTAAAATGGTAATGTTGTTAATTTTCATGTCAATCAAGATTACGTAAAGCGAAAACCTGTATGCGACCTTTTAAAGTGGTATGATTTCTTGAAAGCTAAACGCAGAACTATCAATTGGTTCCGGTTTTTTTTCAAAAACCCCAAAAATTGTCGATCCAGAACCACTCATAGCTGCATATAAAGCACCTGATAGATATAGTGATTCTTTTAGGCTTTTCAATGATGGGTGCTGATTGAAAACAGAATCCTCAAAGTCGTTAACAAGGGATTCTTTCCATAAATCGAAGTCCTTTGATAATAATAATTCTTCAATATTCAGCGGAGCTTTTTTAGGAACAACGCCTGCATAGGCGGATTGCGTGGAAACGTGAATTTCTGGCTTAATTAGTTGTAGATAATAGCCGCTAAGGGATAATTTAATGGGTGATAGCTCGGTGCCAGTACCTGTGCCGATTGCCGGTGTGTTTTGAATAAAAAATGGGCAATCACTTCCGAGTTGCTCGGCGTAATATTCTAAAATGGAGTCGTCTAAAAACAGTTGAAACGCCTCATTGAGCAAGCTGAGCATAAATGCACCATCAGAAGATCCACCACCAAGACCGGCGCCCATTGGTATATTCTTTAGTAAATGGATCGTAAGTTCAGGAAGCGGATAATCCCTTTTCAGAAGTTTATAGGCTTTTAAAACTAGGTTGTCTTTGCTGTTTCCGGGAATTTCAATGCCACTAGATTCGAATATTGTCCTTTTGCTAGGTATTACCTCTAGGGCATCGGTAATAGGTATTGGGTATAGGCAAGTGTTAATGGAGTGGTATCCATTTGGAAGCCTTTCCGTGATTTGAAGGCCGAGGTTTATTTTTGCATTTGGGAAAACAATCATACAAAAAAGTGATTCCCATTTGCATGAGAACCACTTTGCGCTGTTAGTCTTTTTTAAGTTGCTCTATTAAAGCGTCTGTAATACCTGAAGAAGAAAAACCTCCATCGTGCATTAAGTTTTGCATGGTAACCATACGCGTAAAGTCTGAGAAGAACATTACCGTATAATTAGCACAATCTAATGCGCTAGCATTTCCAAGTGGCGACATTTTATCGGCATAATCGAAAAATACATCAAATCCTCCAACTCCAGTGCCCGCAGTGGTCATTGTAGGAGATTGTGAAATGGTGTTGACCCTAACATTCTTCAAGCGAGCAAAACGTTCACCATAACTTCGCGCTATAGACTCTAGCATTGATTTAGCATGGGCCATATCAGAATAATCTGGGAATGTGCGTTGTGCAGCAATGTAAGAAAGTGCCATTATTGAGCCCCATTCGTTCATTGCGTCTAGTTTTTCAGCGGTTTGCATCACTTTGTGAAAAGAGATAGCTGAAACATCTAAGGTTTTTTGCAACCAGTCGTAATTCAAATTGCCATAGTCACGACCTTTTCGAACATTTGGACTCATTCCGATTGAGTGTAATACGAAATCAATCTTACCACCTAGGATTTCCATTGATTTTGTAAAAAGGTTTTCAAGATCTTCTACAGAAGTAGCATCCGCAGGAATAATTTCTGCACCACATTCTTCAGCTAGCTCGTTAATAGCCCCCATACGCATAGCGATTGGTGCATTTGTAAGTGTGAAAGTAGCTCCTTCTGCTTTAGCAACTTGTGCAACTTTCCAAGCAATTGAACGCTCATCTAAAGCGCCAAAAATGATTCCTCGTTTTCCTTTTAATAGGTTATGTGACATATTTCTTTGGTCTTTATTAGCCTGTAAAAGTAAGTATTTGATTTGAGATTGATGAATTTTAAAGCCTCAATATGCGGCAGATATATTCCTGATAACTTAGAATTCAAAATTTGTTCCTAAGACAGGATTTAGGCGGCTTTCATTAGGTGAAACTATTCCATTTATCAATTCACTATATCTGGAATTGAAGTTTTAGCCATTCGTTTATTTAATGTTTGTAATTCAACATTATGAATGATTCGATTTGTATTCCATAGTCCATTTAATTGTTCTGGAATCGAAACGAGCTTAGTACTTACTAAACCTATTTTTTTGTTAAAACAGAAGTTTTTCAATTTAGTTAAAAGATGAGTTTATGACTTCATCAATGCTTTTGCAGAGTCTATTGTCGTAGATGTAACTTGTTTGCCACCAATCATTTCAGCGATTTCGGTTAATCGTTCCTCTTCGTTTAATAGCCTAATTTGGCTAGTAGTAGTTTCCGATGACTGGTCCTTATAAACAAAATAATGTGCCTGGCCTTTGGCAGCTATTTGAGGAAGGTGTGTAATGGTGATCACTTGATGGTTTTTTGCCATCTGTAGCATCATTTCAGACATTCTAATGGCTATTTCGCCTGAAATTCCTGTATCTATTTCGTCAAAAACTACTGTTGGCAAAGCAGTTTTATCAGCCAGTATATATTTGATTGAGAACATTAAGCGTGAAAATTCACCACCAGAAGCTGCTTGTTTTAATGGTTGTGGGGCAACGCCCTTATTAGCAGAGAAAAGTATATCAATTTCGTCTATACCATTAATACTTAAATCCACTAAGCTGTGTTTTAATGAGATTTGAGCATTTGGCATGCCTAATCCGGATAAGAGTTGAGTGGTTTCTTTTGCAAATTGACTGAATATGGACTGACGTTTCTTTGAGAGTTCCATTGCTGCCTTTTCTGCAATTCTAAAAGCTTGGTCTGCTTCTTTTTTTGCTTCATCAATAGCATCGTCAAGGTTGCTAACGCGCAGCACCTTGTTTCCTAAATCTTCATAGATTTTCGTTAAGTCATCGATTGAAGAAACTTGGTGTTTTTGAAGTAGCTTATAGATCAGGTCTAACCTTTCTTGAACCTTAAGCGCCCTTTCAGGATCGTATTCAACGCTTCCTTCTTCGTTTTCTAGTTCAGAAACAATGTCTTTTAATTCAATCGCTAGACTTTCAATTCTTTGATTTAGCGTTTCATAGTTTTCACTATACTTACTAATCTGACTTAATGCTCCTTTAAGTTCATTAAGCATATTTAAAATGCTAATCTCTGCTCGGTCGGCAAGGTTCAATCCATCGAAGAGTTTTGACTTAATCTCTTCTGCATTTTCTAACTTATTTAATTCTGTTTCTAAAGACTCCTGCTCGTTGCTTTCAAGCTGAGCCTTATCTAATTCTTCAAAAAGAAATTGATGATAGTCAGCTTCTTTTCTCATTTCATCACTCTCCTTTATGAGACTTGTGTAGATACCGTATTTCTCCTGATAGTCTCCAAAGAGTGTCTGAAATGTATTAAGTCTTTTTTGGTTTTGCGCTACAGCATCAATTACTTCTAATTGATAACTCTGTTGTGCCAAACGGAGAGTTTCATGTTGAGAATGAACATCCATCAGCCGAGCGCCCAGTCTTTTCAGAAAATCTAAATTGGTCAGGCAATCATTGACAAATGCGCGCGATTTTCCATTGGCATTTATTTCTCTTCTAATAATACACTCTTGGTCAAAATCAATATCAAATTCATTGAAAAGCGATACGAGCTGATATGCTGATATATCGAAATTTGCTTCAATTATGCACTTTTTGGAGTTGTCAAAAAGTACTTTTGTATCCGCTCTTTGTCCGAGTAATAAGCCAAGTGCACCTAGCATAATAGACTTGCCTGCGCCCGTTTCACCGGTAATTATGTTCAAACCTTTGTCAGGGTTGATTTGAAGCTGCTTGATCAGGGCATAGTTCTCTATCGAAAGACTCTTGAGCATAAAGCAAAAGTATCAATTCGAATAGGGAAGTACAATACTAATTCTGTACGATTTTTTGATACTTCGATCGGCGCGTTGGGTCAAGCTTCAATAACTCGTTATAAACGTTTCGTCGGACTTCTAAAGGACCTTTGGAAAATATGTTGATGATCTCGTCATTCTTAGCATCTAAGAAGGCGATCGTTAGAATGGCATTAGGTAAAATTCGGTTTACTTTTTGTATTTCTTGTAGCGATTCAAGTATAATATTTCTTGTTTCGTCTGGGGCAGTTAAAAATTTATCAAGGCCTTGTAAATGGTATTTGTAAAGCGCTTGCCTTATCGGTTCATACTGGCTATTGATACGTAAATTTTCAATTAGCCAATATCGGTTTCTTCTATTTTGAAATTGTCCCCAGCCTGTAGAACCTGAGTTCTGAGCATTATTGACAATTAGCAATGCTCTGTCGAAATGAGGTGTTCCACCAAGCGGGCTAAAACTATCATAGTCTAAACCCAAAGATAGGTTGGCATAGAAGGCTAGAAGAGACGTAATGTTACTGCTGAAATTATTCTCATTGAAAATCATGGGTTGAGATGTCGTGAATTGAAATTCCCAATCTCTGTCCGCAAAATTCAATAGAATGGTCTCATAAGTAGAGCCGTAGGTCGGTCTTAAGACTTGAATTTGTGCGTTAGCTACAAACCGTCCAATACTTGGCTGATCTTGAATGGTAATGATAAGGTTTCCTTTGATCTTTTCTCTATTCGTGAAGCGATCGTCCGTCCAACGCGTGTCATTGAGGAAGCGCTGAAAAGATACTTGCATTTCTGTAAATATCGCCCGTTCAGTAGTCTGAACTACATCGGCGTTTATACTAACTGTGAAATCTAATTCTTGCGATCTCAGTGTAGCCTGAAAAAGCAATAAGCCAATGATGAGAGCAATACTAGACCTTAGCAATAATGGCATCAATAATATCTTTAGCGACTTCCGTTTTAGTCTTTAACTCAAAGTGCTCAATATTATTGGCTTTGTCAATGATTGAAATTTTGTTGGTGTCATGTCCAAAGCCTGCACCTTTGTCTTGAAGGGAGTTCAAAACGATTAAATCGAAGTTCTTAGAATCGATCTTTTTCTTAGCATTCTCAACTTCGTTGTTCGTTTCCAAAGCAAACCCAACATTAAATTGTTGATTACTCTTTTTAGCACCGAGTGTTTTAGCAATATCTATAGTCTTTGCGAGCTCTAACGCCATGCGACTATCTTGTTTTTTTATTTTCTGGTCAGCGGCTTCAGTAGGCGAATAGTCCGCTACTGCGGCAGCAAAAATATTAATATCAGTATTGGCGTAAACCTCATTGCAGGCATCGAACATTTCTTTACCTGATTTTACGGATACCGTGTTTATTCTGGGATGACTTATCGATAGGTGAGTAGGGCCTGATATGAGAGTTACACTTGCTCCTGCATTTGCTGCTTTTTCGGCAAGTGCGTATCCCATTTTTCCTGAAGAATAGTTTCCTATAAAGCGAACCGGGTCAATCGCTTCATAAGTAGGTCCTGCTGTAATCATTACATTTTTGCCGGATAAGGGTAAGTCAGTAGTTGCGAAGCCATTTCTTAAAGCCTCAACAAGGTCTTCAGGCTCAGCCATGCGGCCTGTCCCGATTAGTCCACTTGCGAGTTCTCCATGCCTGGCTTCAATAAGATGATTTCCAAACTCTTTTAATCTTTTAATATTAGACAATACTGATGGGTGTTGATACATGTCAAGGTCCATTGCCGGAGCAAAAAAGACTGGACATCTAGCGGAAAGATAAGTGGCAAGCAGCAGGTTGTCGCACAGGCCATTGGCCATTTTACCAATTGTATTCGCGCTTGCAGGCGCAACTAACATGGCGTCTGCCCAAAGGCCAAGGTCTACATGGTTATTCCATTCACCTTGATCGCCATCGGTAAACACTGAAAAAACAGGGTTCTTAGAAAGTGTGGCAAGGGTTAATGGAGTAATGAAGTCTTTGGCAGCATCTGTAAGAATTACTTTTACTTCGGCTTCTTCTTTAATAAGTAAGCGAACCAAAAAAGCAGCCTTGTAGGCTGCTATGCTGCCGGTGACTCCCACCAGTATTTTCTTTCCTTTCAACATGAAAGATTAGCTATTTTCTGCAGACTCTTTTTCTTCTGCTTCTTTGAATCTGTGATAAATTTCACCGTTCATGAATTCCTCTATAGCCATTGCTGTCGGCTTTGGCATTCTTTCGTAGAACTTAGAAATCTCTATTTGCTCTCTGTTTTCGAAGATTTCTTCCAAGTTGTCAACAGTAGAAGCAAACTCAGCTAACTTACCGTTTAGCTCTTCCTTCATTCCACTAGCAATTTGCTTAGATCTTTTTGAGATGATCGCGATAGATTGGTAAAGGTTACCAGTTTCGTCGCCGATTTTATCTGTATCTCTTGTAATTATTGATTGACTAGCTGCCATAATTAATTTGTTTTCAATTTATTCAATTCGTCTGTTGACTTTTCGTAGTAGTCGTTTACCTGCTTGGTGAATTCACTAACTGGAAAACGATCGATAAAGTCTTTATGATATTCTAATGTTTTTTCAAAACGCTCTTGCCTTCTTTTGGCAATGCTGTTGTTTGCTAATTTAAAGCTTGTTTCTACGCTTAAGAACATCAACTCTTCATTGTACTTTGAATCTGGGAAATCAGACTTGAAAGTTTGGAAGGTAGTTAATGCTGCTTCGAGGTAGTTTCTAAAAGATAGTCCAGTACTTAATTTATAATAGAGTTTAGCTGTTTGGTAGGCCTTGGTTTCGAACCTTACTTGTAGCTCATCTATAATCTCGTTAGCTTCTTCGTAGTATTGAGAAACAGGATATCTGTTCAAGAAATTCTGCATCATCACTACGGCTTCTTCAGAACTTGTTTGTTCTAAATCAGCTCCAGGAGAATCCAAATACATAGAGTATGCTTCCATATATTGAGCTTCTTCTGCCAACGGACTTCTTCCGTATGTGTTATAAAACACACTAAACTGATAGGCAGATAATTGATATAAGCCCATGTAGAACTCAGAGTATGCCCAGTAATACCTTATTTTTTCTGCGTATTCAGTACCCTGATAAATAGGTTGAATTTTTTCAAAAAGCGTCTTTGCCTTTATATATTGCCCTTTTTCATAGAAAGCAATGGCCCCATTAAGGAGTTCAGCGTAGTTGCTAGATTTCTCTAGTCTAGCCATCTGAGTAGTGCAACCCGATGAGAGTATCAGTAGGGCACTTAAAATAAACAGAATAGGGGCTTTTTTCATAAGCGTGCAAAGTTACCAGTATATCGTCACATTTCCAATCAGGATGTGGCTTCAATTAATGATCAAAGAAAATTACTTTTTGGTTGAATTTTAAGGGATTAACCCTTTTTAACGGTCGTATCTCAGGTGCCTAGCTATGTCTCTCAACTTCGGCTTCTCGGATGTTCGCCAATTGAAACCTCTTAATCTCCGATCGATTGGTAGGATTTTAAAACCTGGAATTAATTGGGCATCTACTTCTTGGTATGTCCTTATTTCTGCTACTGTATTATCTTCAAAATAGAGAATCATGTTCGAACACTTCAGTTTATTCATAGAAAGGGCACCATTATCGTCTAAAACGTAATAAATACTTTCGCCATTGCCTGTCACGTCAGTTCTCTGAATTATTCCTTCCTCGAAATGAATTTGCATAAGTTTACCTGATATCTGATTAAAGTTCTTTGTACTGTCTTGCGAAATGACAAAGGATTTTATGGCCAAGTTCATTTTGTCGACCTTATTATTCTTAATCTCAATATTAATGGAATCTGCACTCAGCTGGCTGTCATTGGCCCAAATGACTGGGTCTTGGTACATAAATATTGTCGAGTCTGAAAAATTATAACTCATCGAATCGGCAATGCCCTGTAAGTTTGATTTGAAAAGGCGAACGTCGTGATAGGCTTTTAGGAATTTATTATCAGGGTCACTTTGATCTGAAAAAAGAGTGTCAGCTCTGATAAATAATGAGTCGCCCTGCATCATCTTACGCAGGTAAGCATTCTCGTATGCAATAGCGGTGTTATTCAGCTTATCGTACTTTGCCTTATCACCAAAAATCGTCAACGAATCCTCTTTGGAAACCATGGTAATGTTTTGATAAGCCTTGTAAAGCTTCAAGCTGTCATCGGTAATGAGCGTATCAGCTTCTATATCAAATTCGGTATTAAAAATTCGGCCTTTGTATACCTCAGCGTACTTCTTTTGCCTATTATAGAACAATCCTGTATTCGTCTTTAAAGTATCGGCATCTTGTGTTACGCCAAGTGTTTTGCCAATACTTCTGGTATCAGTATTAATTGTGTTATAAAAGAGGGTGTCAGTTTCTAAATAGAATTCATCATTCGTCATTCGAACGGAATCGTAAAACTCAGATTCTTTAGTGATGTAGTTGTAAAAGCCTCTCTTGCTTGTAAGAATTGAAGTTGGATCAATGAGTTTACCACCGTCGAAATAAGTTCCTATACGTGTAATCCGATCGTAATCAAGCTTGTCTGTATACAGTGTAGCGCTATCATCTTTTAAAACAACATTGTCCCTCAAAAAAGCTTTTCTGACGTTTCCATCATATTTTAAATAGTCAGCTTTTATATCGATAATGTCTACCGTATCGATAATTTTCACGTGACCGAATGCCTGAGCAGAGTTTGTTTGTTTGTTTAAATAGGCTGAGTCGCAGTAGATATTAGTGTTTCCTTGCACTAGCCAAACCGAATCAACAAGCCTCTGAATAGACTGTCCATCGATTTTAACTAAAGTCAATGAGCCAGCCTCTTTCAATTTTACAGTGGTCTGCCCGATCATATTGAGTGGTAAAATGATCAGTAATAAAAAGTAAATGCTGTTTCTCCTCATTTCAACAAGCCGCAAAATTAGTGATTTATGCTATTTTTGACCTATGCATAATAGCTTTTTGGAAGATGTCAAAAAACGTGCCCATTTCGAATGGAGTGGTAAGGTGCTTCTGGCCGTCAGTGGAGGAGTCGATTCGATGGTGCTTTGGCATTTAATGGAAGAATTAGAGATAGACTATGATGTTGCGCATTGCAATTTTCAATTAAGGGGAAACGATTCAGAAGGTGATGAAGACTTTGTTAAGAAACATGCGGATCGACTGGAGGTAAAATGTCACCTGAAAAGTTTCGATACAAAGTCATACGCAACGATCCATAAGGTATCTACACAAATGGCCGCCAGAGATTTACGCTATGAATGGTTTAAAAGACTTTGCCAAATCCATGACTATGAACGTGTCGTTCTGGCACATCATGCAAATGATAACATTGAAACGTTTCTTTTAAATATGGTTCGTGGAACTTCGGTTAAAGGACAAAAGGGCATGTCTCCTGATACTGGCCTTTTATTAAGACCACTGCTTAATCTGACAAAAGAAGACTTATTGAAATATGCAGCACAAGAGAGTATAAAATGGCGTGAAGATTCTAGCAACAATGAAACTTATTATAAAAGGAATTTCATGCGGCATGAAATAATTCCTCGACTCGTAAGCCAAAACCCACAGCTGATTGAGACCATAAAGAGAAACATGCTAAAAAACGCAGAGGTTTTTGAGCTTGCTGAACAGACCATAAACGTTTTAAAAGAAGAGTTAATTGAAACAACAGATCAAGGCGGCGTCAGAATTCTAAAGGAAACTTTAATAGCACGTAAAATTGGCGCTTATACTTTAAGTCAAGTGTTGGAAGCGTATCACTTCAGTTATTCACAATGTCTTGATATACTCTCAGTATTAAATGCACAATCAGGAAAAGTGTTTAGATCCGTTAGTCATCAGTTATTAATAGATAGAGATTATCTAATGATAGCCGAAGTATCTAAGAATGAGTCGTTAGATGTTATTTATGAAATTGATAGTGAGACTTTTGAAATGAATGGTCCTGATCTTTATAAAATAGCAAAGGTCAATTTCACCCAGGATTTAATCATCGATAGAAACCCTAAACATGCCATGTTTGATTTGGAAAAGCTTGAATTTCCAATCAAGGTAAGAAAATGGAAAGAAGGTGATAAAATTCAGCCATTAGGCATGCAAGGAAAGAAGTTACTAAGTGATATTTTGATTGACTTAAAGCTTTCAATATTAGATAAAGAGAAAGTGCATGTGCTTGAGTCTAAAGGAAAGATTGCCTGGGTAATTGGGTTAAGAATCTCTGAAGCATTTAAGGTTGATAAGGGCACTCAACGTCTTTTACATTTCACATTGGCAGATAATTGATGTTTAAGTGGTTAAAAGCTAATAATCATTTACGCACAAATTTTATTTGGGTCATTTGCTTATTACCTTTGCAGCCATAAACGAAATTAATCCAGAGGAATATTATGAAAGTAACTGTTGTAGGTGCCGGAGCTGTAGGTGCCAGTTGTGCAGAATACATTGCACTTAAAGATTTTGCTGCCGAGGTAGTACTTATTGATATTAAAGAAGGTTTTGCAGAGGGAAAAGCCATGGACTTGATGCAGACAGCATCTTTAAATGGTTTTGATACAAAGATTACAGGTGTTACAAATGATTACAGCGCTACCGCTGGAAGCGATGTGGCTGTGATTACTTCTGGTATTCCTAGAAAGCCTGGAATGACGAGAGAGGAATTAATTAGCACAAATGCAGGTATTGTTAAGTCGGTAGCGGCTAGTTTGATAGCTGCTTCTCCAAATGTGATCATTATCGTGGTGTCTAACCCAATGGATACGATGACTTATTTGGTTCACCAAGCTACTAATCTTCCAAAAAGTAAAATTATTGGAATGGGCGGGGCTCTAGATTCTGCTAGATTTAAGTATAGACTTGCTGAAGCGCTTGATTCTCCGATTTCTGATGTTGATGGAATGGTAATTGGTGGCCATAGTGATACTGGAATGATTCCTTTAACAAGATTAGCTACACGTAATAGTGTTCCAGTTTCTGAGTTTGTTTCTGCTGATAGACTTGAAGAAGTTAAGCAAGAAACAAAAGTAGGTGGAGCTACTTTGACCAAATTGTTAGGTACTTCTGCTTGGTATGCGCCGGGTGCTGCTGTATCAGCAATGGTTCAAGCTATTGCCAATGATTCAAACAAAATGTTCCCTTGCTCATGTCTATTGGAAGGGGAGTATGGACTAAATGATATTTCAATTGGAGTGCCTGCATTGATAGGGGCTAATGGAATTGAGAAGATTGTTGAGGTTGAATTAAGCGCAGAAGAGAAAGAAGCCCTAACAACAAGTGCCGAAGCAGTAAGAAAAACTAACGGATTGATTTAATATCAATCAAATAAAATTAAAAAGGGTCATTTCAATTGAAATGACCCTTTTTTTATGTCTTTTAATTTGAATGTTAATTCTTGAAAATCAGCTTGCCAGCATCGTCAACTATTTTATAGTTACTCTGGTTAAGGATTGAGATCATTTCGCTCGTAGTTTTTATATTTTGTTCATCCTTTAAGAAAAAGATTATACCGTCGTCTTTCCCTTTGAGCTTTCGTTTTTTACCAACAGCAATTTTAACATCAGAAACTTTTTCGCCTGATCCATAGGCATTAAGTCCAACATCAAATTGAGCTTTTAAGTCTCCGTTTTTGTAATACTCTTTAAAAGTGCCAAAGAGCTTATTGAAAGTGTACTTCTTCTCACTCTTTTTAGAGCCATCCTTATAAAATTCTGTCGCTATTCCATGGAGTCTGCCTTCGAGAACTCTGTAACGAAATTTCAATTTCTCATTTTCATAATAATCTATTATCTCACCATTGATGAGTCTGTCATCAATCATGTATAAACCATTATCAAACTTTACATCAGAGATCAAGACTTTGTCAGACTTTGATATTTCCGTGTTTGGGTAAAGCAATAAGAAGAATAATAGTGTTTTTGTCAGTAATAATTGCATTTATGTCTAAATTTTCGAATGGCCAATCGCAGTGTCAAAACGAGGTTCAGGCTATCAAAATTCAATATTTTGAGTATAACGTAAAGATCACGTAAAAGTGTCAGATAAACAATACAAAAAAACACAGTATACATCCTATTCTTTGTATGTGACTGACTGTCTACTCATTGTCCTGTCAAGAACCATACCTTTTAGACACAAAATGTTTGTGGTTGGTTTAAACGGAATAAAATATTCTGCTTAAATAGTTTTCAACGTACAAGTCTTTAATTTTATACGTTGTTCAAAAGGGCATTAATAAGAGCATTGAAAAAGGGGAAAGGAATAGCAGTAATCTTAATTGTTTTGGTGGGGGTAATTTATCTCGCACCTTATAAAAAGTCATCTGCCGACAACATAAAACTTATCTTGCCAGAGACGAGTTTGATGACTTTCAGACTTGATAACCCAAATACTTTCTCAAACTTAATTTCAAGCAAACCTTGGTTCAAGCCAATCCAGAAAATCCCGCTAGTGCAACTATTGGTACAAGAAGTTGCGGCAGTAAACGCGCTTAACGAAAATGGTAGTCTAACATCTAAGCTGGCGGAATTAACTACTTGGATATCGCTACATACTACAGCGAGTGATGAATTATCGCCTCTTTTTATCATTAAATCAGAAGGTTTTGATTGGGAAACAGGCCGGATTAAAAACGTTTTAGAACTGTTAGCTAATCAAGAGTTTGCGACATCTGAGCAAGAATTTGATGGGAAGTTGATCACTTTATTTAAGAGTCAAGATTTATCGCTCGCTACTTTAATAGAAGGAGCATATTTAGTGATAGCAGAAAATTCAATCCTTGTTGAAGATGTGGTAAGGGCGATTCAAGATGAGGAAAGTAGGTTGCTAGGTCAAACTGAAAAATTATCTTCCAAAGAAGTTTTGACTATAATTCTCAATACCGAAAGGCTGAAGGAATTTTCCTCAGTCTTCTTTAAAGAAAGGTCATCAAACGCTGCAATCTTTGGTTTGAAAGGTAATATTATTATTGATGCTAAGGTTTCGGACGAAGGATTGACATTTTCAGGTCAAAGTTTAAGGCTAAATGATACTGAAACGACACCAACCGAAATATTTGGAAAAAATTTCATTCCAGAAGTGGCAAGTTCTTTCAGCTGGAAACCTAATAAGGTTGAATATCCTGAACTGGCAGATGCTATAGGGAATGGTTACGCTCAGATAAATTTAGGTACGGCTTCCGATCAGCAAAATGTGTATTTGCTTCCCTTAAAAGACTCAACAACAGTGTCGAATGTATTTAGTAAAATGGCAGAGTCGTTAATGCAAGAAGGCGATTCGGCTGTATACAAAGAGCGCTTTATTACTTCTGACATCGGCTATATAAATGATAAGCAGACAACTGGTCGGTTGATTCAGAGTTTGTCGAAAATATCCAGTGCGCCATTCTATGCTATTCAGCAAAACTTACTACTGATTTCCGAAAACTTGGATGCCTTAAAATCTGTGCTCAATGACTTTGACAATGAGTCGACATGGGGGCGCACAATTGAAAGAAGACGCATTCTTGATGATATTGTTCAAGAAACGGATTTCACATTTATACAGGATTTTGAATTTGCTTCGGATCCGATTAAGAATTCACTAAAGCCAAATTGGGTTATATTCTTTGAAGAAAACCCGGAACTTCTTGATGTACTTGAACTTTTTAAGGTGCAGGTGAATGCTACTAAAAAATCTATGTTGGTTTCAGGCGACTTAGATTTCAGAGAAAACTATCAAACGCAAATCACCAATGTTGACCAGACAATAAATGAAAATGATATAATCGCTAATGTATTTGCTGATAGTGAGATAGTTACAAAACCCTTTGTCGTTAGAAATCACAATAATTCTTCGCTTGAAGTAATTTTTCAAGACAGTAGAAACAACCTCTATTTAACAAATAAAGAAGGAGAAGTCTTGTGGAAAAAGCAGCTTCCTAATAGTATCTCCGGAGATATTCATCAGATAGATTATTATAAGAATAGGAAACTGCAATATCTTTTTTTTGCGGATTCATCCATTTATCTGGTGGATAGAAATGGAACCAATGTAGATGGTTTCCCCGTGAAAACTACAGCCAATCAGCCAATAACAGGTTCAGAGATTATAGACTATGCCAGTAATAAGGAGTATCGATATTTATCAGAAGACAGGAGGGGTAATGTCACTTTACACAATAAGCAAGGTGAGGTATTGGATGGTTGGGCTCCAAGAGTATTTGGATCACCTTTATTACAGACGCCATTTCATCTTCGTATAAGAGGTAGAGACTGTTTTATTGCTGTTGAAACTTCAGGCACTATCCATTTAACGAATAGAAAAGGAGAAGCCTATGCAGGTTTTCCTTTGAAAATTGACGGTCGTTTTGCAGGAGATATTGTGCTTCAGCGAGGTGCAAACTTTGAGCAAACTTTCGTTTCCGTTATGACTGAATCTGGAGAATTCGTTAAAGCAAACCTGAATGGTCAGATTATTTCCCAAAAGCAGTTTGTTCGACCTTCGGTAAATACAAGTTTCAGTTTGATAGATGATGCCTTAAAATCAGACTACGCCGTGGTTAGAAATGATGGACGTGTTTTGACCTTTTTTGATAGCAAACATGACCCTAGCTTTTCAATCGATTATCCGAACTCGCGCAATATTTCGATCGATTTTTATAATTTCAGAAATGGTAAAGAAGTATTCGTCATTAGAGATATTAAAGAAAATGTGATGCGAATAGTCGATCGAAACGGTGAATTTCTAACACCAATAATCCAGAACAGTGGTCGAATTAGCGTACTTTTTTATCAGAATAGGCTTGAGTACGAAGTCTTTGTTAAATTCGCCAATCAGATGAATGTTTATGCTGTTAAACCGATTTAAGAACCTCCGCGCTTTCTATTTTTTAGTACTGCTTTTAGGCTCATGCGCTTATTTAAATGGCCAAACTGATGAATTGCCAGATGTTTTCAGTAACCCATACGAGGCTATTTACAATCAACTTTTTTATTTACAAGAAGAGACAAGAAATCCAGCACAGTCTTCAAAATCTCTATTTAAAGGAAATAGAACACAAAAAGAATTAGAACAGCTAGCTATAGAATTGAAGCAGGTCTTCGATGGTTCTGGTAACTTCATTCGGCTAGAAGATGTTCCAAGGGATAGCGATTATACTGACTCCCTCAACAACAACAAACCACGCTACACCCTCATCAGCGAATTCCCCGATATTTATGTGCAGAAGTACGATAAAGGATGGCTGTTTTCAGATAGATCGGTATCTGAGATTGATAAAATTCATAAAGAAGTGTATCCCTATGGTACTGACAGGTTGTTGAATCTGTTACCAAAATTGGGTAACAAGAAGTATTTAGGGCTTCATTTATGGCAGTATCTTGGCATACTGGTCATTATTACATTAGGTTTTGTAATCCATCTATTACTTACCTTAGTCATTAGAATATTGCTCGTAAGGCTGATGCATCGGTATGGTAAGGTGGATTTGGCGCGCGATGTGCTCATTCCAGCAGCTAAACCATTCAGCTTGATGATAGTGGCTGAAATGTCGAAGATTCTAATCCCAACAATACAACTACCACCTTATATAGCCATTAACCTTATTTTAATAGCAAGGGCCTTAGTACCGCTTTTCGCAACCATCTTCTTCTATAAGCTGGTAGATATCATTGGCATATATTTCACCAAGATGGCTGAAAAGTCAGCTAATACGCTCGACGATCAGCTTGTGCCTCTTATTAGAAAGATATTGAGGTTCTTTGTCGTAATAGTTGGGTTTATTGCCATCCTAAATAGCTTTAAGTTTGACATCTGGCCTTTACTAACGGGACTGTCCATTGGTGGTTTGGCCTTCGCTTTAGCGGCACAAGACACTTTAAAGAACTTCTTCGGGTCCTTAATGATCTTCATCGATCGACCTTTCCAGATAGGTGATTGGGTTACCTCCGGCGAAATAGATGGTACAGTCGAGGAGGTGGGTTTCCGGTCTACTAGAATTAGAACTTTTCGAGATTCTGTGATGTACGTGCCGAACAGCATCATTTCTAATAGCAATGTAGATAACCATGGTTTAAGAAAATACAGAAGGTTCTATACTAAACTATCGGTAACCTACGATACCCCAGCCAGATTGATCGAAGTTTTTGTGAAAGGAGTAGAGCAGATTGTAGAAAGACATCCAAATACACGAAAAGATTATTACAATATTTTTTTAAACGACTACGCATCCAGTTCTCTAGATATCATGCTCTATATCTTTTTTGAAGTTCCCGATTGGAATGCCGAATTAAGGTGCAGACAGGAGATAATGTTAGACGTAAATAAACTAGCGGAACATTTGGGCGTTCGTTTTGCATTCTCTACGCAAACGCTAATGATTGAGGAATTACCAGGCCAGAAAACATTGACACCTCAATACAGGCAATCAAAGGAGGAAATGAAAAAAGAATTGGATTCGTATTTCAAAAACCAAATCAAAGAGTAAACTAGAATGCATTTTGATACTAAAGCAGTTCATGCCGGTGTAAAGCCAGATCCTTCTACAGGGGCTATAATGACGCCTATTTTTCAAACTTCTACCTATGTGCAAAAGTCTCCAGGAGACCATAAGGGGTTTGAATACTCAAGAACGCAAAACCCAACCAAGTATGCACTCCAAGAAAGTATTGCTGCACTAGAAAATGCCGACCACGGCTTGGTTTTTGGTTCAGGATTAGCCGCAATTGACGCAGTACTGAAACTTTTTAAACCTGGTGATGAAGTAATTAGTGGCAACGATTTGTATGGGGGGACATATCGCTTATTTACAAAGGTTTTTGAAGGCTTAGGTATCAAGTTTCATTTTATCGATTTAGATAACATTTCGAATATCGAAAACTTCATTAACGATAATACGAAGTTGATTTGGTTAGAAACACCAACTAACCCTATGATGAGTATCATTGATATTAAGGGTGCTGCGGCTATCGCGAAAGCGCATGATGTGCTTTTGGCCGTTGATAACACATTTGCCACTCCTTATTTACAAACACCGCTCGATCTTGGGGCAGATATTGTAATGCACTCAGTGACCAAATATCTAGGTGGTCACTCGGATGTAGTTATGGGAGCATTAGCTATAAAAGATAGTGAGTTAGCAAAAAAGCTAGCATTCATTCAAAACGCTTCTGGTGCAGTATCCGGACCTTTCGATTGCTTTCTGGTGCTGAGAGGAATTAAAACACTTCACCTGCGCATGGAAAGACATTGTGCAAATGGCAAGAGGGTGGCAGAGTATCTGAATAATCACCCTAAGATTAATAAAGTGTATTGGCCTGGGTTCGAAAATCATCCGAATCATGCGGTTGCTAAAGAGCAAATGAAAGATTTTGGCGGCATGGTTTCATTCACCCTATTGGAAGACGATCAGGAAGCGTCTTTCAGAATCATGGAAAGTTTGAAATTATTTGCTTTGGCAGAATCTTTAGGAGGAGTAGAATCATTGGCAAATCATCCAGCTTCTATGACGCATGCTGGGATTCCAAGAGACCAAAGGTACAAGGTTGGGCTGCTAGATTCTCTCATAAGGTTAAGTGTTGGAGTAGAAAATGCCGAAAATTTAATCGCAGACCTCGAACAGGCCATAGGTTAGTCCAAATATTCAATCGCATTAAGAACCCGGCGCTGCTGGGTTTTTTTGTGCCCGACGATTCAGTCAGTAGATTATACGGTTCAGTCCCGGTTTTACCTGTTTGGGAAAATAATCTTCTTTTTTTATGACAAAAATTAAACTTTTATTGACCTTTGTCGTCTAATACAATATACGAAAGCAAATATTATTTGGTAACGTTAAGGTAACAACAAGATAGTAACAACAACACATTCAGAATAACAACACGGTCATGAAAAGAGGAGCAAACACAAAACGAAAAATGTCAGCGATAGTCGCATTGGCATTAGCAGGAATGGTGACATTCACTGCAGGCATTCAGTCTTATAGTATTCCTAAAAATGAAGTGCCTGTAGCATATGACATCAAAAGTTCTTTAGAAAGAGCTTATGAAGATTTTACAATGGAAGCGTATGACGCGAATTTTGTTGTAGAAGATCAGGAAGTAGAAATCATCGACATTTACGATAGCGAAGATAATTTAATCAAGTCTATTGAACTTACTGGAGATGAGGTAATTGAAGATGTACAAATTAAAAAATTATTAAACAAAGCTGATTTTTTAACCAGCTATAGCAATACATCGATTTACAAGATCAACTAAGATTTAGTAAAACGTCAGAATTAAGTAAGAAAGTCGATCCAGAAATGGGTCGACTTTTCTTTTGCCCATTCATATAAAACAACGATAGCTTCTTCTCAAATTGGCTGTTAGTTCCTAAATTATTAGCGTAATAACTCTAGAGTAGAATTACCTTAATCAAACTAATAATTATGCTAGCAAAAAGATTCTCAACTAAAGGAGTGATGGCCTTGGCCTGTTTGCTCTTGTTTTCTTTTGCCTTTGATGCTCAAGCGCAACGCCGAGCTAGGAAATCAAAAAAATCCGAAAATCAGACCGTTCAAGATCCGCGTGCCGATGTCTATAATGGCATTGAGTGGAGGTCTATAGGCCCTTTCCGTGGAGGAAGAGCTTCCTCAGTAACAGGAGTGGTAGGTAAACCACAAGTATTTTATATGGGTGCTACTGGCGGCGGTGTTTGGAAAACCGAAAATGGTGGCACAACCTGGGAAAACATTTCAGATGGATATTTCGGAGGTTCAATTGGTGCTGTTGCAGTAAGTGAATCGAATACAAAAGTGATTTATGTAGGCCAAGGCGAAGAAACTGTAAGAGGTAATGTTTCCTCTGGTTTTGAAGGAATCTGGAAGTCAGTTGATGGTGGTGAGACATGGAAGAATATCGGATTAGAAAATGGAATGCATGTTGGGCGAATCAAAATTCACCCAGACAATCCAGATGTAGTTTGGATAGCCGTAATGGGTGACTTGTACAAATCTTCTGAAACAAGGGGTGTTTATAAAACTACCGATGGTGGAAAGAACTGGAGAAAAGTATTGTATGCCAATGCAGATGCGGGGGCAGTAGATATTTCATTAGACCCGAGTAACCCTGATTTTATGATGGCGAGTACTTGGCGAGTGAGAAGAACACCTTACAGCTTAACATCAGGTGGCGAAGGTTCTGGTGTTTGGAGATCTAAAGACGGTGGAGAAACTTGGGAAAACATAATGGACAAAAGAGGAATGCCTAATGGTCCTATTGGAATTAGTGGAGTAGCCATTTCACCTGTGAACTCAAATACTATCTACGCGATTATAGAAGCAAATAAAGGTGGCGTTTACAAGTCAACAGATGGCGGAGAAACTTGGAGAAACACGAACTCTGATCGTGCACTAAGGCAAAGAGCTTGGTATTACTCAAGAATATATGCCGATACGCAAGACGAGGATAGAGTATATGTACTAAACGTAGGTTATCACACTTCAAATGATGGAGGCAGAACTTTTAATAGAAGAAACGCACCTCACGGTGATCACCATGACTTATGGATTGCTCCAGAAGACAATAAAAGATTAGGTATTGCGGATGACGGCGGTGCTCAGATTTCTTACAATGCTGGTAATTCATGGTCTACTGACGATAATCAGCCTACAGCACAATTTTATAGAGTTACAACTGATAATGCATTTCCATACAGAATTTATGGTGCACAACAAGATAACTCAACAGTAAGAATAGATCACAGATCATTTGGTTTTGCCATTACTGAAGACAACTGGGAGTCTACAGCAGGAGGAGAGAGTGCGCATATAGCACCTAACCCTGACAACCCAGATATAGTATATGGTGGTAGCTACGGCGGGTTTTTAACCCGTGTTGATCACGATAAAGGAATTAACAGAAATATCAATGCGTGGCCAGACAATCCAATGGGGCATGGTGCAGAAGATTACAAATACAGGTTCCAGTGGAACTTCCCTATATTTTTCTCACCACACGATTCAAAGAAGTTATATACCACTTCCAATCAAGTGCACCTAAGTACAAATGAAGGTCAGTCTTGGGAAATTATTAGCCCAGACTTAACAAGAGCTGAGCCAGACAAATTAGGTAAATCTGGTGGTCCGATTACCTACGATGATACTTCCGTAGAATATTATGCGACAGTATTTGCAGCAATTGAATCTCCTTATGAAGAAGGTCTTCTTTGGGCAGGTTCTGATGATGGACTTGTACATGTAACTAGAGATGGTGGTAAAAACTGGGAGAATGTAACTTCTCCAGATATGCCTAAGTACCTAATGATTAATAGTATAGATGCTGATCCTTTTGTAAAAGGAGGAGCATATATAGCTGGTACTCAATACAAAATGGGGGATTATGAGCCATATTTATTCAAAACGAAGGACTATGGTAAAACTTGGACTAAAATAACCTCAGGTATTCCTAATACATATTTTACTAGAGTATTAAGAGCCGATCCTGAGCGACAGGGTTTGTTATATGCAGGTACAGAAAGAGGCATGTTTGTGTCTTTTGACGATGGGGCTTCTTGGAAACCTCTTCAAATGAATTTGCCTATCGTGCCAATCACTGATTTAACCATTAAGGAGAACAACTTAATCGCTGCCACACAAGGTAGATCGTTCTGGATGATCGACGATTTAACCATCCTACATCAATTATCAGATGAAGTAGCTGCTAAAAGCGTGCATTTATTCAAACCAATGGATGCATATCGCCTAGGTGGCGGAGGTGGCCGTTTTGGAAACAGAGGAGGTAACAATGCTATTACATTATTGTACGGTAAAAATAAGCCTGCTGGGCCTATGATTTACTACAACATGAAGGATGAAGTAGCTAAAGGAACTAAAGTAGCCATTGAGATTTATGGCAAAGAAGGCGAGCTAATTAAATCATTCAAGCAATCACCAAAGAAAGGTTTGAACATGTTCAACTGGAATATGCGATATGACAATGCGGAGGGATTTGAAGGCTTAATTATGTGGGCGGCTTCAATTAGAGGACCAGGACCATTAGCACCTTCAGGAACTTATACTGCTAAGTTAATAGTAGGAGATGAAGTTCAAGAGACTCCATTTACCCTATTGCGCGACCCGCGTTACCCATCTACTGATGCTGATATTCAAGCACAATTTGAATTCTTAATCAAAGTGAGAGATAAGGTAACTGAAACGCATGTTGCGATTAAAGACATTAGATCTACTCGTGATCAGATGAATGATTTGATGAATAAAATTAGAGGAGACGATCGCTACAAAGAAGTAATTGATGCAGGTAAAGCGTTGCTAGATAAGATGAAAGTGATTGAAGAAGCACTTTACCAAACTAAGAATCGTTCAGGTCAAGATCCATTGAACTTCCCTATCAGGTTAAATAACAAGCTAGCAGCATTGCTAGGTGTATCTGGTGGAGGAGAATGGAGACCGACCGCACAGTCTGAAACGGTGAGAAGAGAGCTTACCCAGCAGATTGATGATGAATTGGAAAAACTTAGAAAAATCATGTCCGATGATCTGCCTGATTTTAATAATCTTGTAAAACAGAAATCTGTTGACGCAATTATTATTAAAAAGAAGAAGAGTAAGAAGGAAACAGATACCTCTACTTCACCAGATAACGACTAAAAAGAATAGTATATAAAAAAAGGCCTCGATTTAATCGAGGCCTTTTTTTGTCTTTGCTGAATTACTTTTTCAGCGCTTCTAGTACAGCGGCCTTTTCTTCATTTAATAAACCGTAGTCATAGAAAGCAATACCGTTAGCACCACCAGCTTTTACTTTTTCAATCATAACCTCAACATCCTCGGTAGTTTTTTCGCTAAGGTATTGAGCAGTGTAAAGAGGTTTGGAGCCTTTTAGCGCATCAACACCTTCTTGCGTACCAGTTCTGATAAAGTCTATTTCTTCGGCATAAAACTGATAGTAAATCATTGGGAATACAAAGTCCAAATCCCATTCATCCCAAGCCTGACGTACATATTTTCTAGCCAGATTAGGCGTCGCAAATACAGAAGCAGAGAGCTTTTTATTTCGCTTATGAACTTCAATAGCTATTCTATTTACAAGGTTAGTAATGGAGTCATATCTAAACTGAAGCCATTTTTTATCCTGACTCGGATCGTCCAAATCTAAAGGATCGTATCCCTGTTCAGCTTTGAATTTTCCTCTACAAGTATCACAGTAGCAGAAGTCATATTCAGGCATTTCGTGATCTTGAACAAGATCGTATTTCTCCCAAAGTCCACGAGGAAGAATTACATCGCAGTATCGAACATAATCTAATTGAACGCCATTTAGACCCTCAACTTCGGCTATGTCGATCATTCCTTTAATAATGTAGTCTTGAACTTCTGGCTTAGAAGGGCAGAGCCATTGGTAATAACCTACATAAGGATTGACGTCTAAACTAGAATTGCCATCTCTACTGACGGCATACCAATCCGGATGAGCCATTGCTTCTTTATTACCAGGTCTGTTCATTACCCATTGCCATGAGTGAATTTCCAACCCGAGAGATTTAGCTATAGGTACGGTCATATTAAGCGTTTCAACTCCACCACCAGCGAGCACGCCATAAAAGCC
Organism: Roseivirga sp.; assembly: GCF_049099775.1. Lineage (GTDB taxonomy): Bacteria > Bacteroidota > Bacteroidia > Cytophagales > Cyclobacteriaceae > Roseivirga. Next base: position 624,957 of record NZ_JAGDZM010000004.1, on the reverse strand, counting down.
TAGGTCCTTTAACCTTGTTAACTGAGTTCGCCATTCTGTTTCAGTTTTGTTCGCCCCGTTGCCAACCCACATCCATAACTTGAAATCTTCTTCCTTGGAATTGTCACATGACGTGAAAATCAAGGGAGAAGCCATTATCGCTGCCGAGCCAAGTCCAACTTGCTTGATGAATTTTCTTTTATCCATGAGTTTATGCTAAGAGTTATTTTTTCTTTTTCAAAAGCCTACCGGTCTGATCGATTAACCATAAGATAGTCGCGTCAAAAGGATCATTCATTATAGCCTGATAGCCATGTTTGTCCGCCTCCAAATTCCATACTATCGGTAGTCCAAAACTAAATTCTTTTTCAGCCAGTAAGTGACTTTTCTGACTAGTAAAGGTCTTTGTAGCGCGAACAAAACTCTTCTGTTTTCTGTGTATTTGATATAGTAGCTGTCTTACCTCTTCAGCTCTAAGATCTAAAGTGTTTTGAAGAATGGCTTCTTCGGGCTGATCTAAGAAGACAACATTGCCCCAAAATTCTGGCTCGTGCATGGCTATAGCCCTTTGCTGAGACCATACCCAGTTGTTCTCTGGTAAGTTTTTGCCAGTTTTAGCATCCTTCTTCTTTACGTAGTCGTTGCCTTCAATATTGGTTTCCCACTGTACTCTAGAGAAGTTAACGCGCCATGAGTCACCGGAAAAAGGTGGAGATTTCACGTTGGTAGTTTGCTTAAAGACCTTCCATGGGATGGCTATTTCAACAGACCAACTCTGGTCGATATCGCTTGGGTCATTCAATGTACCGTTAATCTTTACTGCCGATTTTAAACCATTGATATCATAAGCATTAATTGCATGCCCTTGATCTCTATAAGGTTTCGTTAGGAGCAAATCCCAAACAGTATTCAAGGCATTGATTTCAAATTCGGTATAATTGTGAGTATCTCCGTCTGGGTCAATGAAAATCTCAAAATCGTTGTCGTAAAATATTACAGCATCACGTTCAGTCAATTTTGCCCAGATATGAGGTTCCTCTAAGAGTGCAAAAAAGTAGAAGTAACTTTCGTCCCAGAGCATTTTAACCCTTGTATTCCGATAGGGCTTTGGTTTTTTATCGCCTTCAATATCGATAAAGTCTTGAGACCATTTGGCATTGCTCCATGAGTTTTCATTGTCCATACCATCAACCAAAATTGGCTCAGAGGTTTTCATAGCCTTATAGGATCTTACCTCAATAATATCCTTTTGCGAAAAGCCAATTGTTGTAGATAGTAATAGTGTGATAAGAATTGAAGACAAGCGTTTCATGAAATAAAGTGCGTCACTCAGAACAGTTTACAAACAAGTTAAAAAGAAATCCCCCAACCAATAAAGGAAGGGGGATTGATACTTTGTTGGTTTTATTAACCAATATTAATTCCGAAGAAGTTACTTAGAACTACCAGAACGAATAAAAGGATTAATAGAACTGGGCTGAGGTAACTGATTGTAAAGCGTAAGTATTTCTTTACAAAAGAATTGGAAAAGCCACTATAGCCTTCAGATAATTCTTGTTCTAAGTTTTTGGTTTTCCATACATATGCCGCAAAAATGACGATTAACGACCCTCCTAAAACTAGGAACGTATCTGCAATGTGCCCTGCAAAAGTCATGAAATCTGTAGGACTATTGGCGTTAAAGTAAGTGACAAATCTACCAAACAGATCAGAGGCGCCATTTGCGAGTAAAGAAGGAATACCAATTAAGAAGATAATGAAAGCTACGATCATGGTAGCCTTACTACGCTTCATTTTGTATTCATCTACAACATAAGATACAGGTACTTCTAGTAGAGATACAGTTGAAGTTAATGCTGCAAAAGATAGTAATAAGAAGAAAAGAGAGCCGATAACAACCCCAGCACCGCCTAAGGTTTCAAATACACCAGGAAGATTTACGAAAATTAAGCCCGCTCCACCAGAAGCGTTCGACATATCTCCGCCACTGTTAAAGGCAACAAATGGGAAGATCATTAATCCCGCTAAAAATGCCATTCCAACATCCGCTAAAGTGATCAGGGCAGAAGAAGATACAATGTTCTCTTTTTTACTTAAATAACTACCATAAGTGATTAAAGCACCCATACCTAAGGAAAGGGAGAAGAAAGATTGTCTTAAAGCGCCACTAATTACCGCTAGATTTATTTTACTGAAATCAGGTACTAGATAGAATTCTACTCCGGCCATAGCATTTGGCAGTGTGAAAGAATAAACGACTAATGACAAAATCATCAGTATTAAAGCAGGCATTAAGATTTTTGAAGCTTTTTCTATACCGCCTGACACACCTCTTGAAACGATATAAGATGTTGCTAACATAAAAAGAATAGAATAAGCACCCACTTTAATGAAATCTGCCGTGAATTCACCAAAACGTTGGCCAATATCAAAATGGCCTAACACCATTTCAATGAAATAACCGAATGCCCAACCAGCAACCACATTGTAAAAGGACAATATGATTACCCCACTGAGGATGCCGAGTTTACCGACAACGTTCCACCTTTTAAAGCCTAGTGCATTGAAAGCACCGACAGCATTCTTTTGAGTTTTCCGTCCTATAGCTACTTCTGTAACCATAACTGGAAAGCATAGGATAAAACAAAAAAGTAGATAGATAACCACAAATGCTGCGCCACCGCCATCTCCAACTTCAAATGGAAATTTCCAGATGTTACCTAAACCTACGGCTGAACCCGCTGCTGCTGCTATAAAACCTAATCGACTTGAAAAGCCACCTCTTGCTGCCATTACTATTTAATTTTTGAAATCCGAATATATGTGATTCTTGATTGTGAAGAGTGCTATTCATCAAAAAAGTACGACTCTTGCTATCTCGAAATTTAAAATCATCTGATTAGAGGGGTAGTTTCATCGATTATGTTGATTCTCTTGCCTTCTACAACTATCTTATAAGTAGTTAGTATGCTCATTCGCAGTTATATGAATCAATTAGTCTGGGCTTAGGCGTTGATTTGGAAGAGGATAGAGCAGAAGGATATAAATACGATTAAGGTATTCCGAAAAAACAGCTATTATTGACCTTTCGAAAAGAGACTTATGGAACCATATTTTACCAATGACGCCGTTGTACTTGGGCTTTTAGTAACAATAATTGCTTGGGTATTTCACACCTCGTCATCTACAAACCCTAAATGGAAGAAATTCTATTCAATAGTACCTAGTGTTCTACTTTGCTATTTCTTGCCTGGTTTCCTGAATTGGCCGCTAGGCTTAGTTTCAGGAGAAGATTCCAACTTGTATTTTATGGCATCGCGCTACTTGTTACCAGCGAGTCTGATATTGCTTTGCTTAAGTATTGATCTTAAGGGTATCATAAATCTAGGCCCAAAAGCCTTGATCATGTTTTTTGCAGCAACCATAGGTATTGTAATTGGCGGACCTTTGGCTATTCTCCTTATTTCTTGGCTAGCACCAAGTATTCTTGATGTGGGTGGAGGAGAAGAAGTATGGCGAGGTTTGGCAACCGTTGCTGGGAGTTGGATTGGAGGAGGTGCTAATCAAGCATCCATGAAGGAAATATTTGGAGTAAGTGATGGCTTGTTTTCAACCATGATTGTAGTGGATGTGATATGTGCCAACATTTGGACAGGCTTTTTGCTATATGGGGCTAGTATTACTAAAAAGGTAGATAAATGGCTTAAATCTGATACTACGGCTATCGACGATTTAAAAACGCGTGTCGAAGATTATCAAGCAAGTATCGCTAAGATTCCAACGCTTTCCGAAGTAATGACCATTCTTGCTATTGGCTTTGGAGGTACAGCACTCGCCCATTGGGGTGCTGATAATATCGCCCCATTTATGGATACTAAAATGGAGTGGTTAGAAAAATATAGTCTGACGTCTTTAGCCTCTGGTTTCTTTTGGCTGGTGGTTATCGCCACTACAATTGGAGTTGCCTTATCCTTTACCAAAATGAGGAAGTACGAAGGAGCCGGTGCCTCAAGACTGGGTAGCGTTTTCATTTTTATCCTCGTTGCTACGATTGGTATGAATATGAATATTGGTGAAATTTTCAATAACCTAGGTCTATTTGCCATAGGCATCACATGGATGTTAGTGCATGTGATTATAATGATCGGTGTGGCAAAGTTGGTGAAAGCACCGTTTTTCTTTGTGGCGGTTGGTAGTCAAGCCAATGTTGGTGGTGCTGCATCTGCGCCAGTAGTAGCATCAGCTTTTAGTCCGGCATTAGCGCCAGTTGGTGTATTGTTGGCAGTTCTTGGTTATGCTTTAGGAACTTATGGAGCCTTATTATGTGCTCAACTGATGTCGAGTGTTTCATCGTAATTGAGAGGGAAGGGATAAGTAAAGACTGCTATTTTCGGCTGTCTATTTCCCTTTGAGCGTTTCGTCTTAAGTTGCCAAATGCCCAGAGTGGGTAGCCAAAACCTACTATCAATACGATAGGAATAAGCGTATAGCCTTGTGAGTTTCCTATGACATAAGAATAAATGCCCACTGCTAATGCAATAAGTCCTGCGAAACTCATAAGGGTAACTTGAAGCCTCAAGAACTTCTTTTTCTTAACCTCTAACTCTTCTACCGAGTATCCCTCAAATTCATTTTTGACTAGCATAAGGAATTAATCATTTAGTTAGGGCAATTGTTTAGTAAGTTTCAAGTAGCTGAAACAACTTATCTAATTTTGGGGTGAGTATGATTTCAGTCCGTCTATTGAGGGCTTTATTTTCAGCAGTTGAATTTTCTGCAACTGGAGAAAATTCTCCTCGGCCTGAAGCTGTAATCACTTCGTTCAGGATGCCGTTGTCTATCAAAATTCTTACAATGGAAGTAGCGCGAATAACACTTAGGTCCCAATTGTCTTCAAATTTACCAGAGCCGCTTAATGGAACATTATCGGTATGGCCTTCTACCATTATATTGATCTCATTATTGCCTTTTAAAGCATTCGCTAGTTGTTTTAGCGCACCAACACCTTTTTCATCAACTTTTGTGCTTCCTGAATTGAATAAGAGTTTTTCGGCCAGCGAAACATATACTTTCCCGTTTTTTACTTCTACAGAAAGGTCGTTTTCACCAAAGTTGAGCAAGGCATCGGTAACGCGTTTCTTTAAATTTTGAACGGCTAAGTCTTTTTCCGCGATTAAACGTTCAAGTTCAGCAACTTTGGCCTCTCTTTTTGAAAGGTCTTCGGCCAATTCTTGATTTCTCTTCTGTTCAATTTCTAATTCATCTTCTATAGCCAACAAACGTTGTTGTTGCTGGGCAATATCAGTACTCAATTGACTGCTATTGGTTAGAAGATTGTCATAAAGCTGTTTGATGCGCGTATAATCATCTTGTACTTTCTTTAACTCCTTAATTAATATATCCAAGTCGTTTTTAAGCGCGACGTTTTTACCTTGTAAGTCTTCCACTTGAACTTCAAGTCGATTCGTTTTTTCAGCAGCAACCTTCAGCTCTTCTTGGAGTCTTGTTTTATCGTTTTCTAGCTGATTTCGTTCTAAAGAGACCGCATCGAATTCTTTTTTGGCTACACAAGAAGCAAGTAGCAATGAGATGACTGTGAGAATCGATAATTTCTTAAAAAAATGAGTCATTGGTATTTATTGAGTTATGCAAATATGGCCATTTCCAATGAGAAACTTATGGGATACTAAACACACCGAGGCGAGAAAAGTTATGCTGCATGCATAATATTATTTAACTTATAAGCCTCTATAAACAACAATGAAATGAGAACGGACGGAATGCTTAAAGATGATGCCTTAAAAGGACAAACTATTATTGTAACGGGTGGAGGTACAGGGCTAGGAAGGTCAATGGGTAAATACTTCTTAGAAGTAGGTGCCAATTTGGTGATCACTAGTAGAAAGTTGGAGGTATTGGAAAAAACCGCCCAAGAATTAGAGCAGGAAACAGGCGGTAAAGTTTTAGCCGTGCAATGTGATGTTAGAGACTACGAGCAGGTAGAGAATGTATTGAATAAAGCAGAAGAGCGTTTTGGTCAAATTAATGGTTTGCTGAATAATGCAGCTGGTAATTTTGTAAGCCCAACAGAAAGACTTTCGCATAGAGCATTCGATACTATAATAGATATAGTTTTAAAAGGAACTACTAATTTCACTTTGGCCTTAGGAAAAAAGTGGATTGAGCAGAAGCAAGCAGGTACTGTATTAAATATTGTGACAACATATGCCTGGACAGGTTCCGGTTATGTTGTGCCTTCAGCCTGTGCCAAAGCAGGTGTTTTAGCCATGACAAGGTCGTTAGCTGTAGAATGGTCTAAATACAAAATACGAATGAATGCTATTGCCCCGGGGCCGTTTCCAACGGAAGGGGCTTGGAGTAGATTGCTACCAGGTGATCTGATCGATAAATTCGACCCTGCGAAACTCGTACCTGTCGGTAGAGTAGGAGAGCATCAAGAGTTGGCGAATCTGGCAGGCTATCTTATGTCTGATTATTCAGCCTATGTTAACGGAGAAGTGGTGACCATTGATGGTGGTGAATGGCTCATGGGAGCAGGTGAATTCAGCCATTTGGAAAAAGTACCTCAAGAAATGTGGGATATGATGGAAGCTGCAAGGTCAAAAAAGTGATAGGCCCCAAGTTACTCTGGGGCTATTGGAAGGCAAAAAGAAAGCTAAAAAGGACTGATTTTTAGCTTACAAACCATCTATTCAACGCTCTAGAAGTCTGATGCTTAGTTGGTCTTAACATTGAATTAATATCCTTAACGTTTAGTTATTATTGAAGTGCTATTTATGTCCGATTTTTCATGATTTCTTAAAATAGCTTACACGTTTAAGTCTAAGGTACTTAACACCTTTGGGTCAAATTAAAACCCATGAAAAGAACCTTATCTATACTCATTACATTCTTCGCACTTATTCAAGCTGGCTATGCCCAGAATGGAGTTGTAAAAGGAAGAATCACAGACGAACTAGGGCTACCATTGCCGGGAGCAAGTGTTTTTCTTATAAGCACAAATAAAGGTATACCAACAGATGAAAACGGTTATTATACATTAGCACAAGTGCCTGCTGGGTCACATAAAATGACCGTCAGTTTTATAGGTTACAAGAAAGTTGAAAAAACGCTTACTGTAAAGGCAAATGAAACTACTGTAATAGATGTGAAAATGGAGCCTGGGTTTGCAGCAGGTGGAGAAGTAATTATTTTAGGTGATAGATTAAAAGGTCAAGCTAAAGCCCTAAACCAACAGAGAACTAACGCGAATATTACAAATGTTGTAGCAGCAGATCAGATTGGTAGGTTTCCAGATGCTAATATTGGTGATGCGCTAAAAAGAATTCCAGGTATCACTATTCAAAATGACCAAGGCGAAGCAAGAAATATTATTATTAGAGGCTTAGCTCCACAGTTAAACTCTGTAATGCTCAATGGAGAAAGAGTTCCTTCTGCTGAAGGAGACAATAGAAATGTGCAGTTAGACCTTATTCCATCAGATTTAATTCAGACCATTCAAGTGAATAAAGCCGTATTGCCAGATATGGATGCCGATGCAATAGGAGGTTCTGTAAACCTTGTAACGAGATCAGCTCCTGACGGAGGGCGTATTTCTGGGACAGTAGCTTCTGGATATAACTTTTTATCAAATAAACCTATCTGGACGGGTAGTGTAATTGTTTCTGACCGCTTTGCAGAAGGCAAGTTAGGCGCATTGTTTTCTGCAAGTTACAATAACCACAATTTAGGTTCTGACAACTTCGAGGCTGTTTGGTTTGAAGGAGATAATGGTGAAGCACTCATCGAGGAGTTTGATATTAGGGAGTACCAATTACAAAGAATCAGAAGAAGTTTTAACCTAGCGTTAGACTACGAAATCAATGCAAATCACAAGTTAATCCTATCTGGAGTCTACAACTGGAGAGATGATTGGGAGAACAGGTATAGAATGAGAGTTTCTCGAATTGATGATGCTTTTGATGATGGCGACCAAGTATTAACGGGTACTAACCAATGGACGCTTCCTGCAAGAGTTGAATTCCAAACAAAAGGCGGTATTGATAATGATAGAGTTGATAATAGACGGTTGGAAGATCAGCGAAATAGAAACCTGACTTTAAAAGGGGAGCATCAACTAGATAAATTGAGAATGACATGGTCTGCCTCATATGCTAGAGCATCGGAAGAAAGACCAAACGAAAGATATATCAGTTACAGAGAAAGTGGACAATCTGTCAACCTTGATCTAAGAGATCCAGGTTTCCCTATAGCCCTACTAACAAACCCTGCTGATAATTTTGGTATTGGCTTCAACGAGATTACCGAAGAGTTTCAGGATACTTATGATGAGGATTTTAACACTAGAATTGATTTTACCTTACCCGCTTCTGACAACACTATATTGAAGTTTGGTACTAGACTTAGAACTAAGAATAAAGTAAGAACGAATTCATTCTTTTCTTATGAGCCGATCGATGAGAATGCGTTCGGAGCAACTTTAGGAGATGCTATAAATGCCGACATTTCTAACCCAGACTATTTAGCAGGCAGCCAGTACAGAATTGGAAACTTTGTAACACCTGAATTTCTTGGTGGGCTTGATCTTAGAAATGCTTCGATTTTCGATGAATCTGATGAGTTAGGAGAGTATATTTCAGGTAACTATACTGCCGATGAAGACATCTTTAGTGTATATGCTATGGCAGATTTTCAAATGAGCGATAAGTTCTCCGGTATTGTTGGTTTACGTTTAGAATCTACAAGCCTTGAGTATTCAGGTTTCCTTTTCGATGTAGATAACGATACGTTTACATCAGAAACGGCATCTCAGAACTACACAAACTTTATGCCTGGCGTTCACCTGAACTATAACTTTAGCGAATATTCTGTTTTAAGATTTGCCTACACGAATACTATTGCAAGACCAAACTATTTTGATTTGGTTCCTTATGCAGAGTTTAGCCCAGATGATGAAGCACTTGTAAGAGGAAATCCAAATTTGGAAGCTGCTACATCTACCAATTTTGATTTAATGTACGAGAACTACTTTGAGAACATTGGTATTGTATCAGGAGGTATGTTTTACAAAGACATCAGCAACTTTATCTACGAACAGCGCCAAGAAGGATTCAACGACCCTCAGTTTGGAAATGACCTTCAATTCACAACGTTTGATAACGGTGGTACCGCAGAAATTTACGGTATTGAAGTCTCACTTCAACGTCAGATTTGGAAAGGTCTTGGTATCTATTTAAACTATACTTACACGCAGTCAAATACTACAGGTATTCAAGGAAGAGAAGCCGAAGATATTGCATTGCCAGGTACGGCAGAAAATATGTTTAATGCCTCATTATCTTATGAGACTGATAAACTCGTGTTAAGAGCGTCATTGAATTATGCAAGTGATTACATTGATGAGCTTGGTGGGGAGGCTTTTGAAGATCGATACTATGACAAACAAACCTTCCTTGACATCAACGGATCATATGCTTTTAAGCCGAATTGGAGATTCTTCTTCGAAGTGAATAACATCACTAACCAGGAGTTAAGATATTACCAAGGGGTGAGCTCAAGAACTATGCAGCGTGAATACTACAATGCTAGATTGAACGCTGGTTTAAAGTTCGATATTTTCAAATAAGAGATTGTAAACAGGAGAAGGTTCTTTGGACCTTCTCTTTATCTAATAAATATGAAGAAATTAAAAGGCCTCTACCTCGTTTTTGGTTTTGTCGTATTAGCATCTTGTAATCCACCTGAGAATGTTGATAGAATTGTTCCTGTTACCATAACAGATCCGGTTATATACGATACTGATGACCCGGCAATTTGGGTAAATAAAAAAGATCCATCTAAGAGTCTTATCATTGGCACAGATAAAGATGTAGATGGTGCGCTTTATGTCTTTGATTTATTTGGTAAAGTCGTTGAAGATAAAGTAATAAGAGGTCTTCAAAGACCCAATAATGTTGACTTGGTACAAGGTTTCGTTTTTGGAAATGATACCATTGATATAGCCGTCACAGGTGAACGACTAACTCATAACTTGAGGGTTTTTAGTATACCTGATATGAAGCCTATCGATGGTGGAGGAATTCCAGTGTTTGAAGGAGAAACAGAACCACTTTTTAGAGATCTCATGGGGATCTCATTATACAAGCGTCCAACTGATGGTGCCGTATTCGTAATCATGGGTAGAAAGACTGGACCAACAGATGGTACTTATCTTTGGCAATATCGACTGGGTGCGTCAGCAGAAGGCCTAGTGACCACTACACTAGTAAGGAAGTTCGGAAATTACAGTGGACAAAAAGAAATTGAGTCTATTGCCGTAGATCATGAACTTGGGTTCATCTATTACTCCGATGAAGGAGTAGGCGTAAGAAAGTACTATGCAGACCCTGAGAAGGGTAATCAAGAGCTCGCTTTATTCGCTACTACAGGTTTCCGCGATGATCATGAAGGGATCTCTATTTATGATAATGGAAATGGAAAAGGATTCATTTTAGTGTCTGACCAACAGGCCAACGCCTTTCATATCTTCAAAAGGGAAGGGGCTGCAGACAATAAGCATCAACACGATTTAGTGAAAGTAGTTCATGTCTCGACCAGCGAAAGCGACGGTTCTGATATTAGCAATGTGGCATTTAATGAAACTTATAAGAAGGGAATATTCGTGGCTATGTCCGACGATAAGACCTTTCAGTATTATAGAGTAGAAGATATTCTTGACTTGGGAGATCAGTAATTACTGATCTCTATATTTATCAATAAAGTCTCTAATGTTATTTTTGAATCGGATGATGTCTTCTGATTGATCGTTTGTATCAGCAGTATCTATGATCACCATTTGACGACTGCCGTCCGTTTCGAAAAAAACAAAGTAACCACCTTGGTCGGCACAATCAGGACAGCCATAGCTTTCAATTTTAGAATCGATAAGTTCTGATGGTATACCCTTCACTATCGCCCGTGCTTCAGTAAATGCCGCCTTATCGAGCGTTCTAGTGGGTTGAAATTCGTATTGATCGAATGTAAAATGACCTTCAGCATCGTGTGACTGAACTTTGCTGCTGTCTACTTGAAAAGCATTAAAACAATTACCAAAGCAATGTCCGGCAAAACTACCGAATAGGATGTTTTCAGCTTCTGAAGGAAAACCTTCGTTTTCGCAGCTGTTAAGTGCAATTAGACAAAATAAAAGGGTCAGAGATAGTATCTTCTTCATACTTATCTTGACCCTTATAACTTTAAATAAGTTGGAATGACTACAAAGTCTTCGTCATTTTCATTCTTGTATGCTCATCAAGATAGATCTTTCTCATACGGATATTTGCAGGCGTAATCTCTAAATATTCGTCCTTCTGAATGTATTCCATTCCTTCTTCAAGAGAGAACAATCTTGGAGGGGCAATTTTAGAGTTACTATCAGAACCAGAAGCTCTCATGTTAGTAAGCTGCTTTCCTTTCTGAACATTTACCACAATATCGTTTTCACGAGAGTGCTCGCCGATTACCTGTCCAGTGTAAAGATTTTCCCCAGGAGGAACAAAGAAAATACCTCTATCCTGAAGTTTATCAATTGAATAAGGAGTACCTGGTCCATTCTCCATAGAGATGAGTGAACCATTGTTTCTACCCTTAATTTCACCTTTGAACGGTTGGTAATCTAAGAATCGGTGATTCATCACTGCTTCACCACCTGTAGCTGTAAGCACATTGTTTCTTAAACCAATCAAACCACGAGAAGGAATCTCAAACTCAAGGTGTTGCTGGTCGCCTTTTGGCTCCATTATCTTTAATTCACCCTTCTTTTGTGTGGCTAATTCAATCACTTTACCAGAAACGTTTTCCGGAACATCGACCACGAGTGTTTCAATAGGCTCGCATTTCTTACCGTCAATCTCCTTATAGATTACCTGTGGTTGACCTACCATTAATTCATAGCCTTCACGACGCATCGTTTCGATTAGAACAGACAAGTGAAGAATACCACGTCCGTAAACCAAGAATTTGTCTTCACTATCAGTTGGTTCAACTCTTAAAGCCAAATTCTTTTCAGTTTCTTTCATCAGACGATCTCTTAAATGTCTAGATGTTACAAACTTACCTTCACTACCAAACCCAGGTGAGTTATTGATGGTGAAAAGCATGTTCATCGTTGGCTCATCAATACTTAGTCTTTCTAAAGCTTGAGGGTTATCAAAATCTGTAAGTGTATCACCAATTTCGAAATTGTCTAGTCCTACGATAGCACAAAGGTCACCTGCTTTAACAGATTCTACTTTTTTACGGCCTAGTCCTTCAAAAACTTGAAGTTCTTTAATTCTTACACGCTGAACACTGCCATCGGCTTTCGTAAGTCCCATTGACTTACCTTCCTCAATACTTCCTTGATAAACTCTTCCGATCGCTATTCTACCAACGAAAGAAGAATAGTCGAGCGAAGTCACTTGAAATTGCGGTGTTCCTTCTGGAGACGGTGCTTCAGGGATAACTTCAACAATTTTATCTAATAATGGTGTAATGTTATCAGTAGGATTCTGCCAATCATCACTCATCCAGCCATTCTTAGATGAACCATAAATAGTTTCGAAGTTTAGTTGTTCTTCAGTAGCGTCTAAGTTGAACATTAGGTCGAACACCTGCTCGTGAACTTCATCAGGTCGACAGTTTTCTTTGTCTACTTTGTTGACCACTACAATAGGAGTTAGGCCAAGTGCCAAGGCTTTGCTTAAAACGAATCTAGTCTGAGGCATTGGTCCTTCAAAAGCATCAACCAGAAGCAATACGCCATCAGCCATTTTAAGTACACGTTCTACTTCACCACCAAAATCGGCGTGACCAGGCGTGTCAATGATGTTGATTTTTACACCATTGTAAACAACAGAAACGTTTTTGGAAAGAATGGTAATTCCTCTTTCTCGCTCTAAATCATTATTATCTAGAATAAGATCGCCCGATTCTTGATTATCTCTGAAAAGTTTCGAAGCGTGAATAATCTTATCTACTAAAGTTGTTTTGCCATGATCAACGTGTGCAATGATGGCAATATTTCTGATGCTTTGCATTTGACTTCCTAATTTGAAGCCGCAAAGGTAAGGTTTTAATATGAATACATTGTGATGAAAACAATAACAAGTCGTTTTATCATTTTTCAGCTTTGTCTCTGGTTTTCAAACCACCCAAATTTCTCTTTAATTATCTCGTCCTTATGACTGTTTACATAGGATAAATAGGCATCTGCGGCAGGGGAGAATTTCTTGTCTTTGAGCCATACTAACTGCCACTGAGACTGAATAGGGAAGCCTTTCACTGGAATAATTTTAAGATCTTTCAATTCCAATTCGTTTTTAATGCCAATCAAGGGCATAACCGAGTAGCCAAGACCAGCCACCACGGCTTGCTTTACAGCTTCGTTAGATGTCAGCTCAAGTTTACGTTTTACGATCAGATTTTGAGCATTAAAATGCTTTTCAATAGTTTGACGAGTACCAGAACCACTTTCTCGAAAAATCAGATCAATTTCTTCCAATTTGCTAGGTTTATGGTTTTTACTTGTGCCCAAAGTACTTGAAGCATTACCAACTAAATACAACTTGTTTTGCATCAAAGTAATGCGATCCAAAGCGATTCTTTGAGGAGGGATTGATACAAGTGAAAAATCTACTTCGTTATTTTCTAAAGTACGCACAACACTTGCTTTATTGGTGACATCCATTTTTAATTCTACCCCTGGATTCGCTTTTAGGAAATCAGTTAAGAAGTATGGCATGATGTATTTTCCTGTAGATACGACAGAGATTTTTAGTTTACCTGCAATCTGATCTTTGTAGGTGATTAATTTTTGATTGATGACCTGAACTTCATTAATTATATTTTGGCTTGCTTCGACTATTTCTTGACCAAAATCGGTTATATATAGCTGACGGCCAACTACTTCTGTCAACGGTATGTCAAACTGATCTTGAAGATTTTTGAGTTGAATTGAAACCGCTGGTTGTGTTAAATGCAAGGCTTCAGCTGCCTTAGTAATGCTTCCAAATTCAGCAACAGTTAGAAAAACATTCAGTTGATGTAATGTATAATTCATAAATAATCTTTATGTAAATCATAATAAAGATAAATAAAAATATATGATTTAACCCAAGCATATTTGCGCTCAGTTTAACGATAACTGATCTATGAATCTGAATTTACTAGCAGAAAATCTGACGAATCCGGCGCTGCTTTTTTTCATCTTAGGAATTGTTTCTGTTCAGCTTAAAAGCGATCTGGAAATCCCCAAGACATCTTCAAAATTCATTTCACTTTACTTACTATTTGCCATTGGGTTTAAGGGTGGCCAAGAATTAGCACACAATACGTTTTCCGGAGATATTATATGGAGCATTGTCTTTGGAGTAGCTATAGCGGTTATCATTCCTTGTTATGCCTTCTTTATTTTGAAAAGGAGACTAACTGTTGAGAATTCAGGCGCTATAGCGGCAGCTTATGGTTCAGTAAGTGCAGTAACATTCGTTACTGCTGTAGCATTTTTAGAAATGCAAGGAATTGAATTTGGAGGTCATATGGTAGCTGTGATGGCTTTTATGGAAGCACCAGCTATCGTGATTGGTGTAGTACTCATTCGAATATTCGCGAAAGGATCTACTCAAAGTACTAGTATGGGGCAGCTTATTAAGCATGCTTTTACCAATGGAAGTGTCATTTTAATCCTAGGAAGTTTGGTTATCGGTTGGATGGCAAGCGAAGAGCAAGCCCAAGGCATAGCACCATTCACCACAGATTTGTTTAAAGGATTTCTGGCCATTTTCTTACTCGATATGGGTATAGTAAGTGGTAGGAAGCTTAAAGCCTTCTTAGATGAAGGATGGTTTACAACCTCATTTGCCATAGTCATTGCTTTATTCAATGGCTGTGTTATCGCCATGCTTAGCGGCTTGGTTGTGCACGACATTGGCAACCGTTTTATATTCGCGGTTTTAGGGGCAAGTGCTTCTTATATCGCCGTACCTGCAGCCATGAAAATAGCTGTCCCGAAAGCGAACCCGGGTATTTATATACCAATGGCTTTAGCCATTACTTTCCCTGTAAATATTACCATAGGCTTGCCTATTTACATGTTTCTAATCCAAATCACCTAATAAATTAATACGCAATATGAAGAAGTTCACTAAATGGATGGTTGGAATCGACGTCAATAAAAACGAGGTCAACTTATTGAAGAATGTAGCTGTCTTGGCTAATCAGTTTACGCCAGATGTTATTCACGTAGTCTATGTTTCAAAGGAGCTAGATATACCTAAAGAAGTATTGGTCGATATACCAGACCTAATGATCCCTGATATAAAGCAGGCACAGACTCAATTAAACGATATGGTTAGTAAGTGTTTTCATGCAGAGCAGCCTGTTGAAATACACGTGCTTTCTGGAAATCAATTGACCGAATTACTCAAGTTTGAAAATTCGAAAAAAATCGATTTGGCCATACTTGGTAGAAGAAATATGAACAGGGTAGGTGTACTTAGTAAGAAGATGGTGCGTAAGTCGGCTTGCAATGTGATGTTGATGCCTGATCGACATATCGAAACAGTCAAATCCATACTTTCACCATTAGATTTTTCGGAGTATTCCGATTTGGCCCTAGATGTGATCAATGACTTTCAGAATGCAACTCTACCGCCGGTAGTACATGCGCTACATGTTTACAAAGATGCCACAAAATACCTCAGTCAGGTTTTTGAAACAGCTGATGAGATTGACAGAATCCTATCGAAAAGAACCGAAATCGATAAAAAGCTAACCGCATACGCTCAACATGAGCTAGATGCTTATTTAGAGAAAATGAAAAAGCCTTATATCCAAAAAAATATTGCGAGTGTGGAAAGAGGTAAGAGTGTGGGTCAACCGATCGATCAACATATTGATAAGATTCGTCCAGATCTTTTGGTTATGGGTTCAAAAGGTAAAACCATGTCCGCAGCGGCCCTTCTAGGAGAAGTATCAGAAAGTATTTTGCCTCACAATGGTGAGCACATAACACTCATTCTAAAGAAAAACGGAGAAAATAAAGGCTTCTTGAACGGTTTGTTAAACTTAGGACGATAAAGTCTTTAGGTACGTTGAAAAAAGAAAAAAGCCCAAGATGAAATTTCGTCTTGGGCTTTTTTTATAAAAATTCTACTTCGCCGGAACTAAGCTTATAATAGGCCGATACAACTTCCACACCCGCACTCTTAACAGCATCAGAAAGGATAGGTTTCGATTCTTTTAATTCTTCAGTAACGATTTGAGCGTTCACCTTAATTGCATTCGTTAAATGATCACCAGGCATAAGTTTCGCCATATAAACAGCAGGTTTAATCTTTTCAATAATTTTGCCAATGTGTCCACCCGGATCAGCATCTCCAAGACTTGCGTTTACCGCACCACAATTCTCATGACCTAAAACCACAATCAGTTTAGAGTTCAAAAACTTTACAGCGTACTCTATACTTCCAATAACCTTTTCTTTAGCAATATTTCCTGCAACGCGGATAACAAACAAGTCACCAAGTCCTTGGTCAAATAAAAGTTCTGGAACTACCCTTGAATCTGCACAACTCAGTACCACTGCGAAAGGGTGCTGCGCTTCCGCAAGTTCATGACGCCTTTGTGGGTCAGTGTGCGGGTGTTTCAAATCTCCTTTTACATATCTCTTGTTTCCAGCTTTCAGGTGTTTTAATGCTTCTTCTGCAGTCATATTTAAAAAATTTTCTCTTCTAATGGCTTAAGGTAAATAACATAAATATCATTTCACAATTTTCTTATTCCCGCTTCTCATGTTTAGTCGTTCAATTTGCAAGAAATTCTCATGCCTAAATTCTTACATCTCAAACCTAAGAAACTATCTTTGCCACATATGAGTAATCAGAATTTCAAAAGACATACCGTTACTGCTGCACTTCCTTATGCAAATGGCCCAATTCATATTGGTCACCTGGCAGGGGTATATGTGCCAGCAGATATTTATGCGCGATACTTACGTTCAACTGGAGAAGATGTAGCCTTTATTTGTGCTTCTGATGAGCACGGAATGGCCATAACAATGCGTTCACGCAAAGAGGGAACTACTCCACAAGCCATCGTCGATAAATATCATGGCATGATCAAAGATTCCATGAGTCAGCTCGGAATTTCTTTTGATATATATTCTCGTACGTCGAACGAAAAGCATCATGAAACTGCTCAGATGTTTTTTAAAAAGCTTTATGAAGAAGGTAAATTTGAAGAACGGGTAAGCGAACAGTATTACGATGAGCAAGAAAATCAATTCCTTGCCGATCGCTATATCATTGGTACCTGTCCTAAGTGCGGCCATCATGCTGCTTACGGAGATCAATGCGAAAATTGTGGTTCCTCATTAAACCCGACTGATTTAATAAACCCAAAATCAACACTAAGTGGTAATCCTCCTGTAAAAAAGGAAACTAGGCATTGGTATTTACCCTTACAGAATTATGAATCATGGCTGAAGGAATGGCTAGTAGAAGGACATAAGGCTGATTGGAAGCCAAATGTATGGGGGCAATGTAAATCATGGATTGATGGAGGTTTGCAGCCACGCGCCATGACCAGAGATTTAGATTGGGGTATAAAAGTACCGGTTGAAGGTGCGGATGGAAAAGTGCTGTATGTTTGGTTCGATGCCCCGATTGGCTATGTTTCAGCTACTCGAGAGTGGGCAGAAGCACAAGGAAAAGACTGGGAACCTTATTGGAAAAGTGATGACACTAAATTGGTTCACTTTATAGGGAAAGATAATATTGTTTTTCACTGCATAATTTTCCCAGCCATACTCAAGTCAATGGGAGATTACGTTTTGCCTGATAATGTACCAGCAAATGAATTCTTGAATTTAGAGGGCGATAAAATTTCAACCTCTAGAAACTGGGCCGTGTGGTTACATGAGTATTTAGAAGATATGCCTGATAAGCAGGATGTACTGCGCTATGCCTTATGTTCAAACGCACCAGAAAGTAAGGACAATGATTTTACTTGGAAGGATTTTCAAGCCAGAAACAACAATGAGCTCGTTGCCATCCTAGGCAATTTTGTTAATCGAGCCGTGGTTTTAACCCATAAATACTTCGAAGGAAAGGTGCCTGCCAAAGGAGAACTTTTCGACATTGATAAAGAAGTACTAGAAACGCTCAGTAAAGTGCCTGCAAAAGTAGGAGATGCGATCAAAAGATATCGTTTTAGAGAAGCACTAGCCGAAATGATGGAATTAGCTCGGGTAGGCAATAAGTACTTGGCCGACACAGAACCTTGGAAGCTTATCAAGACTGATCAAGAGCGTGTAGGAACTATTCTTAATGTTTCATTGCAGCTCATTGCAAACCTAGGAATCGTTGCCGAACCGTTTATTCCTTTTACTGCTGAGAAGTTAAACGGTTTGCTTGGCCTTTCTCAAATGAAATGGGACAAGGCAGGGCAAGACGATCTGATTAGCGCAGGAGCACAATTAGAAAAACCGACCTTGTTATTCCAAAAGTTAGAGGATAGCACAATTGAAGCACAAGTAGAAAAACTAGAGAATACTAAGAAGCAAAACGAAATGGAGAATAAAGAAATAGAATTGACGCCGCTTAAAGATGATATTGTATTTGACGATTTCATGAAGCTTGATTTAAGAGTAGGAACAATTCTAGAAGCAAAGAAAGTAGAGAAATCAAACAAATTGCTTCAATTCTTAATTGACACAGGAGTGGATCAAAGAACAATTCTTAGTGGAATTGCTAAGCAGTATGATCCAGCAGAAATGATTGGAAAACAAGTGACGATCATTGCCAATCTTGCACCTAGAAAAATGATGGGCGTGGAGTCTCAAGGAATGATTCTCATGGCAGAAGATGCTGAAGGAAACTTGCGACTTATTCAACCGAATGAAGCCGTAAACGCGGGTTCAGTAATTAGTTAAATTCAAAGGAATAGATCTTCCAGTTCTAGTCGGATTCCTAAAAAGTAGGATCAATAGGAAACAATATTGCCCTCTCAGAGTTTTGAAGACAATATATTTTTTAGAACATGGCAATTTTTAAATCTAAAGTCAAAGCTGAGAGCTTTGTCGCTGTAGCCGCAATTATCGTAAGCGTTTGTGCACTCGCTGTTTCATTTTACGAAGTAGGTATAATGAGACAACAGCAAAGGAATTCTGTTTGGCCTTATGTAGAAATGGGGCAACAATATGATAGTGAGGGATTTGCATTCGAAGCAAGTAATAAGGGTGTAGGCCCTGCAATTATAAAATCACTTAAAGTAAAGGCGGGTCAGACCAAGGTAAATAACTTGCAAGAATTGTTAGATGTAATGCTTGGAGAAGACCATGGTATAGGCTGGGATAATTACTCTATTCATAATGTGAATGGAAGTGTTTTAGAACCAGGATATAATATGCCGATGGTTAGGTTTAAGTGGAATGAAAAGACCCGACTATTGCAAAAGCGCATTGCCAAAATTAAGATTGATATGATTTTTCAGTCTATCTACGGTGATTGCTGGGCAGTTACCTTTGGCGGAATTCCAAAACCATGCGATTGCCCAGTGGAAATAAACCAAGCTGAGCAGTTTAAATTCTAGGCATATTTCAAATACCGATCGTAGGTCCATCGGTAACCCCACTGCATTGTGTAAAAGCAGGCCAATTCTAAGATGATAAGCACATAACTTGAGCTTATCAGAAATATACCGGCTAGTTGTGCATTAGACTCATATAATTCCCTACTGATGATGGATATGAAATTTCCAAATTGTGGCTGAAACAGGTATAAAGGGATTACTGCAGCAGAAAGCATCAGTGAACGGCGTTTCCATTTTTTGTATTTAAAATGAGATATAATCCCTAGTGATAATGACGCCACTACTGCGAATAAAAAGGGAATATGCCTGATCAAATCTATGCTAATATGCCCTCTTAGCTGAGTAAGAATGAGTATTGATAGGAGTATTATGGCGTTGATACCGCCCCGCTTTAAAGTGAAAAAGCTTTTAATATCAGTCCAAAACTGACGTTTAATCAATCGGTTAAAATGAATAGTTTTTTCATCCTGAATAGTGGAAAACCCAAAAATCCCGAAAGAAGCGTGTACCTCTTGTATCGCTTTTTGGATAGAAGTCTTAGGATTTTGTTCCAGCTTATCTTCTACAGCCGCTGCTACGTGATCGAGGATCTCCATTTCCACTTCAATTTGGGTGAAGCCTCGACTGTTAATAAATTTCTTTATTTGGTCAATTTGATCAGGAGTAAGCGACATTTGACTTTACCTTTTTTAAAGTTTTGTGCAATACACTGAGAGCTGATATTACAAATAGGTAGAAAATGGAAAATACCACCAATGCTATTGAGGTGTTTTGTAAGAACCAAGCATCTAAATAACCCAATAATGAGATTATTAAGAAAGTAGGGGTGTAGAGGGCATTAACCCGGCTCATGTAATAGCTTAAGTATAAGACTCTATATTTTCGCGCATATATTGGTACTATAATGAAATAGAAAAGAAGTAAAGCCGGTGACCAGACAGTTAATGTCCAAAACCACTCTTTTGTAAGCGCTGGCTGAGCAAGTGCAACAGCACTAGCTGAAATTATAGCTACCAAACACAGAAGTTTTGCCCCCTGAAAGAAAGTCAGCATTTCATTTCCAACCTCTTTAAGTGTAGCAATGTGTTCGTATTTAAGCTTATGTCTTTGAAATTTAGGGATGTCTATCGTCGTAAAAATCTCTCCACATGCATCTACAAATGAGAAATCCTCATTTTCCATTTTCTCCTCAACTGCAGTGGCTACGTGATCTAATAGCTCCTGTCTTACATCATCGTACCAGATATTCTGATCTTTAATGTAGTCTTCTATTTGTTCTAATTGGTAGTGTGCGAGCTTCATGTATTTAAACTGGTCTTTAGCTGTAAACGCTTGCTGATAAGCGTTAAGCAGACTATGGCATAAATGGAGAAATGAAAAACAAAAGGTAGAACAATGAATTCGAATTGCTCTAGATAGTTGAGTACGTTGAATCTTTTGCCTATGACAATTCTGCTAACAATATCAGGTACCCCCTGAAAACAGGCAATGAACATAGTAGATACAAAGAATACTATTCGATTCGTGAAACTGGTCTTAAACGGTAATCGGCGTTTTCTGCACAAATGCTTAAAACGAGCTTGCATTATATAAGCGGCGAGTGCAGGCAATATGAAGACAATACCTATGATATTAGAAAATAAAGTCTCTGTTGTGTAAATGCTGAGTAAGTAGATGACAGTAGCTAGAAGCATGCTTTTTGCTAGCCCCGAAATCGTTGTGAAAAATGAAAAGTACCTTTTAAGCGCATCATTGAAGATTCTTGATCTTTTCATCCTTTTTTGAGCATCAATCATGCTTTCAAGGCCCTCAATACCGCCAAATGAAGGTGCTATTTCCTGTTCAATATGTTCTTCAATAGTCTGTTTAGAATCAATTCTATGCTCATAGCTGCTCGCTACATGATCATAAATCTCTTCGTAAAACTCCACTTCATCAATATGGGCCTTTAGCACGAAATTCCTGATTACCTTCGAATCTCTTAAGTTCATGCCGTTGTAATTTTAAACTGGAATTTTTCATTTAGGAGTTGTAGCGAAACGCAGCCATAAAGGATGAAGATCACGGATACAGTCAATCCTAGTATTGGGCTTGCTACGAATTGGTCAAACATCCATCCAGAATCGTTGAAAATAATTCCGCCAATCAAAAAGAAGATGATCTGCGTGAATGTGGTGCCGAAACCAGCGAAATGCATAACGGCTAGGTTTCGTAGACTGTTCGAAGCGCCGAGATTTTTTCGCTTTGACTGAATATAAAAGCTGGCCATGCCATATATGCTAACGAGAGGAGGGGTCATTACTCCAAGAATTAGAGCAACTTTTGTGATCGCTTCAATGCCCCAGTATTGTTTCGTTATTAAAACAATAGCAATAGTTAATATTGAAACTAATATCCCTGGCCAACCTAAAAGATAATTCTTAAAAATCTCCCAAGCACGACCATAAACCTCTTTATGGAAGGTTTTTGTTTTTGTCTTTATTAATCTTGTTATGCCTTTAGTACCGCCTAATTCTGGCTGAACAACTTCCCTAATATGCGTTTTTATATCAAACGAGGTGATGGAGCGTTTTTCGAACGACGTTGCTACATGATCATACAACTCTTGATAGACTTCAAGATGTTCAGCGCCCACGTTTTTCAAGAACTTGTGAATTACTTTATGTTCACTTTCCGAAATCATCCAAGTCCAAGTTTAGGGTTCAGTAATTTTTGAAGACTCACGATAAACTCTTCAAGTTCAGCTACTTTAGATACTGCAGCCTCGTTACCCTCTTTTGTGAGCATGTAATACTTTCTCACGCGACCATCTACGCGTTGGGTTTCGGTAGTTAAGAGTCCTTCAGCTTCTAATTTATGAAGTGTAGGGTAGAGGGCTCCTTCCGTAATTTTGAATTCTCCGGCAGTAATAAGCTTTACTTTTTGGGTGATTTCATAACCATACATTTTCTCTTGCTCTTCTAAAAGCTTCAAAACGATAGTGGCTAGGCTCCCTTTTAAGAGTTTACTCGATGACATATGCAAGTATACATAATTTTCTTATGCATAAGAAAATTATGTATTAAAATCCTTCCCGAATATGATCAGAACTTCTCGGTTTTGTCTTTTGCTACTACGTCTTCATTCTGCTTTGAGTGAATACGTATGTTGATAACGGTTTCTGGACTTAGCGTATTTGCCTTCTCATAAATATCATTGACTAAAGACATGATGTCTTGGTAGTTACCCTCCAATACAGTTTCGAACGGTGTTACTGTGTATGGAATTCCAGATTTTTGGATGAGCGAGATGCATTTATCAATGATGGGGTAGCCTTGATCTGCTGTGGCTATTGGTACTACCTGAATTCCTAGATTAATTTGATGCATAGTTAATCGTTATACTGTGTCATGGTTCTACTTATACCGATAGAGCAGAAACCTAAAATCATATCTATGGCTTTATCCAAACTAAATGGAAGTTCTTCAAACTCGGCTTTTGTAAAGTTGCTTAAGACATAGTCTACTTGCCGTCCTCTTGGGAAATCATCGCCCACGCCGAACTTTAATCTTGCGTAATTCTGGCCTCCAGTGAGCTCTTCAATGTTTTTAAGTCCATTGTGCCCGGCACTAGATCCTTTACCGCGCATTCGAAGTTTTCCGAATGGAATGGCAATATCATCAACCACAACCAAGACGTTTTCCTTTGGTATTTTCAGCTCATTCATCCAAAACTTCATTGCTTTACCGCTCAGGTTCATATAAGTAGTAGGCTTTATCAAATGAACAGATCGCCCTTTAAACTTAAAATCGGTATGAGATGCCAGTCGGCTAACTTCAAATTTGCAGTCTTTTTGATCCGCTAGTCTATCTAGCGTTAGAAAGCCAATGTTATGCCGCGTGAGTTCGTATTCTGGTCCAATATTGCCTAATCCGACGATTAAATACTTCATGTTCGAAAATAAAAAAATCCCGCTCATTGCTGAGCAGGATTTTCAATAATAATATGTTTTTAAAACTATTCTGCTGGTGCTTCACCACCTTCTGCTGCAGCTGCTTCTGCCTCTTCAGCTTCAAGCTCTTCTTCACTCTTACCTCTAAGGGCACGAGGAATGGCAACAGTTACAACCGTTACGATCGGGCTAGTTAAGATTTCAAAGTTGTCTGTTTCAATAGCACCTACTTTGACAGACTTACCCATTGTTAAGGCTGAAATATCTACTTCAAGTGTTTCAGGCATGTATTTAGGCAAAGACAAAACTTTAAGTTTTGGATTCTTCAATACTAAAGTACCACCATTGGCTACGCCTGGAGCACTACCTTTTGTTTTTACAGGTATGTCCATTTTAACTTTTTTACCAGCAGTTAACTCTAATAAGTCAACGTGTAAAAGCATTTCGCTTACTGGGTGCCACTGCGACTCCTGAACGATAGCTCTGTACTCTTTTCCTTCGATGTTGATTTTGACAAAACAAGCATCTGGAGAGTACAATACTGGTCTGAACTGAATTGCTTGTGCATAAAACTGCACTAATTCGTCTCCACCATAAAGTACACCTGGTACATTTCCTTCG
The DNA here is from genome assembly GCF_049099775.1 of Roseivirga sp. Classification (GTDB taxonomy): domain Bacteria; phylum Bacteroidota; class Bacteroidia; order Cytophagales; family Cyclobacteriaceae; genus Roseivirga. The sequence goes on along the minus strand of NZ_JAGDZM010000004.1, from coordinate 600,797 downwards.
GCTCTCAATCTGTTTGATTCAGCCTTACCGAGATTTGCTCTTTTAAACCCTATAATCTCTATTTCTCTCATAATATATATGTTAAATAAATAATTGACTTATTGATCCGTCAGTAGTTACGTTGTTAATCGCCTTGGCAAATAACTCTGCCACGGTTAATACTCTGATTTTACTAGACTCTTGTGTAAGAGGAATAGTATCAGTTACAACGAGTTCTTCTAAAACGGAATTGTTAATATTTTCATACGCTTTACCTGAAAGTACTGGGTGAGTACACACCGCTCTAACAGATTTAGCGCCGTGTTCCATTATGATTTTTGCTGCTTTGCAGAGTGTTCCGCCAGTATCGACTAAATCATCAACTAGCACTACATTTCTGCCTTCTACATTACCAATAATGGTCATTTCGGCTACTTCATTAGCCTTTTTTCTTTGTTTGTCAATTACTACCATTTCAGAACTGAAATGCTGAGCAAATGATCTTGTTCTTTTTACACCACCTACATCTGGCGATGCAAATAATATATCTTCGAGGTTAAGGCTTCTTAGGTAGGGAACGAAAATAGCAGATCCGTTTAAGTGATCGACAGGTATGTCGAAGAAACCTTGAATTTGACCTGCATGTAGATCGCATGTCATAATTCTATCAGCACCGGCAGCTGTTAGAATATTGGCTACCATTTTTGCGCCGATCGCTATTCTTGGCTTGTCTTTTCTATCTTGACGAGCGTAACCGAAATATGGGATAACGGCAATCGCTTTATAGGCACTTGCTCTTTTGGCGGCATCAATCATTAAACATAACTCTAGCAAGTTATCGCTAGGCGCCATGGTCGATTGAATTAAAAATACATTGGCCCCACGAATTGACTCGTTGAAATAGGGTGCCATTTCACCATCACTAAATTTTTGCAATTCAATAGCACCTAAACCTTGACCAAAGAATTCACCAATCCTTTTGCCCAGTTCGGGAGAGCCGTTTCCTGCAAATAGTTTGTTTATTGGAGCCTTGTTTTTCACGGTGCTAAAATTTGAGCTGCAAATGTAATGATTTTAAATAAAAAACCCGCCATGGATATTTACTTTCCACAGCGGGGGGTTGTTCTATTTGAGTTGATTATATCGCTACTCTACTTTTCGTAATCTCTTATTTTCCGTAAAGCTGCTTTTAGCAATTTTTTTAAACTGCCTTTTTGTAGGTTTTAGCCCTTTACCAGTGTTGCCGGTGGTATTTTTAAGCGCCATTAACTGCTTTACATCCAAGACTTTTTGAATTTTTGAGATAATTAAGTTCCCGCTTTCTAGGTTGACTTTTCTCAAAGCAAAATCTCCTTTCTTGTTCATAATATTGAAGTAATGATCGTCCTTGTAAACTTTCACAACATCTTGATGCTTTATAGAAAATAGGGTGTCCATGATTTCCACTTTTCCAAAGATAGAGTCGTTTCTAATGTCGAAGGATTGTACTTGGGTTTCGCCAATTTTTATTGATAGCTGCTCCTTTGTTTGTGCTATTATTTTAACATAGCCCTTATTCTCATCCTCCTGAATTTCGTCTAAAAACTCTATTAAAGGGTAGTCTAATTCGGCCGTTATTTTTTCAGATATAGAAAGCTTGTCCACATAGAGAAAGGAGCTGTCAGATTCATCAAAGTAACTCCCATGATAGGCTTCTGGAATGGCATTGAGTGCGTCCAAATGGCTTGGTTGTGCCTCATCAAATGTTACATTTTCATTACAAGCACATATTAAAATAATGAGTATTAGTAAGGATAGCTTTTTCATGTGGTGTGTTTATTGAGGTATAAGAAAATACTAATTACAATACCAAGATGGTCTATTCATAGGATCGGTTGCATGGTGCTGTTTATTTAGCCCAAAGTTTACTCTTATGAGAAGTGTTATAGGTAGAAGTAGCATTTTCCATGTTGTAGGTTAAGATCAGAGAGATAATCTTCTAAAGCTGCTCTTTGGTGTGCATTTGGAAATACTGTGATCAGTAACTTGAAGTTATTTTCATTTTCAACAGCCCTGTAATCAAAGACTTTCTGATTGAGTACTTTATGACTTTCGTTTGGAATTGATAAGCCCATCCAAGAAAAAGGAATGCCCAGTTCGTCTAGCAGCTGTTTTGCCAACTTTCCTTTTTTATCGGTTCCCCAAACGATCAGTTGCGAATCTTTTAATTCATGCTTTACAAAGTGTCTTATTTTCAACCTAAAGAAGGTTTCTTGTTGGTAGTTTGTTGAGTTTCTGGAAGTCCTTGCCGCATGCTCTCTCCAGAGTAAAGTCGTTTTTGGAATGGATTTAACCTGAAAACCTTGTCGATACCATTTTAAAACTAAATCATAGTCCTCGGGGTATTGCAGGTCGGTAAATTCGCCAATAGCCTTTAATTCTGATTTACGGACCATCCAATTTGGCGAGGCAATCACGCATTCTCTGTAAACCCATTGCCAATGGTCCTTCAGATCGATGCGATTATTTAACCAATGCTCGTATTTGGTATAGCCTTCGGAAATAGGAGGGGTGCCAAAGTATTTCACTTTACCTGTTACCACTGTTTTTGGTTCTGAACCGGCTAGTGCTTCAACCATGAGTTGCAAACGCTCTTTAGGCATAATGTCATCTCCATCAATTCGAGAAATATATTGGCCCTTGGCTACTGCTAGCCCTTTTTGTAAGGCTGGGATGATTCCCTTGCTTTCATTTTCAACCAGTTTTATCCGTTCTTCGCGTTGCGCAAGATCTAGGGCTATTTGGGCTGTATTATCGGTGGAGTGGTCATTAATTATAATCAGTTCCCAATTCTCATAGGTCTGTGAGGAGGCAGATTCAATGGTTTCAGATACGTAGTGGCCAAGGTTTTTGATCGGCATGATCAAACTCACAAGTGTTTCTTCCTTGGACATGCTTGGCTTATCTACTTTTCAATACGCCAATGTAATAGTTCTCATCCACCGAAAGTTCTGATGCTTTGGAAGCTACTCTTCCCCAATTCGATTTAGGCGATATCCTTACAGTTTCACCGTTTATGTTTACATCGACAGGCATGTCAAAGGTTCTAATTGTATTTACCCATCTGTAGTTCAGAAAGCCATCTTTGAAAAAATACTCTAGGGTTGGAAGTCTTCTGTCTCTTAAATATTGGTTGAAAAAAGCATCTAGGTTCAGGTTTAAGAATTCAGCAATATACTTTTCGAATTCCTGAGAGGTAACAGTTTTATGATAGAACGCTTCTCCAACCGATCTTAAAACACCGCGCCATTGCTCATCATCGTTGACGATTGTTCTTAGCGTATTGAGCATATTGCCGCCTTTGTAATACACATCGCCGGGATACCCGCTATAATTAACGCCATATGGGCCAATCATCGGTTTTTGGTTCCCGATAGCCGTTCTAGTGCCTCTTACATATTCTTGACCGGCTGCTTTTCCGAAATGGTAATCTAGAAACAGGCTTTCTGAGTAATTGGTGAAGCTTTCATGAATCCACATATCGGCGTGGTCTTGATGTGTAATATTATTGGCAAACCACTCATGACCAGACTCGTGAACAATGATGAAATCGAATTTTAATCCCCAGCCTGTAGTGCTTAAGTCACGACCTAAATAGCCATTCTGAAAGCCATTGCCATAGGTGACCGAACTCTGATGTTCCATGCCTAAATAAGGGGCTTGAACTAGCTGGTAACCGTCCTCATAAAAGGGGTAAGGGCCAAACCAGTGTTCGAATGCTTGAAGCATGCGAGGTACTTCGGTATACGTCTTTCGGGCTTTTTCCTCATCAGGCTTTAAAGCCCAGTAGGTAATGTCTAAATCGCCTTTTTCTCCCTGGTAAGTCTCTTTCCAACTGACATAATCTCCAATGTTTAGGTTGACACCGTAATTGTTGATAGGGTTTTCTACTTCCCAGTGGAAGATCTTTGTTTTCTTCTTTTTATTGTGATCTGTGCCAATTAAACGGCCATTAGAAACGTCCGTTAGGTGTTCCGGCACTTCTACACTGATGCGCATGCCTTCTACTTCGTCGTACATATGGTCTTTGTTGGGCCACCAAACACTGGCCCCCAAGCCTTGACAGGAAGTAGCAATAAAGTCTAGGCCATTGCTATCTTTTTTCCAGCTAAAGCCACCGTCCCAAGGGGCGCGAACGGCTTCCTTTGGTTTGCCTTCATAATGGACGGTTATTTCCTGAGTATCTCCGATTTTTTGAGTCTGTTTTAAGTGAACGAAATGTGCGTTGCCTTCTGAAGTGAAATCTAGTACCGTACCATTTTGAGTCACCTTAGTGATCTTTAACGGTGGCTGAAGGTCTACCTGAAGCGTATTGTTTGATTCTAGAACCTTGTATGTGATAGTGTTACTGCCCGTAATGCGTTTTTCTTCAGGGATTACTTCCACTTGAAGATGATAATAGGTGAGGTCCCACCAAGCACGTTCAGGGGTAATGCTTCCTCTTAGAGAATCTTGCCTTGTAAACTCTTGAGAGAATGCGGAAAAGCTAGCGAAAAGGAGAAGGGCGATCAGAAATTTTTTCATGTGCATGGTTTTAACTAATGGTCAATTTACTTCATTTTTCTCCCTTTTAAATGGCGGAGAAGTTAAATAATGTTGGGTGATCTGGAGGAAGTTAGTTTGATGTTAAGATCCTTCATTGCACTCAGGATGGAAAAAGGGAGAATGCATAAAAAAAGCCTCACATTTCTGTGAAGCTTTTAGTTGGTCTACTAGGGCTCGAACCTAGACTCTTCTGGACCAAAACCAGACGTGTTGCCAGTTACACCATAGACCATCCTGTAATTGGGAGTACAAAAGTAGTATTTGACTCTTTATTTGAAAACCTTTTCTGAGAAATTTTTAGAAACTTTTCTTAATCCTCCACCTTCCAAAAAGCAATACCGCCTGCTTGCTTTCCTAGATAGGCAGTATCTACCACTTTAAGTGTCTTAAGGTCAATGATATCGACCATTCCTGGGTCTGCATTTTTACCTTCAACAGAAACAAATGCATATCGGCTGTCAGAAGAAATGGCAACACCATGTGTTACTTTTTGGCTGTTATCAAGTCTAGCCACTTCCTTACCAGTTTCTAAATCCCAAATACCTGTTTTAGCGGCAGTTTTGTAAGAAACAACCATCATTTTACCGTCAGGTGTTAAGTCAATGTTATAAGGGCCTTTATCGGTTATGAATTTACGGGTGGCTTTCCACGTATCTGTATCAATTTCAAGTATTTCAGCAGATCCATTTCCTGCTACATATACTAAGTTTTTTTGTGGATGCGGGCTTACCCAAGTAGGTTTGAAAGCTGAATGCTTCATGCCGCCCATGTCCATTTTGCTATGATCCATCTTACTATGGTCCATTTTTGAATGATCTATGGCCTCAGCTTTTTCATCCTTTTTCATGTCCATTTTAGAATGATCCATCTTGCTGTGGTCCATCGTAGAGTGGTCTACTAAACTTTTTGAGGCTTCATCGAGGTCTAGTTTTCTAGCTACATTCAAATTGAAGGCATCGATTTCAAATAACTCACCAGACATCATCGCAACAGAATAGTGCTTCATGCCATCGGCAGAGATTCTACTACCATGCGGCATTGCTCCAGTTGTAATCTGATCTAATTCTGTCATGCTTTCTACATCTACTACGGAAACTGTACTTGGCACCATATCGCCATGCAGGTTAAAGTTCACACAATACAATAGTCCTGTAACTGGTGATATTTGCATAGAGGCAGGGAAGAGGCCTAGTTCTACAGAACCTACCATTTCGTCTGTACCTGTTTTGTATTTATATAGCTTTCCGTACGGATTTCCGTGTGCAAGGCTTAAGTACCAATATTCACCTTTCGGGTCTACAGTAATTCCGTGTGGTCCTTCAATTTCTTGTGGCCAAACACCCACAGGGATATTTTTGATTGTTTCGGCTTTCTTACCATCAAATTTTATGATCGAAACTTCATCTTCAGATTCGGCAGTCACATACACGTAATAGTCTTGCGCACAAATGGCTGTAGCGATAAGGGCAAACAAGACGGTTAAAGCGAATTTTTTCATATGCTTATTGATAATGGAATGTATAGAGTATTGTGAATGAAGCCGGCTTAGTTTTTTTGCTAAACCGGGCATCGTCTTATTTTCTTTCAATTTTAATGTTCTCAGTTTTCGGAGGCTCTACTTTTGAAACCCAAAGCCCACTGTGCATATCAGAATAAAAGAGGTGTCCTTTATGCAATTGTGCTCCCCAAGTTTGAGGCATGTTTGGTATGTATCCTTCCGGATCACCTGGCATGAAAAAGGTGATCTGTCGGCCTTGTGCTAATAGATCGCCCATTAACTCACCACTAATATCTATGACTCTTACGCCGCCGTTATAAAAGGTGGCGTAAAGCGTTTCTGACTCTTCATCTACCCAGAAGTTATGCGAACCGGCAAATGGTAATTCAAAACGAGCAACTTCTTCTGGATTATCTAGATCGGTGAAATCAATCATATGCAAGTAGCCACCTGCTAGATATGAACCATTTTCTCCATAAGGAAATACCTCATCTCCGCCAATTACGTAGAATTTCCCTGTAGACTTACTTTTAAATGGAAATGCTGCATGGTTATCGCCGCTTGGGTAGGCATAACTGGCAAACTGAACAGGATTTTCTGGCGATCCACCGGCGATGCCGTTTCCAACATCAACTAATTGAATACCATCCGACCAATTGGATGAATAAGCGATACCGTCTTTTACCCAAACGTCATGAATAGAATGTCCTGGGGTATCTAATTCGAATTTGCCGACTGTCTTCGGGTTTTTCGGGTCTTTAATATCGATAACGTAATATTTCTGTCCTGCACTTAGGGCGTAGATATAACCTTTATCAATAAATACATTGTGGACTCCACCTGTCAGATTATTGTTATAGGTAGCATGAATCTTTACATCTCTCGGGTTAGAAGTATCTAGTATAACTAGACCGTTTTTTCTATTGGAAGCGCCCTCTCTGCTGATAACGGTTACTTTTCCATCCTCTGATACTTTCACATCATTCACCGTTCTGGCATCAACTTGAATACTGTCGATTCGTAGAATATTCGCTGGATCAGAGACATCCCAAAAGTATGCTGTACCATCTGCACTCCAAGTACCTGTAACGGCATAATCACCGCCATCTTGACCTTCCCAAACCCAAAGATCTGATGTAAACTTTTCGCTGACTGTTCCTTGGCCTACTGTAACTATTTTTCGTTCGACATCTCTAGGCGTGATTCTTAGCGTTTTTTGCGCTGAAGCTACACCTGCGGTGGCCGTAACAGTATATATCCCGGCTTTGTCGGCTACAAAACTACCGTCTTGTCTAATTAAGCCAGAAGCACTAGTAGAAACATCATCAGCTTTTCCGTCAAATGAATATCGAATTGGGATATCATTGATAACATCACCATTCTCTTTTACGGCATTGGCTGTAAAGTGAAATACATCTCCTGTTCTACCTTGGTTATAATCTACTTTTAAGTTGATATTGTCTACAGGGTTCTTGACAACATTTACGCTAAACGTATTCTCTATATTATTGACTTTGGCAGTAATGTTTACTCTTCCTTCTTTTCGACTCGCTATATAGCCAAAAGGGTCGACCGTAGCTATTTCTTCATTACTGGAGCTCAATTCAACTTGAACATCGGTTCTTGTAAGGCCAGCATTGTCTAGCACTTGATAATGGAATTGGACCGGTGTTCCTCTGTACACTTTCTCTGGTACATCATTGATTTTTATTTCAGTGATTTCAGGGTAGTTAATAATAATATCAAAGGAATGGCGGACCCCAGCTGCAAATGCCAATAGGTTTACCTTGCCAGGCAGGAAGGCTCGGGCTACTCCTACAGAATCAACAAATAGTTTTTTCTTATCTCTGGAGAAAATACGGACCTTATCCTTAGTCTTCTTTCCATCTTCAGTTACAAAGACGTCTAACTTTAATTCACCCCCAACTTCGAGGGTTAGATTGGTATTTGCTACCTCTATTTCTTTTTGAGCCTTAGCAATGTAGGGACTCAAAAACAGGGTCACCATAATGGCAACTAAGAAACTTCTGGAATTATCAGTAAATCTTTTAAGTCTATTCATTTCACATGTTTTAAGTCCCTACAGAGGTTATTTGCTTTGTATTTTAGTTTCTTTTGGCTTTTCTGGCTCCAACTTAGCTGACCATAATCCACTGTTAAAATCAGCATAGAAGATATGGCCTTTGTAAAGCTGCGCACCCCAAGTAAATGGAGAGTTGGCAGAATAACCATTCGGATCGTTTGGTACTATCCAAGCAATCTCTCTTCCTTGTGATCTTAGGTCGCCCATCAATTCTCCACTTAGATCGACAATACGAACGCCTTCATTGTAGAACGCTACATAAAGAATGTCGTCTTCAATCCAGTAGTTGTGAGAACCTGCATTTGGAACTTCGAATCGAGCAATTTCTTCAGGGTTATCAAGGTCAGTAAAATCTACAACGTGTAAGTAACCTGCGGCTCTATTTACGCCACCTGGTTGCGTATTTAATCCGTAAGGGAAAATTTCATCTCCACCAATTACATAGAATTTACCAGTTGATTTACTACGGTAAGGGAATGAAGCATGATTTGCGTTGTTAGGATAAGCATAGCTTGCAAATTGCGTTGGTTTTTCCACTGATCCACCAGCAATTCCGTTTCCTACATCAACCAATTGAATTCCATCAGACCAGTTAGATGAGTAAGCAATACCATCTTCAACCCAAACATCGTGAATAGAATGACCTGGTGTATCTAATTCGAATTTAGAAACAGCATATGGGTTTCTAGGGTCTTCGATATTGATGATGTAATACTTTTGTCCACCACTTAGTGCATAAATGTGGTTGTCGGCAATAAATACATTGTGAACACCACCAGTCATGTTCTCATCGAACCTAGAAATGATTTCTACATCTCTTGGGTTCTTCACGTCAATGATTACGAGACCATTTTTTCTGTCAGAAGCACCTTCACGGCTAATGACACAGATTGTACCGTCTTCAGAGATTTTAACATCGTTTACTGTACGTGCATCTACTTGTACAGAATCAATTTTAGTAATGTTTGCAGGGTCAGTTACATCCCAGAAGTAAGCAGTTCCATCAGCACCCCAGGTACCTGTAACGGCGTAATCTCTTCCGTCAACACCTTCCCATACCCATAAGTCTGAAGTATGCTTGTTGTTCACAGAGCCTTGTCCTACGACTTCAATTTTTCTAGCAACATCTCTTGGAGAGATTTTAACGCTTTTAGAAGCCGAAGCAACGCCACATGAAACGGTTACGGTATACATACCGGCTTCATCTGCTACGAAACGGCCATCTTGTTTGATTAATCCTGATGCATTTTGACTTACATTGTCAGAAACACCGTTGAATGAATAATATAAAGGCGCATCTGATACTTCGTTGCCTTTAGCATCTAGTGCTTTCGCTGAAAAGTGAAAAACATCACCAGTTCTTGCCTGATCGCCATCTGCTGTTAATTCAATTCGTGTAATTGGGTTCTTTACTACGTTAATTCTAACGGTATTCACTACATTTTCAGATTTTACTTCAATTGAAGTTTTACCTGGTTTGTAAGTTGTCACCATTCCGAAAGAGTTTACCGTGGCGATAGACTCGTTCTTAGAGGAAAATGTAACGGCCGGGTTTTCTCTCGTCAACCCAGCTTTATCAATTACTGTATAGCTTAAAGTGATTGGTGTTCCTGCGTAGATTTTATTTGGAATGTCATCTAAATTGATTTCGGCGATCGGAGGGAAGTTAACCGTTACTTTAAAAGTCATTCTTTCAGCACCTGGAGCGATGGCAATAACATCGAAAGTTCCGGGTAAAATTGCTTTTACAGTGTTGGTGGCATTTATAGAAAGACTTTTTCTAGCTCTAGAAAACATTCTTACTGGAGTATCCAACTTTTTGCCGTCTTTCATAACATAGGCATTAAGCTTTTTCTCCGCACCAACTTCTAACACAATGTTAGATGGGTCGATTACAATCTCTTGAGCGAAAATTGTAGCTGGCAGTACAAGGAGTAAAGCCAGGATATAACTGCGTATAAATTTCATGATAGTTGTTTTAAGGTATTTTTCAGGAATGTACTCATTCTTGTATACTGATACAACAAGCAATATCATGTGCGGTAAGCCCAAAAAGGCTTCTAAATAGGTTTTCTGGTTTACTTCACAAGTTCTTTTTCAAGCGCTTCGAGAGATTTGCCTTTTGTTTCAGGCATAACCTTCCATGTAAAGAGCAATTGAAGGCACATCATAACCGCAAAGAAGGCAAAAACAGGCCATGGATTTTCTCCAAATATGCCATCTTCTTTATCGATAAATATAGGTGTAAGCAGGGTGATTAATGCGGCAAATACCCAATGCACACCACAGCCAAATGCTTGACCAAAAGCACGTACTTGGTTAGGGAAGATTTCGGATATAAATACCCAGATGACTGCGCCTTGGCCGATGGCATGCGCGGCAATAAATAAAAGGATAAAACAAAGCAAGACAATTGGATTGGCAGAAGCATAAAAGCACCACGCCGTTCCTGTTAAACCAATGATATAGCCTATAGATCCGATATACATTAACTGTTTACGTCCCAATCTGTCAATCAGAAACATACCGAGGATTGTAAATATAAGGTTGATACCTCCAATGGAAATAGAGCTAAGTAATGCATCTGTGATACCGGCCGTATCTAAGAGTTCAGGTGCGTAATAGAGAATGAAATTTATGCCAGAGAGTTGGTTGAAAAAGGCCAATAGAAAGGCAAGCACTATAGGTCTGCTATATTTCTTGGAGAATAATCCGCCTTGTTTTGTTTTTGGTGCTATATCAAGGGCAATGCGTTCTAATTCTTTTACCGCATTTTCTGGATTAATGAGTTTTAAAACTTTCAAGGCTTCGTCGTTAGCTTTTTTCTTTAAAACCAACCAACGTGGACTTTCGGAAACGCCTAATACCATGATGGAATAAACAACGGCTGGTACGGCTTCTATGCCTAACATATATCGCCAGTCATTTTCTCCACCGACGCCATCTAAAAGGAAATTTGAAATGAAGGCGATCAAAATTCCGAACACAATCATAAACTGATATAAGGCAACGAGCCGCCCTCTGTTTTGCGGGCCAGAAATTTCTGAAATGTATGTAGGGGCAGCTACAGATGATGCTCCGACTCCTAGTCCGCCAATAAATCGAAAAAATGAGAAGGTGTAAGGATCAGTAGCTAATCCCGAACCTATGGCAGATACTAAATAGAGGATACCAATCCAAAAGAGTGTCTTTTTTCTGCCAAACTTATCGCATGGTACCCCTCCTAGAAGTGCACCGAAAACTGTGCCCCAAAGGGCCATAGACATAATGAAAGTACCGTGAAAGAATGGTGTTGTATTCCAAAGGGCTTTAATGGGCTGGTTGGCTCCAGAAATAACAACTGTGTCGAAACCGAAAAGAAAACCGGCTAAAGCGACTGTAATCGCCCAAAAACGAAGTTTATTAGATTGCATAAGGTTGAATGACAAGAAGTAAGATACTAATTCTCTTCAAACTAATGGCGATTATTAATCATATGCATTAAAGGTAATTCACGGCCTGCTGGCTGGGCAGGGATCATTTCTATAATCTTGAAGCCAAATTTTTCATAAAATCCGACAGCATTTGGGTCTGAGAGTACTTGGAAAGGTTGATTTCGAAATTCACTATTTGAAAGAACCGATTTTAATAAGGTTTTGCCGAGTCCCTTACCATGGTGACTTGGTTCAATCCAGCAATGCTCAATAACGAAAAATTCTTCTTCTTTTTCTATGACACAAAAACCTACGATCTTTTCTGTGTCGTTGTGGTAAATAACAAAGGTGTTTTGTGCGTTTAAATAAGCTGGATCAAACGTGAGGTCATTGCGCCAAAGTGCTAGCCACTCCTTCGGATAATCCCAATGAGCTTTAGCCTTTTGGGCGATCTTAGAAAGCAAAAAGGCATCTTGTTCAGATGCCTTTGTTAATCGTTTTATTTCCAATTAGTATTTCATTTTCTTCAGGTGTTTAATACCTGTTTTCAAACTTTCAATACTGTTGTTAGCAAAATTTGTGTCTTGCTCTACGTAGAAGTATCGCATTCCTGATTCTACTTGATATCTGAATAGTTGTGGCCAGTCAATGATGCCATTTCCTACTTCAGTCATTTTTTTACCATCATCGAGAGATAGGTCTTTGACATGCCATAACGGTATTCTACCAGCATTTTCCCTGATTAGGTTGATTGGATCTAGACCTGCATAACGTACCCAGAACATATCCAATTCTAATTTCACGTAGTATGGATCTGTTTCTAGAATAATGTCATAAGGTATTTGACCTTGTAGTTTTTCGAATTCAAATTCATGATTGTGGTATGCAAAGCCTAAACCTGACTTTTGACACATTTCACCACACTTTTGAAGCAGTTCAGCTAGTGCTTTGTACTGGTCAATTTTAGTTCTTTCTCCTTGGGTAAGGTATGGACAAACTAAATATTCCGCCCCGAGTTCTGCTGCATCATCCACAGCCCTTTGAAAGTCTATATTCATTGTTCCTGACACTTTTTGGCCATCTGCGGCCCCAGTAGGAACGTGGATACTTTTTACTTTCAGTTTAGATTTCTCTATAATCTTTTTGGCTTCAGCAATTGGCTTACCTAAGATTTTTCCTTCTTGGAAGTCGAACAGCTCCATATAGCTAAACCCAGCTTTTCTGAGTGTTTTCAAGGTGCCGGCCATGTCATCATAAATAACATCTCTTACCGTATAAGCCTGGAAACCAAACGATTTCACTATATCTTCTTCTAATGCTTTGGAAACTAAACCAGGTGCTGTCATAAGGCCTGCGGTGGCCACGCTGGTTTTTCCAATAAAGTCTCTGCGTTTCATTTGAGATAAATTTAAGTTGGAAACTACTAAAAATCAGTCAATCAAACTACTGATTATTTAAGGGCATCATTTTCAATAAATATGCCAATCAGTAACAAATCAAACCTTTAACGGACGATTAAGGGATTAGTATCAATTGATGATTACATCTTCTCGTACATTTGGCGAAGTTTTTTTCGGGTGATGGTGTCACGCCAATTACTTCCCAGTGCATTTTCCCAAAGTGGTTCTAAAAACAAAGCAACATCGATCATCTCTTCGAATTGTTGGTCCGATAGGCCTGCACAAATCCCTTTTGGAATATCAATCTCATGCTTGTCTACCATGGCTTTGAATTTTTCAACGCCTTGCGGATAGAATTCTTCTAATTGATCGAATACTATACAGTTACCAATGCCGTGCTTAGTACCTAATAAAAAGCTGAGTCCATAAGAAACGGCGTGCGCTACGCCAACTTGAGAATAGGCAATTGACATACCACCATGATAGGATGCCATCATTAGTTTGTCGTCAGAGTCTTCGTCCCAAACGTCTTTTTCAAGAAATACTTCTTCGCAAAGCTCTAAAGCTTTATCACCATAGGATTTTGAAAATGCGTTTAGATAAGTGCCAGTTAATGATTCTACACAGTGGATGTAACAATCCATTCCGGTGTAAAATCTTTGATTTTTAGGAGCATTTTTGATCAATGCCGGGTCTAGTACGATCTGATCAAAGGGTGTATAATCAGAATTCATTCCCAGTTTTCTTTCAGGCCCGGTTAACACGGTGGTTCTTGAAACTTCTGCACCAGTACCTGAAAGGGTAGGGATGCCCACGTGATAGGCGCCTGGTACTTTTACCAAATCCCAACCTTGATAATCGGCAGATGATCCGGGGTTGGTCATCATTAAGGCAACAGCTTTAGCTAAATCTAACATGCTGCCACCGCCAAGGCCTATGATGCCTGATACTTGACCAAATTCATCAATAAGTTCTTTCGCAATACGATCTACCTGCTTGGTTTTGGGTTCATCATCGGCACTAGCGAAAATGATTTTATCATTCTTCTCTAAGGGGATTCTTGAAGTAAGGCTTTCTCTTTCTTTGAAGATATCATCTACAAGGAAGATAAAAGGAAAATCACCTTTTCGTTGAGGGGCTAAAATAGTTGAGGTTTGGTCGAATGAACCACGGCCGTAAACGACCATTTTAACCATTGGGAAGTTCTTAAATGCTGTCATTAGTCTTCTTCAATAAATGCTTTCGCGTTTTCTAAGTCTTGAGGTGTATCGATTTCAATACCCATGTATTCTGTTTCTACCATCTTGATCTTTTTGCCAATTTCAAGATATCGCAAACATTCAATTTTTTCAGTGTCTTCTAAGACCGTCATTGGTGTATGATAGAAATCGAGCAATGCTTGTTTTCTGAAGGCATATACACCGATGTGTTCAAAGTATTTTGTATCGGCTTCTTTATTTCTAGGGTAGGGGATCGGAGATCTTGAAAAGAAGAGCGCATAATCGTTATTGTCGACGACAACTTTGACATAGTTTGGGTCTTCAATCAGATTTACCTTATTTAAAACCTGCATGAGCGATGCTAGATCAATGTTTTCTGCATCTTCTCCTTCAAATACAGCGAGAAGTTGTTCTAAAGGAGCCTTTTTGGTGAATGGTTCATCGCCTTGAACATTCACTATAATATCTGCATCAATCTGTTCTGCCGCTTCAGCAATCCGATCGCTTCCGCATTCATGTTCTTTCTGACTCTTAATTACCTTCCCACCATTCGAAGAAATTTCGTCGAAAATGACATCTGAGTCCGTAACTACATAAGTCTCAGTAAATAGCCCTGTTTTAATGACAGATTCATAAGTGCGTAGGATTACGGATTTGCTGCCAAGTTTAGCCATAAGCTTACCTGGAAATCTTGTAGCATCATACCTTGCAGGAATAAGGGCAACTACTTTCATGAAAGCACAGATTTAATCGTAGCAGCCATTTTCTCAGCCCTTTCATTCGCCTGTTCGTCAGTCCATGTTAGGTTAATTAAAGAAGATATGGTTCTGCCCATAATCGCATCAGATTGTTTGAAGTTATCAAAGTCCATTTTGCCGATGGCTTCTACTAATCCTGGGTTTAATGGAAATAGGGAAGTGGCATTCTTTAAGTGCTCCCATTTCTTGATGTAGTGCCAATTATTATCAAACCAATAGAAATTGCCTCCAAGTCCGTTTTCAAGCAATGCTTTATGGGCTTTTCTAGTCAATTCTTCAGTTGGTAAGAAAAAGGATAAGAATGAAGCATTGTCTCCTTTGGGATCAGCAATTCTTCTAAAAGTAACACCTTCTATTTCGCTGAGCGCTGCTTTAATAACAGCGTTATTCTTTCTTTGGGTAGCTAGGATTTGATCTAGTTTGCGTATTTGCCCGAGACCTACTGCCGCATGGAGCTCAGAAATTCTATAGTTATAACCTAGAAAGGGGTGTGTTTCTGCTCCTCGATCGCTGCCCACATGGTCGTGCCCGTGGTCAGTATAGTGGTCCGCATTTTTGAAATAGGTTTCGTTGTTAGTTAAAAACACACCACCTTCTCCACAGGTGATTGTTTTTACAAAATCGAAAGAGAAAGTTCCACCGTCTCCGATAGTGCCTAGTTTTTGGCCATTAAAAGTTCCACCGATGGCTTGGCATGCGTCTTCTAGCAAGAGTAAGTTGTGCTTTGTACAAATGGCTTGTAATTCATCCATCTGAGCCATGGATCCGCACATATGGACAGGCATTACCATTTTGGTATTTGGAGTAACTGCCGCTTCAACTGCTTTTGGGTCTAGGCAGAGTGTTTCGTCAATATCAACTAGAACGGGCGTAGCACCAGCAGCAATTATGGCTTCAAAACTTGCTACAAATGTAAAAGTTGGCATGATTACCTCGTCACCAGCGCCTACACCCATAACAGCCATTGCTGTACTCAATGCCGTTGTTCCACTTGAAGTGAGTTGCGCATGATTGACATCGAAAGTCTTAGTGATAGCTTCTTCGAGTTCTTTGGCTTTCCAGTGACCATTTCGCATATGGTCGAAGCCATAACGCATTAGAATACCAGATTCAAGCACGTCGTTGACTTCTTTTCTTTCTTCTGTTCCAAATATTTCAAATCCAGGCATAAGGAGGGAGTGTTTAGCAGGCAAAAATAGCTAGAAAACCTGATGTCTCATAAGCAGAATGGGCTTAAAGAATCCCAATTTGGGATGAGAATTCTATATATGGTAAGGAAAATGGTTTTTGGCACAATGTTAAATTTTGTAAGCATCTGATAATCAATTAATTAAAATTATACAGTGAATTGGCAAGAGTCTTGTAAACTATTAGTCAGGTTAAGCAAAAAACAAAGTGAAGTTGGATAGTGAAGTTGATGGTTATTAATCTATTGGTTGAGGTGAAACCCGAGAAGGACGTTCTCGGGTTTCTTTTTTTTAAATAACATTATATAACCCATAAAAAAAGGGCTCCGAATTTTCGGAGCCCTTTTCATTTTGTCTTGTTAAGTATTAGTCTGTTGTAAGCACGCTTCTAAGTGGTAATACGCTCATTAATGGAATAGTCGATCCGAACGTATCATTCATTACCTGAATGATAGCATTAGCAACTATACCATGTCCTCTAGGGTTAGGGTGAATACCATCTGTAGAGAATACACCGTTCGGGCTGAAGTCTGGTGCAAGGTTTACACCTTCTACCACTATACCTAAAACGCCATCTGCTGCTGCAATGGCTGCGTCTGACAGTGCTAATTGTGTTGCTAAGGCTGGAGTCAATCCAGCGATATCTGCCATTTGAACATTAATATCATATTCTGCAAGAACAGTACTTCCTTGCCCAGCATTAATGGCTGCTATTACACCAGAAATAATGGCATTATATGTAGCTCTTGCTGTAATTACATTTACTTGTTCTGCTTGCGTAAGTATGAAGTTATCGGCAATAGGAACGGAGATTCCTGATAAAACTGTTCCACTGCCAGTCAAATCGCGGCCAATCTCACCTGCAGCAGTTAATAATGCTAAGTCTGTCGCTACTGCTGGTCTAGATTGTCTAAATGGCTCCAAACCTGCTCTTAGAGTAGCAGGAAGTCCAAGTAGATCGAATTTAGGTCCCAAGTCTTCAAGTGCATCATCAACAATTAGAATGGGGTTAGGACCAGCGGCATACTGAACCATTCTCTGATCCATATCGGCTTGCGTGATCAGTGTTGCTTGTACCATTCCTGCTAATGCTTGATTAAATCCGGCAAACCCGCCATTAAGTGCGTTAGCTGTAGCAGCATCTAAAGGAACTGCATTGTATGGAACCGCTCTAAAAAATGGAGCAGTAAGGATCAAAGGAACATTCATAACCACACCTTGTGCGCCACTTCCTACTAAAGCACCTAAAGATGTTTGTAGATTAGCCTGAAAAGTTGCAGCATCAGTAATATCTCCTTCATCTGCTCCTCCTGATGTAGCGTAGCCTAAAACGTCGTTAGCACCTAATTCAAATGTGAAGAAAGTTGGGTCTACTGCTAAAGCATCTCCTAATACAGTTGATGTACCGGGAGAAGTTGCAAAACGAGCATATAGTCCGTTGTTTGCTAGACCGACATTTGAAATATCTGTCATTTTCATGCCAGGTACGGCAAAATTATTCAATGAAGATTTATCTCCATCAAAAGCTTCGGGTAACTCTCCAGCAGTAGGTAAGGGTCTTAAAAGACTTAAGCTAAGCTCAAATCTACCAAAGAAACCACCGGCAGGATTTGTTCCTGAGAAGCCATTGGCCGAGTTAATAGACGGCACGTTGAAACTTCCACCACCAACTCCGGTTACTTGGAACTGTCTTCCTAAAAAGGTTGCAAAACTCTGATTTTGTGCATCTGTATATAAAGCACCATCTTGAAATCCTGCCGCTATTGAGTTACCAATAGAAACATAATTGCTCAAGTCTAATGAACCTGGCGTACCAGTCACTTCACCTGGAAGCGGGTTATCGGCTAACTGCTGCGCAATTAAATCCACGTCCTCGTCACATGATTGGATGGCGAAAACGAAAGTTAAAAGTGCGAATAAATATATCTTAAGATTTTTCATTTCTGTACTGGATTTTACTTAAAGAATTCGTCAAATGTGATTTGTACATAGTAAATACCACCAATGTTCGGGTTACCGAATGAAGTAGTATAGCGCTCATTTAACAAGTTACTTGCACCTAATTTAATCGTCGATTTCCACTCCGGAACTTTGTAGCTCACTTGAGCATTTAAAGAACCGTATTCAGGAATTACACCTACTCCGAAAGAAGATTCCCATAAATAAGCCTGCTGCCATCTGTAAGTAATATTGAAACCTAAGTTGTCAGTTACTTTTCTGTTACCAAACTTAATGTTGTATCGGTACTTAGGCGTGTTGTAGCTAGCTCTAAAGCCTTGATCTAATAAGTCTTGTTGAGAGATCAATTCATTAAAGGCAACGTTACCACCAATGAAATATCCACCGTCTAATGTATAGTCGAGTTGAACAGCCCATCCTTGAGATTTAACTTGTCCGTCAGCATTGATATCGAATCCATAACGCTGTGTAGCTACAGTTCCATTAACAATCGCATCTCTTTGTGCTGGAGTTCCTGAATCTGGATTTGCACCAGTTAAACCGTTCGGTACTGCTTGCGTGAAGTCAATCTCTGCAATGAAATCATTATAAACACTGTGATAGTAGTAAGCATCTACCAAAAGTCTGCCGTCAAGGAAAAGTCCTTTATAACCTACTTCAAATGTATTTACTTTCTCAGTATCGAAATCTTGATTAACTCTAACCTCGTTTACTAGGAGGGAAGCATCGCCTGCTGCTCTGGCTGCATTTACACTGTTAGTAGTATAGATTTGATTCGATTGGAAGTTGTATCTGTCTACTAATAGGCTATTGCTACCGATTAGTCTTCTTGTAACTACATCTAGGTCGATGAACTGATCTTGTGTAGTAGGAATTCGGAAACCTCTTTGGAATGAACCTCTAATGTTATGGTTACCTGCAAGTGTACCCACTGCTGAGATTCTTGGAGAAAGCTGACCTTCGAAGTTTTCATTTTTATCGTATCTCATCGATCCTTGAATTTTCAAGTTATCGTCAAGAAAACGCTTAGTGATTTGCGTATATGCACCCCATTCAGTGAAGGAAATTTCTTCATTGTTATTGTCTAATGCAAAAAGAGTACCTTCAGAAACAAGTCCGTAACGTCTCCAGTTAGCGCCCACTACAACTTCAGCCCAATCGATTTTATCTGTAAGATCCCAGCTACCTTCAACATGATAAAGGTTAGAGTTGTCTAAGAATTTTGCACCACCTTGTGCAATAGAAGTACCTCTAATTTGATCGGCAAGAGCGTCAAATGTAGCGGAACCCGGTTGTGGTTGTCCTGCGTCAGCAGATAATCTTGCTGCTGCATGAGAAGCTTCTATCGACTGTCCTGCAAGTCTAGCACCTGCAAATGTTAGTAAGTAAGGCTCTAGGTAAGTAGCTTGGTTAATTCTTGTTGCTAATGTATTAGCAGCATAACTATCACCTGAGTTCTCTTGCGTAGTATACGCTCTTACGTAGAAGTCAGATCCTTTAAGTTCAAGTTTAGCGGTAGAGATAGAGAAGTTATCTAATACAAATCTATCATTGGCAGTGTATACCGTACTACCTGATCCGTAATTGAACTGACCTAATAATTCTAAGTTATCATTCAATCTATAGTGAAGTGCACCACCAATTTTAATGCTCTCAGTAGTATTGTCTACAAAAGTAGCTTCGTCGAAACCTGTTGGCGTAAATAAACCATCGACTCCGTCAGGAATTAAAGTTCTAATTGCTGGAAGTGTAGTGTTTCCGCCCGCAATAGCAATGTCTGCAATTTGTCCTACAGTAATATCGAAGTCACCATAAGTGTTTACACCATTATAAAATCTATTGTTTCCTCTAGAATCTGCACCACGTTCTACTACGCCAAAGGTTGCAAAACCCTGATCTCTAGTATCTGTACCTACAAAGTCATTTGCTCTTAAGTAAGAACCAGTGATTTTAAAGGCTAGTTTGTTGTTGAATGACTTAGCCCATCTGAATCCATAATCCTGATAGAGTTCAGCATTTTGTTCCATTTGACCTGTGGCATTTGTTTCAACACTATTTACACCCGTTTTCGCATAAGCACTGAATCCTTGGTAATCGAATGGATTTTTAGAGTTTAAGAGAAGGATACCGTTGATTGCATTTGGCCCGTATAAAGCAGAAGCTGCTCCCGGGATCATTTCGGCAGATTCCAAGTCAAGGTCATTAATACCTACAATGTTACCCACTGCAAAGTTTAGGCCTGGTGCTTGGTTATCGATACCATCAATTAACTGTACAAACCTTGTATTACCATTTGCGCCAAATCCACGAGTGTTGATTGACTTAAAGGTTAAACTTTGTGTACTGAAATCGACACCCTTTAACGAAGCTAAACCTTCGTAGAAGGTAGCCCCAGTTGTATTTTGAATGTCTAGAATATCTAATTTTTCAATTGAAACAGGAGAAGTAAGGATGCTTTCCTCGACTCTAGATGCCGATACAACAACCTCTTCTCCGAAGAGAACTGACTCTTCCATTCTAATTTCTAGATTGGAAACGTTGTTTTGGTTGATCTCTAATTCCTGTGGCTTATAACCCACATATGAAAAAATTAAGGTGATAGGAGGGGCATCTTTGACTGTAAGCGAGAACTTACCGTCAGGTAATGTGATTGTACCTATTACCTTATCCTTGACTCGGATATTTACCCCCGGTAGACTTTCGCCAGTGGCGTCGTCTACGACCGATCCAGAGACCGAGACTTGGGTCTGAGCCGACAATGTAATCGTTTGCATTGTCAGTAAGACCATCGTTAAACATGTAAAGATTCTCTTCAAATTCATCATCATTTAGAGTTTTGAAACAAATAAAGTTTGGCTTGACTAAGGTATAAGATTGCAAAACCTTCGTCGATATCCAAAATTAATATGATTTTGGAAGTATTAAAGTGATTTTTGAAAAATGTTATGCATGCAGAGCACTTTATTTCTTGTAATTATAGTATTGCGTATTCATAGTAAAATGCAAGCAAGGTAAGGTTCTAGCCTTCAGGATTTTGCTTAAGTTCTTCTTCTAGGTGCTTTACCATTTTATCGCAAAGCCTGTTCATGGCTTGAGACATAAACTCATCTCCAGTTGAATTTAGAACGCTTTGAGCAAGCCCTCCAAGGCAATCAACGTAGAACCTTTTCATTTCGTCAATCGGCATTTCCTTGTTCCAGAGGTCGATTCTTAAAGTGTTTTGGTTGTTATGATCCCAAATGGAAAGGCTGAAAGACTTTGTTTCTTGTTCTCCGTCTACGTCTTTATCAGTGGCATTCCAGAATATTTTTTCTGGGATATTTTCGTTGTCGAGTTCTACTCTGAGGTTAATCTCTGATTCTTTCATTTATGTTTTTTCAGACCCAAATATAATTCAATTGTCTCTGATTAGTGTAGATAAACAGGACCATTCCCAAGATTCTTTTCTTGGGGACAAAATGGTGACAAAATTGAGAAATGCTGGAATAGTGCTTTTACGCAATCGATTTATTCGAACTTCATTTCGGGAATATCTCCCTCTATAATCAGTTTTCCGGCTGTTGCAGCTTTAATTTCTTCTACTGATACACCAGGTGCTCGTTCGAGCAATTGAAAACCACCTTCAGGAAGCACATCCAGCACGGCCATATCAGTGACTATTTTCTTTACACAATTAATTCCTGTTATCGGTAAAGAACAAGCAGGTAACAATTTTGAAGCCCCAGATCGGCTGCAATGTTGCATCGCTACTATAATATTATCGGCAGACGCTACTAAGTCCATAGCGCCACCCATGCCTTTAACCATTTTACCGGGGATTTTCCAATTCGCGATATCGCCATTTTCGGAAACCTCCATAGCACCGAGTATGGTTAGGTCAACGTGGCCACCTCTTATCATTTCGAAGCTTTCTGCTGAACTGAAAAGGGAAGAGCCTTTAATAGTGGTAACGGTTTGTTTCCCCGCATTAATAAGGTCAGCATCTATGGCCTCTTCTTCCGGGAAAGGGCCAATTCCTAGTAATCCGTTTTCAGATTGGAGTACAACATTGATTTGATCTGGTATAAAGTTGGCCACTAGCGTCGGTATACCGATGCCTAAATTTATGTAAGTGCCATCTTGAACTTCTTGTGCAATACGTTTGGCAATGCCTATTTTATCTAACATATCAATGAAATCACTTAATCCTTGTCGTACGTTGTTCTATTCTCTTTTCGTAATCCTTGCCTTGGAAGATGCGCTGCACGTATATTCCAGGGGTATGGATTTGGTTAGGATCTAGTTCTCCTACTTCTACAAGTTCCTCTACTTCGGCAATTGTGATTTTTCCTGCCATAGCCATCATAGGGTTAAAGTTTCTTGCGGTGCCTTTAAAGACAAGGTTACCGGATTTATCTCCTTTCCATGCTTTTACTAGTGCAAAGTCAGCTTTGAGCCAACTTTCTAAAAGGTGCATTTTCCCATCGAATTCCCTTACTTCTTTACCTTCGGCTACTTCCGTACCGAATCCTGCAGGAGTGAAGAATGCGGGTATTCCAGCACCGCCTGCTCGAACGCGTTCGGCTAGTGTTCCTTGTGGTATTAAATCAACTTCGAGTTCGCCACTTAGTAACTGCCTTTCGAATTCTGCATTTTCTCCTACATAGGAGGAAATCATTTTTTTGACTTGCCTTGTTTTTAACATCATTCCAATGCCAAAGTCATCTACGCCAGCATTGTTAGAAATACAGGTCAATCCTGTGGTTCCTTTTTTGACAAGTGCTGAGATACAATTTTCAGGGATGCCACAAAGACCAAATCCACCAAGCATTAAGGTAGAATTGTTAGCAATATCGCGAATGGCTTCATCGGCATTGCTTACTTCTTTATTGATCATGTTTACTTATTTAAGTTTACTCAATCGACTTCTTACTGCCTTTTCATCTTCCTCCAATTGATGCTTTAAGGCTTCCAAGGACTCGAATTTTACTTCGTTCCTGATGTGATCTACGAATTCGATACTAATTTCAGTATCATAAATATCTTCATTAAAGTCGAAAATATTGACTTCAATAGTCTTGTTTTCTCCTCCCACGGTAGGTCGATGGCCAATGTTGAGCATACCATCGAACTTCTTGTACTTGTTACAAACCTTTACGGCATAAATGCCATCGGCTGGTATGAGTTTGTAATTCTCCTTTACTACTATATTGGCTGTCGGGAAACCAATAGATCGGCCTTTCTTTTGGCCGTGAACCACTTTTCCCGCGATACTGTAACTTCGGCCTAGGTACTTATTGGCTGTTGCAACGTCGCCAGTTTCCAGAGCTTTACGGATTTTCGTTGAACTAATGCCTATTTCGTCAATATCGTGTCGTGGAATTTCCTCTACCTCAAATTTATATTTTGGCGCAAATGCTTTTAACTCTTCTAAACCTCCTGATCGATTTTTTCCGAAACGATGGTCATAACCAATGATCAATTGGCTTGTTTTTACTCTTTCACTTAAAATAACCTTTACATATTCTTCAGGGCTAATCTGAGAGAATTTGGCCGTAAATGGAATTTTCACTAAATGATCTATCCCATACTGCTCTAAAAGATTGGCTTTTTCAGGGAATGTGGAAAGTAGAAGCAAAGAGTTTTCGTGAGGATTTAATACAAGTCTCGGATGTGGCCAGTATGTAATCAATACCGTTTGGCCATTTTTAGCATTGGCTACTTCCCTAAGTCTCGATAATATTTGCTGATGCCCTTTGTGTACACCGTCGAATGTACCTGCGGTAACCACGGCGTTCTTTATTTCATGTATCGTTTCTGTTCCCAGGTGGATTTTCATCGGGCTATGAAAGGTCTTTTAAAAGATTAACCAAGTCATCTAAACTGTAGGCATTTTCAACGTCGAAGTCACCAATTTTTGTTCTACGAAGACTACTCAAATGTGCACCCACACCGAGAGCTTGTCCAAAATCGTGTGCTAAGCTTCGAATATACGTTCCTTTGGAACAAACTACTCGAAAATTTATGACAGGAAGATCTACTTCTGTCAGTTCAAACTCTTTAATGGAAACGCTTCTGCTTTTGACAGCTATAGTTTCACCTTTTCTGGCATGTTCATATAGCCGTTTGCCATTTACTTTAATGGCAGAATGCATAGGAGGGATTTGTTCAATGTCGCCAATAAAATTTTGGCGTGCCTTTTCTAATTCATCATTACCAATATGACTTATATCAACGGCAGGTGTTACTTCACTTTCCAGGTCATATGTTGGTGTAGTTTGGCCGATAGTAAAGCTTCCAGTGTATTCCTTTTCCTGCCCCATGAATCCTTCAATGGATTTAGTCTTTTTACCGGTGCAAAGTATTAGAAGCCCTGTTGCCAAAGGATCGAGTGTTCCTGCGTGCCCGACCTTCTTAATTCGAATCAGATTCCGAATTTTCTTGACTACATCAAACGATGTCCAAGTGAGCGGTTTGTCTATTAGAATGACTTGACCGGCAGTAAAGTTTTCTTGCTTTGTAAGCTGAGGGTCGATCTGTAACATTTAAACAAATGTATAAATGATGGCTGCCAAACCAACCACATAACAGTAGTAAGAGAAGTACTTTAATTGGCTCTTTTTAACCAATTTAATCATCCATGTACAGGCAATTAAACCTGCTATAAAAGCAGCAGCAAATCCTGCTAAAAGGAGTGTAGGTTCAGTATTACTGGCCATCAAATCCCCGCTTAGTAAATCCTTGGCCATTTTACCAAGAATTAGTGGTACAACCATTAGGAATGAGAACCTTGCTGCTTTTTGCCTATCGATACCGAGTAAAACAGAGGTTGAGATCGTGGCACCAGAGCGGGAAATTCCTGGAAGTATAGCTATGGCTTGAGAAATGCCTATAATTATCGCATTTCGATTAGAAACGGTTTTGTCTGTATTTTTTGCTCTATCGGCTAGGAATAGAAGTGTTCCAGTTACCAGTAGCATAAGGCCTACAAGGAGAATTTGTCCGCCGAATAATTGTTCAATTTCATCTTCTAATAAAACGCCCACTGCAGCGGCAGGAATCATTGATAAAACGATTTTAACTGAGTATTTGAATTGCTCATTATTCTTGAATTGAAACAGCCCTGAAAGTAATTCGATAATGTCTTTTCGGAAGATTACAATGGTACTTAGCGCAGTTGCAGCATGGAGTACCACGGTCATTAATAAGCTTTCTTCTGGTACGCTGCTATCTCCGAGTATGGCTTTAGTTAATTCTAAATGACCGCTACTACTAACGGGTAAAAACTCGGTGAGTCCTTGAACTATGCCAAGGACTATCGCTTCGATTAAACTCATGTATTATTTAGACTTTTTGAATATGGCAAAGAACTCAATGATAAAGCCTGCCACAATGATAATTGGCCCGAGGGTAAGACCAAGAAATCCCTGACCGTGTTGTTCGCCATCCATAGACATCACAATGAAACCTAGAAGTAAAACGCCTAATCCAATAAGCATCCATTTATAGTTTTCTTTGCCAAAGGCGAAGTTGTTTTTTTTCTCTGCCATAGTATTAATAGAGTTCGTCTAAAGACATTTTTAAATATTTATTCATTGCCTTCAAAGTGCTAAAATAGGCAATTATTGCACCTAGTATGATTAATAGGCCATAAAGTGCAAAAACTAGTTCTTCTTGTTGAAGGGCTTCAAGACCTTCTACTTCTTGATTAGCTAAAGTTTTTAAGCCTAAAAGCAATATAGAGGCTATTAAACCGGCAAAAGCACCATGTAAAATCGATCTCTTTAGAAAAGGAGACTTGATAAAACTACTTTTAGCACCCACTAATTGCATACTTCTTATCAAGAAGCGCTGCGAAAAGAGGGCAAGTTTTATAGAACTATTAATTAACAACAGCACAACGATGATAAGCACCGCTGAAATTCCTAAAAGCAGTAGGCTGAGTTTAGCTAAGTTGTTATTGATAGAATCGGCTAAGTTTTCTACATAGGTAACTTCAAATACACCGCTGATTTTTTGAATCTGTTGCTTTAATTCTTCAAGAGAGTCATTGCTTTGAAATGCTTCGTTTACTTTAAACGTTAGGGCATCCTTTAAAGGATTATCACCCAAAAAGGCAGAGAAATCTTCACCGGTATCCGAAATAAATTTTTCAGCGGCTACTTCCTTCGAAATAAAGGTGATTTCAGGGTTTCCATCATTCATTAAGATATAGTCGCTAGCCGATAGCTCGCTTTGGACTCTTGCCCTTTGGCTGGAGGAGATATCTTTGTTGAGATATACCTGGACTTCTATATTCTGTTTTATGACTGCTGTGAGCTTGTTGGCTTGTAGCACCAGAATGCCAAATAAACCGATGACAAAAAGGGCAAGCGATGTACTAAAAACAACACTAAAAGACTGATATGAGCCTAGTTTTTTCTTGCGTTTATATTTCTTTGCTTCCTTCGTCAAACTGCTGGGGTTCGGTCAAAAATACTATATTTTCAAAAGGTAAACTTCCAGTTGAGGTTAATATTATTTGAGGTCAGGAGATTTTAATGACTTCTTTATCTGCAATTACAAAAACATCGTCCGATTTTGAGATATCTATGCGGGCCGTGCCGGTAAACTTACCGAAGGCAGGAAGTATACCGCCTGCTAATCCGAAATAGAAGCACGGCACCCTCAAGTTCTGTTTTGCCTTCCCTCTTAGCTTAATCGCTGGATGTATATGCCCAGCTAAATTGTATAGTTCACAGGCTTCAGGAATATGGGTGAAGTTAAATGGTGGTATATCAAGCGACATTAAACACTCCATATTTTCTATTCGGTAGTCAGTGCTTGTTAAAACATCATGATTGCCAAGAATTAGTTTGAAAGGGAGGGGTGATTTCGATTTTAGCCAGCGTTTAAAAACTTCCCAACCTTGGTTATGATCGCTATGGAAAAGATCACCAAGGAAGATCACTTCATCCGGCTTATATTTCCCGATTAGTTTATCGAGTATCAGAATGTCGAGTGAATGCACTAAGTCGGATACCGGAATTCCGGATTTCCTAAAATGACCAGCTTTTCCTAAATGAAGGTCTGCAATGATCAAAAGTTTTTTTTCTTTCCAGAAAATCGCCTTTTCAGGAAGTAGGCATAGCGTTTGTTTACGAAATTTGTATTCTATCATTCCAACAAATCAATCTACTTTGAGTTAAAGGAATTAAGGTCAAAGTAATAGACAAATATAAGAGAGCAACAGCATGAAAATTAAACTTATTCTTATACTTCTAGCAAGTCTTCAAATCAACGCTTTAAAAGCAAACAATGGTGACGAAATTTTGGGCGTTTGGCTTACAGATGATGGCCGTGCGAAAATTGAGATTTATAAAGATCAGGGAAAGTATAATGGTAAAATCATTTGGCTAAAAGAGCCGAAAAATGAAGAGGGAGAATCAAAATTAGACAAAAACAACTCCAATAAATCGCTTCGAAAAAGACCAATTATTGGAATAAACCTAGTCAGTGGCTTCACTTTCGATGGTGATGATAGATGGAAGGGGGGTGAAATTTATGACCCTGAAAACGGAAAGACTTATGATAGCTATATGCGTTTGAAAAGAGGTAAACTTCAAATAAGAGGCTATATCGGCATCTCAATGTTTGGCCGTACTGTAGTTTGGACTAAGGATAAGTAAAAAATAGAAAGGAAGGCTAACCAACCGGTTGGCTGTCTTGATAAAAGAGTTAAGCACTTACTCGTATGATTTCTCCATTGTTTTTGCCCAAGACACTTTTTACATAGGCATTAACCACTTTAGGCATTGGTACCGGATCGTGACCCGGAAAGTAATCTTCATACTTCTCTTTAGAATCTTCTACTAAGCCTGAACAGACAACGTTGATTCTTTGACCATTTTCTAATTCTAATGCTGCTGCTTTTGCAAAACTGTGTATGGCACCATTCACCATGGCTGCGCTCGTAGTCATTACCACTGGGTCATCAGCAAGTACACCAGTAGAAAGTGTGAAAGAAGCATTTGAGCCTACGTAATCTTTACCAATATGAACAAGGTTTACTTGCCCCATTAATTTGCTCTTCAGGCCTATATGAAAGTCTTCCTCGGTTAAATCTTTAAAGTAGTCCCATTTGGCTTCACCGGCTATACAAATGACAGCGTCTTGTGCTGGAATTCGTTCAAACATGCTTTTGATTGAATTCGCATCTGAAATATCTACAACTTCCTCAGCCCCATTTCTTCCGGCAGTGGTAATGTTATGTTTTTCCGAAAATTTGGCCGTTACCTTTTTACCAATTGTGCCATTGGCACCTACAATTAAAATATTCATGTTTTCTCTTTAAAGTGCTTCGTTTAGATGAGCTACATAGTTCTTAATCATGACTTCATCTCTTTTGTAATAGGTCCATTTGCCATGTCTTGTTGGAATAATTAACCCTGCTTTTTGCATAAGCGATAAGAAATGCGAAATGGTCGATTGTGAAAGGCCTGATTTTTCTTTGATATACTGAACACAAACCCCATCGTTGAAATGCCCCAAATCTACATGTGGAGGGAAGTTTTCGTCTGGCGACTTTAACCAACCCAATATCTCAAGTCTTGTTTTGTTGCTCAGTGCTTTATTGATGTCAATGATGTTCACAATACAAATATATTTATAAATCGAGAAATATCGATATGTTATATCGTGAAATTTCTGAAGGACTATTTAATAAGGCTATTGAGAATTATTTTTTCTTTTATGAAGTATCGTAAGGATTATGACTAGTACGGCAGAAGCTAGTCCGGAAAAAACAACTAGGAGGAGGGAGATCAGCATAGAATCAGGATCTAAGCCAATATTTTCATTATACAGTAAATAGTAAAGACTGATGAAAAATAGAATTACAGAAACTGTTAATGCCGCTTTCATGAAGGTGATGAATGTCTTTGTCATACGGGTTAAGCAATTCTGTTTACGATTTCCTTCAATTCATTGGACCAAAGAATTTTATAGTGTCCTAAATTTTCGAGTTCAATCATTTCTGACTGCTCAAAAGCCGCGTGTACCTTTCTGCTAGTTCTTATTGGCAATATTTTGTCATGGATAGAATGGACGATTGTGACCTTTTCTACATTAGCAATTTTGCTACAGTAGTTGGTCATATTTAGGTCGTCAATGTGCTCGCCGGTATCTTCTTCAATCAATTCGAATAACTGTTCTATGGTTGGTTGTGAAATGCTCAAGGTATTGGCTACATCTTGAATTCGTTCTCTGAAGTCATGGGGACAGGTGACCATAATCCAATTTTTAAATTGAAGTTCCGATCGTCTTCTGATGGCGGCCGCTGCAGTAACACTTCCAAAAGAGTGACTTATTATAAGCTCGGGATTTGTCTTGATTATGAACGAGTCTATAATCTCCACAAAATCAAACATATTGGTGCTTCCTTTTGAACTATGCCCATGAGCTGGAGCATCGAATGCTACCACTTTAAACCCTTTTTCCAAGAGGAGGTCTACAAGGCCACCGAAATTTCCGGCTTGTCCTTCCCAGCCGTGTACAAGCATGGCCACTTTTGATGAGGTTTTGCCCCAAGTATATGTTTGAATATCAAAATCCTTGAATCTGATGAATTTTTTGTCAGATTGCTCTAGAATTTCATTTTCAAAATCTCTCAGCTTGCTAATCCGAGGATTTGACATGAAACTAAACATCTGCTTAGCAGCCAGTTTAGGTGAAATGAACTGAAGAATAGAAAGATAAGCTTTCAAAAAGAGCATACTTGTGTGGCGATTTCGAAAGACTTATAACTACATAAAACCTTGTAGTGTTTCAGCTTACAAATGGATTAGTCTTGAAGAATCTGATCAATAGCATCAAAAGCATCGATCGTTTCACCGACATAACGATGCAAGATTTCTCCTTTCGGATCTAAGATGAATTTCGTGGGGAAGCCCGCCACATTCAGTTTAAGAACTAAATCGTTTGCACCTTGGCCTGTCATTACTTGCGTCCAGTCGTATCCATTTTCTCCGATGAATTTTTCAATTCTCTCTTTAGTGTCACCACTGTTAATACCGAGTATTACTAACTCATCCTTATATTTTTCCTTGTACTCTTTTACCTTCGGCATTTCTGCTACACAAGGTCCACACCAGATACCCCAAAAGTCGATGAGCACGTGTTTTCCACGCAATTCATTCAGCTCAAAAGGTTCGCCATCAAGCGTAAGATTAGTAGTGAAATTTGGCATGATCTTACCGGGTAATGTGGACTCAATACCTTCGACACGCATGGCTACTTGCTCATAAAAAGTGTAACCTTTTAGCGCAGTATCAAAAGATTTGAAAGTTGCGATTGCATCTTCCTGACTTACTTGACTTCTAACCATCATATCGGATAAATACCAAGCCGCCGCTTTAGAGTTCGGGTTATTCTGAACAAAAGCAGTTTTAACGGCTAAGACTTGCTCTTCAATACCAGCCATCTTTGACTTTAAATTGTCTTTTTTTGCGTCTCCTTCTTCTAGCGTATTAATTTCTAACTGAAGGTTTACTGCATCATTCAGCATCGGGAAGATCTCGCTGTTAATTTTGGCCAGATCGTCATTTGCTTGTGTGCCTGAAGGGTAGGCATTAATAAAGTCTGTTACTTCTCCTTTGAATTCGATGCGATCGCCTGGGCTCGCCAAGAAAGCGAATTGAGAAGATTTAGCAGGGTAGTAACCTCTGCCAGATCTTTTGATCGTTTTTTCATCGTTTGGCCAAAAAACGATAAAGCTTGGTGTTGCGATTTTTCCTATGTAGGTAAATTCGCCATTTTCAACAAAAACAGAGTCATTTACGCGCTCGCCATTGGGTCCTCTGTAGGAAGTGCTCATGAATTCAGTCTCTAGACCCGGAATATTACCAGTTACAATAAATCCATCGGCAGGTACTTCTTGTTTTTCGTCACAAGAAAATAGTCCAACTATTAATAATAAGATCAGTAAAAATTGTGGGATGACTCTGTTTTTCATGGTTTTGCTCTTTTTTCAGCATTTGCCTAGCCGATGCTCTAAGATAATACTCATTTTAAATAAGGACTAATCCAATCACATGGGCGGTGAGCAATTTCAACTAAATTATTACTCCAAATAAGCGGTTTTAGCATTCACCGGTGGCTGGGTCACAGCTATCGCCTTCTGCCACCACTTCAATTGGTGATACTGAATTTAAAGCTTCAAGGAAAACCTCACTTGGTTGGGCTCCGCTAATGCCATATTTATTATTAATAATGAAAAAAGGGACACCTGAGACACCCAATTGTTGATAATGCGCTATTTCACTTTTTACAGCGTAAGCAATAGAATCATCTTCAATTACTGCCGTAACTCTATCTGAACTCCAACCAAATTCGGCCATAATCTCGTTCAATACCTCTCGCTTGTTCAAGTGTTTCGTTTCTTCAAAATAAGCGCTGAGAAACTTTTCTTTTAATTGATCTTTATAACCTTCTTGGCCGGCTACATGCAGCAGCTGATGCAAGTGCAACGTGTTTACTGCTAACCAATTAGGCCCGAAATCGAAATTAATACCAACCTCTTTGCCCACATTGGTCAAGTGCTTGGTCATGTCTTGAGTTTTTTCAATACTACCAAACTTGTTGACGAGATAGGTGTCTCTGTCTAGTCCTTCTTCAACCATATTTGGATCAAGCTGATAAGGGTGCCATTCTACTTTTATTGGTGCACCTTTCCATTGTTCTAAGGCGGCTTCAAAACGACGTTTCCCTACATAGCACCAAGGACAGGCTACATCTGATACAATATCTACGGTAATGGTTGCTAGACTCATTTCGGTTTATTTGAGTTACGCTCAACCAACACTCAAGTCAGTGGTTCTAGTTCAAATAATTGTGAGTTTCTGCGCAAAAGAATTAATCCTCGAATTCAGGCGCTCGTTTTTCCATAGTCGCTTTAAATGCTTCCGTTAAATCATTAGAAAGCAGCATGGCCGCATTCCATGTAGCGATATAATTCAATGAGTCATCAACGTTATGATCTCTAGTAAAACGGATAATCTCTTTAGTACCTCTTATGGAAAGCGGGGATTTACTCGCTATAGCATGGGCGACTTGCATTACGCCATCTGTCAATTCATCAGGTGAATCGAAACTTCTATTCACAAGTCCTATTTTTTCAGCTTCTTTTCCACTTACTTTTCTGCCCGTATAGGCCATTTCTGATACGATAGCAGAGGAGATGATTTTAGGCAATCGCTGAAGAGTACCAATATCAGCCACCATACCAAGGTCTATTTCCTTAATGGAAAAGTAAGCATCTGCGGTGCTGTAACGCATATCACAAGCAGAAACTATGTCTACTGCGCCACCAATACACCCGCCATGAACAGCGGCAATAACTGGTTTGGAACATTTTTCTATGGCCGTAATTGTATCTTGAAGTTCTAAGATGAAATTTCGGATTTTCTCACTGCGCTTAGCACTGCAGCCAATGGCTTTAAAGCTGTTCACCGACATGAGTAACTCTAAGTCAATGCCAGCACAAAAGTGTTTGCCTTCGCCAGTTAGTACAATTACCCTAACCGTTTCATCAGTAGAAAGGCTTTCGAAAATCTTCTGCATTTCTACCCATGCTTCTATGTGGAGGGCATTGGCCTTATCTGGTCGGTTGAATTTTACTTGTGCTACTTTATCGGCAATTTCTACTTTGAAGTGTTGGTATGACATAGGGTTTAACTATTTGTTTCAATTTCAATAGCTTGACCCATTAATAAAAGTAGGGAAGGAAATAAGTTTTAGCTGCTTATGATTTCTAACACCAATTCCTTAGTTAGTGCCTTGCCCTTTGCTTTAAGCTTTATTTCCTGAAAAGGGAACCTGAAATCGCAACCCGATTTCCAGCGATCGCACCCATAGGCGGTTTGCCCTTTTATCAGCGATCCTTTTTTGCATTTTGGACAAATAGGCATTTTCCCCACTTGTTCAGTAGCCTTCTTTTTGCTTAAGTTTTCGAATGACAACTCACCTTGATCATCAATTTTAATAATACCCTCAGCTTTCTGGCCATCCACTTTGAAGCCTTTCAGTTTGGTAGTAGCCTTCTTTTCTACCAAACGTTCTACTTGCTTATCGGAAAGCTTTTTTTTAAGGTAAATAAATGGAATTCGCAGCTTGCATCCGTTATTCCAATTACTACAGCCAAAACTTGTTTTGCCTTTCAAAACCTTACCATTCCCACATTTTGGGCACTTCATGGCTGCCTCTTTTTTAACAGGCTTCTTTTTTGGTTGGGCCACGGGTTGGCTTGATAATCTTGGTCTGCCGGTTTCAGAACGAACTTCATATACCAGTTCGTCTACCATTTTCATCATATTGGCAATGAACCGTTTGGCGCTGAATTCTCCGCCTTCAATTTCTTTAAGTTGTTTTTCCCATTGTCCTGTGAGCTCCGCCGACTTCAGTAGTTGGTTTTGAATCGTATCAATCAATTGAACGCCCATCTGTGTAGGCACAACTTGCTTCTTTCTCCTCTCCGTATATTTTCGTCTAAAGAGTGTTTCAATAATATTAGCACGAGTAGATGGCCGGCCGATACCATTGGCTTTCATTAGGTCTCGGAGTTCATCATCTTCTACTTGCTTACCGGCCGTTTCCATAGCCCTAAGGAGTGAGGCCTCTGTGAAATTATTGGGCGCTTTGGTGGTTTTTTCTAAAAATGAGGGTTCATGAGAACCATGTTCGTCTACATCGAATGAAGGAAGTAAATTTTCTTCTTCCTCTTTCTTTTCATCCTCCTCCTCATCGCTCTTTTTCTTTTCTTTTGGAAAAAGTTCTCGCCAGCCATCAACTAAAATTTCCTTACCCTTCGCTACAAAGGGAATATCGTCCACTTGTGCCTTTACTTGCGTTTTGGCGACTTGGCAATCGGGATAGAAAACGGCAATAAACCTTCTGACAACAATGTCATAAACCTTCTGTTCATCGCTGTTAAGGTGCTTTTCTTCACCCGTTGGGATAATGGCATGGTGATCCGTTACCTTATTATCGTTAAATACCTTTTTCGATTTACGGATGGCCGTATTCATCAAGGAATTTGTGAATTGACTGTATTTGGTAAGCCCTTTTAAGATTGTAGGAATCTTCGGGTACATATCATTGGGCAGAAATGTAGTATCGACTCTAGGGTAAGTCACGACCTTCATTTCATAGAGTTTCTGAACTAATTTTAGTGTTGCCTCGGCGGTAAAACCAAATTTGCTGTTACAGTAAACTTGCAGACTAGTAAGGTCGAAAAGCTTTGGGGCATACTCTTTACCATCTTTTTTTTCCACATCAGTAATGAAAAGATCTTTCCCACTGATCTTTTGAATAACTGCCTGGCCATCTTCCTTTTTTAAATACTTACCCGTGGAATTGTTGAAGATGGTATCTCGATATATGGTTTGTATTTCCCAATAAGGTTGAGGCTTGAAGTTCTCAATTTCATGATGCCTATTGACAAGCATGGCCAAAGTGGGCGTTTGTACCCTACCTATGGAGAGCACCTGCTTAAATCCTCCGTACTTCAAGGTATAGAGCCTTGTGGCATTCATGCCCAAAAGCCAATCACCTATAGCTCTTGAGCTTCCAGCATAATAAAGATTATCAAATTCTTGAGCAGATTTTAAGTTGCCGAAACCTGATTTTATCGCCTCTGTGGTTAATGAAGAAATCCAGAGCCGCTGCACTTCGCCTGTATAACCTGCTTTCTTTATTACCCAGCGTTGAATTAGTTCACCTTCTTGCCCAGCATCACCGCAGTTTATCACTAAGCTCGCTTTGCTGAATAGGGATTGAATTACTTTAAACTGTTTTTTAACGCCACCGTCGTCCATTACTTTGGTTTCAAACCGATCGGGCAGCATGGGTAGCGTGTTTAAATCCCAACGTTTCCAGTGCGGTTTGTAATCTTCGGGAGGGAGTAGCGTGCAAAAGTGGCCGAATGTCCAGGTGACTTGATAGCCATTTCCTTCATAGTAACCGTCTTTTCTTGCATTTGCACCAATCACCTGCGCTATCTCTTTAGCGACACTGGGTTTTTCGGCAATACAGACTTTCATAAACGATCGGGAACAAGCAAAATCCCTCAAGTATAAGGGAATAAACTGACCCAATCAATAGGTTTACAAGACTATCAATTTCTTGCTGATGGCTAAACTCCTAAAAGTCAATAACAACACCGATAGAAGGGAGAACACTCGAATTGTCAATCCCCATAATTTCTATGAGTCCACGCGGTGATAGTTCCATGCCGTCAGCATCTCTTGCCAGTCCAAATTCTGGTTCTTGAGGAATGTTCGAGCCAAGAACGTTTTGTATTTCTAGGAAGATGTTCAACGTCCAATTGGTATAATTCCATTTTTTATCAATTCTGAGGTCTACTTGGTTATAGGTGTCTAATCTCTGTGCGCCAATCTGCGAAAAGTCTCTGATTATGGCCGGGTAGTTTGCAAGAGTTGCTTCACGGTCTACCGGAGCAAAAGGTGTTCTTCCAAGGTATCGCATTCTTCCACTTATTTCCCAGTTGTTACCGAATTGGTAACCTCCTGTAATTGAAAGCAAATGTCTGCTGTCCCAAGAGCTAGGCAAAAATACATCTGGATCGAAAGCTGTGAATTCACTCTTGTAGAAGGTATATGCGGCGATTAAGTAATAGTTTTTGGTGAATTTTTTCTGATAAAGAAACTCAAGTCCCAGCGTTCGCCCTAAGCCAATACTGGCAATAGGTTCGTTACCTAATACCGAAAAGTCTCCACCTAAATTGGCCAACGAAACACTATCAGTTATCGAAACAGGGTAATTGTCGTATTTCTTGTAGAATCCTTCTAAAGTGAACCTTGCTGATGGTGTTACTAGATACTCTAGACCTAAAACCGCATGATCACTTCTAATGTATTCTGCGTTTTGA
Organism: Roseivirga sp.; assembly: GCF_049099775.1. Classification (GTDB taxonomy): domain Bacteria; phylum Bacteroidota; class Bacteroidia; order Cytophagales; family Cyclobacteriaceae; genus Roseivirga. The sequence goes on along the minus strand of NZ_JAGDZM010000004.1, from coordinate 564,814 downwards.
TTAGCGAAAGCACCGGCATTATTCGTAAAACCTAAAATGGTATATGGTGGTATTTTAAAGTACCTGCCTAAAGATGCATTGACCGACCATTTGCGCTGAGCATCGAATGTATAGGCTGCCGAAATTCTTGGACTAAACGTTTCTAGCAGATTGTCGCCATCATTAGTAAATGTGTTGGCATCGAAACGAACGCCTAAAGATAAGCTCAAGCGATCGTCCCAAAGCCTTTTATTTGCTTGGCCGAAAAGTCCGTATCGAAAGAAATTAATATCGCCATCATACTGGAAATTATTTACCAAATCGATCGTTTGGTTTTCGTAGTTCACGTTTTGTAAACTCAAACCACCGCTTACGGTCCATTCATCCAGAAATTTAGTGTAGTTATACCTTAGTTTGGTTTCACTTTCTACGGATACATTTTGAAGGAAAAGCCCCGTTTGGTTGATGTTATCCGTAAACTGTCTGAAATCGTTCTCCAGTCGATTATTACTCAGCGTAGTGGTCATAAAACCAGTACCATCTTTGAATCTGTTTTTCCAACTGACACCAATGGTGTTAGTTTGTTGCTTTATGATGGGAACTTGATCTTGCGTTGCCTGTTGCTCTTCGTCAAATTCATCGAGTTCATTTACTTGGAAGTCATCAATAGAACCCACGCCAGTAATCAGTAATTCATTATAGTCGTCAATTTTGTGAGTCATTTTGTATTGATAATCCCAGTAGTCGGGAAGGATAGGTAAACCGATCAATTGAAAAATCAGCTGTAAATAAGATCTTCTTACAGAAACTATAAATGTGGTGTTGCTGTCTTCATTCTCTTTTTTAAACAGAGGGCCTTCCAGTGTTAAGGCTGTTTCACTACTTCCGACACGAATATTCGTTTTAAAATCTCTAGCATTTCCACGTCTCTGATCGAATTGTAGCACACCTGAAAGCACATTGTCGTACTGAGCGCCGAAAGCGCTCGTAGAAAGTGTTACCCCTTCAAAAAAGCTAACATTTAGAAGGCCAACGGGGCCACCGGCACTACCTTGCGTTGCGAAATGGTTAATATTTGGAATCTCTATGCCATCTAAATAATAGACGTTTTCATTTGGTGCTCCGCCTCGAATAATCACATCATTTCTAAAGCCACCAACAGAACCACCAACACCTGGTAGTGATTGCACTACTTTCGCGATGTCGTTATTTCCACCCGGATAAGTAGCTATTTCTTCTCTAGAAAGCCTTTGGATGGAAAGAGGCGTTTCTTCAATCTTTTCAAATGGGTTGGCTATCACGACTACCTCATCTAGTTCCGCGATTGACTCCTTCAACTTGAAGTTTACATCCGGAATACCACCTGTTTTTATAATAATTCCATATTTGATAACGGTTTCATAACCTACATATGAAACCTGCACACTGTAGGTGGCAGGCATAATGTCTTCTATTGTATAAAAGCCTTTATCATCGGTTATATTACCTAATTGTGTGTCTAAAAGTCTTACAGTGGCACCAGGAATTGATTCGCCTGTTTTGGCGTCAGTAACAAAGCCAGTTAACTGCGCCTTTGATTGAAATGCATAAGAAAATTGGAGGCAAATAAGTCCAATAAGGGTAAGCAAGTATTTAGGCTGCATTGTGGTTAATCTCTTTTAGCTCAATATGACATTAACAACAGTCCTAGATTCTAACTGTTTCGAAAACTTCAAATAATATTATTTCGCTTATTCAGCAGGCTTAAAGATTCTTTTGTCTGCCACAAAAGTGCCAAAGGGCAACAATGATGCAATGCCTGCTAAAAACATGGTCTTAAAGGACCATTTGTATTGAAGGGTAACGATGAGCACCATAATACAATAGCTTACGAAAAGTACTCCATGGGCTAGGCCAATGGGATGGGTAGGTTCAGGAATGTCGAAAAGGTATTTTAAAGGCATACAAATGCCTACTAAAACTAGGTAACTGATGCCTTCCCAAAGCGCAAGCATGCGAAGTGTTTTCAATGACATAGTTGGCGATAGGCTCATAGATTGGCGAAAATAGTATTAAATTCAATGCAGAAAAAATCAATCAATTCAATATTATGAATAAGTCGGTCCGTTCCATTTTATGCCTTGTTGTGCTCTCATATTCTACACTCGCGATTTGTCAAAAAGAAGCCGTTATAGATCAGGCGGAAGTCACTAGAATCATTACTACACTTGCCGCTGACGACATGGAGGGTAGAATGATTTTTACTCCAGGCATTGAAAAAGCCGCAAGGTTTATTGAAAGTGAGTTCAAGAAGGCTGGGTTGGAGTATATCGATGGACTAGATAGCTATCAGCAACAGTTCAATATGTATGCACTTACTCCAAAAGAATCCTCTGTTAAAATAAATGGTATTGACATTGCAGCTGAAAGCATAATATCGATGGCGAATGCCGAATCTTTTACAATGGAGCTGACGGGAAGTAACATTGTAATGGTAGGTGCTAATGATAACATGCAGGCTAAGTTTGGAGAAGCTAGAGGTATGGAGGGCAAAACTTTAATGGTTGTACACTCAAAGCATAAAGGCTTGTTTGGTCGCTATAAGGGGTTCTTTTCTAGAGGAAGCAATGTAATGAAGCTTGATGCCGAAAACGGGATTATTATGGTACTTTCAGACGCCGAAAAAGTCAATGAACTTGAAGTTTCAGTGAATAATAATGTAAAGACGCAAAGCCTTGCCAATGTTGCAGGGAAAATCACAGGGAATAGACCAAATGAAATCGTATTGTTTAGTGCCCACTATGATCATTTAGGTATAAGTGGAGACGGAGAAGATAAGATATATAACGGCGCTAATGATGATGCTTCTGGTACAACGGCTGTAATGACACTAGCTAAGTACTTTAAGGATACAGGTAAGAAACCGGAGCGAACGATCATGTTTGTGGCCTTTACAGCTGAAGAAAGTGGAGGATTTGGTTCGACTTACTTTTCTCAGCAATTGAATCCGGATGAGATTGTAGCTATGTTCAATATCGAAATGATTGGTACGAGCGCTAAAGAGGGGACAAATTCAGCTTGGATCACTGGTTTTGATAAATCAAGCTTTGGTACTCTACTTCAAAAAGCTGTAGAGGGTACTAAATATACTTTCTACCCAGATCCATATCCTAAACAAAACCTTTTTTATCGATCAGACAATGCTACACTAGCACGTTTAGGTGTACCTGCTCATTCAATCAGTACCACTCAAATTGACATTGATCCTCATTACCATAAAGCTTCAGATGAAGTCAGTACAATTGACCTTGAGCACATGACAAATACCATAAAGGCATTGGCTGCAGCGGCAACAAGAATGATTTCGGGAGAGGATACCCCAACAAGGGTAGACCCAGCTAAAGTTCGGTAAGCTTCTCCATCACCACATAAGACTGCCCATTTTTGACAAAAGAATGGGCAGTTTCTTTTAGATCGAACTTGTGGTAAAAAGAAGTCTTGTCGAGTCTAGCATTGCACCAGATTCTTGAAATATTTAGGGCTTTTGATTCCTCTAAAATGTGGTTTATTAGTGCTGATCCATATCCTTTCCCCTGATGAGCCACTAAAGTTGCTAGTTTTCGGAACTGGGCTTCGCTATCAGTAATGAAAAGGGAGACCACAGAAACGAGACGGTCATTTTCAAACAAACCGAAATGCAAGCCTCGCATATCTTCGGCTAGTTTTACAAACTCCAAAGACTCGTTCGGCCACATTACTTTGTGTCTAATAGGCCAAGTATCCTCGGCTTTTATGGAGTTAATAGTAATCATTATTCGCTCGAAGATAAGAAGGGTTTACACTTTAGTCATCAACTAACAATTGGTTTTATCAGGCTTTATCGGTAAACTCAACAAACCATTTTTTACCTCATGCAATTATCTAGAATTCGACTTAGCTTTTCGGTCATTTTTTTGTTTTCACTTTCAGTTCTATCAGCACAGCAAATATCTAAATCATCCTATCAGAACCTTGACTATAGAATGATTGGGCCTTTTAGAGCATCAAGAACAGTAGGTGGTGTTGGAATACCTTCGCAACCCAATGTTTTCTTTATGGGGGTAAATAATGGGGGTGTTTGGAAAACCGATGATTATGGAAGAACCTGGAACCCTATTTTCGATGATGCACCAACGGGGTCCGTCGGTGATATTGCTGTGGCACCGAGTAATCCTGATATCCTTTATGTCGGGAGCGGAGAAGGACTTCATAGACCCGATCTTGGAGTAGGAGATGGTATTTTCAAAAGTACAGATGGTGGTAAAAGTTGGTCACATATAGGGTTAAAAGATGTTCAGCAAGTAGGCCGACTAATTGTGCATCCCACAAATCCAGATATTGTTATTGTCGCCGGTTTAGGCCATCCCTATGGAGCGAATGAGCAAAGGGGCGTTTTTAAAACTACCAATGGGGGCAAGATCTGGAAAAAGGTACTTTATATCAATGAAAACACAGGTGCCATTCAGGTGGAATTCGATCCGAATAATCCCGATATCCTTTTTGCCGATATGTGGGAACACCAAGAAGGACCATGGGAGAACGCGAAATTCTCTGGACCGAATAGTGGCCTGTATAAGAGTACAGATGGTGGTGAAAACTGGAGGAAGGTTACTAAGGGATTGCCGGGTGCTGAACAAGGTCTAGGCCGCATAGGAGTAGGCATTGCACCAAGTAATTCAAACATCATGTTTGCAACTGTCGATGCTAGACAGAATGGAGGAATTTATAAGAGTACTGATGCAGGAGAAAGTTGGGCGTTAATCCATGAAAATAGAAGACTCTGGGGCAGAGGAGGTGATTTTGCTGAAATCAAGATTCACCCGAAAAACCCGGATCGCATCTATGTGGCCAATGTTGCCTCCTATACATCTGCCGATGGCGGTAAGACATGGTCTTCCCTTAAAGGAGCGCCAGGAGGTGATGATTACCACCGCATTTGGATTAACCCGATCAACCCTGATATCATGCTCTTTGTGGCAGATCAAGGGGCTGTGGTTACTGTGAATGCAGGTCGGACATGGAGTTCCTGGTACAACCAACCGACTACCCAACTTTATCATGTAAGCACGGACAATGATTACCCTTATATGGTTTATGGAGGTCAGCAGGAAAGCGGCGCAATCGGTATTGCGAGTAGAGGAGATGGTGGACAGATCAGTTTTAGAGAATTTATGGGAGTTGGAGCTGATGAATACGCTTATGTGGCGCCAGATCCAAAAGACCCAAACATTATTTATGGAGGCAGGGTGATGCGGTTTGATAAGAAAACAGGACAGGCTCAGAACATTACCCCTGAAGCAATACGCTCTGGCGATTATCGGTTTGTAAGAACCATGCCATTGATGTTTCACCCAGCAGACGACAACATGTTGTTGTTTGCCACCAATGTACTTTGGAAAACCATGAATGAAGGACAGAGCTGGGAAATCATAAGCCCTGACCTGACTTATGAACAGCCAGAAGTTCCTGCTAGTGTTGGACATTATAAAACCAAGGCCATGGAAACCATGGCAAGAAGAGGCGTCATCTATGCTGTCGGACCTTCTCCATTAGATGTTCAGACCATTTGGGCGGGCACTGATGATGGACGAGTACATATCACTACAAATGGAGGAGCTGACTGGACTGAAGTGACACCGCCGGAAATAAGCACTTGGGATAAGGTGTCTCAAATTGATGCAGGGCATTTCGATCAAGGTACTGCCTACATCGCTATCAATGCGATTAGAAAGGATGATATGACCCCTTATGTCTATCGTACACATGATAGTGGTAAAACATGGAAACTAATCACCAAGGGCTTGAATCCTAATGGACCTGTTAATGTGGTGAGAGAAGACCCTAAACGAAAGGGATTACTCTATGCAGGCACAGAACGAGAAGTATACTTCTCTGTTGACGATGGTGAAAACTGGCAATCGCTGCGTAATAACATGCCGGCAACTTCTATCAGAGACTTAGTTATTCATGAAGATGATTTAGTCGTGGGGACGCATGGTCGATCAGCTTGGATTCTAGATAATATTGCGCCTTTAAGAGAAATGGCGAATTCCAATAAAAACGAAATCCATTTGTATACACCGTCTATGACCACAAGGGTGCGCGATAACATGTTCCATGATACTCCACTTCCTCCAGAAGAGCCTACAGGACAAAACCCGCCAGATGGTGCGATACTAGATTACCAACTCAATAAGAACGCACGCCTAGTTCAACTAGAGATTTTAAACACTAAAGGTGATGTAATTAGAACTTATCGTTCTGATGATAAACCAGAAGTAAGAGATAGTACTAGCATGCCTCATCCTACGTATTGGATTAGGCCCGAACAAAAACTTAGTACTGAAAAAGGACATCACCGGTTTATTTGGGATTTGAAACATGAGCCGCCAAGAGGATCTAGACGACAATTTTCGATAGCCGCTGTATACAAAAGTACTCCGAGTGGCCCTCACGGACCAATGGTTAACCCCGGTACATACCGTGTGAGATTGACAGTTGATGGCAAGGTGAGTGAAAGGCCTTTGAATCTTCGAATGGATCCAAGAGTAATTATTAGCGAAAAAGCTTTAAAAGTCCAACATGATTTAAGCATGGATTGCTATACGGCTTATCATGAATTACAGGAAATTGTAGAGACAATTGATGGAATGAACAAACCATCTAAGGGACTGACGGCATTACGAGGGAGCGGTAAAGTAGGAAACCCTGACATTATATATGGGAGTATTCGTTCGGTTGATGCTAATCAAGAAACTTTGGTAGGCTTACAACAGAAATTCTTATTTATGATGAACCTGATACAAGCAGCTGATGTACAACCTACTACTCAAACAATTGAGGCGATAAAGTCGCTTCAAAATACACTGTTAGCAATGAATGAAAGGTGGAAGGGGTTGGTGGATTAAATAAGCCAACTTTAAATCCTCTCTTTCACTTTCTTTTAGCCGAAACGATACAAAACGGAGTGGGGACTTGATTTCGGTTCTTTTTCTACCGCTTCAGCACCTTCATATAATACCTCACCCCAAGCTTCTCAATCAATAGCAGGTAAATGCCATTACTGAGACCTGAGAAATCTAAAATCATCTTGTTTTCTTCTGTTTGCACCGGTACATTCAGCTCTTTGCCCTGGGCATTTACAATGCCATATAGGTTTATGAGCTCACCAGAAGGAACGTTAAGCGTTAGGGTAGTAGACACAGGATTTGGATAAATTTCCAGCCTGTTGGTTATTGCTTCCTTCAGTCCAGTTACAATCTCTTCTTCGTCATTGAGGTTGATAGTAATCGTAGCGGTGGCCGTTAGTTCTCCATCGGTTACACTAAGCCCAATGGTAAAAGTTGGCGTGGTCTCAAAATCCATCAAGTCGGAATCGGCCACTGATATACTACCACTCGTATTACTGATTTGAAATGCCCCGCTGCCATTACCACTGGTAATGCTGTAGCTCAATGTACCTGTACCAGAATATTCCGACTCTGGCGTACCCACTAATGTGCCCACTTCACTATTTTCATTTATACTCATTGTAGCGTCTTCCATAGTCAGGATAATGATCTCTTCAGGAATACAAGTGCCCACTACATAAGTCTGAGGTGAGTCAGCTGTGGTTTTTTCGCCCTGGCCAGGGAATGAGTAGGTATAGTAAAAACTAACTGTGCTACCTTCTGCTGCGTTGAGTTGAAATGGAATGTTAGGTGTCACGTTATACCCACCGTATTCCGAAGAACTATCGGTTCTATAATAGAGGATACAGGTTTGGTCACCTACTCCGGTTTCGCTTGGAATAAAGGTAAGCGTTGGGTTTTCCGCATCGTTAGAAAATTCATAACTGTATTCGCCATTGACTGATTCACCACTGCAGCTAGGTGCTTTTATCACGGTGATTTCTACTTCATCAGAAGTGGTGGTGTTTCCTGCTTCATCAGTAGCTGTAGCGGTTAATACATAATCACCCAGCACGGCTGTCCAACTGGTGGTATATGGTGTCGAAGTGACAACGGCTATGCTATTGCCATCTACAAAAAATTCAATCTGACTAATGTTATCATCTATATCCGAAGCGCTAGCGCTAATGTCGACTGTTTTACCTTCGATAAACTCCTGTCCATCTTCTGGTGATATAATACCGACTAATGGAGCGAAACTTCCATCTTCATCTACAATTACATAGACATCGTCATCGTCATTATACTCACTATTGCTTACCGATAAGTTTACTAGGTAAACACCTTCAACCAGACCTGAAATTTCTGGATTAACAATGGTCGGATCTGAAAACTCCATACTGCTAGGGCCGAACACCTGAGTCCAGTTATAAGTCAAATCACTAGCATCAGGGTCGTTGCTGCCTGAACCATCAAGAGCCGCGGTAGTTTTTGGCAATACCACCAATACGTTTTTACCAGCATGGGCGACCGGCTGGCTGTAGGGCAGCGCATCGGCAAAACTGAAAGTCATTTTGCCGAGGTTGAATTCGCCATTGTCGAAAACAACTCGCAAAACGTGTGAGCCACCAGCAAAATTTAGGTCTGCCACTGATTTTGTTTCCCAGGTTTCCCAGCCACCAGTAAAAGGCACGCTGATGTCATCGCTGATGACTTTTCCGTCTAGTTCAAGGTGGAATGGGCCGCCTCCGTTTTGATTGTTCGAAGCGTACCTGAAATCCATGTCATAGATTCCGGGCTCAGTCACATTGATGGTGTACTCTACCCATTCTCCGCTGGCTATCCAGCCAATGGTGGCGCCCTCAGCACCTGAGTTAGTAGCGTCCATCGACTCATCAGTACGGAAGTTGCCTTCGTTGCCTGCCGATACATCTACATAAGATACGCCTTGTCCAGAGCCGCCCTCATATTTATCGTAATGGCCAGCTTCTATGCTGCCAGGAAGGGCAGAGGCGGTACCGCTGTAGGGCACTTGCTCGCCAACCTGCACAGATACAATATTGGACACCACAAAATCTTCGTCTATATATACCCTAGCATAGAAACCATGTATACCCAGCGACAGATCCGTGGCCCGTATTTCAAATGGTGCAGCAGTTTTTTCACCTATTACGGTATTGCCATCAAGGAATTCAACTTTAGTAATTCCTTCACCTTCTATACTAGCTGTTAGGTTGATACTGCCTTCTGCATAAGCACGATCAAAGTCAGACACAAGTGAGCCTTTAGCATTGATATCTCGACTGGTAGCCATGGTTTTGGCAGGCACTTCCAGAGCATACCCATCAGAGTAAGTCACAGTAATCGGAGTATTGCTATAGTTATGGGCTACATAAGTTGTTTCGCCATCTTTATTGAATGCCGAAGCAATGGGATGATCTGCCGTCACACTTATATCCACAGTTCCTAAGGCATTGATGGCATGGAGCCAGTGATAGGTTTGGGCATCAGATACGCCAAACTTCAATGTCCTTTCCTGATTTGCATCATAGAGTTCTATGGCTTCTTCTGGATCTATAAAAGAGAGATATTTCCAGATTACATCGTGCCATAAGTTGGGGTTGTTATCATTGTTGTCGAGAATCCCGGTATACTGTTTCAGCTCATTCCAAATCTTCTGAACATAGTCTTGGTTTTGCCCTAAGTAGAGCGAACCGCCATGAATCGGGTACATTTCTATCACATAGGAAGCAGTGATGTCTGAGGTCCAAAAAGTACCGTTGTCATAAGAATTACCCCAAACGCGAGAGACTAGGCTGTACTGCTGGTCATCTTTGAACGTCCTTTCGTTCATGTCAAGCCAGTATTCTTCAATAGCCGTCTGTTCAGTGGTATAGAGGTAGATACCTAGGTCGCGGATTTCATCATTTCCCGTAATGCTTCCCCAGTGAATGAGCGATGAGTTGAATTGCATACTCTCAGAAGTTGACTCCTGGTCGTTGCCCTGAGGGAAAGAAGCAAAACCATTGGCCCAACAGTGTCCTGCATAGGGGCTAAAGTTTCTTAGGAAAGGGAAGAGGTCATCGTTTCGGTTCGAAGAGGCGGCATCTCTTACCAGATGATTAATCATTTCGCCCCATTTATCGGCCCAACCGGGTTCAAACTGCTCCATAAAGGCAGCAGCATGAATGAAGTAACCCCAGTGAAAGTGATGGTCATTGATGTTGTTGTCTTGCCCGTGTCCAGCAGGGTAGCCTAGCATGGCCGACCAGTCGCTGTTGTAGTAAAAGAGAAAAGCTACCTCAGAGGCCTCATAGGTCAGCCAGTCTTCCAGTCGCTCTTTGATGGTGGCAACAATTTTGTCAAGTGCCTCTGTATTGCCAGTCTGGTCGGCTATACGAGCTGTCTGAATCAGTCGATTCATCACCTGACCTTCGTTGTAAGAATCAGTCCAAGTAGCTAGCCCCTCGTTTTCTATTTCTTTGATTCGGTCATTCATTTCAGCAGGACTAAAGCCCTCACTGTAGTTGGCCAAGTAGGGCATGGTAGGTAAAATACCGTAGAAGGTATTTTCAACACTGAAACTATTTCCTGCCATGGTTTTGAGTTCACCTCTCACCGAGCTATAGCTGTACTTGTCGGGCTGTGCTGAATTACTGGCCAGATTATCCCATTGGTGGGGAAGCAAGCCTATTAGCATATTGGTACCTTCACCTTCTTTTACATCGGTGTCAATGGTAAAATCGGTGCGTACTACACCAGTGCTATTGTTATAGTCCCAACTGGTGGTAGTATTAGCTGGGAATACGTAAGCATAAACCTTGTATTCTTCTACCACCGCATCAATGTCTTCTGCATTCAGCGGAATCATGGCCATAGACCAAAAATCTTTCCCGTTGAGGTCGGAGGTATAGGTGTTTCCATCTTGCATCCAAGTACTGCCCGACGGGGCATAAATGGCAAAATCTCCACCATTGCGCGCATCCCTCACAATAATTACTTCATCCTTAACCGTTACTTCACCCAGATTTACTGTAACACGGGCCTCATCCTCACTGGCTTTGTTAAAGTAGAGGAAAGGCATGGCAATTCCAGAAGTTGCTTCAAGTTGATGTGACCCATCATTGAAATCCATGGTAACAGTCCAGTCCGAATAATCGGAAACATTGGCCCTGCTGGCATTTAAGTCTGTTACCCCCACAATGATGGGCTCCTGATCATCATACACCCCCCAAGGGATATAGCTCACTACCAGCCCCGCATTGGTAGTCTTCAGTGCCATGGGGTAATTGAAAAGATTATCGGTGTGATCGTTGTTGATAAGTGCCGACCACCAGTCGTTTGTAGGAACCGGCTTGCCAAGAGCGTTGCCACTCAGCTGTGGAGTGCCTGGAGGGACTCCGTTTCTCCCTGCTTCGTCTACTCCAGGGAAAACGGTGGTGTAACTGGCTGAACCCACTTGAGTAGTTTGTGCTATGAGTAGTGTTTCTCCGGTGTTGAAAATGATAATCAGAAAGATGAGCGCTGCTCTGAATAAACGGGTTGATCGAAGCATTCGATTTAGGTTAGATTTGGCAAATTTGCCTGAAAGCAAGCTAAACATTTAAAGCCTCGTTGCCCTATAAACCTATACATCAAACATACATCAATGATTACCACAAAGGTTTACGAGCATTTCTAAAAAGGCCCAATTAAGTAATTGAGCAATCAAACTCACACTAAAAGTCGTCAACCCCGAGTCATCTTCATTCTTCAGATTCTCGGCATTTCCCAGAACGAACAGCTTTCAAATTGATGCTACAGCTTTAATTCAGGAGTTGACTAATCAATGACACCGAGAAGATCGTCAGCATAAACCAACCAATAAAGCCCTGAATAATAGCCAAGTAGCGAGGTAGACCCTTTATTGGAATCTCTCCAAAACCTAAAGTTGTAAAGGTGTTGATACTGAGCATTAGGGCATTCAGCATTTTGATGAAGATGTCGTAAAGAAGGGCGATCAGAAAAGCAGTAATCAGTAAAAAGGACTTGCCACCTTTTTTTGAGTCTTCTGTTTCAGACCATTTGCCTTTGAGTACATCTACTTTAGAGAGCAACCACGAAGCACTTTTAGTACCTGCCACAGACCAACGATAAAGTGGCAAGGCAGTAACCATAAAGAACTTGGGTGCGGTTTTACCTTGTTCTTGCAAATAGAGTTTAAAGTCTTCTGAGGCTAGTAAATCAGGTTGCTTTTCGTCCATATAGACTTCATGCATGCCTGAATCTCTGTTTACATATTTGAGAAAGAACCGATACCGATCCATGATCCGGTTCTTACCATGGCTATCCCAATGGTTAGGGAAGAAGAGGTAGATCAAGGCAAATAAAAGAATTACATAGACCGAGAAAGTAATGGCTAAAGATGGTCGCGTACCATAATTGGAGAATACCTTCAGGAAACGATTAATCTGTAGACTGAAAAAGTTATCAAAGGTAGGGTCTTGCTTGTACAAGTATGCCAACCGCTCCGTCTGCATATCTTTTATCTCTACATAGACTGCATTTTTGCTTTCGTGATTTAAAGTAGCGCTATAGTGATTGTATAAAACTCCTCGCACTGAATTTTCACCTTCAAAGACTGATTTATTGGCTATTCTAATGGAGTCATAATAGGGTTGAACGTTTTGAGCGTTTAGAAAATAAGTGTCAGGTTGGTCAACCCAATAATCAATATATTCTTGGTAGTTTATCAGCTTATCTTCAAATTGTGCCCACTCCACTTTATGATTTGTTTTTAATTCTGGAAGCGTGAGTTTTACATAGGATTCAAATTGATTCCCTTTAATAGAAAGTTGGTCAATCCCTTTTAATTGATTTATAATCATCTGGATTTGAATACTATCTATCTTATTGTTGCTGAAATCAGTCACTTGATTTCCATCGCTGACAAACTGCAACCTTCCCTTTCCTACAATTTCATTGTCAATAAAAACCGAATTAAAGGATGCTCTTAAAAAAAGGAAAATTTCAGGCTTAAAGGTGTTTTCAGATCGCTTCCGGTTTATATTGATTCTGTTATTGTCTAAAACCATAATAGAATTCTCAATATTATCCGATTCCCTAAACCCATAAAAGAGCTGTAATTCATCATTGATCACTGAATTAGAAATCTGTATTCCTTCAAGATTGAATTTATCTGTTGCCGCTTTTATTGCGCCTGAGGCATTCGCCACTATTCCCTTCTTGAAAGTGCACTGATTGAAAGTGAATTCACCTGTATTGCTTAGAGTTACTTGTTCCTCAAAAATATAGTGTTGAATGACTCCTTTAAAACTCCAGTCTTCTTCATTATCCAAAAAATCTATAATGCCTTGAGTGTCTTGTAAAAAATGCACGTTATTTAGCGTTATTTTAGGTTTTAGGCTTATTCTATGTGCATTTTCATTAATTAAGAATTTGCCACTTTTCTGGTCATTCCGATTGACAAAAGCTGAATCAGTTGCTTCATTGTACTTGACCACAGCGTTTTCATAGGTAAATACCGAATCTTCCGTTTCTTCGATCATTCTAAAGAATTCTGAGTAAGAGAATTCTTCGTATTGAACCTCCTCCTGAGCAAGTGAAAACAGGGGTAGGAATAGTATAAGGCTGAGGAGTAGGTATCGCATAAGGTTGATGGTTGCTTTAAGGTAAGCAGAAATCAGTTAGGTCAGTGTTGAATGATGAATGTTGAGTTGAGTCTATTGTGTTCGGTTGATGGCTCAATATTTTTTGCACTTCGGTCACCGGCCACCGGTCATCCGTCTTCTGACTTCCGACTAATTCAACAGCTGACTAATCAATGACACCGAGAAGATCGTTAACATAAACCAGCCAATAAAGCCTTGGATGATAGCCAAATAGCGTGGCAGGCCTTTGATGGGAATTTCTCCAAAGCCTAGCGTGGTGAAGGTGTTAATGCTCAGCATTAGGGCATTGAGAATCTTGATGAATATGTCGTAAAGAATCGCGGCCATAAAGACTATTCCCAACAATATGGTTTTAATGGCACGCTGTGGAGCTGGTAATTCACTCCAACGACCTTTAAAAATATCTATTCTTTCGAGCAGCCATGAAGAGCCGCGTGTACTGGCTGTAGACCAACGGTAGAGCGGAAGAGCCGTGGCCAAAAAGAATTTGGGCACTGTTTTGCCATTCTCTATAAAAAAGTTTCTAAACCCTTCATAATGGGCCAATTCGTCCTTTTTATCTTCTAGATATACATCATGCATGCCTGCATCTTTGTTGAGGTATTTTAAGAAAAACCGGTATCGATGTAGGATTCTGTCTTTGCCATGGCTGTCCCAGTAGTTGGGGAAGAAGAGGTAGACCAAGGCAAAGGCCAGAATTACATACATTGAAAAGATAATGGCTCTTTCAGGTTCAGTGCCATAGGCTGAAAACTCTTTCAGAAACTGATTAATGTGCCATTTGAAGAAGGTTTTAAAGGTCGGTTGGGTTTGATACAAATAAGCCATTCTCTCTGTTTCCAAATCTTTCATTTCTCTATAGATTTGATTGGCCGCCTCATTTTCATGGCGAGAATTGAAATAATCATAGAACTTACCTCTTAGAGCTATCTCAGAATTGTATACCATCTGATCTTGAATTCTGGCAGATGAAACGTAATAATCCAGATCTTCAATAGCCGTTTGCGAATTATTCAAAGACTTAGTTTCATATTCATCATGTTCGAATAATCCGAAGAGGTCATGTTTCCAGTAATTCAAGGTTTCGTTATCAATGATTTTATTTGAGAATTGATTCCATTCGATAATACTAGAGCTTGCAGATAAATCGTCAATAGATAAAGTGATCCAGCCTTCAAAACGATTTTTAGATATTTTTATGTATTCAATATTTTTAGTGTTCAGAACTAGATCAATGTCTTGAGCTGCAACGACATTATTTAACAATTCGATATTATCAGTTGGCCCAGTATCATTGTTTCCGGATAAATAGACTCTACTCGCTTTGATGTGATTATCATGTAGAACGAAGTCACCAGATGCGTTAGTCCAAATGGTTGTTACTTCGTTGTTAATCACATTTCTTTTCAGCCATATCTGCATCAGTTGTTCTGCGTCTGAATGTCTTGCAGTGATTGTTACATCACCTGAAAAAGAATTGTTCCATATCCATAGATTATCGAATTCAGTCTGATTGGCATTGTCTCTTTGAATAATTTCAAACTTGTTTTTAAATGAGCAATTTGTAATGGCGAGGTGATTTGGGGAGTTAATCACTACCTCTTTTTCAAAAACAATTTTGCTCAAACTCAGTAGATAATCGCCTTTATAAAGATTTTGAAAACTGACTTTATCCAATACAATTTTAGGAGAAACAATGATTGAATCTCGACTATTAGCTAATAATGAAAATGAAGTCATATCAACTTTTGTCAGAAAGATGGAATCTGTTTTTGGCTCGAAATAGATATTGGCGTTTTCAAGCCTAAAGACGGAATCCTCTTCCTCTTCAATCATTCTAAATAGTTCGGTGTAAGAGTATTCACTGACTTTAACCTCGTCCTGGGCTAAAGAAACGAATGGAATGAGTAGCCCAAGGGCTAGGATAAGGTGTCGCATAAGGTCGATGGTTGCTTTAAGGTAAGCAGGAATCAGATAAACAGGAAATCAGTCTTCCTTCATGTAATTCTGAGAGAAGGTAGTTCTTGCTAGAGAATTGTTTGACCCAAAGATTCTCATTAGCTGTACACATACGTTTGTTTAGTTCCCTTCCTAGATCCTGCATGTCGTTCAAAATTGATCTGTTAGTCTTGATCAAGTTCCTTTTCTAGCATCTCAATGAGTTCATTGACCTGCACTTTGGTGTTGCTGAAAATTTCAGAGATGAAGGTGTAGTTGATTTCGAGTAGGTATATGTTGTTCAAGAACACTTTGTTCTTAAAAAGGTCTCGAACTTCATTCTCCAAAATACCTTTGTGACTGTCGATATAGGCCGAATCATAAGTTAGTTTTAGGTTTGGAATATCCGATTTACTGAGATCGTAGTATTTACCTAAATCGATGTGGTGCATCAGGTCTTCAAGAAATACATTATAATCATTCCTGATATGCTCATGTGCAGCTGCAATTTCCGAATAAGTCTTTTTCAAGTTCATCAAGTTTAGTTTCAGTTCATTGATACTCATCGTACTGAAATGTCCGGAACTCTTCATTTCTTCATATGTATTGTCATTCGGGCGAAATTCATCTACAAAGGTCAAGTCTTGCAGATCTTGATTGAATGTGTAAAGAGATCCTATTTGCATAAGGTCTGAGTTTCGTTTGATGTCTTGTGCTGCACTCACCTTAGTTTTAGAAAGTTCAATCATTTTATCTAAGCCTTGAAGGTCTGCGTTAAGGTCGTTCTTTAGGTTATAGAAGTACTGGAGTTCCACATGTCGACTTTTTCTTCCTTCATTCCAGTTATTAAATTGAATTGCAATGTAAATTCCAATTACAACGAGCATGATTTCACTGACGGCGTAAAGGAGGTATTTAGAAACTTTCTTTTGTTCCATAAGCTGTATTCGGATTTTTCGAAAAAAGGTGAGCATATCTTAATGTTGTAGTTATCCCTTCAGAATATCTTATATCCTTTATTTAAAAGATTCGACGATGCCGTAATTCTTGAAACCGCCATGGAAACTCCCTCATGAACGTGCTCAGGTAATATCTTTTGATTCATCATGGATTGTCCACAAACAATAATTTCAACTCCAGCTTTAGTGAGTTGATTGATCAGGTCAGAATTTGGATTATTAACTCCAAAACGTTCATTGTATTCTTTGTTATTTAAAACGAGAGCTGTAGCACCACTAAACACCACAACGGCCATTTTTAAATTTTCTTCAGGTACCCCGGCGTAAGCATGGGCATTGATGATACGTGCAGTATAATTCAAGGCACCATAAAGCTTAGTTTTATCTTCATAACCTTGGTAATGCTCTCTCAGTAATTTGTACTCAACATTTGGGTTAGGTTTAGCAGTTTCAAAGGGTACTACCTTGATGACTCCATAGCCCTGGATTACCGGATAGACTGTTTCTTGGGCATGAGTTATTGAAAGGCCTAAAGCCAGTAGTATTGCAGTGAGGAGATGTTTCATTTTGGTTGAGTTTGAGTCAATAAGTTAGTGAAAAATAGGACATGTAATTTGATGCCTTTCGTCATTGAGCCCTCGCTGAAGTTTCAATACAAGAGACCTGAATGAAGGGCAATTGTATCGAAGAATCTCATTCTTTCGTTGGAAGATCACTGCTTGCCGATAGGCAGGCTGCGGTACCTCATGATTACGTGAAATTAATTAATCATCCTTCAATGCATCAACCGGATTTAATCGTGCCGTCTTTAATGATTGAAAACCAACGGTTGCCCAAGAAATTAGCAATGCTGAAACCCCAGCTAATACAAATACCCACATGTTGATGGGTGTTTTATAAGCAAAGCCCGTTAGCCAGGAATCAACAAAATAATAGGCCACCGGTGTGGCGATTATCAAGGATATGACGACCAACTTGGTGAACTCTGATGAAAAGAGAACTACCAAATGCAGCACCTTAGCACCCAAAACTTTTCTGATACCCAATTCTTTGCGACGCTGTTCTGCGGAGAATGCCGCAAGTCCAAAAAGACCTAGACAAGCTATGATAACTGCCATTGCAGTGAATACGTTTAGTATTCCTCCCATCTTTTGTTCATTTCTAAAGCTATTTTCAAAACTTTTATCCATGAAGCTGTATTCAAAAGGAAACGAGGAATCAAGAGTGGCTAACTCAGTTTCAATTTGGCGAATCAATGATTGTAAATTTCCCCCTGAACTTGCTGCCTTTTTATCGAAGCGAAGTGATAAATAAGAAGGACTAGTTCCACTATCAGGTAGGCGAGGATTTTCAATGTGATAAATGACCAAGGGTTCAACTTTTTGTCTCAGACTATTGTAATGGAAATCATCAACTACGCCTATTATCTCAAACTTGTCTAAGCCACGGACGATGAATTTACCAATCGGTGAATTTTCCACATAGGTACTGGGAACACCAAGACCTAATACTTTGACTGCAGAAGCATTCAGTACAACACTTGACTGCTTATCAGTAGCACGAGAATTATCAAAATTTCTTCCAATTAACCATTCGGGCTCGAGTAACGGTAGGTAGTTTTCATCTACTTTCATTCGCTTTACAAAGATCTCCTTTGTGCTGCCATTGGCTTGCACAATATCTCCTCTATGGATGTTAGGAGGCACTTCGTGTGATTGACCTATTACCTTTACTGCTAGATTGTTCGCAAGTGAATTTTTAATGGCATCTACCTGTAATTCCAATCGCTCAATATTATGCAATTGTAGTACATGTTCGCGATCGTAACCTACATCAAAATTTGTATTATAACTAAGCTGTTTGTGGACAAAAAAAGTGCTAACGATTAGTGCTACAGAAGCAGTGAATTGAAAAACTACCAAAGCATTTCTCAAACCTTTTCCTTTTACACCTGTACTTAATTGACCTTTGAGTACATGTACTGGTTTGAATGAAGAAAGATAAAAGGCAGGGTAGGTGCCAGCCACAAAACCAAGAACTAAAACGAATCCCAGAATGATACTCAAGAATTTTATATCAATTAAATAGAGGTAAAGACTTAGCTCTTTTTGGGTGATGTTATTGAAGAAACCTAATAATAGTTCGGTTGCTACAATGGCAATTAGTGTGCTCATGAATACATATAAAAAAGACTCGAATATGAATTGTCTAATAAGCCATTTACGTTGAGCACCTAGGACTTTTCGAACACCGACCTCTTTCGAACGGTTCGAAGAACGTGCAGTTGACAAATTCATAAAGTTGATACAGGAAAGTATTAAAATGATCAGACCAACTGATGTAAAAATGGTGATGTATGTTATGCTTCCAACAGGCCCAAGAAAGTTACCAATTTCTGGTTTAAGGTAAATTTCTTCTATGGGTTGAAGGTAAAGGTTCCATGAATTCCCGCTTGCTTCCAATTCTTCGAATGACTGACCGAAAACTATATTTAAGGTGCTTGCTGCCCATTTTGGGGGTATATCTTGTATTTTGGATGTTAGTGCTTCGATGTCAGTTCCTTCCTTAACCAATCCATAATTTGAAAAACCAGTCCAAACCCAGGTAGATTCATTGGCCTTGATGTCAGGATAGCTACTCATAGAAGTAAGCATATCGAATTGAAGATGTGAATTGGTGGGAAGGTCCTTTAAAACTGCCGTTACTTCAAAGGGCTGCCACTCCTCAGGTTTTACATTTGGACCTTCTAAAATGGTACCTTTCATATGCAGCGTTTTTCCTAGGGCATCTTCCTCTTCAAAATACTTAAGTGCTGTGGATTGAGTAATTACCACTTTAAATGGCTGTGAGAGGGCACGAGAAAGGTCTCCTCGAGAAGCTTCAAATGAAAAAATATCAAAGAAATTTTCTTCTACGGCAAACATCTTCTTTTCTAAAAAAGAAGTTATACCATTCGATTCAGTTCTATAAGAAGCTCCAAATGGTTCAGTGGCCAATACTTTTGTGACTTGTTCGAATTCTGGAATGTCGGTCCTTAGAGCAATAGAGACGTTGGGACCTGTATTGGCTACCTGCTGATCCCAGTCACCCCAGATAGAGGATTGATTTATTCTATAAATGCGATCTTTGTTCTGATGGAAACTGTCAAATGATAACTCATCCTGAACATAAAGACCAATCATAAGGCAGGTGGAAATCCCTATAGATAAGCCTAAAAGGTTTAGCAGTGTGAACTGCTTGTGCCTTATGGAAGTTCTCCAAGCAGTCTTAAACATGTTTCTCAGCATCGCAATCAATTTAGATAATTATTGTCAGCCCATACAATCGAGATGCCAAATAAATAGTAGGTTTAAACACCTTAAAGGCGGTTTCTAGCAAACAGAAATTAAACGACTGTTCTGTCAAGAACGATGCCGTCCGTTGGCGGACGGCTTCTTGAGGCAGCACTTCAGTAAGGTGAATATATATTGGTTTCGTTATGCTGAATTTATTTCAGCATCTATTTAGAGCAGACCCTGAAAGGAGTTAAGGGTACGATCTTTTAGTTAAGCAACGACTGGTAGCCATAATTCCTTTTCACGCAATACTCCATTAAAACCACCCAAACAATTAGCACTACTTTTTTAGGCATGAAAGTAGTAGTATTAGGCTTCGAAACTTAGAAGGAATTTCTTAAAGTAAATTATATGAAAAATAAGTATTCGCTGACGCTTCTGTTAGCCGCTTTTTTCTGTCTTGCTGGCTTTCAAACGCAAGCACAGGATAAGTTAAAAAACATGCCTGGTTACGATCAGTATAGGAAAATGGCACCTCAAATAAGACGTTCCGTCAAACCAGGAACGCTTTCGGCCAATTGGTCTGATGATGGTAAGTCTTTTGAATTTATAAAAGACGGAAAACTATGGTCTTATGATGTTCGCAAAAAGAAGATGTCGGACATGGGTGATCCACCGCCACCGCCACCAAGAAGAAGATTTAACAGACCGGCAAGAGGCAGACAGTATGCTTCTACGGATTCTCCTGATGGTAAATTAAAGGCATTTACTAGAGATAGAAATATGTACATCAGCAACCCTGATGGCTCTGGCGAAATGGCTATTACCACAGATGGAAACATGGATAATCTTGTTAAATATGGTATTGCTACTTGGGTTTATGGTGAAGAATTAGGTCAGAATACTGCCATGTGGTGGTCGCCTGATAGTAAGAAGATTGCTTTTTATAGATTCAAAGAAGAAGGTGCCAAAAGGTATTATGTCCTGCTAGATCAATTAGCATTATATGATTCGCTTGAGGTAATGTCTTACCCAAAAGTTGGTGAGCCTAACTTGCCAGTAGACTTAATGGTATATGATTTAGAGACTAAGAAAATCACTGAATTCGATACACGTGATGGGAAGCCTTTTAATGATGGTGCCTTAGGAACATACTTGTATGGAACGAGCTGGACACCTGATGGTAAAGAGCTATTATATCATAGTACGAACCGTAAGCAAGATATTATGGAGTACCGTGCTGCCGATCCAATAACTGGAAAATCAAGAGTAGTTGTACGAGAAGAGTGGCTGCCGAGCTTTACTAAGAATACGCCAGAAATGCGTGTCTTAGAAGATGGGAAACACTTTGTGTGGGCATCTGAGCGTACTGGTTTTAACAACTATTACTTATATAATTTTGACGGTACATTAGTTACCGCGCTTACGCAACATGATTTTGAGGTAAGCAACATCGTAAGAATCGATGAAAAGGCGGGCTATATGTACTACATGGCGCGAAGTGGTGAAAACCACATGAAAATGCAGTTACATCGTGTAAAAATGGATGGCACTAAGGATACACGCATGACAGATCCTGCCTTTAACCACAGAGTGACTATTTCGCCTGATGGAAAGCACTTTATTGACGTAGCACAAACGCATAACACACCTCCGTTTACGAACCTAGTTTCTGCAAAAGGAAAAATCATAGCAGAATTGGCTCAAAGTGACATTTCGAAGTGGGAAGAACTAGGCCTTAAAACAGTTGAAGCATTTACATTTACTTCTGCCGATGGCGTAACCGAATTGCATGGATTGATTCATTTTCCATCCAATTTTGACCCGAATAAGAAGTATCCATTAATTCTCGCGAATTATGGCGGGCCTGCAACTAATGAGTTTAGAGAGACATTTACTTTCCCTAATCCGTTAACTGAATATGGATTCTTAATTGTAGATATCGACGGTCGAAATGTAAGAGGACGTGGTAAGAAATTATTAGATCAGCTTTATGGTAACCTTGGAATCGTTGAGCAAGATGACTTCGCAGAAGGGATTAAATCACTTTACGATCGACCTTATTTCGATAAGGAAAGAGTAGGCGTGTACGGTACATCATACGGCGGTACTACTGCTGCAATGAGTTTATTAAGGTTCCCAGACGTATATCATGCTGCTGTGGCCAATTCAGCTGTTACTGATTGGATCAATTATGACAACATCTATACTGAGCGTTACATGAACACCTTGGAGAATAACAAGGCGGGCTATGATGCATTCAATTTAATGAACTACGCCAAAAATCTAGAAGGAGAAATTATGGTGTATTACGGTACTGCAGATAACAACGTGCATCCGTCAAATTCACTACAACTAATCAAGGCATTGCAAGATGCGGGTAAGAGTTTTGAAGTACAAGTAGGGCCAGATAGAGGTCATACGGCGGTAAATACCGATAGAATGATGGAGTTCTTTATAGAACACCTTGTGATGTCTAACGGTATGGCGATGCAAATCAAAAGATAAACTGAGTCAATCTCAATTAGAAAGGTGCTGCCGTTCGGGAGCACCTTTTTTATTTAATCTTTTCGGCGCTGATATATGCGTTGTTTTGGTAAACCTTAAAGCCCGTATATGCTCTCTCAGTATCTTTCTGGAAATTTATAATAGCCTGACCATTAAGGGCATAATACTGTAAGTGAGTTAAGGGGAATAACTCGAAAGGTACTTCCTGTCCAGTTTGTTGGGCCATCAAATGTCCCTCGTCAAACTTGATTTCCAAGTTTAATCCTTCTCTGATTTTATAAATGCCTACAATGTTTTCATACATATACCGAGGGACTATAAATGACTTTTCAATCGGTTGAGTAGGGTCAACTAGTGCAGCAATCTTCAAATAGCTTTTTATAGCGTCGTTCCGGTATTGCTTAATGAATTGAAGATGATTTTGCATTGAGATAACGTTATAGGTAACCACTTCATTCTTGTAGAATGGACTATTTAAGAAATAATTGATGGCTTTGTCATTAGTAAAGCCGGTAAATAGCTCAGAATACCAAGCATGCTCTGATGACCACTTTTCAAGTACATTATTCGCAAGCTCCGAAATACTGTTGTTATAGTAATCTACTTGTGTTTTATCGTCAATATAGACTTGATTTAAATCGGCAATAACTGGTTCAAATCGTGTAGGGATATTATCAATATTCCTCATTAAGCTGTTGTAACCATTGTTTGTAGTTACTAAATCCACTACGTTAGTAATGATGGAAAATAACCCGCCATTGGCAGGAGTTTTGTAATCTTTAAGCGTAAGCTTATTCCCTAAGACTAAAGAAATTAGTGAATCTTTGACGCGATAATATTCGATAAGTTCTGTAGCCTTGTTAATATCAATTTCTAATTCCTGTTGAATTTGTAGGAGGGTAGAGGTTACCTTTTCCTCGTTCTTCCGCTCTTCATTTCTATTATTAATGTTCAAGGCAATGAGAATCCCGACAATCACCAAAACAATCTCTCCCATTAAATAAAGGAGGTATTTTAAGAAACTATTCTTTGAAAGAAGATTGCGGCGAACTTTTCTGAGAGCGTTGATCATAACCTTGTAAATCTTAACCCAAATTGATCAAAAGTTTTAATAAAGTCATGTTTTCAAGCTAAAACGCTCCTCATAAGGTTCATTCTATTAAAATAATATTACTACAATTAGGAAATTATTATTGAATAGCCTTGTTTTACAAATACTACAATTAGGAAAATATTATCATGCGAAGAACACAATTAGGCGAATTTGAGGAAGTAGTAATGCTAGCCGTAGGCATTCTGCACGAAGCAGCATACGGTGTGTCTATCAAAAAAGAGATAGAATCGCGCACTGGAAGAGGAGTGAGCGTAGGTGCTTTACAGTCGGCACTGAAAAGGCTTGATGAGAAAGGCTTCCTCCGGTCAAGGGAAGGTGAGGCCACTGCGGAAAGAGCCGGAAGACCCAAGAAGTACTTTTCTATAACAGCTGAAGGTAAAAAGGCCTTAGAATCGGCCCGAGAAATGCGGAACAGCATGTGGAATGATATTCCAAATATGGCTTTTGATTTGAAAGTCACCTTTTTATGAGTACCCAGCCTAAAAATAATAAGCCGCCATGGCTTATTATGAAGTTATTCCGCTGGTTTTGCTCTAAAGAACTACAGCGGTTTGTAGAAGGAGATCTAATTGAATTATATAGAGAACGCTCCGATGAGAAGGGGCGTAACTACGCCAATATCAAGATTCTGATCGACGTGGTTTCACTCTTCAGGCCAGGCCTAATTGGTTTTGCAAAAGGATTATACTCAAACAACAACTTAGGAATGATCAAGAATTATTTAAAAGTAGGATTCAGAAACCTTTGGAAGGATCGGTTTTATACTGGGATCAATTTATTTGGCTTGTCTGTGGGCTTAGCCTTTAGTTTTTTAGTGCTTTTGCTCGTCAACTATGAATTTTCATACGAACAATTTTATGCGAATAAGGAGCAAATAAAAAGGCTTGGAGTTCATTACAATGTTGGTGGTAAAGAAGATACATATTGCAATGTCGGAAGACCGTTAGGCCCGACTATGATGACCGAATACCCTGAGGTGCTCAGCTTTACCCGGGTAGCAGGCGTCAATGGCTTAGATGTCCATAAAGGCACTTTTAAGTATAAAGACAAGTTTGTAAAGTCTAACGACGCTTACATAGTCGATTCAGCATTTTTTGAAGTCTTCGATAGAAAGATTTTAAAAGGAAGTTCCAGCACAATGCTGAATAGGCCTAATACAATTGCCTTGTCAGAATCCATGGCTACTAAAATATTCGGAAATGAAAACCCAATTGGAAAACATATTGAACTGGCCGATCGTGCCAAGAAATTTGAAGTAACCGGCGTTTTTGAAGATGTTCCAGGCAACACACATCTTCCTTATGATGTGCTTGTTTCTTGGAACAAATATTATGATGCTGAGGTGAATAGTCGATGGTATGGTGCCCATGTATATAGTTATGTAAAACTTCAAGATTCATTTAGAGCACAGTACCTGATAGATGATTTTTCGAACTTCTTCGAAAAACATATGTCGACCTATTTTGCGCAGCTTAACGCGACTGCCGATCTTATTATCCAAGACATTGAAGATATCCATTTGAGATCTGATTTAACCTGGGAAGTGAATCAAAATGGTGATTTAACAAGTGTCTATGTCCTTTTGGCTATCGGAATCTTCTTAGTGGTGATAGCCCTTGTCAATTATTTAAACCTCTCATTGGCAAGAAACTCATTAAGAAAGAAGGAAATTTCGGTCAGAAAAGTAATAGGGGCTTCAAGGTTCAATATTTCAGGTCAGTTTTTAGTAGAAACACTGTTGTTTACGCTATTGGCCTTTGCTTTTTCTTTGCTTATTGTCAAAATAATTGACGGACAATTCCAATTGATTTCTGGGGTAGATGTTCTACCATTTACAGGCGACAATATATTGATCTTTGCTGCTAGTACTTTTATGCTAGGGTTGATTATCAGCGTTTATCCTTCACTCGTATTATCGAGTATAAAGTTAGTTGAAGGCCTTAAAGGGAGGTCAAAAAATACGCGAGACAGTGGCAAGTTACAGCAAGGACTTGTTGTACTTCAATTTGCTATTTCGACCATAGTCATTCTATTCACCTTTGTGGTGAAAAACCAGTTAGATTTTGTTTCAAATAAAGATTTAGGCTTCCAAAAGGATAATGTCGTTGTTTTTCAGCTAGAAGACTCCCTACTTTCTGCTAATAGCGAATTGATAAAACAACAGGTGAAGACTGTCGCTGGTGTAGCCAATGCATCATTCGCTTCAAATCGACCAGGGGTTAATCTCAATCACTCCATCCTTAATATAGAGACTGAAGGTGGCTTTAGTGCCGTGGGTAGTCAATACATGCAAGTTGATAATGATTTTGCTGAGACGATAGGTTTAGAATTGTTAGAAGGTAGAGCGTTTATTAATGGTTCTCAACAAGATTCAGATTGGAGTTTTATGCTGAATGAAGCAGCGAAATTGAAATTTGATTGGGACGAACCGATAGGTAAGGTTATGTACTTTAACAACGATGAAGACGGCAACCCTCGACATATGAAAGCGATTGGTGTTTTTAAAGACTTCAATATCGGCTCTTTACATGCTAAAGTGGAACCGATTGTGGTGTTCTATAACAAAGATTTTGGCAATCAGCTGTTGGTCAGATTAGAAGCTGGAGGCCATCGCCTAGCAATCCAAGATATGGAGGAAATCTTTGAGACTTATGCACCAAAGTTACCGGTAAGTCATAGCTATTTGGACGTAGAGCTAGATCGGCAATATGTTGGCGAACGGCGCTTAGCAATGTCTATGGGCTATTTGTCAGCATTAACTATTATTATTTCGGTGTTGGGTTTTGTTGGTTTACTGAGCTTTGCGATTAGTAAGCGTCAGTCTGAAATTGGTGTAAGAAAGGTGCTCGGCGCAAGCGTGAAAGACGTTACTTTCCTTTTCTATAAACAGATCCTTATACTGATACTTCTAGCAGAATGCATTGCCATTCCCGTGAATCATTACGTTTCTACCCAATGGCTCAATAGTTTTCAGTACAAGTCATTCCCAAGCTATATGGAGCTTGGTTTGGTATTATTGATAATCATTGTGCTTTCAATGGCAATTATGGGATTTCAAATCTTGAAAGTAGCAGTGACCAACCCTGTTGATATCATTAAGGAAGAATAGTTACCCAATAGCCCAGTCTATTGCCTGCTGAATATGAACCTTTGTGGTGTCAATTGTTGCCATCTTTACGTCATCAGCTGGCACCAGAATGGGTAATTCTGTACAGCCCATAATGATACCTTCAGCACCATCTGAATTCAGGTTCTGCATGATATCAATACACTTTCCTTTAGAAGTATCAGTAAACTGACCTTTGACTAATTCATCGTAGATTACATCATGTATATCCTGCCGATCTGTAAGTGAGGGAGTGATAACTTCTAAACCAAAATCTTGTTTGAGTATGGTTGTATAAAAGTCCTTTTCCATAGTGAATTTAGTCCCAATTAAACCCACTTTTTTAATGTCTCTTTCTTGAATTGCTATACCTGTTGCTTTTGCAATGTGGAGGAAGGGCAAGCTGGTGCTTTTTTCAATGTAGTGGCTCACTAAGTGAATAGTGTTTGTACAGAGCAGGATAATATCGGCACCGGCGGCTTCTAATTGCTGGGTACAGTTGGCCATCATTTCTCCAATTTTATCCCAATCTCCCAAAAAGGTGTATCGCTCAATTTCTGCAAAATCTACAGAGACCATGATACATCGGCATGAATGTGAACCACCAAGACGTTCTTTTACATATTCATTCGCATACTGGTAGTACATTTTGGAAGATTCCCAACTCATTCCACCGATTAAGCCTATTGTTTTCATAAGTCTATTATTTGATTTTCGACATATCTTCGGCACCATGAATCACGATACTCGTTAGAAAACGAGTCAATACATCTGACTTAATTTTTATCCAATAATGGCGCTTGTTTACTTCAATTGTGCAGTACTCGGTA
The DNA here is from genome assembly GCF_049099775.1 of Roseivirga sp. Lineage (GTDB taxonomy): Bacteria > Bacteroidota > Bacteroidia > Cytophagales > Cyclobacteriaceae > Roseivirga. The sequence continues at coordinate 537,526 of NZ_JAGDZM010000004.1, read as the reverse complement.
TATGTTGTTTCGCAATTCATATCATTTCTTTATTCAAATCTAGTCCGGTCATACTCATCTGATCTAATTGATCTTTGAATGCTTTTGCGGTATTAATTGAATTTATTTCAGCTACAATCAATTATAAACTATAGTAAATTAAAGTTATGGAACTTAAGTATTTTCGATTGATCAAGACCATTGCCGAGGAAGGGAATATTGCCAATTCTTCAGAGAAGTTATTTCTTACGCAGTCGGCACTAAGTCATCAGTTAAGAGAACTTGAAGAACGACTTGGTTTTAAGGTTTTCCATAGAACAAGGAACAATTGGAACCTCACAAAAGAGGGCAAGGAATTGCATCAATTAGCTAATGAACTTTTCGAAAGGATTGACCTTGGTTTTAGTAACATTGAACAAATTAAAGAAGGGTCGAAAGGCACAATCCGTTTGAGTGCAGAGTGTCAATCATTCTTTCACGGCTTACCTGCATTTGTTCAAAAGATGGCTGTTCTCTATCCTGAAATTGAAATTGATTTAAGTCTTGATGGTTCTCAAAGAACGGTTTCACAGGTGCTTTCAAATGAAGTAGATATTGCCATTGTAACCTCAGAACCGGCAACAGATTCCTTATTTAAGATGAAGGTGTTGGAGGATGAAATATTTGCCATTATGCATCGAGAACACAGTTTTGGCAGTTTACCGTTTCTAGATGTAAGTCACTTTTCCGACCTGCATCTTATTATTAATTCATTTCCGCTCGAGAGTGTTTCCGTTTACGAGCATTTTCTGAAACCGAATAAAATTATACCTAAGAAAGTGACGGCAATCCCTTTTACAGAGGTATCGCTTGAAATGGTAAATGCTAATATGGGAGTGGTCTGCTTGCCGAAGTGGAGCTTGAAATCTTATAAGCTACCAGAGGATCTTTTATTTAAGAGAATAGGTAAGAACGGGTTGAAAAGAAATCACTATTTAGTGGTGAAAGAGGAGCAAAGAAACCGAAAGCATATCAATGAGTTTATTGAAAACTTTCAGGAGGAGTTTGTTCGTTAGTCGAAATCGATTTGCATTTTTTCTATCCGATCGGAAAGCCTTTCAGAAGTGAATTTCTCTCTGAATCTATCAACCAAAATTGGGAAGCAGAGCGGTGTTGGTTTCAGTAGCTTGTTCACTTTTATTTCTTGCTGATTAATTCGCTCTAGTGCTTCTGTTAACCTCGATTTTTCGAACTGAAGGTTTAGCACTTCTTCATTGGCTTGCTTCATCAACAAATTATCTGGATCATAGTCCTCAAACACCTTATAAATCATGCTTGAAGAGGCCTGAAGGTGGCGATTTGTGATTCCTTTTCCTGGATAGCCCTGAAAAATCAAGCCTGCGATGGTGGCAATATCTCTGAATTTCCGTTTCGCCATTTCGGTATTATTCAGGCTAGCGTATATGTCTTCCATTAAGTTGTCTTGTGTGAAGAGATCCAACTCCAAAAAGTCTTCAACGTTGATGTCTTGATCGGTGAGAAGCTCAAAACCATAGTCGTTAGAAGCAATCGAGAAGGTAATCGGTTGACTAACGCTAATTCGAAAGGCGCAAAGCGCAGCTAACACTTCATGGATGTATTTGCCCTCCAATGGGTAAACAAAGAAATGAGTGCCTTCATCAGATTTTAGCTGCTCGATCAGTAATTGATTGGACTTTGGAATCGTTGATAGTTCACGTTGTTTTTCGAGAAGTGGCTTAATTGTAGTCATCTCTAAGCCCTTGTACTTTCCGTTTGCAGCTTCTTCCAGTTTTGACCTTAAGCCATGGGAGAGTAATGAGGTAAATGATGCTTTTCCGCCTCCCCAGCGTGGAATAGGGCCTGTTTTACGTTTAGATTTTCTAACCTGAGCAGTCATATCTTTCACGCGGATAAGCTCAAGGCTTCTGCCCGCAAACCAAAAAGTATCGCCAGGCCTTAGTCCGGCTATAAACAACTCTTCAACAGTACCTATGTATCCACCAGTTTGGTACTTTACTTTTACCATCGGGTCCGAAACAATTGTACCCATAGACATACGGTGGCGCATTGCAATTTTGCGGCTATTCACTTTGTATAGACCATCAGGTTCAATGTCTACTTTAGAGTATTCGTCATAAGCACTCAGCGTTCTGCCGCCAGTAGTGATAAATTCTAAACACCATTCCCATTCTTTTTGGGTTAGTTCCTCATAAGCATGCGTAGATTTTACCTGTTTGTAAGTATCCTCTTCGTAGAAACCTGGCCCGACGGCTAAAGTGACTAAATACTGAATTAAGACGTCGATTGACTTTTTTAACGGAATTCTACTCTCAAATTGTTTTTTAGCGATGGCTTCTTTTAACACTGCAGCTTCTATCAGCTCGAGTGAATGAGTAGGGAGGAAGTATACCTTACTAGTCGCACCTGGCTGATGGCCGCTTCTCCCGGCGCGCTGAAAAAAACGTGCAACCCCTTTGGGTCCACCGACTTGAATTACCATATCTACAGGCCGAAAATCTACGCCTAGGTCTAAGCTTGAAGTACAAACGACACATTTTAGCTTACCACTATGCAAGCGATCTTCTACCCACTGTCTCACACCAATATCTAAGGATCCATGGTGCATGGCCACCAATCCAGCATATTCAGGCATTTGTTGCATCATTTTCTGATACCAAATCTCAGTTTGTGACCGTACGTTCGTAAACATAAGGGTTGAGGTGTGGTTTTCTAGAATTGGCGCGACGCGATCCAAAAGGTGAATTCCTAGATGTCCGGCCCAAGGAAGTGTTTTGACAGAATCCGGTACAATCGATTCTATTTCAATCTTTTTGTTAACATTAGCGCGTATAGTTTTACACGTTTCGTACTGATCGCCAAGCAGCACTTTGGCGGCTTCTTGAAGATTTCCTATTGTAGCGGATATAGCCCAGGTTTTAATAGGCTTTGCCTTCAAATGTCGCATATAGGCTAAAGCCAATTCAACTTGAACGCCTCGCTTTCCCCCGATTAACTCATGCCATTCGTCTACTATTACCGCTTTAACATTACCGAAAGTCTTTTTAGCATCTTTTTGTGCCATAAGTACGTGAATACTTTCAGGCGTTGTGACAATGGTTTGCGGCATATTCCGCTTTTGTTTCTGTCTTTCGGCCTGCGACGTATCGCCAGTTCTTAGGGCAATGTTCCAACCCAAGTTTAAATCGAGGTTTACCTCTTGCATAGCAGCGCAAATGTCTTTGGCCAATGCTCTTAAAGGCGTTACCCAGATAATTTGTAAACCTTTGGCTTGAGAATCCTGGTGCAAAGCTTCCATAACACAGCCAAGCCAAACGGCATAAGTCTTACCACTACCTGTTGGGGCATTTAATAAACCGCTTTTACCGGCCAGATAAGCTTGCCATGTTTCTTTTTGAAAAGGGAAGGCTTCCCAACCTTTGGCAGCAAACCAATCTTCCGCAATGGTAGTATTAAGTAAGATTTCGGGTGAATTTTTCAAGCATCTTCAATTACGCTTATTCACCTAAAGTATGGAAATGAAATATGGAATAGTCTTAGAAAGTTGCGTTGTTGTCTATGCGCATTTCTAGTTGTTTGAGTTCACCGCTGAGGCCTGGCAGTGTGCCAACGCTACCAGGGAAATAGCCAGTTTTCTTATTCAAGCAAATCAATGTTAAGTAAGAGATACCGTTGTTATCAATTTGATAGAAGCCAGATTTATTGGGGATGATTTCATATTTGGGTTGAACATCGGCTTTCTTTAGCTTCTTTAAATCGTAATACTGCTTACCGTCTTTTGTATAACCAGCTGAGTCGATAGCATCTTTGTTCTGCATTTCGTAGAGTAAAATGCTATATCGAGCGGGTACAGGTTGATTTTCGGAAAGTCCTGTTGAATCGTTTTTTGCCCTAAAATCTCCTTTATAAAGATTCATTTGCCCATAGTAACCGTTGATAATAGTTGGCTCCAGAATCTGCTTTTTGATGGCGACCTTGAAAGTAAACGAAAATGTTTTCTGTGGTACATCTTTTTTGCCACAACTTGCTACAAACAGTAGAATGGTAAACGCTACGAACAGCTTATTCAAACCTCTCATCTCAACTATCTTATTAAGAGCACGAAGTAAATAAAATAATTCATGATATGAGTAGCCTATTCGTTAAAGATTCATAAAGTAAATGCTGCTCAGGCTGATTTCAGATGAAATCCTTTAGTTTTTCGAATGAGATACTTTTCGAAAAAGCTTCCTTAATTCTGAATTAGTTCATTAATAGCATTGCGTGCTGATTGTGCCGCCGTATGGACAGAAACCCAATCATTCCCATCTGTATAGGCTCCACCGGCGAAATACACTTTATTAGATACTGACGAGGATAATTGTTGTACGGTGCGCCAATCAGCATGATCGATTAAGTATCCGCCTTTTATAAATGGTTCATCGTTCCAGTTTTGTGTAATATGATTCAGATAGCTTGGTGTAGCCTGATTATTAAATAGACCATCAAGTTCGACCAGCATAAAGTCTCTTAGATCATTTCCCGATTTTGAAATTAACTCTAACGCTGGTTTCCCCACGACAAATAAGCCCAGTATATTTTTTGAAGTATTCTGCCCTAATGCCGCATTGTAATAAATTTTCTGCCCGTCTGTGGATGGTGTTACATCGATGACGAGACCTTCGCCATAGAAATCATTTGAGAATTCAAAAAATGCCTTAAATCCTTCCCAAATAGTAAGCTCTTGTATGGCACCAGATTTGGCGCTAGGTAGGGCAGGCTCAAAAGTAATGTCTCCATCTTGAAGGATTTTTAGGGGCACGGATACAACCACTTTATCGGCTGAAAGTTGACCGTTTTGAGTTGAAAGGATGACCTCGTCTTGAGAATAGTCAATGGATTGAATGGGTGTATTGTAGGTGATTTTATCGGCTACTGATGGGAGTATATAGGATTGGAAGAAGTTGAACCATGATGAATTAATGAATTTGCGATCAGGATTATCTGGAAATGTTTGTATATCCACATCTACTGATGAGTCATTGACAATTTGTCCGAAAATATCCGTACTTGTTTCAAGCCATTCTGCCCCAAGTGGTATTGGGAAATCGGCAAAGTTGGTATCGATTTTCATTCTTCCTCCATAATTGGAAGAGGCTTCATAAATTTCAAATTCAATGCCTTGTTGTTGGAGTAGATATCCGGTAGAAAGTCCTCCGGCACCGGCACCAATAATGATGACTTTTCCATTAAAATTAGGCGTTGTGTCATCATTATTACTACAGGCAGCTAGTGTTCCGCTAAGGGGAAAGCCAATACCCAAAATACCGCATATTTTTACAAACTCTTTTCTATTCATGCGTTAGCAGTTTATTTCGACATATAAAATAGAGAATTAAGAAACGACTATTACCGCTAGTCTCTATTGATTATTTCCAACTTTGAAGTTCTATTAAGTTACCCTCAGGATCTTTCGCATAGATAAACGTGATAGTTCCTACACCTAGTACTTCACGTGTTGTTATTTCACCGTATGCTGATCCACCGTTCTGCATAAGTTTATTCAATACTGTCTCAACACTGTCTACCTCAAATGCTATGTGCGAAAACCCTCTTGTATTGGGTGTAATCGACTCTAGATTGAGTATTTCTTCGTACTGATAGATTTCTAAAGTAGGTCCGTTTTCTCCATGTCCAGGCAGCAATAGGTGTGCTCCTTTAAGTTTTGCGTTTTTTACCCCTGTACCTTTAGTTAGCCATTTACCAGATTGGTTTCTAATAGGAGGGATGATAGTACAATCAAAAGTTCTAACATAAAATTCAGCAAGTGCCTCCCAGTCTTTACTTACAATATTAGTGTGCGCGTATCTCATCCCTATATCTTATCCAATTCCGTTACTGTCAGATCGCTTTCGGTATTACCTGTGTTCAGGGTAGTAGCTGGTTCAAATAGCATAACGCTCACTTCTTCTGGTGCATAAGGCTTATGAGGCACTCCTTTAGGAATAACTACAAATTCACCAGGGCTTAAATGCAACGTTTTTTCTTGCAATTCTATAAATAGTTCGCCGCAAATGACAAAGAACAGTTCATCTTCATGCTTATGCTCGTGCATAACAAATTCACCTTTGAATTTCGCCAGTTTGACGTGCTGCTTATTGAGTTCCCCAACAATTTTAGGTGTCCAATAAGCATCGAAAGTATTAAGTTTCGACTGTAGGTTTACTTTTTCAATTTCAATCATTTGAGTATAAAAGTTTGGCGCTTTAATGCAGATTGCCTTAGTCTATTTAGAAGTGATCTTGGGTTGGTGGCCAATAGGAAAGTTGCATGAATTAGCAATGAAACACATTTTATGAGCTTCGGAGTGTAGTGATATTGCTTTTTCAATGTGTGACGGTGTTTCAATGAGCACTTTAGGGTATAAGGTTACTTCCTTAAATTTTCCGCTACCACTTTTATTTTCCTCCATAGTGCCTGATGCATTATCTTGATAAGAAAGCACATTGATGTGATTAACAGCACAAAGGTGGAGATACCATAACATGTGACAGGCCGAAATAGAAGAAAGAAAGAGTTCTTCCGGATTATACCTGCTTTTGTCTCCTCTAAATGATGGATCAGAAGAACCAAGTATATCGTTCGGTTTGTGATCCATTTTAATGCTGTGGTCTCGGCTATAGGATAGGTAGTCTTTTGTGCCTGTTCCTAGGTTGCCTGTCCATTCTAGCGCAATTTGGTAGTGATGGTCTTTCATTTCTAATCGTTGAGTTTTTGAATAATTCTTTCGCCGAATGAAGACTTTTCGAGGTTGGACTCGAGTACTTCTAGGTGCTTGATAATAGCCGTGTCCTCGTTCATTAATTCGAAAATGACTTCAGTTCCTCTATTCCAGATTTTGGTCAGAATTGGTAATCGGTCTTTAGCTTTTTGTGTCAGTTGAAAGACCGTCTTTCTTTTATCGTCCTTGTCTTTTGAGTGGGTTAGATATCCTTTATTCACCATTTTTTTTGCCATAATATCAATGGATTGGTGGGTAAACTTTAGACGGTTCGCAATTTCCATCACTGAAATATTCGGTGTGTCACGGACTAAAATGAGCACTAAGTACCAATTAGGCTCCCAATCGATATTAAGTTGCTTATACATAGCACGCGTACTATGTGTCATTTTATCGCTTATTCTTTTAAGTCTAGCATCTAGGTTGGAATAGCCCAAGGTTCTAATAAGGTCGTCGTTCATTTTTAAGAGGTTAGTCAAATATAAATAATACGCAGTTAACTGCGTATTATTTATCAACTAAATTTTAATCGTGATGGGTAGCCTAGGAGTGAGGTATAAAAAAAGCCATTCCGAATCGTCGGAATGGCTTTTTCATGAGTGTATTCTTATCAGTTGCCAGACCAGTAATCTTTCATTACTACTGCGTTCTGAGTCATTGTTTTTCCGCCAATTTCTAAAACAACCTTGTAAGTACCAGGGCCTACAGGTCCGGTGATGTACTTCATGTTTTCCAATTGAGCAGCAATGTCTTCATCCGACATACCGAAGCGCTTATAGCGACTGGCTAAATTCTTGAGTTGATTTTCAGATCTTTCTCGAATAATCTTTGTGAAACCCCAAATTCGGTGATTCAAACCTGCTTCGGCATCCATTTCCATTTTGTAGACTTCATTTGTGCCATTATAAATGGTCATTTTGGCCTTTCCACCATTGGCAGTATAGAAATAGATATGAGAACCTGGACGCTTACTTTCACCATTAAAGTTTGTGTAAGCTGAAACATGTCTTAAACCTCTATTGAACTGAACGGCAGGAGTGATGTTGAAAAGTTCAGCACCATTCATCATCGATGAGTTCATTTCTTGTAATGGAGAAATATCGGCAATGAAAATACCACGACCGTGTGTTGCCACAACTAAGTCATTTTCTCTCGGGTGTATAACCATGTCATATGCCGGATTAGTTGGCATATTAGTCATGAACTTAGTCCAGTTAGCACCACCATCAATACTTGCATATACACCTAGTTCTGTACCGACAAATAGGAGGTTAGGGTTTTTGTGATCTTCTCTGATAACATTAACTGGCTCGTTTGGTAATCCATTAGTTAAAGATGTCCAAGTTTTACCATAGTCAGTCGTTTTGTAGAGATAAGCACCAAACTGGTCCCTTCTCATTCCATTGAAACTTACATAAGCCGTACCTGCGCTGTGAGCGGATGCTTCAATTCTTGTGACCCAATATTCTGGGTTGTTTGGAATATTGGCGTTTAGTTTTGTCCATTTTTTACCACCGTTGGTAGTTACATGTAAATTGCCATCATCAGTACCAGCCCAAAGCTCATTAGCATCTAATGGTGATTCTTCCAATGTCGTAATGGTTCCGTACTGAATATTACCAGTTCCAGCCGCTTTTACTTCGTCATTGTTACTTAGGTCTTCACTAACTTCTTGCCAATTTTCACCGCGGTAAGTTGACTTTAATACTTTGTTTCCCGCATGGTAGATTACATCCGAATTGTGTTGAGATACAACAATAGGAGCATTCCAGTTCCAACGCATGCCATTGCCTCTATAACGGATACTCTTAGAAATGCCAGTTTTCATATCTAATCGGCTCAGAGGGCCAAACTGCGACTCGTTATAAAGGAACCTGTTGTTTGTTCTGTCAACCACATTGTACATGCCGTCACCGCCACCTACTCTTGCCCATTGTTCGAAAGTAATGGCGCTGCCATCTTTCATACTACTCGGACCTTTTACAGAACCGTTGTCTTGTAAACCACCATAAACATTGTAAGGATAGGCCATATCAACATCTACTGCGTAGAACTGGGCTAAAGGAATTTCATCAGGGTGATACCAAGTTTTACCAGCATCGTACGTAATTCCCATACCGTGATCGTAACCTAAAACCATATGTTCAGAATCGTCTGGGTCAATCCACATGGCGTGGTTGTCCCCTCCAAAACGGAAGGCAGTACCCCAGTTTTTTCCAGCATCTTTAGTTTCCCAAACTCTAATACCGATCACATAAACATGATCTTCATCATTTGGGTCTACTCTTACTTGTTGGTAGTAGTAAGAAGGTGCTCCTCCAATATCTACTCCGTCAGGGCTTATTTTCTTCCAAGTTTTTCCACCATCACCTGAGCGATACATTTCAACGCCTTTAACGCTTTGACCTCTTTTAAGTGGAATACCCACTTCTAGCATTCTTCTTCTTTCTTCTACAGAAACACCATCAACATTTACATTCTCAATGTTGGCATAAAGCACATTAGAATTTCCAGGTGCATATGCCACACCAATTCTACCAAGGAATCCACCTGGTAATCCGCCTTCTAATTTAGTCCAGGTACGGCCACCGTTTGTACTCTTATAGATTCCGCTACCTTCTCCGCCTTCGTTGAATGTCCACGGCGTACGGATTTTATCGTATGCTGCAGCAATTAGTGTATTAGGATTGCTTGGGCTCATTGCCACATCCACAACACCAATATATTTTCCGTCAGCTTTCTTTACTTCAAGAACTTTTTTCCAAGTCTTACCGCCGTTGGTGGTTTTGTATAATCCCCTTTCTGGGTTATCAGAATATAAATGGCCTAATGCTGCCACATAAACAACATCAGAGTTTTTAGGGTCGATTAGGATTCTTCCAATGTGTTGTGATTCGGGCAAACCCATGTTCTTCCATGTTTCACCACCATCGGTAGACTTATAAATGCCATTTCCCCAATAAGAACTTCTTGAGTTATTGGCTTCGCCAGAACCAGCCCATACTACGCTGGTATCTCTTTGATCTACGGCAACAGCTCCTAAGGAAATGATGTTTTCATTGTCGAAAAGTGACTTCCATGACTGTCCATTGTTGACAGTTTTCCAGAGTCCACCAGAAGCGGTCGCTGCGTAAATTACTTTTGGAGATTTATCTACAACCGCAAAATCAACGTATCGTCCACCTTGACGTGTAGGTCCAATTTCACGGAATTTGATGCTTTCGACTACTTGAGCCGGTATTTGCTGAGCATTTGACTCGGATAAGCCTAGTGCGGCTATCATTAAGCAAATAGCAATTGATTTAAGTTTGTTGAGTGTTCTAATCATCGTCTTTTTAAGGTTAGAAGTGTTTGAAATTAAAGCAAATTCGGGGTACCTCAAAAGCCAGAATCTAAGATTATATAAGTGGTATTGAAGGACGCTTTCAGTCAAGAATGCCAACTTGTAAGGTTAATTATCGTTCTGACTGTTAATAAAATGTACTTTTTGTTTGTCTTAATAGACATATTTGCGTAGAACGGGCATTTTTGAAATTGATGAATATGAAGAATTTTTTAATAGCTATGCTGATAAGTTGCTGGGTATTGCCAGCACTTTCGCAGGAAGAAAAAAGCGCGCAAGATTATTACACCGCTGCTCAAAATGCATATGAGCAAAAGGACTATGATGAATTTCTTAAAGAAATTCGAAGTGCCAATAGGCTGAGACCGAATCACCCAGTTATCGTACCACGTTTGGCAGCAGCTTGGGCCCTTAGTGGTAGAAAAATTAAGGCTGTGCAAACCCTAAATCAGATGATGCTCATGGATGCTTCATATGACTTTGAAAATAATGTAGATTTTGACAACATCAGAAATCATAAAAACTACAAAAAACTGCTTCAACTACAGAAAAAGATGAGCACCGAGGAAGTGAACGATGAGCTTTTCAAAACAATTAACGCAGCTCATTTACACCCTGAAAGTTTTGTGGTGCTAGAAAATGGAGAAATCTTGCTTGGCAGTATTAGAGAAAAGAAAATTGTTAAAGTATCTAATGATGGTCAAATGACTGATTGGATAGAGGAAACACCTTATGGTGTAATGGCAATGAAGCCTGACTATGAATCTGGAATTCTGTGGGTGACATGCGCGTCATTACCTGAGACGATTGGGTTCTCAAAAAACGATACCGGAAAATCCACGGTACTCCAGATCAGGATGTCGGATGCACAGATTCTGCAAGGCCTTGTTTTTGAAGATAATTCCACCATTGGAGATATTGCCATAGACAAAGAAGATAGAATATGGCTATCCAATAGTGCGAGTCCATATTTAACTCGAAACGATACGGATACCACAAGCTATTTGGGCGCTTTCAGTGGAAAACAATTCGACCTGAGTGATGGGTATTTTAATTTACAGGGCTTGACCCTGACCGAGGACGAAAAGTATTTATATGTCTCCGATTACATTAAAGGTATATTCAGAGTCAATTTAGATCCCAATGGCAACGAAGACAATATTAGAAATGTAAAATCGCCAAGAAGTATTCTCTTGAAAGGCGTTGATGGATTATATTATCATGAGAATTCATTAATTGCTATCCATAATGGTGCAAAACCATTTAAGGTGATGCGGTATTATTTAAATGAATCGGGTGATGTAATTGAACGGGAAGAGGTGATTAATAGAGGAGGAGCGAGTTTAGGAGAACCAACTTTGGGACAGGTTAAAGATGGCTATTTCTACTACCTTGCCAATAGCCCTTGGGGTGCTTATGACTTGAAGTATAACCTCGATATTGAAAAGATTAAACCTATAGAAATCAGAAGGTATAAGTTAGATTAATGTCAAAACCCCGCAAAGACAAACCACTGAATATGCCCCGATATCGTGGAGGGGATGAAGCCTTGAAGAAGTTCGTTGATGAACACTTAAAATATCCCAAGGAAGCGGTTTTGGCTAAAGTGGAAGGACCTGTAGAGGTTTCATATAGTGTTGATGGGCTAGGTAGGGTTTCCAACGTACAAGTAATTCATTCGCTAGGTTATGGCTGCGATGAAGAAGTCATAAGGCTCGTTAAACTACTCAAATTTGAGAAAGCCTATAATAAAGGGAGGGCGGTTACAGCCCATAAAAAACTTAAAATTGATTTTAAACTTCCCAAAAAGAAGGAACAGAAATTGGCAATCAATTACACTATAACTGCTTCTGAGAAGCCGAAAACTGATTCAAAAAAGATCAGTTATAAGATTTCCATCTGAGGTATTGTTAAAAACAGAGCTCTGAGGATTTATTCAACCGAATTAATAACTTAGGACTTCGGCAATTCTAAAACCTAACATCATGAAATCCTACCCAAAAGTATTATTCGTTTGTCTATTAGTGTGTGCAACATTAGCTACTGGTTGTCTTGCGAATTATGACAATGAATCTGAGGAAACAATAACCGCGGAAAAAGAATTAAGGCACGTCGTGCTTTTCAAATTTAATCAAGATGCCGACCCACAGGCGGTAAAAAAAGCGGAAGATGCATTTTTAGGCTTGCCTTCAAAGATATCAGAGATTAAGGCATTGGAATGGGGCCTGAATAATAGTCCCGAAGGACTTGAGAAAGGCTTTACGCACTGCTATTTTTTGACTTTCGCCAGTGAAGAAGATAGGGCTGTTTATTTACCTCATCCAGATCATAAAGCCTTTGGTGCCTTATTGGATGGCATATTAGCGGATGTCTTAGTATTTGATTATTGGGCTAATCGTTAATCGAATAGTAGTTCTCGGAAAGGACAAATCTTTGTCCGTTTGATAATCTTATCTTTTCCAGATTAACTCAGGAATTCTTTCGTTTTGTTGTATGATTTGAGCCGCCTTCAGATGAAACACCACGCTCTTGATCATTTTGTCACTAATCCAACTGTCTGCAGCCCATTCAGTACTATGATACCAACGTTCTATGTCCTCTAATTGCTGATCATATCGCTTACTGACGACTGGGATCATGTCATTATCATGCATGAATTGTTGGCAACTGTCTTGAATTATATCGAGCATTTTGTCTATGGCATCTGCTTGCTTTTTTAATACCTTATCAGAAGCTGCGATGACAAAACAAGGCCATGGTGTTAAGTATTCTCCAATTCGACGAATCTTTCCGGCATCCACATAAGGTTTTGTTGTATATTTTTCCCAGTAGAAAACATCCGTTTCCAGTGTATTTAGAGAGCTGAGTGCACCATCTAAATTGTTAATAACCGTAAACTGATCTGGCCTAATGGTGTGTCCTTTACTGTTGGCATTAACAATGGAGATTAGATGAGAGCCTGAGCCAAAACGACTGATAGCGTGTTTTTTGTCAAAAGTAAAATCCTTGTATTGCAGCGGATTATCTAGCCCGGTATGTATCCCCCAGGTTAATGGTGTGATTACATATTCGCTTATAATTTTACTTGGGTTGCCTTTAATAATGTCAGCAATTATACCCTCTGTCAAAAGCAGGCAAACATCTATTTGATCTTCCCGCAATGCCTTGGTCATTTGCCCTGTACCACCATAAAAATCAGTCCATTCAATGGAAATGCCATGTGCCTTAAACAGGCCTTTTTCATTAGCCAAATGGATGGGTAAGTTAAAGTGCTCCGGTACACCGCCAATTCGAATTAGAGTTTCGCTCATTTAAATTATCGCTTCAGCCATTTAAATTATGAATGCGAATTTATATGAATGAATGAGATAATAAGAGCTCTTCATGACAAAGGGTATTAATCTGATTTGAGGGTGCTTAAAAATGTACGACCACTCCAATCTATATTATGCCGATACAAATGTTGAGAGTCTGTCGAAAACTGAACCCCATCCATTCATAAAGCCCATTTGTTCTTGTTGTTGACAATATTCTGCAGTAGGGTGAACCACACTAAACTTAAACTTTGTTTTATCTCCAGCCGATTCAAAATAAGCCTGTATTTCCACTCCTTCAGTCATAGGTTTAAAGTTAGCCGATGAAATAATATGTTTTAGTTCAGTAATCGCTTTATAAACGCCATCAGCTATGAATTCATTACTATTCGGCATTGTCATGGCATACTTCCATGCACCTCCCACTTTAAAGTCATGCGCTAGTACACGGGTTTCCATGCCCTGAGGACCCCACCATTTGGCAATGTGTTCTGAGTTCGTCCACGCTTCCCAAACTAGTTCGATAGGGGCGTCAAAAGTTCTTTCTAAGCTTAATGTTCTGTCTTTAGCATCACTCATTGTTTTCTGTTTTAGATTTTAATTCCATCAAATAGCGCTCAAAAGAGTCAAGTTTATTTTCCCAAAGCACTTTATACTGTTCCATCCAAAGAAAAGCGGGAACGAGCTGTTGCGGTTGAATTTTGCAATAGCGTTCACGTCCTTTTTTGTCGATGGCTATGATGTCACATTCATTTAAGATTTTGAGGTGTTTAGAAATAGCAGGACGGCTTATTGCGAATTCTTCAGCCACTTCGTTTACGGTAAGTGGTTCTTTTGAAAGCAATTCGATAATGTCTCGTCGAATAGGATCGGCTATGGCTTGAAAAACATCTCGTCTCATTATTAAATGTAACTGTTTAGTTACAAATATAAGTGTAACTATTCGGTTACACAATTTTTGTGGTCTGAAAAATGGTAGTTTTTTGATAGGTGAGAGCAATAGATTTATAGGATGCGATACCCAAACCGAAGGTTCAATTGTAGAATTGCTTCTCCAACGTTTACTATTTCTTTATGAAAAGTATATTGATAACCAATACCAATACCAAGTTCATAATTCCACTTTTGACCAACTTGCCTTCTAATACCCCAAGTAGGGAGAAGGGTTAACTGGTTCACAGGAAACAGGTTGTTAACATTGGTGATTTCAAACCAATTTGGCGAAAGACTCGTGCGAAAGGAAAGGTAATTTGCACTGTTACTTTTTGTGTTTTTATCTAATGCATCGCGTTTCTCAAGATTGTAATACCAACGAGGTTCAAAAGATAAAATGGGAGAGAAAACATATTGTACCCCATCAAAATTAATACCCCCAAAGAGTTCTCCTTCAAAACCTATTTCGGTTCTTATAGCAAAACTTTCCTTGATTTTAACCTCTCTGTAGAGCCATATGCCGAGAATTCCTGTTTGAACTCCAATGGTAGAATTCTCAACGCTGGGCTCATCTATTTCGTCAATCTGTCCATAAGTCAGGATGCTCGAAAAAAGAAAAATTAGTAAGATTAAAAGTCTATTCATAGTTTCAGAAATCAGAAATTTTTGTTGGAAAAACTAGGCTTCGTTTCTAGTCTTAAAAACCTCGATTACTGTTTGTGCGGGTTCCAAATCCAATTCATTAATGAATAATCGGCATGAGCCTGCAGTACCGAAGCCTGCAATATTGCCGTCATTAGCTTCGCTTCTTAAAAGGGCTTTTATGCCTACGTCTTCTAATTGTGCTTTAAGAATTTGAGATTCGAAATCCGTACCTTCATATATTAGTTTGAGATCACTCATGTTGTGCTGTTTGTTGACGTAGATATTTACGTTCAATAGTTTGAGAGGTTCAAACCAAACATAGCTTAAGTTTCAATCCCTATTTTTGAACAGCAATTAAGATAATAATTATGATTGGAAATTGTTCGATGCCCTAAGGCTCAATTATCTTCGGAGGCGATAGCAATAGCCTTCTCCAATATTTCGTCGACACCTCCTTGGATTCCAGCAATAGTTCTTTTGACTTCTACATCTATTTTAATGCCGACTCTTTGAGCAGGGGTGCCGTCAGGATACTCGATGCCATTGCCTGACATGCTGGTGCGGTAGCCTCCCATGTAAGTGAAACCGACTACGTCGCCATCAGCTCCCGTAGTTTGACTGCCCACAGTTATTGCATTGTCGGCTGTCTGAAATGCCATAGCCGTAAATTCTGCTCTACTGATTGTTTCTCCATTGACTAAAATGATGATTTTTCCTTTATAATTATCGGCACTACTTCGAGTAGAAATATTCAATGGCGGTAAGAATTTCCCAGGGTACTTCAAGTATGGTCTGTATGTAGTCGCAAATGGCGTGCTTTTTGAATTTAAGAACTGCGAAATCATCATATAAATGAATTCCGGGTAATTTCTTATGTCTATGATGATGGACTTTTTGTCTTTGAAGGATTCGAGTATATCCAAAATGTCATTTGCTTTGATATTGGCCATGTCCATATAGCCGATATCGCCATTGATAATTTTTGACTTTACGATCTCTTTTTTTGTACCACCACCTAAGGCTTTTGACTCATACCTTTTTGCGGTGGTATTAATAATTTCACTACCTCTCTTGATAGTAAAATCGACACTTGTTTGTTTGCCCATCAAAATATCATAAAAGTAATAGCTCTCTGCCTTGGCATTTGGGTTCGATCCAGCAAAGTACTTTCCCATCTTTTTTCTTTCTTCTTGTACATCTTTGCCATCAACTTTGAGAATAACATCTCCTAGTTTCAAGTTGCTTTCTAGCGCCAATTCTTCATTATAGAAGCCAGTTATAACGGCTTGGCCTTCAATGTTTCCCAATTTTACCGGTAGGTAATTGGGGCGTTCACTGTCAAACAAAATTTGGGCATGTGAATCGTCAATGCTTGCGACTAATTCTCTTATAGCATTGTGATAAGACGTTTTATCTGTTGCGTTTTTAAATTTCGGAATGGATTCAAATAAAACAGCATCCCAATGTTTATCTGTTAAGTGTTTATAGGGAAAGAAGTATTCTATAATATTCCAGTAATTAATAAAACCAAGTAAGCGATAAACTTCAGATGGGTAGTCAAAGTCAGTGTATTCGGTTTGGTTAGTCACCTTTATCTGCCCTACAGATTGTGTGGCAACATAGTGCTGCTCTCCTTGATGCCTATTCTTTTCAATGAACTTCAGTTGGTCTTTTACTTTTTGGTTAAATGCTGTAGAATTTTGAGTCCAAGAAAGGTCAAAGTTCTTTTCAAAAAAATCTTTTTCTTCTTCACAGCTTTCGCATGGTTTTACCACGCCTAAGCTTTCAATCCATTGGTAATAATAAGCTGATAATGACTCGGTATTGTTGTTTTCAAGCATTTTTGGAAGTTCGTCTACAAAAGCTTGATCCCAGTTGTGTTGACCCGATGCTACGCTAGGATGATAATATTTAAGAAAACCATACACCTTGGCAAAGACTGCGATTTTATCAGTATCGGAAAATTTATTTTGGGCTTGTATTTCAGTTAGTCCAAGTGCAAAAGTTATCAGCAGGAGTAAGGCTCGTTTCATGTTCAGTGAGTGTTGGCTTATTATGACTGTTTGACGTCCTTGATCCGCATTTGTAACTAAATTTTGGATTTATTTCTTATCACCTTTCTTCAACCTGTTGTTCGTCAGTGTTATAGAGGATGAAATAATTTTAGGAACAGATGGCTTATTTGAGGTACTCAAACTTTTCTAGATCGGCTATTTTGAAATAACGATTTTCTTTAAAGTTCTTTTTACAGTACTTCATACTGGCTTTTCATTTTTATGACTTCGTACTGAACTGTCTTTTCTTCTATAACTTTTTGAACTTGCGCATAAGTAATGCTTGAGATCAATAGAATTGCAATTGTTGTAATCGTAATTTTCATATGTTTAAACGTAATGAAGGAGGTTTTACCCTGAAAATCATTTTATGCCAAGGGCGGGAAGAGAAGTATCATTATCGCAGACTGAACAAGCTGGGCTTTCTAAAAACTATCTATGCTAATAGAAGTTCTTCGTTCTTATTGAGATACTCCGGTATTGTCTTTTTCTATGGGTATAGTTGCCTATTAATACTGATTTAGTAGTGGAGGGGACGAAGAAGTTATAAATGGAATTTTGATCTTTTGATAAGCCCCCACCATATAATGATGGGGACTATGTTGTTGTATTGAGTTTGGATTTATTTTTTAATGAATTGGATGGGTTCGTTTTGAGAAAAGAGCTCTAAAGTTGTAATCTCACCGCTTAAATTGTCTGTAAATTTTACGCTGAATTCAGGCGAATAGGAGTCTTTAAAATCCTGAGTCACTCTTATATCAAATGTGTTATAATGCATGTGCTGAAGTCTGAATTTATAAGAAGGTAAGAGCGCAAAAAGCTCATCATCTTCATAAATAACCTCAATGGTACCATAACCTTTTGCTGCGTATTGGCCCACGAAATCTTGTATAGGTCGATTTGGTTTTTTTTCTTTATTAATCGGCTTCTTATCCAAATTAGGCTTATACAGATCGGTAATCACAATAGGGTATTCATCAATAGGATTAAGGCCAAGTATACGTCTACTAATCAAATCACAAATTATGTATGGCAACAAAGAATGGTCTTGGTTAGTCAGAACCACAATGCCTAATTCTTGATGAGGAAACATGTCTAGGTTAGTGCTAAATCCAAATGTGTTACCCCCATGCCGAACACGAAAATGCCCTTCATAAGCTCTAAGTCTCCATCCAAAACCTTCGCCCATTAAAAAGGCGCCTTCAGCGTATTCTTCACGCTTAGTATTTTGGAGTTGTGTAGCCTGATTGACATAGGATTCGGGAATAATTTGTTTGTCATTGAGTTGCCCTTTATTAAGCCATACTCGCATCCAATTTGCTAAGTCTAATACAGTGCTTTTAATGGCTCCAGCTGGTCTAATAGAGTTGTATTTTTCATAAGCGACTAGCTTGGTTTTTCCCTCTTGCCTGCCATAGCCCAAGGCAAAGTTTCTAGTTGCCTTCATTTGGGAGATTTCAGTGAAGGTAGATGACATTTCCAAAGGTTGGAATAGCTTAATCTTGTTATAGGCTTCCCAACTCTTTCCTGACGTCTGTTCAATAATGGTACCTGCCAAAGAGAAAGCCATATTACTATAGGAGAAACTATTTTTTACTTCAGCTTGTGGTGGCAGGTGTCTAAGCCTGTGGGCTACGGAAAGTAAATCTTTCTCTGGGAAAAATACTTCTGTAGTTCCCTGGTTGCCTATGCCGCTTTTATGGCTCAGTAAGTCATCAATAGTGATGAGCTCGTCCATTTTTCTATTGTAAAAATTAAAATCAGGAAGGTGATTAGCAGGTCTGTCGTTTAGGGAAAGTTTACCCTCCGATTCTAGGATTCCGATCAGGGCTCCTGTAAAGGCTTTTGTCATTGAACCCAATTGAAAAACAGTATTTGTGGACACTGATAGTTTTGCTTCTAGATCACGATAACCAAAACCTTTAGCGTAAATTACTTCATCCTTAAAAACAACAGCGACTGAAAGACCTACGCTATTATAGGTATTCATAATAGAATCAATCTGCTGATCTAAACCCAATATGTTTGGCGACATACTTTGGCTCAATGCGCCATTAGTTGTAAATGAGATGCATAAAAATACTAGTAGTAATCTCATCCGTTTTATGCTGTAACGTATAGTCATATTAGCTTAAATTTCAGTTCGTTTGTAAGGCGCTAAATCTTCCTGTTTTAAATCCTTAAGCTCTGGGGGACAGGTAGATATCATTGTTGTTAAAAGCAAAACTATGCCATCCGACGGTTTGAGCAACTACCCTTAAGTGTAGTTCTTTTAAAGAAATTTTGCCTGCTTGATTTGAATGAAATTTGATTCCGAAAGGTGGTAACAGTCGTGCTCAAGTATGTGTAATTCGCTACTCGAAAAACAAGATGAAATGGCCTTTAAATAATGAGAAAAGAGCTTTCTGTTTCTGTTCTTGCCTTGAAGAACTGCGGATGAATTGGCCTAAGTTTTTACTTACTCCAATCCATTATTTTCCCTTAGGATTTTTTTGCGCAAAAGTAAAATAGCGTATTGATATATTGACTACACTTGAGTGTAGTTTTTAAGCATTATATTAGTCATTATCAATGAATGTGATTATCAATGTCTGACATAAACTCTTTTTTTTCATCCAACAATACAGTTTGGAATATTACAGAAACTGATGCCAAACAGATAAATAATTATCTCGCAGTGGTTGATGCCTTCTCTCGTGCCACAAACAAGAGTATTTATATTATAGATTATGAGAAAAAAGGGTTTGAATATGTTTCCAGTAACCCTTTGTTTTTGAATGGACATAGTCGGGAAGAAGTACTGGAAATGGGGTATGAATTCTATTTCAAATATGTACCCAAAGAAGATCTTGAATTACTACTTAAGATTAACGCTGTTGGGTTTGAGTTTTATGAGACAATAGAACTAGAACAGCGGAAAGATGGTAGCATTTCTTACGATTTTCACATTAAGACTGCCGATGGCAATTTAGTACTTATTAATCAGCAACTAACACCTCTATTTTTGACAGAAAGAGGTAAGATATGGAAGGCAATATGCATTGTTTCTCTCTCTGAAAATAAAAAGTCTGGAAACATTATTATTCATAGAAATTCGCTTAACGAGTCTTTTGAGTACGATTTACAAGATGAAACTTGGAGAAGACTTGAGCAAATTGTACTGACTGATAGAGAAAAAGAAATTATGCAGTATTCTATACGAGGTCATTCCATCAATGAAATAGCCGATAGGATTTTCGTTTCTCCAGACACGGTGAAATTTCATCGTAAAAAGATTTTTGAAAAACTTAACGTCGCCAATATCAGTGAGGCCGTGTCTTATGCTACTCGGAACAATCTATTGTAAAAAACCAACTCTGGCGGCTCACTTTAAAGTGTTCTTTATTCTACTACTTCACTAATCTGCAAAATGGGCTGAATGTTCGTGAAATTTGGAATATCTCCAATAATTTGTTGAGCATGAGGGCCGAATGCCTCTTGGTAATCTGATAGTTTATTAAAATATAGATAACCTATTCCTAAGAATGGAACTGGTTCGTTAGGCGTTCTTCCACCTATACCCTTGTCTATTTTGTAATACTTCATTGCACTACCCAGTAATTCAGCCACTAAAGGCATGTGCTTTTTTTCATAATACTCCATGTCAAATGTTTTGCCTTCACCATTTTGGTAAAGCAGGGTGACTTTGACCATACCTTTCTCTTCACTTTGACCTGAAAATGGTTTTAAGCCTAATAAAAGAATCGATAAGCTGATAACAGCAAAAGTGATTTTAGTTTTCATGGTTATAGGGTTTCGTTCAAATAGTAGTTCAATGTGGCCAATAGTTTTAAAGCTCACAACCAGCATGGAGAATTGTGAAACTCTTGTAGTAATTGATTTTGAGCTTTAGGTCTAAGCTTTATTAGATCAAATAATCCTGATTTTTAAAAACTGATCGGATAGAATGAGTATGGAACTGAGTGTCAGAATTAGAACCGTAGTCCATGCATGAAAATTTCTTTTTAGCTGATATTGTCTTGAAACCTTGTAAATCATGTAGAACAATAATGCACAGGTTATGATAGGAATAGTAAAGGTACCCAGACCTAAGTAGAGACTAACTCTTGCTTCGTCATTAGCCATAATAAAATTCATAAAACCTGCCAGCAGTCGCATAAAGAAAGCGGTAAACAAAAAGGTATAAATATATTTATTCCATGACTTGCCTCTTAAGTAGAGAAAAGTAAATAGTCCTTGAAGGACTGTTATGATAGGAGCGGAAATTGAAATGATAGCACGATGGGAGGCGTTAGGAATGCTACCATTAACCGGTGATGTACCATTTAACCTCATAATGGTTTCATATCCAAGTAATTCACTTGTTGCCCAATGTGTAAACTCATGAAGAATCCATGTAAAGGCGACTGCAAGAATGCCTGAAATGACGTATTGATAATTGATTTTTTGATCGATCATAAGTGCTACTAAGTTTGGTAATGCGTTAGACCAAGAAATAAGGATTAGGGTTGCACTAGAGTATTTCCTTGTAACTACTTGCTTGAATTATCTTTTTGAAATCAGTTGTATTGAGAAGCTCATTTATAGCTTCTTTCTTATTTAAGCTGTTTTCATAAAAGGATTTACAGATAAGATAACCCATTGTATAGCCCAGGTTACTTGGCCTATCCGTTATGACTCCGCCATTATACATCCATCTAGAGAAATTACTGGTATATAGGTCTTCTTTTAGTGCATTTAATACCATATCATAATTGTCATCTATTTTAAGATATTCTAGCCTTCTTTTCATAGCAGGGCTCATGGCGTTATCATCTGTTAATAGCGTTACCAAAAAGTCGCAAGCACCTTCTTCTATGAGTTTCCCCAGTAAAATATTACTGTTCTCAGCTGCTGAATAAGATTGTTGAAAGTGCATGAGTTCGTGAACCAAGTCGTATTTCATATTGCCAAATTCGGTAATGGTTGACTTTTGCCATTCATTTAAGTTTTCAAGTGGCATAGTATCAGATTTGGCAAACATAGTGACGCCAACGAAAAGGCCAAGTTCAGAAATGGTACCCGAAACATTAATTAGATCTGGGATTAGATATGTTTTTGGGAAAACGGCTTTAGGGTATAGTTCGGCAAACCTTCGCATCATTTCTTTAGATTCCATTGCTACTGTGTCTAGCTTTTCTTCGCTTACCCAACTTCTCACGTAGTCAAAATAACGTTGGTGCTCATCGATCATCACCCGACGTATATTATCTACATTCTCATATCGGATATGGTAATAATCTTTAAGAGGCGCTGACCCATTACAGATATATGCGGATAGGTATTTTTCAGCGTTCGAAGGATCTTTAATGGCTTGATCATAATAAGACCAAAGGTTTCTGTAAGGTGTCGTAACTACTTCAAAATTTTCAATAGAAGTGTTTTGCAGCCTGATTTTTTCGAGAAGAGCATCTACTTCTTTTCGAAATGGACTGTTTTTACTGGACTCTTCTAATCCGAGCTTTGTTAAAACATAAGGATTGCTCATGCCGAACTTTACAGCATTTTTTACCGCCAATAGAGCTGAATCAATTATACCTGCTTCGCTATACTGCCAAGCTGAGTAAACAAATATTTCTGAAGACTGATGTACTTTTCCTATATCGAAGAAGTACTGGGCTGCTTTGGAGTGCTGCCCAATGTTGCGGAGAGAATCAAACCGTAAACCAGCAAGTCCTAAATCTATTGTTTCACAGAAAGTTGTGGTGGGTGCCTTTTTAGATTGACAACTGATCAACAAAGCCGCGAACAAAAACAAAAAGCAGGATTTCATTAATTAACAGTTAAAGGTATATCAGCCAGATGGCTTTTTATAGTCATCGGCTATGCATATACATGATGGTTAATTAATTAGAATGGTTGCTTCTAAGCAATAAAGAGTGGTTGATTACTTCTTTAACTCGTCAAAAACCTTAGTACTTATCCAGTAGATATCTTCATTACTCGTGTACATCAGGTATTTCCCATCAGCAGTAACGAAAGGGCAAAGTTCATGGTGCTCTGTATTTACGAGTTCACCCATGTTAACACCTTTTGACCATAGTCCATTCTCTTCTTTGAAACTAATATATAGGTCGCCCCGACCTAAACCTTCCGGTCTTGTAGAACAATAAATAAGATAAGATTCATCTGGTGCTATAAAAACATCTGCTTCATAGTTTTCAGTATTGATAGCATTTCCTAATGCCACTGGTTTTTGAAATTCCCCGTTTTTAAAAGTGGCATAGTAAATATCTTGATTTGCTCTTTTTCTATTTCCTTTGGCATTCACATTTGAGGCGAAGTACATTGTGCCAGTAGAGGTAAAAGAGATATAATATTCATTATCCTTAGTGTTAATGTTAGGTCCCGCGTTTATGGGCTCCGACCACCCACTTCCTTGTCTTTCTATATACCAAATGTCATGATCTTCTTTGGCAGCTGAACCGTCCATGGTTCTTTTAGATATAAAGTATAGCCTGTTTTCATCGGGAGAAAGAAATGGGTCATTGTATCCGTATTTGTCGCTAGAAAGTATTGTCACAGGTTCGCTCCATATACCATTTTCTAGTTTAGAATAGCGAATAAACGGTTTTTCACCTTTTGCAATAGCATAGTAAAATTCATTACCTGCAGCATTGAATACTGAGCCAAACTCAAATTCTTCTGTTGAGATAAAATTGGGAGCGAAAATCTTTTTTTCCAGTTGTGGCGGTGTTTCTCCCATATATTGGCCCCTTACGGTAAAATTCCGGACCTTCGATGGGTCAGCACCATTGACGATAAGCCATTTTTCAATTTCTTCGGCACCAGTTCTTTGTGCAATTTCTAATGGACTGCTTCCTCGTTTATTTTTGATTTCTATGTCTACACCGCTTTGTATTAGTTTTTCTACATAGCTCAATTTATCATCTAGGATGGCGCGTTCTAGGAGCGGGGCTCCTTGTTTACTTTTCCAGTTATTGTTTTCCTGTAATCCAATGATTTTGCCGAACAATGAGTCACGTTTGAATTGGACTGCTACGTACAATGGGGTGTAGCCATCTTTATCTTCGCTATTAAGCGCTAGACCTCTTTTAATCAAATTGTCAAATGCCGATATTTGGTTACATCCCACCGCCCAGTGTAGCAAAGATCTACCACGTTCGTCTGTTACATTTAATTTCTCGTGTTTGAGAATGCTATCCAATCTGGTGAGGTTTCCTTCACAAACGATATTGTAAATGCCCTGAGCTTTTACATTTAAGCAGAAAATTAAAAGGAGCGATAAAAAAGTAATTCTTTGGTTCATCTGGTGTATTTCTTGTTAGATAGATCAATCAACGTGTTTTTAGGTCATTAAATTATTCAACGCTTCTTTAAAATTTCTATGAGACCAATGTTTTTGTAGATCATTTCTCTTCCTACTTTTTGTGAACTTAATAGTTTTATGGTTTCGAGTTCTTTTAGGTATCTAGATGCTGCCTTTCGTTCTACTTCTAGCCTTTTTACAACATATTCTATTTTACAATAGGGTTGTTCAAAGAGTAGTTCAATTAACTCTTTTTTAAAGGATTTGGGCATTTTTTCACGTGCTAGATCAATGGCTTTTTTTAGCTCATTATTGATGAGGTCAATTTTTGCAATGGTCTTTTTTGAGGTTTCTTCTATGGCCCTGAGCATATAAAGAATCCATTCTTCCCATTTGCCAGTTGTATTCACCTCATCTAATAATTTATAATAGTTTGACTTGTGTTCAATAATGAAGGAACTGAGATAAAGTATCGGTAGATCGAGTAACCCATTCTTAGAAAGGAAAAGGATATTCAAGATTCGTCCTGTTCTTCCATTTCCATCATAAAATGGGTGAATACTTTCAAATTGATGATGTAGTATAGCTAGATTAACTAGAGGAGGAATGTTTTTATTGATAGTATTGAAGTTTTCGAGGAAATTATGTAGTAGCTCAAGAATAAGCACCTTTTCTTGTGGCGGTGTATAGACTGTTTCACCCGTTTTATCGTTAACCAAAACTGTACCTGGGCTGTTTCTTATACCCGGTTTGTCGGTGACAATTGTTTCCTGAATACTCAATAGATCGTTTAAATCAAGTGTTTGTTTAGATTCTATCAAGTTGAAGCCATGAAAAATTGCCTTCCTATAATTAACTACTTCTTTTACGGCTGGGCTTGATTGAATATTAGCACTCATAGCTTTGTAAAGCTCATCTTGTGTTGTGATGATGTTCTCTATTTCTGAACTGTCTTTTGCCTCTTGAAGTACAATTGCGTTAACCAGCATCAATTGATTCGGAATGGTCTTCGCAATGCCTTTTAGTTCACCGAGCGCTTGGTTGGCTAAGCTATCGGCTTTGAGTACCGGTATGGTCTCATAGTTAGATTGGGCGATTGGTAAGGATATATAGGGTGTCTTTTGTCCCATATCAAATTAATATGTACCAAAAATACAAAAAATAGTACATGTATTAAGGGTGTGTACTGAATAAACCCACTTCGGGAGATTAAATTAAGAACTGCTCTAACCGATTAGCCCACTTTGTTCTTGTTTTAAGGTTTGATATGATTCCTCCGCGTAAGCAAGTATTTCGACAGGGTAATTCAATAAAGATACGTGCACGTCAAAGTTTTCTTGATCCCACTGGGCTATAATTGGTTTATAGGATTCGTAATGCGCGCAAAGGTCTTTTAAGGCTTTTGGGAATTCATTCTCAATGATTAAGTCGCCATTCTTGAGTGTCATCTCATAAATGGATTGGTTTATTGGCTGAAAAACTGTTTTAATCCAAGTTCTCCAAACTTCTTTTTCCTTTTCAGTAGGAGGGTTGCTCTGATCAAAATAACCTTGAGTATCGCTTCTGTATTTAGATCGAAATTGAGTCCAAGATGCGTCAGAAGAGGAGGTTAGACTAAGTAGTGGGCCATAGAACTCTTTTAATTGGCGATTTACGCGGTCGAGTTTGTCCTTCCTTTTTGCTATCCCTAAATCATTGAAATACTTAGCCCAATAACCAAAAAAAGCTAGACCAATGGTAACAGTCGTCGTGATTATAAAATGATTGTCCATAATGTGTTATTGTGTCGTGATAATGTAAAAGAGAGTTCAGGTCATATTTAAAAGAATAGAAGAATTAGAATGAGCGTTATTGCACTGACTATTGTGGTAAAAATCCCTGTGCTTTTTGATTTTGTCCATCCTGAGAGTCCAATAACAGTTAGCAGTGATATTATTCCAAATAAATAGGTGATCATACCTATAATTCTTGGCGTATCGATAGCACTGCTTGTTACTTCTAGCGGATAGCCTTCGGTAGTCATTAGCAATATTTTGGTGAAGGCAAAAACTGTTACTAAAAATGAACCGGAAGATATGGTTGACGCCTTAAGTATGCGGTTATGAAGCTTATCATTCGATTTGTTGATCAAAAGGTTTGCCGTTATGGCAATTGAAAAGCCACCTAAGAAAGCACAGGTTATTATCAGTTGGTAGGCTAGTTTGTTCCAGTATTCAAAGGGTAGTTCAATCATGAGGTTATCGTTTTTATCTACTTTTTAGAAGATCACGACTTCCTGTAATTTGCGAATTTTTTCTTAAGAATAATTCAAGAAAGCTATCTTAAATGTACTTTATGGATGGATTTTTCAGAGGCCTCTTTGCTTTACGGCACTCAAAATACCATTACGATGCTTTTCATTTTTTGAGGCAATAGGTAAATAGAGTAGTGGCAAAAAAGTAAGCAGGCCAAAACCTTTACTGATAATACTATAAAGAGAAATGCCTATAAGGAGCCCTATAATTACGGCATCATATAATTTGTAGGTTTTTGATTTCTTAGCCGCTTGCAATAGTTCCTCATCTGTAAAGGCCTTTATAGTATCTTGATTCATTTGGATATTCTTTTGATCAGCTGATCTTACGAAAGAATCATCAAATGACTATAAAATGTGTCCCCATTGCCTCTCAAAACTTTAATCATGCTTTGGCTCTTTTCTTTCTGGCCTTTTTAAGAAATACAATTATGCAAATAAGTAAAATAGGGATCATCAAGTAACCGATATACTTTCCGATGAAATAACCTACGTTATAGGCTGCGGAATTTTCAGTAGATACCTCTTTGAGCTGATTTTTGGTCTTAACGTTAAGTTGGAAAGATTTAAAAAATCGATCGGCTTCTTCTTTTGAATAATCTAAGTTTTCTGTGGCAAACCTTACCGAAGCAAAATAGACGTGGTCTTGAATAACAATGACTTGATTTAACATTGTTTCTCCATTTGGATAATCGGCCTGAAAGATTCGAGCGGTGAGCGAGTCCAGTAAAATATCATTACTGCTTATAATCTTACCCTTTTTTGAATTAATGGTCCCTTTTTCCAACCCGTCATAAAACTCTTTTAGTTCCTCAATACTTCTTAATGAGATCGACTCACTATCTGGTAAGGAAAATTCAGGCATACTGCTCAATGTGATGATTGAATATTGCGACTCGGCCACATAGATTACCTGTCCAAGCGTATCTATAATTTCATGGTTTTCAGGGAGTTCAACCGATAAATCTTCATTTATAGAAACTTGTTGCCAGCTTAAACTAACTTGATTGGTTTGAAGAGTAAATAGAACTGCAAATAAAAAGGCCATACATTGGTTTTAATGCTAAAATACTTTTTAAAACTTCAAATTTTCATAGGTATATCATTAGTGGCAATTCTGGCCTTAGATCAAAAGTTTTTCCTTGTCTGCCGTTGTCAAAGTGGAGCTCCAATAAGTGTTCTGTGCCTTGTTTCACTTCAATTTCATGAATCCGATTCAAAGCTTTTATTGTCAGTGTATTCAAATCTACTAGAGGTGTTGAAATAACTGTTTTTGTAACTTTTTCAGCACCATTTGGATGAATATAAGTCTGACGATAAAACTCATATTCTTTTAATGCTTCATTCAGGTCTAATTTTGTTTCAAAAATCTTTGCCTGAATATTGGGGTATACCACAAAGACTGATGGTTCTGAAAGCCTAGTTTTGGAGCTTTTTGCAGCATAAATACTGCCTTCCGTTCCCATCCACTCTTGTTGATAACGAACCTTTTCAAATGGAATTTTGGATGGGTCGTAATGTTCCAATTTTAAGGCTAAGCCAAAAGGGGATGCTCCATTTTCTGAGAAATTAGCCCGTTCTGTAAAGTCTAAACCTATATTTTTAGCATTGTTTTCTTCAAGCTCTTCTTGATTGTAAACATAGATAAACTCTATATAGGTATTTAAGAAGTTAAAGTATTTGCCTGCCGTTCCTTGCCCATAGTGAATCGCTGAAAGTGAGTCTGGTACTGGCTTAAAACCAATACTAATAAGTTTGTTTTTAGCCGCTTCAGGATTATTAACCCAAATATTAAAATGGTCTAATTCTAAGCTAGATGCAGTGTGTGAGTCAGCAGAAGCACCGACGGATTGCGTCTTTTTACTTGAACATGAGAAGAGGTAAAGCATTAATGCTAAAATGGTAAAGCATTTACTGGGGTATGTAAGGCTAATTTTCATGATGAATGATACGCGAGAATACAAAACAAAATTTGATTGTCTGGTACATCAGTCCCCGTACTTATAAATCATTTTGTCTTTTAAATATTCTAACAATTCGTGCATTAATAATTTCAGATAGGTTCCAGTTATATAGTTTTGCATCTGTTGTACTATAGAATTGAATAAATACTGCGTCGAGTTCTTTATTGTACTTCGCAAAACTTTGATAACCTGGGACCCATCCAGAATGTTCATATTCATAAACTGATGCATAAATTTCTTGTTCTCCTTCCTTAAATAAAGAGCCATCATTTAGTGCTCTAAGAAAGATGCCTACTTCTTGTGCGGTTGAGTGCATCCCATAGTCGTTCGTTTTTAAATCATGAGGATATCCGACATGATAGCCACTCATGACATTTTCTAGGTTTACATCTTTAACTGAACTGTAGGTATTTGTAAGGTTTAAAGGGATTAAGATCTTCTCTTTTATAAATTGAAAATTTGGATAACCGAGTACATCATCCATTATTTTATTGATCAGCAAGTAGTTTGTGTTACAGTATTCATAGCCCTTTCCTGGTTCAAAGTTGGCCGACATGCCATCTATTAAAGCAAGACTTGCTTCAAAGCTCTCTGTTGGTTTAGCCCAGAAATCAGGTGCATCTGTAAAGTTCGGGATACCGCTTCGGTGTTGTATCATTTGCCTAAGCGTAATCTCTTCTGCATTGTCAATACGTCCGATTAATTCAGGTAAATAGTGCGATATGGTATTGTCTAATTCAAGTCGTCCATCGCTGACTAATTTTGTGACAGCGACTGCGTCATAGAGCTTACTGATACTCGCAATTTTAAATAATGCTTGCGGTTTGGCTGGTATTTTCAATTCCCGATCATGCCATCCAGAAGTAAAGTATTGAGGTGGTTGATCTCCTTGATCTACATAAACTATCATACCATCAAATCCGTGGTCTATGGCCTGATCTAGTTGTTCTTGTATGGTTTCGGGTAAAGGAAGTATCCAAGCTTTAACCAAGAGCCAAGGCACGAAATATAGAGAGCCTAAAGAGACTATTATGAGGGCTATACCGAATACTTTCCTTGGTTTTTTCTTGGCCATAGTGGTTTTAAATTTATTTGTTCTAGGCGCTTGTTATTCTGGGTGAATTTATAAACCTCATTCTTTAGAAACCAATTTAAAGCCCATTCTGATTAGAATGGGCTTTTTTGGATATTGGATTATCTTACTTTTTCGCTTCTTCCTTGATTAGATTCAGTGCAGAGCCTGCTTTAAACCAACCAATTTGTGCTTGATTGTAGGTGTGATTTGCCAGTACTAAATCACTTGAACTATCGGCATGTACAAACTCAATTGTCAACGGTTTTCCTGGTGCAAAGTCTACTAAATCTAAGAAGTTGATCGTGTCATCTTCTTGAATTTTATCATAATCGGCTTCATTCGCAAAAGTTAGTCCAAGCATACCTTGTTTCTTCAAGTTAGTCTCGTGAATTCGGGCGAATGATTTTACCAAAACTGCTTTTACCCCTAAGAACCTTGGTTCCATAGCGGCATGCTCTCTTGATGATCCTTCACCATAATTATGGTCGCCAACCACTATAGAAGGAATGCCTTCCGCTTTGTATTGTCTGGCAGTAGCTGGTACGGGACCGAATTCACCCGTAATTTGATTTTTCACTTTATTAGTCGCTTGGCCAAAGGCATTGACTGCACCAATTAGACAGTTATCGGAGATATTGTCTAAATGTCCTCTAAACCTTAACCATGGGCCGGCCATTGAAATATGATCGGTAGTACATTTTCCAAATGCTTTAATCAATAGTCTGGCACCGGTAATGTTCTTGCCATCCCATGCAGAAAATGGTTCTAGAAGTTGTAGTCTCTTTGAATCAGGGCTTACCACTACTTGAACATTACTGCCATCTTTGGCAGGTGCTTGGTAACCGTTTTCTTCAACATCAAAACCTTTGTCAGGCAATTCATCTCCAATTGGTGGATCAAGCTTCACTTGTTCGCCCTTGTCATTAATTAAGGTATCAGTAATAGGATTGAACCCTAAATCACCAGAAATGGCAATCGCCGCTACCATTTCAGGTGAGGTGACGAATGCATGCGTATTCGGGTTCCCATCAGCTCTTTTAGAGAAGTTTCTATTGAACGAGTGAACAATCGTATTGACCCTCTCATTATTGCCTGAACGTTCCCATTGGCCGATACATGGTCCACATGCATTAGTGAATATGGTGGCATCTAAGTCTTCAAAGATCTGTAGTAAGCCATCTCGTTCTGCTGTAAACCTAACTTGTTCCGAGCCTGGATTTATTCCAAAGTCGGCCTTGGTGGTTAAGCCTTTATCAACGGCTTGTTGCGCAATAGAGGCTGCCCTGGAAAGATCTTCATAAGAAGAGTTGGTACATGAACCGATCAAACCCCATTCTACTTCCATTGGCCACCCATTGGCTTTGGCTTCATCCCTCATTTGAGATACTGGCGTAGCTTTGTCAGGTGTAAATGGTCCGTTTACATGTGGCTCTAAAGTACTGAGGTCGATTTTTATGACTTGATCAAAGTATTGCTCGGGATTGGCATAAACTTCATCATCACCTGTTAAATGTGGTCTTATTGTATTAGCCAAATCTGCAACATCAGCTCTATCTGTAGCTCTTAGGTAGCGTTCCATGGCGTCGTCGTATCCAAATGTAGAAGTAGTGGCGCCAATTTCGGCCCCCATATTACAAATGGTTCCTTTACCTGTTCCTGAAAGCGAAAGGGCGCCAGGTCCAAAATACTCTACAATAGCTCCTGTGCCACCTTTCACGGTTAGAATTCCCGCTACTTTCAGAATAACATCTTTAGCGGCTGTCCAACCGTTCATTTCGCCGGTCAGTTTTACACCGATCAGCTTCGGAAATTTCAGTTCCCAAGGCATACCGGCCATCACATCGACGGCATCGGCGCCACCAACACCAATAGCCACCATTCCAAGTCCGCCAGCGTTAACCGTATGTGAATCTGTACCGATCATCATACCTCCCGGAAAGGCATAATTTTCCAAAACCACTTGGTGAATAATTCCTGCACCTGGTTTCCAGAACCCAATACCATACTTGTTTGATACAGACTCTAAAAAGTTGAAAACTTCACCCGAAGCAGTGAGTGAGCTCTTTAAATCTTTTTCGGCACCTTGCTTGGCGAGTATTAAGTGATCGCAATGCGTGGTGGAAGGAACCGCTACTTTCTCTTTTCCTGCTTGCATAAACTGCAAAAGGGCCATTTGTGCTGTTGCGTCTTGCATGGCTACTCTATCGGGTGCAAAGTCTACATATGATTTGCCTCGTTCAAAAGCTTCATCGGTATTACTTTCCCATAAATGGGAGTAGAGTATTTTCTCAGAGAGGGTTAGGGGTTTACCCAATACGTTTCTTGCTGCTTCAACCCGAGCGGGCATTCTGTCATAAACAGCTTTAATCATATCAATATCAAATGCCATAGAACTTTTGGTTTAAGTCATTTTGTTGTACCCAGACACATCTTTTAAGGTCGGGCGTTTATCTGTAACTAATATGCTACGGATACATTAGAATAACTACTCTAGGCTATAAAGAGTTCGAAAGAACAGGATGAAGGGTATATATCTATAGCACAAACAGTTTTTAGTATTTGTACCTCTTTAACTTTTGAATTTGCATTAGAGTAAGACAAGCTTAACGTCTTCAAAAGAGGGGGATATTGATTTACCCTATGATTTTAATTTTGAAATATTGATCGAAGAATACGATTGCGAACAATGATACGGCACAAAGTAGGAAAGTAAGCAAGTTGAACTTCAAACTGAGTTTATATTTTGCTGAAAACTTCCAGACTAGGAAAAGTAGAAAGCCACTGAAAATGATTGAAATGGTATAAAGGCCTAAACCAAATGATAGGCCTACTCTTCCTTCATCATTGGCGCCAAAAACATTGGCTATTCCCGCAAAAAAACGATAGACAAATGGGAAGAAGAGGAGTGGATATAAGTTGATTTTTTGTTGTTTATTGAGAATAAAGTAGAAGGCGATGGCTTGAATAATCGTAATAAGAGGCCCTGCTATACTGATGATGTTGGCATGCCATTTCTGAGTGTATTCACCCGATATAGGGGAGGCGCCATTGAGAGACATTGACATTCTGTTACCCAATATTTCACCGGTTATCCAATGCGCAAATTCATGTAGAAAACAGCTGATAAGCACGGCTAAAAAAAGTGCTCCTACGTATTTGAGACGAATTTCTCCTTTCATGATAGATTGTTTTCAGGCGTGATGATTATGGTATCAATCACGAGGTTAAAAAATCAATTGGTGTGCGGATATTCTAAAAATACGTGAATGTGATTTTTTGAGTACTACACCTGAGAGTAGTTTTGAATAACTCGTGCTCGGATCATATGAATTGAAACCTATTTACGCAGAAAACCTGACATTTAATCCGTGTGAATTTTGAAGGTAGGCCAGAGCGTATTGTGAATGATTTTGTAACGGGGTATGGGAGGGTTACTATCTTAATCCTTTAATTCAGAGATGATTTTAATCATTTCTTGCTTGAAAACTTTCTTCCTCCAAACCATAGCATAAGGCCGCTTTCTTTAACCCAAAAATTCTACCTCCTCGTGCTTCATAATTGGCGTACAAGGCTCCATTTTCTCTAAAGGCCTGTTGAATCCCTTCCTCTTTACCCATATTCAGGGTTAAGATTTTATATGGCTCTCCCGTTGAGTACCATTTCCTTTGTTTGCCATGTGCTCTACCGAGATAAAAATTGTAGTGAGCTATTAAGACATGCGATGAATCACTTGTCCATACTTTTTTTTCACCATGTAGTTTTCCTTCGTGGTAGTTAGTGATGTTTTTAAAATGACCGTCAGGGTACCATTTTATAACTTTGTTTTCCCTTTTACCATCTAAAATGCCAATCTTTTCCATTAAGCTGCCATCTTCATAATGACTAATGGCAAATCCAGAAAAAGGCTTGCCATTCAAAAGCCACAATGATATTTTGGGATCATACTGAAGCATGGATTTTTCAATGGTAATCTCAGGGACCTCTTGTCGAAATTCTAGGTTTCCGTTTTTTGAATTCCCCTCTTTGTCTAATGTACAGGCCACCAATAGAAAACTCATTGGTAAAAACACCAGGTAAATGGTTTTCATTTTATTCATTTAAGATTTTAGCGGGAAGTGGTAAGAACCATCACTAGTATTTTTCGATACGAATGAGGGTTCTGTTTATACCAAAAACCAATATTAGATTAAAGTATACTACTCGGTGTACCTTGTAAATTACCGGCAAATAGTGCGATTATTGTCCCTAAATAGAATTCATTGACTATATGATAATGGTAAAATTCTGTGCCATCACTATGCTGTGTTGTTGAAGTATGGCCACCTGAAGCATCGAGGTCTGTTGGGTGATCTCCATTAGCGTCACACCTTCTTCCATATATTAAGAATCCGTCTGCCATAATACCTACCAGTTTTTCATCATCATGTGAGAGCACTGTGTTTTCTGGAACATCATATGACTCTATGTGATAGTGGTAGCCGCTAGGGCCATTATGTGCACCAGCATAGTCAAATGTTTGAACAATTTGCTCTTCAATCGGACGATTTTGACCTTCTGTATCATTAAAAATAGGGACTCCAGTAACAGAGATGCCTATTGGTCCTAAGCCTGTTGCTGAGCTGAATGCAGCTATTTCTGGTGCAGAAGAAACGGTAAGGGTAAAACTACGTTCGCCACCCATTGAGCCAGGGGTCAAACGACTCGCAACTACTGGGGCAATGTAAAGTGGATTAGTTTCTTCCCAATAAGGGGAGGTGTGATTTGGAAGACCATTTGACTCAATGGTTATTTGGTTACCGTCGAAAGATACCGTAACCGCTGCCGAATTAAATTCTTCAAAAGCCGAAAGAGGAGTGGAAATACCAACTGTTGTTTCCTCTTCCATTTCTATTATCTCGTCATCGTCATCCTTTCCACAGGATGTAAGCATTAAGGATAATCCTAACAGGGTGATTGTAAAAAGACTTGAGTGTTTCATAGTTAGCAGATTATAATTTGAAAATGTGTTCACCTGATTAGATGACATTTTCCTAGAAAACCTGCGGTACGGAAACTTTTAATTTAAAATGAGGATAAATCTATTCGATAAAGCTCACTTTGGTGATTTTACCATTTTCCACTTCATAAATGGCTACAGCTTTGATAATTGATCCATTGGCTCGGACAATTTCTTTATCAATTACTTTATTATTGATGACAATACGGTTAGCTATCTCGCAATAAAGGTCAGGTACTCCTTCAAATAACCCGGTATACGATACTCGCATTTGATCACGCCCTTTCAAGCTTAAGCGACCATTTTCGTCGTAAATTTCCACATCCTCTGAATAGGTGTTAACAAATGCATCGATATCTCTCGCATTGTAAGCGTTAACTTGTCTTTGAACGATTTGTGCGGGAGTTTCTACTAAGATGCGCTTAGGCTCGAGTATTTCACCCGACTTTATAACAAGTGAAATGCTTTTTAGATTTTGAATATCTTCAATTGGGTTTTTGTCCAAAAGAATCATATCCGCCAATTTTCCCACTTTGATCGAACCCATTTCCTCACCTCTGCCGAAACCCTTTGCGGCATTTAATGAGCTATAAGTAAGGAGTTGCCAATTGGACAAACCTGCTTTTTGCATCATTGTTAGCTCTGTCATGAATGATGAGGCATGCATAGTACCAATATTACCTGCATCTGTTCCAGTAACTATATTTATTTTAGCCTCCGACAGGTTAGACAAGTTTTCTAGCATGATCGAATCTAATTGATCATATACTGGTGGTATTTCTGTACCATATAATGCTTGTAAGGCATATGGCCATTTGTCTTTCGGTATCTTTTTAGGGTCTAATAGCGTATTGAAGGCCATCGGATTTGCCCATTTTAAATCATCTGATGTAAAATCAATTTGGCCAGTGAAGGCTTTAATGTACCCTTTAGATACAATAAGGGTAGGTATGTACGTAATGTCTTTTTCTTTAAGCTCTTTAATGAATTCGTTAGGAATAATCGTGTTGTCGATGCTATGCACTAAAATATTTGCTCCGGCTTTTACTGCGAGTTGAGCAGTTGCTAATTCTGTGGCATGGACAGCTAATTTCAGATTGTTTTCTCTACAGAGTTGAGCTAGATATTCTACAAGAGGGTAGGTCTTTTCAGCAGGACTTTGAGGTGATACTACGTACCATATTTTAATAAAATCTGGTTTATATGGAAGTTGTTTATTGAACAATGCTAAAACATCCTCCTTGGTTTGTACTTGAATAATTGGTGGATCACCCAGGTCTAATTTCGGCCTAGATACCATTGAAAAAAGTGGGCCAGTCACTAGCACATTAGGCGATGTCATGTTTTTGGCGATCGAATCTCGAACTTCGAAGTTCCACATTGGTCCTCCCACATCTGCTACCGTTGTAATGCCATTTCTCAAATAGCGTTTCATATAGTCTGAAGCATTGTTCTTTGCGAAGTCTATTTCCTCTTGATAGGGTACAATCTCTCTTAGATCAAGCCCATCTGGTCGAGTATATAGTCCGCCTGATTGGAAAAAGTGAATATGAGCATCAATTAAACCCGGACTCAAGAAGCGTCCCTCACCATCGATAACTTTATCTGAATCCGATACTGAGAACTTATCGAAATTTTGTATGGCAGTAATTTTCCCATTGGCCATGCCAACTGCCGTATTCTTAATGACTTTGTTCGTTTCTATATCTAAAACATTAACATTTTTAATGATCGTAGATTGCGCAAGGATTTGAAATGGGAATAGAAAGAGTAGGAGTAAGTACTTTTTCATGAACGTTGAGTTTAGTGGTGTAGTTTGGTTATTGAAATTCTCACCTTAAAGGAATGGCATATTTAGTGTATTTCAAAGCATTATAATTAAACGATACTTATGTCCCCTTGTATAAATATGCTTTAGTTCTGTGTTTTTTAAATATGTAATTAGTCCCTAATCCATCTTTTCAATATCATTGATAATCTTAATACCGCTGTTTTTCATCAATTCACTGGCGTTAAAATCGGTACAAATATGACCTTGGAGTTTGTAATCAAATTTCAAAATGCCAGCCTTTATTTTACTATTAAAACTATGGTTGGATACGATCATATGATGGCCTGCCAGTTTCGCTAACTCTAGATCATGGGTAGAAATGATACCGAATGCATTCAATTCATTAAGTTGCTTAATTAGCGAAACGCCTCCTTTGTATCGGTCCTCAGAATTAGTGCCTTTAAACATCTCGTCTAACATGAAAAATATAGGTTGCCCACTTTCGATAAGTTTAAGCAAATGTTCTACCCGTTTTAATTCTGCATAGAAAGAAGAAACACCTTCTATTAAATTGTCTTGCGTACGCATGCTGGTGAACATTGTCATGCTTGATACTCCTGCGGATTTACTACAGCAGGGTGCGCCGGCATAAGCTAAAACAAGGTTAACACCTATAGTTCTTAAGAATGTACTTTTGCCAGCCATGTTAGAACCTGTGATCATAGCGATTTGACCGCGTTCTTTCAAACTGAAATTATTACAAACTCTGCTTTTAGTAGCAATTAAAGGATGCCCAATCATCTGGAAATCTAGATGGTATGGTTCAGCCTTGATTTCAGGGAATACATAATCAGTGTTGGCATAAGCAAAACCAGCTAGGCTATTGAGTGCTTCAAAATTGCTAATGGCTTCTATCCAAATCGGTACTTGCTTCCGGTTTCTAAATTTCCATTTTTCAGTTAGGAGGATCCAATAAATATCGAAAAGCCAGAAAATATTGAAGAGTACATAAAACTTATTGTTGTCGCTTCTTCTAGTACCTCTCAGTTGAAAAATCTCTAGGATTTTTCTGAGTTGCTTGATCTCTTTATTGGCTGTTGCGTCACCTCGAATTAAATCGGCTTGAAGCAATTTGAGTTTCTTTGACTCAAATTTTTCAGATAAAATATTCTGGGCAAGCATTTCATACCCACCCAATATCTGAACATTATAATGCGTATGGTCTATAGTTTCTTCGGCTATTGGCGCCACTTTTTTCAAAATCGAATAATTGATGCCTGTTACCAATAAGAATAGGGGAAGGTATATTTGCAAACCATCCGTTGCGATGTTAATCAAACATAAGACAGCTAAAGTTGTGGAGATTACACCCAAGGAAATGCTAGCTGACAAGTATAATGTTTGTTTGGGTAACAACTGCTCAGGTATATCAAACCATTTCAGAAGCTTTTGATAGTCACTTTCGGTATTCTTGTAGGATAACCCCGATACTTCAAATTGCTGTCTCCATTTTAATTTTGGTTTTAAATCTTGTATGGCTTCCTGTCTGTCGTTAATGGTTTCTTTATCAGCTGATTTGGATAGCCAATTTGCTAACCTTTCACTACCTGATTCTGTAGTCGTTCTATTTAAGAGTTGGAACACGGAATGAGGTCCAAATACATCTAAATCAGCAATGAAAGCATGATTTTCCTTTAGGTACTGGGTGCCTGTCGGGAACTTTGATAACTCATTAGATAATCTTAGCAACTCATTTTCATTAACCTCTTTTAAATGTGTTTCTTTTTGCTTTTGGTTATTGAATTGGTTGTAACGTACCAGTAGATAAGTAAAAGTAAACACGGAGAGGGGAGTGACTATCCATACCCAAGTAATCAACCGTTCATTCGCTAGGGCAATGATGACAATGAAAGAGATGATGAAAGAAGCTAGTCTTAGGAATGAATATCGTTTAGTGATTTCCTCAAGCGATAAAATCTCTTCTTTACACTGTTCATTAATGGTTTCAAATATTTTCACTTCAATCCAAATGGAATGCATTACAAGTTGTTGAAAAGATCTGATTTGACCTATGAGAGATCAATGAAAGGTTTTTAAATATCGGTATTGAATTTGGTAACTATGATAGTTAGTATCAACTCATTGTCTCTTTGTTATGCGTTAAAAATTAATCATAGTTGATGCAATTTAAAAAAGCCATTTTAAAGGTTTATCCCTCAAAATGGCTTTTAAGCTTATTCGTTACTTACGCTTTAAGAAGCAGCTATTGTGCTTAGTTCTTTGTTTGGTGGAGAGAATTTAGTTAGTACAATACCATCTACAGCTCTTTCATATTCCTCCATTGTAGGCGTTCTACCTAAAATGGTTGATAATACAACAACTGGTGTTGAAGATAATAAGGACTCACCTTTTTTCTCATTAGAGTCTTTTACAACTCGACCTTGGAAAAGTCGAGTAGACGTAGCCATAACAGTATCGCCTGGTGCTGCTTTTTCTTGGTTACCCATACAGAGGTTACAGCCCGGTCGCTCTAAATACAGCATGTTTTCGTAGCTCGTTCTTGCAGCTGCTTTAGGGTTGCTATCATCGAATTCAAAACCAGAATATTTCTGTAATACCTCCCAATCGCCTTCAGCCTTTAATTCGTCCACGATATTGTAAGTAGGAGGTGCTACTACGAGTGGCGCTTGAAAATCTATTTTACCTTGCTGTGCTTCAACATTCTTTAGCATTTGAGCAAGAATTTGCATGTCACCTTTGTGCACCATACAAGATCCTACAAAACCAAGATCAACTTTCTTATCTCCACCATAGAACGAGAGTGGTCTGATGGTATCATGTGTATAACGCTTAGAAACGTCGTCGTTATTAACATCAGGGTCAGCAATCATTGGTTCTGCTACCACATCGAGATCAACAACCACTTCAGCATGGTATTTAGCATTGCTATCTGGCGTAAGCGCTGGTTTTTCACCCGATCTAATTTCATCAATCCTTTTGTTTGCTCTATCGATAAGGCCTTGCAACACTTGATTAGCATTGTCCATGCCTTTCTCGATCATAATCTGTATTCTAGACTTGGCAATTTCAAGTGATTCGATCAGCGTATCGTCTTCTGAAATACAGATGGACGCTTTCGCTTTCATTTCGGCAGTCCAATCGGTGAAAGTAAAGGCTTGGTCAGCAGTTAAAGTACCAATGTGTACTTCTATGACTCTTCCTTGGAATACATTCTCGCCGCCAAATTGCTTCAACATTTGTTGTTGTGTGGCATGTACTACATCTCTAAAGTCCATGTAGCTTCTCATTGTACCTTTGAAAGTCACTTTTACTGATTCAGGAATTGGCATTGATGCTTCACCTGTGGCTAAGGCTAAGGCTACGGTACCAGAATCGGCACCAAAAGCGACACCTTTGGACATTCTTGTGTGCGAATCTCCGCCGATAATGATTGCCCAATCATCAATTGTAATATCGTTGAGTACTTTATGAATTACATCGGTCATCGCATGATATCCACCTTTAGGATCACGCGCTGTAATTAAACCGAAGTCATTCATGAACTTCATTAGCTTCGGAATGTTTGCTTGCGCTTTACTATCCCAAACGGAAGCTGTATGACAGCCAGATTGGTAAGCGCCATCTACAATAGGGGATATGACGGTCGCAGCCATCATTTCCAGCTCTTGAGAAGTCATTAAACCTGTAGTATCCTGAGAACCTACAATATTTACTTCTACACGTGCATTAGATCCGGCATGCAGAGTTTTTCCCGGTGTGTTACCAACAGCGTTTTTGTTAAAAATCTTCTCAACGGCTGTAAGGCCTTGTCCTTCATGAGAAATTTCTTTTGAAGGAGCAAAAACGACCGGCACATCAATGCCTAATGTTTTTGCAGCGAAGGTTTGTAATTTTTTACCAAATACAACGGCATAAGAGCCACCTGCTTTTATAAATTCCACTTTCTGTGGAGTTAAAGAAGATGAAATGTCCATCAATTCCTTATCGCCATTGTAAAGCTTTTTCTCTTTGGTGTTAATCGTTA
Organism: Roseivirga sp.; assembly: GCF_049099775.1. GTDB lineage: Bacteria > Bacteroidota > Bacteroidia > Cytophagales > Cyclobacteriaceae > Roseivirga. The sequence continues at coordinate 497,027 of NZ_JAGDZM010000004.1, read as the reverse complement.
AAACAGTACCCGTTTCAACGGAATACGTCTGTTCTAGTATGGGTTCACCTTCAGCATCACGAACAGTATTTCCGTCCGCATCTTTCTTCTGAACCCAGTTTTTTAAGTCAATACCTATACCGCCGGTTACACCAACTGTTGTTAAGAAAATAGGGGCAATTCCGTTTGTGCCTGCAATGATTGGGGCAATGTTAATAAATGGAACATAAGGACTTGCCTGAACTCCTGTCCACAAGGCCACATTGTTAACGCCCGACATTCTAGAGGAACCTACGCCCATAGTGCCTTTTTCGGCAATAAGCATTACACGTTTATCCGGGTGTTTTTCTTTTAGCGCGATTAGGTCGTTTTGCATATCATGGTTGTGTTCGAAAATGCATTGTCCATGAAGTTCACGATCCGATCTTGAGTGAGCATCGGCACCGGGCGATAGTAAATCAGTAGAGATATCTCCAGTTCCCGCTATAAAGGTTACAATCTCGATTTCTTCTTCGACATCGGGAAGTTTGGTAAAGAATTCTGCTTTAGCATAGCTCTCAATAATGTCTTTGGCGATAGCACTACCACTTTTATAAGCTGTCTCTAAACGCTGAGTATCGGCATCGTAAAGAAATACTTGAGTTTTTAAGACTTTGGCAGCTTCGGATGCAATGTTTTCGTTATTACCTAAAGCTAAATCTAAAAGAACTTCTATCGAAGGGCCGCCTTTCATGTGCGATAGTAATTCGAAAGCAAAAGCCGGTGTTATTTCTTCCAATGATTCTTCTTCTAGAATAATCTCTTTGAGGAATTTAGCCTTTGCTCCAGCCGCACTTGTAGTACCAGGAAGGGTGTTGTAAATGAAGAATTTAAGAGAATCGGTTCTATATGGATTATCAAGATCTTTGATTTGTTCAATGATGGCACTGATCAAGTGGCTTTCATCAATCGGCTTCGGCTGAAGCCCTTCATTTTTCCGTTCTTCGATCTCTTTAATGTAATCTTCATAAATACTCATACAAACAATAATTTTTTAAATCAAAAACTAACCTGTAGGCTTACTATCAAAAAGGTTAATATGTTAACTCTAAACAATTTGAGCCATATTTCACGACTTGAATAGCACCTACAAGTAATAACTTTGTAAGGGGCGCAAAGTTATCAAAAAAGAAAGGAAATAAAACCTGAAATAGGGTAAGAGATTGGAATGGAATATTGGAATTATTTCGGGTCAAGTTCTTCTTCCAACAGCTGTCTCATATTTCGCAGATGCCATTGCATTGGGTTCTCAAAAAAGATGACATCTTGAATAGTATGAATTCGTAAATAAACAAGATCGATGAACTTCCTATCTCTTAATAATTGCCTGATCATCCGATCTTTTTGATCTTGCGAAATGGAAATTTCTTCCAAGTCTCTATGAGGTTCAAGAAAAGAAAGGAGTTGCTTTTCCATAAGGTAGGGTTCGAGCTGTTCCGATATTAGTTTCAAATCTCTGTCTTCTGTACTAGGAACTCGAGCGAGAGCCCTTCGGTAGTTCATTAGAATTCGTTTGAAAGCATCTGATTTTAGAATGCCAAGATTGCCTGATGAGACTAAATCTTGGTAAACGGCATCCGTCGGAGAATAAAGTCTTACAGTAAAGAGCGCGTCGACCGCTTTTTGTATCGTATCAGAATCAACCTGTCTTAAGGGTGTTACAAGTAATTTCTTGAGCAATGTCAGCTGCTCTTTTCGCTCATCTTGATCGGCTCTTAATTCTTCTTCGTTGATTTTTACTTCCTCAAGTAATTGTTCCAGATAGCTTCTTTCTAAATCGGCCTTATGCTTTGCTTCACGATTGTTTTCTAGTTGAAATGCGATGTAAATACCAATTACAATTACAATCAATTCTAAAAAACCTTTTACAATGGTGCCTATTGGGCTTTTTCGTCGGTCTCCTGAAAGGCTATATCTGTTGGCCAAAATATTATTGATTTATCGAGCAATGCTAAGATAACGAATTACTAGAAAGTGAATTATGATGTTTCTTTTAAAAGACCAATAGCATGGTAAGGAATATGAGTAGCCCAACGCTCATAATGATCATGCTATATGGTAAGATGTCTTTGGCTTTAAGTTTGGTAATACCGAGTAGTGGTAAAGCCCAAAAGGGTTGGAGCATATTGGTGAGCTGGTCGCCATAAGATAGAGCCATAACAGCTTTTGGGACTGAAACACCAAGTGTTTGCGCTGCGTCAGTAATAATTGGGCCTTGTACTGCCCATTGACCGCCGCCACTAGGCACAAAGATGTTAACTAAGCCTGCACTAAACAGCGTGAAAATCGGTAGCGTGGTGGCATTAGATATTTCCACGAAACCTTCTGAAACCAATGCACCGAGACCCGAGTAATTCATAATTCCCATAATACCCGCATATAATGGGAATTGGATTAATATTCCGGCAGCACCACCTATGGCTGATTGAATGGCTAAGAGAAATTTATGAAAAGAGCCATGCAATAGAACGCCAAGTCCAAAGAGGAAGAAGTTGATATAATTAAGACCTATAAAAGATAAACCAGCACCTTTTGGGGTGATATAAATTTGTCGAACGGCCATAAAACAAATAACTACGCCAAAGGCCATGGCAATAATTTTTGAATGGTCGATTCGTTCTCCACCTTTTATGACTTCCTGATATTTTTCGGTCTTTTTAACTAGTGGTAGATTGATTTCACTGCTTGCGCTTCTTTTACCTAAAAAGTAGAAAACCATAGGTACTATAAGGATTAAGAGCCCCGATGTAGTTAGATTCATTGTCGAAAAAAGCGTTTCCTCTATACCAATGGTTCCTATCTGATTGACTAGGAAATGATCTGTCCCCGAGACGGTAAGCGGAGCGGAACCTGAAAAACCACCGTGCCAGCACATCATACCAACATAACCTGCGGCTCCTATTAAGGGATAGTTCAGTTTCCAACCATTTTGTTGTGCGTTTTCAGCTACTTTTCGGGCGAAAATAGCCCCAAAAACAAGGCAAAGTCCCCAGTTTATAAAGCTCATTAAAATAGTAATGAAGCTTACAAGAAACGCAGCTTTTGCTGTACTATCACAGTATAGTGTAAGTCTATTGATTAACTTGTTGAAAAGCGGTGTTAGTGCAAGCACATGTCCCAATATTAAAATAAGGGCCATTTGCATGGTGAATTCTAGTAGTTCCCAGAAACCGGTTTGCCAATAGTCTAATATTACGATGGGATAGGAGTAGACTGCATTTTCAGGTCTATCCGTAAACATCAAAGCCAAAAGCGCAGTTAATAGGGTCAAGAGCACAGCAATGGAGAATGGTGAGGGTAGCATGTTCTTAACAAACTTGAGGTATAAACTTTCTTCTCGCATGATTAAAGTTGTATCAAAAATGTCAGAATTGACAAAAAAATGATTTCAGATTGCTGAAACTTTGAAAAAACTAGTCTTCATAGTGCTTCTTTGCTGTCAGGGTGTTCTTTATGCCCAAAGACTTCAGGTTTCAACTATTGGTACTACCATTACCAAATATGAAATTGAGGTGATTGAATATAGCTTGAGGTACCAGAATAATTTCTACCGAAAGCAATTTGATCGCGTTTTTGATAAAGATATCAAGGTGAAGGTTTTTGGTGATTATTCTGATTTTTATAATTACGCAAACAAGTGTTGTAGTCTAGATCGGTTTACCACAGCTTTTTTTATAGAATCCGCAAAGGAGATTGTAGTATTTAAGAATGAAGAGTTTACTAGGTCGCTGAAACATGAAATAAGTCATGCCCTTACTGTCGGTCTTGGTTTGCATCAATACCCTTGGCTGGATGAAGGATTGGCTGAAGTGATGTCGGCTTATCGTCTGGATAGTTTAGGAGAACTTAAACAAGAAGTGCTTTTTTATACTGATAGTTTAAAAATTAGTTATCGAACTAATAGAGAATTGACTAAGTTTTTGTCTGTAGATCGTGAGGTTTGGGATGATCTCAAGACAAACGATAGTTACGGTATGGGGTGGGCTTTAGTGAACTATTTATATCAAGATGACAGATTCTTGTTGACCAAAATTTTAGATGGCGTGAGTAATGGTGTTTCACCCGCTGAAGTGATAGCAGCCCAACAAAAAAATGGTCTAAGACTGTTTTTTAGAGGGGTTAAGCGACATTATCGTCGGAATCGCTATGAACTGCTAGAAACCAGAAAGGAATTCTAGCGTATCTACGCCATCGGCATAATCCCAAAGTGCAGGACACTGAGCTTCCCCAAAAGCTATACTACCTTCATACCAACCCTTGGATGACACCATACACTGAATTTTTTCTGTGTAGGAAGATAGCTTTAAGGCTAATTCGGCTTCGGAATTATAGAATTCATAGTAAAGGACAGAAATAGGGGAGACTAGATCATTTGATTCACGCATTAAGAAGAAGCCTGAATCAAGATGGTTTTCTCTGTTTACTAGGTAAATAGATTTATTGTAATCGTAGTTATTTCTGAATTTATGATGATTTATAACGGGCTCATAAACTTCTAAAGCTTTAATGAATTTTGGAATGTCAAAATTCACAGGAAAAAAGACTTTCGATACATTTCTACAGCCTAAGCCATAGTATTGGAAGGCATCTTGACCTATTTTAGATAATTCCGATTCAGTTTCTTCCCCGCTAATAATGCCAATAGAAACTCTGTTTTGACGAATAATGTGAGGGTATTTAGAAAAGTAGTGTTTGAAATATCTAGCACTATTGTCTGAGCCTGTGGCAATCACTGCATCTATATTCTTTAGCTGTTCAATTTCTACAACAAGTGCTTCAAAAGATGGATTAATACTAGTAAGTGCTTTGACAACTGCGCTCATTAAAACGCGGTCTTGGGAAGAGTATTTAACATGAGCCATATGACCTGAAATTAAAACAGTGATTAAATCGTGCAAGCCAACAAGAGGAATATTACCTGCCATAATGAGGCCCACTTTTTTGCTGGTTTTCGGCTCAAGGTTGTGCTGCGATACCCAACGGTTAATTTGTTCCGCTGTTAAAACAGCTCCCCAAGCGTGAAAGCTTAATTTTACACTATCTGGTGTAAACCAATTGTTTCCATTTACAGCGTTTAAAGAAAGTTCAGAAAAAGTAGTTTCATCCACATTTCTAAACCATTCACCAAGTTTAATCAGTCCTTCTTTTCGTTCCTCTACCGTCATTTTTTAAAAGTTGATGCAAAAATACACGTTAACTTTACTTCCGTTATGAATTCCATATTACTTTTGTGCCTGAAAAAAATCGAATTTCACGAAACTTCGTACTTCAAATTAAGTTGATGTATGACGGACGATAAGATTTAGAAGACTATGGCGATCATAATTACAGACGAGTGTATAAACTGTGGAGCTTGCGAACCTGAATGCCCAAATACGGCTATTTATGAAGGTGGTATGGAGTGGACATGGTCTGGGGGAACAGATCTTCAAAAAATTGAACTTGAAGATGGTTCTGAAGTAGATGGTAATGAGCCTCAAGAACCTGTTTCTGATGAGTTCTATTACATAGTGTCTGGAAAATGTACGGAGTGTATGGGTTTTCACGAAGAGCCACAATGTGCTGCGGTTTGTCCTGTAGATTGTTGTGTTGACGATCCTGATTACCGTGAGACAGAGGAAGAACTTTATGCCAAAAAAGAGTGGCTGCACGTTTAAAGCAGTCTTAAGAAATTGAAAGCCCCTTTTCTGAGTGATAATGGGGCTTTTTTTATGCCTAAATGAACGGATTAACCAATGCGTAGGACATTTCTAGATTTTTCCTGCTGTTTTAAGGAAATTCCATATTTCTCTTGGAGTTGTTTCACTATGCCATCATAGCCTTTAGACCTGTCTAGTTCGAAAAGGTATGTTGTTGAGTCGTTCCAGTCTTTCTCTGTGATGTCGATACCTCCGGTGTTTTCATGCTCTTCAAGTGTGTTAATCAGAATATTTAAGTTCCCTTGAATAGAGTAAAGGGCTCTTTTTCTCTCAATTTTACTTGTTGTTCCTTTATCCAGCTGATATTCATTTTGTGCTAATTGTTGATTGTCGGAAATGGTGAATATTGTTGTCTTTCTTGGCTCAATCCCATAAAAAACGTCAATATCGATTCCGTGCATCCAATCCGAGATTACTTGATTTATGACATCATTAACACTAATGTCGGCTGTTGTCCTAATTTCAATTCTATAATTTCTATCTCCTTTTTTTATATTTTCAATATCCAGTTCGGCATCAGTGGAGTTCGTTAAATTTTCAAGAATGTATTGTAGCGTACCATCTGCCGTCATCATGTTTTTTCCTGAACTATGGGACTGAGTATAGTGTAGATTGCTGTCTGTTTTCCATACTTCTACAGAAATGCCTTCGCTATCGGATTCGTAAACTATTTTTGGTGCACTGGAATTGCAAGAAGTAAAGGCTATGCCCGCGATTAGGCATAAAGATGTGAGCGTTTTATTCATTTTTTAAATCATTTTACCTCTTTTGATAAGGTATGATTTCATTACTTGGTCAAAGCCTTGGTTGATGTCGGCCTCGATCAAGTCAATTTTTAATTTGGCACATTTAAGATAAAGGTCGTGGTATTGACTATCCATCTGTTTTTTGAAATCCTTCTTAATGGTTGCCGGATTTAACCTAACACGTTCTTTTGTTTCTGAATCAATGAACTCATGAGGCCTGTCTTCGAATTCGAAGTTGAATTCTGTTTTATGATCGGTAACATGAAATAAAAGGACCTCGTGTTTTTTATGCTTTAAATGTTGTAGCGCGGCCATCAATTCCTCTTCATTATTCTGATTATCGAACATGTCGCTAAAAAGAACAACCAAAGATCGGCGATGAACTTTTTGAGCTAGCTGATGTAAAATTTGCGCTACGTTGGTTCTTTTTTCAGTGCGCTCTTTCTCCAAAAGTCCATTCATCTGAAGAAAGAGTTTGTGAATATGAGTGGCCGATGATTTTACGGGTGTTTCAATCTCTAATTGGTCAGTAAAAGTATGTAAGCCAACTGCATCTCGTTGCTTGTGCAGTAAATAGGTGAGTGCCGCGGCTGCTAATACACTGAATCTCATTTTGCCATAATTTTCGGCAGGGTAGTACATTGAAGAGGACTGATCAATCACTAACTGACAACGTAAATTAGTTTCTTCCTCGTACCGTTTGGTATAAAGTCGATCTGTTTTTGCATAAATTTTCCAATCAATATGGCGAGTACTTTCGCCATTATTATACAATTGATGCTCGGCAAATTCTACTGAGAAACCATGATAAGGAGACTTGTGAAGTCCAGTGATAAAACCCTCAACCATCTGCTTGGCAAGGAGTTCTATATTTCCGAATTTTTTGATTTCTTCTAGTGAAAACTGCATTTGATCTTATTAAAAAAGAATGTTACTGAATTAACGGTTCTTAAACGCTTCTAAGCTTACTATTAATATAGGTTTTTAGTTTTCAGTTTTATTTTTACGGTTCTTGCAATAGTAATTATTAATAGTTTATATTAACACAGTTATTATTTTTAATTCGACCTTAAAAAAGGAAAAAGCAAGGATAGTGGAAGACCAAAAGGACCGAAATGAGATCTTTTCTAAAAGGGTAAGAGCAGGGAAAAGGACATATTTTTTTGACATTAAAGCAACTCGCTCTAATGATTATTACCTCACCATAACAGAAAGCAAAAGGAAGTATAAAGAAGACGGTTTCACTTATGAGAAACATAAAATATTCTTGTACAAAGAAGATTTCTCCAAATTTGTGAACGCTCTCTCTGAAACAGTGGACCATGTGAAAGAAGAGTTGATGCCTGAAGTTGACTTCGATCAATTTGAAGAAGACAAGGCCGAATATCCAGTTGAAGCCAACAATGAAGAGGCTGATTCTAATAGTGAATTGAGCTGGGACTAATAATTCATTAGCTGACCATTAGTTTAGAACAGGGGCAATTGGGACTCGGTTTTTCTAAGCGTTATTTGGGCTACTTTTTAAGATTACTTTATTCGGTCTGGAATTTATTCAAGCATTCAATAATTATTATCTTTGCGGCCGATTTCACATGAAGTCGAGTCAATAAATCTATTATTCTTATGGGATTACAATGCGGTATAGTTGGATTACCGAATGTCGGGAAATCTACCTTGTTTAATGCGCTTTCAAGTGCTAAAGCTGAAGCAGCAAACTTTCCTTTTTGTACAATTGAACCAAATGTTGGGATTGTAACAGTGCCTGATCAACGCCTTAAGGTGTTAGAAGAACTCGTGAGCCCGAAGAAATTGCTTCCAACTGTAATAGAGTTTGTTGATATCGCTGGCTTGGTTAAAGGAGCAAGTAAAGGTGAAGGCTTAGGGAATAAATTTTTGGCCAACATCCGTGAAGTAGATGCTATTCTTCATGTGGTGAGGTGTTTTAATGACGACAACGTGGTTCATGTTGCAGGTTCTGTTGATCCTGTATTTGACAAGGATGTTATTGATACGGAATTGCAATACAAAGACCTTGAATCAATTGAAAAACGTATCCAACGTTTATTGAAAATTGCTAAAACTGGTGATGCGGCGGCTAAAAAAGAACTTATTGTTTTAGAGAAGTATAAAGCTGCGCTCGAAGGTGGTGCTAATGCAAGATCAGTGGAAGCCGATGAAGATGAACTGAAAATGATTCATGATCTTTCTTTGCTTACGATAAAGCCAGTAATCTACGTGGCGAATGTAGAAGAAAGTGCTGTGCATTCTGGCAACGATCATGTTACCGCCTTAAAAGAGGCCGTATCTTCTGAGAACGCCCAAGTCATTATGATTTCCGCTTCTATTGAATCCCAAATTGCAGAGCTTGAGGATGAAGACGAAAAAGAAATGTTCCTTGAAGAGTATGGTTTGAAAGAATCTGGTTTAAATAAACTAATACGTGGTTCTTATGCCCTTTTAGACCTTATTACTTATTTCACAGCAGGTCCGCAGGAAGTTAGGGCATGGACAATTAAAAAAGGCTGGAAAGCCCCACAAGCAGCCGGAGTAATTCATACTGACTTTGAAAAAGGATTTATAAAAGCAGAAGTAATCAAGTTAGATGATTACGAAGCACTAAAAACCGAGGTGGCCATAAAGGAAGCCGGGAAGATGGCCGTAGAGGGTAAAGAATACATTGTTGAAGATGGTGATGTGATGCACTTCAGGTTCAATGTGTAATTTAGTCGACATCTGAAATTATTATTTTTTCTAATTCTCAAACATTACTATAAACATATAGTTAAGCAGCCAATACAGGAATCGGGTCCTGTATATTTTTAACGAAAACAAAGGCGCTGTGAGAATTAGGATTGTTTTTAAACTTGAGAATAAAGGATCTTTTTTACCTTTTCACCACCAACATATTTTAGCCCAATTCCTTAAAGGTGCACTAGTTAAAGGTGGAAGAACAGATTATATTGATTATCCTGATTATAACTTTTCAGGGCTTAAAGGACAAACTAAAATCTCTAGAAACGGGCTTCATTATTACTCCAACCTAGTGACACTCGTTTTGTCTTCTGCAGATCAGATGTTCTTAGATTATCTGTTGGATCAAATATTCTCTTTTGAGCAAATAGATTTATCCAATTTGAAGATCAGTCCGTTGTACACGGAAATTGAAAAGAACCCTCCGATGGAAGAGGTTTCTAAATTTTTGTGTATTTCTCCAATGGTGCCAATTCAATCCAATGGTTTTGACGACCAAAATGGAAAGCGATTTGTCTTTCCAGATACTGATGAGTTTTCAGATTTGCTTTACGATTCTACTTTTAGAAGAATGGAAGCGACTGGTTTGTATACTGACGAGCAAATGGCCAGTTTTAATAAATTTCAAATTGTTCCTGATAGCGATTACCTCACAAGAATTCAAGAAAGAGGGAAGAAGTTCGCACGCATCTATTCTGTTTTCGAAAATGATGTAAAATACGAAGTGAGGGGTTATACACTGCCATTCAAGTTATACGCGGCGAAGGAAGTGCAAGAATTTATTTTTAATTCTGGCCTTGGCGACTACACGTTTAAGGGATTTGGAATGCTTGATATCGCCAATGCTGATCCGACCGAAAGAACAGAGAAATATCACTTCTCTCGCGAAGCTGTCGCTGTTTAACGACGCGCGTTATACGGAATTCTGCTATACCCGACTAACTGGTCGCCGCGTGCACCCATTGGGCGATAGTACACGAAAACTTCATATACATTTTCAGTATCGAAGAAGTTCTTTTCAATCATGTTGGGCTGTAGACTTTCAACGCTATATGTGTAGTTATACCAACCCTGTTTCAAGAGCTGTTTCGAATAATATCGGCTGTTAACTGGGTCATACTGCAAACGCGATTCATCATTTTTTTGCCATAAGTTAAATTCACCTAGCACATAAATGTTTTCATTGATTTTTGGATAGTCGAGGAGAAACTCAACGTCAACATATTCTGCCGTTAAATTACCCGTTCTCAGGCTTTCCAAATCGCGGATATAGTACTTTCCATTTAGGTCTAAAAACTGAAAAAATGCAGGGTCTCTTTCCTTATCGATCATCAATTGCGCCACTGGTTTATTTTCATTAAACCCGATTTTAGCCACGTTTCTTCCTGAAGAATTTACAGTACTTATATCGAAAAGGCGGAATTCATTGCCCGCAGGAAAGTCATTTTCATTTCCTAAGTTTTGATACCGAATCAGTTTGCCATTTTCATCGATAAAAGTAGGGTTAAGCCCAATTTTAAGGTTGTCAGGGCGTTCGTTTTGCCTTACCACAACCGTGAAGTCTTTTGCAGGATCAAAAGTTTTCAAATCACCATAGTTGAGTGTTACTTCTACACGCTGATTGGTTTGTCTATTGCTTACTGAAGATGAGCGACCAATGTTTCCACCAACGCCTACTTGATTATTGTAGACAGAGAACCTTTTAGAAAGTATGAGATCTTCTTTTTTCCGATCGCGGTAAACAACGGCCAGGTAATTTCCGGTTTCTTTTAGAGTAGGTATCGGAAAACTGTAGTGTACGTAATTAGTTTTTGACTCTGAGCTGAATTCAAAATTTATAATCTCAAATTCATTAAAAGCCTTTAGATACATTGTTGGCCTCATCTTAGAAGGTGTCCAGTCGGCATTACAATGGATAAAATAGACGAAGTAGTAGTCGGCGTCCTCTCGAAGGTCATCAAACTCCAACGTTAACTGGGCACCTTGATTTAGCTCTTTAACAGCGGGAGAGAGGCTTGCTTGTATAGAGGTGCCTTGTGGGTAAAGCTGAACGCTCTTAATACTAGGCTCATAAACCCTATCCTGATAGCGTAATTCTTTCTGGCCATATGAGTTAAAGGTAGAAAGGACTAAAACCAGTAAAATCAGCTTAATTTTGGTCAATTTAGTATGAGTTATAACCGTTTGTTTTAATAAAACTTGCCTTCACAACCTTTTGGTTTTTTGTTGTGTCAATAATAGGGAGGCGAGAGTCTTTGGCGTCAATGATTCAAGATATAGAATTAATTAATAAATGCATTAAAGGTGAGCTCAAGGCACAGCGAGAACTCTATGATCGCTATGCTGCAAAGCTTATGCCAGTGGCAATGCGTTATGGAAAATCTCAAGAAGATGCCGAAGATATTCTACAAGATGCATTTGTAAAGATATTCAAAAGCCTAGAGTCGTTTAGACAAGAAGCACAATTTCTCACCTGGTTAAAAAGGATTGTTATCAATACTTCAATTAATCATAACCGAAGAAAACTTTACGAACAACCAATGCTAGATATTGAAAAAACGCCTCTACATGTAGAAAAAGAGTTAGTGCTTTCGCACTTACATTTTACTGAGATAATGGCCATGCTTCAGAAGTTACCAATCGGCTGTCGAACAGTCTTCAACCTTTTTGCTATTGAAGGTTACCCACATAAGGAAATAGCTCAGCAGTTGGAAATTTCAGAAGGGACTTCAAAATCTCAGTACGCTAGGGCTCGTGCTTTATTAAAAGCCATGCTGGAAGAAGCTAATCAAGTTGTTCAATCTAATATGTCAGTGTCATGAGCAGTTTTGAAAATGATATGAAAGATGTTTTCGATGATGTTGAATTTCAGCCATCTGAAAAAGTCTGGGCAGGTATAGCATCTGCCATCACACCCAAAAAGAAGAAAGGTATCTTCTTTATGTGGCAAACTTATGGTGTAGCAGCTGGGTTAATCTTGGCTACTACTTTTGGGTTTTTACTTAGTGATGGATTTTTCTCCGATAAAAGTGAATCTGCACAAAAGGAATTCACAGCAGATAATGAAAAGCTTAAAAAAGAGAATAATGAATTAAACACATTAAAAAACGATAGTACAAATAGGGAGAATAACTTAGACAAGGATTTTACAGCGGCAAATAGCCTAAAAGCAGGTGGAGATTCTACTTATAAAGTGTCTTCAAGTGATGCTGATAATAAGCGCAATCTTTCGGGTGTGAAAGACCCACTTCAAAACAGCACCTTAGTGGCGAGTGTAGTTGATAAGTCTCAAGAAGCTAATAATGAGAAGGTTAAATCGAAAATAGATCTTATTAGAAATAAGAATTTAATTACTAAAGAAGCAGAAGCTTCTCGAATAGTAGTTTCTGCCGAGGAGAAAGGAGGGGATGTCAAAAATCCAGAATTAGATGTTTTAGTAGCATCTCCAGAACCTATTTTACTACAAGCATCGACAGAAAAAACTTTGAATACTGATAGTATAATTAATTCGAACGCGGCTGCATTGGAAGTTCAGTCAGTTTTAGCCGTCAACAGAGAACGAAGCTTGAGCGGATCGTTTGGAAACAATGTTTTGAATATTTCTTCAGGCTTAGGATCATCTGATATTGCCGGTACGGCAGAATTGAGAGATGCCAATACGGCTACATTTTTAAATGCGACGGTTGATAATACTGAAGGAGAAGCGCTAGGGGCAATTAGCGCAGGTATTGGAGCATCTTTCGATGTGAGTAAGAGACTTATCATGAACTTAGGCTTACGCTATTCAGAATTTAAGTTTAGAAATTCATCGAACGCTTATTCAGTTGAAGATGGTGCTTCGCTTCCTATTTATATCCCATTCGGTTTTAATTCGGAAAATGTATTCTTTATCGGTGATTATAATATTGAAAATACCATTCAAAGCCTTTTTATACAATCTACTCTGGGGTATAAAATTGCTACACTCGGGAAATTCGATTTTTCATTCCAGCTGGGTGTGGGGATTGACTATTTCTTGGCTTATAAAGTAAAAGGTGACCTTAATTTCCTTGAAACCCGTAAAGCAAACCCAAGTGAAAGTGAATTGCTCAATAGGACTAATTTCAGTGGTGTGTCTGGTTTTAGTGTTAACTACAGACTAAACCCTAAACTGGGTCTTAGTGCCGATTTTAATTATAGACAGTTCTTCCTGAACGGAGGCTTGGCCGCAAGTTCACCATCTTCTGCCTTCGGTTTTGGTCTTTCAATTAATTACTTCTTGAATAAGAAAGAGGAGTGATTTTAAGCTTCCAAAGCATCGATTTGCTCCGCTAGGTTTTCCCAATCGGTATTTAATGCAGTGGCTTTGTCTTTAAGCATTTGGTGAGATTGACTCTTCTCGGCAAGTAAGTCTGGGTTACTGAAAACAGCTTGGTCGCTCAACTCTGTTTCTATGGATTTAATTTGCTGCTCAAGCCCCTCAATTTGGTCTTCAATACTGCTAAGCTCCTTTTTAAGCTTTTTCAGATGCTGCTCTTCCTCGTTGTTCCGGGGCTTTGGTTGTTTTGTTTTTAGTTTGGTTTCAGTCTTAGGTTTTTTGGCCTCGGCTGCGGCAGCTTCTTTCTCCCTCTTGGCTTGCCAGTGTGCATATTCGTCGTATGTACCGGGATATTCTTTTAACTGACCATCTTCTATATACCACACTTTGGTGGCTATCTGAGATACGAAGTGTCTATCGTGAGAAACAATGACAAAAGTGCCTTCGTATTGTTGTAAAGCCTGCGTAAGGATGTTTACAGATAGAAAGTCCAAGTGATTTGTTGGCTCATCCATCATCAAGAAGTTCGCTTCAGAAAGCAAAGTCTTAGACAAGGCAACCCTTGATTTTTCACCACCCGATAAAACCTTGATTTTCTTGAAAACATCTTCGTTTTGAAACAAGAAACATCCCAATATTCCCCTTAATTCTCTTTCAGACTTGTTACTACCCGCCTGTTGCAGCTCCTGTAAAATCTCGTTTTCAAGGTTCAGTGCTTCTAATTGATGTTGGGCATAAAAGGCTGTCATTACGTTGAAACCTTCCTTACGATCACCTTCTATTGGTTCTGTTCCTGCTATAATCCTCAACATGGTAGATTTCCCCTTACCATTGGCTCCGATAAGAACAATCTTATCGCCACGTTCGATTTTTGCGGATGTATTTTTGAGTATTTCTAAGTCGCCATAAGATTTTGATATATCATCCAATTCAATAATATACCGACCAGACTTTTGCTTGAAGCCAAACTGAAAATTCATGGTCACGTTTTCGTCAACCACATCTTCAATCAAGTCCATTCTTTCAAGAGATTTCACACGAGATTGAACCTGTCTTGCTTTGGTTGCTTTGGATCTAAAACGTTCTACAAATCGCTCTGTTTGCTTAATTTGTTGTTGTTGGTTCTCGTAAGCACCTTTTTGAATTTCTTCTCTTAGAGCCTTTTCTTTCAAGTAAAAGGAATAATTACCAGAGTATTGCGTAAGCGATTGACGAGCTACCTCAACAGTGGAGGTAATCACATTATCAAGGAACTTTCTATCGTGAGAAACGACAATAATTGCGCCTTCATATGTTCTCAGGTAGTTTTCAATCCATTGAATTGAAGGTAAGTCAAGGTGGTTGGTTGGCTCATCGAGCATCAGCAGTGAAGGCTTTTCAAGTAATAACTTGGCAAGCATAACACGCATTCTCCAACCTCCTGAAAACTCTCGCAAAGGTCTTTGTAAGTCTTCCGTTCTAAAACCAATTCCCTCAAGTATCGCTTCGGCCTCAGATTGTAAGCTATAGCCACCCAGCGCTTCAAACTGATCTTGAGCTTGCGTTAGTTTGTCAACTAAATGCTCTTCATAGTTGACTTCCATTTGCTTGAGGATACTGTCTATTTTTGATTGAAGCTCATTAGCCTTACTAAAGGCTTGCATGGCAACATTAACAATATTTTCATCGGACTGATAGGAAAGCAGATCCTGGTTCAAGAATCCGATCGTACAGTCTTTACTTTTGGTGATTTCTCCTGAAGTTGCCTGATAGTTGCCAATAATTAAGTGCAAAAGGGTAGATTTTCCTTTACCGTTTAGCCCAATAAGCCCAATCTTATCATGAGGTTTAATGTGCAGAGAAGCGTTTTCGTAAAGCGGACGATCTCCGATGAGGTAAGAAAGGTTGTTGATGGCAATCATGCCGCAAAATTAGCTTTCCCACAAACAAATCAAACATGCACCATTGATAAAATAGCATTAAACCTTCTCTTGCTTTTTTTAATACCTTCGTTTTAAATATCTGACCATGCTTAAAAATACAATTCCCGCGCTTTTTATCTTACTTATGGCCATTGGCAGCTCATGCCAAAAAAAGGCCATTGATGCAGTTACCTTTCCAGAATACGACTCGTTGCTTACAAAAATTAACCTGCCAGAAGGTTTCAAAATATCAATTTACGCACCCAATGTAGTCGATGCCCGATCTCTAGCGAGAACTGAGGATGGTAAAACTGTTTTTGTTGGTAATAGACGCAGAAGAAATGTGTACGCGCTAACTGATACGGATGGAGATATGGTGGCTGATAAAGTGGATACCATCGCTACTGGATTGAATATGCCAAATGGTGTGGTTTTCAGAGATGGCGACCTTTATGTAGCAGAAGTCAATAGAATTCATCGGTTTGCTAACATTATGGATAACCTTGAAAGCCCAGTTTCAGAAGTAATTTACGATCAGTACCCAACTGATGGACATCATGGATGGAAATTCATTGCTTTCGGACCTGATGGTAAGTTATATGTTCCGGTTGGTGCTCCTTGTAATGTATGTGATAAAGAAAGCGACAATGAGGTATACGCTTCAATTACAAGAATGAACCCTGATGGTTCGGATATGGAAGTATATGTGAAAGGCGTTAGAAATACCGTTGGTTTTGCTTGGCACCCAGAATCCGGAGATATGTGGTTTAATGATAATGGTAGAGATAGACTAGGTGATAATGTACCTGCCTGTGAGTTAAATCACGTAAATGCCCAAGGAGATCATTTTGGTTTCCCATTCTGGCATCAAGGCGATGTGGCTGATCCTGATTTTGGAGATCAGCGATCAAGAGACGAGTTTGTTGAGCCAGCGTATAAGTATGAAGCACATTCAGCGCCACTTGGTCTTCGATTCTACCAAGGCGATATGTTTCCCGCTAAATATAAAAACAACTTAATTGTTGCCCAGCACGGCTCATGGGATAGAAGTGCGGAAGCCGGTCATATTGGTTACCAGTTAAGGTTTGTCCAAATAGAAGGAGATAAGGTTGTTAAAAGCGAGGTTTTTGCAGATGGTTGGCTAGATAAACCAACGAATAAAGGCTGGGGTAAGCCCGTGGATGTGATGGAAATGCCTGACGGGTCAATTTTAGTTTCAGACGATATCAATCATTGTATCTATAGAATAAGCTATAGTAAATAGGATTATTCATGATTTAATGACTGTTAATGAAATATTAGTAGTATATTAAATTCATGAAATTATCAATAATCATAAAGACACTTGCCTTGCTAGGTGTTGTTATGTCATTTAGTGGAGCTGATTACTCCAATGCAGAACTTATAAATACGAATATCTATCATGCGAATAGCCAGAATGAAGACAAAGTCATCATTCATATGAAAGAGGCTGTGAAAGATGCAAGTGCTGATGTGAAGGAACAATCAACAAAGAATTATGTCCTTGCCATAAAACAGATACTAGGTTTTGGTAGTAGTGAATTAACACCTGAGAAAATCAAGTATATCAGGCGTTTTGCATCAGATTACTTAAATGCAGATTTTAAAAGTGAAGAGGAGCTAATAGGAGCTTTTCGAATGATGGTTTCTTCTGTTCTTGGTGTTGCTGGTTTACCCGATTGTGATGGTGAGTGGATTGGTTCGGCAGGTTACCTTAATAATTGTGACGATGGTACTGAGATAATATTTGCCGGAATTCCTACAGGTGCATGTTCCTACGAATGCCTTGATCCCTATTTAGTAATCGACTGTGTATTATATGCCCCGTGCATTCCTAAATGACTCATAAAATATTCAAACAATAAAAAGGAAGGCTGCTTATAATGGTAGCCTTTTTTTGTTAATTGCTTGCCATGTTGGAAGTTGTAAACATTTCAAAAACTTATTCAGGTGAAGATTTAGGAGCCGTAAATGATGTTTCCTTTTCATTGGGTGAAAATCAGGTGCTGGCGCTTATAGGTAAAAGTGGTTCAGGTAAAAGTACCATACTGCAAATGATAGCTGGTTTGATGAAACCCGACAGTGGTCATGTCAGTTTCAGTGGGGAAGAACTTGAAAATCCCGATGAACAACTCATTGCTGGACACTCAGATATAAAAATCGTTTTTCAGGATTTCCAGTTAAAGCCCAATATGACGGTCGAAGAGAACGTCAAGTATGTATTACTTCAATTCGATAAACAATTTCAAGAAGAGAGAACGGCTGAATTGCTTCAATTATGTGGAATAGGAGAATTGGCCAAAAGAAAACCCAATGAGCTATCGGGCGGCCAACTTCAACGACTATCAATTGCCAGTGTCTTAGCAGAAGAACCGAAGCTTTTATTGATGGATGAACCATTTAGCAATTTAGATCCATTAACCAAGGAGAATTTATTAATTGAGCTTGTCGATATTATCAAATCAGAAGCTCTAAGCCTTATTTTCGTTACACATGATACCCGCGATGCCATGTGGATAGCCGACCGAATGGCGTTTTTATCGGAGGGAAGTTTGATTCAAATTGATGCGGTTCAGAATATCTATAACGCACCTATAAACCTTGAAATAGCTGGTTTTTTCGGTAGAGTCAATGCTATTTCTGATGTTAACAGAGAAAAGATATCATACATCAGAGCAGAAGATTGTCGAATCAATGAACCGGATCAAGGCATAGGGGTAGTAGTTTCCAAATCGGTGTTTTTAGGCCACCAGTATTTCAATGAAGCCATAAATTCAACCAATGGAGAAACAATTCACTTCTACTCAAAGAACAAATTGAAAGCTAATGAAGAAACGGTATTTCTAACGTTTGATGAAGACAAAATCTTACATTTCAATTAAAGGGTAAGCACCATAAAAGATTTATTCTTATCTTTCCACTGTATATCCGTTATACGCCTTCAACACGAATTAACCATCAAATCATTTTTTGCTTAACCCTTTATTGGGTTTAAATCACTAATTACTTAACTAAATCAGTAATGAAAAGATCTGCATTTTTTATTGTGGCCTTGTTTATCATATGCGCTATTTCGGTACATGCTCAAAACTTGAATAAGGTATATGGTGCCATGGAAGAAAAAGATTGGGAAGTGGCTTTAGGCTACTTAGAGCCGATAATTAAGAAAAAGAAGAAGAACTACGAGGCACGGTGGCTCGCTGCTATATGTCATTCAAAGCGATATCGATTCGAAAAATCATATGCACTGTTCCAAGAAGCATTACCTATTGCAGAAGAAGACCCTATTTTCTGGGTAACCTATGCTGAAGCCTACCTTTTTGGCGGTCAGGTGGAAGATGCCGAACGCGTAATTCGTCGTGTGAAACAAAATGACTTAGCCGACTATGCCAAGCCTGAATATTTCAGAATATTTAATAATATTCAAAATGCAAGAACTTTATTGGCAGATCCTAAAGAGATAATTGTTAAAAATTTGGGCCCTAATGTGAATACCAAAGGCCAAGAATACAGCCAAGTAGTAACAGCTGATCAACGTGGTATATTCTTTACAGCCAGACGCCAAGGACTTGGTGAAGTATCAGATGACGGTATTTTCTATGAGCAGGTAATGACTGCTGAAATGGATGAAACTGATAATTGGGAAAAGGATAGTCCTTTGGAAGGCTATGCTTCTGATGACACTTTCGACGCACCAGTTCAACTGTTAGACAATGACAGTACACTGATAACTTTCAGGGAAGATGATCTCTACATGTCTAAGCTAGGGGCAGACGGTATTTGGGGTGAGCGTGAAAAACTTCCCATCAATACGTCTAAGTGGGAGGCACATGCATTTATTTATAACAAGGGGAATTCTATTATATATGCTTCTGATTTTCAAAATAACAATGAAAATTCAGACTTATATATCGTTCATAAAGTCGATGGTGGTAAGTGGTCAAAGCCGTATGCCATTAAGGAACTGAACACACCGTTGAATGAAGATGCGCCATTTGTAGCCGAAGATGGAACACTATACTTCGCTTCACGAGGTCATGATTCTATGGGCGGTTATGATATTTTTAGTACAAAACTCGATACGGCGTCTGGTATTTTTTCGAAGCCTCAAAACTTGGGAGCTCCTATAAATTTACCAACAGATGACACCTTTTTTACGCTATATGGTAAGAATGCATATTTCTCATCAAGCCGCCCGGAAGGGTACGGAGAAAACGACATCTATCGCGTAATTATGTTCAATGAGTCGCAAGTACAAGGTAAGCTGTTAGGTTGTGATAATACAACACCTATTGCCAATGCTAAAATCTCTGTGGTAGGTAAAGAAGATGAATTTACTGCGCAAACCAATGAGTATGGTGTGTATTCTATGAATATGCCCATAGAGAATGATTTTACCTTAAGAGTAGAAAGAGATGGAGAGGTGCTTTACGAAAAAGAACATACCATTAGAGTGCTTTTTCGCGATGAATTCGATATTGAGCAAGACTTTTTTATAGGAGATTGTAATAAGAACGAGAAAGAGATTTATGTGAAAATGATAAATAGTTTTGATCTCGATCCAACCAATATTCCTGTAGATCCGCCTTCCACTGAAGGTGTTATAATTGAGGAAGCTGAAGTAGAATCACAGCCTGTAATAGTAGCAGAAGAAAAGGCAGAAATTGTTAAAGAAGAAGTCATTGCGGTAGTTGAAGAAGTTGAAAAAGTTGTTGCTGAGCAAGTTGAGGCAGTTTCTCCAATTGTGCCTGCGGAAGAAGTTATTGAGTTACCTATAGTATATTTTGACTTTGATAAGCAAAATATCAAAGAGGAATACTTTGAGAGGCTAAATGATGCGGCCGATTTATTAAAAAGACGCACTGACTTGAGAATTATGGTAGGTGGTCATACTGATGCCTATGGAACTGACCCTTATAATGTGGCACTCGGTCAAAGACGATATACTATGGTCTATAATTACTTAGTTAATAAAGGTGTAAATAAAGATCAGCTTGTTGTAAAAACATTTAGTGAAGACTTACCGATCGCTTCAAATAGAACCCAAAAGGGTAGAGCATTTAACAGAAGAGTAGAGCTCTATTTTGTAGACGAAAACGGAAATAAGAAATAAGCTTTCAAGAATATTCGAAAAAAGGCAATCTCAATAGATTGCCTTTTTTTATGCTCTATAATTGAATTAATTATGATGCTTTGGAATACATTTCTTTCCGAAAGTCCGAAGGTGTTTTACCAGTTTGTTTTTTGAAGGCGTTTAGGAAGGAGGTTTTGTTATTAAACCCTGAATCTAACGCAACGGCAATTAGCTTTTCGTTCTTGTAGAAATCCGATTGCATCAATTCGATCGCTTCTTGTACGCGGAAGGAATTAATGTAGTCTGAGAATCTTTTTTCAGCCATAACATTGATGGCTTGAGAAATGTCGTGAGAAGAAACTCCAAGCTTTACAGAAAGATCAGTGAGTTTTAGGTTGCCTTTAGTGAACAACTTTTCATCAATTAATATCGAATTCAATCGCTCCATTATATGTTGTAGCGATTGATTACTAAGCATCGAATTTTGATACTTTTCATCTTTTACCATTTGGCCTTCAATTGGCATTTTAAACCCATGGTAACCTATCAAGTAAATGAAGAGCGTCATGCCTAGAGAGACAATATAATCATGCTGTAACTTTAATATTTGAGACCATGCTAAAACGTAATAGGTTAATAGACATAGGGCGTAAGCAAGAAATGAGATAGCGGCATTGAAAAGCCCTTTTATCTGATTATTCCTACTGGTCAAAACGACACAATAGCTTGCGTATACCAATAAGTGGACACTCATAAATGCATTGAATAAACTATGGTTTATGAGATTTGGGGCAAGTATAGGCATTATAATCAACCATATGTTGATTAAGATAAACGGACTGGTATGGAGCCAAATACGCTTTGGAAAGTGCTGAAAAAGCTGCTTAAACGTATAAGCGTAAAAAAGAGGCCCAAAGAGCAAAGTGAACCTTAGAATAACTCTTAAATATGGACTTAGTTGTGAGTTAATCCCTGTCCAAAAAGTAAGGTAGTAAATCAGAGTAACGGTAAAAAGCAACATGAGCGTTGCCAATATATAATGGCTTTCTTTAGCCTTTTTTAGTTTACTAGCCCGAATAAAAAGCATAAACGATAGAAATATGCCTTGAGCAGAAGCTGCTATAAACAAAATGATCCATATGTCTATTTTAATATCCATTTCTAGCCTAACGATAGTCAAGGTACGGATAAAGGAGAAAAAAGACGATTAAACAACACTAGGCTGTCTAAAAAGAGGTAGGGTTGAACACCTAAGGAGACCACTGAGTTTTGAAGTTTCAAGGTATTTTACTTTGATAGTTTTTATACCTCGCTTTTCTAGCGGATCGATCAGTTCGTAAAAATTCTCTTCAATTAACACTAGGTTGGGTGCTATTGAGAATATGTTTGGAAACATCCGTTGTTTTTCTTCTTGGTTAACATGGATAAGCCCACTCGTTCCAAATAAGTCATATAAAATATCAGGTCTTTGAATAAAACCTTCAGCATATATGATAGCGCTGTTTGTACCTACAGGTTGGAAGGCACAATCTAAATGAAGAATGTTGGTTTTTGGATCATCAGTAACGACAAGCTTAAAAGGATGGACTTTCTTATGGGGAAAGGCAGATTTCAGAAATTCAAAACCCTCCATATTTGTTCTATTACTAATACCAACAAAGACGTAATCATTGTGAAGAACCACGTCCCCGCCTTCAATGGATACATTGGATGGTAACTTTAGTATACAGTCTGGATTGACGGTTTTAAGAATGTGTTCTATCCCTTGAAATTCCTTTTGTCTTACAGGCTCCTTCATATTGGCCACCACGAATTTGTCGTCAATTACAAAGCCAATATCACGCGTAAATATTTGTTCAGTACCCGGCAGGTTTTCTGGACGGTAGACTTGTATGCCTTCAGCGATCAAGGCTTTTTCAACCGTTAAGAGTTCAGCTTTAATGGCAGGTTCAGTAGGGTAGGTGCCGTTTTCAATATGGAATTTGCTTACTGGATTGATATCCAATTCAGGCCCCATATCGTCAGCAATTCCAAGAATGACAGTGCCTAGAGGGTTAGTTTCGTTAGTAATATTAAGTTTCAAATCCGCGTTCAATCAATTGATCCTCATGATGAAGATAGCGAATCTTGCCTTTTGGAAATTGTTTTGTAGATGATAGTACCGCTAACGATTGAAAAGACCGCTGCGAGCGCAAAAGCGGCACCAGGGAAGTAGATTTCAGATTTTGAAGTGAAGTAGAAAAAGGTACCAGTCATAATTAAAGGACCGAAGATGTTAGCAAGGTTTTGTAAACTAGTAATCGCGCCCATAAACTCTCCTTGTTCATTAGCAGGTACCTGAGATGACATAATGCCCTGCAATGTTGGTCCTGCAAGACCTCCCATGACATATACAGCTAGGAAAGAATAAATCATCCATTCCTGGGTTGTCATAGCAAAAAGAATAAAACCTATAAGGTTAAAGGCAAGCCCAATATAAATGGTCTTGTTCTGTCCAAACCTTTTGACAGCTCGACCAATAAGGGTTGCTTGTACAATAGCAACGAAAAAGCCCACTATGGCTAGTGAAAAACCAATATCGAATTTGCCCCAATTGAAAATTTCCTTCCCAAAGTATGACCAATTACTCTGTACAGCATGACTAGAAACGTATATAATAAAGAAGGCTATAAAAAGAGTTTTTAGTGATGGGTACTTTTTCAGGCTTTTAAATGAACCAATAGGGTTAGCTCTTTTCCACTCAAACTTACGTCGATTCTCTAAACTCAAAGATTCAGGAAGAATGAAGAGCCCGTATATAAAGTTTAAACCAGTTATTCCAGCGGCTACGTAAAAGGGTAATCTGGTATCAATTTCACCAAGTACGCCGCCAACAACTGGGCCTAGGATAAAACCAAGTCCAAAAGCGGCTCCAATCATGCCAAAGTTCTTAGGGCGATCTTCCGGTGCGCTTATATCTGCTACATATGCTGATGCTGAACTAAAGCTTGCTCCACATACTCCCGCAACTATTCTTGCTAAAAATAACCACCAAAGTGTTGGTGCTAGGGCAACCACTAAATAATCCACAGCAAGGCCGAATAGAGCAATTAGTATAACAGGACGTCTTCCGTATTGATCACTCAAGCCTCCTAAGATTGGAGCAAAGAAAAACTGTACGATAGCATAAATTGATATCAAGAAACCTCCGATTCGCGAAGCTTCTCCAGTACTAGGAACACCCAAATCATTCATTAGAAGATCTGGAATGATAGGTATAATAATACCCAAGCCAATTACATCAAGTAATACGGTAAAAAGTATAAATCCGAGTGCAGGGGTACGCTTAGCCATTAGTTTTAGAAAGTGCGGAAGTTAAGTAAAAACTTAACGATTTGATCTATTTGAAACTATTAAACCGAGTCCAGCAGCTATTGGTCCGTATGAAACTAAATAGTTATTACCCATACTGATGAGTCCAAAGTAAGTACCTAGCGTGATACCTATTCCAATAATTAAAAGAAAACAGCCTACTAAGAAATATTCTCTCCTATGGCTCTTATAGCTTCCGTCGAGCGCTTTATTCAACAAATGATTATCTACGTATCTAAGGACCTCGCTAATTTCTTTTTCTTCTAATCCGAGTTGGGCTAATTCCTTTCTAATCTCTCCAAAATCTCTACCTTTTCGTGCTTCTTCAAGTGCAAAGTCGATCAACTTAGACTTATCCATCTCAAATAATGTTTACTTCTGGAGTGAGTAAAATGCCAAATTTGTCGCTCACGGACTGCTGTATTTTAAAAGCAAGGTCTTTTAAATCCAGACCTTTTCCATTACCATAATTAACTAGAACTAATGGCTGGTTTTTATGAACTCCAATTTCACCGAAAGTTTTACCCTTCCAACCGGCTTGTTCGATTAGCCAGGCCGCCGGTATCTTAACCATACCCGACGGTAGGGCATAGCTAGGAATATTGAGAAAAGTAGCTTTTAAGCCTTCATAGTCTATTTTATCTATTTCTGGGTTTTTGAAAAAGCTACCAGCATTTCCGATTTCTGCTGGGTCTGGAAGTTTACTTTGTCTGATATGAATTACAGCATCACTGATCGCTTTGATGGAGATTTCAGTCACACCCAATTCATCTAGTGTTGTTTGAATGGCGCCATAAGAAGTATTAAAACTTGCTTCTTTATTAAGCTTAAAGACAACGGAAGTAATGATAAATTTTCCTTTCAGAGCCTTTTTGAATACGCTTTCGCGATAGCCAAATTCACATTCCTTATTATTGAATGTTTTCAACACTCCAGTAGCAATTTCAAGAGCTTCAAGAGATTCAAATACCTGACGTATTTCCACTCCATAAGCACCAATATTTTGCATAGGTGCCGCCCCAACTGTACCGGGAATTAATGAAAGGTTTTCCACTCCAGCCCATTGTTGACTAATACAGTGTAGTACGAATTCATGCCAGTTTTCGCCGGCAGCTACTTTTACGAAAATATGCTCTTCATTTTCTTCGACGACCTCAATGCCTTTGAGTTCATTTTTAAGCACAAGCCCTTGAAAATCTTGCGTCAGGAGTACGTTACTTCCACCACCGAGTACCAATAAAGCATCCGACCCTTGTTCTGCTAAAGCACTTTGAAGTTTGGTTACGGTATGAAATGCGATAAAGCGCTTGGCTTTGGCTTCTATGCCAAAGGTATTATATGGTTTTAGAGATACGTCCTCTTTGAAACTGGTCATTAGCTGTCTAGTAGCCTTCTGTGATAGTTAAGTTGACCCAAGTGATAATTAAGATGGCCATAGAGGTGATGTATGAAGTAACTCGTTGTCATTTCTTTACCAAAAACATTCACAGGGAAGTTGTCCTCAAGTTGTGTGTCTGTAAGGTTAGAAAGTGTTTCAAGAACAATTTTCTTAGTCGCTTTGATCTCATTTACCATTTCAGACTTCTTAACGTCCTTTAAATTAAATTCATCATCCCGCTGTCTAATATACCCAGAGCCACCGAGCATGGAACCGATAAAATGTCTCAGGTTACCACAAATGTGAAGGATTAGGTTTCCACCAGAATTGATAACATCGCCATTAACGCGCCAAAGATTTTCTTCTTTTTGGTAATTCTTTAACTCTGCCAGAACAAGGTCTAAGTCTCGTTCATATAGATCGTGAAGTGCTTGTGTGCTTACATTCATAATTGTAGATCAGATTTAATTGCCTCAATTTTGGTTTCAAGGCTCGCTTTAGTTTCATCATAAGCTTCTTTTGATTCCAAAGGTTCATTTACACTGATATAGAATTTAATCTTAGGTTCAGTACCAGATGGTCGAGCGGAGATTTTAGAGCCATCGGCTAGAAAAAACTGTAATACATTCGACTTTGGTAAGTCTATAGCAATTGTCTCGCCAGTTTCTAAATTCTTTTCCGTTGATGCCGCGTAATCGCAAATTCTAGAAACTTTGCTCCCTGCAATCAATTGAGGTGGGTTAGACCTGAACTGAGACATCATGTTTTGAATTTCTTCCGCACCATCTTTACCCTTTTTCGTCATGGAAATTAAAGTCTCTAAGTAAAAGCCATATTTGGTATAGATTTCGGCCAAGAGATCAAACACTGGAAGTCCTTGATCTTTTGCCCATGCAGACATTTCAGCCAACATAGCACAAGAAGCTACGGCATCTTTGTCTCTAACAAAGTCACTAATCATATAGCCGTAACTTTCTTCACCACCACCGATAAATTCTTTTTTACCTTCCAGTTCCTTTATCAGTGCAGCTATAAATTTAAAACCAGTCAATGTACTTGGGCAATCTACTTTGAAGTCTGCGGCAATGCTGTCCAATATATCAGAAGTAACTATGGTCTTGATAATCATCTGATTACCGTCAATCTTTTTGTTCTCTTGCCATTTTACGAGCAGGTAGTAGATCAACAGAGAAGCCGCTTGGTTTCCGTTAATTAATTCAAACTCACCTTGAGCGTTTTTAGCGGCTATGCCTACTCGGTCTGCATCTGGGTCGGTGGCCATCACTAAATCGGCATCAATTGCTTTTGCTTTTTTCAAGGCCATTGACATCGCCTCTTTTTCCTCTGGGTTAGGATAAACCACTGTTGGGAAATTGCCGTCTGGTGTCGCTTGCTCTTCAACGATAGTCACATTATTGAATCCTTTTCTAGATAGAACTTCTGGTACTAAGGTGATAGAGGTTCCGTGAATAGGGGAGAAAACGATTTTTAGATCTGATTGACGCTTAATTACATCTTCGGCTAGTGTAAGGTCAAGAACGGCCTTCACGTATTGCTCATCAACTTCTTTGCCGATGATTTCTATTTTGCTATCATCTTTTTGGAATTTCACAGATGAGAAACCGTCAATAGCTTGAACTTCCTTAATTATGTTTTTATCATGTGGCGCTATTACTTGTCCGCCGTCGTCCCAATAAGCTTTGTATCCATTGTACTCCTTTGGATTGTGCGAAGCGGTTAAGACTACACCACTTTTACATCCGAGCGTACGAATTGCAAATGAAAGCTCTGGAGTTGGTCTCAAATCTTCAAAAAGGTAAACGTAAATACCATTGGCCGAGAACACAGCGGCAGTAGTTTCTGCAAAAAACTTACTATTGTTTCGGCTATCGTAGGCAATCGCAACTTTTATTTCTTCACTAGGGAAACATTGGAGGAGGTAATTGGCTAAACCTTGAGTAGCCATTCCAATAGTATACTTATTAATTCTATTTGAGCCAGGCCCCATAATTCCCCTCAAGCCACCAGTACCAAATTCAAGGTCTTTATAAAACGAATCGATAAGCTCAGTTTCCGGCATTAACTGTATTTGCCTTTTACTTTCTTCATCGACTGGGCCATTTAGCCACAAATCAATTTTCTGTTGTATTGCTGGATCAATCATGAGGTTCTTTGTTAGCTCAATTTGAGGATTCTTTCATTTCAATAAAAACGAAATGAAAGTAGTATGATCAAAATGAATTTAAATCTTAGAGGCAAAAATAAGTCGCAATGAGTAGCAGCAAAAGTAAATCTGTCTTTTGTCAAAAATAAAATACGTTTTGCCGATTTAGCTTGTATGTTTTATCTGAACTAAAGTTCTTTGTGCCAAATACCCAGATAGATGGACATAGATAAATTGAACGTTGATTTTGCTTTAATCGCTGACAAGATTAATGAGTTGGATGAGCTAGACTATAGCGACGAGCGATATGATGATTTGGAAGAAGAACTTCATGATTTAGAAGATGCTTTCTTAGAAGAGTTTGGTCAGGAATTGGAAGAGGCTATTGCCGATGTTCATGACGAGTTTTGTCCAGACAATGATGTTTTACTTCCTAGTGCTTATTTCGCGAAGAATTACATCCGTAACCAAAGAGATAGCAAAGGAAGATATAGCTATGATATTGAATATGGAGAAGGTGTACCGGTAGAGGTGGATGACTTCCCTGATCAAGAGGTTAAAATTGTACTTGTACCTGGGCCAACCCGATTAATTGTTACGGTTGGAGAGACTGCTAAGCAAGTGGCTTGGAGAGCTCAGAAATAGTATAAACCCAAGAAGATATTTATGCCATTGTGTAGCGAGGTTCCGCCTTGTCGCACAATGGTTTTTTTGTGCATCAAAGAATGGCAGAACACGTAAAGTAATTAATACGTAGAGGATGTTGAGATTTAAATAACTTCTGGTTCAACTGGTTTTAGTCGATCTCTAAAGATGAAATAAACAAAAGGCGCAATAACTGGTAAGGTTATCATAAACACAAGCCACCTATGAGTAATTGGCCTTGCAGCAATATCTAATCCTGTGATAATAAAAGCCGTTACAAATAATACTGCCCCACAAATAAGAAATAGTAAGTTAAAGTCACTTAGGATTGCCTCGAAAAAAGTGCCAAGCGATAGCAAGATGCCACTGACGATTAATAAGATGCCCAATTGCCATTTAGGAATAGGCATTTCAATTTTTCTATGACTTTCTTTCATTATAAGTTTTACTCAATTGCATAAAATAAGTTGTATCCCATTTGACTCACGTTAGAAAAAAAGGGTGACGATTTTTCATTGCCCTAACTAAAACCACTCTTTATACTACTTAACCTCTTCTTTTCCATCTGCATGTAAGGCAAATCTACCTCTCTTTGGATCGTGCGTATGAGCCGATGACGGCCATGGCCAACCCCCAAATTCAGTTCTTTGAAATTGTCCAACGGCTTCTTGAATTTCACTGTTCGTATTCATAACGAAAGGCCCGTATTGTGCCACAGGTTCTCCAATAGGCTTACCTTGTAAAAACAAAAATCTAGTTTTCTGATCACCATTTGAAATATTCGTTTGAACGTCTGCATTTAGCTTTGCCATTTGTCCTTTCACCATTTTGGTGTCATCTATCAACACATCAAAACCTTCGTACATATATAAACTTCGGTTCGCTTCATTGGAAGCGGTCGGTATTTCCAATTTTGCGCCAGGGTCCATTTCAATCAGCCAAATAGCAATCTCGTTACCAGTATTTGCGGCAAATGAATCAGGTGCTGGACTCAAGGATGTTGTGCCTCCAATTGTACCACTGATCACCTTGATCTTAGTTGATTTGTTATTTGAATCTATGATTTCTTTTATTGGAATAT
Source organism: Roseivirga sp. (assembly GCF_049099775.1). GTDB lineage: Bacteria > Bacteroidota > Bacteroidia > Cytophagales > Cyclobacteriaceae > Roseivirga. Next base: position 467,901 of record NZ_JAGDZM010000004.1, on the reverse strand, counting down.
CTTCATTCCAAAGCATGGCAAAATGAGCTGGCACATTTTTATTGACTTGTGGTAAGTTCAGCCAGATTTGAAATAGAAGTAGTGTATTCTCATTTTCTTCGTCGAGTAAGGGAAACATTTCAGCATGTTGAACTCCGCCTCCTGCTGTCATCCACTGTACATCTCCATTTCCAAACCTTCCTGCTGCACCTAGTGAATCAGAGTGATCAACTAATCCTTTTTCGGCGATGGTAATGGTTTCAAAACCTTTGTGTGGGTGAGCAGGAAAACCTGGTACATCTTGTCCATGATACATGCTCCAACCATCTTTTCCACTAAAGTCGCTACCCAACTGTCTACCCGATAAGCCTGTTGCTGGTCCTAACTGTCCATTTCCTTTTGGGTAATGATCGTTATGAAACGCGCAAAACAAAAATGGATCTTGTGTTTTCCAAGGGAAATTTAACTGCTCGATTGATTTAATAGAAACTGACATAGCTTATCTTTTATGTACCAACATGTAATTAGTTGTTTTGGTTCTACAATAATTTAACCTTCTATTGAGGCTATAGTTCATAACGTTACTAACTTAAGATCTTCTCAGAAAATATAACTTGTTAGATGCGTTTTTTGACCGGATTATTGATTGCTCTTTTCATTGTTTCTTGCTCTAAAGAACAAGAATTCGTGGGTTCCGAGGTATTGGTTTATGTTAAAAATCAGAATGATGAACGTGGACTCTATCAATCTGATATACTTGGTAAATGGGAACGAGAATTACTTGATGGAGCAGGAGCGGAGTGGAACCCTCAATGGAATGCAGGCTTACAAAAGATGACTTTTTATCACCAAGAAGGGAATGATCAAGTTTTGATGAAGTCTTTCGATACAGGCACAAAGCAGGTTAAATATTTTAAGAATTATGGTTTTTCAACTCCTAAGTTGGGCCCTAATGGTAAAAAGTTATTCTATACACGTTTGAAAAGCGGAAGTAGGCATATTTGGTGGTCTAATATAGATGGAAAGAACAGAAGACAGCTTACGATTGGCGTAGGCTTAAACGGACCATTCTCCATAGCACCAGACGGCAGTAAAATGGCTTATGTTTCTAATAACACAGGTACTTACGAGCTTTATGTGATGGATTTGAATAGTCTGATGATTAAGCAATTAACAGATAATACAAGTATAGAGAAGTTTAGCAGTTGGTCTCCCAAGAGCGATCAAATTGCCTTTACAATGCGCGAGGATAAGGCCAACAGTAAGCCAGATATTTATATCATAAATGCAGATGGTTCAGGTCTAGCACAAATTTCCAATACACCCTATGCGGAAACAGAAGTTTCATGGTCTTTGAGTGGTAAAAAATTAGCATTCCATGGTATAACTGAAAACGATGGGGATCAGATATATACTATTGATATTGCCGACGGTAAATTCACAAAAATCACTTCAGGAAATGACGTTCACAGCGAACCGACTTGGATTCCTGAAAGGCAAAATTAAAGGTTATCGAAAGTAAAGGAGATGTAGTAGTATGAACTAATCTCGGCACCACCAAAGTTGTTGAATTGTTCTCGGTTCAAGACATTATTTCCTCCAATACGAATTGCAGATTTGATTGTCGGGATCTTATAAGTGATTTGAAAGTCTAAGGTGTGGTAGTCTGGAATTGTTCCGTCGACAAATGCGCTTTCCCATTCAAATTCTGATCTAAATCGCCATGATAATTGCGCGGCAAGGTGTCTACCGAGTTTTCTATGGCCAACTGTAAAGTTTAATTTGAAAGGAGGGGTGTTAAAATTAGGGGTTAGTGGATCATCAGAATCTTGACCAATATTTGCGTAAGTAACGTTTACCCCAAAATTGGTTCCTCCATCGCTCGTTACATCATACATCATTTCTAAACCTTCAGTTACGATCAGGCCATCGGAGTTATCAGTGATAAAGAAAAGTTCACTCTGACCAGGGTTATTAGCTTGTTCGGTTGCCAAGGTTAAATCAGTACTCGGGCTGGTTCTAGGTTTAACCACTCTCGTATTGCCTATGAAATTGTTATAGTAGTTTCTGTAATAGATGATTTCGAAGACGCGTTTGTCTTCTACAAGACTCCTATAGCCGATTTCAAAACTCGTTATGCGTTCAGGTTTAATGCCATTAAATCGACTTGCATCTACTATTCCACGTTCTATAATATCTTGATTATCCCGCCTGATCGCCGGAAGATCTATTTGAAAGAAGCTTTCGTCAATGATATTCTCATTAAGGACTAATTTATCATTCACGTCGTCTGCTACGGCTTGATTAAATTCCTCAATCGACCGCTGAAATATAGCATTGTTAGGTAAGTCATAAGGGTCAACGACTTGTCGTAAACCGCCTATTAAGCGTGTATCTCCTAAGTTCTGGTCCAAAAACTGCTCTTGTATATTGGGTAATCGAACACCACGTTGTAGTGAAGCTCTGAAAAAGTTATTCTTCTTGAACTCCCTTACATAGGAGAATCTTTGGCTTGAAACGAAATCGAAATTCTCATTTTTGTCTAGTCTTACCGAAGCAGATAGCTCTACCTTTTCGTTTATTTTCTTGCTTGCCTCGGTATAGAAACCATATTCATAATTCGTAATGTCATTTTCTGGACTATCAGCGAATATAGTACCGTTAGATTCAGGATCGTATTGTCTAACATTCGCACCTACGATTAAACTTTCAAAAAAGTCATCCCATTTGTTGATTTTGTATTCAGCATCTCCATAATAAGCTTTTGATCTATCATAAATGGCTGCACCAAAACTGGGTTCTTGAGATGTGATGATTGCTGTTCTGAGTGAGTCGAAAACGGCAGTTCCGGGGACATAACGATTATCGTATTGGTTGCCGGGTGCACCACTATTAGTAATTAGCCTCACCCCATCTCCACGTCCGGCCACTCTCAGTCCACCAAACTTCCAGAGGTTCTCAAATTGATTAAACCAAACATCGTCTGGTTTGGCAGTTTGAACCAAAGTTTCTCCTAATAGACCTACATTAAAAGAGTCTCCTGAATTTTGGCCTACAGTATATCCTCTTACCGTAAAGTTTTTGCCTTTGATTTCGGCTTTATACTGTGAGATTTCAAAATCGCGTAAAGCAATTCTATCATTTGTTGTAATCATAGTGGATGCCTTGCCATAAAAGCCAGCTAAAATCACTTCAGTTTCTGGATTTAACTTAAAGTGCAATGCACCATTTAGTTTTACACTTTCAGCATTATAATCAACCAAATCTCCTTCTTGGTAGCCTGATCTTGTTACTGCAAAAACTGAATCCCTGTCTGAACCCGCGTTTCGTGGTAGAATAAGGAAAGCAGCTCTATCATCGCCATAGACATTGACGCCGTTTACGCCTTGGTTATCAACATAGTGTTCCGTTTCCCATGGAAACCCTGGGCCTATATTCGTATAGTTTCTCGCTCTAAAGTCTTCGCCTTCAAGACGTGAAGCATTTATCTTAAAAGCAATTTTATCTTTAACGATGGCTTTGGCATATCTGGCGGAAAGTTCTTGTATGAAGCTATTGCCGAAAGTGAAGAATTTAGGATCAAACATTTCAGTCCTAATTGACGCACCTTTTGCTTCTAGGCTTAAGCCTTGATATTCGAATGGGTTTTTCGTTCTTACGTCTAGCACACCATTGAATATTCCTTGCCCAAATCTAGCAGTGGTAGGACCAGGGATAAGTTCTAAAGATTCCACGTCAAGAGTTGTTGCGCCTACAACGTTACCCAAAGAAAAACCTAAGCCAGGGGCTTGACTATCAATACCATCTGTAAATTGTTTAAAGCGCTGGTTGGTAGAAGAATTGAAGCCACGGGCATTTACGGTATTAATAATAATGCTTTGTGTGGCCACATCTACGCCTTTCATATTCATTACAGCGTCAGTAAAATTGAATGATGCAGTATTTCTGAGTGCAGCTAATTCAAGCTTTTCAATTTGGATAGGAGAGCGGAGTTTCTCTTGTTCAATTTTTTCGCCTGAAACTACGAATTCATCAAGCTCAAACACTTGTTCTTCGAGTTCCATAACAATAAAGTCATCTATTTTAGTCAAGTTGAACCTTTTGCTACGGTAACCAATTGCCGAGAACTCTAATTCAATTGGTAAAAGGTCTAGTGTTAATACCAATGCAAACTCACCGTTTTCGCCAGAAGATACGCCAACTTTCCTTTTGCTTGTGCTTAAGGATGGAATACTTACAGAAGCATAAGGGATAATCTCTTTTGTACTTTGGTTGATGATTCTTCCCTTGAGTGTTTGTGTTGTTTGGGTTTTTCCAATACTTATAACACAGAATAGCAGTCCTAGTGAAAAAATAATTGCACGAAGACTGCTACGTTGATCCAATGTAGTTTTAGTTTAGTTAAATATTGAAGTCAAAGAATAAACAATCCTGACTTCCAATAACACTATTCTATTTCAAGAATAGTTGATTTTTATACAAATAAGTTACCCCATTAATTACCAGCAATATTAATAGGTGTTCCTGCAAAATCATTAGGGTTTACACCGTTTAGGTTACCATTAAAGTTTGCGTTCAACGTGTTTATAATCTGATTAAGGATTAAAGCATTACCTCGAGGGTTTAAATGAAGGGCATCAGCAGAGAAAATTCCAAATTCCCCAACGACTGGTAAGAATTCTACCCCTTCAATGTTAATACCTTCTGCAGGGATATCTAAGAACTGGTTGAACCCAGTATATAATTCTTCGAAATAGCTATGGATATCTACCACAACAAGTCTGCCATTAGATGCTGCTGCCACTTGTTCTATAGCTTGGTTGTATTCAGCGATTTTAGCTCTAATAATATCAATTTCGGCTAGTTTTATGTACTGCGACTCTGAAACTGCGTTTTCAGGAAGATTACCAACACTGGTTGGTAGAAATTGCTCGTGACGGTAATAAATAAGTTCATCTCTTACCACTTGTCTTACCTTTAATAATGGTTCGCCATTAACGACGATGTCATGTAAGTCGTTGTCGACAACTTGTACGCCCCATTGGAAAGGTGAGTCTGAAGGGTAAGTAATTACCGGTCGCCGATCTGCAAACGGAAAGCCTGGGTTTAGCGCATAGTACTGATTTAATAAGTTATTATACTGACTGGCAGCAGTCCTCATGTCTCCCAATTTCACCTGTAAACCAATTACATAGGGAGTAATATCAAATTCTACTTCAGTGAAGAATGGAAACTTTAAGAAGTCTGGTATGTTCAATAAAGCACCTTTTGCATTGGGATTTGCCAATAATGCATCAACAACTTCGGTTAAATTTGTCTGAAATACAGCAGTATTTAAAATGTCTCCGTAAGTATGCACGTTAGCGTCAGCCTGGTCGGAGCTTCCTTCTGCACCAGTTACTGAATAACCCAATAGGTCTTCATAGCCAAGGTTTAGGACAAAGAAGCTTGGTTGACTAGCACTTATCTGATCGATAGGAGATTGTGCATTATTCCCTAAATAACTGGTAATGAAATCATTCTCTGTTCTAGCCGCTTGTGTGAAATCCAATACTTGTGCTTTCGGAAACGAGTAGTTTTTCAACTCTGTGTTCACAGGTGCGTAAGCAAATGCTTCACCATTGATAAACTCTTGGAAAAATGTCGTGTCAGCACCTGCTGGAAAAGTCAGTTGATAAGGGCCGACAGAGCCATTTAGGTTATCACCATTTTCGAAAATGTTGAATCCGATTGTATTGCTCGAAGTAGCCGAGAAGTCAGTCGTTTGCCCTAAGCTGTTAAAAAACATTTGAGGCAAAGATTGGGAGGAAGTACTTTCTAAGAGTACTCCATTACTGACACCACTAAAAAGGGACCCTCCTAAGAATACAGTGTTGGATATATCTGCATCTGCCAAAGCTTGCGCGTCAGGCTGTGGTACTTCTGGTGCTTCATAAGAACAAGCAACAGTAAAAAGGCAAATTGATGCCAAAAGTCCCTTTAACAGTGTATTTGGCTTTTTTGTAATTCTTGTCATGTTATTTTTATTGTAAGCCATATGAGAAAGATACATAGTAATAAGAAGTAATTTCAGGGCCGCCGAAACTATTAAACTGTTCGCGGTTCAAAACATTGTTTCCACCAATTCTAAAGGCAGATTGAATTTTTGGTACTCTATAGGTAACTTGAAAATCGAAAGTATTGAAGTCTGGAACTGTTCCATCTACAAAGGAACTTTCCCATTCAAACTCAGATCTAAATCTCCAAGATATTTCAGCACCAAAGTTTTCACCAATCTTATCATTTCCTAAGGTCATATTTAACTTAAAAGGAGGGGTGTTGAAACCAGGTGTTAATGGATCATCATTATCGCTAATGATATTGGCGAATGTCATGTTAATGGCAAAATTAGTTCCTTGGTCACTTGTAACATCATATACTAATTCCAATCCTTGTGTAATTACGTTCTTTCTGGCATTATCACTAACGAAGATGTTTTCACTACTTCCAGGACTTAAAGCTTGTTCTAGGGCCAATTGTAAATCTGTAGAAGGACTAGTTCTTGGTTTTACAACTCGCGTAGTACCTATAAAATTATTGTAATGATTTATATAGTAAACCACTTCGAATAACCTCTTGTTTTCGATTAGACCTCTATAGCCAAATTCAAGACTCGTAATTCTTTCAGGCTTTATTCCACGGAATTGATCTTGACCTACGATGCCTTCTCTCAATAAATCGAAGTTTTCTGTCCTTAGCGACGTGATGTTTAACGGGCCGCTACCAAACCTTACATTATCATTAGCCTCATTGAGTACTTTTTCGTTAAATTTTTCAAGCGAGTTAATGAAGAATGCATTGCCCTGTAGGTCGTATTGATCAACAACTTCAGTTAAACCACCTACTAAACGAATATCTCCAAGGTTTTGGTTAAAATACTGCTCTCTTATGTTAGGCAGTCTTAATCCTGTTTGAATAGAGCCTCTAATAAATTGGCTTTCACCGATTTCTTTTACCAAGGATAGCCTTTGACTACTGACGACATTGAAATTCTCGTTTTTATCAATTCTACCTGAAATCGTTGCCTCTAGTTTATCATTGATTTTCCTTGTTGCTTCTGCATAAAAGCCGAACTCAAAGTTGGTCAAATCATTGCCGATAGAATCTGTGAAAATCGTTCCGTTTGACTCAGGGTCATACATTCTGGCATTGGCACCCACTTCGAATGACTCAAAGAAGTCATCCCATTTATTAACTGTTATGCCTGTTTCAACATGATAGAGTTTAGAGCGATCAAAAATTGCTGCCCCAAATTCTGGGTTCTGCGATTCGATAATTACCTGACGAACTGAGTCAAATGCTGCTGTTCCAGGTTCAAACCTGTTAATGAATTCGCCTTGAGGGAAACTTGAATCAGCAAGTCTTCGCGAATTGGCAAACCCACGTCCTGCTGCAACCAATCTTGTATACTGACTAAACCAGTCTTCGCCTGGCTTGGCCAGCTCTAGAATACTTTCTCCTGTTTTACCCACGTTAAAGGTTTCTCCAGCGTCTTGGCTTGTGGTATAACCTCTTACGAAGTAGTTTTCGTTTTTTAACTCCAGTTTGTGCTGCATGATTTCAAAATCTCTCAAAGCGATTCTGTCATCTCCTGTAATCATTGTTGAGGCTCTTCCGTAAAAAGACTCAGCAATAAGCTCTGTCTTAGGGTTCAACCTGAAGTGAATTGCACCACTAAGTTTTACGTTTTCAGCATTGTAATTGACTAGATCTTCTTCTCTATAACCTTGTCTAGTTGCTTCAAAAAGCGTATCACGCTCTGATGCAATAGGGAAGGAGGGTTCTGAACCAGGTGCTGGGATGCGAATTTCTCTTGGAACAACAACTAAAGCAGACCTGTCGTCTCCGTATACGTTTACACCATTTATTCCCTGAGCTCTCGTTGAATGCGTGTCTTCGAAAATGGCTCCAGGACCAATATTGTCATAGTTTCTGGCTGCAAAATCAGAACCAGATAGGCGGGAAGCGTTCACCTTAAAGGCAACTTTATCTTTTACGATTTCATCGGCGTATCGAACTGATAAATCATGCAAGAAGGTATTACCAATTGCAAAAAACTGAGTATCGAATTGTTCTGTCGCTATGGTAGCGCCCTTTGCCTCAAAGCTTAGACCTTGATAATCGAAAGGGTTTTTGGTGGTCATTAACAAAACACCATTGAATGCACCTGGGCCATATTTTGAGGTCGTAGGACCGGGGATTAATTCTAAGCCTTCAATGTCAAGCGTAGTAGGGCCAACAATGTTACCTAATGAGAATCCTAGACCGGGGGCTTGTGTATCGATACCATCCGTAAACTGCTTAAAACGAAGGTTTGTGGTTGAGTTAAATCCTCTGGCATTGACAGAACTCACGATTATACTTTGAGTCGCTACATCTACACCTTTTAAGTTTACTACAGCATCGTAGAAATTAAAAGAGGGAGAACTTTTTAAATCGGCAATATCCAGTTTTTCAATTTGAATAGGTCGTTTAAGTTCTTCTACGGTAACTTTTTCAGCGGAGATCACAAACTCTTCTAATTCAAATGATTCTGCTTGAAGCGATATTGTCCATGTTTCTTTATCATTCGTTAAAACGAACCTTTTAGTAAGGTATCCTACGGCACTTACTTCTACTTCAGAAGGAAAGTATTTTACAGCCAGTGTATAGGAGCCATCTTCGTTGGCCGATACACCTACAGACCTTCTCGCATACTCTCCACCAACTAATTTTATGTTGGCGAAAGAAACTGGTCGCGTAGTGCCCTCGCGGACAACTTTACCCACAACGAGTTGAGAGAATGCATTGGTGTGACTTATTACTAAAAGGAATAGGGATATGAAAACAGATTTAAGCAATCTTGTTTTCGAGGTACTTTGTGTCAACGTTGTAATTTGTTAGAGTTAGTATTAGCCTGCTAATTCAATAGCAATGCAAACAAAACGTTCTAGAAAGAAAAAGATACTACCGCCCAAAAAATAATTATGCCTTTGGTCTAAAGACTGACAATACTTTTGGGTCTGTCTCCAAAAATGGTCCTTCAATCAGGTCTATACAATAGGGAATGGCTGGAAAAACAGCATCAAGACATTCCCTAATAGATTTAGGCTTTCCAGGTAAGTTTACTATCAGGGCTTTTCCTCTAATACCAGCAGTTTGTCTCGAAAGTATTGCCGTAGGTACATATTGAAGACTTACTTGCCTCATTAATTCCCCAAAACCGGGCATCATCTTATCACAAACTGCCTCTGTGGCTTCAGGGGTTACATCACGTACAGCGGGTCCCGTACCTCCAGTGGTAACAATCAAACAGCAATCTTCTTTATCTGCCATTTGCTTAATGGTACTTTCTATTAAATATTGTTCATCAGGAATGACTTGATAAACGGGTTCCCATTTTGAGGTTAAGTAGCTATTCAGTGTTTCTATAATCGCTTTACCAGAAATATCTTCATAGATTCCCTTGCTAGCTCGATCTGAAACCGTAATAATTCCAATCTTTATTTGCATGTGCTTTCTATTGGCTTGCAAGAAAGGCAGGTTGAAAGATTAATGCAATGGTTACGTCAATCTTATGATCAGATGGTTGACATTTTAAGTATTTAAAGACCATACGAAAAGAGCAAGTAGTAATAAGATGAGATTTCAGGGCTTCCGAAACTATTAAACTGTTCATGGTTCAAAACATTGTTTCCTCCAATTCGAACGGATGATTTTATACTTGGAATGCGATAGGTGAGTTGAAAGTCTAAGGTGTGATAATCTGGCACAGTACCATCTGCGAACGAACTTTCCCATTCAAAAGCTGATCTAAACCTCCAAGTTAATTGCGCTCCAAAAAACCTTCCAAGTCTGTTATTACCAAGTTTCATATTGAACTTAAAAGGAGGGGTGTTGAATCCTGGAGTTAATGGGTCATCATTATTGCTTATGATACTAGCAAATGTCATATTGATAGCCAAATTTGTGCCTTGATCGCTAGTTACATCATAAACGAGTTCCAAACCTTGAGTAATGATGTCCTTTCTGGCATTATCAGTTACAAAGAAAAGGTTACTGGAACTCGGACTAAGTACCTGTTGCATAGCTAGCTGTAAATCTTCGGTGGGACTAGTCCTTGGTTTAATTACTCTTGATGTACCAATAAAATTATTGTAATAATTGAGGTAATAGACAATTTCAAAAAGCCTTTTACCCTCAATAAGACCTTTGTAACCAAATTCAATACTCGTTATCTGCTCGGGTTTAATACCTCTAAATCTATCTTGTTCAATGATGCCATTTCTCAGAATATCGATATTTTCTTTTCTTAGAGCCGAGACATCTATTGGCCCTTCCTTGCCAAACCGAATATCATTATTTGCCTCGTCTTGAACTGTTTCAATGAATTTATCTAATGAATTAATAAAGAAGGCGTTTCCTTGTAGCTCGTATGCATCAACAACATCTGTCAACCCTCCAACTAATTGAATATCTCCTAAGTCTTGATTAATGTATTGTTCTCTGATGTTAGGTATTCTACGACCTGTTTGAATCGCACCTCTTATGAATTGTGAATTACTTATCTGACGGATTAGCGAGACTCTTTGACTACTAACTAGATTGAAATTTTCATTTTTATCAACTCTGCCAGAAAGGGTAACTTCTAATTGTTTATTTATTTGATTTTTAGATTCGACATAAAATCCATACTCAAAATTTGTAAGATCGTTGCCTATTGAATCTGTGAAAATTGTACCGTTAGTTTCTGGGTCATAAAGTCTGATGTTGCTGCCTATTTGCAGGTTGTCTAAAAACCCTTTACCCAATTTTAGATCCATGCCAGTCTCCACATGATATAATTTTGAACGGTCGAATATTGCTGCACCAAACGCCGGATTCTGTGACTGTACAATCACATTTCTTAAAGAATCGAACTGTTCAGTTCCTGGTTCGAATCGATTCAAAAATTGATTGAATGGAAATGAAGAGTCGGCTATTTCACGCGCGTCAAGAAACTCTCTGCCCGATGCCACGAGGAGTTGATACTGCCTAAACCACTCTTCGCTAGGTTTAGCGAGTTCTAAGATGCTTTCTGCAGTTTTACCAATGTTAAAAGTGTTACCTGAATTTTGACTTGTAGAATATCCTCGTACAAAGAAATTATCATGCTTCAACTCGAGTTTATTCTGATGAATTTCAAATCCCCTCAATGCCAGTCTATCATCACTCGAAATGATTGTTGAAGCCTTACCATAGAATGATTCAAAAACAAACTCAGTTTTTGGATTCAAGCGATAGTGGAGTGCTCCACTAAACTTATCATTTTCAGCTGTATAATTAGCTAAATCGCCTTCTTGATAACCTTTTCTTGTAACCTGAAAAACAGTATCCCGCTCTGAAATAATAGGTAGCCCATCAATTACTTGCAAAACTGACTTCGGTTTGATGATGCTTGCCCCTCGATCATCGCCATAAACATTTACACCATTTACACCTTGGTTAAATTCATAATGCTCAGTTTCCCATTCGTAGCCTGGTCCAAGGTTGCGATAATTTTGAGCTCTGAAATCCTGCCCTCTGAGACGAGAGAAATTTACTTTAAACGCTAACTTTTCCTTCACAATTTCATTTGCATACCTCACGGAAATATCGCTGATAAATGCATCTCCTATGGTGAAAAATTTGTCGTCAAATTGTTCTAATGCTATAGATGCCCCTTTGGCTTCTACGCTTAGGCCTTGATAATCAAAAGGGTTCTTTGTAGTCATTAAAAGCACCCCGTTAAAAGCACCTGGCCCGTATTTAGAAGTAGTTGGTCCAGGTATTAATTCTAAATTCTCAATGTCTAAAGAGGTAGGGCCAACAATATTACCTAGTGAAAAGCCGAGTCCTGGGGCTTGGGTATCAATGCCATCGGTAAATTGTTTGAATCGTAAATTTGTGGTTGAGTTAAATCCTCGTGCATTAACAGAATTCACAATGATACTTTGTGTGGCGACATCGACTCCTTTTAAATTGATTACGGCATCATAGAAGTTGAAAGATGCGGTGTTTTTTAATTCAACGACGTTGAGCTTTTCTATTTGAATAGATCGCTTGAGTTCTTCGTTTGTAATTTTCTCGGATGAAACGATGAAGTCATCAAGTATGAATGTTTCTGGTTTCAACGTTATAAGCCAAGTCTTTGGATCTGAGGTTATTGTTACGCTTTTGGTTGTATACCCAACAGCTGTAACATCAACAGTAAATGGGTATGATTTAGGTTTAAAGGTAAAAGTCCCATTTTGCCTAGCCGAAATCCCCAATGACCTACCTTGATATTCTGAGCCCGTTAGTTTTAAGTTGGCAAATGGGATGGGATTCTTACTATTAATATCAATGACTTTCCCATCAACTTGCTGTGCTTTACAATTGCCAATTGATATAAATACTACCAGCAGTATCGACAGGACGAACCTTAGACGTTTAGTAAAAATAATTGTGCGTGTCAATTTAATTTTAGTTGCAATTTTAGTTGCAATTTTAGTTGAAGAACTATGATCCTTTAACGCTGATCATATAAAAAGCTACTAATGAATTGAATAAATTAAAGAGATGCAGGTTAATTGGTTGTCAGCTGGTTGAGAATTCTTAGGTTATAAAACTCGAGTAAATAGAGTTGCAAACGGTGGTTTGCGCTCATTGATTGATGCGCATGAAAAGCCTAAGTTATTGAGCATACTTGCGTCAATGCTAAGTATTCGGTTTACCTTTGCTGACTAAACGTATAATAGTGAGCGAATTTTCAAAACTTGGCATTTCAAAGAAGTTAATAAAAGGCCTATCTGAACTTAATATCCTAGAACCTACTGATATCCAACGATCGGCAATTCCGATTTTACTTGCTGATGGCGAGGATTTTATAGGTCAGGCACAAACTGGTACAGGTAAAACAGCAGCTTTTGGACTTCCTCTTTTACAAAAAATGGACGCTGCAAAACCTGAAGTTCAAGGTTTGATTTTAGCTCCAACGAGAGAGCTTTGTCAGCAGATTGCAAAGCAGCTTTTTAAATTCACTAAGTATTACGATAAGGTATTTATAGAAGCAGTATATGGTGGCGCTGATATTGGCAATCAGATTCAAAGATTAAAACGCCCAACTCATATTGTAGTGGCTACACCAGGTAGGTTAATGGATCTTATCAAAAGAGAGGCTGTTGATTTATCGCAAGTAAAGCATGTGGTGCTTGACGAAGCTGATGAAATGCTCAGTATGGGTTTCAAACAGGATATGCACCATATTTTGGATTTTGTACCATTTGAAAAGAAAATCTGGCTCTTTTCTGCTACCATGTCCGGCGGGATTCAAGATATAATCACAAAATTTTTGAGTAAGGATGCCCAACAAATTCAAGTAGAAAGAAATGCGGGTGTAAATGCGAATATATCTCATGAATATTTGGTTTGTCAATCAAAAGATAAGCTTCCTGAGATTCTTCATTTTTTAGCTTATCATAAAGATGAGCGGGGAATGATCTTTTGTCAAACCAAAAGAGCGGCACGTGTTTTAGCCAAGCAGCTTAAGGCTAAAAATTATAGCGTGGATGCCATAGAAGGCGACATGGGGCAGCGCGATAGAGATAAGGTAATGCGCATGTTCAAGAGTGAAAAGATAGAATTGTTAGTAGCTACTGACATCGCCGCACGAGGAATAGATGTGAAAGGGCTGAGTTTTGTCTTACACTATGAGCTTCCGCAACAAAACGAATACTATACCCATAGAAGTGGTCGTACGGGTAGGGCAGGTTTGAAGGGAAACTCTGTACTATTTATCAATGAGCGTGAGAAAGAACATATTCATGAGCTTCAGAAAGCTTTGAAAATAAAGATTCAACCCTTGAATTAATTTATTCAGGTACCCCCTGATTATGATTCCCTCTTCGTTTTTAATAAGTTTAGTTCAAACGTATAGATATGAAGAAGGCATTTTTACTATTGTTCTTATTGGGGTCGAGCGCATTTGCTCAAAAAAACACTTATCAGGTTGGGCAAATCAAGACTTCGATGGGAGAGGTATTGGTGTGGCTTTATGACGATACCCCAAAACATAAGAAAGCTTTTATTGAATTAGCGGAAGAAGGATATTGGAGTGATTATACTTTCAATAGAGTGATTGAAAACTTCGTTGCGCAAGGTGGTTGTCCTGATGTTCCTGAAGGTTTTGCCTATTCTGTCCATTTATTAGAACCTGAGTTTGAAGCTGGACATAAGCATGTCTATGGGGCTTTTGGGGCTGGTAGAGATGCTAATCCGGGTAAGCTTTCCGCGGCCTGTCAATTCTATATTGTTCAAAATAAGGATGGACTATCGCGTTTGGACGGTGACTACATGATTTACGGTCAGGTAATCAAAGGAATGGATGTGGTTAACAAAATGGTTAAGGTAGAAAAAGACAAGTCAAATAAGCCGCTAACACCAATTACAATGGAAGTAAATGTGATTAAAATGAAGCGTAAACAAATCGAAGCTTTAGGTTTTGAAATTCTCAAGAAGAAATAAAAAGAGATCCCTTATCCAGGAAACATTTCGTCTAAAACCTTTCTTCTATAGCTGAAAATCTGATTGAGTTTAGGTTTTACAAGAAAAGGGTGAACCATTCTGCCTAGGATGCCAAAAGGGAGTTTGTAGGAGATTTTATCCGTCATAAGTACACCTTTCTCAGTAGTTTCAAAAATGTGTTCATGGTGCCACATGCTGTAGGGCCCAAATCTTTGTTCATCCACAAAGAACTCTAAGTCGCGCACATGGGTGATTTCCGTTACCCAACTTGATTTTACACCCGGAAAAGGAGAAACTATATAGGATATAATTTGGCCTGGGTACATAAGTGCTGGCTCACCTGAGGTAATACTAAACCCCATATGGTCAGGCGTAATTTTCTCCAAGTTGCCAGGAGCAGAAAAGAATGTCCAAGCCTCTTCTAAACTGATGGCCAGTTCTTGTTTCGTTTCTAAGGTATAAATGCCAGAATGACTTTTGAGCGATATCATAAAGCTAATTTTATAGCTTCACAACAGTAAGTTTTCAAAAAGGTTTGAATAAAAGCGGTTTGCTTCTGAGGTTATGAATAGTGCTGAGGCTAATGCGACAGAGAGAGTAACTTTTTTGTATAGATAAGCCCGAATAATGGTCCTAAAAACAAAAAGGTCAGAATCCATTTTGTGTCCATTATGGTGGAGAGATACCCAAGGAGTTGAATACTTGGAATTGTTAGTAAAAAGCCGATACTAACTACGATAGTTAATGCAGTGCCTTTGAATTCGGCAGGTGCATTTTGAGCATTTAGTGTTGAAAACTGCGCTGAATCACCAATTACCGCTATACCCCAAACGATCATGAACCCTAAAAATATAAAAGGGGGGAGGTATCCTAAGAAAGGGGATATCGCACATAAGATTCCTGATACTAGTAAGTACCTAAAAGCTACTTTTCCACTGCCAATTTTTAAAGAAGCAAAGCCACCTCCTATACAGCCTATTGCGCCTATAGCTATAATTAAGAATGACCAAAGACTGACATTCAAATTATTATTAGTTAGATTATTGTAGTAGGTGAGAATGAATGGGGTAAATGCCCAAAAAGCATATAATTCCCACATATGGCCAAAATAGCCGAAGGCAGAGTATTTAAATTGTTTAATCTTGAATACATCTAAAATCTTTCTTGGCTCAAATTTTCCACCAACTTTTCTGTTAGGTCCTTCACCGACTAAAATGACTATTAGCAATCCTCCGATAATGGCGAGACTAGAAGTGCCTATGAGTACAGCTGACCAAGAGAAACCAGCACCTAAATAATTAAGTAAATGCGGGAAAGCTGTCCCTAAAACTAAGGCACCAACTAAATAACCTAATGCTTTACCTAGATTTCCAGCATACCAATCTGAGGCGATTTTCATCCCGACTGGATAAATGCCTGCTAAGCAAAACCCAGTCAAAAACCTGCATAACAATAACAAAAAGTAAGACTGCGGAAGGACTAGAATGGCAATGTTGCTCAAGGCTCCTAAAACTGCGCAAGTCAAAAAGACACGGCTAGGTTTAAAGCGATCGGCAATGGAGAATAAAGCAAATAAAAACGTCCCTAAAATGAAGCCAAGCATTACTGAGGAGGTAATACTGGCTACGGCATTATCCCGCAAGTCCCAACTTTGTTGAATTGCTGGTAGAATTGCGTTTCCGGCAAACCAAAGTGAAGTACCCGCAAACTGAGAGAATACTATAGTGGGTAATATGCGCTTGGGAACTTGGTTCAAGGCTATAGAAGTCCCGCTCGTTTTAAAAGGGCTTTTACGTCTGGTTCTTGACCTCTAAAACGTTTATAAAGTGTCATTGGGTGAGTAGATCCACCTGCGGAAAGCACGTGGTCTTTAAACTTTTTGGCAATTTCTTTATTGAAAATTCCGTGTGCTTTGAAATGTGCAAATGCATCAGCATCAAGTACTTCTGCCCATTTATAGCTGTAATAACCAGCTGAATAACCGCCTTGAAATATATGAGAGAAAGAACAGCTCATGTTTGTGCCAGGCACAGATGGTAAGACATCAGTTTGAACAAAAATGGCCTTTTCAAAAGTTTCAACATCGCTGACATTGGAATTATCTTGTCCATGCCAAGCCATATCCAATAACCCGAAAGTGAGTTGACGCATGGTTTGATATCCTTCCATGAAATTGGCAGACTCTTTAATCCTGTCAATGAGTTCTGAAGGAATCGATTCACCAGTTTCATAATGTTTGGCAAAAAGGTCTAAACATTCTTTTTCATAACACCAGTTTTCCAAGATTTGAGAAGGAAGTTCTACAAAATCCCAAAATACACTGGTTCCAGAAAGGCTTTCATAGGTGCCGTTGGCCAACATACCGTGCAGTGCGTGACCAAATTCGTGGAAAAGTGTAGTTACTTCATTAAAAGTAAGTAGTGAAGGAGTGGCGCCAGTCGGTTTAGTAAAATTACAAACTATTGAAACGTGTGGTCTGTGGTTTTCACTGCCGTTTTTAGATTGGCCCGCGTAAGAGGTCATCCAAGCACCAGCCCTTTTTCCTGCTCTTGGAAAAAAGTCGGCATAGAACACAGATACATGATCGCCATTCTCGTCTTTAACCTCATAAACTGTTACGTCTTTATGATACTTTTGAATGTCGTCATTCTGAACAAAAGTGATACCGTACAGCAGTTCTGCGGTTTTAAAAACGCCTTCCACAACCTTTTCTAATTGAAAATAGGGTTTAAGAAGTTCGTCATCAATACTATATTTTTCTTTTTTAAGCTTTTCTGAGTAGTAACCGAAATCCCATTTTTGTAAATCTTCCAAGCCATCTTTTGCTTTGGCAAAGTCAGCGACTTGTTTTACATCATTTGCCGCTCCTGGTTTACCATATTGTCTTATTTCTCCCAGAAAGTCCATTACCTTTTGAGGAGATTCTGCCATACGCTCTTCTAATATAAAGTGCGCATGAGTGTCATAGCCTAATAATGCAGCACGTTCGTTTCTTAGGTTGACAATTCGTTTTACAATCTCTTGATTATCTAGCTCATCACCTTTAAATGCTTTTGTCGAAAATGCAATACTGAGTTCTTTTCTTAATTCACGATTTTTAGCGTAGGTCATGAACGGCACATAACTGGGGTAGTCCAACGTAATTACCCAAGAATCTTCATGTCCTTTCTCTTTAGCTGTTTCTTTAGCTTGTTCTACAGCAAAAGGCGGTAATCCTTCCAAATCCGAAGCATCTTTCAGCACCATTTCGTACTTGTTGGTTTCGGCAAGAACATGTTCACCAAACTCAAGCGAAAGCTGAGATAGTTCTACGTCAATGCTTCTAAGCTTTTCTTTATCCGTGTCATTCAAAAGAGCACCATTCCTTACAAAGCCTTTATAAGTCTTGCTTAAAAGTGTTTGCTGTTCCTCAGAGAGTGCCTGTTTATCTACAGTATCGAATACTTCCTTTACGCGTGAGAAAAGCGCTTCATTCAGAAGAATGTCATTGGAGAATTCTGTCAGTAAGGGGGAGATGTCTCTTGCTAGCAGTTGTATTTCATCGCTTGTTTCTGCAGAATTCAAGTTAAAGAAAACAGATGACGCTCTATCTAACTGTTTACCACTCTTCTCTAAGGCAACAATTGTATTTTCGAAATCAGCTTTCGCATTATTACTTACTACCTCGTCAATTTCCTTTTTTGCTTCAATAATAAGGTGTTCGATAGCAGGTTTGAAGTGCTCATTCTTTATCTCTTCGAATGGAGGCGTATTGAAAGGAGTTTGAAATGTGCTGATTAATGGGTTGTTCATCTTAGAATGATTTGAGGGTAATATTATTAAGAAAATCAGCAAAGCAGGTCATCTTTTCCACGAATAAAAGTGAAATACGAAAAGAAAATATGCCAGCGGACAATTCTACATTAAAAACGGCGTGTCAGCTTGCCTTTGTAAGCCGGTATTGAAAGGAATAAACTTGTTTGTTGATTAATTTATGCGCCTAGAACACTCAGTTTTTAAACTCAGAATTACACATAGTGATTGACTTTATTCCATCGAGATAAGCTTGGTTTTGAGAACTGTTGATTCCGATATTTACAGCACCAAGGATCTCGTTTTCTAAGGGACCAGAATCTTCGAAGTGGATTTTAATGCTTCCATTAAAGTTTAAGAAACTAGAATAGGTGATATCTGAATTATCATCGAGCTCGTTGAGCACTGTTGTACTTGTTCCAATTCCATTATTTTCTATGAGCCTACCCAAAAGTAGGGCTACTTCTCCGTCATCTTCTAAACTACCAAAATGAAGATGAACGGGGTGATCAGCATTTGATAAAGTGTTGTCTAAAGTGATTTCTAACTGGGCTTGTCCGTTGCTTTTTTCTTTGATTACTAAAGTTCCGGTTGTGGTATTTCCTTGAACAGTGCCTGGAATCATTTCCAGTCTAACTTCATTTCCAGTAAATTCTGCATCTGCTGGAGCATCATCGCCACAAGCCACAAGGCTAATTGAGATCAGAACAACGAATAAACCTTTGAAAATCTTCATCACCACTAATTTATAACAAGCTAACGAGAAACTTAAGCGTTTGGTGCAGCTATTGGTTCAGAAAATTACTAGAAAAGTAAATTTATGTTAATCGCGTAAGTAAATCTTAGAGAGATTTCTATATCCAGAGTTGTCACCATACCAATCTCTATAGCTAGTTCCATTACTTCTGCCCCAGTCTCTAAAACGGTTGTAAGCTTTATCGATACGAGCTTTTTCAATAGGGTGTCTGAAGTTATGGATAACATTTATCGCCCACGGCATATTGTCTACGTTCTGATAGTATTTATTTAAAATTGGGTTTGTGTCGTCGTCGTCTGTTCCAAACAATGTAGGGTCTGCCAAGTCGGTAGGAGACATGCCGCTCAAATGGATTTCTTTGCCTCGATTATAACTTGAGAAAGCAAATGGATTGAACGGTGCCTCATTCATTCGAGATGCATCAATAGGACTTACAAATTGTACTACAATATTAAAAGATTTAGTAGCTGCAGCATTTTCGTTATCCACAGTGTTTACAAAAGCTTCTCCAGGGTTAGCAGAAACGTGGTCTAAAGCATCATTGAAAATAACCAAGACTGCTTTTGATTGTGACGCTTCTAAGCCATTTGCTTCTAGTGCAATCTGACTTCCATTTACGCTCTGTCCACTGACTGATTCAATATCAGTTTTGTTAAAAGGTAGTTCTATGGCAAAACCACTATGTTCGCTAGCACCAACGGCCTTGATTGTTAATTCTATTTCCATACGAACCGATCGGTTGCTGCTATTCATAACATTGACAAATCGGTATCCGATTACGAGATCATTGAAGTCATAGTCACCTTGAACAGGCCATAAATCTTCATAGGCTAGTGTTCCCATTCCTAAAGCCGAGGGTGTATATACGTCGAATGCAGCATCTGGATCATTAGGATAATCATCTAGTTCGTCAATAATACCATCGTTGTCAGAATCTTGCTGAGATAATTCTTCTGCAGAACATCTCCATGCTGTCAGGTCATTGATTTTATGATTGTATGTTTTTAAAATTTGGTAAGAACCGTCTTCTTTACTAATCTCTATCAGGTTAGAATTGCCATCATTGGTCGCTACGTAAATTCTATCTTCACGGTCAATGGCCATGGAAGTCAGTTGAAAGGGGAAATTCTCGGCACTTATTCTTGTTAAAGTAGCTGTGTTAACCCCAAAACTGTCAAACTTATAAAGCCCCGAAAAACATGCTAGGTATAATTCTCCATTTGAATCGAAAGCCAGATCTCCACCTGAATTATTGTTGACAAAACCTGAAACGGTATAGCTTGCCACGGTTTCATTCGTAACAGCGTCGACTTTATATAGTTTAGTGCCATTGCTCATCCAAAAATATCCTTCATAATAGGTAAGCCTTGGGTAGCTTCCATTAAAAGGGTTGCCTTCTTGGGCTACGCTAAAAGCACCCGAGACTACATCGTATTGATAAAGTGTTCTCCCTACGTTGTAAAAGACTAGGCCTTCAGATTGGTCGAGGGCACATGCGATTGAACCTCCGCCTTCTAACAAGGGTAAAACGGTTTCGTTATAGTTTCCTGTTGTAAGGTCAATACTCCAAAACCCTCTATTAGAACTTTCTACTGCATAAAGTCTATCAATACAGTCATTATTGACTGAAAAAGCTTCACTTCGAGCACCGTTTGAGTTCAAGTCTGCTTCGATTGCTAGTGTGTTACCGGGAACTTGAAAATAATAAGGGATTGTGCTTGAGCCGGAAACTTGAAGAATCTCTATTTCTTCAACGGATGATGGAATAGAAATATTGATTGTAGTACTTCTGCCCAATCGATTATATTTTCCTAATAGTTGTCGATGATTATCAATGGCATAGCTAAGTTCATAAATCACGCCTTGCTTGTTGTCTTGAATAGTGACATTGACTTCTTTACTGGTTTTGAAGTTAAAACCATCTGGAAACGTTAATTCCACTTCTTCTTCCGGAAGGTCGATGATTTCAGGTTGCTCAAGGCATGAGCTAACTATGATTAGAAGTATTAAAAAGGGTAAAATTTTGGTTCTCATGACAAATAAGTTTCTTCAAACCTAGCTTGTCTGTATTCGCCTAAAGCCTCTGTTTCGTTGAACTGCGACTTTGTTACGATAAACCGTACGCGTCTTTAGATATTAGGAAAAGCCTAAAACGCCTTTTACCCTTGAAAGCACCTCTTTGGCCACATTGCTGGCTTTTTCTTCGCCAATTAAAAGCTGTTCTTCTAAGAGTTTAGGGTTCTCCATATAGTGATTGTAAGCCTCTCTTTCCTTACTGTATTTTGATACTATAAGTTCATAAAGTGCTTGTTTAGCATGTCCATAGCCATAGTTTCCACCTAAATAATTGGCTTTCATTTCCGCAATTTGATCGGCATCGGCTAATAGCTCATACAAGGAAAAAGTAATGTCATTGTCAGGATCCTTAGGCTCTTCAAGTGGTGTACTATCTGACACTATTTTCATAATATTCTTGCGTAATGCCTTATCAGTTTGGAAGATGTCGATGGTATTACCATAAGACTTACTCATTTTTTGACCGTCAATCCCGGGAACGGTCATAACTTCTTCACTGATTTGTGCATCTGGAAGAACAAAGATGTCACCGTACTGGTGATTAAATGAACTGGCGATGTCGCGTGTCATTTCAAGGTGTTGACGCTGATCTTTACCTACAGGAACAATGTTTGCATCGTAGAGTAAGATATCGCAAGCCATAAGCACTGGGTATACAAACAAGCCGGCATTTACATCAGATAGACGATCAGATTTGTCTTTAAAACTATGTGCATTCGCCAACATAGGGTAAGGTGCAAAACAGTTGAGATACCAGTTTAATTCGCATACTTCTGGTACTCTTGATTGGCGGTAGAAGGTGTTTTTGCTAGTATCAAAGCCAAAAGCCAACCATGCTGCGGCAACTGCATTGGTGTTTTCTATTCTCGTCTTAGGGTCTTTGATCGTGGTTAGTGAATGTAAGTCAGCGATAAAGAAAAACGACTCGTTCTTTTGATCATTGGAAAGATCAATAGCAGGTTTCATTGCACCAAGGATATTTCCTAAATGAGGTTTGCCAGAACTTTGTATACCAGTAAGTATTCTTGCCATGAGTAATATTTTGGGCAAATTAAATAATAAAGACATGCTCAATTCAAAAAATCAACGTTTAATTTCGTGATGTTATAAGCCCAATCTTCCATTATGATTTTTAAACTATTGAAAAGAATCTTTTTGGCCATTGCCATACTTACTCTTTTGCCAAATGTGCATTGGGGTCAAGAACTTGAGTTTATGGATTTAGGTGTGATTGAAGGAGAGTTTAAGCGCTTTAAAAGAACATTGACTTGGACTAACAATGGTGAAGAGTCCGTTAAACTGAAATTGTGGTCGGATAGTGATGCGTTGAGCTTTGAATCGACAGATGAGACTGTAGCGCCAGGTGAAAGTGTTGAGGTTGGCGTCAACATCAGTTTGCCTAGTGTTGCTGGCGATTATGAATATGAGCTCAGGCTCCTCAATACAAGTGACTTTGTGCTCCAGGGTTATCAGTTTTCTTTTAAGGTATTGCAAAGTGAGCAAGATGTTTTTAAGGCTTATCGGAATGTGAATTGGCCTTTCCGATCTAAAGAGGAGGTTTTTAACTTGAAATCTGGCAGAAGAGGAGATACTTTATCAGCTGTATTTGATGTTTATAATCTTGGTGGGGCAGATCTTAGCGCATTGGATAAGCTGGTCGTTAATGATTCTATAAAAGTGAGTTTCACAAACGATGAGATCAAGCATAATCAGTTTGGCCGAATGAAGATAAGTTTTGTTTCCAATGCGGCGTCAAGTGTTGGCTTTCATAAAACAGTTGTCAAGGCATATCAGGGTGATCGTTTAATCATGGCATTGCCAATTCAATATTCCTTATTGCCAACTGACGGAAATTCGGATTCAAAGGCTAGAATATCTACCAATCTTATTAACCACGACTTTAAGGTAATTAAAGTCGGTCAGTCAAAGGAGGTAGTCATTTCGTTGGCCAATAATGGAAGCGGTGTGCTTAAAATAGATAAAATGGAATCGAATTGTGATTGCTTAGTCTTTAATAAAATTGAGTCAATTTCACCGGGAACTTCTCAAAAACTTCGTGTAAAGTTTGATGCTAAAGGGAGGCTAGGCCTTGAAAAAAAGACGATTGCCATTTTCAGTAATGCAGGAAACAGACCGGTGCAAGTACTTACCTTTCGGGCACACGTAAAATGACTATTTTAGTATTTCTTTAAGAAGAGCGCTAAGCTTTTCGTCTTGCGATACGGCTTCGGTAATTAGCTTTCTTAAGTAATTTGGCACTTTCTGGTTCGTCGAAATTTTCTGCATAACATCATTGAACATATCAGAAACGTCTCCTTTGTTTTTAATACCATCAGCATATTTCAGTAATGTATTGAAGTCTTGTTTCTTCGTGTTGACAGAAGGAGATACTTCGGTTTCTGCGGGTAGATTTTGCGCTGAACTAGAAATGTTTTTTTCAGAGAGCGCTTTTATGCAACTGTTATACTCTTCGATGACTTGGTCTAGCTCATCTCGACCTAGCGTTTTATCTTCAACTTTTTGACTTACGGATGGGCAGGCTTTTAAAAACCTACTAACAGCTTTCCTGAAACCAAATGCACCAGGAACAGCCATACTATTTCCGTCATAGTTGGTCAGAATTTGTTGATTAAAGGTAACTGCAGAGTTTTCCGACCTATAACTATGTAAACTCAAATAGCCTTTTTTAATTACTTTACCGAAAGTATAGCGTTTATCTATTTTTATCGGTTCCAGAATTTCTCCTTCTGTCGTCTTAATTTGTTTTACATCGAAAAGTCGAAGTCTTTGTTTTTTGCCATTCGGATCAGTAAAATCTACAAACTCATTGACACCTTTCTTTGCCAATGAAAAAGATCCACTTAAAGTGTCACCCCTCATGGTGATAATAGTATCTTGGGCAGTTATTGAAAAACTGATACAGAAAAAGAGAAATATGGAGACGGCTAACTTCATAACAAACTTTGTATTAACGAATCTATAACGAATTTTCAAAAGGACTTGTATTAACGATCGTGAAAGAAGATTTAATGTTAATATCATGATTTATCTCATGTACTTGTCATCGCTTTTTATTTATTTTTGACTAGTCACTTTACTTTTTAGATATGATTGAAACAATCGGTGAGGAAGAGCCAGCTATGGAGAAACCATCAGGGAAGAAAAATCTCACCAATGAGGATTTTAATAGGATTAAGAACCGTGCTGATTTGGAAGAGGCCTTGGGTAGTAAGGGCAAGAAGTTTCAAAAAGCACTTTTCAATCTTGATTATGAGCGTCAGTTAGAACAACTTCAAGTGGAGATGGTAAAGCTCCAGCGTTGGATCGTGGATACCGGTCAGCGTGTAGCTGTTATTTTGGAAGGAAGAGATGCTGCTGGTAAAGGCGGAGCGATTAAACGTTTTTCAGAGCATTTGAACCCAAGAGCCATGCGCGTAGTAGCCCTGAATAAACCGACTGATTTAGAGATGAAACAATGGTATTTCAGAAGGTATATTAAGGAGTTACCCAATGCCGGTGAGATCGTATTCTACGATAGAAGTTGGTATAATAGGGCTGTAGTGGAACCAGTAATGGGATTTTGCAGCAAGGAGCAGTATCAACAGTTTATGCGTCAAGTACCAGAATTTGAGCATATGTTGTTTGAAGATGGTATTCATGTGATTAAGCTGTGGTTCTCGATTACAAAGGAGCAACAACAGAAGCGTTTTGAAGGCAGAAAAAATGATCCACTCAAGTCTTGGAAATTGAGTCCGGTCGATGAAAAGGGGCAAGAACTTTGGGAGAAATACACCTACTATAAAGAGCAAATGTTTGCGCAGACGCATACAAGTTTTAGTCCTTGGACTATTCTTAAAACGAACGAGAAGAAAATTGCTCGTTTAGAAAGCATCAGGTATTTACTTTCCAAATTTGAATATGAGGGAAAAGAAAATGCCAATACCACCGTATTGCCTGATCCTAACGTTGTTATGAGATTTCACCGTTCAATTTATCATTTAGCCTAATGACTGAACCATACAATTTTTCCGAAAAAGAGCTCAAGTCGTTAAACAGCAGTTCAGCTATTAAAATGATGCTCGAACAGGGTGATCATATTAACCCAGAAAAGGTACTGCGTTTTGTTAAGTATGAAAAGACTCTTGAAGGTTATCAGGCGCAGTTAATTGATCTTCAACAGTGGGTGATCAAACATAATAAACGAGTGTGCCTCTTGTTTGAAGGGCGCGATGCTGCCGGAAAAGGTGGTGCTATTCGTAGAGCTACGCATCGTTTAAATCCGCGAAATTATCGCGTAGTCGCGTTGCCAAAACCAACTCAGCAAGAAAGAGGGCAATGGTATTTTCAGCGTTACATCAATCAGCTTCCCAATCCTGGTGAAATGGTCTTTTTTGATAGGAGTTGGTATAACAGGGCTGTTGTAGAACCGGTAAATGGCTTCTGCACTGATGAGGAGTACGAACGCTTTATGGCAGAAGTAAACAGTTTTGAAGACATGATTACCAACGACGGTATCATTTTACTAAAAGTCTACTTTTCTATTACGAAAGAAGAGCAAGCCAAGCGATTTGATGACATTAAGGAGAATCCTTTGAAACGTTGGAAAATGTCTCCAGTAGATGATAAAGCACAAGAACTTTGGGATACCTACACTGAGTATAAGGAACGTATGTTTTCGCATACCCATACGGATAAAAACCCTTGGGTGATATTAAAGGCAAATAGAAAAACCGTTGCTCGTTTAGCCGTTATAAAACACATTCTTAAAGAGGTGCCTTATCAGAACGATCCGTTGGTTCAGGGTGTGGGTACTCAAACTCAAGGGCCTCCATCATCCGAATATACTCAGCAGGAAGTTTAGCTTCAAAACAAAGCGGTTTTTTTGTTATTGGGTGAGTTAACTCAAGTTTTAAGGCGTGAAGGAGCATATTGGTCAACTTCCATTTTTCTAGAAATAACTTATTCTGTTTGTTACATCCATGTGGCCGATCGCCAATAATAGGGTGTAATATATGGGCAAAATGCTTCCGCAATTGATGCATTCTGCCTGTAACAGGTTTGGCTTCTACGAGTGAATACCTTGAAGTATGATGCTTGCCAAAGGCTAAGTCAATTTCTGTATGTTCTAGTGTTTTATAGTGGGTCAGAGCTTCTTGTTCTTTTCCTTTATCGTTGGTCAGCGCATAATCAATGGTGCCTTCTGATGCTGTAAATCCTCTTAAAATGGCCCAATAAGTCTTTTCTGTGCTCTTGTTGGCAAATTGCTCCTGAATTTCGCGAAGCACATCTTTATTTAAAGCGAAGAGGAGTACGCCAGAGGTTTTTCTGTCCAAGCGATGAACGGGGTGAACATATTGATTAATCTGATCTCGCAATAATTGTACGGCGTATACATCAGTATTTGAAGCGATAGGGGACCGATGAACCAGAAGACCATTAGGTTTATTAATGGCAACAAGGTATTCGTCTTGGTAAATGATTTCGAGCAAGGCTACAGGATCTCTTGAACTCTTCCTACCTGTCCATCTTGAAGCCTGACCTTAATGCCATGGGTGTGTTTAGGTGCACTAGTTAAGATGTCTTTTACAAAGCCATGTGTAAGCTTTCCGCTGCGTTGATCTTTTTTTAAGACTATATTCACTTCAATTCCAACTTGAATGTCGGACCTGTTATTTCCATTCATGAAGTAAAATTAATGACATTGCTTTTGATATCAACTAGAATTGTGATTGACCTTTCACAAGAAGGCATAAAAAAAGCCCTAAATACAATTTAGGGCTTGTTGATATATTGTAGTTTGCTGCTTATGCAATCTTCACATCAACAGCATTTAAGCCTTTTCTTCCTTCTTTCAGATCAAAAGTTACTTTGTCGTTTTCACGAACTTCGTCAATAAGACCAGATACGTGTACAAAGTACTCTTTGCCATCTGCATCGTCGGTAATAAATCCAAATCCTTTTGAATCGTTGAAAAATTTTACTGTTCCTTCTTTCATTTTTGTAATTATTAATAATCGTGCAAGCTAGAGATTAAATTCGTCAATACTCGCAATTTTGTAAAAAGGTTAACCTTGTTGCTAACCACAGTTACAACGGAGCCATGGCATTATGGTTCAATAATTTATGTTTTATTTGTTATTGATGGCTCAATTTTTTCTCACCTTGTTGAATAAAGTCATTATAAAACTTTGCCGTTTTAGTTTTTGCTCACCTGCTAAAAAGGCTTATTAAAGCATTTAAAGCCCTTATATGAAGAAATTTAAGTTTCCTTCTCCGTTTACTGTATTATACATTATCATCATCATAAGTGCCATAGCTACTTGGTTATTGCCTGCTGGGAGTTATGATACTTTAACCTATGATTCGGACAAGAAAATTTTTTTAGTTTCTGGTGAAAATTCATCTGAATTACCCAGCAATCAACAGACTTTAGACAGTCTGGGTCTTAAAATGGAGGTATCCAAGTTTGAAGGAGGCAAGATTCGGAGGCCTGTTTCTATCCCAAATACTTATAATGAGCAAGAATCCGTTCCGCAAGGATTCAAGGAAATTCTCTTCGCCCCAATTAAGGGTATCTACGAATCGATAGATATAATTCTATTTGTTTTAATAATAGGAGGCTTTATTGGTGTTTTTCAACATTCCGGTGCCTTAGATAAAGGCGTAGGACTTTTGGCTAAGCGCATGGAAGGAAGAGAGAAATGGCTCATAATTTCATTGATCTTATTGATTGCCTTAGGAGGCACAACTTTTGGAATGCAGGAAGAGACCATTGCTTTTTATCCGATACTGGTTCCAATATTTCTAGCCGCGGGATATGACTTGATTGTTCCTGTAGCTGCCGTTTTTGGAGGCTCTTGCATTGGCTTAATGGGTGCTTTAATCAATCCTTTCGGAACCATTATCGCTTCGGATGCCGCTGGAGTCAGTTGGACAGAGGGAATAGAAAGTAGGATAGCCATGCTAATATTAGGCGCTATAGTATTGATTTGGTACATCGTTCGGTATGCAGAAAGAGTAAAAGCTAATCCAGAAATGTCAATGCTGAACGGTTTGGGTATAAATAGTCCTTTTGATCAAAAAGAAAAGTTAGCCAATGACGCTAAAATGACGCCTATGACTTGGTTGCTCTTAGCTTTGTTTGGCCTCACCTTTTTAGTGATGATTTATGGCGTTTCTTCTTTAGACTGGTGGTTTGAAGAAATGACCGCTTTATTTCTTTTAGCGGCGATTATACTCGGTTTTATTCAGAGAGCAACTGAAAGTGCTTTTGTTGCTGCGTTTGTCAATGGTGCCAAAGATTTGTTAGGTGTAGCCTTAATTATTGGTGTTGCTCGGGGTATTACCATCGTTTTGAACGATGGTTTAATTTCGGGAACCCTCCTAAACGAGGCTTCTAGTCTTGTTTCAGGTACTTCGGCCTTAGTCTTTCTGCCAGTGCTAATGATTGTCTTTTTTGTCTTAGCGTTTTTTATAAGCTCTTCTTCAGGATTAGCATTGGTCAGTATGCCTATTATGGGAGCACTGGGTAATGTAGTAGGGGTACCAACGGAAGAAATAGTAAATGCTTACCTGTTTGGATTTGGACTAATGCAGTTTATAACGCCTTCTGGGCTTATTTTACCTTCATTGGCAATGGTTAATGTGCCTTACAATGTTTGGTTAAAATTTGTGAGCAAGCTTTTAATTCCTTTGGCTGTCCTTGGTGCACTGATCTTAATTGCCGGCTATTTGATCTGATTAATTCTCATCAGAATTATTAAGACCAACAAAAAAAGCCACTTGCAAGAATGTGCAAGTGGCTTTTTTATTAATGCATATTATTAAAACTTACCGGAGTTCACATCGTTTTCTGGTACTTCTTCCACATTATCCCAATGCTCAACTACTTTACCGTTTTCTAGTCTAAAAACATCGACTTGTGCATAGTCCTTGTTGATTTTACCATCATTCCAATTCGCCTTGCAAAGCGTGGCAACAAAGTTTCCTTCTCCCACAAGCAAAACAATCTCTTGATACGTTAATGGAGGGTTGGGTACACTAGCCAGTTTTTGAAAATGCTCTAATCCATCAGGAATGTCTTTATTGTGTTGAATATATTGTTCCTCCGATATATACCTAGTAAGGTTATTGGGGTTGCCACCCGGCATGAGGGCGTCTTGGATAAGGTTCCTCACAATGGCTTTGTTTTCTTCCGTTTTATCAAGATCAGTTTTTTCAGTTTGTCCATCAATAGACGAGCGACCAGATGGATTGGTGGCATGAAAAGGTGAAATTACATCCCAATGTTCTATGATCTTGTCATCTTCATCAGTATCAAAAAAGTCAGTAGTAATCCATTCTGCTTCTCCCTTATTGATATTTTGATAAGCATGTAAGAAAACGTATTGGCCATCGACAATGCTTCTTATTAATTGAATATCACGGTTAGGGTTTCTTTTAATAAATGGCTCAAAGAATTCCACAAAACCTTCCACACCATCTCTTACACCCGTACTATGCTGTCGATACCTAGCACCCGTATATTTAGTCACGGCTTCACGTGCATTGCCATCTCTAATTCCTTCTAGATATAGTGACCTAGCGTTTTCTAGTTTTTGATTCATTATTTTTTTGGATTTAACTTGTTTGAAAGGTTAACCGAAGAGGCTTTTACTTTGTATTTATCCTTTTACTAATCACCCTTTATTCAACAGTTAAAGTTCCTTGTTCTAGTCTTTGAATGAGAGATGAAAACAAAACTAAAAATGGTAAAAATCGAACCGATTGTACTAAATAAACGATTTTGAAAACTCTTTTGGGGTAAAACCGGTGCTTTTTTTAAAGTACTTGGTGAAATTTGTTGGGTCTTTAAAACCTATCTTGTAGGCGAGTTCGGTACTTTTAATAGTAGAATTTATAAGATTCCTTTTTGCTTGAAGTATAACAAAGTCATCGATAATAGTTTTTGCAGTTCGGCCTAGAACAGTCGTACAAACTTCATTGAGGTGCTTATAGGTTACCGCCATTTCTTTGGCGTAGAATTGAGCGCTTCTGCTTTTACTAAAATTGGTTTCTATTAGGCTGTTAAACTGATGGAGAAACTTTATTTGAGATGAATTCTTTAAATGACTTGTATGGTTATGCACAACTTCCTCAGCTTTAGATACCAAAACGGTGAATAATGCAGCGGTTATTGTCGGTTGGATAAAGGAGCCCTTTACCTCAACCTCTTTTTTCAAGGCAATGAAATAGTCATTAAAATCGGATGTAGCTGGTATCTGAACGACTGGGCAAAAGAGTTGAGGCGTGAAAAGTCTGAATACAAAATCTTCGGGTAAATTGGCAAAGCAATTGATGAAGTATTCCTCAGTAAAAATGATACAGAACCCTTGAAGGTTCTCCGAAAAATCGAAAGCATTAATTTGATCCTTCGCCAAGTAAAGAAGACTATTCTGTTGAACTGGGTGCCATTCAAAGTCAATAAAATGCCTGCCTTTTCCTTCCGTAAAGAAGATTAAGTTGTAGAAACTAAGCTGATGAGGTGATTCGGGATTGTGGTTGTAATGATTTTTGTGTTTCGCAATTTTTTCAATTGGTACAATCTCTAAGCCCAAGGTGTTGTTTGTTCCCGAATCAAACTGAATCTGAGGGATGTCTTGCTTCTGTTCGCTGCTTGCCATGCTACAGTTTAAAAATGCAGTTTCATGCCTTCATGGGTAGAAGTAAAGCCAAGCTCTTCGTAGAATTTTATAGCCGAGGGTCTTTTCTTATCACTTGTTAATTGAATTAAATGAGCTTTTCTGTCTCTAGCCCTCTGAATAGCCCACTTGAACATTTTCTTGCCCATACCAAGTCCACGTTGATCTTTTCTTATTCTAACGGCTTCAATTTGGGCCCGAATACCACCTTGATAAGTGAGGTATTGAATGAATGAAAGCTGCAGCGTGCCGATGATTTCGTGATCGTCATTTTCAACAACTATAAGTTCTTGGTTTTTATCAGCATCTATCTCTTTAAAAGCATCGATATAAATTATTGGCAATGGATCCTGAAAATCTTCTCGAGTTTGTCCCAATGCATCATCAGCAAGCATTTTGACTAATTCTGGAATGTCTTTTTCTGTCGCCTTTCTAAATATCATGCTATTTAATCAGATGGAATATTGTTGATAAAGATGATAAGATTAATGTTTTGGTAAAGTAAGCTGCCCATTAAATTTACCTATTTCTAAGAAAACGACTTTGGACGATCTTTCCATCGAATAATTTCGTTTCTATACATTTAAATTTGAGGTTATTATCTAGGGTTCCGAATAGAGGATGACCACCACCAATGAGTACAGGTATAGTTGTTATGATCATTTCTTCAATCAGATCTTCTTGTAGAAAGCCTTGAATGGTGCTTCCTCCGTCTATATACAGGCTGTGATGACCTGACTGGTGAATTTCGGCAAGAATGTCATCGAGATTTCCGCCTTTCAGAAAGACTTTCCCTTCATATTCTGGTGGGATATCTTTTAAGGAATTACTAAGAACATAGACTGGTTTTTTATAGGGCCATGGTACACCAAAGCCCAAAACAGTTTCGAACGTAATACGGCCCATCACTAAAGCGTCCATGCGATCCATGAAACTGTAATAACCCATATCTTCTCCCTCGGGAAGCTTGTAAGTGTTTAGATATTCAATATTGCCATTTGAATCTGCTATATAACCATCTAGACTTACGCCTATGTAAACACAATTCTGTTTCTTCATTTTAGGTTGATTCTTTGCCTAGTGAAGATAACAAGATTAATGGACTGAATTGATTTGGTGCCTTAGCTTGAGTTACATGCCTATTGATTGATAACTTTGATCAGTTTCCTCCAAGTTTTTTGGCTTCAAATGTGTATTTAATCGCTATCCCACTGAGCACCATGGCATCATATACATAATTGCCTTCGGTGATCACAATAGTACCGACTTCTCTGGCCTCAGACATGCTGGTAATTTCTATGATAGCATCCGCGCCGTATTTGGCTGCTTCTTTCTTGAGCAACTGTACCAAATCGTCCATGCTAGAGTCTTCATCGCCAGTGGCTTCTAAATAGGAGAGTTGCTTGTAGGGTTTATCTGGCTTAGTATTGATGCCGAAGTAAATCTCAATTTAATTGAGTTCTTCTTCGGTGAATGTTTTTTCCACAGAAGAACTTCCATTAATGGCATAGGACATAATGCCATTACCATAACCGATACAACTTGTTAGACAAAGGGAGATGAGTAATAATGAGAGTGTTTTTTTCATGACTGATTGAGTTTGTAACCAGCCGTAAAAGGGCAAATGAAGTGCCAGAAAGATCTTTTTCGGTAACTTTTTTTCAAGAATGAAAAGAAAAGTCATCCGATATAATATCGAATGATTTCACTATCCAGTTAAATTATTCGAATTCTACCTTTTGAAGGGTTAGGCCAGAGGCTGGAACAATGTAGCTTAGGTGTTCTGTAAAATCAGTCTTTAATGAAGCCTCCAAGTCATCCAAACTGATTATCCCTTGTCCTAAACGTACGAGTTGGCCCATCATAATTCTGATTTGGTTTCTCATAAAGCCTTTTCCTTTTACTTGTAAGCTAAAGGAAGCGTTAGGAAAGAAGTTTGCGGTGTAGAAAGTATTAGGCACAATTTCGCAGGTATCGATTGTGCGAATTGTATTCGTTTTGTCCGATGGTTTTTTACAATAAGCTCTAAACTCATGTTCACCTTCGAATAGTTTGGCACCCTTTTTCATTAGCTCTATATCGAGCTGGCCGAGGAAAGTGGTCATAAATGGGGCAGAGAAGGGGTGCGCTTTCTCTCCATAGGCGAATAGGTATAAGTAAGTTTTCGCTTTGGGGTTTTGAATAATATTGAACTCAGCATCAGTGGTTTCGATAGCCAATGCCTTTATATCAGCTGGTAAATTCAGATTGAAACTATCTAAAAACGATTTTTCATCGGTTATAGGAGTCTTTAAGAACAATTCTAAAACGAAATGATCGGCAGAAACCATAGCATCAGTTCTACTACCACCTAATGTTTTAAAATCATCGTGATCGAAAACGTAAGTGAGAGTTCTATCCACCATATGGTGCACAGTTTTCACTTGTGGCTGTTTGGCCCAGCCATGGAAACGGAAGCCTAAATATTGAATATGAAGTAGATAGTAATGATTGCTCTTCATATAAATTGAAAACTAAGCCTTTTCAAGACTCTGGTTGAATTGGCCAGTTTTATAGCGCTTTGATTCTAATGTTTCTGTAGTGCACTTCGTCACCATGATTCTGAAGGCTAATTCTACCTATTGTAGAAGCAGCATAAGAGTCCGATCCAGCCCATTTTCCGGCAGCTTTTTGCGCTAACCATTCTTCGCTTCCTTCTTCAAATTCTAACACTTTTACGCCATTAAGCCAGTGCTCTACATGGCCTTCGTTGTAAACTATTTTAACTTTATTCCACTGCATGAAACCATTTGGTTTCTTTCCTATGGCAGGCTGCATGGAATAGTTAGCGGCAAGCATTTTGAAAGGTTCAGATTCTGAACGCGAATATTCATCATCGAGAATCTGATATTCTGCTCCACTAACATAATCATGACCCCAGCCTTCTTTTTCTATTACATGGTAAAAAACGCCACTGTTACCGCCTTTGGCGATCTTGTACTCTAGTTCTAATTCGAAATTTCCATAATCACGATCGGTCATGATAGACCGAAAAAAACCAATGTTCTTTTCACCAATACCATTATTGCAAACAATAGCGCCATCTACTACCGACCAGTGCTCGGTGAATGGCTCTTCGCCATACATTTCCCAGCCATCAAGATTTTCCCCATTAAAAAGGCTTACCCATTCAGATGGAGTTTCATTTTTAGCGTCTTGTTTTTCATCAGCTTTTTTCTCAGCCATACAGCCAGAAAGCACCAAAAACGTGATAAGAGAGAAGAGTGTAGATAGTTTAGAATTCATTTGTTAAGATTTTGATTCTAAGTTAATGAATTCAGCGTATTTGGTATCGATTGATTTGAATTCTGTAAGACTGTGCTAATTGTTTTGCCAAATAATACCAATAACTTCAGCATTTTCGTTAAAATCTGGGCAAGTCATAAGCCCTGCGATGCCTCCGAACTGACAAACAACTTCACAATCTTCATTGACAATGGTCGTCATCATGTCCGGGTATACAAGGCCTGGGTCAAAACCGAAGACTTTCTCTCCATTGTATAGGTATTCTGTTACACTGGCTTCACTGCTTTTAATGTTTTGTGCGGCTTTAATTTCTGCTTGAATGCAAGAAGGTAATTCCGCAACTGATGTATCTTCTCCACATGAGGTAAGGAAAAGCGTAGCGCCGATAAATAGACTTAAAAAATACTTTTTCATAACTGACCTTTACTATTTGACACGCAAAGATCGCTTAGGGTTGTGACTACTTTATATCAGTAGGGCGATTTACATTAAGAAAGTAAGGCAGTTGATCGCCAATAGGGATAGCCTTGCCGAAAGTTTTTAAATATTGATTTAAGGCCAGTTGATTTGTTTCTAAACGTGTTTTCAATGAGTCTACTGCGTTTTTAGGCCAATAAGATGGCAATGGATGCCATTGATGGTTTGGATTGGTGAAAGCCGTTGTTTTTCCAGAGGAGACTCCTGCTTCGATTAAAGGCATTAACGTTTCCTTGTCAATAAGCGGCATGTCTATGGCAAGAACCAAAAGGTCACTTTTAAGTGCTTCAAGGCTTGATAAAATTCCGCCCATTGGGCCTTTAAGCTTATACTTGTCTTTAATGCATTGGTGGGTTTCTTTCAGTAAATGATATTGCGAATCATTCACCGAAAGGCATACATCAGAAGTAATGGCTTTTAATCTTTCAAGTAGTTTGTCTAAAACCTTTTCGCCATTCCATTCTAAAAAAGCCTTATCACTTCCCATTCTAGAACTTTGTCCGCCAAGAAGAATCAGGCCCTTAGGTAAAGAATCAACCATCCGTTTTATGAATTCTTATCCGCACCATTTTTGAAGCAGGTGTTAAGCTCTTTTTAGCAAAAGAATCGATCGGTACGAGTGGATTAGTTTCTGGGAAGTAAGTGGCTACATTGCCACTTGGAATAGGGTAGGGAATGACCAGAAATTTGTTTACTCTTCTTGTTTCTCCATTAAATTCGCTGGTAAGGTTGACCACATCTTTAATTTTTAAACCTGCCGCTTTCATGTCTGACTCGTTCATCATAACCACGCGTCTTTCATTCTGGATACCTCTATAACGATCGTTTAAGCCATAGATAGTCGTATTAAATTGATCATGACTTCTAATGGTCATCATCATATATTCATCTTCAGCTTTGGAGTGGTTTGGCAATTCGGTTATTGTGAAATTGGCTTTGCCATTGGCAGTATTGAATTGTCGTTCTCTTGCTCCATTTGGCAAATAAAATCCACCAGGTTCACGAACTCTTTTGTTGTAATCTTCAAAGCCTGGGATAACTTGTTCGATTACATCTCTAATGTTGTCGTAGTTATCAGCCAGAATATCCCAATCGATGGGCGAGTTCTTAAGCGTTGCTTTTGCCAGTTCTGCCACGATTTTAGTTTCACTTAGCAAATGTTCTGAGGGTGGGTTTAGAATGCCTTGCGACGATTGAACAACTCCCATTGAGTTTTCACACGTTACAAATTGTTCTCCTGAAGCTTGATTGTCAATATCCGTTCTGCCTAAGCAGGGAAGTATTAGCGCCGTTTTACCATGCACTAAATGGGATCGATTCAATTTAGTGGAGACATGGACTGTCAAATCGCAATTTTGAAGTGCCTTTGCCGTATAATCAGTATCGGGTGTTGCTGAAAGGAAGTTTCCACCCATTGCAAAAAACACTTTTGCTTCTTTTTGGTGCATGGCTTTAATGGCTGGTACCACAGCATGTCCATGTTTTCTTGGTGCTTTTATCCCATGTACAGCATCTAATTTATCTAGGAAACCCTCTTTAGGCGCTTCCCAAATGCCCATTGTTCGGTCGCCCTGAACATTACTATGGCCACGGACAGGACATGTACCCGCTCCTGGTTTTCCAATGGCACCACGCATGAGCAAAAGGTTGACAATCTCTTTAATATTATCAACACCATTCTCATGTTGTGTTAGTCCCATAGCCCAACAGATGATGATTTTTTCGTTTTTAGCTACCATTTGGGCTGCTTCACGAACATGCTTAGGCTCAATTCCACATTGCTTAATGCAAGCCATGTAGTCAATGCTTCTTATTTGCTTTATAAAGTCTTCATACCCTGAGGTGTGTTCTTCTATAAATTCATAATCGATTATAGAACCTGAGCGCTCCATATCCATTTTGTGCAGCTCATACATCAAGGCTTTCAGAAAAGCTACATCTCCATTGATTTTACAGGGCAAGAAGAGATCGGTGATGGCAATTCCACCTGTTAGCATTCTTCTTGGACTTTGTGGGTCCACATAGCGCATAAGACCGGCTTCGGGCAATGGATTTACGGTAATAACTTTACCACCTTGCTCTTTACATTTTTGAATCGCTGCCAACATTCTTGGATGATTGGTACCTGGGTTTTGTCCCATTACAATCAAGAGCTCTGCTTTATGAATGTCTTCTAACGTGACTGACCCTTTGCCAATGCCAAGGGTTTCAGAAAGGCCAACACCGCTAGATTCATGGCACATATTCGAGCAATCGGGAAGATTATTTGTGCCATAGGCTCTTACAAAAAGCTGGTAAAGGTATGCGGCTTCGTTCGAGGTTCTACCTGACGTATAAAACAGGGCTTCATCGGGGTTTGACAGTTTGTTTAATTCTGAACCTATTAGTTTAAATGATTCATCCCAAGTAATTGATTCATAATTGGTTTTGCCTTTCCTTAAAACCATTGGTTCGGTGAGTCTTCCCAGTTTTCCAATCTCGAAATCGGATCGCTTGGAAATTTCTTGAACGCTGTTTTGAGCAAAGAATTCAGCGGTTAACAATTTGCTCGAAGCTTCTTCGGCGATGGCCTTTATTCCATTTTCGCAGTACTCGCCAAGTTTAGACCTTTCATCGTCGGGGTCGGGCCAAGCGCAACCTGGACAATCGAAGCCGCCTTTCTGGTTTATCTTTAAACTGAGTTTTAGCGCGTCGCCTTTCCTCATGTAAGCATTCATATGCTTTAGGGAAGAAGTAATGGCTTCTTTTCCAACGGAAGTTTCCTTCGGTTTAAAGAATTTTCCTCCACTGAATTCCTCTGGTGGTTGTACTTGTATCTCTTCCTTATTCGATTCGCTCATGTCCACAATAAATATTGAATCTATTCTCTTTCAAAAACCCTATCAGCGTATGTCCTCTTTCGCTCGCCAATTCAATGGCTAAGCTAGAAGGGGCGCCCACACTTACAATAACCGCTATTCCGGCCATTGTTGCTTTTTGAATAAGTTCGAAGCTCGCTCTACCACTTAGGAATAAGATATTGCTTGCAAGTGGCAATAAGCCCTGTTCCCAGCATTCTCCGATCAGTTTGTCAGTAGCATTGTGCCGGCCGACATCTTCTCTTAAGGTAATTAATTCTCCGCTCGAAGAAAAGAGGGCAGCTGCATGTATACCTCCAGTTTGAGTAAAAGCAGATTGCTTGGCCAAAACCTTTTCCTGTAAGTTGAATAAAGCAGTTTTGTTAACTTTTAGTGAGGCCATATTCAGCTCGAATTGACTCTTCACTGTAATAGCATCTATAGATGACTTACCGCAAACACCACAGCTTGATGTTGTGTAAAAGTTTCTGTCTGCTTTGCCCAATGATAAATTCGCTCCATCATGAACTGTTACTTCAACTATATTTTCATCAGTTATTTCAGTTTCTATAATTTCAGCATAATCAGAAATTATTCCTTCTGTAAAGAGAAATCCTTTGGCCAGCAGTTCATCATTTCCGGGTGTGCGCATAGTAACAGAAATGGCTTTGCCTACAATTTCTTGATCCGTTTTAAGCCTTATTTCTAAGGGTGCTTCAATGGCTACGATATCTGAAATATCTTCTGAATCATCCGAATAGACCCTTTTTATATTAATTTGGTTTGTAGCTCTTGAAATGTCTTGTTTCATTTTGATACGATTGGGTTTTCGTATAAATGAGACTCATTTTCATGTTTTCTTGGTTGAAGGCACTTAAAATCTTTCTCAACTAAGAGAAAAAGTCCAGATGGAGTTGTGAATTCAAAGCCTACTTTTTCGTTCTGATCCCATTCTACCAATTGCCCTTCAGGGACTTGAACCGCGATGAATCCATTTAAAAAACTAGCATTCATTTCGGAAGCTGTGGTTGCCCGAATTCCATAGGTAAAGTTGCCATTTGGAAATGCACAGACGTCGCTAACACTTCCCGTGTTCACCAATTCGGTTACTTCTTCAGGCGCTAGTCTTAAGCGGATGCTATTACCGTTTACTCTTATTTTCATGTGAACTGTTTTTCAGTCTCAATTCAGTTTGTGCTATTCTTCAGACGCTAGGAAAGTCCTGAAATAACGCCTTCATCATTTATAGACATGCCTTCTGATGCTGGTACTGCCGGTAGGCCAGGCATACGCATCATTTGCCCTAAAATGGGTATAATAAAGCCGGCTCCAGTGGCATATTCAAATTCACGAACGTTTACCACAAAGTTCTCAGGTCTACCATATCGAAATTCGTTATCGCTTAAAGATTTTTGAGTCTTTGCCATACAGATAGGTAAGTCGCTAAACCCAAGTTTTTCAATCCTCATCATTTGCAGTTTCGCCTTTTTGGAGAATTCTACTTGATCTGCTCCATAGATCTCTTTGGCGATAATTTCTATTTTTTCTCTAATCGGAGCGTCCCAGTCATAAAGGGGCTGGAAATTATTTTGATAAGATTCTATTGTGCTTACTACGGCTTCTGCAAGTTCTGTCATGCCTTTGCCGCCTTGTGCCCAACCTCTTGCCACGACAGCATGAACGCCTTGATCTGCACATCTCTTTTTGATCAATTCAATTTCTTCATCTGTATCGGAAGGAAAGGCATTAATAGCTACAACAGGGTTGAATCCAAATTTTTGCAAATTTTCAATATGTTTGCCCAAGTTGGCAAAACCTTCTTTTACACGTTCAACGCTTGGCGTATTGTATTCTTCTTTTTTTGCACCGCCGTGATGTCTTAAGGCTCTAATAGTTGCCACAAGTACCACCGCTTTAGGCTTGAGCCCAGCTGATGCACATTTGATATCGAAGAATTTTTCAGCACCTAAATCAGCACCAAAACCAGCTTCTGTTACAACATATTCACTTAACGACATGCCTATTTTAGTGGCTATCACTGTATTAGTGCCTTGGGCGATATTCGCAAAAGGGCCGCCATGAATTACTGCTGGGTTGCCTTCTAGTGTCTGAACCAAATTCGGTTTAATCGCATCTTTTAAAAGGATGGCCATGGCATTTTCTGCCTTGAGATCGCGTGCGTAGATAGGCTTTTTATCGAAAGTATAGCCTACAAAAATATTTCCCAACCGCTCTTTTAAGTCCGAGAAGTTCTCAGCCATGCACAAGATGGCCATTACTTCAGACGCAGGTGTAATATTGAATCCATCCTCACGCGGAATGCCATTAGTAGTGCCGCCTAAACCTATGGTGATTTGCCTAAGCGATCTATCATTCATATCCATTACCCGCTTCCAAGCAATGGTTCTTGGGTCAATATTAAGGTTATGCGTTTTGCTTTGGATATTATTATCAATAAGCGCTGACAATAGGTTGTTTGCCTTTTCTATTGCCGAGAAATCACCGGTAAAATGAAGGTTGATGTCTTCCATAGGAATAACCTGCGCATAACCGCCACCGGCAGCACCGCCTTTGATGCCAAATACAGGTCCTAAAGATGGCTCTCTTAACACGACGGTAGTTTTCTTTCCGATTTTGTTAAGCCCTTCGCTTAGGCCGATCGAAGTAGTGGTTTTTCCTTCTCCAGCAGGAGTAGGTGTCATGGCAGTAACCAAAATCAGGTTGCTTTGCTCGATCTTGTCAGGATTTAACAGGCTAAGTGGCAGTTTCGCTTTATACTTGCCATAGTGTTCTAAATCATCTTCTGAAAGCGAGAGTTTAGCGGCTACTTCATTGATATGTCTTATCTCTGCAGCTTGTGCAATATCAATATCAGCCAGGTTGTGCGTTTTGTTTTCCATTCCTAAAAGTTTACAGTTTCGAAGTTAGAATAAATGATGGTTTTACAATCCTTTGAAATGACCAATGGATTGATTTTGCGCACAACTTTTTTGTAAGGCTTCTGTGTGAAGGCTATTTATTTATTGAATTATCTGCTTACGTTTCCAAATACCTGTTTTATACCAGATGAAAGTGATAATTGCTGGAAGTACGTAAGATACTGGAAATGACCACCATATGCCTAAGTAGCCCATGCTTTCCATATTTGAAGCGATAATGGCGAATGGGAATTGAATAACCCAAATACCAATAATGGTAAATATCATAGATTCTACCGTGTTGCCTGACCCTCGGAGCGTCCCTACTAATGCCAATTGCATACCCATGAAACCAAATGACGGCGCTGTGATTTTAACAAAAGAAACGCCCATGTTTACTACATCATCGTTGGCGTCAAGAAAAGTCCTTACGATCGGTTCGGCGAAAACGTAGAATAAGACACCGAGAGCACTCATGGATAGAAAAGCAATTCCTGCGGCGTAATTGGAAGTAGTTTCTGCTCTATCTATCTTCTGGGCGCCAATATTTTGGCCTACCAAAGTCGCGTTAGCTTTCATTAAACCTAAGGCAACAATGACTACAAAACTGATGAGCCGAGCGCCAATGCCATAAGCTGCAAGTACTTCTGTTCCAAATTTGGCAGCTACTCCTGTTAGAATAGTTAGGCCAAAAGCTCTGGCAGATATTTCTAGGGACGAGGGCATTCCAAGTCTGAAGGCTTTTTTGAGTAAAGGGAAATCAAATGAGAAGCTTGTGAGTGTCAGTTTAAAATCTGTCTTGCCCGAAAACAGAACATAATATCCGATTGCGGCAGAAAGGCCTAGAGTAGCCAATGTGGAATATGCCGCACCTGCCACGCCATAGGCGGGAATAGGCCCCCAGCCATAGATAAAGAGCGGATCGAGTAAAAAATTTAGTCCTAGACTTAATGCGTTGATATATAGCGGTATTTTAACTTCACCAACGCCACGTAAAAGCGACTGAAAAAGGATAAAACCAAAATTGAAAACCAGACCTATAAATATGGTACGTTGAAATAGGTCGGCCTCTGCGAAAATTTCTTGTTCTACGCCTAGCCATTGTAGTATTTGTGGAGAAAGGGTATAGGCTACTGCGGAGAGTACTAGCGACATTAAAAAAACCATGACCAAGGACTGAGTCGCCACATGATTGACCATTTTAAGGTCTTTTGCACCATAGTATTGCGCCACCAGAATTGTACCAGCAAAGGCAAAACCAGAGGTAAGCGAGATCAATAGAAAGTTTACGGGATAGCTTACGGAAACTGCGGCTACAGCATTAGCACCTAAACGACCTACCCAATACGCATCGACGAGCTGATAACCAGTTTGTAGCAAATTCGCTCCAATGATCGGGATGGCCAAGGCTATTAATGCCTTTAGAATATTGCCCTCGGTAAACGATATTTTTTCTTGCTTCATTGGTAGCAGCGAAAGTAACAAGTATCGCAGGAAAGACAGTCTAAAAATTCGATTCATATGGGATATGATTGAGGGCGTCGAGTTTATATACTAGTGCCATGAAAATACCCTAAGCGTAAATTGAAAGAATTGATAGAAAGCATGGGATCAAACTTCACAAACATTAACATAAAGGGCAGCGAATTACTTTTAGATAAGTCTTGAATGACCAAGCATCTTGATAGCTTTGTCGCACCTGAATATTTTCCTATGAAGCGATTCGCTCTTCTTATTGTGTTTTATGTTATTTGCTTAAATGCGATAAAAGCTCAGAAAACTTGGGTGGATGAAGGAGTAACGATAACGAAGCTTGATACTCTAGGTAATGGCTACGAGTCGCTTAGAGGATCGTTTATTATTGAGAATTCCAGCATTTACGAAGTGATGAACCTTATTCTAGATGTGGATGGATACGATTGGGTAGAGGGGGAAAGTAAATCTAAAATGCTGATCGTAGATGAAATGGATTCTTCTTTTACCTTCGATTTCTTTGTAAGAATACCTTGGCTGTTTATT
Organism: Roseivirga sp.; assembly: GCF_049099775.1. Classification (GTDB taxonomy): domain Bacteria; phylum Bacteroidota; class Bacteroidia; order Cytophagales; family Cyclobacteriaceae; genus Roseivirga. The sequence continues at coordinate 425,540 of NZ_JAGDZM010000004.1, read as the reverse complement.
AAAAAAACTGGTCGTGTAAAAGTGGATGTTCATTTTGAGGGTGAAACCCTTTACACTAAGTCAACACAGCTCAAAGATTATAAGCAAAAAGAAGGTTATGATTTAGTGGACTTTTATTCAGCGCAATGGAAACTCCAGAAGTACCGCAACCATGATGTAAAAGTGACTTACCTGGGGGTCTATCAAGACCAAAAAATGTTAATCAACATAAACGGTATTATTGTTAACAGAATTAGAAAACGATTGAACGGTACTTTTCACAACCTGAAATCGCTTACTGCGGAAAAGCCCAATCCAGTTAACGCGCTTGTTTGGCCCAATAAACGGGTTATCTCTGATAATTAAAGCAAAGGCGCCGAGTAAAACGGTTTAGTGTTTTCTCAACGCCTTCTTAATCAACATCCTTACTTGTTGTCCTTATTTATTAAGGCAATGGCTTTTTCTAATGTTTCGTCTTGTTTAATGGTGGTTTGTTTTACGTAGTGGGTAGGTATATACTTCTCACGTGGCGTTCCATTGACATGGTCTAGTTTGGTAGTGGTTAGTTTATAGCCAAATCCTTGATGTTTTAACCCTAAGTCAAAAACTTCTCCGGCAAGACGCCGCATTTCAGAACCCATTACTACACCACGTTCCATTCCTTCAAAACCAATAGCGAGCCCTTCGCCCATACTGCCTGTCCAGCGGCCAACTAGAACTACTACGGGCTTCTTGTATTGCGTCAATCGAGGGGTTACATATTCGACCCAGCTGCGCTTAATATCAGGGTTATTATTTGATGTTTCGATTAAAGAGTGCCTTTGATAAGGACGAGGTTCACTGATGAATCTGCCCATAATTCCACGAGCCTCATAAGTGTCTCCACCGAAAACAGTATTTCGTAGATCTAAGATGAGACCATCGGTTTGATCGAGTTCGTCTAATGCCTGATCGAATTCTTTGACTAGACTGTCATTACCTAAAGCATCGTTTATTCTAATAACTCCTATATTTTTGACAGATCTGGAAGATAGGTTTCCATTGTTGTTTTTAAGTTCAATTTGGTCTAAATCCAACGCTATTTCTTCTCCACTTTTTAGTCTTAAAGTCAGTACTCTAGGCTGGTCATATCTACCGGAAAGTACCTTATTAATAATCCATTCGCGTACTTCAGGGTTAGATTTATCATGACAATGCGTAGGAAAATCCTCAATAGCCTTATCAAAGCTTACTCCATTGAATTCGGTGATTTCGGCGCCAATAACTTCCTGTTTTAAGTTCAGGATTTGCGTTTGCCATACGTTCACAATGGTGGGCTTGTTATTTTGCAAAGCAGCGTAAACGGGGGCAAAAAGTCTATAAGATGAATTGGTGTTTGTTCTTAGTGTAAGATGATTATCATAGAACTCATCAAGTAAAAACTCAAAGAGTAGAACCGTTTCAGTTCGGTTGGTTACCTCTTTAGCTTTTTGTGTATAGTGATCCCTCAGGCAGTTAAAGTCAACTTGCTTTTCTTCTTTGTAGACGTAATAATTTTCAAGATTGCTTAAGACAACGTTAAGGTCTTCTTGAATTTTTGCATGGTCAATATTATTGGTTTGTGCGCTTACCGATAAAGTGCAAAAACATGCAATTAGTATAAGTATGACTTTGTTCATTTTGAAGTGGTTTTGAAAACAATATGCTACAAATGAACAGTAAAATCTTTTTTGGGGGACTACACGCAAGGGTAGTTTTAGTAGTGTGTCTCTGAGCCTATTCTAAGGCATTTATTGTCAATTTAGATGCTGAAGCTGAATAAAAAGACTTTTACAAGTTCAGGGCATATGAATTAAATGGCTCAGGATCTATCAGGATGATCATGTTTGTTTTGAGTTTGTTTGCTGTTAAAGAATCTTCTTAGAAAATAGTTTCTGATAATGCTTAAAATCGTCAAATAAGCTGTTAGTGCAAAGTTGTTTTGGTGGTGGTTTTCCATACCGAGCACTGGTAAAATGAGGTAAAGTGAAACTACAGTAATAAAAAAACCAATAGCCACGTTCGCTAGGCTTTCCTTTAGCGACTGTTTTTTAGTCTGCATGTTTCAATAATCTTACCTGCGATGAATTGCGGTCTTTTTCTATTTCTATTATTCTATACCCAGAAATAGATGTATCGATTTCTATTGTTTTTGCGTGTTTTTGGATTTGAAAGGCAACTGCGGGAGTTATGTGCTGGGTTAGATTTTCATATTCCAAGGTGCTTTCCATATGGTAGTGACCGCAGTAAATATCAACCTTGTTTTTACACGTTTTTAAAATGCTAACAAGCTCTTTTCTATTCTTCAGTCTCCCTATTTCATCTACTTTTAGTGGAAGGCCTAATACAGGGTGATGGATGAAAATGATTATAGGTTTTAAAGATTTGATTTCAGATTCTAACCATAGGAGTTGATTGTTATCAATAAAGCCTTCAGAAGAGTCTAGAAATATAAGTTTAACAGATTCAACGTCATCAGACCGATACAACTTTTGTATAGAACAGCTAGTACCAAGCGGAAGGTATTCTGAAATTTCTGTAAAGCGATCATGATTACCGAGTGTAATGGATAGGGGAACGTCTTTGAGTTGATTAAAGAAATATTCTATACCGTCACCCTGAGCTATATCTCCAGTACATATGATTTTCTCAATGCCTTGCTTGCGGATGTCTGTTAATATGTAATCGAATCGATTTCTGGATTCGTTCTTATTATCGAAAGGGTATTCTTCGTCTAAGTGTAAGTCGGTAATATGAGCAATTTGAAGCGGCATGTTTAATTCGTGTATACATGCAATACTAAGTCGATGCTTTTTAGGTGACTTATAATATCTTGCTTATTCTAACTTTTTAGCCTGAATTCTATTGGGGAAACTCCTACATACTTCTTGAATGTATTCGAAAAATATGCAGGTTCTTCAAAGCCGCATAGCATGCCTATTTCGGCGATTGAACATTTTGAATTTTGTAAGTAGTTTCTGGCTTTGTTCAATCGAATTTGTGTTAGGTATACCAGTGGAGAACTTCCATTGACTTCTTTAAATAACCTGTGCAAGTAGTACTTACTTAAACCAATGGTCTTGCTGAGTTTTTCCAGACTGATACTCTTTTCTAAATTGTCGTTCAAGTACTCTTTAGCAAGGTTTATTTGCGTAAATAGCTCCTTTTGCGTATTAGTTTTAACAATATTAAGTACAACAAATCCTTTTGCAACTTGAACTTGCTCTTTTACAATTTCTTCTGATAGCTGTAGGAATAAATTATCCATTTGCTGCTTAAAGGCTGAAGTGTCATTGGCATAAAGATAAGCCGCACTTTTCAAGAGTAGCCCAGTGCTACTTGTTGAATTTTTTTGAGCAACCTCTAAGAAGTCGGCGCTTATGTCGGCAATATTATAGAATTGGTAGACTTCTTTTATCAGGTCTTTTGATAGGAAAAAGGATAAGCCCTTGGTGCCTTTTTTAGCTTCTGTTGTGATTTTGCAGCCGTTGTTTATTATAAGAAATTGATCCTTTGATAGTTCTACCTGCTGATTGTCATGTCGATATGTTTTTTCGCCTTCAATGACATATTTAATTGTATAAGTAGATGAATAAGATATTGATATATCAGAAGTGTGATCTGAGTATAAAACCTTGTTTTCGAGTTGGTTTGAAAAAGTAGGTTTTGATGTGATCTCTTCTAGTTTAACCATGAAGCGTAAAGGAAGGGTTATTCATCAAGGTTTCTAGATTCGATAACTTCTTATTTCTTTTCAACCCTTAAGATTTTCTCCATTTTTCTGCCCTTGGCCAGTTCATCCACTAGTTTGTCCATATATCGAGCTTGACGAGTAGTGGCGTTGTCGATTTCTTCAATTCTGTAGCCGCAAACCACTCCTTTGATCATGTGCGCATTTGGGTGAAGCTTAGCTTCTTTGAAAAAGTCTTCCACCGTTACTCGGTCATCAATCAATTGTTGGAGTTTTTGACTATCGAAGCCAGTCAGCCATTCTAGTACTTGGTGCAACTCTTCTTCAGTTCTTCCTTTTTTCACCACTTTGGTGACATAATGTGGGTAAAAAGAGCCAAAGATCATTTTTGCTACGCGCTCATTATGTTTTGGTGTCACTTTCATAAAACTATTTTAGCGTTTTCTATAGAAAATGGCAAATTGGATCAAATTGAAGTTAGTAGAACTATTTCTCAATCAATTCCATAGTAAGAATTCGAACATCTTCAAGTGGCCAGTCTTTTTCATCTACAGCAACTTGAGAAATTTTCTCTACTACATCCATACCCTGTATAACTTCTCCAAATACTGTATAAAGCTGATCAAGAAATGCATTTCCTCCTTCGGTTTTATAGAATTCTCTTTGGTGCTGGGGAATAGTGTAATAATTGAAACCTTCAGGGTCTCCTTCGATAGATAAAATTGAATCTGTTAGATGAGAAACAATCTCGTTATTCCAGTTTCCAATCTGTGTTGCCTCAACATAACGATTTAGAACTTTTTGATTTTGCTCCATCTTCAACCAATAATTGAGTTTCCTTTTGCGGTTGATTGACTTTTCGTAACCGTTGAGTAAAGAATCAGATAAAACGCTACCAATCTGTACAGTAAAATGTGTTCCAGAAGATCTCAAATCAATATTCGCAATACGTGCCATGCTTAAAGAACCCTTTTTATGAAAAAGAGAAGTGTCAATTTCGGCAGGAAGAGTATGTTCATTTTTGATTAGTTCTAGCTCTTCCTCAGGACTCATTCTGGAAAACATGTCACCAGCTTGAACGATGAATTTGGGTATTGCTCTATGAAAGGCAATACTATCATAAGCACCTTTCTCAACGAGCTGGATAAAATTATCACGATGCTTTGGTGTTTTATTACTAAGCTCAATAACAAATTCGCCCATGGTTGTAAACACTTTCACTTGCTGGTTTACATTAACAATTTCTTGCTCTGTCTTTGAACCGCAAGAAAAGAGAAGCAAGGTTATAATAAGCGGAAATAGTTTTTTCATTAGCCGAATCGTTTACCTAACAAAAATACAATAACTACTTTTAGTAGATAAACCCGGCTTATGAGTGATTTAGAGAATTGATCGAACGCCATCCTTTAATTGATAGAGCTCTTCAATTTGACTTATTGTAAGTGGTTTGTTGTAAATGGACAGCTCATCCATTAACCCGACAAAGCCTAGTCCGAGAAATATACTAGATGCTCCTAAATTCCAAGTAAAAGGATCGTCTATTCCACTTATTGAACCTTTTTTTATGCCATTGAGGTAAAGGCTTGCTATGCTGCTTGCATTGCTCAAATCTTCATAGGTTATGAGTACATGGGTCCATGTTTTTCTAGAAAATGGAGGGGAATCCACGTTTACCAATCGTTTTTCAAATTCAACCTGATAAGGAGAAGCAAGCGTGTCCTGAGTCCAAGCGTTCTTATCACCAATAACACCCAATCGAAAATTTGGTGGGTTGTCATTGGTGAAATCAACCCAAATCGAGGCGTCATTATAATTTTTATCTGTGATTTGAACTGGATCGGTGTATCCGTCTAGATCAGTAGCAGGGTCAACGCTCAGCCAAAATGAAATGGTTCCTGACCAGTTTTGCGGATTGTAGGAAATGTTGTCTTTACTTTTATAGTAGACGACTTTACTACTCTTCGCGCCAAACTCAAAGGCATCGCCAAACTTACCTTTTCCACTAGCGATTCGATAGTCGTTAGCATGCATTCCCATTTGTTGTTCTTCAAGTTTTCGCACTGAATTAATATAAGAAGCACTAGCCGTATACATGTTTGAATCTCCTAAGGCAAAGTCTGCTGTTGTTCCAGTATCGAAAGAAGTGTAGAACGTAAGTGCATCTTTCAAACCTGTTGATGAATCTTCTTGACAGGAAAAAATCTGAAGAACTACTATTCCGAAAATTGTTTTGATAAATAGATTTTTCATGTCAATTGTATTTTAGTCGAATTACAAATCCTATTTATTCAAAAGAATAGTTCAATTTCCGAAATATGTAAATCTTAAGGTGAGATTTTTAGCTAGTCATTATGAAATATTTTCAGGTATAAGGTTTCCTGTCCATTAATCAGTTTTTAATGACTTTCAAGTCCCAAGATTCAAGCCTATCCAATAACTTATATTCGGTCCAATCAAATTTTAGTGGCGTTATTGTTATATAACCATTTTGATAGGCGTAAGTATCTGATTCTGTATCGGTTGATTTCCTGATACTATATTTTTCTTCATATTTCATTTTGTTATCCAGTTCTTCTGTTTTCTGAAATTCCCTTTTCAGATAATAGTCCCCCATAGGTCTAATAGCAACTCCTTTTGGTTCTCCGGAAGGGATATTGACTGAGATTACTACGCCTTTTGGTGCGCCTTCTTTCTGATATTTTATAATCAATTGAGAAACGAATTTTGCTGATAACTCTGTGTTTACTCCGTATCGTTCTTGAGAGACTGCTATTGAAGGAATACCATAGTAAAGGGCCTCCATGGCAGCACCGACTGTTCCAGACATGTGTGCAATGTTGCCAACATTCGCTCCTTGATTAATCCCTGATACTACCAAATCAAAAGGTTTTTCCTTTCCTAAAACCTTAATGCCGTATCTAACCGCATCTGAAGGGCGGCCCCCAACAGCGTAACCAAAAAACGAACTGTTTTTGTATAATTTCTCAACTGTAGTAGCTCTTGAGTCGGTAGAATGACTTGCGCCGGATTGATTAAGCCTTGGCGCAGCAATAATCACTTCTACATTAGGGAGTGCTTGAATTTCATTATATAGACTTTCTAACAGTGGTGATTCGATACCGTCATCGTTTGATATTAAGATCCGATAAGTTTGTCCTACTGAATTTAGACTGAAAACAAAGAGAAATGTTAGTGTTAGAAAAGGGCTAAAGAATTTTTTCATGAATTAATGATAGTCATTTTAACATTGAATCATTGTAAGCAATGGTATTTGTTTGACAATTGAGACATACTAGCCTAGCCCATAATCTTAGATAGGTCGTCAAATTTTCGGCTTGTACCAAAACAAAACAAGAAGGATGGGGGACTATAGCTTATTCAATTCCTTTTGAATAAAGCGTATAATCGGTTTACGATATTTGCTGTCGGGTTTGGCAAGGTTTTTCCAAAGGTCTGTATGCGTAAGTTCATTAGCATAAATCACGTCAAAGTCCTTAAAATCTGTTTTCAGAAGAGCCGTTACAAAATATTTAGTGTATTGGTCAACAGTTCCGTCGCTCATGATAAGCAAGGGGGTAGATAGATTGTCTAAAAAAGTCATAGGAGAAGCCTCGGCAAATGCTTCTTGGGTATTTCCAAAAACTGCTTCTACATGGAGTTCTGCCAACTCTGGTTGAGATCCATTTTTAAAAACCTCATGATAATTTGCGATATCATAGGCACCAGAAATGGGAATAATTCCTTTGAAAATATCTTCAGGAAGATCTTGTGCTTTAATGTACTTGTCATTCAAGTCTATCAAAGCCGCTAAATGTCCACCAGATGAAAATCCACCAATAAAGAATTTTTCTCTACTGAATCCATAGTCTGCCGCGTGCATGTATAACCACTTAACGGCGGCGGCGATATCTTCTACATGGGCCGGATGCTGAACTCCCTGATCTCGTTTAGGATCTTGCCAGGTGGCAGGGCTCAAACGATGGCCAATGCTGGCCACAGCTATTCCTTCAGAAGCAAATTGTTGCGCAATACCCAGTTCTTGATTGTGGTTTACATAAGACCATGCGCCACCACCAATCCATATTAACAGTGGGGCGTCTTTGGTAGATGAAGGTATGACTAAGCTGAGCCTTTGAAGGCTGTCGTTTACTACTTTTCCTTTATTTATGTAAGAAAGATCCTTGAATATTCTGTTTTGAGCAAAAGCACTACTTAGGCTCAGAAAAAAGATTATTGACAAGCGACAGAATTTCTTCAATGGCTATGATTTACTTAAAAGCTGGTATGCCGGTAATTTCTGCACCTAGAATTAGCAGGTGTATATCATGTGTTCCTTCATAAGTTACTACAGATTCCAAATTGGCCATATGGCGCATCATTGGGTATTCGCCTGTAATTCCCATTCCACCGTGTATTTGCCTAGCTTCGCGTGCAATATTTAGTGCTACTTCAACTGCATTACGTTTCGCCATCGATATTTGTGGGGTAGTGGCTTTTCCTTCGTTGAAGAGTTGACCTAAACGCAAGTTGAGTAGTTGCGCTTTAGTAATTTCGGTCAACATTTCAGATAATTTCTTTTGCTGTAACTGGAATGCACCAATAGGTTTGTCGAATTGGATACGTTCAGCACAATACCTTCTTGCAGATTCATAACAGTCCATAGCGGCACCAATCGCACCCCATGCAATACCGTAACGTGCAGAATCAAGGCACATCATCGGAGCGCCTAAGCCACTTTTATTAGGAAGTAAGTTTTCCTTTGGCACTTTCACATTATCGAAAACAAGTTCACCAGTGGTACTGGCTCTCAACGACCATTTTCCATGGGTTTCTGGCGTAGAGAACCCTTCCATACCACGTTCAACGATCAGTCCGTGAATACGACCTTCTTCACTTTTCGCCCAAACCACCGCTACATCAGCTTTAGGCGAATTTGAGATCCACATTTTCGCACCGTTCAATAGATAGTGGTCGCCCATATCTTTAAAATTGGTTGTCATACCAGATGGATTAGAGCCATGGTCTGGCTCTGTTAATCCAAAACAACCTAGCCACTCCCCAGAAGCGAGTTTCGGTAGGTATTTATTGCGTTGTTCTTCGTTACCAAACTTATAAATAGGGTACATCACTAAAGAACCTTGCACAGAGGCAGTAGAACGCATGCCAGAATCGCCGCGCTCAATTTCTTGCATAATGATACCGTAGGAAATGTAGTCCATTCCGCCACAACCATATTCGGTTGGAAGTTGAGGTCCAAATGCTCCAATTTCACCAAACTTTTTAACGATTTCATAAGGGAAATGAGCGTTTTCAGCCCAGCTTTCTATGTAAGGAGAAATTTCTCTTTTAACGAAGTCGCGCACGGCAGTTCTCACCATTTTGTGCTCTTCTGTGAGCAAGTCGTCCATCACATAGAAATCAGGATGCTCAAAAACGTCTTGTTTAGCGGATTTTTGAATTTTTGAAGAAGAATCAGTGCTCATAGGAATTTGGTTTCTGAATTAAATGTGGTCAATTTTAGCCCACTTTTTAATGTATGCAAACGTATGAACAACTCGGAAATCGACCAAAATATAATTGACAGAATTAAGAAGCTGGAAGAGAAATATGAGGCAATGGGTCAAGATATGTCTTCGTATCTGGACGGTTTACTTCATGCAGATTTTTTAAAGTATTGGGATTATATCAACCTAGACTCTCTTTTGGGCCTTCAGCAACCTAAAACCGACTTCCCTGATGAAATGATTTTCATCATCTATCATCAGATTACGGAACTCTACTTTAAGCTTACTTTATGGGAAATGAAGCAGATTCATGCATTAAAACATCCTGATGCTGACTTCTTTGTGGCTCGCTTGAAACGTATCAATAGTTATTTTGAGCATTTGTGTCTTTCGTTTAACATGATGACGGACGGGATGGAGAAGGAGCAATTCCTAAAATTCAGGATGTCGCTATTACCATCTTCTGGCTTTCAGTCAGGCCAATATCGGATGATTGAAATAAGTGCGACTGATATGTATAATCTGGTTAATAAAAACATCAGAGATCAGTATTCCGAAGAATCGTCTACCGAAGAATTGTACGAGGCCATCTATTGGAAAACAGGTGCTACCGAGCTTAAATCTGGTAAAAAAACGTTGACACTAGAGCATTTTGAAGATAAATATTCAACGGAATTTCTCCATTTAGCGAGCGATGTAAAGACAACTAACTTCTACCATGCGTACAAAGAACATTATTCAAATAATGAAGGAAGTGACGCCCTGAAAGAAGAACTTCGTCGATTCGATTTATTGGCCAACGTAGATTGGCCTTTGGCACATTACAGATCGGCTGTTCGCTACTTACAAAAAGACCCCGAAGATATAGCTGCTACTGGAGGTACAAATTGGCAGAAGTATCTTCCGCCACGTTTTCAAGGTATTATTTTCTTCCCTGAGCTTTGGACAGACCAAGAAAAAACAGAATGGGGAAAACACTGGGTAATGAAACAATTGGCTGGTCAGCATTAATTGCTAATCACTGATAACCAATAACAAATAACTGGCAAAGCCAAATTATGCAGAAAACCATACAGACCACGCTAACCCCAGAAGAAGCATACAATCCTGAGGTATTTGAGGAAGTAATTCTAAAGAGGGCTCACATTCAAGATCCTTCTGCAGAAGTTCGTCCTTTGAAACGATCAATTGATGCACGTTCTAAAAGGGTTAAAATTAACATTCAGGCATTAATATCAGTAAAAGAAGATTTGCCACCGCTTATTTCCTATAAGCGAGATTATCCGGATGTGACTAACGCAGAACCAGTGGTTATTGTCGGTTTTGGACCAGCTGGGATGTTTGCAGCTCTACGCCTAATAGAGTTAGGCTACAAGCCCATTGTAATAGAACGTGGGAGTGATGTAAAGAAGCGCAGACGTGATATTGCTGCTATTAACAAAGATCATATTGTAAACCCTGATTCGAATTATTGTTTTGGAGAAGGCGGGGCAGGTACTTATTCTGATGGTAAACTCTACACACGTTCTAAAAAGCGAGGAGATATCCAGAAATCACTGGAAATATTGGTGGCGCATGGTGCTACGGAAGATATCTTAGTTGATGCGCATCCTCATATTGGTACGAATAAGTTACCTAAAGTTGTTCAGGAGATTAGGGAATCAGTTCTAAATGCAGGCGGAGAAATCCACTTCGATACAAAAGTGTCTGACTTTACTGTAAAGGAAGGAGAGATGAAAGGCGTGGTGCTGGAAGATGGTTCTCAGGTTGAGGGCTTAGGCGTAATTCTGGCTACAGGCCATTCTGCGAGAGATATTTTTAAACTGCTTGACAAAAATAAAGTACTGATAGAGGCAAAACCTTTTGCACTCGGTGTACGGATTGAGCATCCACAAGAACTCATTGATAAAATTCAATACCATTGCCCAACCGATAGAGGCCCATGGCTGCCGGCGTCATCATATGCACTGGTGCATCAAACGAATTTCGAAAGTAAACAACGTGGTGTTTTTAGTTTTTGTATGTGTCCGGGTGGTTTTATGGTGCCAAGTGCCACCGCTCCAGGAGAGGTAGTTACAAATGGCATGAGCCCTTCACGGCGTGACTCCAAATTTGCCAATTCAGGTATTGTAACGGCGGTTGAGTTAGAAGATTTGGCTGATTATCAGCAACATGGAGCACTGGCCGGGCTCGCCTTCCAACAGGAAGTCGAACAGCGTGCTTGTGCAATCGCTGGAGGCACGCAAGCTGCACCAGCACAGAAAATGTCTGATTACATTAATGGTCACGTGTCGCGCACGCTGAATGATACTTCGTATCAACCCGGCTTAGTATCGGCTGATATGAGTGAGGTTTTACCGCCCGATGTTCATCATCGATTGAAACAAGCGCTCAGAGCTTTTGGCAAGAAAATGAAAGGTTACTTAACCAACGAGGCACAGATTGTAGGTGTGGAAAGTAGAACATCCTCACCTGTGAGAATTCCTAGGGATAAAGAGACTTGTGAGCACGTCCAAATTAAGCGTTTATTTCCCAGCGGGGAAGGTGCCGGTTATGCGGGTGGAATATTATCTGCCGCTATGGATGGAGAAAAATGTGCCGATCAATTAATTGCAGCCTATGGTAAAGTAAAGGCTTAGTAAAGCCCCTCTTTCATCATTTTAACTGCTTCGAAAAGGCTATCTAAAAGCGCAAGTTCCTCAGCGCCTGTTGCGAGTGTTTTCGCTTTTTCTAAGTACTCTGAGGCGCTTTTGTAGTCACCTAAAAGTCCTTTGGTATAACCCATGATAGAATTCAATTCGAAGTTTTTATCTTCTTCGGCTATTGCCTGACCAAGCAAAGAAGATGTAAACTGATACATGTCTTCACTGGGGTAGTTCTCAATAATGTCGTAAGTCGTGTTAAGTGCAAAATCTGCTTTTTCGGTTCTTGCTAGATGGTTGTTCATGTAGGAATTGACTTCAAGCTTAAAAGCGTCGAATTCCTCTCGTTGGGCGTAGTACAGTGCCTTTGTTGTATATCTCGCCTTTGGCAATTGTGCCGCATCTAAAAACTCGGGTAGTACATCGATCACCAGTTTATTCAGAATATCAGCGTCTCCGTATTTAATGGCTAACTGAAGGTTGTCATTATAAACCGCACTCATGTAGTCGTTGAATTCGTTAATTCCATGTGTCTCTATCATGAGCTCTTTGTTGGCTTTCATGTACCGAAAGGTGCTGCCAGTAACTTGGTTTTCATACCTAGAAATTAGCCAAACTGTTTCAATATCAAGGTAGTCTTCAGGCCTAAGCCATGTAATATATTCCTGCGCAATTTCCCTGGCTTTATTTTGATCTTTAACTTCCAGAATACTAATGAGTTCTAGTCTTTCATCTTTAGTGATGATTTTAGAATCATACTTCTCTTCTAGCGCTGGTAATATCGACCACATTCTTTGAAATTCTTGCCCATAAGCATTAAGTGCAGTCGCTGGAAGAAAGCCCGTTAAAGCTTGAAATATTTCTTGATCTTCCGTAAGAAAGAGAAGTGTAGGATAGTCGGAGATTCCGAACTGATCGGCACGAGGAATGCCAAAATCAGATTCCGCATCTAATTTAATATTGACGAAATTCTCATTGAAGAAGGAGATTACCTTGGGATTGGTATAAACCTCTTCGTCCAGTTGTTTGCAATAGGAGCACCAGTCAGTAAAAACGTCAGCAAAGACTAGTTTACCTTCACGTTTGGCCTTTTCAAAAGCCGCGTTCCATTCCTGATTGTTTTTTATTGTAGTAAAAGCTATCTGTTCTAACTGCTCATTTCCTAGCAAAATGCCGCTGAAAAGGAGTAAGAATGTAATCAAATGAACTTTCATGACTTTTTTAATCGTTTCTACACCAACGTACCTGAAGCATGTTGATTATATTCACCGGCAAAAATAGGTATAATTAGTTCTAACAACGGTTAAAATAAGTTAATGGGTAAAACAGTAATTATAGGCAGCGTACCAAAGCCACATCGCTATGCATATCAGGCCGCTACCATGTTGTCTGATAATGACTTTGAATTTGTCCCCATGGGAATTCAAGAGGGGCAGGTTTTAGGTCATGAAATTCTGAATGTAAATGACAAACCAAATATTACAGATGTAGATACAATTACCCTTTACATTAACCCAATTAGACAAAAAATGTGGTATGACTATATGATTTCTTTGAAACCGAAACGCATTATTTTTAATCCGGGCACTGAAAATCAAGAGTTTAAATCGATGGCCAAAAAGTCTGGTATAGAATGTCTGGAAGCTTGTACTTTAGTTATGCTTTCAACAGGCGTTTACTAAGCTTTTTTTACTTATATTTGAAGATCATTTTAGGGCCAATGAGACCTACTATTTTTCGATGATATCTAAGATCGGATCAGGTCCTATAGAATTTTGTTTTTAAAAGATTTATGAGCGAAGAAAAAGCGAATAAGAACCAAGATTATTCTGCCGGTAATATTACGGTTTTAGAAGGGTTAGAAGCAGTAAGAAAAAGACCAGCCATGTACATCGGAGATGTTGGCATTAAAGGTCTTCACCACATGATTTGGGAAGTAGTCGATAACTCTATCGATGAAGCACTTGCAGGGCATTGTGATACTATTTCAGTTACTATAGAAACAGACAATTCCATTACTGTTCAAGATAATGGTAGAGGTATTCCTACCGGAATGCACCCCAAAGAGCAGCGTTCTGCCTTAGAAGTTGTTATGACAGTACTTCATGCCGGTGGTAAGTTCGATAAGGATACCTACAAAGTATCGGGTGGACTACACGGTGTTGGTGTATCCTGTGTAAATGCACTTTCTTCTATGTTGGAGGTAACCGTTCACCGAGAAGGCAAAGAATTTAAGCAAGAATACTCTATGGGTATTCCAAAGTATAAGGTAAAAGAAACTGGTACCGCTACGAATAGTGGTACTAGAGTTCATTTTTTACCAGATACGAGCATTTTTACAGTTAGTGAATACCGATACGAAACAGTAGCTTCTCGTTTAAGAGAGCTTTCATTCTTGAATTCTGGGATTCAGATTAACCTAGAAGATAAAAGAGAGTTAGACGAGGATGGTAATCCTAGAAGCGATGCTTTCCATTCGGAAGGCGGTTTGACTGAATTTGTTCAATACCTAGATGAAACACGTGAAAGCCTTATTGAGCTTCCCATTTTTGTCGAAGGCGAAAAAAATGGTGTTCCTGTAGAAGTAGCCATGACTTATAACACTTCCTACGCGGAAAATGTAGTGAGTTATGTAAACAACATTAATACAATAGAAGGTGGAACCCACGTTTCCGGTTTTAGAAGAGCGCTTACAAGGACTTTAAAATCTTATGCTGATAAGTCTGGCTTGCTAGACAAAGTAAAGATAGATATTAGTGGAGATGATTTTAGAGAAGGCTTAACAGCTGTTATATCTGTAAAAGTTGCAGAACCACAATTCGAAGGGCAAACCAAAACGAAACTAGGGAACTCTGAAGTATCAGGTGCTGTAGAAAGCTCTGTAGGAGAAATTTTAGGTATCTACTTAGAAGAGCATCCGAAGAGCGCCAAGCAGATCGTTTCAAAAGTAATTTTAGCAGCACAAGCACGTCATGCCGCTAGAAAAGCAAGAGAGATGGTTCAGCGTAAAAATGTACTTTCAGGTACAGGTTTACCAGGTAAGCTTGCCGATTGCTCAGAAAAAGATCCTGCGGTTTGTGAGATTTATCTAGTAGAGGGAGATTCCGCTGGTGGATCGGCAAAACAAGGCCGTGATAGAAACTTTCAGGCAATTTTACCCTTAAGAGGTAAAATTTTGAATGTTGAGAAAGCTCAAGAGCACAAGATTTACGACAATGACGAGATCAAGAATATGATCACGGCTTTGGGAGTGACTTTTGGTACAGAAGAGGATGATAAGGCCTTGAACATGGAAAAGCTGCGTTATCATAAAGTAATCATAATGACGGATGCTGATATTGATGGTAGTCACATTAGAACCCTAATTTTGACTTTCTTCTTCCGATATATGAGACCGCTTATTGACGCTGGTTACTTATATATTGCGCTACCACCGCTATACTTACTCAAGAAAGGTAAAGATCAACGTTATTGTTGGGATGAGGCTCAAAGGGCTATTCTTACAAGAGAAATGGCAGGAGAGGGCAAAGAAGAATCGGTAAATATTCAACGATACAAAGGTCTTGGAGAAATGAATCCAGAACAACTTTGGGAAACGACTATGGCTCCGGCTAATAGAAGTTTAAAACAAGTAACCATCGATTCTGCGGCAGAAGCTGATCACTTGTTCTCAGTGCTTATGGGCGATGAGGTTCCTCCAAGAAGAGAGTTCATTGAGAAAAACGCTAAGTATGCAAAAGTTGATGTCTAAAAATTAGACCTTAACGCAAGAAATAGAATAAAAAAGGGAAGCAATGGCTTCCCTTTTTTATTTAAAATCTAAAAGTGCATCTGGCAAATGCTTTTCATATAACATTTGCATAATTCCATCTTTCAGGCCTACGTCTGGAACTAATATTTCTTCGGCCTGGGCCGCTTTCATAGCCTCTAGATAGATAATACTCGCAGGAACAATTACGTCGGCACGATCGCTATTAAGCTTCAGTTGATTCATTTTTTCCTCCGCAGATAAGCCATTTAGAAAAGTCTGAGTATCGACGAGATCATTATAATTCGCCGCCCTAGTTTTCCCATTACGTTCTGACAATTCGTAGAGCTTCTGAATATTTCCGCCGGTTCCAATTGCCGTTATCCCTTGCTGAAGTGGTTCAGTATTATCTTGAATCCATTGGTTCATTTCCGTAATTGCATTTTTAGAGTCTTTTGCCTCTAATGTCCTGACAGAACCCAATTTGAATGATTTAGAGCAAATGGTTTTCTTATTTTGAATTACGTTTAGCTCAGTACTACCACCACCTACATCGATGTGTAAGTAATTGCCATTACTTAAGTTTTTAAGGATAATGTTATTGATAAATTTGGCCTCTTCATTGCCATCAATAATGTGGATAGTTAAGTCAAGCAACTGTTTCACCCTCGCAACAAGTGCCCTTCCATTTTCAGACTCGCGCATGGCTGATGTAGCACAAGCATAATAGTCATCTACTTCATAAAGATCGATTAGTTGTTTAAAGGCATTCATTAGCCTGAAAAAGCGATCTGCTTTGTCCGATCGAATTTCATTATACTTAAAAACGTCATTACCCAATCGTAAGGGGAAACGTATGTATTCGAGTTTTTTAAAGGAGAGTTGATCCTTATAACGGATCACATTAGTAACCTGAAATCTAATAGCATTCGAACCAATATCTATTGCGGCAAGCTTCAATCTTTTCTCTTTTATGACAAGTTAGATAAACGTTGAGAATAAGTCAGCGAACTATTTACAAGAATTAGGTCATTGCAATGTTGTTGCATTTGCATATATTTAAATAAAACACACTAATAACACATGACAAAACCTGTATATCTGTTTATCGTTCTGCTTTGTTTTTTAAGCGTTGGTTGTATCGAAAGTACCCTGCCGGACTTTCCAAAAGGAGAGGTGGTTGGTTATAAGCCGGTATACTTGAGCGATCCGGATAATTCTATTGGACTTGTTGGGGCACGTGAAGTAGAAGACCCAGGTCAGATATACCTATTGGGAGATTTATTGCTTATGAATGATGTTGGAAAGGGAATTCATGTCATTGATAACGCTGATCCATCAAACCCAATAGCTCGTGGATTTTTAACAGTCCAGGGAAGTGAAAATATGGTTTTAAGAGATGGAATTGTCTATGTAAATCAATACAATTCGCTTTTAGCGATTGACGTGAGTGATCCTGACAATGTTCAAGTGATCTCTCGTAATGAAGATGTACTGAATACAAATGGAGAGGAAACGGTTGTTCCTCCATTAGAAGGATACTTCTTCGAATGCGTTGATTTTTCAAAAGGGAAAATCATCGGATGGACGCTTACAACAATCAATTCACCAAAATGCTTTAGATGATGAAAAAGATCGTTGTTTTTTTATTGCTCGTCTTAGTCTTTGCATGTGGAGAAGATAGTTCTGATTTTTCACCGAATTTATCTGGAACAGGAGTTGGAGGGTCGCTCGCCAAGTTCACAATTTCGAATAACCAAGTAATTGTATTAAATGGGTCGGAAGTGAAACAGTTCGATATTCTGTCTTCAGGTGAACTATCGGAAAAGAATACACTTCAAATTTTTAGACAGCTAGAAACTATATTTCCTTATGAGGATAAAATTTTGATCGGCAGTTCTAATGCCGTTTACTTTCTAGGTTTCGATTCAGAAGGTTTGCTTTCAGTACTTTCAACTTATGATCATTTAACGGCTTGCGACCCTGTGGTGGCTTCAAATGGAATTGCGTTTTCAACCTTGAAAGTTACGGATTGCCGAGCAGGGTCAGAAGATTTGCTAGAGGCCATCGATATTTCAGACATTGCCAACCCTAGAGTTTTACGCGTTTATGATACCCAATCGCCATTTGGACTTGCCATTAGGGGTTCATTTCTATTTGTTTGTGAAAAAGGCGGTTTAACCATGTATAGCTTCAATTCAGAAGGTAACCTGACGGAAATGGATTTCCTAACAATAGACGGTGCCATACCACTCGATATTATCGTTAACGGAGGCTATTTGATCGTTAGAACTAGTGAAGGCATATATAACGTTTCATATAGCGATACTTCATTGACTGGTGTATTAGGTAGCTTTACGACTAACTAGATGAAAAAGTCGTTGCTCATAGCGCTTACACTTTTTATTAGTTTTTCAGCCTTTTCTCAAAAGGATTACTTTGTTCAAGAAGACTCTACCACAGATCAGGGGCCGGCGTTGGCGCTGAAACTCATTCCCTCCCAATTACTTTGGAGATTTCAGGCCTATGCCATAGGCTTGGAGCACCGGCTTACTGAAAGCTTGGCACTCGATTACTCTTTAGGCATTGTAGCCAACAAGAACTCCTTTGACGACGATGCACTTTATTTTGCCAATAAATCTGGCTTTAAGAGTTCTGTTATGCTAAAGAGTTATCAACTTAACGCAGGTGCTCTTGGTTCCTTGTTTAACATCCTTAGTGGTGATGATCAGCCCGGTTCAAGTGTACGACCCTACGTTGGTTTCGAAGCGTTTTTTAATAATATAAATTTCGATCGGACAAGAACCTTTAGATTCGATTGTGGTAATGATTGTGATTACTTTCAAAGGGTAACCTATGGTATTAATCAGCGAGATATTGGGGCACGACTGAATGTAGGTTTTGAGGTGGACATCGTAAACCCAGTTGGATTTGAAGTTAACTGGGCTATAGGGTTTATGAGTCGTTCTTTAAGGCCTGATGATAGGAAGCCAATTGGCTACGAACAGTCTTTCGGTGTGTTTTATAGTGAAGACATCGATGAAATTCTTCTCTCGACTAATCTTAATATTAAACTGGTCATTAATCTGAAATAATTTTGTTTTCGGTTCTTCTAGAATCATTTTATTCTTTTATTTGTCATGCTTATCGAGAAAGACGGAGGGACTAGGCCCCATGATGTCTTAGCAACCTGAGTAATATCTGGTGCTAACTCCTAGCCTCGAGCTATCGAGGAAAAGATGACGATAAATTCACTCTAATACTTTTGAGGTAAGCCATAAAAAAATAAAATGGCGAAGCGCATAGAAGAAATTCTTAAGGACCGTGTATTGGTTTTGGATGGTGCAATGGGTACCATGATTCAGCGACATGATTTAGAGGAGGATGATTTTCGTGGAGAACGATTTAAAGATCATAATAGTCCTTTAAAAGGCAATAATGACTTATTATCGTTAACCCGTCCTGATATCATTAAAGATATTCACCGACAATATTTTGAGGCAGGTGCTGACATTGTTGAAACGAATACATTCAGTGGCACTACCATTGCCCAGGCCGACTATAACCTCGAAGATGCTGTCTATGACATAAACTACTATTCAGCGAAAATCGCTAAAGAAGTTGCGGTTGAGTTAACTGAAAAAGAACCAGAAAAACCTCGATTCGTCGCAGGCTCAATTGGCCCCACGAATAGAACTGCTTCGCTTTCGCCTGACGTTAATGACCCAGGTTTTAGAGCGGTGACATTCGATATTTTGGTGCAAGCATATGAAGAACAAGTAACTGCCTTACTTGATGGTGGAGCGGATATTTTACTAGTGGAAACTGTTTTTGATACGTTGAACGCTAAAGCAGCATTATTTGCTATAGAAAATGTCTTCGATAAAAAAGGAAAGCAATGGCCGATAATGATTTCAGGTACGATTACCGATGCAAGTGGAAGAACCTTGTCTGGCCAAACGACTGAAGCATTTTTAATCTCCCTTTCACATGTGCCGCTTTTGTCTATTGGTTTAAACTGTGCACTTGGCGCAGAACAGTTGAGGCCATACTTAGAAATACTATCCAAAAAGGCTCCATTCAACACGAGCGCTCACCCAAATGCAGGATTACCTAATGAGTTCGGAGAATATGATCAGACACCCGAACAGATGGCTGATTTAGTAGGTGAATTCTTGAATGAAGGTTTTTTAAATATTGTAGGCGGCTGCTGCGGAACTACCCCAGATCATATCAAACTAATTGCTGAAAGGGCAAGTCAAACAAAACCAAGAAGCATATCATGAAAGAACAGGTTTCACTTCAGCTTTCTGGTTTAGAACCATTAATAGTTACACCAGTTTCCAACTTTGTCAATGTTGGTGAAAGAACAAACGTGACCGGTTCACGAAAATTTGCAAGACTAATTCTGGAAGAGAACTATGAAGCTGCCCTTGAAGTAGCCCGTAACCAAGTAGAGGGCGGAGCTCAAATTCTCGACGTCAACATGGATGAAGGAATGCTGGATGGGAAAGAGGCAATGGTCAAATTCTTGAATTTAATTGCTGCTGAACCTGATATTTCTAGAATCCCAATCATGGTCGACTCTTCGAAATGGGAAATTATAGAAGCCGGATTAAAATGTATTCAAGGTAAGGGCGTGGTAAATTCCATATCTCTAAAAGAAGGAGAGGAAAAATTCATAGCGCAAGCCAAAAAAGTAAAGCGCTATGGCGCAGCAGTCATTATTATGGCTTTCGACGAAGAAGGCCAAGCTGATTCTTATGAACGAAGAATAGAAATATGTAAGCGTTCATATGACATCATGGTCGAAAAGGTCGGGTTTCCGAAAACAGATATAATTTTTGACCCTAATATCTTTCCTGTCGCTACAGGAATTGAAGAGCATAACAATAACGCAACGGACTTTTTTAGGGCAACACGGTGGATTCGCGAAAACCTACCTGGTGCTCATGTTAGTGGAGGAGTCTCTAATGTGTCATTTTCATTTCGGGGCAATAATAAAGTAAGAGAAGCCATGCATTCCGCGTTTCTATATCATGCCATAAAAGAAGGTATGGATATGGGAATAGTCAATCCTACCATGCTAGAAGTCTACGACGATATTCCGCAAGACTTACTAGAACGTGTTGAAGATGTGCTCTTAAATAGACGTAATGATGCAACAGAAAGGCTATTGGAGTTTGCTGAAACGGTAAAAGGTGATGCTAAAAAGCAGGTAAAAGATGATGCCTGGCGTAAAGGACCAGTCCAAAAGCGTTTAGAACATGCCTTAGTTAAAGGTGTTGTTGAGTTTATTGAAGTAGATACGGAAGAAGCACGTCAACAATATGAAAAGCCACTGCATGTGATTGAAGGTCCACTTATGGATGGTATGAATGTAGTGGGTGATCTTTTTGGAAGTGGTAAAATGTTTTTACCACAAGTAGTAAAGAGCGCAAGAGTGATGAAGAAGGCCGTCGCTTATCTTTTACCTTATTTGGAAGCTGAAAAAGCAGCCAATAATGACACCTCATCAGCTTCAAAAGTACTACTAGCAACAGTCAAAGGAGACGTTCATGACATCGGGAAAAACATTGTTGGAGTCGTTTTAGCCTGCAACAATTTCGATATCGTTGATATGGGGGTTATGGTGCCTGCTGAAAAGATATTGGACAAGGCGATTGAGGAAAACGTAGATGCTATTGGCCTCAGCGGATTAATCACACCTTCCCTTGATGAAATGGTTCACGTGGCCAAGGAAATGGAGCGCAGAGGCATGCAAATCCCATTAATGATCGGCGGGGCGACTACTTCAAGAATCCATACGGCAGTTAAAATAGATCCCGTTTACTCAGGATCGGTAGTTCATGTGCTCGATGCATCGAAAAGTGTGCCCGTAGCAGGTGAGTTAATCAGTCAAGAGACGTACGACAACATATACAGTCGTGTAAAATCCGAGTATTCACAGTTGCGAGATGATCATGCGAATAGAAAACAAGTCAAGAACTATCTCAGCTTTAAAGCTGCACAATCGAATAAAGTGAAGATTGATTGGTCTTCGAAAAATATGCACAAACCAAATTTCCTTGGTAATAAGGTCTTTAAAGATTTTGACATTGAAGAAATTAGTAAATACATCGATTGGACACCTTTTTTCTCCACTTGGATGCTCAAAGGTAAATACCCTCAAATATTCGAAAATAAAATAATAGGTGAGGAGGCGAAGAAATTATACGAAGATGCCCAAAACGTCATAAAAGACATAATCGACGATGATTTACTTTATGCCAATGCTGTGGTGGGGTTATACCCTGCTAACGCAGTAGGTGATGATATAGAGGTATATAAAGACGAAACACGTGAACAAGTAATGACAACTTTTCACATGCTTAGGCAACAAGGGAAAAAAGGAAAAGACTTGCCTAATCTTTCTTTAGCAGATTTTATTGCACCAAAAGATTCGGGGCAAGTCGATTACTTCGGTGGATTTGCAGTAACAGCAGGAGTAGGTATAGAGCCTCTGATCGAAAAGTACGAGAAAGATCACGATGATTATAGTTCTATAATGATCAAATCAGTAGCAGACCGATTAGCCGAAGCATTTGCAGAGTTAATGCATGAGAAAGTGAGAAAAGAGCTCTGGGGCTATGCTAGCACTGAATCGTTAGAAAACGAATCCCTGATCAAGGAAAAGTATCAAGGAATAAGACCAGCCCCTGGTTACCCTGCTTGTCCGGATCATACCGAAAAAGAACTGCTTTTTGATCTTTTAGAGGTAGAAAAAAACACTGGAATAAGCTTGACAGAATCATTCGCTATGTACCCAGCCTCTTCTGTTTCTGGATTCTATTTCATGCATGAAGAATCGAAATATTTTGGCCTTGGGAAAATCGAGAAAGACCAAGTGGAGGCCTACGCAAAACGAAAAAATAAGAAGCTAGAGGAGATGGAGAAATGGTTAGCGCCAAACCTTACTTATGATGTTTAAAAGCAAACCCTGAACACTAAAGAAACGCAATGAAAGTAATAGATCATATAAATAATGCGAAAGGGGAAACACTCTTTAGCTTCGAAATTCTTCCTCCAGTAAAAGGAGAAAGTGTGCAGAGTATATTCAATGCTATAGATCCTCTAATGGAATTTAAACCTCCATTTATAGATGTTACTTACCACAGGGAAGAATACGTTTATAAAGATCGGGGCAATGATTTATTGGAAAAAGTATCGACTCGGAAAAGACCAGGTACGGTTGGTATTTGCGCTGCTATTATCAATAAATACGGCGTAGACGCTGTGCCACATATCATTTGTGGCGGCTTTAGTAAAGAAGAAACAGAAAATGCCTTAATTGATCTAGACTTTCTAGGCATTGATAATGTATTAGTGCTACGAGGTGATGCTATTAAGTCAGAAGGGCGCTTTGTTCCAGAAAGTAATGGCCATTCTTACGCAAGTGAACTTTTGCAACAAGTTATTAACCTGAATAATGGTGCTTATTTACATGAAGAGGTAAAACAGAATGAAACAGACTTTTGTATTGGTGTAGCTGGCTACCCTGAAAAACACTTTGAAGCACCCAGCTTAAAATCTGATCTCAAATATTTAAAAAAGAAGATCGATATGGGGGCAGAATACATAGTCACCCAAATGTTCTTCGACAACAAGAAGTATTTTGACTTTGTAGACAAGTGCAGAGGTGCAGGTATTAATGTTCCAATTATTCCAGGATTGAAACCAATAACCGCTTTGAAACAAATGAGTGTGTTGCCAAGCATATTCCATGTAGATTTACCAGATGACCTTGTAGATGCGCTTGACATATGTAAAGACAATAAATCGGCTAGAGAAGTAGGTATAGAATGGGCAATTGAACAGTCTAAGGAGTTAAAAGCAGCAGGAGTACCTTGTCTACACTATTATACTATGAGTAAGTCACAAGTAACAAAGCGGATAGCAGAAGCCTTATTCTAAAGAAAACGAGAGTTTATCAGATTAGTGCCGTTTCCATATTTATTCAAGCTACCTTTGTGGCTCACCCGGAAATGGAGCTTCATATGAGTTGTCATTTCACAAACAATTTATATGACGTTTAAATCCTTAGGGTTGTCTCAATCCTTATTGCATGCCGTACAAAAAGTTGGCTATGCTACACCATCACCCATTCAGGAAAAAGTAATTCCCGTAATTTTAGATAGACAAGATGTTCTGGCATCGGCTCAAACAGGGACAGGTAAAACTGCTGGTTTTACTTTGCCAATACTTGAAATCCTATCTCAAGAAAGACAGCAAAAAAGAAAACCTATTCGATCGCTGATCTTAACGCCAACTAGAGAGTTAGCAGCACAGATTTTTGAAAACGTTGAAGCTTACAGTGAGTTTCTTCACCTTGATTCAGCTGTGATTTTTGGCGGTGTTAAACAACAAGCCCAAGTAAGAGAATTAAAAAAAGGCATTGATATTCTAGTAGCCACACCTGGTAGACTACTCGATCTTCATAACCAAGGTTTATTATCGCTCAATCAAGTTCAAATATTAGTTCTAGATGAAGCAGATAGAATGCTTGATATGGGCTTTTTGAGAGATATTAAGAAGATTTTGGCATTGATTCCCGATAGACGGCAGAACCTGCTTTTTTCAGCTACTTTTTCTAAGCAAATAAAAGAATTAGCGGGTTCTTTTATGCGCGACCCGGCAATGGTTGAAGCTACTCCAGAGAATACTGCTGTTGAGAAAATCGTTCAAAAAATTATTCATGTCGATAAGGGTAATAAGGCTACTTTATTGATCAAGATGATTTCGGAAGGAGATTGGCAACAAGTCTTGGTTTTCACCAGAACAAAGCACGGTGCGAATAGATTAAGTAAAAAGTTCGATCAACGCGGTATCACTTCACGCGCCATACATGGAGATAAAAGTCAAGGAGCCCGAACCAATGCATTAGCAGGTTTTAAAGAAGGCACTGTTAAGGTTTTGGTCGCCACTGATATAGCAGCCAGAGGTTTAGACATTCCTTTGCTGCCTCATGTTGTTAACTACGAATTGCCACATGTTTCTGAAGATTACGTGCACAGAATAGGAAGAACAGGAAGGGCGGGAGCGAGCGGTGAGGCAATTTCATTGGTTACTGCCGACGAAATGGTTTTAGTACTTGGCATTGAGAAATTATTGGGAGAAAAAATCCCAAGTCACGTAGAACCGGGTTTTGAACCAAAAGATAAAGTAGGTACAAACCCAGTTAAGAAATCGGCTAATAACAATACTAAAAGGACCACATCTAGTCATAAAGGATCAAAAGAAGGTTCAGGTAAAAAGAAGTGGAGCTATTCCAAAAAGTCAGAAGCCTCTAACCGAGGTAATTCGAATCAAAAACCAAGACGCAAGAAAAAAAGATATTGAAATATATGATTAAAGCTCTTTTAGCCGCCTTTTAGGTAATCTCGGGCAGCAAGTTTTAAGAAATAAGAAACAATACTTGAGTACTGATGTTTATAGGATGAATTGTTAAAAAGTGAATCATCCAGCACAACCATTAGTGGCCACTACCTCAATTGAAGATAGAATTGCCTATCTCTTAGCAGATAAAGACAAACTAGCTGTAAGCTTAGTTTTCGAGCACTATGGTAGTCTTCTGCTTAATATTATCAATAGAGTTGTACAAGACGAAGCCATGAGCGAGGGTGTTTTGCAAACAGTGCTATTGAAAGTTTGGGAAAATGGTACCAACTTTGACGCGTCAAAAGGTACACTGTTCACTTGGCTAGCACGAATTAGCCGAAATGCAGCGATTGACAAAACAAGAACAAAAGACTTTCGCCTAACGCAAGAATCTAAACAAGCACCCGAGGTCGTAAATATGGCAGAGGAGTTTGTTGTTGAAGATGAAGCCGATAAAATATATTTAAGGCAATTAATTTCCAGTTTGTCTGCTGATCATCAGCAGCTAATAAATATGTCATTCTTTGAAGGCTATACGCACAAAGAGATATGTGAAAAACTGAAAATGCCTCTAGGAACCGTTAAAACTAGAATTAGGTTAGCGATAAAGCAGCTTAGGTCTATTATATAAATGGATATAAAAGAATACATTAAGTCTGGAATTTTGGAAGCTTATTTAGCCGGAGAGCTCACTAATGCCCAAATGGTAGAGGTGGATGAAATGGCTTTCGAGCATCCGGAAATTCAAGATGAACTCAATGCAATCAGAGATAGCATAAATCAATATGCTGAAGCTGAGGAGAAAGCACCGAATAAAGAAATCTTGAGAAAGACACTTTTATCCATCAAAGAGTCTGAGAAAGAACAGTTCCTTCAAGTATTAGAAGACGAGGAAATCAAAATAAAGAGAGTGAATGTAATACCGGCCTGGTCAATTGCAGCAAGTATTTTGTTAGTAATGAGTTTAGGTTTTAACTACATTTTCTACAGCGAATTTAAAAGCGCTAAGGATCAGTTATCCGTCCTAGAATCTAGTCAAGAGAGCTTGGCCAATCAAGTGGACAATAATCGGTTAGAACTTCAATATGCCGAACTTAGAATTGCTCATTTCTTAAATGAAGATAATATTCATGTTCGCATGGATGGTTTGGATGTAGCACCAGAATCATTTGCCAATGTATTCTGGAATAAGAACAACAATTCCGTATTCATAAGTGTAGATAATCTTCCAGAGCCGCCGCATGGTCACCAATATCAACTATGGGCAATAAAACCAGGTTTGGCTCCTATAGATGCTGGTATTTTTGATCACAGCAAACTCGTACAAGAATTAAAAGTGATTAAAGGGAATGTGCAAGCCTTTGCAGTAACCCTCGAAAAAGAAGGCGGAAGCCCTATAGCTACGGTTGATAAAACCTATGTAAAAGGTTTTTTGAAAAAAAGTTAGCCCTTCGAAATCCAAGACTATAAGTCAGGTCGTAAATAGGATAGTTTAATCAAAATGTAACAAACTATTCAATTATGAAAACTCAAAAAATAATGAGATCACTATTTGGCGCAATGTTCGCCTTAATGTTAACTACTTCAGTTGCTAATGCTCAATCTAAAGATATCGTTGATTTAGCAGTAGGTGCTGACAACTTAAAAACATTAGTAGCAGCTGTAAAAGCAGGCGGATTAGTAGAAACTTTAAAAGGAGACGGTCCTTTCACAGTATTTGCCCCAACTGATGAAGCATTTGCTGCGTTGCCAAAAGGTACTTTAGAAATGCTTTTAAAGCCTGAGAACAAAGACAAATTAGTGGCTATTCTTACTTACCACGTTGTAGCAGGAAAAGTAATGTCTACTGACTTATCTAACGGTCAGAAAGCAGCAACTGTAAACGGAGAAAAAATTACTGTTTCTATTGGTAATGGAGGCGTTAAGATAAGTGGAGCGAAAGTAATCGCTGCCGACGTAAAAGCAAAGAACGGAGTTGTACACATCATCGATAAGGTGATTTTACCTCCTAACATGTAATCGTTGTATTGAGGTTGTTTGGGCTACTCTGAAAAGAGTAGCCTTTTTTTATGCCTAAAAATGAATGGTCTTACCTATCATTCCTTTGTGTAGTCCTATCTCTTGCGTAAACTTGAAGTATGAAGATCATTGAGTGTCCGAGGGATGCCATGCAAGGACTGCATGAATTTATACCCACAGATAAGAAAGCCGCTTATATCAATCAATTATTAGAAGTAGGCTTTGATACAATTGACTTTGGTAGTTTCGTTTCTCCAAAAGCAATTCCTCAGCTTAGTGACACCGCGGCCGTTTTGGATAAATTGGACTTATCTAAATCAAACTCTAAACTTCTAGCCATAATCGCCAATTTGAGAGGCGCTACAGATGCAGTTCAACATGGGCAAATCGATTACTTAGGATTTCCGCTGTCTATATCTGAACAATTCCAAAAAAGAAATACTAACAAAACGGTTGAGCAAGCGCTCGAAGCATTAGCTGAGATTCAAAACCTTTGCTTAAAATCAGGTAAGACCCTTATAACGTATATTTCAATGGGTTTCGGAAATCCATACGGCGAAGAATTTAATGAGGAAATAGTAGCAGAGTTCGTGGAAAAACTCAATGCCATGGATGCTAAAGTTGTGAGTTTATCTGACACCATCGGCATAGCAGAGCCAGCCTTAATCGAACGCGTATTTGCACATAGTATCGCTACTTATCCTCAGATAGAGTTTGGTGCGCATTTTCATTCTACTCCAGAGAAAACGTATGAAAAACTGAGCGCAGCGTTAAAAGCAGGTTGTAAAAGATTTGATGCGGCCATCAAAGGATTTGGTGGTTGCCCAATGGCCGATGATGATTTGACTGGTAATATCGCTACAGAAAAGCTTTTATCTTTTCTAGCAGAACAGAAAGTTGTTACTAACCTTGATATGGACGCCTTCCAAAAATCGATGATAATGAGTGCCGATGTTTTTCCGATGAACTGATTTTATGAGCTGTAGGAGTCTTTTTTATATTATCCTTTTTGCACTTACCGCTAACTTCGGATTGGCGCAGAAGAAACCACTATTAAAATCTCAGGTAATTACTTCCTTCAATCTGGGTATTGGCGATCGAATGGAAAACAGGCCAAGGAATCCCATTGGTTTCGATGTAAGCAAACTATCGGAAGGTATAGATCAAATTATGTCAAGAGCCATTGATTCAATGGCTTTTCCAGGTGGTCAAATCCTTATGGCCCGAAATGGTATTGTTTTCTATCACAAAGCATTTGGTTACCATACCTATGAAAAGGAAAATGAGGTACAATTAACAGATATCTATGATTTAGCTTCAGTTACGAAGACTACCGCTGCTACATTGGCCTTAATGAAACTCTATGATTTAGAACTTTTTGACCCGGATAAAACAATGGGTTTTTATTTTCCTGATGTAGCCAGAGGGAAAAAGAAAGACCTAATTATGCGCGATGTCCTCGCACATCAAGCGGGTTTAAAAGCCTGGATCCCTTATTGGTCCGTATCTCAAAAGAAGAATGGAAAGTTTAAGAACAGAACAGTTCGGTCTGATTCTTCGGCTAAATACCCTTATCGTATTTCTGATTCAGGTTTGTTCATGCATAAAGATTTCATTGAGAAGAAGATCGATAAGCTGATCAGGAAATCTAAAGTAAGTGACGATAAGAAGTACCTCTATTCAGGTTTAGCTTTCTATTTGATACCAGATTTGGTAAAAAGATTGACTGGTAAAGATTTCGATCAATTCCTTTATGATGAATTTTATCTTCCGTTAGGGGCTGAAACACTTCGTTTTAATGCTGGAGACCTATTTCCTGGAGAAAGGATAGTGCCAACAGAATTGGATACATTTTTCAGAAAGCAGCAATTGGATGGCGTTGTTCACGATGAAGGGGCGGCCATGATGTTAGGTGTTTCTGGTAATGCAGGCCTGTTTAGTAATTCAGAAGACTTGGCAAAGGTTTATCAAATGCTATTGAATGGTGGAGAATATGAGGGTAAAAGGTATTTGAGCGCTGATGTAATTAAAGAATTTACCAGCTGTCAGTTTTGTGATGCTGGAAATAGGAGAGGTCTCGGTTTCGACAAGCCGCTAGTAACTTACGACGCAAACTTGAGTAGTGTAGCCAAAGATGCAAGTCCATTTAGTTTTGGACATACGGGATATACAGGCACCCTAGTATGGGCAGACCCTGCTACTGATCTTCTGTTCATATTTCTGTCGAATAGAGTTTACCCTACTAGAAACAATAGTAAAATTTATCAGCTCAATGTAAGGCCAGATATTCATAATTTGGTCTATGAATTGATTAGAGTGGGGCAAGGCACCTATACAATTGGTAGGCACAGGTAGCCTTAATACGGATAGGAGCTTATCTTCTTGCTCTTGAGTCTAAGAAATTTGAACGAAAGATTAACATTTAAAGGGCTTAGCGGCAAAAAGTCTTTACTCGTAAGCCTGAGTCTCCATGCGAAAGACAATCTGAAAGTGTAACCTCCAATGCCAATTAAAGGGGATATGGTAGCGGAGTGAGATTCGTAATCAGTATGATGTGTTAACTCAAGGCCTAAAATAAACATCATTGCAGCTACTTGGCCACCTATTTTTGTACCATGGATCAGGTTTCCAGTATTAATACCTAGTTCTTGACTAAAATAAACAGATCCGCTAGCTGGATGCCTATAATTAATAAACTTCGATCTCCAGATACCTAATTCAATGCCATGATAGTTGCTTCTTAAGTCGCTGTTTTCCGTCGGACTGCCGTTATAGCCAATAAATAAGTCGTGATTCAAGTATTCACCCCAGTCCCGCATGAAGAGTGAAGTTGTGTCTTGTGCTGATAACGACGACAGGACAAAAAATAGAACTATACTATAGAGAATACGCATTTTGGTATTTTAAATACGTTCAACTAGTTGTGCTATTGCCCGCCTGACTATCTTATCCCTCCAGTCTATATTCTTTTCCGGGTAGTGGTTTTATCAACCCATCAAATTCAAGCTGAAGTAGGATGGAAGCCAGTTGATTTAAAGGGATTTGACTTTGCCAGCTCAACTCGTCGATCTTCATTTGTTGTCCATTTTTTAGTAAGGTATCAACCACTGTTTTTTCTCTGCCAGTAAGTTTTTCAAGCTTCGATGTTAGCACAAGAAGTTTTTCCGAATTATCTAAATCCCAATTCATGGCTTCGATTACATCTTCAAAGCCAGTGTAGATTGATGCTTTCATATTTCGAATCAATTGATTACAGCCCTCAGAGTTAGATTTATCGAGTTGGCCAGGTACCGCAAAAACAGGTTTATCATAGCCATGTGCAATATTTCCAGTGATTAAAGCGCCACCTTTTTTTGCCGCCTCCACAACAATGAGAGCATCCGAAAGACCAGCAATAATTCTATTTCGAGCGGGGAAGAATCTTGGGTCCGCTTTTGTACCTATGGGGTATTCACTCACTAAGCCACCATCAGCTAACATTCTTTTAGCTACATGGCGATTTCCAGCTGGATAAACGTGGTCAAGACCACAAGCCAGCACGCCTATAGTAGGTAAGCCTTCTTCTAAAGCACACTCGTGAGCTTTAACATCTATACCATAGGCCAAACCTGACATAATAGTAACATCATTCGACTGGGCAGAGCCCACGATTTTATCAGTAGTTTCTAAACCATATTTGGTTGACTTTCTTGTACCGACAACACCGATAGACTTTTCAGGGTTTAAGTCAATATTCCCTTTTGCATAGAGAATTATTGGTGCATCAGGAATCGGAATTAACCTTTTAGGGTAGTTCTCGTCCCCATGAAAGAGAATTGAAATTGACGCCAATTTAGATTGAGTGATGATATCATCTGCTCGTTTCAATAGTGCATCGGAATTAGAGAATAGAGCAGAAAGCTTTGTTCCGATACCCTCAATCTTCCCAAGTTTTCCTTTTGAAGCACTTAATACTGCTTCGGCTGTTTGAAAGTGATTAATAAGCTGTTTGGAGACAATGGGACCAATACCCGGGACTAATGAAAGCGCAACTTGATAGCGCTTTTCCGCATTCACGGAAGATTCTTTTTCATCTCTTCTAAGAAAGAGCGAACATTTCTGAGTGATTCTATCATTTCAGCCTTGTCCTCGATATTGTCTTTGCTATTCTTAATGTGCTCTTGAGCACCTTGAAGTGTATAACCTTTCTCTTTTACGAGATGATAAACGAGTTTTAGCTTTTTTAAATCGTCTTGTGTGAATTTACGATTACCCTTTGCATTCTTTTTGGGGCGAATAAAATCAAATTGGGTTTCCCAAAAACGAATGAGCGATGTAGCAACACCTAAGAGTTTAGCCACCTCACCGATGGTGAAGTATTTTTTTACAATGGGCTTCTCTTTGTATGGCATAACAGAAAGTTACAAAATATGTCGCAAGTTCAACTTTTCAAAATAAAAATAAAGGGCTGATTTGTAAGAACTTGTCCTTATTTGTTTGAATAAGACCCCAAAGACTGATTTTCGATAGAAGAAAGTCGAAGAAGCTCTTCATATTCATCTGCTGTCAAGTCTTGGTAGAAATAGTTGATAGGGTTGACAGCCTTTCCTTTTACATGCACCTCATAGTGCAGGTGCGGAGCGGTTGATTTTCCAGTGTTACCAACGTAACCAATGATATCTCCACGTCTCACTTTCTGACCCACTTTAACTGCAAAACGACTCATATGGCCATAGAGCGTTTCGAAGCCGAAACCATGATCAATTTTAATATGGTGTCCTAACCCACTAAAGTCTTTTCTCGCTTTGCTAATTGTGCCATCAGCTGTTGCATAAATCGGTGTGCCGCGTTCAGCAGAAAAATCAGTACCGTAATGCATCTTTTTCACCTTTAAAATAGGGTCAGTTCTTCGGCCAAATCCAGAAGAAAGTCTTCTTAATTCCTTATTGGAAACAGGTTGCATGGCAGGCATTGCGGCATAATAATCTTCTTTATTGCGGGCAAGGTCCATTATCTCGTCGTAGGACTTGGTTTGGATATATATTTTTTTCTTAACCTTATCAATCTTATTGAGCGTACCGACAACTAGATCTTTATTTGCTAAATCACTCTCAAGAAGGTTTCTATATTTCAAAGTTCCACCTGAACCGGCTTCTCTTATAGTTTGAGGGATTGGTTCTGCCTCAAAAACAGTTCTATAAACATGGTCATCTTTCTCTTGAAGCACATCGAGCATATTATCCATACTAGCGACTTGCTCTTGCATCAAATCATAATATAATTTGAGCTCTTCATTTTCTTGGATGAGTGCCGTTTCTTTTGGAGAATCAAAATAGGTAGAGAGCACGAATACCATACCCACTGCAATAACCATAGCAAGTGATAAAAAACCCAACGCATTAATAACTACGTCACTTTTTTTGATCTTTACACGCTCGTATTTGCATGTCTCGGTATCGTAGTAATATTTTATTTTAGACATTAAGAATCCTTTTTGAAAATCTCCTAATTTTGTGGCTTTGCTTCAGATGCTTGGGTTTGGCAAAAATAATAAAAATTAATGTAACGGTTTCAAGCCGATAACTATCCAATTATGCAGTCTAGAGAGATAAGGTCGAAGTTTATAGAATTCTTTGAGTCAAAGAAACATAAGTTCGTTCCATCTGCGCCAATGGTTCTTAAAAGTGACCCTACGCTCATGTTTACCAATGCAGGAATGAATCAGTTCAAAGATTTATTCCTTGGTAATGCA
Organism: Roseivirga sp.; assembly: GCF_049099775.1. Classification (GTDB taxonomy): domain Bacteria; phylum Bacteroidota; class Bacteroidia; order Cytophagales; family Cyclobacteriaceae; genus Roseivirga. The sequence continues at coordinate 392,791 of NZ_JAGDZM010000004.1, read as the reverse complement.
ACTGCTGATTATACACGAGCTGTTAACAGCCAAAAGTGTCTTAGGGTTTCAGGAAAACATAATGACCTTGAAGAAGTAGGTATTGATACCTACCATCATACCATGTTCGAAATGCTTGGTAATTGGTCTTTTGGTGATTATTTCAAGAAAGAAGCAATTCAGTGGGCTTGGGAGTTACTGACTGAAGTTTACGGTTTGGAAAAGGATCGACTTTATGTGACCGTTTTTGAAGGAGATAAAAAAGATAACCTCGCTTTCGACCAAGATGCTTTTGACTATTGGAAAGAATTTATAGATGAGTCTCGAATTCTGAACGGTGATAAAAAGGATAACTTCTGGGAAATGGGTGATACAGGCCCTTGTGGACCATGTTCCGAATTACACATCGATTTAAGATCTGAAGAGGAGAGAGCGAAAATATCAGGGAAAGACCTTGTCAACCAAGATCACCCTCAAGTCATAGAAGTGTGGAACTTAGTTTTCATGCAGTATGATAGAAAGTCGAATGGTCAACTAGATAATCTTCCAGCGCAGCATATAGATACAGGAATGGGCTTTGAGCGTTTAGCTATGGCCTTACAAGGAAAGCTCTCAAACTACGATACGGACGTTTTTATGCCTTTAATCAACGCAGTGGCGAAAAAGGCTAGTGTTGAATATGGTAAAGAAGAAGATATTGACATTGCTATTCGCGTCATCGTAGATCATATTCGGGCGATATCATTTGCTATTGCAGATGATCAGCTACCATCAAATAATAAAGCAGGTTATGTAATTCGAAGAATCTTAAGGCGTGCTGTACGATATGGATATACATTTCTAAACTTGAATGAGCCGTTTTTGCATGAACTAGTGCCCGTTTTAGCGGAACAATACAAAGGCTTTTTCGACGAATTAGAAAGCCAGAAAGACTTAATTGCTAAGGTGATTAAAGAAGAAGAAGCTTCCTTCTTGAGAACGCTTGAAAATGGCTTAAAACGACTTGACCAGATAAAAGACAGACTTAAAAAGTCGGGTGAGACAACTATAGCAGGAGAAGAAGTATTCGAATTGTACGATACTTTCGGGTTCCCGCTTGACCTTACGGCATTAATCGCTCGTGAGAATAATCTATCAATCGATGAAGCAGGATTTGATAAGGCGATGAGCGTTCAAAAGAATCGTTCAAAGGCGGATGCTGTTTCTGAAAAAGGAGATTGGATTTCAATAGACGATGAAGCCTCCGTTGAGTTTGTAGGCTACGACGAAGTTGAAACAGAAACTTCCATTATCAAATACCGCGAAATAAAAGAAGCCAAGAGAACGGTTTATCAAGTGGTATTGGCTAAGACACCTTTCTATGGCGAAAGCGGCGGCCAAATAGGGGATACGGGTTTATTGACGAACGACAATGAAACCATCAAGGTAATTGACACAAAGAAAGAAAATGATTTAATCGTTCACTTTACAGATAAGCTACCAGCTGACCCTTCAGCAAGCTTTAAGGCTGTTATTAATGGTAACCGAAGAACATTAATCAAAGGTAACCATAGTGCTACACATCTATTGCACGCTGCATTGAGAGATGTTTTAGGGACGCATGTACAGCAGAAAGGATCATTAGTATCCGATCAGGTATTAAGGTTTGACTTTTCGCATTTCTCGAAAGTTGAAGAAGAACAAATCGTTGAGATAGAAAGAATAGTGAATGACCGAATTCGCCAGAATATTCTTTTAGACGAAAGAAGAAGTGTGCCGATAGATGAAGCCAAAACGCTCGGTGCCATGGCCCTTTTTGGTGAAAAGTATGGCGATTTTGTGCGGGTGATCACTTTTGATGCTGACTATTCAGTTGAATTATGCGGAGGAACCCATGTTAATGCAACAGGTGATATCGGTTTGTTCAAGATCGTATCAGAAGGAGCAGTTGCTGCAGGTATTCGTAGAATTGAAGCTTATACTGGGCCGAAAGCTTTCGAGCATGTTCAAGCACAAGACAAGGCTTTAAGCGAAGTAAAAGAGATCCTTAAAAACCCTAAAGATCTTGCCAAAGCAATTAATGGATTGATGGATGATCAAAAACGTCTTTCGAAAATTATAGAAACGTTATATGCTAAGCAGGCGGGTGTTTTAAAACAAGGCCTTTTGGGTGATGTACAGGCAAAAGATGGCTTTAATACATTGATTGCTAAAGTACTTTTGCCAAATGCTGATGGATTGAAAAAATTGGCCTTCGAACTTAAAAACGAAGTAGACAATTTACTGGCTATTCTGGCTGCGGATATCGACGGGAAGCCTCAAATAGCAGTAGTTATTGCTGAAAATCTAGTAGCCGACAAAGGTTTAAATGCAGGACAGATGGTTAGAGAACTAGCCAAAGAAATCAAAGGTGGCGGCGGTGGACAGCCGTTTTTTGCTACTGCAGGTGGTAAGGATTTATTTGGGTTAGATAATGTAGTTTCAAAGGCAACCGAAATGGTTGATGCCTTGTGAATAGCACAATTGCCAAACTAAAAGCTGCTGGATATCAGGCCGTAATTGGCTTGGAAGTGCACGTTCAGCTCAAGACGGAATCGAAGATATTCTCTTCGGATGCCAATGCTTCCGAAGCATTACCTAACCAAAATATTAGTGTCATTTCACTTGGGCACCCAGGAACCCTTCCGGTGCTTAATAAAGAAGCCGTTCGTATGGCAATTCTTATGGGATTGGCATGCGATAGTCAAATCACCCAAGTAAATCATTTTGATAGGAAAAGTTATTTCTATCCAGACCTGCCGAAAGGCTATCAGACTACTCAGGATAAAACGCCAATTTGTGTTGGTGGAAAAGTAGGGCTTTTCGGTAAAGATTTACTTCAAGAAGAAGTTGTCCTACACCATATTCATTTGGAAGAAGATGCGGGAAAGTCAGTTCACGATCACGGTGAATCCACACTAATTGACCTAAATCGGGCTGGCACTCCTCTTATAGAAATTGTAACAGAGCCGGCAATTAATGGTCCTGAAGAAGCATCGTTATTCTTACAAGAAGTACGCAGAATTGTTCGCTTTTTGGATATCAGCGAGGCTAATATGGAGAAAGGTGAACTTCGATGCGATGCAAACATCTCTATTAGGCCCATCAATTCCCTTAAACTTGGCAATAAAGCTGAGATTAAAAATATGAATTCATTTAGTAATGTACGACGTGCCATTACCTATGAGTTGGAACGACAGCTTGAGTTATGTCTAGCGGGGGATGAGATTGCTATTGAAACTAGAACTTTCAGTCCAAATACAGGGACCACGTCCAGCATGAGAATGAAAGAAACGATGAATGACTATCGGTACTTTCCATGTCCAGATCTTCCTCCTTTAGTAATTGAAACCAGTTTCATAGATGAATTGAGAACCGGAATGAATATTACTCCTCAGCAAATGAGGAAGAATTTTCAAGAACTTTATCAGCTGAGCGACTATGATGTGAGCCTATTAACGGAGGAGAAGGAAACTGCTTTATACTTTAGCGCGTTATGTCAACAGGTTAAAAATCCGAAAAGTGCGGCAAATTGGATGAATGGCACTATCCGTGGTTTGATGAATGACTTGAACCAAAATATAGACCAACTTAATTTGTCAAGTGGAAGGCTGGCAGAGTTAATCAATCTAACTGATGACAAGAAGATTAGTGCGAAAGTAGCCGTTCATCATGTTCTACCAAAAATGCTAGAGTCTGAACGCAGTGCTTTCGATATTGCAAAGGAAAATGACTTGCTTTCGGTTAAGGATGATAGTCAAATAGATCAGTTGATCGAAGATGTATTGTTATCTTTACCTAAAGAAGTAGAAGCCTATAAAGCAGGAAAGAAGAAACTTTTAGGGCTCTTTATGGGAGAAGTCATGAAGAAGAGTAGAGGCAAAGCCGACCCTAAAGAATTGCAGGTGAAATTGAATAAGAAGCTAAATCAATAGGAATGAGAAATATTATAGTTCTTTTAATCTTAGTCGGATTTATCACAGCTTGTGGTAGCACAAGTGATGGCTTAGTTAAAATTACCGGCAAAATTGAAAATGCCATTCCGCAAGGAGAAGTGATTTTAGAGAAATACGAACAGGGAAGAATTACTCCTATTACTACAGTCTATTCAGACCACAAAGGCAATTTCGAAATTGAGGTTCCTGTAGAATCACCAAGTTTCTATAGAATTAATGTTTACGGTCAACAATTCGAGACCATTGTCCTTAATAACGAAGATCTAAAAATAGAAGCAGAGGGCGACGGTGGCTCTTATATAACAGTGAGTGGTTCAAGAGATTCTGAAAATATTGAGAAGCTTTATGAGTTCCTTGGCGATTATCAAGACCTAGTTGTTGATTTCAATCAACGTTATATGAATGCCAAAAATACTGGCAATCTAGCCTCTATGGAGACTTTAACCGAAGAAGGAATGAACCTTGAGAAGGTTAAAATTGACAGGCTTAAAAATCTAGCTTGGGAATTCGACGGGTCGTTAGTTTCCCTGTTGATTGTGGATTATATCCCAAATAAGGCAGATGAATATAATTTCCTAGATTCCTTAGTAACGAAGCTTAAGAAAGAAGTGCCTACAGCCAAAGACGTTGATTATTTCGCAGAAAGTTTACCGTTTTTTAAGCCAGCGGTATCTATTGGTGAAATAGCTCCAGAGATAACACTCCCTAAACCAGATGGAGAAAACCTAAGTCTATCTGAATTGAAAGGCAAATATGTGCTTTTGGACTTTTGGGCAGGCTGGTGCAAGCCTTGTCGAGCAGAAAACCCTAATGTGGTGAATATGTATAACAAGTATCACGAAAAAGGTTTTGATGTATTTAGTGTAAGCTTGGATAGGGCTAGAGGTCAATGGTTAGATGCTATTGAAAAAGATGGCTTAATCTGGCCGAACCACGTGTCGGATGTAAAATATTTTCAATCGCAAGCAGCAATAGACTATAAGGTTAACGCTATACCATTTGCGCTTCTATTAGATCCTGAGGGTAGAGTTATTGGTAAGAACCTGAGAGGTAGAATGTTGCAAAAGAAGTTAGAAAGCATCTTTGGAGAGTAAACACTCCAACCATAATATTTAGAACATTTCTTGAAGCGCTTTCCAAAGCGCTTTTTTCTTGTCTACACTATTTTGAATTTCAGTGAGACTATCGCCTTTAAGAAATGACTTTGGTCCATCTGTATGAACCTCATAATGCCCTACATTAATTAACGGGGCGAAAACATTAGTTCCAAATGCTAAGACATGTCTATGGTTATTATTCGCCAATAATGCATCGATCTGATCGCCATCCGCATTGACGCAATTGGCAATGAGAATGTCTTCTCCTTTACGTTTAACAGAACCCATAATCTTATAAAGAAGTGCCATTAAAGCCTCTTCGAGGACTTCCTCGTTAGATTCGACTAGCACAATACAGTGTTTCAGATTATCACCTACCGTAGGCAACGGTTTTACATAAACTGGAGCAACCGGTTCCTCAACCTGATTAGATTCAGGCGCGGCAGCTTCTTTGGCCTCTTCAATTGTCTTTGTCTCTGGTTCGCTGATAGCGATATCTTTCGGTTGAGTACCTAAATCTTCTTTTAGAACATAAATAGGTTCTTCAATGAATAAGGAAAGAAATGCCGAATCGCTCATAGTTGAGAAAATGTATGCTTCAATTTAATGAACAAATAGAAAGTACTACGCCTGAACGTCGAAAATACTTTTCAACTCCGTAGCATCTTCAGGGTTCATCCTTTTAGCGAGTACCAATCTAAGTTGCCTTCTGCGCAATGCCCCAGCATACATTTCTTGTTCTTCCTCGGTTTCAGGAACTAGCTCAGGCACATCAATTGGACGTCCGCCTTGATCTACTGCCACGAAAGTAAAGAATGCACTATGGCTTTGAGATTTAGTGCCTGAAGGTATATTCTCAGCGAATACCTTTACAGAAACCTCCATTGAAGAGCTAAATGACCTCGTTACCTTGGCTTCTAACGTTACTACATCACCTAATTCAATAGGGTGCCTGAAAGAAATATTATCGGCCGAAGCTGTAACAACGATTCTGTTCGAATGCTTTTGTGCGGCAATGGCAGAAACAATATCCATCCAATGCATGAGTCGGCCACCCATTAGTTTATTTAATGTATTTGTATCGTTAGGAAGTACAAGTTCCGTCATGGTGACACAAGAAGCAGTAGGGGTCTTAGATTGCTTTGCCATAGTAAATTCTGTTGATTACAAAATTAAGGATTGAATCAGATAAATTGAGACTAACTAGTGAGTAAGAGTGAAATAATATTTTATATATGATAGAAACAATATATTAACATATATTGTTTTAATGATTTATTATTTCCAACCATCACTACCGAGTAGGGGTACAAATTTGAAGTCGTGGAATACCTCATTCCTGATTTTACCTTGGGCAGTTTTTGTGACACGAAGCATTTGCTGCGTTTTTTGATTTCCAACTGGAATAACTAAACATCCACCTATATTCAATTGGTCAATTAGTGCATCGGGTACGGTTGGAGCACCGGCAGTAACAATGATCTTGTCGTATGGTGCAAAACGACTTAGGCCTTTAGAACCATCGCCATAAAAGAAGTTTGGCTTATAGCCCATTTTTGGAAGAAATGCTTTTGTTCTTTCATAGAGAAGTTTCTGGTACTCTATAGTGTATAAATCAGCACCCATATCTACTAAAACCATGGCCTGATAGCCTGATCCTGTACCAATTTCCAAGATTTTATTTCCTGGTCTTATACCCAACAATTCTGTTTGAAAAGCTACAGTATAGGGTTGTGAGATTGTTTGACCAGCACCAATAGGGAAGGCCTTATCCTCATAAGCATGCTCTACAAGTGCGTTTTCGAAAAAGAAGTGCCGAGGAATTTTTCCGATTACTTCAAGTATTTTCCGATCCGTAATGCCCTTTTCTTGCAGTACTTTCACCAACTGGCGGCGCATGCCTTTATGTCTATAACTATCTTCCATTTTCCGGAAACGAAGATAGTCTAAGCCTAGAGAAATGCTTAGTTTTTTGTTCGAAAAGAGAGAAGTCTAATTAAACGGAAAATTGCTTAAAGACTCTACTTAATTTAAAGTCACTTCATTCTCTAGATTGTAGGTATACGTTCCCACATTATGCTTTTCTGCACTGAATCGAATTTGCGCATCAGTGACGAGCAGTGAGTATTTACCGCTTAAGATTAAATTCCAGTCGAATTCTGCGGTCCAAAAGTTTTCATCAATAAATTCTATAAGGCCATTTGAAATTGTGAATTTGCCACTACCGCCGGCTGGAACCTTATCGACATTTCCCGCATTATAGTATTCTCCCGATTTGAAAGTTACAGAAACAGGGTTTGAATAAGTTCGTCCATCCATGTATTCTACCGTAAAGGTTCCGATAAATGTGCCATCAGGGATTGTATCAGGTTCACTGTCGCTGTTATTACAACTGAGGCAAGATAGAATTAGTAGGATAGAGAATAATTGAATGCTTTTCCTCATTTTGTTTGTGTTTGCCTTTATAGACACAGCTAATTACCCATTGGTTGGATACGCTTTTAAATAGAAGAAGCTTATCAAAATCTATTCTTGCTTTGTGTATTTTTTCATTTGATACCAACCGAACATTCCTAAAATCAATTCTAAAAAAAGTGCCGTGATCAATGGTTGAGAAGGAGTACCATCTGAAAAGAAGCTTATGGTTCTCCCTAAAGCGAGGCCTAACATGAAAACCACATTTAAAAGTGTTGCAGTCTTCCAAAATCTAGGATTGGCAATGCCGATTATCCAAATAGCAGAAATGCCCAAATACAAGCCCATAATAGCTCTGAAAAAATGATTGAGGTCAATGCTGTTTACCTCAAAATCAAAGTAAATGGGGAGAATCGATTCTGGATTAAGGCCATAGACAAAGGCAAAAGGTGTAACAATGGCCAAGGAGATGAATAAATGAAGGTTTTTAATTAGGAAGGTCTTTCTACTCTTTTTCATGTTACTCGAACAGCTTTAATTCTATATCAATTTATGAGTTTAAAGCTTTCGGCAATCTTCCTTCCTTCTTTTAAATCGTTATCATAACAGTAGACGGTGGCCTCAAAGACTAAGGCATTCTTTTCATCAATGATATAGGCTACAAAAACCGGAACTTCTTCTGAATCATCTTCAGAATAGGCTAAAACATAAACGGCACTATCAATATTTGGAATTTCAGTGCCACCAGAAACTTTAATAAAACCAAGCATTTTGGCCGTGCTTTGCGCTAATGGCAGAATTCCACCAGCATATAATTTTTTCTTTCGATTTCGATCGTACCTGAAAACCTCAATGTCAACGGCAAGGTCATCATTTTCAAAGCCTATAACAGTTTCTGCCTCTGTTTCATATTCATCAAGAATTTGCGAAGATTCAAAAGAGATTCCGTATTTCTCAGATTTGTAAACGTTCTGTGCAGAAACTATATGAATAGCGCACAATAATAACAGAGAAGACAGGGTCAGTTTCATAGGTAGTTATTAGGTCCAGAATATTTTAGAGTGTCATACACTTAAACAAATGAACTATGACTTAACTGCGATGAATTTAACGAAACTTAGTTCGAACTTCCCACTGAATATCCTGTTATCTTTCTTACACTATCATTAACATTGCGATATGTTCACAGGCATAATTGAAACAACTGGAAAGGTGGTCTCTATTGAAAAAGAAGGCACCAATATTCACTTTGATATAAAGAGTTCGGTGAGTACCGAATTAAAGATTGATCAAAGTATAGCCCATAATGGTACTTGCCTTACCGTGGTTAAGGTAACTGATGATGTACATCGGGTGACGGCAATTGACGAAACCATGAAAAAGACTAATCTCGGTGACTGGAATGTTGGCGCAATTGTGAATTTAGAGCGCTGCATGATCGCCAATGGTCGTTTTGATGGGCATGTCGTTCAAGGTCATGTGGATCAGATTGGTACAGTTACAAATGTGCAAGAACAAGACGGTAGTTGGTTATTCGACTTTTCTTATGATCCATCCTTAGGTAATGTAACGGTTGAAAAAGGGTCAGTATGTGTAAATGGCACCAGCCTAACTTGCTTTAATTCGGAAGAAGGCAAGTTCCGAATCGCAATTATTCCTTATACCTACGAATTCACAAACTTCCATCGACTTAAACCAGGAGATAAAGTCAACCTTGAGTTTGATATCATTGGTAAGTACGTGAAAAGACTGTTAGGGAAGTCATGAAAGTTCAATTCGAGGTAATCCCGCATGTTTTAAAATTTAGGTTCGAAGCGGGAACTTCAAGAGGAGCATTTACCGAAAAAGAAACTTGGTATATAAAAGCCACAGAAGTAGGCAAGAATGGTATTGTAGGTATTGGTGAAGCGAGTCCTTTGAAAGGGCTCAGTGAAGACTATAGACCTGATTACGAGAGTATGCTTACGGATATCCTAAATAAGCTTTCTGCTTTAAATATACCTCAAAACAAGCCCGAAATATTGAGTTTTATTGCTCAAAATATACCTACCAATTTGCCATCCATAAAGTTTGGTTTAGAAACGGCTTTGTTTGACTTAATAAATGGAGGAACTCGTGTGATTTTCGATACTCCGTTTTTTCAAGGCAAATATCGCATGCCGATCAACGGACTTATTTGGATGGGAGACGAGGCTTTTATGCGTCAGCAAGTGGAAGACAAGCTGAAATCAGGCTTTAGCACGATCAAAATGAAGGTAGGTGCTATAAACTTCGGTCGTGAGCTTGGAATTCTTGAGGCCATACGAAATGAATATGCTGCGAATGATATAACACTTCGAGTCGATGCAAACGGAGCATTTACGGCTGAAGATGCCGAAGACAAATTAACTCAACTGGCTGCCTTAGATATTCATTCTATAGAACAACCTGTAGCAGCAGGTCAACCTGATTTGATGGCCGGACTCTGTTCATCTGGTATTTTACCGATTGCCTTGGACGAGGAGCTTATTGGTGTACATGATCTAGCTGAGAAGAAAAGTCTTTTGAATAAAATAAAACCACAATATATCATTCTAAAGCCTTCATTGGTGGGGGGCCTTCAGTCCTGTCAAGAGTGGATAGATTTAGCGGAGGGCATGAATATCGGTTGGTGGATGACTTCAATGCTTGAGTCAAATATAGGGTTGAATGCCATTGCCCAATTCACTGCCCAATTCAAACCGACACTGCCGCAAGGCTTAGGTACGGGGCAGCTTTATTATAATAACATTAGTTCTCCACTAGAAATTAGAAAAGGGGAGTTGATTTATAATGCCCCTTTAGGTTGGCAGATCCTCTGATTCGCCTTGTTCCATTTGGTTTTAAGCTAAGCCTAAGCCTATTCTTTCAGGTTTTGCTTTATGGAAACTACATGATAGAATATGGCAAATGGTAAAAGCACTCCTGGCAATAGAATAAATGGAACTTGCACCAAGGCGATTTCACCAGTCTTACTTACGAAATCTGAAAAGTAAAAAGAGGAGATAAAGGCATAGCCAGTAAGGCTGAGCACGGCAAGTCCTAGAATGTTGTAGGCCAAAATCGCTTTTCGTTTTAAAATGCCCTTGCTAATCAAGTAGGCCGTAGGAAGGGCTAAAATACCCATTAAAATGTCATAATTAAGCCCTTCAAAAGTGACGCGTTCAGGAAACAACCCTTCTAAGAAAGCGCCATAAATTAAGAGCTCAACGGCAATTCGAAACGACTGTATCAGCACGGGTATGTGTTTGGGCATGTGCTGTATTACGGTTTGGAAACCATTTCTGGAAGTACTGATAAACACTAATATAAAAGCAGGGATAATAATAAATATTGGTGCCTTGGGTGGCATAGACAGGCTATCAAGAATTCCTGTAAACGACATGGCTACAACATAGGCAATCCAACTGAAAGCAATGATAGAAGCCTTTTTTCTAATGATTTGCGTAGATTCAGAGAATTTGAGCAAGTACAGTAATGCTAAAACCATTACTAAGGTGAGAGAATAGAAACCGATTTGTACCATTGTTCTTTTTCTTCAAAAGTAGGGTGAAAGGTCACTATAAATTTAACCCAAATTGCTAATTATTCTGACGATATGTTTTGGGAGACATACCAGCATGTTTGCTAAAGAATCGGGTAAAGGATGCGATCTCGCTAAAGCCCAAGCTTGGCGCAATTTCTATGATAGACTTGGTAGAGTTCAAAAGCTCTGATTTGGCTTTTTTAAATCTTAAGTTAGCCACCATTTGCTGCGGCGTGCATCTGTAAACGCTTTTGAATGTTCTTAAATAATGAAACTTAGATAGGCAGGCTATGGCAGCTAAAGTATCTAAGTTTATCGTTTCTCTATAAAAAGCATGAATATAATCTACTGATAAGCCGACTCTATCGATAAGTTCTGATTGGGTTGATTTCTTAATAGCAGATAGAGACTTAGGAGCTTTCAGGACCATACTTTGCTGTTCTAGCATAGTAGCAAGTAGATTTGATAAAAGGTCATACTCTGCATCAACGCTCGGAGTATTCTGCTGGTAAAAAAAACGTAATTGATTGATTTTATGGTTTATGAGCTCATCTCTCCAAATGGAATGTAAGCCCAATTCAAAATTAGCTTTTTGCGTGCTTAACGGTCTGTCTAAAAGTGATTTTGATGAACTCTGGTTGGTATTTACCACGTCATTAAAGAGCTGCTCACCAAAGTGAATATTAAAAGTTTCGGTTGATTCGCCTTCAGGAATAGTCAAGTCATAGAAATCGCCTTGATTAGTCATGCATAAATTGTCATCCGTGATTTTAACTGACTTGCCGTTAACTTTTACATGGCTACTACCTGATACGTTCAAGAAAAGACTAAAAGGCCCTTTAATATCATTCCTTTCGGCACCAAAAGAGTGTGTATTTAAAACTACGCTGGGCCAACCACTAGCTTGCAGCGGTTTGCTATTCACATCTTTACCGTTCTGGAAATTTGTTTTGGATTGATTTTGAATCCATTTGATATCTGGGAATCTATCTAAGCGCATACAGTTTACTTAGATTAAAATACGGAATCTATTAGATTAAGTCTGAAATCAACACCTATAATCTTCTTTCAGATTCTGCTATGGCCAAGTCATTAATACTCGCATAACGTTTCATCATTAAACCATTTTCATCGAACTCCCAATTCTCGTTTCCATAAGCACGAAACCATTCACCATTTTCAGTCTGGTATTCATACTCAAAACGTACGGCTATTCGATTTTCAGTATGTGCCCAATATGATTTCTTGAGCTTGTAATTTTTCTCTTTTTTCCATTTATCTGTTAGAAAGGCCTGTACTTCTGATCGACCATTAATAAATTGATCGCGATTCCTCCATTTTGTATCAACTGTGTAAGCCATAGATACTTTGATAGGGTCTTGTGAATTCCATCCATTTTCAGCTGCTTGAATCTTTTCTTTGGCAGTTTCTAAAGTAAATGGGGGCAAGGGGAGTTTCTTTTCCATAAGTTCTTCAGTTTCCCTTTAAACATGGTTTGAGGGATAATAATTCTGGGAAGGGCATAAAAAAAGGGATACTTTAAGCATCCCTTTTGATAGTCTTTCGACTTATGTTATCTGTCGGACATTCCAACATAAGGCCTTTCGTTCGCACCAGTATAAACTTGTCTTGGACGACCAATTGGCTCTTTATTCTCTCTCATTTCTTTCCACTGAGCAATCCATCCTGGTAATCTACCCATGGCAAACATTACGGTGAACATATCAGTAGGAATGCCTAGTGCTCTGTAGATAATACCAGAGTAAAAATCTACATTCGGATAAAGCTTTCTTTCCACAAAATATGGGTCTCTCAATGCTTCTTCCTCTAGACCTTTGGCGATATCCAATACAGGATCTTTCACACCCAGTTTTTCTAGTACGTCATCAGCAGCTTTTTTGATGATTTTAGCTCTCGGGTCAAAGTTCTTATAAACTCTGTGTCCGAAGCCCATCAAACGGAAAGGATCATTTTTGTCTTTCGCTTTGGCCATCCACTTCTTAGTGTCTCCACCATCTTGTTTAATGTTCTCTAGCATTTCAATTACAGCTTGGTTAGCACCACCGTGAAGTGGTCCCCAAAGTGCATTGATTCCTGCAGAAATAGAAGCGTACATACTTGCATGAGATGAACCTACAACTCTTACCGTTGCTGTTGAACAGTTTTGCTCATGATCAGCATGTAAGATTAGAAGTTTGTCTAAAGCATTGGCTACAACTGGATCAACTTCGTACTGCTCGGCAGGGTTAGCAAACATCATCTTCAAGAAGTTTGAAGCATAATTTTCCTTATTATCAGGGTAGTTTACTGGTTGCCCAATTTGATTTTTATAAGACCATGCAGCGAAAGTTGGCATTTTAGCGATTAAACGGATAATGCTCATGTCTACTTCGTCAGATGATCTGTTAGGATCAAGAGATTCTGGGTAGAAGGCTGTTTGCGCACAAACTAAAGAAGAAAGAACGCCCATTGGGTGTGCTGTAGAAGGAAAACCCTCTAAAATCTTCTTCACGTCTTCATGAACAAGCGTATGTTTGGTGATGCTTTCTACAAACCTAGTATACTCTTCGTTAGACGGAAGATGACCATAGATCAATAAGAATGATACTTCAAGGAAGTTAGATTTTTCAGCTAAGTCTTCGATAGAATATCCTCTGTATCTTAAAATTCCTTTCTCACCATCCAAAAAAGTGATAGCACTTGTAGTAGAACCCGTATTTTTAAAACCTGGGTCTATGGTAATAACACCACTTTGGCCTCTTAGCTTCGAAATATCGATTGCTTGCTCTTGTTCAGAACCTTCAATAACCGGCAATTCGTAAGCCTGTCCTCCAACTTTGATCTCTGCAGTATTTGACATTATCTAAATTTGTGTTTTCTGTATTTCCACTCGTTTCCGCGAGCGAATTTAATCTAATAAACACTTAAATGAAACAGTTGTTCCCAAGTGAGCCAATTGTTTTTAATTATTACCTAAAATAAGTGGTAAGCCGTCTTTGCCCTGACCGATGACAACAACTTTAGAATTCGTTGATTCAGCAAGTTTTAACGTCGCTTCAATTCCTCTCATTTTAAGAAGAGCCGGAGTTAAACTGTTGTTAATGATCTTGTTAGCACTAGATTCACCTTCAGCAGCAATACGCTTTCTTTCAGCCTCACTCTTTTCTCTATCCAAACGGAATCGGTAGGCAAGTGCTTCTTGCTCTTGCTGTAGTTTACTTTCGATAGCTGTCTTAATTTTTTCTGGAAGGTTAATAGAACGGATCAATAGCGCTTTCATTTGAATGTTATTATTCTCATTACCTAAAACTTCTCCAGTTTCTGAAATGATGGCTTGTTCAACCTCAGAACGTTTTGTAGAGTAAATTTCTTCGGCCGTAAAACGTCCCATAACCTGTCTTACCGTTGATCTTACTTCGGGAACAACAAGTCTGTTTACATAATCTCTGGTAAATGTTTCGTGTATCTCACCAATTTTGTCATACATCGGGTGGAAACGAACCGAAATATCTACTTGAATAGACAAACCGTTTTTCTCTAATACGTCCATTGTTTCTTCTGCCTGGTTTTCCGACACGTCATAAACGTATAGGTCATTCCAAGGTGATTTAAAATGAAAGCCTGGTTGCTTAATGTCTTCTTTGTCAAGTCCACCTGAGAACTTCTTAAATATAACTGCACGTTCATTTGATTGAATCGTATAGAAAATGCTTGATGAAAGTCCGACGACAACTATCAATGCGATAATTGTAATCACGACGATGGGTAATAATTTTCTGTTATCCATGTTTTTACGTTTTAATTTATGCTTTGTGCCAAGATGACATTTAGCCTTGGCTTTGATTTTTCATTATATACTTCGAACAAGAACCCTTAATTAAAGGCTATTGTTATCCTATTTTTTGCAAGTTTGTTTTAATCTGATCAAGAATTCCATAAGCCACTTTTAAGGCTTTATAACCATCTTTTATGGTTACTATTGGTTCAGTGTCGTTGACAATGGCTTCATGAAAAGTAAAAAGCTCTTCTCTAATGGCATTAGTTTCTAAGACTTTTGGGTTTTCAAAAATGATCTCCTTTTTGCCTTTGTCCTCGCCTAAATCTAAAACCATAGAAAAAGCACCTTCATCGCCGGTCGCTTCCTGCATTCTCACGATTTCCGACTTTTTCTCAAGGAAATCTACAGCCACATAAGCATCTTTTTGGAAGAAACGTGATTTGCGCATGTTTTTTACGGCTATACGGCTAGTGGTAAGGTTGGCAACGCAGCCGTTGGCAAACTCTAATCTTGCGTTTGCGATATCAGGTGTATCCGCAACAACATTTACGCCGCTAGCAGAAATCTTTTCTACTTCAGAACCAACCGCTTTAAGTATTACGTCGATGTCATGAATCATTAAATCTAATACCACAGGAACATCTAGGCCACGCGGATTGAATTGTGCCAACCTATGAGTTTCGATAAACATAGGCTGTTTTAAATACGGTTGCGCTGCTACAAAAGCAGGGTTGAAACGCTCTACATGGCCTACTTGCATTTTAAGCCCTTTCTCTTCTGATAATTCTATTAGTCTTTCAGCTTCTTCAACTGTATTGGTTACTGGTTTTTCTACAAAAACGTGTTTACCAGCCTGAAGGGCTTTTTCTGCACATTCAAAATGTGAAAGGGTAGGTGTAACGATATCCACCAAATCAACAACTTCTAACAATCCCTCTATGGTGTCGAAACTAGGAATACCGAAAGTCTCAGCAACACTAGCTGCATTTTCAGCAACAGGATCGTAAAACCCAACCAGTTCATATTCAGGAATATCTTTGATGCATTTGATATGGATTTTGCCGAGATGACCGGCTCCGAGTACGCCTATTTTGAGCATTGAAATGTCGTTTCTTATTAGGAAGTAAATGTAGTGTCTAAACAATCAATGGACAAGGTAATCTATTGTAATGAAGACGCTTTGCGAAAGAAATCTAGTCTTTCCTAAAAACATCTAATTGGCTGTCCTTTATAATCAATGCATAATTCGAAAAAAACAAATAATGGTGCATAGGGAGGTTTTGACGCCAAAGTGCCTCATAAAACTGACTCTCGTAATTGGGAATAGGTTTTTCGAAGTCCAACCGCCTGAAAGAAGTTTTTTCAAGAATTTCACCTTTTAAATAATCTACTTTAAAAAGGACTTTGCCACGGCTTTTCTTAATATAGACTATGTTAGCCTCTTTAGGTGAGAAAAATGACTCAGGTTCATTAGAATGGCCTTTTGTTTGAAAAAAAGACAACCTCTTCCAAGTTTTAGTTTCGTAGACTTCAAACTTAGAGGGTTTAAATCCAAACCCAATTATTAATATATCTTGCTTCTCATTCCACAGGTAATAAAATGGAAGATTTCCTTGATTTCTAGTATCTCTTTTAATGACGTTAATCTTTTTATATTCTTCATTTAAAATTTGCGCTTTAAGATCAATGCTGAGAAACAGACAAATGATAAGGATGAAAATAGATTTTGTGCTGGGCATATTGCTAATATAGAGAATGCAATATGACAGAGTCTTTAATTTTGGTTTGATTATTACTCAGGAACATAGAACTTCGGGC
Organism: Roseivirga sp.; assembly: GCF_049099775.1. Classification (GTDB taxonomy): domain Bacteria; phylum Bacteroidota; class Bacteroidia; order Cytophagales; family Cyclobacteriaceae; genus Roseivirga. The sequence goes on along the minus strand of NZ_JAGDZM010000004.1, from coordinate 376,186 downwards.
GAGAATCTAGAAAATGAAATACTACATCATAGCAGGAGAGGCTTCAGGCGATATGCACGCGGCTAATATGATGAAGCAATTAAAGCTTCGCGATTCAGATGCGTATTTCCGTGTATGGGGAGGCGATCGGATGGCAGAGGAAGCTCAGGAACTTGCTAAACACATCCGTGAGACTTCTTTCATGGGCGTATTTGCCGTAGTAAGACATTTGAAAACCATTAAAGCAAACTTCAAATTTTGCGAAAATGATATCATGGCATTCAAGCCTGATGTCTTGATTCTAATCGATAATTCTGGATTCAATTTGCGCATAGCCAAATTCGTTAAGAACTCGGGCTTATCCACGCGAATCTTCTATTACATTCTACCGCAAGCATGGGCTTGGAAAAGAAAACGCGTTCATACAATTCAAGGCTGGACAGATAGAAGGTTTTCAATTCTTCCTTTCGAATCTGATTTTTATGAGTCTTACGGCTATAAAGTTGACTATGTAGGGCACCCAATCTTGGATTCAATTGAGCAGCGCAAGCCTGAATTAGTGAGTAAAGATGAGTTCTTAAAAACTCATGGTTTGTCTGCCAAGCCAATCATTGCACTATTGCCCGGAAGTAGAAAACGGGAGATTAATACCAAGCTTCCTAAAATGCTTAATGTCGTAAAGCATTTTCCAGATCATCAGTTTGTAATAGCTGGTTCTGAAACTATTGAGCTATCCCTTTATGATCAATACACCGATCAGCAGGTTAAAGTGATATTCGGAAAGACTTATGATATTCTAAATAACACTCAAGCAGCTTTAGTCACATCCGGAACGGCTACTTTAGAAACTGCCTTGTTCAATGTGCCTCAGGTGGTTTGCTACAAACCTGGCTTGGTGACCTTTTACTTATTAAAAGGCATAATTAGCATCAACCACATCTGTATGGTTAATCTAATTCTAGATAGAAGGGCCGTGGCAGAATTAATAGAATCGGATCTGAATGAGAAAAAGATGACTCATGAATTGAAAGCGATTCTAGCACCAGAAACTAGGGAAAGAATCCTGTCAGACTATGCAGAACTTAAAACTAAACTTGGTGGGCTTGGTGCCTCCGAAAGGGTTGCGCAACTTATGGTTGAAGATTTAAAGTTGCTCCCTAGTTCCGATAATTAATCTACCAAACCATCCACACTTTTTTAAGGAAATAAATCATACTATTTGCAGGAAACTAATCTAAAGAATTGATAGTTTCATAGTCATGGACAAGCAAACCATAGTCGAAAAAATTTCTAAGTTCCCTGCTCTTATAGGCGTACCTCGTGAACAGATAGAATGGGTAGTAGAAAGAGGTGAACTGTATAACATCAAATCGGGTGAAGACTTCTTTAAAAAGGGAGATACGATAGATACGCTATTCATCATGTTTGAAGGAAGTATCAGCTTTATGATGGAAAGGAATGGTCAATATATGGAGATGGGAAGGATAAATGCTGGTGACATCTCTGGAGCACTTCCTTACAGCCGTGCACAATCTTCTTCAGCAAACGGACGTGTTATGACGGATTCTATGCTGTTTACGCTCAATAAATCCTTTTTTCATGCCATGATTTGCGAGTGTCAAGACTTTACCGAAGTGCTAGTGCACATGATGACAGATCGTGTAAGAAGCAGTATGAAATCCCAGCAACAGAATGAAAAATTGATGGCCCTTGGTAAGCTTTCTGCCGGTTTGGCCCATGAACTAAATAATCCTGCAGCGGCTATTGTTAGAAGTTCCGAATCCTTGCAAAGTCATTTGGGTACAGTGCCAGATAAATTCAAGCGCGTTATATCCATGAAAGTGACCAACGAACAGGTCGATCTTGTGAACGATATTCTTTTCTCTAAGATTGCTAATGGCGTTAATAAGTCAGAGTCACTGATGGATAGAACGAATCGTGAGGATGATTTGACTGACTGGTTGGAGGATAATGGCTATGGCGATTGCTTTGCACTGAGTGAAACGTTAGCAGAATTTGGCTTTTGTGTTGATGATCTTGAAGATTTACAGAATGGTCTGACAGCGGAAACATTTCCATCAGTTATTGAATGGGTTGACAATGTGTTAACGACTGAGAAAATGGTGGGAGAAATAAAAGAAGCTTCCAACCGAATTTCGAAATTGGTAAATTCTGTAAAGAGTTACTCTCATATGGATCGCTCTACCGATTTTGAGCCAACAAATGTGCATGAAGGGTTGCATAGTACGATTACTATTTTGAATCACAAGTTCAAGAAGAATAAAGTGAGTTTGGTGGAGAATCTAGACACTGCTTTACCAAACATTAATGCCGTGTCAGGTGAGTTAAACCAAGTTTGGACAAATGTGATTGATAATGCACTTGATGCCATGGAAGAGGGAGGCACTTTGGAATTAACCACTACCAAAAACGCTGAAAACTTAATGGTCTTTATTAAAGATTCAGGCCCGGGTATTCCAGAGGATATTCAAAGCCGAATATTTGAGCCATTCTTTACAACTAAGGATGTTGGTAAAGGAACCGGTTTAGGGCTAGAAGTAGTCAAAAATATTGTCGACAGGCACAAAGGTCATATCAGGTTAAATTCTAAGCCCGGTCATACTGAATTCGAATTTTGTTTCCCAATTAACGCGTAACCACACACATGTCAAAACTACCAATAATATTCACTGTTGACGATGATGAACAAGTCTTAGCGGCTATCCGCAGAGATGTAAGAAAAGAGTATAGAAAGGGGTATCGCGTGATGAGTACCACCTCAGCGAAAGAGGCTCTTGAAGCATTAAAAGAGCTAAAACAACGTGGAGAAGACGTAGCCTTATTTCTCTCGGATCAAAGAATGCCCGAGATGACGGGTGTAGAGTTTTTAGAAAAGGCAAAAGAGCTATACCCGATCGCCAAGCGTGTTTTACTTACTGCTTACTCTGATATTGAAGCAGCCGTAAAGGCCATAAATGATGTTCAGCTAGACTACTACTTGAATAAACCTTGGGATCCTCCAGAAGAGAAGTTGTACCCAACGGTAAATGATCTGCTGGACGAATGGCAAATCATCCATACCCCGGTATTTAAAGGAATAAGAGTAGTTGGCTATCAGTATTCCCCAAAATCACATGATATAAAAGACTTTCTCTCTCGGAATTTAATGCCTTATCAGTGGTTAGACATTGAAACTGAGGAAGCGGGAGGTGAGCTTTTGAAGCTAGCTGACATAGAACGTAATGACCTACCTGCTGTGTTCTTTGAAGATGGTTCGCACTTGAAAGATCCTACAATGGAAGCGTTAGGTGCCAAAATTGGTCTTCAAACCAAGGTCACTGATGAAATGTATGATGTGGTTATCATCGGGGCTGGGCCAGCAGGCATGGCCGCTGCAGTTTACGGCGGCTCTGAAGGTCTAAAAACCTTAATGATAGAAAAGCATGCACCGGGAGGTCAGGCAGGAACAAGTTCCAGGATAGAGAATTATTTAGGGTTTCCGAAAGGACTTTCAGGAGCGGATCTAACACATAGAGCTATTACTCAAGCCAAAAGGTTTGGGATTGAGTTTCTTTCGCCTAAGACTGTTTCAGGTATAGAGACGCAGGATAATTATAAAATTGTCCATTTAGAGAGCGGAGAGAAGATTAATACGAAAGCTGTTATTATCACCACGGGGGTACAATATCGAAGGCTAGAATCAAGAGGTATCAACGACTTTACCGGAAAAGGTATTTATTATGGAGCAGCCACCACCGAGGCAAATTCATGCAGAGGAAAGAATGTTTACATAGTAGGAGGAGGGAATTCTGCAGGTCAAGCGGCCATGTATATGGCTAAGTTTGCTTGCGATGTGCACATTGTGATTCGTAAGCCCGATTTATCATCGAGTATGAGCCAGTATCTCATTGATCAAATCGAGAGCACGGAAAATATTCAGCTCCTACCAAGAACGGTGATTGAAGGTGCGGTTGGCGATGGTAATTTGGAGTGTGTTGAGCTGAAAAACATTGATACCGAAGAACTTGTGAAAAAACCTGCGGGTGCTTTATTGATTTTTATAGGGGCCAAACCATATACTGACTGGACAGGTGATAAGATTATGAAAAATGATCGTGGATTCGTGATTACGGGTAGAGATTTACAGAAAGCCCCTGATCATAAGAAACTGTGGAAAAAAGAGCGCGAGCCTTATCTACTAGAAACGAGCACTCCAGGTATTCTTGCTGCAGGAGACGTTAGAGCAGGCGCTATGAATAGAGTCGCTTCAGCTGTAGGTGAAGGCGCCATGGCCATCAAGTTTGTACACGAATACCTAGCAGAGGTTTAAGTACAACTACTGAAACTTATTTCGGTTACTTTCTCTTCTACATTGTAAATGATTTTAATGTCATCAGCCGCACCGTATGACATCTCGAATTGAAATTCGTCTGTTGATGACTTTATAAGTCTTGGTGTATCAACGAAAGCTCCCGTTTCGTAATTTATGCCGTAACTATTAAGTCTATTTCTTAACAAGTGAAATGCTAGATTTAATTGATTTCCATCGAGATGAAACTCTTGGTAAAAGCACCCATCAAACCAAGATTCGACTATTTTTCCGTATTCGTATTGGAAATAGTTTTCAGTAAAATCAACTGTTGTTTCAGGATTATACTGCACTTTTCGAGTCACTTCGGTAGAGTCAAGTTTCTGACCTAAAATAGACACTTTATAAAGCTCTAATTCGTAATTGTTTTTAAGGGGTTTTACATCAGGCATATTATATGATAAATCTGCACTAAAAACATAGCCTGTCGCGCCCTTAAAAGTTGTCTTAAGCCAGAAACCAGCCAAAGACATATTATTAGCCTCATACCTTACCGAATCTGGTTTTGATGTCGATGGAATTATAGACAAACTAAGCCCTGGTTTAATCATTTTTAGCGTGTCAGATTGGGCAGTAGCTTTTTGCATTAATGGCGTACTAAATCTATTAATGACATATTGAGTTGACTGTGCCCTGCATAAGGTTTCAGTTAAAAGAAATATGGTTATGGTCAATAGCAACTTATAAGTAGCGGTTTTCATGGCTGTGCGGTTGTTGTGTGAGTTGTTTTTCTCTAAAAATGATATATCGATTCGGTGGGAATGGAATGTACGGAATTTTTGATGATTTAAACATTCAGAACTTTCTACTAAATTTATAGTTGTATTACTGCTGAAGGTAAATTCCTTATGAAAAGAAATTCCCATATAGTCTTAATTCTAACCTTACTGTTATCTGTTTATTCTTGTGTTGATACTGAAGAAAAAGGTACGTCTACATTATTTGCTACAGACACTTTAAAAGTATTTGGATTAGATAAGTCTACCTCAAATGTAAGTGATGGTTTGCAGTACTTTTTTGATGAGAATTCTGTTCAAGCATTTCTATTCTCTTTGAGTTCAAGTAAAAATGAAATTCAGGTCTTTAATTTTCAAACCGGATTACTAGTGGAGCGCTTAACCTTTGAAGCAGAAGGCCCAGCAGGAGTGGGCAGTTTGTCCTCTTTTTATGTGCACCGACTAGATAGTGTTTTACTATTCCCAAACAGTGGTAACCGACTTTTTATAACTGATGCTAAAAAGCGTAGTATCCAGCGTATAGATTATAATGTTCCAGATGGTTATGGCAATGCTACCGTGTCATCCACCTTCTTTTCAGCAAGGCCATTTCTAAAGAATGGAAAGCTTTTGGTCAAAACACTCTACCAAGGCAATTATAGTACCATTTCTAATGACGAATTAAGTGTTAGGCATACTAGCTACATGATCGATTTAAAGAGTGGTGAAACATCTTTACTAGACGCTACTTTTCCAGATGATTACTGGAGTGATGTAAGAAAGCATTTTCAGTTTAGTTTCACTGCAACGGAGAGTGGTATGGCTTATAGCTTCTGGGGTGATCATAATATCTATTTTTCAAAACCGGTTAATTCACCAGTACAAGCAAAGCCAGCAAGGAGTGAAGCCCTTTCTACCAAATGGGAGGCCTTGCCTCTTGGAGGTGATAGAATTAATAGAACCAAGTATTTTGCTACAAGCGCACATTATGGCAACTTAATCTACGATCCCTATAGAGAGGTTTATTATAGGTTTTCTTTTCCGAAAGTAGAGATCGAGAATGAAACAGATTTGAGGTTATTGGCTAGGTTCCCTACTAAATATTCTATTATGATTTTATCGAAGGATATGATTGTATTAGGAGAACAGGAGTTCTCTAAAAATTCAAAATCAGAGGTGAGCAATGTTTTTGTGGGCAAAGAGGGACTTTACATATCGGTCAATCACCCGGAAAGTGAGGAAAATAAAGAAGACTTTCTGAGCTTCAGGCTATATAAACTTCAATGATTAACTTTTTGGTGTAAAAAGGTGAATGTTTAGAGCGCAAGAAGCTCTTCGATGTAATCGTAAAACTCTTTGCCATCTCCACGAACAAGTTTACCATCAATAGGTGTGTAAGGAATACCACCTTCTATCCGTTCGATAATACCCTCTTTATTGAGGAATATATTTTTTGGATATCCCTGAACTCCTATTTCTGCAAGAAAATCCTTGGCCTCAACAATATGGAAAAAGTCAAAATCATGTTTTTCCAAGAGTTTATTCACCCTTTCCTTCTTATCAAAAGTGATTGATAGAAAATTTACGTCTTTTTCATACTTCGCCTTAATTCCATTCAATACAGGCATCTCATCAATGCATGGAGCACAAGCGACAAACCAAAGATTAATCATTGTAGGCTTTCCTTCGAAGTCTGAAAGGCTAACATCCTTGCCGCTTAAACTAGCCAGAACTTTTGAAGGAAACTTCTTGCCGACTAATTCATGGACTTTATCTTTTTCGGTTACTAATTTGAACTTATCAAGAGGTGATTTTTCCTTTTTGCAGCTTACTAGTATGCATGCTAAAATTAAAATGAGATGTGTTCTTCTGACCATGTGTTTATTGAAAAGTGTTGTTAGATCAATTTAACAACACTTTTCAATCATTTATCTACTTTAACACACTTTTTGACTGTTGATTTATTCTGTTCTAAGAGAATCGACAGGGTTTGCGTTGGCTGTTTTTAATGTTTTTAAGCCTACCGTCGTAATAGATAAAATTAAAGTAGCCGAAATCACTATGGCGAATAGTGCTAACCCTGGCTCATAGTGAATCGCAAAATTGTCGAGCCAATTATTGGCAGCGAAATAACTTACAGGTAGTGCCACAACTAACGCAATAGTGACCAACATTATAAAATCGGCAGATAAAAGTCTTACCAGCCCAAGTGTACTAGATCCAAGTACTTTTCTAATGCCTACTTCCTTGATTCTTCTTTCGGTGTTATAGGTAGCAAGACCAAAAAGGCCTAAGCAAGCGATCAGAATGGCCACTATGGTAAAGTAGGCTGAGAGTATCGATATTTTACTTTCTGCGTTATAAACCTGATCATATTGGTCATTGACAAAACGTGGGTTAAACGGATATTCTGGGCCAAACTTATTGTACAGTGCTTCTATCGCTTTTATGGTTTCAGGTTGGTTTTCGTTTGTGATTTTAACCATCAGGTGGTTTCCATTTCCTTTACCAATAAACCTGACAATGGCTGGCTGTAGTGGCTCATAAAGCGATTGGATTTTGAAATTTTCTACGATTCCAATGACTTGTTTTTCCTTGCTTCCATCCATAATGGTTTTTCCTACTATGTCTTTAATGCCAATGAGATCAGCTGCGGCTTGGTTGATGATTAGCGTATTCTCTTCATTTTGAAACGAACGAGAGAAGGTTCTTCCTTCCACAAGCGGAATCTTTAGCGTTTCGAAAAAGTCGTAGCTTACTTGAGGTCTTCTGAAATCGATTTCTTCATCCTCTACTGGGTTCCCCCAGCTAAATCCGCCTCCAGCTCCATTAAGCTTAGCAATACTACCTCCATAAAGGCTAGTGGTACTTACAATGTTAGGAAGCTTATTAAGTTCATCGAGAAATGGTTTTCTTTTACTGGTGCCGCTAAAAGTAAAATGGATAAGATTATCTCGATTGTAGCCAAGATCTACTTCTCTTATGAATTCTATCTGATTGTTTAGAATTAAGAACCCTGTTACAAATAGGGTAGATACTGAGAATTGTAAAACGACGAGTCCTTTTCGTATCCATATATCATTAATACCCCGTTTAAGTTTCCCTCTAATCATATCCTTAGAATTGAACTTAGATAAGTAAAAAGCAGGGTAGAGGCCAGAAAGAAATGAAATGATAAGTAAAGTACCGATGCTAAAACGTAGTACTTCTCCACTCTCAAAGACGGATAGTTCTTTTTCTATGACTAGGTTTATTTGAGGTAGCAAAAGGGCTACTAAACCCAAAGCCACCAGCAATGACATGCTGGTTATTAAAAATGATTCTGTTAAGAACTGTGCAATGAGTGTTTTGCGCTTTACGCCAAACACCTTTTTTACTCCTACTTCTTTTAACCTTTTGGATGCTTGTGCAGTGGCTAGATTCATAAAGTTGATACTGGCCAAGAACAAAATGAAAACTCCTGCCAAGGTCATGATTCGTACATAAGAGATACGTCCGCCGGTTTGAATCCCATTATTAAATTCCCCTTTCAAGTACAAGTCTTTGAAGGGGTAGGCTTCCAATTCGTCGTCGGCGCGACCTGGTTTGTTAGCAATGAACTTTCTAAGTTTTTGATTGAAAGCCGTAAGGTCGGTTCCATCATTTAAGGTTAGGTAAGTAATTGCACCACCTGCATACCAGTCTCTAAGCCAATCTTCATATTTAAGTGCCATTCTATGATTGGCAACATATTCAAATTGAATTGTAGAATTACTCTGAATATTTTCAAAAACTCCAGTTACTATGTACGAAGCATTATAAAGAGCACGATTTCCCTTGATGGATTGGCCTATTGCCTTGTCAATCGATCCGAAAAGGGATATTGCTACCGTTTCCGACAGGACAATTGAATTTTCTATGCTTAATACCTCATTAGCAGTTCCAGAAGCCAAAGGGAACGAGAAAGTTTCGAAAAACTCTTGACTTGCAAAGATGCCCTTGGCCAATGTTTTTTTGTCATCTATTGATAAAATGGCATTTCGACTCATTTCACCGTTACCGACCGTTACAACCTTGTCTGTTTCGGGGAAACCCTCTTTCAGAGCATCTGATAATATGAATGCAGTACCAAAGCTTGTCTCTAGGCCCTCTGGATTTATTTCGTGTTCTAAAACCTGATAGACTATGCCATTTTTAGTATGGAATGCATCAACACCTTTTTCGTCATTTACCCATAGGAATATAACCAGAGCAGCTGCAAGCGCTGTTGAAAGCCCCACAATGTTGATGAAAAACGAGGTTTTATGACGGCTGAAACTTCGATATGAGAATTTAATATTATAGAATAACTGAGTTAAGCTTGTTGTTTTTGATGTTGACATGACCGGTTTGATTAGATTAAATTTAAGTATGCGTATTGTTTCTTTAAGAAATAGATAGTCTGACCTTCGTTTTCCTTTTCCAATTCTGAAATCATAATAGACTTCTTCTAAATCCCCTTCAATTTCTTCTAGGTATTCAGGTTTGACCAAAAACCTGATAATGGCTAAAAGCCACCGCGGAGGACTATAATTTTGTGGAGAACCCTGTTTACTCATTTCTTAGACAGTCAACGGGGTTGGATCTAGCGGCTTTTAAGGTTTGAAAGCTTACGGTAATCCAAGTGATAAGTAGGGCAGATGCTCCTGCTGCAACAAAAAACCACCAGCCAAGCTCAATTCGAAAAACGAATTTGCTTAACCAATTATCGGCAATAATGTAGCTGATCGGTAATGCAATGATAATGGCTACGATTACAACTTGTGTAAACTCCTTCGAGAGCGTTCTTACAATTTCCAATTGACTTGAGCCAAGAACTTTACGAATGCCTATTTCTTTTATGCGCTTTTCAGTGGCAAAAGATGCAAGTCCTAGCAATCCGAGACATGAAATGAGTATGGCTATCATTGAGAAGTATTCAGAGAGTGCCCCGACTCTTTGTTCACTCTTGTACTGGGCTTCGTAATCTTGATCTAAGAATCTAAAATCGAAAGGAAAACCTGGGTTGAATTGCGAGTAAAGTTCCCCGATACCTGCGATGGTTTTAGCTTCGCTGCCTCTGGTTAGTTTTGTCATGATAAGCCAAGTATCATCAGGTTTTAAAACAAAATAAGCTGGCCCAACTTCTTTATGAAATGTCTTGAAATTGAAGTCTTTGGCTATACCAACTATTTGAGTGTTCTTGCCCGAAATTGTCACAGTTGCACCAATAGGGTTTTCTAAACCCATAATAGCAATTGCTTTTTCATTGAATATGACTTTGTTATATTCAGATTTGAATTCTCTTGAAAATGACCTGCCTTCTAGGATCTCTAAATCAAGAAGCTCTATTAAGTCATAGTTAACGCGCATATATTCCATGCCAATTGGCTCTTTCGAATCTTTCCCATTCCAGCTTACATTATAAGTAAGACCAGTATAGCCACCTTCGACAAAACTATGTGCACTACTAGATGCTGTTTTTACCCCCGGGATATTGCTTACTTCTTGTAGAAAGGTCTCCATTTTTAACTCTATCTGACCATCTGCTTCAAAATAAAGTACATTATCCTTATTGAATCCAATGTCTTTGTCTCTTGTCAACTGAATTTGATTGTTAACTACCATGACAAAAACAATTAACATGATAGAGATTGAAAACTGGATTACGACAAGTCCTTTCCTAATCCAAAAATCAGCAAAACCATTGTTCAATTGTGGCTTCAAAATATTCATTGGTTTTATTGCCGATAAATAGATGGCAGGATAACTGCCTGCAATAAAGCTCGTAATGATAAGAACAGAGGATAGGGTCAGTATGAAGTCATTATCCAATACCATTTTCAGTTCCTTACCAGTAATGTTACTGAATTCGGGTAGCGCTACTGAAACCAACACTAAAGCTACCATGAGTGAAAGAGTAGATATTGCAAATGATTCAAAAAGAAACTGAATTCCCAGTGATTCTCTACTGGCACCTAGAGTCTTTTTGACGCCAATTTCTTTGACCCTTCTTGAAATACGAGCGGTGGTTAGGTTGATGAAATTAATGCAGGCTATTACTAAGATGACTATGGCAATTATTGAAAATGTTCTAACATCGGAAATCTTACCTCCAACGGGTTTCCCATTTTCAAATTTACCTTGTAAATAAAGGTCACTAAAGAGCGTGGCCATTGGAGTGGTATTTTCATTACCATTATGTGATTTAATAAAGTCCTTAATCTTATCATTGAAGGCATCAATGTCAGTTCCCTTGGCAAGCACAACAAAAGTCGAAGGGCCATTATTCTTCCAGTTAAGAACCCATGAGTTCAGCTCCTTGTACTCTTCGAATGTCATAATGAAATCAAATTGATAGGAAGAGGTCGAAGGAGGCTTTTTGAAGATACCTGATACAGAATAGTCTCGGAATTGCTGAAATTTAACTGTTTTTCCAACCACATCAGTTAGGGTACCAAATAACTTGTATGCCAGTTGGTCTGAGATGAGTATGTTCCTTTGTTCCGATAATACGTCGGATTTGTCTCCTTGAATTAATTCATATGAAAACACATTGAAATAGTCTTTACCAACATACTGACCTACGGCTTTCAGGTTGGTCTCGTCGTAAGAAAGAGTAAAAGTATTGGTCCAAGTTTGGTTAACCGCCATTTCTACCTCCGGTAGCTCTTCTTTCATGGCTTCAGCCAAGTCACCAGGCGTGGCATGATTACTTAGAATGCCATTTGTAGTGGTACTATTAGATATAATTTGGTAGAGCTGATTATTGTTTTCATGAAACTGATTCATTTGTAACTCACTGTTGACCCATAAGTATATGAGTAGGGTACAAGCTATGCCTGTTGAAAGACCTGTTAAGTTGATTAGAAATGAACCTTTATGGCGTAAGTAGCCTCTCAGGGTAAGAATTAAGTTGTGTTGTAACATACCAAAGTTGTTAAGTTTTTGATCGCCAGTAAAACTTTTAATAAGGTTCGGACGAATGAGTTTAATGACTTCTTTATTATAAATTCGGCGGGCTTTTTTGAGAGAATACTTCAATTCGTTTTCTCTGAAAAGTTCTTCTAAATCGCCCTCTATTTCTTCTGAAAATTCATTCCGAAGAAAATAAGAAAGTATTCTCCTTGACCATTTTGGAGGTGTTTTCTTATTCATTACGTAAACATTCTACAGGGTTGACCAGTGCCGCCTTGAACGTTTGAAAACTTACTGTAATCCAAGCTATGAGTAATGCTGATAGCCCAGCAAGGGCAAAAATCCACCACTCCAATTGTATTGTATAGGCAAAATTATTGAGCCAGTTATTTGCTAGAATGTAGCCTAGTGGCAGAGCAAAAAGAACAGAAATTAAAACAGTTTTTGTGAATGAACCTGTTAGAATCTTCATGATGACCATATGACTTGCTCCTAAAATCTTGCGTATGCCAATCTCCTTACTTCTTCGTTCAGCAGTAAAAGTAGCAAGTCCAAATAGCCCTAGACAGGAGACTAAAATGGCGATAAGCGCCATGTAGTTGGCCAGAGCAGCAACTTTGCTTTCTGTGCTGTAGAGTGCCATATAATCATCTTGTAAATAAGTAGGGGTAAAGTCATATTTAGGATGAAACTGCGTATAAATTTCTTCTATTTGTTGAAGCGTAACAGCTTCGGTGCCGGTCTGTATTTTTATTACAAAATTTCGCCCCCAATCTCTAAAACGAAAAAGAAGTGGTTCGATTTGTTGGTGCATTGAACCATACTGAAAGTCTTTTACTACACCGATTATTTCCCTTGTACCTCCGCTTCCATAATCTAGTATTGTACCAATAGGTTCTTTGATCCCCATAAGTTTAACGGCAGATTCATTGATAATTACTTTTGTTTCATCATCCATGAACTCTTTTGAAAATGATCTTCCTTCGATGACTTCTATTTCCAAAGTTTCTATAATGTTATATCCAATTTTAGGTGACTTAAAAAGATGATTATCATCGTCTTTGCTTGACGGATCCCAAGAGTAACCACTGCCACTGTCTTCTCCCCATAAAAAATCCCCTGCCATATTCGCAATACTCTCAATTCCGGGGATTTTCTGTAATTCCGAAAGCATTACTTGAGCATTCTCATTGATTTGGCCCTTTCTTGCAAAAGTCACTATGTTCTCGCGATTGTAGCCTAGGTCTTTACTTTGTGTAAACTCTATTTGCCTGTTTATAGTAATTACTCCAATAATGAAAATTATGGAAAGTACGAATTGAGTTATGACAAGCCCTTTTCTAATCCATTCATCTCCTCTCAGGTTAGAAATTTTTCCTTTTAGAACTGCGACAGGCTTGAAGCCAGATAAGTAGAATGCAGGATAGCTACCTGCTAGGAATCCTGTTATCAGCGTGATTCCAATTAATGGTAGAATAAAGTCAATGATATTAATTTCAAGTTCCTTAGATGTAATCTCGTTGAATTGAGGAAGGAATAGATTTACGAGTATAATAGCCACAATAACTGCAAGAGACGTTAGTAAAATAGACTCACCGAGAAACTGGAATATGAGTGATCCTTTGTTAGCTCCAATAGTCTTTTTTACACCAACTTCCTTCATCTTTTTTGAAGCCTGAGCAGTAGAAAGGTTCATGAAATTAATACAGGCAATTAGTAGAATAAAGATGGCGATAATAGTGAACAGGCGTACATTTTCAATTCTTCCACCCACTTGAACACCGTTGTCATATTCACCATAGAGATAGTTTTTGGCGTAAGGCTGGACAAAAAGAGTAAACCTGTCATTGTTTATTTTATCATCCATGTAATTTTCAATTTTAGCATTGAACTCCTCAATGTTAGTGCCCTTCTGAAGTACTAAAAAGTTCTGTGCATAACCTCCATTCCATTCTGCTGCCCACTGGTCGGCTTGAACTAGTAAATCATAATTAATTACTGCATCAAATTGATTTGTAGCATTCTTTGGAGGTGATTGGAATATTCCGCTTATAATGAAGGTTTTATTAAAGAACTGATTCTCCCATTCAACGGTAGCTCCTAAGGCACTTTCCAAATTGCCGAACATGGCCATAGCCATTGTTTCGGACAAAACAATGGATTCATTGTCCTCGAGTATGTTTTCCTGATTACCAATAAGCAGGGGATAGGTTAATATATCAAAGAAGTTTTTGCTTGCAAAAAGACCGTCTAGTTCAAAATTACTTTCGCCATTTGAAACAATACCTTTTGGTTTAAAGAAACCTGTATTCCCAATAGTCACAGCTTCTTCTACTTCTGGGAAGTCTTGTTTCATGCTTTCCCCCATTAGTCCAGATGTATAATTCCAAGTGGCCGTACTATTGGGCAGTTGAAAATTCGCGAAAACCCAATAAAGTTGATCGTTGTTTTCATGGAATGTATCAACAGATCGTTCATCATTTACCCATAGAAAAATGAGCAATGAAGCGGCTAAACCTGTTGATAAACCAATTAAATTGATAAAGAATGAGGTCTTGTGACGTTTAAAGCCTCTTAGAGTGATTAGTAAGTTGTGTTGTAACATGCCGAGATAATTGAGTTTTTGACTTCCGCTAAGTAGTCTAGTTAAAGAGGGTCTCATTAGTTTGAAAACTCCTAATATGTAGTTCCACTTAGCTTTTTTAATTGAATGTTGATCCAGATCATCCATAAAAACCTCTTCCATATCGCCTTCTATCTCTTCTAGAAATTGCTTTCTTATGAACAGTCTTAGCAACCGGAGTGACCATCGAGGTGGTAGGATATCGTTTTGACTGACTTCCATTAGCCAGTAACCATATTGGGCATTGATGCCCAAAGTTGAGAGCGTACATCTTTCATTTCTTGAAGCACTTTGTGTGCATGGGGAGTTGCTTGGTAGATGCGTTTTCTTTTACCACCTCTTTTTTGGCTAGCTTCTCCAAATTCTGATTTGAGGAAACCTTTTTCTTCCATTCGCTTTAATGCCGACTGGATGGAACCTACGCTGAGGGTTTCTTTTAAACGGTCTTCTAATTCTCGTTTAATTTCAACCCCATATGCTTCTGCTTGTAGCACTACCACTGTCATCAGTACTAGCTCTTCAAACTCACCTAGTTTCGTTTTCTTCATTTTTATATTATTCGTAATTGCAGTAAATATATAGAAATATATTATTCGTAATTGCAGTTTTAATAAAAATTCTGAATTAGAGACTCAGGAAATTTTAAAGGGATGCATGAGAATCGTAAAAAATCTCGAAATAAATTGAAGGAGGGGAGATTACTTTTTCTTCTTCTTTCTACGGTTATTTTTGGAAGATTCTGCTTCTTTCATAAGCTGCTTCCAGTTATCCGTTGTGTCTTCGGTAGTATCTAAAACCATTTGGTAATCGCCTTTCGATAGCGATAGTCTACCGATTGGTTGACCTAAGTTATCCTCGATTTCCTTTAGAAGATCTTTTTCTTCTGAAGCACAAAACGAAAATGCTTGTCCTTTTTCTCTACCTCTTCCGGTTCGGCCTACCCGGTGCACATAGTTTTCAGAAGAATCGGGTAAATCATAGTTAATTACGTATTCAACATTAGGAATGTCAATTCCTCGGGCACTGATATCTGTTGCGATCAGCACTTTGGTCTCTCCATTTCTAAAGCGAGCCATTGTCTTTTCTCGATCAGCCTGTTCTTTGTCGCTATGAATAGTGTCTGAATTTAAATTCACTCGGCCTAAGGCTTTTTTAACTCGCTCGGCACGAACTTTAGTTCTAACAAAGACCAGCATCTTCTTTTCCGGATCATTATTGATTAGGTTCTCTAAAAAGAAACGTTTGTGATCCATTTCTACATGAGCTACCGCGTGCTCAATGTTCTTGGCAACAGGATTTTTTGGAGAGATTTGTATTCTAATGGCGTTGGTGACAAGGGAGTAAGCCAATTTTTTTATAGCCTCGTCTATAGTAGCCGAGAAGAATAATGTTTGACGCCTCTTTGGTAAATGGTACATCAATTGGCGAATGTCCTTAATGAAGCCTAAGTCAAGCATATGATCTGCCTCGTCCAGAACGAGAACTTCCACACGGTTCAACCGTAAGGCACCTTGACTTTCAAGGTCAAACATTCGGCCTGGTGTGGCAATTAAAATATCTACGCCTTTATTCAGCTTCTTGATTTGAGGCTCTTGATCGACCCCACCATGAATGCAGAGAATGTTAAGTCTTGTATTTTTGCCAAGTTTCCTGAAAACGCCTTCTATTTGTTGTGCTAGTTCATGAGTAGGCGCCATCACTAAGCATTTTACTCCATCAGGCCTCAATTTCATGGATTTCCTTTCGCTGAGCAAATGAAGAATTGGAATAGCGAAAGCTGCTGTTTTACCTGTGCCTGTTTGCGCAATCGCCAAAACATCTTCGCCTTTTAGAATGGCTGGAATAGACTTGTACTGAATGTCAGTTGGCTTTTTATAACCAAGTTGTGAAATACTGGCCTTTATGCCATCTGCAATGCGGTACTCTTCGAATTTCATGAACTGCAAAGATACCGATTAAAGATGGATGAACACGGGTTTCTAAAAAGGTTTACTCTTTTTGAGAATACCTTGCTGTGATGTTTCTAAACATGATGATGATTTTCAGGGTATAATATTTTGCAACTTCCTGTATTTTAATTTGAAATCTTGAAGCAATGCGTGTTGATTTGTATATGCGCATTGGCATAAACACTGGGTTTATCATCTTTTTATTTTTCGTTTCAGTTCACAGTTGGGCACAAGAAGGTAACTTCCTGAAAGTTGACCCGAAGCAGTATGTTGTTTGGGACGAAAATAGACCGTTGACGTGGGATGACTATTTATTGG
This sequence comes from Roseivirga sp., assembly GCF_049099775.1. Lineage (GTDB taxonomy): Bacteria > Bacteroidota > Bacteroidia > Cytophagales > Cyclobacteriaceae > Roseivirga. Next base: position 359,317 of record NZ_JAGDZM010000004.1, on the reverse strand, counting down.
TAAAATCTGATTCGATTGATTTAGGGGTTACGGCGTTAACTGCCGTTACGCATTCCATACGTGGTGGCATAACTAAGGGGAAGCCCAATTTTCAAGTGTATGTGCTTTTTAAAAGAAGAAAGTCTTGGACAACAACTACAGATGACGATCAACTCTTTGAACATGAACGTTTACATTTTGACTTAGCCGAACTCTATGGTCGAAAACTTAGGAAACAGATTGAGGCTATGGGCAACCAAGGCATTACAAAACTATCTGAGTATCGAAAAAGCATTAAATTTTTACTATCAGAATTTAAAAGAAAATCTGCCTTATACGACCGAGAAACCTTTCATGGAGCCCTATCTGAAAAGCAGTTGGAATGGAGAAACTTCGTATCCTCTGAAATGCAACGTTTGCATAAATATAAATTCATATAAATATATGAAGAAGTATACATGTATATAAAATATGTACAAACAATTATCTTCACTTAAGTGTTTCTAATACTGAGGTTTTTGACTTAATTTCAATCCTAGACTTAAAAATAATTGTGGATCAGTCGGTAATCAAAGAATATTCTTCGGGAGACTTAACAGTAACATGGGAGGCCACCAAGTGCATTCACTCAGGCATTTGCCTAAGAGGCTTGCCAGAAGTTTTTGATTTAAAGGCAAGACCTTGGGTAAATGTAGAGGCAAGCGATTCCAAATCAATTGTCGATACTGTTCGTGACTGCCCTTCGAAAGCTTTAGCTATTAAAGGGGTTCGTTTTAAGGATACTCATACTAATCAAACTGATGTTACCTTAATAAATGGAGGTCCATTAATTATAAAGGGGGGAGCAACGATTCATCATCGTAAGAAAACCGAAGAAATAGCAGGCACCTTGTCATTCTGTAGATGTGGCCGTTCTGAAGGTTTTCCGTATTGTGATGGTTCTCATGCAAAACCCAAAGAGAAATAACTATGGCAATCACTATAAAAGATATCGCTACGGCACTGAAGATTTCACCCTCAACTGTTTCAAGAGCACTTAATGATCATCCAAACATAAGTGAAGAAACAAAAAAGGTTGTAGCTGAAAAGGCCAAAGAGATGAAGTACCAGACAAACTTCATTGCTGCTGGTTTGCGTACCAAGAAATCTAATTCCATTGGTATTTTGGTACCTCATATTACCAGTTCGTTTTTCGCTTCGGCTATAGACGGTATTCAAAAAGTCGTAACAGATCAGGGATACTTTACCATTATTTGTCAATCGAATGAAATTTATCACAACGAAGTTGATCAGATAAAGTCACTCTTGTCCTGTAAGGTAGAAGGAGTGATACTATCTATTTCAAGTGAAACAAATGACTACGAACACCTCGAAACACTAGAGGCATATGACACGCCTTTTGTGCTGTTCGACCGAGTTGCGCCTGGTTTTGATATGCCAACGGTGGAAGCAAATGATTTTACTGGTGGTTTTCAGGCGGTAGAACATTTGATTAAAAGAGGAAGAAAGCGAATAGCACATTTAGGTGGACCAGATAAACTCGGCATTAGTAAGCGTCGTTATGAAGGCTATCTTGAAGCCCTCAAAACATATGCTTATGAGATGAATGAGGATTTTGTTGTCTTTACAAATCCGGATGAAACACATGAAGGAATTATCGAGGATATGTTTAAAGATCCTAAGAATTCGCCTGACGCTTTGTTTACATTCAGTGATGAATTGGCGGTAGAGGCCATCTTGAAACTAAAGAAGATGGGCTTAAACGTACCGCGTGATGTCTCTGTAGTTGGCTTTGGAAATAGTAATCTTTGCGAAATTGTTGAGCCCCATTTGACTAGTGTTACACATGAACCCATAGAAATGGGGGAGGCTGCAGCCGAACTTCTCTTTAAAGTAATTCAAAAGCGTCATATTCCACCGCATTTGCGAAATAGAAAGTTTGATTCTAGAGTAATAATTCGAGATTCGTCGAGGTAAACTAAAACCTAAGAATAAAATCACTTAAGTTATTTTCTCGTTTTAACTCAAGCTTTTTCCTTACTCTGTACCGTCCAATTTCAACACCTCTAACTGATATGTTGAGTAGGTTGGCAATCTCTTTAGTACTTAAGTTCATTCTTATATAGGCACTAAAACGCAATTCTTGAGGTGTTAAACCTGGATAAGCTTCTTTTAAGCGGGTGATAAAGTTTCCATGCACTTGATCAAAATTGGATTGAAACTGATCCCACTGAGTGCCCGTAGATAAGTCCTTGTCAATTGACCTTACGATTCTGCTCAATTCTTTAACCAACTGTTTGTCTTCTTGCTCCTTGTTTAAGCTTTTAAGTGTGTTTTTTATTTGATTCAGCAGTTGATTCTTTTGAATAAGGTGCATTGCAGAAGATGTTAATGCTTGGCTTTTTAGCCCAATTTCTGTTTGTAATTTCTCGTTTCTGAGCCTAACAATCTCATCAGTGGACTTTTGAGTAATATCTTGGATTTTTGAGTCTCGTTGCTGAATTTCTTGGTTTTTAGAATCTTCAATAGCTTGAGTTTTCTTTTTATGCCTAGCATCCACTGTTTTGAAGCCGCTAAAAATCATTAGAAAAGCTGTTAGACCATAGAGGGTGTAAGCAAAGGTTGTTCTATGAATAGGAGGGGATACCCTAAAATAATAGCTTATAACGTCAGTTTCTTGATCGAAGATATTTCTTGCTCGAATCGAAAATGAATAATTGCCTTCTCTTAGGTTAGTATACTCTTTAAAATTAGAAGCTGTCCAGTCCGACCATTCATCTTGAAAGTTGTCGAGCTTATATTGGTAACTAATCTGCCCATCACTTTCAAAATGTGGTGCTGCAAACGAGAATTGAAAAGAGTTTTGTTTGTAAGAAAACGATGCTCTCGATGATTCACTTGCAAGGTTAGGGTGGCCATAATTCAAAATATTCTCCTCTACACCTGCATTCCTAATCTCTCTCAAAATAACATTGAAGTTGTTGTTTTTGATTTGATCCTTCTTTGGTGCATAATGAATAAAACCTTCTTTAGCTCCAATAAGAATGTTTTCGTCATCAAGTACTGATATATTGCCTAAATCATCATTCCACAAATTATTTACCTTATTGAATGATTTTGTTAAAAGCTCATAGCTAAAACTTCCTTTAGGTTTCAGTACACCAAGTTTATTGCGTTCTATAAAATAAATGTCGCCAAATTCATCGGCTTCCATATCAACAATAGAAGCATCTGCACCAACAAGCTCGTTAAGAGGCATAAGACTAGTAAAACTGTCACTAGAGGTATCATATTGAAAGAATCCTCTATCAGAAGTAAAAATCAGCTGATCATCAATTTTGAAGACGTTTATAAGGAGGTCTGAAGGGAAGCCGTTTTCACTGTTATATAACTTAACACTTTCTATCTCATCTCCAGATGGTGAGAATGTAAGCCTAAATGCCCCTTTATATCCTTGCGTTACCCAAAGGTCGTTTCCATCGAATTCCATAACCCGAGAAGACTCCTCGAAACCTTGAATTTTAACAAACTCATTTGTCCTTAAGTTAAATTTGTTGATGCCCAAATAGGTGCCAAGTAAAACTATGTCAGGATTATTAGGGTGCTGTTTAAATACCCACGCACCTTTTTCAGTGTGCAGAAATCTAGCTTTACCATTTACTATTTCAATGGGTCCATTATGATGCCCAATAAAGATGCGATTACTTAATTCTTGGATTGAGTAAACCTGACCTGAGGTTCCGGGAACAAGTTTGTAGATTTTTCTTTGTTCATCAAACTTGTATAGTCCATTATTTGTACCTAAAAAGACCCCTTGAGAAGTTTTTTTGGCAGCATATCCTGATCCACTCAAATTAAACCTATCGTCAATTCTGCTAAAACCTGAGTTTAAGTCAACTCTTGAAATGCCGTTATTAAGTGTTAGCCAAAGGTTGCCTTGTAAATCTTCATAGATGAAATTTACTGTACGATCTTTGAGTCCACTTGACTGATCAAACTGGTATATTAGCTGACCGGATTGGTCTATTACCAGTAGACCGCCGTTTTGAGTTCCTAAGCCAATTAAACCATTAGAAAGTCGAGTAGCAAAATTGACGATAAGCTGTGAAAGGTCAAGAGCCTTATCAATAGCCATTGATGAGAGGCTTCCGTCTTGATACATGTAAAGCCCATCTGAAAATGTGCTGATCAGCCAATTATCTTTGTCGTATCGGAAGATATTTGAAATCCGTTTGTCTTTGAAGAATTCTCCACCTGGAATTGGTGATAAAACTCCATTTATAAGCTTTGAAAGGCCTTTTTCCCATTCTTGAGTATAAAGCTCATTTTCGAATAAGAACGAGATTTCTAAGGAATAATCAGATGTTACGGCTTGGATATCCTTTCCATCGTATATAAATATTTCACTGAATGTACAGAAGTAGACTTTGTCTCCTATACCATATATTTTCCAAGTCTCATCAAAATCCCTTAAACTATTTTCGAGTGAGTCCGCAAGAGAGAAATAACCAAGTTCACCCTTTTCATCGGGCGCGAAATATCCAAAGTCTCTTTGAGACCCTACATATACTCTTTCATCTTTACCTATATAGATACTTCTAACCTTGGTTCTGTTTTTAACCGCATAATTTCTCCAACTATCACCGTCATATTCGAGCAGCCCTAGGTTATTAGCAACATATAGAAGTCCATTTTCATGCTGAACGATAGACCAGTTTTGTATACCACCTTGATAGGTATCAGGACCATAGTTCTTTATGAAAGGTAATCCCTGTATAGCGTTCTCCTGTCCCTTAATTGAGGGTATGGTGAGTAAAATGAAAATAAGGAAACAAGAGATTTTCACTATGATTTGCCTTAGTAGGTCCGCCTCATTTCTGTTATGCGTTGTAGTATACACTTTTTGACTTGTATAAATATGTGTAATCTAATAATGGTCAATATAAACGTTATTGTCTATTTATGCATACGATTGATGTAATATTGTAGTAGTTAATTTTGACCCCATGATGAGTTCTTGTAGTGGTTGTTTTTTTGTTTGGATGGAAATTCTACATGACATTAAGGAAAAAATAAAACGCTATGAAAAATAAAATTTTACTAGGCTTCCTTTCACTCGCCCTTGTTGTAGGCATTGCGGCATGTGATAACGGTAATGCTGATCCCGTGATTATCGATGGCCCGCCGGTTATCGAATCTTTAACTATTAATACTGGAACAACGGAAAACACCGACTTTTCGGCCACTGCTGTTGTGAATGATGGTGTGACAGGTAGTACTATTAGTACGTTGGCTACTGCTACATGGTCAATAAGTAGTAATGGTACAGTAATAAACTCTGGAACTGAATCATTGAGTGGCGATGCTGCTACTATCAATATTGCAGTATCTGGTGGTTTTGCTGTAGGTATTTATGATATTGATTTAGTTGTTTCAGATTCTAATGGCAACCAAAGTACCGAAACCGCTTCTTTTACTGTAGAATTGCCACTTCCTGATTTTGATATCTCAGGTGATTGGACTTTGGAACCAGTAGCTGGCGCTCTCAAAGTAGGCCCCGCACAGGGTAGCAATGCCTGGTGGCAAAGTGGTGCTGGAGACGTAACTGGTAGAGATTGCTTGTTTGATGATGTATATACGTTCACTGGTAATGCCACTGGTACATTCAGTGTTGACGTAGGAGATGCTACTTGGATAGAGCCTTGGCAAGGAATGGATCCTGAAGGCTGCGGTGCACCTGTTGCTCCTTTTGTAAGCTCTACTGATTTCACATATACTTATCAGAATAATCAATTGACTCTCGAAGGTGTAGGTGCAGCTGTTGGTCTTGTGAAAGCGCATAATGGCGTTGAACTTGGTAGTCCTGCAGATGCTCCCGCTCAAGTGACTTATGAAATTGCTGCTCAATCTCAAGAAGGGAATGTAAGAAGAATGACGCTTCAGATTTTTGCTGGAGGCGAAACGTGGTGGGAATTCCTTTTGATATCAGGTACTCCTGATGCTGTACCAATTGAGGTTGAAGGAACTTGGACGCTGGAGCCAGTTGCTGGTGCATTAGGCGTAGGACCTGGGCAAGGCGATGTTTCATGGTGGTCAAGCAGTAGTGATGATGTGTCAGGCCGTGCTTGCCTGTTTGATGATACTTATACTTTCAATGGTGGTAATTTCACAATGGGTATGGGTTCTGAAAGTTGGTTAGAGCCTTGGCAAGGAATGGACCCAGAGGGTTGTGGTAGCCTTGTAGCTCCTCATGACGGAATGGGTACTTATACTTACGAGTTGAGTGGTACTGACTTGAAACTTATCGGTCAAGGTGCTCATATGGGCTTAGCCAAAGTAACTAATGGTGTGGAACTAGGAGCTCCAGGCGATGCGCCAGCTGATGTAACTTACATCGTATCAGATTACTCTGATGACGGAACGAACAAAAGAATGACCGTTCAAATCTTTGCTGGTGGGGAAACTTGGTGGCAATTTAAATTGATAACTCAATAAAGACGCTCTTTTTAATTAGTGCTCGCTCTCACCGTGAAGTTCTTCATAGTGTAGGGCGGGTACTTTTTTATATCCGGCTATGAGATTTTCTAAAGAAATTTTCTTCCTGCTATTGCTATCAATAATGGTAGCTTGCGGAGATTCCGACGAAGGTGGACCAGTAGATAATGGTCCTGATGATAGTGTGAGCATTCCAACTTCAGGGTATACGAGTCCTACAAGCTATGCGAATAGAACTTTAGTTTGGTCTGATGAATTTGAATCTTCTAGTTTGAATCTTTCAGATTGGACGTATGAGATCGGAACGGGTTCCAATGGTTGGGGTAACAATGAACTTCAATACTATACTAATTCGAATACGTCCATGCAAGATGGTCATTTGGTGATCACGGCAAAAGAGCAGTCCTTGAACGGAAGTAACTATACTTCTTCTAGGATTGTAACAATGAACAAGCAAGACTTCCGGTATGGCAGAATTGACATTCGTGCTGCGCTGCCAGAAGGACAAGGAATTTGGCCTGCTTTATGGATGCTTGGTTCAAACTTTAATACGGTTGGATGGCCTGCTTCTGGCGAAATCGATATCATGGAGATGATTGGAGGTAGCGGCAGAGAAAGTACTGTGCATGGCACTGTCCACTGGGAAAATGATGGTCAACGTGCTCAGTTTGGAGGTGAAACCACACTTTCTTCTGGAACATTTCATGATCAATTTCATGTGTTTTCTATTGAATGGGACGCAAGCCAAATCAGGTGGTTAGTCAATGACCAACAATATCATGTAATAGATACTACACCTGCTCAGCTCAGTGAATTTAGAAACAGTTTTTTCTTTATTTTTAATTTGGCAGTAGGTGGAAATTGGCCTGGTAGCCCAAACAGTTCTACTACATTTCCCCAATATTTAATTGTAGATTACGTTCGGGTCTTTCAATAAGACCTGTTCGTTTACTTAACCTCTTCTTATGAAAAGTCAATCAGGATTTACCTACAAAGTTGCTGCTATTGTAGCTTTAGGTGGCCTATTAATGGGCTTCGATGCTTCCGTTATATCCGGCGTTAATAAATTTGTTCAGATAGAGTTTGATATGACCGACGCCCAGCTAGGGCTTTCAGTTGGTTCTCTAACTTTTATAGCGGCAGTAGCCATGCTTTTTTCTGGTACAATCAGTGATCGTTTTGGTCGCAGGGTTGTTCTTAAAGCTTGTGCCATCATATTCACTATTTCAGCAATCGGATCTGCTTTGGCTCCGAATTTCACCCTTTTCTTAGCCTTTAGAATGCTGGGCGGAATTGGCGTTGGTGCTTCACTTATTCTGGCACCAATGTATATAGCCGAAATAGCACCACCTAAGATTAGAGGAACAATGGTTTCTTTCAATCAACTGAATATCGTAGTAGGTATTTCTTTAGCATTCTTTACCAATTATTTAATTCTTTCTCTTGGCGACTCTGATGCTACATGGGTTGAAAGTTTAGGGATATCAGAGCATAATTGGCGATGGATGTTGGGCTTAGAAGCGCTGCCAGCCATATTATATTTCTTTGGCTTATATGCTGTGCCTAGAAGTCCTAGATGGCTTTTAATGAAAGAAGAACATGAAGAGGCTTTGAGAGTAATGAAGCTTTTTAGAAGTGAAGAAGAGGCAGTTGCAGACGCAAAAGCTGTTAGAGAGGCGTTGGCTTCTGATGAGGGTCAACAAAAAGCGCCATTAAGTGCTCTTTTCAAGCCTGCTATGGGGCTTGTTCTTACCATTGGATTAGTAGTCGGTATTCTTCAACAGATCACAGGAATTAACTCTGTGTTCTTTTATGCTCCAATGATTTTTGAGCAAACCGGTGGAGGAACAGATGCGGCCTTCCAGCAAGCAATTATTGTTGGGTTAGTAAATCTAGTATTTACCATAATTGCCATGATCTACATCGATAAACTGGGTAGAAAGAAACTGCTGTCTTTTGGTGTTGCAGGTATTGCCATATTCATGTTTTTAATCGCATTTGAGTTCAATAATGCCACATATGAATTGAAGCAAGAAAACCTAGCCAATCTTTCAGCCGAAATCGAATTAGCAAAACTAGATGGGATGGTAGGCAACACTTTTGAAAATGATGTAGTCTATAAAAAAGCACTTAGAGCAGCGTTGGGAGATGAGCAAGCTAAAATATACGAGTCTGAATTAATCACAGCAGCGATTGAAATGAATTCAACTTTGATCCTTATTGGGATTTTAGGTTTCATTGCTTCGTTTGCCATTTCACTTGGACCAGTCATGTGGGTGCTCTTTTCAGAACTGTTCCCGCTGTCTATAAAAGCGATTGCAATTTCTTTTGTTGGCTTTGTCAATTCAATGGTTAGTGCAGGTGTACAATCCGTTTTTCCATGGGAGCTTTCCACGTTAGGAAGTTCAATGACTTTCCTTATTTATGGTGTTTTTGCTGTTTTAGGATTCATTTTCATAATCTTGAAAGTGCCTGAAACAAAAGGGAAAAGCCTTGAAGAGCTAGAGAGTATTTTGATCAAAAAATAAAAAGACATGTCGTTAAGGCGTGTAGATTTTCATTGAGTAAAGTATTAAAAATGAAACTATATAAATCAGCTGCGCTGCTTGCTTTAGCAGTAATATTTTCTGGGTGCAATGCATCTTATGAATCAACCTCATCCGCAGTATCTAGTGATGATAGCTTTGTTGTCGAAGTCGAAAATTTTGTCGAGACAGAAGGTAGTCTAACAAAGGTGGAAAAAGGTGTTATAAACGAAACTGGAAGCAGCTGGGCTACTTTTAAAGTGGATGTTAATAGCGTCGGAAGGTACAAAGTCGAAGTAATTACAAAAGGAGAAGGAACTGTATGGGTAGAAGATTATTACGATAACCCAGATGGCCGAACTTATAATATTACAGGAGCTATTCAAGTCCAGAGCGATGGTTTTGTAGGTTCTTCTAAAGATGGCAGCCCTATGAACGAAGGCGTTCACAATATTAAAGTACATATGTCGGGCGATGGTCTTGAAGTTGACCGTGTTAATTTCACTAAAATGAGAGATCATGAGTATACGCCAGAGTCTTTAACACAAAACACTACTGGAGCTCAATGGGATTTAGTTTGGTCAGATGAATTTGATACAGACGGTGCTCCTGATGAATCAAAGTGGACTTATGATGTTGGTAACTGGGGATGGGGCAATAACGAACCTCAATACTATACTGACAATAGACGTGAAAATGCCCGTGTTGAAGACGGCAATCTAATAATTGAAGCGCGCAAAAACGATATGGGTCAGGAGTGGACTTCAGCTAGGTTAACCACACGTGGAAAAGTTAGCTTTCTATATGGTAAAATAGAATTTAGAGCAAAAGCGCCTTCAAAAGACGGTACGTGGGCAGCTGGCTGGTTGCTCGGTGATGAATATCGCGATGAATTATCTTGGCCCTACTGCGGAGAGATTGATGTACTTGAGTGTGTTGGAAGTGAAATAAATGATGAGACAGGCGCAGGAATCAATCATGCCTCTTGCCATACAAGAACTTATTACTTTAAAGAAGGTACACATATCACGGCAGTGAAAGAAATAGCTGACATGACCAATACCTATCATAATTACACCATTGAATGGACTCCTGAAGGAATTAAAGCATTCTTAGATGGAGAACATTACTACACTTATGATAAGACTGGTGATGAATTAGAATGGCCATTTTCTAAGCCACAAAACTTAATCCTGAACCTAGCGATGGGCGGAGGAATGGGTGGTGCCATCGATCCTTCAATTGAATCGCAACAATTCATAGTTGATTATGTGAGAGTATATGCTTTAAACTAGTCCTCCTCATGAAGTCAGTACTTTCTTTCGTTTTACTCTCATGCCTCATTTTCTTGAGCATATCATGTGCTGAAAAAAAATGGGAGTTGGTTTGGCAAGATGAATTTAATCAGGAAGTGTTAGATGGCTCAAAATGGACCACCTATGTAGGTGACGGTTGTCCTCAACTTTGTGGATTTGGCAATAATGAGCTTCAACACTATTCCAATCGACCGAAAAATGTAAGAATCGAAGAAGGCAAACTTATCGTTGAAGCCCATAATGATTCATTAGGAAAACGTGCTTACTCATCGGCAAAACTGGTTACAAAAAATAAAGCCAGTTGGAAGTACGGACGATTTGAAGTGAAGGCAAAAGTTCCTTCTGGTAAAGGCAATTGGCCTGCCATTTGGATGCTTCCAAATCAAAATAAATATGGAGGGTGGCCTAAAAGCGGTGAAATAGATATTATGGAAGCTGTGGGCTATGCGCCCGGAATGATCCACGGTACGGTACATACCCAATCATTCAACCATATGTACGGAACACAAAAAGGTGATTCAACACTTGTGACTGATTTCGATGAAGCATTTCATGTATATTCGGTCGAATGGTTTAAAGATCGAATTGACTTTTTTATTGATGGAGAACAATACCATCAGTTTAAAAATACTGGTGTAAATACTGATGATTGGCCTTTTGACCATCCTTTCTACCTTATTCTAAATATCGCTATAGGCGGTAGCTGGGGTGGTAAGCATGGTATTGCAAACGATATCTTTCCAAACCGTATGGAAATTGATTATGTTCGTGTATACGAGCTGGTCAACTCCAATTAACCATTTTTTTCAATCTTAAAATTCTTTCATGGTAGATTTAATTAGCCTCGATTATGTCATCATAGCTGGCTATTTCCTCCTTGTATTTGGTATAGCAGCATGGGCCACAATAAAGGAAAAAGTCAACACATCTTCTTCTGATTACTTTCTAGGCGGTAAAAATGTAGGCTGGTTCGTAATTGGAGCATCACTCTTTGCATCCAATATTGGCTCCGAACACCTTGTTGGACTGGCAGGTTCAGGCGCAAGTTCAGGCGTAGCTGTAGGTCAATTTGAAATACTTGCTGGTTTTATGCTACTACTTCTAGGTTGGGTATTTGTGCCTTTTTACGTTCGTAGTGGAGTGTTTACCATGCCGGAATTTTTGGAAAAAAGGTACTCTTCTGGTGCCAGAACTTATTTGACGTGGATTTCTATTGCGGCATATATTTTAACAAAAATATCTGTGACAATTGCCGCAGGCGCTATTGTATTTACCGCAATTGGTGTATCCTTCTGGACTGGGGCTCTCATTATTGTAGTTGCAACAGGAGTTTATACCATTTTTGGAGGACTCAAAGCAGTACTCTATACAGACATGATTCAGATGTTTGTATTAATAGGAGGGTCTATTGCCGTGACTGTTTACGGGTTGAATGCGCTAGGGGGCTGGGGCGAATTGAAAGCCACGGTTGGTGATAGCTATTTTGACATGTGGCAGCCGATGGATCACCCTGATTTTCCTTGGACTGGTATTCTCTTTGGAGCACCAATATTAGGAATATGGTATTGGTGTACAGACCAATATATTGTCCAAAGAGTTTTATCTGCTCGAAACATTGATCAGGCTAGAAAAGGAACAATTTTCGGAGGGTTCTTAAAAATGCTACCTCTCTTTTTATTCGTAGTCCCAGGTATTATAGCATACGCACTATCGCAGAAAGGTTTATTAGAGCTTGAAAGTAACGATCAATCATTAATAGTGATGGTTAAGGCCATGGTGCCCGCAGGAGTAAGAGGTTTAGTGATTGCTGGATTATTAGCTGCTTTGATGAGCTCATTATCTTCGGTATTTAATTCTTGTTCTACCATTTTTACTATAGATGTGTACAAAAGATGGAAGCCAGAAACTAGTGAGAAAAATTTAGTAAGAATCGGCCAGGTAGCTACCATAGTTATGGTTGGAATTGGTTTGGCTTGGATTCCATTCATGCAAAATGTAAGTGACTCGCTCTTTGTTTATCTACAAAGCGTTCAAGGATATATTTCACCACCAATTGCAGCAGTCTTCTTGTTAGGGATTTTCTTTAAAAGGCTTAATTCACAAGGTGCTATGGCATCTTTAATGACTGGGTTGGTCATAGGAACTACTCGATTCATTTTGGAACTGAATAAAGATTCACTATCAGGCTTTTTGTATGACTTTGCCGATATTAATTTCCTGCATTTTGCCATATTCCTTTTTGTAGTTTGTAGTGCAGTTTTAATTATTGTAAGTCTAATGACACCCGCTCCACCAGCCGAAAAGACAGATGGAATTACCTATGAAAGAGGAGTGCAAACGGAATCAGGGAAAAAGAGGTTGGATACTTTGCTAACTATCGTTCTTATTGCGATAATCGCAGCGCTTTGGATTTATTTCAGTTAGTATGAGCAAACATTATAAAGTAGCTGTTGTGGGGCCAATCCCACGTGACCATATCACTACCCACAAAGGAGAGGTGATTGAAAAATATGGATGCATAACCCATCCTGTTATTGGTCTTGCCCAATTATTAAAAGATTCGGGTACGGTTTATCCTATTTCTCATATTAGAAAAGTAGATACTCCACCTGTTGAGGAACTTTTCGCCCCATATCCGGCTATTAATACCTCTGGTGTTAGTGATGAAGCTGATAGTGGAGATGTGATAAAATTAAAATTCATCGATCAGAACTTTAGGGAAGAAAAGCAGACCGCTTTTATGAACCCTATTATGCCTAAAGATTTGGCACCATTTATTGATTGCGATGCATTCGTTTTTGTTCCAATTACTGATCATGAAATTGTACTCGATACACTTAAGTATTTAAAAGAACATAGCAACGGAACAATCATTTTCGATGGACATGGCCCTACACATACCATGACCATTAGTGGCGATCGGCATAAGAAGTTCTGGGTTGAAAGGGACTTATGGCTTCCGTATATCGATGTGCTTAAAATGAATTTAGAAGAATCATGGTGTACTTGGTATAAGCATGAGTACGCTGAAAGCGAATTGACGGATTTGTTAGATGATATTGGTCAAGCCCACTTAAGGCCGATGGCTGATTATATCCTAGATAAGGGCCCTAAAGCATTGATAATCACCACAGATTCTTCTGGTTGTAAAGTGTTTACGAAAGTGAACGGCGAGTTAAAAGAAGAGTTTGTGCCTTCCATTTACATGGAAAATGTTATCGACACTACCGGTTGCGGAGACTCGTTTGCCGGAGGCTTAGCTTATGGTTTGAAAGATGGAGGAGATAATTTTATACTATCCGCCATGTACGCCAATGCGCTAGGAGCACAAAGAACCCAAGGCACAACTTTTGAAGTTTTTAAATCCCTTGAAGAGACTGAGGAAATGATCCGAGGTCACTACCCAAATTTTAAATGAGTTTACCAAAAGCATGCATCTTTGATCTGGATGGCGTTATAGTTGACACTGTACCAGCACACTACACTGCCTGGAAGGCCATGGCCGACGAAGTAGGTGTTCCTTTCGACGAAAAGGAGAACGAAAATCTAAAGGGTGTGAGTCGTTTCGATTCGATGAAGCATATCCTGTCATTAGGTAATATTGAAAAATCAGATGAGGAAATACAGGCATATACAGAGCGTAAAAACTCCATCTATGTTGATATTATTTCCAGTATGACACCTAGTGATATTTTGCCAGGGGTTATTGATTTTATAGATACCCTAGAAGCCAATGATATTGCAATTGCTATTGGATCAGCAAGTAAAAATACCCCCCAAATATTAAAATGTGTTGGCTTAGATAAAGTATTCAAAGTCATTGTGGATGGTAACCAAATCACTAAATCCAAGCCTAATCCAGAAGTATTTCTAAAAGGGGCAGAGCGTCTAGGTTTTCAACCTAAAGAATGCGTCGTTTTAGAAGATGCTATTTCTGGCGTAAAAGCAGCAAAAGATGGAGGGATGAAATGCATTGGCGTTGGCTCTCCTGAAGTATTAAGTCAGGCCGATATTGTGGTCGATGATTTAACTAACGTAGATATTGATTTCTTAAAAGCATTATACAGTAATGAAGAATTACATCAAGCATGACCCTTGGTCGATAATAGAAGAGGGTTTCGTTCCTGAATACAACGAGATTTCGGAAAGTATTTTTAGTATAGGTAACGGAATGTTCGGTGGCCGAGCCAATTTTGAAGAACAGTATTCTGGTGCTACACTTCAGGGAAATTATGTGGCAGGTGTATACTATCCTGATAAGACAAGGGTAGGCTGGTGGAAAAATGGATATCCAGAATACTTTGCAAAAGTATTGAATGCTGCCAATTGGATAGGAATTAACATTGAGTTTGATGGAGAAACATTAGACTTACACTCGGCAGAAGTTACCAAGTTCCGTAGAGAACTTAATATGAAAGAAGGCTACTTGCAGAGGGCATTTACGGCCACTTTGCCAAGTGGGAAATCTGTGGAAGTAGTTACAACAAGGTTTAATAGCATGGTTCGTAATAGAATTGGAGCAATTGCCTATCAAGTCACACCGCTTAACTTCTCAGGAGAAGCGAAGATCACTCCTTATGTAGATTTTGATGTGGTGAATGCAGATTCTAATTATGATGAGAAGTTCTGGGTAGAACAGAAAAAAGATGCCAATGCAGACTTCTCTTATATAGTGGCAAGCACCAAGAAAACAGATTTTTGGGTAGCTACGGGAATGAGCTTTAATATTGGTGGAGAATGGTCTGGAAATGGAAGAACAACTGCCCACAAAGAGAAATACGTTGAGGTAAGCGAAAAAGGTAATGTTACTGAAGGTAAGCCCTTTACCATTTACAAATATGCCGCGAATATATCGTCAATGAACTTCGAAAAGGACACTTTGGCGGCAGAGTGTAGTGATCAAGTTTCAGCAGCTATGGCAACTGGTTTCGATGCGCTGATGGATGAGCAGAAAGCGGCTTGGGCTGAAAACTGGAAAATGAGTGACATCACCATTGAGGGAGACGTTTCTTCTCAGCAAGGTATTCGCTTTAATATATTTCAGCTTAACCAGACCTATACTGGAAAAGACGAGAGATTAAATATTGGGCCCAAAGGATTTACTGGCGAAAAGTACGGAGGAAGCACTTATTGGGACACAGAAGCATACTGTTTACCGTTTTATCTAGCCACTTCCGATAGAGAAGTAGCGAGAAATTTGGTAATGTATCGCTATAAGCATCTAGGTAGAGCTATCGAAAATGCTGAAAAACTAGGTTTCACCAGTGGTGCTGCACTTTATCCGATGGTAACCATGAATGGTGAAGAATGTCATAACGAATGGGAAATTACGTTCGAAGAAATTCACCGTAATGGAGCAATAGCGTATGCCATATATGATTACATCAACTATCATGGAGACAATCATTACTTGGTTGACTATGGTCTAGAAGTACTCATTGCTATCTCCAGATTTTGGTCCCAAAGAGTACAATGGTCAAAGGCTAAGAACCAATACGTTATGCTTGGCGTAACGGGACCAAACGAGTACGAAAACAACGTCAACAACAACTGGTATACTAGTAAAATGGCTTTGTGGACACTCAAGTATACACTGGAAGGTTTAGAAACTTTCAAAGATGACCCCAAGCTTTCTACATTGCTCGAAAAGCTAAACTTTGATAAAGAAGAAGAAACCACAAAATGGAATCACATTCTCGATCATATGTATTTAGGGTACGATGAAAAATTGGGTGTTTTTCTGCAGCAAGATGGTTTCTTGGATAAAGAATTGATCAAAACTGATGATATGGCACCTGAAGACAGGCCAATTAATCAAAAGTGGTCATGGGACAGAATCTTGCGCTCTTGTTACATTAAACAAGCCGATACACTCCAAGGAGTATATCTTTTTGAAGATGAGTTTGATCTAGAAACTATCGAAAGGAATTTCGATTTTTACGAGCCTTTAACCGTTCATGAATCATCTCTATCACCATGCGTACATGGTATTTTAGCATCTAAGTTAGGTCGTAAAGACAAAGCTTATGAGATGTATATTAGAACAGCTCGTTTGGATTTAGATGACTATAACAACGATACAGAAGACGGTTGCCATACAACCTCTATGGCGGGTACTTGGATGGCGTTTGCTAAAGGTTTTGCAGGAATGAGGGTAAGAAATGGAGAGTTATATTTTAGTCCTTCGTTGCCTGATGAATGGGATGCTTACTCTTTCAAAATCAAGTTCAGAGAACGCAACCTCAAGATATCGGCTACTAAAACCAATGTTACCATCAAGAATGCTTCAGATGAGTCATTGAGCCTATTTATTTATGATAATGCCCAGCTAATCGAGGCCAATTCGGAAGTTACAGTTGCCATTGTCGAATAACTGATTGTCAAAATGATTTTGAACCCGCTACCATAAGGTATGCGGGTTTTTTATTGCTTGATTATGTAGGCGATAACCTTTAGCATTACGTGTTAGTTAAGTCGTCAGAATTGATGGGTTAAAGTCTATTACGATCGTTAGATAAAACGATCGCTGATGATAGACCATAAGATTTAATTACTTTAGATCACTCGTAAACTTGATCCAAATCACTACCGGATTTTCCGATGTTTCAATGGTTTCTAGTGTATGGTCAGCCAAATACTGAACTTTTGCAGGGTCTAGTTGGCTTAAAAATTCACCAATGTCTGCGGAACTTAGAGAGAATGCTAATTCATTATTAACCCAGTTGATATATCTAGGATAGAATTGGCCTTCACCATTTTTGTTGAAGGTAATTTTTTGGTAATCACCTGTCGCTCGGTTGATTAAGAATTTTCCACTTCTTATGGCATCAGCATAGATGAAATTTTGGGAAGCCCGCATGAAAAACATACTAATAGCTCCGTTTTCACTCCTCAGCATACGTTGTTTTTGTATGTTATCATAAACCGCTTCGTCTTTCCATATCCATTTTTCGCCAAAATCTACGGAAAGAAGCGGAGCAGCTCCGTCTGATAAGATCTTATAAAGTGTATCACCATTCGTGTGTTGGTAGGCTACATCTTTGTTATAAAGAGAAAAAGGAGTAGACAGCCAGAATATGCTAGTCTTCTTTAATTTAGTATACGGTATAGCCAGCGTATCTCGTTCTAGCTCCTCATTTAAGAATTCTAAGTTGTACCTCAAATCACCGTCAAGAGGTGCTCGGCCGACATCGGCCACAAATCCATTTGTATTGCCATGCAAATGAGATACACGATTTTTTAAAGACAAAACACTGACAAAATCACCGGCTAAATCAAAACTAATCACATGTCTCCCGTCATAAACCTGAATCAGGTTATCATTTACCCAAAGATTTCTAATCGATACATATTCTTCAGGTCCATTACCCTGTTGTTTGATTTTGGTTAAAAACTTACCGCCTTCTGAATAAACCATGATTTCCTCCTGTCGGCCGTTTTTAAAAACAATATGATTATCTAAAAAAATCGCATCGGTAAGGTTCTCTAAAAGTGATTCATTAGTTTCTTCAAGTCCTAATACCTTAACACTTTCTACAAATTGAAAAACACTTCTCTCTTTAACATCAACGTCAATCGGATAAGCTCTAAAATTGTCAATGTCAACGATTCCTTCTTTAGTTGCTTTTTCCGAAGTCCCACAAGAAAGTATGATGAAAAGAGTTGAAATAAGCATTGAGGTATTTCTAATGAGAGGCATTAGTCGTTGTTTTTAAAAGTGAATAAGGCCAAAACAGGATTTTCAGACACTTCTATGGCCGACAATGAAGTGCCTTCGCGATAAGTGATTCGATCTTTCGATAACCTACTTAAAAACTCAGCAACATCAGCAGATGCAAGCGTAAACGAGAGCTTATTATCCACCCATTTTAGGGGAGATATTTCAAATTCATCGACTAAGTTTTTTCTAATGTCTAATCTTGTTATTACCTCTGAATTCCGATCTATTATAAAGTGCTCCCAATGCGACATGCCTATCAAAGCTTTAGCGTACGCATAGTTTTCGCTGATGTGAGCCGTTATTTCCCAAGCCTTAGGTATATCATCCGTTTCAACCTTACCGAGCATCTCATATGTAGGTCGTGAATGACCTTTCCAGTGCCAGTTATTGCCAAAGTCAAGATGAATTAATGGAGTAAGACTATCATTAGTAAATTGATAAATGGTATCGGAATGGGAGCGAAACAACAAAAGACCATCCTTATAATTAGCAATGGGCAAACCACTAGAATAGTGTGGTGGCGGTTCTTCATCAGTAAGCTCGAATGGAAGATATTTACCGCTAACATTGAAATTTTTATCTAAGCTTACCCATTTATACCGAGATGAGTCATTTAGAGCAGAAAAATTAGTCTCAATCACATATTGGTCTTTTAAGGGAAGCAAGTGACCCATACGGGCAAATTCTGAGGGTATACGTGTTGAGGAAATAAATGCTCCGTCAAAGGTGTAAGTCTTAATAGTACCTGAAATCCTAGAATAGATCGATAATCTGTCATCATCAATCCATAACTCTGAAATCCGATCATATTCCTCAGGTCCATCTCCAAATCGACTGATCTTGTTGACAAAGTTTCCAGTAGCATCAAAAATAAAGACCTCTCTATTACCATTGTTCACAATGAGTCTGTTCTGATGCCATAGCACCTGCCGTATTCTTGATAGGAGTGAAAATTCGGTTTCTTCTAATCGTATCAATTCAACTGATTCAATAATGTCCGTGAATTTGGTTTTGGGTGCACTCAAATCCATGAAATAGTGTTCTAAAAGGTCTTCTTTGTTCGAACCTTTAGCCTTACTGTTCTCTTTTGACGACGTACTGCACGAATATAAAAGGCAAATCAAAAGAAGTAGAAGAGATGTATTGCGCATTAAAAGGATTTGAAGAGCTTATGTACTCTATACTAACTAAATGATTAGTCAATTCAAAGAAGCAATACACTGATTATCCATAAAGTGAATTTAATCCTGATCAGGGTGATCGTTCTGATTTAGGTGAAAAAGAAGCTGAAAGCCCTTACTTAGATGATTTGTAATCTGCCAGTAGGCCTTCGGTAATCCAGTCAGCTAAAGCTTGTCTGTTACCAGAATTTAGAATTCTTCTTTGGTCACTGGTATTTTTTAAGTTGCCTAACTCAATGTAAACCATAGGTGGGAGGGTATTCCTTATAACATACAGATTGCTTCTATTGCTTACCGTTCCTGTGTATTTACGATTTGGTTGGTACTGCTCATATTTCTTCTTAAAAGTAGTTTGAAGCTGATCAGCCAGCTTTTTACCATTTTTACTGCTCTTATGATGATAAAAGAACACATCTACATTTTCTTTCTGACCTCTACTATCCACATGAGTCACGATAAGACGCTGATAAGCTTTACCTTTTTGCTTAAACAGTTTATTCACAGAAGCTGTTCGTTGTCTTAATCTTAATTTTTGACTCCTAGGTATCTTTTGATTCGGATAATTGACCTCATCGTAATCAACTTTTAGAATTGATTGATCACGGATACCGTCATTTTCATCTTTAATTATCAAGTAAACTTCTGCGCCTTGGGCCATAAGCCCTCTCGCCAAACGTAAGGTTACATCATAGGCATATTCGTCCTCAGCTAAAGTGTTGCCGTTCTTTTTAGCTACGGCACCAGGGTCCGGACCTCCATGGCCCGAAATAAGATAGTAAATAGCGCCTTTAAGTTGTGAACCTTCGATCGGTACGTTTTCATATTTTTTACCGAAAAGAGGGTTGACTAATGATTTAGGGTTTTTTGCAGCAGTTTCAGTATCACTTTCCTTTTTTGCTGGTAGTGTATACTTCTTGCCAATATAAAGTCCATTTCTTTTACCAATATTTTTCTTGTTCAGTCGGATGAACTCGTTATAATACTTTATTGGGTCGAATCCGTTTTTAATAAGAATTTTGTGAATTCCATCACCAGAAACGGCGATAACGGTTTTTGGGGTCGATTGGGCATTGGAGTTGAAATTCCATAACGTTTGAAAGAGTATGAAGAGTATAAATATTCTTTTCACTTAGCTGCCGTCGCAATCAAAAGTCAAGTTGGTAAAAAGTGAGCTTAATGTCAACTCAGGATCAATAAAGGGAGGAATTTTATCCATTTCAGGCTTAGCAATTTTCGCAGAGTGGCGAATGGCCTATGTTTAGTAGCTTTATTCTATGAGAAGATTATTGCCTATACTTATTATGATGGTCTTAGGTTGTTCTTTCGCCCAAGCACAGATTTCCGAAACGGGACAATTGCTTGATGCGATGCAAGTAAAAAACCGAAAGACTTGGTTTAAGGAGTTTACCTTTCGACAAGAAACGATCCGGTATGATCAAAATGGTGCCATAAGAGACACTGCTATTTGGCATGAGGCCGTTAGTTATCCAGATCATTTCAGGATTGACTATAATGATCAAGGACGATTCGTGATCTTTAGAAACGATTCTGCTTATAGATTTCAAGAGTATCAACTTCAACGAGCATCTTTAGAACCTCAAGAATTTCTACTTTTTAAAGGAGGAATGTACTTTATGAGTCCGGCAAAAATAAAAGAGAAGTTAGAGGACTATGGCTATGATGTTACAATTTTCCGAGAAGATCGATTAAATGGTAGAAGAGCCTATGTGGTTGGTGCCAAAATGGGAGACTTAAAATCCAAACAGTTTTGGATAGATGCTGATCATTTTTTCACAGTTAGACGCATAAGTGATGTTGGTCAAGGCAGAAGCTTAGACGTGCAATATAGCGACCATAAGAAAGTCAATGGGGGATGGGTAGAACAGAAGGTTACTTTTTACTTAAATGAGCGGCTCTTGCAGGTAGAGAATTACCTAGACATAGAGGCTGCCATTAAACTTACCTCTGATATATTCAATCCAAAGGTTCCAAAGAGGCATTGGTTTAAAGATTAATTTAGTCATTTAACCAACTAGAGGTGGCACTTCCCTTTAGGAATCCGTTCTATAATCAGAAAGAGATTTATAATCTCCGAAAGAAGGTAAATGAAAGGATAAATTATGGCTGCTTTTCTTTACTTATGTTAAAGTAATTCGCATCTTCGCAACAAATAAATAAGACCATGTTTATTCTCATCGTAATCGCTTTATTTATCGCTGCCATTGCAGCTCCTTTCATGCTTCCAAATAAGAAGGTAAGCAACCACGAAAAAGACTGGGAAGTCTGATTATCAACTTATACTTTTTGCTGTCTGCCGATAGCAAAGTAAAGAATTGAACCTAATACAGGTAAAAGTATAACCACTATTACCCAAATCAGTTTATTCTGGCTTGGGTTGAATTCATTCTTTATTATATCGATCAAAGCCCATAATACAATCAGGAATGGAATGATGTATAAGAGCATAAGCATGAAAAACATAAGCTATTCTTTTGGTTAAAAACTAAATGGGTTCTGTTTTTAAGCGTTGGGACCTTCCAATAGTCAAGTAGAGTAATGCACCAACAACAGGCACGAAAATAGCGACAAGCACCCAGATCAATTTGTTTTGCGAGTCCTTAAACTCACTCGTTAAAATACTAATCAAGCTTGCCACAATAAGCAACAGTGGAATTCCGAAAAAAGATAATAGAAAAAGAGCTTCCGGACCTGAAATTCCACCTATTAATAGCATAGTTGATAAAACTACTAATTACCAATCTAAATATTATACTCTTTCGGATTGATTTTGATTCTCTGTCCACCTTTGTTGATGGCTTCGTGTATTTTATAGATACACACTTCTGACTTGTAAGACTCTTCCGCATCATAGTTTAAGGTTTCTTCACCTCTCACAGATTCTACAAAATTGTAAAGGTGAGCCGTATGCGCTGCAAGATTATAAACCTTGTCCATATCATTCATGTCTTTGATGTCATAACTGATTTGTGGAGCAGTTTCCTTAATACCTGAATCACCAGATTCTTTCGCTTTATATTGTTCCATATCAGCTAGGTTAGAGATATAACCTTTGTCGATATACTTTTTCCAGTTTTCAGCTGCGACTTTCGATTCACGGTAGATCTTATTGTCTTTGCCTTCTGATATAATAAAAGCGCCATCATCTCCAATAAAACGTTCGTAAACGCCTACTGCTCTAGAATTAGAAATATTTTCATATATACCGATGGCTGGTCCTTTTGGCGTATCGTATTCTAGAATTGTGGCCATAGTATCAGCTTGCTCTAAGCCAAAGTAAGAGTTGTTTCCAGAAGCATAAACAGTATGTGGGAATGCGCCAAAGAACCAATTAAAAATATCAATTTGGTGAGAACCTAAATCAGAAACCACACCACCACCAAGTGCTTTGTAATTTCGCCAGTTATATACCTCGTCCGCTGTTTTGAATCCATATCTTTCAAGCTTTTTCAGATCAAGTCTGTCCAATTTATTGGGCTGTTGCGTCCAGATTTCTGAACGGTTCCATTGACCGATGGCATGTGTTAATCTGCCGAACATTTTTTCCTGCTCTAGTAAGATCTGATGTGTAAAGCGATACCTATCATTCGATCTTCTCTGCCTACCGATTTGTAAGAGTTTGCCAGTCTTTTTCATGGCCTGAGCCATTTTTTTAGCGTCTTTTATGTTATTAGACATGGCTTTTTCACAGTAAACGTGCAAACCAGCATTCAAGGCATCTACAGCATGTTGCATATGCCAAAAATCAGGCGTAGTCAACACAATGGCATCTAATTCTTCTTTTTCCAGCATATCGTAGAAGTCTTCATATGCTTTCACTTTAGTATTATACTGCTTATTGAATCTATCTTTTGAACGTTCTCTTCTGCTTTCAACTATATCGCATACCGCTACCAAATTGGCACTTGGAATTTTCGGGATGTTGCTAAAAATTACACCTCGACCACGGCCACCACATCCAACCACGGCAATATTTACCTTATCGGCTACCTTCAACGGATTTGCTGTAATGTTAAATGGATTACCAATCATTAAACCACCACCTACAAGTGCTGTTGTTTTGATGAATGTTCTTCTACCTGAGTTTTCCATGCGCTTCTTATTTGGATATTGTTGATTTTGAATTCTTGACTCCTAAGATAAATTATTTTTTGTCACCAATTTAAGATGTCCATCCTCTGAATATGCCACCCAGATAATATTGTCACTTTTCTTTATAATCTCGTGTATTTCATCTGTAGAAACGATGAAAAGAGCAGTAGCGAAGGCATCAGAATAAGCTGCCTTTTCAGAGGCAACCCATATTCTTTTATGACCACTTGCAAGTTCATTAAATCCCGTCCTAGGATCGAAAATATGATTGCCCTGAAATGAGGTGCCCGATGCGCTGACAGCAATATTGCTCAATTGTAAATCCATTTTTTCTGAGGCATTGGCGATGGTATAACTCCAATGTTCGATGTCCTCTTCATTATTCTTAAGTAGAACTGTACTATCGCTAGCACTTATTGAAAAGTTCTGTATACCTAACTCTTCCAATAAATCATTTGCTTTGTCTAACGCATAACCTTTGCCGATACCACCTAAGTCAAATTGAGCACCTGGCGTTAGGCAATAGACCATTGGTTTTTCAGGGTCAACATATATCCGCGAAGCGACTTTTTCTTCTTGTACTTTCGTTAAGGCATTATTCATTTCAAATTCGTTAAGAATGCCTGTTTTTGTAGCTCGGAAGATGTCTATGTGTTTGGCTACGCCAATGTCAAATGCCCCAGAGGTTAATGCAGTCGTTCCTAAAGCCATTTTTAAAACTTCCCATGTCTCAAAATCAATAGGTAATTGATCTTCGGCCTTCATTCTGTTGATCCGTGAAACATCGCTATCAGGAATAAAGCGACTAAGTTGATGCTCAAGCGCGTCGATGAGGCTAAAAACCTGTTTTGCAGCATTTTGTGCATAGTCTTCCGTTTCTTTCGCTATTACCAGCGCAAACTGAGTCGCCATTGCATTATGTTCGAAGTGTTGCCGCATTTTTGAGAGAATAATTATTTACCTTTTCGCAGTTTGCTGCGTCCCATAAGTTTTACCAGGAGATCGGCATCAGGTATTTGTGCCAGAATAACACGGGCCATAACAATTAGTGGTACTGATAAAAGCATACCAGAAATGCCCCAAATATATCCCCAAATAACAAGTCCAAGAATAACAGTAACAGTATTCAAGGCGACTGAAGACCCCATCATTAATGGTTCTATTACGTTGCCCCAAACAAACTGCGTGGCGATAAGAAGAGCGATAAAGAGCACGAAAGTACCGCTGCTATCAATCTGAATAAGTCCTAACAAAACCGGAGGTATAGTAGCGGCAATAGAACCCACTGTTGGTATAAAGTTTAATAAGAAGGCCAAGAATCCCCAAAAAAGGGCAAAATCGATTCCGAATATCCAACTAAGCAAGCCAAAGAAAAGGCCTGTGCAGAAACTGGTGAAGAATTTAACCTTCATGTAGCTTACAATAGAAGATTTAACCTCAACAAATGAATTAATCAGCCTTTCTTTCCCAGTTTGATCATCGCCTTCCAAGTAGTTGATGTACATTTCGTATTTCACAATACTGCCCAAAACGGCAACGAGGTAAACGGCACTTAGAATGAAGTTAAAAGTGAAAGTTCCGAGTTGACCAGCTACAACTCCAGAGGTACTCATGATAAAATCTTTAGAAATAATTCTGTTCAGTGCACTGGTAAAACCATCAGCTTCAAGCTCCTTTACGCCGGGTATAAACTCAACTTGACTGAGAATAACCTCAAAGCGTGCTTCCATTTGGGCTAATAGTTTCCCTTTCTGAGCAAGAATTTGAGTTCCTGTATCGAAAACGACTAGGCCGATTAAAAAGATAAACCCTAGTGTAAAAATGGTGATCAGGGTAATGCTAATACTGTAAGGCCAACCTTTTTTCTCTAGATATTCAATAACTGGTGAAAGTAAAATACCTACAAAAAGGGCAAATGCTAAAGGAATGAGTAGCCCTGAAAGCGTTTTTATAATTACAATCACTAAAATCGCCGCAAAGAGGATTAATATATTTTTAATCGTACGAAGATTGGAATTGTCTATTTCTGTCATAAAACAGCGATCTATCTAGCTAAACTACTGAAAGCTGAAAATAGACAAAAAAGATGTACTGGCATTTATCTGAAAAAATTAAGTTCGAAAGGACATTAATATTTAGTTTTGTAGCTTCATCAATTAAGATCTGACAACATTGGAATTTGAACAACCTATAATAGAGCTAGAAGGTAAGTTGACTGAAATGAAGCAATTAGCGGAGAGCAGTGAAGTTGACGTATCTAAAGCGGTAAAAGCGCTTGAAACAAAAATCCAAAAGCTCAAAGTTGATACCTATAAGAACCTCACCCGCTGGCAACGTGTTCAGCTTTCTAGACACGAAGAGAGGCCGTATACACTAGATTACATTTATAATATGACTGACGACTTTGTCGAAATCCATGGTGATAGAACCGTGAAGGATGACAAGGCGATGGTTGGTGGATTTGGTACCCTGAATGGCCAGTCTGTGATGTTTGTAGGGCAGCAGAAAGGTAGAAATACCAAACAGCGTCAAATGAGAAATTTTGGTATGGCCAACCCTGAAGGTTATAGAAAAGCGCTAAGGCTTTTCAAAATGGCTGAAAAGTTTGGTAGACCAATCGTTACACTCATTGACACTCCAGGTGCATTTCCAGGCCTTGAGGCAGAGGAAAGAGGCCAAGGAGAAGCCATTGCTAGAAATATCAAGGAGATGTTTATGCTGAAAGTGCCAGTAATCTGTATTATTATTGGAGAAGGCGCTTCTGGTGGAGCATTGGGTATTGCTATCGGAGATAGAGTATTGATGATGGAAAATACATGGTATTCTGTGATATCGCCAGAATCTTGTTCGTCAATCCTTTGGAGAAGTTGGGACTATAAGGAACAAGCAGCAGAAGCTTTAAAGTTAACAGCGACTGATATGCAAGGCTTTGGTCTTATCGATGGCATTATAGAAGAGCCATTAGGTGGAGCACATAGAGATCCTGATTGGATGTACAAGAATTTGAAAGAAAGAATTCTTTCAGAGATTGAAACGCTTTCTGCAATGTCAAGTTCAGAAAGAATCAATACAAGAATAGACAAGTTCTCCAATATGGGAGAGGTAGTTGAATAAATGATTAACCCCAATCATATGAGACCACAAAGCTAAGCTTTGTGGTTTTTTTGTTTTTGGCTAATTTCAATCACAACAAAGTGATATGGCGAAGCAAAAGATTTCTTGGAAACTGCATTTTATAGAATTGATAGTTGTTATTATCGGTATTAGCATAGCCTTTACATTAGAAGGCTGGTCAGATTCGAAAAAAGAAAGAAGATTAGAAAAGAACTACTTGAACTCCATTAAGTCAGATTTGGAGAAAGACAAGGCTGATCTAAAAGTTATTTATGACTCAACGAGTACCGTATTGCGCTATGTGGGAGAGGTCTTCTATTTTGTTGGTAGTCAGGCACCTGTAGAATCCTATAAGTTTCACCACGCAACTAGCGGCTATTTAGCCACTCATTTCTATCCTAAAAACGGTACCTACACGTCTATGGTCAACTCAGGAGATTTGAATTTGATCCAAGATTTTGAACTCCGAGCCGAGCTATCGGGTCTTTACAATGTAGCTTACAAAGAAATTGAAAGAGCAGATAAAGTCATTCAAAACCTCTCAGATAATCACATTCAGCCCTATATCATATCGAATGTTCAGTTTACCAGAGATAAAACAAGAGATGGTATTTTAGACGATGCCCCTCTAAAAACAAATAAAGCGTTCAACCTTTTGGGAAGTTACTATAACCTGCTTAGCGGTCGTCAGTCAGCCTATCAAAACATGATTAATAAGTGCGATTCGTTAATCGCTAAAATCAACAATATAAACTAGTATGAAGTTAAAGAGAGATTCATTTTTGGCAATCGTGCTTGAAATAATTATTGTGATTATTGGAATCACTGTTGCCTTCTGGATGAGTAATTGGGGCGACCGAAGAAAGGAGATAGGTATGGGAGATGAGTTCGTAAGAACTATGATCAATGACCTAGAGTCTGACAGTGCAGCCTTTGTATATCAAATTGCCAATATTGAAGAGAATCTCGAAAGAGTTGAAGCCTTTATGGAGATATGCCGTAAGAAGGATTTTGAAAACGATTCGATTCAATGGTATGTAGGTAATTTCATGAACCGTAACAACTGGTTGATTAATAGTAATACTTACGAAATACTGAAAAGCGGTGGCAAGCTTGATATCATTACGGATTTTGATGTTAGAAGCGAGATTAGCTTCTTTTATCGAATTAGAACTTATCAAACAGATCGGATTCTGGAAATAAGCCAGAATTTTATTGATGAGCACATGGATCCGTATTTGACCAAGAATTCAGATTATTTCATCGCTCAAATACCTAACAACAAATTTGTTCAAGAGTTAGAATTTCAAAATCTCTTAGGGAGGTGGCGCGATTTGAAGGAAGAGAAACTTGATATATATGAACGTACGCTTGAAGACATTAATTTGCTCGTTCCTAAGCTAATGGACTATTTAGACTAAGGTTAACAATGGATTTACACATCATAAACACTGGAAACTTTAAATTGGATGGTGGAGCAATGTTCGGCGTTGTACCAAAGTCGCTATGGGAGCGAACCAATCCGGCAGATGAGCGAAATATGTGCACGTGGACAATGCGTTGTCTGCTCATTGAAGATGGAGACAGGTTGATTCTTATTGATAATGGTATCGGGAATAAACAAGACGCAAAATTCTTTAGTCACTATTACCTTCATGGAGATAATTCCTTAGATGGCTCATTGAAAGCAGCTGGTTTTGATAGGTCGGATATTACCGATATGTTCTTAACGCATTTACATTTTGATCATTGTGGAGGAGGAGTAGATTATGTTGGAGAGAATAAAGAGAAACTAGCTTTACATTTCCCCAATGCTCAATATTGGTCGAACCAAGATCATTGGGAATGGGCAACAAAACCTAACGAACGAGAAAAAGCCTCTTTTCTAAAAGAAAATATTCTGCCAATTCAGGAGAGCGGACAATTGAATTTTATTGGATTGAATGAATCATCACCTTTTGACCAATTTGATATTGCCACTTTTGATGGACATACCGACAAGCAAATGTTGCCTAAAATCAAGTATAAAGACAAAACCATTGTTTTTATGGCTGATTTACTTCCCTCAGTTGGTCATATTCCTTTGCCTTATGTGATGGGTTATGATACCCGACCGTTAATTACCTTAAAAGAGAAAGGAACTTTTTTAGAGGAAGCGGCCGATAATGAATACATACTTTTTCTCGAACATGATGCCGTAAACGAGTGTTGTACCGTCAAACGAACAGATCGTGGTGTTAGATTAGACAGGACGTTTTCATTACGCGAAATTCTCTAACCGTTTTATATTATAGTAGATTATTAAAAAAGGCACATGAAGGTTGGAATAGCACTATCAGGCGGTGGAGCAAGAGGCATAGCGCATTTAGGTGTTTTAAAGGCACTAGAAGAACTAGGGATTACCATAGATTTTATCTCTGGAACAAGTGCGGGGTCTATAGTAGGCGCATTTTATGCCAATGGTTTCTCCCCAGAAGAAATCATGAAGATCGTTTCTAAGACCAATCTTTTTCAAATTGTCTGGCCAGCTTTCAGTTGGAAAGGAATTTTCAGCATGAGTCGGAGCGAAGATGCTTTCCGAAAACACTTTAAACGAGATGATTTTAGTGCCACTAAGATTCCTTTGAAGATTGTCGCCACGAATTTAAATACAGGAGAGCCACAGGTTTTTGACGAGGGTGTTTTGGTGAAACCCATGATGGCCTCTTGTTGTATTCCATTTGTTTTTGATCCGATAAATATTAACGATCAATTATATGTGGATGGAGGGCTTGTCAGTAACTTACCAGTAGAAGCGATAAGAAAGGAAAGTGACTTCGTAATAGCCGTCAATGTATCGCCAGTATTAAAGGAAGAGTCTTTAGGAGGTACAAAGAAAATGATCGAACGAATTTCAATGGTGAGTATTAATTCCAATGTAACTAGGAGTAAGAAGATGTGCGACTTACTCATAGAACCAAAAGGCCTCAGGTCTTACGGAACCTTCGATATTAAAATGGCCAAGGAAATCTTTGAACTCGGCTATGAGGCCACTCATTATGTTTTCGAAAATCAAAAAAATGAAAAGGGCATTTCTAGCCTTTTAAGCGCTGCTAAGAAATAAATTCAGGCATTTAGTCAACCTTTTTCCATTTCATTCGACTTAATTTAAAATAAATTGAGATTTGCCTACGTGTACCAAGCTCGGTACTCGTCAAAGGGAAAAGGTCACCGGATAGTCCGGTAAACTCAATCACACAACAACACTATGCGCGTACTAATATGCTTCATTTGTGCCTTGTTGATTTTTAGTGAATCACAGGCTCAAGACAAATTTACACTGAACGGTTACGTTCGAGATGCTAGCTCCGGAGAAGAACTCATTGGAGTTACAGTATTAATCAAAGAAACAGGCGGAGGAGTAAATACGAATCCTTATGGTTTTTACTCCATTACGTTGCCTGAAGGGAACTATACCATTGAGTATAGGTATATCGGTTTTCAAAGAAAATCAGAAAAAGTTCAGCTGAACAAAGACGTTTCACTTAACATCAATTTAGAAGAAGAAACAGTTGAATTAAGTGAAATCGTGGTTACGGCAGAACGAGAAGATGCCAATGTCACTAACATTCAAATGAGTAGGAATGAGGTGAATATAGAGCAACTTAAAAAGTTACCGGCTCTTTTTGGTGAACCGGATGTTATTAAAACCATACAGATGCTACCAGGAGTAGTATCGGCTGGCGAAGGAACTTCGAGTTTCTTTGTAAGAGGAGGTAGTGCCGATCAAAACCTAATTCTTATTGATGAGGCACCCGTTTATGATCCTTCGCACCTTTTTGGTCTATTTTCAGTATTCAATGCAGATGTTATTAAGGATTCTGAGCTTTATAAAGGAGGAATACCTTCAAGATTTGGAGGTAGGCTCTCTTCAATTTTAGAAGTGAGGACTAAGGATGGTAATAATAAAAAGTTCGAAGGAGAGGCAGGAATAGGCCTTTTAGCCAGTAGTATCATGCTCGAAGGACCTATTAAAAAAGACGAAAGTTCCTTTATTGTTTCTGCTAGAAGATCGTATATCGATTTAGCCTTAAGAGCTGTCAATCAGAAGAACTTAGTTTATTTCTACGATGTAAATGCGAAGGTGAATTGGCGAGCGAATAACAAGAATAGATTCTTTTTAGCCATATATACCGGAAGAGATGATTTTAACTTTGATGGGAATTTCGGTTTCGATTGGGGTAATAAAACGGCTACTTTCCGATGGAATCACCTCTTTAATGATCGCTTGTTTTCGAATACTTCCTTAATCGCTAGTAGCTTCGACTACGGTTTGGGTTCTACTCAACAATCCGATGGCTTTCAATGGGATTCGAACTTACAGGAATACAGCTTTAAGCAGGATTTAAATTACTTCTTTAACCCTAAGCTTACACTAGACTTCGGCTATCACATTACTTATAGAAAATTTGCACCGGGTAAAATTATCCCTTCTGAGGAGTCGATTTTTAAAGAAACGGAACTGCAAGAGGAATTTGCGCTGGATCATGCTGCTTACTTCGGTTTGCAACATCAAGTAAGTGATAACTTGACTTTTGAATACGGAGCTAGGCTCTCTGTATTTCAAAATATAGGTAAAAACACTGTTTATACCTATTTCGATAAGTTAGACAATGTTAACCCTATCCGTATTGATTCGGTAGAATACGGAAGTTTCGAGAACATTAAAACGTATGTAAATCTTGAGCCAAGGTTTTCTGCGAGGCTGTTATTAAATAATTCAAGCAGTTTGAAAGCTAGTTATAATCGAATGGTACAGAACACGCATTTGATTTCGAGTGGCACAGTACCACTGCCATTTAATACCTGGGCACCGAGTTCTACTTATTTAAAACCACAATTGGCCGATCAATTCGCAGTGGGCTTTTTCAAGAACTTCAACAATAATAGATATGAGTTCTCAGTAGAATCGTTCTATAAAGACATTCAAAATGTAACAGATTTCGCTGATAACGCTCAAATCTTCTTTAACCAAGACTTAACAACCGAATTCAGGCAAGGCTCTTCTGAGGCTTATGGATTAGAGCTTATGCTTCAAAAGAACAAGGGTAAATTGACTGGCTTCGTGGCATATACCTTATCTAAGGTGACAAGGACAATTGACGGCGTGAACTTGAACAGGACATTTGTTGCTAACCATGACAGACGCCATAATTTAAACGTTATTGGAACCTATGATTATAGCGATAAATGGACTTTCGGAGGGTCGTTTACCTATGGAACAGGGAGACCAATTACCTTGCCTTCCGGTTCTTATGAGTTCAGTGACGGGCAAATTGCAGATGTGATTACAGAGAGAAACGGCTTTAGGTTGCCAAACTTTCACAGGGTTGACTTAAGCGCAACATTAGTGCCTCAAAAGAATAAGGATAAGAAGTACGAAACATCATGGGTTTTCTCATTATACAACGTTTATAGCCGTAAGAATCCTTTCTCTATTTACACAAGGGTTAGACTAGATGATGATGACAATGTGATTGGAGATGGCACTGAGAAAGAGGCCCGTTTAATCTACCTATTCCCGATTCTACCTTCTGTTACATTCAATATTAAATTTTAGGTCATGAAAATTCAATTCAAAAATACATACTTAACGCTATTAGCATTGGCAGCACTTTTTACGATGGGCTGCGAAGAAACAGTTACGTTAGACTTAGGTCAATTAGAAGAACGTGTAGTGATTGAGGGTTTGGTTACGAATGAACAAAACGGACATTTCGTAAAACTGACCAGAACTCGAAATTTCTATTCTACAGGTCCGGCAGAACGTATTCAAGATGCAACAGTTTCAGTTTCGGACGACAACGGAAACACTTATCAGTTTGTTCACAATCCAATGGGGACGGCTGATGATAATGGGTTTTATTACCCTCAAACTAATTTTCAAGGTCAAGTGGGTACTACCTATAGTTTGTCAGTAGTTGTTGACGGAGAACAATACGGCGCTTCAGAAGAGCTTTTACCAGTGACGGCAATTGACTCTTTGACCGTGATAATTGATGAAGAGGAATTAGAGGACCCTGAAGAAGAAGGAAGGTTTTATGAAGTGCTTTTCTATGCGAGCGAACCTCAAGATAGAAAGGATCAATACCTATTTAAATTTTATAACAACGGTGAAATTGTTAAAGACTTTCCAACAGACATCTATTTTTCAGATGATGATTTACTAGGAGAGAGGATCGACGACCTAGAGATTGCAGGGTTTTACAAGCTCGGTGAAATGGTTGAGGTAGAAATGTATAGCCTAACCCAAGAGGCGTTTATCTTCTATTCTGACCTTTTCAATTTGCTTAACAATGATGGCGGAATGTTTAGTCCACCACCTGCAGATCCAAGAAATAATTTAAGCAACGGGGCACTTGGCTACTTCCAAGTAAGTTCGGTTTCTAGAGAGCAAATTATGATTGAAGAACCTGAAGATAATTAATTGATTATCAGAATAATAAAAAAGGCAACACATGTAAATGTGTTGCCTTTTTTTGTGCTTTCTAAAAACAGAAATATTATGATACGGTGACCAAGTAATAGTTCTTTTTACCCTTTTGCGCTAAGAAATATTTACCCTGTAAAAGGCTTATTTCAGGTTTGGCATTCATGTCATCAATCTTAGACTTATTCACAGACACGCCACCACCTTGCAGCATTCTTCGTGCTTCACCTTTTGATTTAAAGATGATTTCCTGCGTAGTGGTAGAAAGCAAATCAATAAATGATTCAGTGTCGTTCAAATCCTTTTGGCTTATTGTTACTTGAGGCACACCATCAAAAACAGAAAGCAACGTCGATTCGTCGAGGGACACAAGGTCTTCAGTAGTAGATTTGCCGAATAGTATGCCCGATGCCTTAATGGCCATTTGAAGATCTTCTTCCGAATGAATTCTTCTGGTAACATCTTCTGCGAGTGCTTTTTGTACTAGACGCATATGCGGTG
This sequence comes from Roseivirga sp., assembly GCF_049099775.1. Classification (GTDB taxonomy): domain Bacteria; phylum Bacteroidota; class Bacteroidia; order Cytophagales; family Cyclobacteriaceae; genus Roseivirga. The sequence continues at coordinate 325,907 of NZ_JAGDZM010000004.1, read as the reverse complement.
CCTCAGCATGTTTTTCCTCTAAATTCTCAATGGTATGCTTATCCAATAAGGTGAATATTCGTATGAAGTTGCTGGCATCTTCATCAGACGTGTTGAGCCAGTATTGGTAAAATTTATATGGAGAAGTTCGCTCTTTATCGAGCCAAACATTTCCACCTTCAGATTTACCGAATTTGCTACCATCTGCTTTTTTAATCAATGGTGCCGTTAATGCGAATGCTTCGCCCTGTGCTTTTCTTCTGATAAGTTCAGTACCCGTTACAATGTTTCCCCATTGATCGGAACCGCCCATTTGAATTTTGCAGTTCTTATTCTGGTATAGGTGATAAAAATCGTAGCCTTGTACTAATTGATAGGTGAATTCGGTAAAAGACATACCGCCTTCTAATCGATTTTTAACGGAATCTTTTGACATCATGTAGTTAACAGTGATGTGTTTTCCAACGTCGCGAATGAAGTCTAAGAAAGTGAAATCTTTAAACCAATCGTAATTATTGACAATTTCGGCTGAGTTTTCACCACAATCAAAATCTAAAAACTTTTCTAACTGAGCTTTTTGACCTGCTAAGTTTTTATTGAGCACTTCTTCGTCTAATAGCTGTCTTTCAGCAGATTTTCCAGAAGGGTCACCAACCATTCCAGTGGCACCACCCACAAGAGCGTATGGCTTGTGTCCTGCACGCTGTAAGTGTACGAGTAGCATAACAGGTACTAAGTTTCCTATATGGAGTGAATCTGCCGTAGGATCGAATCCTATATAGCCAGATGTCATTTCCTTAGATAATTGCTCTGCAGTGCCGGGCATTATATCGTGGATCATTCCACGCCAAGTCAATTCTTCAACCAGTGGGTTATTCATGAAGTTTTAGTATTAAGGTCGCAAAGATAGAATAAGCCTTGCAAGGGTAAAAGGTAGGAAGTGAAAAAGCCTGAATTACCAGGCTACACTTCCATAATTATCAGTTTTATCTTCATCGTCAACCTTGGTGTTTGGAATGAAGACATTGGTTTTACGTTTTTCTGGCAATGGTTTTTCTACAGCCTCTTGTTTGTTAGAACGAGAAGGAGAGCTACTATTGAGTTCTGGGACTTCTATTTTTTCTCCTACATTGATCTTTCCATTCATTTCTGCCCCATTATCAACAGAAATATGCTTTGCGTAAATCTTACCGAACACCCGAGCAGTTTGTGCTAAATGCAAAAGGCCTTTGGCAATTACATCACCATTTACATAGCCTTCAATGGTGATTTCCATACCGCTTAAGTTTCCGCCTATTTCGCCATGGTTGCCAATGATTATTCGTTCATCCGACACTAAATCTCCAGTAACATATCCATCTACACGAATGCTGTTCTCTGACTTCATATTGCCAGAAATGACAGAACCTTGCCTCACTTGCGTGATATAAGTAGATGGGTTAGCCGATGATTGATCTCGCTTGCTCATTAATATGCCGATGGAATAGATGATTCAGAACTAGCGTTATTCTCGTCGAAAATAGACACAATAGTAGTCGCATTTCCAATATCAAGTCCGACAGCAGAACTCTTTACGCCACCATTCAATTGAGCTGAATTGATACAATAGCCACGACTAGCCAATGATTGCGGCTCATGCGCTACCTCTAATTCAAGGATGTCTTGAAATTCAGCCTTAAAACAGTCTACCAATTGAGGGTACATGGCGCCACCTCCAGCTAAGAACATGTCATGAGAAATAGTAAAGTCATTATCATTGAATGCTTTTCTCATCGCAGGAGAAATCACGTCTTCATAATACTGTCTCAAGACTTTATTTCTCATTTCAGTAATATCAATACGCTTTCTATTCAAGAAAATCACCCCTTTTTGAAAAGCAGCATCAATTTGATGCTCTGTTTTCAATTCTAGATAGTAAGTTTTAGCGAGCTCTTTTTCGAGTAAATTCACAGCGTATCTCAAGCCGTAAGTTGATAGCGAAGTTCTTTGTACAATACCGCCTTCTGTGCTTAAAAGCCCCTCTAGTGTGCCATAACCCAAAGAAATCACGAAGAAGTTACCTCCGGCTTGGTGCTGGCCTTTCCTTAGAGCAATAGCACAGCTAATAACCTCTGGAATGATCTGCACATGATCGATTTCAATTTGTACATTCTTCCTAGTACCACCGCCATAAGTGGCAGCATCATACTCTACCACATGCTGAGCATTAATCAGGTTTGCGGCAGTTTCTTTGTAAAGTTGAAAAGTTGAAAAAGGAAATCCAGTTGAAATAGTGAGTGGGTTACCTAGTTTTTGGTTGGCAACCAGCATACCTGATTTCAATAATAAGTTATAATCTAACTCGTCCGGAGCACTGTTTATATTTCTATGTGGAGAAACGCCCTCTGTTAGTGCGAGGTTTCCAACGACGTACCCGTCGCCATTATGAAATAATTTAAGACCGTTGATCAGATCAGGAGATACATTCCTTAAATCTGTGTTGTTTCCTTCAAATACACTTGGAAATGTGTAGGTTTTGAACATAGTGTTGTTTGATTCTTGTGGTATTGAATTCGTATTGAGTCAACAATAATACGTATAAATCGGAATTTGGCCTTTATGCTAGCGAAAAAACAGCCTAAATTTTTGATATACCGTTGCTGACGAAAATGTACGGAACTAGTTATTGATGACTACCGCTAGCCGTTTGTTTTTAGCGTTGATGGCCATCCGCGTGATGCCTTTCTTGCCCTGATCTCCCAAATCAGTTAATTCCTTCCAGGTTTTATCGTTTTTCGGATTGTACATCCAAAGCTTAGTACCAGAGCTTGTTATATATGTGCCTTCTTGGCTTATTACCCAATCACTTCCGCCTTCAGGCTTTTTTATGACCGCATCAAAGGTTTTTGTGCTGGCATCTAGCCGATAAATGATATTGTCTCCATTTTCCTCTCTGCGTTCAAAAGCAAAGTCTTTTGTACCCGGTATTAGTTTTATCGTACGCCCTATATTTTTAGTAATGATTTTATCATCCACTTCATTCGCATTGGCCAATACCAACGTAGCGGGACGGCCTAATACAAACATGAGTACATCATTGTCGGTGTTCCAAGCAAAATAACCAACAGGAGCTAGGTCTTCAAAAACTACCTGAGGTTCCTTTTTACCATTCATTTGAAACATCCAAAGGCGTTGAGTATTATCCGCTTCAACTCTAATGGTTGCAAAGCTGCCATAGCCCGGCACAGGGAAAGGAGAGTACTCGCTCTCTTTAGTATTGGTAAGGTTAGTGAGCTTATCATCATAAAGATCGAGAATCATTATATCGTTTTGTCCGTCTATATGAGAAGAGAACATTATATAATCATTGTTGAAAAACACCGGTTGGTTGTCGTAGCCGCTTCGATTGGTGACGTTTTTACCATTGGAAAGAGTGATTTTTCCTTTCTTCTCTTTCATATCAAAGACGAAGATATCCGTATCGGGTGGGGCCTGGGCAAAGGCTGTTGAAGTAAAGATTAAAAAACAAAAGGATAGGAGTGCTGGTTTCATTTTTCTGGATCAGTGTTGAAGCTTGAAGGTATAAACTTACTTTTTTATAAGGTAACCAAATTTTGTAAGTGGTTACTGAAGCGTATTTAACTAAAGCTTTATTAAAATATATTTAACGTACTGATTAATAGTTATTAAGGTGTTTTAAATATAGTTGTGCTCATATTTTGAGCATGCCGAATATCACCCATTTAGCTAATAAAAGGTCGAGAATTCTAGTATTCATTAAAGAGAACAAATGAAATATTCAGAGCAGTTATTAAATGATAGTCGAGTAGAAAAAGATGACTTGGCCGACAAAGTGATAAGCAATTATTTTCCAAAAGATAAAGCCTTATTGCAGCAACATTTAGATGGTCTTGAACTGAATAATTCATTCTTGAATGAAACCGCAGATGTTTCGTTGAAACACTTGCTAGCCGATGTTCAAGAAAAGGCTAACAGTTTTAGTGATGAAGAGCTCAGTAAAGGGCAAGCATTTTTTAATGAGCACGCCTCAGATATTATGCTCTTGTTGGGCTTTATGTCTTTACCTTACTGTTATGCGGCTCAAAATGGGGCAGAAGTGTTGGTTAGGTCACAAAGGATACTTAATAACCCTGAGCAGCGATTGATGGATACCGCGGAGTTTGTCTTCGATGTAACGCATAAAGATGCCTTTAAACCGAATGGAAAAGGATTAGTCAGTATTCTGAAGGTTCGCTTACTCCATGCCGCCACGCGCTGGTATATCGGTCAGGATGAAACCTGGAAGGGCAAAACTTTTGGAGAGCCTGTAAATCAAGAAGATATGGCAGGTACAAACTTGTCATTTTCTCTTTTAGTATTACGCGGCTTAAGGAAGCTAGGTAGGCTTATTTTACCAGAAAAAGCCTATGATTATATCAATTATTGGAACAAGATCGGAATACTTTTAGGGCAAAACGAAGGATTACTGCCAGAAAGCAACAAAGAAGCAGCCGTATTAGAACGAAAAATAAGGAAACGACAGTTTGGTGCTTCGGAAGCTGGAACAAAACTGACCCAATCATTACTGAATTACTATGAAATGGCCACAAAAGACACACCTATAGAGGGCAAGTCTAAGACTTTCATGAATTTTTTAGTCGGTAGTAGCGTGTCCAATATGATTGGTCTGGAGATAAACGATTTTGACAGAATTGTTTTTAGACCTTATCAACTATTCATCAGTTTTAAGGGCTATTTCTTCAATACAGAAGACTCTTATGCCAAAGCATATGCTAGATTCAAGGAAAATAAAGCTTAGATCCCTAAATGTCGATTAATTCTTTTTTGCTTTAAAAGTTTATGATCTATAAGCTGAAAAGTTACAATCAAGGATACCAAGCCTGCCGCAGGCAAGACGATTTGAGGAAGAATTGATTGAGAGGAACCACTAAAAGAGGATATAACTTGGAGTGCCATAAAGCCAAAAATGAATACGCCGGCTATGGCCATACCGAAATAAATATTCTCTCTGAATGCCTCTTTTCTTCTCTTTTCTTTCAGTTTAGAAAGTACAGTTGTTGAAAACTGAGGGTTGATAGCAATCTCTTCTTCCTGTTCAATTTGTTTGAATAACAGCTCGTATAGATGATTATCTTCGGATTGATCAAAGTCTAGTTGATCTTCTATTCCTCTATTCTTTTTCATAATAGTTCCTCCTTCTTTACAAATTTAGCCAACCGATCTTTTAGTAATTTTCGGGCTCTAAAAAGGTAGTTTTTAACTGTTCCTTCAGGCATACCGGTTATTTCAACAATTTCAGGATACGTCATTTCCTCAATATGAAACAAATAGAGAACGTTTCTATAATGAGCCGGAAGCTTTTCAATTTGCTGCTGAACAAAAGACGATGTATTGGTGGTTGTCAATATATCTTCTGGGGTAGTTGATTCTTTAAAGAAATTACCCTCATCAACTTCTTCCATATCCTGATAAGTCATCCTGTTCTCCTTTTTTAGTGTATTGATCGTATGTCGGTACGCAATAGTGGCAATCCATGTGGATAATTTACTATTGAATTTAAAGCCTGGTAGCTTCTGATAAACCTTCATAAACACGTCTTGAGCCAATTCTTCCACTAACACATGATTATTCGTTAATTTTTGAATCATGTGAAATACTAACTTCTCATACTTTCGAATCAAAAATTCAAAAGCCTGATCGTTGCCCCTTAAAACGCTTTCTACCAGCGACTGATCATCCATTTGGGTCGTTAGACAAAATCTATCAGATCTATGTTGCAGAAAAACCTGACTTTATGCTAAAAACAATAAGATCGATATTTTTTTTAGTAAACTGCAACATTCCAAAAACCATTGCTGTCTGATGAGGCAAATGGATTTTAAATAAATGAATTATGGAAGGTTTTGATATTGTACTCACTGTTTTAATCACATTCGCTTTTACAGGGTTTACTACAATAGGTATTATTAAAGGCATTACGAGTTATCGTTTGAGAAGAAGAATGATTGAAGCGGGCCTGATAAATGAAGAAGCGATGGAGCTACTTAAAGATGGCGCTAAAGAAAATTACTATACATCGTTGAAATGGGGGTTGATCTTGTTTTTTAGTGGTATTGGGTTGATTTTAATTAATTCAATGGACTACTATTACGACTCCACGGCAGCTTATGGAATTGTGATTACTGCAGCATCATTAGGTTTTTTGGTCTACTTTATTTTCATGAAAAAGGAAATAAACAAAGAGAACTAGTCCATATATAAGAAGGTCAACAACAAAAAAAGTCGTCACTTGATAATTCGAGTGACGACTTTTTTTGTTCCTCCTTTCCAACCATTGAAATACTAATAGGGTCAAAGCACTAGAACAACGAAGAATTATGAAACGATTTTGCCTTTCCCTTTTAACGATTATATTTTTTTGCCTATCGTCTTGCGAAAATGATGATGCTCCCGACTGTATTGAAGTAAGAGTGATTACTCAAATTTGTGGTAATGCCGTACTAGAAGTAATTAGTGGTGGCGAAAATCTTAGTTTAGGTACTTGGACCAGCGCCGACGGTCAGATTTATACTAATGTAATTGGTGCCATTTTCAATTCCTGCGATGATAACCTTTCAGAAAATCTTGAGGGTAGCTTTTTCATAACAATTGCTGAACCTGAAGAGAATTCTAACTGTATCATGTGTCTGGCAATTCCTTCTAACATGCCAGAGCCAGTGTACCCGGTCAAAATAGTCAAGTCATGTGATGGAGATATATGATATGAAGTTAATCTAGTCGTTTTAGAATAGGATTGAAGGCCTTGGAGGCGACAAGCACTTTGTCGCCAACGGATAATGCTTCTATTTCATTTAGTTCAGCTATTACCCGAACTAAATCTTTGCCAATTAGTACTGAAACAATGTTTACAACACCTTCCGGTTTTATATCAATGATTTCACCCGTAAATTGAAACTTACCGCTGACTGATTGGTTCCCCAAAAGTTCGGTTGGTTTTCCGCTTTTAGTAATAAGACCATTTTCCATGATGAGCAGATGATTTGCCATTTTCAAAGTTTCTGCTGTGTCATGAGTTACCATCAAGGTCGTTAGCCCATAATTTTGGTGAACATTTATAATGTAAGACTGTAAATTTCTCCTTGTTTCAGGATCTAAGGCGGAAAGGGGTTCATCTAGGAGTAGAAGCTTAGGCTTTTGAACTAGGGCCCTGGCCAAAGCTACTCTTTGTTGCTGACCGCCCGAAAGCAGTTTCGGTTTGGAATGCTGCAAGTCGCCTAAGGCTGTAACCTCAATTAATTCTAAGATTTCTTTTTTGTTCTGGCCTTTCGGCAGTGCGAACTCAAGATTCTCTAAAACTGTTAAGTGAGGAAAAAGTGAATAATCTTGGCTAACGTATCCTAAACCTCGCTTTTGCGTGGGAATATTAATGCGACTTTCACTATTAAACCATTCCTGTTCGCCAACAGTAATCTTTCCCTTATCAGGCAACAGAAGCCCCGATATCAGCCTTAAAAGAGACGTTTTACCTGCGCCGGATTTTCCTTGAATAGCTGTAAATGACCCTTTGTCTAGTTTGATATCAACTTTCAGAGAGAAGCTGCCGGAATCGCCTTGCAATGATTTGCTTATGCTTAAGTCTATCATTTCCAGAAACGTTTTATAGCCCCATTATTAAACAAGTACACTGAAAGCAAGACTAGGAATGAAAAGATCAGTAAAATTATAGCGTAGTTATTTGCCAGCCCATAATTAAGAGATTCTACTTCATCGTAAATGGCAATTGAGGCCACTTTGGTTTGACCTGGTATATTTCCTCCAATCATCAGTACAACACCGAATTCTCCCATAGTATGGGCAAATGAAAGCGTAATGCCTGTAATGAGCGCTGGTTTTATATTGGGCAGCAGCACCTTTCTCAATGTTTGAAATTTCGATTTTCCTAAGATATATGAAGCTTCTGATAGGGATTTTGGTAGACTAGATAAGCCAGATTGAATTGGGTGTACCATAAAAGGTAAACTGTAAATGATTGAGGCAAAGACTAATCCTTCAAATGAAAAGATCAGACTTAGTCCGAATGCTTGATCTAGCCATGCGCCAAAGGTGTTGTTTGGGCTAAAAGCTATAAGTAGATAAAAGCCTAAAACGGTTGGTGGTAAAACTAAAGGCATGCTGATGAGGGCCTCAAATACTGGTTTGAATCTGTTCTTTGTATTTGCTAACCAATTAGCTAATGGAATAGAAATGAATAATAAAAGTACCGTCGCGACTAAAGCTAACTTTAATGTCAATATGATGGGTTCCCAACTCATATGGCAGCTAGCATGATTTCGTTTGATTTAATCATAGCATAAACAGTTTTTCCAATTGTCAGCTGAAGCTTCTTAACTGACGCAGTGCTAACAATGGATGAAATTGTGTCTGTTTCAATTTGAATCACCACCCTTATCAAGAGTTCGTCAGATGTGATATCCGAAATAGTCCCTTTTAGGCTGTTTTCTATACTGAGCTCAGGGCTTTCTGATAAACCAATGATTACTTCGGTCTCTTTAAAAAGCGCATTCACGGGATAGTCCTTATTTAGAAAATCAGAAGTCTCGGGTGTGTCTATTACAATTGATGTTAGTTCTTCTTCAGCAATTCGAAGTTTTACTATACTAAGACTTCCTTGGGTTTGGATAGATGATATTTCAGCTGCAAGTGTATTCAATTGTCAACAGTAGAATAACCGAAGTTATCTAAAATTTTCTGCCCTTTTGAGGAAAGCACGAAATCGTAGAATGCTTGTGCTTGATTATTGGCTCTTGGTCTTTCCTTAAGCAAAATCATCGACTGCGCCAAAGGGGTATAGAGGTCTGTAGGAATTTCTGTCCATTCACCTTTTCCATCGAACGCGCTAGCATAGACACTAGATTTTGAAGTGAAGCCAAGTTTTACCGCTCCGGTTAATAAGAACTGATTGACTTGAGAAATGCTCTCCCCATAAATGAGTCGCTCGTTAATCTTATCTAAATCGCCAGTAGCCGTCAAATATTCTACAGCAGCTTGTCCGTATGGGGCTGTTTTAGGGTTTGCTAAGGCCATTTTCATAGTTCTTAATTCAGATTCCTCATCCTTGGAAAGGAGAGAGTCCAATGCACTCCAAACCACTAACTTGCCATAAGCGTAAACTTTGGGTGCTCTGTTACTAATCCCATCATCGAAAAGTCTCTGAGGATATTTAGTATCTGCCGAAAAGAAAAGATCGAATGGGGCACCTGCTATAATCTGTGAAGTGAGTTTACCAGAAGAACCTAGAATGATTTCTACTTCATGACCTGATTTCTCTTCGAAAGCAATTTCTAAGGCTTCCATTGCAAATTGCATATTCGCGGAAGTGGCCACACGAAGCTCATCTCCTGACTTTTTAGAACAAGAAAGGCTGATCAGCACTAAGAGAACAAATAAGCTTAATCGCTTCATAAAAGAGACTTCCAAAGGATTTCTACCGGATGATAAGAAGCTCGGCTCGTACCGTCTTTTATCTGATGTCTGCAACTCGTACCAGCCGCAGCTATTAAAACTTCCTCGGGTTGTTCTCTAACGGTAGGAAAGAGCACGAGTTCGCCAATTTTCATAGAAACATCAAAATGTTCCTTTTCATAGCCAAACGAACCTGCCATACCGCAGCAGCCAGAAGGAATCATATGGACTTTATAATTCTTTGGTAGCGACAATATTTTTTTAGTAGGAACCATCGAAGAAAGCGATTTCTGGTGACAATGGCCGTGAACTTTTATTAACTGGGTTTTATCAGTGAATAAATCCGCTTTGATTCTTCCGGCATCTATTTCGTTGGCCAAAAATTCCTCAATGGTATATACGTGCTGAGATATTCTTTTGGCTTGTTCTTGGATTTTATCTCTAGTTAGGGAAATATACTCATCGCGAAAAGTAAGTATTGCCGAAGGCTCAATACCCACTAAAGGTGTATTGGTCGTGAGCAATTCGTTGTAAATGGCGATGTTTTCTTCAGCTAAGATTTTGGCGTCGTCTAGTAGGCCTTTAGATAACTGAGGTCTTCCAGAATCAGCATGGGGTACAAATAAAACCTGGTAGCCTAGCTTTTCAAGTAAAAGCACACAGGTTTTTCCAATTTCGGCATCATTGTAGTTTGTGAACTCATCACAGAAGAAGTATACCTTTTTATCGGTGACTTGTGGCTTGAATTCTTTCGTTAGCCAATGTAATAGTGGTTTTCGGGCTAGTTTTGGCATGCTCCGCGCTTTTGCGAAACCTGCTACAGACTTGGCCAAGTTTGCTGTAAAATCGTTTCCGAAAATCAAGTCATATGCCCAAGGTACCTTACTGGCCATCTTCATGCTTTTCGAAAAGTTACCAATGCGCTTTGCGCGTGCAGGAATGCCATTTTCAGCATAGTATTGATATTGCCATTCCGCTTTTAACTTGGCCATATCTACATTTGAAGGACATTCTGAACTGCATCCTTTACAAGAAAGGCACAGATCCATTACTTCTTTAATCTCTTCGTTCGCGAATGGGTTTTTATCAGTCGAATGTGTTAAGATTTCCCTGAGAATATTCGCTCTAGCACGAGTGGTGTCCTTTTCATCTCGTGTGGCCATGTAGCTAGGGCACATGGTGCCGCCACTATGTTCCGATTTCCGACAGTCTCCCGAACCGTTACATAGTTCTGTAGTTCTTAGAATGCCATCAGTTGGTGAAAAATCAAATTTTGTATCGAATTCCTTGGTTTCTTGATCCTTTTCATACCTTAAAAAAGTATCCATTGGAGGCGTATCGACAATTTTTCCTGGATTGAAAATATTATTCGGGTCCCAAATGGTTTTTACTTTCTTAACCAGCTGATAGTTGTGTTCGCCTATCATTTGAGGTAAAAACTCACCTCTAAGTCTTCCATCACCATGTTCACCAGAAAGCGATCCTTTGTATTTCTTAACTAGAGTGGCAATTTCTTCTGCTATGGTCCTGAATTTCTTTTGACCTTCAGCAGTTTTTAAGTTAATAATAGGGCGAAGGTGCAATTCTCCTGAACCGGCGTGAGCATAATGCACCGAGTAGAGTCCATGTTTGTCCAGTATCTCATTAAACTCCTCTATATACGCCGGTAAGTCTTTTACATCAACAGCGGTATCTTCTATCACTGGGGCAGGTTTTGCATCTCCAGGGATGTTAGATAGAAGCCCTAAACCTGCCTTGCGAAGCTTCCAAACGGACTGAATCTTTTTGCCCTTTACAATAGGGTATGCATATCCTCGCCCTTCGTTTTTTAAATCTGAGATAAGCGATTCAACCTTTTCATCAGCCTCTTTGCTTGTATTTCCATTAAGTTCTACAACCAATATAGCCTGTGGATCACCCTGCACAAAAAACCTTAAAGCATTGTACATCGCGTTTCGCTTAGTAGCTTCTAGGATGTAATGATCCATTAGCTCGCAGGCTGAAGGCTCATATTTTAGGGCAACTAAATTGGCTTTTAGACTGTCGTCAATAGTTTCAGAATGTATACAGACGAGTCGTTTATTATCGGGCGGAAGGGGAGTGAGCTTTATCTTCGCTTCAGTAACAAGGCACAATGTTCCTTCGGAACCGGCAATAAGGCTGCAAAAATTAAAGTCAGCACCTGAAGGGGAAAAAGGCTCATGTCTTAAGAGCATGTCTAAAGCATAGCCTGTATTTCTTCTAGGAATATCAGCTTTTGGGAAGCTTTCTACTATTTCTTTTTGATTCTCCTTACTTTTTAAAATTTCTCGCGTTTCGAAGTATATATTATTCTGCAATTCGCCACTAACAGAAAGCCCATTGCACCGATCTAGAAATGCACCCGAATCTACATTTCCGAACCACGATTCACTTCCATCGGCTAAGATGGTTTTAGCTTCAAGTAAATGTTCTCTTGTGCTGCCATAAGTGACAGAATTAGAGCCACATGAATTGTTTCCAATCATACCTCCAATCATCGCACGATTGGCCGTAGAAGTTTCTGGGGCAAAGAAGAGTCCATGTGGGGCTAATTGTTTGTTGAGGTCGTCTCGAATGATGCCCGGTTCTACCCACGCATAGCCTTCTTCTGCGTTAATTTCAATGACGCTATTGAAGTGTTTTGAAATGTCGACAATGATCCCGTTTCCCACGACTTGTCCGGCCAGACTTGTGCCGGCAGTTCTTGGAATTAGGGAAGTGTTATTGGCATTAGCATAGTGGACTAAAGCAACCAAATCTTCTTTATTAGCGGGTATCGCCACTGCTTTTGGCATTTCTCGGTAAGCCGATGCATCTGTTGCATACAACTTAAGGGTAGTGCTATCGGTAAACAGATCGCCAGTTAGCGTTGCTTTTAACTTGCTTAAACTCATTCCGCGGCAAATTAGAAGGAATGCTGTTATTCTGGAAACATACGCCTTTCGAATTTCGCTTTAACGTTTGTTATGCCTTTAAATTAATGAAAGATGAGAATGAATTTAGATCCTTTTCCGATCTCACTTTCTAAGAGAATATCTCCTTCATGAAGTTGCATAATCTGCTTCGATAAGCTTAATCCAATACCTGAACCTCTGTTTTTTGTGGAATAGAATGGCATAAAGATCTTTTGTTGCGCTTCCTTAACAATACCTGGTCCGTTGTCTTGAATAAGGATTGAAGTCCTTTGATTGGTGATTTTAACCTCTATTTCAACCAAGCCATTAGCTGTGTTCTCTACAGCCTCACGTGCATTTTTGATCAAATTGATCAACACTTGTTCTATCAATTGCTCATCGAGCATTAAATGTTGAGGTGTTTTGGGCAATCTGACTTTGAGTTGACCTTCTTTGAAATCCGATTTCATCAGGTTAACCGTGTTCTGTACGATCTGATTAACAGCTATATCAACTTTATTTGGAGTAGGTAAGTTGGTATAGTCTCGATAAGCATTGATGAAATTGATCAAGCCATCTGATCGGCCAGATATTGTTCTTAAACCTTCCTCTACGTCTTCTAGGCTTTCGTGTGAGATGATATTTCGGGTTTCTTCTTTTTCCACATCTTCCGCTATTATTTGAGTGAGGGTAGAAGTAAGTGAGGAAATAGGGGCAATAGAATTCATAATTTCATGACGGAGCACTTTGGTTAAGTTTTGCCATGCTTCAAGTTCTCTAGCTTGTAATTCTGCTTTAATGTCTTGAATGGATAACAGTTTATATGACTCTTGGCCAAGTTTATAATAAGTTTGGAAAACGGCTAATTCTCGCCCATCAGGGGATTTATAGATAGTTCTTGAACCGTCTTTCAAGGCTTCCACTATTTCTGCGATCTCCTTGATCTTGACCGTCATTTGCCTAGAATGCCTTAAGCGGCTTAAGCCAAGTAGCTCTAATGCCGACCTATTGATCAGTTTAATTTGGCCTTGTTCGTCGATCGATATGATTCCGGACGCAATATTATCTATCACTACTTGGAGCTCTTGAAAGAACTCTTCTCTTTTTTGTCTTTCTAAGAGAATGGCATCAATCACCTCTTTAAAGGCAATGTTCAATGCTTTAAAGGTCTTTCCGAGCTTGTTGTCATGCGTAAAGCTCATATTAAAGTCGTTGTACTTTATGGCATCGAAAAAACGAGTGAGCTTTTGGTTTGTACTTTCAATGTAATTGAATAGCTCAAACAATTCGAAAATGATTAAAAAGCCTGTTACAACTGTGGTAACGTACTTTCTATCAAAGAATATAAGGTAAACAAACGCGGCGACCGTTAAAAAGAGAACGATTACACGAATAAGGACAAAAAGTCTAAATCTATTAAAGCCCATACTTTTCTAATCTTCTGTATAGTGAGGACCTCGTAAGCCCTAATTCTTGTGCAGCATGAGTCACATTACCATTGTGTTTGGCGAGCACTTTTCTAATTAAAATTCTTTCAACATCCTCCAAGTTATACTGCTCCAGACTAATATCGCTGTTGTCTTTTGGTTGATGAGGCGTATTAAAAAAGAAGTCTTCTGGTTGCAACACATTATCTCTGCTCATTATTATCGCCCTTTCTACAGCGTGCTGCAGTTCTCTTACATTGCCTGGCCATTGATATTTCTCTAGACGTTTAATGGCAGCTTCACTAAACTTATAAATGTCCTTATTGTACTTCTTGGCATATTGCTTAAGATAGTGCTCCGCTAACACCGGAATGTCTTCAACTCTTTCTTTTAGTGCTGGTAGTCGAAGTTCAATGGTATTAATTCTATAGAGTAAATCTTGCCTAAACTCACCTTTCTGCACCATTTCATATAAAGGCATATTAGTAGCACAAATAAGCCTTATATCTACTTCAATCACCCGATTAGAACCTACTCGATTGATTCTTTTATTTTGAATTGCGGTTAAGAGTTTGGCTTGCAATGGAAGGGTAAGGTTCCCTATTTCATCCAAGAATAAGGTTCCTCCATTGGCAATTTCAAATCTACCAGGTCGATCGGTTTTGGCATCTGTAAATGAACCTTTCACATGACCGAATAACTCTGATTCGAATAGGCTCTCTGAGATAGCACCTAAGTCTACACTGATAAATGGGCTATCTGCCCTGAGTGAATTTCTATGTAAAGCCCTAGCAATTAACTCTTTACCAGTACCATTTTCCCCTAATACTAAGAGGTTAGCATCTGTTTCTGCCACACGGTCTATGGTATCGAACACTTGAATCATATTGGGAGACTGCCCAATAATATCTTTGAATTTCTCGTCCAAGTCAGCTTTCAATATTTCCTGCTGATCTTTTAACTGCTGTATTTGAGTTTTAGATGATTTCAGTTGTAGTGCTGAATTTAAAGTGGCAAGTAGCTTTTCGTTTTCCCAAGGTTTCATCACAAAATCAGAAGCCCCAGCTTTGATGGCTCTTACGGCTAAATCAACCGAGCCAAAAGCTGTAATAAGTACCACTACAGCAGCTGGATCTATTTCTAGAATTTTGTCTAACCAATGAAAACCCTCTTGACCTGAATTTACGTCTTGCGTAAAATTCATGTCTAAAAGGATAACGTCATAGCTTTCGTTTTTTAATAAATCGGGAAGAAGCGTAGGGTCTTTTTCAAGGTCAATTTGACCGAAATGACGTTTCAGAAAAAGACGTGCGGCTTTAAGTAAATCCTCGTTGTCATCAACTACTAAAATTCGACCTGTGTTCATAAGTATGAATGCTTAAATTGTATGCTGACACAATTTATAATAAGGCTTAATATACAAACAAATCTAGCCGTCCGCCAGCGGACGGTAAAGTTCGCTGGCGGATGGGGAATAGTAGGTTGGTGATTTTAAGTAGTTGATATACAGGTGTTTAAAATTGGTACGATGCTTGGAAAGCTCTTATCAAATATTAGAAATATGTTTAGTAATTTTCTTAGAATCGCCATAAGACAGTTTAGCAGTAATAAGATTTATTCTTTAATAAACGTCTTTGGACTTTCTTTAGGTCTCGGTTGTTTTATCCTGCTTTCTCTCTTTGTAAATAGAGAAACAAACTATGATGAATTCCATGCTAATAAGGATAAGTTATATCAGTTGTATATAGCTGATAGCAGTTTGGTCAATGGACCGTTTTCTTATTCCACTGGAGCACCTATGGGGCCAGCTATTTTGGAGGGAATTCCTGAAGTAACCAATTTCACGCGTTTCGGCTCTGGACCTAAACTTACGTTCGTAACAGACGACAAATCTTTCAAGCTAGAAAGTATATACTTCACAGATGCCAGCTCCTTCGAGATGTTCGACATCGATATTATTGCTGGTGTGGCACCAAGAAATACATTTGCCAAAAGTGATATGCTTTTATCAGAGACAGAAGCCATGAGATTATATGGTGATGTAGATGACGCCATTGGAAAAACTTTAAAAGCTGATGATTTAGAAGAGTTCCAAGTGATTGGAGTCTACAAAGACATGCCTGAAAACTCTCATTTAGCCTTCAACTCCCTTATTTCTTTTGATTTAGTAAACGATTTGGTGTTTTACGGGGCACCATTTGTGATCAATATTGACGCTTTTAATTGGGGTGAGTTGAGTGCGTTTACCACATTCGTTATGTTAGACGGCAAAAGAGATCTAAAAGACCTTGCAGAAAAAACGCAAAACGTTTTTCAGCCGCACATTGGCCAAAAAGAGGCAGAATATGTCAGAATAGACGATATCTATTTGTACGACGGCTATAAAGGATATTTTAAGTCTGCGGGAGATCGCAAGGAGCTAAACCTCTTTATCAGTGTTGGAATGGTGTTACTATTAATCGCCATTGTCAATTATATGAACCTATCTACAGCTAGATTTTCCAAAAGGGCAAAGGAGGTAGGCGTTCGTAAAACAATTGGTGGGCATAGAAATCAGCTGATTTTTCAATTCTTAATTGAATCGATTACCGTTACATTTTTTGCCATGATTATAGGTGTCGTGTTTGCGGAAATAGCCATGCCATATTTCAATTCTTATACTGGTAAACTGATAGATGTCGATTTCGCAGCCTTTGAGACATACCTGTTTCTTATAGGTACAGTCCTTTTCATAGGTACAGTTTCTGGAATCTATCCAGCCTTCTATCTATCAAGGTTTAGCGCTAAACAAAGCCTTACACAGTCTAATGGCGGGCGAGATAAAAGTGTTTTTAGAAAAGTATTGGTCGGCGTTCAGTTTGCTATCTGTTTGGGACTTATGTCAGCCACATACATTCTTTATTCCCAATATCAGTTTATGAATAATCTTGATTTGGGTATTGACACAGAGCAAGTAATGGTGGTTTCACTTTCAGGAGATCAATTGCCAAAATCAGTAAAAAGTATTAAAGCAGAAATAGCTAAGTCACCTCATGTTGATTTTGTGAAAGCAGCCAATATTAGTCCTTTAAGCGATGGTGCGGTAAGTATTAACGTGACGGTAGACGGCGAAAAAATCAATAGTAGCCTGATGACTGTTGAATCTGGTTTGATGGATTTATTAGACGTGCAGATTTCGGAAGGTCAATTATTTGCTGACTTACCTGAAAGTGAACGCGCTAAGAAGGTTTTAGTTAACGAAGCTTTTGTTCGAAAAATGAAAGTGGACAGCCTTATTGGTAAAAGTGTTTTAGGAACCAATAAAGTAGTAGGCATAGTAAAAGATTTCATTTTCGAATCTGCAAAAGAAGAAATCAAACCAGTTGTCATTACTCAGGCTAGCGATGCAGACAGTTATTTATACATGAGGCTAAACGGTAATATCAAGGCCGGACTAGCTGATATAGAGAAATCGCTTGTCGCCTTCGATTCCGAGTATCTTTTCGAATATCAGTTTCTTGATGATGTTTTTGCCATGAAATATGAAGAAGAAAAACGCTTGAGTCAGGTTTTTGGTCTGTTTAGTATTTTGACAATCTTCATCGCTGGTTTAGGAATCCTTGGTCTGTCGATTTTCATTGCAGAATCTAGAGTAAAAGAAATAGGTATCAGAAAAGTACTAGGTGCAAAAATTGGTCAAGTAATCTGGTTATTGAATAGTGGTATTACTGCACTTGTCTTACTGGTTGCTTTGATTGTTATTCCTTTAGTATTTCACTTCAGTAGTGGCTGGTTAGACGATTTTGCCTTTAGAATAGATCTAAATCCAGTACATTTTATTTTGCCTTTATTCACCCTTTTAGCAGTACTGTGGAGCATTTTACTTTATCAAGCTTATAAGTCGGCCAAGGCCAATCCTGTCAATGCTTTAAGAACAGAATAGTACTAATAAACATGCATGCATTTGCGGATGTGGCAGTTTAGTCGCTCCGCAAATGCTTAATTAAAAAAGTCAATTCTTAAACCGCGGTCATGCTCATAAACTACATAAAAACAACGTTTAGGTTCTTTTGGAAGAACAAATCATATAGTCTTCTCAATATCCTTGGCCTATCGGTGGGTATGGCCTGTTTTATCATGCTGACACTATTTGTGAAAAACGAATTTAGCTATGATGAATATCATGCCGATAAGGATCGCATGTTTCAAGTATTGTTAAAAGATACGGCAAGCACTAGGAACTCATTTGCGGTTCAAACAATGGCACCAACGGGTCCTCTTTTTAAAGAGATGGTTCCTCAAGTAGAAGAAACGATCCGCTTTGGCAGAATGAACAATAAGGTAGTTAAAACAAAAGCAGGTGATAAATTTCCTGTAGACAAGATTTACTATGCTGATGAAACCGTTTTTGATTTCTTTTCAATCGACTTATTGAGTGGTTCTTCAACTAATATTTTAGCATCTACAGAGAATATTGCTATATCTAAAAGCGCAGCCATTCGGCTTTTTGGAAGTGTTGAGAACGCCATTTCTAAAGAATTAGAAGTCGTAGATTTTGGGAAACTAGTTGTTTCCGGGGTATTCCAAGATATTCAAGATAATACACATTTGGGCTTCGACTACCTGATGGCATTCGCAAATGCCGATAAGGCTATGGGCAATGCCTTTGGTAAGGGAAATTCTGTCTTAGGAAAAGAGTTTAGATCAGTGCTGGATTGGGGTGTAGTATCTGCATTTCCCTTATACATTAAGCTGAAAGAAGGCAATTTCGATCCAGAAGAAATTGCTCTAAAATTTCAAGAAGCCTTGCGTCCACATAGGTCATCTGATATCGTTAAATTATTTCCGGTCGAGGATATCTATTTTTCTGAGTTTAATAACGCTTATTTCGATCGAAAAGGTGAAGAGTCAAATGCTCAATTGTATCTGATCATTGCTTTCATCATTCTTGGGGTAGCCATTATTAATTACATGAATATGGCCACTGCCCGACATGCTAAAAGGGCAAAAGAAGTAGGGATTAGAAAAACAGTAGGAGGTTATAGAGGGCAGATTATGTTACAGTTCTTCCTAGAGTCATTTTTAATGGCCGGAATATCACTCTTAGTGGCTGTATGTATTGCAGAGGTGGCATTGCCCTCACTAAATTCTTTCATTGGTAAAGAACTCTTTATAGCCTATGATTCAGTAGATACTTACTTGATCCTGATTGCCTTTATTCTTTCGATAGGGTTATTATCCGGTGTTTATCCATCACTTTACCTGTCCAAATTCAATCCTGTTCAGGTACTTTCAGGAAGTGTTTCTAAAGGAAGAAAAGGTGCGTCATTTAGAAAGGTACTGGTGGGTTTTCAATTTTTTGTTTGCCTTGGCCTAATCGGAGTGACTACCATCGTTTATAGCCAGTTTAATTATATGCAAAACATCGATTTAGGTTTTGATAAAGATCAAATCGTCGGTGTTCCGATTAGAGATCAGAACCTAAAAGACAACTACAGCATCTTCAAAGACCAGATTCTCAAAAATGCTTCAATTACGGCTGCTTCAGGAGTTTCTTATTCGGTTTTTAAAGGCAACATGAACCTCTTTGTAGATATTGAGGGGTTTGAAGAAAGTCAGACTATCAATTACATGACGGTAGAAACAGGGTTTCTCGAAACAATGGGCATAGGAATGGAGGTAGGAGAGCCATTTTATAAACTTGATGAAAGTGCTGCTAAAAAAGCCATGTTTGTAAATACTGCCGCTGCTGAAAAGTTTGGATGGAATGATCCTTTAAATGAAAAACTATTTGGTGCGCCCATCACGGGTATTGTCAATGATTTTGTATTTGGTTCTGCTAAGAAAATGATAGAACCAGCGGTAATGTTAACGAGTACCAAAGGCTTCAGTCAAGTATATATCAAATTGAATGGAGCTGATGTTAAGAATAGCTTAAAGCATATTCAAGGCGTTTTTGAGTCTTATTCTAAAGATTATCCATTTGAATTTCAATTTCTAGACGATCATTTTGCCGAAAAATACGCGCAAGAAAAGAAGCTGTCAGATGTGTTTTCTACCTTCAGTTTACTAGCCATTTTTGTAGCGGGATTGGGAATATTTGGTCTATCAATTTTCATTGCGGAACAGCGCATAAAAGAGATCGGTATTCGTAAAATTCTAGGCGCAAGTATTGGACATATCATCTGGATACTGAACAATAGTATTACGAAATTAATGGCCCTTGTAGCTTTAATTACGCTTCCTTTAGTCTACTATATCATGAATGATTGGCTTTCCGAATTTGCCTATCATATCGCTCTAAATGGTATTATACTTTTTGTGCCTTTAGTCGCTTTGATGTTAGTCGTCTGGGGAATACTCGTTTTCCAATCCTATAAATCAGCTAGAGTCAACCCTGTCAACTCCTTACGGGTAGACCAATAAAAGATTAGCGTCCGCAAGCGGTCAGTAGAGTTCGCTGGCGGATGTTTGCTTTAAAGAAGCAATAATTAAAGTGTTGATATATAGCTAATTAAGTTTGGTATGGTGCTTGGAATGTAATTGTCGAAAGTCCAAAGCAAAACTTAAATTCAACATGAACAGTTTCCGCAGATTTTATAAGTCAGGATTGAAGAGCCTTAAGAGAGAAAGGTTTTTTGCTGCTGTCAACATCATTGGTTTGACACTAGGGATGTATTGTTTTCTGATTACAACACTTTATGTGAAGGATGAGATCACCCATGACAATTGGCATTCTCAAGGAGAACAAATCTATATGCCTAAAATTGAAATGAGTTTTGGCGGAGGGCCAGTTTCGTTTAACTTATTTCCACCCGTAAGACTGGGTGAGGCGATGATAGAGGATCTGCCAGGTGTTATAGATGCGGTGAATATCAGTTTGGCACAAACAATAAGGTATTCGATCAAAGATGAAGAATACGAATCCAACGAGTTCTTCTATACCCAGCCTTCTTTATTTTCCGTATTCGATTTCGAATTAAAACAAGGCAATGAGGAAACGATACTTTCATCTACTGACGAAATTATTCTTTCGGATAAAATGGCAAAAAAACACTTTCCAGGTCAAAATCCGATCGGGGAATTTATAGACGTTTTGAGCAAGGGTACTTTCAAAATTACCGGTGTACTCAAACCAATTCCAGCAAATTCACATCTTCAATTCGATTTTTTGACTTTAATCAACCCAAAAGTTGCCCCTTATGATTTTAACTATAATGACTGGAGAACCGGTGCAGGATTAAATTACATCTTAATTCGACCAGATTATTCGCCCGATAACCTTTTAGAAGATACCAAACGTGTAATCGCCGCAAGAGATAGTTCGGAATTACTTGGGAAATATGTCTATAACAAATTTACTGACCTCTATATGGGAGAAAGTACCATGCGAAGCGCTGGTAGCAACCTTTTCGGAGGTCAAGTAAAGTACATTTACATCTTCTCGTTAATAGGAGGCTTACTATTGATCGTGGCATGTTTCAATTATATCAACCTCACAACCGCCAGATCATTTGCTCGCTCTAAAGACGTAGCGATTAGGAAGATTATAGGTGCGACAAGAACAAGATTAGTACTTCTACAAATGGGAGAGACCTTATTTCTATCCCTATTGTCTATAATTATAGCTTTAGTGTCGGTAGAATTTACTTTACCGGCTATCAACGGTATCCTCGATAAACAATTGGCCTTGGACTTTATAGGTTCTCCGGAAGTACTATGGATCCCCATTACAGTTTTAGCATTAGTAGTTCTTATTTCAGGTTTATACCCTGCCTTAACAGTTTCTGGATTTAACCTGTCTTCAATATTAAGAGGCAGTAGCCCTAAGTCGTCGAAAGCCCTGATGAGAAAAGGGCTTATCGTGTTTCAATTTCTTATCTGTGTTGGGTTATTGTCAAGTGCCTTAATCATAAGAGGTCAGGCGAGATATTTAATCAATATGGACCTTGGCTATAATGAGGAGAACATCTTAAGCTTGAACCTAACGGAAGCAGGTCTTTTCGAGCGTTATGCCGAAGCTAGGAGTGAGTTTGAACGAATCCCTCAAATTGAACAAGTAACTGGTTCTCCATTGCCGAACCTTAATTCCATCATCATGCTAAGCGTTGAGCAGGGGGATGAAAAAGTAGATTTAAGCTGTTATTATGGTGCTGCTGATGCTGACTTCAATGATGTGTTTGGTTTAGAGTTCGTACATGGGAGCGGTTTTGACGGTTTAACGGAGTCTGAACTTAAGACTGCTTCCATAATTAATGAAACAGCGTTAAAACGCCTTGGGTGGGAAGATGATCCTATCGGAAAAGAATTGATTACTGGAAAGATAGTCGTAGGTGTTGTGAAAGACTTTCATTACAGTTCTGGAAAGTCTGAGATTGGGCCAATCTTGATTGATAATCAAATGGATCAGATTAGAAATCTACAGTTCAAATTTAAAGAGGGTAATAGAGAAGCCGTTATTGCTCAGGTTAGGGAGGTAGTTGAAGGTTTTGGTACTGAAAAGGCTTTCGAACTTGTAGAAGTGGAAGACTACTTCGCCGATTCCTATTCGAGAGAAGAGAGCTTGGTAAATATATTCGACCTACTTACTGGTCTTTTAATGGTTGTTGCGTTTTTAGGTTTGTTTGCCCTATCGACCTTCGAAAATCAACTGCGAGAGAAAGAAATGAGCATTCGCAAAGTATTGGGTGCAAGTTATTTAAGCTTAATAAAAGTGTTGAATAAGAAGTTTACTTGGTTAATCCTTGTAGCCATAGCGGTTTCAATTCCAGTATCTTATTTACTGATTAATGAATGGCTAGCTTCTTTCCCGTATAGGATCAATAGTGTTGCGCCATACTTTGTTATAGCAAGTGGGGCTGTCTTATTGTTGGCGGCTATTATTCTAGGAGTTCACAGCTATTTCAATACCCAAAAGAACCCTGCCAATATCCTTAGAAACGACTAATCAAAAGCACATGAGATTACTTAAAAACGGACTGAATTCATTAAAACGAGATAAACTATTCTCAGCGGTAAATATCCTTGGCTTGACGCTAGGGATGTTCTGTTTTCTTGTGTCATCACTTTACGTAAGAGATGAATTGACTCATGACAAATGGCATGAGAATTCGGATAGAATTTACATACCTGCCCTTAGTTTGGAGGTGGAAAGTGGAGTAAGCTATAACAATGCACCATTTGGCTTACACGACGCTTTATTGAACGAGAGCCCGGGTGTGGAAGCTATAGTAAACTTGGCTGCAGCTGTTACAGACAAATTTTCGTTTTTTAAATCATATGAAGTAGATGGAGAGTCATTTGAATCACGTCTGATATATGCAGCTGAACCGTCTTTTTTCGATGTTTTCGATTTTGATCTCAAATTAGGGGATCAAGAAACCGCGCTTGACGATCCAAAAGATGTTGTCATATCTTCCGAGGTAGCGGAGAAGCATTTCGGGAAAGAGAATCCTATAGGCAAGTTCATAACGCTTAAAGACAAAGGAACATTCAGTGTTTCTGGTGTTTTAAAATCCATTCCTAGCAATTCCCATCTTCGATTCGACTTAATAATATTCGCTGACATGAACGCTCAACCATATTCAAGTTATAAGGGCGAATGGCAATTTAGCTGGGGGAAAGATTATGTGCTAATGCGTGAAAATTACTCAATAGAGGATTTGACGAACGAATTAGTAGATATATATACACGAAATACGACCAACGAGGATGTTCGTAAAATGAGTTATGATTTATTCAGTGATCTCTATTTGGATGGCCGTGCCAACGAAAGAAAAAGCGGGATTTTTGGGGGTAACAAGAAGTACGTTTACGTTTTTTCTATTGTAGGGGCACTTATCTTTTTAGTAGCCTGCTTCAACTATGTGAACTTAAAAATAGCTGGCTCTTTTGCACGAACTAAAGACATGGCGGTTAGGAAAGTCCTTGGGGCTAGTAAAATTAGGCTAATTGCCCTGTCCATTGGTGAAACTGTACTTGTATCCATTATATCACTTATAGCCGCATTAATTGCTGTTGAGTTGACCTTACCTGATTTAAACGTATTACTTGGGAAACGGCTAGAATTGTCGTTTGCTGTGCAGCCTGATTTACTTGTTTTGCCTGTATCTGCTTTAGTACTAGTCATTGTTATTTCAGGAGTTTATCCGGCCCTTATTTCTTCATCTTTCAATATTTCAAGCCTCTTAAAAGGGAATTTGCCAAATATGAGCAAGCCCTTGCTGAGAAAGCTGATTGTAGGTTTTCAGTTTGTAATCTGTGCCGGACTGCTCTCGAGCGCACTCATTATTCGTGGACAAGCGAAGTTTATGATCAATAAGGATATTGGTTACAATACTGAGAACGTATATAATATCGGTTTGTATGAAAATGGATTTGGGCAAAAATATGATCAGCTAAAATCGGAGTTAGACAGAATACCTCAAATTTCGGCAGTTACAGGATCCTCTTTACCTGCTAGCCTGATGGCAATGTATTTACCGGTTAAAAAAGATGGAAAAGAAACTCAAGCCTTGTTTCGAAATGGACCAGTTGACTTCAATTTTCATGAAGTAATGGAGGTCGAATTGGTGAAAGGTCAAAGTTTTGCAGATATCCCGGAATCTAGACTGGAAAACGCAGCTATTATCAACGAGACCGCCGCGAAGATGATTGGGGTTGAGGATATTATTGGGAAAAAAGTCGACCGTTTTGAAATCGTGGGTGTCGTCAAGGACTTTCATGTGGCTAGTGTAAAGTCAAAAATTGCTCCTGTGATCTTGACTACTGATAAGTCTAATATCAGAAACCTTCAATTCAAGTTTCTTGCGGGAGAAAAGGATGTGGTGATGGCTCAACTTGAAAAATTGTGGAAAGATCTGGGTATTGAAAAACCATTACAAACTTCTGAATTAGCCACTTTTTATACTAACGCATTTAAAAGGGAGCAGACGCTGATCACTATTTTTAATGGTTTAACCGCAATGCTCGTTATTATTGCTTTCCTCGGCCTATTCACAATTGCCACTTTTGAAAGTAAATTCAGAGAACGCGAATTGAGCATTAGGAAGGTGTTAGGGGCTGGTTACTTGAACCTTATGAAACTATCGAACAGTCGGTTTATAGGTTTGGTGCTGATCTCTTTATTAATCTCAATTCCAGTCACCTATGAGTTGATCTCTGGTTGGTTAGACGGGTTTCCATATCGTGTTAATAACCTAAGCACTTTTTTCATTGTATCCAGCGTCGTAGTGCTTCTCTCAACAGTGCTTGTACTTTCCCTCCATGGACATAAAAATGCTCAAAAGAACCCTGTGGATGTATTAAGAAACGAATAGAATCATGTTTAAGAACAATTTTAAAATAGCATTCAGAAACCTAGTAAAGAAAAGGGAATTCACCTTGATCAATGTCTTTGGGTTGATGGTAGGCTTAACTACCAGCTTGCTGATTTTTCTATGGGTAAACGATGAGATTAACTATGATGGATTTCATAGTGAAAGTGAGCGCATACACATGGTGATGTCCAATAACTACAGTGATAATGGAGAGATTAGTACTGGCTGGAATCAAAATGGAATAATTAAAAATGTACTTGATAGCGATTTTCCTGAAGTGGAGAAAGCCCTTCGGGTAGATGAAAGAGACCATCAGTTAACTGTTGGAGATATCAGTATTAAGCAAACTGGGCTTTTGGCCGATGAGGAGTTTTTTCAAGTCTTTAGTTATCCTTTGATTGAAGGTCGAATCACAGAAGAAACGTTGGCCACAGGAGGAGACATTATGCTTACGGAAAGTATGGCTTTAAGGCTGTTCAAGAGAACTGACGTGATCGGCGAAATGGTTAAGATTGACAATAACCGTGATGCTATCGTAAGAGCTGTTGTCTCTGATCCACCAAAAAATAGTCGTTTTGAATTCAGTTTTGCCATTTCTATGGAACACTGGATAAAAGAGAATGACTGGATCATGAAATGGGGTAATTCAGGAATTGCCACTTATGTTAAACTTGCTCCGAATGCTGATAATGAGCTGGTTACTGATAAAATTAGCGATCTTCTTAAAAAGAATAACGAAGGAGACACCAGAGAATTATTCCTTAAGCCTTTCGATGATATCTATCTGAAAAGCAATTATGAAAATGGTGTTCAAAGTGGTGGAAGAATAGAATATGTTCGCTTATTAAGCCTAATAGGGGTTTTCATCATCTTCATTGCCTGTATTAACTTTATCAATCTTTCGGTAGCCGATGCCTTTAAACGCGTAAAAGAAGTAGGGGTTAGAAAAGTAAATGGTGCCTCTAGGTTTGAACTGATTAAACAGTTCTTTACAGAATCGGGATTAATTGTTTTTTTCTCTTTTCTCCTTTCCATTGTCGCAGTAGAAGTATTAATCAGTCCATTCAATGACCTAACCGGTAAATTTATTTCTCTTAATTGGCTTGATGGTAGTCTACTATTCATTTTGGCTGGTTTAGCCATTTTCACAATGATTATATCAGGTGTATATCCTGCATTAGTTTTGTCAGGTTTTAGGGTTGTAAAAGCCCTTAAGGGAAAAGTTGATGTTAAAGGAACTTCCGGCACCGGAAGAGTCATCAGAAAAGGGCTAGTGCTTTTTCAGTTTGTAATAGCAGGTATCTTAATATTTGCCACTTGGGTGGTCAACAATCAGGTAGAATTTATTCTAAATGGTAAGGGAAACATAGATAAAGAGGGGGTGGTTATGCTTTATAACCATGGTGATCTCCTAGAACGATTTGACAGTTTTAAAGCAGAACTCCTCAAAAGTCCAAGTATTCTCTCTACCACAGTCGTAGCCGGTAGTCCACTTAATATAGGCTCAGCAACAGGTAACTTTGAATGGGAAGGAAAAGATCCGCTGGTAGATAAAACCAGTTTTAGGCTTTTCTTCTCAGAGGAAGACTTTGTGCCTACCATGAACCTTGAAATTGTGGAAGGAAGAAATTTCTCGTCAGAAATAGAAAGTGACAATTTGGGGATTCTAGTTAACGAAGCCACAGTCCGTGGCATGAATGTAGAAGAACCAGTTGGCATGGCGGTAAACTTCTGGGGGGTGGATACCAAGATTATAGGGGTTATAAAGGACTTTCATATTGCCTCAGTTTATGAAGAAATCCAACCACTCATCATCGTCAATTATCCAGAAAATAGTGACTATGTAACTATTAAAATCGCTCCAGGTCAGGAAGGCAATGCACTAAAGAAATTAGAGGAAACATACGCCGATTTTATGCCAGGTTACCTTTTCGAATATAAGTTTTTGGATGCCGAACATGAGCGCATGTATCAGAGTGAGTTGCTCATTAAAAACTTGGCTACCATTTTTGGCCTAATCGCCATAGCTATTTCATGTTTAGGTTTATTTGGCCTAACCTCTATCAACGCACAAAGAAGCATTAAGGAGATAGGGATAAGAAAAGTGTTAGGGGCTAGCCTTGAACATATACTCGTAAAATTTACCATTAAATCACTTGTATTACCGCTTTTAGCCATGATTATAATGGCTCCAATCGCCTATTATTTGATGAGCCAATGGCTAGAAGGGTTTGTCTATCATGTCGACTTTTCAGGCATTGAATTATTTATAGTAATGGCATTGTCATTGGCAATCGCATGGCTCACAGTAGTATTAATATCCTTTAAAGCAGCCAAAACAAACCCCATCAACTCATTAAGAAGCGAATAAATTATGTTGAAAAGTTACCTTAAGTCTGCAGTTCGAAATCTTTCAAGAAATAAAGCTTATGCCGCTATCAATATTTTTGGTTTGGCCATTGGTATAGCCGGCTGTTTGCTGATCAGCATGTTTGTAAAGGACGAACTGACTTATGATAGTTGGCATAAGAATAAAGAGAACATTTATAGACTTTCAACCATTGCTACTTTTCAGGGAGAAGAACGTGTAATGCATGCGAGCTCTTACCCAGAAGCTAAAGCTTTTGCAGAGGAAATACCTGAAATAAAGTCTATCGTTCGTTTAAGAAACGAAGGAGCCACTGTTAATGTTGGGGAAGAGTATCTTGATGAGAAACGACTAACCTTTGCTGAAAAATCACTATTTGAAGTGTTTGACTTTGAGTTAGTTGATGGTGCATTTGACGAGGCGTTAGCAAACCTGGAATCTTTGGTGCTTACTGAAAGTGCCGCGAATAAATACTTCGGAAATGCCAAGGCCGTGGGGCGCACTTTAAGGATAGATGCAGGTAAAGGGTTCGAAGATTTTGTAGTCAGTGCCGTAATTAAAGACCATCCTTCTAACTCTAGTTTCACATTCGAGATGCTCTTGTCTTGGAACAAGCTAAAAACAATTAAAGACGAATGGTCGATGAGCGTTTGGTTCATTACTCCAATTACATCTTTCGTATTACTTGAAGATGAGTCGGACCTTAATAGTGTTGTAGCGAAAATGAAAAATGTGAGGGATTCACGAAACCCTGAAGCTGATGGAACTGGTCCTATGGCTAGGGCTAACAGCAACGGACTATTGCCGCTAAAGGATGTTCATTTTGAAGGTAGTAATGGTAAAAACGTACTCAGTCAGTCTTATATTCTTTCAGGTATAGCACTCCTTATCTTGATCATTGCATGTTTTAATTTCGCCAATCTTACTTTCGTAAACTCTATAAAACGGGCCAAAGAAGTAGGCGTTAGAAAGACAATAGGTGCAGGTAAAAAACAACTGATTTCTCAATTTCTTTTTGAGGCAAGTATACTGTGTCTGATCTCTTTTGTGCTGGGCATTATTTTAGCTGAATTGGCATTGCCAGCCTTCGAAACTATTATTGATAAACAGTTTAATCGTGGTCTAACGCAAGATAAGTTCATTTTAGCCGCATGCTTTGTTTGTGTCCTAATAGCGTCGATGCTATCGGTAATTTACCCATCGTTGTTTCTTTCTCGGCTTAAGGTAACGCGCGTATTTAAGGGTGGAATAAGTGTGGGGGGAAAGCGAATGCTGACTAAGTCGATGGTTACTTTTCAATTTCTAATCGCTATCATTTTCATCATCGTGACGGTTACTATTAATAAGCAACACATGTTCCTTATTAATAAAGAGAAAGGATATAATGATGAAAATCTTATTAAACTGACAATTCCGGCGGATGGCTCTAAAGCTATTTATGAAAGATTTAAAAATGAACTGGAAAAGGATCCCAATATTCTTGAAATAGGAGCGGCCGGTAGTTTTGCTGAGGCCCTTTATTTAGAAGATAAGGACGGTGAGAAAGTCCTTGTAACAACAAGCAATGCCGACCCAGATTATTTAAAAACATTAGAAATTGATTTGGTTGCTGGTAGGGCTTTTGACCGTGCTGATGTGGCAAAACCAAATGAAAACAGCCCTTCTATTGCCGTTTTGATTAATGAATCTTTAGTAACTACCCTTGGGTTTGAAGATCCGATTGGAAAAACGATTTATGATGGCAAATACCGTGTTGTAGGAGTCATTAAGGACATTCAGGTTTATTCCGCCAAATCTAAAATTAACTCGATCATTCTCACTGCAGAGAGTCATTTAGGTAATCGCTATGTCGTTAACAATGTCTATGTCAGATATGATGCCGGAAAACTCTCTACTGTACTTCAATCAGTCAATGATCAATGGAAAGATATTCTGCCGTATGAGCCAACTGCAATCAGTTTTGTAGACGCCGAAAACCAGAATTTGTATAAGAAAGAAGCCTTATGGTCTAAAACGCTCAATTATTCATCCATTTTGGCTATAGCCGTTGCCGTTTTAGGGCTTTTGGGTTTAGTAAGCTTCTCCGCTACGCAAAGACGTAAAGAAATTAGTATAAGGAAAGTGTTGGGAGCACCAGTGGCAACTTTGCTTTTCATGTTAAACCAAGGGTTCACAAGACTGTTAATCCTATCGATTTTTATCGCCATTCCGATCGCTTACTTCATTATAGAGCGATTTCTAGAAGACTATATTAACCGCATTGAGATCACATTTGCACTATTTGCGATACCTGTGGTATTTACTTTTTTAATAGCCTGGTTCATCGTGTCTTCAATCACTATTCAGTCTGCCAGAAGAAACCCTATCAACGATCTTCATTATGAATAAGAATATTAAAAGTGCCTTAAGAAATTTAGTTAAGAGAAGACTCTTTTCAATCGTCAACATTACGAGTTTGACCTTCGGACTTTTATGCGCCCTGTTTATTGGTACTTATTTGATTTATGAATTCAGTTTTGACAGGCAGATCAAAGAGCATGAGTCTGTTTTTAGAGTTACCAGTGTTAGAGATAATAACGAGCAAGGAGTAATTGTACCAACTGCCATTAAGCCTTATTTAGATACTCAGGTAGATCAAGTTGCTCAAGCAGCACGAGCTCAACGAACAGGGCCTCTAGTTTTTCGTGTCGATGAGGAATTAATTCGAGAAAGAAATGGCTATTATGCCGACCCAGAACTGTTGGATATCCTTTCTATTGCGATACACAAGGGAGAAGGAGAGCAAGCCCTGAAAACCAACGGGACAATCTTGATATCTGAAGAATTAAGTCAGAAATATTTTCCAAACGAATCGGCTGTTGGCCAAGAGATTAAAATCGACACTTGGTTTGAAGAAGAGCCTGTAAGGCTAGTAGTAAGGGGAGTTTTTAATACAGTTAAGCCGAATAATCATTTTCGGCCAGACTATTTAATCAGCATTGATGTACTAAAAAAAGGTAGTAGGAAACCCCTTTCGCAGGAGTGGAGCAACTCTAATTGCTTCACCTATGTTAGGCTTATAAATGATGTAAGTGCAGGGCTTATCGATGAGCGTATTGCGGATATTGTCGTGGAGAACAGCGACTTTGATATGAGCGGTTATAAACTGCAATTACAGCCTGTAACAAACATTCATATGCAAGACTTTACGGCATTTGGCGATATACCGGGGCAAGTAAGTAAGTCCAATATGTACATTCTTTCTGGAATTGGCTTGCTCATTATTCTATTGGTCTGTATTAACTTTTTCAACATGTCAACAGCCCGTTCTTTGGAACGCGCAAAAGAAATTGGTATCAGAAAGACTATTGGTGCATCAAGAAAAAGCTTGATGATTCAATTTATGACGGAATCGGCCATGCAAGTCTCAATTGGGTTGATACTCAGTGTTATTTTGGTTGAGGTATTCGATGAATCCATCACTTCAATGACTGGTTTGAGCTTTAACCTTAATGCTATGATAGGCGCTTTTGGTTACTATAATTTCTGTTCATTCGTGGTGCTCTTGTGGTTCTTCTTGGTGATAGGGTCCGGTTTTTATCCTGCGCTAATCATTTCAAAATTTAAGCCTGTAGACTCTCTTAAGGGAAGAATTAACGTCGGAACCTCAAAAGTTGGCTTAAGTAAAGTGCTGCTGGTCTTACAGTTTACCATTACGCTCTCTATCGGCATTATAGCCTTAGTCGTATACAATCAAGTAAGTTTTATGCAAGTAAAAGATCCTGGTTTTCAGAGAGATACCATGGTTTCTGTCGACTTAGCTACTCCTGAGATTCGCAAAGCGTTTGTCAATGAACTCGAGAAAGAGCCCTTAGTCGAGTCAGTAGCGTTTACCGATAGCAACGTGATCAACATCTTCAATTCTAGTACAGGATATTACTGGCCAGGTCTACCAGAAGATGAAACAGTACGG
This sequence comes from Roseivirga sp., assembly GCF_049099775.1. Lineage (GTDB taxonomy): Bacteria > Bacteroidota > Bacteroidia > Cytophagales > Cyclobacteriaceae > Roseivirga. The sequence continues at coordinate 294,507 of NZ_JAGDZM010000004.1, read as the reverse complement.
ATGTTCCACATGAGTATCGATGATCAGTTTATTCCGTCTATGGGAATTACATTACTCGCTGGTCGTAACCTGAATGATGAATTGACGACTGATGATAATTCAGTCATTCTGAATGAGTCTGCCGCTAAAATTATGGGTATTCAAGACTTTGATAACCTACCTTCTATTACAAATGGAAAAGATAAATATGAGCGAAAGCTAAATGTCATAGGGGTTATTAAAGATTTTCAGTCCGGTACCCTCAGGGATAAGGACAAACCAATCATTTTCTATAGAAATAAAAGAAGACTTTTTAGGGCTTGTATAAAGCTTTCAGGAAACAATACAGCCCAAGCAATTACAAGTATTAATCAAATTTGGGATTCAATTATAAAGGACGAGCCATTCGAGTATGCTTCAATGAACGACGACTATGAAAGAATCCTTGCTAAGGATAAAGCTTCGGGAAATACACTTTTGTTTTTCACAGTAGTCAGTGTAGCCATATCATTCTTCGGGCTTTTCGGAATGACAAGCCTTAGTATTCAGTCTAGAGTAAAAGAGCTAGGTATACGGAAAATATTGGGTGCGCATTTTAAAGATATTTTCGGAGCCATATCGAAGCAATTCAAATACACCATGTTATTAGCCCTTTTAATAGGCGTGCCATTAGCGTGGTTTCTGGGAGATCAATGGCTTAATGAATTTACACATAGGATTGATCTGACCACCTTAATTCCATTGCAGGTGGTGATCGGGATGTCGTTGCTTGGACTCATTACTATTTATTTCTGTATGCTCAAGTTTACTAGAAAAAACCCAGTTGAAACCTTAAGAGAAAACTAAAATGTGGAGAAATTATCTGAAGGTTGCCTTACGTAATATTCGCAAGAACAGGGTTTACACGATTACGAATATTATTGGCCTGTCATCGGCTATGATGGGCTTTATCATTGTGGCTTTATATATCAATTATGAGCTCTCTTATGATAAATTTCATAATGATGTAGAGGATATAAAAATTTTAAAACTTAAGTATTCCGATAAGTATGGTGGACGCTATAATGTATTTGCACCAGCTGTATTTGCCGATGCTATTGAAAAAGAAGCACCAGGTATTGATGACGTGACAACGACATCGTCAGGCGTTGGAAATTTAAAAGTCATCAATGCGGAAAATCAAGCCATTAGCGAGCAATACTATCAATTTCAGAATTCATTTTTTGATGTATTTTCTTTTAGTGCTGCCTATGGTTCTTTGGAAGGAGCATTAGACGATCCAAAAAGTGTCGTGATATCGAAAAAGACCGCCTTAAAGTACTTTAATGATGAAAATGCGGTCGGTAAGTCCCTAAATATTGAAACGCAAGGGGAATTTGTTGTGAAAGCGGTTCTCAATGATTTCCCGGACAATTCTCAGTTCCAACCACACATTGTTATTCCATTATCGGTAAAGCACTCATTAGAAGCTTTACAGTCATGGGATATGAATACTTACTTCGTTTACCTAAAAACAGATGGGAGCACAAGTGATGAAGAATTAATAGCACGTTTGGAGACCGTATATAGAAAAAATGTGACCGAAGGTGGGATGTATACAGGTAAAATTGGTCTTACCGCATTTACTGACTCTTATTGGGATTGGTCAGAAAGTGGAGCTTCAATGAACAATCGTAACAAAGGGTTGGGGGCCAACAAAGATGCTATGTTAATATGTGGTGTTTTAGCCGCCATTCTAATGATCATTGCGCTAACTAATTATGTGAATATGGCCGTTTCTAGAGCCATTCAAAGGGCCAAGGAAGTGGGTATTAGGAAAGTAAATGGTGCTTTACCAAGGCAACTCATCGCACAGTTCCTTACTGAATCAATCATCTTTTCGTTGATCAGCCTTGTGGTGGCAATTATAGTGCTGGAACTATTAATGCCATCCGTATCTGAGCTTATGGGGGTAACGCTTAGTATAAACTATCTTAAACCTGGGCAGATAGTGCTATTAATAGGGTATGCAGTGCTTTCGGGACTATTCGCTGGGATTTATCCAGCATTCTTTTTGTCCCGTTTTGAGCCAAGTAAAATATTGAAAACTCGCATGATGGGTAATGCTAGGAGTAAAACGCTTTTTAGAGTTTTACTCTGGTTTCAATTCACCCTTTGTGCATTTCTTATTACCATAATGTCAATTATGAACGGACAGCTGGGGCATTACTTTAATTATGATCTTGGCTTTTCAAAAGATCAAGTCGTTTCAATTCCTTTTCCTAATAAAAATGAAGCCGAAGCTCAAAGATTTTTGAATCAGGTAAATATGAACTCCGGAGTTTTAGGGACCACTGTTGGGCCACTTCCGACTGGATCAGCAGGAGCGAATAATGTCTTTTTTGGTGATAAGAAAGTGCGTTATGCCGATAGTTTTGAAACGAACGAAACTTTTATTTCTACCCTTGAGATTAACCTGCTTCAAGGCAGAAACATAGACCCAGCAATTTCTACTGACTTTTCAGAAGGTGTTATAATTAATGAATTGTTAGCTAATAAGCTTGAGTTAGAACAAGCAGTTGGCACATTGATCCAAGTTGAAATGTATGGGCAAGGGAAAGTGAATAAACGAGTTTTAGGGGTAATTGAAGATGTCTTCTTAAAAGGGCCATCGTCGCCAGTTCGGCCATTAATTATCCTGCCAACAAAGAAGTTAATAACGCCCCGACAGAATTTATTGGTTCGGCTCGATAAAGATGGCATGAAGGAAGGTCTTAAGTCTTTGGAAATGGCTTATGCGAGTGTATATAAAAATTCTGTAATGACTTCAAGTTTCCTAGACGATGCATATGCAATGAAGTATCACCGTATTCAAAGATTGACTACAATAATAAATGGGGTAACGACATTGATAATTGCTGTTTCGCTTTTTGGTCTCTTTGCCATGATCGCATTCAATATCACTTTTAGAATGCGAGAAATTGGGGTTAGAAAAGTACTTGGTGTGTCATTTTTTGAACTGCAATGGACACTGTCAAAACGCTATATTGCGGTCATCACTCTTTCTTTATTGACGGCTATACCTGCAGCGTATTTTCTAATGGATAACATTTTGAATGCATTCTTCAATAGGTTGCCATTAACAATTAGTCATGGTGCATATGCCGGTTTGGGCATTTATCTATTGGCCATACTCATTGTATTAGCAAAGGGCTTATCAACAATAAAATTGAATCCAGTAAATATTCTTAGAAACGACTAATTATAAGAAATGATCAAAAACTATATAAAGATCGCTTTTAGGAACATGCGCAAGAACAAGCTCTACTCTGGGCTCAATATCTTGGGCATTTCTATAGGCTTAGCATCATTTTTTATTATTTATCTATTTATTCAAAACGAGTTGTCATATGATCAATTTCATGAGAAGAAAGATCAGATTTATCGGTTAGTCAGGCATGAAGCAAGTGGCGACGTTTTAAGTAAAAGTAGTACGTCAACTGCTGCATTGGCGCCTCTAGCAGCAGATCAAATTCCTGATATACAGGCTTTCACAAGGATAAAAAAGGACTACCGTTTTTTCATTTTTAGTGGCTTACAAGATTCTGTGCAACGCGTCGACTACCTGACTGTGGATAAGGCCTTTCTCGGAATTTTCAGCCTAGAATATTTAAATGGAAGGGAACCGATTCTTCCTGATGCCAAGAATTCAATTTTAATCAGTGAATCTAAGGCTCTTGCCTATTTCGGAACGAAGGATATCATTGGTCAAACGATGAATACATCAAGGCAGAAATATATTATTTCGGGTGTTTATAAGGATTTGCCAAACACTACTTCATTTAGGACTGACATCTTCCTATTAACACATGATCCTGTTACTTATGGTGGCGGGGATATGTGGAATATAAACTTAAGAACTCAATCATATTTCCTCTTAAATGATGGTGCCGATTTACAAACTGTCGAAGAGAAGTTAACGGCAGTATACCGAGAAAACCGTTCAGCTGCCAATACAGAAATTAAGCTTCAAGCACTATCCGATGTTCATTTCTCACTCGATATAGATGGTCCCGTCTTGGAGAAGACAGATGAACGGTATGTGCTGATCTTTAGCCTAGTAGCAGTGTTCATATTAGCTTGTGCGGTCTTTAATTATGTTAGCATGGCCTTGTCTCAGTCTTTAGAAAGGGTAAAAGAAATAGGAGTCAGGAAAGTAATTGGAGCTAGAAGAATTGCACTCTATTTCCAGTTTACAATTGAGTCTGTAGTACAGGTTTTAATAAGCTTTATATTGGCTATGGTATTAGTTGAAGTACTATTGCCGAAACTTGAATTGTTAGTCGATAGAGATCTGAATATCAGTGTGTTTACTTCGGGTTATATAGTAGTTAAGGGGTTCATGTTTAGCCTTTTGATAGGTGTTTTGGCATCAACATATCCAGCCTTAATTAGTTCTAAAACGAAAGTGGTTTCATTGTTCAAAGGTGGTCTTTCTGCTATGTCTTCAAAACGGTTAATAGATGCTATTACAGTTTTTCAAATCATAGTGTTTATTGGCCTGATATGTTTAGCAGTTACAGCCAATCGACAAATGCACTTTATGCGCAATGAGAACCTTGGTTTTGATCAAGATCAACAACTAGTATTACCATCAATCAATTATAGAATGTCCAACATTCTTAAAAACGAAATTGAGGGTATTAGCGGAGTAAAAGGCGTGAGTAAAGCCGCTACACTTCCTACGAAGACCGGTAACATTACGCGTCTGACAAATACTGGCCCCAGGTATTTCTTATTCGATGTGGATGAGGATTATTTAGAAACAATGGGCATGTCGGTAGTAGAAGGTAGAAATTTCTCTTCGCAAGAGATTAAAGCCTCGTCTGTAGTATTAGTTAATGAGACTGCGGCAAAGGAATTAGCACCTGATGGTGATGCAATTGGTAAAAGCATTCCATTTGGTAGAGACAGCATGCTCTACTTTAAAGGAGGAGATAAAAGAATTATCGGAGTTGTAAAAGACTTTCATTTCGCTTCTAAGAGAGATAAAGTAGAGCCAGTCATATTTCATCCCATAGAAATTGATTCAGATTTGGTGGTAAAACTTTCTACCACTGATTTACCCACGACAGTTGATTTAATAGTGGCGGCTTATGAGAAACATAATGCAGGCAGAGTACCCAAATACTATTTTCTGAATGAAGAAGTACAGGCCCAATACAAGCAAGAGCAAGTCATGATTACAATGATCAACACCTTTATGATCATCGCCTCGTTAGTCGCATTTATAGGCTTATTTGGTATTGCTGGCTATTCTGCCAAAAGAAGAACCAAAGAAGTAGGCATTAGGAAAGTTTTGGGTGCCGGTTTTATGGCCATACAGAGCACGCTGAATCGCGTTAATTTGCTAAGGTTGATGTTGGCCATATGTATAAGTATTCCCATGGTGGTGTATTGGATGAATAATTGGTTGAACGACTTTGCCTATCGCATCGAAATTCCCTATACGCTGATATTTTTCGCTGTTCTTGGTGCTGCTGCCATACTCTTATTGGTCGCCTCGTTTCACAGTGTTAAAGTTTACTTGATTAATCCTGTAGAGGTATTAAAAGACGAATGATATGTTTAAAAACTATTTAAAAGTATCGTTTCGAAATCTTGTCAGGAATAAGCTGTTTTCCTTGCTCAACTTGCTAGGGCTTTCCGTAGGATTGGCTTCCTTTTTCGTTATTTATTTATTTGTTCAAAATGAATTGAACTTTGATGTTTATCATGAGAAATCAGATCGAATTTTTCGTGTTTCAGAATGGAAGGAAGAAGGCAGAGGTCATCATTATGGTGGTTTAACAGCTGCTTTAGCCGTTCCGGCTTCTGAAATGTTTCCAGAAATAGAAGCTTACACTAGGATAGAAGCTTGGAATAAAACCATTGTCTTTCAATCATTAAATGACTCCTCTGATTCATTCAAAAACTTATCCGTTGACTCAGGTTTTTTCGACCTTTTTGACCTTGATATTATTGATGGGAAGGAACCGGACTTTGAGAAAGAGCCAAATAGCGCTTTGATATCTCAAAGAATGGCTGAAAGGTATTTTAAGAATAAAGCGGTAGGAGAAGTTATAAGTGTCAGAAAGATACAGTTTAGCATTGTAGGTGTTTATGAGAACCTACCTGCTAATAGTAGTTTACAAGGAGACTTTATTTTCGATATAGAAGGGGTTAATCAATGGCGTGAATCGTCGTTTTCAAGTTTTTGGGAAGGTTATTTTGATCAAACTTACTTTCTGCTGAAAGACCCTTCTAAAGCAGAAGAATTAGCACCAAAAATTGAGTCTTTCTTCAATGATCAATATGGTGGCAACCTTGAAAAAAGTTTTATCGGACTTCAACCCTTAGCCGATATTCATTTTAATAGCGAAATCGAGGATAATCTCGGTCAAAAATCTGATCGACAATACATTTATATTTTCTCGAGTGTAGCCTTTTTTATCTTGCTCTGTTCTTTTTTCAATTATGTAAGTATGGCAGTAGCTCAGTCATTTGAGCGTACCAAAGAGATCGGAATTCGTAAGGTTTTAGGGGCTAATAGACAATCGGTTTATAAGCAATTCTTACTGGAATCGCTTATTCTGATTATTGTTTCAGTAGTCGTTAGTTTGGTTTTAGTAGAGGTATTAGTACCTGAACTAGAGCTACTTATCAATAGACAAATAGATACTTCAATCACTAATTCAACCTTACTATGGGCTCAAGCATTTCTGTTTATTCTTGTCGTCACAATGGCTGCTGCTGTATATCCAGCCTTAATTAGTGGCAAAACTCAGATATCTCATTCTTTAAGAAATTCCGGTGGCAAAAACAGGCATTTATGGCTCAGAGCCTTCAATGTTTTTCAGATTGTCATTTTTATGGTCTTAACATCGGTTGCTGTGGTATCTCAAAAACAATTGAGGTTTATGCAGAATGACAACCTCGGTTTTGATAAAGAAAATCAAATGGTAATTCGACCGTACAAAACCCAAATCACCAAATATGCAGATGTTTTAAAGAATGACTTCCTGAAAATTCCGGGTGTGGAATCAATTACAAGGGCTAGAAGTATGCCTTCAAGTACTTTCGGTACCATGAGTATAGCAGAATTTGATGATGCGGAACTATACAACTTCCCGATAGGTGTGGATTACCTTGAAACAATGGGAATGGAATTAATAGAAGGCAGAGATTTCTTAGACAACGATGTAGGTCTTAACAGAATATTATTGAATGAAACAGCGGTGAAAAACTTCGGTTTGAAAGGTGAAGTGATCGGTAGAGTCATTAAGACCTTCAATAGAGAATTTACCGTGATTGGGGTAGTTTCAGATTTCCATGTGATGTCAAAGAAAGAAGCCATTAAACCCATTATGTTCCATCAGATTGGAGTAGAACGAGGAGCAATGATTATAAAAATAGCTAGCGATAATTTCTTGGCTACTACCGAGGCTATCAAGGAAACTTATGAATCCGTTACTGGTGAAACTATCAAGTTCTCGTTCCTAGATGAGCAAGTAGATGCCCTCTATCAACAAGAAACTGTTGTTGTCAAAATGATACAGGCAGGTACGCTTATGGCGGCTATTGTAGCTTGTTTGGGCTTATTCGGCATGGCTGGATATGCCACTAAAAGAAGACTTAAAGAAATGGGTATTCGTAAGGTGCTGGGTGCTGGCTTTGTTAATATTCAGCACGTATTGAATTACGCTAATATTGTTAACCTATCCATAGCTGCTCTATTCGCAATACCCCTGATTTATTACGGTGCGAATGACTGGCTCAACTCTTTTGCCTACCGCATCGATTTTCCATTTTTAGTAGTTGTTGTAACCATAGTTATAGTGGCAATTGTGACAATGATAACCGCAATCTATCACAGTACGAAGGCATATCTCATCAATCCAGTTGAAATTTTAAAAGACGAATAGCATGATTATATCCAAGCATTATTTCAATTCGGCGATTACCAATTTTAAGCGTAATAAGTGGTATACCAGCCTAATGGTACTTTCTTTGGCTGCGGGCATGTTCTGCTTTATACTCGCGTCATCCTATGTCAGTTTTGAGTACTCACGAAATGGGAGCCATGAAAATGCTGAACGAGTATTTTTGATAAGTCTTGGTGGTAGTAATGAGAAAATCGGGAATTCGTTAACAGCAGACTTTGCTGAGCGCCTTCAAACGATCAACCCTAATATTGAAGCCGTAAATATCTTGGACAGCGATGGTCGTTTTTATTTAAGTGCCAATGGAAGGGATTATATTGAACAAGAACAGGCATTTTATTCTAATACTGCGCTATTCGATGTATTTACTTTCCCCTTAAAATATGGCGATGCTAAAACAGCCCTCAATGGTAGTAGAAAAGTCGTTATATCGAACCAAATAGCCGAAACGCTATATGAGGGGATGAATCCAATTGGTAAAGAATTAATAGTTCATGAAAAAGGAACCTATTTAGTTTCCGGAGTGCTGGAAGCAGGCAGCGATAAATCACTGATTAACCCCAAGTTGATCTTTCCAAGACCTCAGATACCGGAAAAATATATAGCACGCACAGGAAGCTTTGAGATTGGTCTTACTCATATTAAGATCGCCAAAGGAGCTGATATAGAGGAAATAAAAGACGCTATTTATAGCGATTACCAAAGCATATATAAGAACGAAAGGGTTAAAAAAATACTGGCTGAACCTTTAACAGAAGCTTATTGGGGATACTCGCATTACGACTATGGTCGAGACCACTATTCTCTTACCGGTGCTAATAAAGGCATGATAAAAACCATAGGCTATATTTCTATCGGTATCTTACTGTGTTCCTTCGTTGGGTATTTGTCGCTTTCTTTAGGCATGTCGCTAAAGCGTGCCAAAGAAATAGGAATTCGTAAGGTGAATGGGGCGAGAAAATCAGACATAAAAACCCAGCTTCTATTAGAGTCTATTTTCTATGCCATGCTCTCCCTGTCCCTTGTATTAGTCTTCCTTGAACTTTTTGGTAGCAGTTTTTCCAAACTTTTTGGTATTCCAATTGGGTTTTCATTTAACAACCCCTTGCTGCTTTTTGGACTCATTGGCTTTGCCATTTTAACAGGCCTGTTGGCAGGGTTTTATCCTGCGTTTGTGGTTTCTAAATTAAATCCAGTTAAGGTTTTAACAGGGTATAATACTAAAACAGGAGCAGGGTTTAGGTTAAAACAAGGGTTGTTATTAGTCCAGTTTGTAATGACGATCACATTAGTTTTTTTCGTATATGGTCAGAACCTTCAAGTGAAAAAAATGCAAGGCTTCGATTTTGGTTTTGATAAAGAAGGTATTGTGGCATTTCAACTGCTGAGGAATAAGAACATCCTGACAAACTTCGAATCTGTCGTCTCAGATATTAAGAAAATTGAAGGAATAAATGATATCAGTGGAGGCCCATTTCCATTTTCGTTCAACGGTTTTTCCCAATATCAGTACGATAAGGGTGACTCTCTCATAAAGAACTCGGTTTCTAAGGTATTGGTTAAAGATAATTTCTTTGAAACCATGCAGGTAAAACTTTCGAGTGGTAGTACTTTTTTAAATAGTAGCGTGCCTTCATCGCAGGCTTGTATAATTAATGCCCCTTTTGCTCAAGCGCTTGGAGGAGATGTATTAGGTACTACTTTAAATGTGAAAGGACAGCCTTTAACCATAATTGGTGTAGTAGATAATTATGTCGATTTAGGGATTAATCACTTGGGCACTGACCCTAGACTCTTTCTGGTGACCGACAAACCTAACTATCACAGTATTCTAATTGATCATGATACAAAATACACCGCTGAACTGATGGCAAAGTTAGAAGGGGTTTGGAGAAAGCATGAGCAAGTTATTCCGCCTAGTTTGACTTACCTGCTGGATGAAGAGGATGCCACAACAAGTGGTCTTCAAGACAAAACAGCCCTTTTCACTTTTTTAGCCGCAGTATTACTAATACTTTCCCTTTTTAATCTTCTAGGTGTATCCGTGAGCTACGCAACGGATGAGATCAAGAATATCAGTATTAGGCGGGTGCTAGGCGCTGAAACGATGACACTTTTCTTGAAATTATTGAGCCCATTTTTCAAAGTACTAGCTATCGGTATTGGTATAGCGCTTCCTTTGGCTTATTGGTTCACCAATCAGTATTTAACCGATTATAAAGTACGAATAGAACTTACAGCCTATCACGGGTTAGTAATTTCTGTGTTAATGGCTACTATATTATTCATCATGATCGGCTATCAACTCTTTAGAATTAGTCGTATTAACCCGGTAGAAACGCTTAAAGAAAATTGAGTTAGGTTGCCTTAATGTTGACTGTTATGAATTAAGGTCTATTGATTCACGCTTTTTGAGCGTTGCTTAGTAACTTACTTTCTCTAAAGTAATCAACCATGCGCTTAAGGATCATTTTCATATTTGCTTTACTTGGCCTCTTCAGTCTTGTTTCAGCCCAGCAGTTAGACGTTTCAAAAATCACCAATCTTAAGATAAGAAATGTTGGCCCTGCGAATATGAGTGGGCGTATAACGGCCATTGACGTTGAGCGGAAAAACCCAAAGGCTATGTATGTGGGAGCCGCTTCAGGAGGAGTCTGGAAATCGACAAATGGCGGATCGGCATGGGTACCTATTTTCGACGATCAACCTACTCAAAACATAGGCGCACTAGCCATAGACCAAAAGAACCCAAGTATTATTTGGGTAGGAACTGGTGAGGGTAACCCGAGAAACTCTATGAATTTAGGTATGGGTGTATTCAAGAGTCTAGATGGTGGTACCACTTGGATTCATATGGGCCTAGAAAAGACAAAAACTATCCACAGAATTATTGTAGACCCTAGAGATGGAAATGTGGTTTACGTTGGTGCTATGGGCGATCCATTTACACCAAATAGTGACCGTGGACTCTATAAGACCACAGATGGTGGTAAGACTTGGCGTAAGATTTTATACAGCAATACTATGTCCGGTATTGCCGATTTAGTCATTGATCCTCAAAACCCAAATAAGCTGATGGCCGCGCTGTATGAACACAGCAGAACACCATATTATTTTACTTCAGGCGGAGCCGGTTCTGGCTTATACGTTACGTACAATGGTGGCGAGGACTGGAAGGAGTTAAAGGAGGATGCTGGATTACCAAGCGGCGATTTAGGAAGAATAGGTTTGGCAATTGCCCAAAGCGAACCAGATAGAATTTACGCAAAGGTAGAAGCAAAAAAGAATGCTCTTTACAGAAGCGATGATGGAGGGGCATCTTGGCAAATGATCAATGATAACCCACGTTTTACGAACAATCGTCCATTCTATTTTCAAGAATTAGCAGTAGACACTAAAGACCCGAATCGACTATATAATATCTATCAGCCTCTTTCTGTGAGTTATGATGGTGGTAAGTCATTTGACCCAGTGCCAATGATTCCTGCTGATGAAACCAAAGGTATTCATGCCGATTTTCATGCATTTTGGGTAAACCCTGAAGATCCTGAACATTTTATCATTGGAGGAGATGGTGGAATCGGAATTACTCAAGACCACGGCAAAAGCTGGTATTTTCCTGAAACCATACCGGTGGCCCAGTTTTATCATATAAACGTAGATAATGACAGGCCTTACAATGTATATGGAGGCATGCAAGACAATGGGAATTGGTCAGGACCGGGCTACACTTGGAAAAGAGGGGGAATTAGAACGCTTTATTGGCAATACTTGGTAGGTGGCGATGGCTTTTACATAGCACCTGATCTTGATGATTCAAGGTTTGGATATGGTACCTCTCAAAATGGGAATTTATACCGATACGATAAGTTAACGGGATATTATGTAAGTATAAAACCACCTCAGGAAGATTTAAATACAAGTTTAAGGTTTAATTGGAATGCTGGTTTTGCGAAAGATCCTCATAATCCGAGCGCCTTGTACTATGGATCACAGTTTCTTCATGTAACACGCGATAAAGGAGCTAATTGGGAGGTTATTTCACCCGATCTCACTACCAATAACCCAGTACATCAAAAATCGGATTATGGAGGGCTTACGCTAGACGTTTCGGGTGCTGAAAGGTATAATACAATTTTAGCCATTTCACCGAGCCCAATTAATGAACGTGTTATTTGGGTGGGTACAGATGATGGCCAGGTTCAGCTTACTAAGGATAAAGGAGCTACATGGTTGAATTTAACAAAGCGTGTTCAAGGACTGCCTGACGGTGCTTGGATTGCCCAAATTAAAGCCTCAGCCCATCAAGAGGGGGCTGCTTGGTTAGTGGCTAACAATTACCGAAAAGGTGACTATGCTACTTACTTATTTAAAACTGATGATTTTGGTCAAACATGGTCTAGAATGGCTAATACTAAAGTAGTTAAAGGCTATGCTTTGTCTGTGGTTCAAGACCCAGAAGAACCTAATTTAGTGTTTCTAGGAACAGAAAACGGGCTTTGGATAAGCATAGACGAGGGGAATTCTTGGGTTCAGTTTAAAAATGGTTTTCCGTCAGTATCGACGATGGATATGACCATTCAGAAACCCGAATCGGCGCTTATTGTAGGTACTTTCGGCAGAGCAATTTGGGTGCTTGATGATTTATTAAGCCTTAGAGAAATTGCAGGAAATCGGCTAAAAAAAGGTATTACAGCTTTGCCTATGAACGACGCCGTACAAGTAAAAGGCTTGTTCATTAACCCTCCTGGCAATATTTGGACAGGTTTCCATACCACGTTTGAAGGAGAAAATAAGGTGTTTCAGCGGACTGAAATTCCCTTCTACTTAAATGATAATGCTCCTTTATCAGAAAAGGTTGAAGCTAAAATATACGATGCCAAAGGCTCATTAATACGCACCTTAAGTTCTTCGGAAACATTAAAACCAGGCTTGAATTATATGATATGGCAACTAGACGAAGTCGCTGAAGGGAATCAAAGCCGAAGGAAAGGAATACCAGTACTTCCTGGAAAATACCGGGTTGTTTTAACCCATAATGGTCAAACTGATGAATCTTCTGTTAAGGTAATTCCAGATCCCCGTTTTGATTTGGACCCTACGGTAGATATCGGCCTATATGCCTTTAGAAAGAATGTAAACGTAGAATTGACAAGAATTTCGACCTTGTTTTCACGAATAGATGAACGCTTAAAAGCCATAGAGAAGATTAAGGCATACTTGAAGCAAGAAGAGGGTGATAAAGTTGATGAAATTTTGAAAACAGCGACTTCAGTAGAGGAGGAGTTAAAGAAATTGAGAGCACAGGGACAAACGCCGCGCCCTGATCGACAAGTGGGTGCTTGGCAATCATTTGAAGTGACTCCTTATTCTAAACTAATGGAAGTACGGCGACTTTCGGCCGCCCGAACTACAGCAATTTCAGCTCAAAATAAGGCACAATTGGAAGAAGCAAAAAAGTTAATCGATCAGTTTGAAAAAGCCATCGATAGACATACGGAATCCAGTTGGAAATATTTTGAGGAAAAGGTTAAGTCATTAGATATTAACTGGTTCTAAATTAAGGAGTTGAGTCATTTTAGTTAAGAACAGCTTCGGCTTCAATTTCTACTAAATAACCATCGCCAACCAACCTAGCTTCAACCAGTGTATTGGCTGGGTTAATATCCTTAAAGCGATCGCCATGGGCACGAGCGACAGGCTCCCAATCATTTAGGTCATTTACAAAAATCCGTGTACGCACGACATCGTTCAAACTACCACCAAACGATTCAATAGCAGCTTCAATTTTATCAATCACAAAATGCGTTTGTGCGATTGGGTCTTTACCACCAATCATATCAGGGCCATGAGTAGCTGTAGTACCTGAAACATGTATTCTGCTGCCATCTTTTACAGCCCTACAATAACCTGCATAATCTTCCCATTCGGTACCACTGAAAATCTGAGATCTAGTCTCACTCTTCTTTACGGGTTCAAAAGCTTTAGGAATGGTTTCTAAATGATGGCTTAAATCCCCAGATGCAGTCAAAAAAGGAGGTTTTCTATATTCATCTCCACAGTCGCCAGGTATTAACGTCAAATTAGCCTGTGCCTGGCTTATTAGATCAATATCTGCTTTGTCTAGGCTAATTTCTAGCATCCGATTGTTATCGGCTATATGCTCACTTTTTCCTAGTCTGGCACCGACAATGACTGCACCCACTGCTGGATTTTCAAGTATGTATCGGCTAGCAATATTGGCCAACGAAACTTTATGTTTATCAGCAACTGATTGCGCTGCATTTAGTAAGTTTTGATAAGGTTCCCATCCACCTGCGGCATCTATAAAACGCTTATATTTCATTTCAGACCAAGTTTCAAGGTCGTCCATTTTTGGTTCTTGCTTATTAAGCCATTTGTCGGTTAAAAACCCACCAGCTAATGTTCCGAATGCTAATATTTTGGTGCCGTATTGTGCACAGACAGGCATCATGTTACCGAGTGCCCTCTGATCTAATAAAGAATGACAGATTTGATTACTAACGATTGGTATACCGCTCGCAAGTGCTATCCTTAAATGTGCCGCATCGAAGTTCGTAACGCCGATGTGCTTGATTAATCCTTCTTCTTTTAATTCGTTCAGATAGAACAAGCCATCTAGCCAAGCCGGATCTGGGTAATACCAAGCATGAAATTGCATTAAATCGATACTTTTCTGTTGCATCCGATCTAGTGCCAGTTGAATTGCCTCACGAACAGTCTCTTTTGTGATTTTACCCGGCTTAGGTACCCATTTAGTGAATAGTTGAACTTGATTGCCTAATGGATGGTTGTTTTTGAATGTACCGGTTATTATTTCGCTTGATCCGTAGTGATCGGCCATGTCGAAAGTAGTGAGGCCGGATTCAACATAAGGTGCCATATGTTGCGCAGTAGCCGCAGGATCTAATGTCTCACCATTTCTTTCCATATCAGCAATTTGCCAAAGTCCGGTAATGACTTTTGAAATCTCTAAATCTGGTGCTAATAATGTCCTTTTCATATTACTCAATCGGTAATTCTTTAAATCGTTTCTTTAAATCTATATTCTCTTTTTTCAATTGTTTCCATTTGAATAAAAAGAGAATAGTGGCTAAAGCCATTACAATTAGCCAAATAGGAGTGGAATGAAAATACCACGCTTCGGTATCGGCAGTAAGATCTTTATAGGTATGGATAATTAAAAAACCTGTTAAGAAAATGGTGCCTAATACACCTATTACTAATTGGGTCTTTCTGTTTTTGACAACTGAAATATCAGCGGATATTGACGGGTTAACCTTCTTAAGCGTCAATAAGGTAATGCACATTAATAGAAAGTTTACCATCATAGAAGTCACCATAATGTCGATACCAAGGAAAAAATCTCCTGCAAAATGTGACCCTAAAACACCAATACTTGCCATAATTCCCGCAGCAATAATCGCGATGTATGGCGTGCTGTTTTTCGGGTGAATCTTAGCAATTTTTCGAGGAAAGATACCGTCTTCCGCCCATGCGAACATTAAACGAGATACGGATAAAAGCATGGCGGGTAAATCATTAATCAGGGCAATTGCGGCACCTATAAGAATGGCAATACCTAAACCTGATGGTAGTACATAACTAAGCAATCCAGGTGCTGAAATATCTTTTGTCATGGCTTCTTCTGCCACAAAACTCCATGGAACAGTATGGTAGACTGCCTTAGCAAATAAGAAGTAAAAACACCCGACGGATACTATCGCTAGTAAAATGGCTTTGGGAAGTGATTTGGTAGGATTTTTAGCTTCACCACCGGCTTGGGCTATTGAATCAAACCCGATAAAGCTTGAAAAGAGAAGCGCTGCGGCAGATAAAAATATTCGCCAGTCGAAGTCAGTATTGCTTATCGGTGTAAAGCTGCGTTGTTCTTTTGTGTTTAAGGCCTCTAAGAAGTCGTTTGTATTAAAACTGAACCCAGCGATAATAACAATAGCTCCTAAACCAAACATAAGAAACATCATGGGTAGGAGCGCTCTTTGGTATGATTTGGCACCTTTAATATTCACTGCCACAAAAGACCAGATGAGTAGTAAGGCAATAGAAACTCTTACCCAGCCTACTTCAAGGGTTCTTGAAAATTCGTCCCAACCGAGACTAATCGTAACGTCTCGAATAAAAGGGACCGTTACATAAGAAATAACACCGATTACAATAGAAAGGCCAAACCATTGTGAAAAACTCGCTACAAACCCTAAGTATGGATTCAAGCCTCTGCTAGCGTAAATGTAACTTCCGCCAGCACGCGGCATTGCTGAAGCTAAAATACCATAGGCTAACGCTGCAAAAAGTGCTGGAATAGCGGCAAAGGCAAAAGCAGGCAAAACATAGGGGCCAATGCCTGGCACATTGCGCTGGATCATAAAAGGCACAACATTAATCGAAGCACCGAGCATAGAACATACGCCAGTTGCAGTAAGGGCAAGGAGTCCTAGTTTCCTGGTGAGTTTAGTAGATTGAGGTTGAGCCATTAATGTCACAATCTACAAATCAAATGCTTATGAAAACGAGAAAATATTAATCCTCTGAGGGGAGTTAAAGAATACCTGCTTTGAGGTATTACAGCATTTTATTAAAGCCAACAGCTTTTTCAACCCAAAAGTCGAGGTCGTCATCAGTATCGAACCCTTCAGGGTCAATAAATAGAAAGCCTCGCATGACAGTTCCAGTAAAATCCATTTTCCGGCTTCCTTTGGTGTTTAATAAGTCTGCGTAAGGAAGTTTGCCCACCCTAACCATTAGACGATCGGTATTCGTTTTCTTGTCAATATCTACACCGATACACATTTTGTGATTGACCATGAAAATTAAGCCGCCCATCATTTTCTTTTCCTCTGTAATTCCTACGTGGGAGAGTCTTTGCCGAACGCGCTCTACTAAGTATTCACTAAATGCCATTGCCGTTATATTAAACTAAATCTATTTAATTAATCAGATACTTAGTTAAGGTAGAATGGATCATTATGTAGTATTTATGTAGTTATACCTAACATTATTCTGTTTTGATTGACAAATGAGTAAGTAATCTGACAATAGAAATAAAATAATATGAAAATAGCTTAAATTAATTTTAATAGATATTATTATTCTCGATTATTGCATTTATAGACAAGTTTTTAAAGTAAAATAATGAGATCTGTCCACAGAGAATCCTTTGGTAGTAAATATATTTTATTTCTACTTCTAGCTGCCAGTTTTGGTGTAGTTGCATGTTCTAATTCTGAGGATGAGCAGCCTGATCCGATCATCACAAGTTTTTCTCCGGAAAGGGGGATGCCTGGTACAGCTGTAGTTGTGATAGGGGAGAATTTTGGAACAAATGCTGCCGATGTTCAAGTAAAACTAGGTGGTATAAATGTTTCAGTGTCGAGTATTAGTGAAACAAGGATTGCTTTTGAAGTTGCAGAAAACTCAGTCACAGGGGCAATCTCAATAACAGTTCGAGAAAAAAACGTTGTTTCATCGAGTACTTTTGAAGTATTCAATACGCCAACAATTCAAAGTTTTAGTCCTGAGCGTGGAGGACAAGGAACAGAAGTTACTATATCAGGCACAAATTTTAGCCAAATAAGTGGAGATAACACGGTATTGTTTAATGGCACTTCAACCCCGGTAAAGTCTAGCACGGAGACTTCATTAGTCGTTGATGTACCTGACAATACTATTTCAGGAGCAATTAGTGTTACAGTGAATGACCTCACCGCAGTTTCTGCTGAGAACTTTGTAGTACCTCCTGTAATAGAATCTATATCCCCATTGACTGGGGTTACTGGAACTGAAGTAGTGGTTACTGGGAGCGCGTTTAGTTCAAATTCCGCAGAAAATAAAGTTTCATTTAACGGTGTAGAAGCTGAAATTATTCAATCTTCCTTTACTTCTTTGACTGTCACTGTTCCAGCGACAGCTTCTACTGGAGATCTTGCTATCGAAGTTAAAGGAGAGCAAATTTTATCTGAAAACCCTTTTGTAGTCATACCAAATGTAACAGGTTTTTCACCTGTCGAAGGTCCTATCAATACTGCAGTCACAATTAACGGCTCTGGGTTTAGTAGTACCGCAGACGAAAATACTGTTCAATTCAATGGCGTCGATGCTATTATATCATCAGCCACAGTGAATGAGCTTAAGGTCACCGTGCCAGAAGGTGCAACAACAGGTGACCTTACTGTAAAAGTAGGAGAAAATACAGCAGTGGCTGGGGAATTTAAAGTGACCATAGAGGCTCAAGTATTTGGCGGCTCAGGTTTTAATTCTGGTCGTGCGATTGGGGTAGATGATGAGGGTAACTATTATGTTGGTGGAGAATTTCAAAATGAGATCAACATTGAAGGCACTGTGCTAACTTCTGCTGCGCGGTCGGATTCATTTGTAGCTAAGTTTAATGTAAACAGTGAATTAGTTTGGGTAAAACAAATTAGCAGCTCAAGTGATGATAGGATAAGTGATCTTATTTTAGACGCAGCTGGTAATGTTATTTTCTCTTGTGACGTGGGCTTTAATACTACTTTTGAAGGAGTTGCACTTGATAGTAATAGGGGAGTTGCAGTGGTGAAGATTTCACCAGAAGGAAACATACTATGGTCTACCGTAGGTAGAGACGCTCGCGGTTTAGCTTCTCTTGCCTTAGACCCTGATGAAAATGTGATTATGACTGGCCGCTATAATGGCGTTCTTCAGTTCGGGTCTCTCAATGTAACTTCTATTGGAGATGATGAAGCATATGTTGTTAAACTTGACGGTGGATCTGGCGATGGGCTATGGATAACAGGTATAGGTGGTACAGAGAGTATTGGAGGTTTGGGTATATCAACTAATGCGTCAGGTGACATCTTTTTCTCAGGAAGCTTTTTTGGTACACTTACAATTGAGTCTTCTTCAATTACCTCTTTGGGTGGGCTAGATAGCTATTTCGGGAAACTTACATCAAATGGTGACCTGGTATGGTTGAAGCAAATAGGCGGTGCTGAATGGAATAACACTTATGGATTGGCAACTGATCTTTCAGGGGATATAGTAATGACGGGTTATTTTAACGGTTCAACTGACTTTGGTGGCACTTCGGTTACGCCAGTTCGTCTTGAGGATATTTTTGTCGCTAAGTATAATTCAGATGACGGTGCCTTAATTTGGGTAAATTCAGCTGGCGCTACAAATGGAGATGAAGGAAGGGATATTGCTATTGGCACGAATGGGAATATTTATGTCACTGGTCATATAAGTGGTACTACTGACTTTGGAGGACAATCACTTGAAACTTTTGGAAATAGCAATGACGTGTTCGTGGCAGAACTTAATGGTTCAGGTCAATTCACATCGGCTTATTCAGGGGGAGCAGGAGAAAGCGATTTTGCTCAAGGTTTAGCTGTGGGTCAAGATGGTACGATATACTTAACCGGATCTTTTAGAGATTTCGCAGCAACCTTTGGAGTTACTAGATTAGAAAATACCTCAAACGATGATGCTTTTGTATGGAAGATAAGAACAAGCAATTAGGTCGCTAATTTGACCTTACAGTATCAGCGATCAAGTTCGCAAGCTTATATAGAATTGCGCTTTGTTTTATTTTTTCTATGTGCTAAACGAAGGTTACCTTTCAAGGAAAAATGACTTGCGCATTCTGATTTTCTAACTCTTTCAAGTAATCATTTATTTGAAAATGCTCTGGCAGAAAGTCATCGGTGCGGATGCGAGCTTCTTTTAAATGCCTCATGCTTCTGGCATATCGTCGAATACTCTCTTCAGTATCCAAAATAAGGCCAGGTACTGGGGTGCTATTTCCATTTTCATCTTTGGCGACCATGGTAAAGTACGAGGAGTTACAATGTTTGATTTCACCAGTTTTGATATTTTCTGTTTCCACCCGAAGGCCGACAACCATGGAAGTACGTCCGGTGTAGTTTATGGAAGCTTTTAGACTTAGTAATTCACCAACTTCTATAGGATTTAGAAAGTCTACACGGTTGACCGATGCGGTGACACAGTATTCTCCAGAATGTTTAGAGGCACAGGCAAATGCGATTTGGTCCATGAGGTTAAGTACGTGACCACCGTGAATTTTACCGCTGAAATTAGCGTGAGAGGGTAGCATCAGCTCAATCATGGTGACTTGAGAATCGCTTACTTTTTTGAATGCCATATCTGTTTTAATTAATCTTTGAATTAACAAAAGACTTCGTGAACAATTGCGTTTTGAATTAACAGATTTATTTAAACCAGCATTTCACCAGCTATCATCAAATCAATAGGTTGGATATGTTATATATAATATTTTAATACTCATGCTCAAGAACTACTTCAAAACCGCCTTCAGAAACCTTATTAAGCATAAAGGATACTCATTTATTAACATATCTGGTTTAGCACTAGGAATTGCATCCTGCTTGCTGATCATGCTTTATGTGAAAGATGAACTAACCTTTGATCAATTTCACGAAAATGGAGATAATATTTATCGGGTACGTTCAACCAGCCCGTACAGTAATGGCGAGCATAATGAGTTTGTTAGGTTACCTACTGGCCCTACAGCAAAAGACGAAATACCAGCGGTAATAAATCAGTGTCGTTATACAAAGTCTGCGTTTGACATAAGAATAGGGGATAAAATTCAAAACCAAGGAAGGGTATTTTATGCCGAGCCTGAGTTCATGGAGATATTTAGCTTCCCGAGTATATATGGAGATGCAAAAGCGGTACTTAGCGGTGATAATCAAATTGCTTTAATAGAAAGGGCCGCTGAACGCATTTTTGGAGATGAAATGGCCGTTGGCAAAAGTATTGACTTGAATATTAACGGACAGTGGAAGACATTTTCTGTTGGCGCAGTAGTGAAAAACCCTCCAAGTAATTCTTCTATTGACTTTGAAGTACTTTTACCATTCCAAACGTATTTAACTGCTAATAACCGACAATCGAATAATGTAAAAGACTGGTTTAGTGTCAGCTACACTTTTCAAACTTTTATTCAAGTGTTGCCAAATACCAACCTTGAAGTCCTCACTTCTGATATGGATGAAATGGCATTGCGCAAGATGGGGGATATGCCTCAATATGCTCCAGAATTTAGCCTTCAACCCATCACAGATATTCATTTTTCAACGTCTAAGATACCCAATCATCAGGCAGGAATGAGGGAATCAGGAAATGAGACGTATTCAAAGGTTTTGACTGGTTTAGCCTTGCTAATATTGGTGCTGGCCTGTATCAACTTCACAAATTTATCACTGGCAAGGTCATTACCGAGAGCTAAAGAGATAGGGTTAAGAAAAGTGATTGGAGCTCGTAAAAGACAATTGGTGACACAGTTTTTGGGCGAGGCTTTCTTGATGAGTACCGCTGCATTCTTATTTGGGGTATTAATCGCTGAATTAGCCCTTCCGGCTTTTGAATTAGCTGCTAAAAAAGAATTTAGTATAAGCTTGCTCAATAGTCCATTCTACCTCTTAGTCGCTTTTATAGTAGTCACATTAACAGCATTTGTAGCTGGCAGTTATCCGGCCTTAGTCATTTCTAGGTTTAAAACGGTTGCTGCGTTGAAAGGTAATTATGACGGAATTAGCTCCAAAGGAGGCCTTCAAAAATTGCTAATTGTATTTCAATTCGCAGTGGCCGGTGTGCTGATCATTGGGGTATTAACCATGAACAGGCAGATCAATTTCTTGGTCAATATGGATCGTGGTTATGATGATACGAACTTGTTGTCGATTCCATTTGGTAACCTAGCGAAAACAAGCATTTCAGATACTATTAGAGCAAAAGGTCAGGCATTGCTAGATTTAATGCGAAACGACTTAGTAAAAGTGCCCTCTGTAAGGACTGTTTCAGGAGCGAGTAGTGGGTATAGTTTAATTAGAATTAAAGAAAAGGATGGTAAAACGGGTGAAGATAAAATAGTTCAAGGCTATGGAAATGTTATCGACGCTAACTACTTTAAAACCATGGGCGTTACGCTTTTAGCTGGACGAGATTTTGATTTAAATGACACTGGAGGAAGTGATAAGGCTATGATCGTAAATGAAGAATACGCCAAGTTAAAGAACTTTAAAGACTCAGTTGATGGAGGTATTAATATGGCCTATGGTTCTTATAATATCATCGGAATAATTAAAAACTTCAATCAGTTCTCGCCTATTAATAAAGTGGTGCCTGCTACTTTCCAATTAAACTATGCGGATAACATTCGCAAAATGTTGGTGAAGTTTGAGCCCGGTACTCTATCTACATCATTAGCGGCTATTGAAGACACATGGAATAAATTCAATCCCAATAATCCGTTCAATTTTACACTGCTTGAAGAATCGAATGATTCTCAGTTTGCCGAACAAGAAAGATGGCAAAGTATAATTTTTACCGCTTCTATGATTGCCATCTGCATTTCCTGTCTAGGCTTATTCGGCTTGGCATTTATGTCGACTCAGCGCAGAACTAAGGAAATTGGTGTGAGAAAGGTGTTTGGAGCGCCTGTTCCTAATATCGTCTACATCTTGTCTAGAGGTTTTTCTGCTTTGGTGATGATCTCGCTATTAATTGCGGTTCCAGTGGCTTATTATGCAGGAGGGGACTGGTTAGCTACTTTTCCTTATCGTATCAATATGACTTGGGATTTGTTCTTGATTGCGGGCCTCATTCAACTGATTATAGCGTTTTTAACGGTGAGTTATCATGCCATTAAAACTGCAATCTCTGACCCGGTGAAGGCTCTGAGGTATGAATAAAGTACGGTTACATAAATTAGATGACTATGTTTTGTCTTAACGCAGGTCAACCTAAGGACACTAGTTTTTCCTTCGCTTTGCAAAACGAGTTGCAGGTTCTTGTGTAGGGTCATCAGGCCAAACATGTTTCGAGTATCGGCGTTTAAGCTCTTTTTTAACTTCAAAGTATGTATTCTCCCAGAAACTCTTTAAGTCAGACGTAATTTGAACTGGTTTAAAGCCAGGTGATAACAAGTGCATCAAAACACCTTTTGTTCCTTGATTGATTTTAGGGGTTTCAGCTAACCCAAAAACTTCTTGAATTTTAACGGCTAAGACAGGCACCTCGCCATTATTTCGGTACTTAAGTTTAATATGAGATCCGCTAGGCACTGTTATGGAAGTAGGTGCCAATTCATTCAAAAGCTTTTGTTGTTCAAAAGTCAAACTATGCTGTAATACTTCTTTTAGCTTGATCTTTTTGAGGTCTTCCGGTTTTTTAACTTCGGTTAAGTAAGGGCTCAGCCATTCTTTGCTCGTCAATAAAAGACTCGGTGTGCTCACTTCAGGCCATTCTTGTTGCGGATTCCATCTTCTTAAGCTGATCACCCGATTTTGCCATTGCTGCACTTCTTCATTGAAATCAAGCAGTTGTTCTCCCTCTTTCTTAATTGCCTCAATAATGGCTGAAATCAGGTGAGAAGGATCAGGATCAGGAAGTGGACTACTTTTCAGTACAATGCTACCGATGCAGAGGTTCAAGTTGGCTTCTAAGCCTCCGTCTTCTGTATCCCATGTAATAACTTCTTTTTCCTTTACCAATGGCGCTAAATCCCTAGGATTGAGTGGTGAGGCCATAAAGATTTTCCCCATGCCGTCCCTAGCATCAATATGACTGATCGCTAGCCAAGGTTCAGCAGCAAGATCTTCTCGGTGCCCAGCCATCGCGTATCGGCCATTAGAGAGTTGAAACTGAGCATTGTTACCTGGTCGGGCAAAGGCTATTCTTTCAGGGTAGGCATGAGTTAATAAAACGCCAGTTTCATAAGGGTCAACGGCATGATCATCAGGCTCAATATTAAATAAGCTTCGATATTGACTCGCGATCTTATCGATTCGGCCCAGTTTTCGACCATCTCTTTGTTCTCGACGATGTACACGAAGGGCATCGATTCTCGTATTCAAATCAATTCCTGCTTCTCTGCCTAAAGGATCTCTTTCTTCTAGCAAAGCAGCAATATCTGTTGCCAGTCCCAATTGATCGTCATCCTCGGCAAGTAATAACATATGTGCTATTCGCGGATGACAAGGCAGTTTGAGCATACTTTTGCCATGCTCAGTGATTCTTCCGTTTTCTAAGGCTTCTAATTGGTGAAGCAAATCGGTGGCTTGCATTAATGGCCCTTTGGGTGGGGGAGTAAGCCAAGTCATTTGTTGTATGTCGACTATTCCCCATTGTGACATATCGAGTACCAATGATGCTAAATCGGCTTCCATTATTTCAGGAACGATGTGATCCGTAAGTCTCTGGTGTGTCACTTTGGACCACATACGATAGCAAACGCCCGCACTAAGCCTTCCAGCTCTTCCGGCTCTTTGATCGGCTGAGTCCCTTGAAATGCGTACCGTTTCAAGTCTCGAAAGTCCTGAATTAGGGTCGAATTTAGACGTACGACCAAAACCACTATCAACTACTATTTTGATTCCCTCAATGGTTAAACTGGTCTCCGCTATTGAAGTAGCCAATACCACTTTTCTTCGACCATTTTTATCGGGGAAAATGGCTGCTAGTTGCTGTCTCTGAGGTAATGACCCATAGAGGTTATGAATAGCAAACCCGCTTAATTCCTTTTTTAGAATATCGCCTGTTTTATGGATTTCTCTTTGGCCAGGAAGAAAAACTAATACGTCGCCATCGTGTTTCTTGGTAGCTGAAATTACTGTTCTGGCCGTTAGGTCTGACATTACTGATTCATCCGTATCGCCCGCATAATGAATATCCACTGGGTATTGACGTCCTTTACTAATTGCGGCGGGAGCATTCAATAACGCTGTCAATTGTGGCATGTTCAAAGTGGCCGACATGATCATAATTCTGAGATCGGGCCGTAGGACCTGCTGCGCTTCTCTACAAAGGGCTAGCGCCACATCTGCATGGATACTTCTTTCATGAAACTCGTCAAAAATGACTAAACCTACATTTTCTAATGCATTATCGCTCTGAATCATTCTAGTCAGAATGCCTTCGGTCACCACTTCAATTTTAGTTTCGCCTGATGTCCTGTTCTCAAATCGAATTCTAAAACCAACGGTTTGACCTACTTTTTCTTCTAAAAAGTAAGACATCCGCTCAGCGATGGTTCTTGCGGCTA
This sequence comes from Roseivirga sp., assembly GCF_049099775.1. Taxonomy (GTDB): domain Bacteria; phylum Bacteroidota; class Bacteroidia; order Cytophagales; family Cyclobacteriaceae; genus Roseivirga. The sequence goes on along the minus strand of NZ_JAGDZM010000004.1, from coordinate 269,463 downwards.
ACCTTCTGGGTTCGAGCATTAAGATCTTTTTGCCTTCAAGCCATGGTTCGTTCAGCAGTGCAAGGGGTAAAAGCGTACTTTTACCAGCACCAGGAGGTGCATTTACCACAAGGCTATTTTTACTACCGAGGTGTTCTTGTACTTCTGTAATAATATCTACTACAGGTAAATCAATAGTATGTGGATTGAACTTGGGAGTTGCCATAAGGAGCCACGAAGATAATGTCTTAATTGATGATTTTGTAGAAAAGAGATGTTGAACATGAAACTTCTAAGGTCTCGATGACTCAAATGTCATGGGCAATATAATATTGAGATTACCAATGAGCATTCTGAACAATTTTAGGCTTCAATTTGTATGTTTGTAACAGATTAAGGTAACTATGATACACGTAATTTCTCCGGCTAAAACATTAGATTTTGAAACACCTTGCGACAAGGCTAAAAGTTATCCTAGGTTTCAGAAAGAAACTTTAGAGCTAATTGGTGTTTTAAAGGAAAAGACGCCTGAGGAAATTCAGCGCTTAATGGACCTTAGTGAGAATTTAGCTGAACTAAATGCCAACAGATATCGAAAGTTTAGAAAGGCAAAGAACTCTAAAGCGGCAAAGCAGGCAGTTTATGCATTTAAAGGAGATGTTTACATTGGTTTAGAGGCTGAAGGCCTTTCAGACAATGATATTCACTATGCTCAGAGTCATTTGAGAATCCTTTCTGGCTTGTATGGTGTATTAAGGCCTTTAGATTTGATACAGCCATATCGCTTAGAAATGGGTACACGCTTAGCTTTCGATGATTATAGAACGCTTTATAACTACTGGGCTGATAAAATTGTAGCGGAAGTAAATAAGGATTTAAAGAAGCAAGGTGACAAGATCTTAATCAACCTTGCATCAAACGAGTATTTTAAAGCTATTAATCGGCCAAGCTTAAAGGCACAGATTATTAATGTGGACTTTTTGGATTACAAGAACGGCCAGTACAAAGTGATATCGTTTTTTGCCAAGAAGGCTAGAGGTTTGATGTCGCAATTCATTATTAAGAACCAAATTAATGAACCAGAAGGTTTAAAAGCCTTTGATTATGAGGGCTATTGGTTCGATGCAGAGGCTTCTAGTGAGCACAATTTGGTTTTCAAGCGAGATGCAGTTTGATCCACAAAAAATTGCCGAGCGCGACTATACACCAGAATTTGAATTTCAAACTTCGAGGAGTTCTGGTCCGGGTGGCCAAAATGTCAATAAGGTGGAAACCCGTGTCACCCTCAAGTTTTCAGTTTTGGACTCTTATGTGTTAAGTGAACTTGAAAAAGAACGCTTGTTGGCAAAATGGAAGAATCGATTGAGTTCAGAGAATGTACTTTCTATTCACGCCGAAAAACACAGGAGCCAGTTAAGAAATAAGGAAGAAACCATCATAGCTTTTAAAAAACTGCTTGTCGCGGCGTTTACTGACCCTAAACCTCGTAAAAAATCCAAACCTTCTAAAGCATCCATCCGCAAGCGTTTAGATGCTAAAAAGAAACATTCAGATAAAAAGTCTAATCGAAAACCACCGGAGTATTAATTGGTTCGTGTGGCTTGAAGGCCTTGAACTTTAAAGCCCGTTACTTTTCCATCTTTTAATTCAAAAACAATAGGCGTCCCATCTGCTTTATCAAAGAAGTTTGTCTCACTTTGAGGCACTAGCTCTACACGTTGTTGAATGAAAGAGGCTTTAAATAGGAGTGATTTGCCGGTGTTTTCAACCTCAACTACGCCAATATCGCCAACTTGAAATTTTCCCGTATACTTTTCAAAATCCTCCGAGGTCATTTTGACAACTTCTCGTACATCCGCTTCAATACCTGTTAAGTCATATTCTTTGGCAATGGCTAACTGAATTTCTTGCATGATCTGACCATTATCAGAATTGACCATAACTACTAGGGCATAAGGTTCATTTTTCCATGCCACAAGATTGGCTCTAAAGCCCTCATCCGCACCGCCATGCCCAAACCGTTCTTTACTTGCTTGTGGCCCTAAACCATGATCATTCATACCAGGCGTTAACATGGCTTCAACTGAACTGTATTTTAGAATGCCATCGGTCTTGCTTTTATTTATTTTTTGTAATTCAATGGCAAATTGAATCAACTGTGATGGTGTTGTCCAAAGACCTGCTGCTGCCATTTCTGGGTAAATAGGCCATTTACCTTCAACCTCTTGTCCATTTCCTCTATAACCAGTGGCGGCCATAGAATGATACTTTTCTGGAAGCGGGTTAACGAAAGTACTTTTCTCCATACCTAATGGATTTAAAATATGTTTTTGCATAGTTTCTGGAAAACTTATGCCTTCAACATCGGTCATCATTAATTGCATAATGGTATAGCCACCACCAGAATACATCCAGCTTTTGCCAGGTTCCTTATAAACTCTTACAGCATCTGTATTTCCCTTTCCATCCAGAACATCGGGAACTGAAGGTATATCATCGCCTTTGTCATATCCGGGGAAGCCCCAAACCGTTAAACCCGCTGTATGATTTAAGATTCTTCTTAGTGTAACTTTCTCATTTACTGTGAATTCGTTGTCTGGCAATTTCCATGATGTTAGATAATCGTTGACATTCGTATCCAAGCTCAATTGACCATTTTCTACCATTTGGTGTGCTCTAAGTGCAGCAATCGGCTTGCTGATAGATCCTGCTAAAAGCATAGTTTCGTTGGTCATAGGTTTGTTATTGGCTACATCTGCCATACCATAAGCTCTAGCCCATTCTATTTTGCCGTTATTGACAAAGGCTACGCTTAGCCCCGGAATTCCTAACTGTTTAAGACGCTCATTTACATTATATGTAGGAGGTGTTTCACCTTTGATTTGTAATGCAGGCATTAATCCATTTTCAATGCGCTTTATTCTTTCGTTTAGAGCGGTATTTTGCGCTAGGCTAAGGGTTGATACAAAAAGTAGCGTGAGAGCGAGGATTTTTTTCATAGGAATGTTTAACGGTTCAAAAGGTAGACTGACAATATTCCTTAAAAGTTACCACGTTTCAACATAAAAAAAGCCAACACTTGGAGAAGTGTTGGCCTAAGATTGGGGTTAATTTTAATTTATTGTCCGCCCTTACGATTTGGGTTTCTTGGTGTTGGCCACGTTCTTGGCTGTCCATTTCTAGGGTTCATTCCTAGCTCAGCTTTATCTCTAGGGAAAGTTTTAGGATCTTCTGAAGCCATATAAACCATGATTGCGGTTAGAATTGCATTATTTCTTACATCATCAAAAACTATTTTGTCATAAGTATCGCGGTTAGTGTGCCAAGTGTAGCTTCCATAATCCCAGCTCAATGAACTTAAGCTGAAACCCGGTGCACCTGCGGCTACAAATGAAGCGTAATCTGAACCGCCTCCTCCAGGAGCACCCGGAAATGTTGTTCTGATTTCTGACTTGTATTCTCTCGGAACAGCGCCTAACCATCTATTAATAAATTCATAAGAATGTAGAAATCCTTGTCCGCTAATATTTACTACTCTTCCTGTACCGTTATCTTGGTTGAAGAGAGCTTGAAGACCTTCTACAACCTTTGGGTTGTCTTGAACAAAAGAACTTGAACCGTTCAAACCTTGCTCTTCACTTCCCCATAAACCAACTAGAATTGTTCTTTTTGGGTTTGGATAGTGCTTCTTAAGGATTCTCATCGCTTCCATCATTACCAAAGAACCTGTGCCGTTATCAGTGGCGCCAGTGCCACCATCCCATGAATCGAAATGTGCAGAAAGCATTACATATTCATCAGGTTTTTCGCTTCCCTTTATTTCCGCCATTGTATTAAATGTAGGCATCATGCCGAGCTCTTTAGAAGTCACTTCAAGTCTTATTTGTGGTGAATCACCATGCTCAACCATTCTGAAGAGTGTTCCATAATCTTCAAGCCCGATATCGACTGTTGGTACTTTTTTGGTTCTGGCACCAAAAATTTTGTTTACACCGAATCCTCTTGACCAGTTAGATATTAATATGCCTGCAGCTCCGGCATCTTCTAGTGCTGCGGGTAAAGTTCTACTGCTATAGCCAGTCTTCCTGATTCGCTGTGACCAACCTCTTAAGACTGTATTTCGGTCACTTCTCATTTTTTCGATTGATGCTTCAGTACCGAATTTCTCCCAGTTATAATCTGGTCTTCCTGTAGGCTGAGCAGCATTGATCATCACAAATTTTCCTTTTACAGATGGTAGCCATGCTTCGAAGGCGGCTTTATCTGCAACATCTGGAATCATTACAACTTCAGCAGTTACTGGGCCATTAGAAGCAGGGCTCCAGGCCAAAGACATGGCTTCAAGTGTTTTTACTCTTGGTTCGATAAGGTCAACATGGGTGATTCCACGTTCCCAGCCACGCCATTCACCCCATTGCTCATTTCTGGCAGAGATACCCCAACTTTTAAATTTATTGACAGCCCATTCATTGGCTGCTTGCATTTGAGGGCTTCCTACAAGTCGAGGACCGTTTTTATCTAGCATTTCATAAGCCAGTTCCTCAAGTTGTGAATTGCCGTTGGCTTCTTTAATAATGTTGTCTATTACTGTTTTTTGGTCTTGTCCTTGTGCTAGAGGAGCCAAGCAAAATGTCAGTAACGTCATTAGCGTTAATAATCTTTTCATTTTGGTTAGTTTGATTAAGGTATCAAGTTAACCAGTAATGTTTTGAGCGCAACAACCGATTATATAATCATAATGTAGATTCAAACTTATCTAGCAACCTGTTCGTCTGAGTTTGTAATTTTTTCTTGAAGAAACCTGTCCAGCCAAGAAGCTTTCCGCTGGTACCCAATGCTTGTCCAGACCATCTGTGTAGGTTGAAATGATCAGTATGCTTGATGATTAGACCGTCTTTGAATTCAAATTCAGCATGAATAACGTTGTGTACTTTTCTACCTGTTTTGCTGAAAGTATACCATGCTTCCCAGTCTGCTGAACCAGAATTTTCAAAAGCACTTATATTTGAATGAACTACTTTTAGCCCTTTACCTTTCTGATTTGAACAGAGCATACGCCACATGTTTCCGGCTCTTGAACCTTTCAGTTCACCAAAACCAGGGTCGTAAAAAACAACATCTTTGTGATAACATGAAGCCATTGTTTCAGCGTCTAGATTAGTAAATGCAGTGTAAAATTTTTCGATGAGTTCTTTCATATGTGTTGATTAAAGAAGGCTTTAAAAAGAGGGTTATTTATCCTGAACTATGAAAATTGCATTTCCATTAAGATCGTAAAACCCAAATTCATGAGTTCCCCAAGGTGTGTCGCGTTGATATTTTTCAGGTTTAATAGTCCCTCTTTCAACGAATTCAGCAACGAAGGGATCAATGTCGTGAACAAATATTTTAATAACAGAGCCGCCTAGTAAAGGATCGTCCGCATTATCGGCATGCCATTGTAAGTGAATAAATTGATTGTCTCTTTTTAGGACAGCATACATTTTATCACCGGTAGAATATTCGAAGCCTGTGTGCTTTTTATGCCATGCTATGTCTCTTATAATATCTTGTGAAGGCAGTACGGGTTCTATACCCCGAATGCTTGTATTTCTCTCCATTTTCTTAATTTACTGAAAATGAGGAGATGGTGAAAGAAAAGAAACAAGAGTGCCCTTCGTGCGCGATGGAGATAGAGGCGAAAGCAAAAATTTGCCCTATTTGTCAATACGAATTGCCAGCTCAGCCTGCTAGTGCTAAATGGGTCGCTGTATTGCTGATTATTGCCTTTTTGCTTTGGATGCTGCTCTAGTGAACTGAACGCTCGTAATTAAATTCTATTTCTTCTGTTTTACCCGATTCACTAATCATCACATACATATTTAACTGGTTTTCAGCCATCTTTTCGATTGTAAACCCATCAAAGTAAACCTTGTTCTTTTCTATTTTGACTAAAGGAAAATCCACTGTTTCATCTTTAATTTCCCAGCTCTTTAAATCACCATTAAAGTGTTTAAGCCTTAAAATGAGTGTTCCGTTTTCTTCTCTTATTTGACAGAGTTCATAGAATAGTACTTTGTCATCAACCACTAATTTAAAGGCGCACATCATTGAATCGCCAAGAGGAGGAGTCCAAACTTCTTGCACTTGACCACCAAATGCTTCGCCTTCCCAACTTCCTTGAATCCAGCTTACGTCCGACAGTTTAGCCTTTGGAGAGGCCTCACCATTTAAAGAAAGTGTATTTTGAGCAAAAGCAGAATAACTGACCGTTAGTAATATAGTAGCGACTAAATGTTTCATGATTTTTCTTTTATGACGGAATCATGAACATTAAGGGACAAAAAGGAAATAATAGTTTGTCCTAAAGCAAATGGAAACTTGATATATGGCTATTATTCAGAAGCGCTAGCTTCCTCGATCTTCTTTTTAGGTAGAAATTGTTCTACAAGAATTAGCCCTGTACCGATCATTACGGAGACGTCGGCGAGGTTGAAAATACCTGTATGTGCAAATTCTAGGTCAATATAGAGCATATCAGTCACTGAGCCATAAACGATTCTATCGTATATATTTCCAATACCTCCACCTACTATAAAAGAAAGGGCTACGACGCTAATTTGGGTAATGTCTTTATACTTCAGAAGATAAAAAAGTAAGCCCAACATGACCACTGATGGCAGCACAAGTAATAATATGGTACGCATTACTGGGGATAATGAAGAACCCATTCCTAAGAAAGCACCTGTGTTTTCAACTTTTGTTAACACAAGATTTTTGCCGATTACCTCAATAGTTTCGTTGTATTCAATTCTATCTCGCGTAAGCTTTTTAGTAATTTGATCGCAACCAATATTGGAAAGCACAATGATCAGTACTAAAGCAACTCTTGGGATTTTCTTCATTGGGAATTCAATTTTCACCAAAAGTAGTTAAAACAGATAAATAAGCTAGAAGAGTCTACTAAAGCTTAATCTCAAATGTGGTTCCTTCTGAGGATGAATTAAAATCTAGTTCACCTTTATGCAATTGAACTATTTGTCTGGCCAGACTTAAGCCAATGCCTGAGCCATCGGATTTCGTAGTGTAAAAAGGGATGAATACTTTTTCTTGAATTTCTTCCGGAATACCGCTTCCATTATCGGTAATGTTTATTCGTGTTTGACCTGATTCGCTGTCAGTTTCTAGGTTAAGTGTTATTTGACCATTTACGGAATTTACGATCTCCTTGGCATTCTTTAATAGATTGATGATCACTTGTTCCATCAAATCCGGGTCAATCATAAGCGACTCATTTTCTTGTTTTAAATCGAATAACCATTCAATGTTCGTTCCAGACAGTGTGGGTTTAAAAAGTGAGTCAATTCGAGTAAAGAACGTTTTAGTATTTACTACCCGAATGTTTGGAAGCGGAACTCTTGTAAGTTTTTTATACGATTCAGTGAAGTTCATAAGACCTTGACTACGCGCTTCAATGGCATCTAATCCTTCTTGAAGACTTCTGATTTTATCTTCGGTTAATTCGTCTTGAGTAACCAAATATTTCATGGTAGAAGATAGGGAGGTAATGGGAGCCACCGAATTCATGATTTCATGGGTAAGTACTCTAATTAGCTTTTGCCAAGCTTCCATTTCATGCTGATCGAGCTCTGAATGAATGTCTTGTATAGAGATCAATTTGTAGGTATTCTGTCTTAACTTAAAGCTAGAGGCTGCCATAGAAAGTTTTCTGGCTTGGCCAGATAGGGTAGTCGTAAAAATTGTGTTTTCTCCACTTTCAATCGCCTTTAACTTTTCATAGAACGCTTCATTTTCTGATTTAATACTATCTAAGTTGATGAGTTCTTTTCCACCCATCATCTTATTAAATGAGGCATTCGAAAGGTGAACTCTCTCACGTTCGTCGTATGCAATAACACCGATCTGCAATTGATTAATTATTGTTACAATGTATTGATATTCAGATGCTTCAGATTGTGAGCTTTCAATAAACTTATTGTTAACAAGATTAAAGGTCTCATAAAGCTGATCGAATGATTTGCCTTGATGCTCACTATTATACTTTACCGTGAAGTCATTGTTGATGATAGCCAATAAGAAATTCATAGTCGTTTTATTGGCCTTGTTGATATAGCTAAAAAGGCTAAAAAGTATAATCACTAAAAAGAGTCCTAAAAAGAATACCCTGATGTAGTTTATATCTATAAAGAGGTAATATACTAGACCATATAAGCCAACAAAAGCCAGTAGGAGTTGAAGGATGATATGTATTCTGAAATTATTAAATCTCATACTTCTCCATTCTTCTGTATAATGCACCTCGGCTAAGCCCGAGCTCTTCGGCAGCACTGCTAATGTTGCCTTGGTGCTTTTTAATGGAGCTTTCGATGGCCCACTTCTCTAAATCTTCAAGGTTAAAAGATTCAAGTTCGGATCCTTCTGTTTGATTAATAGACTGAAGGTTAAAATCACCAACGTGGAGCTGTTTTCCATCACTCATAATCACAGCTCTTTCTATGGCATGCTGTAGCTCACGGATATTACCTGGCCAGTCGTATTTAATGAGTTTCTTGATCACATAGTCGGGAACAAAAAGCCCTTTCTTATTATACTTCTTTTTATAAGTGTTCAAGAAATGATCCGCTAGCAAAGGAATATCTTCACTGCGTTCGCGAAGCGCCGGCAAACGAATTTCAATGGTATTTATTCTGAACAACAAATCTTGTCTGAAAGTGCCTTGCTGTACCATTTTTGACAAGTTAGCGTTAGTGGCACATACAAGTCTAGCATCAAATTCTTTCGGATCATTTGCGCCAACAGGAATGACCTGTCTATCTTGAATTACTCTCAATAATTTTGCCTGAAGGGGTGAACTAAGGTTACCAATTTCGTCCAAGAAAAGTGAACCTCCATTGGCGGCTTCGAATTTTCCAACCCGATCTGCTTTTGCATCTGTAAATGCACCTTTTTTATGACCAAATAATTCACTTTCGAAAAGCGTTTCAGTTATCGCCCCCATATCTACATTGAGGAAGACTTCATTCTTTCTGTACGAACTTCTGTGAATTGCACGTGCTACAAGTTCTTTTCCAGTACCATTTTCGCCAGTAATTAGCACATTGGCATCCGTTTGAGCTACTTTTTCTATTTGCGCTAAAACAGATTTAATGGCATTGGATTCACCGATGATTTCAGAAAATGGGGCGTCTAAAAGAGAGTTTAAATGAGATTGTTTTGTAGTAAGTTGGGCTATCTTTTGCGCCGATCTATTCAGTTGATAAGCCGCTGAAACTGTGGTAAGAAGTTTTTCGTTTTGCCATGGTTTCACTAAAAAGTCGAAAGCGCCTTGTTTAATGGCATCTACTGCCAAATTGATTTCACCGTATGCCGTAATGAATACTACGCTTGTAGCAGGTGAGATGTCTTTAATCTGCTTTAAATATTTCAGACCATCCTTACCTTCAGTGGCACCAGCGCTAAAGTTCATATCTAGCACAACAACGTCATAATGATTCTCCGAAAAGGCCGTTTCAATTTGCATTGGATTGTTAATACCCCGAACATCTTCATAGTGCTGTTCTAAAAGTATCCTTATAGATAGCATAACGTAGTTGTCGTCATCCACTATTAATATCCTGCCTTTCTCTTTCATCGCTGATAATATGGCTATAACTATACCAATTCCGAAATTAGGGCTTAGTAGCAAATTCTGACCAGTTATTTATTGAAAAGTGCCCATTTTTGGGCGGTTACGTTTTACTGATGGACAATGAATATTTGACACGCTTGCCATAAACAATTTAAGTATTTGATAATCAGTGATATAAGATTTTGGTATTAGATTGGCAAAAGAGAATACAAAGAATTTTGAATTTATGTGGAAGAATTATCTAAAGACATCTTATCGGAACATATTAAGGAATAAGGTCTACTCAACGATTAACATCTTAGGCCTGACAATTGGGATAACCTGCTTTTCGCTAATTTTTTTATATGTAGAAAATGAAATCAGTTTTGATAAATTTCATGAGGAAGAATCTTATCGATTCTTGCTTAACGAGCAAACTGGAGATGGTGAATTCAGAAAATTCGGAATTGTTTCTGCCAAGTCATTAGATCAAATTGCAGAAAATGTTGCTGGCGTTGAAGATGTCATTTTATTGAGAGACTGGGGTGCGGGACCACAGCAGATTAAATACAATGATTTTAGTTTTAAAACACGCGCACTTCTTGGTGCCGAACCCGACTTCTTCGATTATTTCAGTTTCGATCTCATCAGAGGGAATAAAGAGACCGTTCTAAAGGAGCCAAATAATGTAATTCTTACAGAATCTACAGCAAAGAAGATCTTTGGCAATGAAGACCCAATGGGAAAGACGCTAAAGGTTTCTGGAAATATGAATTTCACCTGGATAGTATCCGGAATTGTGGAAGACCCTAAGAATTCTCATATGAAATTTGAATTCCTTTTCAATTTCGACCTGAGGGATGAAGTGAATGATTACATCATTTTGAGGGAAGGTTTTGCGAATTCCATTTATGGCTTTTTTAAGTTTTCAGACGGAGCAGATCCTAAAAAAATTGCTCAAAAGGCTAAAGATTACTTCACTGATTTTTATAAAGATCGACCGGAAGTAGTAGCCAGTTTAGAACGTGAGTCTTATGAATTTCAAGCATTAAAAGATATTTACTTTGATTCTGGCGATGTGATTTTCAATGGCTTTCGCACTGGTGATAAGCAGAATTTATATTTGCTTGCAGCCATAGGTCTTTTTATGCTACTGATAGCATGTATGAACTACATCAACGCAGCAACAGCAAAAGCTATTACACGCAGAAAAGAAATAGGGGTAAGAAAAGTGTTTGGTGCTGTTAGAGGTAACCTGATCACCCAATTTATGGGCGAGGCATTCTTAATATCCTTAGTTGCTGTGTTGCTTTCCATTCTTGCGACTGATATTTCCTTGCCATTCTTTGAAAATTTAATGCAGACCGAATTGCGCTATTCTTTGCTTGATAATAAGTTTTATTTAGGCGGTCTAGTTGGGATTCTAGTGTTAGTCAATATAGTTTCTGGAAGCTATCCTTCACTCATTCTAAGCAGGTTTAAACCTTCTGAAGTCCTTAAAAACTCTTCTGGGAATGGTTTACTGAAAGGTAATCATTTAAGGACTTTACTTATAGGCCTACAGCTTTTCATCACAATGGTGTTAATCAGCTCAGTATTGCTAATTATGAAGCAAAGTCGGTTTATAAATAACAAAGAACTGGGTTTCAGTAAGGAAGATATATTGATCATTCCTAATAATTCACCCAAGCTAAATTCCAGAATTCAAACTTTCGAATCTGAGCTCTTGAAGAGTCCATATATCAAAGGTGTTACGGCTGGTATGGATGTACTCGGGTTTGAGTATACCAACAATTCAGGCCTGGTAATCGCTCAAGGCACAGACCCGAGCGAAGCACCAGTTGCTACGTATTTCACTGTAGGTATGGACTTTATCGATATTCAAGGAATAGAAATTATCAAGGGCAGAGGATTTGATAAGAACCTGAGTACAGATAGTACGGCTATCCTTGTAAATGAAGCTTTTGTGAAAGCAAATGGTGGAATAGATCTAGTAGGGAAAAATGTAAAGCTTTTCTCCCCTGAGAATGATTTCAGCCCTGTCATTGGTGTAGTAAAAGATTTTAATTTTAGGTCGCTACGATCTGAAGTTTCTCCGGCTATTTTTCAAGTAAGTAAGGGCTCAAACTGGTTTTTCACTTTAAAAGTAGATCCGGCCAATAAAAATTTAGCCCTAACCCACGCACAAGAGGTTTATAAGTCAATAGAAACAGACTTTCCAATGGGGTATTGGTTCTTGGAAGATAATCTAAAAGCCTATTACGGAGATGAAGAGAGACTACAATCAGCCATTAAAACTTTTGCTTTCCTCTGCATTTTAATTGCCTGTTTAGGACTGTACGGCATGACGGTATTTACCGTAGAAAGGAAGCTCAAAGAAATTGGAATTCGTAAAGTCTTAGGAGCAAAAATTTATCACCTAGTTTGGATTGTAAACCAGCGTTTCATTCCAATAGTGGTTATTGCAAGTCTCACCGCAATTCCCATAGTCTATTACTTTATAGACGATTGGTTGGGAGATTTTGCCTATAGAACTTCCATTGGCATGAGTAGTTTCTTAATGGCAAGCTGTTTAGTGCTATTCATTGTTTTGGCCACCGTTAGCTTTCAAGCGATCAAGGCTGGACTTATCAATCCTATCAAAACATTAAGGTCAGAATAAACTCAAAAGGAAAACAACAAAGTCATGTTAAAAAACTATATCAAGATTGCTTTTAGGTCGCTACGAAGAAATAGCGGTTATGCCATCATCAACATCATTGGGTTGGCCATTGGTATTACTGGTGCGACACTATTGCTTACCTATGTCAAAGATGAGGCCACATATGATCAATTTCATTCTAGATCTGAAGACATCTTTAGGGCTATTCTCACGGAACATGATTTAGAAGAAGATAGGGTTTATGCAGCTAGCCAGCCGATATTAGCCAGAACGGTTGTAGAGGAATTGCCAGAAGTGGAAAATGCGACCGCTCTGCAAGTGACTGGTGGACATATTGACTTTGTCATTGGTGGTGAACGTTATTCTGAACGTAGCTATGCCATTGTCGATGAACACTTTTTCGAGGTTTTTGATTTTGAATTTCTCTTTGGTAATAAGGCTACGGCACTCAGTGAACCTAATTCAATTGTGTTATCTGAGCAACAAGCCATGAAGTTCTTTGGTAAAACTGATGTGGTGGGAACTACCTTAAAACATTCATTCGGAGGTAACTATATAATAACTGGGGTGATCAAAAACATGCCAGGTAATTCGCACTTAAGACTTGATATTCTCGCTACTCCAATGAGTAGCGATCAGCGATTACTGCAAATGCAAAAAAACTGGATGCATTTTCAAGCATCTGTTTATTATGTCTTAGCACCAAAGTCAGACCCAGCACAGGTTACAAATAAGATCAATGAGGTTTTCGAGAGTAATATTGCTCCAAATATTGCCGAGGTTATTGACTTTGACCTTCAGAAGATGAGTGATATCCATTTTGGATCTCAAGGCATCGCAAATGGATTTGAAACAGAATTAGGTGATAGAAGCTACATTATTGTTTTCAGCTCAATTGCTCTTTTTTTACTACTCATAGCTTCAGTTAATTACATGAACCTAGCAACATCTAAGGCTGTATTTAGAGCTAAGGAAGTAGGAATTCGCAAAGTCGTTGGTGCGGTAAAGGGGCAGCTGGTAAGTCAGTTTCTGGTCGAGTCGGTTATGATCACATTCCTTGCTCTAATAATTTCTATCGGTCTCACGGATATTACGATGCCACTCTTTAATGAGCTAACGGGTAAGGCTTACGATTTTAGCCTAAGTTCATTGATGGACTATCTACCAATGTTCATGATTATTACCATTTCTGTAGGGGTACTATCCGGAGTATACCCATCCTTTTTTATCACTCGCTTTAAACCTGCCGATGTTTTAAAAGGAGAGAAATTATCTACTGGATCATTTTCCATCAGAAAAGCCCTTGTAGTATTTCAGTTTGTGATGTCGATAGTTCTGATAATCACAACCCTCGTCGTTCAAAATCAAATGTCATTTATTGGCAATAAAGACCTTGGTTTTGATCAGTCTAACCTAATTGTAATTGATATTAATAACGGAGGTGTAAGGAGAGACTTTAAGGCCATTCGAACTGAGTATGCAAAGATCACAGGAGTAGAAAGCGTAGGAGTATCGTCTAGAGTGCCAGGAGAGTGGAAAGGAATCAATGAGGTGGGTGTTTATATCACCGATCAAGAAGGTAACCTGCGTGATTCTATCAATAGTTATTTTATGGGGTTTGATGAAGGTATGATTGAAACCTTTGATTTTCGAATCGCTGAGGGAGAGTACTTTTCAGGGAACTCACAGTCTGATTCCCTCAAGGTTTTGGTAAACCAAACCGCAATAGCAGCCTTAGGTTTAGAAAATCCGGTTGGCAGAAGCATTCAGCTTTTGACCCGCGGAAGACGACTTTCGGTACAAGTAATTGGGGTAATTGAGGACTTCAATTTTAAATCACTTCACGCTAAAATCGAGCCTATCATTATAGGTTCATGGAATAACCCATCCGCTTCGATTGATTATTTCACCTTGAAGTTTAGTGGTAACCCTTCTGAAATCGTGGCAAATGCTAAAAAGGTGCATGAGCAATTTGATCAAAGAACAGCAATGGAATATCATTTTTTAGATAATCAGCTTGCGGTATTTTATGAAAAGGAGCAGCAGGCTAATGATATTTTCAAGGCAGGAGCGGGACTTTCAATTTTGATAGCTTGCCTAGGGCTTTTTGGTTTGGCTTCCTTTACTGTGCAGAAACGAGTCAAGGAAATGGGCATTCGAAAAGTTCTTGGAGCCAGCCAATGGAATTTATTTTACTTGCTTTCTTCATCATTTACCAAACAGGTGGTAGTGGCATTTTTGATCGCCAGCCCAATTGCGTTTTACATTTTAAGAAACTGGTTGAGTCAGTTTGAATATAGAACGAATATAGGGGTAGAGGTATTCCTTATAGCCGGCTTAATGGCTACACTTATAGCACTCGTTACGGTGAGTTATCGCTCTTTGAAAGCAGCACATTCCAATCCAGTTGATTCACTTAGAAGTGAATAAATCTTCGAAATAGGCTCAGGGTATCAATTTTCACTTACACTTTGAGCCTATTTATATTCTAATAATTGCTATTGAAACCAAACACTTGTTAGTTTCTATGCGATTTACTTAATTTCTAATGGCTTCAGAGTTATTTGAGGCCAATGCGACACATGTTAATGGTTATTCCTGACACCAAAATTTACCATGATGAAGCAATTATCTATTCTGATAATGGCATTAGCCATTAACGTTACGCTAGCTGCCCAAAAACCATTTATTACCACTTGGAAAACTGATAATCCAGGTATATCTCGAGACAATCAGATTGTGATTCCCACTATTGGCTTTGGATATTACTACGAAGTGGATTGGGGTGATGGAACTAAAGAAAAAGCTGTCACAGGAGATGCTTTCCATACTTATGATAAACCAGGGACCTATCAAGTATCGATAACTGGCGAATTTCCTTCCATCTATTTTAATAGCGCAGGCGATAGCCAAAAAATTCTCTCTGTTGATCAATGGGGAGATATCAATTGGAAATCGATGACTAGAGCTTTTAAAGGCTGTAATTTTCTTCATGTTTGGGCAAAAGATGCGCCCAAATTAAAAAACACCAAAGACCTATCTAGTATGTTCGAATCGGCCATTTTATTCAATGAATCAATCGACCATTGGTCCTTAGAAACAGTGGAAGATCTAAGTTATATGTTTAAAGACGCCATATCCTTTAATCAGAAAATTAACAGCTGGAATGTGTCCAATGTCACCGATATGTCGGGGCTTTTTTGGAATGCAACAGCTTTCAATCAATCATTGGCGAAATGGCAAGTTTCTAATGTTCGAAATATGGCCTATATGTTCTGGAGAGCTACTTCATTTAATCAACCTATCAATGACTGGAATGTAGAAAGAGTCAACTCAATGGGAGCCATGTTCGAAGGCGCGTATAACTTTAATCAAGATATTTCTAATTGGAATGTTTCGAACGTCAATATACTCACGGGAATGTTTATGGGAGCATCTTCATTCAATCAAGACGTTGCCCATTGGCGAGTGGATAACGCACTTGATATTTCTAATATGTTTTCATATTCAGGCCTATCCTATGAAAATTATGAACTGCTTGTATTAAACTGGAAGCGACGCCCAGCCTTCAGAAACAAGTTAAATCTAGAATCACTCACAGTATCATTAGTTAAACAATAGTTAATAATTCAATTCAATACAGGGATTTGTAGGTTCACTACAAATCCTTTTTTTATTACTTGTACAATTATGAAAGATATATTTCTTTTATATTTGTGTAACTAATGATTACATGAATATGAAAGGAACGTATTTAGGTGAGTTTGAAGAGCTAGTGCTCTTAACGGTAGGCGCCCTGTATCCAGAGGCATATGGTGTGGCGGTAATGGATGAAATCCAAACCGAGACTGGTCGCTCGGTTAATATCAGTGCTGTACACTCTGCAATGCGAAGGTTAGATGAAAAAGGCTTTGTAAAAAGCGAAATGGGGGGTGCTACCAATGAAAGAGGAGGAAGGCGTAAGCGCTATTTTGAGCTGACAGCTTTTGGCAAGAAAGCCCTCGACGATGCTCAATCACTTCGCATGAAACTTTACAATCGTATTCCAGATATTTCTTTTGGAACTCATTGAGTAAAACTAAAAACATATCACCACCTAGTTGGGCCGAGTGGTTCTTGAAATTCTACTGTAAAGAAGAGTTTCTTGAAGAGATACAAGGCGATGCTTATGAAATCTTTGAACGATTGGTGGCGTCTAATGAAATTGGAAAAGCCAAAATTCAGTTTATCTGGAATGTTTTAAGGTTTTGTCGGTGGTCGAACATGAAACTAAATAACAGGTCAAAATTTAATCAATTCACAATGGTCAAAAACAACTTTAAAATTGCCTACAGAAACCTAATTCGAAACAGGTTTTATACGGCTATCAATTTAACAGGTATATCGCTAGGCATTGCCTGTTTTATTCTGACATTCCTCTATGCGCAAGAAGAGTACTCATTCGATAAGTTTCATTCCAATTACGACAATATTTATCGCGTATGGGTGCATGAAACATATGATGATGAAGAATACTTTGAGGCTACTATTCCGGTAATACTCGGGCAAACTATTAAGCAAGATTTCCCTGAAATAGAAGAGACTATTCAAATGAGAGGAGGCCTCGCTACTTATATATCTGACTCTCAAGAAAAGATTGAGTTATACTTTGAAATGGTCGGAGAAGGGTTTCTTAAGACTTTCGATTTTAAATTTTTGGTAGGCGATCGAAATACAGCGCTCGACAAGTTGGAAAACATTGTTCTTACTGAAAAACAAGCTTTAAAGCAGTTCGGTAAACTGGATGTTCTAGGAAAAACGGTAAACATAATTGTCGACGAAAAGGAGTATGGATATTTAGTCACAGGAGTAGTACAGGACCCACCTGCTAATTCGTCCATTACTTATGGTTCACTCATTTCAGATGCAAATAATGAGCGTTTCATGAACCTTCAAACTCGAACGGCTTGGTACAACTCTTCTTCACAATTTTTTGTCGAACTGAACCCAAATATTTCTGTCGAAGCGCTCGAAAGTAAGTTTCCAGAAATGGTAAAAAGAGGATTGGGTGATGAGTATGAAGAAGGTGCTTTTATTGTAAAATTGCAGCCACTTTCAGACGTTCACTTTAATGAAAAAATTGAAGGAGAAACTCTTTACGGAGACTTAAAGACAGTGCGAATATTGAGTATTGTCGGTTTTGTCATCTTGTTATTAGCTGGGATTAATTTTATCAATTTGGCCGTTGGTCAATCCCTAAAACGTGCTAAAGAAGTTGGTGTAAGAAAGGTAATGGGAGCCTATAAGCACCAGTTAGTTTCACAATTTTTAGGCGAATCCTTCTTGCTCACATTTATGGCGATGGTTTTAAGTATTGGCGTTTGTTCATTACTAATACCATCATTCAATCAATTTGCAGATAAAAACTTAACGCTTGATTTTTCATGGTCTTTAGTATCAGCCTTGGGTATAGCATTATTGGTTATTGGCTTATTGTCAGGTATTTACCCAGCTTTTGTACTGTCATCATTCAATCCTGTAGCTACGCTTAAGAGCGCCAAAATGAGTGGTAAGGGTAAAAATGGATTGGCATATAGTCTTATCGTAGTTCAGTTTTTTGCAGCAATTTTCTTCGTTTCCAGCACTATCATTATGAAGAATCAGCTTAGCTATTTGACTGAGAAGGACTTAGGCTATGAAGCTGAGGGAATGGTTTACATGATACTACCAAGGCCAGAAAAATTTGAAAACGGAATGGCTGGTATAATGAATGCTAGTGGTTTGATCGCAGATCAACTGATAACACGGCTAAATCAAATTCCTGCCATTAGTGGAGCAACGTATGCCAATAATTATTTTGGTGAAAACGATTGGATGACCCTTTCTTATGCCGATTTAGAAGACAATTGGAAGGAATTTAGTTACAATTCAGTCCAAGAAGATTTTATAAAGGTCTTCGACATCGAAATTATTGAGGGCAAAGGCTTCGAAAATGCTACTGAATATGAGCAAAGGACAGGGTTTTTGATTAATGAATCCTTCGCTAAGATGGTAGGGCTCGAAACAACAGTGGGTGGAAAAATTATTAGTAAAAGGCCTTTTGGTGAGCATCAGATTATCGGGGTAATGAAAGATTTCAATTTTGAGTCTTTGCACAAGAGAATTCGACCTTTAATGCTTTCAATGAATGCGGCGCCAGTTTTCGAGGGTGTTGAAGGTATATCAATGAGCAGGGGTGTACGGGCAACAGTATTACTTAAAGCGAACTTAGAGAATTTTTCAGTGGTAAGAAGTCAGATTGAAACCGCTTGGGAAGAGAGATTTGCAGAGCCTTTCGATTTGAAATTTGTAGATGCCAAGCTACAAGCGTTATATGAGAAGGAACGAAATACCAACGCTATGCTAAACCTAATTGCCGGTCTAGCCATTACCATTGCATGTCTCGGTTTACTTGGGCTTGCGGCCTTAACCATAAAGAACAAGTACAAAGAGATAGGTATCCGCAAAGTATTGGGAGCTAGTTCAATTGAAGTTTTTAAGCTGCTTTATAAGCTTTTTATGAGTCCCATCATTGTGGCTTTTATAATTTCTGTTCCTTTAACGGTTTACGTGATGAATAGCTGGTTGAGCAATTTCGCGTATCAAATTAATGTTAACGCTTTTCACTTTGTGATTGCTGCAATCGGAACAATAATGTTGACACTTGTTGTAGTTAGTTATCAGGCCATAAAAGCCGCGGCTACAAATCCAGTTGATACCATTAGATACGAATAGTCTTAGGGATTATCCATATGTCAAAGGAAAGTCAAATATCGCCACCCAAATGGGCGGATAAATTTCTCGAGTTCTACTGTAAATCAGAATTTTTAGAGGAAATACAAGGAGACGTTCACGAGCTTTTTAAAGCTCGCAGTGCAAACGAAAGTAAGCTGAAAGCCAAGCTTCTGTTTGTATGGGACGTGTTCCGTTTTTTTAAATGGTCAAATATCAAAGAATCAAAAAGAGTCAATTCAAACTTTATCGACATGACAAGAAACAACTTCAAAATAGCAGCCAGAGTGCTCTGGCACCAAAAAACAAATACAGTCTTAAATATTTCAAGCATTGCCATTGGTTTAGCATGCTTTTTAATGATTTCGCTTTACTTGAAACAAGAATTAAGTTTTGATTCATTTCACGAAAATGGCGATCGAATTCATCGAGTTTGGGCGAAGGAAGATTATGGTGATGGTCAGGTCTTCTTTTATACAGAGTCAGCACAACCACTTGCCTCAGCGCTAGAAGAAAATATACCTGATGTTGAAGCCACTGTTCAATACGACTTTCGAACGTATCCGGTAGGTGAGGGTACTGAAAAATTAAACGAACGAATTGCCATTGCAAGTCCAAACTTCTTCGACGTATTTACTTTCGAACTGATCTCTGGAAACACCACAGCCCCCTTGTCAACCGATAATTCCGTTGTGCTTTCAGAAAATTATGCAAAAAAATATTTCGGTGAGAATGAAGCGGTTGGCAAAGAGTTGCCAATAGTGCTAGATGATACGGAGCGTGTCTATACTGTTTCGGCAGTGATGAAAAATTCACCCAAAAACTCTGGTTTCCAATTCGATATGATGGTTTCTAATGCGAATAAAGACCTATACTATTCAACCAGAGCACAAACCTCATGGTTTAATATAGCTGCAGAAACCTATGTTTTGCTGAAAGACAATTCCAATGCGGAACTAACTGAATCTAAACTTCCGGCAATGATCAATTCAGTATTAGGCGATCAAATTGAAGAGGGACAATTTCAATTAGGTCTCCAATCATTGGCTTCTATTCATCTGGACATAAATTTTCCAGCTGGAATATTACCCGTTGGTAACCCAAAATATGTTTACGTATTGGGTACAATTGGTTTGCTCGTTTTGATAATGGCATGCATCAATTACACTACACTTTCAACGGGACAATCTATAAAAAGGGCTAAAGAAGTAGGTGTTCGTAAAGTGGTTGGAGCCAATCGGAGTGGTTTAGTATGGCACTTTCTTACGGAAAGCATTCTAATCTCCTGCTTTGCTATGACAGTCGGTGTACTATTGTCTTACTTTTTCCTTCCAATATTTAACCAGTTGGCTTCTACTGATTTAACCATGCCCTTAGATTTTGAAAGTATTCTTCTTTACGTGGGAATAGCATTGGCAGTAGGGCTCTTTACTGGTGTTTATCCTGCATTTGTTCTTTCAAAACTTAAACTAATCTCAGTTTTAAGAGGTAATTCGCATGGTACTAGTGGCGGGAATTGGCTAAGAAAATCGCTCGTTGTCTTTCAGTTATTACTCACTGTCTTTCTCATTTCCGGAACACTTATCATGCGTAAGCAGATGAGTTTTTTACAACAAGCAGACCTAGGGCATGATAGAGAAGCTGTAGTGGCAGTAGACCTTTATGGAAAGACTGGAGATAACAGTACGATCGAAAGAATTAGATCAGGCTTTGAGAATGCAGAATTATTGAAAGCCGAATTACAGCAAAATCCATTGATCAGTGATTTAGGTGCTGGCAATCATATATTCGGAAATTCAGGATGGACGAGAGTTGGTTTCGATGATAATCAAGGCCAATTCAAGCAATTCTCAATGTTAATTACAGATCCGTTTTACTTATCAAGCTTCAATATTAAAATTAAAGAAGGTAGAGACTTTGATCCATCGCTTGAGATTGATAAAAGGGAAGGGCTAATCATGAACCAAGCAGCCGTAGATTATCTTGGTTTAGATGACCCTATTGGCAAAAAACTGCCTGGTGCAGATTTTGGTGCACATACAATTATAGGTGTTACTGACAATTTCAATTTTGAGTCACTTCATTCAGAAGTAAGACCATTGGTTATAGTACAAGATCCTAGTATAATTTTTAGTGGTATAAGCGATATTTCTATGAATGACAACCCTATGCCTCAACTCGTGTTTAAATACAATGGTTCTAGCTTAGTTGAAGTACAGCATATTTTAGAAAATGTTTGGAGTAAGATTTTTCAAGATCAAGAACTTCAATTTGAGTTCGTGGATGAAAACTTAAGACTTATGTATCAAAATGAAGCAAGAGTCAATAAAATAGTCAGCATTGCTACTGTCTTAAGCATTCTAATAGCCGCATTTGGCCTCTTAGGGCTTACTATTCTAGTAGTTAATACACGCGTAAAGGAAATTGGAATTAGGAAAGTACTAGGAGCCACTCCAGGTAAAATCTTTATGTTGCTGCTACAAGGCTTCTCTTTACAGCTAGTGATTGCCATATTATTGTCTGTCCCATTAACCATTTTATTGATGTCTGATTGGTTAAATGATTTTGCTTATAAAGTTCAAATTAGCGTAGAAGAATTTAGCATAAGTGCCATTTTAGCAATTGCAATTACACTTATCGTTATAAGTTACCATGCAATAAGAGCTGCGCGTTCAAACCCAATCAAGTCCCTTAGAGCAGATGGTTAACGTCAATTGAGAAGCAAATAGGAATAACTAAACCAATGCCATTTTCCTTTTTTATCTGTTACTGTAACAGTAAATAAGGTACGGCGTTGGTTTAGTGCTTCTTCTGGCCAAATACTTAGTACAACATCCCCATCTTTCAGCACCTCGATGGACTTTTTGGCTTTTGTTCCTTGAATGAAACACTGTAAGTTTTTAAGGTCGTAATCGGCTTCTTTAAACTTCAGTAAAACCCTAGGCTTTTCTTTACTTCCTTTAAAATTGTTATCAATAACTTCAAGCTTCTGGATTTCTAAAGCATTCATATCAGCTTTTTGCTTGAATTCATCAAGACCAGCATAGGCATCTGACATTGGAAATCTTGGAAGTTGAAAGCTGGGCGAATTTTGATAAACAACCCCTGAGTTTTGCGCTGCTGCGTAAGAATACCCCAAACTGTCCAGAAGGTTTCCCATTTCAGGATGCCATTCGCCATACGGATAGGCATAGCCATCTGGTAAACTTCCTATCATATTTTGAAAAAAGGCCTGACTGATTGTTAAGTCACTATAAAATTTACGGACACTGAAATCATTCATAAAATAAGGGTGAGCATGGGAGTGATTGGCAATTTCGACCCCTTCAGATTGCACCTCTTTTAACTCTTTCCAAGTCATATAATCACTAGCTCCAACTGTCTTTGTATTTACAAATAATGTGGCTTTAAACCCATACTTCTTCAAAAGAGGCCAACCATTCTGGTAGAAGCTCTTGTAGGCATCGTCAATCGTGATAACTACTGTTTTAGATAAATCTTTAGGGCTTGATTTTAGTTGTTTGAAGGCGTCGTTTAAAGATATTACTTCATAGCCTTCTTCAGAAAGGAAACTCAATTGGGCTTCGAAATTATCAAGGCTAATATTAGTAGAAGGGTATCTATCATCTCCAAACCGATGGTAAACAAAGGTTGAAAAATTGTTTTGTTGGAACGAAAAGCTATTTAACTGAACCAGAAAAAGACTAACGATCACTAAAAAAACTCTCATTTTACTATGGCTCTGGCCTCAAGATATTTCGGGTCGATCGTATAACTATCGTATTGCTCAAATTCATTGAAACGGATCATCGAAAGAATTTGCCGCGTATAAGCCTCACCACGTTCCGAATAGGACCTTAGTAAAGGCACAAGTTCTTGAACATCATTACTTGATTTCCTTTTCTCTACAAAAGCCTGGTAACCCCTATGTCTTGCGATAGTCTTGAAATAGTCTTTTATAGACTCTGAAATATCGTTGTATTTACGCAAATACACCTGAAAATCGGGACGTGCTACTGACGCAGGTATTCTAGGTTCTTTTGGGTCAAATGACCAAACACCAAATAAGTTATTGGCTCTTTTGAAAAATCTAGAACTTCCCCAACCAGATTCTACAGCAGCTTGGGCTAGCACAATTGAATTTGGATGTGTTAAAAGACGCTCTTGTAACAATTCAACCTTATCTGTTTTATACAGTTTAGAAATATCTCTTAAGAATACACTATCTGAAGAAGACCAGTTTTCAGCAGCTAGTAGATCATTTAGCCTTATTAAATCTTGATTTATCTCGTATTTAGCAACCAGTATGGCAGGCAAAATGATGTTGATAAAACGATTTTTTTCCTCAAAAGGAGGTAAGGCGGGTAGTTTTCCGATTTTGCTATATAGAATCGGGTTTACAAGACCAGAATTGATTTGGACGATATCTTCATCCGAGATGATTTCTCGTTTTTCTGTAACGAGAACAGTTTCGTAGGCTATTGGTTCAGAAGGTTTTGGTTCTTGCACCAAGTTCGCCAAAACTAACCCTATGAATAAGGTAATTAGAATAAGTTTAACCTTAGTTTCTCCCGACATTATTCAAAGATATTCTTTTGCAGCTTAAGTGACTAAGAGAATATCCTAATTCAATGCTAGGAGCTAGGGCTTTATAAACTGGAAGCCCATTTTTTTGTCTTTTCCATCAGAAATAATCACAGACATTTCATTCCTTTTAAAGCTATAGGCTATCATCTTTGGAAAATCATGTTCTGGGTTTTCACTGATAAAACCATCGTTTGTGAGCTTCACAATTTCGAAATAAGTTGGCGCTGAATTTTCTTCGACATCGGCGATATAATAGATCTTATTGTCTTTCACTTCTAGCCTAAGCTTTTCAACAAATGTGGTATCTGAACCCGTCATGCTTATGCCAACGCCTTGATACAGTGTTTCGGATATCTTTTTCCAACTTTCTGTTGCCGAATTACCAGGTCTGATATTACTTCTGTTCCATCGGCCAAGAATCTTTTCAAGTTTTACAAATTCATTCTTATCCACTGGCGTATTTTGTTGTGAATAACAGCTAATAGAAATTGAGCAAAACAATAGGAATGAAATAGAGAGCTTTATCATTTTTATTTCTAATCTAAAAGCTTTCCACATTGAAGTATAGTAAAAATCCGACATCTATTTGTTCAAGTGAAAATTGGCCATGGTTTCCTGATGAAAACCATATGAAGTAGGGTCTTCACCAGTAAATTCTTTGAAGTTTTTTATGAAATGCGACTGGTCGTAGAATCCAGATTTATAGACTAGATCGCACCAAGATTGGTCATTTTCCTGCATTAACTTAAATACCTGGCCCAACCTTATAATTCTGGCGTACAATTTAGGGCTTAGACCTATATGCCTTAGAAACTTCCTTTCCAGACTTCTTTCACTGAGTTTGGCGTTTTTTGCAAGCGTACTTATCCTAATATTTCCTTGAGCTTGTTGAATTTCATGAATGACTAGATCTATTTGACTAGTGATAACTTTCATTTTCTTGATTTTTTCTTCAACCAATGTCTCAATTTCATTAATGAAGGCATCTTTATCTGAAAAACTATTAATATCAATTGAACTGAATTCCGGCAAAAAATCTAACAAGGGTACAACTTGATCTGTAATAGACGACATGTCAATGTTGAACAATTTAAATAGGGCAGTAGGCTTGAATTTTATGCCGATCATGCCCGATTTACCAGAGTTTTCAAGAAAGAAATGGTTCTTAATTTGACCAGCTAGTAATCGGCTGTTTTGTTCATGCCATTTGCCCTCTATATTAATTGAAAATGAATCCTCATAATGGAATATTATCTCAGGATAACCATCTGGGATTATTTTTTCTCTATTGATTTCACAGTCACCTTCACTATCGACAATCCAATAGGATTCTATATAGTCTTGGACTTTTTGTGAAGGGGCAATGTGTTTGTAGATCATATTTGGGACATAATGAAGCTAAAATACTTCATTTTATTTTTTTGTGTTGTGTAACGTTTTAGTCAGCGCGAAGTATAATGTTTACAAATGTTATGAAAAATGCTTCTATAATATTTACAATTGTTATGAATATCACTTTATTTACAGGATGAAAAGAATACATCTAGGTGAATTTGAAGAGCTAGTATTGCTCGCTGTCGCTTCTTTGGGTGATAATGCTTATGCGGTTAGCGTCCAATCCGAATTGTTAGAAAGGGTTGAGCGTAAAGCGAACATTTCTGCTATTCATACAGCCTTATACAGAATGGAAGATAAAGGACTAGTCGAGTCTTTTCGCGGAGGAGCCGAAGCTAAAAGAGGAGGTAAGAATAAGAGACTTTTTAAAGTTACCACCTATGGCTTCAATATGCTTCGCGAATCGAAACAGAGTCGTGAATCGTTCTGGAATGTCTTACCTCAAATATCTACGAATTAATGTACAAAGCTCACCCTCCAAAATATGGTCAAAAGTTTCTGAAATGGGTCATTTCAGAAGAGCTCTATGATGATATTGATGGAGACTTAACTGAAATATTTCACGACAATGTTTCAAACCTATCGATTGGTCAGGCTAAGCGTCAGTATCTGTTTAGCGTACTCTCATCCATTCGAAACATTCATTTAAGAAGAAAACTCAAATTTTATAATCCACTGGTCATGTATAAAAACTATTTTAAAATCACCCTTAGAAACATACTGAAATACAAAGGTTATTCATTCATCAACATTTTTGGTTTAGCCTTAGGAATGGCATCCTGTCTGCTTATTCTTCTTTTTGTAAATAATGAGAAAAGCTTTGATGGTTTTCATGAAAAGAAGTCCAACATCTATCGGTTAGATGAAGTTCAGACATTTGGTGCCATGTCAGCTCAAAAAGTTGCCTTGTCAATGTACCCTATGGGGCCAAACTTACTGGCCGATTATCCACAGATAGTCGATTTTACTCGGTATTGGACGCTAGGTAGAACTCTTTTAAATATTGATAATGTACCTCATTATCTAGAGCAACCCGTACGTGTTGATACCTCATTTTTTAAGATTTTCGATTTTAAATTAATTCAAGGAGATAAGGATAAAGCGCTAAAAGAATCTCTGAACATTCTATTGAGTGAAACCAATGCTAAGCGAATATTTGGTGATGAAGATCCTATGGGGCAAGTTATTGATATACCTGACTATGGTACTCAGTTTACTGTTGCAGGTATTTTTGAAGATGTTCCTGACAACTCTCATTTACAATTTGATGCCCTGGTTAGTACACTTGCTTGGGATGATGAAGATCGAAAGAATGGCTGGGGTTCAAATTACCTCAACACTTATTTAGAGCTTGCTAACAACGTAGATATCGATGAATTAGAAGGCAAATTTGATGATTTCTTAGTCAAATTTATGGGTGAAGAAGCTCTGGATTATTATAAGCTTTTTCTACAACCTTTAACTGATGTTCATCTTGGCTCCATGAAAATTACGCATGACTATAATAATCATAAGAAATTTGCAAAGAATTCAGTAGACATATTTCTAATTCTCGCCTTTTTCGTTTTGCTGATTGCCAGTATAAACTTTATGAATTTATCTACAGCTCGAGCGGCAACAAGATCTCGCGAAGTTGGTGTTAGAAAATCCGTTGGCGCTTTTAAGGCACAAATAACAGGGCAATTTGTCATGGAATCTATCTTGCTGACAATTTTGGCATTAATAGTAGCGTTTGGTTTGTGCTTTGGTGCTTTAAACACGCTCGTCAATATCGTTGACCGTGATTTAAGCATGATGCTTTTCTTCGAGCCATACAATCTGGCTCTGGTACTGTTAACAGCTATTTTGATTGGCTTACTATCAGGGATTTACCCTGCATTTGTTATGTCTAAATTTAACCCAGTTACTGCCTTAAAAGGTAACGGCACTACTGGTGGAAACTCTTTGTTCAGAAGCATTTTGGTTGTGTTTCAATTTGCTATAGCTATTACTATTATCATCGGTACATCAATTGTCACTCGGCAGTTGAACTATATGCAAAACTTAGACTTGGGTTTCGATAAAGAACTTGTCGTGGCCATTGATATGTACCAGGATACTAACGAGCGGTATGATGTATTGAAAAGTGAGTTAATGAATCAATCAAATGTGGCTGGTGTAACGGGCACAAGTCAAAAATTGGGTAATAACCTGCATCAAACAAGCACAACTTATGAGTTAGATACCGCTAGAATCAACGGCTCTAGTTCGTTCGTCATCGTAGATAGCAATTTCTTTGATTTCTACGATATGGAAATCGTAGAAGGTAGAGCCTTGAGTAACGAATTTGCTGCTGATGGGCTTGGTAGAAGTTTCGTAGTCAATGAATCTTTGGCAAAAGAACTCGGTGCTGATGGTTCCGAAGTACTTGGAATGCCTTTTCATTTTGGTGGCACGGATGCATTAGGCGCTATTGTGGGTATAGTCAAAGATTTTAACTACAATAAATTAAACCTTAAAGTAGAGCCACTCTTCATGAGTCATCAACCTTGGGCATCTTGGACGGAGGTAAATGTTAAGATAAAATCAGGAGATATTCAGACTTCTTTACAAGAAATAGAGACTGTCTGGTCTTCTCTGTTTCCTGAACGGCCTTTTGAATATGAATTCTTAGATGATCACATCGATTCAATGTATCAGTCTGAACAACAACTAACTCAAGTGATTAGTATACTTTCAGGGCTTTCAATTATTATAGCCTCTTTAGGCTTATTTGGCTTGGCATCATTCACTGTTCGCCAACGTTTGAAAGAAATGGGTATTCGAAAAGTACTTGGTGCAAGCGTTAGCCAAATTGTAATTCTTCTCTCTAAAAAGTTCACCATCCTTGTGATCATTGCTTTTGTTCTAGCTGCACCCCTGACTTATTATTTAATGAAAGGTTGGTTAGATGGATATACCTATAAAATTGCTGTAGGGGTTGCCGTATTCCTAATAGTTGGCATTGGCTCTTGGCTTATAGCCTTGTTAACGGTAAGTATTCAGTCTATTCGCGTTGCTAAATCAAACCCTGTGGAAACGCTTAGGATAGAGTAGGAGGAATATTAAAGGGGACTCTCGTTTATTCTATCCCCTTTAATAAATTAATGGTTACTGTCGCTAGTTCAGAGTTTGGAAATTTAGAGGAATATTGTGCTACTGGGGGTAGACCGGCTTCAGTGGCGATATTCATGAACACACCCGACTCTAGAATATACTGATCGGAATACCCGTGCGTGGCGTCATAGGCCGTAGCTGCTGTTCTTCCTAAATTACTGGATGTCAAATGGGGTGGTAGCGTATGGAGTTCAATTACCAAAAGGCCAAACTTACTCACAAATGGTTTCCATTTTCCTAAATGCTCCAAAAGAGAATCTTCAACTTCTTCATTAAGAATTCGTCTACCCTTATAGGCGTAAGCGCCAGTTGATACACTTTTTCTGTTGGGTGTTCGGTGTTTCGGACTTTCCCAAATTCTATTATGATCAAGAAAGGTTCTTACATTCAAAAGATCCTTTAAATCTATGCCATAATTAGTTTGAAGGTCCTCGGCAAGTAGGGCAGGCTTGCCTATATCACCCCACATAACTTTTGCCCATATGTCTGCTTGAATTAAGTTAGACCGGGTCACTTTTAAAGCTGCCTGATTGTAATCTACACCTACTAAGAATAGCGGATGTTTATCAAGTAGTTTTCCTCTTTCTGTTTGATAGGCAATTACATCAAACATATGCTGTAGAAATGCCCCATTTCCGCAGCCCATATCCAAAATTCCTTTAGGCTGTTCGTCGATCGGCAAGTTGAACAAATCTATAATCACTTCATCAACAACTTTAAAATAGCTAGTGTGTGCACCACCACTGCCCCATACATTCATTTCGCGGTCTACATGGGTTTCTGTCTGATGTGTCTGATAAGTTCTGATCGATTCAGGGTTTCCGAAAATCATGTCATCCAGTCGCCTTAAGGTTGGAATATAGGATACAGTTACACCATAAGCACTTGCTCTTTTCGCAAAAAATAGACCCTTATCGGTAAATTTGAATGTATCATTTTTCTTAGTAAACCATCCACAATGAGTGAAAAAGTCAAGTAACTTCCTGAAGCTATCAGGGTCGCTATGATACTCTTCTGGTAGAAACGAGGCTTCCATAAAGTACTTATGAAACATTCCATTCATGCCCAAATGCACAATTGAAGGGCCTAGAAGCACACCCTCGATATGGCTTAAGATTTGATGTTTTAATGCTAGAGGAACCTCTAATTTGTCAAGTAAATCGGGGTACTCATTCTGGTAATTGGCCTGGATTTTAGCGAGAACTCTAAATGGTTCAACCTCAAATTTTCTTGGATGAAATTTTTCAGAAATTTTAAGTAATTCAACCACTTCTCTGTAGATAAAAGCTGCTTTAAAGGCACCTGGAGATTGTTGATTGACTGAAAATTGAACATCAGCATTTTTTGTTTCAATATTCTGTTTGAGCCAGCCCTGAGATACAAGAACTCGTAGCGCTACATTTAAGTAGCCCTCATTGGCTTTAAAATGGTCTGTTAGTTCGGTTAAGCTGCCTTTCTCGTGGTCCAATAGGTATTGTAGAACACCTTTTTCATGCAGTAAATACACTGATGGAGCTGTAACAATACCATCTAGGTGTCGGAAAAGTATTTCTCGGAATTGTTTACTGAGCGCTTTAGACTTCATGTTGTGCTAGTTTAAACTTTATGGAATCGTTTGCATAACGCATCAAATATGGTCAGTGCCAAGATTTATTTCACCTTTTTTGCGTCTTTTTTTTCTTTGTCCGTCTACGGGTAAATAAAACAAATCATGAAAAGGATACACGTTAATTTATCAGT
The DNA here is from genome assembly GCF_049099775.1 of Roseivirga sp. Classification (GTDB taxonomy): domain Bacteria; phylum Bacteroidota; class Bacteroidia; order Cytophagales; family Cyclobacteriaceae; genus Roseivirga. The sequence goes on along the minus strand of NZ_JAGDZM010000004.1, from coordinate 239,608 downwards.
AAAAGATGTTCAAAATTCGATTGAATTTTATAATGCATTGTTTGGTGAAGCTCCCAGTTTTATAAAAGATGATTATGCCAAATGGTTATTAGATGATCCAAGGGTGAATTTTTCAATTTCAAAAGCGATTACTCAAATGGGTGTTAATCATTTGGGGATTCAAACGGATGATGAAAATGAATTAGAACAGCTCTATAAGAATGTAAGCGAAACAAAACGTAAGGTTAAAAACGAAGGCGATACGGTTTGTTGTTATGCCCATTCAAACAAACAATGGGTGAAAGATCCGCAAGGAGTAGAGTGGGAGATGTTCTATACTTATGGGCAAACGGAAACAAACAAAGTTGGAAGTTCGGAATGTTGTGACGACAATTGTTGTACAGTATGAATCCACATTGTCAAGTTGTAGCACCTGTTTTTCAGGAGTATAGTACTAAACTCACTCGATTTATTAATAGTCGGGTGAGTGATCCTGTTGATAGTGAAGAGCTATTGAGTACTATCATGATGAAAATTTTTGATCATTGCGAAAAACTAGAAAAGGTTAAGAATACGGAGGCTTGGTTGATCGCAATAGCCAGAAATACAATTACAGATTACTTTAGAGAACAGCAGAAAGGATTAGGCAAACATTCAAGTCAGGAGTTTGTGCTTGAAGAAACTAATGATCCTTACCAAGATCTTGAAGCTTGCGTGCCTTCTTTAATCCAAAAGCTTCCTGATAAATACGCCAAGCCACTTGCTGATTATGAGTTAAAGGGTATTCCTCAAAAGCAGCTGGCCATAAAATATGGTTTGAGTGAATCAGGACTTAAATCGCGGATTCAGAGAGGTAGAAAGATGTTAAAAACGATGTTTATTGAGTATTGCGGCCATTTGGTGCTTGAAGTTGGCTGTGAAGGCTGTAATGATTGTTGATTGCCAAAGAATTTTTAGACCTTGGTCCATTTTATTGAAAACTTTTAATTTGACTGAGTTTCCAGCTTCGAGTAACTATCGCCTATCTTTTACGTCTCGATCTTAGTATACAATATGAATTTTGAATACTCTCAAGAAGTTTCCCTTTCAGGAAATAACGAAAGGAAAATTCTTTTGAATATCATTTAAATTCCCGAACCGTAAATTGGTTATAGCCTCTTATGGATTTACATTTGAGACTAAGAAGGATTAATAAATTTCGATTTGAAACACTAGATGACGCTTTTTTCTAAACATAGAGAAGAATTTATAGTACTAAGAGATTACGTCATAGGCTGGTTAATCGCACTAACACTTTGGACAATTGTTCGAAGTGTAGGAGTAACAGTAGATGGTCCAGCAAACCAACCCACTCTTGCGCATAACATCAGAATAGTTACTGTTTTTGGTACTTTGATGGGGGTACTATTCGGAATTGCTCAGTTAAAACTGGAGCGATATCTTTATAGAAGAGTACCACTTTGGCGTTTGGTCTTTTATGGCTTATTGATCGATGTAGTGATCATGACGGTGATTTTCTCAATGGCATACCGCATATTCAGAGATATCATCGGCTTCAATGAAGATGTTTCATTCATACAATTCGTACAAGATCCGTCAGCCATATTGGTTTTCTTTTATTCCATCCTAGTCAGTTTTGTTTTGGCATCTATTCGGCAACTCAATCTACTTTTGGGTCGAGGAAACCTTTGGAGGTTTATCAAGGGTGATTTTTATCAGCCTAGAGTTGAGAATCGAATTTTTATGTTCGTCGACCTAAAGGATTCTACAGGTATCGCTGAAAGATTGGGTCATATAAACTATAGCAGTTTTATTCAAGACTGCTTTTATGATCTACATGTAGTTCAAAATTTTAAGGCAGAGGTTTATCAGTATGTAGGTGATGAAGTGGTTTTGAGTTGGAGAGTTACAAAAGGTTTGGATTATAGCCTCTGTATCAAAGCATTTTGGGCATTTGAGGATAGGTTGGTTGAACGTGCAGATTTTTACAAAGAGAAATATAATGTCGTACCTACATTCAAGGCAGGGCTACATTTTGGAGAAGTTACAACTGCTGAAGTAGGAGAGATTAAAAGAGAAATCGCGTATCATGGTGATACAATGAATATTGCCTCGAGAATTCAGAATAAGTGCAATGATTTTGATCGTACATTACTTATCTCTCAGTTCTTTAGAGAAGAAATCAAAAAGCATTCTACTTTTAACCTGGAACTAATGGGTAATGAACTACTCAAAGGTAAAAATCAATTAATTGACATTTATGCTGTCAATAGAATTTAATTCAATCTCTTTTTACGATTTCCAAGAAAGACTTACCCTCTATTTTAGCATTTAGCCAGCTGATTAAATCAAAATATAGAAGTGGTTTTGCATCTAGCGCATTGTGCTTAAGTCTTTCTAAATGACTTTTCAATTCTAGAAAAGACTTCCTAAGATTTTGTGGATAAATCCTTCCAATATCTCCAATAAGGCCTAAGAATGACTTTTGAAATTCTCCAAGATTATCTTCCTGGCCGATATATTTAAGAGCTGAGGCTATTTTCAATTCCATTTGATCAATTTCTCCAGAATCATAATCGATGAGTATGTTTATTATTCGAGAAAAACCCTTTAAGTCACTTCTTAAATGTTCTTGTTCAGAAATGACACGATTTAAATAATCATTAGCTTTTTGGTAATCCTGAATGGCAAAAAAGTATACACCTGCTTTATAATAGATAACCATCAAATTATGCTTATCAATAGTGTTGACCTTTTGGTTTACATCTTCTAGAATGCCTAATACTATCTCTTCATTTTCCTCAAAGTCTTTATTCAAAAAGATACTGTTGAAGGTTTGAATTGCTTTATACTTTATAAACAAGGCTCCCGTATTACTAGCTGAGTTTTGCGTGTTATTAGACTCTAGTGAAAGCAACTGCTCAAAATAATCATTGAAAACATACAAGTTGTCTACTCGGAATGCGGATTGTAATAGTCGATTTAACCCCTTAAGAAAACCTGACTTTCTCTTTTCGTCTAAGCCCGTTTCATAAAAGAGTAGTATCCATTTTTCAGCATACTTTACACAAGAATTAAAATCGTAAGTCAAATAAGAAAACCAATAGAAGGTTCTGTATAGATAGAATTTCTCGTTGAACGCAAGCTTGTCTTCATCATATTCTGGTAAACTAGTATAAAACAGTGCGCGCAGATTATTAAGTTCTTTTTCATTCTTTACGGTTCCATGTTCGACAAACCGTGCTTTCATTTTAATGGCTAGGGTAAAGAAGCGCTGCACATTGCTGAAACGTTTAAATGCATTTTCAGTCTGGCTGTCAAGATCATCAACATATGCTTCATTAAGTTCAAAGACTTGTTGCGATCTAATTTGTTTCTCATAATCAAGTATCGCAAGCTGAAATAAATCCTTTCTATAATCTCCCGTTGTATTTTTTGCTCTATTTAGAAGCCTGAGACTTTGTTGATAAAGCCCTTTTTTATAGAGTACTCTTATATAGTCTAGTTGCTCTCGTAACTCAATATCGATGTCATATTTTAAGTTAGAGAGTCTTAAACTCGCTAGAATCTGACCGTATAAGTGAGATTTCAAATTAGCGAATTGAGCATCATTTGCGTCAACTAACCTCTTTTTTAAATAAACTTCATCATACTGATCCAACTTATCCATAGCATCAAAAAGCCTAAGAAATTTCGCTTCATTTGTCGAACCAGACCTTTTAGCATAGATTTTAAAACTTCGCTTTTCCGACTTAGTCAGCGACTTGATTAGTTCAAAGAGTAATTGCTCATTTGGTGTTTTGGACATGCGATCTAATTAGTGGTTAACTGTCAGATATTCAGTAGTATAAGTTAGGTAATTGTTGTTTTGGATATCATATTTTCTGTTGAATACGGTTTTCACAAAACAATCAAAGAAGGTAAATTCCTTAGTCAATTTAATCTCCTTAGAAGAGAATCTGTGTAAACGTTTCCCAACGTTTTAATTCAAACAGTCAAATCATATGAATAGAGGTTTATATCGTGAAGAATTTGAAAAAGATGCCTGCGGAATTGGGTTTATAGCTCAAATAGATAATCAAGCATCGAATGAAGTTGTAAAAGATGCATTGATAATGCTTCACAGAATGGAGCATAGAGGTGGCGTAGCAGCCGATGATATGACTGGTGACGGTGCTGGAATTACAACTCAAATCCCCCACAACTTTTTTAGAAATGAGGCTAAGAATCAAGCTATAAGCTTGCCAACTAGAGAAAATTATGGTGTGGCTATGGTCTTTATGCCTAAAGGGTTAACGCATCTATATGAAGCTATTGTTAAAGATGCACTAGAAGAATTGAACCTAGAATGTATTTGGTCAAGAGCAGTAAAAACGAATAGCGATGAGTTGGGAGAAATTGCTAAATCGAATGAGCCTCAAATTAAACAGTTCTTCATCCAAGGAAATGCAATTTCAGGACGTGAGCTAAATAGAAAACTATACATATTTAGAAAACTGACCGAATATAAAGCTAGAGGTAAAAAGCAATTCATGGAGTTCTATATATCTTCATGTTCAGCCAGTACCCTTACATATAAAGGAGAGCTAAGAACATGGCAGTTAGATGATTACTATGATGATCTTCAGCATAAACAATATATTAGCTCATTTGCAATTGTGCATTCTAGGTTTTCTACCAACACATTACCAGAATGGCGCCTAGCACAGCCGTTTAGGTTTATTGCACACAATGGCGAGATTAATACGATTAAAGGAAACATAAATAAGATGCTCTCCAGAGAGGCACTCTTTAAAAGCACCTGCTTTACTTCAAAAGAATTAGATGTTTTACTTCCTATTTGCCAAGCTGAATTTTCCGATTCGGCCAACCTTGACATGGCGGTGGAATTGCTTGTAATGGGAGGAAGAAGTCTTGAAAGAGTAATGGCTATGCTAGTACCTCCTGCTTGGCGAGAAAATGAGGAAATCACACGAGAACTGGAAGCTTTTTATGCCTACTATGCCACATTTTTAGAACCTTGGGATGGCCCAGCCGCACTTTGTTTTTCAGATGGAAACGTTGTAGGGGCATGCGTGGATAGAAACGGATTAAGGCCAACAAGATATTCAATAACCAATAAAGGACGAGTAGTATTCGCTTCTGAAACAGGTATTGTAGACTTAAAACCATCCGAAGTCATTAAAAGAGGTAAACTCAAACCCGGTCAAATGCTTCTGATAGACTTAGTAAAAGGAACTTTTGAGGAAGATGAAGTAATCAAGAAAAGGTTGAGTCTTGAATATCCGTACGCCAAATGGAATGAACAATTATTACTGCCACTAGAGAAAGTTTGTGAGGCAGATTTGAATTTAAGCATTGATAAAAAGGGCCTGATTACTGACCAATTACTCTTTGGTTATTCAAGAGAAGACCTAAAGTTTATTCTTCAACCGATGGCCTCTAAAGGAACAGAACCCATCGGTTCAATGGGCAATGACACGCCATTGGCGGTATTTGCGAAAAGAAATGCACATATATCTAACTATTTCAAGCAGCTTTTTGCGCAGGTGAGCAACCCGGCGATTGATCCTATAAGGGAAAAATCGGTCATGTCATTAGTTACCTACTTAGGACAATCAAATAATCTACTTGAGGATAATGACCCAACCTCTAGAAAATTGGTTTTAGAACACCCTATTCTAATGCCCAATCAATTAGCGGCATTAAAAGAGTACAATGCCTTAAATTTTCAGGGAGGAGAATTAAGTGCCGCTTACGCTAAGGATGAGTGTACTTTAGAACAAGCACTCTCAGAATTATCTGTCCGAGCAGAAGTTCTGGTAAGGCAAGGCATCAACTTATTGGTGATTTCTAATGCACCAATTTCAGGAAAACTGTCTATTCCATCTTTATTGGCTACAGGTGCTATACATCATCATTTACTTAGCGTAGGTTTAAGGTCTAGAACAAGTATTATTGTGGAAGCTGGTGACGTACTAGAAACGCATCATTTTGCTACACTAATTGGATTCGGCGCATCCGCCATATGCCCATATTTAGCCTTAAAGAGCATTGCCGCTGACGAAAATACGGAGACTAGTCACTCAATAGCGCAATACATTAAAGGAATTAACTACGGTTTAAGAAAGATCCTTTCAAAAATGGGGATATCAACTTTACAGTCTTATGAGAGCGCACAGATTTTTGAGGCGCTGGGGCTTTCGAATGAAGTAATAGCCAAATGCTTTAAAGGAACTGTAAACCGTATTTCTGGAAAGGGATTTAAGGAATTGGAACAAGAAATAGTAGAAAATCACCAATTAGCCAGAGATAGAAAGGAGATAAATAAACACTTAAATGAAGGTGGTATTTATCAATGGAGAAAGGAAGGAGAAGCACATTTATTCAACCCTAAAACCATTCATCTACTCCAGAAATCTACTAAACTCAACGATATAGAATTGTTCCGAGCCTATTCTAAAGAAATAGATGAGCAAGAAAAAGCGAATGTCACACTGAGAAGTCTTTTTGATTTTAGGCAGACCCAATCAATTCCTCTAAATGAAGTTGAGGATGCTTCTCAAATTATGAAGCGTTTTGCTACAGGTGCCATGTCTTTTGGCTCTATTTCAGAAGAAGCGCATACAACTATTGCGAAAGCAATGAATCTTATCGGCGGTAAATCGAATAGCGGAGAAGGAGGAGAAGATGCCAACCGTTTTAAACCAGATAAAGATGGTTTATTAGCGAGGTCAGCCATAAAGCAAGTAGCATCAGGTCGATTTGGAGTAACAGCACATTACCTAGTAAACGCTGATGAAATTCAAATTAAAGTGGCGCAAGGTGCTAAGCCAGGAGAAGGAGGGCAGTTACCTGGATTGAAAGTGGACGAGAATATTGCTCGGATCAGAAATTCCACTCCAGGAGTTACTTTGATTTCGCCACCGCCACATCATGATATCTATTCAATTGAAGATTTAGCACAGTTGATATTCGACTTGAAAAATGTGAACCCCAAAGCAGCATTGAATGTCAAACTAGTCGCAGAGGCAGGTGTCGGAACCATAGCAGCAGGTGTGGCCAAAGCAAATGCAGATAATATTCTGATTTCTGGACATGATGGTGGAACGGGTGCCTCACCATTGGGGTCCATTCACCATGCAGGTATCCCATGGGAAATTGGTCTAGCAGAGACACATCAAACTCTATTGCGTAATGGTCTGCGGAAACGTATAAAATTGCAAACTGACGGTCAAATAAAAACGGCTAGAGATATAGCGATTGCCACAATATTAGGCGCTGAAGAATGGGGTGTTGCCACTGCTGTTTTAGTGGTTGAAGGCTGTGTAATGATGAGGAAATGTCATCTAAATACCTGTCCTGTTGGGATCGCTACACAAAATACAAAGTTGAGAAAGCTGTTTACGGGAAAGGTCGAGCATATCGTTAACTTCTTTACACTTATGGCTGAGGAAGTAAGAGTTATTATGGCTGAATTAGGTGTTAGAACGATTAATGAACTTGTTGGACGCACTGATTTACTCAAGTTTAACAAGGATAAAGCTAAAGGATCAATAGGTGATTTGGACCTAACAGCAATACTTGATAATCCTTTTACAAACCAAGGAGAAGCTCAATATAAAAAGGAGCCACAGCCTAGTCGTATTGATGAAATCTTAGATCATCAATTGATTCAACTAGCACAGCCTACGTTCAAACATGCTGAAAGAGTTCGCTTTGAACAAACAATTGTTAGTGAAGACAGAACTACAGGAACAATGTTATCAGGGAAATTTGCCGAGCAATATGGAGCTGAAGGCTTGGCAGATGGTACTATTACTGTTGATTTTTCTGGAACAGCCGGTCAGAGTTTTGGCGCTTTTCTTAGTCACGGTATAACATTTAACCTAGAGGGCGAAGCCAACGACTATGTGGCTAAAGGTCTTTCCGGAGGTAAATTAGTGATATATCCATCTCCAGAAAGCAATTGCAAAGCAGCTGATAATTTACTCATTGGTAATGTGGCGCTTTACGGCGCAACAAGAGGTAGACTATATGTAAACGGTCAGGCTGGAGAACGTTTTGCCGTGCGTAATTCAGGTGCAAAAACAGTTGTAGAAGGTGTTGGCGATCATGGATGCGAATACATGACTGGTGGACGAGTTATAATACTCGGAGAAACAGGAAAGAATTTTGCCGCAGGAATGAGTGGTGGAATTGCCTATGTATTTGCGCAAGACTTCGATTTTCATAAACGCTGCAATATGGAATTGGTAGAATTGGAATTTCCAGAGGATGACGACTACAAATTCCTCTTTGAAATGATAGAGAAACATCAAAGATATACCAACAGCGTAAAGGCCCTAGAAATATTAAGTCAATGGGAATATGCCAAGGAGCATTTTGTAAAAGTAATCCCTACAGAATACAAAAGGGTGATGAACAGGAAAAGTAACTTCAATAAAATCATAGCCTAATGGGAGATATTAAAGGTTTTTTGAAACATACCAGGATTGCTAAAAAGAAGCAATCACCAGAAGAAAGAAAGAATCACTTTCGAGAATTTTCCATTGCCTGGAATAAAGGCCAATACGTGGAACAGGCGAGCAGGTGCATGGACTGCGGAATACCATTCTGTCACGATGGTTGCCCACTAGGAAACAAAATTCCCGATTTCAATGATTCAGTTCAAAGCGGTGACTGGAAAGGTGCATGGGAAGTTTTAAAGTCAACGAATAATTTTCCTGAGTTTACGGGTCGAATTTGTCCTGCTCCATGTGAAGCGTCTTGTGTATTAGGACTCAATAATCAAGCGGTTAATATTGAGCATATTGAAAAAGAAATCAGCGAAACGGCTTTTGCCGAAGGCTGGGAAAAGCCCATCATACCAAAAGAAGAAACAGGTTTTAAAGTAGCAGTTATTGGTTCTGGGCCTGCAGGTTTAGCAGTTGCAGATGAATCACGTATGAAGGGACACAGTGTCACTGTTTTCGAAAGAGATGAAAAACCAGGTGGATTGCTGCGTTATGGCATACCAGATTTTAAGCTAGATAAGTCAGTGGTGAAAAGGCGCATAGACTTAATGAAATCAGCAGGAATTGAATTTAAAACCGGAATTGAAATAGGAAGAGATATAAGTGCAAATGAATTAGAGCTAATGTTTGATGCCATTGTTCTATGTACTGGCTCAACTATACCAAGAGACTTAAAAATAGAAGGTAGAGCGTTACAAGGTGTCCATTTTGCCATGGATTATTTGAAACATCAAAACCAACTGATTGCAGGTGAAATGCAAGAAATCAATTCTACTTATGACATGCGAGGAAAACAGGTTTTGGTTATAGGTGGAGGTGATACAGGAGCCGATTGTGTGGGTACAGCCAATAGACAAGGTGCCGTTCAGGTTACTCAAATAGAGCTGCTAGACAAGCCGCCAACTGCCAGAACTTTGAATAACCCTTGGCCGGAATGGCCAATGGTGCTAAGCACTTCCACATCTCATGAAGAAGGAGTCGATAGAAATTGGGCTTTATTGACAAAGCGTTTTATTGGCGAAGCAGGAATGCTTACGGGCGTTGAAACAGTCAAAATTAAATGGATTGACAAAGCCAGTTTTCAGTATGAAGAAATTCAGGGGAGTGAAGAGATTTTACCTTGCGATGCTGTCTTTCTATCGATTGGGTTTTCAAAACCTGAAACGAATGGCATAGTAAAACAATTCGATCTGACACTTGATCCTTCTTCAAATATAAAAGCGAGTGGTTTTAAGACTTCTAAACCAAATGTTTTTGCAGCTGGTGACTGTCGAAAAGGGCAATCTTTGGTGGTATGGGCAATTGCTGAAGGTAGAAAGGCCGCTGTAGCTGTCAATCAATATTACGAAGCAATGGTTGCCAAAGTATAATTACTTGGACTTTATAACGGATTGAATAATTGGTTTTAAAACGTTTTCCATTATGGTATAACCAGCTTTATTCGGGTGTACAAGGTCTTCTGCGGAAGTATATTCTGGCACTTGTAAACCACCATTTCCATCTTCCATAGCACCGAAAAAATCAACGTAAGTGAAGTTATTGGCTTCAGCATAAGCTTTTATGATACTATTTAGCGCTGGTATTTTGGTTAAGGGCTTCATGCCAGGTTTCCAGGGGTAATCTTTCGCAGGAAGCACAGAACACAACAATACTTTTATCCCATTCTGTTTGGCAATAGCCGCCATACTCATAATATTATTCGCAATTTCCTCTAAAGAAACTGGACCAGAGTTTTGAGCTATGTCGTTAGTGCCAGCAAGTATTACCACAACTTTTGGTTTCAAGGCGACAACATCTGCATGAAATCTCAAAAGCATCTGATGTGTCACTTGTCCACTAATTCCTCTGCCTATGAAGTTGTTATCCGAGAAAAAGGTAGGGCTATAAGAAACCCATGCTTCAGTAATTGAGTTGCCCATAAAAACTACACGATTTTCATCTGCAGCTGGTGAAAGAAGGGCAGCATTTGCTTTTTCATACCTCATGAAATCGGCGTAATCATGAATACTAAATTCGTTTTGTGCCATTAAACAGCCAGAATAAAAAGTTAGTAAGAAGAATGCAGTATTGAATCTGTTCATAGCAGATGTTATTTTTTGAGTAGCTCATTGATTTTAGCGTCCACCTCTTTTGCAGTATTACTGCTATAACCAGATTTAAAATATTGGATATTTCCCTCTTTATCAATGATGCAATGTGTGGGATAGCCTTGTATGCCGTATAATTCAGCAATAGATCGGCCGTCAGGGACAATGTCATATTCAAAAGCTTTTTCAGCTAAAAAACCTTCTAAAGGTGACTTTTTATCTAAAGCAACAGCGACAAACTTAACAGCTTGACCTTCATACTTTTCGACAATTTCATTTAATTCAGGCATCTCTAAAATGCATGGTTTACAGCCGATGAACCAGAAATTAACCGCTATAACAGACCCTTTTAATGCTGAAATGTCAATGCCTTCACCTTCCATATCTACCGTTTTAAAAGTATTTGCCGGTGTACCAACTAAAGCAGCAAGTGCCTTTTGATCTTCCTTAAACTTCTGGATGCTTTGCAATTGAGCTTTTGAAAAAGCTTTAATGTGCATAGCAACTACCTTTCCTTTCTTATTGCCATAGAAATCCTGAAAGTATTTCTGGCTACTCAATAGTTTAGCTGCCTTTTTTTGATCTATTATTTTTCCATTAGGTCCATAATAAATAAGATCATTTGGAGAGAAGTTTTGGTTCTCCATAACCTCTTTCATCGAAAGAACCTTCCACTCTTTGGGAAATTCAATCTTAACCTGACCTTGAGCGGTATGTATACCAAACCAAGTCAAAAACAAGAGAAGAAATACTGTCTTTTTCATGCTTGCTGTTTCTAGATCAAAATATAGTGAAATTCTTAGGAAGAGTACTTTTAAAGAGGTGGGACTCACCCGTTTTATTCTATACAATTGATTAGCTAACTTACAGTATGCAATATGATGTAAAAGATCCAGCGGCCTACATAAAGGCGCTTGAACCTGATTGGAGGAAAGATAAACTACTTGAATTAAGGGAGATCATAAAAGGCAGTTTGCCTGAATTAAAAGAAGACATAAACTATAAGATGCTTTGTTATAGTAATTCTAAAGGTGAAATCTTTCATTTAAATGCTCAAAAGAATTATGTAAGCCTATATGTAGGCGATGCAGCTAAAATAGATTCCACAGGGGAGTTGTTAAAAGGCATTGACGTAGGTAAGGGGTGCATTAGGTTCAAGAAAAGCGTACAAATAAACGAAACCCGGATCAAGGAATTCATTGTGAAAACCGTTGATTTACGAAATAAGAACGTTGATATTGGCTGTTGATATAAATTTCATAACCTTCTTATTTATCTCATAGTTTTAATACTTAAGTATTGCTCAGAAAACTAAAACCAAATAAAATGCACTTCAAATTAGTAACCACACTTATTACCGTTCTCGGCTTTTTAGCTTGTGATACTCCAGAATTAAACAATTCAGATCAGCCAACAACTAAAGCCGTAACCGCTGAATTAGTCACATCTGAACTGGCCAATCCATGGGGGATGACTTTCCTGCCCAATGGAGATATTTTGGTTACAGAAAAGAGCGGTGCCATAGTAAGGGTTTCCAATGGAGAAGTCGTTAATAAAGATGTAAAAGGAGGTCCTAACGCTATTTCTCGTGGCCAGGGAGGGTTACTAGATATTGAATTACACCCTGATTTTGAATCCACCAAATGGGTCTATTTTACATTTGCAAGCGATGAGGGCGAGGGTTCTGGTGCCATGACAGCGCTTTCGAGAGCACAATGGAACGGAGAAAGTTTCGATAACCATACAGTGTTATACAAAGGCTCTCCAAATACAAGGGCTGGGCAGCATTTTGGAAGTAGAATCGCATTTGATAATGACGGTTACGTTTATTTTTCAATTGGCGATAGAGGTAATCGAGATAATAACCCTCAAGATATTACCCGCGATGGCGGTAAAGTTTATCGACTACATGATGACGGGCGTATACCAACTGATAATCCATTTGTAAGTATAGATGGTGCGAAAAAAGCCGTTTTTTCCTATGGGCACAGAAATCCGCAGGGTATGGCTAAAAATCCAATGACTGGCGATATTTGGGCGCATGAGCATGGACCACGCGGTGGAGATGAGGTGAATATTATTGGTAAAGGAAAGAATTACGGATGGCCTGTAATTACCTATGGTATAAACTATAGTGGTAGCAAAATCACCGATGAACAAGCTAGGGAGGGTATGGAACAACCAGTGACCTATTGGGTGCCTTCAATTGCCCCCTGTGGTATGGCTTTCGTTAGTAACTCAAAATATACTGGCTGGGATGGTAACCTGATTGTCGGATCATTGAAATTCTCATATCTAGTGAGGCTAGTAATTGAAGATGATAAGGTAGTCAAAGAAGAAAAGATCGCAGAAGGTATCGGTAGAGTAAGAAATGTAGAAATGGGCAATGACGGATATCTATACGTCGGCGTAGAAGGTAAAGGTCTTTACCGATTGCTACCAGAATAGTACTTACTTGCCCTTTTTAGCTAGCGCAAAGTAATTTCCTAAAAGCAATAATAGCATGCCAAGTGCAGTGTAAACGGTGAAGTTAAACCCTTCTAAAAGGGTTGATATGGTAACCGCAATCAAAGGCAGTAATACAATGGCATATGCCGCTCGATCTGGCCCAATTTTGCTAATCAGTGTTAAATAGGTAACAAACGCGATTATAGATCCAAAAATGGTTAAATAACTCAGTGAAAGTACATATTCAAGACTTGTGTCAAAGGCAAATTCCTTTCCAAGACCAAGAGCAATCGCCAACATCATCAAACCACCATAGCCCATACCATAAGCAGTTGATTGAATCACCGGGATTTTCATTTTAGAATTGCTAGCTGAAACAATATTCCCCAGACTGGCACTGGCAACCCCAAGAAAACAAAGTAAAATACCAGTCATTGTATCTCCACTAGCATCAATTGACTGTAACTCATCTTTAAAAATTATAATCGTTCCCACTAGTCCTAATAAGGCCCCAGAAATTACCTTAGAAACTATTTTAAGCTTCAAAAATATGGCACCAAAAATCATATTGAAGAATATAATGGTGGAGAATGCTACAGCTACTAAACCGCTATTGATTAATGATTCTGATTGATAAACCAGCCAATAGTTTATGCCGAATAAAAGCGAGCCCTGAAGCCCAATTCTGGCATGTTCTTTCCAAGAATACTTTAATGGCTTTTTTTTGATGAAACAGTAAGTAAATAGGATAAAAGCGCCACCTAAAAATCGATATGCTACAGAGAGTAATGGATCAACTTTTCCTAATTGAAAAGTGATGACATACCAAGTGGAACCCCAAATAATGGCCGGAATAACAAAGAGGTGAGTGTTGCCATACGTGCGCTCATTCATGTTGTAAATTAAGCCAAACGAATGAGGTCTAGGAGATGCCTATTTGAAAATATTTGATAGTCCGGCACTAGGTTTTTACATATTGAGCCAGTAGGTCACTTTAAATACAATCTGACGATTTTTTATATTAAGGCCATCGTTCCCATAATTGTCTGTATAAACTAAGAAGAAGTCGGACATCGGTTTGAAACGCCATTGAAAGCGACTGAAGATATTATAGTTCTCAGATTGAGAATTGTATTGTATTGACGTTGTCCAGAACATGGTATTCGAAAAGCTAATTTCAGTATTGGCCCTGAAAAGGTGAAGTTTAGTTTCACCAAAGCCTTCGGCAAGTTCAACCCGGTTATATTCATAATTCACACCGAAAGTACCCCAAGGTTGTGCCCTAACATTTAGTCCTGTAGCAAGTCCGTATCGTGTACCATTGTAGAAATCTCCATAACGAAGAGTCCATTCTGTATTGAACACTTTTCGTCTATCTGTATTAAAGTTTATGTTATAATCAGTGAATTTGAAATTTGAGGCTGGGAGAGGAGTATCGGAGCCAATGAGGTTAGTCGCTACAGGAAGGTTTACCTCGGTAAAGAACCTGTTAAACCTTAATTCAGAGGTGTTTTTAAACATAAAATCGTAACCCAAGCCATGGTTTCGCTCATTCAAAGAACCATCTGGATTATTGTAGAGCCAGTGCCATGTTCTCGGTCCGTGTTGGTTTAAAATGCTTTTATCACTTTTTGGGAAAAACCTGTACACTGACCATACATTATTTCTTGTAAATCCCTTTCGGACGTTCAGTTCTGTAATTGCATCAAAATTGTTGATGCGGGGATTGAACCCTAGTTCGGTAATATAGTTTTCACCAACACGATCAAACGTCCATCCGCCCCGTAAATGTCTACCACGATAACCTCCAGATAGGCCATAATAGGTGTTTTTGCCAAGTTTTTCGTCAGTGGTAGCCGCATGAAACCTTACCGTATTATCCCAAGTGCCAGTAGGATGTACATAGTTGAATTCTAAACCTCCATTTCTGCCAAAATCGTCTCCGGCTTGCCGATTTATAAAGAGCGCTTTAAGCACCGACCTTTTTAGTACCTTTTGGTGAACGGCTGCTACGGTATAGTTATTGGCTAATGACTCATTGGTTTCTCCGGTCTGTATATTCATAACGCCTAAGCGCATATCCTTGGTAAGATTTCCTGTAAGCCGAGCGCCATAATTAATCGGCACTTGCTGACCTTCCGATAGCCCTATTGTTCTAGAGAAAAATGGTTGAATTTGCCAACTCCCAAAATTTGAGAATATATCTCCGTTCTCAAGGAAGAAGTTTCTTCTTTCGGGGAAAAAGATGCTAAACCTTGTGAGGTTCGTTACCTGCTGATCTACATCTACATTCGAAAAATCTGGGTTTAGTGTAAGATCTAAACTTAATGAGCCTGTTACGGCCACTTTAGCATCAATTCCAGCATCAAAGTCTTGTACATAGTTAGTTTCACCCTCAGCATCTTCAAAATCTCTTTGCGTGCCACCAGCTAGGTAAGGGATCAGTACTACTTTTCCTTTGGCCTTTTCAGGCTTCATTTCCCATTTGAGCGTGCCCATAAAGTTTAAATCAATGCCACCGTAGTTTAATGGGAATTGCGTCCAGGTAGAGAATTCGTTTCGTTTCATATCTCCACGAATGAAGTTGATCCCCCAGTCGGCTATTTGGGTATCGTATCGAAGCGTTTTCATCGGTATTGCCATTTCGACCAGCCAATGGTCGGCATACTGTTTTACTTCAGAATACCACTTGTTATCCCAGTTTTCATCAAACTCTGTTCTGCCGCCGTCTAAACTAAGAAGAGCCTCCATTTGAGCACCTCCAGCATTTACGCCGAAGAAAAAGCCGCTTTGCTTATTATTAAATGGATCGATGACTACCGTGAAATTATCGCTGTTCCAATGTGCATCGCGATTATCACGTCTTAATGACTGAACCACACGTTCTCCAGTATCGAAGAGTTTGGCTTTTATATAGATAAATTCAGCATCGTAGGTAGCCCATACTTCAGATAAGGCATTGGATACTCCCTGATCGGTAGGCCAGTGGTTAATGAACTGATTTATCTTTTCAGCATTATTCCAACCCAAGTCATCACCAGCTCCATCAATAGTGATAATTTCGCTAGTACTATTCAAGTTATAGGTAAATAAGTCTCGAGTTTCCGTTGATTCTTGCGCAATAATATTCGCTGTAATTAAAAGTAAAAGAAGGTTGAAAAGTGGTTTCATAGCAGAACGAGTTGACCGTTGGTATGATCGCGTATACTATGACTAGAACTTTAGGTTTGGCTTATTTCTACCTTTTAGACCAATGTTTACATGTATAAGATAAAGGGTGGTTTTTGCACTATTAAGTAGTTGGTCGATGTAAAGATTAACTTCAGGGGTCGAAGCAATCCTTACATCCAATTAACTGAAAGTTTGCAACTTATTGGATAAGTTTAAAGTTCGAATTGGCAATGGCCGGACGAATAATTAACTAAGTTAAATTCTGGTAATGCTTAATCTTTAGAATAGCTTCAATAGCTTTACTCATGCCTAAGATCAATTTTGAAAGACTCATGTTTGGTACACCACGGTTTATGTGGCATGTGATCTTTTGGCTTATCTACACCTCTTTTTTTGCGATTGTATATGGCTCTTTTGAAGAAGACTATCGCCGGCAGTTTCAACATGTTTGGTTAGATGCTATTGTTCAAATACCAGCGGTATATTTAGTGCTGTATGTGCTAATGCCCAAACTACTTTTTAAAGGTAAGTACGGCCAATTCTTTAGTGCACTGCTAGTAATTATACTTGTTTTTAGTGGCCTAAACTGGTTTGTCTATGTTTTAGTGCAAAAACCTTTGCTATGGCCGAACGACCCTTATCAGCCTATTTTATGGAATTTGGGTAAGATATTTAAAACTACTGCCAAGATTTATCCAGTAGTAGTATTGGCCATAGTTTCCAAGTGGTTCAAATACTGGTACGGACAAGAAAAGAATAATCGAAGGCTATCGGAAGAAAAGCTTCAAGCTGAACTTAAATTCTTGAAGGCACAAATTCACCCGCACTTTCTATTTAATACACTCAATAACCTATATGCTTTAACGCTTAAAAGCAGTAAAGAAGCCCCGGAGGTAGTATTAAAGCTTTCTGATTTACTGAACTATATGCTTTACGAATGTAGTGCAGACAGTGTGTCACTAGAAAAAGAAGTGAAACTGGTGAGAGACTATATTGCCCTTGAGAAAATTCGCTACGGCGATCGGTTAGAAGTCAACTTTAATTGCTCGCAACATATAGGCGATGTAAAATTGGCACCCTTAATGATTTTACCTTTTGTCGAAAATGCCTTTAAACACGGCGTAAGTGAAGAATTAGACCAATCTTGGATAGCGATTGACCTTAATAGAAAGGAAGATCAGCTAACCTTAAAGGTAGAAAACAGTAAAAGTATACAACATCAAGAAGAAGATCACTTTGAATACAAAAAGGGGATAGGTCTCAAGAATGTTAAAAGAAGGTTAGAAATATTATACGGAGAAAACTATCAATTGGACATCCATGAGTCTGAGGAGTCGTTTTTAGTTGTGCTCAAATTGAATTTAAAAGGTCATTAATATGAAATGTATCATCGTAGATGATGAGCCATTAGCACGTGAGGTGATTGAATCTTATGTTGCCAAAATAGACGGTTTGGAGCTGGTTGCTTCATGTGACAATGCCGTAAAGGCATTCGATATATTGAAGAAAGAGTCAATTCAGCTTATTTTTCTCGATATACAAATGCCCAAGTTGAACGGCATAGATTTTCTAAAAGTTTTACATCCACTGCCTAAGATAATTTTTACCACGGCCTATAGAGAATATGCCATTGAGAGTTATGAGCTAGATGTTATTGACTATTTATTAAAACCTATCTCTTTTCAGCGCTTTTTAATGTCGGTAAACAAAGCGATGAATGAAAATTCTAGCACAGTTGTAGAAGAAAATCATCCCGATGAATTAAGAACTGATCACCCTTATATTTTTTTAAAAGCGGACCGAAAAATGGTCAAAGTGTACCTAAAAGACATTCTTTATATAGAAAGCCTGAAGGACTATGTGCGGATAAAAATGCCAAACAAGGATGTGATCAGTCTTCAGAAAATTAGCTTTTTAGAGCAAAAATTACCCGAAGACTGTTTCATAAGAATACATCGCTCATTCATAGTTCCTTTCAAGAAAATTGAAGCCTACTCCAATAACATCATAGAAATAGCTGGTAACGAACTCCCGATCGGTAGAAATTATAAGGATAAAGTCTTAGGTATCCTCAATGGCGATAAATCTATATTAAGCTAAGTGCTTAACGCTTTACGCCGGAAATTGTCGATTGGCAACCATCAGAAGTAGAGCCGTCGTTCGACAAAGTCAAAGTGTTTCCAGTAATGGCATAAATAGCCGTTTCACAATCTCCATCAGAGCAAATAGTAATTCTATTCCCATCAACTGTGAAAGTTGATGTTTCAGATTCCGTTTCAGTTTGTGAAAGATTAGTAGAGAGTTCTGTAATAGTTGATACAAAGTTGGTTGTTAAGTTTCCATCGGCATCGATGACTAGGGTGGCTGATCCACATATTTCGAAGCCAAACTCTGTAAAACAGGTGATTAAGTTAGGTTCATTATCGTCAGGATCAGTACAGTTTACAGTAGTAATGTTGGTGACATCCCATGTGCCTACCAATTCATCGATTGGGTTAGTATCATCAGGATCACAAGAGAATAGAAAAGCTGTACTGATAAAAAGAACAAGAATAATACGTGTGAGTTGTATTGAGTTTTTCATTTGTAAGTTTTTGATTGTGTTGTTAATACAAATTTATGAAAAAGAGAATACAATTGTACCTAGGTACCTGTTCTCGATCGATTAGGCTTTAATTGTCTCTTTAATCTTATTGAAAATATATAGCATTTCAGAAGCTATTTGTATCGATCTGGCGCTATACATTTCTGCTTCTTTATCAGTTCCATCAAATGCTTTAGGATCTTCGTACCTCAAAGGAATACGTGCGTCCGTTCCTGGTATAAAAGGACAATTCTCGTCCGCATCGGAACAGGTCATTACGGCTGCAAACCCAGTTGACGGATTTATTGGATCATCGTAAAGCTTTGAAAATGTTTCTATGGTGCTATGATTGTCAGAAAACGACACTTTGTAGTGCGGGTTATCTGATATATCTCCAGTTGCTTTTAGTCCTTGTCTTTCTAAAGCTGCAATAGCTCTTTCGTTGAACGCCGTAACTTCAATTCCACCAGAATATGACTTAAGTGGAATGTTGTAGTGCGCTGCAGCTACAACTGCCCAAACTTGCGAGAACTGACTTCTGCGTGAATTATGAGTACATATAAAGTTTAACCGTAATTCACTCTCTTTTTGGAGCTGTTGTACACAATAGTCAACTAGTTTATCCAAAACAGCGTAACGACTGCTTGGGATTGAAGTACTAGCTGCGTTTTCGAGTGTCGCGATTACTTGTGGAAACATAAGAAAAGACCTTTTTATTTAACAACAACCGGAATTAGGATCGCAAGAGGTTTCCTTCATCCTAATATTTTTTAACCTGATTTTGGGTTTTTCTGCAGGCAATCCACACTTGTCGGGCGCAAGGCAATCTGTTTGTTTGTTGGTTAGGTTAAAGTTAGTACCATTGAATGATATGCCGAATTTGGAGATTGTCTCTGCCCCTTGATACTCTACTTCAACTTCAAAATCTCCCATATCCAACAATTTTTCCGACAAGGTTATAATGTCGTTTAATTTTTGAGGTTGTAATCGATGATCGACATCAATTGAAGACCAAAGTTGAAAGTTTACAACCTTTTCATCTCTCATGGTTCCACCACAATCGATAAAATTCTTTTGGATGATACCGACTTCCGTAATATGAAAGTGCGATGGAATAGGGGTGCCATCAGGTAATACAAAATGGAGTTCTGAAAGTCTGGTGAGCGAATTTTTTACTTCTGAGAGTTTCATGATCTAAGCTTAGGTTGTGTTTATTTTTAATATATTAACATATGTAATTAATAACATACATATATATTATTAATTATTATTTTGAAGAGTCTTCATCCAAAAACCAAATTAGTTCGCCGTGAGTAGGGGAAACATGGGCTGCTGGATAGGACTCAAAATTTCCAGATGCAGAAAATATCTCCGATAGTTTTTCTGCTTTACTGGCACCTGTAGCCAAAAAACATACTGACTTAGCATTGTTAATGACGGGTCCTGTTAGTGTAATGCGTTTTTGCCCGGAATCTGGGTTAATACCAATAGCACAGATACTAGCGCTTGTCATTAACTCTATTTCATGTGGAAATATAGATGCTGTATGACCGTCAGTACCGATTCCTAGAATGATAATGTCAAATTCTGGCAAGCCATCAACAATAGGTAGGTGCTCGGCGAGCAGTTGCCCATATCTAACAGCTTCTTCAGTGGGGCTGTTTTCACCCAGAACGCGATGAATGTTTGTTTCTGGGATATTAATTTTTGAAATAAGGTGATCTACCGTCATCTTATAATTGCTTTCATTGTCAGTAGGAGGTACACAACGTTCGTCGCCCCAATACAGCTGTATTTTCGACCAATCAATCTCTGAAAGGTATTTATCGGCAAGCAGGTTGAATAATATTTTAGGTGTAGAACCACCAGACAATGCTATGGAAAGAGTGTCTTGACTTTTATGCTTCGACAATAAATACTGTGCAAAACCATCTGCAGCAGCATTTGCATCTTTATATATCTGTTTTTTCATTACTTATAGTTCGCAATAATTACCGTCGTCAGTTAGGTTTGAGCATGGGTAGCGCCAATTCATATTTTCGCCCTCAATAAGGTTGTCTGCATTTTCTGGCCCCCATGTACCGGCAGGATAACCGTAGACTGGTATAGAATCGTCTTTCTCCCAAGCTTTAAGAATAGGATCTATAAACTCCCATGCAGCTTCGGTGCTATCACCTCTAGCATAAAGTGTAGCGTCACCTTGCATACAGTCCAAAATGAGCCTTTCATAAGCATCAGGTACATAAACATTGCTTAGCTCATCATATTTAAAGTCCATATTTACCTGCTCGGTATTGAAACCAGCACCAGGTATTTTCATATCGAACTTTAATAAAATGCCCTCGTTTGGTTGAATTCTAATCACGAGTACATTTTGCTGATTGGATAATGAGCTATCATGTGCAAAAAGGTGATGATGGTTTGGTTTGAAATGGATGACCACTTCAGTGACACGAGTCGGCATGCTCTTTCCAGTTCTTATATAGAATGGCACATCAGCCCACCGCCAATTATCAATGAAGAATTTCATGGCAACATAAGTCTCAGTTTTCGACTGATCATTTACGCCTTCTTCCTCTCTATATCCACTGATGGATTCGCCGCGTACTGTAGAATTTAAGTACTGCCCACGAATAACATTTTCTTTAATATCTTGATCGCTGTAAGCTCTGAGACTTTGGAAAACTTTCAATTTCTCATTCCTAATAGATTCTGCATCGGGGCGAACAGGAGGCTCCATAGCAACGAGTGCAACTAGCTGAAAGAGATGGTTTTGTATCATGTCTCTTAAAGCTCCAGAAGAATCGTAATAGCCACCTCTTTTTTCAACGCCTACATGTTCAGCAGCAGTGATTTCGATGCGGTGAATATAATTTCTGTTCCAAAGTGGTTCAAAGATGCTGTTGGCAAAACGGGTCACAAACATATTCTGAACCGTCTCTTTGCCCAAGTAGTGATCGATTCGATAAATCTGTTCTTCTGAGAAACTGTTTAGCAGACCTTTATTCAATGCTTTAGCCGAAGCTAAGTCATAACCGAAAGGCTTTTCTACAATTAATCGGCTCCAACCATTTTCATTGTTGTTTAAGCCATTTTCAGCCAAACCATTCGCGATGGTCTGATATAGACTCGGTGGCGTGGCTAAGTAAAAAATATAGTTGCTCTTGGTTGTGATTTCTTGATCAAGCGCCTCTAAACGGTTTTTCAACTGGACGTATGTCTCTGTATTCTTAGTGTCGACGGCCTGATAATAAACCATCTTTGCAAAACGCTTGAGGTTCTCCTCAGTAGCACCAGGCTTACTTTTTAAATGCTCGTTGTTGAAGACAACCTTGTCTCTATAAGCCGCATCTGTAAAACTTGACCTGCTTACGCCAATTACGGCATAAGATTCTGGTAGAAAACCTCCACAGAATAAATTGAATACTGCGGGGATGAGTTTTCTTTCGGTGAGATCACCAGAAGCACCAAAAATTACCAGTGCCTGATTGTCAGTTTTTTTCATTTATTTTTTTTGGTCGACCTAGCTTGCTTTCTTTGTAAAGACTTAAATCGAAACGCCAGAAAATAGTTCCCAAAACTAGCGAATGACGTGCAATGATAGAAGTCGATTTAGCTTTATGTCGAATTAAATTTAATGATTCTATTAATTCGGCTAAGCAGGGTGCTTTATGTATAGAAATTTGAATATGACAGATATAGAATTTGATTTTGGTTTAGTGGGTTTAGGCGTAATGGGGAGGAATTTTATCCTCAATGTTGCGGATAATGATTTTTCAGCCATTGGGCTTGATTTAGATAAGGAAAAGGTAGACTCATTACTTACTGAAGGTGAAGGACGTGTGGTACATGCTACACAAGACAAAATCGAGTTTATTAATAAACTATCCAGCCCAAGAAAAATAATGCTGCTAGTGCCAGCGGGTAAGCCCGTAGATATTGTGATAAATGATTTGAAACCTCATCTGTCTAAAGGAGATATCATCATTGATGGTGGGAATTCATTTTTCACCGATACCAATAGAAGGTTTGAAGAGTTGGCTGCTGATGGGATTCACTTTTTTGGAGCAGGCGTTTCAGGTGGCGCAAAAGGCGCTCGAAAGGGGCCTAGCATTATGCCAGGAGGCGATAAGCATGCTTATACTTACATTAAACCAATCTTTGAGGCAGCTTCTGCCAAAGTAAATGGCGAACCTTGTGTAGCACATTTAGGGAATGGTTCGGCTGGTAACTATGTCAAAATGGTACACAACGGCATTGAGTATGGACTCATGCAATTGATTTCAGAAGCTTATTCTCTAATGAAGAATGGAATGAGGCTTTCGAATGCCGAAATACAAAGTGCCTTTTCAACATGGAATCAAGGCAGGCTGAAATCTTTCTTAATTGAAATAACTGCTGAGATTTTCGACAAAAAAGATGAATTATCGGAAGGCGATCTTATAGATGCTATTCTGGATAAAGGAAAACAAAAAGGAACTGGTAAATGGACATCGCAAAATGCGATGGATTTAGGTATTCCAATTCCTACAATTGATGCTGCGGTGAGCATGAGAGAAATCTCTGCACTTAAGCCTCAGAGAATGACGGCAGAAACCCTTTATGGAGCCAAAATTGCCCAAACTATTGAATTGACTATCGAACAACTTGAAGAGGCCTTATTCTTCAGTTTCATAGTTACCTATGCGCAAGGTATGCAGCAGTTAGTCTACGCTTCAGACACTTATAACTATGATTTAAACCTTGAAACGATTTCTAAGATTTGGAGAGGTGGCTGCATTATAAGGGCTGAGTTACTAGAGCAAATGAGACTGGCGTTTGACAAAAACCCAAGCCTTAAGAACTTGCTGCTCGACGAGATTTTTGCGGCTATGATTAAGCCTTTAGTGCCTAGTACAGCCAAAGTAGTTTCGGAAGGAATAAATGCACAAGTGCCTTTAGCAGCGATGAGCGCCGGTTTGAACTACTTTAATGCCTTTACATCAGGAAGATTACCAATGAATTTGGTTCAAGCACAACGCGATCATTTTGGCTCTCATACATATGAAAGACTAGATCGGGAAGGTATTTTCCATACCGAGTGGTAGTTAAAGAACCTGATAGGCTATGTAGATTAGTATAAAACTGCTTACCGAAATCATACTAGACTGGATTGTCCAAGACCTAAGCGTTTGTTGAACGGTATGGTCTAAATAGCGATTGACAAGCCAGAATCCACTATCGTTTACGTGTGATAACACGATGGAGCCTGCAGCAATGGCCATCATAAGCAGCGTTTTGTCCATCATAGTTAAATCCATGCCTGGAATAACGGCAGCTACAATTCCCGCTGCGGTAAGCATGGCAACAGTAGCCGAGCCTTGCATGATTCTAACCAGCACTGCTACAAAGTAGGCGAGAAGTACTATTGAAATGGTGCCAGACTTCATGGCCTCTGCAATCATATCGCCAATGCCGGTATTGATCATCATTTGCTTTAACACACCACCAGCTCCCGTTATAAGAATAATAGAGCCTGCTGGCCCGAGAGACCTGTTCGCAACATCGAAAAGTTCTTTTTTGGTAGCGCCTCTTTTGGTACCCAAGAAATACATAGCCAAAAGGGTGGCAATGATCAGAGAAACAAAAGGGTGACCGATAAAACTCACCGTTTCTACCAAAGATCCATTTGGGATAATTCCTTCACCAGCTAGTATTTTTAATAATGAACCCACGAGAATGAGCACTATGGGTAAGCCAAGAATAAAGAAAATAGTTTTCACCAAACCACCATCAAATTTATCATCGACAACATCTTCTTTAAGGTTTTCAATGGCCGTTTTAGGTGTAATAAATCTACTTAGCACTAATCCGCAGATAAGTGAGATGGGTAAACCAATAGCAGCACCTACAACTATGGCATAACCCAAATCTACATTGAGAATTTCTGCTACGGCTACAGGGCCTGGTGTAGGTGGAATAAAGCTATGTGTAATGGCTAATCCGGTTAAAAGCGGAAGGGCATAGTGCAGTACATTCTTACCGCTTTTCAAAGCAAGTGCCTTTACAATTGGAAATAAGATGATAATGCCAACGTCGAAAAAAACAGGAATAGCGACGATGAAACCAGTAACTAATAGTGCTAATCTTGATTTAGCTTCACCGCCCTTTTTAAGCAGAAATTTCGCGAGTGCTTGCGCCCCACCAGAATGTTCTAACAAGGCACCGAAAATAGCACCTAAGCCCACTATAGTGGCAACGAAGGCTAACGTATTGCCCATGCCGCTGGAAATAGATTCAATGATCTTTTCAGCCGAAAGACCTCCGATAAGCCCTACCCAAATACTGGCCACTAAAAGACTTAAAAAGGCATTTAGCTTTAGCCTGATAATGAGTAAAAGTAAAATC
The DNA here is from genome assembly GCF_049099775.1 of Roseivirga sp. Taxonomy (GTDB): domain Bacteria; phylum Bacteroidota; class Bacteroidia; order Cytophagales; family Cyclobacteriaceae; genus Roseivirga. Next base: position 214,436 of record NZ_JAGDZM010000004.1, on the reverse strand, counting down.
GCTATTCCCGAAAGTATAGCAAGGATGAGTTGTAGGTCATGCATGGCGTTTCAAATTGACCAAAAAGCTAATCAATTATATGAAGTCCGCGAAATGATCGGCCGCTAGAATGGTGATTTCATTAGGACTTTGGCTACCAGTAAAAGTGAGCGAGCTTTTGGGTTCTTCTAAGGTGTCGAGCTGTGATTGGATAAGAGAAGTGGGCATGAAATGATTTTCACGTTTTTTGAGCCGTTCAACACCCTCATCATAATTCAGCTTTAAAAAAACATATTCATTAGAAAGTCTTTGACCGAGATAATCTCGATATGATTGCTTTAAGGCAGAGCAAGCCAAAACGAATGTATTTCGGTGTGATTGCTTTACATATTCGACAATGGCACCAAGCCATGGCCACCGATCATCATCATCTAAAGGAACGCCTCTCGACATTTTCTTGATGTTCTCATTTGGATGAAAATCATCAGCATCTAAAAACGGAATACCTAGCTTATCGGCCAGTTTTCTGCCTATAGTAGATTTACCTGATCCTGAAATACCCATGACTATGATGAGTCTCTTTTTTGACATTATCGTATTGAATTTGTTAAAAACACCATTTTCCTGACAATTATAGCGAACAAGCTAAGGATCAATTCGTTGAAAACATTTAAATTAGAGTCTATGCGTTTTGGGCTAATACTTCTTGGTTTTACGATGCTCTGCTTTACCGATGTAAAGGCACAAAAATTTGGCGAGCCCTCGCATGTGCAAAGTATATATTTTGGTGGTGGAAGTTATTACGTGAGCAGGAGACAAACCAAAGAACTCATGAGTTTCTTAGACTCCATACCGAATTTGCACAATTTTGCAATCACCGTACATAGTCATACCGATAACCGTGGTGGAAAGGAATACAATCAATGGCTGAGTACCATGAGAAGTGAAATGGTGATTGAAACCCTTATTGAACATAAGAAGATTAAAAAAGAGGTAATCGAAATTAAGGACTTCGGGTTGTTCAACCCCATTCACGATAATAGCACTTGGGAGGGTAGAAGAAAAAACCGTCGAGTTGACATTATTTTTTGGCTCGCTATATAGCCATAAAAAAGACACTAGAATCGTTATCGCAATAGCTTTAATTATAAGTTTCAAATAGTTTTTCATTAGCAGGGCCTAATTTGGACTTACGACTTTACCTCGCTCAAGAGTTCGTCTTAAATATTAGGTTCGAAAATCAATGAGATATCATGTGCATTGCATATGACTTGATATCTTTGAGCGTGTCCGTTAGAAAAATTGCAATTATTGGAGGTGGTGCAGCTGGATTTTTTGCCGCAATATCAGCAAAGCAACACGAACCCAATGCCCATGTCACTATTTACGAGAAGTCAAATAAACTTTTGGCTAAAGTAAAAGTATCAGGTGGTGGCCGTTGCAATGTGACGCATGCCTGTTTCGAGAAATCCGCATTGGCCAAATTCTATCCACGAGGCGGAAAACAACTAAGAAAGGCTTTCGATCAATTCTATACTCAAGATACTGTCGATTGGTTTACCAATAGAGGTATTGACTTGAAAGTGGAACAAGACAATCGGATGTTTCCTACAACTGATAATTCTCAAACCATCATCGACACACTGATGGATGAGTGTAAAAGATTAGGTGTTAGAATATCTCTAGGTTCAGCCATACGTAGGATTAGTCCACAATCCGAACAATTGGCCCTAACGATTGACAATAAAGAAACACTTTTTGATAAAGTAATAGTAGCCACTGGCGGTAGTCCCAAAAAAGATGGCTTTAACTGGTTGGAAACACTTGGGCATACCATTCAAAACCCAGTTCCTTCACTTTTTACTTTTAACATGCCCAAAGAGAAAATTAAGAGCTTGATGGGGCTATCTGTACCTAATGCAACAGTTAGGGTACAGAAAACGAAGTTAATGCAATCTGGTCCTTTGTTAATTACGCATTGGGGCATGAGCGGCCCCGCTATTCTTAAAACATCGGCTTGGGGGGCTAGACTGTTGTGTGATCTGAATTATCAGTTTATAATCCATGTTAATTGGCTGGGCGAAATATCTGAAGAAGCATTCAAGGAAAAAGTCAATGACCATATGCAGCAATACGGAAAACGATTAATGCGCAATAAGAATCCTTTTTTGTTACCTCAAAGACTATGGGATTATTTGCTCGATAGAATTGCATTGGATGGCGATAAACCTTGGATGGAGATCGGCAAGAAAGGCTTGAATAAGTTGTTGAATGTACTCTTAAACGACCAATATGAAGTTTCAGGTAAAACTACCTTTAAAGAAGAGTTTGTAACCTGTGGTGGTGTTTCACTTTCGGAAATAGACTTCAAAACTATGCAAAGTAAAATCTGTCTAGGATTGTTTTTTGCTGGCGAAGTGTTGGACATTGATGGCGTAACTGGTGGCTTTAATTTTCAAGCTGCTTGGACCACTGGTTTCATTGCAGGAAAACACTCTGAATAATCACTTGTCCATTCAAGGAAATGCAAGACGGAGTTTCGGTGCTTTTATATTATCTTCCAAATCTGATTCAACTGTTCTACATTAATAATTTCAAATGTCTGGAAGAAGCATCCTAAAAGTGATATTACTAACGTTTTTAACTGTTCCAGTGCTTGGGCAGGATATGGCTGATTTACTCAAATCATATCAGTTTAGAAGTGTTGGGCCAAATAGAGGTGGTCGAGTAACTGCCGTTATGGGCGTAGCGTCTCAACCGTCTGTATTTTACATGGGCGCAACTGGTGGTGGCGTATGGAAAACCAACGATTACGGCATTTCTTGGAGAAACGTGTCAGATGGCTATTTTTCTACACCATCAATCGGCGCTATAGCTGTTTACCAAAACCAGCCCGATATTCTTTATGTAGGCACAGGTTCTGATGGAATCCGTTCTAATGTAATTACCGGTAAAGGAGTTTATAAATCGACTAATGCTGGAAAGAAATGGGAATTTATAGGCTTAAAAAATACAGGACAGATTGGTGCTGTAGAAATTCACCCAGATAATCCGGATGTTGTTTATGTAGCTGCAATTGGACAGGCTTTTGGAAAAAATGAAGATCGAGGGATTTATAAAACAGTGGATGGAGGAAAATCTTGGGATAAGATTCTATACCATTCTGATAGTGTAGGATTCTCGGATTTAGAGTTTGCTCCTGACGATCCAAATACGATATATGCAGGCGCTTGGAGAGGTGAAAGAAAACCATGGACAATAATTAGCGGATCTACTGAAGGCGGGGTTTATAAGTCGACTGACGGAGGTGCCAACTGGACAAAGCTTACCAATGGTTTACCCGCAAATCTGATCGGTAAGATAGATTTTGCAGTTTCTGCTGCTGATCCTAATGTAGTTTATGCCAATATTGAAGCCTCTGATGAACAAGGTGGTTTATATAGATCAAATGACAGAGGAGCGAGTTGGGAGTTTGTATCTGATAACTCCAATTTAACGAACAGGCCTTTCTATTACACCAATATTTATGCGAATCCAAGAAATGAGAATGTGCTATATAATAGTGCACTGAGATTCTTAAAATCTGAAAACGGCGGCAAGAGTTGGAGATCGCTAAGAACACCACACGGTGATAATCATGATATATGGATAAACCCAAATGATACATCGATTTGGATTCAGGCAAATGACGGAGGAGCAAATGTTACCTTAAATAATGGTCAATCATGGTCTAGCCAATCAAATCAGCCAACAGCAGAGCTTTATCAGGTAGATGTTGATGATCAAGAACCATATTGGCTGTATGCAGGGCAACAAGATAATTCTACGATGGCTGTTCCGAGTATGCAAACCGGAAATGCCCGCGCTACTATTTTTGGTGTGGGTGGTTGTGAAACTGGCCCTGCCGTGCCAAAGCCTGGTAATTCAGATATTGTTTATTCTAATTGTAAAGGACGTTTTGGCACATTTGACAAACAAACAGGTCAAGAAATGCAGTACTACGTTGGGGCTAGTAATATCTACGGCCATAACCCTAAAGACTTGAAATTTAGATTTCAAAGAGTAGCACCAATACATATTTCACCACATAACCCAAATGTGGTTTACCATACTTCTCAATACGTTCATAAAACCATGGACGATGGAAAAACTTGGCAGATTATTTCTCCAGACCTAACTGCATTTGACGATAAATATCAAGTAGTGCCAGGCGCACCAATAACGAGAGATGTAACAGGTGAAGAGTATTTCAGTACGATTTACGCTATTCAGGAATCTAAGATTAAAGAAGGGCTCATATGGGTAGGCGCAAATGATGGACCGGTGCATGTTACTAAAGATGGTGGTGCAAACTGGGAAAGAGTAACCCCAGATATGCCAATTGGCGGTCGAGTTGATGCCGTTGAACCATCAGTACATAACCCTGCAAAAGCCTATGTAGCAATATTAAGATATCAATTGAATGATTATGCTCCATATATCTATAAGACAGAGGATTATGGTCAGACATGGGAGCTGTTAACTACAGGTGATAATGGTTTGCCAGGAGATTATCCAACACGTGTTGTTCGAGAAGACCCAGAAAAAGAGGGAGTCTTATATGCAGGAACTGAGTTTGGCCTATTCGTTTCTTTAAACGATGGTAAGACTTGGACGCCATTCAACAATAACCTTCCAATTACACCAATTACAGACATGAAAATTCATCGAGATGATTTGGTCATGTCGACAATGGGACGTGGTTTTTGGATACTCGATAACATATCAAGCATTAGAAGTTTAGAGGAAGCCGCTCAAACCTCAGCTTATTTATTCAGTCCTAAAGACGCGATAAGATATCGCATGAATGGAAGAAATAGCCCTAGGTCTGGTGCTAATTTAGAGTATTATATCGCTGATGAAAAGCAAGAAGTAAGACTTGACATCCTTAGTAATTCAGGTAAAATAGTTCGCTCATTTGTGAGTGGAAAATCCGAACCTGCTGTTAATACGGAAGTGGATATGGGTACAGGCTTTAGTAATCCACCAGCATCAGGTGGTTTATCGAATAAGGCTGGTATTAACCGGTTCAACTGGAATATGAGACATCATGGCGGTTGGAATGCTAACCCAAATAGATCTTATATGGGCAATGGACCAATGGTTTCAACAGGTGCTTACAAAGCTCGACTCACTATTGGCGATCAGGTGCTGGAGCAAAGCTTCAATGTTGAATTAGACCCACGATCTACGCTTGTAAACGATCAAGATGTTAAAATGCAAGAAACGCTGGCACTCGGTTTAAGAGAATTTCAAGGTGAAGTCGCTAAACTGATCAAAACCATTAGTGATGAGCGTAAAGCACTGGATAACTCATTGAATCAAGAAAAGGTGAGTAAGAAAAACCAGAAGAAGAAAGAAGCACTTGATGCGGTTTACTACCAATTAGTGACATCTCCTGGTACCTACATGCAGCCTATGCTGAGTGCACAAACAGGGTACCTGAATAGCATGATTTCTAGAGCAGATCAGCAGCCAGGCAAAGATGCTTATGATCGATTTGAAGAATTAAAAGCCAAATTTTTAGAGATTAAGAAGCAATTCGAATCGCTTAAGTAATTTATGTGACTGACTTAACTTCGAATAAATGGTATAAAAAACTGCCGCATCCTATAGTGATGCTGTTTTCTATTATTGTCTTAACGGCAATTCTGAGCCATATTATTCCAGCAGGATCATTCGAACGTGAAATTGTAGATGGTAGACCAAGGGTTGTCCCTAACTCTTATGAGACCATTGAGCAAACACCGCTTTCCTTTTTAGATACATTTTTATCAATCCCAGGAGGGTTTTCTTCCGCTATTGCCATCATTTTTGTGGTGCTATCAAGTGGTATCATGTTCGGAATACTTGAAAAATCAGGAATGATCGAAAATGCAGTTGGTACTTTTATAAAGAAGCTTGGCTTAGAAAGAAGATACCTTGTTGTGATTATCATGACCTATGTCTTTGGAATGCTTGGTGTTTTCGTCGGTTATGAAAACAACATTGCACTGATACCCATTGCGGCCATCACCAGCCTTGCCCTAGGAGGAGATTTAATGCTGGCCGCAGCGATATCGGTAGGAGGAGTGACCGTTGGGTTCGGACTCTCCCCATTCAATCCATATACCGTTGGCACAGGACATACCATTGCCGAAATGCCCATGTTTTCCGGTTGGTTAATTCGATCTATTTTATGCTTTTCGGCGCTGTCCTTTTTAGCCTATTGTAATATTCGCTATTTCAAAAAGATACTTAAATCACCCGAAAAGAGCCTTTCTTTAGGCATTGATACCAGTGGTTTCCAACTGTCAAAACCGCTTAGTGAATATCGTATGACAATTAATAACTGGTTGATCCTTTTGATTTTTGTAGGCGGAATGGCCTTTATGTTATTTGGCGTATTTACCTATAAATGGTATATCAATGAGATCTCAGCCATTTTCATAATGATCTCAATTGCTGCTGGACTTGCTGCTCGAATGAGTGGCAGAACGATCAGCGAAACCGCATTGAAAGCCGTGTCAGTTGTTGCGCCAGGAGCCTTTATGGTAGGTTTTGCTACTTCCATTAAAGTGGCGATGGAGATGGGAAATATCTCTGATACCATCGCATTTTACTTAGCTGAAGGCCTGTCAGGACTACCAGTATATGCATCAGCAGTAGCCATGTCAGGTGCACAATCGGTCATTAACTTCTTCATTCCAAGTGGTAGTGGTCAGGCATTGGCGACCTTGCCAATTATGATTCCGGTTGGGGATGTATTAGGCTTAACAAGACAAACAACCATTTTAGCCTATCAAATTGGTGATGGTGTTACGAATTTATTGAACCCGACGTTGGGAGGCTTAATCGCGATGTTAGCGATGTGTAGAATTCCATTCGATAAATGGTTAAGGTTTATTATACCGGTAGTAGGCGTGATATTGGCCATTGCCTGGACGGTCTTATTGATAACGGTTTTGATCAACTGGGGACCAGCATAAAATATTGTTCAGGAAAGAAGTGTTTAATTAGCATGCATCACGTGAAGGTGTTTAAAGATAAAGTGTACTAATAATGACTGCAGAAGAAATTTTATCGAAGCTAGTTTCATTCCCTGTTTTGGGTGGAGAAAGCAACCTGTCTATTATCCATTGGATTAAAGACTATTTAGAAAAGCATAATGTTGAAGGCGTTCTAGTACCAAATGAAGAAGGAAATAAAGCATCTCTCCACTGTCGAATAGGACCTGCTGTTTCGGGCGGTATCATACTTTCTGGGCATACAGATGTAGTCCCTGTAGAAGGCCAAGATTGGAATACTGAGCCATTTGATTTAATAGATAAATCTGACGGCAAGTTATATGCACGAGGATCATGCGATATGAAGGGATTTGCGGCCTGTTGTTTAGCGGCGCTTCCAGATATGGTTAAAGCAGACTTAAAAAAACCGATCTACTTCGCGTTTTCCTACGATGAAGAAATTGGCTGTTTGGCCGCTCCAGAGCTCGTTCAAGCGATCAATGACTACTATGACGAAAAACCTCAATTTGCCATTATAGGTGAGCCTTCAATGATGATTCCAACTGTAGGTCAGAAAGGTATCTGCATTTTCGAGACCGTCGTTACCGGATCTGAAGGCCATAGTAGTAGAATTAAACAAGAAGTAAGTGCCATTCACGAAGCCATGAGATTGGTTTTGTGGTTAGAAGATAAAATGAATAGCCTAATTGGTGCAGGTAGAATAGACGATCGATTTACACCAAATCACACTTCAATTCATATTGGTAAGATTGCTGGAGGAATAGCACCAAATGTTATCGCCCAAGAATGCAAGTTTAATTGGGATGTTAGAACCATTCCATCTGAAACCCCTCAAGAAATTTTTGAAGAGTTTGAAGTGTATTGTAGGTCGCGAGAAAAGGAGTTAAGAAGTGTTTTTCCTGATTTCGCTATCAAAACAAGTAATATTCATCCTGCTGTTCCTGGGCTTAATACCCAAGCAGATCAAGAAATAGTATCGCTAACTCAGCAATTGGCTAATGAGCAAAAACTTGATGCGGTTTCTTATGCCGCTGAAGCAGGGCAGTTCGCAGAAGGAGGATTTGAAGCAATAATTTGTGGACCAGGTGATATAGCACAAGCACATAGGGCCAATGAGTTTGTAGCTAAAGAACAATTAGATAAGTGTATGAATTTCATGCAAAATTTAATTGCCCATCTTAGATAGACCATTAATTAAAATGGAGATCGAAGCGCTTTTTAGACAGTATAGCATAAAAACTCACCCAGTAGTCAAGTTTAAATCTTGGTTACCCTTAGACCTTAGCGCTGATAATACGGCTTTGTCTACAATTGATCTTAATAGTGAAATAGCTTTTGGGAACTTTATCTTCGACCAGATAAAAGCAAGCGATAAAGCTGTAGGGATCGGAGGATATGGAGAAAATAGAGACCTTTATTCTAGAAGCGATTTATTTGAAGGAGAGGAGCCCCGTACTATTCATTTAGGAATAGATATATGGGCAAAGGCAGGAACTCAAGTCTATTGTCCTTTCGATGGTGAAGTACACTCATTTGCCAATAGGAACACGCACGGTGATTATGGTCCCGTAATCATCTTAAAACATCAATTTGATAACCATCTTTTTTATTCACTTTACGGGCATTTAAGTAAAACCTCTATTGATATTTTAGAAGTTGGTCATAAGTTTTTTACTGGAGATAGACTAGCCACTATGGGTAAGTATGAAGAGAACTTTCATTGGCCACCGCATCTCCATTTTCAGTTAATGAAGGATATAGAGTCCTTTTCTGGTGACTACCCAGGGGTATGCAAGGCAAGTGAGAAAGAAAAGTATTTGTTCAATTGTCCGAATCCATCTTTTCTGATCTAGTGAAAATATTTCGTAATACGTGAACTATTTCTGAGTAATACATGTATGTACATATATATAATTCAATTAGCTATGACATACAAAGAAAGAACACAAGACATTTACAACATGATTGGCCGTGGCCAACTATTAGAGGCATTTGATAAATACTACGCAAACAATGTAGTGATGACAGAACCTAGAGGTTCTTGGGAAGGAAAAGATGCTTGTAGAGCACACGAAGTAGAATTCCTAAGTTATGTCAAGGAATTTCACAATTTGGAGGTTAAATCTATTACCTCTGATGAGGAAAATGGCGTGGTAATGCACGAAACCATGATGGATGTTACATTTCAAGACGGCAACCGTGCTCAAATGGAACAAGTTGGAGTTCAAAAATGGGAAGGAGATCAGATCGTACACGAAAGGTTCTATTATGACAACGCACAATAAGTGCCAATGAAAATACAGAAAAGGAGCTTTGAGCTCCTTTTTTTATGCCTAATTCTCTAGATTTCACTATGAATCGAATTGGAGGCATTTTACTAGCGGCAGGACTCTCTGATCGCATGCAAGGCCCCAATAAAATGCTTCTGCCTTACGGAAACTCTTCGGTAATCGGCACAACTTATCAAGCACTTGCCCAAAGTAGATTATTGAAAACCGTAATTGTTACAGGTAGAGACGCTGCTCAGGTGCAGGATCAAATTCTACTTCAAGGTGACGACCAAATAGTACAAAATGAACTTTTTACAAGTGGAATGACTTCGTCTATCCAAGTGGGGTTAAATGAATTGAAGCCTTTTGAGGCAGTTATGGTGTGTCTTGGCGACATGCCGTTATTGACTTCACAGGACTACAACCTGTTGATCAATACATTTGAGCAAAAATGTGATGCTCATAACATTTTGGTGCCATGGTTTCAAGATCATCGCGCGAATCCTGTGATTTTTGGAAGTGATTATTTTGATGACATTCTTAATCACGCCGAACCCAATGGTTGTTCAGGAATTATAAAGCAAAACGCTGAAAAAGTATTGAACCTAAACGTCGATAATGAGCGTTTTATCACCGATCTTGATACTCCAAATGATTACGAAAAGCTGAATAAAAATTGAGACTAGTGACAAGTAGATATTCTTGATTAAAATGTTAAATAAGGAAGAGCTCATCAGATACAATAGACAGATTATTCTACCCGATTTCGGAGTAGAAGGTCAGGAGAAGCTAAAAAATGCCTCTGTATTGGTGATTGGAGCTGGAGGATTAGGTGCACCAAATTTAATGTATTTGGCAGCAGCTGGCGTTGGACGAATCGGAATCATTGATTTCGATGAAGTGAGTTTATCAAACCTACACCGTCAGGTACTTTTCAAGACTTCAGAAATTGGTCGGTCAAAAGCCGAAGTTTCAAGCAGCAGGCTGTCTGATTTGAATCCAAACGTTGATATTCAAATTTTCAATGAACCGATTAGTTCATCCAATGCTTTGGACATTATCAAAGAGTTTGATTTAGTGGTGGATGGGTCTGACAATTTACCCACTCGGTATTTGGTAAATGATGCTTGCTTTTTCTTAGGCAAACCTCTGGTCTATGGAGCCATATTTCGATACGAAGGTCAGGTTTCTGTTTTTAATCAAACAGACCAGGATGGCGTAAAGGGGCCAAACTATAGAGATTTGTTTCCCACGCCACCACCACCAGAATTAGTACCAAGTTGTTCGGAAGGCGGTGTAATGGGTGTATTACCAGGTATAATTGGTTCTATGCAAGCCAATGAAGCGATTAAGATAATCACTGGCATAGGTACAACACTTTCTGGAAAGTTATTCTTGTTCGATGCATCAGATATGTCGAGCAGAACACTCAATATCACACATCAAGAAAATAATCCATTGACCGGTGATGATCCGAAATTGACTGTGTTAATAGATTATGAGGCCTTTTGTAGTGTAAGTTCAGATCAACCTATCATTCGAAATATTTCTCCAAAGGCATTAAAAGCAATGATAACCAGTGATAACCCCTTTGTGCTGGATGTGAGGGAAGATTATGAGTATGAAATAGCTAATATAGGCGGCACATTAATTCCATTAAACCAACTGAGTGATCGTTTGGATGAAATACCTCGAAACGATCAAGTGATTGTGATGTGTAAAGCAGGTGGCAGAAGTGAAAAAGCGATTCGTCTATTGGAAAAAGAAGGTTTCGATAACCTAGTCAATTTAAGCGGGGGGATTTTAGCCTGGCAGCGTGAAATTGATCCTGCTTTGAAGGTATATTAGCATTAGAAATCTATCATAGGCATGAATATAGAAGTAACGGCATTCGGAATTGCCAAAGACATCTTAAAAGGAAAGCAAGTATCAATTCTTTTGATTGATAATCATACTGTTGGCGGAATGAGGGCTTTACTTACTGAAAAGTACCCGGATTTCGAGAAACTATCCTCCTTAAAGTTTGCAGTAAATGCCGATTATGTAAATGATGATTATGAATTGAAAGTAGGAGACGAGGTGGTACTAATTCCGCCAGTAAGCGGTGGTTGAAATGGAAAATATATTCATAACTGAACATAAATTAGACACCAAAGCATGTACGGATGCAGTAACATACCCTGGAGCTGGAGGTATCGTGGTATTTGTTGGAACAGTTAGAGATCAGACGAAAGGCAAGACAGTAAAACATTTAGAGTTTGAAGCCTATGAAAAGATGGCGCTAAAAGAAATGCAAAAAATTGCTGACTATGCTATCAAGAAATGGTATTTGCATCAAATGGTCATTCATCATCGTACTGGATTGGTGCAAATTGAAGAAGAGGCAGTAGTAATTGCTTGTTCTTCAGCGCACAGAAAAGAAGCCTTCGAGGCTTGTCAATATGCTATAGATACATTAAAAGAAACGGTTCCAATTTGGAAAAAAGAAGTATTTGAAGATGGTGAAGTCTGGGTTTCAGCACACCCATAATTTTATTTCATATGACTAGTATAGGTACGATCAAAGCGCAATTTCCAATCTTCAAACAGGCCACACCTCATGGCCACAGGCTAGTTTATTTAGATAATGCTGCCACATGTCACAAACCACAAGCAGTAATCGATAGCATTACAAATTTTTACGCAAATGACTACGGAACGGTAGGTAGAGCCTCTTATTGGCCTGCCTATAATACTACAAAGCAATTCGATCAAGTACGACACAAAGTGAAGCAATTGATAAATGCCCAACACGCAGATGAAATTGTTTTTACTTTCGGTACAACAGATGGCATTAACAAGCTGGCTAATGCTTATTTAAGACCTAGACTTGAAGCTGGAGACGAAGTAATTGTTTCCGAAATGGAGCATCATGCTAATATTCTCGCCTGGCAACGCGTATGTAATGAGAAAGGGGCTTCAATCAAGGTGATTCCCATGAAAGACACCGGTAACTTGGACTATGAGGCCTACGAAGCACTTTTGAATGATAAGGTTAAGCTGGTGGCTATAACAGGAATTTCGAATGCTTTGGGTGTCAAGAACGACTTGAAAGCCATCGTAAACCGAGCCAAGGCCAAGCAAATTCCGGTTTTTGTAGATGCTGCTCAAAGCTTATCCCATGATCCGATTGATGTAACTGATTTGGGTTGCGACTTCTTGGCATTCTCAGGTCATAAACTATATGGCCCAACAGGCGTAGGAGCGCTCTATGGAAAGAAAGGGCTATTAGAAGCTATGCCGCCAATGAGTTTAGGCGGGGGAATCGTTAAAGAAGTTGGTTTTAAAGAAAGTTCATTTCAGGATTCACCGACCAAACATGAAGGAGGTACTCCCAATATTGCAGGAGTAATAGGGCTAGGCGCATCGATCGATTTTATTAATGAAATTGGTTACGATCAGATTGGAAAACATACCCATATGCTCACGAATTACGCCTTAGAAAAAGTTGGCGGTTTAGACGGTATACAAATTGTAGGAAACGTTGTCGATCGCGCACCAGTACTTTCTTTTGTAATGGAAGGCGTTCATGCCCACGATTTAAGTACCTTTTTAAATGAAAAAGGAATATGTATTAGAGCAGGTCACCATTGTGCGCAGCCACTTATGAAGCGTATGAAACAACCAGCAACCGCAAGAATATCTTTCGCGATTTATAATACAAAAGAAGATGTCGACACACTCGTTCAAGCATTGATAGAAATCAAGGAGTTTGTATCATGAATGATAGAATAAAGGCGCTCTATCAAACCCATATTTTGGCTAATGCCAAAGATGAAAGTCGAATGGGCAAATTGGCAGATGCTACCCATGTATTGGAAGCTTACAACCCCATGTGTGGTGATAAATACACCCTTTACCTTAAAATTCTTAATAACACGATTCAGAAAGCAAGTTTTGAAGGATTTGGCTGTGCCATTTCCAAAGCATCTACAGTTGTATTAACAAAACTGATAGAAGGGAATACGCTTGCGGATATTAAACCTATGATTGATGCTTTTTTTGAATTGGTGAATGAAGATTCCGATCAAAGCCCAGAATCGCTAACTGAAGATGAGGATTTACTCGCTTTTGCTGCAGCGCGAGAATTTCCGGAACGTAAAACTTGTGCTACGTTGAGTTGGAGTGAAATACAAAAAATGGTTTAACCTTGGCTTCTGAACGAAGCGAAGAATCTCTTATTCATCCTTCTTCCTTAGATGCTTCACTGCGTTCAGTATGTCGAACCTAAACGTGCTGATCAATCAGAATGTGATTGCCATCAGGATCAGTTAAGACTACAGAGGCAGGGCCAGAAGTGTTAGCATCAGCTTCTTGTTCCAATGCGATATTGTTTTGCTTCAAGTGCTCTTGTATTGCTCTTACATCATCAAAAGAATCAAGTGTTTGGGCATTTTGGTCCCAACCCGGGTTAAAAGTCATGATATTCTTTTCGAACATACCCTGAAAAAGCCCCACTATGGAGTCTCCATTCTTCATAATGAGGTAATTTCTCTCGATGTCACCTGCAAATACACTAAAACCTAATTTCTCGTAAAAAGCTTTCGAGGTATGAATGTCTTTTACGGCCAAGCTGATTGAAAATGCTCCTAGTTTCATGTGCATAAAGTTTAAAAAGTGATAGGAAGTTGTCTAAAAAGATGCTGAATTCCAATCAAATGCGGGCTTAGTCAACAAAGTTCACGGTTCTAACCGCGCTCAAACTCTGACTTAAGGTTTGCCAGTGCTCTCCTTCATCTTCAGAGAGATAGAGATTCCCATTGTTAGTACCAAAAGCCATTTTTGAGTCCTTTTTACTGAAACCTGCTCTTAATACTAGATCGAAGGCCGCTTCTTGAGGAAGACCATTTCTTTGTGCATTCCATGATTTACCGGCATTGGTGGTTTTGTAAACGGCTAACTTATTTTTAATGGGATATCTGAGACTGTCAGATTGTGCCGGAATGACCCAAGCTGTATTGACGTCATCTTCGTCTATCACTAAGGCAAAGCCATAAACTGCCTCTCCAGAAGAATCCGAAATATCTGTCCATGAGTTGCCATTATCCTCAGATCTATAGATGCCACAGTGGTTTTGTTGCCAAATAACATTCCCATCTTTTGGATGCCTCAACATAATGTGTGGATCGTGACCTATTTCGGTCTCAGAATCAGGTAAAAAGAAAGATTTAAGGCCTTTGTTACTGGATTTCCAATCATTACCCAGATTGTTTGATCTGAATACACCAGCACAGCTAATACCTACTATTAATTCATTGCTATTGTCTGGGTGGGTTACTAGTGTATGCAGAAAAGGACTATTGCTACCTTTTCCACCGCCTTGCCAAGTTGACCTGCTTTTATGTTGTGACAGGCCGGAAAGTTCATTAAACGAATCACCCTCGTCGTCCGATAGAAACAATGCCGCTGGCTCAGTTCCAATATATATTCTCTTGATCGGGCCAATAGACTGGCTCTCAATTTTCCAGATTGATTTAAGCGTAAATGGGCTTTCATTACCAAATCTTGGTGCTTTGACTTCGACGAAATTCTCGCCTTGGTTTTGGGACTTATAGACTTTGGGACCCCAATGCTTGTGGTTTATCGCTACCCACCATACGCTCGTTGTATCTTCATGAAAAGCACCAATGGGCATGCCGATAAATTGAATGTCAGTTAATTTCCATTCACCTTGGATTTGCTCGTAAATGATTAGCCCTTTATCTGTGCCTGCTACTAGTTTCATGCTGTCTTTTTCGTCATTCTGAGCGGAACATGTGAAGCGAAGAATCTTATCAATTCAAAGGACAGGTTCTTCATTGCGCTATGCCTTATTCAGAATAACGGTGGTCATTAAGATTGATAATCCGATTTTCCGCCAGTTTTCTTAAGCAATTTAGTTTCCTTAATTACTATATGGTGAGAAAAAGCCTTACACATATCATAAACCGTTAATGCGGCAACTGAAGCCCCTGTTAGTGCTTCCATTTCTACACCTGTTTTACCAGAACAGCGTGCTTCGGATATAATTTTCACTTCCAATTCATCATTCACACTGATTTGAATATCTACTTTATTCAAATTCAGTTGATGACATAAAGGAATTAATTCTGAAGTCCTTTTGGCCCCCTGAATTCCAGCAATTATGGCGGTTTGAAAGACAGGACCTTTCAAGGTCTTGATCTCCCCGTCATTTATATATGCCTTCATTTCTTCAGGTAGCTGAACTAGGGCTTGAGCAATAGCCGTGCGCTTAGTCGTGTTTTTATCACCAACATCTACCATTGAGGGTGACTCTTCATCTATATGGGTGAATTTTTTCGTCATAGTTTTAATATTCTCCACCAAGACCATGTCCATCTTGATAAAATTGATCCTCCTGATTAAAGAGTGTACCCCAAAAGCTATTCTTATTTGTCTCTTTTATTGTTTTTCTTAGTTCTAAACCTTCTTTTGATTTGAACTGTGGTATAATCATGGTATGGCCGAAAGTAATCTTTTTTATAGCCATAAAGTCACTCGACTTAATCTCGCCAAAATTTCCAAGACTTCGCTTTACTGAGTTCAAGTGTTCTTTAGCTTCTGAGGTTCTTCTAACAAGTCCGAAATTATCCAGTCTTAAGTATCCATTCTCTAACAAGGGGTTGATCACAAAATTCTTTTTGAATAAAGAGAATTTCTTTGAATTGGCTTTATAGATCAGATCAATCAAATATAATGGAGTTAGGGGAGGCAATAGAAGTGTTTCAATGTTACTGTTTTCTTCCTTATGAGCCTTTACAATTTGAATTATCAATTTATGGGCACTGTGGATTGTTGCTCCGTTAAATTTCGCATCAGGTTCTATTAAGCGTTTTTTGTAATTCTCTTCTTGCGTTAATCTCAAATGATTGGAAACTAGGAGTTCTTCTATATTTCTAACCACTGAATTTAACGGTTTTATTCCCCAGAGAAGGTATTCGAGCTGTGTAGCGCTCAAATTGTGCATGAATTTTTTATATGGTCTTTCTGTATTGGACATAAGGATAAACTTCTCCTTTTTTAAAGCTATTCTTGTCGCTCGGTAATATAACAAAGCCATTGGCTTGACTCATATTGGCAAAATCCCCTGAACCGTGACCACGAATTGGGGTAGCTTCTAGTTCTCCCAATTCATTTGATTGTACACTACATTCTAAGAAATAGGTGAGTGGTGGCGGAAAATCAATAACCTGATTCAATTTTACATAGATTGGTTTTCTCCGAATACCTAATGAAAGCTCCAGCCAATGTCTAATGTAGATGTTGGCGCAGGCAAAAGTCGAAACGGGATTTCCGGGTAATGCGAAAACTGTAGTACCATTTGGCGTAGTACCAAACCAAAACGGTTTTCCAGGTCTTTGTTTCACTTTATGGAAGAGTTTTACAACACCGAGTTCCTCTAATACTTCTGGTAGAAAATCGAACTTACCGCGAGAAACGCCTCCCGTAAGCACTAATAAATCAACAGTTTCTATAATTGATGATAACTCACTCTTCATCAATTTCTTATCATCTTTAAGGTGATGTTGTTTGGCGTTGATATTCCAAGTCTTCAAAAGGTCGTGAACGCCATAATTACTTGACCTTCTAATCTGATGATCTAGCGGTGTTTCATCTATCCCAACAAGCTCATCTCCAGTAGTAATAATCGCGGCTTTTGGAGGAAGTAAAACTTCTAAAGTCGGTTTGCCAATAGAAGCGGCAATGATCATTTCGGGAGCACCTAAAACCGTACCTTTTGACAAGACTAGTTCGCCCTGTTTTTTGTCTTCTCCTTTAAAGTGGACGTTTTGCTTGAATTTAATGGTGTCGATATTGACTGTCGCTAGGTCTTCTTCAATAGTGATATCCTCATAGCGGATGACAGTATCCGCATTTAAGGGTAGCATGGCACCAGTCATTATTTGCACGCATTTTGAATTGTCTTCAAGGCTTGCTTGTGGCATACCTGCACCAATTGTCTTTTCTATCTCAAATTGTCGTTGCCCATTCTGATATGACTCATAATTGATAGAAATACCATCCATAGTCACCCTGTCGAAGGGAGGAAAGTCTCTATCAGCATAGAGTGACTCGTTCAATATATAGCTGCTAGCATCCGATAAAGCACGTTTTTCGGTGTTTGGACTAAAAGGGTGTTTTGAGATTATGTCGAGGGCTTCTTCGTATGAAATCATTATTTAATCAGTAATTGGAATCTTTATAGGGACTACGTCCTTTTTTATTATTCTGTTATTGTGAATTTCAAAAATGGAGTATTGGGATAGAGATTCGTTTAATCCAACCTGAAAGTATCTATTACCTTCAAACCAAGTTTCAGGTCTACTTAATTGGAGCCATTCCCTTATTAGCAAGAACCCTTCATTGATTGTGAAAGACTTAACCTCTTTTACAGAACCTAATGTTGATGGATAGATGCTGAGAGTAGATCGATTGAGTGCAGCCGAATAACTAATTGATAACAATACCCTGAAACCAAGTAATTCACTTGAACTACCTTTAATTCTTACGCCACCCCCACCTGGATTATAGACTCCCATTCTGCTACCTTGTTCTTGTTTAAACCAGACATGAACTTCTTGACGGCTAGAATAATTTTTGAAAAGCTCTTTAATCCATTTCGACCTGACATAGTGAGTTAAACCAGTGTTAGCCTTAGTTCGTCTCATGAATTTTATTAAACCCGTTGCTTCGACCATGGCTTCTGATTATTTACCCTCCAATTGTGGCCATAGACTCGAAGGAGCTAGATTCTGATGACTTCTGCTTTTCTGCTTCAAAACCATCTTTGGCTCGCTGATTGAATAGCTCCTTGAACTTGTTTTCGATTTCTTGATCGGTGGCTCCATCTCGCATAAAGTCTCTGAAGCTAAAGCTTCCATTTTGGTACAAGCAAGTCTTTAACTCGCCTTTAGGGGTCAATCTGATGCGATCACAAGTGCCACAAATAGTACGTGTATAACTTGGAATGATGCCAATGCTTCCTTTCGCTCCAGGAATCTGATAGTTATAAGAAGTAGAGTTTTTCTCGTCAGTAAGCTTAATTAGGTTTGGAAAAGCCTTCTTAATATGTGCTAATATCTTATTGTGATTCCACTCAATGGGTGTGTAACCTTTGCTACCACCGTTGAAGGGCATTTCTTCAATAAAACGAACACTTACATTGTCCTGCTGAGTGAGTTCACACATCGGTATGATATCATCCAGGTTATGCTCTTGCATCACTACCGCGTTGATTTTGGTATTAATACCGGCTTCAAGCAAGGCCTTGTAATAGCTCATCACCTGCTCAAACTCATCTCTTCGGGTAATCTTATGGAAACGTTCACGATCGAGACAGTCGAGACTTAAGTTAACGGCATGAATGCCCATTGTTTTTAAGTCTTCTATCTGCTTAAGTGGACCTGTGCCATTGGTGGTGATGCTCAATCGATCAATGCCATCAATTTCCGATACCGTTTTCATGAAAGGAACAAGGTCCTTTCTTACGAAGGGTTCACCTCCAGTAATACGAATTTTAGAAATACCCAGCTTAGCCAAAATGCCAATGAGTCTTTCCATTTCCTCATACGTGAGGATTTGTGATTTCTTACTGAAATTGAGTCCCTCTTCTGGCATGCAGTAAAAGCATCTGAGATTACACCTGTCAGTCACTGCAAGGCGCAAATAATTCAGTTGTCTACCGTGATTATCGAAAAGCAAATTGAGGGTATATTTGTTAACCATTCAAATATACTGGCAAAGGAGACATTATGTTAGACATTCTTACAAGAATAAAGCAACTGGTAGCAGAGAAGGAAGAATTCGCTATGGCAACGGTAGTAAAGACTTGGAGAAGTTCTCCTAGGCAAGCTGGTTCATGTTTAGTCGTAACTAAGTCAGGACAAATGATTGGCTCAGTTAGTGGTGGCTGCGTTGAAAATGCTGTGGTAACCAAGGCTTTGAAGGTTATTGAGACTGGAAAGTCTGAACTAGTGAAATTTGGTATTGCTAATGAAGATGCTTGGGAAGTGGGCTTAAGTTGTGGGGGTGAAGTATGGGTACATATTACACCGTTTTATAGTGCTGATCTATGGAACAGACTAACTAATGCACTAGCGTCTAATAAAGGTATAGCGGTAGTCACTGATCTTTCTAATGGTGATAGATTCCTTTTAGATGAAATTTCTGCTGATAATTCGCTTTATGCTAAGGTCATTGAGGCTTATGATATGCGATCTAATGCCTTGTTATCTCTAGCTGAAACAGAATACTTTGTCCATTCATTCCCGCCAAAGAATAAGATGATATTGATTGGTTCGGCCCATATAACAGCGGAATTGATCGGCTTAGCCAATTTGTATGATTTTGAAACGATCGTAATTGATCCGCGGGACACTTTCGCTCATAAAACAGACTTTAAAACGCCTCCTGATACTTTACATGTTAATTGGCCACAAGAAGTTTTGAATAGTTATGCGCTCGATCAAGAGACCTATGCCGTCATTTTATCACATGATCCTAAAATTGACGATGAGGCTTTAAAGATTTTACTGCCATCGAACGTACGCTATATTGGAGCATTGGGTAGTCGAAAAACACAGGCCAAACGAATTGATAGGCTCAAATCTTATGGATTCACTGATGAAGAGATCAGTCGCGTAAAAGGACCTATCGGACTGAATATAGGAGCTATGTCTGCGAAAGAGATAGCATTAAGCGTAATCGCCGAAGTAGTGAAAGTTAAGAATGGAGTGAATTGATTTAACGAGGTTCGTCTGAATAGCTTCTTCTAGATCGACCTTGATTCTTGTAATTATTGGTAATCCAGCCTTTTTGTCCAGCATCGTTTTCAACAAGCCAAAAGTCTCTATTCTTTCCTAAAATATACAACTGATCATTTGGTTCTACATCGGCTAGGAATGCTCTTCTATCAGGACTTTTTAGAAGTGTACCATCCGAACTGGCGTAAAGTCTTTCTAGCGATCTATCTAGGCCGCTAATTACACTTTTCCTTACATAACCTTCCTGACCATTCGGCAATTCAATTCTAAATTGTGTAGCTGTGGTTCCAATTGTGCGAGCAATCTGGTTTTTAGTTATGCTTACGGTTTGTTTGCCATTAGCATCTACCGACATGCTTGTGGATCTATTAATTCTTACTTCTTGACCAAGCATAGATAAATCACCAGTGACGGGTTTTAAGCGATTACCAGCAGCTCTTAAATGATTGATTGGGTCTGTTGCTCCATTCTTATAGATACCAAAGTGAAGGTGCGGGGGTGTCGTTCTGGCATTTCCTGTATTGCCAACAGTACCCAGGGTATCTCCAAGCTTTATTCTGTCACCTTTCTTTACAAGAATTTTATTCAAATGAGCAAAATATAGGCTTTGAGAGCGTTTTGAGTCATAAAGCCAAACTACATTTCCACCAATACCGCGTTTGCCTGCTGTGCGTACATAACCATCAGTTGGGGCAATAATTGGCGTGCCCCTAGGGGCAAAAATATCTACACCCTCATGTTTTCTTCTACCGCCATCTCTATCGGCGCCCCAAAAACTACCAATTGCTCTATCGGTTTTGCCGGCTACAGGAAACTGAAGCGTTGGTACATTTTGAATGGTGATTTTATATTCGCCACCTCTCAATAATTCAGGTTGAAACCGCAAAACATATGTGGCATCTCGTCTTGGTTCAAAGCCTAATAAAAGCTCCTCACTATCAGCTGTCGCTACATGATGAAGTTTGTTATGTTCATCAATGCGAAACAAGTCTACAAAGGTCTTAGCATCATTTAAAGAGAGTTTTTCCACATTGACCTGTACTTTCTGGCCACGTTTTGCATTGAACTGATAGCCAATGGCTACGGCCTCTTTATCGTCAACATAAATAGCTTCTTCAAAGGGAGAAGTAATTTTAATAGGGGATTCTAAAGATGTTTTTGCACCTTTTTTCCAATCTGCGCCTAGTGCTGTTGAAAGCAAGTTGGCTTCTTCCAAAGCATGTTCATAAGCTTCGTGATCGTTTCTTGGTTTAAATGGAATAGGAACTTTTTCATTTTCACAGCCTAGCACTAAGAAAATAGCTAGGCACAAGCACGCAGTGGTGGTACGTTGCAGCATATTGTTGATTTCAGTTGATATTTTGACCCGTGATAACTAACTCCTAAACGAGGTGTCAGGTTTCATTTACTTCTAGTCAACGAAAAAGCAAGGTGTTATTTTATGTCTTCGTTTATATTAATCATGAAGAAAAAGAAAGTGTTGTCTGATCAGTTATCGTATGCGCCATTGAGCCATAGCCAAAAACGCTTTATCGGATTCTTATCCTTCTTCATTTTTGGATTAGCTGCTGCTGAAGTTTTAGGCTTGTCGCTATACGGAACGGCAGGTTCAGTGGTTGTTGCTGCTGTTTTACTTTTCTTCTTTTTAGAAACGGGCGGTTTAATCTTAGCCTTTACGTTTTCTTCGTAATGCTTTTTCTTGAGTTGTTTTAGACGTTCTTCCTCCTCGAATTTCTTTTTTATGGCAAGTCGTTTGGCCTTCTTACGTTCTTCAACCAAAGAGTTTTGTTGCCGATCTGTACGTTGTTTTCGCTGTCTGGTAGATCGATCTGCTCTAGGCTTACGCGTAGGTTTTTCTTCAGGCTTTTCTTCTTTTTCCTTTACAACAGGTTCTGGTAAATCTATCTTCCCAACTACTTTTAAGCCTTCTAAATGAGGTTTTTCAGCTTTATACGTTTCTAGTGATTCTGTTTGTGCCAGAAATTCTTCTTCTAGACTTATTACCTGCGGACGAAGTGTTTCTATAAATTCTGGAGCCTCTGCTGTGGTTTCTAAAACTTCCTGTGGCTCTTCTGCGACAACTTTTTCAATAACTTCTTCCTCTGTAGTTTCTACTACTTCTGGAACCGGTTCAGCAGTTTCTTTTGGAGCAAAACGATCATTCAAAAACTCAAGTTCTTCCTCAGTTATCTTGATATTGGGATGGTTGTTTACTTCGCGGAAATTGTCATGAAGTACCGCTACAATCTGATCGGCTGAGATGTTAAGTTGTCTTGAAAGTTGCCCAAGTCGCATGTTTAAAAAGTATTAGGATGCGAATATAAGGAACTTGACAAAATAATATGAGTTAAGGAGCTACCGAAGCCCATTTATAAGGAGAAAAACTCTATAAATCAAAGAAAAGCCTAACCTCAAGATAATGAAGCTAGGCTTTTAAGTGAAAATCAATGTGAATTATTGCTTAGGAAATGATGCGTTTGCCATTACTTCTTTCATTTGGTCGGTATGTCTTTTGGTATGGCCAGCCATAAATAAAATAGCTTGGTAAGTGTCTACAGTGCCAAATGGAAGCGTTCCATAGTGGTTTCTCAAGTCAGCATTCGTTTTCTTTACAAACTTAATGTGCTCAGCTCTTAAGGATTTAAACTCTTTAAGTACATCCTTAACAGATTCTGGTTTGTTGTTTGGTTCAAAAGGAGGGAAGGTTTTTACTTTTTGCTCCCTGCTTTCAATAAGTCCCATAATCTGATCATCCGTCATCTGAACTTCTCCACGCCTTGAAGGGTCTGCAGCTGTAGCCATTGCTCCAGTCACAAAATTTCCCCATAGGGCAGATTCCGATATGGTGATGTGTTTTAAACACTCTGCTACTGACCAGCTTCCTGCATCTGGTTTAAAATTTAGCTGTGCTTCAGAAAGACCTTTCAAAACTTTTATCATATCGTTTTGAGTTTCCTTCAGGTATTTGATCACTACAGCTTTTTCTTCTTTAGAAATCTCTGTTTGTGCTTGTAATGTCATACCACCAATCAGTAGCATTGACATTAGAATTGTTGAAAATCGTTTCATGGTTAAAAAAATTAGTGCTTTGGAAAAATTATTTGTTTAAAGTTACTTTTATAACATTCAACCCTATCACGTTTCAATAAGAAAAAAGGGACAACTAAACAGAAGAAATATGGAATGGACTGAAATAATGGGGCATATCGGTGCGCTTTTAAGTAGTATAACCTTTATCCCTCAGGTGCTTCAGGCATGGAAAACCAAGAGCGTAGGCGATTTGAGTATGAACATGCTACTGATTGTAATTACTAGTACTGTGGTATGGTTAATCTATGCCATTTCTCTTAACCTACTTCCTGTTATTATAGCCAACTCCATCATTTTTGTGCTCAGCGCACTGCTCATCTATTTTAAATTGACTTTTAAAGTGGAACCTAAAAAGTGATTGTAGTCTATATTCTTATTGGTACTGGGGCTTTAGTAGCTTTTCCTTTTGTGAAAAAATACATTAGGAATCAGAAACCGTTAGTAATTCCACCTAACTGGCATGGAATACTTGTTCAGAGGGTTCGTTTTTTTAGAGAACTAAATGAAGTTGGCCAGCAAGACTTTCTTGAACAAGTTGGAAGATTTCTAAGAAATGTTCCTGTAAATGGTGTTCAAGTTGAAATTACTATAGCCGATCGCCTTTTGGTAGCTGCCAGTGCAGTAATTCCCTTGTTTGGTTTTAAGGGATGGGAGTATGGCTACCTAGATGAAGTAATTATTTACCCCTCAGCATTTGATCAAAATTTCAATTTTGAAAATCCTAAAGAACTGATCGTTGGGATGGTGGGATCCGGAGCCATGGAAGGGAAAATGATTCTTTCAAAACCTGCCTTGCACGCCGGGTTTGATAATACACAGGACAAACAAAACGTAGGTATTCACGAATTTATCCATCTCTATGATAAAGAAGATGGAGTTATTGATGGTGTGCCCGTGTCTTTCATGACCGATGAACACATTATGCCTTGGATTGACCTAGTTAGGGTTGAAATGAGTAAAATCCACGCTGGTGAATCGGGTATTAGAGGGTATGGAGGCTTAAATGGAAAGGAATTCTTTGCCGTAGCAGGAGAGTATTTCTTTGAAAGGCCGCATCTTCTTGAAGATAAACACCCTGAATTATATATGATGTTATCGATGTTCTTCAATCAAAAAATGACACATACACTAAGTGCAAAAGAAATTAAGGCTAAGCCCTTAAGCAGAAATAGCCCTTGCCCATGCGGAAGTGATAATAAGTATAAACACTGTTGCCTTGGAAAGTGAAATCATAATTAGCTAATATTTTTAGTTAACTAAAAATATTAGCTAATTTGTAGTCTAATCACTGAACCGAACATGCTGAAATTATCCAGACACCTAGCTTTATCTAGGTGCGCCACATCAATTGATCTTATTGATACTATTAACCTGTGTGCTGATGTCTACAGATAGTACAATTATGCATATGGACTTAGATACATTTTTTGTATCGGTAGAACGATTGTTAGATAACCGTTTGGAAGGAAAGCCTGTGCTGATTGGTGGAGTAACGGACCGAGGTGTAGTGGCCGCATGTAGCTATGAAGCTAGAGCTTATGGAGTTCACTCTGCCATGCCCATGAAAAAGGCCAAAGAACTTTGTCCTGAGGCTATACAGATTAGAGGAAATTCGGGCACCTATTCTAAATACTCTGAAGATGTTACGGCTATTATAAAAGAAACAGTTCCCTTATATGAAAAGACTTCAATAGATGAGTTTTATGCTGATTTGACAGGCTTGGATAAGTTTTTCAGTAGCTATCAGATGGGCACAGAGCTTCGGAAAAAAATTAGAAAAGAAACGGGGCTACCCATTTCCTTTGGCATGTCTAAGAATAAGACAGTATCGAAAGTAGCAACTGGTGTGGCCAAGCCAGATAATCAATTGAAAATAGCTAAGGGTGATGAGAAGCCGTTTCTAGCACCACTTTCTGTGAGCAAAATTCCTATGGTGGGAGAAAAAACCCAACAGACACTTTTTAGCTTAGGTGTAAAGAAGATTCAGACAATACAGGAAATGCCTGTAGAATTGATGGAAAAGGTTTTGGGAAAAAACGGCGTCTCCATTTGGAAAAAAGCCAATGGTATCGATCATTCTGCCGTAGTACCTTATAATGAACGTAAATCAATCTCAACAGAACGTACTTTCGATAAAGACACTATTGATATTCATAAGCTAAAAGCCATACTATTGGCTATGGCAGAAAATTTAGCATTTCAGCTACGAAGAGGCTTGAAACTAACAGCTTGCGTTACGGTGAAAGTCCGCTATTCAGATTTTAATACCTATACCTTGCAGTCTCGAATTCCATATACTTCTGCAGACCATGTGCTAATTGCTAGAGTGATGGAGTTGTTTAATAAACTACATAATAAACGACTGCTTGTCAGGCTAATAGGGGTTAGGTTTAGTCATTTGGTAGAAGGAGGCTACCAGATTAACTTATTTGAAGATGCTGAAGAGGTAATTAGTCTGTACCATGCCATGGATAAGATCAGGGATAAATATGGAGATAGAAAAGTGATGAGAGCTTTTGGAATAGAAGCCAAGACAATTAGTCGCTTTAATCCGTTCAATGGAGAGCCACCACCATTACTTGCAAATCGACGTCAGTAATTATATATTAATAAATTAACATGTTTAAATATATTGTTATATTTATTTAATTAATACTCATCCCTATTTCTAGAGTAGGGCATTAGAAAGACTTGCCTCAACAGGATAATCAATAACTAAAGAAATACCTACTTATAGGTATTTGAATCTTTACCGAAAACCAAGAACTTAAATGGCTAAGAAAATAGCCATGAGTAAACTACTAGCATTAGCCTTCAAGGAACTCGGTGTTAGCGAGATTGAAGGAGATCAACATGAAGCAAGAATCCTGACTTATGCCCATGAATCAGGTTTTGAATCGATTAACGACGATGAAACGCCATGGTGCAGCATATTTATCAATTATTGTTGTGTACAATTAGACTATCAGCATACTGGAAAAGCAAATGCCCGGTCTTGGATGCATGTTGGTAAAAAGACCAAGAATCCAAAGCCCGGAGATATCGTCGTTTTTTGGAGAGAAAGCATACAATCTTGGAAAGGACACGTGGCTATTTTTACAGGGTATTCCGCTGATGGCTCTAAAGTATTCTGTTTAGGGGGTAATCAAGGCAATAGAGTGTCTATAGCTGCCTATAGTGCCGAAAAAGTATTGGGTTTTCGTCGATTAGAAAAAAATAGCAGCAATGAATTACCAGCGCCAGTGCTGAGAAAAGGTGACCGAGGTAAAGAGGTAGAAAAACTTCAGCTAGTCCTCAATCAATTAGGTTATAACTGTGGAGACCCCGATGGTGCTTTTGGTCAAATGACACATGATGCCCTCATATTATTTCAATCCAATAATCGCTTAGCAATAGATGGAGTCTATGGCAATGGCTCTAAAAATATGATTGAATCTTTAATGCAAAGTTAATCCAGTCATGAAGTTAGATTTTATAAAAGTGCTAGGCGATACAATTCGAGATTTAAGCTCAACCGAGGTAGCTACACTCATCAAAACGGAAGAAGGAGCAGAGATAGGAGCCTATAGTAGAATTGATTTAGAGGGAGATCATATTGCTTACATAAACCCAGAAAACCCGGATGTTAAAACATTACAGCATGCATCAATAAAGCAATCAATCAGAGCAAGAGAAACAACATTAAAATTAATAACAGCAATAATTAAAAATTAAACCAATGGGACTTTTACAAAAATTAGAAGCAGCAGTAACAGATTTTGCAACACTAGAAGTAGCCACATTTACAAAAGCGGCACCTACTAACATTCCAGTAAGTATGGACTTTAATACTGACGGAGGAAACGCAAGTAGTAAAGTAGTATTTGACGCCGTAAGAGCATCGCTAGCCAACGAGGAATTAGTCGGTTATGCTCGGTTTGAAATTGATGGAGATACCGTCGCATTTGTTAATAATAATCCAGCATACTCAGATGTCTTAGAGTATCACAAAACAGTTGTTCAGGATAGCCAAAACGCCAGAAAAGCAATTTATGATACCATTGTAGGGCTCAAATAGCTAGCTAAGAAGGTTTATATGAAGTTATTCAGCTTTGAAGGATTGTTTAGGGTTAATATTCAGCAGGTTAACCCTAAATCAATTCTGACCGAAGTACGAGAGAAAAGTGAAATAGTAGATAAGACGGAAGAGTCGTCTCCTCATCCCTGGATTCAGTTTCTAAAAACAAAACACCAACAGGTAAGGAAATATCTATCAAAAAATAAATTCCAATAACAATAGTATTATTGATTTACTCGCGCACAAATGTCCGAAAGTAAAATATTAAAATACTTGTCAGAATCTTTCGATGAGGAAACAGTCGATTTACTAGATAATTTCGGCTACGTTTCTTTTTCAAAAGATGGTAGCGAAGAAAGACCGAGTAAAACAGCTATTAATTCGGGGATTAAAGCATTTCGAGCAGAGTATATTCAATCAGAAATTTATCAAGCCAATAGGCCAATCACATCAAAGGCTTTAACTGAATTTGAGCTTGATGACTTGGCAAATTTAAGTGACTTAGAAGGCCGATTTAAATTGAGTGATCATGTTTTAGCATTGAAAAATGATGCTATACTGGTAAGAGTACTGCGTTTTAGGCTGCACTTACTAGGATTAGTTTCAGCGGTAAATAGTAGTTATGATGCTGAACTAGAAAGTGGGTTAGTCCAGCTCTCCAAGTTTTTACAAGTTACTAGCCGGAAATCGCTATTTAATTTAATTGATGACTTTGATGAGTTGATTTCAGTCGCAGCCAGAAGAACCTGGAATAAAAGCTTTAGAGGTATTGTAAGCGTTGACTATGATGGCAAATCTAGTTTAAAGCGAGATTCAGATGCCATGAAACAGAGTCTGAGATTAGTCCAGAATGCCAATTCCATTTCCAGTACCACCACGGACTATTATAGCGAGCAATTGATAGACAAGCCTTGGTTAACAAATAAGGCTGAAAAGCATTTGAAAGTAATTCAAAATCATCCTTTCAATGCCTTTATGGTAAGACTGATACAGATTAAACTCTGGTTGCTAGGTGCGTATGGTCATAAAATTGATGGTGACATGAAGTTGAGAACGATTGAAGCGTTGGAAGACTTTCATGATTTGATAGAATCAATGAATACTGCAGATCAGCAACTGCATGTAGTTCCTTCAAGGTTTGCTTTTCGAATGAAAGGAGGTAATTGGCTTATTAACTACAAGTATCTTCTGCTGATCGGAATCCCTAATGTAGAAGCAGGATTTGATGCTGATGAGTTTGATACAAAAGCCGTTTCGGCGCAGCTTCAAGATCTATTAGATCAAGTAGAAAATGAAGCTGATAGAAATAAGGTATTAGCCAGTGTTGACCAATTAGTTGATGAACAATTAGGTGAAAAAACTGTCCGAAGAAAGAAGAAGGTTCGAAAGGCAAAGGGTTTTATGCGTCAAGTGGTTGGATTCTTTAAAAGAGCAGTGCAGTGGATCGCTACGGGAATACAAAAGGTTATCGAAGTGATCAGTTCCTTTTTCAAGAAGGTGAAAAATGCGGTTGGTTACCTAATACGAGAGATCCGTGAAGCGATCAATAAAACTATTGAGACTTTTAGTTTTTTCTTCAGCAAGAGAAAAATCACCACCAATAACCTAGTTACTAGTGATTTCGATATCGACTTTGATACTGTTGCTACACTTGAGTATGGCTATTCATCGGCTGATGTAAGTGAGCATCAGCGTAGAGTAGACGCTCTTTTAGATTCAATGAGTAAAGTTTTTGGTGTGCTAGGAAAAATCATACCGATTGTCATCGATATATTAAAAGGCCCGATTGGTTGGGTGAAACTTGGTATCAAGCTGGTTAAAATGATTTTGAAGAATGGGTTAGACTTCCTTTTCAAGCCTGCTCTTTCCATTAATTAATAACGATATGTTAAAAGTTGATTTGAAAATTATTGAATCCGATGAGGGTGTGTCTTTTGATGAGACGCACATTAAGCTTCTGAAGGAAAGCGCTTCACTACTTGAGAAAATTATCAATTACAGCGATTTATTTGAGGCAAAAGTAAAGGGAACGAATTTAAGGCGCCCTAAGCGATTTAGAAAAAGCAATGGATTGAGTAGATCTGAGGTCTACAATGTGTTTATGAGTGGAAATGATCGTTTTACGGAAGAATCGTCTACCGATTCGAATGTGCATGGTGATATGGATATTGACATCTGGATTCATCCCTATCGTACCAAGCCAGGTGTTGTTGGTTATACAACTCCAAGTACTCATGCTACTTGGATCAACTTAAATAAGCTTGATGAATGGATTAATAATTATGGGAATAAAGAAAACCTTTTAAGAGCTCAGGTAGCTGGAAACCTGGCTCATGAATATTGTCATAATTTAGGTTTTAAGCATGGAAGAGGGGGAAGTACTCGAGCCAATAAAAAGACAGTTCCTTATTATATCGGCAATACTATTAAGGATATTGGTAGAGTAGAATCAAATTTAGCGGCTATTGGTAATTCTAAAGATCTTTTTACTTGTTCGGAATCAGTTAAAATGTTCTAGTCAATTTGATGATGTAGATTTTTAGTATTTCTACTGATGAACTAATAATATTAGTATTTTTGCTTCTGACTCTTGATGAGTTAGAAGTAGAATGTATCTAAATACTCATACGTATTACAGCTTTAGGTATGGCACACTCAATACCAAAGATTTATTGGAGGAACTCCAAAGAGCAGGTGTAAAGTGTTTTGCTCTTACTGATATTAATGGTACGCCTGCAGCCATTAATTTTGTTCGCTTAGCATCTAAATATGGTGTTAAACCTGTTTTAGGGATAGATTTTAGAAATGGAGCTGATCAACTGTTCATTGGTATAGCCAAAAATAATGAAGGCTTTAAAGAACTAAACGATTACCTATCTCACTATTTACACAGTGGAGAAAAGATACCTGAAAGCGCACCGGATTTCAAAAAAGCATATGTTGTTTATCCCTTTAGTAAATACTCTGGTTGGAAACTAAAAAAATTAGAATATGTAGGGGTTAGGCCTACGGATTTACCTCGACTCATCTATCCACCACATCAGTTGGATAAGCAAAAGTTAGTATTGCTGCAAACTGCCACGTTTAGGAGTAAAGTGGACGAATCCTCCCTAGAACGTGTCGCGCTTAAAAAGGACTTTAATGCCCATCGGCTTTTAAGAGCTGTCGATAATAATACGCTGTTGAGCATGCTTCCTAAATCAGAAGAGGGAAGTGTTAGTGACTTTATTTACCCCTTAGATGAATTGTTGAGTATTTATCAAAATCATACTTATATGGTTGATAATACTCAGGAACTATTGGAGAGTTGTAGTATTCATTTCGACTTTGATGGAGAACATCTCAATAAGAATTTATCAGCATTTGGGAAAGATGCTAATGAAGACCTAGCAACGCTAGAACGGTTATGTGAAGAAGGATTACCCTATCGTTATAAAAATCCTACTGAAGACATTTTGAAGCGTATCAAAATGGAACTTGATGTGATTAAGCAACAAGGTTTTATGTCTTATTTTCTTATCAATTGGGACATTTGCCAGTATGCTCGAAACAAGGGGTATTTCTATGTAGGTCGTGGAAGTGGTGCCAATTCTGTCGTAGCTTACTTGTTGCGCATTACCGATGTCGATCCTATTGAGTTAGATCTCTATTTCGAGCGTTTTATCAATTTATATCGGCAGAATCCGCCCGATTTTGATATAGATTTTTCTTGGAAGGACAGAGAAGATATTACAGAATACATCTTTAATCGTTACCCCAATGTAGCCCTTCTAGCCACTTATAGTACCTTTCAGTTTAAGGCTGTGGTGCGCGAATTAGGGAAGGTGCTAGGAATTCCCCCTCATGAAATTGATCATATTCAGCGCGCACCCTATAAAGATTTAGACGATCTGCATAAACTCGTTTTGCGTTATGGGAAATATATCGAGGGTTTTCCTAATCATCTGAGTATTCATGCCGGAGGTATTCTTATTTCAGAAAAGCCAATACATTATTATACCGCTACTGACCTTCCACCAAAAGGTTTTCCAACTACCCATTTCGATATGGTTATCGCAGAAGATGTGGGACTTTATAAGTTCGATATTCTTAGCCAGAGGGGCCTAGGTAAAATCAAGGATAGCCTAATAGAAATTGAAAGGAACCATCCAAATGACCCAAAAATTGATATTCATGATATAGCAAACCTTAAAAAAGATGAGAAAATAAAGGCTATGCTTCGCGAAGGAAAAGCCATCGGTTGCTTTTATGTAGAATCACCCGCTATGCGCATGTTGCTCAAAAAACTTCGGGTAGAAGAGTATCTAGGCCTTGTAGCAGCTAGTTCTGTAATTCGACCTGGTGTGGCCAAATCGGGTATGATGCGGCAGTATATTCTTCGTTTTCGAGAGCCTGATCGGAGAAATGAAGCACATCCCATCCTCCGAGATATTATGCCCGAAACTTATGGTGTTATGGTTTATCAGGAGGATGTAATCAAAGTAGCACACTACTTTGCCGGCCTCACTTTGGGTGAGGCGGATGTGCTCAGGCGCGGAATGTCTGGCAAATACCGATCGAGAGAAGAGTTTCAAAAAGTACGCGATAAGTACTTTAGAAATTGTGTCAAAAAAGGCCACACCTTTGAACTAGCAGCTGAAGTTTGGCGACAAATTGAAAGCTTTGCGGGCTATGCTTTTGCCAAAGGACACTCGGCTTCATATGCTGTAGAAAGCTATCAGAGTTTGTATTTAAAAGCATATTACCCACTAGAATATATGGTGGCAACAATGAATAATGGCGGCGGCTTTTACAGAATGGAACTGTATGCCCATGAAGCCTTTATGCATGGTGCCGATATTCAAGCCCCTTGCGTAAATCAGAGCGAATATCTCTGTACTATCTATGGCAAAACTATTTACTTGGGCATTGCCTTTATTGGCGATCTGGAAAAGTCTACTGCTGAAGAAATATTGAAAGAACGCTATGCAAATGGTGTTTTTATGAGTTTCGATAACTTCTTAAAACGAGTTAGCATCTCCTTAGATCAATTGAGCTTATTAATCAAAATAGGTGGTTTTCGCTTTACAGGCCAATCTAAAAAAGCTTTATTGTGGGAAGCTCATTTTCAACTGGGTAACCACAAAAAAACGAACCCAGTCCGAATGCTTTTTGACCCTGAAGTGAAACGTTTTGAACTGCCTGAACTCAGTTATGATCTTTTAGAAGATGCTTTCGATCAGCAAGACCTCTTAGGCTTTCCTTTGTGTAATCCTTTCGATTTGCTGAAAGCAGAGCCACCAAGAAATGTTCTAGTAAGGGAAATGGCCACTTATAAAAACCAAACCGTCCGCATGATTGGCTATCTAGTACATATCAAAAACACAACAACATCGAATGGTAAAAGGATGCAGTTTGGTACTTGGATAGACAGGGAAGGGCTTTTTATAGATACGACTCATTTTCCACCTGTAGCAGCACAATATCCATTTAGAGGTAAGGGCATTTACGAACTTGTAGGCAAACTTGTAGAAGAGTTTGATTTCCTGAGCCTAGAAATGACAGCTATGCGTAAACTACCTTATATCCACGATCCACGTTATGCGGAAGAACCCAGACATGCTCAAATGGGAGTGGAGCCTACTTAAACCGTAGTACCGTAGTCCTTTTAGCAGGTACTTGAAAATCCTTAGAGATATCAAAAGCAGTACCATTCATTACATCTGTCGCATTTGAAAAGCCTCTTAGCATCTCGATATGCTTTGTTCTGCTGATCGTCATCGGTTCATCATTCATGTTCAAGATCACCATCACTCGTTCGTCATCGGTATACCGGAAGTAGACATAAACATTATCAGTAGGTAAGAAGTGCAATAGTTTTCCATGGTGAATAGCATCACTGGTTTTTCGCCAATTCGTAATTTTCTTGACATAATCAAACATGTCGTTTTCAGCTGAAGTTCTACCTTCTTTTGTGAAAACAGATCTTGAATCACTTGCCCAACCTCCAGGCATGTCAGCTCTTTTATCTCCATCACCACCCTGAGTGCCTTGTTTAAAGGCTAGTTCAGTTCCATAATAAACTTGAGGAATTCCTCTAGTCGTTAATAAATAAGTATAAGCCATTTTAAGGTGGTCAGGGTTTTCGCCTAACGTGGAAAAGATTCTCCCGATATCGTGGTTATCTAAGAAGATGACATTCTTCATAGGGTCGGAGTAGAGTCTGTCTTGACTTAAGGCATAGTAGAGTTTCATAATGCCGCTTTCCCAACCAAAATCCGAGTTAAAAGCATCTCTTACAGCAAAATGAATTTGAAAATCTGTGACACTAGGCAGGTAAGAATTGTAACCATCATTTTCACCCGCTTTATCCTCTTGCCAATATGACTCAGAAGCCACGTTTTCTACCCATGATTCACCTACAATATTAAAATTTGGATAGGCTTCAATTACCTCTTTAGCCCATCGTGCCATATATTCTTTATACGGGTAAACGTAAGTATCCATGCGAATACCATCTACACCGCTGTATTCTATCCACCACAATGTATTTTGAATCAGGTAATCCGCTAAAACATTGTTTCGCTGATCTAAATCAGGCATTTCATTCACAAACCAACCTTTAATTAATTTGTCTTCATCATATTTTGAAGCATATGGATCGGATGCCACAGAACCTCTATAAGAAGTATTTCCATAAACACTTTGATCGTGCACCCAATTCTTGAAAGGTAAATCCTTCATCCACCAATGCTGATCGCCAATATGATTGTGAATCATATCCATTATAACTTTCAAGCCCTTGTCATGACAGGCCTGAACAAACGCCACAAACTCTTCATTGCTTCCGAAACGTCGATCTACCTTGTACATATCGGTAGCTGCATAGCCGTGATAACCTTTATATTCTGGGGTTTGATCATTTTCGAAAACAGGAGTGAGCCAAACAGCTGTCATGCCCAGTTCCTTGATGTAGTCTAACTGTTCTTGAACTCCTTTTAAATCTCCACCGTGTCTACCACTGGGATCGTCTCTTCTGGCTGGTTCAAGCATACCTTCGATCGTGTCATTGTCAGGGTTACCATTGGCAAAGCGATCGGGCATAAGCAGATAAATAACGTCTTCGCTACTAAAGCCTTGATTTTTATTCGCTTCAATTAGCCTTTCCTTCAGTTCATAGTTCAACTTTTTATGCTTTCTACCATTTCTAAGGTCAATGGAAATACTACTTGCTCTTACATCAGGGCTAATCTCTAAATTGATGAATAGATAATTCTTAGAATCACCAGCCAATTGGTTTACAAGTGTAATTCCGGGCGCTTCAATGCTAGCCCTCCAATTGCCTAAACCTTCTCCATATAAGGACAGTTGCAGTTTTTCAGTAGGCATTTGAGCGTACCAAAATGGTGGTTCAACCTTGATATCTTGTGCGAAAGAGAGCGGCGAAATAAATATTAGGAATAAGAGAAGACTTAGAGTTCTTTTCATTTTAGAATGGATGAGTCAATAATAAGCTAAAACGTTACAGCATCTAATATAATCTGTATTCTTGGATGTGCTTTAGCAAACGTTTGTTATCACTTAATTAGGTAGTCTATCACTTTGTCTACAACTGAGGCTGCTATCCATGTAAGTAATGGAATGATGAGATAAAAAATGAATCTTGATGCTGTTGGGATATTGACGGGGATTTCAAAAACACTTTGAATTATCTTCCGATAGTTGATTAAATCGATAACATTGATGTTATCTAAATTTTTCTTAATCCTAGACCTTTTAAGCGCTTCTCTATCACCCTCAATGGCCGAATCCACGAGTACTAATTCCTTATGCTTTGCCATACTAACTCGTTTTCTTACACCTTTTAGAGGTGTTCTAATGAGAAAGAAAATCGATGGAATGATTATGGCAATTGCTGGATTTTGGATATCGATAATTCGTACACCTTGAACAAAAAGGAGTGAATAGGCCCCGATAAATCCAAGAATACTGGTAATTCCCGATTTAGTTAGTGGCATGAATTTGTCCATGTTCAAAAGGTCGACATCTATTTCTCGTGACATTTTATTCATGACCGTCATATTGCGCATAAATGTAGAAGTGGCATGAGTAATAACTAACCACATTAACATGATTTCTATACCGATGCCTAGCCGTATAAATGTAAATTCTCTAGTTCCATTAACAACCCACTGAAAAACATCGAAATAGGCGTGGGTGAAACCAATGATTAATGCAACTATAGTTTCGACAGTGAGTTTTCGCTGGTTGGCCATCTCATTTTGCCAAAACGACTTTTTTTCAATGTTAAAATTTCCTGCTGAGAGTAATTTAGTGAAGCTATTGACATGGCTATTGTGAATCACTCGAGCCATGAAGATCATATAACCAAAAGTGAAAATAAAGTACATGTTGGTCTCTATAAACATCCATGTCATATCGATTCCATCCAATTCAACCATGAGCCAAACCATGCCTGCACAGCAAGCAGAACATAGAATGCCAATTAAAAATGGATGAACTTTTCCGGAAGTAAGTCGGAGAATTAGGGCAGTATGGGGTTTAGACATGGCCTTGAAAATAACAAATGATTTTGTTACCTCATAAATCACTACGCCAACGGTGAATTACCGAAATAGTTCGATATTGAAATTTACTATGAAATGATCGTAGGATGGCCTTAGACTTGATCCAGATCGCCGGTTGCTAGTAAAAATCAAATACTGGCCATCACTTGTTACAAAAGGACTTAACTCCTGTTGCATTGAATTTATTCCTTGCCCGAGAGAAACGGCTTTTGACCACTTTCCATTATTATTAAATGAAATGTATAAGTCTGACTGACCTAGGGATCCTTCTCTTTCAAAAGAGGAAAATATGATATATTCCTCATTTTCATCGACGAAAAAATCTCCTTCAAAATGTTTGGAATTAATAGAGGAGGGTAGTTGCTTAGCTTTACTTTCTCCATTTTTTAGTACATAAAGATCAGCTTCTCCGTTGGACTCTTTTGTTACATTAAAGTAAATATTGCCGCTTTTACAAAGTATAGGAGCTCCTTCGTGGTAAATGGTTGAGGTAGCTTTTGAGTATAGTTTAGGTTTAGACCAACCGCTTTCTCCAAGAAAAGATTCCCAAATATTAAAGTCCGATCTCTTTCCATCAGGGTGTGGAATTGAAGCTTGAAATATGATATGCGTTCCATCTTTACTTACCCAAGGATGAGAACAATTGAATTCATTATTGAATGGTAACCTTTCTATGACACCTAATTTATTTCCATCGACCGCTCTTTTCACAATAACTGACTTGTCATTCTCTTGAAGCGTATAATAAAATTCAGTCTCGTTTTTAGCATACCAGTTATTCCAGTGTAAGGTGCCATCTGATAACTCATTGGCATACAAAAGATTGGGGACATGTTCTTGATGAACTGCATTTTGTTGAAATGTCTGCCCAAGACAAATCGAATTCATAAATAGGCCTACTAATAGGAATGCAAATAAGCCCGGTGTGTTTGGTTGCATGTAGTGGTGAAACGCAATTGAGGCGCAAAGAATACACCTTTTCGAAAGATATTTTTCATTTCTCCTTAAATGGTATTAGTCGGTTTTAAGCGGTTTTTTGATCTAATTATTCCTGAGATTTCCAACACATTTGATGTTCGATGGCTTTTAATTATTTTCAGGAAATAAAACCTCAATGATGAGAAACGTTTTACTATTTCTAATTCTCTTTTTCCCCACAATTTTTGCAACTGCACAGACTGTAAGTCCAAATGTTCTTTCAATGAAAGAAAGAGCTGCGGTAATTAATAGTTTGCTTGAGGATAAAGTACAAAACTACCTTCCCGAGATTATGAATAGGGAGGAGATAGATATGTGGGTAGTCATTTCTAGAGAATACAATGAAGATCCAATTATCAAAACCCTGTTGCCTGCAGAATGGTTGGCTGCTAGGCGAAGAACCATTTTGGTGTTTTTTAATAAGCCTGATGGTTCTGGCATAGAAACATTAGCCGTGGCTAGATACGACGTAGGTTCGACCTTTAAAAGTGCTTGGGACAAGGAGAAGCAACCAAACCAATGGGAAAGACTTGCTGAGCTTATCGATGAACGGAACCCCAAAAAAATAGGCATTAATAAATCGAAGTATTTTGGAATTACTGATGGCATAGTTGCCACTGACTTAGAAGAATTTAAAGCAGCACTTAGTCAGAAAGATAGATCTAAAATTGTATCAGCAGAAAAATTGGCGATCGGTTGGTTGGAAACTAGAACTGATGCAGAGATGGCTATCTATCCGCACATCACACGAATTTCTCATGATATTATTCAAGAGGCATTTTCTAATAAGGTAATTACACCTGGCGTAACAACTACCGAAGATGTGGTATGGTGGATGCGAGAACGCGTTCGAGAACTAAAGCTGCAAACTTGGTTTCACCCAACAGTAGATGTTCAGCGAGCTGATCCTGAAAACTCAGACCACTTAAGATCTTTCAGTAAACGTCCAGATAAGAATGTGATTTTACCAGGTGATTTACTCCATTGCGATTTTGGAATTACATATTTAAGACTAAATACTGATCAGCAACAGAATGCATATATTCTTAAACCGGGAGAAAAGGAAGTACCAGACTACTTAGTTCAGGCTTTCAAGAAAGGCAATAGGCTACAAGATATTTTTACTGGAAACTTCAAAGAGGGTAGAACTGGTAATGAAGTGCTAAAAATGAGTAGAGCAACAGCGATTAAGGCAGGAATAAAACCTTCTATTTATACACATCCTATAGGTTATCATGGGCATGCTTCAGGTACAACTCTCGGTATGTGGGATTCGCAAGGTGGTGTTCCTGTAACGGGAGATTATCCACTTCATTTAAATACGGCATATTCTATTGAATTAAACGCGTCTGTTTTTATAAAAGAGTGGGATAAAGAGATTAGAATCATGTTAGAAGAAGAAGCATTTTTTGATAAGACAGGTGTTTGGTATATTGATGGTCGTCAAACGGAAATCATGACAATTCCGCGAATACCTGCTAAACAAAAATAAGTTACCTTTTCACCCAAACTCAAGGACACTAGCTACCAGGTTTCAGGTCAGGATTTTGGCCTTTCACTACTATTACATGAAGATCAAAATAACGATTACCTTACTTTTTGTATTGTGCTTAAATAGCATGACAGCGCAGGATATTAGTGTTATAGACCTGAGAGATTGGGATGGGGAGGAGTTTTATAAATTGGATGGTCAGTGGGACTTTTATTGGAATCAACTCATAGAGAAAAGATCAGATTCAAATGTGCCACCTACTCAAATAGAAGTTCCTCACGATTGGTCTAAGATTGAAATTAATGGCGTTGAGTTGCCTGATTTTGGTTATGCCACTTATGCTGTTCGACTAATTTTGCCAAAGGAAAAGCCGCAATCGGGCATGCTTATTACCAATGCGTTTTCTTCATACAATGTTTTTGTAAATGACAGCCTGATTTATGAATCAGGAGTAGTTGCAAAAACTAAAAAAGAATATAGAGGCTACAGAGAACCAAAAGTTGTTTCTCTTAAAGAGTTTAAGTCAGATACTTTAGATGTAATTATCCAAGTATCCAATTACCATCATTCTAATGCAGGACTTTATTATTCTTTAGAAGTTGGTAGTTGGAATAAGCTTATCAAGGAGCTGAGAACAAATCAAGGGCTAAGTCTCTTTTTGGCTGGTGCCTTCTTTATTACTGGATTTATTCTGATCGCTTTTTCCGCTGCATATCGTCATTTGTCCTTGCCAGTGCCGTTTTATGCCCTTTTTTCTCTTAGTATGATGTATCGACTTGTTGGTACAGATTATTATCCACTTCATGCCATGCTCAATACGCTGAACTTTGATCTGGCCATCTGTTTGGAATACCTGAGTGGATATACTGCTTCTTTATTCGGAGGATTATTCATTTTTACGCTCTATCCAAATCAGACCAATAAATGGTTCAAAAGAATTTTTCTGATAGTTACAATCATCAATATTATCATTGTTCTCGTAACGCCTTCGGTGTTTTTTACAAGTATTCTTAGATACTACCTCTTATTCATGATTCTTAGTGGCTGCGTGTTTCTGTACACTGTAATAAGGGCTAAAATAGATCGGGAACCAACGTCGAGTTATCTTATCTCGGCACTCTTAGTTCTTGTATTGTGGGTTTTTATTCAAACGATAGATTTCTTAAATATTTATGGTAACCATTTTGGGTTAAGAGCGCTATTATTGACCATAGCCGTAATACTTGCCAATCTTGCCTTGTTCAAAACATTTGTAATGCGAATGGATATGCTGACTAAATCTCGGGCAGAAATGGAGTATCAAAAGAGTAGACAGACAATGCTTTCACTGATCTCACATGAAATTAAAATGCCTGTTGCTACACTTCAGATGAATATGGAAATGATCAAAAGATCGAGCGAGCAACCTGAAAAGTTTGCAAAAGTAAAGGATAAGATTGTTGACCTATCGCTCAGTTCTGTTGAGTCTATCAAGAGAATGCTTCATGACTTTATCTACTTTATGACGCTTAACCAAAAGGCAAGCGATAAAGTCAATTTTAAAGAATTGTCTGACTTCGTGAATGAGAATTGGAGCTTAGAAGTAATAAGTACACCAGAGTCAAACTTAGGTTTGCGCTACGCTACTGATAAAATGACTTTGAAGTACATTATGAATACACTGATCGGTAATGCAATGAAATTTTCACGGCAAACCGATGCTCCAGTAGAAATTCATTTAAACCAAAAGGGTAGTAATTTGATTATAGAAGTACGCGACTATGGCGTCGGTATTTCTGAAGAACAATTAAAAACATTGGGTACTAATCAATCAAAAGTTGATGAGAATCAAGAAATAACGGGTATGGGCTTTTATCTTGCAAAAGATTTAACAGAGCGTTTAGGACATAAACTATGGATTACGTCTCGAGGAACTGATGGCACTAGTGTTTTTATAAGTTTAAAAAGTATATGATTAAAATTCTGATTGTAGAAGATGATTTCGCGGTGAGAGATACGCTGAAAGATTTCATTGAATTTATGTATGACGACGTAGAAGTTGTGGAAGCTAGTAATGGTAAAACGGCCAATGAATTCATAGATCAGGATAGGTATGACATATTGATTACCGATCAGATGATGCCAGATATTCAAGGTTCGGACCTAATAAACAGAAACATCGATAAGCTTGAAAAGGAAGGAACTTGGGTCTATGTTTACAGTGGCCAAATGGAATCAGAGTTAAAAGAAAAGTTAGCTCCTTTCAAAAATGTAAAGGTCATCGACAAGTTTACCAACCCAATGTTTTTCAAAGAGATAATAGATGCCTACAAAGCTGAGAAAGCTTAAGTCTATTTTTAGTTCATCTTCATAATTATTCTATTTACTTTGAGGGAAGAATCACCCCTCAATGGCCAATAACAAACGAGAGTTTTATAGCTTCTTTTCTAAAAACATTATCAAGGGCTTTATCTACCTAATAGTGCTTATAGTGCTATTGATTCTATTTAAAAGTTATTTCAAAAGCCAATACGAAATCATTGAATATGCTGTTTCTGATAGCTATTATTTAATGTTCTTTATTTTCTTAGTCTCAGAGATTTTTGTAGGAATTCTACCTCCAGAACTATTTATGTTTTGGTCACTTGACGACCCATGGCACTATTACATCACTGCTGTTTCCACTATGACTATGGTTTCCTTATTCGCCGGCTGGCTAAATTACCGCTTAGGAAGAGTTTTAGGAAAAAAGGAGTTCTTTTTGAACTTGTTTCAAAAACGACTCAAACTGAAGAAATATCAACAAAAATATGATCAGTATGGGAGTGGTTTAATCATTGTGGCAGCTTTAACGCCATTGCCATTTGCGCTTATTAGTATGCTAACCGGCACCCTGGCATACCCCCAGAAAAAATATCTACTATTCGCATCCTTCCGCATTATCCGCTTTGTCGTCTACGGGATAATTGTCTGGAATCTTGATGGTGTGATCTAATAATAAATCGACGAACTCGCGTTATATCGGAAACTAGATTACGATACGAGTATGGAAGCGAGGCGTTGGAAAAACATCAAATTGAGTTTATTGTTTTTTGTGGGATTATCAATTGTAGCATGCGATAAAACCGATGAAATTCCAGGCGCACCCATGGTGATTGAAGGAACGTTTCCCGGCGTAGATGAAAGACTTTGGCCATATTTTATTCGCTTTGAAGCTCAAGCCGAATCAAGAGGAATTTCAATTGATTTAGTTGCGGAAGGTATTACCGGAGTTATCGAACCTATAGATGAGGAAAATGTAGCTGGCGTTTGCAATTTCAATGGTAGAAACCCTAATCATGTGATGGTTGATGCTGATTTCTGGCTAAGAGCCCCTGATATCTTCAAAGAATTTATAGTCTTTCACGAATTGGGACATTGTTCTCTTTTACGTGATCATAGGGAAGGCGCTGATGAAGACGGCAGGTGTATATCAATTATGAGAAGTGGCTTAGAAAGCTGTCGAGATAACTACAGCGTGCTTACCCGAACAAGTTATCTAGACGAGCTGTACGACCCTCAGTTTGCTGAAGATATCTTTACTAATAGATAATTAAGACAGTTTAATTACATCTGAATGTCATAGACAGGAGGATGAGGTAAAGGAATTTCTTCCGCACCTTCGTCCATCATTTCTCTCATATCTATTTCTATTCCTCTTGCCATTGTAGTAATAGGAACATCATTTGCAGAACCCTCAAACGGATTTTCTCCAGCCGTACCAATGCGCTGCATGGTGTTAAAAATCCAAGAAACTACTGCCGAAACAGGTACTGCTGCCCAAATGAAATATTCCCCAAAACCCGGATACACTTCCGCTAGATTTTGTCCAATCTTCCAAAATTCAGGAACAATGGCAAAGGGGAGTAGCATGTTGAAAAGATTGACAAAATCATACCCTAGCGTAGCATATTGTCGTGGATATGGGAAGTTCTTAATACGCTCTGATTTACCTTGAAGACTAAAGAATTCTTTGAGAACGTTTTCTAATTCTAAAAAAGAAAACTCCCAAATAAAACCACCATCCTTTAACTCCCTTAAGTGGTTCGATTGCAAGGTTTGAATAGCATTTGCTTTATTCTTTTTAGACATTACATATTCAACCTCACTCTTGTCTAATAGTCTAGAAAGCTCCGTTTCAAGCGGAATATTAAGTTCAGGTAAATCAAGCATTTCATGCCATTTCCTATTCGATTTTGCCCCTTTGAATGTTTCCCAAGGCTTGTTTTGCCTAAGTGCATATCGTAAAGCGCTCATCCAAGCAATTTGTCTATGGACTAATACCTTTTTTTCCTTAGCTAATGACTCTTGGCTCCTCGGTTCTACTGCATGTTGATTATTGACCATATCTTTTATCATCATGGTCCATGTTCTAGAAGTATTCACAATACCACCCCAAATTTTTCGAGCCTCCCAAAGTCGATCATAAGCAGCATTATTCTGAAAACTGATTAAGAAGGCAACGGCAGTACCAACCAGTGCTATCGGAGTCCAAGGCAATTGGAGCCACTTTAAGCCAACTACCTCATAGAGTATAGTGACTATAGTGGCCATAATTACGAAAAAGATGCTTTCTCGTAAAGTCCAAACGGCCATGTCTTTCTTTGAGTATTTCTTTTTTATATACATCTGCTATGGATTGTAGCTTAAATATAATCAGCTGAAGAGATTTTGTATATTAACTCATAGAAAACTGACTCATGAAAAGAAGAGATTTTGTACAAACAGGTTTGCTAGGTTCAGGTGCTTTAATGCTGGGAATTGAAAATGTTTTTAGTGGAGTAAAACAAGCACAAAGTTTCAACCTGAATTATGCACCCCATTTCGGTATGTTCCGAAAGTTGGCCCCAGGAGGAATACTCAATGAAATTGATTTTATGGCTTCCCAAGGATTCAAATCACTGGAGGATAATGACATGAAGCAAAGGCCGATAGACATTCAAGAAGAAATAGCGGAAAAGATGCAATCTCATGGAATGACAATGGGCGTATTTGTAGCGCATACTATTTTTTGGCAAGAGCCAAACCTCGCCAGTGGAAAAAAGGATTGGCAAGATCAATTCTTAAAAGAAATAGAAGAATCTATTGAGGTAGCAAGGCGCGTCAATGCTAAGTGGATGACTGTTGTACCCGGGCATCTTGATTTACGTAAAGATATGGGCTACCAAACGGCTAACGTAGTGGATAGTTTGAGAAAAGCTTGTGCACTGCTAGAACCTCATGGGTTAGTTATGGTTTTAGAGCCATTAAACCCAAGAGACCATCCAGGTTTATTCCTTTCGAAAGCAGCACAAGCCTATGAAATATGTAAGGCAGTGAAT
The DNA here is from genome assembly GCF_049099775.1 of Roseivirga sp. GTDB lineage: Bacteria > Bacteroidota > Bacteroidia > Cytophagales > Cyclobacteriaceae > Roseivirga. The sequence continues at coordinate 170,816 of NZ_JAGDZM010000004.1, read as the reverse complement.
AGTCCATCCTGCAAAATTCTGTTCGACATTTATCACCAACAAATTACTGAAGGAAACTTAATTCCTAACATTGAAAACTGCTGGGACGAAATTGCATACTTTCAAATAGGAGATAATCCAGGCCGTAAAGAACCAACTTCAGGTGAAATCAATTACCAGAACGTGTTTAAATACATCCACAAGAAGGGTTTTAAAGGAGTGCTCGGAATGGAGCATGGCAATTCACAAAGTGGCAAAAAAGGAGAGCAAGCGGTAATAGAGGCTTATATTCAATCAGATCAATTCTAAAGATATCAATTACATAAATTAGAACATTCTACCCGACATTCTGTTATGGTTCTAAAATGGAACTATGACAATCGCGCTTTATTTGTTTCTAGCAATTTTCTCAACACCAGAAGAAATGGTTTTCGACTTTGGAAAAGGTAAAAGTGGGGAAAACTGGGCTGTCGTAAATGACGGTGTAATGGGTGGTCTTTCTAATGGAAAAGCTGTGCTTACTGATGATAGTATGGTTTTTTCTGGAACAGTTTCACTAGAAAATAACGGTGGCTTCACTTCTCTTAGAGCACCTTATGCTCGCTATGATTTATCAGTTTATGATCAGGTAGAGATAAAGTACAAAAGCAGTGGTTTAGATTGTGCGCTCAATGTCTACCAATATCAACGATTTTGGAGGCCCAACTTTAAAATGCCAATTGCTTCTTCGAATGATGAATGGAAAACGATTAGCATTAATATTAATGAGCTTAAGGAATATAGAATGGGTAGAGTCACAGGCCGAACAATGTCCGAGGGAGCCGCAAAAAACACTATTCGATTAGGCTTTATTACTGATTCAAAAAAGGAAGGTTCCTTTAAGTTAGAAGTTGCCTATATCAAATTTTCTACTATTTCGGAGAAGTCTTAAGCTGTTGATTATTAGACAAATACTAGTTTAGGCCTAACTTTAATTTTAAATAATTAATACTGCGCGTTCGAGCTAAAGCATTCGATCCACCATCAATACCTGAACTGCTATTATCAAAGCCATGATTTGCACCTTCATATCTGTGGATGGTCGCGGTTCCTCCACCATTATTTCCTACAGTTTCTAGCATACAATTAGTGTTTGGCGTTAGGCTATCTTCTGAAGGTACATGAATCATAAAATCAGTATACGTTTGAAAAATACTGGTGCCACTACAAGGATTTCCGTAATAACTATTGTGAAAAGAACCGGGGTAATACATGATGCCGGCTCGAAAGCCGCCATCCGCTGGTAGTGAAGCAGGAACTCTAATTTCGTTTGTATACAGGGTGCCGCTATAAGATTGTGACCATTCCCAATTTACTGGAACGACTGACGTATCAAATAAAGTGCTCTGGACAGCCGTTGCGCCATGTGAAAAACCAACAATAGCTACGTTATCAGGCGTAACAATCGCTGTACCGTCTTCACGGACAAGGTTTTTCAAAACTTCGAGCGTTTTATAAGCATCGTAATTTCTTATAAAGGATGCGCTTATTTCAAACTGAAGCGGTGGATTTTTCCAATCGCCAGCATTCTCAACAGTTCCTCGTCTGTAATAACTTCCAGGAAAAGCAGATACAATGCCCTCATTATCTAGCATCGATTTCCACTGTTCGTTTTGACTAGATAGTTCCCATTCTTCAATCGTGTCGTCAATTCCATCATTATTCGTGTCCGAGTCATCCCAGTTTCCACCAGACCCATGCATCATAACCGTTCCGGCCAAGTTTGTCGCTGCTGATGGTATTGAAATAAATATTGGAATAGATACATTATCTACGGAAGTGGCAAATAAGACGGTGTCTCGAGTAGTTGCAGGGATTACAAATTTGCCTGTAAGATCTATTACAGGTTGTCCTTCATCATCGCTTTTACAAGCATTTAAAAATAGAATCATTGCCAAGGCAAGAAAAAATCGATTCATGATAAGAATTGGTTGGTGTTTCAAATCTAGTAAAATTCGAATTTAGAATGTTTTAAAATTAAAAAACAGAAGGTTCAGATAACTCTAATAGGCACTATTAAAGATTATGTTCCATTGATATAAATGTTCAAGATTCAATGGAAAGAAGATTTAGTTTTGGGGCATGAAGGTTTGGGTATGTCTGTTAATATTTAGTATTGGTCATTTGGCCATTGCTCAGAATATTGAGATTAAGAAAATAGATCAGAAGGTTATTATCGATGGAAAAGTTGATGATATCTGGTCTTTTGCAGATTCTGCTTTCAATTTTCAGCAGTACTTTCCAATGGATACCTCATTGGCGTATGCCCAATCAGTGGCAAAAGTTTTATATGATGACCAGTTTATCTATGTATTGGGTGTTATGCAAAACCCTGATGGAGATAGAGGATACATTACCCCTTCTTTGAGAAGAGATTTTTTCGGCGATGCTAATGATTCTTTTTCGATTTTAATAGACGCATTTCAGGACAATACAAATGCATTCATTTTCGGAATCAATCCATTTGGGGTTAGGAGAGAAGGACTTATAGCCAATGGCGGAAGTGGACAAGGTGCTTTTAGTCTTGATTGGGACAATAAATGGCGAGGAGAAGCACGTCAAGAAAATGGATATTGGGTAGCTGAAATGGCTATTCCTTTAAAAACACTTCGTTTCTCTGAGGGGCAATCCACTTGGAATGTCAACTTCTACCGAGTGGACAGTGAGTACGCCGAAAGGTCGACTTGGTCTCCGATTTCTAGGAATTTCTCGATCGTTAACCTTGCTACACTACGTGAAATGGAGTGGGATAGACCTACTAAAAAACCAGGTTCCAATATCTCGTTTATTCCCTACATCGCTTCAGGGGTGAGTAAAGATTTTCAAACCGATGAGCCTTCTGAAACAAATTTTGATGTAGGGTTTGACTTAAAATACGCTGTTACGCCAGGCCTTAATTTAGACTTAACCGTCAATCCGGATTTCTCTCAAGTAGAAGTAGATCGACAGGTGACAAATCTCGATCGATTTGAAATTTTCTTTCCTGAGCGTAGACAGTTTTTTCTGGAAAATGCTGACCTCTTTGCCAATTATGGTAATCGAGGTTCAAGGCCCTTTTTCTCAAGGAGAATAGGAGTAGCGAGAGATGAAAATACTGGTCAGAATCTTCAGAACCCAATACCAGTTGGTACAAGACTAAGTGGTAAAATCAATAATAATCTTCGGCTAGGCTTTCTTTCCATGCAAGCGGGCAGAGAGGATGCTGCGAACTTACCGTCTTACAATTACTCGGTATTATCGCTTCAGCAAAAGGTTTTTGCTAGATCGAATGTTTCGTTTCTATTTGTCAATAAGCAGACCTTTGAAAGTGAGTCTAATTATGACACCAATTTGTATGCTCGCTGGAATAGAACGGTGGGTGTTGATTATAACTTAGCTTCTGCAGACAACCGATGGACTGGTAAAGCATTTTATCACAAATCGATTGAAGAAGAGCAACCAGACCAATCATTTTCTACCGGGTTCGAAATTAGTTACGGCGTTCCAAAATGGTCTTGGAACATGACAGCACAGTCTGTCGGCGAGAATTATAACCCTGAGGTGGGTTTTGTAAGGCGAAGGGATATCAGGCAATTGACCAACACGGTGCGTTATTCTTTCTTTCCAAAGTCTGGTGGAATTCAACGCCATGGACCTGGCTTTGATTTCGATATGGTAGGTAATAAGGAATTTGGCTTTCTTGACTGGGACATGAATATCTTGTACGACATTAATTGGAGGAGTTCTGCGCGATTTAGTACTAGAATTAGAAGACAATATACTTTTCTGTTCAATGGTTTTGATCCTAGTGGTTCGGGAGGGCTTGCTTTACCAAGTGGTACAGGATATCATAATAATTTGATTATTGCCAGTTATAATTCCGACCAGCGAAAATTGATCAACTTTCGTGTAAGTACAAGATCAGGAGAGTACTTCAATGGTACTCGAATTAACTTGGAAGGGAGTTTGAATTTCAGGTACCAACCTTTAGGGTTTACAAGTATCAATTTTGCATATAATCGAATTAGACTTCCTGATCCATATAATGACGCTAACCTTTTCTTAATTGGTCCTAGATTTGATTTTACATTTACGAAGAAGCTTTTCTGGACGACTTTTGTTCAATACAATACGCAGATTGACAACTTGAATATTAACTCAAGGCTTCAATGGCGGTTTGCGCCTGTGTCTGATTTCTTCCTTGTGTATACCGATAACTATCTTGCTACGAACGACGAGGGCTTTATCAACTTAGGCCCATCAAAATCTAGAGCCTTAGTGTTTAAACTTACTTATTGGTTGAATTTCTAAGTTAGTTGGTTCCTGACATGGTTTCATCAATGATATAGTCTACTACTTTATTGAAGTCGTTAGATTCTTCATAGACTTTCAATTGACGGTCGGCACCAGTGCCTTTTTCGAGAATTTCATAAGTTCTTTCTACTTCTTCACGCGAACCCAGCTCATCCACAACATCTTCTATAAAGTCTAAAAGTTCATGGATAAGAATTCTCGTATTAATCTCACTTTCTTTACCAAAATCAATCAATTTTCCATCAATTCCGTATCTACTCGCTCGCCATTTGTTTTCGTTTACCAAACCACGTTTATAAGTAGCAAAGTTCAGGTTTTGTGTTCTCAGTTTATATAACTTGTAGGAGAGCGCCTGAATAAGGGCCGCGATGGTAATCGTTTCATCGATTGTCAATGGAATGTCACATATCCTCACTTCTAATGTGGGAAAGAAAGGGTGCACGCGTATATCCCACCATATCTTCTTCGCATTATCAATGCATCTTGTTTTGATCAATAAATTGACATAGTCCTCATACTCAGAGATACTTTCGAATAATGGTGGTATGCCCGTTCTCGGAAACTTATCGAAGATCTTCGACCTAAATGATTTGAATCCAGTGTTTCTGCCTTCCCAAAATGGTGAATTCGTGGATAGGGCATATATGTGCGGCAAGAAATACCTAATCTGATTGACAATATGCAGTGCCATTGATTTATCTTCGATACCTACATGTACATGTAAGCCGAAAATTAAGTTGGAGCGCGCGGTATCTTGAAGTTCATTGATAATGGCATGATATCTCGGGTTGGGCGTGATGAGCTGCTTCTTCCACTCAGAAAATGGGTGTGTTCCTGCGGCGCCTATTCTAAACCCCAAGTCTTTCGCGATTTCACACATAGTTTTCCTGAGGTAGGTGACTTGATCTCGTGCGTCTTTTATGTCAGTGCAGATATTAGTGCCAACTTCTACCACTGCCTGATGCATTTCTGCCTTTACCTGGTCTTCCATATGTCGATGTGCGGCTTCGACAATTTTTTGTTCGTGAGACACCAGTTCACGCGTCTCAGGGTCAATGACCATGTATTCTTCTTCTATACCTAGGGTAAAGTCCATAGTGATTAATTGAGTTAAATGATAAACTAAGATAAAAAGGTTTATCAGGAATCAAATGAATCCACTAAAGGTGCTTTTGAATTATACTATTTGGTGGGCTTTGTATAACCAGTGCAGTGCCGATCGATCACGTTTTGGTGAATGTCCTTAATCGTTACGAGTAAGCCTGTTTCTTCCACATCGCCAAATTCAGGGTTATGGGCTGTGCCGAATGTCATCATTGAAGATGATAGATTCATGTAAATATTAATCAACGGTGGAATCCATTCTCCTCGATCTTTTAGCAGGCGCTGTAAAATTCTAAACGCTTCTTCAAATGGCATGTCGGCTGGGAAATTCTCTTTAAAGAGCTTGTCAGAATAGCCGGAAAACAATTCTTCTTTTGGCTGAGATAAATCATGCTTGTCAGGAAAATAATTGGCTAAGAAAGCAAGTAGAATATCTCTGGCTTCCTGATTGTAATTGGTGTACATCGTCACCTTGCCAAAGAAATAATACATCTCATCAGCATAGTAAACAATCAAAGCACCAAGACCATCCCAAATATTGGCAAGGGCAAATAGTCCTTTTCTAGGGTTAACAGATGGCTGATAACTAGGTTGCACCCAAGACCTCCCAAGTTCGATAGCATAAGGGAGATAATCCTTCTTCATCTGGTCTGAGAAATTGAAATAGTGCGCAGTAGAAAGCTCAAATTTATCTGTTTCAGGATTGTAGGCTCTATCACCCGTAATGAAACGGTAGCCACCAATGATTTCTTGGTCTTCAGGGCTCCAAACAATTAGCTGTTCGTAGCACCTTTCTTTAGTATCGTAATCATCGATATCTATTTCTTCACCAGTACCACCTCCAGCACCACGAAAAGATTCTTCTCTTAACCTACCGATCTCGCGCATGGTATTCGGCGAGTTGTGGTAGTTGACAATGTAAATTTCATTGCCCCCTTTATTGGTATTCCTAATAAAACGTTCTGCATTGAGTTCTTCCTCAATCAATGCTCTTTCTATAGGGGGAACAATAGCTTTCAAATTGGTTTCTTTTATTATTTGCTTTAAGTCTATTTTCTAAGCTTGTATACTTCTTCTTTCGTCCATTGTGCCCATTCCATATCCGATTTTGTACTATCGAAAGTCACTGCTGGAATTGGTTTTCCAATGGTAATTTTCATGCGTGTGTTTTGCTGTTTGTAAAATTCATCCGCTAAATAAAACATCTCAATATTGAGCTTAATGCCCAAAGCCTTGCGAAAATTAGCAAGTCTGTAGAATCTATTAGTCAGCTTACCTTCAATATACACCGGAACTATTGGTTTTTGGTATTTTTTCGCTTTAGTGACAAACGTTTTTTTCCAAACTAAGTCTTTAATTACCCCTTTTTCTCTTCTGCTGACTAATCCTGCTGGAAAAATGAAAGTAGCGAAGTCAGAACGAAATTGCTCGTCGACTTTATGCAAAGAAGCCGCCGCATTCTTACCCACTTTATTAACCCCAATAAAGCTATCTTTTAAGTTTCTAACGCTCAATAATAAGTCGTTTACGATAAACTTTATATCTGGTCTGATTTCTTTTAAAGAAGTGATAATGGCAAGGGCATCAAAGCCACCTAGCGGGTGGTTACTGGCAAAGATGATGCCTTCTGGAGGCCTAGGCACATTCTCTATTCCCGAGATATCAAGCTTTACATTGAATTTTTCCATTACGGCTTTACAAAACTCATAAGAATTTGCCTCCTTATGATTAGCCATAAATTCATTGATGTCATCTTGATGGACTATCCGTTCAATATATCTAATGATAAAGCCAGGAAGCCACTTGAGAAGCGTTGGGTTCTTTCCACCAATTAGCTTTCTAACATTAACGAATTTTTCCATGGGGACGCTCTAAATCAATTCGCAATTATAAGCTCATTTCTTAGAGAAATCAACCGTTAGTAAGAAACTATTACAGAAATAATTTTCCATGCAGGCTTTAACTATTCTAAGAACATCCGGCGAAAAACAAACCATTTGGATAGCTATTTAGGCCAACACTTGGATTATTTGTATATACTAAAATAGTATTAAGAAATTGTAATAAAGAATGAACAAGTCAATACTTTTTAAATTGACAATAAATATATATAATTGACAAATATCTATTATGTCTGTGTTATAATTAGACGATTGTATGAATACTTAATTCGAGAACAAGATGCGTAAATTTTAAAAGAAAATATACTGCATGTGATTGAGCCATTTTTTTGATTCCTGTTTTGCGTATTAATCATTAAACGAATAGCATACGGTTGCACTATGTAATAATCGATACTAACAAACATCATTTTTTTTAAAATTTTTTGAGATGAAAATAAAACTTACATTAATCGCCCTTCTCATTGCTTCCACAAGTATCGCCCAATCATATGTCAATAAAGCTGGTGACACGATGACTGGTGGCCTAGTTATTACTAATAATGGAACCACAACTTATGCTGGTTTTGGTGTAACGTTTAGCAGAAACACATCATATCTAAAGCCTGATAGTCACTTAAGTAGAAATCTTTATTTGGGTGGTTATAGCCAAGGAACTACTGATTGGGTGAATGTAAATATCAATGCCAGCAACCTCTATTGGAATGGTTCGAGGCTTTTGACCGAAGGAAATGCGGCCACTGAATATTTACAACTAAGTGGGGGCAGTATGACAAACCTTATTCGTCAATATTCAGCAAATGCTTTTTTAATCAGACCCTTAAATAGTCATTTTTTTTCAACCGTCGTTAGCGGCAATAAATACATGATCCTTCCTTCGACTTCTATTAATACTGAAAATTTTGATGTAACCAAAGCCCTTGAATTCCACCCAAATGGAAACTTGTTCGTAAATGGTAATCTCGAATCAAAAAAAGTAAAAGTCACTTCTACACCAGGTTCCTTTCCAGATTATGTATTTAAGTCTAGTTATAAGCTCAGAAGCCTATTTGAGCTGGAAAAATACATCCAAGCCAACGGCCATTTACCCAATATCCCCAAAGCGCAAGAAGTTGAAGCTAATGGCCAAGATTTAGGCGATATCCAGAAAAAATTATTGGAGAAGATTGAGGAGCTGACGCTTTATGTGATTGAACAAAATAAAAAGGTTCAAAAGTTAGAAGAGACTGTGAAGCTACAGACCGAGAAGATTCAAAAACTAGAAGGTGGTAAACGAAAATAAGATCATGCCAATAACCAAAGCTATACTTAAATGAAAATTAGATTACTGATTTTGACCTGTTTCATGGTTGTTTTTTCATCAGTTAAAGCTCAAAATGAAGCTTATACAAACGTTGATAACAACTTCTCTGTCGGGCAAACGATAAGCGGCTTTCTCGATATGAATGGTAATATCAATGCAATTTCCAATGGAGCGACAGTTGTATTGAATGGGCTAGGTGTAACGTTTAATCGAAGCACATCCTATCTACGTCCCGATGGTAATCTCAATAGAAATCTCTATATCGGTGGTTATGGATCTGGACATAATGATTGGATTAATGTTCGCATACGGGCTGCCAGTTTATATTGGAATGATAAAAGGGTAATTACAGAAGCCGGTGGTGTCTTTAATGGTGACGTGACGATGACTGGAAACTTTTATCAAACAGGTCAAGCCAGGTTGTCTACTGGGGCTAACTACTTGAGGGTAACAGCAGATAACGATGCACCAATCCGAGTTCGATCCAACGATGCTTGGTCGGGAATTGGCTTCGAAGACTCAAGTGCTGAAAGCTATATTTACTATCGAGGATCAACGGATCAGTTCGAAATTCAATCAGAAACCAAAATTCTTGGTCACGCCATTGTAGATGGAAATGTCGAATCCAAAAAAGTAAAAGTCACTTCTACACCAGGTTCCTTTCCAGATTACGTTTTCAAACCCAATTATCAGCTTCGAAGCCTTTCGGAATTAGAAAAATACATTCAAACCAATGGTCATTTACCAAATATCCCCAAAGCTGCTGATGTTGAAGTCAATGGCCAAGATTTAGGTGATATCCAGCAAAAATTATTGGAGAAGATTGAGGAGCTGACGCTTTATGTGATTGAATTGAAAAAACAAGTAGACATACTTAAAAAGAAAACTCTGAAAAAAACTAAAAAGTAATGAAATATAAACTCACACTTATAGGATTGTTAATTAGTACTCTTACGTTTAGTCAAACCTATTTTGAGAAAGGAAGTCCTGTTGGAGCTTATGATTTTTCCTCTCCTTCTCTTTTTCAATTTAAAAAAATCGGTAAATCCTCTGGACATACTGATGCCCCTCCTGGCTCATATTCTTATGGTTATGTTTTGGAGATGTTCAACAGTACCAACTATGGACTACAGATGTATGTTCCAGAGAATAAAGGGACTATGTACTTCAGAACTGGATGGAATGACTTAGGTACTTGGAGAGAAGTGCTAACGACAGATAGCTATTCATCCGTACTTGACAGCCGATATGGCAAACTAAGTGCCGAAAATGTATTTCTTACAAGTCAGAGAGTTCAAAAAAATGCCAACAGCGATCCAAGTAGCTATCATTTAGAATTGTATTCGGAAAATACCTCGGACCCATCAGCCTATATTGGACTTAGGTTTCATCAAGGTGGTTTGTATTATGGGCAGCTAAGGATGAATAGTGATGGATTCCATTTCACTCAAGGTGCTAGCTTTGCCTATAAGAAAGTTAATACTGGAGAATTAGTGGTAAATGGGGAGGGTTATATTTCAAACAAACTCACTGTTAATAACGATATCGAATCCAAAAAAGTAAAAGTCACTGCGACTCCTGGTTCATTTCCGGATTATGTATTCAAGTCTGATTACCAACTCAGAAGTCTATCTGAGTTAGAAAAATATATTCAAACTAACGGCCATTTACCAAATATCCCCAAAGCTGCTGATGTTGAAGCCAATGGGCAAGATTTGGGAGAGATTCAACAGAAGTTGTTAGAGAAAATTGAGGAATTGGTACTCTATACCATTGGGCAGCAGAAACAAATATCAAAACAACAAAAACAAATCGACTATCTCGAAAAACAGCTAAAAGGAATCTTGAAGGAGAAGTTATAGAAACCATTGATAATGTAAAAGGGCATTCTTCAATCAATTAAAATAGACAGTTGCTGAAAAATGGATATAGTCAAAACCCATTATTATTGATCTAAAGTGCACTTACTATATAGATACTTAGTTTACATGCTAATCTATTTTTATTTTAAACATAAAATTAGAACACCCTTATTGACAATTATTTATTTGTAAATAACTATATTAATAATCACCGAAACCTAAAGCAGATCGACTGCAAAAACTAGCATTAGATCAACTCAAGCTTATCAAGAATAAAATAATGTCACAACTTAGAAAATAAGAATATTCACCCTAAGAACTGAGCAACACACATATGAAACAGATTTTTACACCTTTATTTATTGTGCTACTATCAACAGGGCTTATTGCACAAACCGATATACCGCAAATTGTTCCACCTAGCCCTAATGCGGCTAAACTGGTTCAATACGATATTACTCCAACTAGCCCATATACCGGCAAACAAAACCTAAGTATTCCGCTTTATACAGTTCAGTTTGACGGAAAACAGTTTCCAATTTCTTTAAACTATGCCAGTGGAGGTGTAAAAGCGTCGGAGGAGGCCAGCTATATTGGTTTAGGTTGGGGCTTATCAATGGGAGGGACTATTTCTCGAACTGTAAAGTCTTTGAATGATATTCAAGGTGCTGGTTGGCTATTTGATGAACAATTGCTCCCAGAGACCTATAACCCTACGATACCACCTCAAGGAGAGATAGATGATACGCCTACAACACAACACCCATTTTGGCTCTATATATCTCCCGGTGGACAAAAAGATACAGAACCCGATATTTTTAATTACAACTTCATGGGGTATAATGGTTCTTTTGTATTACCTAAAGGCCATGGAGACGGTGAATCAGTTAACTCATCAGGTGCATCAGTTGGTTTATCAACTTCTGTAGATGACAGAGTCGTAAAACTAGAGGAAGACCCTACCTTCATTAAGTTTTACAATGATGATAAATACTTTACAATTACCACGCCTGATGGTTTTATTGGAGAATTTAAAGTAAAAGAATGGGTCACCTCCCTAGGAGGTAATGCCAATGGTTCAATTAATGGATGTACTGCAAGTCAAATTGATATTTTACAAATAATGAACACCAATAAAAGAGCTATTACCACATGGTATTTGAGTAAGGTGATTTCACCAAACGGTCGTGAGTTGAATTTTGAATATGATGTTAAGTCCAATGGTTTTAGTGACTACATCTCTCAATCTGCTCATGTCTTTGGGGAGAAGCGTTCTGTTGATGGTGCTTGGCAAACTGTAACCGATGACATTCAAAGCTGTTCCTATACTATTGTAGAACATGTTTATCCTAAGAGAATTCATAGCGAATACAATGGTTTAGACATCAATTTTAGTAAGACTTCAAGAGCTGACTTATCAGCCCTGACCAGTTACCATCAGAATTTCGCTCAAAAAAGAGGAGAAGTCAATGGAAGTAACCAACCTACTTTCTCCATCCTTTCTCCACAGCGGCTCACAGGGCTCACTGTAAGCAGCTCAAGTACACTTTCAAGTTTAAATCATACGATAAGCTTTTCGCAGAATTATTTTAATAATAGTGCTGGAAATTCTTATCAAATGAAGAGACTAAGGCTAGACGGAGTAACTATTGATGACCAGGTGTATTCATTTGACTATGAAAATGGATCAAGCGGATTACCGGATAAATCCACTTTAGGGGTAGATTATTGGGGGTTTTACAATGGAAAAGATAATAACACCTCTTTAGTACCTGTAAGCACTGGCTACACGACAGTTACCAACTTCTATGGGCCGACTATTAATACCTACTTACCAAACGATTTGTTCTACTATCAGACAGATGAACGTAAGGCAAACTTTAATTATGGAAAGGCTGGATTATTAAAAAGAGTCAACTATCCAACAGGTGGATTCACTATTTATGAGTACGAAGGCCATGAGTATCGTCTTGAAGGTCGAGAAGTAATTCCCGTAGTGGGAACTAAACAAATTTCAATTGAAGGACCAAAGAACTCGGTACAAACTGTTAGCAGCAGTAACACAGCATATAACGGTTTTGTAATTAACGGTGGTAGTTGTAATTCGTCGATCACCGTAAGCTATAGAATAGCTTGCGCCAACTTTTTCCTTGGTCCCCCAGATGGAATCTGCGAATTACCATTTAGCTCCAATCAATGGGGTACTGCGGCGGTAGAGGTAGTTGACGCAAGTACAAATACAGTAGTTTTTGTAAAACAGTTCAGTGAATTAGGTAATGCAATCGATAGTACCACCCCTCAATATTCTGTTACCGGGATCGCTTCTTTGAATGTTGGCCCTGGGAACTACTTTGTAAGAGCCAGAACGGTATCCCACAATGGAACTTACTCATACGGTCGAATAACAATTTCGTACCCTAAATCTTGTGAAACTGGCGCCGCATCTACCGTCATTCAAAGCGATAATGACCAAGCTGCTGGAGGTGCTAGAATAAAGTCTATAACCAATTATGATGGTACAAATTCTATAGTTGCTAAACGAAGGTATGATTACAAAGATTATAGTGCAGGAACACAGTTTTCCACTGGACGCCTAATGAATCCTTTAATGAACTTTTCTATTTCTAGAGGAAGTGGAAATTATGAGATTATGAATTTCCATGCATTTATGTCTGGTTCTGTTTTATCCGATGGCGGGGCCGCACAAGGCAGCCATATTGGCTATACTTGGGTAAGAGAATATTTCGAGGGGTCTGGCACTGGGAATAATGGCTTCAGAGATTATCACTACATCAACACTCCTAATGTTCCTGGTTATTATGGTTTATCAGCCAAAGCGACCTATGGTCACTCCAACGGCCAGACTGAAGATGTTTCAAATTACAATAGTGGATCAACTAAACTGGACAAAACGGATTACAATAATATTGTTGAGGATCTTTCAAATGGTATAAAGGCGGTTAAAGTAGACTGGTTAGGCAGCAACCCCGGTATTATGGAAGTCTACACGTTAGAAAGGCATTTTGTAGCACCAAAAGAGATTATAACGGAGACCTATCTAACAGGTGGTACTTTGTCGCAAACAGTCAATAGAACCTATAACGATGACTATCTACTCAAATCAGAAACAAATACAAATAGCAATGGAAATACAGTATTAAAGGAATATAAATATGCCTCTGACATGTCTGGCCCAACAGGTATTATTTCAGAGATGGTTAGCGGTAATTTTATTGGTACCCCGATAGAACAAACCACGAAAGTAAATGGAGTGGTAGAAAGTGCTTCAGGTATTCTCTATCAACAAGTTGGCAATAACTATTTACCGGATAAGGTTCATGTATTCAATAGTGATGCTGGCAGTTTTTCTACGACTACTACAGGTTTGTCTTTTGGTGGCGGTTACGAACAGCGTCTCGAATACAAATTGTACGATGGCTATGGAAACATTCGTGAGTTTATCAATCCGGCGGGTGTTTCTACTACAGTGCTTTGGGGTTATGGAAGTGTATATCCTGTTGCACAGATTGAGAACGCTACTTATGCCGAAGTTGATCCATTAATCTCTCAATCAACTTTGGATTCACCAAGTAGTCAGTTAAATATTAGCAATGCTTTAGATGCTTTGAGAAACAATGCAGCGATGAAAAACGCTCTTATCACTACGATGACCTATGATGTAGGCGTGGGCATTCTTTCCCAGACGAGTCCTAATGGTATCAAAATGTTCTATGAATATGATACTTACGGCCGACTGAAACGCATAAAGGATCAGGAGGGTAACATTGTCAAGCTGGTTGAATATGCCTACAAGCAGATCATTCCTAACACACAGCAAAACTAGAAATGGCTATGAAGACTTTAAGAAGATTTATCAAGAGCCTTATGTTAACTGCGCTTGTTTCGGCTAATCTAGTAGGGCAAAATAAACCTAATACTGAGGTGAAACCTACTCAAAACATCAATCTGATCAGCCCCCCGGGTGTTTATAATAACGGACACTATATCAATTATATCCGTAGCTATGATGTTTTAAAACCGGGCTTGACAGAGAGTTCGATTCTGTCCAGCGGACAATCACCTAGCAATGTGTTGATGACTACTCAATTTATGGATGGACTTGGAAGACACATTCAAACAGTTAATCGAAAAGCCTCTCCAGATGGTCTGTCTGATGTGGTACAAGCCATAACCTACGATCAATTTGGAAGAATTATGCAAACTTATCTGCCTTACAAGGCAGTTGGAAATGACGGAATCTTTAGAATTGATCCGTTTGCTGAACAGGATAGTTTTTACGATGCTCATTTCAATGGAGATGAAGATGTCTACTATGAATTGACCGAATTTGAGAATTCACCATTAAATAGGGTGACAAAACAATTTGCCGCAGGAAATAGCTGGGCGGCTGGTAATAGTGAGGGCATACGTTATGAATGGAGAACTAATATAACTACAGACGGTGTGCGCATTTGGACAGTCATCGGTTCAAATAATCCTTCTACTTTGGCAGAATATAATGCGGGGAGCCTTATGGTAAATATCACCATTGACGAAGAGAATAACCATGTCAAGGAGTTCACGGATAAGTTAGGCCGTGTGATTTTGAAGCAAGTCCAAAAAGGAACAAGTACTAATAATGGTCACTCCGATTGGTTGAATACTTACTATATCTATGACAATAGAGGTAACCTCAGGTATGTCCTTCCCCCAAGAGCAGTAGAACTCATTTCAGGTAGCTGGTCTTGGAATGCCACTGATATGAATGAACTTATATTCAAGTACACTTACGATGGTCGTAACCGAATGATCTCCAAAGAAGTACCAGGTGGTGGCCTTGTAGAAATGGTCTATGACAATCTAGACAGACTTGTAGCCAGTAGAGATGCAGAAATGGAAGCAAATGATAATTGGAGTTTCACCAAGTATGATCCGCTAGGAAGACCAGTAATTACAGGTCTTTACGCTAATAGCAGCTCTAGGACTAGTATTCAATCAACCGTTGATAATTGGAATAATGACCCTTTTGTACGGAAAGAGGCACCTGTTACAACAGGCGCTGTAGAAGGAATAAATATTACAGTGAGTAGTCATGTTTCTGGTACAACTTTATATAAAGTTAAAACAGGCGGGGTGATCAACTTCCTCCCCGGGTTTGATAGCGGAACTGAAGAATTCGAAACCGAATTTGCACAATCTCTTAGTCACGAGTACACGCATTATCAAGGGTATTACGATGCTACTTTTCCGGTTATGGATAGTAATGTAGAAGTGCTGTCAGTAAGTTACTTCGATGACTATGATTTTACAAGTCAGACTTATGATGACAGTAAGGAAATAGAGTTTTACACTACAAGTGCACAGCAGACACTCTATAATTTTGTAGACCCAGAAGATAATGTAGATGTTACAGGTATGGCCACAGGGAGCAAAGTGAAAGTACTAGGCACCACTGATCAGTGGCTAACAACGGTTATGTTTTATGATGATAGAGGAAGGGTAATCCAGAGTCAATCCGATAATCATGTAAATGGTCTAGACATCAGCACTACACAGTATGATTTTAGCGGTAAGGTGCTTAATACTTATACCGTACACAACAACCCTAATGCCAGTGCCAATAGTCAGACCAGCATAGCCAAGCGCTTTACTTATGATGCTTCAGGAACTGGTAGACTGCTCTCCATTCAGGAAAAACTCAATGGGGGAAGCTATAAAACCATTGTAACGAATACCTACAATGATTTAGGCCAACTTGAAAGCAAGACGCTAGGTAATCCATCCTCACCATTAGAAACCTTGAACTACGCTTACAATGTCAGGGGTTGGTTAGAAGGAATCAACGAAGACTATGTTACCAATGGTACCGGAGGCCATTACTTTGGGATGGACCTGAGCTATGACTTTGGTTTCGATGTTAATCAGCTAAACGGAAACATTGCTGGAGTAAAGTGGCGCTCGGCATCAAGCGGTGATCAGCGAGCCTATGGTTTTGATTATGATGCTTCTAACAGGTTAACCAAAGCAGACTATAGCCAAGGTATTAGTTGGATAAATACAGAAAGCGACTTTAGTACCAACTATAGTTACGATGCCAATGGTAATATCACGAGCCTATTGAGAAAAGGAGTAGTAGCAGGAACTATCAAGATCATTGACCAACTTACTTACGAGTATCTCAATGGCAATAAAAGCAACCAACTCGCTTTCGTCTCAGATGCAGCAGGCGCTCTAGGCGAACAAGGAGACCTAGGGCAAGGTGATTTTGTAGATGGAAATACCTCGGGTAATGACTACACTTATGATGCTAATGGCAACATGACCCAAGACAAGAATAAGGATATACTAGGTAATGGTGACATAACCTATAATCATTTAAACTTACCAGAGCGCATAGAATTCAGTAATAACTCAGGTAAGACAATTGAATATGTGTATGATGCAGCCGGTATTAAATTACGAAAGAAAGTAAGTAACAGCGGTGTAATCAGTACAACGGATTATGTCGGGGGATTTATTTATGAAAATAATCAGTTGCAGCATTTTGCACATGAAGAAGGTAGAGTAAGGAAGAATTATCAAGGTAATTTGGTATACGACTATTTTGTGAAAGACCACTTAGGCAATACCCGCATGACTTTGACTGAAGACCAAGATGTTACTATATACAGAGCTACAATGGAGACCGATACAAAGCCCGATGGAATTAACCTTCAAGCTTTTGAGGAATCAATCTTCTTGAATCTGTCTAATACTAGAGAAGATAATAATTCAACTGAGAATACTACTGCAATTGAAGGAATAACCAATGACGAAACTGTGCGTCTCAATGCTTCCCAAACAAATCGCAAAATTGGTCCAGGAAAGCTTCTTTCGGTGTCGGCCGGAGATCAAATTGACATTGTAGTACAATCTTATCATGCTGGAAGTTACACCGGTGACTATGAGAATTCAGCTACTGTAATAGCGGCAGCTGCTGCAAGTATTTTTGGTGGTGCCAGCGGAGGTGGTACGGAACAACAGGCTATTTACGATTTGTTCACAGGGTTCAACTCAGCCACAGCTGCGGTCTATGTAGGAAGTGATGGGGCCGCATCTCGGCCAAGAGCATACCTAAATGTATTAATACTGAACCAAGATTTTGATTACGTAGACGGAGGTTTTGTTCAAACAGATCAAGTTAGTGGCTTTAAGGAGCTCAGTATTTCCAAAAGCATCAATCAGGGAGGTTATGTATATGTTTATCTGAGTAATGAGAATGATCCAAGCCTAAATTATAATGTCTACTTTGATGATCTTGATATTACCCACACCAAAGGCGCCATTTTACAAGAAGATCATTACTATCCCTTTGGGATGAATATTAATGCACTCTCTAGTACGGCACCACTCAGTAAGCCTAATCAGTTTAAGTATAATGCGGGTACTGAATTAACAGAAGCATTTGACTTTGACATCTATGAAACCCCTTTTAGAGGTTATGATGCTCAATTAGGTAGGTTTATGCAAGTTGATGCAATGGCAGATGTTTTGTCGAGTATTACACCGTACAATTTTGGATACAATAACCCAATCATATTTAATGACCCTACTGGGTTAATCGGTGAAGATTGTCCTGACGGAAATTGTGGAAGTGTAACTGTTTATGCAACTGAAAGAGCTAGAAAGAAGGCAGAGAGAAAAGCACGCAAAGCTGCAAGAAGAAGTAATTCATCTGAAGGATCATCGACAAATGGTTTAAGTCTATCACAAATGTCAATCTTGAGAGATTTAAGAGATAGTAATAATCCAATTGAACGAGGAATCTATGCTCAGTACAAAAAGAATGGAATTGAGGGCGTTAGAAATGTTCTAAGTCATTCTAAAACTCTTAGTTCTTCAACGGATGGGTATGAAGATGCTATTGCACATAGTCAAAAATATATGTCTCAAATAGGGCAGGTTGTCCAAAGAGGAGTTTCTGGTACAATTCTGGTAGCTGCTGCTGCACCTATGTTGATTGAAGCTCTGCCAGCATTAATGGAAGGTACAATAGCATCTAGTTCAACTATAGCTAATGGGGCAAGGACGGCTTATCAAGCTACAAATTCTACACTTTTACGGAAAAGTGCTGAACTCGTAGTAAGGAATAAAAGTTGGCTGAATAAGGGTAATTGGTGGAGATTAGGGAAAGGGTGGAATCCAACTATTGGTGCAAGAAATATAAGGCTTGCATGGGGTTCTCATCCTAAATATATTAGTAGAGTTCCAAAGTTATTACGCCCATTGAATAAGTGGCTTAGGAAATTAGGTGGTGGACATAAACATTTCCCTAAATGGAAGTAGTATAAAATAGTGACCAATGTTAAAACTTCAAAGATTAAGAGATGTAGAGTTTTTTTCGCCGTTAATATCTTTTTTGGAAGAAAAACTATTCCCAAAAATTGAAAATGAAGATTTTTTTTTCAAGGATTCAGGTGATGTTTTTACTATTAGTATCACACCCCAAGGTGCGAATTATGTCCCTATCACTTTTGTTTTTTGGATAGATGAACTACGATTGACGGTATTAATTGATAACAAAGAGATATTTGACGATTTTTTAAATAGTGATGAAGCTGTGAAAAATGAAATGTTGTTCTTGAATACTCTTCTTTCAAATAAAGTAGTGAAGACAATATTTAGCAGAAAGGAAAAGGAGAAAAAAAGGAGTTATGAATATTCACTTTTTGATAAAGGGAGTAATTCCGTTGTTAATGATGAATCAATATCGGGGCTTATTTTGCCTTGGGTCAGCTTGAAAGAAGCAAAGCATATTTATGATCCATGGATTAGTAGTAATGAGTAGTACCCCCAATTATCTAGTAATGTATCAAAGTATCTGATTTACTTTTTTCGAGCGCTAAGTAATTGATAATCAATAAATAGTTAGAAAGTCCGATATGCCAATAAAGTGTATCGGACTTTTCTTTTTGATATAATGATGTCTTAGAAGGGCATAAATCTCGTTTTTACAAACCTCATGTATCAAAGTATCTGATGAATTGTAAATACTGTTCCAAACCTTGCCATAGAAGTGGTAAACAAAGCAATGGCACGCAGAAATACCGCTGTAAAAGCTGCTTAAAATATCAGCAAGCCACTTATCGTAATCAAGCCTATCATTCCTATATCAACGATCAGATTGTTTCAATGGTCAAAGAAGGTGTGGGCATCCGTGGTATTGGCCGACTGCTGTCAATTTCAAAAAACACAGTACTAGTAAGAATCAAACTGATAGCGAAATCAGTAAAAAAGCCAAGAATACTATGCACGGATAGTATCTATGAAATTGATGAGATGTGGACATTTGTTGGTTCGAAGAAGAATCAACAATGGATTACCTATATCTATGATCGAACGAGTAAGTGGGTGGTTGACTTTAAAGTTGGTCGAAGAAGCGGGGAATTTCTGAGTCCGATGATTTCAGGAGTTTTAATATACAAACCGAAGTTTATTGCCACAGATGGCCTAATGGTTTATAAAAGCATTATTCCAAGTAACCTTCATGTGAGAGACGCTTTTCAAACATTAAGAATTGAGAGGAACAACCTCAACCTGAGAACTCATTTAAAGAGACTCTCCAGAAAAACGATTAACTACTCAAAAAGTGTGGTTATGCTAATCGCCGTGCTTAAACTGTATTTTTGGACATAGCGCCTTACTGAGACGAATAAGGTAGAAGTATAGTCGGTTTTTAACTATGAACTATCTCAAGGAACTGATTTTATTTAGAATAGACTAGTAAGCATATTTTTCATTTTGGTATAAAAGTGTTTTAATAGTGCTCACACAAGTTAAACGATGAAAATTGGAAAATATTTAAAATTATATTATTCATTTATGTAATTATTTATCGATATATTTAATTTTTATTCAGTTCTTAAATCAATGAAAAACATTTGGTCTGTACTTATTTTAGTGATGCTCATTTCACCTTTGGTCGGACAAGAAGAGGCAAATGACCAGACCATAGAAATAAGCACTAAATCACTCGATAAGGCTAACCAGAAATTTCAAAAAGAGCTTAATAGAGTAAAACGAAAGCTGAATAAGAGATTGTCAAACCTCTATCCAGACCTTCCTTCTTCTGATATAGACTCACTACTTTCCCTAGAGCTGGAATCCAAAAAAGCCGAACTCAAAACCCAAGCCAAAGATTCCGTAACGAATTATCTAACGTTACTCAAAAACGACTTACTAACCGATTTAAAAGAAACACCACAAAATCTACCAATCGCTACTGATATTCAAGAGAGCATTGGTTTAATTGATGAGCTCAAACAAAAGCAGGGCTTACTTCAGAATAAAGAGGAACTGGTAGAAATGTTAGATGTTTCGGAGTTGAAACGTCTTAATGGGAGTGTTGCCAAGCTAAAGGAATCATTTGAAAATTATAAATCAAACTTTGAAAATTGGGAAGACAAATTATTAGAGCAAGTTACCAGTTTGCCTCAAGCTCAATTATTAAAAAAAGAAATAGATAAGGTTAAGGCCTATGAAGCCTTACCAGAAGGATATAGATCCAATTTGGATAAGTTTCAAACCAATGATTTTGTCAAGGAAAAACTCCAAAAGAAAGCTGATGAGCTCAAAAAAGTAGGAGAAACTACCCTTCAAGACAAGTTTGACGAAGCGCAACAAAAAGTCAACGAGGCGAAAGAGAAGTTTCCTAGCCTGGAAAGTGTTAATGAAGCACCAAAAAGGTATAATCCTTACAAAGGAATGTCTTTTACGGAAAGAGTAATAATTGGCGGTAACCTTCAGGTAAATCGCCAACAACCAGCCTCTGTGGATTTAGCTTTGAACCTGACTTATCCTTTAGGGCTAAAATCGGCCATAGGCCTTTCAGGAACCACACGGATCTTCGTGGAAAAACCAAAAGGAGTACAAACCAAGGATAAAGCTACGGGTCTAAGAAGTTTCGCGCGATATGAGTTTTGGAAGTCATTTTTCGTCCAAGGAAATTTTGAATACACCCAGCTAAGGCCAACAGATGTAAACGAAACCGATTTGGGTGAGGATTGGGTCCAAAGTGCCTTAATCGGTTTAGGCCGAAAATTGACCTTGAAGAAAAATATACAAATGAATTTCACCCTCTTTTACGACCTGCTTTTTGACGAAGATAAAAGCCCTAGTAATCAAGCTTGGGTTTTTAGGCTTGGATTTGATTTGGATCGGCAAAAGAAATAATTGAAGAACAAAGAGTTTATCGAACATTTATACCCCTGAACCAATGAGAATACTAATGCAAGTCTTAGAGTCTCACTATTTCCGTTTAATAAACTTATAAAAACCATTTTTTAGTCCTATAGCATAGGACTCTAATTAAACGATGGTTTCTATAAAGCTTAAACAAAACAACTTTTTTAACAACCAAAACACATGCACATGAAACCTAAGCTATTATTGACTTATCTTATACTATTTTCTTGTTATTCGGTTTATTCTCAAGACTTAGACAGAGGTATAGTTCAAATTTTTGGAACAAATGAAGGAGCGGCTCAGGTAACTTCATCAAGTTGGAAAATTATATCCAGAACTATTTATACGGATATGGAAGATCTGTTTACAACTCCAATACCGTCTGGATATACTCGGGAGTATTATATTGGATTCAGAAAGGCTGACAACATGCCAGGCTGTGGTAGCCCTAGTTTTAGGTTTTGGTTCACATGGAAAAACTTGCCAGGACATGAGTTTATGGTTAGTAGAGATTGGGGGTCTCCAAATGAGGGTACTTTCAAATGGGCCAAAATTCCAACTAATAGGCAGCAGGCCACCGCACAAGGTTTTACACATCCAGATTACTGGAGGATAGAAGGTAAACTACCGAGTGAATGTGGTACTGAAATGCGATTATTAGGCATTTATGTAAAGGCTGTCGATAAGGTCAATGGAGCCATAGCCTCAGTTTCTCTTAATGCTGATGCCTCAGCTTCAAATTCAACATTTCTAATCGGTGGAATAGCCAATCCTCTTTATCTAAATGATGGTAATGGATTTGTTGGGATCGGTACCTCAAACCCAGATTTTTTATTAGATGTCAACGGCATAAGTCGTTTCACACAAAAGATGATCGTGAATGACGAAATAGAAGCCAAAAAAGTAAAAGTCACTGCTACTCCTGGAAGTGTACCCGACTATGTGTTCAAGGCAGATTACAAACTCAGAAGTTTACCAGAATTAGAGAGCTACATCAAAACCAATTCTCATTTGCCCAATATCTCAAGCGCCAAAGAAGTAGAGTCTAAAGGGCAAGATGTAGGGGAGATGCAACTCAGATTGCTCGAGAAAATCGAGGAATTAACGCTTTATGTTATCGATCTACAAAAACAGACTACTGAGTTAAAAAAGACTATTGAAAAACAGAGTCAAGAAATAAAAATGCTTAAAGGGAAATAATCTAGTTATTGGCTGACCATTGCCAAAAGAGTAAGCAGTTTCAACACACAAAGTCAAATCAATATGAAAACAAGAATAGTTATAGTTATCCTTCTGACTTCTCTTATGAAAGTCGCTTTATCTCAGACCTATGTACCAAATACAGGGGGAGCATTTTTGGGAGGTGTTACGATCAGTCATACACTTTATGACAAATATGAGGGTACCAATACGGACATAACAAGTTTAATATCGGGAAGTGCTTTTGGATCAATTATCAAAGGTAGAACCTCAAGTCATTTTGTCGTAGGACTTCGAGATAATGATCTAGCAGATGCTTTCGCTATTATAAGTGGCAATGGTAATTACACTACGGATAACACTTATGATAGACTAGTTTTTAAAGCATTAGCAAATGGAGACGTAGAAATACCTGATGGACGTCTAAGGTTAATGCATTCTTCTAGCATTGCGGGGTCCACTAATTTAACTAACTCTTGGCTTCAATTTGGATTCGGAACAACTGGCTTGGGTTTAGACCCAAATGAAATTGCTTTTTCAGGGGCTGATGGGTGGATAGGAACGACAAGTAATCACGATTTGGTTTTTAGAGCAGGAGGAAACACTGAAAAGATGCGGCTTGCGAAAACTGGCGACTTAGGTATTGGCTATAGTCCAGATGGAACTGGAAGGTTGATTCTTAAACAAACAACAGATAGTGAAAATGGAGGAATAAGAGTTATTCAATCTGGTGATGGTAACCAATCTGGTAGAATATATATGGATGGTTCTGATAATCTTGTGATACGCCGTGCTTCAATGAATGGCATACGCTTCAAAAATGGCGGTGGATTGGATATTAATGAAGAAGTGTTAATCCAAAATAAAGTTGTAGTTGGTTCTGCTAGTCCATCCCCAATTGCAATTTCATACAGTACCAATAATGGACAATTTATTGATTTGGGTAATACCGGTAGTCCAGATATTGGAATCATACGAACCTATGTAATCAACGGTTTGCAAGCCGAGTTTAATCTCGGTGGTATTAAAACTGGTGGTGAAAACATATTAGGAGGAAATACCATAGTTCAAGGAGATATAGAATCCAAAAAAGTAAAAGTCACTGCTACCCCTGGAAGTGTACCAGATTATGTTTTCAAACCTGACTACAAGCTTAGAAGCTTATCGGAATTAGAGAACTACATTAGAGCAAATAGTCATTTGCCCAATATCCCAAGCGCAAAAGAAGTCGAGTCCAATGGGCAAGATGTGGGAGAGATGCAGCTTAAACTACTCGAGAAAATCGAAGAATTAACGCTATATATTATTCAGCAAGAAAAACGCATAAAGTTGCTTGAGTCAGGCGGTAAGGGTTAGAATTGTCTTACCAAACGGTCTCTATTTTTAGCGTCTCGCAGAGATTATTTACTAAACCTATAAAGACTAGGTTTTTGTCTCGAGGAGTATTGGTTAAAAGTGATATGCTGCTTTAAGTTTTTAATAAAATAATTTTTCAACTAATAAACTAAACACACAATGAGCAAAAGAATATTGATTACAGTCAGTCTAATGGCAGTTTTTACATACTCCAATGCGCAGCAAGACGAAACAGTTAATGGTAATCTAACAGTTAGTGGTAGTGCTAGTGCAAATGTATTTATTGAGAATGGACTTCAGACCTTTTCTCACAGGCGTCACGAAATAAACCTTGAAGGTCTTAATAGCAGTAATTTTTATCCAGTATCCATTCAAGGAGACGTATATGGAAAGAAACATTTTTTTAATATTGAAATGACATCTCAGAGTGGCAGTTCGTCATATAATATGCACTCTATCACTGCAGTTGTTAGAGGTGGTGGCTGGACGGATTTATCTAAGGAGTACGAAGTCTATAATAATTTATTTCATGCCAGTGAACGTTCGATACTTGGTATATACAGAGGTACAAAATCATTTAATCAGATTGTTGTCTATTTGAGGGGAGGGAAAAAATATTATGTATCGACAAACTCAAAGCACGTTGATCTTTATACTTCGTCTTATACAACCAATGGAGGTGCTAACGCCAGTATCTTTGCCATAAAAAATGAATCTGGTTCAGATGTGTCCGGTACTTCTGAGAATATTGACCTGTTATGGAATGGGATAAATACTCCCAATCAATCAAAGACAATCTACGGTAGTCTGATTACAACGGGTAGCAACAACCAATTTGGAGGAAATACCATAGTGAATGGTAGTACCACAATTAATGGAACCTCCTACATCAATGGCACTTTGAGATTAAATGATAACCTCTCTTCAAGCAGCTCTCGAATACAGTTTTATGACGAGAACGGGACAACTTTCGACATCGGCTCTGGTATATGGTCAAATGGGTATTTTACTTTAAGGAATGTCGATTTAAATACTGAGCTTCTCTCGGTCAATGGCAATGGCAATATGGCTGTTCAAGGAGACATAGAATCCAAAAAAGTCAAGGTCACTGCGACACCTGGTACAGTTCCTGATTATGTATTTAAGTCTGATTACAAACTGAGAAGCTTACCAGAATTAGAGAGCTATATCAAAACCAATTCTCATTTACCCAATATTCCAAGTGCCAAAGAAGTAGAAACCAAAGGCCAAGATGTAGGAGAGATGCAGCTGAAACTACTAGAAAAAATCGAAGAATTAACGCTCTACGTGATAGATCAACAAAAACAGACAGCGGAGTTGAAAAGGACGATAAAAGAACAAGCTCAAGCAATTCAAAAACTTAAAGGGATATAACGCTGTATATGGTCAATAAAGCCATAGCAGAAATCAGTTTTTAACTATTAAAACTAAAACCACATGAGAAAAAGAATATTCATAACAGTCTGTTTAATGGCTGTTTTTATATCTATTAAGGCTCAAATAGAAGAACAGATTATTCCAGGAAATAGAACCGTTAACGGACTTGAAAAGAACATCTTGTTCAGGGCAACATTGAGATATCAAGTTAATCAAACGGCTAATCCTGGTGCTTCTATTGCGCTTGACCGTGCTTTTGATGGTAAGATGAACCCTTCATATTCGGGGTCTGCACCCACTATTACTAATCCAACAGTGATTGAAATAACTGGTTTTCCGATAGAACACAAACAACGTGGAGCATGGGTGGGGTGGACAACAAGAGGTTTTCCTCCTGTCAAATTTAAAATAGAAGCTTTGAATAAGGTAAATAATGTCTGGCAGGTACTTGCGGATGTAGAAAATTATAATCAGTACTCTTACATGGTAGAGCTACCAAGTAGAGATGCTGATAATGAGTTTCTTAAAACTAAATCGTTAAGATTTACATTTTATGAAACTAATGGATCAAGCGGTAGACTGGGGATTTCAGAATTGTTTTTCATTCACCCAGAAGTGGCAGCTGCATATGATGGTTTGCTGCTTCAATACGATGTTAATGGGGATGTTGGTATACCAGATGGTGACTTGGTTGTCAATGGTAATATTGAGTCCAAAAAAGTAAAAGTTACAGCTACCCCCGGAACAGTACCGGATTATGTATTTAAGTCTGATTACAAACTGAGAAGCCTATCAGAGTTAGAGAGCTATATCAAAACCAATTCTCATTTACCCAATATTCCAAGTGCAAAAGAAGTAGAAACCAAAGGTCAAAATGTGGGAGAGATGCAGCTGAAACTACTTGAGAAAATAGAAGAGCTGACGCTTTATTTGATTGAGCTTGAGAAGAAAGTGAACCTACAAAAACAAGAAATCGATAAACCCAAACTTACAAGAAAAGATAGGTAATATGATAATGAAAAAAAGCTACAAGGTGTTATTTAGTAGTTACCAGATCGATCCAATAATGGTTCGACCTTTTTTTTATTATTTGAACGTTCGGTT
This sequence comes from Roseivirga sp., assembly GCF_049099775.1. Classification (GTDB taxonomy): domain Bacteria; phylum Bacteroidota; class Bacteroidia; order Cytophagales; family Cyclobacteriaceae; genus Roseivirga. Next base: position 144,054 of record NZ_JAGDZM010000004.1, on the reverse strand, counting down.
TGTTCTACCATTAAACAGAAAGTAGATTGAGGTTTATTTAATTCGCTTTAAATTCGGTTTTCAACAGACTAACCAAAACGATGAAAAAACTGAGTTACTTTTTAGGAATAACTTTATTCCTGTTTACTTCTTGCCAACCTCAAGAAAAGTCAGTCAACGACATGACAGAAGAGGAAGTGGTCGATTATGCCAGAGGTATTCACGATCGGGTGATTACGCTTGATACCCATGATGACATTAATACCAACAACTTCACCGAAGACAATAACTACACTAAAAAACTGCCCACTCAGGTAAATCTGCCCAATATGATAGAGGGTGGTTTAGATGTAGCTTGGTTTATAGTCTATACTGGTCAGCGTGAATTGACTGATGAGGGCTTTAATAATGCTTATGCTAATGCAGATGATAAGTTTAAAGCTATCCATAGACTTGCCGAAGAAATTGCTCCAGATAAAATCGAAATTGCGTTAACATCTGATGATGTTAGGCGTATAGCTGCTACAGGCAAGAAGGTCGCTATGATAGGCATTGAAAATGGTTACCCTGTGGGAATGGACATTTCAAGAGTCAAAGAATTTCATGATAGGGGAGCCAGGTATATGTCATTAGCCCATAATGGTCACAGTCAGTTAAGCGATTCCAATACTGGCGAAAGAGACAGTGTTTGGTTGCACAATGGCTTAAGTGACTTAGGTCGCGAGGTAATTAAAGAAATGAATAAATGGGGAATCATGATTGATCTTTCCCACCCTTCGAAAGTAGCCAATATGCAAATGATGGAAATGTCAAAAGCGCCAGTAATTGCGTCTCATTCGTCAGCCAGAGCATTGAATAAAAGTGTTAGCAGAAATCTTGATGATGAACAGTTGATGATGCTTAAAGAAAATGGTGGAGTGGTTCAAACAGTTGCCTTTAAAAGTTATTTGAACACAGAAAAACACAATGCCAATCGTACCAAGTCCAGTGAAGTGATCGCTCAAATTGCCAAAGAAGAAGGTTTTGAAATAAAGCCAGCTGCTCTGTATAGGGCAATGAGCAGAAATGAAAGAACTGCCTATTTTGACAGTTATGAGGCTTTTCAAGAAAAGCACAAGGATCGAATTGATTCATTGATTAACAGTGTAGCACCACCGGTAGATGTCGCTGATTACGTTGATCATATTGATTATTTAGTGAAAAAGATTGGAATAGAGCATGTGGGTATAAGTTCAGATTTCGATGGTGGCGGTGGAGTAGAAGGTTGGAATGATGCATCAGAAACTTTTAATGTTACCCTCGAGCTGGTTAAGCGAGGTTATTCTGAAAAAGAAATTGGTATGATATGGAGTGGTAATTTACTTCGAGTGTTAGACGAAGTTCAAGCTGTTGCTAAAGAAATACAGGCTGCCGATTGAAATAAAACGAATTGAAAGAAGAGGGAAGTTTTGCTTCCCTTTTTTTATGCCTAAAGTTTGATTGTTAAAGGTTTGTGACCGTTATTTGTAATCAGTCTAAATAAAAACAAGGATTGATGAATATTATTGAGGAGCTGCTTTTTGACCAACCGAATCCTTGCCTAAAAGAGGATTCACCGATCAGTTCTATGATCGTTCAAGAAGGATGTTGTTTCAAAAAATGCTGTAAGAAGTATAAGAAAAAGCACAAGAAAATGTGTAAGAGTTGCCCGAAACGCTAATTTATAAGACATAAAAAAAGAGGCCGAAGCCTCTTTAATATTCGATATCAATAAGCTTATTTCAGATCAGAAATAAGTTTTTCATTCAATCTTACATAATCTGGGTTGCCACCTGCTTTGGCTAAAGTAATAGACTCCTTAGCGGCTGCGAGTGCCTCTTTTTTATTACCCATTCTGGCCAATAGTTTTGCTCTCAAGTGAAACACCCAATACTGTTTTTCTGGACTAGCATCTAATGCCTTATTCACCCAGTTTAAAGCTAACTTAGAATCTCTCTCAGTCTCGTAATAGTATCCTGCAGCCTGAAAATAAACCCCTGGATTTTCTGGCGCAGCATCAATCACCTGTTTTTTAATATCGGCCATCACACTAGCATCAACATCACTTTCAATAGAGAACATCGCTTTAGTGTGTTCCCATTTCATATTCAGGTTAGCTGAATTCATCGTGAAATCAGAAAAGCTCATGGTAAAGGTTTCGTAGTGACTACTTGGGTGTTTCACAGGCACTTCAAATCTCAGTAAATCATCTTTAGCCTCATAGCCAAGTGCTCCCCACCAGGTAAGATTTTTGCTTAAGATAATAGTGGCAGTTTCTTCAGTGAACATTGTGTATAATGCATAATCACCAGCAGGTACAGCATTACCATTAAGTTTTACAGCTTTGCTAAAGGAAATTTTTGTTGAGGCATTAGCCCCCGTTCTCCATACTTCGTTGTAAGGGATCAAATTCCCAGCAACCTCGCGACCTTTAGCGCTTGGTCTTGAATAAACAACTTTTACTTCCGCTAAGCCTACAGTTCCTTTCAGTTCGAAAGTAGGACTAGGAGGTGGCATAGTTATTTGCGCCATGGCAGATACTGCAAGCATTAAGGCGATTAGTGTAAGATGTGTCTTTCTCATAGTGACTTTAATTTTTCGGCTTAAAGATATAAAAAAAGCTCCCACACATAGCGTAGGAGCTTTCACAAATTCTTTAAGAAGGGTCTTAGTTTTTAACTTCGATAGGAAATTTAACGGAGATATCTCCCCAAGCTAATTCTAGATTTGCCTTGTCTTTTGAGTTCTTATCAAAATCGGTCAAATCAATTCTAAAAGTCTCCACAACACTCTTAGACTTAGTTGCTTTAGCAGTGAATTTGAGAACGTCTTTTGAATCGTCGTAAGAAGTACCCCATTTATCAGTATGTCCACTGATTACGATGGTCCATTCTGTTTTTCCAGGGATTGTCCATAAAGAATAACTACCAGCTGCCAAAGCCTTACCGCCAATAGTCACATCTTTATCAAAGCCGATGAGGGTGTTGGTATCAGCTCCAGTTCTCCAAGTCCCACCCTTATTCAATTTGTTAACCATGTCGTTAGCATCTCTTCCATCAAGGCTAGGTCTGCTATAAACAAGGTTCATAGTAGTGTTACCAATCATTTGTTTGATAGTCGCTTTTGGGCTAGCGGCTGGCCCTCTTTGTGCAAGTGCAGTGTTTCCAGCAATTAGAAACATTAACAATGAGGCTAGTGTTAAAAAAGTCTTTTTCATGTTATTCTTGGTTATAGTTTGTTCTTTAAACCCTCCTTAAACTAAAAGGGTTTCTTAATTTATATAAATGAAGCTAACGCGAGACTTTTATGAGAGGCCAGATGTCGTACACATTGCCAAAGATGTACTAGGTAAAGTACTTTATACAAAGGTAGACGGTAAGCATACAGCAGCTATCATCACTGAAGTAGAAGCTTATGCTGGTAGGAATGATATGGCTTGTCATGCCAACAATGGGCTTAGAAGTAAAAGAACAGAAGTCATGTACGGGCAGGGTGGGTTTAGTTATGTCTATCTCTGTTATGGAATTCATCACCTTTTCAACATTGTCACTAACCAAGAAGATAAAGCAGATGCTATTCTAGTGCGAGGAGTTGAGCCTTTATTAGGAAAGGAGGTCATGTTAGAGCGTCGGAATCAGGAGAAAGTCACTCCAAAACTAAGTTCAGGACCAGGAACTTTGGCGCAAGCCCTCGGTATTAAAACAAATAACCACTACGGTATAGACTTATTGGGAAATACCATCTGGCTTGAAGAACGTACAACCATAGTCCCAGAAGCCATCGTTAGCACTACTAGAATTGGTGTGGACTATGCAGGAGAAGATGCCTTGAAACCATGGCGATTCTATATCAAAGACAGTGCTTGGGTAAGTAAAAAGTAAATTTTATTTCAATTATTGGTTGAGCGGATCGTTAGTTCATTGCTTTTGCAATATATTGGTCAACACGATTAATCTAGACAATAAACATGGCCTCAGACCAACTCAAATCGCTACTATCTGCCTTAGACGCATCACCAGACAATATTCAGTTACGAAAGCTTGTGACCCAGCAGGCAGTTAAAGAAAAAGAATGGCTTGCTGTAGAAGGTCAAGCTAAAGTACTCTTGCAACTAGACCCAAACGATACTGAATCAAAGGCATTGCTTGCTGAAGCTTACTTCCATAACGGTGCCTATTCTGCGGCTATTATTGTACTAGAAGAACTGATCGCTTCACAAGATCAAAACATCAATTATCTAAAGCTATACTGCCAAACTTTGCTAAAAGATGGTAGTGCAGGGCAAGCAAGAGATGTGTATCAGCAGATTTTGGCTATTGATCCTTCTTTTAAAGAAGATGCTCTGGATAGGGAATTTAAAGTGAGCAGCGCACCATCAACAGAGACAATTGAGCAAGACTTTGCAGAAAGAACACTAGGCATGCAAAGACCGTCTACAAATTTTTCTCATGTAGGTGGAATGGAAAATGTGAAAAAAGAAATTGACCTCAAGATTATAAAACCATTTCTGCACCCAGAATTATATAAAGCTTATGGTAAAAAAGCTGGAGGCGGCATTTTACTCTACGGACCTCCGGGTTGTGGTAAAACACATATAGCCAAAGCAACAGCAGGGCAAGTAAATGCTAATTTTCTAACAATCGGCATCAATGATATACTTGATGCGTGGCTTGGAAACAGCGAAAGAAATCTTCACCAAATATTCGAAATAGCAAGAAAGAATGCGCCTTGCGTACTTTTTATCGATGAAGTAGATGCTCTTGGTGCCAATCGCAGCGAAATGAAAGGTTCGGCTGGTAGAAACGTTATTAATCAATTTCTAACCGAACTTGATGGCGTAGATGTCGACAATGAAGGAGTACTTATTTTAGCAGCCACCAATTCGCCTTGGCATATGGATCCGGCTTTTAAAAGACCTGGTCGATTCGATCGAATGATCTTTGTTTCACCACCAGATATAAAGGCAAGAAAATCAATTTTTGAGATTATGCTGGCCGAAAAACCAACAAAAGATATTGACGTAGACAAATTGGCTAAAAAGACTCCTGAATTTTCTGGCGCAGACATTCAGTCAATGATTGACATTAGCATAGAAGGTAAGTTAGAGTTGGCTTTTGAAACGGGTGTGCCTCAGCCGATAGAAACAAATGACTTATTGAAAGCTTGTAAGAAAATGGTAGCCTCTACCAAAGAATGGTTTACTAAAGCTAGAAATTATGCCATTTATGCTAACGATTCTGGCTTATATGATGATGTGTTGAAATACTTGAAGATCAATAAATAGTGGCAAGTTTAGACAGAGCAGAATTACTGATCAACCAGGGGAAGATTGAGTTAGCCATAGAACAACTCAAAGGCGTATTGTTGGAAGAACCAACAAATGCTTACGCTTTGACATACATGGCCTTGTGTCAATTAAGACAAGGTGAGGCAGAAGAAGCCATTGCCAGCGCGAAGCTAGCCTTGGCATCGAACCCCGAAATAGACTTTGCCCTTTATGTAATTTCTGCATCGCACTTGAATCTTGAAAACTATAAAAAGTCCGAAAATGCCATTGCCAAAGCCATTTCTTTTAACCCAAACCAACCAGACTACTATGGGCTAAAAGCTCAATTAAAACTCATTTCGAAAGACTATAAAGAAGCCATAGAGTTAGCTCAAAAAGGATTGACCATAGACGCCGAACATCTTTTCTGTAGAAACATGTTGTCTACAGCACAGTTAAAATCTGGTGATAAGGAAGGCTCTTTTCGTACAATAAATAAGGCACTAGAGTTAGACCCAGAAAACCCGCTTTCGCATGCAAACTACGGTTGGGCAGAATTGGAAAAAGGAAGTCATAAAAAAGCACTTGGGCACTTTAAAGAAGCACTGAAGTATGATCCGCATGATGAATATGCTCGGTCTGGGATGCTTGAAACTTTAAAAGCTAAATACGTACTCTATCGTATTTTTCTGAAGTATTATTTCTTTATGGCCAACCTGAAATCTGGAACCCAATGGGCCATTCTGATAGGGATCGTAGTCATAAACAGATTGATAAGGGGTGGCGCAGAAAGCTTGGGTGAATATGGTTTTTTACTTAATTATGTAAGTTATGCACTGATATTATTTATGGTATCCACATGGGTAATAGAACCCGTTTTTAACTTCTTTATGCGCTTAAATACTTATTCTAGGTATTTATTGACAAACAAAGAATCACAAACAGCAACGCTTGTAGGGATATGCTTTTCAGTATTCGTGGGATCATTTATAGGCTGGTGTTTTACGCTTGCTCCAGGTTTCGTTGCAGGTATGTTAGTAGGGTATAGTCTTATTTTACCTGTAGGGCGCATTAATACCTCAAGAGCTTCTTGGGTAAATTGGTTACTCATACTTTACAGCCTATCCTGTGTACTAGTAGGTGGATTCTTTATTTACGTAACGTTTACCTCTGAATTTGGCCTAGAAAATAACATCATGCTCATATATGTCGGCCTTATCGTAGCCTTTTCATGGCTGTGGAACTTTGTAGCATCAGCGAACAAGTAGAATTTATGGAAATACTTATTTCATCTTCAGTTTGGGACCCTAAACCATGGGTTGAAGGTTTATCAGCATCAAGAGACATTACGAAAATTCATGTTTGGCCCACCACGGAAGACATCAGTAAGGTAGAGGTACTTTTCGTGTGGAAGCCTTTAGCAGAAGGCATAATTAATAAGCTTCCAAAGTTGAAATGGATCAGTTCATTAGGAGCGGGTGTCGACCACCTAACAAGTGATCCTCAAATTCCAAGTCATATTCCAATCACTAGAATAGTTGATCCTTTTTTAGCCCGTGATATGACGAATTATGTCATTATGGGGCTCATGATGCACCAGCGATCCATGTTAACGCATCTACATAACCAGAGAGCAACAATATGGGATAGAATAACCTATCAACCTTTAAAAGTAGGCATAATGGGACTAGGTGCTTTGGGAAGCCATTTGGCAGAGCGTTTAGTATTACTCGGTTTTGAAGTTTTTGGTTATAGTAGAACCTTAAAGGATATTGACGGCGTAAAGTGTTTTGATGCGACCCAAAATGAAGAGTTCTTAAATCATGCCGAAGTCTTGGTGAATTTATTACCAGTAACACCGCAAACCGAAAGCATTTTGAATGCTAACTTATTTAGAAAAATGCCGGAGCAATCATACCTGATAAATGTAGCGAGGGGGAATCATTTGGTCGAAAAAGACCTAGTCGAAGCGCTGAATAGTGGTAGGCTCTCAGGGGCGCTGTTAGATGTCTTTAAAGAAGAACCTTTACCGACAGATAATCCACTATGGCAGCATGAAAAAGTAACGATCACACCTCATGTAGCGAGTGTGACTACCCCAGAATCCGCCATAAAACTACTTTTAATAAACTTTGAGCTACTAAATAATAACCAGAAGTTACTCCATCAAATAGATTTAGAACAAGGTTACTAAACTCTCCGATTCATTCCTTTATTACGCCAATTGAGTAACTCTAATACACAGTTCGCTTCATGGTGATAGATTTAATTTGCAATAGTGAAACATATCAATTTCATTTACTATTGTGAAACAAATAAAAAGCTATGCAACGAATCAATATCGGTGAGTTCGAAGAATTAGTGCTTTTGGTTGTCGCTATCCTGAATGATAACGCTTATGGTATAAGTGTTATGGAGGAAATCGAACGTCAAACTGAACGGAAAATTAACATCAGTGCGGTACACTCTGCTTTAGACAGACTAGAGGGAAAAGGCTTTCTAGACTCTAGAGTAGGAGGTGCTACCAAGGCACGTGGCGGCAGAAGAAAACGCTATTTTTCGATCACAGTAGCTGGTCAAAAGTCTTTAAGCTTCATTAAAGAACAACGTAACAGATTACATGATCAAATCCCAAATTTGAGTTTGGAATATGTCGCCATATGATCAAGAACCACCGCAGTGGTCGATCAAGTTTCTAAGGTTTTATTGCAAACCGAGGGCGCTTGAAATCATTGAAGGTGATGCATACGAACTCTTTTACAAGAGAATAGAACAAGAAGGACTGAAAGCCGCTCGCAAGCGATTCTCGTGGGATGTGCTCAAGTTTTTCCGAATAAGATATATCAAAGGTCTAGAAGATATCAACTCATTAAACAACATTAATATGCTCAAGAACTACATGAAAATCTCGTTTAGAAGCCTGATAAAGCAGCGCTTCTACAGTCTGATCAATATTGGAGGTTTGGCCATTGGTCTGGCTGCCTGCCTACTTATCACAATGTATATCAGTCATGAACTTAGCTATGATAAGTATCATGCGGGTGCCGATAGAATTTATAGAATTGGTTTTAATAGTCCTGCCAGGCTTGCTATTCAAGCAAAAATGGATATCCCTGAAATTGAGGAGACTGTTCGAATTCAAGGCCCTTTTAGTCAAACCTTTAAAGTAGATGGGAAAGTCTTTAAAGAACCAATGGGTTTTAATGCAGATTCAACGTTCCATCATGTTTTCACTGCAGAATTTATTGAAGGAAACCCTAATGAAGCATTAACCGATCCAAATGCGATAGTGTTGACACAGTCTTTGGCTAACAAGTTATTCGATTATCAGCAAGCCATTGGACGCGATGTAGAAGTAGACGGCGATGTACTTAAAGTAACTGGTGTAATAGCCGATCCACCGAAAAACACACACTTCAAGTATAACTACATTAATTCCTACCCGAAAGAGAGCTGGGTCCTCATTGGAAATTGGACTGCGAACAACTTTAAAACATATGCTAAAATCGAAAAGGGTAGTACCGAAGAAGTTGTACAAAGAAAGCTCAAAAAACTTGCTGCAGATTATGTAGGACCTGTAATTGCCAAATATTCAGGGCATGCAAGTTATGAAGATTACCTAGCCGCAGGAGGTAGGGAACGTGATTTTCCTATGACACTAATGTCGGATTTACACTTACTTCACCCTAGAATGTCTTTCGGTTCAGGAGGAGATATCAATAACGTTTATGTCTTTTCAGCGGTCGCCATTTTCATTTTACTAATAGCATGTATCAACTTCATGAATCTCTCTACTGCAAGATCAGCGATGAGATCTAAAGAAGTAGGCATGCGCAAGGTTCTTGGTTCTTTAAAAAGCCAGCTCATCAATCAATTTTTAGTAGAATCGATGATGGTGACGGTTATTTCCATGGTATTGGCCATAGCCTTGGCTTTATTGGCGCTAGATGGATTTAATCTATTGGCTAATCGATCATTCGGCTTGCAAGACCTATTTAACGGCACTGTATTGCTGCAATTATTCGGCCTTGTGCTTATTGTTGGTTTATTAGCCGGTTCATACCCAGCATTCGTTTTATCAAGTTTTAAACCTGTAAAAGCCTTAAAAGGTGAAGCTCAAAAAGGAGGTAAGGGTAGTGCCGTGTTAAGAAAAGGACTCGTTGCTTTTCAGTTTGCCATTTCTGTGTTCCTCATCATCAGTACCACTGTTGTTTTTAAACAATTGAGCTTCCTATCGAATCAAAAACTAGGATTCGATGCAGCGCAAATTATGGTAGTGAAAAACGCAAATGCACTGGCCGATAAAAGAGAAACATTCAAAACTAGATTAAGCCAAGTGGCATCAATTGAGAATGTAAGTATGAGTAACAGTTACATTTCTGGAGGAATGTCAGACTGGACCTATGAGACAATGGAAGATAACCCTCGTGAGTATGGCTTTATAAATCTTTTCGTCACCGATACTTACCTTGAAACTATGGGACTAGAATTGAAAGGCGGTAGAAACTTTACAAACAAGTTGGCGACTGATACGGCCAACATTCTTATCAATGAAGCAGCTAAAAAATGGCTTGGCGGTGATGATGTGATTGGCAAAAAGCTATCTAGGGGCGACGGTGAAGATTACACGATTATTGGTGTTGTCAATGACTTTAACTTCGAGTCTTTGAAAAGAGATGTGGAGCCTATGATTCTTCGCATGATGGGTAAAGATGGACGACTAGAAGAAGATTGGTATTCCGCTAATTACATTTCCATTCGAGTATTAAACAATTATCAAGAAACTGTCGGGAAAGTTGAAAGTCTATGGAAGGATATGATTGATGACGAACCCTTTGAATATACCTTCTTAGATGAGTCGTTTAATTCGCTTTATGAGAATGAAAAACGATTTGGACAGCTTTTTACTGCTTCCTCCGGCTTAGCCATTGTAATTGCCTGTTTAGGCCTTTTCGCTTTAGCCGCATTTACTTTAGAGCGTAGATTTAAGGAGATTGCCGTGAGAAAGGTTCTCGGTGCATCAGTTAAGAGTATCACGTTCATGATCTTAAAGAACTTCACCCAACTCGTAGTATTAGGTGCCGTTATTGCTATTCCAGTGGGTTATTTAGTAATGGAAGATTGGTTGCGTGAATTTGCTTATCAGATCAACCTCAACAACCCTATGATATGGGTAATTCCCGCACTGTTTGTTGCCGTTATTGCTTGGGTCACTGTCGGGTTCCAGTCTATTAGAACAGCTTCCGCAAATCCGATTAAAGCGCTACGAAGCGAGTAAAATCATTTTGAATCACATAAAAAAGCTTCATATCGATAGATATGAGGCTTTTTTTGATTCCAATTAAGCAAACTCCTGCATCTTCTTTTTGGTAGGTTTCAAATATAGATTCATCAATTATGATATTGCGTAAATAGAATTATAAAGCTATATTATAGTTTTAATAACACATATAATTATGAATCTTATAGTTAAAAAACTATGCCTTATAGGCATACTATCTTATTTATCAACTTGTATTTATGCACAAACCAGTGTGAAAGACGAATTTGTTATTGAGAAACAAGTCTTTAAAATGTCGGCATTTAAAAATGGTGATAATTATAAAATATATTTATCCAAGGAAAAGAGTCCGCTTGATTCTTTTAGTATTTCAGTGTTGAAACTTTCGGTTTTTAAGCTAAAGTTTGAAAAAGCTGTAATAAGGATAGACCCATCACTATTCTATAAGAAAGATGATATTGCCCGTGAAGCGGATGAACTCTTTTTTCAACTGTATTCAGGTTTTTCTGTGCTGCCAGCACCACGAGCCGGTGTAATGAAATTTATGGACAGTTTAAAAGTCTATCATAATGTATTGAAAAAAAGGTATATCAGATTATTAAGATTAGAAAGACGGACCGGAAATGCTAAAAGAATAAATAGGTACAAAAAATTAAGCGCAATGTCAAAATCAAAATGGAAGGAATATAATTTCCTGAAGGATGTTTCGCTCTTTGAAGCAACACGTCAGTTCCGTGTTGATACAGTAGAACTAGAAATATTGAACGGGACAATTCGGAATATGATTGTCAATGGTAGTATGACTCGAAAAAAGAGGAAATTGATCTCGGAAGTTCCGATCGATACAAAATTTTCAGCAAAAGGTCTCATGGAACAAAACGTCCTCAAGCAATTAACAGGGTCAAATATCATTTCAAATGAGAAGAATGTTCAACCTCGTAATTTGTATAGGAACAACGATATTTTACAATTTGAACTTGAAGATGATTATCTGATTGTGGTAGATCTTTTAAAAAAAATCATAAGTGTAAATAAATATGAGAAGGAAACGATTGCCAAAACCTATAGAAATCCAGCGCCAATAAGTATTTCTTCATTATATGACATCAGCATTATGTTTAAGGTGAACCTGATAAATATTCACAACCCTTTTGATAGTTTTGACTTGGATCTAAGAGAAATTATTGAATACAGCCCATTTTTGGCGCTCAAATCCGATGATTATAGCCCCAAAGATGGATTGTATAGAGTGAGTCGCGAAAAACTGTCGGATGATAAAACTACATTACCGAGTATGCAAATCATGTTTAAAGAGGACACTAAATATCTCTTTCAAACAAGAGCTTTTACGGATTTCAGTGGATTCTCCAATGATAATCCCAATGGGCTAATTCAAGCAGAGGTTTCCCGGAAAATTATCTTAAATGCTCAAAATAGGCTAGTATTTCACCCATTTAATTATTTCGAACCAAAAGTTCGGATTTCGAAAATAGAAGATAAGCTCAGGTCGCTAGATTTAAACACCGAGGATCAATCGGCAATAAACGTACACAGGTTCAATTATATGAGTTTTAGTACAAGACTCAACCTATTTTCATTCGATTTTCCAAGACACAAATTTATAATTAGGATTGACGCAATCGGAAGCTCTTATTGGACATCGGTACTATTTCCTGGCGAAACTGAAAGCAAAGATGAACTTTCTTATTCATTTGAGGGGAGTTTGTCGATCGAGTTTAGGCCTGACACTCGATGGACCATTGGTTTTGACTATATCACAGGACGTGTTGAAAATTTGAGAAGCGGTTTTGAATTAACGGATAAGCGAATAAAAAGCGCAATAGTTGATGTTTCCTTCAGGCCCAATAATAATCGATTTAATGAAATATTCTTAAGAGCAAGTGCCGTTTATGATAAGGCAGAAGATTTACAGTCATTTCAGCGGTTTCAAATCGGCTATTCATTTCCTTTAATAAAAACTAAATAACTGTTCCAAAAAAAAGAGCCACAATACTAGTAAGTGCTGTGGCTCTTTTTTTGATTGAAATCTAAAAGGTCTTTATTGCTTCATTGGAGGTGTTATCATAATGTGGGCACGATATAAGCCAGGAAACATCACCCAAGGATGACCTGCACCATTTGGTTTTTCTGGCAAACCAGTTGTTTTCGCAGTAGCCAAAGGAGTGTAGATTACATAGCGATATTCACCGCCTTCAACTTTACCCGATTCAGGGTTGTATCGAGCGTCAGCACCTCTATATATCTGAAGTGTAGAACCATAGCCTGGTTTTTGGAGCGTTCCGTTCATCATTTCTTTTTCACGGATATCGAAAATTTCTCCTCGAGATTTACCTTCTGCTTTTAATTCACGTCCTCTAGCCATAAACGGCTCAACATCTTTCGGGTAGCATACTATTTCGAAACCTTCCTTGTTAGGATCATCAGAGCGTACTATAAAGTTGTTGGTACCCTCTCGTAGCGTTACGAAGCTTCCATCCTTATCGAAGCCATAAACATGAGCACCTTCTCGTGCCGCCTCTGGAGCAGCCCACATGGCAGATTTTATTTGATCTTCCTTTTTCACTTGAGCCAAAAGACCCGTGGTAAAGATTAAAGCGATAGATGTAATAATGAGTTTTTTCATTTTTCTTCTTTTTGGTATCTGTCTAATGGTGCTTTCAAGTTAATCATTAAAATGGGTTACTTTTTAGGCTTGAATAGATTAGCGGTAAACTTACCGAAGTCTTTTAGGCCATCCTTTGTCAATAGTGTTTTTAACACCTCAGCCTTAGTAGCAGACGCTTTAGGTGGTTCTATCTTTGGTTCGGGTTTTATTTCCTTTTCGACGTCTGGCTTGTATCCAACCAAGTCATTCGACTTCTCAAAACTTTTCTTTGCCCGTTCAGCATAACCTAGTTTTTCTTCTACCAAACCTCTATTGTTTATGGCAATGGCATCTTCAGGGTCTAGAGCGATAGCTTTATCGTAGTCTAGAAGTGCACCTTCATGATCGCCAATTCTATCTTTAAAGAAGGCTCTGGAAGAATAACGATAAGGGTTTTCAGGTTCTAATTGAAGGGCCTTTTCAAACTGAATGCTCGCTTCATCGTTCTTATTGTTTAAATGAAGAGCTACGGCATAATCTCCTATGAAAGAAGGATTTAAAGGTTGTATTTCTACTAGCCTTTTAAAGTCATTCAGTGATTTTTCAAGTTCGTCCACTTTAGAATAAGCGCGCGCTCTATTGTATAAAGCCTCAATATGATCAGGGTACTCTTTTAATGCTGAATTGAAAAATTCTATCCCTTTTTCATATGCATTATTCCTGCAACAATCGACTCCTTTTTGAATTAACTCCAAAGACATATCCTCAATTTTAATTCAAATATAAACAGCTCATAAAAGTCTTAGTTCATTCTACCGAAAAATAGATTCGAGTAACTATATTTGACTTCAAGTCTATGAGTCAGCATCCTGATCAGGTATTAAGTGATTTGAAGTCCGGAAAGTACGCACCGGTTTACTTCCTTCAGGGAGAAGAATCCTTCTACATCGACCAAATTTCAGATTTTATTGAAGACAATTGTTTGCCAGAAGCCGAAAGAGGTTTTAACCAAACGGTTATGTATGGCAAGGATGCCAATATGAGTCAGATTATCACAAATGCCAGGCGTTTTCCAATGATGGCCGAACGGCAATTGGTATTGGTTAAAGAAGCCAAAGAAATTCCCGACCTGAATAAGGAAGATGGTCAAAAGCTGTTAATGGACTATTTGGACAATCCTGTGCCTTCTACAGTACTCGTTTTTGCCCATAAGCATAAGAAAGTAGATGGAAGAAAGCCGTTGTCTAAGGCTTTGAACAAAAAGTCTTTGCTGGTGACCACTACTAAGCTAAGAGATTATGAATTACCTGGTTGGATTGAAGGCTATGTGAAAGGTAAGGGCTTAAACATTAATTATCCATCCGTTCAAATGCTAGCCGATTATATCGGTACAAACTTAGAACGTTTGAGCAATGAGATTGGTAAGGTAGCCATCAATTTGGCAGAAGGAGAGCAGATCACCGAAGATCATATTCAAAAGTATGTTGGTATTAACAAAGACTATAATGTTTTTGAATTGCAGAAAGCTATCTCATCGCGAGATATTCTAAAAGCAAATAGGATTGTCAACTATTTTTCAGCAAATATTAGGGCACATTCAATAATTCCGATGGTGGCCTTGCTTTACTCTTATCACACCAAACTTTTGTTAGTGCATAGCGCCAAAGACAAATCAGATTCAGGTTTAGCGAGGGCTATAGGTGTACCACCATTTGTGGTAAAGGAATATAAAATGGCTGCATCGCATTATGCCTTAGGAAAAGTTATTCAAAATATTAGCCACTTAAGAGAAGCTGATTTAAGGTCGAAAGGAGTGAATTCAGGTGCAATACGCGAAGAAGAGGTATTGAAAGAATTAGTATTTAAATTGATGCATTGAGATAGTCAGTCAAGTAGCTGACAATAATCAATGCCAAAAAGAGTTTAGAGTAAAAGTGAGCAAAAATTAAATTGATGAGGAAGATAATTTTTTTATTCAGCATCTCTTTCATTGCGCTCGGGTCATTAACAGCTCAAAGTACGCTACATCAAAACAACGAAAACCAATACTATCGTTTTGGACTAGAATTGTTTGATAAGCAAAAATTTAGCGCGGCACGAGAACAATTCGAAAGATACTTAGCAGTAGGAACAGATGAGATTAAAAAGGCAGATTCAGAATACTACGTTGCCTACTGTGCGCTAAACCTAAATAACCCCGATGGTACTCAACTTATTTCCGATTTCGTTGCAAAGCGTCCTAACCACCCAAAAGCATCTAAGGCTTATTTTAACCTAGGTATCAATGCATTTGAGTCCAAGGACTACGGAACCGCCAATAAGTACTTAAAACTGGCCAATACTAGTGTTTTAGATAACAATGAGCGATCAGAAACCAATTTTAAGATCGCTTACTCGGCGTTTAGCTTGAACAAGAAAACTGAAGCCATTGAATATTTCGACTTAGCCAAACAGCAAGAGAGTCCATACTATGCCGATGCAAACTACTATTCGGGTTTCTTAGCTTATTTAGATGCTAACTATGATAAGGTATTGGTAGACTTAAAACGATCAGAAACAAGTCCAAAATACCAATTCCGCGTACCGATTATGATTACCAGTGCTTACTATAAGCAGAAGCGTTATGGTGAAGTACTCGCTTATGCAGGTAAATTTAAGGATATAGGGACGGAAAGCAGAAGAACTGATTATCTCTATCAGATTTATCAGTTAGCGGCAGAATCAGCTTACAATCAAGAACGTTACGAAGAAGCCATTGAATTCTATGGCCTTTACCGACAAATCGCTGGAAAGAGTATAACGGAAGAGACGCTTTATAGAATGGCTTACTCAAATTTTACCCTAGGAAATGCAGAAGCGGCCATAGAAGATTTTAAAAGGGTAGGTTTAAAAGAAGATACAATCGCTCAAAATGCTTCTTATTACTTAGGCCAGCTTTATGTAGAACAAGAGAACTATCTTTTTGCTATTGCTGCTTTCGACAAAGCGAGTAAACTTCCGTTTAACGAAAGCATTCAAGAAGAATCGGCGTTTAATTATGCCAAAGTAAACTTCGAAGCCAAAAAATACTCCATTGCAATTGGGGCACTAGACAGATTCATAAAGAATTACCCAACATCATCTTATGTACCAGAGGCGAATAATCTATTGTCAGAAGCCTTTTTAAATACAAATGACTTCCTGCGCGCAATCACGTTTATAGAACGTATTGAGAATAAAACAGATAGAATAAAGCAGGCTTATCAGAAAGTGACCTTTTATAAAGGAACAGAATATTTCAATACGGCAAAGTATAAGACTGCCATTCAGTTATTCGATAAATCTTTAAGATATCGGGTTGATAAAGAGCTTGAAACCGGAGCGCTTTTCTGGAAAGCAGAAGCAGAAGCTACATCTAGAAACTATGCTTCTGCTATTAATTCTTATCAAAAAGTGTTCGACACACGGAATAGAAATTCAGAATACTACCTGAAAGCAAATTATGGAATGGGTTATGCTTACTATAATACGCAAGATTATAGTCGAGCAAGAGTCTATTTAAAACGATATGTTGATGCACTCCAGAACAAAAAGGATAGACTGAATTATAACGACGCTATCCTTCGCTTAGCAGACTGCTACTATGTAGATAAAGAATATGCCACTGCGATTTCTTACTATCAAAGAGCGATAGATAACAATAACCCAAATGTTGACTATGCATACTTCCAAAAAGGAGTTGTTCGCGATTTCCAGAATAAAAGTTCGGAAGCCATCCAAGCATTGGACATTGTCATTAATCGATACAGTCAATCGCGATATTATGATGATGCGATATACAAAAAGGCTCAAATCCAACTAGAAGCAAATGATTTTAGAGCTTCTATTATTGGCTTCACCCGAGTGATTGAGCGCCTGGATCAAAGTCCATTTATACCTTATGCTTTTGAAAGTAGAGCCTTGGCTTATTTCAATTTAAATGAATTGGATAAAGCAGAAGAGGACTACAAAACAATCCTTAATAAATATGTAACCAGTAAAGTGGCTAACAGTGCGTTATTAGGGCTTCAGAACACTCTAAAACTCAATAATAAGGTGCTGGAATTCGATCAGTACCTAGCCAAGTACAGAAGTGCAAACCCTGATAATGAATCTCTAGAAACGATAGAATTAGAAGCGGCTAAAAACAAATATTATAGTGGTGAGTATAGCGCGGCTATTGGGGCATTTGAAGATTATGAGAAGAGTTATGGACAAAGCCCTCTGAGGCATCAAGCCAAGTTCTTCAGGGCAGAAAGTCATTACAGACTGTCTGAAAGTGAGAAAGCCCTAACAATTTATTATGAATTAGACAGAGCCTCTGAAATCAATGACATGGATGTAGTTTTCCAAAGAATTGGTGAATTGCAGATTAAAGCAGGCGATTTTCAAGAGGCTGCAAATTACTATACCAAACTAGAAGGTATTGCAAGGAGTAAGCGTCAAGAAAACGATGCTTGGGTTGGCTTGTTAGATGCTTACTTTAAGCTGGGAGATTTTACTAAAATGAGAGTTTATGCTAATAACATTCTCACGAAAGGAAATATCTCTCAAGATGCTACCAATAGGGCACAGCTCTATCTCGCCAAATCGGCATATAGTGAAGGAAATTTCGATGAAGCGATCGATCAGCTACTGACTACCATTAATTCTTCTAAAGATCAATATGGTGCAGAAGCTCAGTTTTTACTAGGTAAGATTTTCTATCAACAGAAACAGTATCAACAATCTTTGAATACGTTATTTGAGTTCAGCGAAAGCTTTGGTGAGTATGATGAATGGCTAGGTAAAGCATTTTTATTAGTGGCGGATAACTATATAGCCTTAGATGAATTATTTCAAGCAAAAGGCACTGTGAACTCAATTATAGAAAACGCCATCATTGAAACTGTTTTGAATGAAGCGAAAACTAAACTCGTCGAAATTGAGAAACTTGAAGCTGCTTTAGCAGAACAAGAAGCCGCAGGTCAAGATACAACTCAAAATAAAGGAGGAAACCAATAATGAAAAGGTCATTATCAATCATTTTACTTTGCTCTTTTGTAACACTTCAAGCCTTTGCGCAAGGCGGAGCAGGCAGACTAGAAGAAGAGGCTGAAATTGTAATTCGTAAGGATAGAAAGATAGTTTTACCACCAGCGACGAGGAACTTTGAGAAGATTCCACAATTGCCGGTCAACAGAGTAGCTACAAAGCAGAGTTACCTCTTTAAAAAGTTTAATTACAGCTTAAATCCATTAGAACCCTTTTTTCAAACGGCAAACTATAGATCTAGCAAACCGGCTACTGATTTTACCACAAATTATGTAAAAGCAGGTTACGGCAATTTTGGCACACCTTACTTTGAAGGCTATTTAGGTTCTAAAAAAAGCGAAGATTACGTTTTTAACCTTTACGTGAGACACCTTTCATCTCGTACAGGTCCAGTTTTCGATGAGAACTCAGGAAGTGGTAAAACCGAGGCAGCGATTGGCGGAAAGTTTTTCAACGGCCTAAATACCATATCAGGAAGCCTAAACTACAGCCAACAGAAAGTGCATTTCTTCGGCTATAATCCAGTTTTAGATCTAACGAGCGATGCAATTGAGCAAAAATTCAGTCGTTTTTCAGCCAATGTAGGCGTAGAGAAAACAGAACGCGATCAGGATTTAAACTATAGTTTCAACACCGACTGGGTATTCTTTAGTGATGATCTAGCGGCAAAAGAGAATAAATTTAATTTCGACGTATCTGCTGATTATAAATTATCAGAGAACATTAAAGTCTCTTTGAATGCACTAGCCATTCTCTCTAAAAGAGAAGATGCGACCATTGATGTAAACAGGAATTACTTAAACCTTCAACCACGGTTGTATTACACAGGTACTGGTTTCACACTTACAGGTGGAGTAAACTTTGCCGGCGATAATGATTCTGGCAATGGAATGTCAATCTATCCAGTTGTGGAAGGTAGTTTCAGTGTTAACACTGGTTTAAGAGTTTATGCTGGGTATGAAGGTACCGTTATGATGAACTCATTAGAATCAACCATCACACAGAACCCATTTTTACGAGCCGCTTTCGATTTAAGAAATACAGAAAAGGAAAGTGATATTTATGGTGGAGTAGAATTAGACTTATCTAAAGGCTTAAGACTAAATGCCGGAGCATCATTAGCATCATTGAATAATCTTCAGTTGATTACGAATGCTGCCTCTGACTCATCACGCTTTGAAATTCTCTATGACGATGGTACTACCGATCGTTTGAATATCTTCTCTGAGATAAATTATGAGCAAGAGGGGCAAGTAAGGTCTTCTTTACGTTTCGACTTCTACAATTATGACTTGAGCGCTACTTCTCCAAACTTGGCAGAAGCTTGGCACTTACCCACTTTTAAAACTGCATTCCACAACACGTTCTTCCCGATAGAAAACCTTTCGGTAACAGCAGATGTGTACTACTTAGGTGGCTTAAAAGCTTTAAATGGAGAAACAGGAGAGGCATTTGACTTAGACGATATCCTTGATTTAAATTTGGGAGGACGGTATCAACTAAATCAACAATTTGGTGTATTTTTGAAGTTAAATAACCTATTCGGCACCAATTACCAAAGATATCTGAATTACCCATCGCGAGGTATTCAATTTTTAGGCGGTATTTCCGTTTCATTCTAATTTTCTGGTCCGGTGCCCATCATATATTTTATTAACTTAAGATTCGATTCATCAACCTGAATAATAATGGCCGCAAAAAAGAATACCGATCCTAATGAGGATAAAAAAACAACAAGCGGGACAACTAAGTCAACACCAAAGAAGAGTACCACGACAGCAAAAAAAACAACAGCTGCTAAAAAAGCACCTGTTAAGAAAAAGCCTGTGCCGAAATCTCCTAAACCTCCAGTGGATGATGATTTTGGATTAGATGACATCTCACTGGATCCCTTAGATGATGCCATTGAAATTAAGGAGATAGAACCAGCGACACCGAAAGCTGCGCCAAAGAAAAAACCAGTCGCTAAAAAGAAAGCGGCACCAAAACCTAAAACTACTCCAAAGCCCAAAGCAAAAGCGACGGTATCTAAGCCTAAACCAAAGGCAGTAAAAACAGCAACGGCAAAACCAACAGAGAAAACTGAAGTGAAGGCAGTTCCGCTGCCAGATGCAACTACAAAAGCATCAACTGTTTCAGCACCTAAAAAAGAAGAAGAAAAACCTGTAGTTCCACCAGTTAAAACTGAGCCTGCAACAACTACAGCCCCTAAGGAAGGCCCTAAAGAGGAGAAGAAAAGTAATAATACAGGTCTTGTCGTATTTATTGTTATCATTTTGGCTGCAGCAGCTGCCTATTTTTTAATATTTGATAAGGCTGAAGTAGAAGAGCCTGCTCCGCCAGTTAAAACAGAAGTAGAAGAGCAACCTGTTCAGGAAACTCCTGAGCCAGAAGAACCAGCGCCAGTTGTGGAAGAAGTTCAGGAAGTAGAGACTAAGCCTGAAATAGTAACAATTTCTGCTCCTGACGGACGTTTCTATGTTGTTATTGGTAGTTTTTTCGATGATGACCTTGCCTTGGATGAAGCGAATAAAATTGTTGCTTCGGGAATTAACGCATACATGATAGAGCCTTCGGGTGATTTTACTTTGCACAGAGTGGGTGTCGCAGTAAGTGATAGCCGTGCTGTAGCATTTGAAGAACGAGAAACACTAGTAGAAGATTACGGTCAAAATATCTGGGTATTGAAATATTAAAATGGTGATTTTACAACAATTGAATGGAGCCGACACAACAGGTGTAGCGGCAGATGGAGAAGGAACTTTATTTTTCTTTGAGTTAATTCTCAAAGGCGGGTTTTGGTTAATCCCAATCCTAGCGCTATCCATTGTAGCGATTTATATTTTCTTTGAAAGACTTAGGAACTTGAATAGAGCAGCGAAAACACCGTTCGAATTCATGGATAAGATTAAAGACTTAGTAGGTAGCGGCGATGTAAATGGCGCGAAACTTTTATGTTCCCAAACCGATTCCCCAATTGCTAAAATGATAGAAAAGGGAATACACAGAATCGGTAGCCCACTTAAAACAATTGAAGCCTCAATTGAAAATGTGGGAAAAATTGAAGTCTATAAACTAGAAAAGAACCTTTCTCTTTTAGCTACCACTGCAGGTGCTGCGCCAATGATTGGCTTTTTAGGAACTGTTTCAGGGATGATACAAGCCTTTATATCCATCGCACAAGAAGAAGGCTCAGTAAGCCCTAAATTGCTATCTACAGGTATTTATGAGGCTATGATTACCACGGCTGCAGGTCTTGTAGTAGGAATTATAGCCTACTTAGGTTATAACTACTTGGTTTCCAAGGTACAGAAGGCTATTCACTACATGGAATATACTTCAATCGACTTTATTGACTTATTACAAGAGCCGACATAATGGATATTAAATCAAAACATAAAGTAGATTCAGCATTCAGCATGTCGTCTATGACGGATATCGTGTTTTTATTATTGATATTCTTTATGCTGACATCTTCGTTCATTACGCCTTCAGGCTTAGTAGTAAACCTGCCATCTGCAGCTTCATCTTCAATCGTATTACAAAAGAACAGTCTGACCATAACAGAAGACTTACAGTACCGATTGAACCAAAAGGATATCACTGCAGATAGCTTTGAATCGGAATTGGCAAGGTTAGTGAATGGAGAAGAAGGGACCTTGAGTTTAAACATTGATCAGTCAGTTCCCGTAGGTCATATGGCAAGGGTTGGTGGAATTGCCGCCAAACTAAAGCAAAAGACAATTTTGGTAACAAAACCTGAATAGCATGTCTGAACAGGAGAAAAAGGATAAGAAATTTAGCATTATAATGACCACTGCAATTCATGCATTGGTTGTTCTGCTATTGATCATTTTAGTAGCCTGGAGTCCTCCAGATCCACCAACTCCTGAATATGGTATAGAATTGAATTTCGGTTTTGAAGAAGAAGGCGGTGGCGATGTTGAAAAAGAAGCAGAAGCACTGGCAGAAGAGTCCGAAGAAGTTACTCCACCAGATGCTGAGGTAGAAGCAGAAACAGTGGAAGTTGAAACGCAAGAAGAAATAGACCCTGTAGAAGAGGAGCAAACGGAAGTGCAAGAAGAAGTAATTCCCGATCCTGTTAAAGTTGAAGAGGTTCAAGAAGAAAAACCTGTTGTTCA
Organism: Roseivirga sp.; assembly: GCF_049099775.1. GTDB lineage: Bacteria > Bacteroidota > Bacteroidia > Cytophagales > Cyclobacteriaceae > Roseivirga. The sequence goes on along the minus strand of NZ_JAGDZM010000004.1, from coordinate 121,711 downwards.
AGAGGAAGTAATTGAGAAACCTGTGGTGACGCCGGTTGAAAGTGAAGTAAAAGTAGAGGAGAAGAAGGAAGAGGTAGTAGAAGAGAAAAAAGAAGAAGTTGTTCCGCCAAAGATAGTGGAAGAAGAAAAGAAAGAGGAAGTTAAGCCTGCACCAAAGCCTAAGCCTGTTTTAGATTCTAGAGCACTTATGGGTGGTAAAAAGACCAATACGGATTCTAAAAAGCCAACTTCAAACAATCAAGGTGAGTATCCTGATAAAAAAGGAAATCAAGGGAATCCTGAAGGCAATAAAGAAACCCAAGGCACCAATCCCGGCGGTGAAGATATCGGGGTAAGCTATAGTCTTGACGGATGGAAATGGGAAAGACCTCCTACTGAAAAAGACGATTCTCAGATCGATGGCATTATCAAGTTTGCGATCGATGTAGATGACAGAGGCAAAGTGTTGAACGTTTCAGTAGTACCTGGTACAACTATAAGCGACAATACCATTGTCGAATTCTATAAGAAACAAGTACTCAAGCTTAGCTTTAGGCAAACTGATACCTCCAAAGCACCTGCCCCAATTTCAAAAGGAGAAGTAACCTTTGTGATTAAAACCAACTAGAAGTTCTAGTTAATCAAGTTCAAATAATTAGTATCAGAGACATCAAAATTCACCTCTAGAATATCGCTTAAATAAGCATCGGCCATCTAGCTGAGCAAAGTGAGATGAATTAAGCTTTTCAATTCTAAAAAGTTGAGGCTTTTCGATTTTCTTAGCAAAACCGAAACATAAACACGTAAGAGCCTGCTGTTTTTTTATCAAGGATGCTAACTTTATCTTTTGCAGACAGCATAATCAATCATCCCCTTAATGAACGATCAAACTAATATTAAATGCCCCAATTGTAACACATCAATTGATGTACAAGACATACTATCCCATCAGCTGGAAGACAAATACAAACAGCAATTTCAAGAACAACTACAGGCTGAAAAGAACAAGTTTGCATCGGAATTTGAGTCTTTGAATCAAGAAAAAGCAGCATTTGAAGAAAAGAAGAAGCAAGAAAACGAGCTCTTTAAAGATAGGCTTGAAAAACAGTTAAGAGAAGATAGAAAAGGCATTGAAGAACGCTTGAAAACAAAACTTGCGGAAGAACAATCCGATCAATTTCAAACCTTACAAAAAGAACTCAACGAAAAGTCTGAGCAAATCAAAGAACTCAACCGAACTAAGGCAGAAATTGAAAAACTAAAAAGAGAAAAAAGCGAACTGAAAGAAGCCGCTGAAGCCGAAGCACAAAAGAAGCTTAATGAAACGCTATTAGGCGAAAAAGAAAAAATAAAGAAAGCCGAAGAAGAAAAGAATGAGCTGCGGTTTAAAGAAATGCAAAAACAGCTCGAAGACCAGAAACGCTTGACTGAAGAGATGAAGCGTAAGCAAGAGCAGGGCTCCATGCAATTGCAAGGCGAAGTTCAAGAATTAGCCATTGAAGAATGGCTTGCCAATCAGTTTCCTTTGGATAGTATTGAAGAAATTAAGAAAGGTGCACGCGGTGGCGATTGCATTCAAATAGTAAATACCAGAAGCATTCAAAACTGCGGTACCATTTACTATGAAAGTAAAAGAACCAAAGATTTTCAGCCTAGCTGGATTGAGAAATTTAAAGCCGATATCCGAGAAAAAGGCGCAAATATTGGCGTATTAGTTACTGAAGTTATGCCATCGGATATGGATCGTATGGGCTTGCGCGATGGTATCTGGATTTGTAACTACGATGAATTTAAAGGCCTTTGCGCAGTATTAAGAGATCAAATTGTTCAGGTGAACATTGCCGTAGGCTCGCAAGAGAACAAAGGCGATAAAATGCATATGCTTTATGACTTCTTAACAAGCAGTACTTTCAGGATGCAGGTAGAAGCCATTGTGGAAGGATTTACTTCTATGAAAAATGCCTTGGATAGTGAGAAAAGGGCGATGGCTAGAATTTGGAAAGAAAGAGAAAAACAAATCGATAAAGTGGTCAACAATACTATCGATATGTACGGATCGGTAAAAGGTATTGCAGGCAATGCGATTCAACCGGTTAAATCACTTGAATTGGATGAGGGCGATTTTAACGAAGAAATCTCTTAATTAGCCTAAGGGCACATTTACAGTATTATCTGTAACATATATTATCTTCGCGACATGAATTATCAGGAGGCGCTTGACTTTCTATTTAATGCCTTACCCATGTACCAAAGGGATGGTAAGAAGGCATTCAAGAAAGATCTTTCCAACACCCTAGATCTTTGCAAGGCACTTGGCAACCCGTATAAGAACTTCAAAAGTGTACATGTGGCAGGCACTAATGGAAAAGGCAGCTCCGCTCATATGCTTGCAGCTGTGCTTCAACAGGCCGGTTACAAAGTAGGACTCTATACTTCGCCACACTTAAAAAGCTTCACAGAACGCATTAAAATAAACGGTAGACCTATTGCTGAAGAAGAGGTTGTTGATTTTGTTGTGAAAAATAAACCCCATATCGATCGGATAAAGCCCTCATTTTTTGAAATGACCGTTGCGATGGCTTTTGATTACTTTTCTAAGGAAGAAGTTGATATAGCCGTGGTTGAAGTGGGGCTAGGCGGTAGACTAGACTCTACCAACATAATTACTCCTGAAGTTTCATTAATCACGAATATAGGATATGATCACATGGATATGTTGGGGAGCACATTGCCTGAAATTGCAGGAGAAAAGGCTGGAATTATTAAGCCAAATGTACCTGTTGTGATTAGTGAAGGCAATGATGAAATTAATCCCGTTTTTGAGAAGAAAGCCGCACAAACGAATTCTGATCTTATCTATGCCGATCGCGAGAAGAACAGTCTTAACACAGACCTAGAGGGTTTCTATCAGCGAAAGAATGTACCAGGAGTACTGACTACGCTTGATGTATTGAGCACCAACGGTTGGGATATTACTGAAGATGCCACAAAGGAAGGACTTAACAATGTTGTTGAGCTTACAGGACTAAAAGGACGTTGGCAAACTTTGAATGAATCGCCTTTAACCATCTGTGATACAGGACATAATAAAGAGGGGTTTCAGCTAATACTTGATCAAATAGCAAGTCTCTCAATACCAAATGTTCATATGGTTTTAGGTTTTGTAAATGACAAAAATGTGAAAGATCTACTCACATTAATTCCAAAAACATATCAATTGACTTTTTGTATGGCTAATATTCCAAGGGCCATGCCACTGGAACAAATAGAGCAATTGGCCAATGCCTTAGGTATTCATGCCAATTATATTGGCGATGTTAATGAGGCAATTAATAGTGTTACACCATTGGCAAATAAAGAAGACCTTGTTTTCGTAGGAGGAAGTACCTTTGTTGTAGCCGAAATTGACGGATTATAAAATGCCAAGAGCCAAGAAAAAGCGTTTTCACGAGAATAAAGAGTTGCCTAACATTTTACAGGATGGTGATGAAAATTTCAATGAGCTTAAAGGCCATTGGAATACAAAGCATTTCAAAAATGATTGGCCAATTACCGTGGAAATGGGCTGTGGCAAAGGCGAGTACACCATTGGACTAGCTAAGGTATTTAAAGAAAGAAACTTTATTGGTGTTGATATAAAAGGTGATCGCTTGTGGGTGGGGAGTAAACAAGCTATTGATCTTAAATTGGAGCAAGTGGCCTTTCTAAGGACTTTAATCCATAATATTGATGGCTTCTTTGCACCTGCAGAAATAGATACACTCTGGATCACTTTTCCTGATCCTAGGCCGAAAGACAGAGATGAGAAACGTCGTTTGACATCACCTCGGTTTTTGAATATGTACAAGGGTTTGCTCAAACCACAAGGTCAGGTATTCTTCAAAACTGATAATACTGGCCTTTTTGAATATACATTGGAGGTACTGAAAGAGAGAACCGATATTATCGATTTAGAGTATACGTTCGACCTCTATAATTCCGATTACATTGATGATCATCACGGTATTAAAACGAATTTTGAACAGAAATATCTTGATTTGGGAGAACCAATTAAATACATGAAATTCAGGTTTAAGAGATGAAATCAGATACAATCTTCGGAACAAAAGTTAATTGGCTAACAACCGCATACCTTGTCATTTTTGGTGTTGTTCTAGTTATGACGGCCCACGGCGACATTGTCCTATGGTTCAATAAGAATCATAATAATACACTCGATTTATTCTTCAAATACTGGACATATCTGGGCGATGGCGTGCTTTTGGGTGTTTTAGGCTTGGTTTTATTGTTGACCAATTATTATCGTTTTCTGATGTTCATTATTGCAGTTGCGTTCCAGACAGTGTTTGTACATATTTTCAAGCAATGGCTTTCGGCAGGTGAACCAAGACCTAAAACTTTCTTTGCAGATCAGATTGAGGTCTTGAATTTTGTAGAAGGGGTAACCGTAAGAGGATACGACAGTTTTCCATCTGGACATACGGCATCTGGTTTTACACTCTTCTTCTTTTTAATACTCATCATTAAAAATGAATGGGCAAGGGTAGCACTATTTATTACCGCTGTTTTAGTAGGTTTTTCTAGAGTATACTTACTTCAACACTTTGCACGAGATATCTATGTGGGAAGTCTCTTTGGTATTTTATCTGTATTATTGGCCTACCGGATTTTCAAGAAACAATCGGATAACGAGAAGCTGAAAGGTGGCTTGATCAAGCGATAAGACTATTTCGATCTATCCCATTTCATGATCAACGAAGTAGGATTTTCGAACATATCGCGCGCTTCTGCCTGATAAATAAGTCCAGAAATTTGTTCTAATTCATCACGATAAGTAGTTCTGGAAATTACATAGCCCTTATCATAGGTATTGACAATCTTTCTAATTTCTTCTAGATCTACAAAGCGAGTTACTTCCCTTTCTAATTCAAAAATAAAGGCTGCATTTACCCTTTGATAGGAGATAATTTTGGCGTTTCTATCCATTTCAGGCACTAATTGTCTAACTGGATTCTTCGCGTCGACTTCAGGAAAAATAACAGAAAAGAACAGAATGATCATGACTATCCATGCTGAAACATTTACACGGAGCACCGTATGAATATCCCTTTTTACAAAGGCAAAATACAGCATGAGTATACCCGCTAATGATAGTAGGGTGAAATAGTAACTCAAATCAGTCAGTCCAAAAATCGTTTTGTCTTGCGCTATTCCAAAGTAAATACCCACTGGAAAGCCAATTAAGAAAATGCAGTAGCTTATCAGCCCAATGCGATTGCCTAAGCTATCAAACCACTTATTAGTTAATTGATGGATATATACCCCAACCAATACCGCTAAAACAGGGTAGGCCGGCACCGTATAGTTTGGTAGCTTCGTGCTTGACGAAGCAAAGAAAATAACAATAAAAGCGAACGCGATACCACAATACAATAAGGCGTCATTACTTCTGTTTTTCCAAGTGTGCTTTAGTGATTGGAATACAAAAGGCAAATAAGTCATCATCCCAAGCACGAAAACAAAGGCGAAAGTTAATAGGAAAAGCCCTTCATGACCTTCCATTGCCTCAGAATAACGTGATAAATTATGTTTAAAGAAAAAGTCATCAGTCCATTGACCATCGGTGGCCATATGCACTTTATAATACCATGGAAATGCTACTAGTAAGGACAGCGCAATGCCTCCAAAAGGTTGAAGCCTCCAGATGGTTTTCCAATTAAAGTCTCTATTGAGAATGAGAAATAGCAATGCTGTAGCACCCGGTAAGGCTACAGCAATTGGTCCTTTAGTCAGAATTCCAAACCCAATGGCGAAATAATAGGCGAGAAGCTGCCATTTATTCCCTGTTTTGTAAGCTTCATAAAAAGAATAAAACGCCCACGTAATGAAAAAGATCAAATACGGATCGGGAACCGACATATGAAACTGGAAATTAAAATGCAGCGAAGCAATAAGCACTAATGCTGCACTTACTGCAGCTTTTTCATTGAAATTCTTTTTAACGAAAAGAAAGGTGATTAGAATGGTTAACACACCCATTAGAGAAGAAAAGAATCTTGCTCCAAAAGCATTTACGCCAAAAATGCTGTAGCCAGCAGACATAAAATAGTAATGAAGAGAAGGCTTGTCTGTCCTCAATTCGCCATTATAATAAGGCACTATATAATCACCAGAAACGAACATTGCACGAGCTGCTTCTGCATTTTTCGCCTCATCTAAAGCATAAACATCTAAGCCACCGATATTCGCGTAAGAAACGGCTATGGCTAAGGCAATAATTATCGCAAGTGAAAGATGTTTGCTCATGAATTGGCAAAGCTAAACAATTGTCTGTTATTCAATACCAGTCGCTTCAATTGAAGTATAAAAACCTTTTAGGTATTTGAGATAGAACTCATTTACTTTGCAGTTCAAATTTAGAGTATGAAGCTATCGGTTGTAGTTACCGTTTACAACGAGGAAGATAATGTCATTCCATTGTGCCAGAAAGAATACGAGGCGCTTGAAGGTATAGACTATGAGTTAATTTTAGTGGACGATGGTTCTACGGATAAAACCGTTGAGAATGCCAAGTCCGTCGCCAATGAGCGAACTCAACTCCTGATATTCAATAAAAACTATGGTCAGAGTACTGCAATGTCAGCTGGAATTGCAGCCGCCAAGGGTGAGTTCATAGTAACCATGGATGGTGACTTGCAGAATGACCCTGCGGATATTCCTAAAATGATGGCCAAACTTGAGGAATCAGGCATGGACGTGGTAGCAGGAGTAAGGGCAAATAGAAAAGATGGCTTTGTACTTCGAAAATTCCCAAGTAAGATTGCCAATTGGATTATTCGTAATACTACTGATGTTAGACTTACTGATTATGGCTGTTCGCTGAGAATTTACAAAAGCGATATTGCTAAAAATCTGGGTTTATATGGCGAATTGCACCGTTTCATTCCAGTTTTAGCTAAACTGCAAGGCGCTAAAATGACCGAAGTAGATGTGAATCACCATGCTAGAATTCATGGTGAATCTAAATACGGCATTAACAGAACCTTTAAGGTAATGGCCGACCTTATTCTGATGATTTTCTTCCAGAAATACTTCAGAAGACCAATGCATTTATTTGGTGGATTAGGCATTATCACGTTCGCTTTGGGCTTTATGATCGATTTATACCTCGTGATTTACAAATTTGTTACAGGAGCAGATATTTGGGGAAGACCACTACTACTTCTTGGGAGTATCATGATTTTAGCGGGTATTCAGTTTATTACGGTGGGAATTATCGCTGAATTGATGATGAGAACGTACTTTGAGTCTCAAAATAAGACAGTCTATCGCCTGAAAGAAACCTACATTGGACAAGCGAGTTAAGAAAGGACTTAAACTAACGCTTCAAATAGCAATTGCCGCTTTTGCCATTTACTATGTGGTAGACGAAATAGATGTAGAAGAACTTAAATCAAGTCTTTTAAAAGCAAATATTGGTTGGTTACTACTGGCTCTATTAGCTTTTAATGCTTCTAAGATTCTAAGTGCTATTCGGTTAAATCACTTCTTTAAAGCCATTGAAATCAGGCTGAGTGAAATTTATAATCTGAAGCTTTACTATTTAGGTATGCTGTATAATCAGTTTTTGCCAGGAGGAATAGGAGGCGATGGTTACAAAGTCTATCTCCTCAATAAAATTTACAAGAAACCAGTCAAGCAACTATTAGCGGCCACGCTTTTGGATAGAATTAGCGGGGTAGTGGCGCTTGGATTCCTTGGCTGTGGACTTGGGTTACTCGGTACGGCGTATGATGCTTTAGAAGGTTATGGTTTTCTGCTTTGGCTGGGTTTAGTACTAGCCTTTCCTGCCTATTACGTTATGGTACATTATATCTTTCCGACGTATAAAAAAGTAAGTCATATCACAAACATCCAAGCCATTGGCGTACAGTCTTTACAAGTGCTTTGCGCTTTTCTTATCCTTAAATCGTTAGGAGTAGAAACAGGGTATGTAGACTATTTTACACTCTTTTTACTTTCATCAGTTTTAGCGGCTTTACCTATATCACTGCCCGGTGGTTTTGGGGTGCGAGAACTTACAATGACCATTGGCTATGAAATTTTTCTATTGAATGAATCAGCTTCAGTAGCCTTAGCATCGCTGTTTTTCTTAATTACACTTGTAAGCTCATTAATAGGGATAGCCTATTTGAAAATCGGTAAAGTGGAAACTATTCCCGATGCCACCACACCCAAGCAATAAGAATCGGGTGAATCACTAACAATCTTGCCCAAGCTACCCAGGCAGCAACACATAAGCCTTCATGTACACAACCGCCTAACTGTATAAAATAGATGTGCGCAGGTATAAACGCGATGAGCATTAGGATAATCAGAACGGAAGAAATTCTGCGTGTAGGCTTATAAAGGAGTCCAAAAGCCAATGCAATTTCAGCCACTCCACTAATGACGTTAATGGGTTTTACCCAAGGCAAATATGCTGGAATTAACGGGTAATAAAAGTCAGGATCGATGAAATGATTGGCGCCTGCAAACAGATAAAATCCTACAATAATTAGCAATGAAACAGATTTGAGTCTCGATTTAGTCTCAGGTTTCATTACACTTTTCTAATAAGTAAGCACTGTCGCTGTACCTTTTCCGATTTCCGTTACGCTTACAATAAAAATCTTACTGAAATCACTTTCAGATAATTGCTTGAACTGATCTTTACCAATCAGTGCATTCACAACACTTGGCGTAGTATTAGAATGACCAGATATCACAATAGTTTTTCCTCTGTGTGCTTTCATAATATCTTCTAAAAAAGCAGCGCTTCTCGGGTCATAAATGTTTATTTCAAGACCTTTAGCATCTGCAATTGGCTTAACAGTGCTTTTTGTACGCTTATAAGGGGAAGAGTATAATGCGGCAATATCAGCCTGGCCAAGCATGGCATTTAAGGCAGCAGCTCTTTTTACCCCTGCTTCAGAAAGGCTAGGGTCTCTAGGGTCGTCTTTTGATTTTTCTGCATGACGCACCAAAATAAAGGTAGTCACCTCATCTTGGGCAAAAAGTTGAGCGGAAGAAATTACAAGAAAGCAAAGAAGAAAGAGTCGTTTCATATTTATTGATTTATAGCTCAATTTAATAGGAACTACCACAAGAAACTTCTAAAGGGAGTTTTTTTATAAGAGTGGCGAATAGTTTACTCCGCGAGATCATCAATTTCTAACACTTCAAGAATATCAGCCAATTCATCAAAGTCTTTATAGCCTGGTCTTATTTCATCACCACCTTTAAGTAAAATGCCTTTGGGCTTATTCGTTTCGAGCATAGCTAATACAGTGTCCGCATTAAAACCTTCAGCTAGCACAAAAGGGAAGGAGACGTCTATTAAATCAGGGGTAGAAATCGTTCCGTTCAAAATAACATAGGAAAGGCTTTTACCAGATGCATCCCATGCTGCTTGAGCTATTTCAATAGAATCGGCATTGAAAATTACCTTCAGATTTAAGGCGATCGCTGCTTTTACCTGACTTAGATGACTTATTTGAATACCATTTAGGTTGTAGCTTTTTGTAGTCTCTACAAGATCAGTGGTTTCAGAAAGTACCTCACCAACGAATTCAACGCCTGAAAGCCAATCAGTCATTTCCTTAAACTTGTCAGGATCGGTGTAGTTCGAGTTTTCAGCCTCAATATTAAAACCTAACTCATTTACCTCCATTCCCGCGCAATACCGAGCGTCGCTGAGGTTATTAATGCCGCTTACAACTACAAATGTTTTTAAAGCCATTCTTTAATCCGTCTACTTGAAATTTTGCCCAAAAATAATAGAATTTGATAGTAATACATGTGCTTTTGAGCCTATAGTCGTTTTGATTTCAAGAAATGTAAAGTATCAATCAGGAAAAATTAGGGTCTTTTTTAAGACACTTGTAGTCCAATTAAGAAGTTTGATAATAAGGAACGCTAAGAATAGTTGTTTCTCGTTATTTAATCATTCCCTAAACCTGTTAATTTTACATTAATGCGATTGAAATTTCAATTCCTATTGTTCCTTGCACTAGTCACCACTTATGCCTGCAGTACAGGTGATGACGCACCCGCCGAACCACCATTAGATCCGGACTTGGGAAAAACATATTTCTTTCTAGAACCAAACAAGTTTCGCGAGTACGATGTATATGAAATTCGCTATACGGCTGTAGAAATTAGTGATACACTGGAATATCAGTTAAGAGAAGAAGTGGACGAACCATTTACAGTGAATGGTGTAGAATCTAGAATAATACGTCGCCTGACGAGAACTCAAAGTACTGACCCATGGCTCTTAGATTCTATCTGGACTGCTAGGGTGGAAGCTGGAAGAGCCGTGTCAGTAGAAAACAATATACCCTTGCAGAAAATGGTGTTTCCTGTTGATACGACTCGAAGGTGGGACAGGAACCTACTCAATGGGCAAGAAGCACTCACACAAAAGTATTTGTCTTTTAATGAGCCCTTTACGCAAGGGTTTAATACATTTTTAAGAGCGACAGAAATTCAAGTAAGTGACGATAATGACGAAAATGCTGCAGGATTAGCCATCACATTCAGAGATGAACGCACTGAAGTTTATGCTGATAGTATCGGATTGGTACGGAAAGAATACCGACAGGTGAAATTCTGTTCAGTTGGACCATGTGCCAACCAAGAAATAGTGCAGTCAGGTCGTTACTATTTGGAAACACTGATAGCACACGGCACCACTAATGAAGCAGGTAACTAGTTTATTTATACTCTTCCTCACTTTATCACTTAGCCTTCATGGTCAAGAACAATACATGGTCTTTTTTAAAGACAAGGCCAATACTACATATTCAACAAACAGACCATTAGAATTTCTTTCAGAGCGATCTGTTTCTCGACGATTGAAGCATAATGTCGCTGTTTCGGAAGAAGATATTCCTGTTAATAAAACCTACGTAACTCGAGTGGCCGCTTTAGGCGTAGAAACTTTCTTCACCACCCGTTGGATGAACGCTGTACTAGTTCAAATGGAAGATGCTTTTGTGAATGATGTTTTGGCCTTAAGTTTTGTTGACCGGGTTGAACTGGTTTCCCCAAATGCAATACTTTCTCAACGGCCCAGTGAAAGGGCAGACACAGAGGAATCACCCATAGAACCGCCAAGAGTAGAAAGGTTGCAATATCAAATGTTAGGCATCAACGACATGCACGCCGCTGGTTATAAAGGAGCAGGCGTTATGGTAGCCATTTTTGATTCTGGTTTTGAAAATTACACTTCAATTCCCGCCTTTAATCATATACTAGAACAGAATCGATTAGCTCATACTTTCAACTATGTAGATAATAATGCGAATGTAGATAACCGATATGATCATGGGCTTCGCGTATTATCAATTCTTGGTGCCGATGGAGAAATGATCGGTGCGGTACCTGAGGCAACTTTTGTACTGGCTGTTACGGAAAACGAAGCCAGTGAATACCGTATTGAAGAATATAATTGGCTTTTTGCCGCTGAAATGGCCGATAGTATCGGAGTTGATGTAATCAATACGTCCCTAGGTTATAGCGAATTCGATGATGCTTCAATGGATTATTTAGAGTCGCAAATGGATGGCAGCACCACTGTAATTACCAGAGCATCGAATCTAGCTGCTTCCAAAGGCATACTTTTAGTAAATAGTGCTGGGAATCAAAGAACCAGTTCTTGGCAGTCGGTGACAGCCCCGGCAGATAGTGAAAATGTATTAGCGGTAGGTGCGATTAATAGTACAGAATCGCTAGCTAGTTTCAGTAGTTCGGGTCCAACTGCAGATAATAGAATAAAACCAGACGTAGTGGCATTAGGAGTCAATACTCAATTATTGACTTCCTCCAATTCAATTGCCTTTCAAAGCGGAACCTCTTTTTCTTCGCCCTTAATTGCTGGCCTTTCGGCAGGGCTTGTTCAGGCCTTTCCAGAAAAGACCAACCTAGAATTAATGGATATCATTAGGCAGTCAGCAGATAGGGCAGAAGCCCCGGATCAGGATTTCGGATACGGAATTCCATTCTTCGAAACCGCTGCTAAAATTGCTGATGCAGCATTAATACCGATAGAAGAAGGAGTTATCGCTTATCCCAATCCTACAGACTTAACATACCTAACGCTAAGTTTTAGCGAGGCTTTCTTTGGGGAAGACATTAGTGTGAATGTGGTGAATAGCAATGGATCGACCGTTGAACGATTTTCTTTTACCCCGAACTTATTCAACAATAAGCAGCAAATTGACCTATCGAAAGTTCGGCCAGGTCTTTTACTGGTTCGTCTCGTTACCCCAGATGGTTTAATCACGAAAAAGATCATTAAGACCAGATAAGTTTATTGGTCAATATTGGATTATATTTGAATAATGAATGCTCCGATAATCGCCCCATCTATTTTAGCAGCAGACTTTGCCAATCTACAGGAAGACGTAGAAATGCTAAACCAAAGTCAAGCCGACTGGATCCATATTGATATCATGGATGGCCTGTTTGTTCCAAATATTTCATTTGGCTTACCGGTTTGTGAAGCTATTAATAGGCACGCGCACAAACCCTTAGATGTTCATTTAATGATAGAGAAGCCTGAGAATTACTTAAAGGCTTTTCGCGATGTTGGTGCTGCAAACCTGACGATTCATTATGAAGCAACGAATCATTTGCATAGAGCGCTTCAAGAAATAAAAGCTTTGGATTGTAGGGCAGGAGTGGCCATAAATCCACATACCAATGTTCAATTACTAGAAGATACAATCAAGGATATCGATTTGGTATGTATAATGTCTGTAAACCCAGGTTTCGGAGGGCAAAAATTTATTGATAACACCTATAAGAAGGTTCGGCAGCTTAAAGAGATTATTGCTGAAAACAATGCGAGTACTCAAATTGAAATAGACGGAGGCGTTAACATCAACAATGCACCCAAATTACTAGAAGCAGGAGCAGATATTCTAGTAGCAGGTAGCTTTGTATTTAAATCTGTCGATCCTCAAGCTACTATTCAAGAACTCAAGAGCATCTAACTTAAAATAGTCTCCAGTTCGGCTACAACCTTTTTACTGTTACCAATAAAAATCTGATCATCGATAATAAAGACAGGGCGCTTTAAAAATGTATACTCATCCAGTATAAAACCTTTCAAGTCCGTTTCACTTAAAGTTCTTTCGTGCAACCCATTGGCACGGTATTTTCTAGCCACTTTACTGAACAAACTTTCGTAGGAACCCGAAAGCGCATACATTTCTTCAATTTGTTCGGTGGTAATGGATTCAGTTTTAATATCCTGTTTTTCAAAACCTTCAAGGTTGAGGCTTTTCATGATTCTTTTACAAGTATCGCAAGTGGATAGGTAGTATACTTTACGCATGATTGAATTTTATTCGTCAAATATTGGACACTAGGCCTAAAATTATTGCCTTAAATCGAAATTTGACAAACTTTCGCTTGTATGTTTTCGACAATTCCTTTGTTTTGTATCGCTGTATTAAGCAACTAAACTACAAACTATCTGAAGAGAAGGATTGACTACCCTTTCTTTTAACTAAAATTTAAAATTGAAATGAGAAGATTAAAGAATACCGTATTATTAACCATGCTGTTTTCAGCTATGGCATTTAGTACTGTAAGTGCGCAGGATTTCACTGACCAAGAGGTAAAAGATTATGCTATTATTTTAATGGCCCAAAAGTCTATTACTGAAAAAATTAGCCCACTAGTAAATGGCTACATTGCTCAGCAAGAAGGTATTGATGGTAAAAGATATGATGCTTTAAATAAAGCTGCTAAAGGCGATGTCTCTAAATTACCTGCTGACGCTACTGACTTAGAAAAAGGTTTCTATGGTCAGATGCAAAAGCTTGTAAAAGCAAGAACTAAAGCTGCTGGAACAGTAGTGAGCAACCTAGCAAAGTATTCTTTAGGTGCTAAACAGTACAATGCTATTAAGAAAGCTTATAAAAGCGATAGTGCTTTAAAAGCAAAAGTAGACGGCATTATGGCCGCTATGTAAGAAGAACCTTAATCAACCTTAATATATTCTAAAACGAAAGAGACTGCATTTTGCAGTCTTTTTTTATGCCTTCCATAATAATTGCCTTAGTTTACCATTAAATAAGAAACAAAGAGCCATTGCCTAGAAAGCGCACTTTATTACTACTCATTTTTTTTACTTGTTTTTCGGCATTCCAGGCTGAGGCACAACTCTTTAAGAGGAAAAATAAGAAGGCCAATGTTGATGCTTTTGTTCTAGAAGAGGCACCAGACCCAGAAAAACAGAAGAGACAAGCCGAAAGAAGGTTAGTCAACCCACTGAGAAAATTTGCTAATCGTTTCAATTTTAGCATCGAAAAAGGCTTTGGATACTTTACTTATAGCAACACATTCACCGATGCTTCCATTATACGCGACCCAAGAGGAGATCAGCTCTACATTGTGCCCCTCGATCAGGAAGACGGTACCACAAGCCCTATAAATGCCTATAACAACTGGTTTAATGACATTACGCCAATAGGAATTGAGCGAATCGACGACGATAGCCATATCGTACGGTCAGATACCGTTGATTTTCGATATAGTAATTCGGGAAATATTAACCCCCTAACATTCCGCTTATCATTCAGTATCAAAAAACTCGATAAGCAACATTTCGAAACTACAAAGGAGAAAATCTATACCGATGAAGACTTGGTTAGAATAGGGGGAGGAATCAGTTTTGGCAATCTAAATTTCGATGCAACATCTACGCAAGATGTTGCTAGCGCCTTAAGAGGCTTTAATCTGCCAAGGACCAAACTCAGTACAACCAAAATCTTTGGCTCCGTAAGCTATAACTTCTATACCCTAGGAGACTATTCCATCCATGCCGATGTATTAGGCGGTGTCTGGAAGATAAAAAGCAGTCATGCCAACAATGACCTCATCACTTACGACCCATTTTTCAACGTAGGTATTATGTTTCAGCAGAAATTCTCGAAGTATTTTAAAGCTTACATCAGGTCTTCGTTCGAGTTAAGAAGTTATACCATTGCAAACGATCAGATTTCAACCCAACATAAGTTTTCATTATTCAGCATAGACTTAGGTTTACTGCTCAAATACCCAACATATCCTAGAAATAAGTACCAAGCCGATCAGGTACAATTAGAGCATGTTTTCGATGGAAAAATCTACCGGGGAAGGCCTTTTTATAGGAAACAGAACCCACGATATGGTCAAAATAGAGTCCGTAGAAAACCGAGAGGATACTCATTCGCCAAACCCAAGAAAAAGAAGTCGAAGAAAGGTAATTAAAGCATTAGTTTTTGACCTTCAAAACCGATTATTTTTGGTATCTTGCTGCCTTAACTAATTACACTTTTTAAGTTATTTATGGCAGACGGAAATAACGAAACAATCATTCCGATTAACATAGAAGATGAGATGCGTGGAGCATACATCGACTACTCTATGTCGGTGATTATTTCAAGAGCATTACCCGATGTTCGAGATGGTTTAAAACCGGTTCACAGAAGGGTTTTATACGGAATGCTCGATCTAGGAGTAAACTGGAACAAATCATATAAGAAATCAGCAAGAATAGTAGGAGAAGTTCTCGGTAAGTATCACCCACATGGTGACTCTTCAGTTTACGACACAATGGTACGAATGGCCCAAGAATGGTCATTACGTTACCCATTAGTCGACGGACAAGGAAACTTTGGTTCGGTTGATGGTGACTCACCAGCAGCCATGCGTTATACGGAAGCCCGTTTACGCAGAATTGCCGATGAATTATTAACTGATATCAACAAAGAAACTGTTGATTTCCAGTTCAACTTCGATGATTCCCTCAAAGAACCCACTGTATTGCCAGCGAAGCTGCCCAATCTACTTTTAAATGGTAGTTCAGGTATTGCTGTTGGTATGGCCACTAACATGGCGCCACACAACTTAACTGAAGTGGTAGATGGCATCAATGCTTATATCGATAATAATGATATCGACATCAGTGAGTTGATGACGTACATTACGGCTCCAGATTTCCCTACAGGAGGAACAATCTACGGTTACACAGGCGTAAAATCTGCCCTGGAAACAGGTAGAGGTAGAGTAGTGCTCAGGGCGAAGGCTGATATAGAAACAACTAAAACAGGTCGTGAGCAAATCATTGTCACCGAGATTCCATATCAGGTGAACAAAGCCAGCATGATTGAAAAGACAGCTGGTCTTGTAAATGAAAAGAAAATTGAAGGTATTTCAGATATTCGCGATGAGTCGGATAGAAACGGAATGCGTATCGTTTATGAGCTTAAGAAAGACGCGATAGGCAACGTTGTACTGAACAACCTTTTCAAATACACGCAACTTCAATCTTCGTTTAGTGTAAATAATGTAGCACTTGTAAAAGGTCGTCCTTATACACTGAACCTCAAAGACTTAATAAAGCACTTTGTAGATCACAGACATGAGGTTGTGATCAGAAGAACGGAGTACGAATTAAGAGAAGCACAAAAACGTGCACACATTCTTGAAGGTTACTTAATCGCTTTAGATAACCTTGATGAAGTCATTAATTTAATTAGAAGTTCTAGAGATCCTGAGATTGCGAAAGCAGGCTTAATAGAAAACTTCAAGTTGTCTGACATTCAAGCGAAAGCGATTTTGGAAATGCGTCTTCAAAGACTGACAGGTCTTGAAAGAGAGAAAATCCAGAAGGAATACGACGAGCTCATGGAATTGATCGCTCATTTGGAAGAGATTCTTGCGAAAGAAGAATTGAGAATGGGCATTATCAAAGACGAATTGACTGAAATCAAAGATCGTTATGGTGATGAGCGTAGAACAGATATTATCCATTCTGCAGAAGATTTTACAACAGAAGATATGATTCCTAATGAAGAAATGGTGATTACTATTTCTCATCAAGGGTATATTAAAAGAACATTACTATCAGAATACCGAACACAAGGTAGAGGTGGAGTAGGATCAAAAGGAGCAGGTTCCAAACAAGATGACTTCACGGAATACTTATTTATGGGTATGACGCACAACTACCTATTGATATTTACTGAATTCGGTAAAGTATTCTGGAAAAAAGTATGGGAACTACCAGAAGGCAGTAAAACGGCTAAAGGTAGACCAGTACAAAACCTTATTAACATTGAACCAGGAGATAAAATTCGTGGCGTAATCAGTGTTGGAGACTTGAAAGATGAAGATTACGTAAATAATAACTACGTAATTATGTGTACTGAAAAAGGTACCATTAAGAAGACAAGTCTTGAGGCATATTCTAGACCTAGAACAAATGGTATCAATGCAATCACTATTAATGAAGGGGATAGATTATTGGCGGTTAAACTCACCAATGGTGATAATCACATCATAATCGGTAAGCGCTCAGGAAAGGTAGTTCACTTTCACGAAGACCAAACCAGGGCCATGGGTAGAACAGCTGCCGGTGTAAGAGGCGTGAGGCTAGAAGGAGACGATGATAAGGTAGTTGGCATGGTATGTGTAAACAGAGAAGAAGCTAACCTATTAGTAGTGTCTGAAAAAGGCTACGGTAAGCGCTCTGCCATAGATGACTATAGAATTACCAAAAGAGGAGGTAAGGGAGTCAAAACCATTAACATTACTGAAAAAACTGGTAACTTGGTTGCCATTAAAGAAGTTGTCGACACCGATGACCTCATGATCATTAACAAATCTGGTATTACGATAAGGATTTCAGTTAGTGGATTACGAGTGATGGGTAGAGCCACTCAAGGGGTACGTGTGATTCGCTTAAACGATGGAGACGCTATATCTTCCGTTGAAAAAATAGAACGAATAGAAGGTGAAGACGAAGCATTAGAGACTCCGGAAAATACCGATGGTTCGGGTGAATCATCTCAAGAAGACAAAAAAGAAGATTAAACTAGAGACTGAAACTCATGAAAAAGTTAGTATTTACATTAGCATTATCAATTCTTGCGATGGGCGTATTTGCTCAGAAGAAAGTCTTGAAAGGTGCAGAAAAGGCCTTTAAAAAAGGCGATTATGAACAAGCTGTAACTTTGGCCAATCAGGCTGCAGAAAATGCCGAAACCAAAGACAATCCAAGTGTATACACTGTTTTAGGTAAAGTTAGCCTACAAAAGTATGTAGCTGGAGAATTTAATGACATAGCAGATGCTGCTGAAAGTTTGAAGCAATTCAACAAAGCCATCGAATTGTCTGATGAAAAGAACAAAGCAAAATTAACGGAGAATCCTATCTTCAACCCGCTTGATCCTACAAAACAGATCGACGGAGGAACTGCTTATGGTCTTTTAGAACACCACTTAACTATAGAAAGTAACAAAGCACTTGAGGTAGAAGATTTCGAAAAAGCGCACCCAATGCTTAATCTATTGTACGAAATGGATCCTACGGTGATAGAAAGAGCCTTTTTTGCAGGTTATTCTGCGGAGAACGCTGATCTTGACGAAGTAGCAATGAAGTTCTACAAGATTGTTATGAACTACGATGGAGATTATGACAATAAGGAATATGCACTAAAAACTGTGATCAGCATGCTTGTAAATGCTAAAGATTACGAGCCAGCATTGGAGGCAATAAGAAGAGGAAAGGAACTATACCCAGGCGACAAATGGTACAGTACTAACGAAGTAACTGTATTAGTAGAGTCTGATCAAATGGACGAGGCAGTTACTGGATTACAGGAAATAGTAGCCGCTGGAAATGCTGATAAGGGCAACTATTACACATTAGCTTTCTTAATGCTAAACAAAGACGATTTTGTAAAAGCTGAAGAGAACGCTAAGAAAGCTTTAGAGCTAGATCCTGATTACGCTGATGTTTATTACGTATTAGGTTCGGCTATCTATAACCAAGCTGCCGATATCATGACCAATGCTAATACTGAGATTGATGACGACGCAAAATATGAAGCACTTAAGCAACAGGCAGTAGAGAAATTCAAAGAATCTATGCCAATGTTTATTAAAATGTTAGAAGTAGATCCTAATGATCTATATGCATTACGTCCGTTAAGTACAATTTACGATCAGCTGAAAATGCCAGAGAAAAGAGATGAGTTGCTTGACAAGATTGACAAGTTAGAAGGTGGTGGGGAATAATTCACACACATAAAAATAAATTAAAGGGATGCATTAGCGTCCCTTTTTTTATGCCCAAAAAATAATTGATAAAGTTCTAACAGTGGAGTGCAGGTCTTAAAACAATCTATTTTACATAATATTAATTATGTTACATAATTTCAATAATCCCCATAATACCGAGCCTGCGCAGTATTTAATATAAAACCAGTTATCGCTACGCCAGTACAATAACCTTAGGTTTTATGTTAAGGGAATTTCGCCTTCCCAAACTAGCGCCTGTTATATAATCAGTTTTAATACTTCTCAATCACTTTAGCATTACGACTGTGACAAACAACTACAATCTCATGCCGATGATTGCCCAACATACTGGCTACTTGCTAAAGCCGTCTACCGGAAGCCTTCTGAACGCTGATCCTTACATAAGAATTGCCAGGCATAGGCTTTCTGTAGGTTTGAATATACGGGTTGTTATACAGTTTCATTCTGTACACGCGATTGTCAGGCGTTAGTTCCGAAGCTTCGGGGTCGCCTGTCAAATCGAGTTTGGAGATTCACGAGGGCCTTGTGCGCATGCTCGTGCGTATGAGTAAAACACATGCGAGCCATCGCTTTGTTTGGCTGTGTGTTGGCGTTGCATGTCTAAATGATGCTCGCCCTACAGGCCGGCCTCTCGCTAAATTCATTCACTGAATAAATTCTTAACGCACAATCCCACTCAAGCCGTCCCGAGGCTTCGGGTGGCTCATTCTTTTCCATTAATGAAAAGAATGCAAAAATCTAGAGAGAATAATGCGGCTAGCCCACAAAGCGGACGCATCCCCGCTATTCTCTCAGCCCCCCGCCTTTCTAAATAGAATTTCTATTTAACATAATGTCTTAATCTTCTTCTAATTGGGAAATTGCTGAATTCTCGTTCTAGATTCGATATGAATGTGTCTAAGGCAATGGTTCAGATCGTTTTCAAATACGCGATTCTCAGCGATAAGGATTTTGCCTGTGATACACTTGCGGGCCAACGCTCTATAATTTGACTATTCCATGAAGCCCTTTATTAAAGCTCCAATGATAACACCAAGTAATCCGAAGATCGCTGGTTTCCACCATTCAACTTCCTTTTTATGTTGTAGAGCTCTGGCATGCATGTCAATTGCTGTCGATACTAAAATAGCTATGTCCGAATTACTAAGTGGTTCCCTTGAGATTCGATCGTCAAGTCTTGATTTATCCTTTGTTTTTAACTCCTGAAGTTCTTCATATGTAAGACGCTGTTCAAGATCGACATCATAGTTTCTCCTATAATTTCTTCTTAGTACCAAGGAGACTCGTTTTCTATCCGAATCAAATCTAAAAAATTCAGGGTGTTCCTTGAACACAGTTTTCCAATTCTCTTCATCCTTGCTGCCAGTGATTCTGTCTGCCCATTTTTCAACAGACAATTTGTAAAACTTGTAGGATCCCAAGGCTTGTATAGCAGCAATCACATCGGCTAACCTGTTTGGATGGTTTAAATAGGGAGATTTAATTTTTATATTGCTCATTCTTTTTGGTTTTTATCTTCAGGATCGTTCAAGTACTGGGCTTTTACTTTTTCATTGATAAAAAAATAACAAAAAATCTAGGCAAAATAATCACTAACCTCACACAGCCTACCGCTCCCTCGGTATTTTGCCCTGCTAACTCACCTAGACTGAGAATTGATTCTACTTAACATAATATTACACAATTATCAATAGGCTGACGCTATTTAGTAATTACTTCTAGTGCTTCAAAAAGCACCTCGGAGGCATAATTTGAAGAATCAGACTGATGCTCATCGGTTTTGCCCATACCCCAATCAACTATAGATTTGAAAAGAATCCAGTCTACTTTTTTTCTGTGGGCTGCTGCATACAAACCAGCTCCTTCCATCTCACCTCCTATGGATTCTGGTTCAATTCTTTTAAGTTGATCAACAAACTTTGGATTATCAACTAATTTTTCTCCGCTCAATATAATTCCAAAATGCATATCGGCTTTTTTCCACTTTTGTTTGACTGTTCTTAAGGCACTTACTAGGGACGATGAGGCAGGCACTTTCTCTCCCCTATTTATTCTCTTTTTTTTACCAATTCTTTGTTTTTCGTAAGAACGAACATGAGTTGAAACGAGAATATCACCTATTTTTTCTTTCTTTTGATTCAAACCAAAAGCTATTCCAGGCATTAGGACATACTTTGGATCAAACTCAACAATTAAGTCCGTAGCTATTGCTTGTGAACCGGCTGGTCCTCCAGAACCAGCCTCGCACTGTGCATGCCAAATTCTAAAAGCATTCATTACACCAAGAAAGCTAACTGCATGTTCGCCCTTCATTGAAACTTCGGCTTCCCTTGAAAACTTCTCTTTCGCTTTCTCCAAAACTGCAGAAGTCTCAGTATCAGTTGCTGTAATAATAAGTATGTCCGACATTGAGAAATTTTCGTTTTTCGTTTCAGAATAATTACTTTGTTTTCTTTTTAAAAAATCAAATAGACCATGATCAACCAGTGAACTACACTCTTCATATGCTGGTTTGAAAGAATCATTTAACCTTGATTTATCATAAATCCTTTTAGCGGAATTCTTAAACCCATTACTTTTAACCAAAGTACCCAACCTCGTGGCTTCATCTGCAGAAATGTGCTTAGAATAATAGGTTATGTAATCAGCCAAGAATCCATCATTAAGTCCAGTGAATCCATCATAAAGTTTGAGAACGCTCTCCAAGTCAGCCTTTTTCTCATTTAAAAATTGTGATTGAAACGAATCCGATGTTATCATTTCTGAAATTGGTCTTTCAATTTCATCCACTGTAACTGAACCAAGTAAATACGCATTGAGTATTGACTTCGAAGTACTTGATAGAAAGCTTTGTCTAGCATTTTCAGGAATGGCCGCCCAGATTTGACTTCTTTTAGGGTAGTGTGTTAGATCGTTAACGTCACTTTCTCCAATAGTAGCGAGTAGATTTCCGTCAAAATCATTACCAGAGATTAAATGGTCCAAGATCTTGAAAAGCTCTTTTTCAGGTGCCTTAAACCCTACCCAAAGAGCACCACCATGTTTAATTGACGCTCCCCAGCAAATTTGTCCCCCTAGTTTCAGTATGTCAATACTCATGACTAGCCTAGCATTGTTGGCTATCTTTTTCCCAGCTATTTCATGTAGTCTTTGATCATTTCTGTCTGCTGCAATTTGTACAAACTGCTTCTCCTTAATAACATCAGAAAGAGCACTCAACGCAATGAAATGATTGTTGTCCGTGTCTATTTCGAGTTGTGCATCCGTAGCTTGGATAGGACTGTGAACCTGAATAACCGTTTTTGCATGTATCAATAGCCAATGTTTTTCCTTCGCCATTTTCAATACCAAATCGGCTACTGGCTTTTTAAGTTCTGGTAAGGCCTTTGCTAAATCCGTTTCTACATTTTCCGGCAACCAATGTGCATGCCTCGCTGCCAACTCAGGTTTTTCAATTATCCAATGCCAGATTATAGGTGCATCTGCAATCTGCCATTTCTTCAAACGTTCTTGGATATAGCTTAATATGGTTTCTGTCCACCAATTCGATTTATCTGACTGTAAAGCCTTCATCACAATACCGCCTGATTCTTGAGCTTTACCTTTGCTGAACAGATTATTTGTCAACCAGTGCTTTAAAGCATCTGACACCTTTTCGATTGCATTCGGGAAGCCCTTCCAGGTCTGATGAATAAGAGCTGTGATCTGTGTGACGGTTGCTTGGGGAATCGCATTTATGATTGCCGTCAATAATCGTCCTTTACCTTTTAGACCTGAACCTGCATTGAAGTTGACCAGAGTAATGAAATTAGCAAAGGCCAGCATTGGACCTAGTTTAGGTGCTTGATCCAAAGTGTGATAAACCTTACCGTAATCCTGTAGACTTTTGAGTAAGGACAGGGAATTGATCTTTGGACTAAAGTCGTCTAATAATTGTTGAAATTCTGACTCTTTTGTACCACTCCCAACGAGCCAATTGGCTGCTGCCGATTGGTGCGAATCGATTGAGGTGGAATCAATCACTTCAATAGAATGCTTTGCCCATAATGACTTAGAATCACCTGGTACAAATAAAATGTTGATCGCATCAGTCTTCAACCGCTGGGGATTAAATGCAGCTCCAATACGAAGTTTCATTTTAGTTTCAATCGGAATTCTGATCCATATACGTTCCAGCCATTCCCAGTAACCCTCTTCAGAAAGCCAGACTACTCTTTGGTTTGCTAGCAGTGCATTGACTGCGGCCATCTCTGGTTTACCGGGCATGGATGAAGACGGTTCAATATCAATCGGTGTATACTCAATAGAAGCCATGTCAGCTTCTTTGTCGATGGAGCTCAAATGAAACCTGAAGAGGTCGGCAATACCCTTGAGCTTTGACAAGTCTTCTTTCTTAATAAAAAGGGTGTGCGCAAATACTCTTCCGGAACGAAGCATCTCGCTATCGGGAAATGTCTTGATCAGCAGGAAATGGTCTTCAACAAACAAACCACGGACAACGGATGCTTGTAGTACTCCTCCCTCCGGCCTGTCAGCAAGGTCGGTGTATCCGCTGAAACGTTTGAACAGTTCGTTTTTTTCTTCTGAAGCTGCTAATAGATCATGGCCGGATGTAATTCCTTGCTTCTCCCCATATATTGCTTGTTCTATGACTATCATAAATTCAGCACCTCATGGACCAAGAGAGTCAAATCTCTTTCTTTGGGATTGTTATCAGTGACGAGATAACCAAAACTCTCGGGCAGTTCATCCTGGTACTTGTTTTGGTTTTCTTCATGATCTTTCAACGGAAATTCTTGGGCAGAAACTCCGGTAACTTGGAATTTACCTTCTTTCCAGTTTGACCGAATAAACTGATAAAACAGTGGTAGCCGGTTTTGCAATACCTGTTTAGGAGTGTCAGTAGTATTCAGTTCATCCCAGCACGTAAGTGCAATTAATAAACAAGGGTTACTGATTGGCTCTTTCATCCCGGTGCCTCGGGCATGAAGTAAAACTTGTATCAACTCTATGAACTGTGATTGGTCGGATGAACCACTTATGAGTTTAGCCCCTTTCTTTTTCTCTACCTCAGCGAAGCCTTTCATGCTTAAGTCATAGTGGCTCTCAATTTCTGTAGGTCGGATAAAAAGTATCCATCGATCGTTTTCTTTTGATCGCTTGATCCAAGTTCTGTCATATTCTAACAGCTTCACAAGGTCGCGTACCTGCTCTCCACCATAGTCTTTGCAGTTTAGTAGAAATTCCTTGTCCTCGTCCAAAACCGAAAAGGATACCTCCAGGTTTTCTGCTGAGGCGGTCGCTTCAGTTTCTTTTCCCGCAGCCAGACGCTTATAGGCATTCTTTATTCCCTCAATATTTCCAGGTACTTCCGCCAATGTCAACTTTCCTTTTCTTGACAGGAGCCGGCCATAAAGCTGTGCCAAAAAGGTGGTTTTACCTGATTTTGGAGGGCCAATGATGAGTAGTTCGTTATTTGCTTCCATAGCTACCTCTGTATTTAAAGAAAAACTCGTTGGATTCGGTTTCCATTGGCACAATTGTCAATGGTTGCGGATTATCTATTTGATTCAACAAAGACTCGGTACCTTTTAGATTATTGATATGGCATAGTTCATCTGAGTCGGATTTAGAGTAGTTGCTGATTTGAAGAGAAATTGCATCAGGGAACAACATTTTGAGACGCGTTTCGATTGATTCCACAATGTTACTTTTCATGCCATCCGCCAAATCGGCCTTAGACCATAACAAAACGATTGGTCGATTATTCAATCCTTTTTTGACTTGTTCAGCCAGTTGAACAATTTCCAGCCTTGCACTCCCACGTTGCTCTATTACGGCCTGACAGTCGATGAAAAACAGAAAGCCTTGTGAATGCTCGTAAATCCATCTTGCATTTTCCGCAGAGGGGTCATTAACATTGTCTGCCCACTTAGAAAAAACCTCACCAGACGAATCTGCTAAGAGAATATCGTGTAAGTGGTTTTTACTTCGCAATGCAAGATGATAGAGACTATAAAAATCTTTGTCGGAAGGCGTAGCATCAGGATGACGAACCTTTCCATTTTCTTCAATCTGTAAGGTCTTTGCCTGTAATTCCCAACCACTGAGTGAGTAGCTCCCTGCAAAATCCCAATCCTTAATTTGCTTACCATTAAACAACAAAGTGTAGAGCATAGCGAGATAAGTAGTCTTGCCAGCACCGGAAGAGCCGATTAAGCCTACAATCTTAGGTGTCCCTCGATGTGCCAGCAGGTCGATCTCATCCGGCTGTAAAAAATCACCACTCCAGGGAATGGAACTTGTTACCTTATTTTTAGTGGAAAATTCTTTGGGTTTTTCTTGTTGAACGTCTGCTATAAAGTGCTCGCACAGAAGATGATCTGGCGTTCCTAATTCCTGACAGAAATGTTCCGGGGCATGACAACCCTCCTTACTGCATTGACGTCTGGCCATCTTGCTTTCTATTTAGCTGTTGCTAAGGCATGTGCCTGCACTCCGTGAAACAACCAAACAGCCAGCTCAGATAAAGAAACTTCGTCCTTACTATCAATGCCCGTTTCCTCAATAAAGTATTCTGGACCTTCTGATGCTGTATTTGCCAACCCTGCTAACAGTGTTTTGCGCTCATCATTTTCTACAACATGTTTTGCCAAAGCAGATTTCGAATAATCAGTTGCGTCTGAAATTTCACCTAGCCAATCGTCCAGTGGTTTCTTTTTATCTGCTTCTTCGCCTTGTAGATCTTTTAACGTTTCCCTCAACAGGTAGTCAACACTTATGGGATAGATGGGGTCAACCTGATCGGCTAAATCGAAGGCTGTCATTAAAGCGGTGTCCAACGGACTTAAACCGCGATAGGAAGCATTGAGTCTGTGAGAATACAGGGCTTGCTTCCACCAGATCAGTTCACTGCGTTTATTGTTGGCGGTGATATTGTTAACAAAGGACCTGTTTATTTTTTCGA
Organism: Roseivirga sp.; assembly: GCF_049099775.1. Classification (GTDB taxonomy): domain Bacteria; phylum Bacteroidota; class Bacteroidia; order Cytophagales; family Cyclobacteriaceae; genus Roseivirga. The sequence continues at coordinate 95,623 of NZ_JAGDZM010000004.1, read as the reverse complement.
AAAAAGGTTGAAGTTCTGCAAAGTAGGTTTCTAGGCTTTTCTTCACAGAATCAGAAATTGTAGATAATGATTTACTCTGTTGAGATAAAGCAGAGTTGATCTCTGTAGCAAGACCCTTTGCAAAATTTTCCGAAAAAAAACCTGCCCAATGTTGATTATTAGGGGGGTATGGATTGTTTCCTGTGTTTTCAGAATAGCTTTTCCACCCGTTATGCTGTGCTGCCTCTAGCAAATTCTTTTTCAATGCAGCAGACCGAACTTGAGAAGCTTTTGGTGGTGATATCGAAATCTCTACGTCATTATACTGCTGTACCTGAATCTGACTGTTGATACCCCAAGCCAGCTGCCCTTCCATTTCAGATTTATCAGCTACAGCTTGCAAAAGTCTGACAATTGTGTCCTTCTCTGAATCCAATTGGTAATGTTGAACCACATCGCGAGCGGTATGCCAAACTAAAGCAGAAAAAGCTGCATCACTTTTTGCTAACTGGCTTAACGATTCCAGAATAACGGCTCTTACATAGGTCGTAGATTTATCCTTTGTAGAGGTCACGCTATTTTTGAAGGTCGACCATTTCTTAATGATGATCGCTTCCACCTCTTGAACTATTGGATCATTGTCTTTGATCTTAGGATCAAGCGCCACCAGTGTGTAGGATATGACTTTTAGCTTCTTCCTTGTTAGTTGTTTTTTAACCTCGGTTACTGCCTTTTTTAAGTTGTCAATACTTGATTCGTCAGTGACCTTGATATGTTGAAGGGTCAGGTAGTTTTGAAGGATAGATTCGGCCATATCGGATATCTTTAATTTTCAACAAATTGACAATTTTCAGGCCAATTGGTTTTGCCGACAAATTGTCAGTATTAGATAATATAAGAAGATTATACGGTTCTTACAGAAATATTTGTAACTAATCTAATATTGATTTTGTCAATTAAAACAACTTTTAAAATTGGACACATAGACCAGTTAGCCACTATAATGTCCTATTGACTGTCTGTCACACACATTTGCCTTTCCCATAGGCTCACACACAAACCCAAAATGCCAAAAGAGTGCGCCATTGCCCCCTCCTGTTACGCATAAAAAGGCCAAAATCTCTAGAATAAAATGCTCAGGCCTTAGACAGTCGATTGCCATAGGTATAAAATGGAATGTTGATTATAAAAGTACTTTCTTAGGTTAGCCTTTCGATTGAAATTTTTGTCTATGAAAAAAACGACCCTCTTTCTTCTGATGCTAACGGTAGCTCAGGCCAGTTACAGTCAAGATGCAACAAAGACAACACCATTCTACTCGGACGTCACCCGCACTCACCTGCCTTATAAAGATCTGCAAGCACTCTCTATGGATGCGGCTATCGCTGATTTCGATCAGGATGGTGACATGGATATTTTGATCGCCAATGAGCATCGACCAAATATTCTTCTAATCAATGATGGTAAAGGTAAGTTCACCAATGAGAGTGCCCAGCGCATACCCCAGATCAATCATGACAGTGAAGACATAGGCATTGCAGATTTTGACCTAGATGGCGACCTTGACATTATAGTCGTAAGTGAAGATGATAAGACCAATGAACTCTACCTGAACAATGGTGATGGTACTTTTTCAGATGCTGGCGACCGTATTCCTGTTACAGGAACTTCCAATTCTGTGGTCATCTATGATCTTAACCAAGATGGGGCTCCTGATATTCTGATTGGAAACAACGGCCAGAATAATGCATTGATTAACAATGGCAAAGGACACTTTAAAGATGAAACGAAAGAAAGGTTCGGTGAATTTATTGATGTAACCCAAGATTTAACCTTAGGAGATATTGATAATGATGGAGATCAAGATTTACTAATTGCCAATGAAGATGCCAATCGCCTGATGATCAACGATGGAAAAGGCTTTTTCAAAGATGAATCAAAGACAAGATTAACCTACCGAAACACGCTCGAAGAAACCAGAGAAGTAGATGTTGCCGATATTGATGGTGATGGCGACCTTGATATTTTATACGGTAATGTTCAGGCTTTCGTAGAAAATGCATCAAGACAAAATCGTTTACTCCTGAATGATGGTAAAGGGTTTTTCTCAGACATCACCAATACTCATTTACCTAAAGATGATAATCGTTGTTTTGGTATATCCTTTCTAGATATAGATAATGATGGAGACGTAGATATTATGACAGGAAATACCAATGGAGCTGGATTTGCAGGTATGACCCCTTTCAGCGTCTATCTAAATAATGGTAATGGAAAGTTTACAAATTCTAATGAAATGCTTCCGGAAAGCATCAAAGGCAGAGGTTTTGACATCGACTTTGTTGATTTTAACGGAGATGGTATAAAAGACCTTTTCTTAAGCAATCGTGGCTCGCAAGACTTCCTATTGTTTGGAAAAAATAACTGAGCTTAAAATAAACCAGTTTAATCTGATTGAAGATCAATTCATGAAGCCTCTCCCTCCTGTTGGCGAGTAATGAAAGCCTGTGGGTTGGTTATTTGCGCATCAAACTATCCATCATTTATTATCTTGCGAAAGTTTTCAAAACAAGGTCATTTATCATGAGACGAAAAATTCCAGAATCTACGTTACCAAAGCTCAATCGCTCGCAAATGATTACTCCCGAAGGCTTTGAAAAGTTAAAGGAAGAACATGATCACTTATGGCGAGTTGAACGCCCAGATGTTACTGCTAAGGTGACTTGGGCTGCAAGTTTAGGCGATCGTTCTGAAAATGCCGATTACCACTACAATAAAAAGCGTCTTCGAGAAATTGACAATCGCGTTCGTTATTTGTGTAAGTGTATTGATGATTTTAAAGTAATTGACTATCACCCCAACCAAGAAGGGAAAGTGAGTTTTGGTGCTTGGGTAGAAATTAAAAACGAAGAAAAAGGTTTTCAAAATCGTTTTCGTATTGTGGGTTACGAAGAGTTAATAGGTAACAAAGATTACATCTCTATGGACTCCCCCATGGCGAAGGCGCTTCTTAATAAAACTGTTGGGGATGAAGTGATAGTCAAAACTAAAATGGGTGATTTTATATGGAAAATTCTCAAAATAGACTATCAAAAGTAGCATAGTCAAAATATAGCTCACCCTCTAGCATAAATACTGACTCAAATATCAAAGAACGTGAAATTCAATCTTCAACATAAAGGCATTAATACAATTAAACTGAAGTTTGATATAGCAGCGCTGCAATGAAAAAGCTAAAAAGTGTCCACCCTATCATGCCTTGAACTATACAGAGCCACTTCAACCCAAGAATAGCCCCTTTGCCAGGCTTCAAGGTTATTTGCGCCATAATACTGGTCATAAGCGCCGTTGAAAATAGGATTAGAACTTGCTTGAAATTATGGTTTAGAACCTCACGTTTAGAGCCGATTCCTATCAACAAGTATATAATTGCAAATATGATCATCGTTAAAAAACTCAGCCAAATAACCTTGCCAGCACTTGTGCCATAATTACTCAGCACACCGCTAAGTCTATTCACTTGATAATCTAATAAACGAGTAATTGAAAATTGCTCATCGAGCAATTGACGGTCTTTAACCGAGAACAAGTTTTTAAGTTTGAGAAAAGCTTCCTTACTCGATGCTTTGTCACCACCCCTTTCGTAGCTTTCCAAAAGAAATTTATAACTACTTACTAGAAAACTGAAGGCTTGAGGGTCTTTAACTTCATCAAGGTTACCAGTAATAAGCAGTTTGTCTTTAGCAATTTCCCATGGGCGAAGCACATCTACCACACCCAAACCCTTTTCAAACTGACCATATGGTAGAAGTAGCCCATTCTTCCCAAACTCAACTTTGCTAAGGTCAACTGGCTTTAGAAACCTGTTTTGTGGCCACAACACTTTATTCACTGCTGAAGTCCGAAATGAGACTTCGTTTTCAAAAGTACATTGCTCTATAAATAAGGTGTTCGAAAAAATTCCTAGTGCAGTCATAGTTGTACCATTCGCCTTAGCCTTTCTAAAAACAGTGTTATTAATAAGCACATCTTTCAGTGGTGCATCTTTAGTGCCAAATGATCCAGAAAGCTCATACTCAAAACTTGATATATAGCGGGTGTTAATTTCCAGATCACTGCCTGAAATCGTAAATTTGACGATGTTCCTCAAATTATAACCTGAGACATGGTCTGCCTTAATGTAGAAGAACCTGACGTAAGACTGACCATTTAAATCGAAAGAAAATGATGCTAGATCTAGGTTAGTGAGCTGTACCACTTCCATTTTAGAAGAGCTTCTAGTTTTATTGACCGAAAGATCATTTGAATTCCGAATTTCTAGAGATTTTAACGCCAAACCATTGAGGTGAATAGGCCCTGTACTGTTCTTGATGACAAGCGACTTACTCCGGAAATCAATGAGTCCTTCTGGTGTCTTATTGACACGCTCATCGTTCACTTGTTTGATGAGTGCCTCTATAGCACTTCGATCGTCGAACCAAGGCTGAACATCACTGATAAACCTTTTATTACTGAAAATGACAACATTTCGCTCAATAAGGGCGTGAACTACATCCGCCATCGAAATAATTGAATCGGCTTGAAATGCACGCTCTTTTGCAATTAACTTTCTATACGAATCAGATCGCCTGATCAAGCTGAGATCTTTACTTTTATCAGCCGCATCCAAATCCATGAATCCATAATTAAAAGCGAGTCTGAGGTAATCAAATGCTTTGTTTGCATCATTCGCCTTAGCCCACATGCGTGCTCCATTAAAAAAGTCTAATCCTTCTACTTGCTCTTCACGGACCACTTGGTCAAAAATGTTTGCTGCTTGTATATAATCTTTATCAGCATAGAGTGCTAATCCAACTTTAGCAAGAGAGTCTTTTTTTTGCTGCGCCAAACCAATGGAGTATACGCTTAAAAGTAAACTTGCAAACCATATGATCCTGTATTTACTCATCAATTCAGTCAACTTTTAATCAATGTATGAATTTTTTCAATTAGCGTTTCCGGCTTATAGGGCTTAGGAATGTAATCATCCATTCCTGCTTGATAACACCTGTCAACTTGTTGTTTTAACAGACTAGCAGTCATCGCGACAACAGGAATTTTTGACCAGCCGTCACGCGTCGAACGTATGGCTCGAGTGGCCTCATAGCCGTTCATTATAGGCATTTGAACATCCATTAAAACAATATCAAAAGGTTGATTCGCCATAGCTTCCAACGCCTCCCTACCATTATTCACAACAGTAAACTCCACCTTAGGAATGAACCATTTCAAATCATCACAAACTACCATCACATTAAATTCAACATCCTCGGCAATTAATAGCCTTAAACCGGTTAGTTCTTCGCCCTTTTTCATTGCCGCTTCATAAACTAAAGGCATTTCAGATTCACTAGCATCTACATCACACGGCAGATACGGTAGTTCAACATAGAAAGTACTACCCTCACCTTCCGTACTTTCAAACCACAGTCTACCATGCTGTAGCTCAATAATTTGTTGGCATATACTGAGTCCTAAACCAGTACCGCCATGTTTACCCTTTTCAATATTACTTCCTTGCGTAAAAGCACCTAATACATTGTCGGACTCTGTTTTAGGTATGCCAATACCCGTATCTTTTATAGAAATAAGCAGCTTATTCTCTGATAATGTTGCTTTTAATAAAACATGACCTTTATCCGTAAATTTCAAGGCATTCCCTACCAGGTTAATTAAGACTTGACTAAGTCTGGCTGCATCACCAAGCACACATTCAGGAAAACCTTGATCAAGCTCAGCTGTTAGTAAGAGGTTCTTTTCTTGAGCTTTTGACTGGAAAAGCTCCAATACTTGATTAATTATATCTCCTGGCCGGATGTTATCTTGATCTATTTCAAGCTGACCTGCTTCAACTTTTGACATGTCTAAGGCATCATTCAAAAGCACTAATAAGTTGTCAGCACTGATTTTCATTGCATTCAGAAAAACCTGCTGATCTTTCCTTGGTACCTTTCTCAATAATGCATTGAGCATACCCGAAATAGCATGCATTGGCGTGCGTATTTCATGGCTCATATTGGCCAAAAACTGTTCTTTGTATCGCTCTGAAATCTCTGCTCGCTGTTTCTCTTTCTCTATTTCAAAATTTTGTCTTCTAATTTGTTTTAGCTGCTTCAGAATAAATAACATCGAAATAGTTAAAACCACCACCGCTAAAGCTATAATAAGAATTGCACGATTTCTGCCCAGTAACTTTTCATCTGCCAGTTCCTTTTGAAGTATGGCTTCTTCTCTTTCCTTTTGGATGTTAATTCTTCCAATTTTCAAGGCATCATTAAAACGGTTCTGTGCTTCCTGTAAAGCGTAAAACCGCTTTAAGTGAAAATTAGTCTTAGGAGCATTCCCTAATTTTTCATAAACCTTAAGAAGGATATTATTTGCATTAAGTTCTTGCCTAGGTGCCATCATTTCTAGTGCATAATTCAGCGCTTGTTTTCCATGATAGAGGCTTGAGTCATAGTTTTGGGTGACGTAAAAATGACTTGTAGCCAACAGCCAATGTCGGTCTGACATAAGCAAAGGTGCTGCTTTGTAGGTAATACTTCGCTGAGCAAAATATAGTGTAGAATCTAATTGATTATTTCTTAGGTAATGTCTGGCTAGAAAAGACTGCGATAGCGTTCTATAGCTTGATGAACTGTCGGTAATTAATTTATTGAAATGTGTCATAGCTTCCTCATTCCTACCTAAAATAGAGTAAGTCTGCGCCTCATAGTTACTAGTCTCAATAAGTGTTGAAGTATCTTGAGATTGGATGGCTGAATCTTTAGCCTTATGAAAATAACCGAGTGACAATAAATATTCTTCTTGATCGCCATTCAACTTCCCTAACAGTACATAGAGTCTTGCAGATACCTCCGAAATGGCCTTAGCATTTGGGTGTTCATCGATAAGTTTTTCTAAACGGAGAGACAGGTCATAGGCCTTGGCGCGATTTCCGATGAGTGAGTAATAACTTTCCGATAGTTTCAACAATATTCTCATCTGTTCGGAAGTATTTGACTGATTATCAGCTACTCCTAGCCAATACTCCCACCTTTCAATTTGCTCCAATTGAGCTTCTTTCAGTTGTAATTGCTCAAATGTATAAGCAGCCTCTTGGCCATGTATACTCCATGTAGAAAACGTAAAGAAAGCGAAGAACAGGAATGCTTTCATTAGGCTTCATTCTTGTTATACCATGCTATAAAATCAGACTTTCTTCGCCTAGAAATAGCTATTTCTTCTCCAGTGGATAGTACTATAAATTCACTCTTAACTTTGGAGATGTGTAAGCGATTGATGATGGTCGACTTATGTATTCTAAAGAAATCTTTATCCTCCAACAATTCTTCAAAATAACTCAACGTTTTGGCTACTAATTCGGTTAAATCATCAGTCAATTTGATTCTAGAATAATTGCGATCTCCTTCAATGCAGATTATGTCTTTCAAAGGCCTGCAAAACTCTCCTTCTTGCACCTTTAATATCAATAACTGATCTTCTGGTTTGCGCTTGAGGTTACTCACTAAATGACGGGCACTATTGGAGCTTTCATTTTGACTTTGTTCTTTAAACCGCCTGATGGCATTTCTCAGTTCTTCTAGATCAATAGGCTTTAAAAGGTAATCCAGCGCATTAAACCGAATGGCTTTAATTGCATAATGACCATAAGAAGTAATGAAAATCGTTTTAAAGTGGATATCAGAAATGCTAGATAGTAATTCAAAACCAGTCATGTCAGTCATCTCTACATCGAGAAAGACTAAACCTGGCCGTTTCTCTTCGATCAGCGTCAGACCATCGCGTCCATTCAGTGCTTGACCTACTACTTCAATTTCATCGAAGAAGCTTAGTTTATCACGAAGCAGGTCCTGGATAAAAGGATCATCATCAATTATTAAACAGCTGATATTAAAGCTCATATACTAAATATGTTTGGCGATGACTTCATCAATTTCAATATAAGACTGGTCAATTTTATCTAAAAGTTGCCTCAGCATAGCATCCATTTCTTCCTGAGGGAAGCTGTCATACTCCAGTTCCAACCTGTGTTTTAAGACAACCGCATCATTAAGTCCAAAAAACTCAAGTTGAGGACTCATTTTGTGAAGGCACTGTCTAATCCCTTTTCTGTCCTTTTCTGCTATCATTTGTCTCAGCTGACTCACCCTTTCTGGAATTAACTCTTTAAACTGCCGAAGGTATTTCAATAGCGATGATTGATTACCTCGAGTTACCCTTTCTAAGTTAGTTAGATCAAGATTGAGCATTTTTCTGGACACACCTTAATGATTTTATTTGTCGAAATATAACTGAATTTGACCGATAGCCCTGAACTGTCTATCCAACGGTAATTTCCTGATAGCCTACCATTTGATCATCCATTTGATCATCAATACTTCATACGATAATCAAGCTTAGCATCTCATTTTCATATACCTGACTATTGTGAAGGTATCGAACCAAAATGTGTATAAACCTAATATCAATAAAGATGAAAAAGATCAACCTGTTTTATTCAATAGTTTTTTGCTTACTAATTTTATCATGCGGATCTGAAGATGAAGAACCCATTCCACAGGTACCAACAGTATGTGGTACAGAAAGCATTGTTTTTCCTACCGAAGGTACATTTGGCCCCAATATTCTAGGAACTGAAGGTCAAAATATTACAATCGATGCAGGAACTTCATTAAGCCTATCGGCTTCTCTGCAAGAGAATTGTCAGAGATTAAAAGTAACCTTTGAAAGACAAGGTGGTAGCCTGACGGGCCTAGATTGGGACTTTGATATTTTTACTGTCTCTAACTGGTTATGGAATCTGGATGAAACTACCGGTATTCAAGAATGGACAAATACAGGAAAAGACCTTGATGCCCATTTTAAGGCATTCCTACCCGGTACTTATAATGTAAAGGTCTATATCAATGGAAGCAGTACTCCTTCTACTGAAATTACAGTGACAACAGAATACGAGAACGTAGACTTCATAAACACCTTTTCTAGCGCGACTTCTATGTTTAGAGAGGGAAATGACCTCTATATATCAACAGATGAAGAGGTGCTGAAATTAGACATGAATGACCCTTCGCAGCATACAACAGTCGTATCAGGATTAAGCAATATCTGGAAATTGGTAAAGCATGAAGACTACTTATATATTAGCGAGCGTACGGAAGTACCGGGAATTGACACAAAACTGTCTCGTATAAATCTAACAGATGCCTCTCCTTCTGTTGAATACATGCTAGACGGTCTGACAATTGGTGGAATGGCCGTCCATAACAACTTTTTATATTTAACCGATTTACGTAAGAGTGATGTGGTAAGTATTGACCTTACTGCAGACTCATTTTCGATAGTAGATTTAGGAATTTCAGGTCTTGAAAGTCCAATAAACATGACTTTAGGAGGTGACATTTTATACATATCGGAAGAGAGCTCTAATGCAAAAATCACTCAAATCGACCTAAGTCAGGGAACCCCGCAAGCAAGTACGTTAAAATCAGATTTACTCTTTCCTGATGAAATGAATGTAGATGGAACTACTTTATATTATAGTGCCTTAGGATCAATCTATACACTAGACTTGACTCAAGACAATCCCGCAGCTGAATTAGTTAGAAAACTAAGTACATTGACTTTCCCCAAGGGTATTGATGTTTTTAACAATGAGTTATACTTTTTAGAAAGTCCACTGAATAGACTGGTAAAATTTAGCCTCGATTAAAAATCAAAATATGTCGAAAAAAAAGCCCCTCTAGCAGGGGCTTTTTTTTTGATCTTAATATTTAGTAGCACAATTAATGGCCTATTATTTTCAAATAGAATTGTCTTCAGATGATCTGTTTATAGCCTCTTGACCATTATATACAAGCCTTGTCGACCAAGGAATTGGATTCCTTAAAGCAAAGTGGGCCATGCAACCATTTTCGGCTTCATTAAGTAAGTCTTTAATATTTTCCTCAGGTTCAGGGCTATCAATGATTACGTGGGTTTCAACCATATCGCATCTACCATCGGTCATATAACCATGCTCGCGCATATGCCCAAGGTTAGTTGCAAAAACAATGCGTTGTTCCAGTTTCAAACTGTCAACTTGGATTTTTCTAGCGGTAAGAATATCCGTAAGATGGGTCATTAGGCAAAAACCAATACCTGCCGAAAAGAAAGCTAATGGTGGCGGTGCAGTATCCTCTCCTACAGGTGGCTGCTCATCGCAATAAAGTTTAACAGGGCTAAAACCAGGAATATTAACCGATACAACTCCAGTTTTACTTTGCATATTACCTGCCTCAGCACTTAAATTAACTTCGAAACGGTAAGGCTCAGGGTGGCGCGCCTTTTTAAATTTAGCAGATTCATATTGTGTTTTAGCAGGCTGTTCCGAACTTAACTCACCCACATGATATAACTTCTTTTCTGACATGTTGTTTCTGTTTTATATCCGCAAATATGCATGCTCTACGCTTCTAATTCAAGATAAGAATTAGAAGCGTAGTAGATGATTATAGAAATAGTAGCGTTTTGAATTTACTCACTCCTCAGCTTTTGAGCAGGGTTAGCTGTAGCTGCTTTGCGCGCATGATAACCAGTGGTGAGTACGGTTACTAAAACGGTACTTAGTAGAACCGTAGCAAAGATGGTGAAGCCTGGTGTAATATGAAATTGAAAATTCCCCAACCAATTCATCATAGAGAAATAGCCCAATACGGAGGCTGGTACTGCCGCAAAAATAATAAGGATGACAAAATCCTTGATCAATAGATTAATCAAGCCTTGCGTATTAGCGCCAAGCACTTTTCGAATACTAATTTCCTTAGAACGTTGCTCCGCTGTGTAAGAAGCCAAGCCTAGTAAGCCCAAACATGCGATTAGGATGGTCATTCCAGAGAAACCTAAAAACAACTGACCCCTAACTTGATCTGCTTCGTAGTTCTCCATGAATTGCTCATCGATAAACACGTAATCAAATGCGGTTGTTGGATAAGTTCTTTCCCATGCCGCTTCAATAAAATCTATAGTTGCATTCACATCCTTACCTGAGATTTTTACAATAGCAGAAGGATTAAGTCTACTTGGTGTAAACATTAATGCAGTAATGGGATCATAAAGCGATTGCTGATGAAAATCTTTCACAACACCTATAACTAGCGCAGAAGGTAAAGAGTCATTTCCTGTAAGGTTTATCTTCTTACCAATCGGGTTAGTCCAATTCATTCTACGCACCATGGCTTCATTCACCATTACAGCTTGAGAAGAGTCAGATGGATATTCTAAAGAGAAGTTTCGTCCATCAACTACATCTACACCCAGTGTAGGGAAAAAATCATAATCCACTCGATAGTTGTCTAAGCCACGGTTGTCCATCGGTCCTTCTTCTGTTTCAATTAGGAAGACATTCTTAGAATAGCCATTTCCTGGAGTCGTGCTAGAAGAGCCTGTTCCAGAAATGTTTGGATTTTGAACTAATTCATTTTTAAGCACATTCCATTTTTCTACATCTGCCCTACTCCTAAAGTCGATTTGCATCATTTGTTCTTTGTCGAAACCTAAATCTTTGTTTCTCACAAACTGCATTTGTCTGTAAATCACTAAAGTGCCAATCAGCATGAAAATGGAAATAGAAAACTGAAGCGTTACTAAAGCCTTTCTTAAGATTTTGCTACCAGATTTACCAGCGCCACCTTTAAGCACCGCCGCTGGCTGAAAAGAGGATAAGAAGAAAGCTGGGTAACAACCACCCAAAAACCCTGTGATAAACACAATGCCGATAACTGCTAAAATAACGTTGGTATCGAGTAAGGCGTCAATTTCTAAACTTGTACCCACAATGTTATTGATGCTTGGAACAACAACCATCATAACGAGTACACTTAAAATAAGCGATATGAGGGTAATGAGTATGGACTCAGTTAAAAACTGACCAATCAAACCACCCCGTTGTGCGCCCATTACTTTTCTTAAGCCTACTTCCATAGCCCGTTTTGTAGACCGTGCAGTGGCTAAATTCATATAATTAATACTCGCAATAATGATAAGGAAGATTGCGATTGCGGTAAAAATCTGTACATATTGAATATCTCCTGCTGGAACCGGCTCATTTTCAAAATCAGAAGTCAAATGAATGTCCTTTAATGGAACAGGGATCATTTTTACCTTTATATTGAGTGGGTCAAAAATTGGAGCTATGTATTTAGTTACAGTAGAATCAAGTTTTACTTGTAGTGCTTCTTTAGTTACCCCTTCATTTACTAGGACATAAGAAAAAACACCCCAGCCGCCCCAACCGCCATCATCACCTTGAAAAATTGTTTTCCAAGAAATTAAGGCTTCAGCAATTAGGTGAGAAGTTTTGGGCATGTCTTTGTACACCCCAGTAACTTGCAGAGAAGTTTCCCTATTTCCTCCGTTAAGAATCGTTTTACCAATCGGATTCTCATTCTTGAATATTTTAGTCGCCATCGATTGATTTATGACAATGGAATTTGGTGCTTCTAGTGCAGTTTTAGGATCACCCGCCACAAATTCATAATCAAATAACTCGAATATGGTTGAATCAGCTGCATACACGTTATCTTGAAAATAATCTACCTGATCTAGGGTAAACCGCATACCGCCTTGACCGCTTAAGCCTTGCAAGCGGGCTGCTTGAATCACCTCAGGGTTTTCATTTTTAATAGTAAAAGCAGCGGGTCTTGTCATATTGGCCCACTTAAAAGAATTATCTGGCTCTGTTATCTCTGTAGATAGTCGATAGACGCGATCTCCTTTTGAGTGTTGTTTATCGAAACTTGTTTCATGAAAAATATAGAGCAGAATAATTAAACTGGAGGCTATACCTACAGTAAGACCAATGATATTAAGGGCTGTATAGCCAGGTTGCCTAAGAAGACTTCGGATAGCAACCTTGATATAATTTTTAAGCATGCAAATTGTTGTTTGAGTTGTGAGTTTTGACGCTGTGAAAAATAGTTTTGTTACAACAGCAGTTGAATAAAGGTACGTAACCAATTACGAAATATAGTCCCCATAGGTTGTATGATTAACAAAATTGAATTATTAGTTCTAGTTGCTCCTCAAAGTATATACCAATTAGAGGAGCGTAAAGCGCTAATGATGACATAAAAAATCATATCACCACTCCATTTTTATACATAAATAGTCTGTATCTAATCTTATTACCGAGACTTAGCATTATCAATGCAAGCAAATTTATTTGATAGATTTAGGTCATAACCAAACTCAAATTGGTGATAATTACTCCTTAACAAGGCGTTTTACTTGTAACCAACACAGAAATCCAATCATGCCAAATAAAAACTATAAATAATTCTGTTAAGTAGTCGTTCCAGACATTTCTCTATTTTTGCTAGATCATAACTCAGGTAGCAGAAAATGCTCTTCAACTCCATAGACTTTGTACTTTTCTTACCTCTAGTTTTTATAATCTATTGGTGTATATCAAGCGATAGACCTAAGGAGCAAAACCTATTTTTACTCTTAGCCAGTTACTTCTTTTATGGATGTTGGAACTGGAAATTTCTCGGACTTATTGCCTTTAGTACATTAATAGACTATCTCATTGGATTAGCTTTAGGTAAAGAGATTAAACAAGTCCGGCGAACCTGGTTATTAATGACCAGTATTTTTGTCAATATAGGACTGCTGGGATTCTTTAAGTACTATAACTTCTTTTTGGAAAGCTTTGTCGATAGTTTTTCAATGTTAGGGATTGAGTTTAGTCCGAACCGGTTGAATATTCTATTACCAGTGGGTATCAGTTTTTATACTTTTCAAACACTGAGTTATACCATTGACGTTTACAGAGGTAAACTGGCACCTACCAAAGACTTTATAGCCTTTGCTGCTTTTGTGAGTTATTTCCCCCAATTGGTAGCCGGGCCTATTGAAAGGGCAACTCACCTACTTCCTCAGTTTTTCAAAAGAAGAGCATTCAGTTATGAAAAGGCCGTTAATGGTATGCAGCAGGTGCTTTGGGGGCTGGTAAAGAAGGTCATTGTTGCTGATAATTGTGCCAGGATTGTAGACCATATCTATGCCAATTCTGATACGCTCACCGCTAGTACACTGGTTTTAGGCATATTACTATTTAGTTTCCAGGTTTATGGCGATTTTTCAGGCTACTCTGATATAGCCATTGGTCTAGCCCGGTTATTTGGCTTCAATCTAAAGCAAAACTTCAATTACCCTTATTTTTCCAGAGATTATGGTGAATTCTGGAGACGATGGCATATTTCTATTTCTACCTGGTTTCGCGATTATGTATATATTCCATTGGGAGGAAATCGTGGGTCTAAATTGATCAACGCCCGGAATATCTTAATTGTTTTTGCTATCAGCGGTCTCTGGCATGGTGCCAACTGGACATTCATTCTTTTTGGACTGTTCAATGGCCTGTTTGTTCTGCCTTCCATGCTCAGAGGAACTCATAAAAAACATACAGGTACTGTGGCAGAGAATAGAAGGTTACCTACTTTCAGAGAGTTCTTTGGAATGCTCAGTACCTTTCTTACCATCTCATTTTTATTGATCCTATTCAGAGCCAATAACCTGGCACATGCCTTAGATTATTTTATAGGTTTATTTTCTTTTTCTATCTTCTCTGGTCTCGGCCTACCGAATATAAACGGTGTCTACACTACTATTTTAATAGTCATAATCTTTATTCTGATAGAGTGGAATGGCAGAACCAGGCTTTTTGCAATAGAAAACCTGGGCTATGGATGGAAAAAATCCTATCGGTGGGCGGTTTACATTTGTATCACTTTTGCCATTATCTATTTGGGAGCTTTTGACGAAGGTCGCTTTATATATTTTCAGTTCTGATCATGAAAAAATTCGTCCGACATATCCTGATATTTATTGCACTCTTTGCGAGTATTTTTGCTGGCTTAAATATTTACCAGGCCTCACGTCCATATGAACCTAAGCACTTTCATAAAAAGTATGCAGAGCTTTTCAATGCTAAGAGCTCACCCGATAAGGTCAATGGTATCATTATCGGTAATTCTACAGTAGCTTATTCACTTGTGCCCTCTATACTGGATGCCACTGGGGTTCGGTATTATAACTTTGGTTATGGTAGAGCTGGGCTTAACTTTTACGAAGATTGGTTTGAGCATATTTTTTCAGAATATGATCAACAAGTAACTCATTGTATAATTTCTGTAGACCGCTTTTTCTTCAGCACCAACAACGGAAGAGTACTCGAACAAGATGCAGAATACATGCCGCTAACAGCGCTGAGTGATTTGATGACGGCAGACGGCTTAAATGCTACTTCTCTTTTTCTTAATCAGTTTCATGCCTTCAAATACAGAAAGAAATTGTTCAATACGCTGTTTGAAAGCAAAGGTGCCGTATACTTTCAGTTGGATAAATACGACCGTGGTTATATACCTTTTAACCGACCTTTTGACGCTAATAATGTAAGAGCACAAAGAAACTACTTTAAGCTATCAGAGGAGACTCAGGCAAGTTTTGAAAACTTATTAAAAAACCTTCAGAATGCAGGCATTCAAGTAAAAATGGTAATGCCTCCAGAGTACAATTTTGATTCAGATAAGAATTCCATACTGCTAAATTATCTCGACCATATTTCACAGGAAATGAAGGTGCCATTTTACAATTTTAATGGCGTCTACGCCCATGAATCTTTCCTTGATGTGAATAATTTAAGCGACAGTCGACATATGAATGAAAAAGGGTCAAAACTATTGAGTCAGCTATTGGTAGAGGCAATAAAATCAAATGAATAATCTACTCTTATTAGCCGAGGTGAAACCCACGTCTCAAGCTTAAAGAATCAATCTGTGGAATTTATTTTTGTGATAGAATCGGATAGCCATTTTGCTGTATAAACATTATTGAACTTTTGGTGCAGCGAAATCAAGTCCTGTTGATATTTCACCGTTAAGTCCATCGGTATATTAGAAGGCCTTTTATCATATCTTCCTACATTCACTTTCCTTTTATACTCTTTTTGACCTGGGCTTTCGTTGATAGGACTGACTTCTAAAAAATGATAAATTTTATTCAAGAAAGAGACCGAATCAGCCTTGAGTTCATCATAAAAAGCAATATGAATATTTTCTTTGGGGAAGTGACGCTCCCATCGCTCCAGGTTATTGAGGTAGTCAGACGAGGCGTAATGTCTCTTGTTAATTCGTGCATAAATCTCTTTGTCTGTAATATTTCGACTGCTCTTCTTTTTAATCATATTCAAATGAGACCAAATCCTTTCGGTGGGTTCTCTCAGTACATAGATGATTTTACAATCGGGTTGTACAGCAGCAATATTCTTAATAGTCTCTTCCGGAAGCCATGCGTAAGAAGGTGTGATTTCGCCCGTCAGCTTCCCTTCTCTTTTATCAAAAAGTTTATGATAGTCGCTAGGGTGTCTTTCTTTAAAAAGGTATTGATAAAGCCACCTAAACTCTCCTTTTAATACTCCAATTACAATTGCCTTACGGACAACTGAGCCGAAAACAGATTTTTTGAAAACAACACTTATCCAGCGTTTTACTTGTGGGTGATCAAAATAATGAATCTCTTTGACGAAAGGCACCCAGATATCATTGTGCGCCATAAACTGTTGATGAAGCCATGTGGTGCCGGCCTTTGCTGCTCCAATACACAAAAAATCGGGTTTATTCATAACTGATTTTATGGCATAAATCTACTTTAATCAATGAAGCCCTATACTTTATTATTCCAACGTTATTGAATGAAACTGGGTCTTATATACATCATAAGTAAATCTCTTATTACTTCTTTTTATGGGAGTTGCTTGCCCGGAAGCTATCTCATGAGTATCATAAAACGTAGTCGAAAAAGTGTCCAGCACCTTTTGGCCACATTTACCAATACTACTCATACGTTGTCCTGTGGTTCTTCTGGAAATGATAAAATCAGGTTTCATTTCCTTGACCTGACTAAGAATGGCGGCACAACCTCCTGGTTCAAAACGATCGATCAGGTGATCTTCAAAAAGGGCCATTCTCATATAGTAAAGTGGCATTGGTTTTTGCTGCAATACGTAATATTCTTCAAAGTTGATCACAAAGGCATCGCCATATCTATCCTTCAAGTCAGAGATATACTCTTTTTGTTCTGTGAATGTGGCCTGTTTTAGAGGCAAGGCAAAATCGAACAGAGCGTATATGCCTACAATAACAACAACCAGACGAAAGTGACTACTTGAAAGTTTAGTAATGAATTTCTGCATTAACAGAATAGCGAATATCAGCATTACAGGTAGCAAAGGAATCAAATCCATAGGTCCCTGAAATTCCATAGCATTGAAGAAAAACCAGCCAAAAAACAAAAAGTACAATAACCGAAGGGTACCATCATACGGGAGCGAAGTCTTCAAAAAGGGCTTCTTTAAAAACATATTCAGGCCTATTAAAAAGACTCCCAGGAAACCAATTAGTATAGGAATTGAGTCTAAAAGTAGCTTAGGGTTGATAATTGATAGCAACCAAGCCAATGGAGCATCCAGTAGTGCATTACCTTCGTACCCCGTTTTTCTTAACACGGCCTGATTCCAGAAATGTATCCAGTCGTTCGTAATAGAAAGGTAGAATAATACGGGTATTGTACCAGCAACAACACCCAGACTGAATAAACTCAACTTCTGGAACCCTGATTTGGTAAAACCTTCGATAGACAAATAAAAGGGAATTACAACCAGACAATTAATAACCATAGGCTGCCAACACATAGCAGCAAGAGAGAAGAATATACCAGCCTGCAGATGCTTTGTTTTAACCAGGCTATACATGGCCCATATTTGCAGTAAAAGGGCTAGAAACTTAGGCTCAAAATTGACAGCGGAGACATATGAGAAAAAGAGAAAACCTAAGAAAAGCAGGCTCAATAAATGGGCTGATCTTTTATTTCCTGTGATCGTTCGGCCCAGCACAAATAGACTTCCAATAATACAGGCATATAAGCCCATTCCCATCAACCTAGAAACTAAAATTGTATCAACCGTACCATTTAAAAACCGGATAGCTGACATAATACCCCCAGCGACCATTGCAGCCAAAGGTGTGTAACCAAAAGGTGTCGTTGCATATAGATCCGTACCTCTCGCAATAGTTTGCGACATATACATCAGATAGGCTCTATCCCGCCAGATCGCAATATCAAAAGGGTTTATAAAAGCAAAGACAATCAGCGTAAGCAAAAACCAAAGCAAAAACCCACTTACATTGCTATTATTCTTCAATAATCGAATCATACTTCGAATCCCATTTGCGTCACAAAATCGATTTGCCTTTGATCAAAAATGCCAAGATCATACTTAATATATCTTTTATTCGAAACCGTTTCTTTTGGCAAGTTAGCTAAGAAATTTAGTTCTTGGCAGGTAATGGAGACATCACAAAATTTCATTAGCCTTTTTATATTGTTACTTGACTCAGCGCATAGCTCATTATAATTCAAAAGATATGTTTCCTTCTTTTGTTGATTTTGTGATTCAAAGAACGCTTCAGTTGAGCGTATCCAATATTCCAATTGCAGATAAGTTAACTGATCGGATGTTTCATTTCCAGTAACTGAGAGATCATAGTAAGATCCAAAGTTATTGAGCTGCGACTTATTTTTTGAAAAAGCCATGTCCAGTCCATGCCTTAATACATGAATGTACTTTAAACCTGAAATCATAGAAAAGAGTGATTCGAGGTATAGGTGTGTATTAGGCTCTTTCCAACCCCATAATGGTCTTTGCTTAGGTTTGCTTAATACCTTTCCGAAAATGTGTTTTTTACTAATGTTAGCGGAACGAAAAAAGGCAGCCTCTTTTGAGAGATTTAGATAAGACAATGCTTCTGAGAAACTCAAGTGATCTCTTTCCATGTACTTAATAAAGAGAGCTATCTTCTTTTGAATCAAAGATGCTTGTTCGTCAGTTTTCACAGCGGTGCCTCTAAAAAGAGCACTAAAGGCAATGTTATCATTGGTTTCTCTCGTCCAATCGCCAAAATATATACCTGATTTTATAAACAATTCAGCTATCACTCTGGTACCACTCCCGCCTAAACCGCCAATAGCAATAACCATGGTCATGAATCAAAAATGCTTTCTTACCAATCAATGTGTTTCATTTTGCAGCAAGGTGATTTTAACTTAAAAATGAGATTGAATTAAAAATCTAAAAGTAAATCAAATTTACTTTATTGAACAAGATAGATTCTCTAATATCGCAGAAAAGAATCTCAATGTTCATTGACTTCGCGACTAAGCTTAGTTTTTTCTCTAACAAATGTGTGGTTATTACTGGTGGTACTGGTTTTGTGGGTTCGGCAATAGTCCGAAGACTCGCCTCAGTGGCTAAAGAGGTACATCTTATAGCCAGAGTATCGAGTTCGACTGAACGTATTCAGAACGTACTTACAGATGTACACATGCATCGTATTGTTTTGGATGGTGCTACTTCCTTGATCGAGCAAGTGCCAGAGATTGCCCCTAATATCATTATTCATAGTGCCCAGCCTAGTAGTCATGGCCCTAAGTCTCTTTCAGACTTTATTACAGCCCAGAATGTTTCTAGTCGAATGCTCACCAACGTACTGGAATATGCAAGGGCAATGCAGGTAGAAAAAATGATTCATCTTTGTAGCTCCATGGTATATGGCAGCAACGAAAAGGATGCTTTTTCGGAAACTGGACCATACAACCCTAATACATATAGAGGCTTGGTAAAAAACAATGAACGAAATCTTTGCCGTGATTACGCCAAGAAATTTAATCTACCGGTTTCTCTTGCCCGGGTTTTCAGGGCTTACGGACCATATGATTCAGCACAGAAACTCATTGTGAATGCGTTGGAAAGACACAATCAGAAAGCGTCTATCGACCTTGTATCCGACCATATCGTGAGAGACTACATACATGTAGACGATATTGTGCTTGCTATAGCCAAAATGTGTGAAGTACCTTTGACTCCAGGTGAAGAGATAAACCTAGCAGGTGGTAAAGCTTATACTGCACGAGAAATCGTGACTTATTTGCAACAAATTCTGCGTACTACAGACTTGATTTCTGAAATTACCTATGCCAGTTCAGAGATGGACAAAACCTTTAAACAGGCAAATATTTCAAAGGCAAAGAGACTTATTAACTGGGAGCCTAAATTTGATATTAAAGTGGGTTTACAGGATGTAGTTAACTGGTATCGATCGCGTAGCTAATGACAAAAACGAGACAAATAAAACCAGACGTATCAGTTGTCATACCTGTCTATAACAATGAACCAACCATTACGGACCTCTGTACAGAAATAATCGGTGATTTAAAAGATCTTGGACACCGTTGCGAAGTCATATTAGTCAATGATGCTTCTGCGGATAATTCCTGGGAAGCTATATCGACTTTATCAAATCGCTTTTCAGAGGTGACCGGAATTAATTTGGTAAGAAACGGTGGTCAGAATATGGCCATTTACACCGGATTGAAGAAAGCACAGTCCCCAGTAATTCTGACCATGGATGCTGACTTGCAGGATGATCCTGAAATGATATCCAAGCTCTTGCAAACGTTGGATAAAGATACTGATGTAGTCTTTATTAAGCGCATTGGTCAATACCAGAAAGCAGGAAGAATGCTTACTTCTCTCCTTTTCAAAGGCTTTTTACAGTCAATTACGGGTTTACATCGCAAGGCCGGCAGTTATTATTTAATCAAACAAAGCGTTGTTCTAAAAATGATAAGTTTCGATTGTAGATATCCTATAATGACGATAATGGCATATTCACTTTCAAAAAATGTAAAATATCTACCAGCCGCCAGGGCTACCAATGAAGGTATATCATCTTATACTTTTCGAAAGCGTTGCTATTATGCGTTTAGAGCCACTTACTGCGCCATTCAATGCCGCATATATAGGCTTAGATCATAGGCGTAACAATCTCACTTACCAGTTTTTTAAAAATCTCCGATTTAGTTTTATCGAATTGCGTATGCTCTTCCAATGACCTACGAATAGCAGATATGGTAGATGCTATACCCAACTGGCTGGCATCCCTATAAAAAGATCGCCTGAGAAAAGTGAAATCACATTCAAGTCTCCTAAGTTCATTCACCAACAAATGGCTTGGTATAGGACTCCCAAATGCTGGATGAGTAAGTCCGGCTACCCCCAGTCTCATAGGAATATTTGATTTAATTTCATCGAGTGTGCCATCAACAATAGGCACAAAAATATTTCTGGAGTTTCTGGCTATCGCCAGATCATTTAACCCTACATAGACCCCGTCAATAGGAAGACTACCGATTTGAGCACTGATTTTGATAGCTTCAATAGTCTCAATCATTATCAGGCAGCGTGCTTGGCCATTTATGTATCTCAATACCTGCTCTATCTGGCTCAGGTTTTTTACCATTGGAACTAGGATATCAGTAGCGCCATGGGTTATGGCACTACTGATCTCATTTTGTGATATCAGATCACCTCCGTTGACCCTGCAAATTATCGTACCATGGTAAGTACTGGCAGCACTTTTTAGGGTACTGAGATCATGACGGTTAATCTGAGTATTGAAAAGACTTTGTCTATGTCTCTTATCGGCCACCTCCCAATCAACCACTATACCATCAACTCCTGCCTTTATACACTGTTTCATCGATTCTGCATCCGAGTAAAAAGAGTATAACTCAAAATTATATCTCATAACAATCAGCGTTGTGGTTTGGATACTACACAAAGACAACTTGAGCCCCAAGGCACGGTTTTTTGTTTTCTAATCATGTAAAACTCCGGAGAGAGTAATCGTTTTAACATACTTCCTATAATTCCTCCTTCCGCATAATGGGATTTGGTTGTAGCTGTCGCGCTTTTCTTACCCCCTATCACTCTTTGGATCCAAATAAACAGTGGTAATGGAGCAAATAAGTAGGTAAAGTATTCTATTTCAAAACCGGCTAACTTTAATTGTTCTTCTAGCCTTTTTCGATTATACCTCCTGAAATGCCCAACTTGTACATCAAACTCAGACCATAAAGCATGGAAAGCAGGTACCGTCAGGTAAAGCTTGCCTCCGGGTTCCAAGGTCCGTCGTACTTCTTTTAAAAACGTCAGGTCATGTTCAATGTGCTCGAGTACATCAAACAGGCCAATAGCCGGAATACTATCTTGCTCAAATGCGGCTGTTAAAAAATCTGCCTGTATCACTGGCTTGATTCCCAAAGAGACAGCATTTTCTATGCCGGCTACATGTGGCTCTAAAATTGCAAACCTTGATTTAGTAGATAAATAACTGGCTAACAAACCATTAGAAGCACCTACATCAAGTATTTCTCTTGTAGGAAAGCTGTCTAAAATCAAACTCAAACATTTTTTTCTATGCCGGTACCAGAAGGATTTCTCCTGTTCTTCTAGCAATATATTATGATGTGACGCTGGATAAGATACATCCAGATTTTGTCCTTTGCCTACCCAATGACCCGAACTGCGTTCCTCGAGGTTACCAGCACGCTTTAAAAATTGAAAATGATCTGTAAAATGTTGGTTCATCAAACTGTCTTAACCAACCTGACTAATTGAAACGGCAGTATGGGTTTCAATAGCGCCTGTTTCTCTAGAAAATGATCTAATTTGAGACCATAGGATTTATTAGCTATAAAGGGTGGGAAAAATCCATAACTATCTATTTTCTCCATTTTAAGCCCGGCATATTTAGCTGCCTTTTGAAACACTTTTGGTCTCATCTGAGCTACCCCTTTGTCTCCTTTCCAGTTCATACCTGGAGTAATAAATATTTGAAGATAGTAGAATGGATTGAATGCATTAGGTTCAACAAAGATAATCTCGCCACCAGGTTTTAAAACCCTAGCCATGGCTTGAAAGTACGTTTCTAAATGATGGAAATGATGTAATGCAAAAAAACCAATCACCTTGTCGAAGCGCTCATTATACTCTTCTGGTATTTCTAGAATATCAGAGCATATTAGAGAGGTGTTAAACCTGCCTTCATTATACTCCAAGAATTTTTGGAGTAAATATGGCGATATATCAAGACCTGTAATCTTACAACCAGCTTTGAGCAAGGGGAAAGTGAATTTACCCATGCCACACCCTACTTCAAGTATATCCTGGCCAACTAAAATGTCTGTAAACTGTAAGAAGTGCCTTATGTGATTCATGACATAAGGTGACTCTACAGGAATCATCGTTTTCTTGACCTTTTTACCGAAATACTCCAGTTGTTCTTGGTTATGAAAACTGATTGCTGATCTTACTATCTCGCTCACTTTTGTTCTTCTTAATGAAGTTTATCTTCAAAGATAGAAGAGCTTCATTAATTTTCATCTAATCTCTATTCAACTTATGTCAAGTTCAGGAATTCTTACATCTTTGCTTCATAATCCGTCAGAATTAAATTCAGGCAAATTAAGAGATTTTTATACTTAGTTTGATAGATGTCCTACCCCGATTTCTTATGTATTGGAGCTCAAAAGTCAGGTACTACCTGGCTTCATCACCAACTGAGTCTACATCCTCAAATATGGTTACCACTTGTAAAAGAACTCCACTATTTCGACAGACCTCGTGGTAATAGATTGATATACAAGATATTATCTCCCGAATTACAAGGTAAATTTGTAAGAGGCAACTTTCGTCATTTTCTTCGAAAGAACAGTATTTTATGGACAACACGATTCATCTTTGGCAAAAGGACTGATGAATACTACAAAGCATTATTTAAACCAGATGCTGAACAGGTTTCTGGTGAAGTAACGCCTGCTTATGCCTGGCTCGATGCGAATACAATAGCACATATACACCAACTGATGCCAGCAACCAAACTTATCTACCTAATACGCTACCCGGTTGATCGTGTTTGGTCTCAAATAAATATGTATAAGAGGAGGACGGATGTGAATAGTGAAATTTCAAATGAAGAGGTTCTGAAGATTAAACATAAAAGACTATTTGAACACACTAGTTATACTTACCACATTAAACGATGGACAAGTTATTTCGACAATTCTCAGTTGTTTATTGGCTTTTTCGATCAAATAGAAAAAGCTCCTAACAGATTAATAAAGGATGTTTTTTGTTTTTTAGGTGTAGATGCTAACTATAGCTCCATTCAACTTGAAAAAGATCTTATAACACCTCAAAATCAAGGGTGTCATGGCGCTATTCCCGCTAAGTTGGAATATGAATTAACGCAAAAACTTCTACCAGAAATAGAAGCCATACATCAGCGATTTGACAACGAATACACAAGGCAATGGATGCAAAGAGCTAATGAAGTATTGAACAAATCAACCCGTTAAATTGAAATATTATCGTAACCGAATTGTTTCATAAACTCGGTCTCTTTAATTCCCTCATAAAAATCGATCAATTCAGTACTCTTTGTAAATGCATATGCCTTTTGGTCGTCTATATTCTTAATAAGGTCATTTATATTAACCAGAGGCTTTTCTAGTTTAAGGAAGTTAAATACCTGAGAGAGTATCTCTTCAGGCGTTCTTAGTAGCTCTTCGTAGCGCATTGTATGCACTCTTTCAGGATCTAACGAGTTGATACCAATTAAACACTCCTGATTGTACATTTCCCAAAGCTTAAAGGCTCCCAGTAAGTCTCCTTTAGTTGCTGAAAATGATTGTTTCCCTTTGAGTTTTCCATTTCTTACTATAAGGCTCTGAGCAACATCTACCCCATTTCTTTGTATATAGATAATCTTTGCTCTTGGGAATATTTTGAGCCATAGTGGGAGGGAAAAACAGGTCCTTGGGTCTTTCCAGCCCCATAATTGTGGTATTGAGAACAAAGTAGGTTTAGTAAAGGAAGTAGTACTCAGATAACTTTTAGTCTTTTGAGGTATCAGGCAATACTCACTTAATACTTTCGTCAGAATACACCTATGTAGCTCATCTTCAAGAGATAATTTAAAAGGTTCAGGGACATCCCAAGTTGCACCTGAGAGTTTATAAATCGCCTTGTTTACATTTTGAAAAAAAAGAGACTCATCTGTGTCTTTGCCCCTAAGACTACCCATATAAACACCAGATTCACGGAGTATTTTAGATAACAGTGTTGTACCTGAACGATGCATTCCCAATAAAATAACTGGAGACATTCCATTGTTTTGAGGCACAGGGATCTTTAATTCTGCAAGAGGCTTCTTAAGCGATGCGTTGAATAGTTTCTCTAGATCATTGTATATCTTTAACTCGAGATAACGATTAGAGTAAGCATTAATAAGCCTTGTAAATAAATCTTGTCTTTCTGACACTACTTTTTCGATCGATTTTGATAAAACTCTTTGATCACTGGATCTATGATCTCTATGGCCGTTTCAAACTTCTGAGCTATTTCAGAGCCCAGAAAGTGTCTCATTTGCATATCAGAGCCTACAGACGACGAATATAACCTTTGCCTTAACAGCATAGCTGATATTCTTCTTTTTTTGACTAACCTTTCAATGTTTAATCTTTCCTGAAATGAAATCCTATCAGATATTCCAAACATGCTTTTAACAGAAGTACTGATTAAGGCAGGAATAAGTCTCAACAGATTCCGTTTCATAGCCAAGAACAATCCACCTTGATTATCTTCTCCACTCACTCCGCCTAAATGTATCAGGTTATCTACTGGATGGTAGACCATGCGAGCACCTTGATCCTGCCAAAGAATATTGAGCACTTTTGCCGTATCATACATATGCTTGCGTAGACCTGCCTTGCTTATAATATCTTGATAAAGAGCCGGTATTTCCTTCCAATAATACCTTCGAAAGTCTACGCCAGTACTTTTTATGAAATGCCTAAGACTTCCTGTTCTATAAATAGCCATGTAAGACAATCCTAAGAGGCAATCATTATGAGACATAAAATAACGTCCGCCCATAATTTTGAATTTCTGAGGCATTTTCAACTCTGAATCTTCATGCCACAATGGTAGCCCGGTAAAAACAGCATCTTTATCTTTTAAAGCATACATCATTTCCGGAAGAAAGCTCCCCTTTGCAAATATGTCCGAGTCCATAAAGGCAAACCATTCTGACTGCTCTTTTGCTAAAAGTCTATGCAAAACTTCATGGTGCAGTAGTACTTGATAAGACTCCAGCGAATAAAAAGAAGTTCGATTTTCTGTTATAACAAACTGTTTCAATTGTGCCTCTTCATTTGCAGGGCAAGCATTAGAAACAAGCCTGAATCTACATTCACTAAATTGAAGAAGCGTAGACAAAAAAGGCAATAACAAATCAACAGTACCTTTTACATAAATAATATTTATGGTCAAACCTCGAAAATTTGAATCCATGCTATGAATTTTGGAAAACAGTTGAATGCTATTTGCTTTACTTATTTATAACGGCTCTGGCTTTTGACAAAAGCTTAATTCGCGATGACTTTCCTCTTAATATTGCCATTAACCTTAGTAAAGAAAGCATGATAACTTTATTTATACTATAGGGTATAGTAGATCTTTGAATCTCATTTTCAAAACGTAATAGCCCTGTCACATAATCAAAGGCTTTAAATGCTGGTACAAGATCCAGCACCGGGTGATGTAAAAAGTGTTTTTGCTGATTCAGTTCATTTTCAATATCATTTATTACACTGTTGTAAGACATATAAATGCTTCCACCAGCATGCCTAAAGTGCTTAGTGAAATGAAGGTCTCCCCAATATATAGTAAAAAGTTCATCGGGTAAAAAACCATCTGCTATCACTGACCTATGCAAAAAAAGTCCACCAAAATAACCCATATTCATTTTCACCAGTCCTTGTTTATCTGGGTGAATATTTCCTTGAGATTTTGTCAGTCTTCTATGTAAAAATTGAAAAAATTGACGGTAGTGAAAACCGAGATAACTATTTTTCAAAGGCCCGATATTTAAAGCCTTTTCTGTTCTACTCAAGTGTAGATACTTAAAAAGATGAGGCCTGTAAGAAAGCATCATTAGTTTGTTTTCAGGAGTATGCTGTTTGAGTTGATCCCAATCAGAGCAAATAGTACTCAAAGCATTTTCTTCAGGGAGATTATCCTCATCAAGTAACCAAAAATTATCACAATTAGATTCGAGCGCTTTTTGCATTCCAAGTTTAAACCCTCCTACTGCACCAAGATTTTCATTTGGTTCAATCAATCTAACAATAGGTTGACAAGCCAAACTCAATTCACTTATACCATTATTGACAATGATTATTTGTTGAAGACCAATAACATTGAGTTGTTGAATAATTCTTTCTAATGAGATCTCGTGACACTCAAAAACCACAATAATAGCACATACGGTCATAAAGTAATAAGTCTATAATTAGGCGCTAATAAAATATGTTTAAAAGAATCAATAATGGAAAAGAGATATATGAGAGAACATGCTAAACTATTTAACACATTATTTTTTGTTTATTCTGATATGGGCTTCACATTCCAATGGTTGAAATTACAACCAAAAACTATATTTAGCATTTATAATGCTTTACTAAAGATGTAATAAATTCAATTCATTAGGCAAGCGTTCGATGTTATGGCCCCTAGGTAAACTTATAATGCTCTGTATACAAGTACATTACACTTTTTTATGATTAACCTTAACCTTTTACTTATTAAGAAAGGCTATTTAAAATCAACAAGACAACTTAATTACTAAGTAGCGTGAATAACTATTTCTTTCAGAAAAATCCATGAAAGTGCTCGATTATCTATGAAGGAAAAGACGGATAATCGGTTCTCGAATAAGAAATTACAAGCGTAAATTACAATACCTTTTTATAGAGCTATTCTGTAACATTTGAAAAATTCGATCAATTTTGGATTGGCTTCATTCTTGCTTAAAAGTTGGCATGAAACCGACACACACTCTTCTCCTACTTGTACTTTTTTGCAGTTGCGGACCGCTTAAACTTGTCCCATATGATTATGACGCAAAAGAAAATAACCTAGAAGCCTACATAGATTTAGACGAAGCTACTATCACCTTGGCCAACCTTGAAATACAAAATGATCATTATGTGTTTGGCTTGGGCATTCAGAATAACAGCTCCTCTCCATTGCTCATCGATACCGAAAAAATTCTAAAATACGCACATCACGAGTCTTATCAAGAAGGAGAAATGCACAAACCCTTACAAGAAATAGTTCCTGCTATGCTACCAAAACAAACCATAGAGTTGTTCGAATCAAAAGAACGAAACAGTAACAATGCTGGAGTTCTGTTTTTCTTATTAGGTGCGGCCATCACTACCGTTGATGCCGTTTTAGATGCAAAAGATAATTCTAAAAGAAGTTGGTCACGTGAAGATCAAAGAAGGTCATCCAGTCGAGATCTTACAGCAGGTATCAGCCTTTTAACTACTGGAGTACTATCAGAAGTGGCTTACAATAAGGCGGATAAAGCAGCAGCAGAGCAAGTCTACCTTCCTGAAGAATTATTCGACAAAAAGATTATCGCTCCAGGTGAAAAATACTATGGTAAAATATTCTTCCAAAAAGTTCAAGCAGCGCATGAATTCCATAGAATTACCTTGCCCGTAGAAGGTACTAACTTGATTTTCGATTTTAGAATGGCAAACAATTCGGAGAAAAGAGCTATTAAACATAGTACCAACTAAAGCGGCTTACCTCTTCCATTTAAATGCTAACCAAACTAATCTCTTATCAATCCTGTAACTCGAGTCCCCAAGAATAAGGCTAATTAGAGCAAAAACAGCATCCCGAGAAGTACTTACCAAAAACCATTTATCGTTTTTGAATCCAATTTGTATATTCAGGTAGAATATGCAGTATATGAAACAATCACTTCTCCCCAAAAACCATTTCAATCTATTAAACCTGTTTGCGTTGGTACTTAGCCTTTCTGTACTTGGCAGCTGTCAAATGAAAGAAGAAGAACCAAATTTCTTGATGGGCCAAGGATCTGGACTCAACAATGCCACTTTATTGGTTAATAATTTAGAACCGGTGATTAAATACTACCGTGACTCTTTAGGATTTACCATCAATGGAAACGGTAGAATTGGTACTTTTGACGAATCGGTAATGGCTTCTATCGGGTTTGGAGATATGACTTCATTCGAGATTATGTCTATTAGCGATTCTGCTAATCAAAGTGCTGTTCCTCACTTTATTTCCAATTACCTTTCTTCGGCCGAAGGCATAAGGATGTTCTCTCTGAGCAGTTCATCGGTAGATTCTACCTATTCAAGCTTAATTGCTGAAGGCTATGAAATGGACTCAGCAAGGTCTTATCGTACATCTTCCACTGTGTCGACAAGTTGGTCTAGAGATGATGGAGATCCGCAACGCAGAAGTCTTGATTTTGATCAGAACAATCCACCTAAGAACCTACCAAGATTTATCCAGAATACAGCCACCAATTACCAAGACATGGGACAGGATTGGAATACCTGGTTTGTCTTTACGCGCATGTTCAGCAAACACGCCAATGGTGTGGTTGGAATTTCAGCCTTAAAAATGGCAGTAGACGATCTAAAAGCATCTTCCGACACTTACAATAAATTGGGTTTTGAAGAAGTAGCGGCCGGGGATGACGTTGTTAGATATAAGTTATACGACAATCAGGAATTACACCTGGTAAACGCTGAAAGTGACTCAAAAGCTTCTGAATTTAACACAGCCCAAGGAGAAGGTGTATTTGCTATTCAGTTCGATGTGCTCAATCTTGATTCAACTTATAAGTACTTGGAAAGCGAGTTAGGGGAAACCATCGTACAAAAAAGTGCAGAAAGAATAACGATACCTGCTGAAAATGCCTTCGGTGTACAACTGGAATTTATTCAAGAACCTGAGGAACAAGGTAAACTGGTTAGAAAACTAGCACCAACACCTGAACTAGATTCACTCGCGATCCAATACGCCAGTGAAATGTATTCTAAATACTGTTCCCTTTGTCATGGTGATGATAGAGAAGGCTACGCTGCAGACAATGCCCCTTCCCTCCGATCGAATTCGCTCTTAGCCACAAGCATGAATAATAATTTCATGCGCTACACTATTCAGTTCGGTAGAGCAAATACGGCCATGGGAGGTTATTTAAAAACACAAGGTGGCCCAATGGAATATATAGAAATTGAGTTGCTCTTAGAATACCTTAAACAAACCGCTGAGGTAACTGATCCAATTGATTTATCGAGAGAACCTGTTTTAGGAGATATTGCAAAAGGTTCCACATTGTATTCCGAAAACTGCTCAGTCTGTCATGGAGAGAAAGGTGAAGGTGTTTCCGCACCCGCCCTTGCAAATCCTATGCTTTTAGCGACAGCAACAGATCACTTTCTAAGGTATGCTATTGCAGAAGGTCGTGATGGAACCCCAATGGTAGGCTTTAAAGATAATTTGAATAAAGAAGACATTGATGCTCTTACCGCTTTCTTAAGAAGTAGAGCCTCAGGTTGGGACATTCCTCAGTTAGACACAGTGCGCGTACCTACACCTGAAGAATATGTATTGAACCCCGATAGCAAAGCACCGGAGTTTAATTTACGTGACGGTAGATATGTTGCCGCTGAGCAAGTCAATCAAGCGTTGAAAGATGGCAAAAGAATGGTAATTCTGGATGCAAGATCAGAAGTGGCTTGGCGACAGATGCATATTCCGGGTGCTGCTCCCGTTCCATATTACGAAGATCCTGAGAATTTTATCGATAACATTCCTAATGACGGCACACAAATAGTTATCTATTGTGCTTGCCCGCATGCTGCTTCAGAGCGTGTTCAGAGCACACTCAAACGTTATGGCTTTAAGAATACAGCCATAATAGATGAAGGTATTTTAATTTGGGCGCAGATGGGCTTTCCAGTCAGGAATGGTACTTGATAAATTGCCTAAAAGATTTCAGGCTATATAAAGTCCCTTATAGAGTAGAAACATGCTAATGGTATCTATGGCACCATGGATAAATATGTTTAACCAAATATTCCGTTTCCAGAGATAAACTAAGCCCATACTGAAGCCAGTGTATCCTGTCAATACCTGACCTGTAATACCTTGGTAATCATGCATATAACCAAACAGTTCTGAAGTAAAAATTAGCGTTATGGCATTTCTAATGAAATAAAACCCTAATAAACAACTGCCTTATGCAACTTAGAGTTAAAGAAGTAAATTTTATTATCGCAGGCTTTCCCTGCTCCTATATCAATTACATAAGGAAAATCTATATTACTATCCTTTACTATGAAGGTAACTTTTTTACTTCCGTATGAACTATTATTAAATCGAAACGGTCCAATCCACTTTTCTTTGTCTAGGCTAAATTCCACAGTATACTCAAATGAGCCAGGAAAAATTTCTTCTTCAAAGCAGAGTCTTGGATTTTCTTTGTACCGATTTTCGGTTTCTTCATTTTGATATTTTACATCTACTTTATTTAAAATCCTTCCGTAAAACATAGTTCTACCGTCAGAGTCTTGATAATCGAAATTATAATGCTCTTCAGTATCTAATTTCTCTAATACTGAACCGTTAGAATTACTATCTTTTCCTACCTCATAAATCTTTAAAGTAGGTTGAACGTAACCAAGAACATCATCTTTGGATGAGATTTCAAGCCGTTTTTTATTATCAACTAGTTTAAAACTACTGCTAAGTTTTTGTTCTGGCGCAATATGGTTTATTACACCAATAGAAAGAATAGTTTCCTGATAGTCGTCTATTAACTCTCCCGCAATTTCAGAATTGAAACTTTCGCCTTCAAATTCTAGTTTCGATTTTGTGCCATTCTCATCGGACACTAAAGAAATAGGAAGATTACTATTCTTTATTCCCTCAATTACTTCAAGCTTTTTGCCATGTTCACCTTCAGTATAAAAATAGAATATAATACCTCCAATAATCAGTAAAATCCCTATTTGCAAAATCCTTAATTGGCTGGTCGCTTTCTTTTCTAAATTTTTATAGGAGCTCATCAATAAATCAAAAATATTCTGCTGAACAGGATTATTCTCCTTTTCTGCGATTATAAGCATCGCGTCCAATAGTTTTGATCTTTGATTTCCACTTCCATCGGCCATTTCACGAGCCTCTTGAAGAAGTACTTTTAATGATTCTTCCATTTTATTATATGCTGAATAGCTTACTAATATTTTGTTTAAATGCTAAGCTCTTCTTTTCGTATGGCTACTTAAATTCAAAAAACTAACCTGACAGATTGCTTAGCTCTAGGCTTACAATTAAGTGTACCCAGATTAATATTATCTATTTACTACTTTGGTTCTTAAAAATCAATACCCAGAAACAGGTATTTATCACTAATAAAATGGATGGTTAACTTCAATCACTGCAAAGAATACTATTGGAAAACACTTGCTAAAACCTAATCAGCATTCTTTTTTCTAAAGGCAAAAAATGCCCCGACTAAAATCATTGGGACACTCAATATTTGGCCCATATTCAAAAGCATCCCGCCTTCAAAAGCCACTTGATCTTCTTTTAGAAACTCAGCCAAGAAGCGTAATAAGAAAACTAACCCCAACCCAAGACCAAATAGTCTTCCAGATATCGCTGTGAAATAAGCCCTGTTTTTTAAAAATCTCAAGCTGAAAAAGATGAGCAAATAGCACAATGCCTCATAAATCTGAGTGGGGTGTCGTGGAAGATCATCCGCTTTTACGAATACAAAAGCCCAAGGCACATCAGTCGGTAAACCAAATATTTCGGAATTAATCAGGTTTCCTATTCTTATAAAAGCCCCTAGAATGGCCGATGGAATCACAATTCTATCCAGAATAAACAAATGCTTTTGTCCGTACTTTCTGCAATAAAGGTGTAGGGCGATAATAGTACCTATTACGCCGCCATGACTAGCTAGGCCTTGAAAACCAACAAACTTGAAAGGACTTATAGTAAAAGGTAAAAGTGCTTCAGGGTTTTCCCAATAGTAGACCGGCTCATAGAACAAAACATGCCCTAAACGTGCACCAACTAAAATACCAATCATCAGATAAATGGTTAGTATTTCGGTTTCGATTGGGTACTCGTCTTTTTTGGTGCCTTGTTTAAGAAAATAGATACCGAGCAGAACACCAATCGCCCAGCAGAGACCATACCAACGAAACATTTCTATTCCAGGGAAAATATTAGGTCTAATATCCCAGATAATTTGATTCAACATTTCAACCACCTTGACAAAAGAACAAGATTAAGGCCAACATAACCCCTGCTCCCACTAAACGCTGCGAAACAGATCGGTAGACCTGAGTTTCTAGCAGTAGCATGAGCTCTTGCGGCTGATACATCTTCCCATTATTCAAAGCATTCCTAACTTTCAGGCTCTGCCAAGCAGGTTTTAAATCCTCAATCTCCATTTCTTATTATCTTCTAACTTTCCTTTTAATGTATTTTTCGCACGGTTCATACGTGTACTAACATTGGATTGGCTCATTGATAATGATGATGCAATCTCTTTATTAGAATACCCCTCAAGGTGTAAAATAAGGATGGCCTTATCTTTATCGCCTAGGCCAGAAATTAACTTCATTAGCAACTGACAATCATCATCTACTCCTTGATCTTCACGCAAAGGCAAAGTTGCGGCTTGGTCGAGAGACGTAATTTCCAAAGCGCGTCTTTTCTCTCTTCTCTTTTTGTTCAATAAAGTGTTCAGCGCAACTTTATATATCCATGTACTTAATTTAGAATCGCCTTTAAAGCTTTTGAAAGACTTCCAAAGTTGGATTGCCACATCCTGAAAGGCATCCTGTTGATCTTTGGGGTTATCGTAGTAAATCGAACATAGATTTATCAGAATGCCTTGATGCTCATCAAGAATTCTCATAAAACGTTGTTTGTCCGAAATCATAATTAAGCTGTCTTTAATAGGTTAGTACCACATTTTGAAAAATTGTCACATGAGGGGCTAATTTAATTCAAAAGCCATACAATCAGACAAGCGAAATGAATATCGTTTATTCAGGCTGCAAGGCCACTGTTTGGTTAATTACGTGCTACCGCTAAATCAATTCCTTGAATTTGTTTAAATTCAGCGAAATGATTTCAAACAACATCCTTAGGCCTGCACTGCTGGCCTTATTGCTTTTTAGCAGTCTTACAGTATCACTAAACGCCTTCCAATCCCCACTCAAGCTCTCGCAACTTTATCTTCAGCTAATGGATAGTCGTGAGGAATACCTAGAGGTAAGCGATCACAGGCTGATAGACGACATTAATACTGGTAGTCCATCAGATGCTGAATCATTCTTTGAAAGCCTAGCTCAAAAGACGGGAAGAACAATTGCCATTGACTCTATTTGGCTAAAATCATCAGTCAAGGTCTTGAGCTTTTATAATGTCTCTGGTTCAGCCCTAAATATCAGTCAGTTAAAGCTCGAAAACTTAATGTTCAGAAAAAGCATATTTCGAAGGCTCACAATTAGTGAAGTTTCAGCTGATACTTTAAGCCTGGATTCAATAAAAATAGAACGCCAATATAATTTAAAGAGTTCTCAATTAGGCCTTTATGAGAGTTTCGATAATAGTATGAATCAGGCTTTTTGGAATGGTAATACCTTTAAGAAGTTTCTAAATGTTGGGAATATCTATATGGACGGTGAGTTTTGGATCAGCGACTGTACATTTAAAAATGGCGGATACCTTGGTATCACAAATGGAGATGGTTTTTCGGATTTTTCAATGGATATGAACGTTTTTGAACCCATTGACAGCAACTTTAAGCTTTACAATTCGGATTCTACAGAAAATTACACCTTTAAAACTCAATTCCATGTCGTCCATTACACCCCTGTCTCACAGTGGTCGATGAACAATAACGTTTTTAAACCTGGTTCGGAAGAAGAATTAGTACACCTAGAAGGCGAAGTTAAAACGCTTGTCATGAGGCAAAATGACTTCGGAACTACCCTTGTCATGAATACCGCCATTAATAAGCATTGGAGTTTTTGGGAGAATGTATTCCGCAAAAAGCTGGATATCACAGATGTGGTACTTTCGGCCAAGAACAACGAACTCTCTTGGAGCGACATGGCTGGCTTTAAGATGGCCGCTACCGAGCACAAAGCAGATGTGGCTAATAACGCCCCATATCAAAATGATCCTTTGGGGCTTTGGGAAAGATACTTTGCTCAGGGAACTGATTTGTACTACGATGTTTACTATGGAGAAACCGATGAAGAACTGGCAAATGAAAAATTATTTCAAGAACTGATTTCAAGCTACTATCGGCTTTATAAAATATTAAAAGAAAATGGGCAGGTGAAAGACGCCAATCAGGTCTATGTAGAAATGAAGGATGTGGAACTTCGAGAACTTTCATATAAATGGAAAAACGATAAAGACTTTGAAAATTGGATCAACTGGAGACTCAATCGACTCCTAAGGTTTTATACTGATTATGGTACAAACCCATCCAAGGCCATTAATATTTCGATATTTGTCTTGCTCATCTTTGCGGTGTTCTATTTCTTTTTCCCTAGTGAGTGGGATACCAAGAGTAAAGGACAGCTGATACTAGATTACAGAACCTTTGTAGATAAAAATGAACAGGGCTATATAAAACCCTTTATTATGCTGTCCTTAGGTTTTACTAAAAGTTTGCTGAACGCCTTAACGCTTAGTTTAAACTCTTTTGTTACTCTTGGCTTTGGAACTATTCCTACTACCGGCATCGCCCGATATGTATGTATTTTACAGGGTTTCTTAGGTTGGTTCCTGCTCAGTATTTTCACGGCTAGCCTTATTAATCAGGTGATGTTCTGATTGATGAATTAGCTACAATTCCTGAATCGATTTAGAAGACAATTGAACCCGAAATCATATTCAAAATCTTCTTTTATAGACTAGTCTCCTTTATTTCTGTCATGTCACATTAAAAATGAAGCGTTTTCAAATTTAGCGAAAGGCAACCGTGAGCTTACTTTTGAAATATATGGTGATAAAAATTATACCAAAGTCATCTCAATGTTTACAGGAAACATCGACCATAGGCTAAAATGGGTCAATTCAGCCCTACTATTGTCCGCTTCACCCGATTTTTTCTACCTTTTTAAAGCTTTTAAACTCAAATTAGTCATCAAGTAACTGATCTATCTATGAACAAGACTTTAATTAAGCTGCTCTTTTTTACCCTAGCGCTATTTGTATGTGACTCTTTATGGGCACAGACAACCGGAAAAGTCTCCTATGAGCAAATTACCACTTATGACTTTGGTGATTATAAAAGCGATCCTCGTTGGGAAGCCTGGTTAGCAGATCAACCAAAACAAGGGAAAAATAAATATTTACTCAGTTTTGTTAATAACACCGCCTTTTACAAAACAGACCCGAACGACGACGCACCAATGTCAGAGAAACTCCAATCTGCTCTTAAAAAAGCTAATTGGGGAAAAGGACCTAAACCTGAAATGAAAGAGGTTTTTTATGACTTTGATAAAGGAAAACAAGTAGAACAAATAGAGTTTATGACAAGGAATTTTCAAGTGAGCTCCGCGATTGAACCAATGGCTTGGAAACTGACTAGCCAAAAGAAAAAGATCCTTGATTATGTATGCATTGGTGCTGAAACTACTAAAAACGGCCAAGTCTTTACTGCTTGGTTTACTGCAGAAATCCCTATTTCAGGAGGCCCTGCAGGCTATATAGGTCTACCTGGTTTGGTGCTTGCCGTAGAAAAGAACGAAGAGGTGTTTATACTGGCAACTGAAGTAGACTTATCCTTTGAGGTTAAAGAACTCGCATCTCAATTAAAGGATGGAAGGAGAATGACAAGGGAAGCGTTTGACGCAACAGTAGCAGCCAAAACAGAAGAGTTTAAAGCCAACATGAAGAACAAATCCGGGGGCGGTGCGAAACGTCTTGGTGGCAAGGGTCAATAATGAAAAAGTTTCTCTTCATATCTACGCTTGTAAGCGGTTTCATTTTTCAGGGACAGGCGCAACAGGATCTGACGGGGCGAGTCTTAGACTCTGCCAGAAAGCCTCTCTCCTTTGCTACAGTAGTATTGTTACAGCCAACAGATTCTGTAATGAAATACTTTGGTGTCACCAATGATAAGGGTGTATACCAGATAAAAAGAGTGAAATCTGGAGAATATTTAATGCAGTTTTCTTTCACTGGTTTAAAGACAACTTACAAGACTATCAATGTGCCGCTAGAAAATCCAGACTTAGGAGATCAGCGTTTGTTCCTCGACCCTAAAGCACTAGATGAAGTTATTGTTGAGGCTGAGTTAATTCCTATTAAGTTTAAAACTGACACCATAGAATACAATGCCAATGCTTTTAAAACACGGGAAGGCGCCGCTGTAGAAGAGCTTTTGGAACAATTACCAGGCGTGGAAGTAGATCGTGAGGGCAATGTAAAGGCGCAGGGAGAAGATGTTGTTAAAGTATTGGTGGATGGTAAAGAGTTCTTTGGAAATGACCCTAAAGTGGCTACAAAAAACCTTCCTGCTAAAGCGATTGATAAAATTCAAGTATTAGATCGGAAAACGGATCAAGCGGTATTCACAGGCATAGAAGACGGTGAACGTGAAAGAACTATCAATCTATTATTGAAGGCCGACCACAAGAATGGCTATTTTGGAGAAATAAAAGCAGGTGCAGGCACGAATAGCAGTTATACAGGAGAAGCAAAGATTTATCGCTTTTCAGATAAGATTCAAGCAGCTGTCTTAGGCCTTCAGAATAACATTAACCAATTCGGTTTTACCTACAAAGGAAATGACACTTTCGGTCAGAATTCTAAAGGAATCAATGAGTCTTTTGCCGCAGGACTAAATCTTTCTTTAAATAAAGCTAATGGCAACCGATACTTTGCCAGTTTCCTAGGCAATAATCGCAAAAAGAACCTTTTAGAAACAGCATCTACTCAGAACTTTCTGGAAACTGGAGATTACAATCAAACTTCTACGCTTGTCGAAAGTGAGCGCGATCGGCCAAACGACATTGACTTTGGAGTGAGACACAAAATCGGTGATAAACAACTCATTGTAATAGACGGAGATATTACTTTAGGCTCAAACCGAACCAATAGCCAAACTAATTCGAATGCTAACCTAGGTAACATGGACCTTAACACATTTATCAATAATACTTTAAATGTGGCTGACGAATTTGCGCTTGTATCCAATAACAGCTACTCTTTAAAGATAAAAGGCGATGATTTGCAGTTTGGCCTTAAGTTTGGCATCAACTATACCGATAATGAAAATGCACTTGATTGGACCAATATTACTTCGCTTTTCCAGCCTGAGATTACAAATACAGTGCATCAATTGAGAACTGATCGTGTTGATCGTCTAAATGCTACCGTTATACCCACCCTAACCAAGAAAATTAACAATTACTGGTCTACCGATCTAGGAGTTTCGATAAGCTCAAACAAAAGAAACCTAAACAGAGAAGAAGGTACATTTAATGACCAGAATGAATTAATTGGAATTGATATTCCAGATTTTAGCACCTTAGAAACGACGGTAAAACCTACAATTACTTTAAGAAGGGCAACGACTAAGTCAGTTGTCAATTTCTCCCTCGGTGCTAGCGGCACCCGCTTCGAAAAATCGTTGAGTAATACCATCGGTGAGTCGCCAGAGTATTTATTCTTTACACCAAGACTGATTTATCGTAACCAATATAGAAGCGGTAGAAGAATTGAATTTCGTTATAATACAAGTGCCAACTTACCTAGCCCAAATCAATTGTTTCCAATCGAAAACAACCAGAATCAAGTCAATCTATATCAAGGAAATTTCGATTTAAGACCAGAATTCAATCATAATGCAAGTTTCCTATGGTCTGTTTTCGATGAATTCTCTTTTACCTCATTTTTCATTCGCGCTATGGGGAATTATACGAATCATAAGATTAATAATGTTGTAACGGTCAATGATCAATTGATACAAACCACAACGCCAGTCAACACGAGCGGACAGACAATGTTAGCCTTTAATGCTGAATTTTCGGCACCTATTAGGTCACTAGGCCTAAACTATAGTGTTTCTGTTTTAGAAAACTGGACCAACGGAATTACCCTAGTTAACGGTCAGGAAAACGAAACAAAAACATTCAATCATGGCCTCACCATGAGCTTCGAAAACAGAAGTAAAGAAAAGGTTAGAATTAACTTTGGTGGAACGATCAACTACACCCAATATGACTTTTCTATTGCCGACATTCCAGACGATAACTTCTTCAATATCAGTTACTTTTCTACCTTGAGATACACTCCTACAAGAAGATGGAATTTTACGGCTAATGCCAACGTCACCAATTTTAATGCACAGAGTTTTGATGAATCAGTCACAATTCCATTAATATCAGCTAGTGTAAGTTACGGCTTCCTCCAAGCAGAAAAAGCAACCGTGAGTATCAATACTTTTGATTTACTGAATAAGTACAGAGGTTTTCAGCGTATCAGTACGGGAAATTTCCTTTCTCAAACGGAATGGAATACAATTGGTCAATACTTTATGCTCACGCTAGCCTATAGATTTAGATAACATGCAGCGCACAAAGGATTGGTCTATCGCATTACTTATTGTATCCGGCATTCTGGTTATGGTATTGATGAACCTTGGTACTTTCAAGTGGGTTTTCTCAGAAGACTTCTCCTCTCTTGATATTCTCGGGCGTCAGCGATTACATTTTGGTCTTTTATCTATTATAGTACATTTCATTCTTTTTCAAGTACTTGGCCTTTTTCACTTCCAGTGGAAAGACCGTTTGATAAGAGCATCTTGGTCAAATCCTTTCAAGGTTCTCGTCATCGTTTTGCTATCAGTTATCGTGTTTTTCGGGCTTACTTATCTCCAAAACTTATACAGTAGCGATAACTTCATTACAATAAAGAAAAGAATAGCCTTTGAGTATTTCATCTGGAACAACTTGCCTATTGCCTTAATTGCCATTGCAGAAGCCTATTTCTTGATTTTATGGCGAAAAGTAAGGCGATCGGAAGTCGAAAAAATTCAGTTAAAAGAAGAAAAATCAAATGCAGAATTGGCCGCATTAAAAGAGCAAATCAGTCCACATTTCTTTTTTAATACCCTCAGTTCTTTGAGCAGTATTGTTCGGAACGAGCAAAAGGAAGCTGGGCTTGAATTCATCCAAGAACTCTCTAATACCTATCGGTATACCTTGGCCAGTAAAAGAGAAGAACTGGTACAGCTCAAGGAAGAATTAGACTTTGTAAAGTCATACCTATTTCTATTGGGCAAAAGATTTGGCAAAAAACTAAAATGTGAAATTGAAGTTAGCGGAGCGCACTTATCAAAAAAAGTACCGCCCATGTCAATTCAGTTATTGGTTGAAAACGCCACTCAGCACAATGTAATCACTAAAGACAATCCACTTTTTATTAAGGTATATATCGAAGATGAGAATATCTGTGTTGTCAACAACTTACGGGAAAAAGAGACATCTGAGGGCTTAGGAATGGGTTTATCTAATTTATCGCAGCGTTATAGGCTCATCGCTAAAAGAGATATTGTTATCTTAAAAGAGCAAAACACTTTTGAAGTGAAAATCCCATTACTGTGAGAGTATTGATTGTTGAAGACGAACAAGGCGGCGCACAAAACCTGTGTGATCTTCTCCTATCCTTAAACAAAGAAATTGAAGTTTTGGCCATTGTAGAAAGCGTAAGAGAAACAATCGATTGGGTAGCTTCCAACCCTAAACCTGACCTTGGTTTTTTCGATATAAGACTCGCCGATGGTGATTCCTTTGAGATTTTTGAGCAAACTGAAATCCACTTCCCCATCATCTTTACTTCGGCATATGACGAATATGCGCTGAAAGCCTTTAAAGTTAACAGCGTAGACTATCTTGTTAAGCCTATTGAGAAAAAAGCACTAGCGGCGGCACTAGATAAGTATGCGATATTTTATGCCAATAAAACTTCTACTTACAGTCAGTTATTAAGTACTATAAACGAGTTACGCCGAACAGAGACAAAACAGTATAAAAAGAGTCTGCTAGTCTATTATCGCGATCAAATAATTCCGCTTTTACTGTCAGACATAGCTTATTTCCAATTAGAAAATGAAATGGTCTATTGCGTAACCCACAACGATCAGCGCTACCAAATAGATCAGACTTTAGAGAAAATCAGTAACCAGATAGATCCTCAGGAATTTTTTAGAGCCAACAGGCAGTTTATCATTTCACGAACATCAGTACAATCGGCCTCACAACATTTTAACAGGAAATTGAAGATCAAATTAAGCCCTATCCCAAACGAGGAATTGATTATCAGTAAATCGAAAGCAATTCCATTCAAAACCTGGCTGGAATCTTAAACTAGCACAAACCTGAGTTCTGGTTAAAATTGAATCCAAACGCATATCTTCGCAAAAAAGAAGTCGCATGCTTAGAGCAATAATATTCGATATGGATGGAGTTATCATTGATAGTGAACCACTTCATCAAAAAGCATATTTTGCTATGTTCAAAGAAGTAGGAATATCTGTTTCTGATGTACTTTATGATACTCTAAGAGGGAAATCTACTATTAACGTCTGTCGGGAACTGATCAACCTTTTCAATCTTGATCGTTCGGCAGAAGATATGGTCGCTATAAAAAGAAGTCATTTCGATGTCATCTTTAACACTGATAAATCCTTTGACCTGATCAGTGGTGTTCGCAACCTGATTGATGACTATCATCAAAACGGACTTACACTTGTTCTGGCCTCGTCTGCATCAATGCCAACCATTGATCGGATATTTGATCGATTTGATTTGAATAGGTATTTCAAAGCCAAATTAAGTGGTGCCGATCTTAAAGCATCAAAACCACACCCCGAAATCTTTTTAAAGGCCACTGAGGCGACTGGATTCGGCCCGGAGGAGTGTTTAGTGATTGAAGATGCGACCAATGGCATAGAAGCGGCCAAAGGCGCTGGTCTTTTCTGCATTGGCTTTGAAAGTATCCATTCAAAAAACCAAGACTACCGAAAGGCAGACTTGGTTATTAATGATTTCGAAGCGATTCATTATGATCGCGTTAAACGTATTTTGCCTTAAATCTCTACTCTACCTGCAAGGTATCTGCCGGGTTAGTTGTAGCGGCTCTAAAAGAGATGTAACTCACCGTGACGACTGTTAACATTAAAGTAGACAATAGACCTATGGCAAAAATATCCCAGCTCAGCGGTATGCTAAACACATAGTTGGCCAACCACAATTCCATGGCTTTATAGGCTAGCGGAGCACTTACCAAGAAGGCAATGATCGTTAGTAAGAAGAATCGCTTCGAAAAGCTGAATAATATCTGCCCAAAAGAAGCGCCCAATACTTTTCGGATTCCAATCTCTTTTGTCCGCTTTACAGCCATAAAAGACACCAAGCCATAGAGACCCAGACATCCAATTATGATGGCCACTAAAGAGAAAATACGAATACTCTTAAACATGATTCCCTCAACGATATAAGCCTCCTTGATAAAATCGTCAACGGTTTGGTATTGGAAAGTTCGCGTTGGAAATACATCACGCCATTCACTTTCAAGACGCTCTAAAACCTTAGGCATATTGCTTGAAGCTACTTTAATGCTGGCACCATTCACTTGTGTTCGCCAAGGAAACATAATCACTGGCTCAATAGGAAGATTTAGTCTGTCGACATGAAAATCTTTTACAACACCCACTATTCTAGCATTCGTACCATAGCATCGGATTTGCTTACCGATCGCGTCAAGCGGACTCTCCACCTCTAATTGTTTGACAAGCATTTCGTTTACGATAAAGCCCTCAATAGTATCGTTGTATTCATCGGCACGGAAGTTTCTCCCAGCAATCAGTTCGATGCCATACGTATTTAAAAATCGATGATCTACCCATTTATTACGTACACGCATATCCCCTTTTTCCTCATAACCAATTTCTCTATAAGTGGTAGAATAACGACCAGCGTCCATTGGAGGTCCGGATGCAAAGGTGTAAGAAAGCACTTCAGGCATACTCTCAATTACTTGGGCTAAGCGATCTACATCACGATCAGTAGGACTGAAAGTAGTTATCTGTACTACCTCTTCTTTATCAAAACCCATGTCTTTATTAATGAAATAATCCATTTGAAATGACACGACAATCGTTCCAATGATCATCAATTGCGTAATGGCGAATTGTGTCAAAACCAGTGCCTGACGCAAATTTAGACCCGATTTCGTTTTCGTAAGGGCCGAAAAGCCACTTCTTAAAGCTTCAGAAGGTCGATAGGCCGATAATTTAATGGCTGGATAAATACCTGCCACTAAGCTGACCACTAAGATCATACCGACTCCAAAGGCCCAAACTGAACTATCAATCTGCATGTTCATCTGTACAATCGTGAGCAAGTCATT
Organism: Roseivirga sp.; assembly: GCF_049099775.1. GTDB lineage: Bacteria > Bacteroidota > Bacteroidia > Cytophagales > Cyclobacteriaceae > Roseivirga. The sequence continues at coordinate 52,308 of NZ_JAGDZM010000004.1, read as the reverse complement.
CCAGCCAACTAAAGCAAATTCAGTAATCCATATGGCCAGAAAAAACGAAACAGTCGTTAAGAAAATGGTCTCTGTTAAGAACTGTAATATCAATTGCAACCTACTGCCACCCAATACCTTCCTAACGCCAACTTCTTTAGCCCGTGTTACCACTTGGGCGGTTTGTATGTTAATGAAATTGATACAAGCTGATAGGGCTATGAATAGACTTAATGCCCAAAACGCTACGGCAATTGACGGATCATTGGTGTAATTACCTGAAAAGCCCCATTGTGGATCATTATGAATATCCTTTAGGTTGATTAAGCTATAAGTAGTTATTTCGGCCTCTTCTTTTGTGCGATACTTATCTACCATCTGAGGAAAACGAGCCTCAAAATCTTCCGGGTTTTGACCCTCTTTTAATACTGCATACGTAAGACCAGCCGAAACATTTCCCCAATTGTCTCTATCCCAATCATTCACTCTATAATAAATCTCAGAAGACGTAAGCATCTGAAACGGCATATTACTATTGCTTGGCGGGTTGTCGATTACCCCTGTTATATACACGCGCATAGAATCGAAAAGCGCCACTTCTTGCCCTAACAAACCAGCTTCTTTCCCAACATATTCGGGGTAGTATTTCTCTACCATTTTGGTTGATAGTACTAAGGCGTTACGATCGTCAAGGGCAGTTCTTTTATTACCTGCAATAAAATCGTAGTCGAAATATTTCAAAAAAGCACTATCTGCATAAAGCAACTTTCTACTTTCTTCGAATACCTTTTCAGAAGATGTTCCAGGGTCGATTGTGACTAAAGCGAATTCAGGGCCAATCACTTGAAAAGCACCCTGAAGATCTGGGTATTCATTTCGAATCGCCTTCACGAGCATCGATTGCGTATTACCTGTCTTTTGCAACCTATTTGGATAGTTCAGCGTGAGGTTAACCCTATAAATCTGGCTAGCCAATGGCTGATCCATATCGAAGCTCTGCTCATAGCGCTCTTGCACATAAAGAAATAATAGACTGCTTAAGCCAAGGGTTAAGGCGATTACATTAATGGCCGAGGTTACTCTGTTTTTCCAGAGATTTCTAATGATCGAAAGAAAGAAAGTCTTAGTCATAATTGTTTGCGTTTGACCCTTATTAGGCTAAAGACTTGCCACAAATTTTAAACACCTGCTAATCAGTTAGATAAATAGATTTTCTTTGTAAAACAGACCGAAAGTGATCGCATAAGTACATGCTACTGTTCCAACCTAGAACAGTAAATTACTATATTTATTCGTGGATATTCTCGCAATAGACGATGATCATTTAATGCTGCACACCATTAGTATGGTGTTGGAAGATGCTTTCGGTGAAATTCTGACATTGGAGCACCCCAACGCTGCATTGTCTCGCTTAGAAACTTCCGATATAAAGGTAATCCTGCTCGATCTTAACTTCGCTATCGGAGATTCGGATGGTGCAGAAGGTTTAGCCTGGATTAAGAAGTTAAAGGAGATCAAGCCTCACCTATCCATTATCGTGCTGACAGCGCATGGCTTTCTAGATATTGCCGTGCAGTCTTTAAAACAAGGTGCCACAGATTTCCTCGAAAAACCTTTCTCTAATGAAAAGCTAGTGGCTACGGTTCAAGCGGGTTTGAACTTAGCGAAAACGCAACAAGATCTGGCAGGTGTTCGGTCAAACCGAGACTTGCTTATTCACCAGGCCAATCAATCGGGCAGTATGGTCATTGGCCAATCTAAAGCCATGCAGCAAGTAATGCATATGATCTCTAAAGTGGCCAATACAGAGGCCTCTGTCTTAATAACTGGTCCGCACGGTACGGGGAAAGAGGTGCTGGCCAGACTCATACATCAACAGTCGGCCAGAGCCGCGCAGCCTTTTATTAACGCTGATTTGAGTGCTATTTCAAGTGGTTTATTTGAGTCTACGCTCTTTGGCCACATACAAGGTGCTTTTACCGATGCTAGTGAAGACAAACAAGGCTTAATGGAAGGTGCCAATTTGGGTACACTTTTGTTGGACGAGATCGGTAGCCTCCCTTTAGTATTACAGACCAAAATGCTTTCGGCACTTCAGAACAGAGCGGTAAGCCGTGTGGGTGATCATCGACCGAGAGCTATTGATATTCGCCTGATCAGCACAACACATAAGACTTTGGAAGAATTGAATGATATCAATCAATTTCGTCAAGACTTGTTGTTTCGAATTAATACAGTCCACATAGAACTACCGCCTTTAAGAAACCGAAAAGAAGACATAAAACCGCTTGTAGAACATTTTCTAGCGCATTTTAACAAGAAGTACGCGCGTATCTTCAAACTAGATAAAGCCCAATTGAAGTCGCTAGAAGACTATCATTGGCCAGGCAATATTCGTGAGCTGAAGAATACAATTGAGAGAATGGTCATTATGGATAGTGACGACTCTTTTAAAGGTGCCGACGCGTCGCAAAAGAAAGCCGATAATCTCTATGAAGTAGAGAAACTGAAGATTGTTGAAGTGATGGAACGACATGCTGGTAATATTACCCACGCAGCGAATGAACTCGGTATTGGAAGAAACACACTGTACAGAAAACTGAAGAAGTATGATCTTTAAAAAAGGCTTCTTACTGATTTTTATCCGGGTTTTACTGATCGTAGCACTCGCCATAGGCTTGGTCTACTCCTATTTAGAGACGGAGCTTTCCATTACCCCTGTTATGTTCGGGGTGTTGATTTTGATCTTGACGATTGAGCTGTCTTGGCGTTTGCATAGTCAGGAAAGAAATTGGGCGAGTTTTTTACAGTCTGTCCAATATGGCGATTTTAATCGCACCTATCAGCACAAAACGCATTCAAAGGAATTGCAAGAAGCCTTTCATTTGATTTCCGAACAAATGGAAACGCTTCAAACCAATCGTGAAGCGGAGTTTCGCCTCCTTCAGACCGTGCTGAAACATATTTCCAGTGCCGTCATCTGCTATCAACAAAATGGACAGGTGGTCTTTACTAATAAAGCCTTTAATGAACTGCTAGAGCTTGTGGGCTTGAGTCAAATGGATTCACTGGCGACAGACTTCCCGAAGATTTATCAGGTGCTGATGGCGAAAGAAAGTGCTCCTGCTGAATGGATTGACCATAACAATGGACAAAAGCTCTTTGTGAAAACGGAATCCTTTAAACTTAAAGGGAAAGCCTTGAAGATTACTTCCCTCACTGATATTCGAAGTTCTTTAGAAGCCAAGGAACTTGAAAGCTACCAAAAGCTGATGCGGGTGATGACGCATGAGATCATGAATTCCACCACGCCTATCCTTTCGCTGATTCGCGTGGTCAACAAGAAATTAATCAATGGTCCGGAACTCATTGAGTTAAACGCCAAAGACCAAGGCAATGTGGCCAAAAGCTTAAATGCGATTGAAGAGCGGACTTCGGATATGCTCAAGTTTGTAGAAGCCTATAAACAAATCAATCGTCCGATTCAACCGCATATTGAAGCGATCGAAAGCCAAGCCTTTATTGAATCGATTACTTCCTTGATGGCGCCTGATCCATCCATTGACTTTGTGATTCAGGATGATGTCAAGGGGACCCTAATGCTAGATCGTGCTTTGATGGTTCAGGTATTGATTAACCTCATTAAGAACGCTACAGATGCCCTAAAAGGCATTGAGAAGCCTCAGTTACAAGTTTCACTGACTCAGGAAGCAGAGACCATCAACATCACCGTAGAAGACAATGGCCCTGGTGTTCCAGAACATGCCCTGCAAGAGATCTTTGTGCCCTTCTACACTACGAAAGCCGAAGGTTCCGGTATTGGCTTAACCCTCTCTCGTAATATCGTGCGAGCGCATGGTGGTACACTAACTTATAGCAGAGAAAGTGGTAGGACGAGGTTTCAAGTTAGTTTGAATTAAAGAGTATAAAAAAAGATAAAAAGAGGTAAGGTTGATTTCCTTTAGAGCAACAACCACAACATATTTTAGGTTTTCCCTTAATGCTGATGTTTATACTGACTTTTTTATCGCCTGATTAGGTTAAGACTCACTATCTTATTCACAGATACGCTTGAGGCAATCTTTTAGTCCTTCATTCATAAATTTAATGTCATTACCAATGCCTATAAACAAGAATCCTTCTTTTACATATTGCTTAGCGACATCATTGCTATGTGCGAAGATGCCTGGGATTTTATCGTACTTTTTACAAGCCCTTAGCACTCTTTTTCTCGCATCTTCCATCAGTTCTCCATTTACATTTCCTATTTGTCCATAAGATGCTGCAAGATCGCCTAGTCCCAGAAATAGAACATCTACATGCTCCGATTGAGCGATATCAAAGACATTCTCAACACTTTCCCTACTTTCTATTTGCACTGATACGAGCAATGCGTCATTTATACTACTATAATATCTGGTAGGCTTTGTATAATAACCCGACGTTCGTATAGGGTTTACTCCTCTTGTCCCTTTAGGTGGATAAAAACAAGAAAGACTCATTTCATCCGCCTGGTTAATTGTGTCTATCTTGGGAAATAGGATTCCTTTGGCACCAAAATCTAAGCTATAGTCCACATTATGTTTATTGCGATCAGAAACACGTACCAAGGGTGATATTTCGTAACCATTTAATGCTTGTAAAATATGGATAAGGTCCTCTTTTGAAGCATGAGAGGCTTCCATATCGATAAGAAGCCAATCTAATCTTTGATTCGCCAAGGATTCTGCAATAAAACTATTGGCACTTAGTAAAAATGCTCCAAAAGACACCTGTCCCTGATAAAGTTTCTCCTTGATTTTATTGTTATAGTTGAAAAGGTTGTTTACCATGATTTATTAAATGAGATCAGATAATGATAGAATTAAAGAAATTAGATATAGTAATTGGGTCAATAAATAATATCCAACAGGTAATCATATACCATCCAAACAAGTGAACATTCATCATGTATTCCATAACACAATGAAGACCCATTCCTGCAATTACTGTCGCAGGCCTTAATTCTTCAATCCAAACACCAAAGCCTAAAAAGAACTCTACTGCCAAGGCTCCCCATGTTAAAACAAATACCATTGGCTTTTGAATAAACCATACAGGTATCCTACCACGACTATAAATATGATTGTTCATGGCATAGTACACGGCAGTACCTTCTCTATACGTAGTGCCTTTCATTTTCCAATAAGTTGTATTGAGGTAGATAATAGAAAACTGGATTTGCATCAGTCGAATCGCCCATGGTGATACTAGTGTATGGCTAATACCAGAGGAGTCTGCGTTATAAAAGAGTATCTCATCCAAAGAGTAAACATGACCCGCATTTGCAAAAATCAGATAAAATAACATTATACGCGATACATTATCGCCTCCGTTACAAATCGATGGATTGCGATTGACTATCGAACGTGTCGTAATAAAGGTTACCGCAATACATAATGGAGTTAGAAATCCTAGAATCATTCCTACAATGCCTAGGAAATGCAAAATCATTATGCCCTTTACTGACCTCATAGTTGGTGGGAAATAAAGAAAAAGAGAGAATGTAACTTTTCTAGACCGACTATAGTATCGGTCGTAGCCAACTAAACCATTAGGACCTAGGTACTCTTCTAGGTTAGCCATTATATAGAAGGCCTCCCTTAGAAGGATTATTCCGAACCCTATTCTGAACAAGGCTATTGTATAACCCTCCTGAGGTTCGAAAAAGAATGTCTGCCACGCCGAATATATACCTTCAATTGTTGTCATTATTCGAGAGGTTTAGTTCAGGATGAAAAGTGAAAACAAGTTGTTTGAAAATCTCTGGTTCAGGTTCACTTTGTTTATAGAAAGAATTAATCTTTTGAGAAACCGTATACACCTCAACTTTAATACAAGAATCATTGAATGAGTATTTCGTCAATAAGTAGTCTATAAAATCTCTTTTAGCTTGGGTAGCTCCCTTTGCTCTTGATACCTCGAAATATACTTTATGGAATTTCTTGTATCTGATCTTGTTGATGACAGACATTTTCGAAATTGATTCAGGTTCCCAAATGGCAAATTCATCATTAGAGAAGGTAAACTTTACTAAAGGCCATATGTTCCTTAAAGGAGGATCTGGTGAAAACATTTTCCATTCAGCGGTTAAGCCCAACCAAATAAACCAATGCTGAATTCTGGGGATAAAGTATTTCCGGATTGGGTTCGACCGTTCTGAGTCCCAGAAAATCATCCAAAAAACCATTAACATGATAAAGGCATTAGTGAAAATATACAGTATAGAGGAAAACACTAGGTAGATTTTTTTTCAATAGTTTTTACAAAAGTCATTTCATTTACTATCATCCGACTAGAGTAATTATCAAACTCAATTTCTTCGTTTTTAAATGGGCCATCTAGTTGAATAAATCGATTTTCTTTAAGGAAAAGAAGCTCCGATTCTTTGGATGCGGAATAACCAATAAAAAGCTTTCCATTACGATTAAAAACAGAAAGCAATCCGGCAGTCGAATTATAATAGACACCCTCTAATAGTGAGAAGTTGCAGTTCTTCTTTTTTACTAGCAAGGCACCTTTCTTTGCAAAGTGATATGGACCAACCTTAAGGCCAGAAACTCCATCTTTAGAAAACTCTAGAATAATCATGAATTGAGACAGCTCTCCTTCCAAAATATCAAAAATACCTTGGCCCCAGTATCGAATTTGATTCCTGTATGTGCCATTAAATTTCATAGAGAGTTCCAAATTATTCTCTATGCATATCTCGAGAACCTTATGACTATCTATATCTATGAATTCACCTATTATATCCTTAGCCCTATGATAATGAAATGATAAATGATGAGAGTCTCGCTGCATAAGTAAATAGCGATTCACTTTTTGAAGAAGATGGGCAAGAACAGCTCCACAAGAACCTCTGTTGGTCATCAAAATCATTCCAAATGCATATTTTGGAACAAGTAGTACTGACGCGCTATGTCCCCAATGCTCCCCATTAGCCACATAGATCTTATTTCCTAAGCCACTGATTTCATCTAACCCAAGGCAACTGCATACTCTTTCATTAATTCTACACTTATTTGAGAAGAGTTGAATAATAGATTTTTCTTGAAAGACTTGTTTCCCATTAAACTGTCCATTGTTTAAAATACAGTGGATAAGGTTGGCGAAATCTTGAACAGAAACATGAAGGTCAAAACTGGAATGTGCTCCTGATATCATATTTATTTTCTTATATCTTCGGTCTCTATATTCAGAAGAGTGTAAGTATGTAGAAGCGTTTGGTGTTGTGAGAAGAGATTTTTCAGGTCCAAAGCCTGAATTCCTCATTTCAAGTGGTATTAAGATATTTTCTTTAACGTATTGTTCGAAACTTTTCTGAGCAATTTTTTCAATAACTAAACCTAAAATAATGTACCCAAGGTTTGAATATTTGTACGTTCGAGCTGATAATTCTTCGATATTCTCTAGTTCGTTAGCTACCTCCTTAAAGGAAGGGTTACTGTATCGGCTATTCCCTCTTGGCAAACCGCTCTGATGTAAAAGAAGGTCGACTATTCTAATAGTTGAAAAATCCTTGTAAAAAGGAAGGTGTCCAAAACCCGAAAGGATCATATGGATGTTGGTTTCTAGGCACATTTTACGCTCTTCGACAAGTTTTAATATGCCTAACGCTGTTATTGTTTTAGTTATAGACCCTACCTTATAACATGTCTTTGTTTTATCCTCTAAGTTAAAATGTTGATGAAAATCATCTCTCTGATTAACTACCATTCCTAAAGAAACTTGAGGGAAATCATAGTATTTAATACTCTCCTTAATGAAGTTGATTACATTAGAATCCATATATATATTGCCTGTTATTGGAAAAGAGTGCTTGACACTATACTATTTTATTATTACTTAGAATTGACCTGATGTAATTGATCAATTGAGTATTGAGTATTTACTATTCAAGAAGTACTCTATCTAATTAGTATAGAAGAGGATAACATTTAAAAAAGATAAGACGGGTATAAAAACATTCAGGCCAACCGAACATTTTTCTGATATACCAACCCGTCTTAATCATTAGTTAATCTGAATAAACATAAGCAGTTACTGCTGAGACTACATTCGTAGTTGCTATAAACAATGCACCTCCACTAGCTCCAGAGCTGGTATAAGAAGCCATAAACTGAACCATAGACGGAATTCCAGATGCGGTAGACATAGCTGTCAAGGTTTTCTTAAGCTTATCCTGATCGGCAGAGCTCCAATTTCCCTCAAACGTTTTAGCAGCCGAAGCTTGATCAGGGTATTTATTGGCAATATTAACCGCAGTTTGAATAATAATGGCCTCTTGAGCAGCCCTCACATTTTTACCACATGGAGTACCACTACCTGTATCACAAGGATAGTCTTTAAGCATTAGTTTGTGAACTGCATTCCAATAGTCAGCACTTGTGGCGGGTGTTGGTCCTTGATTTGCAGCTTTAATAGCATCTACTACGTGAGTGACAATCTGGTCCATAACGGAACCTGCCAGAATAAGGCCTAAAGCTTTCAACCTAGAGGCTGTAGTTGCAGAAATACCACCATCAGCGGCATCTGCAGCAGCATCAGCGGCAGCATCGGCAGCAGCATCAGCGGCAGCATCAGCAGCGGCATCGGCAGCGGCATCGGCAGCGGCATCGGCAGCGGCATCGGCAGCGGCATCGGCAACGGCATCGGCAACGGCATCGGCAACGGCATCGGCAACTACATCAGCAACTACATCAGCAACTATATCTGCAACAATTACACTTCCATGAGCAAGTTCAAGGTTAGCGTCTGCTTCAGTGTAGCCATTCGATTCGTTGAAGGTTAGTTTTTCTTTCCCGTTCTTAAATTGATTTTTTGCTTTTTTTTGCATGATAAAATAAGGTTTAATGTGTGTGTTTATTTCAATGACCCATTAATATCCTCAACTGGTTCTCACCTATTGTGAACAATTTGAAACAAATTTGATCTGTTTTTCAAGTGTCATTTAAAACAAACCTAGTAGGCTTCAATTACACTGACAATACCCAATTTGAGGTATATTATTAGCTATAATATAATTATTACTTTATATATTTTATTTTTAAATTATTTTATAGAATTAAATAATTATTTATTTATATTTCAAAAATAACGTACACCATGTAACACATGCTACGATTCGCAATATTTGAAGCATCAGATAGTCTTCAGCAGAGCATATAGAAACCGATTATTCTGATTATTTAGACTATAAAAATCGATTTAAGTGAGTAAACCGATGCTCAGTTACTTATTGGCAACTAATCATAATCTTCAAGGCTTGAACCTCCTAAAATCACCTAAAGTAGCTTAGTTGATTATGTCTATCGATCGAGACATGGAAATTTCAATTTGATACATATTACCAGCAAAGTTCGCCATAATTGACCAAAGCATTTTTAAAACATCAATGGATGCCTCGATTGATTGAGACATCCATTGACATAGGTTTTTTATTGCGGTAATGGCTCAGGGAATTGGTTATTTCTTAGTCCAAACGTTATTGCTGGCATCCTTATCAGGGAATCTTCCCGCTGGGTCTAAAGTGATCTTAGCAATCTTTCTTCCACCAAAGGTCATTTTAGCTTTGAAAGTTCTACTGCCATTAAACCAAACATCTACAGGCCAAGTAACAATGGCTGTATTATCATCCACCATTACCGCATTCTTCATGCCTTTGATTTTCGGTCCATTAGACTCAAATTCTACTTTTAAGACCACAGGAGAAGGCATTTCTCCCGCTTGGTGTACTGTAACTTCTGTTGTACTGCCTGTTTTTACATTTTTTATCGATCCTTCTACTGATTCGGTAGTCCATAACCAGTAGTACCAAAACCATTCTAGGTTTTCACCGAGTTCATTGTTCATAAAGAAGATATAATCCCATGGTGAAGGGTGCTTGAATGCCCATACTTCAGAATATTTTTTCATGGCTGCGATCACTTTATCGTCGCCCACAATTCCGCCCAACATGGAGAGCATCGCAGGGGCTTTGCTATAGGTTTGATAGCCATAGCCATTCCCACCGTAATTGGCGTTCCACATCATTGTGGCTTCATCTTCACCACCACTTACTCTACCATAACTTCTGCCTCTATTATCTAAGTTGAAAGGCACACCCCTCGCATCATTTCTAGAAAGGATATTCATGTATGAATTAAAGCCTTCGTCCATCCAGCCATATCTCGTTTCGTTAGTTCCAAGCATCATTGGCCACCATTGATGTGCAATTTCATGATCTGCCGCTCCCTGATTGGAATTCACCACCATCGGATATTCCATTCCCGCACTTGGTCCATCTTGGAAAGTCAATTGAGGAAAGGCATAAGGCGCCCAAAGATTTGAATAAAACTCTAGGGCATGTCTTCCTATTTCGCCTGCGCGGGCAAAACGTTCCGCTCTTTCTGGTAAATAGAACATATGGATAGGGATTTCTCCTTTTCCGGGAATGGTAGCGCGTGTAGCTTTCCAGATAAATTCATTAGAAGTAGCCCAAGCAAAATCATTCACTTGATCGGCTACAAAATGCCAGGTTAAACTCTCTCCGGTAGTTGTTGCTTTTCCCGCACCTCTTTCATTTTCACCAACAATGGTAATCTCATCGTCTGAATCGGTAATTTTTGCCATGCGTTCTCTAATCGGTGCCATTAAAACCTCTTCAGGATTCTGAAGCACTCCAGTTCCACTCACTAACCAACCCGCCGGCACCTTAATTTTCACATCAAATCGTCCGAAGTTGTTAAAGAACTCTGCTGGACCTAAATAAGGCTGCGTTTTCCATCCCCTTAAGTCATCAAACTTGGCTACTCTTGGAAACCATTGCGTTGGCTGAAAAAGTCTTCGCTGCCAGCGCTGTGTCATTCTATGGGCATTACCTTTTTCGCCACCCGGTAGTTTCGTATGCCAATCAATTTCTAGTGTCGCTTTTGAATTGGCTGGAATGGGATTCGCCAAAGAAATGTAGGCTACTGTTTGTTGCAGACCTGAAGCTTCTAACCGCGGTGCCAATCTGGCCCCTCGTTGACGCGGCCTAGGAATTGGTGCAAGATCTACCAAGTCGCCATTTACCGTAATTCTAGTCACCACCATACCGTCAGTTGTTTCTGCTGGTCGCGAAGAACCACGTGGTACATCGCCTCTAAAAATGTTATGATCGAGCTTTAAAACGATCATTGTCATGGGCTCTGGGCTATTATTATGCAGGCTGATGGTTTCACTACCAGTAATAATCTGTGTATTGGGGTTAATGCTGGCATTAATATCATAATCTGTCTGAATTTGCCAGTAATTAGCACCTGGTCGTCCCGTAAAATCACGCGTACCTTCGGCAAAAGCTTTGCGAATGGAATTGGTCATAGGTACATTTTTGCGAATGGACCGCTGAGAGGTTTCAATAGAATTTCGAAGTGGTGTTTTCTTTTGGGAAAACGCGAGTGTACTCGAAAATAAGAATAAGCAGATAAGTAAGCGAGACATCATAATTAGTCGTAGTTTGGTTATTGACAATGAGTGTAAACTAGCCATTTCCACTGAAAATGTATAGCCCTAATTATGTGTGAGGTTCCGCTTCTTTATCAGAGTTTCTAGATCCTGAAATAAATTTATAGTAACCCTGAAAGCAATGCGCTCGCTTTCCGAATGACCTTAAGCCTATTGCCCACCTCCTGGTGGCGGCGGTGGTGGTGGTGGCATACTTTGAATTGCTGCATTTGCTTTAAGCTTTTTCAGATTAGCCTCGATAACCGATAAGTTTTTGTGGTTTGTCTTTTTAGCCAATTTATACCCCTCGGTGTACACTTTTATCCCTTTTTCTTGCTGACCTGCTCCTGACAATGCTACGCCATAATTCTGGTAGGCACTGACAGATTGTGGATACAATGCCGTGGCGAGTTCGAAGAGATTCAGCCCTTCGGTCACCTTTTTACCTTCTAATAGAATATTACCCATGGCATTCAAATAGGCTTCTGTTGGTTTGTATTCTTTACCAATTAGCGCACTGTAATCTCTATAATAAGTAAGTGCCGCATCGATATATCCTGATTTCTTACTGTCGGACATGAACGTTTGTAATAACATATCTGAAGCTTCTAAATCAAGGCCGTTCTGCATATTGTTTCTGGTCAGATTCCAGTGCTTATAGCGTGTTACATTGCGCAAGGATGATTTTGATACTCCCTTCAATTGATCTTTGATAAACGAAAAGCTGATATTGGAGCTTAAGCTTCTCAAACTATCCATAATGGTTAGTTGAAGTTGATTATTCTCTATACTTACGTTTGTGACAGTCATTCGATCTGCTCTGTCTGGCGTGTAGAAAGATAGATTCACAGTGAGTCTATTACCAACTGCCTCAATGTCTAAAAGCAATCCATTATAGTCATTGCTATAGGTAGACGTACCGTACCATTTACCTACAATATCTTTCGTAGTAATACTTTTGCCAGTTTCAGGAGAGGGAATCTTATAACTTAATTTTGGTTTCTTGATTTTAGGATAGCCCCCTTTCCTTTTCATTGCTTTAGCGACAACCCAACTCGCGACTTGAATCGTTTTTGCATTTGCAGCTGGGATATCAACGAGCTGAGATGGTACTGAGTCAGGTACTCCAAAACTTGAAAGTCGATTGCCCATTAACTTTCCTGATAAACCAACTGGGCTTTTATCAAATAAGGTGGCAAACATTGTCGTAGCGACTAAGTAGGAACCTGATGGAGATGGATGCGAACCGTCTACAAAGTATAAGTCCATTTGGTCGTTATCTCGTACTTTATCCCAAACCAGCCCTACAGGGGTAATTATAGCATCCAGTTCTTTGGCGATGTTTGTATAGGCCTGCGTCAGAATCTTTTGTTCCTTTGGCCGGTCTTCTATGGACCAAGTCATAAAGAATACTGTTTTGGCATCCGTCTTTTTGATCTCCGCGTCAAATTTCCTAGCATACTCAAAGAAGCGATCAGTTTGTCCAAAATAAGTAAGGTCATCGATGATAACGCGCATACCAAGCTTACTCTGTTCTTGAAGCACCACATAATCCCAATCGTTGGCATGAATGGCTTTCACTGCCCGATATTCTTCCCAATGCCTTTCTAAAGTCATCCCTCCTTGGCTAATCAATTGTGTTTCTACGACATGATTGGGTAGTTTTTCTTTGGCCAGTCCTTTCAATAACTCTGGAGCGCTGTTGAAATATGTATAGCTATTGCCTATGAAAAGAATCTTAGTGGTGTCAGATCGGTCAACTTGAGCAAATGAAAGCGCTGCTGTTGCAAGCAAGAGTAGCGTAAAAATGGCCTTCTGTTTCATTGATGAAGTTTAGATTTACTCAAATATAAACTAAATAAATAGTTATTCTTTGTGAATGCACCAAAGTACTGATCAAGCATTTTCTGTTACACGTGAAATCCTCTATTTCATGAACCCCTATTCATATACTTCAACCACCAATTCGATCTCCACAGCTTGGCCTCTAGGTAATGAGGTCATGCCTACTGCGGCTCGAGCATGTCGACCTCTTTCGCCAAAGACATCGACCATTAAATCTGAAAAGCCATTGATCACTGCGGGTTGCTCTACAAAAGAAGGATCACAATTGACCATGCCCAGTACTTTTACAATACGCTTTACCTTCTTTAAATCGCCTAACATGGTTTTTAAAACTGCCATTTGATTGATGGCCGTCATTCTGGCACCTTCATAACCCTCTTCAATGGTGATGTCCTGACCGAGCTTGCCTCTCAACTCTCGTCCATCTGGATATTTGGGGCCTTTCCCCGCCAAAAAAATCAAGTTACCAGCACGCACACCATTGACATAGTTGGCCACAGGTTGTGGTGGCGTTGGTAGTGTGATATTAAGTTCTTTTAACCGGGCTTCCGGGTCGTAGTCTGCCTCTGGGGCTTCTGCTTTAGGTTGTGAGGTACAGCTGGCCACTAAAATCATTAAGAGGACAGCCGCAAGGCATTGCGTATTGGTTTTGTACATGGTAAAGGTTTTGAAGATCAATGCTTAGTTGTTGCGGGGAATAAAGTCTGCGGCTTTCCATAGTGGATCGCTCAGGTAATAGTTTCCATTGGTCATTACTGCACTTACAGTTCTTAAATTGCTGATATCTTCTAGTGGATTTTTATTCAGAATGGCAATATCGGCCTCCTTACCTACTTCTAGCGTTCCGGTTTGGTTTCCTAAGGCCATGGCCCTAGCAGGAATAATAGTGGCCGTTTTGAGGGCTTCCAAAGGTGTAAGTCCGCCTAATTTGTGGTAAGTCTCTATTTCTAGGTACAGGCTATAGACAGGCACCACATTGTCCGTGCCCGCCACGATCGGCACACCCGCTCTATAAAAGTGACCAATGATCTCCATCGCTTTGGTATAATCTTTAGTGGCCTCTACCGACCGTTTTGGCCCCACACCGCTACGGAATCTTTTTCCCTCAAATAACTCATAGGCCATTCTAAAAGCATCAGGTTCGGCTACTTCGATGGGTGTTCCTCTGGGTAGGCTTCTGATTACATCGAGTGCAATCGTAGGGTCAAGGACGGTTTTGTGCTTGAGGAAGAAGTCAGTCGCTTGCTTCAATCGCGCAGCACTGACCTCATATTCGGATAAGAAAGAGCGACCGAGTTCGGTGGTGGTTTTGTCGGGATAAAGTACGGATAGAAAGAGTCCTTTATGACTGAGCTGATCCATGCCGCTTTCTACAGCGCTTACCGTGTTACCAACCGCCCTGGGTACATGGCCCGTGACGGTCATTCCCTTTTTGTGGGCTTCTTCCGCCAACACCTTCAACACCTCAGGTTGTATGGAGGTATAGATCTTAATCTGATTGTAGCCTTCCGCATAATACTTGGCGACCACTTCGCGAGCTCCTTCGGGTGAAGTGGCTCGGATTACGCCATTGCCCATAATGCCTGCGCCATCCGTCATGCCTGCCAACAAAATATCCGGACCCAAGGCTCCTTCTTTGGCGATGGCATCTCTAAAGGCTGTGGCGAACTCAATTTCATTGCCATTGTCGCGAATGGTGGTAACGCCTCCTGCAAGATAAGCCGGTGCCCACTGTACTTGGTTGGAATGTGCGTGCATATCGAACAATCCCGGAATTAAGGTCTTTCCGGCTAGGTCGATCACTTGAGCGCCTTCGGGGATTTCTGTGGATGCTCGGCTTCCAATGGTTTTGATCTTACCGTTTTCAACGATCACGGTCATGTCTTTTTGGGTAACATCGCTGAGGCCATCGACCACATCGGCTCCCACCAAAGCGGTAATAGCTGGTTGATCTTCTTTATGGTCGGCAGTGTATTGGGCCAAGGTATTCATTTGCTCGGTTACATTACCAGCCACAAAGGTTGGTAAGGCTTCTTCATAGCCCTTTCTCACCAATTCCCTGATTTGTGTATTGGCTTTGACCAAAGCGATCAAGTTGTTGGATTGGTCTAGCCAGATGGTTCGGCCGCCCCAGTTGATGCCTTCGACCACATAGCGATCTAGGGTAACTTCCTCTCCTTTGATCTGAATGATATCTTGTCCTGTCTTGGTAATCGTGATTTCACCTCTCGGTAAAGTGGGAATGCCCTCTGGCTTACCTTGCTTAAAATAGTAGTGATAGAGCATCATCTCCATCGCAGCAGGGATGTTACTGTGCAGCGGAAAGAACATATCGGGTGTTGAAGTGGTGGCTACCTCAAAGCGCTTTTCCCATACGGAAACCTGATCGGATTTGACTTCTACGATCAAATTATTCGTAGTATCACCATTGGCGAGCCGTCTATTGACATAGTAGGTTGGTGATAGGTCCATGGTCAAATGCAGCTCAGCATCTACGCCCGTGATGCGCCCTCTTTCATTTTCACCTTGAAGGGATTTCACAATGATTGAGTCCTTGTTGGAAGTGATTTTGTAAGACTCCTCTCCTATAAGTGATTGCCTTCGGTACACGAGAAAGGCTCCTTCTTCATTAATGTCTTCCCATTGATTCGGTTCAGGACTACAGCCGAAGGATAGCATCAGTGCTATCAATCCTAAAACGGAGCACTTCTTCCACGTGCCATTATTCAATATTGCTTTCATGTTCATATGCATCATAGAAAATTTGCCTTGAATCGATTAAAAAATCAGGCCTTCAATGTTTCTCGAAAATATCTCAACCAGTTGCCACCGAGTATTTTCTCAATATTTGTGGTGCTATGGCCCCGTTTGTCTAATCGTCTGGCAACATACTTATAGCGTTCGGGTTGGTCCAACTCTGGGATCCAAGGTGGCCAGCGGACTTGATAAGAGGGTTTGAATCTTGTCAATCGAGGTATATACCAGTTTTCGCGCGTGGCGCCATTGGCTTCGAGGCCTTCGATCGCAAAATCGGTGGCTACGCCCACATGGTCAATGCCTGCTATCTTAATCGCATGTTCAATGTGATCGACATAGGTGTCTAAAGTCGTTTTTCCTCCGGGATCTGGACCAATCATATACCCTAGACCAATCACGCCCATCATGCCGCCTTTATCGGCCATGGCACGAATCTGTTGATCTGTTTTGGCACGTGGATGATTTTTGTATAAAGCCTCACACATGGTATGGTTAAAGGAAACGCCTGCTTTGCTAAAAGCGATGGCATCGTTGGTGGTTTGCCTTCCGGAATGCGATAGGTCTACGACTATGCCGAGCTCATTCATACGCTCTACAACTTCAAGCCCGAAGTCGGATAAGCCTGCATTGGTGCGTTCGGTACAGCCATCGCCTAATAAATTACGCTCATTATACGTCAACTGAATCCAGCGGGCGCCTGCTTTGTAGAGTGTGTCAACATTGTCGACGGACTTCTCTACCATGGTGGCATTTTGAAACCCGTACATCACGGCTACTTTTTTCTCTCGCTTGGCGCGCAGAAAATCATCTGCCGTTTTCGCATGAATAAGCTTGTCGGAGTTGTCTTCGATACGTTGAGTCCATTCACGCATAGAAGCCATAGCAAGCTTCAGGTTTCTTGAAACTAGTGAGGCATTAAAGCCTGTATAACCCGACTTGGCAAGTGCCTTGAAGGAAGCTTCATTCCATCCTCGGGGAATCAGTAGGCCGTCAAAGACAATCGCTTGATTGTACACTTGATCGACCTCTTGATGCCGTTTGGAAGCAGATGTTGTGTTGAGACTGTCTTGATCTGCAAATGTACTGATCAGCTGCCAGGGCAAAAGCGCGCCCACCGGCAATATTTTGATTAATTCTCTACGTTTAAAGGACATACGGTCTTTCAATCTAATGATTATTCGCCAATTTTGCCGATCGACAATGCATTAGTTAACAACATTTATCATATGCACATACCATAAAAAAGAGGCCAGCTTTGTAACAAAGTTGGCCTCTTAATTCTATGTTATCTTTGGCTTAATTTCCTTTCTCCATTACTTCTGGACCTATTTTCTTCTTATCTAAATGCTTTACGCCTTCTCTCATCCACAATGGCGCTTGTGTGCCTTTTAAGTAATGATCGAAATATTGCTTCATTCGAATCTGGAAGTCCTTTTGGTTGGCTTCTTTGCCTAAGTGATGCGGTTCATCAGGGTAAGACAGGAGAATGACTTCTTTTCCTAATCTTCGTGCGGTTGAATAATATTCTAAGCCTTGTACCCAATCCACTGCGCCATCGGCAGTTCCATGTAAAATCATAAATGGCGTGTTAATATGCTTCGCATGATGGATAGGTGATTGACTTCTATACAGCTCCATATTATCCCACGGACTTACTCCCATTCTTCCTTGAGACCATTCAAGTATTGGTCCATTTAAATTACCTGTTCGTTTATAAGCTACATTATACATACTGATGAGGTTAGTTAATGGCGCACCAGTAATAACACAGGCAAACATATCTGTTTGTGTTACTATAAATGAAGACTCATAACCTCCCCAGCTATGTCCTTGTAAACCAATTCGTTCTGGGTCAGCATACCCTAAATCAATTACGGCTTGGGCGGCGCTTGTGACATCATCCAATGCTGAAGAACCTGGAAGCCCCACATCGAAAACAATGTCTGGCATGAGCACAAGATATCCGTTGCTTGCATAAGTAGACATATGAGGCCTATCATCATAAGTAGGCATAGAATACTGGTGGTGTCTTTGTGACATTCTTTCGTAGAAATAGATCACCATTGGGTACTTTTTACCTTCTTCATAATCCGCAGGCAAGGCTAACGTTCCTTGAAGTTTATGGCCTCGTTTATCGGTATAGTCTACGAGTATTCTTTTCCCCCACTTATAGTCTGATTGCTGTGGGTTTGCATCTGTAATTTGTTGTGGTTTTTTAAACGATAAATCCGACATCCAGTAGTCTGGGAAGTCTACAAATGTCTGTTCGGTATAAACAATACGATCAGCATTTTTAGCTTTAATCAATCGACCAATCATTTTATCTTCAAAGCGAAGCGCCTTGGGCTTTTTACCTAGTTTCACTTCGTAATAGCCCGATTTCTTAGTCCACTCGCCATAGGCTGAAAGAAGGATTGGCTTTGACATATCGAAACCTTTGGCCTCTGGGTCTAATTGCACTGCTCTAAAACGAATGCTTTGGTCATTGCCCATCTCTTTCGTTAGATTCATTGCCTCATTGCCATTCATTGAAATAGCCCAAACATCGAATTTATTATTAACTAAAACCCAATTCCCATCTGCCGACCAGCCACCAATACCATAGGTTGGCTTTTCTGTAGGCTTATCGAATTCAGTGTTTAAGAAGCTTACTCCTGCTTTTTTTGTAAGGTTGACAGTTTCTCCGCTCTCAAAATTATAGCCCATTAACTCGGCATTAGTAGAAAACATCGCCCATTGCCCGTTTGGTGACATACCGGAAAAAAAGTAGTTGCCTTTCTTGATCAATTGTTTTTCGCCGGTCTTGGTATTAATGCTGTAGAGATCAGCGAAGCCGCTGGGATTGTTTACATCGTTTCTATAAGACTTATCTTCTCTACCCACTGCCCAATTGCTCATATCACTAAAATTGACATTTGGCATGTCGCTATTGGCCAGTTGAATGAAATTAGCATTGGATAGATTGAGCACCGCAGCGTACGTAGCGCGTCTGTCTCTGTTAGCCCTTACAATCTGTGTAGACTGGACTTGCTCGTCTTTCCAGTGCCATACATCGACGTTGGCTTTTAATTGATTTTCTTTCTTAACCTCTTGCTGTTGTTCTTTGATTCCAAGGTAAATCTGGGTGCCACTTTCATTCCAAGACAATCTAGCATATTCACTGATCACCATTCCTTTGGGAAAATTAGAAGCTGTTGCTTCATAGAGGTCATTGTATGCGTTTGCCATTCCAGGTGTTAGTCCAGTCGTCCAAAAAAGCGCATTATCACGCTGCATATTCCCGTCTTCCTTCTTACCATATAAGACTGCAATCTTATCACCTGCCTTATTCCACGTCATTTGCGCATAGGTTGACGCACTTGTATGTAATGGCCATTTCCTATTCATGGTAAGGTCCATTATATAAATACCATTGCCGCCATCTCCATCGGCATCTACAAGAAAGGCTAAAAGCGTACCTGCTTTATTGAATGCATAACTCGATACATTGCCAATATTGGCTGTAACGCCGCTCTCTAAATACCTCAAGATCAAATCACTACCACTATGTTCGGCTTTCTTGTCAGCCGCATTTTTGTGAATAGCGATGAGCTTGGCATCTTTTGAAAAACTGTATGATTTCGCATTCTTGATTTCTTGTACAGCATTGGTATTCAGGTCTACTAAGTGCAAATTACTGACAACAGGTTTGTTACCAGCGCGTAGTTTATCTGCCACTTTTTTAGCTGGGTCGACCATATAGGCCACCCATTTACTATCCTCAGAAAAGGATACCTGTTTTGCATTGGTGGCCGTTCTTATGGTATCCCCATCTATTTGTCTAATATGTAGCGTAGCATCTCCCTCATTTGGAGCATAGGTATAGGTCATCCATTCTCCATTAGGAGACAATACCGTATTTCTAATGCTGTTCCAAATTTTATAGTCTTCGAGATTCAAAGCCTTCTTAGATTGGCCGAAGGCAAAAACGCTGAGAAATAATAGAGCCAAGCTAAAATAGGCTGAGCGTAAGTTAATAGTGATTTTCATGGTTTGGTTCGGTTGAGAATAAATTTAATAGAGCAGTCCGTTAAATATAATACTTATCTGGCTGAGAGGTACAGAATTAGACTTAATAGCCACTAAGTTGCACTTATGAACAATGTCATCAAGTTGACATTTAGTGATAAACTAAGTATATTATTCTAGACCAAAATTTATTGTATGAATATACTGCTGGTAGATGATCACCGTATTATCCGCACTGTGTTGGGTTCTTTTTTACGAAAGTCTTTGGACTGCAACTTAAAAGAAGCCAATAATGGGCTTGAAGGATTAAACCTGTGGAAATCAGAACCCTTTGATTTAATTATTGCGGACATTAATATGCCAAAGATGGATGGCATCGAGATGACTAAGCAAATCAGTGAAATAGATAATGAAGCTAAGATTATTGCTCTTTCTATGATGGACGACTCAGTAAGCATAAAAAAAATGCTCAAAGCAGGGGCATCAGCTTATGTCTTAAAGGAAGGTGATACGGCTGATTTACTATCTGCTATAGAAAAGGTCGTAAATGGAGAAAAATTCTACTCTCGAGCAGTAACAGAAACTATCATGTCTACGCTAACAACCTCTCCAAATACGTTAGCAGGCATAGAATTGACTAAAAGAGAACTTCAAATTTTAGAATTGGTTTTTAAGGAACGGAGCAATCAAGAAATTGCTGATGAACTCTTCATTAGCTTGAGGACTGTTGAAACTCATAAACACAATATTTTAGAGAAAACAGGTTCAAAAAACATAGCAGGTTTAGTAAAATATGCGATCCGAGAAAAACTCTTTGACGATCTATTCTACTAAGTTTTTAATCTAAACCTTACTGCAGTACCTTCCCCAATAGCAGATTCAATATTCAGTTCCGCTGCAATTGATTCCGACCTGCTTTTCATGTTTTGCATACCAAACCCTTGTTCCACATTCAACGGATCAAAACCTCTGCCATTATCGATAATGTCCATAAAGAATAAATCACGATTCCGTACTTTAACTTTAATCTTCTTTGCGCCAGAATATTTTATAGCATTTGAAATAGCTTCTTGATAAATTCTGAAAATATTGGTCATCACCTTTAAATCAATGAACTGCTCTTTCCCCTGCCAGTAAATCTCAATATTACCATGATAAACGCGACTCATTTTATCAGATAAGTCTATAAAAGTCTCTTTTAAATTTTTGCTGGCATTAACCTTTATGCTGAAATTATTAATTATTAATCGACTCTCTTTGATCATCTCATCTAGCATTTCATCAATCTCTTCTAGACGGTATTCTTCATTAATGATTTGTGTTTTTAGCATTAATCTGGTTCCAATAAGCATCTGACCAATACTGTCATGAATATCTCTTGAAATCCTTAGGCGCTCCATTTCCTGTGCAACGAGCTCAATATCATCTTGATTCTTCTCCTGATCAATATTTTTAATGATTATGAAGAGTCTTTCATTGCTTTCTGTCGCTATATCTAATCTAGACATTACAGCACGATACCAAGTGTAGCCATGATCTTGAGCAATTTGAAATTCACTAATAAGGGTATCTGAGGCACCCGTTTTCAATGCATCTAATTTGCGCAGCACAGAATTTCTTTGTTCTCTTCGAATACTAGATATGAAACTATCTAAACTATGGAGATTGGTCAGAGGAAAAACACTTGGATCAATCTCTTCTACATCCCTGAAGACGTCAATCGCTCCAGACTCAAGGTCTACCTCAAATGCAACAAGGTTATCGGAACTTAAGGCCATTTGAAGCTTTCGGATTTGAAGGCTCATTTTGTTTTGATAACTGAGCGTCTCAGTTACATCTTGTACTGTGCCATGGGCAATAATCATTTTATTTTTATCATCAAACTCAAAGTAAGCCTTCTCTTCAACAAATTTGATTACTCCAGATTTGGTAACAATGCGATGTGTAATACTATAAGGCTTTCTTTCAGCCACACATTCATTGAAATACTGAATAACTGATTTTTTTTCATCAGGGTGGATAAAACTGGTGAAAGCTTCTAACGTACCCTCAAAAGACTGTGGTTCAGTATCAAATATTCTAAAGACTTCATCAGTCCACTTTAACTTATCATCTAAAACACTGAGGTGCCAGCTTCCAATTTTAGCTATTTTTTGCGCTTGCGCTAGTAGTTCGTTTTTTTCTGCCAGTTCTCTTTCTTGTCTTTTTCTCTTTGTTACATCTTGCACCATTGCCAATGCCCTTTTTCCGTTGTCAGCATATGGGTCATCAATTAAACAGACTACCAGTCTACAATTTTTAATCTTCCCAGTTTTGGTTATGTAGCGTTTATTGATTTTGTAACTATCAATTTCTCTATTAACTAGTTTTTTATACAAGTTAAGGTCCTGTTCCCTATCCTCTGGATGTGTGAACTCCACAAAGGACATTTCTGATAGTTCATTAGCGGTATAACCAAGCATGTCACTAAGGCTGTCATTTACCATATATGGTGTGCCATTGTCGGCAACCAATGCAATACCATATGGGGCTTGCTCAATTATTTCATGGAACCTATTTTCTTTCGTTTTTCGAATAGAAATATCTCGTACTATACAAAAATATTGGTCTTCACTAGCTTTATTAGCCACATTAGCATTAATTTCTACTGGTACTTTTCGCCCATCTTTAGTGGTATAAATACGTTCAAAAAGGTAAGCTCCTCCTTGTTCAACCGATTCATCGAAATAACTATCACTCTGTGCATCTCCTATCTCTTTATCCAAATCACCAATAAACATCCCTCTTAGTTCAGCCGAAGAATAACCTGTCATGGCTGAAGCCGCATGGTTAGCGGACATTATAATGAGATCCTTATTTAGGATATATATAGCGTCTGATGTAGTACTCACTAGCATCTCATATTTTTTATTAGATAGTTCTACCTCTTTTTGTGACCGTTTTCTTTCGGTTATATCTCTGGCTATTCCCAAAACTCCTAGAAGTTTTTTTCCAGAATCATAAAACGGTGTCTTAGTAGTTTCAACTTCTATTCTCTGGTTGTCATCTTTGTGGTATAAAACCTGTTCATTTTTAATAATTTGCGTCTTATTCATTACCATTAAGTCATACTTTAAATATGACTCAGCCTCATCTTTAGTCACAAAATCATCGTCTTTTTTGCCAATTATTTCATCTTCAGATAAATCGTACAGTTTTTCAAATGCTTTATTACAGGTTATATATTTTCCTGATGTATCCTTTATCCAAATCAAATCAGGAATTGTATTGATTATCGATTTAAGCTTCTGTTTCTCTAACATTAGTGCGTTAGTGACCTCCATTTGATCTGTTACATCCCTGCACACGAATAATAGGTCTTCATCCGAGAAATTGATTCTCTTAATATCTACAGACAAATGCTTGACACTTCCATTATGACATTTTATGCTATGAATAAGATCCTTAGCTACGATTGGTTCTTTAGAATTGTTGACATATTCATATAAATCTTGTTTCTCTAGACCGATAAGTTCGTTTATTGAACCTATTTCTTGGACTTGGTCAGGTGTAAGCCCAAAAATGTCATTAGTACTAGGGCATACAAGTTTAAAGCACCCGCCTTTATCGGTGATAAATACAGATTCGGACATATTGGTCAATATGTCACGGTATAAAAGGTCATTGTTTTGTCGGGTTGAAACGTTCTGAAATAGGGTAACAAATTGCCCCTTAACGGGAGAATAGACACTTAATTCAAAAGAAAGGTATGTGTCGAAATCAACGATCTCGACAAAGTCTTTTCCGTTAAAGGCAACGTCATAATATTTTTTTAACCAATGATCTTCTTGCCCTTTATAGAAAGATTCAAACAATTGAAATTTTGTAATGTGCTTTAACTCTTTGATTCCCATTCCAAAGTACTTTTCGAATCCTGGATTTACTTCGAGAATTTTTGCATCTATTGGCTCCCCTAAGTCGTTTACGGTCAATTCAAATCGAGCATATCCAATGGGCTTACTTTCTACTTCTTTCTTAAGTATTGAACCTTCCATTTAATTGAATTTTAGTCGTTAGTAATAGATAAAAATTCTATGATGCATTTCTACGTGTTTCACTTAAATAGGCGAATTGCAGACCGTAAGGTAATTACCTCTTGAAAATTACAGCACCAACTTTAAAGTTGAATAAAGGAAATCCATCGCTTTTACCAACCCCAAAAGTCACAAAGTAATCTGACTCAGGGGCATACTTTACTTGTAATGATGGATGGATGGCTAAGTAATTTTTATTATAAAACCCACCTTGTACGTTAAGCTCTAATTTTAAATTGCTTTTTGGGTTAATCGCATAACTCACATCTATTGCCTCAAATTTATTTTGGCTAATTCTATCTGCACCCTTTGCGATTTGGACCAATTGAGTATATGAGAAATTCCAACGGCTATTGATATCAACTCCAATATTGATACCATTCATATAGCCTAAGATTGAGCGTCTGCCATAAGCTGCTAATTCAATTTGAACCGAAGCCCTCGATGGCATTATATAATAATCCTGAGCTGGTAAGGAAAGAGTTCCTATAAAAATGACAAGGACAATGATGAGCGCTTTCATGACTTTAGTTTTATAGTTTTATAAATGATGACTGGCCTTTAAAAGAGGTGCCCTTCCGACACCTCTTTACACTTAAAGCTCGACTACTATGAGCTCACCTAAACAATTCTTTTATATAAATGTGTATGTCATGCGGTGCTTTCTCATCTCCACCAAAATATGGATAGAGCATATAATAGAATCCTTTCTGTTCTTTTTGTTCTCGATCAAGGACTAACGAAACACCATCCACTTCGAGATAATAACTTGATGGGTTAACCACAATACGGTAAACTGCAGTCTGACCAATTTCTACCATAGTTATGCCTTCATAGTACAATTGCTTATCGCGATAGGCATAAGCAAATATCTCTACCATGTCTTGTGCTTTATCGTATCTCCAACCGAAGCGAATACTACCATCTTGATGATGTTGATTGGCTTCTGAAAACCCCATCAATTTATTTATGTCTTGTTGGTTGTTATTGTGCAAATCATATCTAGCTGAGTTGTCAAATCTCGCACTAAACTCAAGTCTCCCAGTCTTGATAGATCTTAGCTTATCTCCTATTGAACCGTTTACTAATTTACTGCTGTGCTTACCTTCAGGTATGATGTAATGTGACTCTGGAACAATATATAAGTCAGAGCAGGATGACAGAATTATAATGAGTATGACGACGATAGCTTTCATGACTGTCAGTTTTAGTAGAGGTTCCAAATAAGTTTTATACCAGCACCATTGGAGCTAGCGTTTCCGTAGAAGAATCCAATCTTAGCATTGTCGTTTAATACAAAACGAGATTCTAGGCCGATAAATGGTTTCTGAAACTCGCTATTGAATTGAGATATTCTAATAATTGGTCCTAATTGAACTTTCTCATTGATATTTAGCATGTAGTTAAGGTTAAGACCAGACCATCTTGAGTCCATCCAACTCTCTCTGCTCGACTTATAATCTCTCATATGAAAAAAGGAAACTTCTAATTTCTCATTGAAGTTGGCTCCGATCTGAATACCATGCATGAGGTGATTATTGTAAACACCTGAATTGATTCCAACTTGAAAGCTCTGGGCTCTTTTTTGTTGAGAATTGAAATAATAGTGCTGGGCTACTGATACATTACCGATGAGGATTAGCGCGAGGAAAAGGATTAGATTTTTCATGACATCTGGGTTTTTAGTTTCAGTTGATTTTCATACCTAAATGTCGATAAGACTATGTCCCCATACATTAGAAGAACATCCAATCTTTATTGCCCAGAATCCCCTATAAAATCTAGGGGTAATAACCTAGCTGAAAGTAATCCAAACACTGAAGGCCTACTAAGGGTTTCACGTATCAGATAAAGAAAAACGGGCAATAAGGATGTTTCAGAGTACTAATACATGGAATCAAATTCGCTTTAGAATTAAAGAGAGTGAAAAAAACACAGTCTGAATTTCAATTCTCTTCAAACGTAGTTTTCAATCCAGATAAAAATTTGATCAATTTCAGGTTAATAAGCATTCCATTTTACGCAACGACTTTTAGGTTTGAATTAAACAGACTGATAAAATGCTCACCACTAAAATAAATGGTACTCCACCATACATATAGATTTCGTATTTTTCACTTCAACCTTATCTCAAACCAATGAAAACTAAGCAATCTATTTTGCTCTCTTTTTTGGGCATCATGTTGATTTTTTCAACACAAGACATTTCAGCTCAAAATCCTGATCCTGTTGACCCATCATTCTATCAAGGCTATTCTTGGAGAAATATTGGTCCACAACGCGGTGGGCGGTCTTTAGGAGCTTCTGGAAGCCCTGGAAGACCCAATGAGTATTACTTTGGCGCAACTGGTGGTGGCCTTTGGAAAACTACAGACGGCGGAAACGAATGGTTTCCAGTAACTGATGGACAAATTACCTCATCTAGTATTGGCGCAGTGGCCGTTGCAGAAACCAATCCTGATATTGTTTATATAGGTGGTGGTGAAACTCAATTGCGGGGTAGTATTACGCAAGGCGATGGCGTTTATAAGACTACCGATGGCGGAAAGACATGGCGACACCTTGGTTTGAAAGAAACTCAAGCCATTTCAAGAATCAGGGTTCACCCTACAAACCCAAATATCGTTTATGTGGCTGCACTTGGTCATGTTTATGGTGATAATGAAGAAAGAGGAGTTTTCAGGTCTAAAGACGGTGGAAATACTTGGGAAAAAGTACTTTATGTAAGCGATAAAGCTGGTGCAGCGGATTTAATTATTGATAAAACTAACCCTGATGTGCTTTATGCTTCCACTTGGCAAGTATACCGAAAGGCATGGAAAATGTGGGGCGGCGGCCCTGATTGTAAGCTTTGGAAATCATTGGATGGTGGTGATACATGGGTTGATCTGACCAAAAACCCAGGTATGCCTGAAGGACCAATCGGAAAAATTGGTGTAACCGTCTCTCCGGTTGACCCCAATAGAGTTTGGGCAGTGGTAGAAGCTAATGAAGGTGGAATTTTTCGATCAGATGATGCGGGGTGGACTTGGAAACGTGTGAATTCTGAGAGAAAACTGAGACAACGTGCCTTCTATTATTCTAGAATTTATGCCGATCCACAAGACAAGGATGTAGTGTATGGTTTAAACGTGAATTTCTGGAAATCAACGGATGGTGGTGAAACGTTCGATATCCGAATCAGGCCACCACACGGTGATCATCACGATTTGTGGATTGATCCGAATGACCCTAACCGAATGATTAGTGCAAATGATGGCGGTGGAACGGTGACCATAAATGGTGGGCAATCTTGGACAGAACAAGACTATACCACCACTCAGTTTTATCATGTTATGACTACCAGTGATGTACCGTATCACGTAGCAGGTGCTCAACAAGATAATAGTACACTGGCGATGCCAAGCGATGGCTGGCGGCACATGTTGGGCAGAGGCCCCGGACACGGATGGCACTACCCTGTCGGCGGTGGAGAAAGTGGCTGGATTACGCAGAGTCCTACTGACCCTGATGTATTCTATGCAGGTAGTCAAGGTGCTTTACTAACACGCTATAACCGAAAAACAGGCCAAAGAAGAGATATTCAGGTTTATCCGAGGTTCTTTTCTGGTGAACCTTCTAGTGCCTTACCAGAAAGGTGGCAATGGACCTTCCCTATTATGTTTTCGCCAAAAGATCCATCTACGATGTACACTACATCGCAGCATGTTTGGAAAACAACAAATGATGGCCAAACCTGGGAGAAAATCAGTCCTGATTTGACATATGCTGACCCTGAAACCCTTGGTGAAACTGGAGGTATTATTACCAAAGATATGAATGGGCCAGAGATTTACGCGACAGTATTTGCACTGGCTCCTTCAAATCATGATGTAAATACAATTTGGGCTGGTTCCGATGATGGTAAAATGCACATCACTAGAAATGGCGGAAAACGTTGGACAGACATTACGCCAAAGGATTTACCGAAATATTCAAGAATCAGTATTATCGATGAAAGTAAGTTTAATCCAGGCACCTTATACGTTGCGGCTAATCGTTATCAGGTTGACGACAGAGAACCTTATGTTTTCAAAACGACCGATTATGGTAAAACATGGACTAAAATCATTAATGGTATTGCACCAGGACATTTTGCCCGCGCTATTCGTGAAGATTTACAAAAGCCAGGACTTCTTTATTTAGCAACAGAGCATGGTGTGTATGTCTCGTTTAACGATGGTGCTAAATGGCAATCGCTTCAATTAAACTTACCTGACACGCCTATTCGTGATCTTGTCTTGAGGGATGATGACGTAGTTTTAGGTTCGCATGGCCGCGGTTTTTGGATTTTAGATGATATTCGACCGTTCAGAGAGGCTGCAAAAATCAATGGAGATAATAAAGTCACGCTGTTCAAGCCTGCTAATCCTATCAGAGGTATTTATAATGCAACGGTTCAGTACTATTTACCTGAACAGGCCGATAGTGTGAAAATTGAAATAATGGATGCCAATGGCGAATTGATTAAGTCGTTTACTGGCAATAAACAAAACGGTAGAAGCAGCATTCCTACAACTGCCAAAGGGCTGAATACCTTTACGTGGGATTTGAGATATCCTGGCGCTACAGTATTTGATGGAATGATCATTTGGAGTGCCAGACCGCAAAGCGGGCCAATAGCGCCTATCGGGAACTATAAAGTAAAAATGACTCATGATGGAAAATCTTATACGACTGATTTTGATATTGAAATGAATCCAAATCTTGAAGGAATAACACCCGAAGATTTGCAATTACAATTTGATTTAAGTGTGGCGATTCGTGACAAGACATCTGAAGCCAATGAAGCGGTTATTCAGATTAGAAAAATCCGTAAACAAGCACTGAAAATTGCTTCTGGAGACAATAATGATCTTAACACTGCCATTAAAGGCATGCTTGAAAAGCTTACGGTCATTGAAGAGGATTTGTATCAGGTAAAAAACCAAAGTCCGCAAGACCCATTGAACTTCCCTATTAAACTGAACAATCGATTAGCTTCTTTGAGAAGAAGTATTCAAGGTGGCCAGTCAAAACCCACTGATGCTGCTTATGTGGTTTTTGATGAATTGAAAAAGGAACTAAAAGGACACTTAGACAAAATGGAAAATATTCTAAAAAATGACCTAAAGAAGGTAAACGACATGCTTTCAAGTCAGAACAAATCTATTAAAATCGACTAACCGCGTCTAAAAACTTTGAAAAGAGAGCAACTGGACTTATATAAGTCAGTTGCTCTTTTTGTTCATATAACTGCATATGACTATTCGTTTCTCAATGTCTTTATCGGATTATTAATTGCCGCCTTTACAGACTGGTCGACGCATTTTCATTACACTTTATAGAGTTTATATTTTAACCAATGACATTACCTTCCTATACATAACCTTAAATATTCTCTCTAATTGATTATTATTGACTTATGAAAAAGTTAGCCTATAGTGTTATCGGTATTGCGGGTGTTTTAGCACTATTGATCTATGCTGAAAGTATTTTAATTCCTTTGGTTTTTGGCGTAATTCTTTGGTACCTCGGTACCTCAATGAAACAATTAGCGCGCAAAATTCCGGTAGTTGGTCAGAAGCTTAATACCACTATGGTTAATGTTTTGGTCTTCGTCATTTTAGTGGTTGGATTTGCAGGTTTATCGAAATTAATCACCAATAACATTGACTCACTACTTGTTTCATATGAAAGTTATAAGGTAAACATTAACAGTCTTTTAGATAAGATTAACGAAACTTTCAATATAAATATTCAAGAACAATTTAATACGGCTCAAGAGGGTTTCGATTATGGCGATACACTCAGCGGAATTGCAGGATCTATCTCCGGAATTTTAGGAGATGCTATTATTATTCTGGTTTACGCTGCGTTTATGTTTTCAGAGGAAACGAGCTTTAAGAAAAAGCTCACAAAAATGTTTATTACATCGAGTGAAGAGTCTAGGGTGATGAAAATCTTAAATAGAATTAGCACTTCTTTTGGTGACTATATCAGACTCAAAACCTATGTGAGTTTACTTACCGGAATTGTTGGCTATGTTTTCCTTGCTATTATGGGGGTGGACTCACCTTTCTTTTGGGCACTTTTGATGTTCCTTTTAAACTATATTCCTACCATTGGTTCTCTAGTTGCTACACTTTTTCCA
Source organism: Roseivirga sp. (assembly GCF_049099775.1). Lineage (GTDB taxonomy): Bacteria > Bacteroidota > Bacteroidia > Cytophagales > Cyclobacteriaceae > Roseivirga. Next base: position 21,969 of record NZ_JAGDZM010000004.1, on the reverse strand, counting down.
GCTGTTTTTAGTTTGATGCAATTTGGTGAATTCACACCTTTTTTGATCATTTTAGTCGGCCTGGGCGTTATAGAATGGGTTATTGGTAATGTGATTGAACCTAAAGTAATGGGCAACTCTCTTAACTTAAGCCCACTCGTTACCATATTGGCGCTTATTGTTTGGGGGCAAATTTGGGGTATAACGGGTATGTTGCTGAGTACGCCTATTACGGTAGTAATGGTAATTGTTTTCTCTCAATTCCCCAACACTAAACGGGTGGCTATTATGCTTTCTCAAAATGGCGACGTTGAGCAAGCCGATGATGGTAATGAAGAGTAAAAAAGCCGTACTTAAGCCATTATCTTGTCGACAAGATAATTGTCTAAGCACGGCAGCTAAAACTATTCTGATTTAGTACTAGAAACTATCTGAAAGTAGGTTCCAGTTATTTACAGCATCAGAAATTTCATACCCTAGGCGTAGTCCTTCTTCACAATCCATGCTAATATGAACGCCTAATGGTATTCTTGAAAAGGCATTTTCATATGCCATATCAGAAAATGTAGAGAATGTTCTTGGTTCACTCTGGAATTCAGTTCTTCCTTCATGTGTTCTATCCGTAAAGTTGGTAGCATCTCCAAAAGCGTCTATAAACAAACCTGCTGCGGCTGATGCAAATGTAGAATGACCTGATGGATAACCCGGAAAACTAGGATTTGGCCAATCAACGAGTCTAAATAAGTTCGTTTGAAATTCTTCATCTATAAATTCATGAATAAAGACATTTGGGCGCATTACCATATGCTCATACTTGTATTTCCAAGCTGATACTGCGGCATCATTAAGTGAAAAACCAAGTTTTAAATAAAGCGCGAGTGTTTCATCAAGTGATAAGTCATATTGAACAATCAATTGGTTTGCAATGGCAAATTGCCTCGCTGGAGGGCTTATCATTAAGCCTTCCACATCATCACTCCAGAATTCAGCAATCCAAAGTTGTTCTCCTTGATCGGCTCTGGCGGCATTGTTTACGTTATATACCTCCATCATTTGCGCAAAGTAGTCACTACCCTCTTCCTCGCTGTACTCAATTGGGTCTACTGTAGTAGTTTCATCAGGGTCAATCACAAATGTCCTCACTTTTTCTCCCCAATAAGGAAATAATGCACGTTCAGGATCAGCTGAATATGTCCAGAATCCATCACCAGTTGGTGGCTCGTATGACAATGGCTGTGGGTCCAATATTTGTTCCTCAGCATCATCATCGCTTTGGCTGTAAGAGATCACTTGATCAACAACATAATTACCCCATTCTTGCGATGCGATTAATAATTCTTCTGTGACTTCAGTAGACAGTTGACTTTCAATCTCAGTTTCAAGTGCATTGATTTCACTGGTTAAATTTTCCGGTACGTTAATCAAAAAATGATCAATTGCCTTTGCAAAAGCAGTATTTAGTGCGATTTGATAATCAACTTCATCTGCTCTTTCGCTATCTCTTATACGAAGACCTCTCAGTCTTTCGTCAACAGAAATGTAATTTGTCATTCCTGGAACAGCGGTTTCATAAGCGGTAAGATAAATATAGGCAAGTGCTCTTGCTGATGCATTTGGTCTGCCTTGTGAATACTGTTCTAATCGCAACATTAGGTCTGTCCATTCATGTGCTATTCCATTGCCGGTTATTGAAATATCGTCGATTTCAGTTTCGTCAAATCCATCAATTATTTCTTCATCATTGTTACAGCTTTGGATTACAAAAGCCATAGAGATGACTAGGGAGAGTAAAGTTAATTTTGCCTTCTTCATCGTTCTTAGTTTTAGTGAAACATTGAACCCATCCATATTTGGTTCTTGAGTTCAATTCATTTATTCATTGTTGTTGAGATGACGCATAACGGATGGCTCTACCCAACCCCCTCTTCAAAATTTTATGGATTTGTATGATTAATAGAATTTTGCTAAATCAGTATTACGAATCGGAAGTCTTAATGAAAAACAAATTGAACGATGAGAAAAATTGACCAGCTTTTAGGTGAATACGGGGAAAGTCACCAAACTAAATTCAATCGTATAGTTCACTATTTCTGTGTTCCTGCTATTTTTTTGAGCCTGATAGGACTTTTTGCTGGAATCGCCTTACCAGTGGCCGTACAAGAATTTTTACCTGAAGTTTTAAGGCCTTTTGCTCATGTAGGAAGCGTTATTGTCATTCTTGGTTTGATTTATTATTTAAGGCTTTCCGTCATCCTCTTTTTCAGTATGTTGGTGTTTTCTACGATAGTATTATTAGCGATTCAACAAGTGGTTTTATTAGACTTGGCCCCCCTTTGGGTTGTCATGTTAGTAATATTTGTGGTGGCGTGGATCGTTCAGTTTGTTGGACATAAGCATGAGGGCAAAAAGCCTTCTTTTTTAAAAGATGTTCAATTCTTAATGATTGGTCCGGCATGGACGATGAGCCATTTATTTGATGCGCTAAACATTAAATTCTAGTCACTTAAAGGCAAAAAAAACACCCTCATAATAGTTATAAGGATGTTTTTTTTATCAATTAGGAATGCCGTGTTTTAAAATTCTCTATACGGAGAGTTTAAAAACTCATTAGCTTCTTTCTCGTCAAAAAGAGAAGTTTCATTGTTCCAGTGAAGCTTTTTATTCGGAAACCTTCCTGCAATTACGCCCAATAAGATGGTTTCCGTTAGCCTTGCAGAATAGGTAAATGGTGCGGTACACTCTCCTTTGCCTAAGCAGGCATCTACAAACTGATGATAGTGTTTTTCTCCTTCCGGACCATAATCTCTGACTGGCTCGCCCAAACGATCGGTTTCAGGAATAATAGACATATCGATATCTTGATATTTCCCTTTTACAATCAATTTAGGGAGTTGCATAAAGTGTGGTAGCAATAGTCTTCCTTTCTCACCCACAAACATGGCGCCTTGATCTGGTAGCGTTTCATTATTTGGTAAACGCAAGTCCTTATGCTTTTTAGGGGCATCAATGCCATCGTACCAAACCCACTTTAGATGTTTGGCTGTATACTTTGTTCCGGGGAATTTATAGGTAACGGTATTATTTTCAGGGAAACCAAACCCAGTTGGCTTCCTACATTTATTCTTAATGGTTAAAGGAATGTCTAATGCTAATGCATTATATGGTGTATCAAATATATGCACCCCCATATCGCCTAGAGTACCACAGCCATAGTCCAATATTTTACGCCAATTCCCTGGGTGATATACATTCTCTTTAAAGGGGCGTTCTTTGGCTGTGCCAAGCCATAAATCCCAATTCAAATGACTTGGGACTGGATCGGATCCTGTAGGTGCGGGTCCGTCGAACCCCCAGTTCTTAGGTGACCAAGCTCTTACGGTTTTTACTTTTCCTATAATACCTGCCTGAATGAGTAAAGTGGCTAGTTTATAGTCATAGAATGAGTGGACTTGAATACCCATTTGGGTAATTAAATTCTTATCCTCGGCCATTTTTCGCATCGCTCTGGCTTCAGAAACATGATGTGTGAGGGGTTTTTGGCAATAAACTGGCTTATTTAATCCCATAGCCATCATGGATGCAGGTGCATGGGTATGATCAGGCGTCGACACGATTACAGCATCTACTTCATTACCCATTTCCTTCAACATCTCACGATAGTCCGCGAATACTTTGGCATTTGGGTGTCTTTTTTGTGCAACGGCTAAATTCTTGGCATCTACATCACAAAGCGCCGTGACTTCTACCGCTTCATGAGATGAGATTGACTTTAAATCTTCCATGCCCATTCCCCCAACACCAATGTGAGCCGTTCTTAATTTATCTGCTTTGGCATATTGCCAAATAGAGGATGGCAAAACAGAAGCAGAGGTTAGTATTGCAGCATTTTTTAAAAACTCTCTTTTATTCATTTCTTGGAAGATTTACAGTTTGCGGATCTTAATATTTTTAAACCAGAGTGGACTATCGTGGTCTTGCAGGCCGATAAAGCCTGTTTTGAATTTGGCATAATCAGGAAAGTCTTTCCATTTACCAGCCGCTTTACGCTCGTACCAATCGTCAGTCCACGGTACAAATGAGAGTACTTTCTTGCCATTCAGCCAGTGCTCGACTAGCTCTGGTGTAAACTTTATTCTTGTTGTATTCCATTCACCAGCTGGTTTTACAATTTTAACACTGTTGTCAGGCGTATGCATGGCGTAATCCGCCGCCGTTTTCTGCCATTCAGCTAACGTAGCATTATTGATTTCTTCCCATTGTAGATCATCCAACAACTGATACTCTGGTGATACTTCTGGTGGGCCTGAATAACCTTCCTTGAGGTGATAAAAAACACCGCTATTACCACCTGGAGGCAATTTCCATTCAAGATATAGTTCAAAGTTTTCAAACTCTTCTGCTCCGTAAATAATGTCTTTTCCTCCGCTGTGTTCTGATTCTAACTTCTTTTCTGTATCAAAAGTCAAAGCGCCATCTTTAATCACCCATTGCTCGGGTAATTTATCGCCATTGTAAGCACGCCAACCTTCAGTTGAGGTACCGTCGAAAAGGTACATCCAATCATCTTCTTCGTTATTTTTTGATGAAGCCTGACACCCGATAAAGCTACCGAGGACAATAACTAAAATTGCAAGATTGAAACGTTTAAGCGTTCTACTTTTCATGTTCTTCTATTTATCAGTATTGATTGGTGTAAGTTCTAAGTTTCTCCAACGGACTTTAATGCCTCCTCCATCATGAATTTGTAAGGCGACAGAACCTTTGCCTTCGCCTATTTTTTCATCATCGAGCGTAATCATTTCTGTGCCGTTTAGCCAAGTGGTAATGCTAGGGCCTTCTACTCGAATTTTCATCTTATTCCACTCTCCCATTTTCAAGGCATTGTCTTTTTCAGGTGCTGGCTGAATTAGCCAACCACGGCCATAAGACTCATAGATTCCGCCAGTATTGCTCCCTGGAGGTGCAACTTCTACTTGCCAGCCACTTACTTTTGTACCATCCACTGTACTTCTAATAAAGACACCACTATTACCGTTCGACTCTTGAAGAAATTCAAGGTTCAGCTCAAAATCATCATAATATTCGTTAGTGGATAGATATCCGTATTGAGCACTTGGGCCACTTTCACAGATAAGTTCTCCATTTTCAACATACCACTGCTCTTCTCCATGGTTCGTCCATCCATCTAAATTTTGACCGTTGAATAATGAGATGGTTTTTGGTTGTGTAGAACAACTTGTGATTATCGAAATGGCTAAAAGCACGATTAGCCCTGTGTAATTGGGTTTCATAAAAGAGTGTTTAAGCTATGATTTTAAGTGGATCGGTTGTTTTCCAACCACCGCGGGTAAAGTCTGGGAATTGTTGAGGAGCACCACCATTGGCTACTGAGGCTTCACTCAGCGGACTTACGGCACTCCATAAACAGCCTTCATACATGTTTTGATCTAATGGCAACCCGTTTCTTAGGCATTCTACAATCCGGTAGACCATCAAACCATCCATGCCACCATGACCACTCTCTCGTGTAACGGCACTTAAGCGTTTATAAAGTGGATGATCGTATTTTTCGTACATGGCGGCAAGTTTTTCGCCTTGCGCCCACTGATGATGGCTGTTGGTAGCGCCTTCTACTCCACCTTCTAGTGCTACACGTGTTGGAAAGCCGGCTAAGGTTCCTTTTGTACCCTGAATTAAGTTATGACGTGAATAAGGTCTTGGGCTAGTTTCATCCCATTGTACCATAATGGTTCGCCCAAGGTTAGTTTTAATTATGGAAGTATTCAAATCTCCACCTTGATAGTCAAGTTGATTCCATTTATGATCCGAAGCATAGTTCTTTTCTGCATACATGGCACGTCCCATTGATGGGGTTGAAAAGGAAACCAGCGTATTGAACGTATCTTCCGTACGACCTAGGTTCATGTATTGTGCAACAGGGCCCAATCCATGAGTTGGATAAAGGTTTCCATTTCTATTCGCATAATGATGCGTTCGCCAAGAACCTGTACCGCGTTCTTGTTCTTCCATTTGGAAGCGTAACTCATGGATATACGCTGCTTCTGCATGAAGTGGAGTTCCAATTACGCCTTCTCTGCACATATTAAGGAACATCAACTCGTCACGACTATAGTTGACGTTTTCCATCATCATGCAATGTTTTTTAGTGCTTTCAGAGGTATCAACAATCTGCCACATTTCTTCGAGCGTAACAGCAATAGGTACCTCAACAAAAGCATGGGCACCTTGTTTCATGGCTTCAATCGCCATCGGCGCATGATTCTTCCAGTTGGTACAAATGAATACAACATCTGGCTTTACCTCTTCTAGCATTACCTTCCACTTGTCTTCATCTCCGAAGTAGGTCGCGATATTTGTATGCCGTTGGCCTTGACCAACTTCTTCGCAATACTTCTTTTCTTTCATAACCAAATCCTCATAGAGATCGGAAATGGCGACTATTTCTGTGCCATCGAGCTTTGAAAGAAACCTTAAATGACCGGGCCCTCTTGCACCTACTCCAATTGAGGCTACTCTAATGGTTTCTAATTTTGGTGCCGCAAAACCACCCATATATTGCGCGTTGGGAACTCTTTCAGTTTGCTCATCTGCACAACCAGGAATGGATGCTAAAGTTGCTAGGCCTGCAACAGAAATGGATGTCTTCTTAATAAAATTTCTTCTATCCAGATTCTTCATGTAGTCATAAATTAAGGTCTTATAATTTAGTCATTCGTTTGACATTTTCACAAGTGATGTTTTATGATTGGGATTCTTGTGAATCGACGAATTCCTGTAGGTCTTTTAGTCGCTCTTCTACTTCCAACTTTTTCAAGGTATAGGCATCATCCTGCTTTACATTGTTGCTGTAATGTGCCCACTGTTTCTTGGCCTTTTTTATAACACGAGCGGTGATGTCGAAATCTTGAAAATCAAGTAGGTTTTCCGCAGTTCGCGTTACTTTGAAAGCACCAAAAAGGTATAGCTTAAAAATGTTAACATAGTATAGACTGATATCATAGCCTTGGAGGGTAGACATCAAATCTCCTTTAATTTCTGAATTTTCAGGGTTTTCTATGGCCTCCCAAAGCCTTGGAAGTGCTATTTGATTGGCTTCCATGTCTTCCAGTGTTTTGGCTGCTAAAAATCGGTTCTCAGTTTCTTTATGATTCAACAAAAGACTTAAGGCTTCTACTTCCTTTATACTGCCTAGATGACTTAAAAACTTTGATGCTTCTATACTTTCATCATCCAATTTACCTGAAAGCTTGGCAATGGCTTTTTCTTTATCCATTCAATTAGTTTGTTTAACAATCACTAAGCTATTGAATTTGGCGAGTGATTTTATTCTTTGAAATTATAAATCCGTAGCACGGTCTTATAAGGACATAGCTCGTGGCTCAATTCACAATATATAATTGTGAAAAACTCATTATGAAAAATCGATTCAATGCGACCGTTTTATTTCTTTTTTGCTCTGTTTGTTCATTCGCTCAGTCCGAAGCACAAATAGACTCCATTTTTTCTAATTGGAAAAGTCAAACAGAATCGCCCGGTGGAGCAGCGGTTATTATTTCAAAAGGAGAAATAATCTATAATAAAGGTTTTGGGATAGCCAACTTGGGTACTGGAGAACGTAATACACCTCATACAAAATTTCAGTTGGCGGGTATGTCGAAGCACTTCACGGCTTTTGCCATTTATCTGTTGGCGGATCAGGGAAAATTGGACATTGAGGACAACATCAGCAAGTACCTGTCTCAGTTCGAAAAATTAGATAAAAAGGTTACGATAAATCATTTACTTTCAAATAGCAGCGGTTTTCATGATGTATGGACACTGAGATCACTGGCTGGTTGGGATGATGATGACGCATTCACTCACAGAGATGCCATGGCTATGATAAACGCTCAGGAAGGCCTAGGTTTTAAACCAGGCTCCGTCTTCACAAACACAGATACCGAAGCGATTCTTCTAGCTGAAATTGTAAGTCATATTTCAGGTTTATCTTTTTCTGAATTCTGTAGCGAAAACATCTTTCAACCTTTAGGCATGTTGAATACTTCAATAGTTGATAATGTTGATGAGTCATTAAGCAACAAAGCCATTTCTTATTTCCCTTCTGAAAATGGTTTTATCGAAGTTCAAACAAATTATGCTCATCAAGGATCGGCCAATGTGTATTCTTCTAGTACAGATTTGGCCTTATGGGAGCTCAATATGTTGAATCCCAAAATTGGTAGTACTGAGATGTTTCACAAAATGAATAGTGCAGCATTGCTTAACAACGGAAATACAATTAACCCTACTCACGGTCGACTGACAAACGGACAACAGTTTCTTCATAAAGAGCGAGGTGTTTTAAATATTTATAAAACCGGTAGCTTAGGTGGCTATTCTAGTTCAATGTTTAAGTTTCCTGAGGATGAATTCACCATCATCGTTCTCAGTAATTCGGGCGAGCCATATACCGGCTATTTGGGCATGCAGACATGCTATTTGTTTCTTGAAAATTCCTTCGAAGTTCCTGCCACAGTTGATTTTGCAAGCTTAAAGACTGTCGATTTAAATAGAAAAGCGTTATCGGAGTTTGCTGGCGACTATTGGGATAAACTTGGTGCTGTAACTAGGCGAATTGAAGTTATAGATGATACGCTAAGGTATGTTCGCTCTTCTGGCAATCACAGTGCGCTGCTTCCAATTAAGAAGAATGTATTTCAAATGGTAAGTGGCGGTGATGAAAGTGTAATTTTCGAGTTCAATACGGTAAATGGAAACAAAATGATAGACCTATTTATTGGTGAAAGTGATGCCATTTTATTGGAAGCTTACATCCCTACGGGTTTAGATGAAAATGATCTTCAAAAGTATCTAGGCACTTACCTTTGCCGATCGTTGGACATCGTTTTTGATATTTCTATTAGTAATGGACAGTTGCTAGTTAAAAACATTCATAACGATGGCATTTCATTAACTGGTGTAACAGAACATTCTTTTCAAAGCAATTCGTGGTTCTTAGGTGGCGTAAACTTTCAACAAAGTTCAGATGGATTAATTTCTGGTTTTCAGGTATTTACAGATTTCATCAGAAACTTATGGTTTGAAAAGATTTAATTCATTACCTCTTTATTTTAGGTATGAAAATTCACTTAGTCTATTCAAGGTGTATCTAGTATAGTGTATCAGTACCTTCGGTAGATTATGGCCATAAAGGCCCAGCCTATTTAAAATACGATGGCCTAAGTCTGATTTTCTTCTAATATTCTCTCTAAAGTCTACAAAACAAATGGCTTTGAAGGGCGAGTTATCTATTGGTTTTCATAACTTGCAGTTTGAACAAGGCAAAACGCGCTCATTCTTGGAAGTGAATTCTGTCTGATTCAAAAAATCAATCTTATTTTAATTCAAGATACTACTTGAAAAAGGGGCCGTGTTAACCCTAAACATTTAAACTAAAAACAGACACAGCCTTAAATACCAAAAACTGATTTATGCGATACGATACACTCCAGACTAGTGCCTTTTATCCTCTTTGGAAGAAATACCGCCCTGTTATGCTCAAGCTTATGGTTGATGCTGACAAGGAACCTCAACAATATGAAATGTCTAAACATGAATTCACGGATTTAGCTCCGAAGAAGAATATTGTTTATTCATTTAAGCTAGAAATGTTCCAAGGTGCTCCTCTAGTAGCTCCTAAAACATCACTTGTTGCTCAGGATTTTATCGCTGTTATAAAACAATCTGGAAAGGCAAATGAATTGATGCAAACTGCGACTTATGCTTTTGAGCTCGACAAGCAATTCAAACTGAACGTATCAATCTCCTCAAGAGTAGAAACGGAAGAAGAGTCAACTGACGATTCGGCTGAAACTGAAAAAAGTACCGAAGAATAGTCTCCGGTACTTTTTACCACACTTGGAATGTGTGTCGTTATTTTTTAAGGATAAAGAATTATCGAATTACACGAACAGAAACGGCATTCATTCCTTTCATTCCCTTCTCTAGTAAAAACCCAACTTTATCACCTTCTTGAATTGGTTCAGTGAGTCCATTCACGTGAACGAAGAAACGCTCTTGTGTACCATCTTGATTGATAAATCCGTAACCCTTAGAATCGTTAAAGAAAGATACTTTTCCTCTCCTTTCGGCGGTCATATCTTCTTTTTCCTGCTTAGGAACTCCTATTTCAATACTTGAAGCTTTAACTTCTTTCTTTTTAGCAAGTGGATCTGGCGGAGTATCAGTGATATTTCCAAACTCGTCAACATAGGCCATCATCTCATCAAGTCCACCGCCTGATGCGTTGGCTCTACGTTCCTCTTTTTTCATTTCCTTTTCTTTACGCTTCTGTAAGCGCTTTTTCTCTCTTTCTTTCTTTTGGAACGTATTCTGTGATCTTGCCATTAATTATCTACGGGTTTTAAGTTTGTTATGTAAAGATAGCCAAAATGAGCCGATCCTTTCTCCTTTTAGTCCGAAAGATTTTTAAACTCATCAATTCGGTTTCTCCAAAACACGCATGATATCGGTTGAAAAATCGAATTGATTCGTCATTTACAACAGGCGTTAATATTCCATTCTTCCTCTCGCAATTGATAAACAACCTGTCCGAAAATGTTGCTCAAGGTGTACAAAGATGAACGACACATTGGAGACTCTAAAGCAAAAAAGTACTCTCAGAGATCCTGAAAGGCCATCCATAGTTTGGTAAAGTATTTGTTATACCGAAATAGATGTAATACATATGTTTTTATGAGACGAAGTGATTTAGGTGAGTTTGAAGAGTTGGTTTTATTGACTGTAGCCGTACTTACGCCTACTGCATACAGTGTTGCAGTGGCAGAACATTTGGAAGAACAAATGGCCAAAACAGTAACCACTGGAGCTGTTCACTCCGCCTTACAAAGGCTCGAAAAGAAAGGCTATTTGGAATCACAAATGGGACAAGCATCTAAAGAACGTGGTGGCCGAAGGAAAAGGTTATTTACGGTAACAACACTTGGCAGTAAAATGCTACACAGCGTGAAAGACATTCGCGATAGCTTATGGAATAGTATGGGACCTCAATCTTTACCAAACCTAAGCACTCATTAATATGTCTGAATTCAATCAGTCTAAGGCCAAAAAGACAGATTTACCACCTAAATGGATGGATAAAATCATCAAGTGGGTTTGTCCAGACCATTTATTAGAAGAGGTTATTGGTGATTTACATGAACGTTATACATCTCAAAACACCTCAAAAGAGCGTTTTCAAACTAACCGAAGGTACCTGAAAGAGGTGCTTTTTTATATAAGAGCTACAGCCTTTCGGCGTAAACAAGATTCAAAATCATCACCATATCTATTTGCCATGATAAAACACTACTTTCTTACTGCAACACGTAATATTTCAAGAAACAAGGCCTTTTCTTTTATTAATGTGGTTGGCCTTGCTCTCGGCATCACTTCATTTCTTTTGATTATGCTTTGGGTGAATGATGAAAGAAGTATAGATAATTTTCATGAAAATCAAGACGACCTATATAGCCTCTATGTCACCAAAACATTGAAAGGTGAAGTAACAGGGAATTACTTGATTAGCGAATATGAATTCTATAATGACTTCCGTGATGATTCCCCTTGGTTTTCTGACGAATTGAAACCAACTTTTCCTGAGATAAAATACGTGAGCTCGTATGCTACATCTTATGAATTGCCGTGGGGCTACCCTTCTACTTTTCGCATCAACGATATTTCTCATCGACTAAAAGGATCTTCAGCCGGTGGAGATTTCTTTAAAATGTTCTCTTATGAAATTTTGATTGGGAATGCGGAGAATGCGCTAACAGAAATAAACAGTATTGCAATTTCTGAACATATGGCATCTTTATTTTTTGAGAAGCCTGAAGAGTCCATAGGTAAAACAATACGCTACGAAAACAAGCGTGACTTGATTATCAAAGCGGTTTTTAAAGACGTTGATGCCAAGAGTTCATTGAAATTTGACTTCCTCATTAGCTGGGAAAATGCCAAAAATGCTTCAGTTGTTTTTTCAGATAACAAATGGTCGACATTTATACAGTTAAAGGAAAATGCTGACCCAAAACTTCTCGAAGATAAACTGGCGACCTACAATGATTCTTACTTTAATGAAAACTTCGGAAAGCTTACGTTGGGCATACAACCATTTGGGGATCGATATTTAAAAGCAGGCTTCGAAAATGGGAAACCTATTAAAGGAAGAATTGAATATGTTAGAATTTTTAGTGGTGTTGCCATTTTCATCCTAATTATCGCGTGTATAAACTTCACAAATTTAACCACAGCAAGATCGCTTAAACGGGCTAAGGAAGTTGGTGTTAGAAAAGTAATTGGTTCTACTCGCTATTACTTAATCAGTCAATTTCTTGGTGAATCTTTATTATTGACGACCATTTCGACTGTAATCTCACTTATAGCTGTAAGTGCTGTACTCCCCATCTTCAATGCGTTTACGGACAAAGCCATGTACTTGCCTTTCGACTCATTGCACAGCTGGTTACTAATGATTGGTCTAGTTTTAGTCACTGGCTTTCTATCTGGTTGCTACCCTGCTTTATTCTTATCATCGTTACAGCCTTCAAAAGTCTTGAAAGGGCTGGCAAGGTTCACAAAGTCTGCTCAACTACTAAGAAAGGGACTAGCCATATTTCAGTTTAGCTTATCAATACTTCTCCTTATTGCCACGCTCGTGGTTTCGAAACAAACTAGCTACGTCCAAAATGCAAATCTAGGCTATGATAAAGAAAATGTTATCTACGTTCGTGTTGAAGGAGATTTGGTCCAGAAATATGGAGTTTTTAAAGAAGAGTTATTAAAGCAACCTGGTATTGCTATGGTTGATCGGAGTAGTGAAGCACCACATGATATGGGCTTTGAAATTGCGGGTCCATTTCGTTGGGAAGGAATGGAAGAAGGAAGACAAATGAGTTTCAAACCAACATCAGTCGGTTTCGATTTCTTAAAAATGATGAACCTTGAAGTTGTCGATGGGCGCGGTTTCGATCAGGGTATTCCCACAGATAGTGCCGCTTTTATGATTAATGAAACTGCTCTTGCAGCCATGGATTTAGAAAATCCATTGGGTAAAAGAATTTCTGCATGGGGTAAGCAAGGTAGAATTATAGGCATATTGAAGGACTATCATACACACTCTCTTCATGAGCCTATTAAGCCATTAATTGTAGATGTAAAGGAAGACCTTGATTTTGGAATAATTATGATAAAGTCATTGCAAGGGCAAACTTCAACTGCCTTGCGAAGTCTAGAGGACGTGGCTTCAACCATAAACCCGAACTATCCTTTGAATTACGAATTCATGGATATTGAATATGCTGAGCTTTATAAAAATGAAAAGATTGTGAGCAGCTTGTCGAATATTTTCGCGGTATTGGCCATTGCTATTTCATGTCTTGGTCTTTTAGGTTTGGCCATGTTCTCTGCCGAGCAAAGAATAAAAGAGATTGGCATTCGGAAAGTTTTAGGCGCTTCTGTAGTAAGTATTGTGGGTCTATTCTCTAAGGACTTTCTAATACTGGTGGGTTTCGCGTTTATAATTGCTCTACCCTTTTCTGTATACCTTATGAAACAATGGTTGGCTGGTTTTGCTTATCGAATTGATCTTTCTTGGTGGATTTTCGGCTTAACTGGTCTACTGGCAATTTTGATTGCCTTTTTAACAGTTGGTTATCAAACATTGAAAGCTGCCCGCACCAACCCAGTGACAAACTTGAGAGCCGAATAAAAGTGAATGAAATATGGCTAATTAACAATTATCTTAAAAACTTTAGTCGAACCTTTCAGGTCAATTATTCTTAAATAGTTTAATCCTTTTGTAAGGCCTAAAGTTGAAATATTAAGGGTGCTTGCTCCTTTTGAAAGATTATAACCCTTTCGATGCAATTGCCTCCCAGCTGAACTAACAATATATACCTCTATTGGCCCTGCTTCACTTAGATTCACTTTTAGTTGAAGGGTTTCTCCTATGGCGATAGGGTTTGGCGAAATTGCATACTGGCTTTCTAAATTCTGCTCACCAAAATTGAGACTTACAACAGGCGTATAATGGTAAGTACCATCATTATCAAACTGTTTTAATCGGTAGTAATTTCTTCCCGTCAATGGAAATAAATCAATAAAATTATACTCAGTCTCTTCTTCGGCGCTTCCACGGCTCATTATACTAGTTATAGCACTATAAATCATATCTGGGCCGCTTCTTTCTAGTACAAAATGGCTACAATTTTCTTCAGAAACAGTCACCCATTGAAGTGCAATATTTGCATTGTCCGAAACACTACCTTCAAAACTGATTAACTCTACAGGCAGTGGTGTTTCATTTGCATCGGCAGTGCCCAATGTAAAGTAATCATTATCTGAAATGGCGGTTACACCTGAAAAGCGATAGATATTATTTCCGAGATCTTCCGCGCCTGTTATAGAAGTCGCACCCGATATAAAAACACCATCTGCATCAACTAGCAATACTAAATCAGTAACATCAACTCCGCCTAGCCCAGTTAAATCAAAGCTTATATCAATAGCACCAACATCACCACTTGCAAAATTGTAAAATGCTGAATTTATATTTACAACTTCAGATACTCTCCACCTTCTTTTTAATCTAATGCTTACTCCTTCTGGCACATCATTGCTTGATTCATTCAAGTCAATGCCATCATGACCCCATGATAAAAAATCTTGATCGTCTAAATCTTGTGGATTATTAATTCTTACAATACCAGTCCCTTGACTATCTAGATGATAATCTTCTTCATTGACTCTTCCAATTCCTGCTACATCAAAGTCAAAATTTCCATTGGCATCGTCACCATGTTTATAAATTTTAACAAAAGGAGTAAGGCCGAACTTAGTTTCTAAATATGCACTTAAGATATCTATCTGTGTTCTATTGATTCCTTTATTATAAACGATAAATTCTGAAAAATCTCCCGCATAATAGTTGGTAAATGATTGATCATCACCGTTAAACTGAGCTGATAAGACAAAGTTTTCGCCTGATGATGGTGTTGTGAATGCCGATTGAGAAATCAAGTTAGTAATTATACCGTATTTATTAATTAATGCCCAAAGGCTTAACTCTCTCCTTCTCCAAACAAATTCATGGATTACAAAATCAGTATATTCGTTATTATTGAAACTAAAGATTGGAGTTCCATAAAGCTTATAACGAAGATTCGAATTTAACCAATAGTGTCCAATGTCATTGTCTGTTCCTAAAGCGTAAAAAGAAGAATTATCTTTATCATTCGAAGGGTCTTCTTTACTCATTTGAAAAAAAGTAAAACTACTAGAATCAAAATTATTAAAGCCATTGTTAGTTTTTAAATATTGGCCATTTGCAGCTGAAAACCTTACTGATGGCCAACCATTGACGCTATTTTCAATTAATGTTGGCTGTGAACTTGTTATACTTTGCGTTAGGGTATTTTCATTTCCAGATGCATCGGTCCATGAACTGACAGGGTCACCATTCTCAAGTTCCATCAAACTTTCTGGCTTAAGCCAAAGCACCAAGGTGTTTGAATTCCCGATTCCTCCCGGCCCTAAATAACCAATAGGGTCATCTAATATGGTATAAGTAAACTCATTAATAGCGCCAATATTTGCGCCTGTTGCAGCGGATAAGTTTATAGAAAACGTTTCGTCAAGTTCATCTAAGGTATCATCGCTTATATCAAAAGAAATAAAGGCACTTGTGCTACCGGCAGGTATGGTTAGCGCTCCATTTTCCATTGTATAATCTACCCCTGCTGTTGCAGTATTTCCTGTTACAGTATAGTTTACTGTAATGTCATTGCTGGAAGACTCGCTGAGTATTACTTCAATAGATGAGTTCGTAACAGATTCCGAACCGCTAGCTTCGGCTTGGCTAAATTGAATTTCAGGTACTGTAGTACCTATAGTAAAATATGAACCATCCGATAAGGCAGAAACATTTTCAAAGCGTATAATATTATTTCCGACATCAATTCCGCCCTGTATCATAGAAGCACCGCTGGCAAACTGGCCATCATCATCAACTAGAAGCACCAAATCAGCCAATGATACTGTTAATGCTACGTCAGATAAATCAAAGCTAATATCCACACCACCTACATCTGCACTTGATGTAGAAAAATAATTTTTCTCAATGCTTAACCAAGCTATATTTAAGCGTTCAGTTAAACCATTTGGAACATCAGCTGACGTAAAATCAAGGTCCGTATATTCATTATGCCCCCATAATAAAAATTCGCCATCATCTAGATCTTGTGCATTATTAATTCTAACAATACCTGTTCCTTGGGCGTCTAAATGATTATCTGAAGCACTAATTTGACCTATCCCTGCTACTTCATGTCCAAATCCAATGTTAAAGTTGTTGTAAATGTTACTACGAGTTAGTTTGTATTTCGCTATCTTGTAATTCTCTAAAATATAACGTTGTGTTTCATTAAGGTATACATTATAAATGATACTTTCAGTAACGTCTCCAGCATAGAAATTACTATCGGTAATAGTCTCCGTATTATTTTCGTTTGTGGTCGTTTGTCGCGCTCCAAGAGCAAATCTACCACCTGAAATCAAGTCGCTGTTATTCTGAAAGCTTTGTACCTGATAATCTAAAATGCCTTCGCTCAGTTTAGAAACAGTTAGTATATTCCGAATTCGTTCATAACCATAGAGCAAATTATGAAAGTCGCTCTGAGGAGAAATAGGTAGGGCAATTGAATTGCTGTTATTTAAATAAATACGTATCGGCCAAAATGTACCTTCATTAAATAATTCTAATTCATTGGCATAATCACTTATTTCATATGAATAAAAAGTATGATTTAAACCTGTACTAAAATTAACTGTATTTGACAGCGTAAAACTCGTTGTTGGAAAATCAATAAAGTTATCTTTCACAAGCCTATCGTCACTACCATCGAAACGAACAGCCGGAAAACCATTTAATACACTATCCTTATATGTAGGTTTGAAGTTATCGTCATTTTGTATAAGATCATTTCCATTGCCAGAAGCGTCTGTCCATATCCCAATGGCATCTCCGTCATTATAATTCAAAAATTCCGGCTTAAGCCACATTACTAAAGTGTTGGCATCACCGATGCCACCTGGTCCGGTATGCCCCATCGGGACATCTTTTATTGTATAATTAAATGCCGTAATACCACCTAAGTCCGTATTCACCGGGTTAGCTAAAGTAATTGTCAAAAATTCATCTGACTCCGTCAACACATCTCTATAGACAGTTAGGCTAATTGAACCGTTGATTTCTCCAGAAGGTATCGTGAGCGAGCTACTATTTAACGAGTAATCTAAACTATCGGCAGTACCACTGGTGACACTAAAATCAACAGTTACATCAAGACTTGAAACCTGGTTTAAGGCGACACCAATTTCAATATTAGTAGTATTTTCATCACCTTCTCCTGAACTGGAATTGAATGCAATTGTACTGGTCTTCTCTTTATAATTTCGTGTATAATCCGGTTTGCGAAAATTTTCTTCCGCGTTTACCCAAGCGCCTGTAACCGTTTTGGAATAGGATTCAGCTTTTTCTTTTACTCGAAAGTTTCTTCTACTCTTAGAAGGGGAAAAGGTATTTGATTCTATTTTTCCGAAGTTGAAAGTATATATACTTGACAACAATAAATAAATAATGACTTTTTTCAATTGTCTAAATTTCTAGCTGACACAAAAGATTTAGTGCATTTATGCCGTCCCATTTCAGGTACAATGGACATAAACACTTATATTTTCGCCAGCCGAATTCAGACCTAAGCCCTATTCTATTTCAATTAAAACCTAGACCTTACATCCTAGGTATTGTATATTCAGAAGGAGTCCAGTACTTAGTTAACCAAGTTCCAAGCTATCCTTTAAGAAATTCAGTATCCCCTTGTATACATTATCAGTCATTAGCCTTTTACGAGCATAACATATTCGATAAATCAATAAAAGGAGTGCAATAAAGGTTCAGATAAGTTCAGTTGCTTTTACTAAAGAGAACTTTAGATCATTGGTATGTGACCAATAATACTTCAACAACATTTTTTATGAATAATAATTTTTAAAAGCTTCGTTCGAAGCGAAATCTAAAATTCACCATCTAGGCTATTCAATTCACATGTTCAATTATAAATATTTCTCTTATAATAATCATGATTCACACTAAGTTTTTAAAAAAAAAATTTCAAAATGAACGCATTTTATTGTATTTCAAATACAGAATATGAACGTTCAATTCAAAAAATAAACTAGCGAACTATGATTTTAAAAAGACTTGTCTTACCTCGGTCGTCAGTTATTCTTATAAAAACTATCCCGCTCTTAAATAAATTAGAGTCGATTGAAACATGACCTTCTCCTTGTTTTAGGTCTAGGGTAGATTTATATAGAATTACCCCTTTAGAGTTCCAAGCTTGGATGTTAATTTTCGTATGCTCGATGAGTGAATACCCTAATTTCAATGCTTCATTTACAGCTATAGGATTGGGGAACACTTTGTATTGGTTCTCCTCTTCATTTCTTTCAATCCTTAAACTAATCACAGAAGAGTACACAAAGTCGCCTGAAACATCATTTTGCTTAAGCCTATAGTAATTCATACCAGTATTGGGGCTTTCATCTAAGAAATCATACTCCGACACCTCTTGGGTATCTCCAATAGATAGTTTCTGTCCTATTGCATTAAATACAATACCATCAGTACTACGTTCTATGTTAAAGTGGCTATTATCGACTTCAGCTGCAGTTGACCAATGCAGTTGTACATTTGAACCTCCTACTACTTGACCGTCAAAAAACATCAACTCAACAGGAAGCGGTGTTTCATTACGATTAACTGTAGATAAAGTAAAATAGCTGTTATCCGGTAGATTCACATTGGTAAATCCAAATTGATTTTCATTTATGTAAACTGCTCCAGTTACTTCGGTTGCTCCTGAAGAAAAATCTGCGTCTGTGTCTATCAGAAGGACTAAGTCTTCTATTCTAACTGTACCTAAACCTGTAAGATCAAAGTTTAAATCTACGCCACCAACATCAACAGTACTGCCCGACAAATCAGCTTGACTTACCCGCCATACCCGCTCTAATCTACGGCTAATACTACTCGGCACATTGAGACTTTCTGCTTTTAACGCACTATTGTTATGCCCCCAAAAGAGAAACTCATTGTTATCTATATCCCTTGGATTACTGATATTAACAATGCCGCTACCTTTAGCTTCTAAATGATTGTCAGATGCACTGATTTGACCAATTCCTGCAACCTCATAATCAAAATTCCCATTGGCTCCCTCATCTTCATTATAAACATCATTTGCCGTTAAGACTAGGTCATATTTAGCCGCTAAGTAATTATTTACAATGATATTCTGTGTTTCATTAAGATAGACATTGTATAGGATCAGTTCTGTAAATGTACCCGAATGAAATTGTGTGGACTCATAACCTCCATCTATGTCATCTTGATCTGCTCCTATCGCTAATGTACCGCCAGATCGAATAAACGTGTTGCTTGTATTAAGTAACGTATCCAGCGTCAAATTACCATCTTGATTTAGTGCTAAACTATCGTCAGAAGACCTCCAACGAAAACCGGTGGCCTCAAAATTCCCTGAATTACTTGAAAGTTCGGTTTGTACGAACGCATTACCTACATAAAACCTAAACCGATGGCTTTGAAAGATCAATAACTCATTGGCATCACCGGCATCACCTGAAATCGCGTATGAAATAACACCGTCATGACTATCCGTAGTTTGATTCACATATAATGCAGAAACCGCATCCGTTGGAAAATCAGTAAAGTTTGAACGCACCAAACGGTCGTCAATACCATCGAACACTACTCCTCCATAGCCATTTAACACATTAGCACTATAGCTAGGGAGTGTACTGGCACTGCCATTGCCTTCTGATAGGTTATTTGAATTGCCAGAAACATCATCCCATGAATTTAAACTTGAGCTTCCTGAATTGATACTTCCCGGAGTCAGCCATAGCTTGTTCGTACCTGCATCACCTACGCCACCTGGGCCAGTTATACCGATTATAGGGGTATCAAGAATACTCAAGGTAGCAGAACTGGTGCCTAGTACTGATTCATCGGGATTCGAGAGGCTCAACACAATAGTTTCAGTACCTTCTTCCAATATGTCATGGATTAAGGTGATATCAATAAAAGCTTCAGTATCGCCAGCAGGAATTGTCAGCAATGAAGCAGTTGTAAGTGTATAGTCCACACCACTGCCGGTAGCTGTACCCCCTGAAACCTGATAGCGAACAGATACATCAACACCTGATGCAGCATCTAAACTAACTCCGATGCTTACTGACCTAGCAGACTCATTCACACTGACTGACTCATTGATAAATCCGATAGTTGGTTCCGGTGAATCTGAGTTATTGTATATGACATAATAAGCGACACTTGCACCTTCTTCTATCTCATAGGATGGATCAGCTGTTAATTCTAGAATGAAAACCTCTGGTAATTCATAAAATCCATCATCAATTATCTGAACAGGAATTTCAACCTCGTCATCACCTGCTAACATAGTAACTGTATTATAACCAGTTAATACGTAGTCACTGTTTAGTTCTGCATTATTACTTGAATATAAAATAATACTATAACCTATAACTAAATCTGATTGAGCGGGCTGATCCATTTGAATTAAAATGTTTGGATTTGCATTACCTTCATTATCCGCAATGTTTTCGTAGCCCAGGTATACATCCGAACTGTTTGCAAAAGCCAATGTATATTCGTCATCATTCAAAATGGTGTAGTTAATATCGTTATTTAAGAGTGTCAGAGGTAAGGAAGGGTTGGATAGGCTAATTTGAAGACCTTCATCTAATTCAACTATGACGTCATCTACAATATCCAGTGTATAACTTCCAGTAATACTGCCAGCTGGAATTGTTATTTGACTACTGTTAACGTTATAATCTGCATCAGAGGTTGAAAGGTCTGAAATCACTACATCAATGGTCACGGCTTCGGTCAGAACGAAATTAAGCGATACATTAAAAGTAAAATCAGCATTTTCCAGTCCACTGACAGTGTTCTCACTTATTATTGTTAGTGTTGGTTTAAAAGTAGCTATGGATAAATAATCTCCATTATTAAGCGACAAACCAGGGGACTTATACTCATTGACTTCTTCATCAGCAGTAAACGGATAGTAGGTAACACCTGAACTAAAATCTCCATCTGCATCTACTAACAAAATGTAATCGGTATAACCAGAGGGTAGAGCAGGTAGTTGACTAGTATCAATAATAACATCCACATCACCTAAGTCTCCTGTCTTATCTACACGCCATGCTCTCGATATTTTCAGTGTATTTAAACCAATACTTTCCGACCATGTATCAATTGCCCCATTATCATGACCAAAAAGCATGTATGATTTATCATTGATAAGGTTACTAGCGTTTTCTATCCTTAAAATATTGTCAGACATAGCCGCTTTATGGATGTTATCAGCATCATGTCTTCCAATGCCGGCCACATCATGGGGGTGACTGGCTTGATAGGCGTAGAAATCGTTTGTAATCGACAGGTTATATTTAGCGGCTAGATAGTTGTTAACTATCGTATTTTGGGCCGTATTAAGGTATACATTATACAGCATCAGCTCTGTAAATGTACCCGAATGAAATTGTTCGAGTACATAACCTCCATCTACCGCATCCTGATCAGTTCCTATCACTAATGTACCGCCAGATCGAATAGCCGTGTTGCTTGTATTAAGTAACGTATCCAGCGTCAAATTACCATCTTGATTTACTGCCAAACTATCGTCAGAAGACCTCCAACGAAAACCGGTGGCCTCATAATTTCCTGAATTACTTGAAAGTTCGGTTTGCAGGCTCGCGCCCCCCCTAAAAAACCTAAACCGATGGCTTTGTAAGAGCAATAACTCATTGGCATCACTG
>NZ_JAGDZM010000003.1:0-34456 GCF_049099775.1 Roseivirga sp. | reverse complement strand
CGTAATCTAAAAGAGCACTAACCCTCTCAAATCTTTAAAGCCACCAACGTTTTAGTAACCCCTTTTTTTAACACCTTGACAACTCTCATCCCCAAAGCGGATGCAAAGGTAATGAAAACTATTTGATTTAATTACTTCTAAATCGAAATAAATTTTAAATCTTTTTTCAGTGTTTCAAAACTTGTCTCCGTTTCATTCAAACGGGTTGCAAATGTAGCAAGCTTATCTTGATCTGACCAAGCTTTTGTGAAAGATTTTTTAAAGTATTTTGTAACTGATTGAAGGCCTAGTTTTTAGGCTCTCGAGGCTTCTTATAAAGAGGCACTGTACTGCATGGCTCTCCATACATTAGGCTTTTTACGATAGGTTTTAATAACCTAGCCACTTCAACGTAGGCAGACTCTGGTACTGGTAAATCGCCACAACCTTTAACTACTACAGGTCGATTTTCGAGTTCAGACAGATCAATTTGACTTAATGCTTCTTTAAACAAGGCAAATTCTAAGGTTTCTAGCGAACCCATAACGACTAGGTTTGCCTTTCCTTCTAGTTTAGTGGTCAACAACATATATGCCCATGTAGGCACAATTGCATCGGCGGTACAAACTAACACTACATTCTTCCCACTGTATTGATTCCAATCATGTGTCTTGACAAAAGCTCTGAAATCTTTTTCTCTGAGAATCATTCCCTGAAAAAGATTATCGGCTATATCGTAAACAACACGTTCACCTTCATGATAGTACGCTTCCAAATCGATAGAAACGATCGGACTATTGGC
This sequence comes from Roseivirga sp., assembly GCF_049099775.1. Lineage (GTDB taxonomy): Bacteria > Bacteroidota > Bacteroidia > Cytophagales > Cyclobacteriaceae > Roseivirga. The sequence continues at coordinate 33,675 of NZ_JAGDZM010000003.1, read as the reverse complement.
TACTCTATTAATTATCTCCCCTTCCATAACTATAATAAAGGCTTAGGTACTGTTGCTCTAAATGCTTTCAAATAAAATGGTTCAAAGTAAGCTACATCTTCAAAGTCTTCCGCTAAAAACTTTTTATGCGCCAGCAACCCCACAGCCCATGCTGACGGTGAAATATCTTGCACAAACTTTGCGTTAGCATTTCCGTCCATCAGCGATTGAAACTTATCTGAACCATCACCAAAGAATAACACACTTTTATACTGAAGGGTTTCCGAAAAACTCTGTTCATCTAAAATCATTGGAGCAGTTTCTAGAACTTGATTCAACTCCGCATCAAAAACAGCGGTGTAAACTTCCATCCGGCGCGCATCGATCATTGGTGCGATTAAGTAATTTTCTGTGTTCTGTTCATTTACTTCATAAGCCAACGCAGTTAAGGTAGGAACGGCAATCAATGGCTTATTTAAGGCATAACACAAACCCTTAGCAGTTGACACACCAATTCTTAAACCAGTGTAAGACCCTGGGCCTTTTGAGACCGCGATTGCACTAAAGTCTTTCAAACCAAGACTACACTGCTTGAGCGTATCTTGAATAAGAATTGTCAATAAATTGGAATGAGACTTTTCTAAAAACAGTTTTTGCGTGGCTACAATCTTATCTCCATCAGTAATAGCAATAGAGCATACTGTCGTTGACGTTTCTATACTTAAAATTAAAGGCATTAAGTCTTATTATTTAGATAAGCTGGTACAACTTATCTGCGATTACCACCAAAACAAAGAGCACAAAGATATAACTGATTACTCGATTTGATAATTTCCGGCCGACTATCACACCAAACGGCGATCCAATTATAACACCTAAAGAAATTAGTAAGGCCAATGGCCAAACGATATAGCCAGTGTTCTGATTGGTATAGTCCACCATCGGCGTTTCAAACAAGTTATAAATAGACAGCGTCAGCGAAGTAATAAAGATAACCCCCAAGGATATTGACTTTGCCTTGTGCATAGGCATTTTAAGTCCACTATTTAAAATAGGAATAATTACGGTCCCCCCACCTAAACCTGACAGCGCAGAAACAGAACCGGCAGCGGCGCCTATGCTCCCCAAACCTATAAAGGATGTCTTTTTTTCATATTGCCCACCACTAGGCTTTCTCGTTTGGATAAGTGTTCTGATAGCAATAAACAACATGATGCCTATTACGATCATATTAAACTGATCGCGTTGATATGACGCTGTATTGACGACCAGTAGTAGGACTAGAACGGAACAAACAGCTCCAAACATCCCAATAATGAGCACATCTTTCCAAAAGAACTCCTTCCTTTTCATTAATGCTACATTGCCTGAGAGCGCTGCGAAAGTGGTGCCGAATAAAGAATTTGCTATGGTATATTGAACAATCTCTTCTTGCGGGAAGCCCATGTTTAACAATAGGTAGGGCAAAACAAGGATGTACATCACACCGCCACCTATACCGATAAGCCCTGCTAAGAAACCTCCGGCAAGCCCCATGATTAAGAGTAGCAAAAATTCTTGCATGCAGTGGCTTAGTTACCCTGAAGGACTTTTTGGTAATTCTGAGAATCTGTAAGTACTTCTATTGCTTTAATCACATCGTTATCGTTTTCAAAAGATGCTTCCAATCTCCCTTCATCTAAAAAGTTGCGCGCCACAAATTCGTCTTTTAGGAAAATTTTGATCTCATCTTTATTAGCGTCGAGATCAGACACCAGATCATTTGAAACAGCACCTTCTAATTGGGCAATGAATTCGCTTATTTTTTGATAATCATTTGTTCCTTCAGCTGCTTCTTTAAATCGAGCCACTTCTTCTTGTAATTCGGAGGTATAGATTAACTCCTTATCCGACATCCAGTTCTTGAAGGCTGCATAGAGATCTTCCGTTACTTCGAAATCGACTGCTGCTTCAGGAACTTCTACGCTGCCATTATATTCATTGGCAAATCGAAAAAACAGATCAGATTGTAAAATTGATCTTGTAATCGGAGCCATTTTTCTCATCGGCGTCAGAAAGTCAGGATCAACTCCCCCACCATCATAAACGACTCTACCATTATTAGTTTGAAAGGCTGTTTTCAGCGAATCAGCAATTTTACCAACACTCCCATCTTCGTTTCGGTTACTGTAGTCTATTGCTTGAATGCATCTTCCACTTGGGGTATAATACTTAGCAATGGTAACTTTCATTTGAGAATTATAAGATAAGGGCATTGTTCTTTGAACAAGACCTTTCCCGAACGACTTCCTCCCTATGAGCACCCCTCTGTCATAATCTTGCATTACACCAGCTACAATTTCCGATGCTGAAGCGCTTGAACTATTGACTAAGACCGCCACTGGAATATCGGTATCTGTTGCCACATTAAGTGTTTTATAAGTGGCATTCATCTCTTTCAGCTTACCCTTGGTTGTTACGACAAGTTCACCTTTTTCTATAAATAGGTTGGAAATATTAACAGCTTCTCCTAAAAGACCACCTCCGTTATCACGTAAGTCTATAATGATATGCTCGGCTCCTTCCTTCTTTAATGCTCTCAATGCCGATTTTACTTCACGAGATGCTTTCTCTCGAAATCCTGTAAGCTTTATCAGTCCCACATCTTCGCTTACCATTCCAAAGTAAGGGACATTAGGTAATTCAATTTTTTCTAGCTCTACTTCAATAGTCAAGCTTTCATTGCTACCTCTAATTATCCCCAATTCGATTTTGCTTGATGCCTGCCCTCTCAGATATTCGCTAGCCTTATCATAATCGTTGGCCACATCAATTCCATTGATGGAGATGATTTCATCTCCCCTTATCAAACCGGCGCGATCTGCGGCAAAACCCTTGTTCGGCATTACCACCATAACTTTCTTGTCATACTTTTCGCCAATTACCGCACCAATTCCACCGTATTGACCGGTATTTTCAGTTCTTACATCTTCAATCTGATCTTCCGGATAATAAACCGTATAAGGATCTAACGTGGAGAGCATCGCATCAATCCCCGTTTCCATGATGGTGTTTGGATTAATGTCGTCGACATAATTCGCATTCACCTCTTTATACATGGTGGCGAAAATGTCTAAATTTTTAAGTATTTCGAAGTACTTATCGTTTTGAGGGGCAGTGAACGACCAAAGTAAGAATACAGATACTATTATCGACAGCACATATCTTTTCTTAATACTTGGCTTCCTCATAAACTTATGGATCTTGTGATTCAACTAATTCTTTACTCAAACGAAGAAGTGATTTCTTTAGTTTAGATTCTATAAACTGATAGGGCATTACTTCTTTTCCTGTATAAATATAACCAATCAATACTTTAGAAGAAGTTTCAGAATCAGGTTGAAATGAATGTTTATTTAGGCGGTAGGCTTCTTTGATAAGCCGTTTTATTTTATTTCTAGTTACGGCGAGCTTAAACTTTTTCTTAGAAACCGAAACTAATACCTGATTGGATTCTATCTCTGCCTTCGGGAGATAGATTACTTTGAAGGGGTATAAATAAAAAGAGGAGCCTTCGGTAAAAAGCTCCTGTATTAATTTTTTGCTATGTAGTCTTTCCGACTTAGGGAAAGTAAAGTTCAAATTCTTTGTAGTTAACGCTGACACGAGGTTTAATTTAAGAAAACCTCAGCATGACAGAATTACTTACCGTGATTTCTTTCGTCAGAAACCGTAAGCTTATGTCTTCCTTTAGCTCTACGTCTGGCGATCACGCTTCTACCGTTTGCAGATTCCATTCTAGATCTGAAACCGTGCTTATTTTTTCTCTTTCTCTGCGAAGGTTGGAATGTTCTCTTCATGGTATTTTTATCTTTCTCTCAAAAAGGAATGCAAAGATAGGTAGCTTTTTCATCTTTACCAACGTGAGTGCAAAAATGTTTAGCTTTAATCCTTTCAAGAAGCACTATATGATCTATAATATTTCTTTCGACAAGGCTACAACTCATTTCTTGAATTTCAAGGTGGTGATTAACGCCCAGAAAACCAACCTCTTACTACAACTACCAAACTGGAGACCTGGCAGGTACCAAATTCAAAATTTTGCTAAACGGATTAAAAACTTTCAGGCCACAGACGAAAAAGGCAATTCAATTGAGGTTCAAAAAAAGAGTAAAAGCTCTTGGGAGCTGTCAAACCTACCCGGTGAGGTAACGATAAGCTATCAGTATTTTGCCTTTGCCATGGATGCAGGGAATACTTGGCTTGACGATGAACAGGTTTATATCAATTTTATCAACTGCTGCATTTATGACCCTAGCCAAATGGATGCTGCGTGTGAAGTCATTCTAGATCTACCGAAAAATTATAAGATAGCCTCTGGGCTTAATTCTATTGGCCATGACAGACTCCTTGCCCCTTCCTTCTACCAACTCGTTGATAGCCCCTTATTTGCTAGCGATTCTTTAAGAAAGGTTGTTTATCAATGGGCCAGTACAACCTATAATATCTGGATACAGGGCAACAATCCAAAAAGTGATGAAGAGTTAGTTCAAGACTTCAAAGCGTTTACTAAGAAACAAGTCGAGGTCATGGGAGAATTTCCATGTCCCGAATATCACTTTTTAATCCAATGCCTCCCCTACAAACACTATCACGGTGTTGAACATTGGAATTCAACTGTTATTACAATAGGCCCATCATCGGAATTAGCGGACAGGAAATTATATAAAGAGCTGCTTGGTGTAAGTTCTCACGAACTCTTTCACACTTGGAATGTCATTCGTCTTCGACCAAAAGAAATGACGCCTTATAACTTTCAAACTGAAAACTATCATACCACTGGTTTCGTCACTGAAGGTGTTACTACCTACTATGGCGACCTCTTTCTAGCAAGGTCTGGCGTATTTAGTTTAGATGAATATTTAGGAGAATTAAATAAACTCTTAAAAAGACATTACGAAAATGAAGGTCGAAAGGCTTACTCGGTAGCTGAGTCTTCATTCGATTTGTGGCTAGATGGCTATGAAAAAGGTATTCCTGGAAGAAAAGTCTCTATATACAATGAAGGTGCCCTTGCCGCACTAATTCTAGACCTTACAATTCGCCAAAAATTCAACAATAAAAAATCCTTAGATGATATCATGAGGCTCATGTGGCAGCGACACGGACAAAACATGAGTGGCTACGACTACAACGATTACAAGGCCGCTGCCGAAAGCATTTATGAAGAAGATCTTGATAACTATTTTAAAGAGATCATCTCTGGTAGTGCCCAGTATGAATCTTACCTAGCTAATCTTTTCCAAAAGTTCGGTCTATCATTCAAAAAATGCTTCTCCGAAAAAGTAGAAGAAAGACACTTTGGTTTTAGACTGAATGAAAACATTGTCACTGATATAGCTCCTGAATCCAAAGCTGAAGGACTTTTGAGTATTGGTGATAAAATTCTCAGTATAAATGGCAAGAAAAGCACTCCAATATTACCAGAGTTAACCAAAATAGTCTTGACTATTAATCGTTTTGGACGTGAACTTTCTATAGAAATCAACAGAGACACAAAAGATCATTTTAGCACATTTCAGGTTTCTGTGATTAAATCAATGGTCGCAAAACAACAACAAAACATCACGGCTTGGCTCGAAGAATGTATTGCATAAAAAAAGGCTCCGATTACTCGGAACCCCTTTTTTATAAGTCTAATACTTTAGGTTATCTATTTATCGAATACTGAGGCATCGATTGTACTGTTTATTACAACTTCATCAGAAACAAACTCGAGTGTTACCGGAAGTTGGCCTCCAGATTGAGCAAACCCATGGGCGATTTTAACTCCATTCACATCACGATAGTCAGATAAATCAACCGTACCGGCTGGACCTAATTCAATCCTAACTTTCAAGCCTGACGACACATCATAATACTCGTTTACAGATAGACTACCTAGGTTTATCTCGATTCTATGCGCATCGCTTCCATTGATTTTTGAAGTTCCTTTATACTGGAGCTTGAACCCTATTTTTTCATAAAAGCGCTCACCAAAGAGTGTTCCTTGGTATTTCATTAAATCAAGGAAAGGCCCAGCAGGAGACTGCTTTTGTCCGCCCATTACTAAAAAGGCGCTTCCTGAATTATAAATTTGAAATACCTCACCTTGGCCTGGAATAGTCTGAACATCGGCAAATTTATCTGGACCTTCTTGGTATACCGCTCTGGTTATCTCAAAATTCTGTCCGCCCATTGCTAATTTTGCTGTGCTTTTATTAACAATTGAAGTAACACCATCAACTGCTTCTTTGCCGCCAATTGCATCTATATACTTGTCGAGAATTGTTTGGGGTGAAATATCTGCGACCACCTTTTTAGTTGGGTCTTCTACAGTATTTCCTTCAGCATCGTAATAATTAATCTCGGCAAAGGCTTTCAGTTTCTCGGCGATTTCTTCTGCTTTTCCAACGATGATTACATTGGCTTTTTCGGGCCTAACAAACTTCTTAGCTACACGCTGAATATCATCCAAAGTAACTGCATCTAGTCGCTTCAAATAATTGGCATAGTAATCTTCAGGTAGCTTGTTGATTTCAGTACTAAGCGCAAACTGTGCTGCCGTACCTCTACTCTCCAAAGAACGACCAAAAGACCCTCTTAATGCACTCTTGGCAGCATCAAGCTCTTTTTGAGTTACTTGTTCGTTTCCAATTCGCTCAAGTTCATACATGAATTGAACTAAAGAACTATCGGTTACCTCATTTCTTACGCTTGCCGATGCATTGAATCTTGCACTATATCGACTACTCCCAATATTTGAATAAGCACCATATGTATAACCTTTATCTTCTCTTAAATTCATGAATAATCTTGCAGAGCCACCACCGCCCAGTATGTTATTCATCAAAGAAACGGCAAGTATATCTGGGTTACCTGGCTTATTTTCAATAGGATAAGTAATGCTGATAACAGACTGAACAGATGAAGGTCGGTCAACAAGAGAAATAACAGTTTTTTCAACTGGTTTTGGTGCTACAAACTCTTCTTTTTGGACATCACCTTTCTTCCAATCACCAAAGTATTTTTTTGCCATTTTCTGAGCTTCTTTCTTCGTGATATCTCCTACAATTACGAGGTAAGCGATATTTGGCTTGAAGTATTTGGCATAGTGACTTTTCAAATCATCAATGGAAATGTTCTTTACCGTTTCTTCGGTTACGATTTCACCGTAAGGGTGATCTTTTCCATAATTAACAATTCCACCAAGTTGGCTAGCAATTGTATTCGGATCGTCTTTCGACTGCTTCAAACCAGTAAGCGTTTGCTCTATGGCCCTATCAAACTCTTCTTGTGGAAACGTAGGATTGTAAAGAAGGTCAGTCATAATGCTCAAGACATCATCCTTATACTTAGATAAAGAGAATGCCGACATTGAAGTAGCTCCGGCATTTACCGCTGCCCCCATAAAGTCAATTTCTTCATTCAGTTCATCCTTTGTTTTAGTAGTAGTTCCTGCCTGCATTACTTGGCCAAAAATACTTGCATAACCGCTTTTATCACCTTCGGTAATTGGCCCTGTAATAAAAGACAGGTTCCAACTTAGGGTTGGCAGTTTGTGATTTTCAGCAAGAATTACTGTCAAACCATTTTTCAACGTAAACTTTTCGTAATCTCCAATCTTCAACTCTTTTGCAGGAGCTGGTTCAGGAAGTTTTGTTCTATCTATTTGTGCAGTCGCACCGAAAGCAATCAGTGCAAGTGCTAGTGTCCATATCTTTTTCATTAGTTATTTCCTCCCTCCTTCTTGATTTTAGTATCGCCTGGTTTTTCTTGCTCGGCTTTTGGTCGGTAAGTAAGAATTACCTTATTCTCAGGTACAAAATATTTCTTTGCCACTCGCATAAGGTCTTCTCTAGTTACTTTTCTGTAGCGCTCAATTTCTGTATTGATTAAACCAGCGTCGCCAAAGTAAACTCTGTAATTGGCCAAACTTTCGGCAATTGACTGCACCGATCCATAGCCTGATATGAAATTGTTCTCAATTTGATTTTTTAGCTTTTGGAATTCACGCTCTGGAACAATCTCGTTTTTGATTTGATCCACTAGCTTGTCCATTTCTTTGGAAAGATCAGCTACTTCATAACCTTGGTTTGGTAGTGCAAAGTTGATGAACAGGCCACCGTCTTCAAGTCCTAAAGGAACTACTTGAACACCTAGTGCCATTCTTTTTTCATCTACCAAAACCTTCTGGAAACGTGAACTCTGTCCACCTGAAAGTAATTGTGTTACTAATTGAAGTGCATAATAATCATCCGTTCCTTGTGGTGGCATTCTATACCCTTGCACTACGGCTGGTACTTGAATATTATCAAATACAGTTTCTTCTACTGTACCATCTAATTGGGGAGCTATAATTTTAGGTCTTGGAATTGTCTTAGTGCCTCTTTTGATTTCCGCAAAATAATCGTTGATCATCTTCTTGGTGGCTTCCACATCTATATCTCCAGCAATGGTTAAAGTGGCATTATTAGGCACGTAAAATGTTTCGTAAAAATCTACAAAATCTTGATCTGTAGCAGCGTCAATATCTTCGAAGCTTCCGATTGGCGACCATTCATAATTGGTACCTGCGTAAGCATTCTTCAACATATTTTGAAGTAAAGTACCATAAGGCTGATTATCAACCCCTTGTCTTTTCTCTTCTTTAACCACTTCTTTTTGCGTAGCTATACCAGTAGAGTCGATTTTGGCACTAATCATTCTTTCCGACTCCATGTAAATACCTAACTCTAATTGGTTTGAAGGTAAAGTCTGAAAATAGTAGGTTCTATCTGGAGAAGTATTAGCGTTAAACTGACCTCCGGCTCCTTCAATAATTTTGAAGTACTCGCCTCGGCCGATGTTTGCAGACCCTTCGAACATCAAGTGTTCAAAGAAATGAGCAAAGCCTGTTCTTCCTTCTGGTTCATTCTTAGAGCCAACATGATATAATACTCCAACCGTTACAATTGGGGTAGAATTATCTTGGTGAAGCAGCACGTGCAGACCATTGTCTAATTCGTACTCTTCGTACTCAATATTTTGTGCATATGTCGCGAATGACAACGCACACAACACAAGCAGAAAACTGATTTTCTTGATCATAGTATACTTTGTATGTTTAAAATTCGGTTTCGAAAATAATGGTGCAACAAGTTTCTATAACGCTTTTAATGGTCAACGGAACAACCTGCTGATATGTGGATTGTCACCATTGTGTCATTTCAGCTCATGCAGTATGGCCTGAACTTCATGCCACTTCAAACGCGGTCCGTATTGCGAAACCACCTTTGAACTTGCCAAACTTGCTAACTTCCCTGCCGTTGCAGAAGTCATGCCATTAGTAATTCCATATAGGAAAGCTCCGGCAAACATGTCCCCAGCACCATTAGTATCAACTGCCTTAACAGCATATGGTTCAATATCTATGAAAGTATCTCCATCCCAAATCATAGCACCATTGCTACCAAGTGTAATACAGAATCTTTTGGCTTCGCTTTTTAGGGCTTCACGCGCTGCACCAAGGTTGTCTTTTCCAGTAAAGGCCATTGCTTCGTCTTCGTTACAAAAAAGCAAGTCTACAGAAGCACCAATTACCTCAACAAACTTCTCTTTGAAAAACTGCACAATGGAAGGGTCTGAGAGTGTAATTGCCGTTTTTATATTATTATCTTCAGCAATTTTCTTGGCCTTTTTCATGGCCTCTACTCCACTTTCAGAAGTAGTAAGGTAGCCTTCTAGGTATAGGTATTGAGAATCTTTTATAGATGCTTCATCAATTTCATTCACCGATAAATTAGATGTCGCACCAAGGAAAGTATTCATAGTTCTATCAGCATCAGAAGTAATCATAACCAGGCACTTTCCGGTTATTCCCTCTTCTCGATCGGCATTGTCAAGGTTTGTATCAACGCCAGCATCATTCATATCCTTCAGATAAAAATCGCCATATTCATCATTAGCTACTTTACAAGAGTAGAATGATTTGCCGCCGAATTGGCTTATCGCAATCACTGAATTTGCCGCTGAACCTCCTGATTTTCTATTCAAATCGTCATGCTCAATCGCACCTATTAGTCTAAACTGCGTATCTTCGTCAACAAGGGTCATTAGACCTTTTTGTACTTTATGATCATATAAAAACTGATCTGATACTTTAAACTCAAGATCAACTAAGGCATTACCAATGCCATAAACGTCATACTTCTTGCTCATACTTTTGGGGATTATAATATAGGGGCTCTCTGAAACTCTTTTGTCTCATCAAACAACTTACGATAAGTGATATGTGTTTTTAATAATTTTCCTCCGATCTGCTCTACAACTCGGATCATTTTTGGGTTAAAATCTCCAATCCAATTCATCTCAATATCAGTATACTGAAATCCTTTTTTCCAAGCGAGTTTCTTCACGTATGAAACCACAAGCCCACCTTCTACACCTTTCTTCTGGTGATCTGGAGTAACACCAAATACAATACCTAGCCCTTTATTGCAAGCACCAGTTTTTAGCAAATAGAGGAATTTGAGTTTACTCAAAAGATTCCACTTTCCATTAAGGTGCTTATAAAGTTGATTCAGCTCTGGAATTGAAATAAAGAAAGCCACCGGCTCTCCTTTATAAAAGGCAAACCATACCAGCCTTACATCTGCAATTGGTTTCAGCTTGGTAAAGGTAGACTTAGCTTGTTGCTCTGTCATTGGCTTTACACCACTATGCCCTGCCCAAGCTTTGTTATAGACCTGTCGAAAATATTCATGGGCTATTTTGAATTCTTTTTTGGTGATATGACGAAATTCGTAATCAGGATTTTCCAATGTACTCTGCGCCCTTTCATAGAAACGAGGGGTAAAATCCACCTCACTACCCATAGGGCGCTGATAAGTGAACTGCTTGAAAAACTCCTTGAAACCATAGGCCTCGAACAACTTTTGGTAATATGGAAAGTTGTAAGGCATCTGATAATTAGGTTCATAGTAGCCATCTACTAAAAGACCCCACCAGTTATTTCTATCTCCAAAATTTATGGGGCCATCTACTGCCTCCATACCTCGCTCTTCTAACCAGGCTTTGCAGGTATCAAAAAGCAAAAATGCTGCTTCCTGATCGTTGACACACTCAAAAAAGCCCATTCCTCCAGTTGGTTGGTCGTAGCTTTTGGCTGTTTTCTGGTTGATAAAAGCTGCCACTCTACCAATAGACTTATTATTATCGTCTACCAGAATCCAGCGAATAGCCTCGCCATTTCTAAAGTTCTTGTTTTTTGAAGGATCAAAGACAGCTTCAATATCTTTATCTAATGGACGTATCCAATTCTTTTCTTCAGCATAGAGTTTTACCGCTACTTGAAGAAACTCTTTTTGGGTGTATTTATCTTGGACTTGGAGAACGCGCATCAGCAAATTGGAAAGCCAAAAATAAAGACTTATCGACAACTATGAAATATGAGGGTCATTAATGATTCAGCACAAGGCAGATTACAAGCCCTTTGCTCTATTTGGGTAATCCGTTATTATACCGTCTACACCGATATCAACCAATCGCTTCATGGTTTTCAAATCGTTCACGGTCCAAGGAATTACTTTCATTCCTTTTTCGTGACAAAGCGCTATCGATTTTTTGGAGAGCAATCGGTAGTTAGGGCTGTAGACATTAGGAATAAATCCCAAAGTTTTTAAGTTTGACTCTACGCCCTTGGTGTTTTCAATTAAGGCAACTAAAGTCACCCCTGGGTAAAATTCATGCATGTGCTTTAACACCCTAAAATCGAAGCTCTGGATAGTAAAGCGTTTTTCTGAAAGCATTCCGGCAGTAACTGCATAGACCAACTTGGAGAATTCATTTACGTCAGGATGATAAACTTCATCGCCACTCTCCGAGCTTTTAATCTCTACATTATATCCTAGTTTCGGCAAGTTGTTATCGGTCAAATATTTTTCAACTGTTTGAATAAGATCGCTAAGCAATGGTTTCACCACCGCCATTTTCTCTTGTGCTGGAAAACGGCTATTTCCCCTACTACCACAATCGAAGCTACTTACCTCTTGATAGGTCATTTCGTAAATATTGAAAGACTTGCTTTCTGATGACTTAACCGGCGTACCATCTGGCTTGCTACAAATACCGGAAGACATATAAGGCTCATGGGACACCACTACTTTTTTGTCTTTCGTGATTACCACATCAAGTTCTAAAGTGGTTACTCCTTCATCGATCGCTCTGAGAAAAGCCGGGATAGTATTTTCAGGCATCAAACCCCGTGCACCCCTGTGACCTTGAATATCTACGGACTGGCCATGTATGAGCAATGAGGAACATAACAAACTGAGAATGGATAGTAACTTCATCTTTTAGCTTTTTTGCAAATTAATAAATATGCTTTCCATTCACCTATTCACTCAAGGCATCATTTTATTAGTTAATATTCTACCCCGCTAAAAATGATTTAGTCGTGAAAATCGAGTATTAATTGATTATTATTGTTCGGCCATTTCTAGAATGGCAGAACAACAAACTAAAACCTCTTCTCATGAAAAGATTACTGACTATAATGTTAGTCATTAGCCCATTTTTTGCTTTCGGTCAAACTCAATGGAAAAGCAAATTCGAGCAAATGGACAACATTTTGCCAACACCGAATTCTTATCGAACTGGGTCTGGTGAAGCTGGCCCAGACTACTGGCAGCAGAAAGCTGACTATAAAATTAAGGTGGAGCTGGATGATGAAAATCAAAAAATCACGGGTTCCGAAACAATTACTTATTACAATAACTCGCCTTCAGAACTCCGATACCTTTGGATTCAACTGGATCAGAATGTACGCCAGCCAGAAAACCTTGGCACCAAAATAAACGGAAGTAGGCTACCGGCTACTATTACCCAAATGGGTACTAGCCAAGCGCAAAGGGCTTTGAGCGATACTGGTTTCGATGGAGGCTTTAAACTTATGTCCGTTAAAGACACACAGGGCAACGACCTAAAATACCTGGTAAACAACACCATGATGAAAATAAGCTTACCTACAGGTTTAAAATCTGGGGAATCTTACAGCTTCAGCATCGATTGGTGGTATAATATCAACGATAGAGCACAGCTTGGTGGCCGATCGGGCTACGAATACTTTAAAGAAGATGGCAACTACCTGTATACCATTGCCCAGTTCTATCCTCGAATGGCGGTTTACGACGATTTTAACGGATGGCAAAACAAGCAATTCATCGGTTCTGGCGAGTTCGCGCTTACTTTCGGAGATTTCGAAGTAGAAATTACAGTACCTTCTGATCATATCGTTGGTTCAACAGGTGAACTTCAAAACCCGAAAGATGTTCTTACACGACAAGAGCAAAATCGCTTCAATCGCGCTAAAAAATCTTATGATAAGCCTGTAATTATTGTTACACAAAAAGAGGCTGAGGCAAAAGAGAAAACTAAAGCAAAAGGTAGATCAACTTGGGTATATCATGCAGAAAACGTAAGAGACTTTGCCTTTGCATCTTCAAGGAAATTTATTTGGGATGCTCAAGCTGTAAAACTAGCTGAGAATACACCTTTAGCGATGTCTTATTACCCTAAAGAAGGCAATCCGCTTTGGGAAAGAGAATCTACAAAAGCAGTAGTCAACACCCTGATCAATTATTCAGAAATGACCATAGATTACCCATATCCAGTGGCCATTTCTGTGCACGCGGCAAGTATTGGTATGGAATACCCAATGATCTGTTTCAACTTTGGCCGACCGAGACCTGACGGTACTTATGATGATTTTATAAAGACAAGAATGGTGTATGTTATTGTGCATGAAGTTGGGCACAACTACTTTCCAATGATCATTAACTCAGACGAGCGCCAATGGGCTTGGATGGATGAAGGCTTAGATTCGTTCCTAGAATACCTCACCATGAAAAAGTATTACCCTGAGTTACCATATAGTTCTAATTCGCCTTCAGCAATTGTTCCTTATATGAAAGGAAGCAAGGATTTTATGCGACCTATTATGACAAACCCAGAACAATCACTTCAGCTTGGCCCTGAAGCTTACAGTAAGCCGGCCGCTGCCCTTGTGGTATTAAGAGAACAAGTAATGGGTCCTGAATTGTTTGATGAGGCCTTTAGAGAATATTCTAGAAGATGGGCTTTTAAACACCCTAAGCCAGCCGACTTTTTTCGAACTATGGAAGATGCTTCAGCTGTAGATTTAGACTGGTTCTGGAAAGGATGGTTCTATTCCACGGACAATGTAGACATAGAGGTGGCCGATGTAAAATGGTTTAAAGTTGCCGGTGAACAGAAAGGCCTGGAAACACAAGTACAAGCTGAAAGCGGTAACCTTGGTGAGAACTCAGGTGCTGATAGCAACCCATTCTTTGGAAAGCCACAAGAGTTTAAGTTGACTGATAGCAACGTTGGAAGTGAATACAGAAGCGAGATAGACAATGAAGCCATAAGAGAGCGATTCGCGGGTAAAAACGTTTATCAAATCACCTTTAAGAATAAAGGAGGACTTATTACACCTATTGTACTAGAATGGACTTTCAAAGATGGTAGTAAGGAAATTGAACGAATTCCTGCAGAGATCTGGCGTCGAAATGAAAATCAGGTAACTAAGCTTTTTGTAAAAGAAAAGGAAGTAGAAAAGGTGGTTTTCGACCCGTTTCAAGAATTGTCCGATGTAGATATTGAGAACAATGCCTTTCCAAAAAAGACAGAAACACGCTTCGAAAATTTCAAAAAAGGCGATAACTAATAGCCTCTAAATACTCAAGAAAGCCTTGGTTTTACAACCAAGGCTTTTTTTATGCATTAACCGTTCATAAAAAGAGATCAACCCCTACCATATGTTGGCGTTAGTTCATTTATCGTGGAAGAAAAATACACTACTGTTCAAGCGCAACCGGCATACAAACTTGCCATTCCTCTTTTTCTTCTGACCAGCATCCCTTATTTCATTACACTAGTCTATGAATTCACTAGTAGTGATTCTCCAGATAAAACCTTCGCTTGGTTTGGTGCTTTCTACCTAGGGCTTGGAGCCATTTATTTGGTGAGAAAACTTACACTCAGAAAAAGAGTTTAAGAACTATAAGAGTCGGGATGACAGGATTTGAACCTGCGACCACTCGCCCCCCAGACGAGTACGCTACCGGACTGCGCCACATCCCGATAAAAAAAATGCGCCTTTCGGCGCATTGTTAAGTGGGACATACTGGATTCGAACCAGTGACCTCTGCCCTGTCAAGGCAGCGCTCTAAACCAACTGAGCTAATACCCCATTAAAGCAACTTGTCGCTCTAACACAATATTAAGTAATTATACATTCTGGCATCCCCTAATTCCACGAATAAATTTTAAGTCACCGCCCATTTCATCTTTTCCAAATCCCGATTCAGGCATTAAATTTACATTTACACATAATATATTTGGAGGACATGATTTATATTATTTACATTTATATATAAATTAAAACCTATGAAGGGAACGTTTTTAGGCGAATTTGAAGAAGTGGTGCTTTTAGCCACCTGTGTTTTAAAGGATGAGGCCTATGCCAATATGGTTCGAAAAAAAGTGGAAGAACATACGCACCGAAGTATTAATCTAAGTGCTATTCACTCAGCCCTTTATCGCATGGAAAAAAAAGGGTTTCTCAACTCTGAATTCGGAGAAGCATCGAAAAAGCGTGGCGGAAAGCGCAAACGTATTTTCGTACCTACCCCTTCTGCCTTGAAAGCCTTAGAACAAATTAAAGAAATTCGGGCTTCTTTCTGGGAAATCATGCCGGCCATATCAAAAGATGGACAAGCATGAGTAATCCACCAAAATTACCAGGACGCATACTACGATTCTTCTGTGCAGATCATCGCATTGAAGAACTCGAAGGCGATCTTTATGAAGAATACATCGAAAACCTAGCTGCATTTGGTCATAAAAAAGCTGCTAGAATCTATACATGGACAATTGCCAGGTCATTTAGGCACTATATGTTCGATTATCATCCAAATAGTTACAAACTCTCTTATCACAACATGATGTTCAAGCACTACTTAAAAACTGCCGTTCGAGGCATGAAAAACAGCAAATCAATTGCAGCGATTAACCTATTCGGTTTGTCTTTCGGAATTGCGATTAGTCTACTTATTTCACTCTTCGTAGCTGACCAGTTTCTTATGGATGATTTTATTCCAGATAGGGATAGAATCGTTCGGATAGAGCGGTTTAGTGAAGCCTCATTTAGCCAAGCATTTGATGCTGGTATGCACCCGGGCTATGGTCCCGCCTTACTAGAAATGGGCCCACAGGTAGAATCATTTACTCGACTCGTCAAATATGATTTAACCATTAGACTAGAAGATGAGGATGGGCTGACACTTGTTAAAGAACCCTTTCTTTTTGCCGATTCTACCTTTCTTGAAATCTTCCCCTATGAATTGGTGACAGGAAACCCAAAAACCGCACTAAATAGCAAAGAAAACATCCTCATTACGGAAAAAATGGCTGAAAAATACTTCGGCAGTGAAGATCCGATCGGTAAATCTATTAATGCACCATTTAGAGGAAGAAAACTCTTTCAAATTGTAGGAGTACTAAAAAACATACCTCAAAATTCCAGTCTTCAGTTTGACTTCCTAGCGCTAGCATCCGACAGCTATAGCCTAAATAGTCGTGGGTTTTCGCCTTGGACACTTTTCTTAAAATTGGCTCCTGGAACGGACGAGTCTAGATTGCTATCTCAAATCGAAAGTGAAATCCCTAAAATAACAAGCAATGAATATCACCACAGGTTCAGCTACAATTTCACGCATTTCGATGATGTAAAGTACAACACAGGCACTACGGACAATGTGTTTCCGGCTATGAATAAGAACATCATAGAATTGTTTGCGCTGGTAGCAGGCCTTATTCTTTTACTAGCAAGTATAAATTACGTAAACCTAACAGCGGCCAGGGCATTACAACGCGGACAAGAGGCAGGAATTAGAAAAGTGATCGGTGCGGGTAGAGGAAGTTTTAAATTTCAGTTTCTAACAGAATCACTCATTCTTTGGTGGTTATCGCTGCCACTTGCAATTCTTATTGTGCAAGGCCTTACCCCGGCATTCGAACAAGTCATTGACAAACCAATCTACTTCCAGTATTTAAAAAGTGCTTCATTTCTATTAACTCTTTTTGGCATTGTTACCGTGCTTGGGATTTTATCAGGGCTCTACCCGGCCTTTATTATTTCTAGGTTTAGCTTTAGTGAGTTTTTGAAAGGGAAACTTAGCGGGACTAACAAAGGAAGCTGGTTTAGAAAAGGCCTTGTGGTGGTGCAGTTTACTGTATCAGTGGTACTTGTCATCGCTACTTTTGTAGTACAACGGCAGATTTCATACATGCAAGAAAGGACATTGTCTTTTCAAGGCGACCAAATCGTTGTTACGGATATCGCATTTACTAATCAATTTGTGCCTTACAAAAACGCATTAAGTGAGATTCCTTCTATATCGCAAGTAAGCCTTACTACCAGTCCTCCAGGTGGAGATAATGCGGCAGGTTTTATGTATGATGAAACTTTTGAAGCCAGTATCACAACTCATAAAATCGATGAAAATTACATACCGCTTTTAAACTTAGAAATGGTAAGCGGGGAAGCATTTAGCGCAGAAACTAAAAGCACAAATGATAATGGTATAATTATTAATGAAACCCTAGCAGCGTTAATTAAAACTAAGAATCCTTTAAACTCAGACACGCCGCTGGCCGAAACATACCCAAGACTAGGAGGTCCCATTCGAGGAATAATTAAGGACTTTCATATCGAATCGCCTCATGTAAACATAAAGCCTATGGTTTTTATGTACAGCGAGCAAGAAGGCAACGAAATAGCCAAAACAATGATCAAGATCAATAGCGCCAATATTTCGGAAACCTTGGCTAGCCTAGAAACTACATGGAAAAAATACATGCCCAATAGCATTCTAAAGACTCGATTTTTGGACGCACGTTTTGAGCAACTTTATACCACAGAGGTAAGGCTCGGAAAAGTATTTGGTGTACTCACCACTGTCGCTATTCTCATTTCTTGCCTTGGCCTTTTTGGACTGATCACTTACATGGCAGAAGCCAAGTTTCAAGAAATTGGGATCAGAAAAGTTTTAGGAGCTTCATCTAAACAAATCATTTGGCTACTCACCAAACAAGTACAAACTTTGGTGCTGGTTTCTTGCATCATAGCTTTGCCTATTGCCTATTATGCCATTAATGAATGGTTGACTAGTTTTGCCTACCGAACAAAGGTTTCAGTTACGCTCATGGTGGTTTGCACCCTAATTGCCTTAGGAATTTCTGGCTTAACGGTACTGTTTAAATCCATTAAAGCAGCCAATGGGAATCCCATCAATGCTTTAAGAAATGAATAAGTAATAAACGCATTGTACTCATAAAAAAAGCCTGCGTCCTAAGTATAGAATGCAGGCTTTAATGTTTTTGGAAGGATACTTAAATCGTATACAATTTCTTGTAATATTCATCTGCCATACGAGCTGCTTTAAAATACTCGTCTACATCGTCCATACTCTGATAGTTCGTCGCTACCCAATCCTTTTGGTTTTTGTAGTACATCGGAACAATCTCATCCTCTAAGATTCTCAACATATGGTCTGCATCATGTTGATCTTGCTCACCTTCAGGTAGTGAAGTATCCACCTCAGGTATAACAAACCCATTTTTACCATGTTCGCCAAACTCTAAAATCCATCCATCATTAGTTGAAAAGTTCAGGGAGCCATTCATTGCAGCCGTCATGCCCGAAGTACCTGAAGCTTCCAAAGGAATTCTAGGGTTGTTCAACCATATATCAGAGCCCTTCTTCATTAAAGCCGATAAACCTAATTCGTAACCCGTTAGAATAGTGGCGTTATGGTATTTTCTTGTGAAGTGTACAAGCCAATTAAAAGTACTAACCGCCCCATGATCTAGCGGATAAGGTTTTCCAGCCCAAATAATTTGAACAGGATAATCCTTATTGTTCAATAGTCTTTCAAAACGTTCAACATCTCTTGCGATTAAATCAGCACGTTTATATCCAGCAAATCGTCTTGCCCAAACAATAGTCAACACATTCGGGTCGAGGATTTTACCCGTCTGATCAGCCACAAAGTCGAAAAGCTCCTGCTTCAATTGCTTCTTCCTGCTAATAAACTTCTTATCATCCTTTTTAGCATGTGCTTTTTCCAGCTCCTTGTCGGTCCAATAAGCCTTATTCTGAGCATTGGTAATAGGTATTATATCGCAAATACCGTCAAAACCTCCCCACATATCTTTCGATACTTCACAATGCTTTTTAGAAACGGCATTAGAAATTTTAGACATTCTAAGGGCGGCCAACGTATGGTTAAACATACCATTTTCAAAACCCACCATATCTTCAACTTCTCTTACCGAAAAGCCATTGAAAAAGCCCATTTTATGCAGCATTATTGGGTCATTAACCTCGTTACCCGCTTTAACGGGTGTATGTGTTGTAAACACAACCTGGTCCTTCACCTTTTTCATATCGCCAAGCTTCTCCATTAGCCTAAATGCCGCAGGCAAAGCATGCGCCTCATTGAAGTGATACTGATCAACTTTATGATCAATCGCTTCCAATAATTTAGCACCTCCTATTCCCAATAAAATATACTGAGCAATACGAGTAGACACATTATTATCGTAAAGCTTATGTGTAATCGTTTGGGCCAAGTAGTCGTTTTCAGGATGATCTGTAGACAATAAAAAAATAGGCGCCGTTCCGAAAACTTTTGGTGCCAAGTAGAACACTTTCACTTTCACTGGGTGATCATTAACATTCACCTCTAGAACAATACCAGTGTCTTCCAAGAAGTTGTAATGTCTTTCCTGCCAAAGCGCATCCAATTCATTATTATGCTTTCTTCCCTGATCGTAATAGCCATATTTCCATAGCATACCAATTCCGATCATGTTTTGCTTTAAGTCAAAGGCACTGCGCATATGCGACCCCGCCAAAAACCCAAGTCCTCCTGAGTATATCTTTAATGGCTGATCAATGGCAAATTCCATTGAAAAATAAGCCACAGATTTCTCGTAGCCTTTACCAAATTTATAAGGGTGTTTGAATTTCATTATCTCAATTTTAAACCTGCCAAATGTAAAAGATTGCCTCCGCCCGAATGGGTGTTACCCGCAAAAGTTTCATGCAAACGTTTGATCATTACAACCTTAGCACAAGTAAAACCTGGACAATTATTGAATAAACTTTGGCAGGTTTAAACACTAATAAAGCATTTCAAATACATTTATTTGTCGTTTACACTACAAATAAACCTTCCGTCACAGAAGAAAAAATTGGATTATAGAACGTTATTTACTTTATTTGATGCGCCTAAACATCATAAATCGGTCTAACTTTCTAGTTCTCCGGCAGTTCTGCTATGGTTGGCAATTGAGAGATAAAGTTAGTCGCGCACTTTTCCTGATTCACATTATCATTTTTCCCAATTCGGGATACCCCCTCTTTCTAGGGGAACAATTTTCATATCATTCTTACGCTGAAGGAGCTTCAAAGCACTTGGAGCAGGTTTTGTACCTGCTAAACAAACTAACTAACAACACATGGCTGCTGATATCTTCGGATGTTTCAACTTCCGACTGGGTTTACTAACTCTAGTCGGTTTTTTGTCTTTAAACCTTTCGTCCTTTGGACAAAACTTTACCGATGTCGCTGGCAACGGTCAAGACGACTCTAATGTCAATAACCGGAATAAAGACGGTGGATTCTCCTTTGCGGATTATGATTTAGATGGTGACTTAGATCTCTTGGTCAACACTAATGATAATAATTCGTCTAGACGATCATACCTTCTTCGAAACGATAATGGAGTTTTTATAGATGTTACAAGCAGCGTAGCACCTAACCTGAAAAGCACCAAAACCGAACGGTCGGCCATTTGGGGAGATTTTAACAATGATGGTTATCCCGACTTCATTGTCAACACAACAAGACATATCGCCATTTTTCAAAATAATAATGGTTCCTCCTTTTCAAGAATCCAGACCATTACCAGTATGTCCGATGGGATAAACACTGAAGGTTTGGCTTTTATGGATTACAATAATGACGGCTTCTTAGACCTTATCATTGAAAGTCACAATTTTGGTATAGATATTTTTAAAAATGATGGCGCGTCAGTTTCTGGAAATCGATTTGATCAAGTCTCACAAAATAGTGTTGGAGCCTCCGGTACTGGAGCTGGTGGCTTAGGACTTCCTCAAAATGGATCTAACACTGGTGATTACATCGCTGTAGTTGACATCAACAACGATGGCTTCATGGATATCATCGCTAGAAAACAAGGCAACTCTACTTCTAGCAATATTGATAGCAACAATTACGACATGTTCATCAATGATGGTGATGGCACCTTCACAGTGAACACCTCTTTTAACGAAGATGCAAGTAATGGTAATAAAGGAGCTGTTGTAACGGGTGACTTTGATGGAGATGGTGACTTTGACTTTATCTGGGGTCCAGACTCTGATAGTAGCACGCCAGTGTTATATCAGCAAAGTTCTCCTGGTGTATTCTCCGCCGTTTCGAACCCATTCAGAAGATCAAATAGTAATTTACTAAACGACTCTGGGATTGACGGTATTGCAATAGGTGATATTGACAATGATGGAGATATTGACGTTTTCTTCGGAGACAGTAATGGCGATAGCTACCTCATGTTGAATAACACCACTGGAAGTAGCTTCCTTTTTAATCAGCCAAATGACAACAACGGAATAGAAGTTGGAGAAAACGTTGAAGCCGTCGGTATGGTGGACTATGACAACGATGGTGATTTAGATGTCTACATCAATGTGAATGGTGATAACAATCAACTTTGGAGAAACGACCTGATTGGGAGTTCAAGCGAAGTTGCTACAAGTGGCTTTGCGAATAACTATTTGAATGTTATACCTCAACTTGACCTTGGTGGTGGATTAACTAGAAGTGCACTTGGGGCTACGGTTGTGCTCAAAGATTGTGACGGCAACATTCTTTCTCCAATTCAAGAAGTGAATGGCGGATCTGGACATGGTAGTCAAGAAACACCAATTCTTCACTTTGGACTTACGAATGGACCCGATGCTGCCTATATAGTAAGTACTTCTTATTTATCAAGCGGAGGCACCAGAACTACGGTAGATATTTCAGTAACACCTTCAAGCTTATCAGCGCTAAATGTTGGTTCATCTTCTTTAGAGTATGAGCAAACCTTAATCGTTAAAGACACAGACGCATCAGTTTTAGCATGTAATACACCACCGGAATTAGACTTGGACGGTAGCGGATCAGGCACAGGTTTCACCAATAGCTTTACTGAAGGAAATGGTGCTGTAAATATTGCAGACTCAGATGTTGCAATAGTAGATGTAGACGACACTAATATAGAAAGTGCTACAATCACCTTAACCAACCGACCGAATGGTGCTTCTGAAAGTTTATCAGTGAATGGTGCGCTTCCAGGAGGAATTACCGCAAGCAGTTACAATGCTACCACTGGTGTTTTAACGCTAACAGGCTCCGCATCCAAGGCTGATTACATTGCAGCGATTGCACAAATTCAATACAATAATTCAGATAATACACCTGATGAAACGGATAGAAACATAACCGTAGTGGTGAATGATGGAACAGATGCGAGCAATACCGCTAACTCTGTAATTTCAGTAACAAAGGTTAATTCTGTGCCGGAATTAGACCTAGATGGTAGCAACGGAGGTAGTGGATTTTCAACATCTTTTACTGAAGGAAATGGTGCTGTACCTATAGCCAATACGGACAATGCCATCAGCGATGTCGATGACACATCTATCGAAACAATTACCATTACATTAACCAACATTCTTGACGGAACAGCCGAAGGATTATCAATCAATGGAGCCCTTCCCGGTGGTATTACAGCCAGTGCTTATGATTCAAATACAGGTGTAATTACCCTGACTGGCCCCGCTTCTTTAAGCGATTTTCAAGACGCACTTCAGCAAATAGAATACAACAATAGTAGCAATGATCCGAAAGACGATGCTAGACTTATTAATGTGGTCATTAATGATGGTGATGACAACAGTTCTACAGCCACGACAACCATTGCGGTTAACAAAGTAAATACAGCGCCTATATTAGATTTAGATGGTAACACAGGTGGAAATGATCTGGCAACTGGCTTTACAATTGATGGCCTTCCAATACCTATTGCTGAAAGCGCAGCCATAACCGATTTAGACGATACGAATATAGAAGGTGCAACCATTACCTTGACGAACATTTTGGATGGCGGAAATGAAACCCTTAGAGTATTAGGCGCCTTTCCTGATGGTATTACGGCTAGTAGCTATAACAGTGGGACGGGTGTAATTACACTAACGGGTTCAGGTACATTAGCCAGCTATCAAGCAGCGTTAGCTCAAATCGTTTACGAAAATACTGATGGCACACCTGACCTAACGGATAGGTCAATAACAGTTTCTATTAATGATGGCACAGACAATAGCAATACCGCAACCACTACAATGAGTCTGTTTTCTGCAGCTAGTTTAAATGGCTGTGAAGCCGTGGGCACTGCCGGAAATAGTAGTTTCACTTATGCAGCTACGTCTGGAGCCAGTGGTTCTGGTTTGAATGAAACACTAACCTATACTTCTATAGGTGCTCAAGGCGTAACTACTGTTGATATGAAGGTAACGTCAACTGCTCAGAGTAATTCTGGTATAAATCATGGCCTTAACGTTACAGGAGACAATGCCAACCTTAATCTGAATGCAGCATCTGATGTAACATTACTATACGAATTCTTTGAAACAGGAACATCCACCCCTATTGCTGTCAATTTTGCTTTTCTAATCGGTGATTTAGATGGTAACGCGGGTGCCGCAGGTGAAACACTCACCGTAAATACATCCGAAATAGCTGGCTTTTCTTTAGAGTCAAATTCAAACGTACTTGCGCAATTAAATGGCACAAGCTTAAGCTTTTCTGGTACTCAAAACCAAGGAGCAACTGATTTAGAAGGCGCAGTACAGATCAATATTATTGGTAAAACATCTTTTAGCATTACATACAGTGGTGGAGTATTTACCACTGGAACAAGAAGCTTTGAATTCGATGCTGATGGCGACCTTTCGTTTGCCAGTGCAGTATGTAACCCTCCTATTCTTGACTTAGATGGCGATGACAATTCAACAGCAACGGAAGGCGGATATATTACAACCTTCTCTTTAGGTGGTAGCGCTATTCCTATCGCAGACACAGATGCATCAGTTGATGACCTGAACGATGTAGAAATGACAGGTGCCACGATTACGTTAACAAACAGACCTGATGGTGCCTCTGAAACACTTTTTGCTTTTGGCGATTTACCGACCGGTATTACAGCAAGTGCGTACAATTCCTCTACAGGAGTTATCACCCTTTCAGGAACAGCATCTAAAGCTGATTATGCTTTGGCTTTGAGTCAAATTGTATATAGAAATACAGAAAGCTCATTAACAACCTCAGACCGTTTTGTTACCACCACTATTACAGACGGCACCGGAACCAGTAATACCGCAACAACGACTATCGGCATAGATAATGTGCCAACGTGTTCTACAATACCAACTCAATTCTTTACATCCTCCACTTTAATATCTGGAACAGACCTACAAGAAGGTGCAATTTACAGGTTCACTACCACAACAACAGGTGTTGATGCACTCATCGAAATTGTTGATATTGAAAATGCAATACTAGATGCTTTAGACGATTCTGGAGCAGGTGAGCCGAATGCATTCCAACCGCGAATTAGAACAGCTAATGCCAATGTAAACAGCGGATCTGGATGGATAGATTTCAAATTTACTTTCGTAACGTCAGGTAGCACAACTGAAGTAGACCAAAATGAATTTAGAGCCACCTTTGCAGACATTGATGCTTCAAGCAGTGGCCGTAGAGAGTTCGTAGGTGTAAAAACTGGACAAATTTTCCAGGAAACGAACACGCGCCTTACAAGAACTTTTGAAGATCCATTTATTGTTTACAGACCAACAGGAACTACAGGCCTTGGAGGTATTAACAATACTGAAGCCCGAAACATGCTGCACCTCAAATTTGAAGATGTTGCTGTGGTAGAATTCAGAATGGGTGTTTCTGGTGAAACCAATACACCTGGTTCGGTGAGACAATTCTCTGCTGATTTCAATGCCTGTTTAATCCTTAATTTTGATAATCCCGTTACATCTCCATTAAGCGCCAACAATACGGTGAACGTTGATGAAGACGGCCAACTAACTTTCGCCAATACAGACTTCTTTTTTGCTGATGAAGACGGCGATAGTTTTGAGGCAGTTATCATCGCAAGCCTTCCAGCCCAAGGAACACTCTTCTATAACGGAGTAACTGTGACCGCATCTGACATCACAAACGAAACGGAATTTACTGACCGAACACTATTTACCTACCAACCCGTAGCAGATGAAAACGGAACTAGTTACGCAAGCTTTGACTTCAAAGTAAAAGACGATTCAGGTGATGCAGGTACTCAGGTTGGCACTAATTATACGATGACAATTGATGTTAATGACATCAACGACCTACCTACAACCGATGATATTACTTCTACAGATGCCATTCAAAGTGATGCTGATGGCTCGGCTATTGATAACTTAACTGGAGCAGATAGCGATGGTACAATAGACGCCTTTGTTATAAAGACTTTACCTGACCCAGCACATGGTATTTTAACACTAGCAGATGGTACGCCTGTTACCGCAGGACAAGAACTAACTACTGCCCAAGCCGATGGCTTACTTTTCGATCCATCAGGAACTTATAATGGACCAGCTACTTTTACTTATGCCGCAAAAGATGATGATGGCGGTGAAGATGCATCAGCGGCTACTTTCACCATAAATATTTCCAACTCACCACCTGATACCGACGACATCACAAGTAGTACGTCCATTCCTTCAGGTGCTGGTGGAGTTGATATCGATGACCTAACAGGAACCGATGGCGATGGCACAATCACAAACTTCGTGATAAACACCCTGCCAACTGCTTCGCAAGGGATCCTAACCCTAGCAGATGGCACACCTGTTACCGCAGGACAAGAACTTACTGTAGCAGAAGCCAATGGGTTAAAATTCGATCCAGTTGGCGGTTTTGAAGGCCCTGCTTCATTTACCTTTTCAAGCAAAGACAATGATGGAGATACTGATGCTAGTCCTGCCACTTACATCATAAATGTAGCACTCGATACCGACCTAGATGGCGTTGCTGATGTGGATGATTTAGATGATGACAATGACGGTATTCCAGATGTAGATGAATGCCAAACTGTTGTAAATACTGGCTTTGAATTTCCTACAATCACAGGAACGAATAGTCAAGTATTAGAAAGCACGATAAACGGATGGCAAACAACTGCTTCTGACAACTTAATAGAAGTAGCAAGAAACGGATATGGAGGAATAAATGCCGCCGTAGGCAGTCAATATTTTGAGATTAATGGAACACAAGACGCTTCACTTTTTCAACAAGTATTTATTGCTGAAGGAACTACAATCACTTGGTCGGTTCAACATCGCGGGCTTGACGGAACGGATGAAGCCGTAATAAAAATTGGCGGTACCGTTGCAAGTGCAGTAGCACAAGCTACCATGACAGATGGTAATTCTGCATGGGGAACATATACAGGTTCTTACACCGTTCCAAATGGACAAAGCGAGACATTCATAGTTTTCCAGGCGAACAGTTCTGCTAGTAGTAGTATAGCATCTGGCAACTTAATAGACAACCTTTCGATAGTTGTTACAGCAGGTGCAGGTTGCACTTTGGATACAGACATGGATGGCATTCCGAATAGCTTAGACCTTGATAGTGACAATGATGGAATCTTTGATCTAGTTGAAGCAGGCCATGGACAAACCGATGCAAATAACGATGGTATTATTGATAACGCCACTACCCTTTCAGGTGCTAATGGACTTTTCGATGCTTTAGAATCAGTCGCTGATAATGGTATACTTATAACGCCAACCAAAGACACTGATGGTGATGGCATTATAGATGCATCTGAATTAGATGCAGACGATGATGGCTGTTTCGATAGTTTAGAAGCAGGACTATCAGATACTGACAAAGATGGTACTTTAGGTGCTGGTTCAGCGTCAATAAACCCTGCCAATGGTATCGTCACTAGCACGGCAGGTTATACTACGCCATTAAGCACAGGTGGCGTATTTGACTTTCAAAATGCTTCTGAATTTTCAGCCTGTAACACCCCTCCTACTACCGATGATATTACAAACTCAGGTACTATTTTGAGTAGTGATGCGGGAGTGGATATTGATGACTTAACAGGTAGTGATAATGAAGGAACAGTAGATTTCTTTGTTATTAAATCTCTACCAACAGCTGCTTCGGGTGTACTGACATTGAGCGATGGTACTCCAGTAACTAGCGGTCAGGAATTGACTCTAGCAGAAGCAGCCGGACTGAAATTCGATCCTGCTTTGACGTTTACTGGAGATGCAAGTTTCACCTATGCTGCGAAAGATGATCAAGGGGTTGAAGATGCGACGCCTGCCACTTTTACGATTCCTGTGAGTAACACTCCGCCTACAACAAACGATATTACGAATGCTTCTGGAATACAAAGCAATGCGGATGCCACGGCGATTGACGACTTAAGTGGTGCAGATGTGGATGGAACCGTAGATGAATTCGTCATAAAAACTGTACCGCCTACAAGCGAAGGCGTATTAAAGCTTGCTGATGGTTCAACGGTATCCCCAAATCAAACCTTAACACCGACTGAAGCTTCGGGATTAACTTTCGATCCTTCAACAGGATTTGTGGGCACAACGTCTTTCACATATGCTGCTAAAGACAATGATGGAGAAGAAGATCCAACGCCGGCAACATTCACAATTAACACATTGAATTCTCCGCCAGAATCAAACGACATTACGAACACGAATATTATTCCAAGTTCAGCGGGCCCAACTGATCTCGATAATCTAAGTACTCAAGATAGTGATGGAACAGTAACTGCGATTATCATCAAAACTATACCATCAGCAACTCACGGTACGCTTACCCTAGCTGACGGCACAGTGATAACACAAGGTCTATCGATTACGCCGACGCAAGCTTTAGGTATACGCTTCGACCCAAGTGGTAACTACAACGGGCCTTCTACTTTCACCTACGCCGCCGTTGATGACGACGGTGCTGAAGATTTAACACCAGGAACATTCATCTTCAACATTGGCAATACTGCTCCAATAGTCGACAGTAATACCATTATGATGGACGAAAATGTTCAAGCTACACCGCTTGGATTAAGTGCACCTTCTGATACCGATTCAGGAGATAGCTTTACCATAACCGTTACTTCCCTTCCTTCATTAGGAACTGTAAAACTAGCCGATGGTACCGAGGTAGAATTAGGCGATGTTTTAACTACTGTTCAGTTGACCACTCTAGTTTATGATGCACCAGAACAATATGATGGCTCAAGCGATCCGGGAGACTTTGGTTATTCAGTAAATGATGGTGAGTTCACCATCGCCGGTGGCGTTGATATTATTATAACTCCTGTGAATGATCCTCCAGTTGGAGATGATGCAACAGTATCATTGCCAGAAGATGCTACAAATGGCACAACTGTCCACAATGTTGTGGCGAGCGATCCTGACGCAGGAGATGCTTTAACTTATACTATTGTAGGTGGAAACGATGATGGAATCTTCACTATCAATGAAACAACTGGTGAAATTACAGTTGCTAATGAATCTTTACTTGATTTTGAAACCACAACTCAATACGATCTTGTAGTGCGTGTTTCTGATGAAGGAAAATTAACCGACACTGCCAATATCACCGTAGAAATGACTAATGTCAATGAGCCACCAATTGTTGATAGTAATACGGTTGAAGCAAAACAGGATGCAGCTTATGTATTTACAAGTGCCGACTTCCAAGTCAATTATGAAGATCCAGAAAATTCAGCTGCAACTGACATCAGGGTTACTGCACTTCCTTCTAGAGGCCAGCTTTTATTGAACGGAAATCCTATTGCCGACGAAGATGTGATCAGCTTTACAGATATAGCAGCAGGTAATTTTACTTACCTCCCTCCTGCAGGAAATTCTGGCACTGATTTTACCAACTTCAATTTCAGAATATCGGATGGTGCTTTATTCTCGGAAGAGGATGATCAAATTACAGTTAATGTAGCGCCATTAACATCAGACTTAGCAGTAACCAAATCAGTAAGCCCTGAAAATGCCGATGCCGGAGAATCCGTTGACTTTACCATTACGGTAACCAATAACGGTCCTGACTTGGCTACAGGCGTTGCACTAACCGATCAAATTCCATCTGGCTTTACTTTTGTAAGTGCTGCACCAGAGCAGGGTACATTTGATAATTCCTCGGGAGAATGGAGTATTGGAAATATAGCCAATGGTACCACTGTAGAAATAGTAATAACTGCTACGGCAAATTCAGCGGGGTCATTCACCAATGTAGCCAGCATTACTGCTGCCGATAACTTCGATCCTGATTTAGGGAACAACACGGCCATTGTTAACATTGCAACATCAGCGGTTGATATTCAAGTGGCAAAAAGAGCAAGTGGAGCAACGCAGAATGTAGGAAGAACTAGAACATTCTTTGTGACGGCACTTAACGCAGGCCCTGATGTAGCTACAGGAATAGTACTTCAAGACATACTTCCTTCAGGCTATGAATTCGTAAGCAGAACGAGAACTCATGGCGAATATGACAACGCAACTGGTTTATGGACAATTGGAACCTTAGCCGTGGCTGAAGAAGCTGAACTGCAGATAAGAGTGCGAATGTTGGCTACTGGCGATTTCGACAATACAGCATCATTACTCTCAGTAGATCAGACCGACACCGATAACACCAATAACAGTGCATCGGCAAGCATAAGGCCTCTAATTGCTGAAGTTTCTGTAACTAAAACAGTAGATAACCCTACTCCACTACCAGGAGCCACTGTAGAGTTTACCATTACAGCTGCCAATGCAGGTCCTGATAGAGCCAATGGTGTTCGAATCACGGACCTATTACCAACAGGCTATACCTATGTGACTAATACAAGATCTAGAGGTACTTATGATGAGACAAATGGTCTTTGGAATATTGGTAATGTCAACGCATCGACTAGTGCCACCATGACTATCCAAGCGACTGTCAATACCACTGGAGTCTATGAAAACGTAGCCACCATTTCTCGTAATAATACTTTTGATACTGATGACACCAATAACGAAGCAACAGCTTCCGTTACGGTACAAACTTCAGACATTAGCATCACCAAATCAGTTGATAATGCCACTACCAATATTGGTGAGAACGCAACATTCACTTTAACCGTGAACAATGCTGGACCAGACGAGGCAACTAATTTAATTGTATCTGACCTCCTTCCTTCAGGCTACACTTTCGTGAGTGCCAATCCAAGTCAAGGCACTTATGCTGATGGCACTGGGCTTTGGACCGTAGGAACTGTTGCGAATAGCGGCTCTGCTACACTAGAAATAGTAGCCACAGTATTGTCGACAGGAGATTATACAAATACTGCTAGTATCCAATCGGTTGATCAATTAGACTCGAATGACAGCAATGATAGTGCAAGTGAAACAGTGACTCCTGCAAGAGCAGATCTGAATTTGAGTAAAACGGTTGATCTCCCAGGTGCTAACATCGGAGATAACGTGACTTTTACGATATCTGTTACTAATGATGGTCCTGACGATGCTACTGGAATTGAAATCACTGATCAACTCCCTAGTGGTTACAGTTTTGTAAGTGCCACTCCTGTTCAAGGTACATATGTAAGTTCTACCGGAGTTTGGACTGTAGGCGCTTTAGCTAACGGCGCAACCACTTCTTTAGCATTAGTAGGAACCCTACAATCAAGCGGAGACTATACCAATAGCGCGAGTATTACGGCCGCTAACGAGTTCGATGAGGACAATACGAACAACACGGCCACAGCGACCACAACGGTAGAAAATGCAGACATTTCTATTGCCAAATCGGCCAATAACTTATCTCCTAATATTGGGGAGCAGATTACATTCACAGTTACTGTAAACAATGCTGGACCAGACGCCGCGGATAATCTTACCGTATCCGATGCTTTACCAAGCGGTTTAGCATACGTGAGCCATACCACTTCAAGAGGTAGTTATGTTCCTGGAACAGGTGCTTGGAATATCGGTACATTGAACAATGCGGGTACTGCCACTTTAGAAGTTGTGGCTAATGTGCTTGCCACTGGTGACTATGCCAATACAGCAGCAGTAAGTGCTGTAGATCAGGCAGATTCTGACAACACTAATAACTCAAGTACTGCGACGATTATACCTCAAGGTGCTGATCTTGAAGTGTCGAAAACTGTGGATAATGCAACGCCAGTTGCTGGTGATGACGTGATATTCACGATAAACCTAACGAACAATGGACCTAACCAAGGAACCGGCATAAGCGTAACAGATCAGCTGCCAAGTGGATACACTTTAGTAAGTGCAGTGGCTTCAATTGGTTCTTATAATAGCGTTTCAGGTATTTGGGATATTACAAGCTTAGCAAATAGTGCAACAGCCACTTTAACCATCAGGTCAACTGTCCTTTCAACTGGAGACTATACAAATACAGCAACAGTAACTACCTCAGATCAGTTCGATATTAATACCGCTAATAATACCGCTAACACAGCTGTTACGCTTCAATCTTCCGACATCAGTATCGCGAAAGTTGTTGACAACCCATCAGCAAACGTAGGCGATAATGTTACGTTTACTGTCACAGTGACTAACGATGGTAGCGACCAAGCGACAGGACTTTCTATTCTAGATCAATTGCCTTCAGGTTATACCTTCATTTCGGCTAGCCCTTCTCAAGGTGCCTATGTAGCTGAAACTGGCGTTTGGACTGTAGGAACACTAGCGAATGCGGGTGTAAGCACCTTAAACATTCTAGCAACAGTACTTTCGACTGGTGACTATGACAATACTGCCTCTGTCAATACTTTAGATCAACAAGATCCGGATAGTACCGATGATCAATCTACTGCTTCAGTAGCACCACCTCAAGCTGATTTAGGGCTTGCTAAAGTTGTTGATGCCATGAGCCCGAACGTGGGTGATGTTGTCACATTTACAGTGACTGTTACAAATAATGGCCCTAGTGCAACAGCGGCGACAGGAATTGAAATTACCGACAAACTTCCTTCTGGATATGCAGTTGGTACCATTACGCCAAGCACTGGTACTTATAGCAATACTACTGGTATTTGGTCTGTAAATAGCCTTGCCAATGGTGCTAATGCTACACTAAGCATGACTGCCACAGTACTTGCTGCTGGTGACTTCAACAACATTGCTCAAATCACTTCTTCCGATGTATTTGATCCAAATACTGGAGACAATACAGCTTCTGTAAGTATAGTAGCGCAATCGGCTGACTTAGAGATTACGAAATCAATATCAGATGAGACACCAAATGTTGGTGATAATGTAACATTTACGATCAGATTAGAGAATAAAGGAGATGACCCGGCAACGGGGGTTACGGTTACTGATCAATTGCCTGATGGTTATACCTACGTTTCTGATAACACCGGATTTGGTAGTTATGCCAATGGTACAGGACTCTGGAATATTGGATCGATTGCCGCTAACCAAACAGCAACACTCGAAATAGTAGCGACAGTATTGTCGACTGGAACGTATAACAATACTGCTTCAATAACAACTTCAGATCAGAACGACCCTGTAACCGCTAATAACACTTCTACTGTAACGGTAGATACGCAGTTTGCTGACTTGAATATGAATAAGGAGGTTGACAATGCCAACCCAGTTCCGGGTGACGATGTCATCTTCACCGTAACACTAAGAAATGATGGTCCTGATGCAGCGACTAACGTCTCTGTTACTGATCAATTACCTTCAGGATATACTTTCGTTTCAGCTAATGCTTCTCAAGGAAGCTATGTTGCTGGAACTGGCCTTTGGACTGTCGGTACCATCGGAAACTCTGCCTCTGCTGTACTTTCTATCAGAGCAACTCTTTTAGCTACTGGTGACTTTACCAACACCGCTTCTGTTACTGCCTCTGATCAGTTTGATAACGATACTGCTGACAATACTTCGAGTACTTCAATCACGCTACAACAAGCCGATATCGCACTCACTAAAGTTGTCGATAATGCGACTGCCAATGTTGGGGAGAATGTAACCTTCACGGTAACTGCTACTAATAATGGTGATGATGCAGCCACTAGCCTGCAGGTGTTAGATCAACTACCTAGCGGATACACCTTCGTATCTTCTACTTCTACTCAGGGTACTTTCACAGGTAGTACTGGTATTTGGGCAATCGGTACACTACCGAAAGATGGTGTAGTGACCCTTGAAGTAATTGCAACGGTTCTGGCCAATGGTGACTTTAACAATACGGCTAGTGTCAACAGCCTAGATCAGGTGGACAATGTTAGTGGTAATGATTCGGCTAGCGCAACAGTCGATGCACCAAGAGCTGACCTGAGTTTGACTAAAACAGTTAGTTCTACTTCTCCTAATGTGGGTGATGTTATCACATTTACTGTAACATTAACCAACAACGGTCCAGAT
>NZ_JAGDZM010000002.1:0-548688 GCF_049099775.1 Roseivirga sp. | reverse complement strand
TCAAATTGCCCGTAGTAGCATGACTGGCATCTGCAAAATCTTCTGCTGCCGTTTGACTACTCGCAATCGAAACTGATGATAAGGTGGGGGCGATGCCGTCAATTACCAGAGCTTTGTTGTCGCTTAATGAATTGCCTCCGCCAATGGTTGGTAAGGTCAATACGGCATCATTGCCAGCAGCATCTTGAATACTTGTGCCTGCGGTCAGTGAATTGACATCAAAATACTCTAAATCAGAAGAAGACTCTCCTGTAATTACGGAATATGCAAATTCCAGTGTATTGGTTCCATTACCACCCGCTCCATTAGGATTGAGTACCTGGTCAGTAGTTCCCGTTTCCAGTTTTAAGGTAGGATTACCAACAAAAGTAACAGCCTCACTGAAAACCACCTGTATCACCAGGTTGTCATTGGCCTTATATGTTCCGTCTGCTGTCGAACTTGTTACACTGGTTATTGTCGGAGCAGTTACATCATTAGTTGCTCCAGGAGTAATGGCCTGAATCACAAAACCACCTGTACCGTCAGGAGTTCTTGAGATTGACTCAGTACTTGCATTGCTATTGGCATTTTCATTGAATTGGGTAGCCTGACCAAGTCCGGTCAATAGACCAGCATCATCAGCATCGTCAGTGTCATAAACCACTGCATCAACAAGGCCATCCATTGTAATGGCACTTCCATTGGTGAAGTCACTAGCCGAACCTACAAATATTGCAACCGCATCCGGGCCATCCTGAAGCTCTGCGCCTGCCCAATCCTGATCAAGGTTGGTTACACCAGTTTCTCCAATTACATAGAAGCCATTGGCATCAGTACTACCCGTGAAATCAATATCTCGCAATTGAGTGTCGTCTGAACCGTTGTAGAAAACCATGAATAAGCCCGTGAGGTCTGTGGTTCCGGTGCCACCATCATAAATCTCCACGAATTCACCAGTAGAAGAGGCATCAACTTCATTAATCTTAATATTGTCTGGGGTGATAAAAATATCGAAGGTCTGATCAGCCGATTGAGCTACCCCACCACTGGAAGTTCCCCCATCATCTGAAAGGCTCACCGTTACGGTAGCCTTGCCAAAAGTTGAGGACTTAGGAGTAAAAGTCAGATTACCTGTAGCCTCATCAATATCTGGCTGAACGTTAAAAATGCCGTTGTTATCATTCGCCACATTGAAAGTAAGTGTCTGGGTACTTCCATCATTATCAGTTATTGCTGTAGTGTGGCCTGCAATGGTCTGTGCTCCCGCACCCTGTGATACCGTCCGGTTGGCACCAATGGTAAATGAAGGTGCAGAATTAGGAGTAAGTATGGTGAAATTAAAATCAGTAGAAGCAGTAAAGCCAGTAAAGGCATTTCCTGCCAAATCCAAAAACGGTGTTCCAGAAATTATAAATAAATAATAGCCTGTGGAAGTACTTAATGATGCTCCTGGGTTGATGGTTAAAACTGCGTCTGAAATAGAAGCCTTATTTGAAGTAGCCGTTGGATTGGCTGCATCAATAGAAAATACAGGAACATCGTCATTCGATCGCCTTATCTGAAAAGCGCCAATACCGAACTGCATGTTCTCATTAAATGTCACCGTAATGTTGGCACTTGGCTCTACTCCTGTTGCATCATCAGCCGGGCTCGTGCTGCTTACTGTAGGGGCGGTCTCATCGGCTGTGGTAAAACTAAAGGTCGTCTCATCGCTGATGCCTGCAAAACTGTTTCCTGCTGCATCATCAATCGCAGTAGCTGCAATCTGAATCGCATACTCATTCGTTTCTAACAATGCTGATGTCGGGTTGATATAGAGCTTATCGTTGGAAATACTAATTGCTCCATCTGCTGGGGAAGTACCTCCACCTGCTGAAAAGATGTTAAATGATTCAACATCAGCAGTTCCTGTAACATTTCGCAAAGTTATATTGCCAGTTCCAGGGGAAATATTTTCACTAAAATCCAATATGATATTGGCCGTTGTTGACACTGCTGTTGCATTATCTGTTGGTGTTGAGTTAGCTTCACTGAAAGTCGGAGCATCCGTATCTATAGTATGGGTAGCACCAGCAGTAAAACCAGCAGCAATGGCATTACTTGACCCATCTATAATTGAGGTACCACTTGATTTCAAATCAATGCTGATCGTTCCCGTACCTGATACCGTATTCACTGGCACAGAATAGCTTGTACCAGACCCGGTAACGGTACCGATGGTTCCGGTAACTCCTGAGCCATCTACTGTAAAGTCTGTTGCATCCACACCCGTGACACTTTCACTAAAGGTTACATCGAAATTGACCGTTGTGGCATTAGTCGCTGGCGAGCCATTTACAGCAATACTGCTTACTGAAGGGGCAGTCACATCAGCGGTAGTAAAGTTGAAGTCGGTGTCATTGCTGATCCCTGCAAAGTCGTTGCCTGCGGTATCGTCTACTGCTGTACTGGCAATGCGCACGGCATAAGTCGTCTCACCCGTCAAATCACTGGTCGGGTTCAGGTATATCTTATCTCCACCAACACCAATATTCCCAGCTGTAGGTGTGGTGGTAGCAGTAGCGGTGGAAATATCGAAGGTCTGCACATCAGCTCCGCCCGATACTTTCAAGGTTACACTACCTGTTCCTTTTTGAATGTTTTCATTAAAGTCAATGACAATGTTATCAGTAAGAGATACGCCCGTAGCATTATCTACTGGTGTAGAACTTGCTGCGTCCAAGGTAGGTGACGAACCATCATAGTCCAGACTCAGGGTATTTGAGACTGTATTGGCATTGCCCGCCTGGTCAAAGGCACGACCTACTCCAACCGATACCTGCACATTGCCATTACCCGCAGGGGTAATATCTACAGTAAAAGTAGTACTATCCGGACCGAAAAAATTACTCGTAGTACCGTTCACCACAGTGATGTCATTCTCCTTCATATTCTCAGCTTCAGAATTGAAGGTGATCGTTACCGGAATGGGATTGTCATTGGTTGGGTCTGTAGAAGTAGTAGATATTGCAACCGTAGGCTGAGTTACATCAATATTTATGCTTAATCCTGAGGAAGATCCACTGGTATTGTTGGCCGCATCTGTGGCTGTAGCGGTAATGGTATGAGCACCAGCAGTGAGTGTACTAGTAGTGATAGAATAGTTACCACCAGTAGCTGTACCACTGCCAATAGCCCCATCTATATTTGAGGTCAGGTTAACGGTAGACCCAGCCTCAGCCGTTCCCTCAAAAGTGGGAGTCTGATCGTTAGTCAGATTATCTGAAGTAGCTCCTGCGGTATGATCTTCATTACCCGAGTCAGTAGCGGTGGTCATATCTGGGGTGCTGGGGGCAGAGGGGGCTATATCATCTGTCACGGTAATGGAAAATGTCTTTTCAAAATCATCATCACCATCGTTGGTATTGACCCTTATATTGTAGGTACCAGCTACCAATGAACCATTTGTCCTTAGTTTATCTCCACTTATGTTGAAGTTTCCATTGTCATCATCTCCTGCACCGGCTACCTCACTGTAAGTAAATGAAAAATCGTCTGAATCTGTAGTAGTGAAAGTACCTACCTCCGCATTTACACCTGTGGCGGTTTGACCGAAGGTAGTAGAAGAAAGGGTAATGTCTGTTGGGGCAGCGTTGCCCCCGGAAAAAGTTGATCCAGTAAACTCATTGGGAACGACCGATGGAAAAGTAAAACTTCCATTGGCCCAATTCGAACTTGAATTAATTGCAGATGCTACACTAGCTAAACTTCCTGAAAAACTCGTTGTTCCACTATAGTAACCTTCAGAATTAGTTGTAAAGCTGCCAGAAAATTCATGAGCTGTTGTTCCATTTGTTAATCCTGTTCCAGATAACGTTGACGTACCTGCTCTACCAATAAATGCCAAAAAAGTAGATGAAACATTGTTTCTCCTTCCAGCTACTGCATAAATTTCATCTGTATTACCTATACTGGTATTAAAACCCGAGTAATTAGGGGTATCTTCTGAATCATTTTCATAAATAGATCCTGTGGTCGCTGCTATCCCTGTCCCATTATCATCTGCATTAGTAACATCAACTATAGTTCCTTTCGAAATAGTGCTTCCCGTATTGTTTTCCCAAACCAACTCTCCTTCACCAACACCAGCCCAAGCAGAACCAGTCCATTCATCGTCAATAAATGAAATAATAGTTTCTGCGGGACAATCATCCAGAAAAATAAAAGAAAATCCATCATTAGTGTCATGATAAGCGACAAAGGCAATATCGCCTGCGGCATCAATCGAGCCATTATTATTTTGTGCTTTCAGAGGAATTAGGCCAAATAGGCAAAAAATTACTAAGACAAGGAGACGTGTAAGTTTCATGTTTTCTGGATGATTTAGTTGATAGATCTCTTGTTATAAAAGCTTTTCAATATGTAGTTATAAAATCAAAAAGTGGCCAAGAATAAATATCCCTGGCCACATGGCTAAACCAGTTACGAGAAGGATATATTCCGAAAAGTGCTATAATAAAATTCACCCCTAAATAGGGTTGCATATTATTATAGGCCAGGCCGTTACCAGTCGCCTGAACACTTACGGTTCCAGCAACTTGAGTACCAGCTCCGCCGTTATATGCAGCATTCCCTCCGGAAGAGGTGAAATTGTCTGTACCAGTATTGGTCAGAACACCTGCAGCCGGATTGGCCTCATCTTCTTCAACTGACGCTGATTGAACAGGAACAGTAATTTGAGCACCTGTCAAACTTGCACTGTGCGTGTGACTAGGCATAGTAAGAATACTTAAATGATTATTTTCTAAACCAGACCTCTGTGCTATGAATTCAACCTGAATATCTTTTAAACCGGCAAGCTCAGATTTTAAGCCTTTTTCAAATTGTTTTACAACAGAGTATATGGAAGATGAGGGAAGAAGAACGCTAATAGACACTTCTTTCATGAACGAAGTGATTTAGGGTATTCAACGATAAGAATAAGTTGAGTATAACGATACTCGAATGGTGTAAACTTATACATGCGTTTTGGCTGAAGAAAGTAATTACTAACCACCTTCTGGTTTAAAGCTATGGATTTTCCTGAGAATAGAAAAAGATTATTGAGACATGAGAATAGATATTTTAATGCATTTTAAATACTGGGATTTGTAACTCCCGTACACTAAAGTGATTATTAAGGAGATAAACCTAAGGGTTAGGCCTCATTGTTATCTAGCAGGAAACAGCCTTTCATATAGTAGCAATTCAATTGAGTCAAACACAAACTATAATCACAACTCAGTCGGATTAGATATTATAATATGTTGTCACAAAAAAAAGGCCATTCAATCGAATGGCCTTTAGATTTTATGTTTAAGAATATTTATCCGTTCATGGACACCAAGAACTCATCGTTGTTTCGAGTGCCTTTCATTCTATCGAGCAAGAATTCCATTGCTTCTACAGAGTTCATATCGTTCATGAACTTACGAAGGATCCAAACACGTTGAAGTTCTTCTTTGCTCATTAGTAAATCTTCTCTTCTTGTGCCTGATGCTGGTACATCGATAGCAGGATAAACACGTTTATTAGATAGTTTTCTATCCAATTGTAATTCCATATTACCGGTTCCTTTGAATTCCTCAAAGATTACCTCATCCATTTTCGATCCTGTTTCAATGAGTGCCGTAGCAATGATTGACAATGAACCGCCATTCTCCACATTACGTGCGGCACCGAAGAAACGCTTAGGCTTGTGTAGCGCGTTTGCATCAACACCACCAGAAAGAATTTTTCCTGATGAAGGTACTACTGTATTGTAAGCTCGGGCTAATCGAGTGATTGAGTCTAATAAGATCACTACATCGTGACCACACTCTACCATTCTTTTCGCCTTTTCGAGCACAATGTTCGACACTTTTACATGACGATCAGCCTGTTCATCGAATGTAGATGATATTACTTCCGCTTTTACGCTTCTCGCCATATCAGTCACCTCTTCAGGTCTTTCATCTATTAGTAAGATGATTAGATAACATTCAGGGTGGTTTTCGGCAATTGCGTTAGCAATTTCTTTCAAGAGCACTGTTTTACCCGTTTTTGGCTGGGCTACAATCATTCCTCTTTGACCTTTACCTATTGGTGCAAACATGTCTAATATTCTAGTAGACATTTGGCTAGGCTTAGTACTTAATTTGATCAACTCTTCTGGAAAAAGAGGCGTTAAGTATTCAAAAGGAACTCTATCTCTTATTTCTTCAGTGGTTTTTCCGTTCACTGATTCAACTCTCAATAAGGCGAAATACTTCTCTCCTTCTTTCGGAGGTCTGATCTGGCCTTTTACTGTATCACCTGTTTTTAAACCAAATAATTTGATTTGTGATGGTGAAACATAAATATCGTCAGGACTTGCTAGGTAATTGTAGTCAGATGACCTCAAGAAGCCGTAGCCATCTTGCATCATTTCTAAAACACCTTCATTTTCAATCAGTCCATCAAAATCTTTGATGTTTTGATTGTACTGCTGACGCTTGTTTCTTCTGTCGTCTCTTTCTTTACGCTCGTCGTTGCTTTCTCTTTCTGGCTTTCCGTTACCTTCGGCGTTTCCTTCTTTCTTAGCCCTATGATCTTTTCTTTCAGGTCTAGCTTTCTTTTCTTCACCCTCTTTACTTTCACCACCTTCGGCAGTTTCAGTTTCCGTTACGTTCTCACGTTTTGGTTTTCTCTTAGGACGATCTTCCTTGCTTTTATTAGGCTTAGGTTTTGAAGCTTCAGTCTTTTCCTCCTTTGCAGGAGCATCAGCTTTTTCCTCGTCTTTTTTTGCGGGTAGTTTATCTTCTGGGGTAATTGCCTGCTGATCTAGAATAGCATAAATGAGATCTTGCTTGTTCAGCTTTTTGAAGTTTTTTACCCCCATTTTCTCAGCAATTTCCTTTAGTTCGGAAAGCAGCATGAGCTTTAATTCGTCAATGATGTACATAAATAAATGGGTTGGGAATCCTCTCAGATAGAGGAGAATAAAAATAGATTATAGTTAATGATATGTGGCTCGAGATGAACGTTGGACATGCATCCTATCATCTAAGGACACGGCAATATTATATTAAACAATCCAGACTGTCAAAGATTGACCATTATTTTTGTGGTTTTCTTGTGTTATAACAGGCTTATTCATTCAGAATTGCAAGGAAATGGTTTACTTTGCCGGCGTAAATCTAGAATAAGAATGCTACAAGTAGCCAATATCATCGCAGAAAAAGAACGTTTTACAAGAGGTCTTGAAAAGCGTCACATAAGCAATGCTACCGAATTATT
This sequence comes from Roseivirga sp., assembly GCF_049099775.1. GTDB lineage: Bacteria > Bacteroidota > Bacteroidia > Cytophagales > Cyclobacteriaceae > Roseivirga. The sequence goes on along the minus strand of NZ_JAGDZM010000002.1, from coordinate 541,431 downwards.
AGAAGGAGTAATTGCCCTTGACGAAGAAAGAAAAAAGACGCAGCACCAGTTGGATTCGAATCTTTCCGAAGCCAATGGACTATCGAAACAAATTGGTGGCTTGATGAAATCTGGAAAACGTGAAGAAGCGGAAGAGGTTAAGGCTAAAAGTGCTGAACTGAAAGCAATCAGTAAGGATTTAGGTGAACAACTGAATAGTATTCAGAATAAACTCCAAGAGGCGCTTTACAATATCCCCAATATACCACATGATTCTGTTCCGGAAGGAAAGAGCGATGAGGACAATGAAGAGATTTCTCGTTCTGGAGATATTCCAGCATTACATGAAAATGCTAAACCACATTGGGACCTGATAAAAGATTATGACATCATCGATTTTGATCTTGGCATCAAAATTACTGGAGCAGGCTTCCCCGTATATAAGGGTAAAGGCGCTAGACTACAGCGAGCATTGGTTAACTTCTTTTTAGATGAGGCTTCAAAAATTGGCTATTCTGAGGTTCAACCTCCTATAGTAGTGAACGAAGCTTCTGGCTATGGTACTGGGCAATTACCTGATAAGGAAGGCCAGATGTATCATATCGCTTCTGAAAACATGTACTTGATACCTACGGCAGAGGTGCCTATTACTAATCTTTATAGGAATGAAATTCTTGACGAAAAGCAGCTTCCTGTAAAGCATGTGGGCTTTACACCTTGCTTTAGAAGAGAAGCAGGTAGCTGGGGTGCTCATGTCAGAGGTTTAAACAGGCTTCATCAGTTCGATAAGGTAGAAATTGTACAGGTTAGAAAACCAGAAGAATCTTATCAGGCTTTGCAAGAAATGTGCGATCATGTGGAGGGTATTTTAAAGAAGTTAGAACTTCCTTATCGCGTTTTAAGACTTTGCAGTGGCGACTTGGGCTTTACATCTGTTTTGACTTTTGATTTCGAAGTCTATTCTGCGGCTCAAGAAAAGTGGTTAGAGGTTAGCTCCGTATCAAATTTTGAAACCTTCCAAGCTAATCGCCTCAAGTTGAGATATAAGGACGAAAACAAGAAATCTGTTTTACTACATACGCTCAACGGAAGCGCCTTAGCCTTGCCTAGAATAATGGCAGCGATTCTTGAAAACAATCAAACCGCGGATGGAATAAACATTCCAGAAGCTTTGGTTTCATATACTGGTTTCGACCAGATTTCTTAAACCTTGGTGGACAAAACGTTTACCGAGTTTTATTGATTAACGTATTAAATTCAATAAAAACAACGCTTGGCTAGACGCGCGCCGATAGTTACCCATTTCTACTATTTAATTTTAGTAGCATTCTGCTTGACACAAAAGCTGTACAGTCAGACTATTCCTTCTGTTCAAGGGGTTGAAAACTATTGTTTTGATGCTAAAACACCGCTCACCTTAGATCAACTAGTTTCTATCAATGGCACAGCTACTGACCTTCTAGATGGAATTCAAATAGCTATTTCACAAAACTATTCTCCTACTGAAGACCAATTAACCTATACCGAAGCTGATGGCATAACTGGTGCATACGATAGTGCAAATGGGATTCTAACTCTTTCAGGAAGTGCTGATCTCGATGCTTATAACCTGGCCCTTTCTCGTGTTATTTTCACAACAAGTGCAACCGACAACGCTGCAGGAGCTAAAGATATTACCGTATCCCTTTCCAACTTAGACTACTATCCAGAAACAGGTCATTTTTATAAATTCTTTGCTGAACGCGGTATTCTTTGGACAAAAGCATTGGTAGATGCTGAAAACAAAGATCTTTTTGGCCTAAAAGGCTACTTAGCTACTATAACTACTTCGGGAGAAAATGACTTTATCCTAGCTAGAGTAAGCGGCACTTCTTGGATTGGTGCCAGTGATAGAACTACTGAAGGAGACTGGCGATGGGTAACCGGACCGGAAGGCTTATTTGATGGTGGGGTTGGAAGGAGACTCTCCGATGGTTTCACAAATTGGGAAACTGATGAGCCAAACAATGCCGGAGGGGAAGAATATGCACATATGATGGACTGGTCTAGTCCTCCTGGCAAATGGAATGACTTAGCCGATGGCGGAAGTGGTGGCCAATTCACACCTACTGGGTATATCGTCGAATATGGTGGCCAGCCAGGAGATCCAGACGTATTCTCATCCATTACAAGCACAACAACGTTAGACATACTTCAAGAGGTTCTTATAAATGGTGCTATTTCGGTTTGTCCCAACCTTATGGGTGTAACTTATACCGCCTCTTCCTTAGTGGGTTATTCTTATAATTGGACCGTAGAAGGTGGAACGATTGCCTCAGGTCAAGGCACCTCAGAAATTCTTGTAAACTGGGGGGTAACAAATGCAAATGCCAGTGTATCAGTTGTCGTTTCATCACCAATACTTTGTCAGGTGACAACCTCCTACCCTGTAAAGATAAATGTACAACTAGAGCCTCCCCTGCCTTTGGGAAATACAACTGTTTGCTATATCGATTTAACTCAGCCACAAACTTATAATACTCCTTCTACACCAGGTTCTGACTATAATTGGTTCGTAACTAACGGACAAATAGTAAGCGGAAACGGCACCAATGAGATCCAAGTTTTATGGGATGGCCCAGGTAGTGGTGATTTATATTTTACCGAATCGACAAGCACTGCTACTGATATATGCGATGGCGATTCTCCATTGCTCACGGTAGACTTAAGAGAAGAAATTGTACCAACTTTTGACATTGAAAACGTAAAATGTTTTGGTGGTATCGATGGCAGTATACGGGTCTCAGGTATTAATGGACTAGCACCATACACTTATACTTGGAATGTAAATGGTCAAGGAAATATAAATGATAGTTTGGTCACTGGCCTAAGTGCTGGTAACTATTCTGTTGACATAACTTCTGCTGGCTGTACTATAAATGTTCCTTTTACTATTACTGAACCGGAACCATTGAGTGGAACTATCAATGTAACGGACGTCCTTTGCTTTGGTGAATCTTCCGGAATAGCTGAAGCGCTAATAACAGGAGGAACTGGCGACTATAGGTATGTTTGGAGCCAACAACCCAACGTCAATCAAAACAGACTCACCAATATTCCTAAAGGGAGCTATTCCGTAGATATTTATGATGAAAATGACTGTTTATTAACACTTAATTTTAATGTAGACGAACCAGACAGACTCATAATAGAAAACATAAACGCAACTTTGATCTCCTGTCCTGGAGGTAACGATGGCACACTGGAAGCTTCAGTATCGGGAGGTGTTGCGCCTTACAGCTATTCTTGGGAAGGCAGTTCCGACACTTCTCCCCTTGCTACAGGGTTCTCTAAAGGCACTTATAGGTTAATAGTGACTGATGCTAATGGTTGTACCACGGCTGCAAGTCAATCTGTGGAAGAAGCCACTCCAAAAATTTTATTTCCTAACGCATTTAGTCCAAACGGTGATGGAATGAACGATACGTTTGGGCCAACCACGCCTTGTACCATTATTTTTAACATGCAAGTATATAGTCGATGGGGAGAAGTGATCTTTTCTACGCAAAATGCACAAACTGGCTGGGACGGTACACTCAACGGCCAAGCAGCCGCGTCTGAAAAATACAGCTACATCGCTAATTGGACCATTGAAGTAAATGGCTTATCTGTTTCTAGTGAAAGAAGAGGAGTAGTAAAATTAATTCGCTAAGGTAACTTGTTTCCTTAACGCTTTATTCCGTTAACCCTTTGTAAATTAGGCTAATATGATTAAAAATGCACTCCTTATTTCAGTGGCCTTACTTTTTACAATCCCCTTGTATGCGCAAAATGATTTTAATTCGAATAATGTCCTTTTGATTGCAAAAGGGAATAAACCCAGTAAAAACATTCTTCTGTCGGGTAGAACCGTAGTTTGCAAACTAAAAAGTGGACAACGTAAAAGAGGATTACTCTTGGTTTACACGGAATATATTGTTGTTGGTGAGGATAAGGTAGCTCTGGAAGAGATAGAGTTTGTAAAACCTATTTCTAGATTTAATAAAGATTATTCAACGGCTGCAGCACAAAGCGGATTCAGTAGAACGCTAATCGGCGTGAACCCTATTGACCCAATATCCCTAATGAATTTGGCTTTAAATATGGGGTTTCGAAGTCTAGCGACTAACAAAAGACTTACCACAGCCAAAGGATGGACATACAAAGTAGTTGAACTAGAAAGACCAGCTTTTAGAAGAAGGGGTTAATTTTAGGGAAACGCTTTAACCCATGCTGATAAGAAAAGGTACCCCCGCTGATCTTCCTCAAGTTTTTGACCTTGTAATGGAATTAGCCATCTATGAAAAAGCTCCTCAAGAAGTAGAAAACTCTGTAGCGCAAATGTTACAGGATGGTTTTGGAGACAAACCAATCTTCGAATTTTTTGTGGCCGAATTAGAAGGACATATCGTTGGAACCGCTATCTATTACTACCGTTATTCTACTTGGAAAGGAAAGGCACTTTACCTAGAAGACCTCGTTGTCAGTGAATCTTCTAGAGGAAAAGGTTTAGGAAAGAAATTACTCGATGCTATTGTGTTTGAAGCAAAAAAGGTAAATGCGAAACAGGTGCGCTGGCAGGTTTTAGACTGGAATGAACCGGCGATTAATTTCTATAAGAAACTAGGAGCCGACTTAGACTCTGAATGGATTAATTGTACACTTACTGAAGCTCAAATAAACAACTACTAAACAGATTCAAGTAGCGTTCTAAAGGCAGCAATTTTATTTGGCCAGGCTAAAAGGGCTTTTTGCTGCAATTCTGGAGCGAAAGCCGCCATATACATTTGAATATTTTTCATATCGGCAGCAAAATACTGTACGCTATATGAAGATGCCTCAGGGTCTTCAGTATTTAAGACTTTAAAAAACTTATAGTCTTCAAACTGATTGGTTTCCATTACTTCTGGAATATGAGTCTCTTTCATCCAAGTAATCCATTCTCGTTCTACCTTTTTATCTACCGCTACGGTTACGTTATACAATACCATCAGAATATATTTGTGGCAAATTTACAGTTTAAGATTTCATAACATTTATCCTTAGCCCTAGTTTTAAGTCAGATGATCAATAAAATTGATGAGCTCCCTTTCGTGAATGAGAAAAATGCATTCTTTCTAATGATAGCCATGCACGTAGCTGGTGTAATTGGTTTGAGTCTGGAGATAACAGCCGACTTATTTAAACTACTTGTACCCTTCAACCTTCTAGCTACGGGAGCTATCCTTTTGCATTTCGAAAAGGAAAAAAGTTTAAAATACGGTGCGTTTATATTTATCACCTTTTTAGTCGGCTTTTTTGCTGAAGTTATTGGGGTAGCCACTGGAGCCGTATTTGGAGAATACAGCTATGGAGAAACACTAGGTTTCAAGGTGCTAGATGTCCCATTAGCGATTGGTATCAACTGGATAGTATTAATTTACTGCACAGCCCACCTAAGTCGTAAAATCACGAATAAATCACTTTTACAGATAGTTATTGCGAGTGTATTTATGGTAGCTTTCGACCTTCTGATAGAACCAGTAGCGATCAATTTAGACTTCTGGTCTTGGGAAATGGTAGACATTCCGCTACGCAATTACCTTGGCTGGTTCGTGGTATCCTTACTACTGCATGCTGTCTTCCTAGGATTAATGACCAATTCAAACAATTCACTGGCTATTAAGCTTTTATATATACAGGTTGCCTTTTTTGTAGTCTTGAATTTTATTTAATATTTCTTTAAACAATCTGTTAAACATTGAGTTACAGTCGGAAAGAATGGTAGAGGCAATAGGTTGGACCCTTTTAGGTTTTGTATTGACGGAAGCTTTTTCTTGGTGGATACATAAGTATATTATGCACGGTGTTTTATGGAAAATTCATAAGACACATCACGAACATACTGAAGGTATGTTTGAATTGAATGACATATTCGTTTTGATATTTGGCGGATCGGCAGTAGTACTCATTCTACTAGGTGTTGAGTCATTCGATTATCGTTTTTGGATTGGCTGTGGAATAAGTTTATACGGCACTCTTTATTTCATACTACATGATGTTTTAATTCATAAAAGACTCAAGTGGTTTGAAAGACCAAAAACGAAATATTTAAAAGCCATAACAAAGGCGCACAGGGCTCATCACAAAACAAAAGAAAAGGACGATGCCGTCTCTTTCGGATTGTTTTTGATTCCCAAGGAATATTTTAACGAGGACGGAAAAGAGAGATAGCAGTGGCAAATTATTCTATAAAAGATTTAGAACACCTTTCAGGTATAAAAGCCCATACATTACGTATTTGGGAGCAACGATATGCTATAATCAATCCGAAAAGGACTGATACGAATATTAGATTCTACGATCAAGACGACTTGAAACTAGTATTGAACGTTTCTCTTTTGAAAGACAATGGCTACAAGATTTCCAAAATCGCCAAAATGTCTAAAGAGGAAATGTCCGAGATCGTTTGGATGGTTTCCGAAAAACTCTCAAGCCATACCGATCAAATTCATGCGCTTACCCTTTCTATGATAGATATGGATGAGCAAAGGTTCGAAAAAATCATTTCTACCAATGCCATGAAACTCGGTTTCGAAAGAACTATGTTAAATGTGATCTATCCTTTCTTAGCAAAGATAGGGATCATGTGGATAACAGACTCTATCAATCCAGCACAAGAGCATTTCATGTCGCACTTAATACGGCAAAAGCTAATAGTAGCCATTGATAGTTTGTATACACAAATAACCGATGCGAGTAAAAAGTACATGCTCTTTTTACCTGAAGGTGAACTTCACGAAATTAGCCTCCTATTTGCGAACCTACTTATCCGTTCAAGAAATAATAGAACAATATACCTAGGACAGAGTATGCCATTCCACGATTTGAAAGTGGCTTATGATGTTTACAAACCAGATTATCTATTAACAATTCTTACTTCGAGAGATTCGGACATTTCTCCTCAAGATTATTTGAATCAACTTTCAGAGCAATATCCAGAAACCACCATTCTTGTTTCCGGCAGTCAAATCACAGGTCAAGACCTAGAATTGAATGACAATATTCTTCAAATCAACAACCCTAATCAACTGACCGATTACGTAGAAGAGAACACAGTTGAAGTAATTCCAAAGTAGTATTTAGTCTTAAAATTTACTTTTTGTTTATTTTTTTTAAAAAAAAGATAAACAAAATAAATCGAAATCATAAATATAATTATTGCCCTATTAACGCCTTATTTCGCGATTCTAGGGCATTTTTATTTGACTTCGTATAACTATTAAAATGCCAAGAGTGGTTATATTGTTCTATTCTGGGTCTAGAAATTCCATGAGTAGCTTGACTTTTGTTTAATCTTTTTGAATATTTGTTAAACAAACAAAGCAAGGAAGCCATGACTACTGTAGATTTTAATTACTCGTTGTCTAACATGACTAAGACTTTAAAGCCATTTGCAATTAAATTGACTAAAGATCATGATGATGCAAATGATCTACTTCAGGAAACCTTAATGAAGGCTTACAACAATAGAGAGAAGTTTGCTGAAGGAACAAATCTGAAAGCATGGTTATATACTATCATGAAAAACACTTTCATTACCAACTACCAGAGAATGGTAAGAAGAGGTACTTTCATTGATACTACTGACAATCTTCACTTTATCAATTCTACAAGCACTCAAATTGAAAATAGAGCTGCAGGTAACTTTGCATTAAGGGATATCAACACTTCTATAGAAAAATTGGAAGATGTATATAAAATACCTTTCATGATGTATTTCAGAGGTTTCAAATACCATGAAATTGCTGAAAGATTGGAAATCCCTATTGGTACTGTGAAAAACAGAATTCACATTGCCAGAAAACAATTGAAAGAAAAATTGAGAACATATAGAGCCTAATACTAGTTTAGCCTTCATGAATAAAAAGAAGGCCCTGGTCATTGGTTCTGGATTTGCTGGAATGTCGGCCGCCATTAATTTGGCACATAAAGGTTTAGACGTTACTATTCTCGAAAAAAATAACACCATTGGTGGACGAGCCCGACACTTTTCAGCGTCGGGCTTTACTTTTGATATGGGGCCAAGCTGGTACTGGATGCCGGATGTCTTTGAATCATTCTTCAATAAGTTCGGGAAATCAGTTTCCGACTATTACGAACTCATTCGTTTAGACCCTAGTTACAAAGTTACTTACGAAGGCGGTGACGAAATGGACATTCCTGCCGACATGGGTGAACTTGAAACCCTTTTCGAATCAATCGAACCTGGGGCTGGCCTACAGCTCAGAGCATTCTTAAAGCAAGCGGCTTACAAGTATGAGGTGGGCATTAATAAGCTCGTGTATAAGCCGGGTAGATCACTTACAGAGTTTACAAGTCTCAAACTTCTTGTAGATGTAGTACGAATGGATGTATTCCAGTCTATGAGCAAGCACGTCAGAAAGTATTTCAAAAACCCACGACTTATCCAGTTAATGGAATTCCCAGTGCTATTTTTAGGTGCTTTACCAGAAAATACACCGGCTCTATATAGCCTCATGAATTATGCCGACATGTCGCTTGGTACGTGGTACCCGAAAGGCGGTATGCATAAGATAGTAGAGGCCATGGGTAAACTCGCTGAAGAATTAGGAGTGAAAATTCTCACAAATAATGCAGTTACCAAAATCAATCATAGCGGTGGTATAGTGAAATCTGTAACAACAGACCAAGGGGAAATACACGGAGATGTAGTTATTTCAGGCGCAGACTATCATCACGTGGAAACCAAGTTGTTAGATTCTGATACCAGAAACTATACAGACAAATATTGGGACTCCAGGGTAATGGCGCCTTCCTCTTTGCTCTATTACTTAGGGGTAGACAAAAAACTCGATGGTTTGCTACATCACAATCTGTTTTTCGACACTGATTTTACACCCCACGCTCACGATATCTATACAGACCCTAAATGGCCTGAAAAACCATTATTCTATGCTTCATTAACCTCTAAAACGGATAGCACAGTTGCTCCAGAAGGTCATGAAAACCTTTTTCTTTTAATTCCAGTAGCTCCAGGGCTTGAAGAAAATGATGAAATACGCGAAAAGTACTTAGATATGATCTTAACTAGAATGGAAGAACATACTGGTCAAAGTATAAAACAGCATATCGTTTACAAAAGAAGCTTTGCTCACAGAGACTTTATCAGCGATTATAATTCATTTAAAGGAAACGCGTATGGGCTAGCCAATACGCTAACACAAACCGCTATTCTTAAGCCTTCGTTAAAGTCCAAAAAATTGAAAAACCTATACTATACAGGGCAGTTAACGGTGCCTGGGCCCGGTGTTCCTCCTAGTTTAATATCGGGAATTGTAGTAGCGGATGAGGTTGAAAAAGATTTGTTTTAAACCACAGCCGTATTTATTGGTTACTTTTAAATGATGGAATTATTTGACCAAACGACATTAGAGTGCAGTAAGCTAATTACGCAGCGATACAGTACTTCTTTTACGCTAGGGATTCAGACTTTGGATAAAAAGCTCCATTACCCCATCTACGGTATCTATGGTTTCGTGCGCTATGCTGATGAAATTGTGGACACTTTTCATGATCATGACAAGGCCGATTTGCTGGCCCGTTTTAAAAAAGACACTTATAAAGCGATAGAAGAAAAAATAAGCCTAAACCCAGTGCTACATTCATTCCAGTTGGTTGTAAACAAATACAATCTAGATCATGAGTTGATTGAAGCCTTTCTGCGCAGTATGGAAATGGACTTGCAAGAAACTGTATACGATCAAGCAGGATACGAAGAATACATCTACGGATCGGCCGAAGTGATAGGGCTTATGTGTCTTAAAATCTTTTGTGAAGGTGATGAGCATTCTTATCAATCGCTTTTACCTGCTGCTAAAAGCCTAGGTTCCGCTTTTCAGAAAGTAAATTTCTTAAGAGATATTAAGAGCGATTTTCAAGAACGTGGACGAGTTTATTTTCCGGGAATCGACTTTAAAAATTTTACAACGGTAGCCAAAGAAGAAATTGAAGCCGATATTCAAAAAGATTTCGACGATGCACTGGATGGCATAAAACGCCTTCCTAAAAGTGCTCAAAAGGGCGTTTACCTGGCTTATAAGTATTACTTGAAGTTGTTCCGTAAAATTAAAAACTGCCCTGCTTCTAAAATCCAGCAACAGCGAATAAGAGTTCCTAACGCTAGGAAATTTGCCATTCTACTGGGTACCTATCTGCAAAGAAGTATCTAGTCCGAAATCCAAATCCGTTACCTAGGTCGTATTTAACATACTTTTCATAATACGGACCAAACATCTAATTCATTTTTCGGTTTAATCAATATGTTCAATCTTCAAGTTGATATTGACAATAATTCGGGTTTCTGCTTTGGAGTAGTATATGCTATAGAAATGGCCGAAGATATTCTCGAGTCAGACGGTCAGCTTTACTGCCTTGGAGACATTGTTCATAATGATGAGGAAGTCAGAAGACTTGAAGCAAAAGGTCTTCAAATCATCGATCATCAAACCCTAGCAAGTATAAACAATAGCAAAGTATTGATAAGGGCACATGGTGAACCTGCCAGCACGTATCAATTGGCTTTAGAAAACGACATAGAGTTGATAGATGCTTCTTGTCCGGTGGTTTTAAAGCTTCAGAACAGGATTAAAAACTCATTTGATAAAGAAGAGCACATCTATATTTACGGTAAACATGGTCATGCAGAAGTGATTGGCTTGCTCGGCCAAACGAATAACAAAGCAACGGTTTTCCAAGAATTGGAAGAACTTGATATTGACAGTTTGCCTAAGGAAATAACCCTTTACAGCCAGACGACTAAAAGCACAGAGAAGTTTTATGAAATTAATGAAGTGCTTGCCGAAAATGGAATTACTGTCAAATCTCATGACACGATTTGCAGGCAAGTTTCTAACCGAAACAAAGAATTGAACTACTTCGCCAAATTATTTGATGTCGTCATTTTTGTCAGCGGTACAAAATCATCAAACGGTAAGGTTTTATACCAGGTGTGTAAGAACCAGAATGAGCGTACTTACTTTGTTTCTTCCCTTGACGATGTTCGCTCAGAATGGTTCGGCAAAAATGAATCCGTTGGTATTTGTGGCGCAACCTCTACTCCGATGTGGCTAATGGAAGACGTAAAATCGCATCTAGAAAAGCTATAATTCCTAAATTGCATCGTGAAGTTTATTCAGCAACACATGGGTGTCATTATCGCTTTAACCATTGTTTTGATTTGGTCGGTAAGCCTATTTTTTGGCCTGACCCTTGACCTTGATTTTACTTCGCCACTTCTTTATGCCCTCATACTAATTCAAACACACCTTTACACAGGACTATTTATAACGGCGCATGATGCCATGCATGGTACCGTTTCTAAGAATAGAAAAGTCAACACGGTAATTGGTCATGTGACAGCTTTACTCTTTTCCTACAACTTCTATAGAAGGCTTTTTCCGAAACATCATGAACACCATCGGTTTGTAGCAACTGATAAAGATCCTGACTACCATGATGGCGGGTTCTTAGCGTGGTATTTCAGTTTTCTAAAACAGTATGTAAGCTGGCAACAAATAGTTCTAATGGCCATAACCTTCAACCTACTGAAACTCTTTCTCCCAGTTGAAAACTTGATTATTATTTGGATGCTTCCCGCAATATTGTCAACACTTCAATTGTTCTATTTTGGCACGTACCTTCCACACAGAGGAAGCCATAGCAGCGATAATCAACATAAATCACGCAGCCAAAGACCTAATCACTTCATAGCATTTATTACATGCTACTTTTTCGGTTATCACTACGAACACCATGCTTCACCCGCCACGCCTTGGTGGCGTTTGTGGAAAGTAAAGGAAAAGCAAGTCTTTTGATTTAGCTTATCTTAGGCCCTTGGCCATGGAAGAAATTGATTATCCTATCTTTCCCGAATTCAAAGAAGTTGACCTGACTGACCTAAATGTGGCAGACGTAAAAAGTCTATTGCCCGCTACAAGCTTTGAAGCTGTGAAACAGAAATATGAGGTTGGTGAAATTGACTTCTTAGTTAACTCAAGCATCTCTCCTGAAGACTTTGAAGAAAACTCTTCTTTCAAGGAACGCCTGATTTATACCTTGATTAATAGACTGCCTCTTTTCGTTATTTTCAGCTTCACGGCTAGTGGCATATTAGTGAGTCCTTGGTTTTTACTCGGCCTCATCAGTTTTCCGCTTAGCGCCTTTCTAGCGGCCTTTACATATCCTAACAGATACATTTATTATACCCTGCTAATCCTCGGAAGTATATATTCGATAGTCTTTGAGCACAACATCCTTATTTTTATTGGCCTTAGCTCCATTCTATTCTTGCTAGTCTGGAGACATAATAGGGATAAGAAAAAATCTGATACAATAATTAGAACGTCACTTGAAAGTGAAACCGCTTTCCTTGAGAACTATCTAAGCAACAAGCTTTTGGTCGTTAATAACGATCGTATATTCAATGCTCCAGACGAGGCTAATGATGTACTGAAGGAGTACATGACCAAGCACCCAAAAGAGCTATCACTTGACGATAAATTATTTTTTTGTAAGCAATGTCGGAACAAAGGATTTGACAGGTATCATGGAGTAGTTTGTGGTTTAACGCAAAAGAAACCGACTTTTTATTCAGAGTGCTCTGATTATAAAATACACCGTGGGGCGGCAAAAAAACAAAATAATAAATACAACAAGAGAGAAGCTTGGCATGAACAAGCGGTGTTTACCACAAAGTTTTCTTTTATACTGATCGATTTGCTCTTTATAGCCGTGACCATTTCGGCCATTAGCACCATTGTAAACGATCAACCATTGGCTTTCTTAACGTCAGGCATTATTTATTACCTAAGAGACAATGTCATAGGTGTGCCCGATTTTGTGCTTTTTATATTCCCTACTTTGCTTTTAATTTTAGGTGTCTTTTCAAGACTAAAGTACAAAGAGGCCTTACTGTTTGCGGCAATTCTGATCGCTATAGATACTGCCCCTATGATCTTTTTAGGCCAATACATTTATGAACCACATGCTCGGATTGTGGTTATACTTGGTGTTTTCTCAGGGTATTTCAATGTGGAAAACGCTAAAATATATGCTAAGAATTTGGCGAGTTCCAATGCTTTTCTAATGCATTATTTCAACTCCCTTCCTAAAGATAAAAAGCAATAAAAAAAGCCACCTCGTGTTCGAGATGGCTTAATATTTTGCTTTTCAATGGCTAGTGCCTGTCGTCTCTATCCATACCACCATCGACCAGATTGATAGTACGTTTTCCATAAGCTGCATTTGCCTTGGAGTGGGTCACTTGAATAATCGTCATACCTTCCTCATTTAGCTTCTGGAAAAGCTCCATGATTTCTTCAGCTTGATCTGAGTGAAGGTTACCAGTAGGCTCATCTGCCAATAAAAGTTTTGGCTGACCTATTAGTGCCCTAGCCACACCTACTAATTGCTGTTGCCCACCAGAAAGTTGCTCTGGAAACAAGTCCTTTTTCGCTACCATTTGGAAGCGATCTAGCATTTCTGCCACTAAACTTTTTCTTTCCGAAGACTTAACCCCTTTGTATAAAAGTGGCGTTTCAATGTTTTCGTATACAGTCAATTCGTCGATCAAGTGGTAAGCTTGAAATACAAAACCAATATGATGTTTATGTAAGTCTGAACGCTTTCGTTCTTTCATTTTATGAATAGGCTCATCGAAGAAGTAGTATTCACCTGAAGAAGGTTCGTCTAACATACCAATGATATTCATTAAAGTAGATTTACCTGCACCACTGGGACCCATAATGGTTACAAATTCACCCTGCTCGATTTCTAGATCTATTCCTTTCAGAATAAAAGTTCTCTGATATTTAGAGTCTATATACTTATCTATGTCTTGTAGTTTTATCATTTGTCTTGTTTAAAGTTTTGACCTCAAGCATTTACCAATTTATATGCCAAGAGCTAATATATTGATTTTCGGCTTTAAGCGAATATCAGAGCCTTGAAATATGTACGTTCCCGTTCACCCTTGTTCGATTATGACACTCTCATTCCGATCTTAATGCTTTCACTGGATTTGATTTAGCCGCCATAGTGGTTTTATAACTTACCGTTAAAAGGGCTATGGCTAAAGCGCCAAAACCAGCAAATAAGAAGGTGGTGGCTGACAAGCCAACGGCAAATGCAAAATTCTGTAACCACCAATTGGCAAGGTAATAGGCTACTGGTGAAGCAATAAGAATAGCTATGATAATGAGCGCGGCAAAATCTTTTGACAATAGATAAAGTACTTGTGCCAAGGAAGCACCAAGCACCTTGCGAACACCAATTTCTTTAATGCGTTGCTCGGTTGAAAATGAAGCCAAACCAAATAAGCCTAAACAAGCGATACTAATCGCTAAAATGGCGAAATAGATGATAATTTGACTTAACTCTTCCTCAGCACTGTAAAGTTCATTCAGGTCATCTTCCAAGAAAGAATATTCGAATGGCTGAGCTGGCGCAAATCTAGACCACTGCTCTTGAACATAGCGAATCGTTTCATTAGTATTATTATCACCTAACTTGATAAAAAGGTGCTGATAGTTAGGTAAGAAATTTGCGTAAAAGCACGATTCTGTTTTACGTTGTAAGGGCTCAAAATTGATGTTATCAATTAATCCGATGATTCTTTTCTTTTCCCATTGTCCTTGAAAATTTCTAACCTCAATCATTTCTCCAACAGGGTTATCCAAATTCAACTCACGTGCGGCTTGCCTGTTGATAATGATAGCAGCAGTAGAGTCAGTGGGAGTTTTGGGATCAAAATCTCTTCCCTCCACAACCTCAACTTCCATGGTTTTCATGTAGTCAAAATCAATGTTAATTCCGGCCAGGTTGAGTCCGCCTTCATCATCAAGTACATTTTCTGATTTAACAAACATGATGGGTCTTAAACCACCAGGTTTGCTCAGGGTGGCTGTTACACCTTCAATATTCGTGTGATTGATAAGTTCGTTCTTAAAAGTGTTGAGCTGAGGGGTAATGGCTTGGTTTGTATTGGATACCACCAGAATATTGTCCTTCTGAAAACCCAAAGACTTATTCTTCATGAAGCTAAGTTGGTTGTAAACCATTGTTGTGCCTATCATCATTACTATACTGATAACAAACTGAAAAACTACAAGTGCTTTTCGGAAAAAACCTGAGCTACCCATTCCCGGAATCAATTTTCCTTTCAATACAATAGCAGGTCTAAAGGCGGATAGGAACAACGCGGGATAAAAGCCCGAACCAAAGCCAATAATGAGCACAACGCCCATGAGTAATCCAATCACTTCTGGATTCAAGATCATATCGGCTGTCAATGTCTTGTTTATATAGTTTCCAAAAGGGGTAATTAATAACAATACTAGACCAATAGAAAGCAGGGTAGATATTATGGTCAGAATAATCGACTCACTTAAAAACTGAGTGACAAGCTGTTTTTTGTAGGCCCCTAGTACCTTTCGAATCCCCACTTCCTGAGCTCTTTTTGCCGATCTTGCAGTGGCTAAATTCATGTAATTAATACCGGCAATCAATAAAACGAAAACGGCGATGGCTGTAAAAATATAAACAACATCCATGCTACCATTCGTTACAATTTCATTCCTCAGGTTTGATTTTAAGTGGATGTCTTCAAAGGCCGTTAAATCAGGGTTAAAAGTGTTTCGCTGTTCTTCCGGAACATTCTTATCTCTAAGTTCAATCATTTTGGCAGAAACTCTATCGGCATGCATAGGGTCAGTTATCCTGATATATGTATAAAAGCCGTTTCCGTTCCAGCCATTCAAAGCATTGCCCAGACTCCTTAAAGTTTCAATTGACAATAGCATTTGAAACTGAATGTGTGAATTCTTCGGAAGGTCTTTTAAAAGTCCCGTAACGGTATAATTTATATCATTTCCGCCTTTTACGGTGAACTCTTTACCAACAACATCTAAAGATCCAAAATAGCGCATGGCGGCAGATTCTGTGAGCACTACTGTGTTTGGATCATCGAGTACTTCAGTGGCTTGGCCCCTTAGGAGCTCAAAATTGAAAAATTCTAGGAAAGTGGAATCCGCAAAAAAGTGATCTTCT
The DNA here is from genome assembly GCF_049099775.1 of Roseivirga sp. Classification (GTDB taxonomy): domain Bacteria; phylum Bacteroidota; class Bacteroidia; order Cytophagales; family Cyclobacteriaceae; genus Roseivirga. Next base: position 525,327 of record NZ_JAGDZM010000002.1, on the reverse strand, counting down.
TCTTTAAAAAGTTCGGTATCAACCTCAATAATGATCTGCTGACCAGCGGCACCTATTCTTGTAAAGGCAGTCACTTCTGGCAGCTCATTATATAAAGCGGGCCCTAATGCTGAGCCTGTGTTGGGATATTTATAATTTCCGCTGGAAAGCTGAAGCTCATTATTAATTCGGAAAATCTTATCGCTATCTGTGTGGAATTTGTCGTAACTGGTTTCGTACCTAACAACGAGCACAATCAGCAGAAAGGCAGTGATACCTAGTGTGAGACCGAGGATATTAACACCGGCATATCCAGGGTTTTTACGAATTGTACGAAGGACGATTAAAAAATAATTCTTGAGCATAGCGATTGACTTAGTATAACTAAGCTACGCTTTTTCTAAAAAGTGTAAAACCCACCTTGTTCCTGCGGTGGAAAAAGCAACATTGCACATACAAATGCTAGTATGGAGAGTACAAAGCCGATCATGAACGTGGTATAACAACCACGAAGAAGTTTGTATTTCTTACCAAGCACTACGCCCAGAAAGTAAATATCTTTGATCATACTACCATAAAGGTAATCTGCGTCCTTCATCATTTCTTTCATCGCCCAATCGTACCGATCGAGTTTCATTTTATGGAAGTTTCCGAAGAATAATAAGTTGGTTTTTCTATCCAATACGTCATCGTCGGTAAAAACACCAGAAGACACATTCGGTCGCGTCGCCAAAATAGCCAATACAATTGTGGTAAGACACACCACAACCAACATTATAGTTGGTATAACTAGGTTAGGATATTCATTCAGTTTTCTGATCAATACTGAAACAACTACTGAAAGAATAATGGTGTTTACCGAAATCATAATGTTGGCCTTATTGTCAGCCATTGCACTCAATTCCAGATGGTTTTTCGAAGTGGTTCGAAACATAGTTTCTACACCTCTATCTGGCTTTAAAGTAACTTTTTTCTCAAGTTTAGTCACTTTTGCTTCCAGCTCGGCTATGTACTTGGCCTCTTTCTTTTTGCTTTTGTACGCCTTTTTTATTGTCTGCAAATTTTGATCTTTTATTGGCCCCAGAAATTGCTTGCCATACGATGTAAAAAACTCATGGTCTTTGAAGAATTTATAATTCATCTCATTCCAGTCGTCATCGGCAATTTCTTGGCCTTTCATATGCTCAACTTCCTTGTGCATTTTAGCGGCCATCTTTTGATAGTCATCACATGCCAGGTGATGCAAATCGGCATCGCATATTACTTGCTCAAGTAAATTCTTGGGGCTTTGCGGCATTTTTGTAGCCGCAATACAACCAACTACTTTTGCAATTTTATCCTCCGGATAAGACGCTTCTTCTAGAAAGTTCTTTGCGATTTTGGCGCTTGACTGTTCATGGTTTTCGCAACCCTCACGATAACCCGTATCATGAAACCAAGCAGCAATAGTAAGTACCTCAATATCATCTTCACCCAAGCCACATTCTTTACCAATCATTTGGCTCGCCTTTACAACTCTACTCGTATGGTAGTCGTCGTGATATACGAACTTTTCTGGAATCTCATTTTCCAGAATTGATTTGGCGTATGCCTCAGTTTTTTCTACAATATTATTGCCTGCCACAATTAGGTTTTAAAGCGTATAAATATAAGCTGCTCATTTTAAATTACATACAATGACCCTTTTTGTTTGACTTATAGGTTACAATAAGACAAGTCTAGTATATATGATGAATCATAAGCTGCGTATTTTTGTTCCATCAATCATGAAAAAAACGTTTAAGACCTTCTTTATTTTATTCTTGCTCTCAAATTCTTTTGGGCTTGTAAGTCAGGAGCAGAACAAATTGGCTTACGACATTGATAATCCGGACGAACGCTATGTACTACCTGAGTATCTAGAAGAGGTTTCTGCGCTTACGTTCTACCAAAAAGATCAATTGGCGATGCTCAACGATGAGAAGGGGAGAATGTATGTGCTTGATTTAAATACAAAGAAAATTGTACATCGGGTTCGGTTTGAAGGGAATGGTGATTTTGAAGGATTAGAACGTGTAGGTGATTATATCTACGCCATCGAAAGCAACGGAAAACTTTATAGGTTCAATGTGAAAATGGAAGGCGTTGTTGAGAAAATAAAGACTCCTTTCGATTCTGGTAATAATGTGGAAGGCTTAGGTTATGATGCACAGACAGGTCACCTTTTATTCGCCTTAAAAGAGGATGGTGATATCAAAGACGTAAGCGTAAAGGGAAAAGCGATTTATGGTTTTCATTTGGAAACTGAAAAATTTAAAAAGACTCCCATTCATATTGTAAAGCATAAAGATTTAAAACGGGTTCTTGGCGATAAATACAAATTCAAACCGTCAGGGGTAGCAGTGCACCCTCTTACAAGGGAAGTATATATCATTGCTGCAGCAGGTCAATCACTGCTCGTGTGTAGCCCAGAAGGTGAGCCATTACACTTAAGCAAGCTCAAAAGCACAATTTTCCCTCAACCTGAGGGGATCGCATTTGCCCCCAACGGCGATATGTTTATTTCTAGCGAAGTAGATGGTGAAGGTGGGGTAGTCTTGAAATTTAAGGCGAATTGACAACCCAAATGCGCAAGAATATTATCTTTTTTGTAGCATATGTTTCTTTGAAAAGAATTATTTTAAGTCAAGAACGGTTACTACATCAGCCAAACTTCTCACTAACATGAAAATCCGCCTGCTATTCGCTTTCACGCTTCTCTTACTCTTCGGTTTTAATTCAACAAATGCATACCAAGACAAACCAATCCATTCAGTATTCTTGATTGGAGATGCTGGTGAGCCTTATGAAAACCCAGTACTCGAGTTGTTAAAAAAGGAACTGGATAAAGTTGGCAACAAAGGTAGCGTCGTCTTTTTAGGCGATAATATCTACCCGAAAGGGATGCCTCCTGTAGGGCACCCATTGCGTCGCGAAGCGGAAAAAGCCGCAGATGGGCAAATAAATGCAGTAAAAGATTTTAAGGGTAATATAGTATTTGTACCAGGGAACCATGATTGGGCACAAGGACGGGACAATGGTTTAGAGTGGCTGAGATTGCAAGAACAGTATGTAGAAAATGCCTTGGATAGTGCCGATGTATGGTTGCCTTCAAGAGGCTGTCCGGGACCAGTTGAAGTAGAACTGAACGATAAGATGACATTAATCTTAGTTGATACGCAATGGTTCTTACATAAGAGTAACAAACCGACTCTAGGTTGTGGCGTATTAAGTCTTACCCAAGTAGCCGCCTTATTTCAAGATGCTTTAAAACGAAACGCTCATAAAAAAGTAATTGTGGCTACGCATCACCCGATGTACACCTATGGGATTCATGGTGGTGTTTTTAGCTTTAAAGATCATTTGTTCCCACTTACTGCTTCAAAAAAGCTCAAAAACTTCTACTTACCACTGCCAGTACTTGGTTCTATTTATCCCCTCTATAGAAAATGGTTTGGCAATATTCAAGACACCTCCCATCCACAGTATAAGAGGTTTAGAGATGGTATGGTTTCACTGATGTCGGAGCACCCAGACATTGTTCACGTTGCAGGTCATGAGCACGCCCTAGAGCATATTGAAAAAGAGGGTATGCACTTTATCGTAAGTGGTGCTGGTGCAAAAAATAATGCACATGTTAAGCAAAAAGGCGATGCTCAGTTTGCGGCAAATACAATGGGGTTTGCAAGGCTTGATTACTTTGAAAATGGTCGCACAGAATTACACTTCTTTACACCAGAAAATAATGAGGCAAAATCGATTTATAATACTGTGATTTCTGAAAAGCCTTTTAGCCCTAAGCCAGAAGATCTTTTAAAAGCATATAGTAATATTTCTTTTCAAGGGAAGGATACTGTCTTTGCTGCAAGTAAGAAATATATAGGAAGGTCTAAGTTTCATAAATCACTATTGGGAGAAAACCATCGGAAGGAATGGGCGGCTGAGCTAAACTTCCCAATTTTTGATATTGCTACAGAAAAAGGAGGGTTATCGGTAATCCAAAAAGGTGGCGGACACCAAACCACATCGCTTCGATTAAAAGCAGCTGATGGCAAGCAATATGTGCTCCGATCGATGGATAAGAATCCAGCTTTAACGCTGCCACCTGAACTCCGAAATACATTTATCAAAAGCGTAGTTCAAGATGGAATTTCTGCCTCTCACCCTTATGCCCCATTAGTTGTACCGCCTTTGGCTGATGCTGCGGGTATTTTTCATGCGAACCCAAAAATTGTCTTCATACCAGACGATCCGAGATTTGGAATCTACAGAAAAGAGCTCGCTAATTCACTCGCCATTTTTGAAGAACGAGTGAATAAAAAACAGGCAAAAGAAGAAATGTTCGGCGCAGCGGATGACGTAATTTCTAGCCCAGATTTATACGCTAAGCTTAAAAAAGACAACGATAATATGGTTGACCAAAAGTTTGTTGTTAGAAACAGACTTTTCGACATGTGGTTAGGCGATTGGGACAGGCATGATGATCAGTGGCGTTGGATTGAATATGACGGCAAAGACGATGAAAAGACTTATAAACCTATTCCTAGAGATAGAGACCAAGTATTCTTTGCTGGCGAAGGTGCCTTCAAAAAGTTAGCCGCTTCAAAATGGGCACAACCTGCATTTAAAGGTTTCGAAGAGGAAATCAGCTATACCCCTGCCTATGGCTTCTATAGAATTAGGTGGTTCGATAGGTATTTTATGACAGAGCCTTCTTTAGAAGACTGGATTTACCAGGCCAATGAACTCAAGGAAGCTTTAACTGATAAAGTAATTGAAGACGCTATCAGAATTTGGCCTGACGAGATTTATGATCTCCGCGGAAAAGAGATTATTAGAAAGTTAAAAACTAGAAGAGACCAGCTGGCTAAATCGGCCGAAGAATACTTTCGATTTATCTCTAAAGGCGTTGATGTTTTGGGTAGCGATAAGCGCGAGCAATTCGAAGTTGAACGAATTGATGATGAAAACACACGCGTTTTGGTTAGAAAAATCACTAAGAAAGGAAACTTAGACAAGGTCCTTTACGACAGAACTTTCAAAACTTCGATTACTGATGAGGTTAGGCTTTTCGGCTTTGGAGGTGAAGACGTTTTTAAAGTAAAAGGTGAGGTAAAAAAGGGCATTATCATAAGAATTATCGCGGGTGATGACAAAGACATAATCACCGACGAAAGCAATGTAAAAAGCGGTAAGAAAAAGACGATCGTTTACGATGCGCTGACAGGCAATGAATTAAATGCTAGCCTTGAAACCAAAGACCTTAGAACGGACAATGATCCTGATATCAACAGGTACAACATGGAGGAATTCGACTTTGATGTGAGGATGCCGCTATTGTCGTTCAACTTTAACCCTGACGACGGTATTTTCATAGGCGCCGGAATGATGTTCAAAAAGGATGGGTTTAGAAAAGAGCCATTCGCATCACAGCAAAGCTTTACTGCCAATTATGCCTTAGCGACATCTTCATATAATATTGAATATAGCGGTGAATTTACTGATGCCATCGGTAAGGCTGACTTCCTTTTAGATGCTAGTATTAAAGCTCCCAACTTTGTAAATAACTTCTTTGGGCTTGGAAATGAGACTGATTATAATGAGGACTTAGATTTGACTTTCTATAGAACAAGATTTCAAGAAGTATCGATTAGTCCTTCGCTAAACATCAACTTGGGCACTAAGGGCAACGTGAATTTAGGTACTCACTATTCAAGAATTGAAATCCAAGAGAGCACAGATCGCTTTATTGGTGACTTCACAAATAATGGACTAGATGCGGCTGGTTTATTCGATGGCAAAGAATATTTAGGTGGCAGCATCGGTTTGCATTTTGATACTAAAACGGAAGGTGTTGTTCCAAAACGAGGGATCACTTTTAATACTACATTGAACTATAATGGTGGGTTAAATGATAATTCGCAGAATAGTGCACAATGGAATTCCGACCTGACCTTCCGCTGGGCACTCGGGCCATTCGAAAGAACTTCTTTGGCTACTAGAGTGGGGTATCAGAAAAGTTTTGGTGACTTCGAGTTCTTTCAGGCGAGTCTTTTAGATGGTTTTAACACGCTTAGAGGTTATAGAAGATTTAGGTTTGCTGGGGAAAGCAGCTTTTACCATCAGGTAGATTTAAGAATAGACTTATTCGAATGGAGAAACTATATCTTACCTTCTAAAGTTGGCTTAATACTTTTCAATGATATTGGTAAAGTTTGGGTTGACGGCGAAGATTCTGAAACGCTTCACCATGGCTATGGAGGGGGATTTTATATCACCCCTTTTGGTAGCTTCGCTGTAAACTTACTTTTAGCAAAGTCAGAAGAATCGTTATTGCCTTTGGTTAAATTTGGTTTCTACTTTTAAGGCACTTTTGTGTTTAGCTTAAGTCTGGAAGAATTACCGTAAAAGTAGTCCCTTCATTCACTTTTGTTTCATAGTCGATGGTGCCACCATGCATCTCAACGAACTGTTTAACAATAACTAAGCCTAGGCCTGTACCTTCGATGTCTCCTACGTTTGACGCTCTAGAAAAGGATTCAAAAAGACCAGCTTGATCTTTCTTTGGTATGCCTATACCAAAATCGGTGATGGCCAATCGAAGAGATTTTTCCTCGAAAGAGATCAGTAATTCTGGGTTCTTTTTATCTACTGAATATTTTAGGGCATTGTTCAGTAGGTTAGAAAGCACATGACTTATCAGCAAACTATCAAGCAAAACCTGACGTTCCTTACCTTCGGTTTTTATATCAATACCTCTATTCTTAAATGGCACCGAGTTTTCTAGTACCACTTGCTTGGCAATACCTGTAATTGAAGTAATCTCTTTATTCAGTCTAGCTTTACCAACATCTAACCTCCCCAAGGTAAAGACATCTTTCAGTAGTGAGTTCAGTCGCTCGAGTTCTGTTCTGATTCGGGTTACGTGTTTAGAAAGCTTTAAGTCAACTGGAACACTAGATTTATCTAAGTACATCGCAATTAACTCATTACTCGATTGAATAGTGGTTAATGGGGTTCTAAACTCGTGCGAAGCCATAGATATGAAACTTGACTTGAGTTTATTTAACTGGCGTTCTTTATCCAGAACTTTAATAATTTCAGAAATGTCTCGGGTAGAAGATTGAATGTATTTAGTCCGCTGATCGCTATCTAGAATAGCGGTCATAGAAATGCCCACCCAGAGGTACTCACCATCTTTCTTTTTCAGGCGGAAAGACGTAATGGTATCTTTTCTTCCGTTCTTGATGGTATCTTTAATAGCTTGGCCTAATTTCTCGCTATCTTCTGGATGAACATGTTGATAGACATCAGTAATCGCCATTGTTTCTTCCACAGTTAAACCCGCTAATCGATAGCAAGAAGGAGAAACAAAGGTGAAGTTTCCGGCGAGATCATGTAGAGCAATTACATCTCCTGAATTTTCAGAAACCAACTTATACTGCTCTTCTTGTTCTCTAAGTTTGTCTTCTGTAATTTTCTTTTCGGTAATATCTGTTTTATTGGAACGTATGTAAATTGCTTCCTCCTCATCATTGAGAATTATACCTCCAGTGACTTTTACCCAGCGCCATTCTCCAGACTTATGAAGGAACCTAAATTCAGCTGAGCTATCTTTAACCTTATTTTCGATGGCCTCCTGCATGGAACCAGCAATCATTGGTAAGTCTTCAGGATGAATAAACTCAGTGGTATTTCTACCCAACATTTCTTCAGGCGCATAGCCCATTGTATCTTTTATGGAAGGTGAGATAAAGATATAATCTCCTTTAGTATCCATAAGTGATACGATGTCGTTCGAATTTTCTGTGATTAGCTTATATCGTTCTTGGCTCTCTTTTAGCTTTTGTTGCGCTTCAATTCTATCCGTTACGTTTCTTGTAGATGTTTGGAGATAAATGGCCCTTTCGGTTTCGTTGTCAAAAATGGCACCTGCCACGGTTTCTAGCCACTGCTTCTGGTTATTGATATCGTAAGCCTGATACACCATTGTCGCCGTTTTCTGCTCTCCTCTAATGACAGACAATATCGTATCTCTAAGCAAGTTTCTATTCTCTTCCTCAATAAACTCTTCTAAGCCGAGTTTTTGCATTTCTTCAGGCGTGTATCCTAATACATCAGTTGAAGATGGGCTTACAAAAACAAACTCACCTGTAACTTCATGCAGGCAAATACAATCACTCGAGTTCTCGGAAATAAGCTTGTATTTCGCTTCACTTTCTTGCAACTGAGACTGTGCTTCTTTTAGCGAAGTGATATTGGATAATGATCCAACAGCTCGTTGCGGTTTGCCTTGACTATTGTAAATAATTCGAGCCTTGAAAAGAGCCCAAATAATTCTTCCATTTTTAGCGACAAGCCTAATCTCTAAGGTTAGATCGCCTTCTTGCGCTTTATAAGTGGCATTAATTTTATCAATAAATTCTTGCGCCTCCTCTGCAATTATATATTTCGAAATCAGCTTGTCATCTAGTGGCCTAACTTCAGGAGGTATTTCCATTCCTTCCCAGAATTGTGGTGATAAATAGGAGTATTTAGACACAAAGTCATACTCCCAGATTACATCGTTTGTACCCTCAACAGCCAGCTGATATCGTTCATTACTTTCCTTAATTTCTCGTTCTAGGTTCTTTCTTACTGTTACATCTTGAAGTATGGTAATAAAACATTCTTGATTTTGGAATTCAAGCGGCATCGTAGAGGCGCTTACCCAAAACGATTCACCATTCTTGTTTTTTAGCAGTAATTCATGATTCTGCACATGGCCATAGCGCGTAAGGTCTTCTATATAAGCCTTTCTCCCCTCAAAATTTTCATAAAACTGAATCACCTTTTTTCCCAGGAAGTCGGAAGGCGACATTTCATAAACTTTGAAGAGTATTTCATTCGCAAAAATGGAAGTACCTCCCTCTTTTGTAGAAATAAAAACAGGATCTGGTAAAGCATCAACAATACTTTTCAAGCGTTGCTGGCTTAGCTCTAGGTTCAACCTTGACCTTCGAATGCTGTCAATGTCAATACTGATACCATCAATTCTGATTGGTCTATCATCTTCGAAAAATACACTTACCCTATCTCTAGCGTACCGATATTCTACGCCCTTTCTCTTTACCCTGTAGGAATAACTCGCAAAACCTGTTCCAAGGGCATTAACCATTTCTTCTAAAACCCGATCTCTATCATCCGGATGAATTAGTTTTTGCCATTCTTCAATGGTTTTCGGGGGTAATTCAAGTTGCTCTATATTACCATGTTGAGCTAAGGGGTCGTTATGATAAATAATTTCATATGGTTCTGAAGTAAGATTTATCGACCAGACTGTTTCTGTAAGATTAGAGATAACTGAGGATAGATCGACCTCCCTCTTCTTCGCATCCGCAAAATCGTTTAAAGTATCCCTAAAAATGTTTTCCATCACACTATTGCTTCGTCAGCCATGAAATTGATTATTTTTAAAGTACTATTTTAATGGTATTGAGCCAATTAAAATAATAATTTCAGATATTCACCTAAATAAAGTCTCTAACATGGAACAGGCCTATAGCCAAAGTCCGAGGATATTGATTGTCGAGGATGAACCGTTTATTGCGGAGAATCTACAAGAAATGTTAAGTATTTTCGGCTACGAAGAAACGGAAATTGCCAACTCCGCAAACCAAGCCATCAAAGCAATAAAGAGTTCTAGACCTGATTTGGTGCTCTTAGATGTGAAAATAAAGGGAGATCAAGACGGAATTGAGCTTGGTGCTATCATTAAAGAGCAATACAAGGTTCCATTCGTATACATCACATCTTATTCTGATAAAGAAACGATTAACCGTGCTAAACATACGCAGCCTTTAGGTTTTATTGTAAAGCCTTTTACTAAGGATGACGTGTATGCGGCCATTGAGGTAGCCTTGTTTAATAAAAACAGAGTTGCTGGAAATGCTGCTGCCGGCCCTATGGTTGCTGCCAACCCAACTACTTATAGCAACGATTCCATTTTTGTTAAGAAAAAGAGTCTTTTAGAAAAGGTTAAGTACGAAGACCTGCATTGGATTGAAGCGGATGGAAACCACATCACCATTCATGCGAGTGATGGTAGAGATTATACCATTAGAAAGTCTTTAAAGGAAATAACGGATAAACTACCTAAAGACAGGTTTTTACGTGTTCATAAGTCATTTGTAGTGCTTGTTGAAGCTGTAACAGCTATTGATACGAACTTTGTTTATTTGGGAGAAAAGAAGATTCCTATTGGAAGGTCTTATTACAACGCTTTCACGGCTACCTTAAATACGATTAGCGCTAGTTAATTTCTACTATAAGAGTAAAGTACCACCGGCTGATTATTTGCTAATTCACTAATAGTATAAAACTGATTGCCATTGGTATGCCAAGCTATGGCTTCGCCTTGTGGCTCAACAGTATAATTGAGTTTAGAAGGGGTAGTGGCTAAAAGTTCTCCTATACTTTCATTTCCAGTTTTTACCCAATGATAAATATTCAAATAATTTTTAATCAATACTTGACTACCATCTAGGGAAATATCTGCCGCTGTAATTTGAGTAAATGGCAATACGGTAACTCTTTCGGCAGTATCCATCTCTGCTAAATTCTGTGGAAAAGGTAATACATAAAGGATTACGCTTGCCTCCCTTTTTGAGACGATATAAACATCATTAGAAGAAGGGTCTACCATAAGTGCTTCTGCATCTCTCGGACCATCTTCATAGACATAATTAATCGTTTCTACGTTGGAAAGTGTCGAAGTAGCCGGTATATCAGCCACGTTTAAATCTGGCTCTGGAACCCTATATATAGCTCTACTGGGTCGTTCTCCTCGGTTATCGCCAATGTCACCTGCATATAAATAGTTTGTATTAGGAACAGGCCCTGTACCGATGGCAACATCTTCCCAGTCCAAATTCTGAGCACCATCAATCACAAATCGACCTGAATCTGCACCCGCTTCAGTCATCAGAAAAAGTACAGGATCTCCACCGCTATCATTATGAGACCACAAATAAAGTGGGTTCGACCTACTGTGTGCTAAGCCTGAGGCTTCATCTAAATCAGAGATTTGAATTTCACCTAAAGACTGTCTATCAGAAAATAGATCACTCAATTCTTGGTCATCCAACTGAGGGTTGGTGTCTTGGCCAGAATCTTTACAACCATTGGCACAAATTGATAAAACTACTAAGGCAGCGAATATCCTTTTCATGATGAACTTTATTGAGTTTACAGAAATTCTGTGCATCACTTTAGCTATTAACTGCCCTTAGAAAATTTTAGTATAGAAAAAGCTATTTCAAACTAGCTCTTACTTTGGCGACTTTGGCTTTTGTAAGGGTAGTCTTAGATTTGTTTTCCCAAGAATTCATGACATAGTTCAATACATCAGCAATGTCCTGATCGTCAAGACCGCTAGCTGGCATTACTTGATTGTATTTAGTGCCATTCACCTCAATTTCACCTGATAATCCTTTAATAAGGCCAGCGATAGCTCTATCTACATCTTTCATTAAATAGTCTGATTTAGCTAAAGGAGGAAAAACAGTTGGGATACCTTGGCCACTATCCATATGGCAGGCTAAACATACGGCGCTGTAAGTGCTTTTTCCTGCTTCCATGCTCTTCTTTAAGGTATTATCCTGATCCTTGAAAGTGAATGATGCCATCATGATTCCTAGAAGAACGACTACTTGAATTGATCTTTTCATAATTATTTGCGTTTCTGTATGCTAAAATACTGATTTATTGAAACGTACAAGCAATATGCCAAACAGATAAAAGGGGCTTTTTTTAATTAAATATCAATCTCAACTTGATTTCTTATCAAATCTTCGAACTCTTCACGCTTTCTTATCAAATGTGCCTCGCCATTCAGTATTAATACCTCGGCAGGTTTCAACCTTGAATTATAATTAGAAGCCATACTAAATGCATAAGCACCAGCATTTTTAAAAGCCAAAATATCTCCTTCTTTTACTTCGTCAAGTTTTCTATCTAGACCAAAAGTGTCTGTCTCGCAGATATACCCCACTACAGTGTAAACCCGTTTGGTATCAGAAGAGTTAGAAATATTGACAATCTCGTGATAGGAATCGTACATCATAGGTCTAACCAAATGGTTCATTCCTGAATCTACTCCTACAAAAACGGTGGCTGGTGTGGTTTTTACCACGTTAGTTTTTACTAAAAATAAGCCTGCCTCACTCACTATATATTTTCCTGGCTCGAACCACATTTCAAGTTCTCTGCCATAGTCGGCACAAAAATTCTTGAATGACTCACCCAGTTTCTTCCCTAAGTCTTCTATATCCGTAGTGATATCTCCAGACTTATATGCCACTTTAAAACCTGATCCAAAATCAATAAACTGAAGGTTCTCGAAATTTTTGGCAGTATCAAAAAGAATTTCAGAGGCACGTAAGAATACTTCTGAGTCTAAAATGTCAGACCCTGTATGCATGTGCAGCCCTACCACATTCAAATCGTAAGTTTTTACAACACGGAGAATATGAGCCATTTGGTAAATAGAAATACCAAACTTAGAATCGGCGTGACCTGTCGATATCTTTTTATTCCCTCCAGCCATAATATGAGGGTTCAATCGGATGCAAACAGGTACTGAACCATGGAATTCATGTCCAAATTGCTCCAGAATAGAAATATTATCAAGGTTAATCATCACACCGATTTCTACTGCTTCCTTTATTTCATTAAAAGAAACACAATTTGGCGTATACAAAATTTGATCTGGAGTAAACCCTGCCCTTAAGCCCAATCGCACTTCTTGAATAGAAACACAATCTAGTTCTGATCCATAGCTTCTAAGCAACTTGAGAATAGACAGATTTGTCAAAGATTTACAAGCATATTTGACCTTAAGCTTCACACCACCAAAGGCGTTATTTAGTCGGTCAAACTGTGCACGAATCTTATCGGCATCATAGACGTACAAAGGCGTGCCATATGCTTTGGCAAGGTCGAGTAAATCGACGCCTTGTACATTATATCTGTCGTTTTCAAGTAACATGATCAATAAATTGAGCGGCAAATATAAGCGCTAAAAAAGAAAAAGAGGAAGCTTTTAGAACTTCCTCTCACTAAACAAATTGAAAGCGTATCTTATTATTCTATAATTACTCTTTTCGTTAGGGCCTTGTTGTTCTGTACTACTTTCATAATATAGATCCCAGGATCTTCGTCGCTAAGGTCTACTCGGAAGTCATATCGGCCATTGCGAGGAGCGCCAGTTCTATTATAAACCTCATTGCCATTAGGGTCGACAATGACTACTCTGATATCCGACTCGCTACCTGTTTCAAGCTCTACATCAAATCGACCATCGCTCGGGTTAGGGTAAAAATTAATATCTCTTAATTCTAAACGCTCCATTTCTTCGGTCCCAGCTACTTCTTTATCTTTTTCACTTGCTGACCTTACAAAAACCTTCACTCGGGAAATAACCTTCACATCATCGTCATCGTCACCAAACCTCCAGGTTCTGAAAGAACCATTGTCGTCATCATCGAAATCGAAATCAAAGTCGAACTTCATATTGCCAAACTGGTCTTTTAGTGCATCTCTCAAGGAATCCATATCCATGAATTCTTGATCGTTGAAAAAGAAACGACCATTATCATTTTTAAAGCTGAAGCGCTGCATCAGCGAATCCATGTCCATAAACTCGTCGTCATCGAAACCAAATGAAAATACATTCGGTCCAAAACCTTTCATCATACCTCTCAGGCTGCTTCTTAAAGAGTCTACATCAAAATCATGATCATCCCAAAAACTGTTTCCAGGTCCATTGCGCAAGAAAAACTTAGGTGAACTGTTTGTTCCTCCAAAAGAGAAAGAAGTTCTGAGGTCGATGCCATATTTCTCCAGATCAGGGTCATTCTTCATGTCTTCATGAGAGTCATAAGTTTTTTCAAATGTGGTTTCATCATTGCCCACAATCTTTTTCACTTTCAACTTGACTTTACCGTCTTCCGTGGTGGAAATAGAAACGGACTGACTTTCTCTTTTACCTTCATCTTGCGCGTTTAAGGTTTGACCGAAACCTATGAGCATCATGAGTAGCACTGTGGCTACTATTTTTGCTTTTTGCTGTTTTAAATAATTCATAATTAAATAATCGTTAATGACTTGATATAAAAGTACTTGTATGAAATGCAAAACGATGTTAAAGGTCGGTTAAACGATGTTAATTAATGTTAACCTGATGCTCTAGGGTAATAATTAGAGTACTTTTGGATATGACTCGTGTTCGAATACGATGGTTAATTGGCTTGCTGAGCTTCGCCCTTCTAGGCTTAGTTGGGTTCCAATACTATTGGATCACAGAGGTTACCAAAGTGAATAAGGAGCGCTTCAATCAGAGTGTAAACGAGGCTTTAAATGAAGTTACGCAAACACTAGCCATTGAACAAGGGGTTAGTTTCCTTGAAGCCAATATGGGAACTAGGCCTCCACTAAGACGGGCAGATCAACCTGTTTATAGAGATTCCTTACGTAATGCTTCCAATGTCAATAATCCGGAAACTGTTTCCGCTTCTCCTATGCCTTCCCCTCCAGAGGAATTTGTACAGGCATTTTTCCGCGTTCAACTTGACGAAAGAAATGGACAAATTTTAATAGAGCTTGATATTGAAGGATTATCTCGAGCATTACCCAATAATTATGCGGCACAAGGCATAGACCCACGGCAGCAACAGCTTCAAATGGAACGCCAGCTGAATACATTAAAACGGCGTTGGGCTAACCATCTGGCTGGAAGTGAGCAACTATTTACAAGAATTGATCCTTTAAAACTAGACACGCTAATCGCGCAAGGCTTAGAAAACAGGGGTGTTAATATTCCTTATAACTATGGAATTCTACATGCGCCTTCCAATGAACTAAAACTATTTAATGCCAACCAAGAAAGTGATCGTGAGAGCGTTAAATCATCAGAATTAAAAGTGAATCTATTTCCAATGGATTTGATTGACAAAGAATTTTATCTAGCCATTGACTTTCCAAAACAGAAAAGCTATTTATCGAACAAAGCCATCATTCCTCTTTCAGCATCAGGTTTATTACTCATCCTTGTGATTGGCTGTTTTGGATACGCCATTATGGTCATTCTAAAACAGAAAAAGATTTCTGAAATCAAGAGCGACTTCGTGAATAATATGACGCACGAGTTTAAAACACCGATTGCCACAGTTTCTTTAGCAACTGAAGCACTGCAGGACAATGATATGAAAGGCAATCCAGCCATTGTAGATCGATACGTACAAGTGATTCGCGATGAGAACAAAAGGCTAGGCATGCAAGTGGAGAAGGTTCTTCAAATTGCTAGCCTAGACAAAAAAGATTTTAAATTAAAATTCGAGGAAATAGACATTCATGGAGTAATTGAAAAAGCGCTCGTGAACATAAATATCCTTGTCGAAAAGCGTGGCGGACAGGTTACGAGTCAACTACATGCATCAAACTCTGTATTAGAAGCTGACCCCGTTCATTTGACAAACATTATTTATAATTTGCTCGATAATGCTAACAAATATTCCCCCGAACCTCCTCAAATACACATCCGAACCGATAATATTTCATCTGGAATTATTTTAAAAATTACAGATGCAGGTATAGGTATGTCTAAAGAGGCCATTGAGAAAATTTTCGAGAAGTTCTACCGAGTATCTACTGGAAATGTTCACGATGTAAAGGGTTTTGGCTTAGGACTCTCCTATGTAAAGACAATTGTCGATATGCATGCAGGATCGGTCAACGTAAAAAGTGAACTCGGAAAAGGAAGCACATTCAAAATATTTTTACCTTTTAATCATGGCTAGTTTCAAAATCTTACTTGTAGAAGATGACCTCAACTTAGGTCAGATATTAAATGAATACCTAAGCTTGAAAGGGTATGAAACCAAGCTCTGTCGCGACGGAGAAGAAGGCTTAAACGCTTTTAAAAGAGAGTCATACGATCTATGTCTTTTCGATGTTATGTTGCCTAAGAAAGACGGCTTCTCTATGGCCAAGGAAATCAGAAAAAATGACTCTGTCACACCGATCATCTTCCTAACGGCCAAATCTATGAAAGAGGATACGGTTGAGGGCTTTAAGATTGGCGCAGACGACTATATTACCAAGCCTTTCAGCATGGAAGAACTCTTATTAAGGATTCAAGCTATACTCAGGCGAACTGCCGAAAAGAACCCTCAAATTTCAGATCAGAAATCATTCGATTTTGGAAACTTCCACTACGATTATGATAAACAACTTTTAAGCGAAGGCAATAATCAGACAAAGCTCACATCGAAGGAGTCCGAACTATTGAGACTGCTTTGTTTACACATAAACCAGCCTTTAGATAGATCTGTAGCCCTTAAATTGATTTGGAGAGACGATAGTTACTTCAATGCGAGAAGCATGGATGTCTATATCGCCAAGTTAAGAAAGCACCTGAAAGTAGACCCAACTGTTCAAATTATGACATTACATGGCTCAGGTTTCAAACTGATTACGGACGCTCAGGCTTCTTGACGAAAACAGCACTTTTATCTAGGGAAACTCGCTAATATTCCTTATTTTCATAGGCTTCGGTTGTAACAATTATTTAAACTTGACTTTACCAGAGCTCGTTTAAAAATTGCTATTTTTGACCGTTTTCCGATTTGTACAAGAGAAACATATGATTCAAATTATTCCTTCAATATCAATTATCAATGGCAAACTGACTAGACTTAAGCAGGGGGATTACTCCAATGAAAAAGTTTATAAAGATAGCCCTGTTGATATTGCACGACAGTTTGAAGAATACGGAATCAAAAAGATTCACATTGTCGACTTAGATGGTGCTAGGAAAGGGAGTCCGGTAAACTACCATATTCTAGAGGCAATTGCTGGCTATACCAACCTTAAAATTGATTTTAGTGGTGGTATTTCCACTGATGGAGACATCAGCAAGGCTTATGAATATGGCGCTAGCTCTATTACCGCAGCTTCCATAGCCATCGATAAGAAGGAATTATTCTCTTCTTGGATGATGTCTTACGGTCGTGAGAAAATCACGCTAGGTGCCGACGCAAAAGACGGTAAAATCGCTATTCGTGGATGGCAAAAGAACACCAAAATAGAAATGGAAGAACATATCGACTATTTCTATATGCGTGGAATTAAATATGTTAAAAGCTCTGATGTAGAGAAAGATGGGATTCAAGAAGGACCAAATTTTGAAATGTACGAAGGGCTTGTGAAGAAATTCCCTAATGTTCATTTCTTGGCCAGTGGTGGCGTAAGGTCAATTGACGATATCAAGAGGCTTGAAGATACAGGCGTTAAAGGAGTAATTTTCGGTAGAGCGTATTACGAAGGCAACCTAAGTCTTAAGGACATTGAAAACTTACTTAAGTAGTAAGTCTTAGAACGTATAGCTCAGTTTTAGACTAACGTTTCTGCCCAAGTCATCGGCATAATATCTAAATCTATTCAAATAGTCTCTATAACTGTTATTTAACAGGTTATCAACGGACACGAATACATTCAATACATGACCATTCTGCATTGGCCAATCGAAACCTCCGCTTAAAGCAAAATTCACATAACCACTTGGTGGATCTATAAAATCAAATATGCTCGGGTCATTGGCGAATAGATCAACATCATTATTTCTTGCTTCTAAAACATCGGCAATACTAATTACTCTAGGTGCATTTTTCTGTTCCGCTACGGCCTTAAAGCCAACCGATGCATAAACGTTCTTTAATTTACTTTCATTGAAAAAATAGGACACCGAACTCTCTATATGACTGGTTGGAATATTAATTAAGGGGCTATCTAGCGTTCTGTCTTTTGCATTAATGAGAGATGCACGCGAGTTAGTTTTCCATTTTTCAGAAAAATCATAATCCAAGTCAATATCTAAGCCATATAAAAGGGCATCTGTTTGTCTATACCTGAAAACAGGAAATGCTCCTCTAATCGTGAGCTCGACACTCTCAGGCCTTAAGAAAATGTAATCATTGATAATGTTATAGTAAGCTGAAACACTTAAGTTCATGTTACTCATCTGTTTTTCGAGACTAGTAATCCATTTGACCGACTTTTCTGATACGAGTTGATCATTTCCTTCTTCCAGTGCCGCAGCACCATGGTGAAGACCTTCACTGAAAAGTTCATTCACGTGAGGTGCTCGCCAAGCAGTACCCACGTTGGTGCGCAATGTCCAAGAATTATCTAAAAAGAAAATAGCTCCCGCTGAACCAGTCACATTGCTAAAGTCAAATTCAGGTTTTTGAAGCACATTATTTCGATCAAATCGCTTGATTAAGTAATGCTTAAAATCGTACCTAATGCCTATTTCCAGCTCGAATTTCGATTCTAAATAACGACTAATGACATGAGCCCCAGCGGTTGAATTAGTAAAATTTGGAATTAATGGTCTGATACCTGTTTCAGAATCATTGTCATTGTCTTGATACATAAATGATGCACCCACATCCCATTTCCAGTTGCCCGTTGCATCCATATCCAAATCTACGTCTAGGGTATGGGTGGAGAGCGCTAAAGATAAAGCGGGAACCTCCGATCGACCAGCACGGCGAACATCGAATTCCTTTCTGACATTTTTCTGAAAACCATACTGTAGCGAAAAATCCCCGATATGGCCATTTGCCTTAAAAAGTTGATGCTGAACGTCCTGAAAAGGGTTAATAATATCGTAGCTAAAATCTTCGATGAACAGGGGCCTATCGCTTTCAATTGCCCTCTCTAAATCTGTCAAATTACCGATATGAGCACTTCTTAGAACACCCAATTCAGAATCGAAACTGCTATAGAATACTTCAACGCCCTTATCATCTTCATGAAAGCCTAAACCAACTGAAAAATTGCGCTCTTCTACCCCTGTATTTGTTAATCTATAATCAGCTGCTTGTGAGTCACCGGCTTTTTTAAAAGTACCCTGCACTCGCCAACCAAAGCCTTCAAAACCCCGGACTCCTCCTTCTAATAAGACGGATGTTGCATACAGCCTGCTATTTGACGCGCCAACTGTATTGATTTTACCCGAAAAAGATGCTGTGCTAGGAAGTTCGGAAGGGTTAACTAAAATAACGCCGCCAATTGCATCAGGGCCGTACTTCACCGCTGCTGCACCTTTTATCAGTTTTAAATTATTAGCTACAAAAGGATCAATTTCCGGCGCATGTTCTTGCCCCCATTGCTGACCTTCTTGACGAATACCATTATTCAG
Source organism: Roseivirga sp. (assembly GCF_049099775.1). Lineage (GTDB taxonomy): Bacteria > Bacteroidota > Bacteroidia > Cytophagales > Cyclobacteriaceae > Roseivirga. The sequence goes on along the minus strand of NZ_JAGDZM010000002.1, from coordinate 506,087 downwards.
GATAAGAATTCTATTGCTATGGAGTCCATGAATGACTGGCTTGGCAATTGTTGGCCCCGTTTGTAGCATATTGACTCCTGTAATACTTGTTAGCGCCTCTCCCAAAGACGCTCCTGCCGACCTTCTTAATGCCTCAGCATCAATTTCTTCAATTTTCAACGAAACAATTTCTTCAACCTTCTCCTCTTCTACGGTAACGTCATCCAGACTCTTAACATCAACTTTTAACTCGATAGTAATTTTATTAATTCCATTTTTTAGTTGATACTTTTTCTCAAATTTTTGAAAACCTACAAATCGAACGATGATCGATATTTCTGACGAACAAACTTTAGTTACTTTAAAAGTTCCATCAATTTCGTTTACAAGCGTCTGCTTTTTATTACCTTCTTGGATTTCTACTGTGGCCAATGGTATAGCTTCGCCGTTTTCAGCTGAAATTACCAATCCGGCAATTTCATACGGGCAGTACTTTTGAGCCTTTATTGGTATGGCTAAAAGGAAACAAATACAACAAGTTAAAAGGAGTGCCCTTAACATTGTGCAATATTATATGTTTTTGCAACAGTATTGCAAAATTATAATGTGAATGGTAAGGATTGACTAAAAGGAGCCGGAATTATCGACTTGTTTGAACTTATAAAACAACAAGTAGAAAATATTAAAGGAAATATCAGATTTACCCTCCTTCACTTTCGCTTTATCTTCTCCAGAAGTTGAAGGCGTCGGTTTAGCAGGTATAGTATTTAGTTTAATTGGGATAGTGGAAAGCACCTCATTGGCTGGAACTTTTAAAACTTCAGCTGAAGGAGATAACTCTAATTTTCCATCTTCAGGAAGTGCTTCAACATTTGAAGAATCGCTATTTGAAACGATTGGAACCACTCTTTCTTCAACTCCACCTTCTTCTTGCGCTTGAGCGTTTACACTCAAAAAACATACTCCGAGGAGCGAACTAGCAATGTATATAGAGACCTTTTTAAACATACTTTACTCAGTAAAGGGTCATAAAAATAACAAAATTTTGTAACTAGCCTTACGTGCATTACAAAAAAAAGTTTCTGTGCAATGCAATTCAAGTCGATAAAAGCACAAAATGAAGCATATTGATTGGGAAGATTTTCAGAAAGTTTCACTTCAGGTAGGAACCATAGTAGAAGCAGAAGTTTACAAAGAAGCTAAGCGACCTGCCTACATTCTTCATGTCGATTTAGGAGAAGAAATGGGCATTAAAAAATCTAGTGCTCAAATTACATCCGTTTATTCTCCCAATGATTTAATCGGAAAACAAGTCGTTTGTGTAACAAACTTCCCGCCTAAACAAATCGGTAAAATAATGTCAGAAGTATTGGTTACTGGTTTTCCTAATTCTGATGGCCAAGTTGTACTTTGCACTCCAGACATGGGCGTACCTAATGGGTCCAAACTCTATTAATAATTTTCAGTTGGGCATTCAAGAAATAGCGAAAACGGTTGGAGGTAGGTTCTTATCAAGAGCTGAGGACACTGACATTGAAGAAATTTCAATCGACAGCAGGCATATTAGACTCAATTCGAAGGAATTATTCATTGCGCTAAAAGGTAGGAACCACAATGCCCATGAATTTATTCCTCATTTGATTAAAAGAGGCGTTAAAAATTTTCTGGTCGAAGAGTTCTTCCCTGAACAAAAAGGCGTAAATATTTTACAAGTCGATTCGTGCTTGAAAGCCCTTCAACAATTATCAACAAAAAAGCGGCACTCATTTTCTGGACGAGTGATTGGTATTACTGGTAGTAATGGAAAAACTATTGTTAAAGAGTGGTTATCGGATATTCTATCTAACCAATTCACCATTCTGAAAAGCCCAAAAAGTTACAATTCTCAAATTGGTGTACCGCTTTCTGTTTGGCCAATTAGCGATCAGCATGAAATCGGAATTTTTGAAGCAGGTATCTCTCAACCAAATGAGATGCAATATTTAGCTGATATTCTTGCACCTAATGTTGGTGTGTTTACCAATATCGGTACAGCACATGAGGAATTTTTCGAGACGGAACAACAGAAAATTAGAGAGAAATTAAAACTCTTTGCTCAAAGCGAAAGCCTGATCTATTGCGCTGATTACATTCAATTATCTAAGGAAATTGATTCAGGTTATGCTGGAAAAAAAATTAGCTGGGCATTTCACGAAAATGCTCGGTATAAAGTAGCGTTCATTGGTAGCAGTGAACTGACCATTGACGATGGCAATACTCAAACCACCTTTAACTTAAATTTTAAAGACCAGGCTTCACTTGAAAATATTGTTCACTGCATAATAACATGCCTGCATCTAGGACTTGAAGCTTATCAAATCCAACAAGGAATAAATGTTATTCAGCCAATTAAAATGAGATTGGAGCTGAAAAGAGCCATCAATCGTTCCTACCTGATCGATGACACATATAACAATGATGCTGCTGGATTAGAAAAGGCACTCGACTTTATGGATCAGCAAAAACATGTGAATAATAAAACCGTAATTCTTTCAGATTTCGTCCAGTCCAAAATCACTGACGACTTTTTCAAATCCCTTAATGGGCTTTTAAAGGAAAAGAATGTCACCAAACTAATCGCCATAGGACCGGAATTAGAAAAGCACAAGGAAGCCTTTCAAATGCAAACTAGCTTTTTCAAAAGCACTGAAAGCCTATTAGCATCTAACACCATTCAAGAATTCAACAAGGAACTTATCCTTATCAAAGGCGCTCGAAAATTTGAACTTGAAAGAGTTTCTAAAATCATCGCTGAAAAAGGCCACAAAACGGTTTTAGAAGTAAATCTTGATGCCATTACGCATAATTTAAGCTTTTATAGAAGCCTTTTAAAGCCTGACACAAAAGTGATGGTGGTTGTAAAGGCTTTAGCCTATGGCTCAGGCGGTGCAGAGGTTAGCAAAGTCTTGGAGTATCATAATGTGGACTACTTAGCTGTAGCCTATGCAGATGAAGGCGTGACGCTACGTAAAAATGGAATAACCTTGCCTATAATGGTAATGAATGCATCGGAGGATGACCCTTTCAACCTAATGCATTTTAACCTTGAACCTGAAATTTTCAGCCTCGAACAACTCAAATCGTTTTCAGAGGTTTATGCCATGGCTGGAAAAAAGCTTTCGGCACATTTAATTTTGAACACTGGCATGAACCGGCTTGGCTTTAACCCTGATGATTTAGAAATGTTGATGTCATTTTTAGCATCAGATGATACCGTTACTGTTAAAAGTGTTTTCACCCATTTAGCTGCATCTGAAGACCCTAACGAGGAATCTTTTACTAAAGAACAAGTAAACTTATTTAGAAAAGGAGCCGAACGTTTAGAGGCCATTCTGCCTTACAAAACCATTCGTCATATACTTAATTCAGGCGGAATTGTACGTCATAATGCCTTTCAAGAAGATATGGTAAGGCTAGGTATTGGGCTTCATGGAATTGAAGTAAGTCAGCTCAATGCTGATCGCTTACAGAATTCTGCTGTCTTAAAAACGGTTGTATCGCAAATTCGAATGATTACTCCAGGTGAAACGATCGGCTATGGCAGAAAGGGTGTCGCTGAAAAAGAAATGAAAATAGCGACCATAGCCATTGGTTATGCTGATGGGTATTTAAGAACCTTCGGGAATGGTAAGGCCTATGTTACTATAAATGGTAAAATGGCAAAAACCGTAGGTAATATCTGTATGGACATGTCGATGATAGACATTACTGGTATAGAGGCTAAGGTTGGAGATGAAGTAATTGTATTTGGAGATAATCCGACGGTTAGTCAGCTGGCAGAATGGGCCAATACGATCCCCTATGAAATATTGACGAATGTGAATAGTCGAGTCAAAAGAGTCTTTTATACTGAGTGATCAGCCTCCACAACCCAAGTTCTTTTTTAAATCCACGCCTTTCGGAAAACCGCCAAAGTCAAAGTCATCTTCAACCTCATTTGATTTATCGACTACCTCCTCTTTTGTTTTACCTTTTCGAAGTGCCGTCTTCGGAATTGACTTTTTTTTCTTGTTTGTCATGTCTTTATAACCTTAAATTAGACTATAAAATTCAATTACACACGCAGTGATCTGGCTAAAAAAGCAATTTCAACCCGTCGATAATGCCCCATTAGTTCTTTTCAGAATCGTTTTTGGGTTTTTGATTTTTGCTGAAAGCTTTGGCGCAATCATGACTGGATGGGTACGTCGTGTTTTTATAGAACCTGAATTTACGTTCACGCTCATCGGCTTTAACTGGCTTCAACCTCCCGACGATAATTATAGCATGTACATTTATTTCGGTTTGATGGCGACCTGTGGCATTGGGGTAATGCTAGGACTTTATTATCGCGCGTCTTTGGCTACGTTCACCCTCCTCTGGACCTGCGTTTATTGGATGCAGAAATCGTCTTATAACAATCACTATTACTTTCTAATACTGCTTTGTCTTTTCATGCTTGTGGTTCCGGCTCATGCCTACGCCTCCTTAGATGCAAAAAGAAAAAACGCTGTAATCTCCACTACTTGCCCAAGGTGGTGCATAAACATTTTCATATTTCAGATGTGGATTGTGTACACCTTTGCGGCAATTCACAAATTCTATCCTGGATGGGTTTCGGGTGAGTTTATTGCCATGAATTTTGCGAGCAAAACAGACTACTGGCTCATTGGGAATGCGCTTGGTCAGGAATGGCTGCAGAAAGCTGTAGTCTACGGAGGAATAGTCTTCGACGGACTGATTGTTTATTTTCTGTTATTCAAAAAAACACGTGTTCCTGCTTTTATCATATCAATCGTCTTTCACCTTTTCAACTCGTTTGTATTTCAGATTGGGATTTTCCCATACTTAATGATTGGTCTCGCCGTATTTTTCTTCGAGCCAGAATCTGTACGCAGAATCTTCTTTAAGTCTAAACCCATTGTGAACTATGATGAATTTCCATTACCCAAATTAGGATCAAGAAGTTTGGCAACTTGTTTTGTGATGATAGTCTACTTCAGTTTTCAGTTCTATTTACCACTTAGGCATCACCTGTATAAAGGAGATGTCTTTTACACCGAAGAAGGACACAGACTTGCCTGGAGAATGATGCTGCGGTATAAATCGGGCAATGTTAAATACAACATTACTTCTAGCGACTCTACCTGGGTAGTGAAGCCAAGAGATTTTTTAACCAGAAAACAATCCTCCGCAATGCCTGGCAAACCAGATATGGTTTGGCAATTCGCTCAATACTTAGACAAAAAGTATAAAAAAGAAGGTTTTGGAGATGTTGAAGTACGCGCCGAAGGCTATGCGAGATTAAACGGTGAACCCATTTATAAGCTAGTTGATGAAACTGTTGACTTGTCGGCCATTCGATGGCAATCTTTAAAGCATGCTGATTGGATCTTAACGCCTGACAAATAAGCTCAAACCCTTTGTAAAGCAGATTCTGACAACTAAATTGCGCCTCTTTATAATTAATCTAAATAAGAATTGCGGAACCTGACCCATCTCAAGCTATCCGAAAAGGGTATTATTAAAGGCTTTACAGACGATACGTTATCTGTTAAACTGATGGAAATGGGATGTTTACCGGGTGCCGAAATCTCTTTAGAACTTGTAGCCCCTTTGGGTGACCCTATTGCCATAGAAGTGGCCGGATACAAACTCTCTCTTAGAAAAAACGAGGCTTCGAGCATTCTGATCGAAGATTAAAAATATGTCAGCCAAGCCGGATTTGAAAATAGCTTTAGTTGGTAACCCAAATTCAGGTAAGACTACACTTTTCAATTTACTGACTGGTCTTAAGCAGCGCACGGGAAACTTCCCCGGTGTTACTGTCGATAAGAAATCAGGTCCAGTAAAACTTTCCGATGGACAAACGGCCGAACTTATCGACCTCCCAGGTACTTATAGTATCTACCCTAAAACATTAGATGAACAGGTAGTTCAAGATATCCTCTTCGACGAAGCGCACGCACTACATCCTGACTTAATTGTCATTGTGGCTGATGCTTCCAACCTAAAAAGAAACCTGCTACTTTTCACTCAAATTAGAGACTTGAACATCCCCATAATTCTTGTCCTGAATATGATGGATGTGGCCGAGAGAAGACAGTTAAAGATTGACTTGAGGGGATTGAGTATTGATTTGGGTGTAAAAATTATACCAACAAATTCACATTCTGGTGATGGTGTAGATGCGCTAAGAAACGCCCTTAATCAGTCTTTAATTAAGCCTAAACGCGCATTTTATAACGTTAGGCCATTGGCAGAAAAAACCATCGATGACTTAAAGTCGGAATTCAACCTTCAGGATGACTACCGTGCCTATCAGCTAGCGCAACAAAGTGTCAGGCTTAATTTTTTAAGCGAAAACGAGAAAAACAGAATTGAGGCCATCAAACAAGAAAATGGTTTCTATGATGTGCCTACGCAATCTCAAGAAACCCTCGATCGGTATGCATTAATTTCTGACATCGTAGATCGGAATATCAAAAACTCAGAAGAGGCTGGTAAAATCACGCTTTCACAAAAGATAGATAGAATTACCACACATAAAGTATTCGGCTATGCTATCTTCTTAGGCATACTTATGCTCATTTTTCAAGCAATCTTTTCTTGGGGTAATGCCCCAATGGACTGGATTGAAGGAAGTCTTGGTAGTTTGAGCGATTTAGTAAAAACAAGCCTGCCAGAAGGTGTATTAAATGATTTACTCACCGACGGTATTATCGCAGGACTAGCCGGTGTACTAGTATTTATACCTCAAATAGCCTTGCTTTTTGGCTTTATATCCTTGCTGGAAGAGTCTGGCTACATGTCTAGAGCTGTTTTCTTAATGGATCGGCTCATGCGAAACTTTGGGCTTAGTGGTAAAAGTGTTGTACCGCTTGTTTCTGGAATGGCCTGCGCCATACCGGCTATTATGGCCACAAGAAACATTGAGAGCTGGAAAGACCGTTTGATTACAATCTTTGTCACGCCATTTATGAGTTGCTCGGCAAGGCTACCCGTTTACACTTTACTCATTGCACTAGTCGTACCAGATGAAACTGTCCTAGGTGTATTCAACCTAAAAGGGCTAGTTTTAACTGCGCTTTATTTATTAGGATTCTTCGCAGCACTTCTTTCCGCTTGGGGAATGAAGTTTATCTTAAAAACTAAACAGAAAGGTTATTTCATTATGGAATTGCCAGGGTATAAAATCCCTAAGTGGAAAAACGTAGGCCTAACCATTTTTGAGAAGTCTAAGACTTTTGTTTTTGAAGCCGGTAAAGTAATTATAGCGATTTCAATTCTTCTGTGGGTATTGGCCTCTTATGGTTTTGGTGATAAGTTTAACAACGCTGAAAAATACGTGCGATTGGAACTTCCTACTAATGCTTCAGATGAGGAATTTGAAACCAGATTGAACGCCTATAAATTGGAACATTCTATGGCGGGTTCTTTCGGTAAGCTAATCGAACCTACTATTTCGCCACTTGGCTATGATTGGAAAATAGGCATTGCCCTCATTACATCATTTGCTGCAAGAGAAGTCTTTGTTGGAACCATTTCCACTATCTATAGCATTGGTGCGGATGAAGAAGATCAACTGACTATAACTGAAAAACTGAGCAAGGAGATAAATCCAAAAACCGGAGAACCTATGTATACCATGGCCCTTGGCTTTTCGCTTATGGTATTCTATGCATTCGCTATGCAATGTATGAGTACAATTGCAGTGGTTTATAGAGAAACTAAAGGCTGGAAATGGCCACTTATTCAGGTAGCATACATGACGGCCGTGGCATACTTATCGGCATTAGCTGTGTATAATATTTTCTCTTAGTCTGGCCGGTAGTTTAACGGGAGAAAGTCTGAAAAAGCGCCCCATCTCCACCAACCACTAAACAAGACATCTCTTGGATTGGTAAACTGACCCGGAAACACAATCGGTGTATCTCTATTTTCAAAGAATATGATAGACTTCTGAAAAATCTCCACCTCATTCGCGTCTAAACCGATGGTCTGGTAACTCGAAAGACTCAACGAATCTGTAAGTGAAATGGAAGAACGAACTTTTCTGTCGGTGTATTTAATATTACCGCTACGCGACGTGCTTCTGTAAAGCTTCTTATAGCCACTATCCTCATATTCTCCTCGGTAAGTAATTTCTAAATCCGATTCAGCATGTAGCGTAAAAAGGTAGTCTGTATCCGTCTTTCTTACCTCAATGATTTCTTCTATCGGCGGGGGGTTGAGTGGCGTAGTATATTCAGCAGTTACAGAATCGTACTGTATCAAGTTTAAGCTAAACCCTTCTTCGTCCGTAGTACCATTGAGCATAGCATTTAGGAAGTGTCTTACAGAACCATTGTATGCCTTCTCTCGTGCGTTTTCCCATCGGTTATACCTTTTCCTAGATCGAGCCCTCATCTCCTCGAACTTGGCACTTCCAATGCTAGACTTTAAGCCATTCTCGTACTTAAATTCTTCTAAGATATAGCCTACTCTATAACCTAATGCGTTATTCTCTATGAAAAGGATGTCATCCGCCGTTACTCTATAGTTTCCTAGGGAATCGAGCACTTCAAAATTTAAGACCTCGGGGTTAACAATCTTGCACTTTTTGGCATTGTCTGATTGCCCCAAAAACTCCGTTTTAAACCTTCTGAAAAGATTTCTAGCTTCATAGCTTTTTCGTTTTCTCGATTTACTAACGACATATATACTTTCTAAAGCGACTGGATCTACTTCCAGTTTAATCACAAAGTTGACATTGTCGAGTTCTTGTTTGTAGTTAAAGGGAATTGATTTTGGCTTATAGCCTACGTAGGAGATTACAAGATTAAATCCGATATCGGGGATATTCTCAATTTCAAATTCACCTTTTAAATCGGTTGCTACTCCCAATGTACTTCGCTCAATAAATACACTGGCGTATGCAAGCGGAGCTTCACTATCTTTATCAATAACGCGGCCGGAAATCTTTCGCTCGCTGTAAATATTTTTAAGAATAATAACCGTACCAGCTACCTCGCGATAATACAGGTTGGCCATCGACAGTAAGTCTTCAATAATTACCCTAAGCGATTCATTACGATAAGACCTATCGAACTTAGGTTCTCGAGAAATAATATTGCTGTTGTATGAAAATTTTACGCCGCTGAGTTTATCAATTTGGCGCAAAGCGTTTGGAATGGAAACCCCATTAAACTGTACCGTTATTCTAGAATCAAGGTTAGATTCTTCTGCCTCTTGGGCATAAGCTTTGATTGATGAAAAGATTAAAATGGAAATCAGAAATTTCCTGACCATGTACCAAGTTAATTAGCACATGCCTTTCCTTCTAATTTTATCTGATTTTCTTTAGTGCGAAGGACTATTAACTGACTTTGAGGGAGTGTTGCTTTCATTACTTCAAAGGCCTGGTCAATCGACAGGTTTTCAAAAGTGGACGTCAATGCACAACCCTTTAAGGCCTCACTAAATTCAATATCGATCCAATAAGTGTTTTCTAGCACTTCAACAACCTCCTCGAAACTAGTTGCTTCGAATACTAATTTTCGCGTCCACCAAGCGGCATAGTTATTATCCGTCATTTTGCTTTGCTCAAGTGTCGTCCCATCTTGAGACAATTGTGCGCGCTCGCCGGCTTTTACTAAACCATTCTGATCGCTCACTGCATTTGACGAGAACCGAACTTGCCCTTCCGTTACATTGAGTAGAATATTTTTACCTGGGTAGGCATTTACATCGAAGCTAGTTCCTAACACTTCCACCTCACTTTTCTCAGCACTAATAATAAAAGGTAAATCTTCATTGCGCGTAACATCAAAATTAGCGCCGCCTACTAGCGTTAAGTTTCTATGTGCATCGCCAAAGCCTTGCTCATACGTGAGTGTCGAGTTCGCGTTTAGCTTGATCAATGAACCATCAGGGAGCTCAAACTCCTTCATTTCTGCACCAGTACTAATTTCACTCAGTGTTTTAATACTATTATCCGAACTTGAGAAGGTCTCTTTAACAGTATCAGATAAGAAGTATCCTGCCACTAAAAGAATTAATAGAGTGGCTGCTATTTTCAATAAAGTGTAACTAGGTTTAGGCGCTATACGAGCGGTTTTATTCAAAGGAGTTTTTTGAATAGACATACCTGCCCAAGCCTCATCAGCATCAAACGATTGCAGATTGGCGCCATCAGATTCGTGCCATAAGTTCAAATAATCTTCAAACTCATTTCTTAATTGCTCATCTTCAATAAGTTGCAATTCGAACGCTGAACGTTTCTTCTCACTTAACTCATTAGCCAAATACTCGGCCATCAGCTTTTCCATCTTCTACTTTTTTCTATTCTCAAACTTAACAACCAAGCCTATCATAACCCCTACATCAATGTGATAATCGGCAGAAAAAAGACTAAATAGTCCTTTAAACTAGCTCTCAACAACTTAAGGGCTTTTCCCATATGTACTTCTACGGTTTTTTTGGATATGCCTAGCTCTTCCGCTATTTCATGGTATTTCAAACCTTCTTCCCTACTTAACCTAAATACACGCTGGCACTGAGGAGGCAAATCACTCAATGCATCTTTAATACGGTTTTGCAGCTCAAAATCGGGTTGGTGACTAACAAATTCTCTTTGGATTTCTACAATTCGGTCCTGTTTTCGAGCAACGAAAGTTGAAACTACCTTACGGTGTTTAATGTAATTCAAGGCCGTATTATAGGCCGCTCGAAATACATAAGATTTGAAACTAATATCGGAGCGAATGAGCTCCCTTTTTTCCCAAAGATTAACAAATGTGGCCTGAACAATTTCTTCTGTGGTGTCTCTATCACGAATAATACGAATTACATACCGACATGCCGGTTCGTAGTATTCAGCGAATAGTTTTTCAAAAGCTGCTTCACTGCCTTTAGAAAAGGCATCGAGCAACTCGCTTTCTTCAATAGCCACAGATTATCTGTTCAGTAAGCTTTGAAGATATAAAGAATTTCTAAATAGAAAGAATGTGTCAATTGACTAGTTTAGCAGACTTTCTGAAATCCATTTATACATTATTTCCGTTAAACCGGATTTAACTCACATTGCCTTGAAAAAAGACATCTACAAAAACTTTGAAACGCGTCAATCGCAGTTTTCAGAAACTGCCGGTAATCTCAAAAGTTTATACACTACACTATCATGGGTTCGAGTGCTTCTGTTTGTTGGAGCGACTATAGGAGTCATAGTTTTTGCAGACAATAAAGACGGCGCGGCCATGCTTTTTACAATAGCGGCAGCGTTTGTTGCTTATGTAGCTTTGCTCAAAAAACATTCGACGGTTCGGTTCGAATTAAAGCTGGCTCAAGCTCGTGAGCAGATTAATACCAACGAGTTAAAACGAATGGACAATGACCTCAAGGAGTTTGAGGATGGCAAGAAATACTACGATATAACACACCCATATCATGAGGATCTAGATGTTTTTGGGAAGCATTCGCTTTTCCAGCTTATCAATAGAACATCTACATTTCTAGGGGAAAAGACTTTGGCCCAATGGTTAGGTTTTGGAGCCACTGTAGATGAAATTCAGGATAGACAAAAAAGTGTTCAAGAGCTTTCATCTAACTTAGATTTCAGACAAGATTTTGAGGCTTATGGAAAGGCGAGCAGTGATACTGATATTGACCACCAGCCATTGCTCGATTGGCTCAATGAGGACAATTCACTAAAAAACGTTGGTCTATATAAGGTGGCACTGGCTATTTTACCTGCGGCGATGGTCATCACTATCGTGCTGAGCTCTTTGGGTACACTTCAATCAGGAATTCCAGTACTGATTGGCATATTTAACCTAGTGATTTTAGGGGGCGTTTTGAGTAAGGTTCATGAAGTGAGTAAGCGAACTGAAGAAGGATATAAATCATTGAATGCCATGAGGTATCAAATTCAAATGATTGAAAATACCGATTTCTCAAGCCCGCGATTAGTTCATTTAAAAAAGACGATCTCAAATGATAAAACCAGCGCCTCCCAAACTATAAAAAGTTTGACTTTGATTTTGGATAATCTTCAAAACAGGGTCAATGTATTTTATATCGTGCTTGACATACTCTTGCTATTAGACATTTTCTGGTACATTAAAATTGTTAACTGGAAAAACCAAAACAGTGCAGATATTAAAACTTGGTTTGAAACCATCGGAGAAATCGATGGGCTTTCTAGCGTTGCTGGTTTTACTTATTCAAACCCAGACTTCAATTTCCCTTCTATTAGTACCAATCATTTCGATATTGAAGCAGAAGCTCTTGGGCATCCGCTTATTAAATCTGGGAATAGAGTTACTAACAATTTCGAGTTTCATGGAAAAGGAGGAATCTGCTTAATCACGGGGTCCAATATGAGCGGGAAAAGCACCTTTCTGAGAACCGTTGGTGTGAATTGTGTTTTAGGCCTCATGGGTGCTCCTGTTTGTGCTGAAAAAATGACGGTAAGTCCGTTAAACGTATTTACGAGCATGCGTAGTCAAGATGATTTAGAGGAAAATGTTTCTTCGTTCTACGCTGAATTAAAGAGACTGAAACAGCTTCTTGCTTCAATCAATAATGAAATTCCTATTCTATTTATGATAGATGAAGTACTGAAGGGGACAAATTCAAAAGATCGTCATAAAGGTGCGCTCGCTTTGATCAAACAACTTAACGCTTCCTATGCATTTGGGTTTGTGTCTACACACGACATTGAGCTTGGTACCATTACGAATGAGCTGAAAGGAGTGAAAAACTATAGCTTCAATAGTGAGATCATCGGGGATGAAATTAAGTTTGATTATACGCTGACACCTGGTATTTGCAAGAGTTTTAATGCTACCAAACTGATGCAAAAGATGGGAATAGACATTCCTGAGTAAGCCTCAATTTTAGTTTATTTAACTAACTTTGAGAATTCTTAGAATTGCTTTATGTCGTTTAATCCTAACCTTAAAATAGGTGTGCTTGGAGGCGGTCAGTTGGGCCGCATGATGATCCAATCCGCCATTGATTTCAATCTAGATATTCACGTTGTCGATCCTGATGCAAACGCACCCTGCAAAAACATTGCTACTACGTTTAGAACTGGTTCTTTAACAGACTTTGACACGGTTTATGATTTTGGGAAAGACAAAGACCTCGTTACGATAGAGATTGAAAACGTCAACACGAAAGCATTACATCAGCTAGCCGCTGAAGGCAAAAAAGTATTTCCTCAGCCTGCCATTATTGAGCTTATTCAAAATAAGCTTCACCAAAAAGAATTCTACAAAGCGAACGGTATACCAACGGCAGGTTTTACAGTTGTGAATAGTCGAGAAGAAGTTTCTATGCTTGCGGATTCACTTCCATTCGTAAACAAGTTGGCAACAGGTGGCTATGACGGTAGAGGGGTTCAAGTAATTAGAAAAACAGAAGATTTAGATAAGGCATTTGATGCACCTGGCTTCGTTGAAGACCTAGTAGATTTTGAAAAAGAGCTCTCCGTTGTGGTTGCGAGAAATGAAAATGGAGAAATCCAGACTTTCCCGACAGTCGAAATGGTTTTTCACCCCGAAAAAAACTTAGTAGAATACTTGTTCTCTCCTGCTGAAATTAATGCCAAAGTTGAAAATGAGGCTCAGTCATTAGCCAAAGACCTGATTGAAAAATTGGACATGGTAGGCTTATTGGCCATAGAAATGTTCTTAACAAAAGAGGGCACTCTTTTAGTCAATGAAGTTGCTCCTCGAACTCATAATAGTGGGCACCAGTCTATCGAAGGAAATGTCACTTCTCAATTCGAGCAGCATTTGAGGGCCATTTTAAATTGGCCGCTTGGCGCTACAGAAAACGTTAGCCCTTCAGCCATGCTTAATGTTTTGGGTGAAGATGGTTTTACAGGTGAAGCGAAATATGAAGGCATGGATGAAGTACTCGCTACATCAGGAGTTCACGTTCATTTGTATGGAAAAAAACTCACTAAACCTTTCCGTAAAATGGGCCATATTACCATAACGGATAAAGACAAGGAGCGATTAAGAGAAAAAGTTAACTTCGTAAAATCACAACTTAAAGTAAAAGCATGAGTCAGCCAGTCGTAGGAATCATTATGGGTAGTCAATCTGACTTACGTGTTATGCGTGAGGCAGCTTCAGTTTTAGAAGAACTTGGTGTAGCATTTGAACTCACAATTGTTTCAGCACATAGAACTCCTGATAGAATGTTTGACTATGCAAAAGGGGCAAAGTCTAAAGGACTTAAAGCCATTATAGCTGGTGCTGGCGGAGCGGCTCACTTGCCAGGTATGGTAGCCTCTTTGACTACACTTCCTGTTATTGGCGTGCCAGTTAAATCAAGTAATTCTATAGATGGATGGGATTCTGTTCTATCTATTCTTCAAATGCCTGGGGGCGTTCCTGTAGCAACTGTTGCATTGGACGGCGCTAAAAATGCGGGTATTCTAGCGGCTCAAATCGTTGGAACCTCTGATGACAACGTAGCACACAATCTGCAAGAGTATAAAACTGCGCTCAAAGATAAAGTGGAACTTAGTATAGACGAGGTTGCTCAAAAAGGCTGGAAGGTCTAAATCTCAGTATTATTTTCAATCGGGCCAAAATCCATCCAGAAATCTACTTGATCGTGTTCAATTACCTCATTGGTTGATCCACTGACCGTGGTCGTAAGGCTATTGTCACCAGACTTCATTGCACCCTTAATTTTGAACGCTTGATCAATAGGTAATCGAAATATCTCTATATAATCGGTTCCTGGCTTTGTGTGCGAGTTTGGAGTTGTCATGGTATTGCAATGCTAACACAAAGCAGTTGTTAGCTCCCTACAACATCCTTTATCAAAACATTAAAGAATTGTGTACAAGACTAGTTGTCCTTTTTCTTCTTCTTTTTAAGTAGGCCTTTCAGAACACCCTTAGCTTTATTTTTAACCTCTTCAAGCTTTTTATCTGTGCTGTCTTTGTTCAGTCCCAATTTTTGAGCGGCAAGGGTAGAAATGGAGTCTTTCTGTGCTTGTAGTAAAGCATCCGCTTTTAATGTCATGGAATCCTTTTGCGCCTCAACTACTTTTGTTGCTGAGTCTTTTGCTGTAGCCACTTTGTCATCTACTAGTGCCTTAGCTTCTTCTTTCTTCTCGTCTACTTTATCTGAAACCAAACCAGTTACTGCTCCTTTAACTGTTTCGCCTTCTTCAGAGCTTACACTTCTTAAAGAGAACTCGGGCTTAGAAAATATACCCCCCATGCCGATGTTCAAGGTAATGTTATCGCCAACTAGACTTTGCCCACCGGAAAAAGAAGAGACCAATGAATTCAACTGTCCTCCAACTTGACCTGCGGGAACATCCATTTTTAGGAGATAGTCAATTGATCCGTCAATTCCTGTGCTACCAGAAACCACAGTTTTATAGTCACCTAATTTTACGTCAAACGGTTTTATAAATAGCCTTCCTTCCTTTACCTCAGCGGTCATCTTGATCTTGTCCAATGTAGCCGTACCAACCTTGGCCAGCTTTGTCACCGAGGTTAAACCAGATAGTAAATCTGAATTGCCTCCTAAGCTCGCTTCTAGCACTTGTATTAAACCACCTCCGGTAAGGGAGGTATAATCAGGCATCATATCAGCACCTAAAAACCCTTTTAAGCTAAAATTAGAAGTAAACTGCCCAGTCATTTTTTCAGCTACGGGTGCCATTCTTTGTACCATATCCAGGGCTTGAAATGAGGAAGGAATTGAGATCTCTTTGGCACCAAACTTAAAATCGAAAGTTGGTTTTTCAGGCTTGCTGTCATATTCTCCGTTTACATCGACGCGCCCGTTCATTGCGTTAAAGCCAGCATCCTTAAGGTTTATTTTTCCTTTACTTACAACAACCTGTCCCTTCATATTATTCATCTCTAAGCTGTTGTAAGTAACTTTATCGACTGAAGTCTGGAGGTTGAACTGAACATTTTCAGGGATTCTCACTACTTCCATTGCTTCTTCACTTGTTTCTGATTCCGTCGTCTCTGCCACTTCATCAGTTACCATCCATTCACTTATCGCTAGCTGGTCCGCTGTCACAGATAACGTCCCTTTCAAGACCTCGTCATTGAGTGCAAAGCCCAAATAATTACTGAGTTTACCTGTCATGTTATAACGAGTCGATCCTGCGGTTCCACTGTATTCTGAAAGTTCAATTTGGCTATTGGTGAATTTGGCTTGCGCTTTAGAGATAGTTATCGCCTGATCAATGCCTTCTCCTTGATAGTCAAAATTGGCCAAGGTTAGCGAACCACTAGTTGGCATTTTATTATAACGTTTGGCTTCTAAATCACTCATTCGTCCTTTACTAGATAATTCTGTGGAGATTTGACCTTTTAGCTGCATCCCTTCCATAGGATAAAGCTTCATCAGTTTATCTAAGTCAAGGTTTCCTTTCATTTTCACATCCCATTCGAAATTATCTGGGTTTTGAAGTGTCATACTCGACTGAAATGGTTGGTCATCTAGCTCCATCGAAATGTTTTCAACAGAAATCTTGGTGTCCTTTAGTTTACCAGTCGTGTTGGAAATATTAGAACTCACCAAAAACTTTTCAATCGGCGAAGGTAAATCTGGAGTTTTTATAAGTCCATCGACTAGGTTGATGTCTATATTTAGTTTTGGGATTATGTGATTAACGCTATCATAAACGCCATCGGCTTGGGCACTGAAATCTAAAAGTCCAGCGAGTTCGTATCCCTCGATTGGAAAATAATTCATCAACTCATTCAGGTTTAGCTTACCCTGCATATCTGCATTTAACCTGAAATCTTTCAAGTTCTGCATAAGCAATTTCGCGTCTACCGGGTTCGACCCCATTTCGAGATGCATTTGACTTAGATCGATCCGTGTCTCTTCTATGATTCCTGATTTATTCTCAACATTAAGTCTCATTTGAACATTGCTAACAGCATCTGGTAAATCAGGATATTGAAACATTCCATCATTAACCGCTAGATTTAAGCCAAAAGCTGGCATTGAATCCTCATTGTATGTACCTGTTACATTGCCATTAAAGGATAGTGTCCCGTCTGACTTCAAGTCTTTAAAAGAGTCCGTATATACGCCTGGAATTAGAGAAAGCAACTGTTTAAATTCTGACCTAGGCGCATTGAATTTCAAGTCCATACCGAAGCCATCGTCAAGAAGTGCGAAAAATCCATCGACCGCGAGTAGGAATGAATTAATTGATATTTCATTTTCCTTGAAAGTGTATTTCGAATTGGGCAAATCCATCGAAAGAGTCGCATCGATGTCTACCAACTTATCGGTGACATAGTCTGTGCCATCGTAATTAAGATCAACCAAATTTAATGTTCCTTCCGTTATCAGATCGAAAATGTCAGCTGCGAAATCACCAGAACCTTGAATATTAATATCTGCTAATTGAGTAAAGAAGCCTATCGATTGATCATAATAGACGAAATCTCCTTCTTCTATGCTAAAGGAATTTATCCCTAAACTTAGGCTTGCTCCTTCTTCTGTTTCTTCTGCCGCTACTTCTTCAGACGCACTTTCTCTAGCTATATCATAGTTGGCCGAACCGTCTAACAAAGTGATGATGGTTATATCAGGCTTAACCATCTCAATGGATTTTAAATTTATGCTTTCTCCAAAAAGAACTTCTTGCAAATCAATTGAGGCGCTTAAATTGGCTACACTTAGTAATGTATCCCCCTCAAACACTCCTTTACCTGTGATACCCATATCCGAAAGGCCTAATGTGAAATCTGGGAAATTGCTAAAGAGATTCAGGCTTACGTCTCCAAAATACAGTTCAGCTTCGGTACTTTTCTCAAATTCGCTGATAACCAAAGCCTTGATTTTATCCTTAAAAAGAACTGGGATTAATATGATGGCCATCAATAGGACGCCAAGAACGATCAAAAATATTTTACCAACCTTTTTCATAAGACTTGTGATATGCTTAACTCGAATTTAGGGATTTATTGAGTCTAGAGCGCTAGTAAAGCGCAATCTTCAACAACCTTTAACACTACTGACTCTTTTTGATACCTCTTATTTTCTTAGGTCCCCACCAAAGCCAAAAACCGGTGATAATTAGGAGTAGTAAGCCCAAGCCAAGGAAGTTCATGGAGAACAACTTAAAAAAGTCCGAAACAATGGATCCATCATGAAGGCTTTCAATCCAATCAGAATGTCTTTTTGCCACGGATAGTACTTTCAATGTAGTAGCATCTACTTGTACCTCCCAGTTTCCAGTATCGAAGATAACCTTTGCAATTCCTTTAGTCGGGCGATATTCGATGCGATCTAGATTTTCACCGGTTAAGTTCAATGAATCCACGGCGGCAAGGGCTGCATTCGCCAATAGATCGACAGACTGATATTCTGAGATACTTAATTCTTCTCCTTTTAGAGTTGGAGGCTGAAGCACATCAACATCTTTCTTCCAAGCTAGAAGAATACCGGTTATAGCACTGATAACTAAGAGTATAGCAATGCTTAAACCAAGATATCTATGAATCTTTCTATACCCTCTAATCGACTTCGCAATTGTTCTCGTGCTCATATTCTAAATCAGTGCGCAATAAGTACAAAAAAGCATTTTGGTGCAAGTCTTAATGTTATGTTAACATAATGTTACCTACATCTTGAAAAGATGTGTTTACAGCCTTTTTAGGTAGTATATACTTTACGTATTTGTTTTAATGTTAACTTAATGTTAACTTAACGTTATGCTGAGTTTATAGAAACGTCATA
Source organism: Roseivirga sp. (assembly GCF_049099775.1). Taxonomy (GTDB): domain Bacteria; phylum Bacteroidota; class Bacteroidia; order Cytophagales; family Cyclobacteriaceae; genus Roseivirga. The sequence goes on along the minus strand of NZ_JAGDZM010000002.1, from coordinate 487,356 downwards.
TAAATCAGTAAGTGAAGACTTGATGAAGGGAAGAATTACCATATTAACAGTGTTTTTGATTTGTCTAGAAACGGCATGTTTCGGACAAATGGATGTTATGGTTACTGAACTCAGAAAAGAAAATACTCATCCCATTAAGGCATTCTTAATTGAAAAAGAACTTCGCACTAATGACGCTGAATTGTCTAATTTATATACTGCATACGATGATGTAGTTGATATTCTTGAAAGACTTCGGAAGCACAAAAAGAGAGATAGAGCGTTCCTTAGGTCGATTTTCTATAAAGTCCACAAAAGAATCCTCATCAACTATGAACGGCAAGCCACTATGGCGGAAACCATGCAAACGGGCAATTTTGGTTGTCTTACTGGTACAGCGATCTATGCTCTCATTTTATCGCATTTTCAATTTGACTATGAAATCATAGAGTTACCAAATCATGTGTTCATAAAACTGAATGTAGACGGTCAAGATATGCTAATAGAATCGACAAATCCAGAAGGTGGGTTAATGAGTATTAGCAAGAAATTAGCCCAAAACATGGAACAAATTGGGTTTGACACTCGTAAACTAAAATTGTTGACCACTGTAGGCGAAGGTAGTGTAGGTGAGTGGGAGTTATTTGAAGGGCATGTAAAAATCAACCTTAGGGAGTTAGCTGGACTTCAATATTTCAACGAGTCAATCCGATACTACATTCAAAAAGAATATTTATTATCGATGGAAATGATCTCAGCAGCCTATGAGCACTACCCATCCAAAAGAAATGAAAAGCTGATGCAGTTAGTTATAAATAAAATATTGAAATACGATCACATTAAAGAGGAACTGAAGAACAAGTACTTAAAGCAGTACATCACTCGTGTTAAAAAACAGAAAATCAGCCAGACTAAGTAAAAACAACTAGTCCAATTCTATTATTTGAAACTCTACCCTTCGATTTAAGGCCCGCCCTGCCCTAGTATAATTTGTAGCAATCGGGTATTTCTCTCCATACCAGACAAATCGTAACCTTTCCGAACTTATACCTAAAGACGCCATAGCTCGTTTTACTGCTTCTACCCGTCGCTTCGAAAGTCTAATATTATAATCATCGGTACCATAGGCATCTGTATGACCGGAAAGCTCAACAATGGCATTTGGATAGTCATTCATAAATTCGGCAAGGTTCCGTATTTCAATCCAGGATTCGGGTTTTAGTATGGCCAGATCAAAATCAAAGAAGACATTCTTTATAACGAACGATTGACCTGGAACAGCTTTTACTACTTGTGGTGTCGTAGCCAAGGTTGGTAATTGAACACCACTAATTACTGCATTTGGACTTAGGTCAGGTAAACCAAGTTCTCTTCGCTGTGCATTTAGGATTTCAAATGTATCTCTTTTAAGCTCTGGTAATGCCAATGTAATGGCTACAGCCTTAATTACATCTTCTGGTACTTCAATCGGTTGTCCTAAGTCTAAACGAGTGCTGTCAAGGTCTAGTCTATCAAGGTTTACGGCATAAACATTCAAGTCTGAAATGTCCAGCAAATCGATAGTTGAACCGACTGGGATAAATCCAGGGATTACGGCTTTGTAGCTATATATTTCATCTGCGGGTAATTCTATACAGTAATTTCCGTTAGCATCAGTTCTTACCCTGCCTACTTCTACACCGTCTCTTAATCTAGAGAATACAACTTCAGAGTCTAAAGCACCTCCATTTTCTGGGTCGGTAATCTTACCACAAAGCGTTACTAATCTGAGCTGCCTTGTTACCAAAGGCAAAGTTAGGGAATGTATATCGAGATCGTTTCCTTCTACCTCTCGACAGAAATAACCAAAAGAACCATCTTTTGGTAGGAAGAGAAACATATCATCTTCTTCCGAATTAATTACTGGACCTAAGTTCTCTGGCTCTGTCCAACTCTTCCAAGAATTGTCTAACCTTCTTGTCATAAACAGATCTTTCCGCCCATAGCCACTATGCCCATTGGAAGAGAAAATGAGAGTCTTTTTATCGGACATTAAAAATGGGCCTTCTTCTTCACCGGCCGTATTTATAATTGGGCCCATACTAATTGGTTCGGTCCAAAGTCCATCTCTTTGAAGGAAACTTACATAAAGGTCTCTCTGCCCTTCTGTTCCTCTACCTTCTTCTGATATGATGAGTACCTCACTATCCGTTGTAATTCCAAAATTCACATTCTCATGAACATTTAAATCATTATAGATTCTCATGTTTTGAGGGTAAGTCCAAGTAGTTTTATTAAGTCTTCTGCTTTTAGAAATTCCGTAGTTCATTCTACCGGAGAGGTACTCGTTTCCTAACACTATGTACTCTTCATCTTCTTGTAAAAAGCCGCTGATAAAGTTAGGGTCGAGGTTATTTAACGGTTCACCAATATTTAGTCCGAGCGACCAGTCTTGTGTGATATTATCAAAATCAGAATACCAGATATCCTCTAAATCATCTAGGCCACCTACGTTTCCTTCATGGCCTCTTCGACTATAATAAAGCGTTTTGCCATCTCTTGTTAGTAGGGGTTTAATTTCGCGTTTATCACTATTTATCAAGTCATTTAAACGATAGACTTGAAGTTTCGTATTGATGTCTGGCATTAGGTTAATCTTAGCCTGAACTGGTTCACTTGAATTGGAAACTCCAATACAGTCTATATCTGAAAAACCATCTACAGCAGAACCTTCTATGATTATTTTAAGTGCTTTTACATTGTATTCTGTTTTATCGATAAAGATTCTGAACATTCTCCATAACTCTCTTACCGGGCCCGGTTCTTGTTCGAAAAGAAGATATTCATTCCCATCGGGGTCATAGGCAAAAACCTTTGAAATAGCCCCCGGGTTATAAGTTTCACCTATAGCGATTTGCTCAATAGGCATAGGCAACTCAAATTCTACTTTTATATATTCTTGCGTATTGGGCTTATAAGGCCTCCAAGCATTTGGGTTGTCACCTCCACTAGGAAGAATATTGGGTTTCAATAAGGCTTGACGAGCAGAGTGCTCTAGTTCAGTAAATTCCGACGAAACCTCTGCCACCCGCGTTGCCCATTGAACGGTGGTTTGAGCGACAGCCGTCTGAATAACTGTGCAGAAAATGAGTAGTCTTAAAATGTGCTTCATCTATGAAGAGAATACTTAAACGTATCGCAAAAAACTTTTAACGCTAGTGCGAAATTAAACATATGTAGTTTAGGCAATCTAATTCAATTAGTGAGGTTTACGCTCAAAGATAAGATAACCGAATGATAACATAAGTCCAAATGGCACATTATTCTGTTCTATGTAGTTAAGTCTTAGGCTAATTGGCCCTGGTAACGTGTTATAAATCAATGCAGCCATCCCTAGCAAAGACACTGAATCAAAGCCCGTATTCACCAAAGCTTCTTGATTTGACCCTTCTATTATACTTTTAAACGGGCTATATGCATATAGCTCTAATCTCATTTCAAGAGAGCGTCTGGGCTTCCAAACATGTTTCATGCCCGCTCCAACAAAGCCTTGTGCGCGATAATTTTCTAAAAAATATGTTTTTGAATCGAATAAAGGCTCAAAAACCGGAAGATACATTTGAGTCCCTCTGAAGTTATATAGGGGATCGAAGGTTGAATATTGTCCGTTGAACATCCAACCAAATGAATATTTTTTGTTCACTTCAAAGTATTCTTCAAATCCAACATCGAGCGCTAGCCAATTTGCATCTCTAGAAAGTTCTGTTACTTGATTCGGGTTGAAAATTATAGAAGTAGACCCTGGATTATAATCAATAGAGCCATTGAAATATTTTGCCGAAGCAAAAAACCTTGTGCCTGATGATGGAAACTGTTTTTTATTGAGGCTATTGCGCTCATAATTAAGCTCAGATACAAAGGAGGTTAGGTCTAGCTTGTCTAAAACATCATTTGAGGAAACTACAATGCTATTGCCAAACTCATCGGTGTTGCGAATAAATCGAGTATTGAATGTGACTAGGCTTCTTCTTCCTAGGCCTATTCCCAATGTAGCCCCAATACTTCTATCAATTCTGTTAATTACCAATGGCTCCACATCCTTGTCGAGAATATCACCGGTGTTTAGGTAGTCCCAATGATTAAATGTGAAATTGGGCTCTACAAAGAGTCTGTTTTTTGGATTAATATTCAGTCTAGCCCCAAGACTCACGGCCTCGTAAAACCTTCCGGTTGATAGTCTTAGTTTATAGGTATTCAACTTTCGTTTAAATGAATTTAGTTTTGCACCTAGTTGTAAAACACTAATCTGCCGAGTGGCGATATTTCCGCCAAAATCAAGCGTCAATGCTTTCTTTGCTGTGGGTTTTAGGAACAAATCAAAAACGTAGTGTTCTGATTTCTTATCATATGAAAAACTGGGATAAACATTTTTGAAATAAGGTTCTGAAACTAACTGAAAATAGGCATTTCGTATATATTCAAGCTCTTTTTTGCCATCTGTGAAATCAATGAGTTTCTTAACGAACTTCTGTTGGTCTTTATCAAAACCGTGAAGCTCTAGTGCGCCAAACTCATAGGGTAAAAAAGATTGTTTGAGTGCCGTTCTTCTTTCTTCTAAATCAGATTTTTTGATAGTCCTTTTCACTTTCTCTTTTAGAATTGCCACCTTCTCCATCGCAGCCTCATATCCGATATCCACCAGAGTACTGGCCTTATCAAAGTCAAGAGCGGTGTAACCCTTAAGGTTTGGTTCTATATAGACATCTCCTTCTCTTAATTCATCTGGATCAGAACGATCTAAAAACATAAAAAGAAGGGTGTTATTTATCACTTCCTCATCTGTTTCGTATGGATATGATTTATCTTTTTTTGTGGCCACATTAGAGCCTATTACCATATCTGGTTTAAACTCATCGAGCATAATATCTACAGGGAAATTGTTATAGATTCCCCCATCAAAAAGGTACTGGTTGTTGAATTTAATTGGTCTATAAAAGAAAGGAACTGCCATCGAAGCTCTAACAGCTTGCATAATTGAACCTGAATCAAGGGCTATTTCTTTCTGCGTGAATACATCCGCAGTAACGGATTTAAATGGTACAAAAAGCTTATCGAAATCAAAATTTGCTTGTTGTGCTGCTTGGGTCAGGTATTCATTTAATACAAAGTTGATGATCAAATCATTGGCCAATGGGGTATTAATACTGGCCTTAGATTTCTCATCAATTAGCAGGTCTAAGCTGAGCCAAGAGGCATCGTCTTGAGATTTTGTATAGTTGTATTGATACTTCTCAGTGGATGTTCCATTCATCCAATGTTGAAAAGAAGGGCTACTCACAATGGCTTCCATTTCCTCAGGGCTCATCCCTGCAGAATATAGCGCCCCGACAACGGCACCCATTGAAGTACCAATGATGTAGTCAATTGGAACCTCATTTTCTTCCAAAGCCTTAATTACGCCAATGTGAGCGCTTCCTTTAGCTCCACCACCACTTAATACTAAGCCTACACTTTGTGCCGCAATAGTGCTTGTCAATAATAATAGTGCTATGGAAGCAAAGGTCTTCATGCTAGAAGGAAGAAACAAAAAATGAAGGCATACACCTTCTTAAGAAAAGGTTCTTTTAAAAATTTACTCGTTGCTCGCGCTTACCGACTTGTCAGACCAAGTGTTTGGTATGTCTTCTAGTCGTTTATCCATCAGACTCATCAATGCATCGAAACGGACCAATTCTCCCGCTGGCAAAGGTTTTTCTGCCGGAAGTTTCTCTTTCAAGAAGTCTACTTGTTTTCCTCTTTTCCAGAACCTAAAGCATAAATGATTTCCAGTACTGCTACCTGTACTACCCACGTAACCTATCGTTTGGCCTTTTTTAACTCTTTGACCGAGTTTGAATTTACCAAAACGGTTCATATGCAGATATCCGGTTGTATAGGTACCATTATGCTTAATCTTGATATAGTTGCCATTGGGTCTCGTAAATCCTCTGGCTACAATTACTCCATCTGCTGCTGCTTTAATTGGTGTGTTTTTGCTAGCGGCAAAATCGGTTCCTAAATGTGGCTTATAGCGGCCGTACATTTTCAGGTACCTATTGGGATTATACTGAGATGAAATTCTGGTAAACGCTACCGGATATCTGAGAAATGCTTTCTGGACGCTTTCTCCTGACTCGTCAAAGTATTCATGCCCATCACCCATATCATATCCATAGGCCATGTAGTCATTCTTAATGTGGTTAAACTGTGCACTAATAATTTTTCCAATCCCTACTGACTTGCCTTCTACTAGCCTGTCTTCATAAATAATTTTAAACCAATCTCCTTTTCTGAGCGTTTTTGGATCGATTTGCCAGCCAAAGATATCGGCCATAGCATTTACTAAAGCGGGAGAGCCGCCTTCTGCGCGAATTGAATGATCTAGTGTTTCTGAAATTACACCCGCCATGGTTCGCTCAACAATTTCTACATCGCGGGACTCTCTAAAAACACCTAGAGAATCCACCAACTGATAAACTACATACTCTAAATCATTCGGCTCATATACAAAGTATGATGCTTTTTTAGTGGAATCGGAATTATAGAATATTGTATATTTTTTGTTTACAACAAGACTTCTTACGCTAAATACATCGCGCGAAATCTTATCCATATTAAAGATGTCTTGTCGGCTAACGTTGTAAGGCAAAAGTATATCGGCGAAAGTCTGGTTTCTTTTGATGCGTCCTTCTTTCAATTCAAATAAATCTACAGGAATACCGAATTTAAAAAGTGGTGTGTCATCTAGCGTTTCTTCAGCTAGCGACTCCTCAGAGAAAACCTCTTTATCATCGAAGGGGGACGATGATGGAGAAAGGAAATATACTAAGGTGAAAATGGCAATCAGAGAGACTCCAATAACAGTGACCAAACGCTTACTCATGAATAACTTTTTTGCCTTAACGCGAAAATAACATTTTTAAGGTGTAAAACATTCAAAAAATGCTGATTCCATCTATTAGGAGGCTTTGAGCCTTAAACTATTGAGCACAACACTAAGAGAAGAGAACGCCATTGCGGCGCCTGCTATCATTGGGTTTAATGTAAATCCATTGATAGGAATTAGAATGCCAGCGGCAATGGGAATAGCTACTAAATTGTAAATAAATGCCCAAAATAAGTTCTGGTGCATGGTTTTAACCGTTTTATTAGAAAGTTCAATCAAGGTTAAAATCTTAGGTAAATCTCCGCTTATTAATGTTACATCTGCGCTTTGCATGGCAACATCCGTTCCTGTACCCATGGCAATGCTCAAATCTGCTTCAGCCAAAGCAGGGGCATCATTTATTCCATCTCCTGCAAAGCCTATCGTCTGATTTTCTTTAGCCTCTTTTACCAATTGCGCCTTATCATGAGGCAATAAGCGAGCATAGTAGGATGCTACACCAGTTTCATGAGCCACAGCAGCAACTGCCGATTCATGATCTCCAGATAAGATCTCCGTTACAACGCCTTTTTTATTCAAAGCCTTAATCACCTCAGGTGCGGTAGATTTTACGTTATCTTTAAGACCAAACATTGCCATAAGAGATTTTCCTTCCCAAAACAGCACCAAACTCAGCCCTTTACTCTTCATATTTTCTAGGGCTTCTAGTTGAATTGGAATTAGGTTTGTTTCAACATTTTTAACGCCTGATACTGTATATTCTTTCTCTTCAATTATCGTTTTTAACCCTATTCCTGGTAGTGTTTCTACCTGTTTCATCATAAATGGGAATAATCGAAAGTTTTTGTCCAAGTAAGTAACTATAGCTTGGGCTATGGGATGAGAAGAACTTGATTCTAAGCCATGTAGAATACTCAGCAGCTCTAACGACATGTCCTCTTCAAAATAAAATTGAGCAGCTGTTACTTCTAATTGACCTTTTGAAACTGTTCCTGTTTTATCAAGAAAGAGTTTGGTCATCTTCTTTGCTTTCTCCAAAGCGGTAGCGCTTTTAATTAAAATACCGTGGCTAGCTGCTTTACCAATACCTACCATAATGGCAGTAGGCGTTGCTAAGCCAAGCGCACATGGACAGGCAATAATTAAAACATTGAAAGTATTGACGAATGCTAAACTGATAGAAGTTTCTGGTACCAAGAAGTACCAAACACTAAAGGTTAAGAGTGCTAAAACCAAAACTATAGGCACAAAAACTGATGCTATTTTATCAGCTAGCTGTTGAGCGGGAGCCTTTGTGCCCATGGCATCGGAAACTAGTTTAATAATCTGACCGAGAACGGTATCTGCCCCTAGCCTTTCTGCCTGCATCTGAATCAATCCTGTTTGATTGATCGTTCCTGCTTTAACGCTATCGCCTTTTTGTTTTTCTAATGGAATAGACTCCCCTGTAAGCATACTTTCGTCAACAGCTGTGGAACCACTGATAATGACACCGTCAACCGGAAACCTTTCCCCAGCCTTTACCAGAAGAATATCTCCGAGAGCAACTTCGTCTAAATTGATTGTCTGATGCTCATCATCCTTCAGACGTATTACGTTGTTTACTTTTAGTTTATATAGGCTTTCAATCGCATCGCTAGTTTTCCGTTTTGCTTTTTCTTCTAGAAATTTACCTAATAGTATAAACGTGATGATTACCGCTGCTGATTCATAATAAACATGCGTTTCAATTCCTTGCGCTTCAATCCATTTTGGGAAGAATGTGGTGACTAAACTGAATAAAAATGCCGCTCCAGTGCCTGTAGCAATAAGTGTGTCCATATTCACGTGCAAACGCAGCAACTGATTAAACGCGCTTCTATAAAACCTGAGTCCCGACCAAAATAGTACTGGAAGGGTAAGTCCAAGAAGTAAGTATTCTTTGAATTGGAAAATGCCGACAAACATGGAAAGCACTACTATCGCTATTGTTAGTGGCATAGCAACAAACAGATGCTTTTGAAGGTTTTTAAGCACTAGCGCTTGACTATTTTCTTGTGAATCGGATTCTAAAAGGAGATCGTACCCTGCACGCTTTACCTGCTTCCTGAGTTTCGAGAGCTTTATGCCTTCTGATAGCTCAAGCTGAACCGAATGGGTAGCATAATTGACGTTCGCTACGTTTACCCCATCTTCTTTGAGCAAGGTTTTTTCGATAGTGCTAGCACATGCCGCACACGTCATGCCCTTTACTGGAATGGTATATGAATTGGAAACTTCATTCATATACTAGTCATTTATCGATTGGCAAATTCCGCTTTAGCTTCATCGAGAAAATTGATGAAGTTCTCAACGCTTGGGTCATATGATACAGGCGAAACCAAAGGTTGTTCATTGTTGTCGAGTAACACATAATATGGCTGTGCGTTACCGTTAAATCGAACGATCTGGAAATCGAAATTCTGCTTACCGATGGTCTTTTTTACTTTATTATCGAAAGAAGAGGTATACCATTCCGATTCTGGCAATTTGGTTCTATCATCAATGTAAATTGCCACTATCACAAAGTCTTCCTTCAATCTTTTCAATACTCCTTCATCGGCCCAAACGTTTTGCTCCATTTTTCGACAATTCACACAACCATGGCCTGTAAAATCTATGAATAGGGGTTTATTCACTTCTTTAGCAAATGCAATTGCCTGATCATAATCAAAAAAGCCTTTCAGCCCATGTGGCAACTCAAGAAAGTCAGCATACTTTACTTCTCCTTTGAAACCATCGGGCGCAACGTTCACTTTTTCTTCAATAGCTGCTAAACCGAGTACTTCTTGGAATGAGAAATCTGTGCTTTTTTCCGGAGGTAAATAACCTGCCAAAGCATTTAACGGGGCGTTGCCAAACCCTTGGAATAGATAAACTGAAAAGGCTATACTACAGGCTGCCACCAATAAGGCGATGGGCTTCAATTTTCTATCTTTACCATCATGTGGGAAACTAATTACCCCAATTAGATATAGTGCCAATAGGATGGCAAGTACAAACCAAATAGCGATATAAACCTCTCTATCTAAAAGTCTCCAATGGTAGGCCTGATCGGCAACGCTTAAAAATTTAAAACCAAGGCCTATTTCAATGAAGCCCAACACTACTTTTACGGAATTAAGCCATCCTCCTGATTTCGGTAGATCTTTTAGCATACCTGGAAAGAAGGCAAAAACGGTGAAAGGAATAGCAAAGGCTGAAGAAAAGCCTAACATTCCAATTACCGGCTTAATAACTTCTCCTTGAAACGACTGAATGAGCACAGTACCTACAATTGGACCGGTACATGAAAATGAGACGAGTACAAGGGTAAAGGCCATAAAGAAAACGCCTAAAAAGCCTCCTTTTTCAGCCTTCTTATCCATTTTATTGATGAAACCCGTTGGCAAGTTGATTTCGAAGTAACCAAAGAAAGAAATCGCAAAAATCACGAATACTAAAAAGAAGATAATATTCGCGACTGCACCTGTAGCCAGATCATTAGCCAAACCAACTCCAAAAAAGCTGGTAAACACTAGGCCAATAAGAATATAAATGGCGATTATAGAAAGTCCATAGGTTAAGGCCTTGACTTTTGCTTGACCTTTTGATTGCGAGTTATTGGTAAAGAAAGCAACCGTCATCGGAATCATTGGAAAAACGCAAGGCGTAAGCAATGCCGCCAAACCGAAAAGAAAAGCCCCAATAAAAAAGCCCCAAAGAGAACTGCCTTCATTGGCATCTAACAATTGACTGTAGTCTCCTGATGCCGAAAGGGTTGTTCCTGAAGCATTTCCTTCTGCCCTCGTATTTATAAAACCAAAATCAAGGGTATCATCTCCTAAAACGCAGAGTTTGGTTACATCGGAGCAAGTCTGAAAGGATACCTCTCCTACGATATTCAAATTATCATTCAGCACTTTAATTCGTTGCTTGAACTGACCTTGGCCTGTAAAGTAAGTCACATCTGCCTTCCAGGTATCTTCGTATTTCTTCTTAGGGTTAATGGGTATCAAGTCACCGATAAGTTCGAAAGAACCGTTCATTTCGAATTCAATGGCCGTCGGTATAGGTCCAACATCCTCAGGTATATCGCTAGAGTATAAGTACCAATTGTCGACAATTTCTACATTGAGTATGAGATCTATTTCATCTCCAGCCTTTACGGATTCTTGACTTGCACTGTATGACCATTTTGTTCTTTTATCAATTCGTTGACCTAATTGAATTGGCTTTGGGGTTCTCTTTTTCTCTACAACACTTATGAAAGAGAAATCAACGTCTTGATAACCGGGAATACACAAACCATTAACATCTGTACAGGTCTGAAATGAAAGCTCTCCAGTAATATCAAGGTCCTTTTTCAACACCTTTATTTTCTGTCTGAACTCTCCTACCCCAGTAAAATAAGTCACATCACCCTTCCAGATTTTGTCAAACTTTTTCTTTGGGTTAATGGGCATTAAGTCGCCAATTATCTCGAAAGACTCACTGTCTTCGAACGTAATTTCGGTGGGCATTGGACCTAAATCTTCTTCAAGATCGCTAGAATAGAGGTACCAATCGTCTATGATTTTGGCTTTGAAGATGAGTTCTATTTCGTCACCAACATTTACTTGCTTTTTACTAGCATCAAAAGTCCATTCCGTTGTTTTACGGAACTGACTAAAACTGTCGACGCTGACAAGAATTAGAAATAGAAATAATAGATACTTTTTCATAGCCATGTTACAAACGCATTAAATCGGTTTAAGATTCAATACAGTTTAAGTGAAACCACCCTACTCCTGCATGTCGGAAAAATTCTGGAAGAATAAAGGAATCGTCTCTATCCCTTTATAGTAGTTGAATAGCCCATAGTGCTCATTTGGAGAATGTATGGCATCGGAGTCTAGTCCAAATCCCATTAGAACAGTTTTAGAACCTAGTATTTGCTCAAAAAGTGCAACAATCGGAATACTTCCTCCTCCTCTAAAAGGTATTGGTTCTTTTCCGAAAGTAGTTTCCATCGCTTTTGATGCCGCCTGATAGGCTATAGAATCTGTAGGTGTTACTGCTGGCTGACCTCCATGGTGCGGAGTCACTTTTACACTTACAGAATCTGGAGCTATTGATTTAAAGTGCTCTTCAAAAAGTTGGGTGATTTTATCTGGATCTTGATTTGGCACCAAGCGCATGGAAATTTTAGCGTATGCCTTGGAAGCGATTACAGTTTTAGCCCCTTCTCCGGTATAGCCGCCCCATATTCCGTTTACATCCAACGTAGGTCGAATCGAAGCTCGTTCCATACTGTTATACCCCGTTTCACCTTCAATATCACTCAAGCCAATGGAATCCTTAAACTCGCTCAACTTAAAAGGGGCTTTTGCCATTGCAGCTCTTTCAACTGCCGATAACTCCACGACATCATTATAGAAACCCAAAATATTGATCCGTTGATTTTCATCTTTCAATGAGGCAATCATTTCGGCCAAAATGTTGATTGGATTGGGCACTGCTCCCCCATAAAGTCCTGAATGTAAATCTCTATTAGGACCGGTTACTTCAACTTCTACGTAGCTCAGTCCTCTTAAACCCACAGTTATTGATGGTACGTCGTTGGCAATAATTCCAGTATCTGAAACTAAAACGATATCCGCCTTAACCATTTCTTTATTCTCTTCTAAGAATATGCCAAGGTTATCTGATCCAACTTCTTCCTCGCCTTCAATGATAAACTTCACATTGCAATTCAATGAATTCGTGGCCATCATTGTTTCGAAGGCCTTTACATGCATGTACATTTGGCCTTTATCGTCACAAGCACCTCGGGCAAAAATTGCACCGTCAGGATGTAGATCCGTTTTCTTTATAACGGGTTCGAATGGTGGTGAATCCCATAATTCGTAGGGGTCAGCTGGCTGAACGTCATAATGCCCATAAACCAAAACGGTAGGTGCATCTTGAGCGACTATTTTCTCTCCATAAACAATTGGGTGACCGGCAGTCTCACAGATTTCTGCTTTATCAGCACCAGCAGAAAGGAGCTTTTCTTGGATAAAATTTGCCGCATTTCGAACATCCTCCTTAAAATTACTATCAGCACTTACCGATGGTATTCTTAAGAGGTCAAGTAGCTCATTTAAAAATCTGTCCTTATTGGATTCTATATAGTCGTTAATGGCGCTCATGCATTTCTAATTTGAAGCAATTTACTTGAAAATGTGCCAAAGTGCGAATGGGAAATCAGATAATCAATGGGTGGTAGAAACAGACTTAGAAACCATCTCCGGTAACTGCCTTTTTCTTCTTCAAAGTCTGATTGGAATCGGTAGACATCAGCAGCTTATAAGGCTCATCTATTCCGTAGTAGAGTTTTCGAAAATCTCTAGCCCAATTGCTGATCTCAGGAATACTTCCTAGTGATACCTTGAACGATCCGATTTGATTTTTGCCGGTATTGGTATTCAAAACTGTAGCATTGTAAATTTCATTCGAAGAAAAGGATGTAAAACTGAAACCATCATAGTTAAAGAAGTACCAAGTACCATCGGTCATTTGTAGTAAGATGGTAATGATGTCGCCCTCCCGCGTTTTACGAACTTCAATAAAGCCTTGCAGCTCCATATTAAGGTCTATATTCGACACATGAGAAACTCCAATTGGACCTTCGCTATAAAATGAATTTGTCTGTTTAGACCACTTCATATGAACTTGCGAAATCACCAAGTCTTTGATTAATTCTCCATTTGGCGAAGCAGAAGCTAATGGAATTGGCACTGTTCCATAACTTTCGTCCCACTGCCTTGTTGCCTCGTCACCGATAAATTCGGCCACTCTATAAATCAATTCAGATCTATCAGAAAGTGCCCTGGTAACACCTAAATTTTCGGCCATATCCGTTAGGTTTTGACCAATTGCTGCTAATCCGTCTACTGGTAAACCAAAGGAGAGCACTAACATCGCATCAAGATCAAATGCGAGCGAGTCTAAATTTCCGTCGCCTTTTCCAGCGGCCTGAATATTAGCTCCTTTTGAACCTGCAAAGAAGTTAAGTCGGCCTTCAAACGTAATATCCTGACTGTTTTCTTGATAAGAGAACATGCTGCCGGCATAGTTCGATTCTGGGTTTGCAGACTTGGCCGGGTTTTCAATTTTATAAGACTCTTTATCATTATCATAAAACAGATTTCCTCCTCTTGGCACAAAGAAATCATCGTCTGCCGGATCACGCTTTTCTGTAATGAACGACATGTAAGGATTCCTTCTACTATCGAAATGTAAGCCTGCATTTAGGGGCGATCCTTCTCGAGTAACTGCTTGGTCAAAAGGAATTACAACTTCTTCAACATCATCGTTTGACGCATGTTCAATCCAAACATTTCTCTCCGATATCTTCTGTAAATCAAGTCTCACGGCACCGTTTAGCCGAAGTGCCTTTTTGTAGGCATACATTGTTAACTCTCCTTCATAGATAAACCCTGGAGAAATAACCACTTCTTGCGAACCTAAAACTCTTCCGGACGACTTGGTATGCGGTCCATTTACTTCGTCATTTTCTACAAATTGAAATTGATCGAATTGGATGGAAAATGTATCTGCCTGTGCATTAACCAATTCATAAGTTCCTTTTCCCCTGAATTCTGTCCTCGACAATATCTCAATTTCAGCATTGAAAAGTCTGTGATAAGCGTTTGCCGTATCAATTAAAATTACGGCGTTTTGAAGTTTCTCAATTCGCGAATTTTCGAGTATGGTCAATTCATTTCCTTCTGGGGTTATTTTGGCATCTGCCACCTTTATAAATGGAATCCCTTTTACATTTAGCTCCTTCTTTTCAATGTCATAGAAACCGTCAGTTGCACTAAAAGCAAGTGAGTCTAACTTCTTATTGGTAGAATAAAAGAATGATTGTTCAATCGGAACACTTTCCGGTTTAGTCATGGTAACCGACTTCTGATTTACATCCCATAGTGCCGACGGTATAGAGGTTTTAAATTGTGCAAATGGAAATTCTAATGATGCTTCACCGGCCACCCCAGGTTCTATTCTTGCTAGCGCGTTGGCTACATCGAAATTGATATTAGAGTTGCTTGTACTTAAGATGGGTTTGCGTGTATTTGGTGCTGCTAAGGTAAATTCTGTGTGCCTAGACAGGAATGAATCTGCGGTAAAAGCAATTGAATCAGATTTTAGCTGCGCACCATTAATTGCCATTTCTCCTGAGCCAAATAAGCCCACCTTTCTCAAGACCATTTCACCTCTTAATTGTGCTTGGTTATCGAAAATTTGGAAGGGTTTCTTAAACTCAAGGTTCTTAAGAATCATACTGTCTCGCTTTGCGAGCCAATTCATGTCGTAGGCTTCTAAAGTCATGGATGGGAATGACACCGTATCGACCATCCCTTTAGTCATAGTGGCTTTTATACCTTTTGGTGTAACAAGTGAGTCGAGAAAAAGCGTTGCTCGTTCTTGGGTAAAGGTTGTGGTGAGATATTCTATACTGCCCGGGGTAGAAATTCCATTTTCATCCATTTTTACATCCCCATAAAGCCGCGCTCCTTGTTCATAGAGATTATATCCGCTATCTGGAATAGCATGTTGAAAACCGAAACTCTTATCTTTCATAAGCTTCAAACTCTCTTTAAAAACTGGCAGAATTCCACCTGAATAAAATGTTCCTTGAAAGGCATATTTTGATGGATCTGCGTCAGCAACGCTGTCTAAAACAAAGGGCGGAACATCGAAGTAAACGGTGCTATCATATGCTCCTTTTAGCACGTCCTCTTTGCTGAAATATACATTGGCGCTTTTTGTTGATGTAAAGATTGGATATTCTGGCATAGACCTAAAAGCGGATTTATTATCTGGTTCATTGATCAGAATTAATCCTGAAGTTCCTACAAGCTTATTGCTTAACTCTTCTCTCTGCCCACGTGCATTTTGGACTTGCAGCTTAATGGAATCAATTTTTTCCATGTTCACTAAAAAGCTATCGTAACGAAAGGTAAACTGGGTTCCATTAAACTGAAAATTACCTGCATTAAGCGATCCATCGAACTCAATATCTCTATTCTTTAAAACGCGCATCACACCATCGTCCGGGGCAATCAATACGTCGAGTGAATCACTCACTACAAACCTTTGTACACCTCGAACGGTAAGCACAGAGTCTTTAAAGTTCATGGTTGCATTTGGTGCATTATCTATTATCGACGGAATCAAAATATCGTCGTAATTAGGGTCTTTTCTTCCTGCTGCAGCATAGTGGTACCCTTTTTCCAAAACCTCCACTTTTCCCGTTAGCCTATCGAGTTTGACCATACCCTCTGCCATGAGTAATTCCATGGTCTTTTTCACAAGGGATTCATCTAAATTTTTATCTCTGGCCATCTGGCTGGTATAAAAAACATCGCCTCCTGCCTTTTCAGCCATATTTACGGCCATAAGCAATGGATGAAAGTTGAACACTTGTGCCAGGTCTTCAAATTTGGCGTTACTATAAAAGTCTTTCGATTCTAACATGAGCGGAACATCAGCCCTTGCTGAGTTAATGGCAAAATCTAAGGAATCAGAATTCAGATCCCAGCTTAAAGCATCACCAGAAATATCCATGTTGTAAAAGGAAGATCTAAAAGGGGTTGTTTTATATCCTTTAACACTTGTTTCTAATTTGAGTATGTCTGTCTCATAGTCGTAGTCAAACTCTACCGCTGGGTGATAAACGGAATCGGCCAAATGATAAATCGTGAGCTCTGCATCTAGAGAAGATACGGTGGAGTCTTTATTATCAAAGGTGAAGTCTTTACTGCGCGCAGTGAACCGTTTTACGCCGTCAATTGTCCCGGTTATTACTGCAGTTTCTTCGTACAGTGATCGAGAAAAGAAGTCGAGACCTTCGTAATTGATTCCTCCTTTGAAGCTTATTTTTTCAGAGCCCAATCCTTTAATCGGCGTATTGGCATTATATGAAAGAAATCGAGGAAAAGTTCCTCTTTCGTTTCTTGACGGGCGAATATTCAGGTATAACTCTCCTTCAATGGGTTTTTCGATTTTAGCTGGCTGGCTAAAGAGTACATTCTCAAACTTAAAACTGCGCTGATTTACGGGCAGCTCAAAGTTCTTTAAACGAACTTTCATTTCTTCTTGGGGCATTCCCAATTCAGACCAATCAACAATTCCATCTTGACCGATAAATATATTTTTATCGAACCTAAAATAACCGGATGTTCCTTCGATTACCGCAGTATCAGTGGTACTAGCCAATACCAAATCCCCTTTTATCAAATGGATTACTTGACCAAGTTCTTCGTATTGTTCCGGGAGGTCTTCGTTCATCAGATCTCTCGGTTTTGGTTCTGGAGCCTTATAGCCTGCCTTCGATCTGGCCAGTGCTTCTTCGACTGTTAACTTCTTTTGAGGTTTATAAACAACTACTTCATCTGCTGCTTGGCTTTCCTCGTTTAAAAGGACTTCATAGGTTGCATTTTTAAAATAAACGGATTGATATCGGTCGGCATAAATTGCCGTATTTTCCATAAATCCATGCAATGTTTTCAGATAGGCAAGAAACTTGACTCTATTGAGTTTTTCTGTTGCACCTCGTATTGATTTCGTCAGATTTTCCATCTGCTCATCATTGAAATTGTGCTTTTCCTTTGCAAACTGTAAGGCCTCAAAAAGATCGCGAAGGTCATAACGAATTCTGACTCTCAAGGCTTCTAGCTTAACCAAGCTAGCCAATAAGTTCTGTTTTACTTCGGGCGTAAAACGGCTCTGACGATAGTTTTCAATAAAGAATTTATATTCTGGAGCAAAGTCGGCAACATCGTTGTCTTTAACGATGGCTTTTACATTTGGAGATAATTCAACAGGGTCGTTCGCTGCTTCTTGCGCATGGAGTGTACCGCACAAAAATAGGAGTAGAAAAAACCTAAAAACGACCTTTTGACCAGTAAGCATATCAGATGAAATCTTCCTTGACTTAATAAATGAACGAAGAAATGCGCAGAATAGTGAAAACTTAGGTCACTTTCTGATATACAATCCCAACCCAATTTTTGCGAGTTGTATGCCTAACTTCTTTCAACCCTTGTCCAACTACCAATTCATCAACTTTTGGAAGGTCTGACTCGTAGAAGCCGCTTAAGAACAGGTAACCGCCATCATTTAGTAATTTGACGTACTCAGGAATCTCATCTAGCAATACGTTTGTATTGATATTCGCCAAAACTAAATCGTAACTATCCTTCAAAGCCAATTCTCGGATGGTGCCTTTTTTTATAAAGTTTGGCTTTACCTCATTCAGGTCGAAGTTGTCTTGAGAATTTTCAATACACCATTCATCAACATCAGTTGCCGCAACGCTACTTGCCCCTAATTTGGACCCCATAATAGCCAAAATCCCTGTCCCTGAACCTATGTCAAGAAGACTTTTTCCTTTGTGGTCAATGTCATATTGAAGGGCTAACATCTGATGGGTTGTTTCATGATGACCTGTTCCAAATGACATCTTCGGATTGATGACGATTTCATATGGAAACTGAGGTTGTGACTCATGAAAAGTAGCGCGAACGTATACTTTATCATCTACATTAATGGGATCGTAATTCTTTTCCCATTCTTCATTCCAGTTTACTTTTGGTATCTTCTTTAACTCATACCAAATTCTGGTTTGCTTTCGGTAGTTGTTAAATAAGGTTTGGACTGCAGGATGGCTAAACTCGTCTTCCTCGATATATGCTTCGAACCCAAGTTCAGTCTCTACAAAAGACGTAAACCCTATTTCCCCCATTTCAGCAGTTAAGATTTCACCAAAAGGTGAGTCGCAGTGTACATTGATTTGAATAAAATCCATTAGTAGGATTTAGTAATATCAATGAAATCGCGTGATTTTAAAGATGCTCCTCCAATAAGACCTCCGTCAACATCTGGTTGACTTAATAATTCTTGCGCATTGGATGGTTTCATACTACCTCCATAAAGGATCGAAATTTCTTCTGCCACTTCATGAGAGTACCTATCAGCTAAAGAGGCTCTTAAGCTCTTGTGCATGTCTTGTGCTTGTTCAGCACTTGCCGTTACGCCTGTTCCAATCGCCCAAATTGGCTCATAAGCAATGACTACTTTTTGTAGGTCTTCGGATGATAGATCATAAAGACTCTCTGACAATTGATTGGTAACAAACTCTACATGTTT
This sequence comes from Roseivirga sp., assembly GCF_049099775.1. GTDB lineage: Bacteria > Bacteroidota > Bacteroidia > Cytophagales > Cyclobacteriaceae > Roseivirga. The sequence goes on along the minus strand of NZ_JAGDZM010000002.1, from coordinate 468,296 downwards.
ACCTGCTTCGCGAATTTCTAGGGATTCGCCACAACAGAAAAGTGGTGTTAAACCTTTGGCTAGTGCTAACTTTACTCGCGCTGCCAACTGTTGGTTTGTTTCAAAATGATACTCTCTTCTTTCACTATGACCAATGATGACATAAGAAGCACCGGTAGAAGTAATCATATCGGCTGCTAAATCACCCGTATAGGCTCCTGATTCATGCTCACTCATATTTTGAGCTCCTACAAAAACTTTGTCTGAATTGGCAGTTATACCGCTAACTTGAGATAAATGAATTGCTGGCGTACACATTACTACTGTGACATCATTTGGCGTTTCATCATTTGCAATATTTACGACTTCAGAAGCCAGCGCAATGCCATCTTCTAAGTTTTTATTCATTTTCCAGTTTCCGGCAATTATCTTCTTTCTCATAGTTGATTTGAGTTATGCTCAAATATAATTGAGTTAAAAAGACTAATGCTTACAGATTGAATAAAAAATAAAACCCCACATCTCTGCGGGGTTCTAAATCGAATTCGACCAACAAGCGAAGATCTTTTTGTTCCTCTCCGAAGACCTCCAATGTTGTTTAGCAGAACAAGTAACCCTAACAATTACTCTGGCTAGAAACTAAGCGTCTCTTAATAACTAGCAAGCCAATAATTTGGTATTCCACATCGAACTACCTAAACATATCATATAGTGTTTTGCGTACTGTTCATTGACAATTCATATGCTCTAAGCTTCTGTTTTCGAAGCTGATACTTGGCTAAATCAATTAACCTTCCTTCTGGCCTTAAGCCATCAGCAGCATAGTATTCATTTATGTTCTCTTGGCTCACACAGATAAGGGCTATATTTTTTCCTCTTTTACTGGTCACAATAAGGTCTTCTATAGACTTAATTAGTAACTTTTTCAGGCCCTTATTGTATATCCAAAGCGGCTTTGTGTGAACGAGATTTAGACGATTATTTAATTTATGTTTGTGTATAGAAAGCACAATTGATGAGCCGAAGTACCCTTCGATTTCCTTATAGTCAATAATACTATTGAACCCAATAGAGAACTCTGTACACAGCCCAAATAATTGAAAAAATGGACTCCAAATAGCACGCATCTTATAATTAAAGAGCGTTCCATCACCGGTTATTTGTCCCCAAACACTATTGTATTCAAATATTAAAGCACGGCTTAATCCTTGATCCATAACTCACCTTGTTTTTTACACTTAGAAAGTCATTCACCATATGATTAACAGTTCTAGATTTATGCGCTAGAACTATTGGATCAAAACTCCAAAACCAACGGGAAAACAACTTTGACGGGGAAGGCAGTGATGAGCGTAATATTGACGTACGGAAAAAGGTATTTGCATATGCAAACCCAACTAGGTATCCGAAATCTTGAATTATTTTATTAAAAGGTATCACTGGCCTATTAATTGTTTAATGACTCAAAATCATCTATTCGATGATTGAGAGCTTAACAACTGTGCGCCAGCCAGCAAAACAAGGTGTTTTGCCTCTTAATTGTTACTGCTCCGATTACTCTAATTGAGTAATGCAGTGGTGAATATAGGAATTGGAATATGACAAATCCAACCTTTGACGTAATTAGTGTCTATAATTTTTAATCAAACACAATAATTATATTTATTACTCTACTTTATCTAAAATAGATATAATTTTTAATATGGAGTATGGCTATATCTTTTGTAGCTTGGAGCACTGATCCAGAACAAAACTTAGATTAAAATACTGTCCCTGATAAAATTTTATGGCATCAATCAATGTTATCAAGGAAGACCATCCAAGATACTTTTGGGTTCATTCTCAATTTCCTTCTAAGTCTATGCTTGGCTTTCTTTACACTATCGGGCGTTATATTAAGTAACAAAGAGATGTCCTTTGTGGGTATATTGGCCTTAAGCATAATGCATAATCGTAAATCATATTCCGTAAGAACAGGATATCTAAAAGATAGTCTCTGCCTTAGTTTAGCATGTGTACCATGGAGTTCCAAAACCAAATTATTAACCATGTTTCTTTCTTGAATAGTCATCGTATACTTTGCAGGTTTTTTACTTGTTTTTTTACCAGGACTAATATATTTCATGACAAACTCGTCCGTCGACTTACTACCGTGACATTTCATTCACAGTTCGCGGTAAAAAGGATGACATTTGAAAAACCCTCCTTTAATGTGTGTTTAAGGCTATAATTATCGGTTCAAGATGTCGTTCTACTCACCTATTATGACTGATACTTCCATTAAATACTGGTCGGTACTTGTCTTGTTTTCGATGTGTTTTTTTGATGGAAGTCGTTTCGGTCTACCGCATTAATTTCTCCATCTAGGTTGAAGTCTGCCGCACCATTACTACCATAACTAAAGGTGATCCCATTATTTGTTTGCCAGGTGCCGAGGTCTGTACCATTAATATTTCCATCTTGGTTTAGATCACCAGATGGCATTCCGAACTTGCTCCCAGATAAGGCTACTAGTGCCGTTGTGGTTTGATAAGTATTGGCTGAGTTTGCTGTGAAATCTATTGTCAGTGTGCCGCTACTTCCTACGATAGCATTCGCTGACATGATCGGCAGGTGGTTTCTGTGATAGATCACCACATAGTAATCGGTTCCAGTATTCCCTGATAAGTTTATTGAAAGGTTACTTGTCCCGTCTATAGCCTTTATCGACCCATTGCTCATTAAGAAGCCTGCTGCTGAACCCTTTCTGGTTGAGTTTACCGCTCCTGCTGCCGAACCCGCCTCTCTTAATTCTACCAATACCCAATCTACCGCTCCGTCTGGAACAGCAGCTGCGCTCGCCACTGACTCTGAACCTGCATGGCTGTTAGTTCCATTATAAGGAGCACTGGCAGAAACTAGATTTGCATCTTCTAAAGTAGTGTTCATTGCATTAGTGCCATTCCAGGCGCCTTCTAAGAATACCGTTGCTGCTACTTGAATAGACGCAGGCGCAAGCGTGGTTACATCAACCTTTGTAGGACTTGCTTGTATGTTGGGAGAGCTTTCATCGTCTTGTGCTACAACATATACATCATAGGCTGTCCCGGCGCTCAGGCCTGTTACACCAAAGTTGTTAGTGAATCCTCCAGAGTTTACGACTGCATTTCCACTAGTTACTACTGAACCTCCCCCTGAGGATTGGCCTGCTTTTACATTCGCCGATGTTGGGGCAGTGGCTCCATTAGCCACAACTACATAGTAAATGGTACCCGCCTCGTTTATATCTGTGCCTAAGGTAAACCCTGTTTGTGTGATAGAGGAGGATGTTGGTGTAGCGTCAAAAGATGGAGGATCAGTGTCTGAAGAAACCGTCGTTAAATTCGCTGGTATAGCAGCGACAGCTGTTGTGTAATTAGATGCATTGCGATCATTTGTTTTTATAAAGTTACTCGGGTTGGTCATGGCAATTTTTGCAGCAGCTATTGCGGCAGCTTGATTTCCCGCGCTGGAAAAGTCATAACTTCCACTATAAACTACATTATCCCATTCATCACTAGCACCACTGCCAGCTCCTAAAGCTACCGCTGTCCTAGGTGATGTTGAAGCCGATAAACCAGTTGGTAAATGCGACTGCGTAGTACCATCCGCACCGTTACCAGCAAATTGTGTCGATGAAGTATGCGCAATAAAGATATAACTCGGGTTCCTCCCCGGTTCTTGGCCTCCAGTGCCATCTCCATCCTGAAAAACCAATATTTGATCACCTGAGGTAGAAAGGTTCGTACCTCCACCAGATCTTCTCATTCCAGAATCGGTGTAATCGACAAAATCACTACTTGTACTCCATGTAACAATGTCTCCAGCACTTAAACCTCCAGCAGGAACCGTGTACAAGTCAGCGCCTTCGCTACAAGCAGATGCATCATTTGGAAAGAAACTTGGATTACTTCCAAAAGATCCGGATGAGGTTACTCCACAATCTGTGAAATAAATCTTAGTGCCAGCTAGAATATCCACAAAGGTTATAAATGTATAATCATCAGGGTCATCGTGCGTCATTTTGATTATGGCAATGTCACCTACGCTTAAGGTAGTGGTCACTATCTCCTTTTTGCTTTCAAGTAACTCTAATAAACTATTTGTTGTAACGCGAGAAGAAATATTGAGGGCATCAGCAGGAAAAGCAACAATTCCATTATTTCGCATGACACCCTCACTGGAAGAAGAATTGTCTTGGTCAGTTTGACAATACAAATTCAGCGTACTTATTAAAGTTAATGTACAGCCAATAATCCATTTCTTATTTCGAATCATCTCTAGTCGGTTTATCAAAAAAAGAGTGCCCAAAATTCTTTTGAAAACATGGTTTGGCGGTCAACAACGCAAACAACCAAGTACAAAAAGAGTCAGCGCGATTGCGCTCTTATTGGGCATTCTTTTCTACACGACTAAACTATTCCATGATAGTGTGGGTGACAGGATTGTAACCGTGACATTTCAGTCACACTCAATAGGAAAAACCATGACATTTAAGAAAAAGCCACGTTTAAGCTTGTTTTAAGGCTAAATCAACCTCTTTAAGATATGTGTCTAAATGTTGTTTATGGGTGAGCCCTATTTTTTTATTAAGCCTAGACTTTGCCTTAATTACGCTATTAGGGCTTATGGCCAATAGGTCAGCAATCTCTCTTGTGACCAAACCTAATTTGATTAAGCAGCAGAGCCTTTCTTCATTGACCGTTAACTGGTGACTATCTAAGGCGTTAAAAAAGGACGGAAATTTTTCGTCAAAGGCAATTCTAAAAGCAACCCAATCTACAGCGTGCATACTGGAAGATTTTAAGAAATCGACAAGCCTATTTTCTTGTGCACCTTGACTTGCTAGTTCTTCTGCTTTCTCTAACTTTTCTTTATAATCGACTATGCGCCTTCCTTGATCTTCTATTTCATAGTTTTTCAACTTCGATTCTTTCTCAAGCAGGGCCTGCTCTTTTTGTGTCAATAAAAGTCGATGTTCAAGTCGTTTTTTATTCCACAGGAAAACTAATATACTCACGAGAAAAACTATACTGAGCACGAGAATTAGCAAATTCTTCTGGGTAATCTTAAGCTTATTAATCTTATTAAGTTGCTCTTCCGCTTCCGCCTTAGTTTTCAATTGATCGAATTCATATTTGGCATTTATTTCCGTAATTCTATCGAACCTCTCTTCTGAAAATAAGCTGTCCCTTAAGTTTGATAAGGCCTTTTGAGCAATAAATGCCTCTTTATATAGGCCTAAGCGTTCATTAAACTCAACACTCAAATCATAAAGATCCATTTTCAAACCAATGCTCTCTCTATACACATCTCTCATGAGCATGATTTTGTTTAAAAGCGTTAATCCCTCGTCATTGCGCCCATAATCTAAATACACTCTTGCCTTAGTTCGCATTATACTCACTGAACTTAGGGTCAAGCCTAACTCTAAGCTCAGGTTTTGAGCGCTATCTAAATACTGCAAAGCTCTTTTTTCTTGATACAATTTGGAGTAAATCTGACCTAATTGAGACCAAGAATGAATCTGAAGTTTTCGATCACCCGCTTCTTTAATGTAGCCTAAAGCCTCAAGGTGGTACTTTTCTGCATTTGCGAAATTGCCTCTTGCAAACTCAAGGTTACCAAGGCTTCCTGTAAAATGGATTGAATTAAAACTGGGGTTTCTAGATTTAATGGATTGAATACCCTCTCTAAGGTACATTTCGGCCTCATCATATTGACCGATAGCGGATTTAGCTATACCTAAATCTAATAGATTACTCATTTCAAGGTTATGATTCTTTGATAGCCTAGCCTCTTCCAATCCTTCAATAAAGCATTCAATGGCCAAATCGTAAAAACCAGACTTCATATAGTTTGATCCTAAACTATAGTTGACCTGAGCTATCCCTTCTTTATATGAAGCTTGCTTTGCGAGCGCCAGCGCTTCACCCAGTTTTTCTCGACCCTGTTCCAATTGGAATTTTATGTTGTGAAGTGCACCTAATACGGTTAGGGCTTCTACCTGACCCTCTATATATTCCAACTCCTTAGCAAGAATAAGTGCGCGTGAGGCATATTGTTCTGAAAGCGCCGGATCGCGATTGAACATCTTAATTGCCGTTTGATATAGCTGAATTACTTGTACCGTATCTGAGCGCTTTTCTATTTCAATATCGAGGCTTTCGACATTGATCTGCGCCACACTATTATGCGCAAGAAAGAATAGTACGATGATGGTTATACAGCCCTTCATTCTAGGTTCACTTAGATATGTCCCCCCAATATATAAACTTGGAAGAACACCATTATAAAACTTGTCCCCCTTTGCAGAAACAAAGGGGGACAATAATTAGATAATTAATGAACAAGATAAATGACTAAAAAGCAAGAGGAAAGCATCTTTAGCGTCAGAAATAAAACTTATTCTGATCTTAACGATTTCACGGGATTGCTTAAGGCAGCCTTTATGCTTTGATGACTTACTGTAAGTATTGAAATAACTACAGCCACCAAGGCAGAAGTCGCAAAAACTACCCATCCAATTTCAATCCTATAGGAGAAGTCTAACAACCACTGATTCATGGCAACCCAGGCCAGCGGTAATGAGATAATAATTCCTACAGCGACCAGTTTTAGAAAGTCAGTGGATAAGCGAAGTGTAATTTGAGCTACGCTAGCTCCAAGTACCTTTCTAATACCTATTTCCTTAGCTCTTCTTTCGGCATTGAAGGCTGCTAAGCCAAAAAGCCCTAGGCACGCTATGAAAATAGAGAGCATGGTAAAGGTGATGAAGATACGCCCTAATCTCTGCTCTGCTTTATAGGTTTCATTAAATGAATCATCCATAAAGTAAAAATCGAACGGCTGGCCCGGTGCCATTTCAGACCAGAGGTGATCAATTTTTGTAATCGTTTCAGAAAAGTCTGAAGCATTTAATTTAACCATCATTCTATTCGCATCTCTTTTCCCAATTATCAAGCTTAAAGCATCAATATTATTCCTGAGGGTTTCAAAATGAAAATTCTTCACCACTCCGATAACTGTGTAAAAGGCCATTTCACCTTCATCTGGATTTCTGAAATCATCAGTAATGCGCATGCCTAGTACGCTTTCAGGAGACTTCCCAAGCATTTTCATTGCTGATTCATTTAAAATAACGGTCAACGAATCCGTTGTAAGTGATTTTTGGAAATTCCGACCTGCAATAAGCTCTAGATTCAAGGTCGGAACGTAGTCGAAATCAACATGCCACTGATCGATTATAATAGCAGACTTAGCCTGAAAGACTTCTCCTTCTGGAAAGTAAGTCACCCCACTTCTATCAGATGGCGTTGGCAGGTAACTGCTCAAGGAAGTTCTCTCTACCTGAAATATCCTATTTACTTCTTGTTTGAAAGCTTGTACCTGATCACCTACAGCACTTACATCATTCAGCACTAGAATTTGGTCTTTTTGAAAACCCAGATCTTTTCCTTGAATAAAACTAATTTGTCTAAAAACAATGAGCGTACTGGCAATTAGAAATACAGATACAGCAAACTGAACTATGACCAGAATGCTTCTAATTCTAGCGCCTCCGATGGACTGATCTCCTCCTTTTAAGCCTTTCAAAGGTGAGAATTTCGACATTAAAAATGCTGGATAGCTACCTGAGAAAATGGCTAAGACGAGTGTGATTCCAAGCAACAACAACCAGAAATTTGGCGCATTAAAAGGAATCGTCATTTCCTTTCCAGACAATGCATTAAAATAAGGCATCACTAAATAAGCAAGAGCTATTGCCAACACTAATGACAAGCATGTGACCAGTGAAGCTTCGGTTAAAAACTGACCAATGACAGCAGAACGGTGCGACCCGAGTGTCTTTCTAATACCTACTTCTTTAGCTCTTTTCAAAGATCTAGCTGTAGATAAATTCATAAAGTTAACACAGGCGAGAAGAATCAGAAATAGGCCTATAAATGATAAAATGTACACATTCTGAATATCTCCATTTAGATTAAATTCTCCTGAAAGGTTTGGGGATTTTAAGTGTATATCCGTAAATGCAATGGCATCGAATATCATATAATTACCCGATTCTTCTTGCGCTTTTACACTTTGCTCTGTTAGGCCAGGAAATGTTTTCATAGCCCATGGAATGAGGTATCTGTCTTTTACTGTTCCTAGATACTCCTGTAAATCGGCTGCATTTGCACCTGGCTTCAGTTTGACAAAAGTCGGAAAATTCCAATTATTCCAAGCGGGACTGTCATAGTCATCGAAACTAGAAATAGAGAGCAATACTTGGTAATTATTGAGAAAGGAGTTCTTAGGAAAGTCTTCAATTATGCCTGTTACTAAGTAGACTTCATCATTGTCTAAAAGCATCTGCTGACCCAGTGCTTCATTTAACCCAAAGTGTTTTTCTGCCGCAGTTCGGGTAAGTACTAAGGAATTAGCTTCATTAAATGCCGAGTTTTTATCACCGATCATAAGGTCTAAACCAAACATTTCAAAGAAATCTGGGTCGGCCGCTACTACTTTATCTTCTTTTACATTCTGGTCGGCATCGATGTGTCTAATCAACTTGCTCCCAGTGTTTTTAAACCTTGTTATAGATTCAACATGTGGATAGTCACGTTTCATTACTTCTGCTAAAGGCCCAGAAACGGCGGCGTATTTATTGGCTTCACCAGCAATCTTATTGTCAATATTCAGACGGTAGATTCGCTCGGAATCGGCGAACATCTTGTCGTAGCTGAGTTCATCGTATATAAAAAGTGAAATCAATAGTCCGCCTGCCATACCCACAGCAAGACCAAAGGTATTTAGCGTGGTAAAAAAGGGCTGCCTAATGAGGTTTCTCCACGAAACCTTGAGATAATTCTTGAACATGGCTGTTGTATTTGAGTTGTTAAATTTTTGAAATGATTTGATAAAAGCTGGCCTGAAGTACTTCAATACACTCCAGGTAAACTTTCTCCGTGCCTTAGAGGGAGACCTCTCATAACGTTTTTCGAAGAGCTCGACTAGATCGCCTTCTACTTCTTCTATAAAGTCTTCTCTGCAAAACCATCGCAGGAACTTCAATGACCGTTTTGGTGGCTGAACATTCATTGGCCAAATGAAATGTTAGGGATTTGCTTATATATGCTCGTTCTCAATTCATATTGACGGTCTAGCACTTTTTTACCTAAAGCTGTAACAGCATAATATTTCTTACGCCTTCCTCCTCTTTGATTGGTAATTCCTCCATAACTGGATTCTACAAAGCCCTTTTGTTCGATGCGTTTTAAAGCCATATGAACTGCACTTATACTGACTTTTTTACTGAGTTTCTCTTCTAAATTTTCCAATATAAGTACTCCATAAGCCTCCTTATTATAGGCTGCAACAATTAATAGCACGAGCTCTTCGAATTCTCCAAGGGAGTGGTCAGACATAGGTTAAATATTTACTCAACAAAAGTAAAAGTAATAATTAAATTCACTTTTGTTGAGTAAATGAAACGATTTTTAAAAATTAACTAGAAAACAGAGTTTCTAGTCATTCAAAAAAAGACTGATCATAAACGGGTTTATGAATATAATAGCGGAAAGCAACTCTGGAAATGATATGACTTTTAAGACTTACTCAGAACTACTCCCCAAGTATCCTGCGGTCTCATGACTATTTTCTTCCTCAGCCGATGCTTGGCTTTCTTAACACTATCGGGGGTGATGTTTAGCAGGGTGGCGATTTCCTTGGTGGATAGGTTTGCTTTCAGGTAAGTGCATAACCTTAAGTCGTAGGCCGTCAGGTGGGGGTGATGCTGCTTTAGATTGTCTTGCCAATCATTGGCTGAACTCTGTAACTCCGAAATCAAATGATCAACCAATCGTCGTTCTGTGATCATCATAATCTAAGTACTTGGTACTTGTCTGGTTTTAGCTGTGTTCTTTTGATGAAAGCCATTTCGATCTACTGCATTGATTACGCCATCCAGATTGAAGTCAGATACGCCATTGCCTGAGTAGCTGTACACTGCGCCGTTGTTGGTTCGCCAGGTGCCTAGGTCTGTGGTGTTAATACTGCCGTCTCCGTTAGAGTCCCCTGCCGGCATGCCAAACTTGCTGCCTGCTAGCGAGACTAGGGCTGTAGTGGTTTGGTAGGTGTTCGCTGAGTTGGTTGTGAAATCTATCGTCAGTGTTCCACTGCTACCTGCTATGGCATTGGCTGACATGATCGGCAGGTGGTTTCTGTGATAAATCACCACGTAGTAGTCTGTTCCTGTATTGCCAGATAAGTTGATCGTCAGGTTGCTTAATCCATCGGTAGCTTTGATCGTTCCATCGCTCATCAAGAAGCCTGCCGTCGTTCCCTTCCTTGTTGCGTTGGTTGCTGTAGCAGCTGATCCTGCTTCTCTTAGTTCTACCAGTACCCAATCTACTGCACCATCGGGGACAGACGCTGCGCTGGCTACGGATTCTGAGCCGGCATGGCTGTTGGTTCCATTATAGGGAGCACTGGCTGAAACTAGATCAGCATCTTCTAAGGTTGTGTGCATTGCAGCAGTACCGTTCCAGGCTCCTTCTAGAAATACTGTAGCAGCTACCTGAAGTGAACTTGGGGCTAAAGTGCTTACATCTACTTTAGTAACTGATGCTTGGACATTCGGAGTGCCTTCATCATCTCTGGCTACTACATATACATCATACGCCGTACCGGCAGCTAGACCTGTTACTGCTGAGGACAGGGTGAAGGGATCTGCAAGACTTGTGCCGTTGCCTGATTTAATCGCTACACCTCCGCCATTGGCTTGGCCAGCGATTACATTAGCTGAAGTTGGTGCAGTAGCCCCATCAGCCACCACCACATAGTAAATATCTCCTCCTTCATCTATGCTGGCTCCTACCGTAAAACCTGAAGCCGTCACTGAACTCGTAGCCGGGGCAACATCGAAAACGGGGGCGTCGGTGTCTGTTGTTCCTATCGTTATTTGGGAAGGAATATTGTTAATAGCATTCGTATAAGTAGCATCAATGGCTAAACCCGTATTAATATCAACCACGTTAGGACTATTGGTACCGTGCCAATTGCTTAAATTGGTTATGCTAGCCTTAGCATCAGCTATACTCGTAAAAACATATTGACCCTTGTAAACAACATTATCCCATTCATCTTGAGTTCCAGAACCAACCCCTAAGCCCAAGGCCGTCTTAGGGTCAGAGGTGTCACTCAGGCCTGCCGGTAAACTACTTTGGTTACTATCATTGGCATCACCAGTAAACACCGTTGAAGAAAGTTGAGCAATAAATATAAACTTAGGGTTGCCAGAAGCGTTTGATACACCTGTTGGAGAGGTAGCAGACTGATAAACAATTAACTGATCCCCAGATGCCGCAAAGTTTAGCGAGCCGTTAAATCTTGAGTCGGTTGGTGTTGAAAAATCCGACGCAGATTCACTATACTTGACCGTACTTCCTGCACTTAAACCGCCAATTGGGGCAGTATATTGGACAACCCCTTCTGTTGAAGAAGAGGGAAAGCCACCCCCAGCAAAAGTTCCAGCATCTGTAAAATAAATTACCGTACCTGCGTCAACGTTCACGAACGTAACAAAAGCGAAATCGTCTGGTATATCTGCTTGAACCCAGATTATGGCAAGATCTCCAGCTGACAAGCTAGTGCCACTTACTGGGTTACTAATCGTTCTATTTTCGAACGCATTAACCCTCCGGTTTTTTTCCGAAAATGAAGAGGATTCTTTAACAATAGAGCCTTTTAAAGGAATAAACTTAAAGGTACCTTCGGAGCGATGGTTATTGCTATTTACTGTTGATAAGGTTTGATCTAACGAAAAGAATATTTGCCCAAAAGATTGCATAGCGTTCAACATGAGTAAAAGGGCAAGAAAAGTGATGTGCTTCATGAATTAAACTTTTCGTGAAGCTTAGAATAATATTATTCAGGCCTATGTGACACATGGAGTCGAACTTGGACAATCTGTGACGTTGGTTACTTTTGAAGTATGAATACCCGCATTTCCTCAGGGCTAGCAAAGTTCAATTTCCTGTAAAGACGGTGTACGGACTTTCTAACACTGTCATAGCTAACATTGAGGATTTGTGCAATGTCCTTGTAAGAGAGGTTAATCTTAAGCAGAATTAAAAGGTCAAGTTCATTTGGGCTTAGACTACCGAACGTATTTAACAAATTAGAAACAAATTGTTGATGCACCTCATCAAATTTTAAGCGAAAATCTTCCCACGATAAATTCTGGCCTGCTCTGCCCTCAACCGAAACTGCCATTTGACTGAGCTGCTGTTCTTCCCTGTCTCGGCCATTGCGTTCCGAATCAACTAGCTGTACTTTATACCCCTCAACTAATTCCTTTTGATGTTTAAGTTGGTTAGTATAATGCAGCAACTTTAAATCTTTTATTTCTAAATCTTTATTCGAATTGATCTTTTCCTGTTCTAAGAGTTTTTTCTCCACTTTAACTCTTGACATTTTACTTTTAAACCATAGCCATAAAAACACTATTAAAAGAGTCAAAATGACAATTGAAATCAACAATGAAACCTGTCTCGACTTGATTAAGCCTGACTGAAGAGCAACTCTTTCGAGTTCCTTTTGGCTTGCCAGTAATTCTTGCTCTTTTTGATTGAATTCATATCTGACTCTTATTTTGTTCAATTCAATCTGTTTTTGGGCATCAAACATTTCTCGCTCATACATGAGGTATTCATCGAGGTGGTAAAAAGCCATTTTCAGATTACCCATTGATCGATAGGTTTGATTGAGCGCTTGATGTGCTTCGAAAAGAGCGTCTCTAGTACCAAGTTCTTCTGCAATCTTTAAGCTCTTTAAACCGTAATCAAGAGAAGATTGGTAATCGAACTGTTCCCTAGATAGATCGCTTAAATGGTTATAAGCTCTTGCAGTCGAGCGGAGAACATTTGCTTCTTTGGCTGCTGTAAGAGACTCTAAGAAATACCTCTTTGCCTCTCTCCTATTACCAATTAACCTATAACAACGGCCAATATTAGCCAAAGTAATATAGTCTCGGGTTTGGACTTTCATATTCCTTCTCAGTTCTAATGACTCTAAGTGATAAGAAATAGCCTCTCCATAATCACCCTGCGATTGCTTTACTGCGCCAATATTATCCAAACTAAAAGACCAGCCAAGTGTATCGAAAAGTTCCTTTTTCATTTCTATTGATTGTTCAAGTGCATCAATGGCCAAGTCATAATCCCCAGTCTCTTGATACAAGTTGCCGATGTTATTAAGCACTTTTCCAATTGATACTTTATATCCCAAATGCTCTTTTATTTCTAGGGACTTAAGATAATAGTGAAGCGCCAAATCATACTCGCCTATTTTTTTATACAGCAGGCCTATGTTTCCATAACTAAAATGAACAGACATGGTATCTTCAGCCTGTTTCCTTAATTGAATAGCTCCTTTGTAATAATTCAAAGCCTCGGCATATTTCTGTTGCATTGAATAATTAACGCCTAAACGGTCATTTGCTAATCCTTGTCCATCTATATCTTCCGCCTGCGTATAAAGCTCCAGAGCTTTTACATAATAGATCGTCGTACTGTCGTACTTTCTTTCGGCTTGAAAGGTCTGTCCATAAACAAGATTGGCTAAACCCTTTAATGAGTAAATTTTACTTCCTTCTAACTGCTCAATAGCTTTGAGTGACTTTGTTCTAGCCAAGTACGGATTTTTCATTCTGAGTAAAGCAGTAGCCCAGTTTACATTGAACTGCGCTTTCTCTTTAGATGCGGAAGAAGAGTTTGCAAAATCATTATAAATGTTAGCTAAACTATCTGCCTTGTATGGATTAACATCCATTTGCTGCTTGATTAATGAATTAATCGTCTCAAGCTTTAGTGAAGATCTTTTTTGTTCTGCTAACCTATATAGGCTATCTAAACGAGATGTTTGGGCACTTAAAGAACCTGTCAGAAACAAAAGTGATACTATGATACGTTTCATAACGCTAATCTAGCTCATGTCCGCCTCAAAGAAAATTGCACTAATTCTCAAGGTACTAGTATAAATAAAACACTGTGTTTTAATATTCAGTGATTTTCAATAGAATTTATCCCTTGATAATCATTCTCTCCATCGTCATTCTAATAAAACATCAAAGAAAGATGCCCAATTTTCCTTACAACCCACTCTCAGTTTCTTCCTTAGCCTGTGCTTGGCTTTCTTAACACTATCGGGTGTGATGTTTAGAAGAGTGGCTATCTCTTTAGTGGATAGGTTGGCCTTTATATAGGTGCTTAGACGCAGGTCATAGGCGGTTAAACTAGGGTATTGTGTTCTTAATTTATCCTGAAAAGGAGAGGAAGAACTTTGCAGTTCAGTTATCAGGTGATCCATGATTCGTTGTTCTAAAACTGTCATCTTTTAACTGTTCGGTACTTGCGTTGATTTACCGGAATTTTGTTGCTGATGATCATTTCGATCTGTAGCGTTTATCTCGCCATCCAGATTCAAATCACTTTTCCCGTTACTGGAATAGACGTAAGTAGCCCCATTCTGAACTCGCCAAATTGCTAAATCATTAGTGTCGACATCACCGTCATCATCCGCATCGCCAGAGGGCATCGCGAATACACCTGTATCAACTTCAATCATAGGACTTGAACCGAAAGCCTGACTTTGGCTGCTGGTAAAGTTGTAAGTATAGGTGCCTGAAGAAATCGAAACTGCTCCCGCCGACATGATAGATAAATGGTTTCGGTGATGAATTACCAAATAATAATCGCTGCCATTCGCAGCTGAAATAGTGAATGTACTACCATCTTTGTCAACAACAGACCCATCGCTCAATACAAAAGCGGCTCGGCTACCGACTCTGCTACTAGCGGCTGTACCGGTTCTAACCTCTACTTCAATCCAGTCAACTGCGGTTGCCGGAATTCCTGAGGAGGATTCCGCAGCTGGGTTGGTATAAGGCTGTGCCGTGGGAATCTCATTATTCGACCTTAAAAAAGTGCTCATTGAACCGCTTACAAATGGACCCTCTAACATAACTGTAAGCGCAAAATCTGCCTGAGAAGTAGTAAAACTTGCAGTTGAGCCATAACTGGTACCTTCTGAATTCGTAGCATATGCATTGAAATAGACCGTTGTGTTTGCGGGTAAGGAATTAATGGTTTCGCTAAAACTTCCCGTTGCCGTTCCTCCCTCCGCATCAGCGTTGACTCCTGCGTCTCCAATTCTAGGATCAGTATCGGTTGTAGACCAAACTACGCCTCTGGCCGTAATGCTGGCACCACCATCTGCTGTGATTTCACCGCCCATTAAAGCACTTGTGGCTAAGATGGATGATGCCGCTGTAGTGGTCACAGTTGGTGGTGAAGAAGAAGCTGCCACAGTACCAGCGACCCTCATATTATCAACTATAAATGTTTCATCACCTCCATTCGATTTCATTACGATACGAATAGAAACATTAGCACCGGTGCCTGCTATGTCAAAGCTTAAATCCGATAGCGTAATATTATTTGCTGATAAGGTGCCAAAAGGTAAAACAATTGTGCCGTCACCACTTCCATTATTATCAGCATCTAATGAGACATTAGTGCCACTACCTGATCCTCGGAAGGAAGCTAATAAGGTATAGCTCCCCTGCGTAAATGCAGTTGAAACTCCTGGATGGGAGGTAATATCTCCGTCGAATGCATAGTAAATCTGAAGGTAGTCGTCAGTTTCAAACCTATTCTCTCGATCTACTCCTAAAAGAAATTTGGCCTTTAATCCCGTTGCGCCAGAAACATCAACATTATTAAAGGTTATGATACTCAAATGATCTAATCTAGGGTTATCGTCATCATCAAGGTCATCAACAGCGTAAAAGTGTTTATCTCCTGTTCCATCATCATGTATATTATCAGGATAACCTGAAGAAATATGATAGGTTACTGAAGGTCCGGTTCCAGCGTTGGCATCATTAACTACACTTGAATAGTCACTAAAACCGCCAGACCAATCATTGCTGGTATAACCAAGTTCATCGCCAGTGCCTTCGAAACTCTCGTATGCTATAGTAGTTTCAGCAAACTCTGTTAGCACTATTGTCTCGTTAGTAGATAATGGTATTATGCCCAATAAAAGTAGTAGTAGGCTCGAATATCTGATCATGTTTGTCTTGGTCTTAAAAAAACCAGAATACCTGCCATAAAAGCTTATGGGAGTACTTCCTTAACATGAATTAATAGAATGACCTAGTGGCTTTAAAATATATTGCTTGAGTTGCCCTTTATCTAAAGTGAGTCGTTATTCTGGGTTATTTATCGGTTTTGGAAGGAACTGTGGCATTTAGCTGTTCTAGTAAATATTTCTTCCTTCTACGACTCACTTCTAAACGCTTTCCATCGATCATTTTTACAAAGCCCCCATTGCCATATTCATAGTTTGAGATGCTATTGAGATTGACCAGGTGAGATTTGTGAATTCTCGAAAATCTAGATTCTGGGAGCAATTTTTCGAAATAGCCAAGGTTTTTGGAAGAAAAAAAGGATTGATCTCCCGTGATAAATATTCTAGCATAGTTCTCATCTGCTATAATATATTTTATCTCTGATTGGTCGATAAACTCGAAGCCTTCTTTGGTAGGAACGACTAGTTTTTGCTTGGTCATGGAGTCCTCAAAAGCTGCTTTGATCAAACGAAGTTGACCAATGTTACTTTGACTCACTCTACTTTTGAACCGATTAATGGCCTGATCTAAGTCTTCCATGTCCACTGGTTTTAACAAATAATCAAGCGCAGCACTTTTTATGGCTTTCAGGGCATATTGGCTATATGCTGTAACAAAAATGACATGGTAATCTTGAAATACTGTTTTCTCTAGCACATCAAAACCGGTAGACTTGCCTAAACGAATATCAAGGAAAATCAGGTTTGGCTTCTCTATATCTATTCTTTGAATGGCCTCATCCAAATCGAACGCCGACGGCACCAATTTTATGTCAGGATGTTTAAGCTTTATAAGCTTCGATAGCAATTGTTCTCCTGACTCTTCATCGTCAATTATGAGTGCTCTAATCATATGCTTAGTTGTGGTAAGAGTTGCACTTTTACTTTGGTCCCTATGCTTTGGCCTTTTTCATAAAGGTCTAAAATTTCAACTTCACCAGAATGTTCTCCTTTGTGTTTCCGAACCAGTTCGTTGACAATCCGTGTTCCCAACCCTTCTTCTTTTTTGTTACGTTCAGATTCCCTGCCAACCCCATTGTCCACCACCTCGAGTCCTAAGCCTTTAAGCGTATTTTTAACCCTAATAGTTACAAGGCCTCGCCTTTTGTTTTTTAAGGGGGTTATACCGTGCCAAATAGCATTTTCTACATAAGGTTGAATTAGCATACTTGGTACTTTGGTTTGTAAGTCCACCTCTGGAGAAACTATTACTTCAAAATCAAATTTATTGTTGAGCCTCAGGTTTTCCAATTCCATATAAAGTCTAAGTGTTTCTAGTTCCTCGGCCAGAGAAACCATAGATATATCCGAGAACTCCAGCACCCGTCTGATCAGTTTACCAAACTTTGCCAGGTACTGATAGACTCCCTCTGTATTATTGTCCAAAACCATGTTTTGAATTGAATTGAGGGAATTAAATATAAAATGTGGGTTTAGTTGAGATTGCAAGGCCTTGCGCTCTGCCTCGGCAATTTTCAACTGAATATCGAACTTACGTTTCTCTTTGATTTTATTTCGCCTAACTACGAATTGGATTAATAGAAAAAGGGAAATGGAAAAAGCGATTATAGACAGAGTTATGAACCACGAAGTAGCCCAGAACGGTGTGGCAATAGTAAATCGTCGATTCGAAACTTCACTTTCGTCTCCGAATGCACTAATTGCCTTTACCTCAAAGTTATAGTTTCCGGACCTTAAGCCATTAAAATCAACTGTATTCTGGTCGGTCTTCCGCCAAGTATTATCAAAACCTTCAAGTCTGTATTTATAGGTCAGTCTATTTAAACTCTGAAAATGTAGCCCATCGAATTCGAATTTGATATTCTTAACATTTGGTGTTAAAGGTGCCATTGACATGATAAGAAGATCATCAACAATCATTGACCTCATGTTGAGTTTCGGTACAAGCTTTGGCGACTCCCAATCGGTTAAACTAATTTTTGAAATCCCTTTACTTGTCGCTGCCCAAAGTTCTCCTTCCTTGATTATCAGGTCGTTCACATCTTCACTTATAAGGCCGTCCATTGACTTAATGCTAGAGATTAATTGCTCATCATTCCCTAAATCAAGTCTATCTATCCCAGAATTTGTGGCAAGCCAATAAACGGAACGGTCTTCTATAAAGACTCTTTTTATAATGTTAGAAGACAAACCATCCTCTGTCGTAATATTTGTCAAACTATCACCTGAAGCTAACAGTAATCCGTATCCACCTGAAGCTAAAACATAAGTGGAATCGTTTATGCTGATGATATCATTAATGACAGAATTCATCGCAGGGTGGCCATTCACTTTTGAGAGTTCTAATTCATCATTCAAAAAATAGAGTCCTCGTGCACTCGCGATTAGCATTCCATTTCCATGTGGTTCTATATCCAGCACAGACCCAAACTTAAATGACTTTACCGCAAATGCTCTATCGCTATACCTCCAATTCTTAAAAACAGTCTTAGGCCCGATCTCATCAAACTCCTCATATAACTTGTCTATGTCAATCACTACAAGCCCCCAAGTTATGCCCATAGCATATAGTTGGTTCGTCCATTTATTAATCGTCTTGATTGACCCTGGCATTCGTGAAAAGGTACCATTGGCTCTTTTTAAAAGGAGACCTTCCTCAAGTACAATCAGAAGGTCGCCATCATCGCGACCTTTCATTATTTTTTTTGTCCTTGACCTTCCATTGGATAAGTAAAGGGAATTGATGTCTATTTTCTCATCTTTTATTTGACCAAACCTTGCCAAATTTGCCCCAATCCATATTTCGTTGTCCAAATCCACAACGGTCAACACATTCCCAATCGGCACATTGTTAATTTTTGAGATTGATCTATTGTCTAGCGAAGTCACAAAGTATACTCCGTCTCCAAGCGTGGTAAACCAATAACCATTTTCTCTATCCTTCAATACATGAGTAATCTGTTTACCGGGTAAAAAGAGTCTCGAATCGCCTGTTTTTTTATTTAACCTTAGCGCACCACCGAAAGTACAAACCCAGACATCGCTGTCCTTGTAGACATGCATTTTCGAAAAATCTTTGAGCCTTGAGATGTCCTTGTTACTCAAACGTTTTATATAATCTTTATCTCCATTCTGATTAGAAATCATTAAATAGGAGCTATTACCGGATATGAACTCTGCTTCATCTGCTGTTCCTATTACCGAGATTAAACGATCTTTATGCTGTGCAGCATGGCTTAGGTTATAGGTAGTATTATTAGCGATTGCTTTCCCCCACACCTCACCATTTTTTTCAATAAATGAGCCAATACGCACTTTTTGGTTTAAAGGGTTTTCGCTAAAATTAATGACCTCTCCTTCTCTACCGATCTTCACTAAATGTATTTTACTAGCTAGCCAGATGTTTTGCTTGGAGTCCTCAAAAAGTGAGATGTAATAGTTATTCATTACAACTTTTGCCAGTGTGGTGTCATTAGTTGCGTTGTAAAAAGTTCCTTCCTTGTAGTAACTTAATTGACCATTGAAAGATGAGAACCAGATTCTACCTTGGGTGTCTTGATCTATTCTGAAAACTTCATTATCTCCCAGACCATCGGTTATATAAAAATTCTCGAAGCTTTTTCCGTTGTACCGGCTTACACCTGTTTCAGTGCCAAACCAGATATAGCCTTTATCATCTTGCAGGGCGCAATAGACATTATCGCCAACAAGGCCATTTTCAACCGTTAAATTAATTGAGGTAAGCTCAAAGTCTTGCGCAGAAAGCGACAAGGTAAATAAGACTAATACTAAAGCAAAGAAACACCTCATTCCTACCAATTACGGTGGATTATCTTTTCTAAGCAAATTAATAAATGGGGTGTACGAATAACGATTTTCTCAATTCCAGAACTTTTCTGAAAACGAATCGAACGGCATCATTTCTAATTTCTTCCTCAGCCGATGCTTAGCTTTCTTGACACTATCTGGTGTTATGTTGAGTAACGTCGCTATTTCCTTCGTAGACATATTAGCCTTTAAATAAGTACAGAGTCGAAGGTCATAGGCCGTTAAATGAGGATAACTGGACTTAATGCTATCTAGAAAACTTGATGCTGAATTTTGTAACTCCTCTATCAAATGGTTCATAATGCGTTGCTCTAAAACGGTCATAGCCTTAGCCTTATGTGGTCGGTACCTGTCTGGTTTTACTCGTGTTCTTCTGTTGGAAGTCATTCCGATCTACTGCATTGATCTCTCCGTCTAAGTTGAAGTCGACTAGGCCACTGCCTGAGTAGCTATATACAGCGCCGTTGTTCGTTCGCCAGGTGCCAAGGTCTGTGGTGTTAATGCTGCCGTCTCCGTTCGAGTCCCCAGCTGGCATACCAAACTTACTGCCTGCTAGTGATACAAGGGCTGTAGTCGTTTGGTAGGTGTTGGCTGAATTTGTGGTAAAGTCTATAGTATAACTACCTCCACTTTCTGAAATAGCGTTTGCCGACATAATCGGTAAGTGATTCCGATGATAAACCACCACATAAAAATCAGCCCCAGCGTTGCCAGTTAGCGGAACTGTCAAATCACTCGTGCCATCTGAAGCTTTTATTGTCCCATCATTCATCAAAAATCCAGCAACTGAACCAACTTTAGTAGAATTGAGTGCCAATGCTGCAGATGAAGCCTCCCTTAACTCCACAAGCACCCAATCGACGGCTCCGGCAGGAATAGAGCCCGCACTACCACCACTATGGCCATTTATACTATACGGTTGAGTTGTAGGAATGCTTGAATTAAGTGCGGTGTTTAGATTGGTACCATTAAAGGCGCCTTCTAGAAATACTGTCGATGCCACCGTTGCCGATGAGGGTGCGCTGGTTGTGGCAATCATGGTGGCTGCTGTACCATCAAATGCACTGTTCGCAATTATCGCTGTATATGGGCCTGCATTGAAAACTTGGCCTGCTCCATAGGTTCCGGGAGTTGCATGAATGGCTGTACCTGCTGGAATAGTGAGGGTCTCGCCATTAGCAATTGTTGCTGAAGTGGGCAATGTGAATACAACTACTTCATCTGTTGTATGAATAAACGGGCCGAAAGTCAGGCCATAAGTGCCCATATTAGCAACATTCCCTGATTTACCACCGGAAGTTGTATAACTAAGGCCAGAAGCGCTTGCAAAACCTCCCGGCGAAGGTGTCGCATTGTAAAGGTTCTTGATGATTATACTAAAAGCATTTTGAACAGATGAGTAAGACTCTGAAAACTGGAAAGTAGCTGGCGCATTTAATACCATCTTTAACCTGTAATTGCCCATTGTTCCTGGCTCTACACTAAAAGTAGCGTCCAATTGCTGAGCCTTTAGTTGTGTTTGACTTATAAAGATTAAAAGAATCAACCCAGCAAACCCTACAATTTTTCTAATGCGATTAAACACTGTCATTTTCAGAATACATTAATGATTATCGAATCACGAAGACATTTCGTGATCGTTAAAACTTAATGCTAAGAAACTAAACAAGAGGGTGTTAGGCCAAGCGATTGAGGCGGACAATTGACGGATTGAACAACCGGACAATTGACGGACTAGACCAAATCCGATAGGAATCCGAGTAATTCTTTCGTTTCAACAAACCCGAGTTTTTGTTTTAGTCTATACTTGGCTCGAATTACGCTATCGCTTGAAATATTCAGCAACACAGCTATTTCTTTATTTGACAGGTTGATCTTTAGAAGAGCTAGAAGTCTTTGTTCGCTATTTGTTAATCGTACCTGTTTATCACTCTCGATCAGGGAGAAAAATTGTGGATAAACGGCTTCGAAATAAATAACAAATGCTGCCCAATCTTTTTCCCCATTTACGGCAAAGTGCATCTTCTCTACGAGATCATCTAAATCACTATTCGAATTCTGATCTAAATCGAGTTTTTCTTCAAGTTCAAGTGCTTTTTTCTCAAGCGTCTTGTTACTAGATAAAAGCCCTTTAGCATATGCCACCAATCCTTCTTTTTCCGTTTCAAATTGGTGCTGTTGCAGGGCTATTTTCTGATGGGCGATGAGTCTATCTTTTTCCTTTATAAGCAGTTTTGTTTTGAGCTTATTACGATTCCATAGGGCCCAAAAAGTAATCATCAACAGTACTACCGCAATAACCAAGGTCAATTGCTTACTTTTTGCAATTTTTAGGTTCTCTATTTCAATTTGTTGTAACTGCATTTCTTTGTCAGCCTCCAATTTTTGAAACTCGAAATGTTGAGTCATTCTAGCAATATTCTTCTCACTAGCGCGAATAGCTATTGAATCTTTCAGGCTAATGTATTTCCTGTAATAGACTAAAGCTCTTTCATGATTCGGTAAGGACTCGTTTGCCTTAGAGAGCAAGGAATAGACTTCACTTAAGACTATGTCATCTAGAAATTTCTCTTTTTTGAGTGCCTGCTGTAAAAAGCTGATTGCTAATTCAAACTCACCGGCAGAGATCATCATTTCGCCTCTGTTTTTAAGAATTATTGCCAGGCTTCTCTCATTTTTCAGTTCTATCCAAATAACCTCTGCCTGATCATAGTAATTGTTGGCATTACTGAAATCTCCAAGCTGGGCATAAGAATACCCCATGTTGAGCAAAACATTGGCCGACTGTGTTTTAGAATTCTGTGTTTCAAAAACGTTAAGGGCTTCTTCAAAATAGATTAAGGCACTACCATAATCCTTTTTTACAGCACTCAATATTCCAAGGCTTCCATTAATCTGCCCCTGTCTAATTTCTGCAATTCCAGCGCTTGAATCGACTAGTTTCCGGGCATCAAGCAAAAATTTCTCGGCATCTGCATAATCTTTGAGGCTTTGTTTAATGGAACCAATATTGATGAGGTTAGACACTTCTAAATCAGCATTTTTAATTTTCTTGGCCGCCTCAATACCAGAGAATGAGAGTTCAAGGGCTCTGGCGTAATCATTCCTCCTCATGCTGAGCGTCACCAAACTTAGGTTAGCATAGGCCATACCTCGGTGAAAATTGAGTGTTTCAGAGATTCCTTTTGCCTTTACTAATACTTCTTCCGCTTCTTGATAAAGGGATTTACCATTTAGGATTACTCCTTGATTGATGTAGGACATGACTTTACCTTCATCATAGCTTATGCTTTCTGATAAATGAATTGCTTGATTTGCCAAATCCATGGCTTCATCAGGTGTAGCGTACATTAAGCCTCTAGTCAAGCTATTTAGTGCATCGACTTTTTCTTTCCCTTTGAGTAAAGGAATTTGATTTCTGACACTATCGATTCGGGCTTGCTGAGCAAGAAGGTTTACAGAAAAAAGTAAGAAGGTTAAAAACCAAATTTTAGCTGCTCGCGACATATTGAAACAATGTCGAAAGTAGTAATTAGTGAATCATTGTCCAAAAAGAGCATTAAAGGAAGTGATTGGACTCATTTTCAGTTTCTTCCTGAGCTAATGTTTTGGGTTTCTATTTAACTGATTTTAACTCATTCACTGGATTTGGTCAACTTCGAATGATCATAAGTTTCCACAATGTATTTTAACATAAGCCGAGCAAGTTTGGCCCTACCGAAATCAGCAGCGAGTTTTAGCCCTCCCTCTGCCAATCGTTCCACAACGTCAGGGTTGACTTGTAGGGTATCGAGTTTAGATATGAATTCTTCTATACTGTCTGGCTTAAAAGTTAATCCCGCTTGATAAGCTTCTACCAATGCCTTAGATTCTCCTTCTACCCCTAGTAATATGGGCTTACCCATAGCAGAGTTTTCAAAAATCTTTGAAGGGATAACTGTTTTAAATGTCTCTGATTTCTTCAAGGGTACTAATGCGCAATCTGTAATACTAATATACCTGTTCACCTCTCTGCTATGGACCATGTTAAGCATTGTAACATTGGTCAGAGACAATCTCTCACACTGCTTTAATAACCTCTTTTTCATCGCACCTTCTCCAACTAATAGAAAGTGAATATGTGGGTTCTGAACCCGGGCAGCGGCATTCAGAATCATATCTAGGTTGTGTGCAAGGCCATGAGTACCTATATAGCCCACCACAAACTTACCTTCCAGTTCGTGTTGCCTTATTAGTTCATCGTCTGAAGGTTGAGGAAAATACCGCTTATGATTAACTCCATTTTTGACTATTTCAATTTTTGAAGAATCTATACCCTCGCCACTAATACGTTCTTTAAAGCTATCGGTCACAACTATGATTTTATCTGCTTTGAGATAAAGGAAAGTCACCAGTTGTTCAAGTTTCTTGAGTATACGCTTATTATTGATTGCGCCTAAAGCATGTATTGATTCAGGCCAAAGGTCCCTTACCTCCATAATCCAAGGCTTGCGTTTAAAGACTGCCGCACAATAACCACCTAAGGCGGTAAATAACTGAGGAGAAGTGGCAATAATTATATCGGTTTTAATAAACAGGCTGGCGAAAAACGAGGTTAGTGCAAAGCTCATATAGTCTAAGATGCGCTTGAAAGTACCTCGGTTAGGGGTAATGTAGGTCCAAACGCGTATCACTCTGATGCCATCCATCATTCTACCGCGATACAGCCTGTTTTTATGACCAGGGTATATTTCACCTTTCGGGAAATTAGGATTGCAGGTGATCACTGTTACTTCTGCACCTAACTTTATCCATTCAATACAATGTTCATATGTCCTGTTAGCAGGGGCGTTACTCTCAGGAGGAAAGTTATCCGTAAAAAAAAGAATGCGCACTGGTTTCATGAAATATGGATATGAGTAGTTAGCTTAATTGAAAAAGTAATAACCGCCACTTTCGCCTTGCGAGTCATATTAAACCCAAGAGCTAAGTCATATGACTCAATGTTAATGGCGGCGGCATTTTCAAAAAGTATTGAGCCAAACTCCCCTATGATTTTCTGGCCTTCAAGGTTAATTTCTATTGAAGGTTCAAAGTGAAAGAATGCTTTTGCTTCTGCTGGCCTTGTAAGGCTATCTTTTATAACAATTGTATCGTCAGAAATCTCAAATGACCGCTCGTGAGTAATCCCCCAATTTTCATAGCCATTATGACTAGCGATTAACCTTGATGGCTCGTCTGCAATGATGGTAGCCTTTGCTCTTCTTCCTACACGGAAGCCTCCCCAAACATCTGTTTGCTCCATATTGTTTACCATCACCGTATTATGAGCAGACGTTCTCCTTTGAGCCGATCGCTTGCTGTTTTTTTCATATGTAGAAATACCAGTGTCTACTATTACAGCCTGATCCCTAATATTGAGCAAAAAATTTAGTGTATCGCTGTGTGCATGACCGGGGATATAGTCGGGACCAATATTGCCAAAATCTACGAATAACTCGAATAAGGGAGTGCTCCTCTTCCTGTAGCCAGAAGCCCCAAGGGGAGCTTCATCCCATACAACACCAAGTT
The DNA here is from genome assembly GCF_049099775.1 of Roseivirga sp. GTDB lineage: Bacteria > Bacteroidota > Bacteroidia > Cytophagales > Cyclobacteriaceae > Roseivirga. Next base: position 442,784 of record NZ_JAGDZM010000002.1, on the reverse strand, counting down.
TTTGCGCGTAATCAAACAATGCTGTGCTGCTGGGGGCAATCCCTTCTGTACTGTCATTGACAGCAGGTAAGGTGCCGTTTTTAAAACCTATAGCAGCCAACCAGCCAAGCATTAATTTAGCTTTTGTAATCATTAACTCCATGAGGTCCTTAGCCTCAAAAACATCGTTGTGTTTAAGTAAGTCAATACTGCTTAAAAGCCTTGAAAGAATGATCTGATGATACATTGGGCTGAGCTCAAAATGTGCGCCATCATCCAGTACCTGCTCCTCCAATTGAATTGTTAAAATTGCAGATGCCTTTTGATATATATCAGCATTCTGAAAAAAGATTGACCCAAAGAGTAACCCAAAAGCATTTTCCATCAGATGGTTCCCTAACAGGTGATATTCAATATTCTTACTCAGCCTGCACAAGTCATAAAAGATAACCTGATTCAATTTGTCTTCTTTGACATTATACTTTGCGATAAAGGCTACCCAGTTCATAATCCTTAATGAAGTGGGATAAGATTCTTTTCCATCAATCAGTTGGTTGTACTGGTCTGCAAACGCTGACATCAACTGTACGCCATTTTCAGGGCTAAAGGCTGCTTGGTGTAAAAAATCAAAGTAGTTAAGGTTATAGGTCCAAAGTTTCCCATGCCCTTTGAAATTCCAATCGATTTCGCCTTCAAACTCATGCTTTACGTTCAGAAATATGAAGCCTTTCTGTTTTAGGTATGAATTATTATGTTGGATGGGGCAACTGTATTTTAAGGAAATTACAGACGGATGGTCTACTACTTTTGGCTGAAAGCGACCTAAAAAACACCGCTTTAGCACATAATACAAACGGTACCTAATTTGTACCAGCTTAAGATGCTTTAATGTATGCCAGTACTTAAAAAACAGGCTCATATATCGCTCATGGTTTATTCATTAATGTAGATGTTTTTAACCCACCTTTTCCTGAAAACCCTTTTAAATACCTTATCTGGAAGTAAATCCCTGCCTAGTTCGAATATAAAAGTTTTGACCCTTGTGCTGACGGGGATATGAATATCGACATTTTTTCGGTCGCGCATTCCGGTTCTTTTACTAATCAGAAGTTGGCCAAAGTTGTCGAGCTGATTGAGCCAAATGCGTCTGAATATGCCGAGATCCTTGTATAGCCGGTCCGAAAATTCGAACTCAAGATCGTAACCGAGTCTTTTTAAGAGCGGGCCTTGAATTCTTTCTAGATTTCTTCGTTGCCGAGTATTCAATTCTGTTTGAAAAGAATGAATCTTATCAGTTCGAAAATCAGAATGCACGTAGGATTCATCACCCTTTGACTCTTTCTGGCCTACCAACATATATTCCTCAAAATCGAGTTTCAGAAATTTGCAGATTCCCCTGATCGTATCCTCAGGCTTGGTAAGTAGGTCTTCATATTTAACAAATAGATACGCCCCTTCTCCCACAAGCATTTTATTCGATAAACCCAGTATATTGCTATCTACCCATTCTTGAGCACCGAGCAATAAATTTTTCTTGGCTCTTTTTTTACGGCTTAGCGCCACTGCTCGGCCATCCCTCACCACATGAATGAATTTAGCCTCAGGAATTATAGTGAGTAATTCGGGCATAAAATAATGGACTCTAGGAGATTTGTCGCCAAATACCTTCTTCCCGCTTTCAAGGAGTTTCTTCTCTATGCCTGAACCCACTGCAGACCTACTATCTGTAAACTCATGAAGCTTTTCCAAGTCAATTAAATCTGACAATCTACCTTTGTAGTCGTTTTTAATAAGCCATGCCAACACCTCTTTAGGCGCATGCTTGAGGTTATACTGCAATACCTGGGGAGGAAGTTTTAATAAACAGGTTACCAATCGAAAACCCAGAGAATTTCCATCCAAATGGATTTGGCTGTGTCTACTCAGAATGACTGAAAGAAGTGTAGTACCAGAACGTTGCTCTCCTGCAATGAAGAATGTACTCATAGATAAGTCAGGTTTTATGCTTTAAGGGTTTGCCGAAAAGATTTCTAATGTCGTTGAGTACCTGGCCCATGACAGGGCCTATTTTAAAATTTTCTTTATAGTAATTTAAGGCTCCTGTACTCATTAGTGCATGGCTGTCTGGAGTAAAAGCTTTTATAGCCTTTTTGAGTCCCGCTGAGTCCCTTGGGGCTACCAAAAGGCCTGTTTCTTCAGGAAAAACCATCTCTGGTAAAGACTTCCAATCAGTAGAAATTACGGGCAACCCTACTGAATATGCCTCTACGACCACTCCTGGATAGCCTTCTCCATTATAGTATGTTGGCAAAATCAGTACGTTGTAGTTACTCAACATAGTAAGTACCGCTTGCTGCCCTTTTACAATCCCCTTATAATAAGGCTCGTCACTCAAAAAAGCATATTCAGGTTCTTCTATCGGTCCATAAATATGGATCTTATAGCTTTCATCGAGCTGGTTTATACAATCTATCAATTGATCAATCCCCTTATCCTTTCTTATCTGTCCTAGAAATACAAAGCGTTTGTTGAAGGGCTTTTTATTATCGACAATACTTTGTTCTGGTTCAGGCCTGGAAGTTTTCAGCTGTTTTACCGACGGGCTTTTCGGCCGGAAAAAATCGAGTAACGCTTCAGTCTGTACATAAAGAATATCTGCATTCAGCACGTCCTTATCAAAGCTCATTCTCTCTCTTTCTGACAGCTCATCGAAGATAGTTTGTAAAGAGCTCCCAAAAGGTCTGATTATAACCTTTTTACCCATCTTTCTTGCCGTTTTAGACAATACAGGCGCCAGCTTTCGTATTCCGTTCTGGCTCAAGTTGATAAAGACAACATCTGCTTTCCAAAGCAATCTTATATAGGTTAATATCAATTGAATTTTTCGTCCTAACCCGCTCCCTATCTGTGTATTTAACACACTATATTTCAATCCTTGGGTTTGAAAATATGAGATCATCTCTTCGAAAGACCGTGTTGCTCCACCAACGTTAGTTCCCTGCTGGTTGAAACGAGGACCAATTAGAAGTATATGAAATTCGAAGTTTGTCAAAATTTAATTTACTGAAATTTTAAACCTTTTCGCCCAACCCAAAAATTGCATGATCAACCAGAGTTGATGAGAGGCTCTGAAAGCGCTAATTTTACTATTATCTTGCATAGTGTTTAACCCCTGATGATAAATTCTTTTTAGCTCGCTTGATGCAAACAAACTGGGTAGCGGATTTTCCTGAAACAGCAGCCGCTTAGCCAAAGTCCTGTAGGTCTCATTCTGATACTTGTGCAAGGGAATATTAAAGCCCTGTTTGGGGTGACTAAAGACCTCTGCTGGAAGCTGATCTTTCATGATTTCACGAAGCACCATCTTACCCAACCCATCTCGCATCAGTGCATGGTCGGGTAAACTTGCAGCTGCCCGTGTCAACTCAGGGTCTAAAAAGGGGGCTCGCACCTCTAAAGAGTTCGCCATACTCATTCGATCTACCTTCACTAGCATATTGGCAGTTAGAGTGTGACGTGTTCGGTAATACATGATTCTTCGCAGGTCTGACCATGATTCGGCACCTTTTGGGTAAGCCTTCAGTAAATCTAAAGCTCCTGATACTTTCAGGTCACTTCCACTCAACAGATTCTCTATGTCTTGTTGATCAAACATTTCATTGAGAGCAATGGCAATTTCCTCCCTGTCCAACTCAGCGGTTTTCAAGGCTCTTCTGGCCTGTCGTAGTTTTGATGAACTGGAAAATCCTGGTAAATAAGATATGAGATTACTCGTTTGCAGCATGCTTTTTCTAGCATGTACATTGAGCCTTTTTATTTTCAGAATCCTTTTATACCATTGAAATATGTCATACCCTCCAAACTGCTCGTCACCACCATCGCCTGAGATAGCTACTTTTACATGCTGCCCGATGGCTTTTGATACAAAGTAACTGGGTATGGCAGATGAGTCTCTAAAAGGCTGACCCATATGCTCAATAATTTTCCAGAAAATGTCTTCGCTAAACTCTTGGTTGGGAATAACCACTTCATGATGGTCAGTACCGCAGTGCTGTGCCACAGCTTTTGCAATTGGACTTTCATCATAGTTTTGATCTTCAAATTTTACGTTAAAAGTAGCTATGGCTTTGGAAGATTGCTGCTGAAGGAGCGCCACCATAGTGCTAGAATCAATGCCTCCTGAAAGAAAAGCACCTAAAGGCACATCACTCACCATTTGTTTTTTTACGGCGTTAATTAGTGCTGGCTTTATAAGTTCTTTTGCCTCGTTCACATTTTGAACCTTAGCTGCATTATAAAAGTCAGTAGTGTGGTATTCTTCAACACTTATTTTATCACCTTCTATTTTCAAAAAATGACCTGCCGGTAGTACTTCTACTCCTTCAAAGAGCGTAAGAGGCTCAGGTATAAGGGAGGTACGCAGGTAGTAAGGCAATGCTTTTTGGTTAAGTACGCGTCTTATTGATTTGTGCTCAAGAAGTGATGTCAACTCGCTTGAAAAAGCCAATTCTTCATCGTTGTGCCAATAGTATAGTGGCTTTTCTCCAAACCGATCTCGTGCCATTAAAAAAGAATTGTTTTGCTTGTCGTAGATACAAAAAGCAAACATACCCTGAAGATGGCTTAGCATCTTTTCTTTGTATTCTTCATAGAGGTGAGCGAGTACTTCCGTGTCACTATCGGTAGTAAATTGGTGCCCTAAATTCTCCAATTCGGCCTTCAACTCACGGAAATTGTAAATCTCACCATTTTGAAAGACCAAGACATCTTTGTTTTCATTAAAGGCCGGCTGATCTCCATTCTTAAGATCAATAATCGATAACCTCCTCATGGCCAAGGCGCAAAATTCATCGGAATAGGAGCCTTCAGAGTCGGGGCCACGATGAATTAGGGCCACGTTCATTTTGGCCACGACAGATTCTCTTTGATCTGCCAGATTGCCTTGCTTCGATATTATGCCTGTGATACCACACATAGCTTTTATAGTTCTTTCAATAGCTTAAATGGGACTCCTCCAACTACACAGTTATTGGGCACATCTTTATGGATAAGACTGTTGGCGCCAATCACTACGTTATTGCCAATATTTACTCCCCTGAGAATGGTGCATTTATCTCCAATCCAGACATTATTTCCAATATTGATAGGGGCAGTTTGGTAGCCATCGAGTTTTAGATCGCCATCTTGCATAAAAAAGTTATGGTCATGATCAAGAATTGCCACCATCTGACCAATAGTAACATTGTCTCCAATCGTAATTCTCTCATGTGCAACAATTCTTGTATAGCTATTGATACCGAGATCCTTTCCTATAGTTATAAGGCCTTTTGCTTGAACTATCACATGGTCGTTGATAATGAACCTGCCATTACAGGTAATCCGTCCATTTGTCTGGATGTAAATCCCGCATTTTCTACCAATCATTGAGGTAATCGGAGCAGAAAGCTTATTTAGATAAAAAACCTTAAGCGCATAAAACCTTAATACTGCAATGACTTTGTATAAGGTGCTTTTATAGATCAATTTCATACGCTTATTTTTAGTTGCTCTTTCAATCTAGCAGCTACATGAGGACCGTAAAACAATTTAACCGTTTCTGCGGCATTCTCCACAAGTTTCTTCTGATACTGCTCATCTTGTACAACCTTATTTAGTCCAGCAATAATGGCACTAGCATTCGCAGTGTCCACTAGGTGAGCACATGCGTTTTCTTGAATAAAATTATTGAGGAAAGAACCTTTTGGTGAGTGGACAAAGATGGGCTTTCCTGAAAGTAATAAAGGGATGGTTCTGGTTGGAAAGATTGTTTGATACTCAATTTCGCCATAGCCTCCTTCAAAACCGTGAGTTAAGACGCAAACATCATATTGTTGAATTACCTCATTTACTTCTTCTGGCCGAACGGCTCCTTTATAATTGAAGAGTGCGGGGTCCATTCCTCTTTTCTCAAGAAGTAATTTAGGTACGTGTGTATAAATACTCAGTGTGAATTTATTGGAGGACCCAATTGCATTCAACATTCTCTTTGATGCTTCTAGGTTTGATTCATTAAAATTACCAATAGCTACCAAATTATAAACGTCTTTATTGGCGCCTGGAATTCCCGTCTGACCTTCAGGTAGAGGGTATTCGTTAAATGTGTGAACCAGCGGAATAAACTTATCTGATCTATACTCCTTCTCATAGTAAACCTGCATTCCTTTACTCATTACAAATACCTGCTCGGATTGATCGAAAATACCTTGCTGCCAATCGGCCGCTCTGGCATCTTTAATACTTCTGTTTTCTATATAAGTATTGTGAAAGTATGAGCTAAATGGGCATGCTGTTCTTTTGGCAGCGATGCAGGCGGCGCGACAGTAATCTATGTTTGGAAAAACACCTATGACATGGTCTATTTTCTGTTCTTTGATTACCTTCTCTATAGAAGTAACTAATTGATTGAACCTGAGTTTTCTGAACCAGCGGAAAAAGCGATTTCCCCGCCCCATAAAATACATCTCCGTAAAAAAATATATAAACTTTGGACCATCAGGGTTTCGGCCTGGCACCTTTCTAGGGTTCCAGGTACTAGAACCAAAAACCACGAATTCTGTTCGCTCAAAGTTTTGAGCTAGGTTTTCTACAATCACACTACTACCACCTGTTTGAGGCAGTATGCTACTACTTACCAAAAGTATCTTCATGGCCTTTTCTATTGGTTCAGCTTAGTCTTTTATCCCAAGAAGCCACAATTTCTTCGAAAACAGTTTGAAGTGATTTAGTAATGTCCCAATCAGGATAATGTGCCTTCATTTTAGAAAGGTCTGAAATGTAGCAGATATGGTCGCCCTCTCTATTTTGCTCTGAATACTTGTACTTCATCTTTTTCCCCGTGATGGATTCAACACGAGAAAATGCCTCCAATATAGACGTAGAATTATCTCGGCCACCTCCAATATTGTAAACTTCACCTATGCGCGGCTGATCGAAAAAAGCGCCTATGAACCTGGCCACATCCAACGAGTGAATGTTATCTCTCACTTGTTTGCCTTTGTAACCAAAAATGGTGTATTCTATACCTACTATATTGGCCTTTATGAGGTACGAAAGAAAACCGTGAAGCTCAACGCCTGAGTGATTTGGTCCTGTAAGACATCCTCCTCTTAGAGCACAAGTAGGCATGTTGAAATAGCGGCCATACTCTTGCACCATAATATCTCCTGCTACTTTTGAAGCGCCAAAGAGCGAATGTTTAGACTGATCTATTGTAAATGACTCTTTAATTCCGTCGGCATATTGTAAATCCGCAAAGTCATAGCGAGTGTCCAGCTCATTAAGGTTAAGGTTATTAGGAGCATCACCATACACCTTATTGGTACTCATATGGGCAAAAGGGGAATCTTTGCAGAACTGCCTTGCAGCCTCTAACAGGTTGAGGGTACCCACTGCATTTACATCAAAATCATCAAAGGGTCTGCTCGCCGCTAAGTCATGACTGGGCTGAGCAGCAGCATGACAAATGAAGTTGGGTCTTAACTTCTTAAAAAGCTCTAAAACCGACTTTCTATCACGAATATCGAGTTCAACATGTTCAAAATTCTGGCATTCATCTACCAATTGGTGCTGCACCCAACGCGTATCTCCTTTCTCACCAAAAAAGTCTGCCCGCATGTTATTGTCTACACCATAGATTTTCCATCCTATTTTGTCGAAATACCTTACTACTTCAGAGCCAATTAGGCCTGAAGAACCCGTTACCAAAAGTGTTTTATTCATATGCTTCAACATGCTGTTTATTATCTATTTCTAAAAAATTTACCCTTGTCGACATCGTTAATAATATCCAAAACAAGGGGCTAATGGTGTTTTCGTTTGTAATACCAAACAGGATCAAGCTGACAAGCACTAAAAACCCGAATTGATAATATATCCGAACATCCAATTCTACCGATGTAATATATTTGATCAGAGCTTTTTTTACCGTTAAGAATAAAAAAATCAGATAGCCTAGTAGTCCAAGAGCGCCATAGATGGCAAGTAAGGCCAAATAATCACTATGAGGAGATAGAAAGTAGTCGTTTCGGACAACTCTGTGAATCAATTGATTATTCTCATTTTGGTAGAACTCCCTAAACCTTGCTTTGAACTGTCCTATACCCAAACCTATATAATTTGCCGACTCAGCACCCTTTAAAGCACCCTTCCAAATGGGAACTCGGTTATCGGTGGAAGAGTTTTTTTTGAGCCTATTCGCCAATATCACGGGACCTGCGCTCTCCACAATGTTCCACCCTCCGAAAGTCAGGAATACAGATAGTAAAAAGAATATGGTTACTAGTGCTCCACGTGCTTTTCCTGGTGAAAAATAGAACATTAGCCCGATACAAAAGATCAATATGACAAAGGAAGTACGGCTACCAGCTAGTATGATGATATATCCTAAGAAAAAGACCAATAGCAGCATCAACAGCCTCTTGAAAAGACCTTTGACTGACTGATAATGAGTAATTAGAAATAATATAGTCACAACCGCTGAAAGAGCTAGGTAATTTGGATTGTCCATGAACCCTCCATCGCGATTATAAAGCTGATTGAAAAAGAATCCATTAAAAAAATACAGGCAATTAACAAGGATACCTGCCATCAGAAATTTCATCATTCTGGTAATATCATTTCTTGTAATTTGCACATGTCTAATCACCACGAATACGCCCAGATATAATGATATCTGAAAGGCATCGTTTAAAAAAAGAGGGAGTTGAAAAGGGACTGTGATCATTCGTACTAGTGTAATAATCAGGCCATAGAGAAATATACCGTAGAGAAAAACATCTTGCTTTAACTCCGGATTAGATGTCCACCTGAAAAAGGATCGAACTATGAAGCACCCGATAATAAGAATGGCCAAGACTCTATAAGGCTTGAGCGTAGTATCGATCTGAAAAATCACCTCCAGAATTTTCTCCAAAGGAATTAGAAAGGTATAACAGCACAGAAGATGAACTATGACACGGTCGATATTTATTTCTACTTGCCCTCTCATGACTTTGCTTGCCGAATCATTTGGCGAAGAGCCTCTACTACCCGTTGTGTTGAAAGGCCATCGTCTTTAAAACATTCACGCAATAATGCCGACCTTCTTTTCTCCAAATCGTGCTCGGGTGTTTTGAGGTAGATGTTAACAGCATGCTTCAGTTCGCTATAATCACCAACCGACCTTACACCGCCTTCCTTAATCAGCTTGGCAAGGTGCGTATAGTCCTTAAGCCTTTTGGCCGAATTCCAATAAGCTAATTTTTTGTCTCCGTCAAAAGAGGTAAGAATCACAGGTTTGTTATGCATTAATGCGTCGATAGAAATAGTAGAACCTGAGTTGAAACAGATACTACAATCAGAAATAAGGGTCGAAAGACGCGTCATATCGCTTTTCTTCATACTCCAGCGTATCTTACTTTGGAGCATTTCAGGGTAATCTATTTTTACTTGGTCACTTTCTATTTTATCCAGCCTACCTAGCCAAGACTTTTTCGCCGTAAAATCTTGAACGTTTTGAGGGTGTGGCCGCACAACCAATGACATTTCCGAACCAAACTGGCCAGAATCGATGGCGTTTGCCAACCACTCCACGATATCAATTTCCCTAGGTGCGAAACGAGGAGAACTCATAGCAAAAAAGAGGTAGGGCCGTTTAATTGACTGGCCTGTTTGCTGAATATCCTTTAAGCTACATCCTGACTCTCTTATTTCGACATGTTCATCAAAATGTGTTACCCCACACTTAACTATTCTATCTGAATCAATGGAGTAAAACGATTTTAGTTCCTCCTCCATGATTTCTCCCCAAACGATAAACCGATCTGGCAATACTGGAAACTTACCTTTACATGTTATATTGTCCCAGCTAAGTAGGTGCAGGACCGTTTCGATCCCAGCATGCTTGGCCTCATAGAGCAGCTTAGCTTCCATTATGCTTACTGGATAAGTGGAAACTAGTAATCGCGGCTGAATGATTTTGAGCAAGTTCTTTGCTTCTTCAGAGACAAGGTACTTACCCTCCTTTTTGAGGAAATTCTTTCTGATAGAAGGAATCCGCTTAACAAGAGTGTATATCAAATAATAATAAATAGGTCTTAGCCTTTTCCACGGATGAATTGACTTGCTATAAAAGAGTGCATTATAAAACTTCTCTTTTAGAGCTGTGTTGGCCTTAATGTCTTCGAGAAAGTACATTCTCTTATACAAGTAGTCGTCATCCCAGATACTACTCTTACTTTTCCATTCGAATAAAGATACGAGCGGGTTAGCTGCAAAACTTTCAAAATTTGGGTCTTTGGCATTATGACTGATGATGGAAACCTTCAGCCCACACTCTGTCAAGCGCCCAATGAGATTGGTCTGAAGCAGCATTCGAGCTGCGAAACCATGGGATACTATATAGCAAATATCACTTTTCATGCGTGATATAATGGTTTTCTGCTATTTGCCAATCTGCCGGAGTATCTAAATTGATGTCGGGAGATATAGTATTTTCAAAATAGGCCATATTCTGCCCATAAAGAGACCTATCATGTAGAATAATTGCAGGTTTGGCAAGGTAAACGGAGCCATCTCTATAATAAGCCTTAGGCAAATCCTGGCGTCTGGAAATTATCTGACTTTCGCCTGTGGCTATTTTGAGTAAGTCTTTATTCTTCGATGATTCAAAACACCAGTGAGGATTAAATTTATGTGGAACTTGTCTTACAGAAACCAAACTATCGGCTCCTGAGTTGATGAATTTCTCAATTGCACTATTAACTTCTTTTACCTCCCTGAAGGGCACGGTAGGCTGTAATAAGCATACGGCATCATAGGATTGCCCGTGACTTGTCATGTATTGTAATGCATGAATGACAGTATCTATTGTGGGTGAAGCATCAGAAGAAAGTGCATCAGGCCTGAGAAACGGAACCATGGCGCCACTATTTTTACTAATCTCTAAAATCTGCGGACTATCTGTAGAGACTAATACCGTGTCAAAGTAACCGCATTCAAGACCCAGCTTGATACTATAATTGATCAAAGGTATATTCCCTAACTTCTTTAAATTTTTGCCTGGAATACCTTTCGATCCTCCTCTTGCAGGTATAAGTGCCAGTATCCTCATTTTTTCAAAAACATCAATAGGTAATCCGCTTATCAGACTGCAATTCAGCCTTTGCCAAAATGTCGGCTATGGCTACTCCCGCATTCCCTTGTCCATAAATCTGTTCTCCAGAATAAGGTCCATGGGCCAACTGCTGTCTAACAGCAGATATAATTTCATGGCGGTCATAAGATACATCAATAGTATTTGCTCCTCTTTCTCTACCTTTTTGCCTAGAGCCTATGTTTACTATTGGTACTCCTAAATAAGAGCACTCTCTGATCCCAACACTAGAATTACCTATCAGAGCTTTAGAGCCCTTGAGTAGCTGTAAAAATTGAGTCGGCGGCATATTCTTGAAAAAGTGAATCTTTTCGGGTTTTCGAATTTCTCTGAAGGCTCTTATTCCGTTTGAAGTACCATCCGAACCCGCATCGATGTTTGGCCAGAACCATAATGCCGGAATTTTCAATTCCTCCACTGCCCAAAGCGTTTCTTCAATATGCTCTCTGGCCAATCCAAACTCTGAGGTAACCGGATGTTGCATTACTACTAGATATCCATCACCTAAAGCCGGCTGGCTTCCAACTCCACCATAGTTATAAGGATTGAAATTAAGATCAATAGCCTCACGCTCTTGAACTGCATGGGCAAGATCTATTGAAGGACATCCCGTGACATATACCAAATTTTCAGCCTCTCCCATTTTCAGCACTCTTTCTTTAGCTCTGGTAGTTGAGACCAAATGAAGATCGGCAAGTTTCGTAATTGCATGCCGCACTTTCTCGTCGATATTACCTGTAACCTCTCCCCCTTGAATATGGGCGAGAGGAATATTCATGTAGGCCGCAGTGATAGCTGTCGACATGGTTTCATACCTATCGGCTATGGTCACAACAACATCTGGCTTAAGGGAATCGAATACATTAGCGAGTTCTATCATACCCAGACCGGTAGTTTTTACCTGCCCTGTGAGATTACCGCTTTCTACTACATTATAGACCCTTGCCGTTATGGTAAAACCATCGTCTTCCATTACTTTGGCGGCATTGCCAAACCTACCTAACAAAGCAGATGCTGTTACAATAAGCATTAACTCAAGTGATTCATGATCTCTGATTGCCTCCAGCGCTGTCTTGCAACGGCTATAACTAGCCCTTGCGGTTATAACCACTCCTATTTTCTTCTTTACACTCAAAGTTCGTTCAGGTCATCATAGGTTAGAAAATCGTATTTCTTAAGTCGCCTCATTAGCTTTTTACCAATCACTTTTTGATAATCCTTTGCCGGAACCCCCATGCCAGAAGGCTTTTTGGACTCAAGGTCTTCTTGTTGTAAAATATGACCCTCGGAAAGTGGCTTGTTAACAGCTAGAGATTTTTCAAAAATCGGTTTTAATGTTTCATATGGCGAAAGATCGTTCTTATCCACAGGGTGCTGGAGTGATTTTTCAATGAACCTTACCCCTTCTACTAGCCTTTTTACTTCCTCAATTTCAAGCGAAGACGAGGCATCGGGACCGAACATCCTTTTATCAAAAGTCACGTGAAACTCCAGAATTTTTGCTCCAAGGCTAACAGCAGCCAAACCGGCATAAATATTTCCAGAGTGATCCGAAAATCCAATAGGTAAATCAGGATAATGCTTTTTGAGTTCTTCAATTACGTTTAGGCCTAAATGTTCTCCTTTCGTAGGATAACTGGTAGTGCATTGCAAGATCGACACATGATTGCCGTATGGTTTGAGAAAATTTACTGAAGCTTCTAACTCATTATAATTACTCATTCCACTTGATATAATTATGGGCTTACCTGTACGGGCAATCCGTTCTAACAACAACAAGTTGTTTACCTCTCCAGACCCTATCTTGTATCGATTAACATTCAAACATTCTAAAATTTCTACTGCTGCTAGAGAGAAAGGAGAAGACATAAACTCCAGCCCTACTTCTTCGCAATGACTTTTGATACCTACCCATTGCTCGAATGTAAAAGCCATTCGTTCCCAATAGTCGAACCGAGTATTATCTTCATATGAAAAGTTTACTCGAAATGGCTCTTGTTCACTGCTTTCGGCTTTGGCAACATGTGTTTGAAACTTTACAACATCAACCCCTGTCCCTGATAGTGCATCGATGTAAGAGTGCAGTATACCCAAGCTACCGTCATGTGCCTGTCCAACTTCCGCTATGATAGAAACTTTACTCATTTCTAATTCTTGAGATAATAGCCGTAGCCAGAACCGGAATTATAGCCACCATAGGCTCGGCTACCTCTGACATTAATGTCGTTGATGATGATTGAAGGATTCACCAACTCATCTTTCTGATATTGTTCTTGCATAAGCCTTAGTGATTCTTTCTTTGTTTTTCCGTGCCTTACTACATAGAGCATATTAGTTAAATATGCCCTGAGCAATAAACCATCCGTTACAATTCCAATAGGGGGACAATCAATGATGACATAATCAAAGTCCTTTTTGAGTTGTTCAATGAGAACACCCGTTCTTTCGGACATAATCATTTCTGTAGGATTAGGAGGTATAGGGCCACAACCAATAAAGCTGAAATTTGGATATCCATCAACGTTGTTCAAAACATCGGAGAGTTCCGCTTGCTGAATGAGGTAACTTGTCACGCCTAAAGATGTGGGTTTCTCTAGGTACTGTGAGATTTTTGGCTTTCTCAGATCCATATCAACAACTACAACCTTCTTATTAGCAAGGCTAAGTGTTATGGCTAAGTTAATGGCCGTAATCGATTTCCCTTCCCCACTTACAGAAGACGTAATAACGAAAACTTGCTTCTTTTTGTCAAGGTTGGTAAAGTTAAGGTTGGTTCGAAGCAGTTTAAACATTTCCGCTCGAATCGATCTTTCTCTTGCCTTTAAAAGAGGTGGTTCATTCTTCTCATAGTGAGGAATCCGTGCCATTATTGGTACTGTAGTAAGGCCTTTTATGGTTTCTTCATCGTCCACTGACGTTTTGAGCAAGTCAAGCAGCAATATCAATAAAATTGGAGTAAGAAGTCCTAATGACACACTAGCCAGACGAGTAAATTTTCTGTTTGGGAATATCGCTCCCGAACCACTTCTTGCGGGTTCTATAATACGGGTGTTAGCCGTTGAAATCGCCATAGATAACTCTGTTTCTTCCTTTTTTTGGAGTAAAAACAAATAAAGATTCTCCTTAATTGATTGCATTCTAAGTTTCTCAATCAACCTTTTTTCAACAGATGGTACGGTATTTAAATCTCCTCTGAGTTCTCTTATTTCATCTTTTGTTTGATTAATTGGAATTTCCAAGTTGGCTTGGAGGTTAGACAAACTTCTACTAATTAAGCCTCTAAGATCTTCTAATCTTGTCGTTGCTTGACTTCTTAGTGGATTTTCTACGGAAACAGTATTTGAAAGCTTCTTTCTATCAAGAAAGAGTTGATTGTACTCCTCAATGAGACCCGCAAGGACGGGTGCGTCCGCTGATACATTGGTAGGAATAAGGCTTTCGGGGTTAACCTTAATGTTCGTCTCAACGGCACTCAGCAACTCTCGCTCAAGTTCCAGTTCCGCTAATTTACCAAGTGCAGACCTAAGTTCTCCTAAGGAGAAATCTAGGCTAGAAGCCGCCGTTTCAGTGATGATATTATTTGCACTTTTAAAACCCTCAATATTACTTTCTATACTGTCTAGTTCATTAGAAAGTCTTGTGATTCTGTCACCTACAAAGTCAACAGTGTTTTTTAGGATTACATTATTATCAGCTATTTCTTCTTCATTGTAAACACTAATTAAAGTGTTTAAAACATCAGCAGCTTTAGTCGCTGTTGGGTCTACCAGTTTTAGTTCAAGTACACTAGAAGAGCGTTGTCCTCCAACCAATTCGATTGTTAGAGCGTTTTTAAAGGCATTAGCTACATTCTCGGGGTGCATTACATTTATCTGATAGCTGCCTGGGAAAAACTGTGCCTCTGGATTAACACTTATCACAAATCTTCCAAATTTATTTTCAAACGGTTGTCCAAAAACATGTGCCTCTCCTTCCGTATCTCGATCCATGCTAAACTCAAAGTCCTTGGCACCACCTACTTTTATATAAAAAGAAAGGTTTTTACGATCACCTTTTATTTCATATTCAGAAACCAATAATGGAGTGTCTTTGTAAAGCTCAGTGTCCCTTACAACTCCCAATCGATAGTAGGTTACATTGATGTTTAGCTGATTCACTACTTTAGTTAAAACAGGTCTTGACTTGAGAATTTCAATCTCATTAGTCAAGTCTTTACCACCGCTATTTAATCCTAAACCCTCTGATAATATAGAGATCTCAGAAAGGGCTGGAGTTCCCTGAACTCCCTTTATAAGGAGCTTTGCGCGTGTCATATATTTAGGCGTCGAGTATCTCAAATAGGCCTGTCCTAAAGGAACAGCGATACCTAGACA
Source organism: Roseivirga sp. (assembly GCF_049099775.1). Taxonomy (GTDB): domain Bacteria; phylum Bacteroidota; class Bacteroidia; order Cytophagales; family Cyclobacteriaceae; genus Roseivirga. The sequence continues at coordinate 427,262 of NZ_JAGDZM010000002.1, read as the reverse complement.
TATAACAAATAACCACCAGCGGGAAACAAATTTCCATGCCCACTTGCGGAAGTCAATTTTCAAATCAGGCGTATTATCAGATGACATAGTAGAGGGCTTTAAAATCTTAATTATCGGTTTCTTGAGATTGTAAAAGCTAATAGGATAACACTAATTCCAACAGAAACGTAAGGCAAGATCTTATCCTGTCTAGTACGAATGTTACCCAAAACTCTCTTTTCAGGCTTCACATAAATAATATCGTCTTGCTTAAGATAAAAATATGGAGACTTGAATATCTGGTTACTATTAAAATTCACATATCCAAAAGACCGCACCCCGTCGGTTTCTCTTACCACCATAACACTATCTCTATTAGAATAAGGCGTAAAATCCCCTGAGGTAACCACTGCTTCAATAATATTAATTCGGTCGTTTTGGACAGATAAGACTCTAGGCGATCCAACTTCACCGTTTATAGTAACTTTAAAATTGGTAAGGGCTAGATTGATTGTTGGCTGAACCTTGAAATACTTACTCAACTTTTCAAGCACTTCTATCTTTGCTTCCTCAATTGTCTTTCCAGCCAACTTTATTTGACCAGCCAAAGGAAAATCGATATTCCCTTTTGAGTCTATCAGGTATCCACTTGTTTGAAAATCTTTATAAACGGCTACTGCGTCCAAATCAACACTACTTACTTCTACTTTTAAAATATCTCCCGTTTCTAACCTAATCGGTTTATAATTAGAGATTACTTCTGGTTGCAAGGAAGAAGAAAGTGGCTGATAATTGACAAGAGTAGGGTAGACATTACACCCACTCATCATGATTCCTAAAAGGCAACAGAACACCAATTTTAAAACTCCTAATCTATTTTTTGAGTGAGCAAAAACCGTATAATGCATAGGATAAAAATAAAAAATGGCTATGAACAAAGCTATAGATTTAACTGGATTGATTTTGAGAAAATTTGATTTCACTTATATAGTGGTCAAGGGCATAGGATCATTAAGTAAATAACCCTCAATTTGCTTTTGATGTACCATGAATTTATTCGTCCTGATCATATTCTTATTTTTCGATTAAAAGTCTTTTAAAATACCTCCTTTTATCAGTGAAAACCCTAAGCAAATAAATGCCTGGAGACATTTTAGACAAGGAAATCTTTGCCTCAGAATTTCTGCCAAGTCTTTTATAAAAAACTTCCTTCCCTGAAAGGTCTAGAACCTTGACAGACTTTATTATTGAATCAGAAGTTACTAGCCTTACTTCTGAATTAGCAGGATTGGGAATAATCTGTAATCCCACTGAAATTTCTTCAATTAGTTCTGGAGCTTGAATAATGGCGGATTCTGAAGCCACATTAGTAGAGGTACTTGCTATGGATAGCGTAGTAAAATTTTTTATTGAAGACCAAGGAGAGACTTCCAATGCCCCACCTACTAAGCACACGGCCCTTATTTGGAAATCATAAGAAGTTCCGGTTTCAAGACTACCAATCCATCTCCGGGAGGCCGCTTGGGTGCTTATTAGTTTCCAATCACTAACCCCTGATTTTCTCCATCTAATATTGGTTCTATAGCTATTTTTATTCTTCCAGTTAATTCTCGCTCTATCCTCCTCTATCGGTTCAACACTGACCTGATTGAATTCGATTTGACCACATGCTTCAGCTTCTATTCTAAAGTCATTTTCATCAGAAAATTGCCCCCAAGATTCACCACATTGAGACTTTACTTTCCAGGTATAAGTGGTCGATTGACCAAGCCTATTTAAGACGACTGACTCCGCCCCTGTCACCAGTTGTTTATTCCACTTAGACTGACCCTGAGCTTTAAAGAAAAGAAGGTATTTACTAGCACCTTCTTGTCCTGTCCACTTTAGGTCAACCGTGGTCTGGTTAATGACTTCCGCGATGAGATTGGTAGGTTGAGGACACTGATCAACCCCCAAAATTATTGGTTGACCGAGCTGCTCTTGGTCAAGTTCTATCACCTTGTTTTCACAAAGTACCGGCGAGTTCCATGTAGCCATGTCTCCATCATAGACAATCCTTAAACCTTTAATAGGGCAAGCTACAGCAGAAGTAATTGCGGGTAATTTTTTCACTTTAAAGTAAATCCGAATGCGATTACATCCTCCAGCTTCTCCACAAGGTTCATAACCCCAATTCCCATTAACAAAGGAGCCTCCTTTGTACCCATTGTTGAAAACTATGCCTTCTTGTTCGTCATATACCTCATTGACCCACTCATGATTCTTTGCCAATGTAGGATTGAACATATCTGCTCCTACTAAGTCGAAATACTCATTGTCATATTGAAAAAATATACCCTTTACATAATTCTCATTTGAGTTAATCATGTAGATAGAATCCAATGGAATGTTGATGAGCTGCCCCATTTCCAAGGGCTTATCGAAAGATGAAAATGCGCTACAAGCAGATTCACCTACGGGTTTAGGAATAGCAAGGAAGCAGCTTCCAGAGGAAGTGTTCGCTTTCAGGGGGTTTTTATTGTTGTAGACAACATTGGTGGAATCGTATCGATAGAACGGACGAAACCCTATCTCCTGGTTCTCGGTTTCAATAATGTTATCCGTAATAACGAAGGCGCTGTCATCATTGGATATGAGGCCCATTCCCAACTCATTGAGCTCAGATAGTCTGTTATACGAAACCCTGAAATTACGTACCCTAGAACTGAAGGTGAGTGCGGCTTCACTATGCTGCATCACATCATTTCCAATTTTGTTCAAGTTTGAAAATTCATTGTAAAGCACTTCTGTAGGGCCTCCTTTTGCCGAGCAGGAAAAATGAATTGCAGAACCGTTGAAGTCCTCTCCTGATGAATTGGTAATATTGGTTCCGCAAAGGAATATATTTTCAGAAGCGCTATTATAGAATCGACATTTATCAATTACAGAGCCTGTGTTTGTAGGAAAGATGATAGTCGTATTTACTCTCCAATCATAGTTCAATGTATATTCATGACTATTACCATTAAGTACAAGGTTATCCACTTTAATGTTATCTGCCTCTGCCCAAGATACTCCTTCCATCAATGGGAAAAAGAGGCTTACTGAATCACCTGGTTGCATTACTTCACGGATGGAACGCCCAGAAAGAAAGATAGTTGTATCGTTTTGAGGGTCACTAGCAATAGAGGCAGTATAAGAAACAAATCCGGCCAGTGAATCATAGTTTTGATCACTGGCAATATTGATTCTATGACGTGTTCTAAAACCCTTATTACTCTTCACATAGATCTGTTTATCATTCACTGCTGTGCTATGGGTGAGTATAGTTTTAGGGGGAGTTTCTCTGTAAAAGCCGGAGCTATCGGTCATACCCAAATAGGTGTTATTCTCCAGAAGCCAAATTGAGCGGTCTATCTCATACATTCCTGTAATTTCAATTGTACCTCCTCCAGCTAACCAAGCGGTGTATGCAGCACTATTAATAGCATCAGCCTCTTTAACTACCACCCCAATACCATTTGCTGGCGAAAGACCTCCGATTTCCCAAAACCTTGGTGAATAATTATCATGAACTCGTTGCCAACATCCCGATGCCAAATTGAATCTAGTTCCGTAATTTGTTTCAGTACAGCCACTTTTCACAAAGAGGCCATGGTATCTGGGATGCTTAATGTTAATAGAATCCGCCGAACCGTTGTATTGAAATAGTGTTGCATAATCATTAAGCTCATCTACCTGTGAGAAACACCGAGCGATGAAAAGAAATGTGAAAAGAAAAGTCAAAACGACTCGCACGTTATCTTATTAATGTTTTAAAAGCCCTAATGAAACCTTTATTGCATCGGTTCAAATGCACCGGAAACAAGAACTATTCTCTACATCTTTAGCCAAGATTTAGATACCAGATCAGAAGTATCAAAATCGCCCTCATTGAACCACTTTTTTGGAGCAATTACGTTCCGTTCTTTGTTTTCATTTAACCATACGGCCCACCAGGCAAAAGAGCTGTTTGGTATGATGAAATTTTTACATGTTTTCATCAAATGAAGATAGTTGTCGAACTTATATCCCTTCATTTCATGGCCCACTATAGTCACAGGATACTCCAGTTTAATATTCTCTTTACACCACTTAATATCATCTGAAAATACAAAAAAATGAGGCTTTTCAATTAAGTCTGACATTATATCGGCACTTCTGAGAAAGTAATCTAGGTTTGTCGCATTGAGCGCTGGTGTTGTCAAAAAATCAGTTCTCCTCACATTCAAGCAAACTGACTGGGAGCCCTCAATCTGCTTGAACAGCTCCTCGGCTTCAGAAATTATAGCATTTCTGAAACAGAACGCTTTCTTTACAATATCTGCAACATTAGAAAAGTACTTTTCGCTTTGCCACCACCCATCGTAAAGCGCATTATCAACAGGGTTTTTGATAAGGTTCTTATCTACATGAAAGTGTCTCTCTTTTTCAATTGTAAGCCCTCTGGCAGCATAGTTCTTTAACCACCTTGACAGCGTGGATGATTTTAGCATGTAGTACTTATGAAGTAGGTTTGGGCTCATACTAAATTCAGGCTGGGCCTTAAATACATCAAGGTCCATATTCCGATAGACAAAATCTTTTCCTCTGGCCCTATCTAATAGGGCAGAACAATCAAGTTTCAAAGATGTACCAAGTCGCTGGGCCTGGCCTAGGCCAAAGGCATACTGGAACATCTGATTGCCCAAACCTCCTTTAAGTCTTACCTGGATCATGGTTTAAGTCTTTTCATTCGTTTTTGCATAGATGCCAGATCTTTTTTGGCTTTTTCTCTATTTACTGCCAGTGTATCTATTCCTGCATCAAAGAGCTCATATTTTGGGCTCAAAAACACCTTTGCATTCTTTATTTCTTCCTCAGAAAGGTGGTTGCTTTCAAAGAGAATAAAAGTAGGCGCCAATTTTTCAAGGTCAAGCTGAGAAAGGATTTTCCAATCATAACCTTCGGTGTCTATGTGTAACAGATCAAGTGAACTGACTTTATGCTGCCTTAGCAATTCTCCCAAAGTTTTGCCTTCCAGTGTTTGCGAAATTATGAAGGGCTCCATCCTTTCGCCTAATTCATTCAGGATATGCTGTCTGTCAAATGACCCCAGTTGATCATACCAAAAAGGAAGGTCGTCGAACTCATTTTTTACTTTTGGATCTATCCAATAAAAGTCAAGCGGTATTCCTTCATTGATCGCAACATTAGCGAAACTAAAACGAGCACTTCCCTGATAGTTTGACCTTAACCTTTCGAAAAGGTATGGTACAGGCTCTACAAATAGTGCCGACCAATTTTGATTTTTATGAAGCAATTCGTTGAATGGGTCTCCCGTTTTTCCATCATTTGAGCCTATTTGGAGCAAAAATGCTTCCTTTTCACCCATTACCTTATTGAACCAATAAGGGGGATTACGGTCGTCTTTGAGAAACGGTTTTTTAAAAAGTTTCCGCTTTATACGAGCCAACTGGGTTCTCAAGTTCATTTGCCCTGTCTTTTTGATATTCCTACAGTGTCAAGTCCTTCATAATGTCTGGATTTCATTACTAAAATACCGTCCCAAGAATAAGACTCATCTACATTGGCACTGGCTACCTCTACAAAGTCGTGTTTCAGAAGAAAGTTTCTACAGCCGTTGTGAAGTTCATTAGAATGGGTAGAAATGAAGGCATATCCAATCCTTTTATCAGAAATCATTTGCTGGCTACCCTCCAGCATTTCTAGCTCAAAACCTTGAATATCAGCGTGCAAAATATCGAGAAATTCAATGTTATTATTCGCACAAAGTTCATCTACAGTTCGAATATTCTTTTTAGGGTTAGCCGACTTGCCAATACCGGCATGAATGAACTTTCCTTCAAAACCGTTGGCATGAAAATTCCGCTTGCCATAGTAAAGGTTCTTTTTGTCAGGCTCTACCATAAAGCAATCGGATTTCGGAAAAAGGTCTGAAAGCCACATAGAATAAAAGGACCAATATGACCCTAGTTCTAACATGGTCAAGGGTTTGGATGTACTCAGTTGTTTTAATACTTCATGAAAAATAAGTTCTTCTTGCGGTTCATGTACTCCTTTGTTCTCGACAAGCATCTTCATCAAACCAAATCCATAATAGCTCATAGGATCAATTTTGAGACCATTGTGCATCACTAACCAGTCTTCTTTAAGCTTTCCGGCCTCTTCATGTCTTGGAATAAATGCATTGTCCTCTGCAACAAGTACATTTTGAATACGTGAGGCCCAATGCTTTTTAGCATTCTCAGGGACTCCTTTCATCAAGTCGGTACTACTCTTAATCATTTTGAGAAGCTGTTTGCGTGCATTGGCATCCTTTTTCTCAAAATACATTTTCGATAGCAACCAGGGACAATTGCTCGAATACAAAAACTCTTTAAAGAACTGTTTAAGTTTACTCATTACCCGTTGAATTATTTAGCCTAATTGCTTCTTTCAAATCCCTTTTCCAATATTCATAAAGTGCAATATCCCATTGATTATAGCTCTTAATTAGCTCTATTTCTGCATTTTTAGGTTGGTTATAACTAAAGTTTCTTTCGTTAGGTATTTGCTCAAAAGGAATATGGTGATCTTTCATAAACTTTACCACTTCTTCTGAAAAATCACCAAAGTCAATGACTGCATAAAATTGGCTTAGGTGTTGTTCTGCCTTGCGAAGTGTCTGCTCGTTAGGCTCCGCATCCACCTCACTTGATAGATACCTGCAAGACATATTTCTAGCCGCCCAACATTTTTTTAAAAACACATTCAACCCCTTCCTTGCCCACTTTTGATAGGGGTAGCCAGGTTCACTTCTCAAAACCATCTGGTAATAGGACCAAACACGAGCCACCGGCTCACGCATTACTGTAACATACCGAAAATGAGCTGGCGGACAATTGATTGAAACAGGTCGATGAATATTGAGCTTACCAAACCGCTGCTCCGGGTCTCTTTCTAAAATTTTACAAAGAGATGTACCACCCGTCTTAGGCAAATGCAGGAAGTTTATTTCGTTTTCATCAAAGCTATAGCCTGGGTTATGATAACCGTTGTGATGATACACAAAACGAATGAGCCTATCAGAGTTGGATAAGAAATCTAGCACTTTCAGGTAACTCCTGATAAGGCTGTATTTAAATCGGGCAAGTTTAACACGTAATGAACTCATTCGTCATCATGGTTTAGGACTGTTGAAGAGTTAACTCCTAAACTCTCCAGTACCTCCTTCAGCTTTTTGGTATCACCTTTAGGGTATAGATTACTCACTTCAGCCAGTCGACTTTTCACTTCATCTGAAGCTAGAATATCACTGATCTTGGTTTTAATCTGTTCCGGGCTGTCAATATCTTTGTTGGCACTTATACCAATGCCGTGATAGTGTAATCTGGCTGCACATCCGTTCTGATCAGAGCGCTTTCCAGAATACACCAGCATCGGCACGCCGAAATGAATACATTCATTGATGGTATGAATACCGCCATGATTGATAGAAAGATCAGCGTTTTTCAAAACTTTCAGTTGAGGCACTTTCTCAAATGCAAACACATTGGCGGGAAGGTTTTTAAATTGATCGCGCTTCAACTTTCCGCCTAAACTAATGATCAGATTACAATGAACTAGGCTTTCGACAGCAGCTATAACTTTTTTCAAAAAAGTAGCATCACCTGCTTTAAAGGTGCTCACTGAACAATAAATGAGTTGTTTCCCCTTCTCTATTTTGTCTTTATAAACAACTTCCAATTGATCAAAAACCTCTTTAGAGATACCCGAATCCTTTCTCTGCTCATACACCATGGGCCCTAAATAGTTTGTCTGATCATTTTTCTCATGTTCAAATTCAACATTTTCGGCAGTCATGTGTACTAAGGGCAGGTGCTCATATGAAAAAGGGCCAGGCCAATAATTTTTCCTAATATGCCTTTTTGGAAAACCCACAATATTGGCATAGGACTGCAAAACAGACCTCCGGTCAGTATATACTGAGGTGAGTTTCTTTTTAAAGAAAATAGTCCAGCGCTGATACTTCACCTTTAGCCAATGCAATTGAATGCCCAGCTTGGAACCTGAGAAACCTTGACCCGGTACAATTGTCGACTGAATGGGAGGTAAACCTTCACTATCGAGTGTTGAAAACCATTGACTCAGCAATAAAACATTGAACTCCGAAGCTACAAGGGTCATAATGTATTCGTGAAGCTCTATATCTGCAATGACCATTTCAGGTTTGCAAGCCTTCATTTTTTCTAGAAACTGATCCATTCCTAAGTTAGTGATGGCTTGCTTACGCCTTTTTTTCACATAACGAATTTTATGTACTAGACGCTTGAGCTTTTTCTGGCTTCCATTGAAAACAGGAACGGATGGTGCCGGATCGAAATTAATATGGTCTAATTGAAGGTATTCAAAACCCTGAGCCTTAACTTTTTCACTAATGGGCTGTGGGCTTGCACTGACTACCTCATGTCCAAGGGCTTCTAGCCTACTTACTAGTTCAAAACTAGCGTTCAGTATGCCGGAGAGTCCGGAAGTTATGCATAGGATTTTTGCCATTTACTCTGTGTCCATTTCTTCTAGCAGTTTCATAATGGTTTCTCGCACGTATTCAGCAAAAGCGGCAATTGTAGGCTTGTTGAAAGCCAAATTGAGCGGCAAATCCAACTCAAATGCTTCATTGGCCCTGCTTATTACTCTAATAGCTGCCAAGGAGCTCCCCCCTAGTTCAAGAAACTTATCATGCACACCTATTTTATCTATATTGAGTACCTCAGACCAAATATCGGCTAGTGCCTCTTCAATATCGGTACGTGGTGCTATATAGCCTACCTCTGTTATCCGCCTTACATTCTCGGGCAATGGCAAAGCTTGTCGGTCTACTTTTCCATTTTCTGTAAGGGGTAGTTTATGCAGGTGGATAAATTGAACAGGGACCATATAATCCGGCAGGTGGTTTTGAAGGTAGCTTTTAAGTTCAAAGTCGTCAAGTGGTTCTTTTGAGACATAATATGCGACTAAATGCTTTGTGTCTTCATCCTTTTCTCTGGCTTCTGAATAGCCTATTTCCTTCAGAATTCGCTCCACCTCTGGTTCATCTATCACCTCATTAATTTCTTCTAATGAAGCATCTCTAGTTTTATGACCTAGCCGTACATCCCAGCTGTAAGGAAAAGCATAGTTGCTATAACCTCTTTCTTTTTTATGCACATGAATTCCCGCCTGATTTATAAGGCAGTTGGTGGATCTTCCCGTATCAGTTGGCCTTATCCAAGACACTTTTTCATCGAGGAAGTGGAGCATCTCGTCTAAACTCACGTCGGTATAGCGGTAAAAATCTATGAATTTCACCTGATCGAAAACAGCATCATCATCAAATGCAGAAACATCTAGCAAGCGTTTCACTGCATCATCTACTCTATGGTAGGATTTACGGGCTTCGAGTATGATTTGATCAATTTTTGCCAGGTCAGCCTTATCGTCACGAAAAAGCTCTTCAGTTAGTCTGGTTTCAAAAAATTGCCCTCTGGAGAGGCCTGTAACAATGTAAGGAATGTTTTTTTCTAAGGCCACCTTCATACTCAAGGTATAAATGGTCTTAAAACACCCATCACAAACATTGCAATGAGTTTTTAGGCTGTCTACAAAAATTTGGTTCATTGCTGGAGTACTGCCATACATGTGGTCTACCCCAAGTTCGGTAACTACTCGCTTAATATTATCTTTCGCTTGTTCAGATATGTAACCATTGTCAAGGGTGAATGCCAAAACTCTTAACCCCATTTCTACCAGTCGGGCTAGAGTGTAGGTACTGTCTTTGCCTCCACTCAGCAGAGCAATACAGTCATAATCTTCTTTTCCAGGTTGCTGGTTAAAGAGGTTTTGCAGATCGCTAGTGGTTTTGAAGTATTTCTGAACCCTGTTTTGATAATCTTCAAAAGACCTGCAGAGGCCGCAAGTATTAGTTTCATCAAATTCTGCTTGAGGATAGCTTGAAGGTAGGCCACAGCTCACGCAGTTTATTACTTCTTGTTTCTTTACTGTTCTGGATTTCGTTCTTAATTGTACTGTGGCAGCAGTTATTTCTGGATAACCACCCAGCGTGTACTCAATCTCAGCTAACTCTATCCGTCTACCACTTATTTTTACTTGTTCATCTTTCCTTCCCAGATACTCGAGTAACCCTTGATCATTGAGTCGTACTAAATCGCCTGTTTTATACATGCTCATTTCAGCGTCAAAAGGATTGGGTAGAAAACTTTCTTTGTTAAGCGCTTCCTGTTTCCAATATCCCTGTGCCAAGCCAGGGCCTGATACATAGAGTTCTCCTGCTACACCATCGGGCAACGGATTTTGAAAATCATCTAGAACATAAACTTTAGCGCCTGTTATTGGAACGCCTATGGGTACTGATGGTCTTTCTTTTTCTGTTGTATTAAATAAATGAACTACGCAACCCACAGTAGCTTCCGTAGGACCGTATTCATTAAAAACATGAATTTTGCTACCAAATGAAGCATGGGTGGCTTGTGCTACATCCCATTTAAAATCTTCACCACCCACAATCATGGTTTTAAGTTGTGATTCGAGGTACTGCTTTCCTCTTACCATGGAAAGGTGAGAGGGCGTTAGCTTTAGAAAATTAACCTTATTATCTTCTAATACTGTGAATAGCGACAGGTCAGGTCCGCTTTCTGGTTCTGAGTAAATCACCATTTTCCCACCAGAAACTAAGGGTAAAAACAATGAAGTAACCGTAAGGTCAAAGCCAGTGGCGGTAAATAATGCGGCAATCAGTCTTTCATCTGCATTATATTTTTTTTGAGCCCAAGCTAGATAGAAACCAAGGTTACCATGATTAACCATAACTCCCTTCGGCATACCAGTAGAACCGGAGGTATACATAATATAAGCCAGGTCCTTCGCATCTGGTTTTGGTTCTAGATTAGTTTTAGGTACCTGCTCAAGCTCTTCAGTCAGACCATCTAACGATAAATGGCCTTGATCTTCTGCTAAATCAAAGTCCTCGTCTATTGCTTCACAGGTAATTAATACCTTTGCTGCGGCATCTTTGAGAATTGCACTGCTTCGTCCACTTGCATAGTTAGTATCTATGGGTACATAAGCTGCTCCTGTTTTCAAAATAGCCAGTATGGTCACCACTAGGTCTGGGTGACGTTTCATATACACTGCTCCTCTATCTCCTTTTCCCAGACCCTTTGAACGGAGTAAGTGCGCAAGCCGGTTGGCTTTTTCATTCAATGCTTTGTAAGTCAACGAAAGGCCTTCAAATTCCAGAGCGATAGCATCTGGATATTGTGCTGCCTTTATTTCGAAGGACTCGATAACTTGTAGCGTAGAATTTTCTGCTGATTCTTTTGGGAAAGGGCTAGGGTTTTCATTAAGCTGAATATCATCAAAGCTACCAAACCTATTATCTATGAAGGCATCGAGCAATTTGAGAAAATGACTTGGGATTTGCTTTCTTAGATTATCTGAAAAAAGGGTGTTGTTAAGGTCGAAACATAACTGAATGCTGCCAGTATCGTCAAAATCGTGCACTTGTAGTCTTAATGCATGAGAAGTATCGGCTGCATTTGGATGTACCCATTCAGACTTCATGGGTATTTCACCAAAATTGGAAAAACTGGCATTAATATAATTGAGTACTACATTGAAACTTCGGCTTAGCTCAGAAGAGGCCGCTCCTGGTTGGGCATACTTCAATAAGTCGAAAGCTTCTACTTTCACTTTTTCAAAGAGCGTGCTAAATCGATCTTCTTTATCTATATCAACACCAATAGGGAAAAGCTCAATAAATAAACCGGAAGTATTTTTATAAGCGGGCTTAACTCTATTATGAGCAGGTGTACCAAAAGCTAGGCTTTGTTGGCCACTTACTTTATATAAATAGGCAATAAGTACTGTAGCGAATATATTAAAAAGAGCCAAGTCTTGAGTCCAAGCTTGTAAATCAGGCTGTTTGGTCAGTGCCTTAAGTTTAGCCGAACGTATTTTTCCTAAGGGAATAACTGTTCGTTCAGAGCCAGGGCCTGTAGGAGTGGTATACCCGTAAAGTCGTGGAGGCTCTGCCAAATTTTTTAGTTTATTATTCCAATAATCGGTCACTCCTTTGCGTCCCTCTGTCTGTCGCAATCGAAGTTCATGAGCTAGGTAATCTGTAAAGGGTGGCAAAGTGGCTGCTTCAGGAAGATTCCCCGTCAGTGCAAGGTCATATAACTGTGCCATTTTTTTGTAAACTACGCCTACCGACCAGCCGTCTGTAATGAGGTGGTGCTGATTGAAGAACCAGATAAAACGTGAACTTGTCAACTTTATCAATACGGCATCGAACATTGGTTTGGCTATGTCGAAATTATTCTGGCTTCGTTGCTCAGTCCATGTTTTAATTTTTTCAATACTATGATCCTCTTCAGACCAATCGAGCACCTCTAAAGAAGAACTCAGTTGACTCAAAACTTTTTGTTTTGGCACTCCTCCCTCTGTATTGATAACAATTCGAAGGGTATCGGTATTATCGATGAGCACCTGAAAAGCATCCTTAAAGCAAGCAACATTAATGTTTCCTAATAACTCGAAGGCCAAAGCCATGTTATATAAGGGTGAACCCAAGTTTAGCCGTTGACCCGTCCAGATGAGCAGTTGGCTCTGGGTGAGATTAGTGTCTATATTTACACCATTTTGATTATTTCCTTCTGAAGCTGTCAAGTTGATTTTACCTTTTGGATGTAAGCAGCAATGGCGGATACTGAAATGAAATTCTCTATCACCATATCTTGAGGAGGTACTTTCATATCGTACTCTCCTTCAATAAAAGAGATTACTCGCATAATGCCTAAAGAATCGATCATTCCGCTGTTAAGCAAGTCATCATCAGGTAGCAATTCCTCTTCGGGGTTGCCCAGTATTTCCTCCAATATATATTTGGTTATTTTTTCTTTCATTGATATGTCTTTAGAGCTTCTGCCTGAAGCTGCCTGTTATTAATCTTTCCTCCACCAGTTCGAGGTAAGGCTTCAATCACCAAGTTTTTATCGGGAAGTGCCTGTTTAGGCAAAATATTTTTAATGAAACTATTCAAAGCACCTAGGTCGACTACCTTGCCCTTTTTTTCTGTTATAAAGCTTATGATGGCCATGTTTTCGTCTGGCTTTTTTATACCAACCACAGTGACCTCAAAAACAGCATCAAATTTTAAGATGGCTTCTGCTACTTCTTCTAACTCAACCCTGTACCCCCTTACCTTTATCTGGCGATCTTTCCTGCCATGAAAATGTAGTTTTCCTTTTGCGTCTAGCTTTACTAGATCACCAGTTCGATAATACACTTCCTCAATTCCTGAGTTTTTTCTTTGCCTGAAAAGCGATTTTTCAGTCAATTCAGGTTGCCGCCAATAGCCACTCATCATGGTCGCGCTTCGAATCAATAGCTCACCCATTTCTCCTATGGCCACGGGTATATCATCTTCATTTACTATAAGCCCATTGGTATTCTTCCAGAATGTGCCTAATGGTATGGGTAAATCTGTTTCAGGTGGGGTATCAAAGTTGAAAAAGGTACATTGGTTAACTTCTGCTGGGCCATAGACATTGCTGAATGTACAATTAGGCCACAATTCCATAAGACTGCGAATATGCTGAGGAGGAAAGGTTTCTCCCCCATAAAGCACCCACCTTAGTTTTGGCATGCTGCCTCTTTCAATGCTGCCAGAACTAAGCATTTGAATGAGCGCTAAAGGTACGGAATACCAAATGGTAATGTTTTCTTTATCGAGCAGCAAGGCGAGGCTGGCCGGCATCTTTGTGTGTGCATCAGTAGCAATTATGGTAGTAGCTCCCACCAAAGGAGCGGTTAAATAACCTAGCGTACTCATATCAAAATGCAATACACAGTGGTTACCAATCCGATCGTCTGCAGTAATCCCATAAAGGTTAGCCGTTAGCTGTGCATAAGCCAGCCCGCTTCTATGTGAATGCATAATACCTTTGGGTAACCCGGTAGAGCCTGATGTATATATAATATAGGCTAGGTCTCGTTCCATCAAGCCTACTTCAAAATCTAAGATCTCTTGCTCAAACACGTGACCCCAGGGTATCGTGTCTATTTGCCATTCCTGAGATAGACCAATAATCATTAACAGAGATGAAGGTATTTCAACTACCTTCTTCAATTCTCTACGTTGTGCCGGTGTAGTAACAATACAGGCAATCTCACAATCTTCTACCAGATTTAGCGTGCGTGATGTCGAGGCAGTAGGGTCTAGCGGTACGTAGGCTGCTCCTGCTTTCATAATGCCGTAAATGGCAATCGCACTTTCCAGGCATCGGTTCATGTAAACACCAATGCGGTCACCCTTTTTTATTCCCCTACTTACCAAAACAGAAGCCAACTGACTGGTTTGCTGTTCCAACTCCTTAAACGTGACCGAATGATTAAGGCAAACGAACGCTTCCTTATTAGGAAATTTTCTGGCCGATTGTTCAAGACTGTCCGTAAGCAAATAATTCATGAATTGGTAAAAAGCTTTTAAAGTCCCAGCAATCGTGAAATTATATTTCTTTGGATATCAGATGTTCCAGCATATAATATCCCTCCAATAGAGTCTCTGAGATCTCTTTCCACCTCAAACTCTGTTAAAAACCCATTGCCTCCTCTACTTCTTATGGCATCAAGACTAGACTGAACGAAGCTTTCTCCTAAATGAAGTTTAAGCATGGCGGATTCCATAAGTGCATTTTCTCCTTGGTCTTTGAGCCAAGCGACTTTGTATAAAAGTAATCGAGCTGTTTCAAGTCGTAATTTCATATCGGCAATGCGATTGGCAACGGATTGAAACTTGCCAATTGACTGGCCAAATTGGTTGCGTTTCTTTACAAAAGAGACTGTATCTTCCAATTGCCTTTCCATAGCTCCTAGCTGGCTTGCCAAGATACAAGCCTTGTCGTATTCTAGGGAGTGATTCATAATGCTGAAACCTGCTCCTTCGGCACCCAATCGATTCTCTTCTGGCACGAAGCAATCTTTGAAGTCTAATTCTCCGATGGGTACTGTGCGCATTCCCATCTTATCGCGGACGGGGCTTGCTGTAACGCCTTCACTATTCGTTTCAACCAAAAATGCTGTAATCCCCCATTTTCCCATTTTTGGGTTAGTAATAGCAAAGACCAAAGCAATATCAGCAATTGGTGCAAATGTGATCAGCCGTTTTGAAGCATTGAGTAAATACCCTCCTTCCACTTTTTCGGCCCTGGCGGCCATACTATAAATATCTGAACCGGCTTCTGGTTCGGTTAGTGCATGACAAGCAATTTTTGACCCGTTAACGAGTTTCGTTAGAATACTCGTTTTTAGTTCTTCGCTACCAAATTCAGCAATGGGAAGCTGTACTGTCCACATCTGAGCATTTAAGGCCAAGGCCAAACCGTTGTCATTACAGCCGTAACCAAAACCTTCCATGGCTAGCATAGCCTTGGGCAAGTCTACTTTCTCGTCATGACCTCCATAAGCTGAAGTAACAGAGAGTCCTTGAATTCCAAATTCAGCACATTTAAGCCAATTTTCACGAGAAAATTCTCCTTTAGCGTCACGTTCAATCAAGTTGTCGTTCAGCTCTTTTTGGGCAAAGGCAATTAGGTCTTGCTTAAAATCAATGTGAGATTGCGGCCAGGAGAAATCCATTGTTAATTTTAGTTTTTAACGGCCATTGCAGCCTTTTTGATAAAACCATATGGACTTTTGGCATCGCCTTCAATTGCTTCAATTTCCATTTCCTTGCCTAACCCTAGTTTTCTAGCGTAACTGGCAAAGAGTTCCATTACCACAGCATCCTCCAAAGCCCATCCTGTAGAATCGAAAACTGAACGTTCATTGCGAATATGAGCGTAGTTTTTTTCATTCTTCAATACATGATTAAGCTCTGGCCCTATATCACTAGGTAACAGTTGCTGGCACTCCCCTTCAATAACCGCTTGCTCTCTAAAGTCAGGGCATACAAAGCTCTTTTTCAGAAAATCCAAAGGCACTTCAATCTTTCCAGGAAAATCTGAGCCTACCGCATTTATATGTAGGTACGACTTTGTGGGTAAGTCACTAAAGAGGGGACCTTCCTGCGTTTCAATAGAGGTGGCGGTACAGATGATGTCGGACTCCGCAGCGATTTCTTCAATTGATACTATTTCGATCTCAACGTCAATTTCTAAGGCTTCGCACCTGCTTGCAAATGTAGCCATGGCTTCAGCGTCGATATCATATATCAGTACCTTTTTAAGTTTGAAAACCCTTGAAAGAGCATGAAGCTGAGTAACGGCTTGTGCACCACACCCGATTAGGCCCAATACTTCTGTTTGGGGACTTGCCAATAGCCTTGAAGCCACTGCCGATGCAGCACCAGTTCTTAAAGAGGTTAGCAAAACGCCATCTACTATACATTTGAGATGGCCTGTGTGAGTGTCATAAGCTGAAATGGTGGACAATATTGTGGGCAAGTCATATTTATTTGGGTTTTCTGGATGGTAACCTACCAGCTTTATGACTACATCCGACTCTTTATTATAGAGTGGCATCCACTCTACAAGACCAGGGTTTGGACTCGAATAATTAAAACCTGAGCGAATAGGAATATCTGTCTTCTTAGGATCGAAGGATCGGATCATTTCTGTTAAATTCCCAATAAGGTCGTCCATGATCGCATTGAGCCCATAACTCCTTACAATATCATGCACCACATCTTGAGCAAGTACTAGGGTTTTTTTTGCCGAAATATCCATCATTCGTGAAATCAAAATTTAAATGTAACACCACCCCTTATTGCGAAAGGTGTACCGGGCGTAAAGTGTATTTCTTCTACTGACTGTGTTTCGTTAAAAAGTCTAGATTCTGTGGCAAACTGTGTCTCTTTCCATTCAGAGTCGAACAGGTTTTCTATGGCAAACCCAAAGACCACATTACCCACAGAATAGTTGAGATTAAAATCCGTTATAAAATAGCCTTCCGCTACAATAGAGTTGTCTTCATTAGCTGGTCGGTCATCGACAAAACGAACTCTGACCCCACCGCTAAAATTGTTGTAGTCGACTAGGTCGATTCCTCCGGTTGCAGTAAACTCTGGGGCAAGGGGGATTCTGTCTGCTCCTTCGGGCTCATCTCTAGAACGAGCCCTAGCTAGATTTACATCCCCATAAAGAAATAGGTTAGAAGAGGCTTGATAACGCAGGCTAAAGTCTACTCCAGTTCGGTGAGTTCTACCGCTTGGTTCTACGATACCTGCATCGCCCACATAAACAAACTCTTGTTCAAGAAACAAAGACCATAGGGCTGCATTGATAATCAATTTACCAGACGGTTTCCAAATTGCTCCCAGATCATTGCCAAAAGCTGCAGGAAGAACGGAATTACCCTGCCGCGTTACTACTACCCTTGTGTCGTTTGAGTGAAAGCCCACGCCGGTTTTGAAATAGTATTGAAGGCTTTCCGACTGGTTGTAAAGAATGTTAATTTTTGGGCTGAAAATTCCTTTTGCCTCTGCCAAAGTATTGTATAATGTGGCCGTTTTATCATTGTATTTAAAGTCGAAAAAATCGTACCTCAGGGCTGGATTAATCATCCACTTACCTAATTCCAACTCGGCGCTTAAGTAAGTGAAGGTATTTGTTTCATCAATATCTCCAAGTTGAATATCCTCTAAAGTAGTACTTCGGTTAAGCGTTCTGGACAAGCCCACATCTTGCGCTCTGTCATTTCTAAAACCGACTCCGGCCTTGATTAGCAAATCATTGTTTACGAATTTGTTCCACTCACTACTAGCCCCGATGATTTGTCTGCTTTCTCGTTGCCTAATTTGATCGCCATTAATAGGGTCTTCTAGGAAGAAGGTGAAATTTGAAAAGAGCTCAAAGTCATATTGCGAGAAGTAAACCTCACTTTTCAGGTAAGTCTTACGATCAATGCGTTTTGTATAATCGAACTTTATGTTGGTTCTGCTTGTATTACCTCCTTCAGTATCGTCTACGGCTCCAAAACGGTCGAGCACTCCACTCTCCACAAGGCGCACTGGTATTTGACCAGAGGCATCCCATTCACTTACGAAACGAGACACGCTCAGCGAAACTACATCATCATTTGCTAGACGGTTTGTGTACTTGGCCATCAGGTTAATTCTGCGAAAATTCTGAGAGCTGATGAAAGGGCCATCGGTCAATTGCATATCGGCTGCTACGTAGGCCGACTGTCTTTCGGTGTTGAGAATGTTGAACATTCCGAGTGTACGAAGGGCATTGAAACTGCCAACCTCAGTTCTAATTGAGCTTTGATCCAAGCGGTCTTTCGTCTTGAATGCCGCATAACCGGCAGTATTAAAATTACCTTGGTTGGCATAGTAGGGACCTTTACCAAAGTCTATCTTATCAATTGTTTCGGGAATAAGAAAGTGAAGATCGGCATAGCCTTGGCCATGCGCATGCGATACCATATTGACTGGTAAGCCATCAACTGTTATGTTAATATCCGTTCCATGATCAATATCAAAACCCCTTAGAAAAATTTGTTCGGCTTTCCCACCTCCGGCATGCTGGCCGATAATTAAACCTGGTATTTTTTGAAGTACTTCCTGTGAGGATTTTACAGGGGTAGTGCTCATATCAATATCTGCGAAAATGTTTAGAGCGTCAATCTCATTAGTTACTACTACATCACCTAACTCTAAAACTTCTTCCTCCAAAAAGATTGTTAAATCATTCTGAAGGTCTTGTACGACCACTGTTTTTCCCTTGTAACCAATGCTACTTATCACAATGGTATCTCCTTTGACAATTTCTTCCAGCTCAAATTCTCCAAAAACATTACTATGAGTATGTCTCTCGGTGCGATGAAACAATACGGTGGCTCCGGCAATTGGCTGCTTCTTCACATTGAGTACTTTCCCGGTTAGTACCTGAGATTTAAGTGTTGAGCAAAAGCAAAATGAAAAAAATAATGACAGGCAATAAAACCTCATAATGATCGATAAATACGGTTAAAATATAAGTATGTAGCCTTTCGGCCAGAGACTTATATCGAATGGTTCAGTACAGTAAAAAAAGAGAATATTTTAAAAGGGGACAATGGAATTGACTTATTAATTTTCTCCCCACCCTCTTAAGTTTACTTTTTTTATCAATACCTATTTTTAAGAAAAAAGGCTGCCTACCAGTGGAAAAATTAACAACACATATGTGATTCTGTGCATGGCTTGAAATATTCGGTTAATTTGCAGGCAGCCAATTGATGATTTTATCTGTATCTCTAAGACAGCGCATACAATCATGTATAAGGAAGCATAGGAGTTTTTATAATTATCTTAATGATTAAGTTGAGAACAGTTTGGCAAGCCTTTATTATACTTTATTGGTTATTGCCTATTTAATATTAAAATGAGCGTTTTATACACTCTTTGATCGCAGCCATAATACCTAAATCACTAAAAACCTTATTATCAAAAAGATACTCGACATACTAAGCCAGCGGGATAAACGAAAGTTATATTTTTTACTTTTGATTATTCTTTTATTAGGATTTTTTGAAGTAGTAGGAATTGCTTCTGTACTACCTTTTATGGAATTGCTTTCAAAGCCCGACGCACTGGCTTCGAGCGATTGGCTAACTTATATTAATGACTTTTTCAATTTTCAGTCTTATCGGTCTCTGGTAATTGCCACGGGAAGCTTCATTATTATCATTATAACTGTAGCGAACTTACTTGGGATTTTCTCACAATATTATCACCTGAAGTTTTCGTGGAATATGGCGCATAGAATGAGCACTAACCTGCTCAAGGTGTATTCAAAAAAACCATACAGCTTTTATCTAAAACAAAATACTTCTGACCTAAGAGCTTACTTGCTAAATGAAGTAGTTGCCTTAACCAGTGGAGTGCTCATACCTATAATAGAATTTATTTCTCGCTCAATAATTTGCGTAATAATTTTGGTCCTTTTACTCATGGTAAGTATGAAGGCCACGCTTATCATGGCCACATTTCTGGGAGGATCATACGTTTTGATCTACATAAGCAGACAGCGGGCCCTGAATCGGTTGGGTAAAGAAAAAATCAGGTCAAACACTTCGCGATTCCGCTATTTAGAAGAGATGCTAACAGGCATAAAGACTGTAAAAACCTATGCGGCCCAAGACTTTTTCCATAATAGATTCGATCGCGAATCAAAAAAATTCAGCCTTATCCAGCCAAAGGTTCAGATGACCTATGCGACTCCAAGGTATATCCTAGAAATATTAGCCATGGGCGGTGTTTTGACCATTACCATGTACTTTTTCGTGACATCGGGCAACTTATTAAAATCTCTCCCTAGGCTTACTTTATATGCAATAGCTGGGTACAGACTCCTCCCAGCCTTACAAAAAGCATTCTCGGCCATTGCCAAAGTAAAACACAGCATGCCTTCTCTTCATAAGCTTTATGACGACCTTATGCTGGCAAAAGGCTTGGAAGATAAAGAAGGTGAGTCAATTGAACGAATGCCGTTTAAGAATAAAATTAGTATCAAAAACATCAGTTTTCGATATGAAGAAATGAACAGTGATGTTTTGAAAGACCTTAATTTTGAAATCTGCAAAGGCAGTATGACAGCATTTGTGGGAGCTACAGGTTCTGGTAAAACGACTTTGATTGATATAATAACAGGACTCCTAAGCCCGGAAAAAGGAGAATTGATTGTTGATGGCGTCAATACGACTTCTCACAATATTGCAGAATGGCAGCAAAACATCGCTTACGTGCCCCAAGAGGTTTACCTCTATGACGACACATTAAAGGCCAACATTACCTTTGGCAAAGACTTGGTCGACAATGATGACAAAAGAATGACTTCTGCGCTTCAAATGGCGGGTATTTACGATTTTATTATGAATGAACTCCCTCAGGGACTTGATACTAAGATAGGTGAAAGAGGGGTAAGGCTAAGTGGCGGTCAAAGGCAGCGCATCGGCCTTGCAAGAGCACTATATCGCAACCCTACAGTCTTAGTCCTAGATGAGGCTACAAGCGCACTAGATAACATAACAGAAAAAGCAATCATAGAATCCCTTAAGTTGTTACCTGATGAAATAACCGTAATCATGATTGCCCACAGACTATCCACCGTAAAATACGCAGATACTATCTTTTTACTGGAAAAGGGAGAAGTAATAGGAACAGGCTCTTATGATGATCTGATTGAATCGAACAACACATTTAGAGAAATGGATAACATTTCAGAGAAAAAGAAAAGCAGCGAAAGCGCAATGTTATAAATTCAAGTATTACACCTACCTTAAATATATCTTAAGCATTCTATTGAGAAACTCATGAGACAAATTCTTTCTATTTTTCTGGTATCTACTTTACTGCTATTTCCAAATCAAGCAGATGCACACGAGCCAAATCATTCTTATATTTTTTTAAAGATATATGAAAGCCAAATTATAGGTAGGCTCGAAATTCAGGCGTTAGATTTAAATAGAGAACTGCAACTAGGGATGCAGGAAGAGCTCTTAAAGACAGAACTTAAGGCCTCTGCATCGGAAATCCGAGCCTATTTGAGTTCTGTTCTCTCATTTACAGCTGGGGCACAAAGTTATGACCTTGCTTTTACTGAAGTTTCCGCTTTGAAACTTGACGATGAAGCAGATAATGTTGTTATCCACTTTGAATTAAGTGGTCTTTCAAAAATACCTGACAACCTCACAATTAATTATAATGCCTTTTTTGAAAAGAAATCAGATCACCGTGGTGTTCTGATTATTGAACACAACTGGAAGGCTGGTATAATCAATAATCACCTCGAAGTAGCGGATATTTTTACTCGCAATGATGTAAGTAAAACACTCGATCTAACAGATGATTCTTCATGGAATGGTTTTGTTGCGATGGTTAAATTGGGAATGTGGCATATTTGGATTGGCTTAGATCATATTCTGTTTTTAGTTGCATTGATATTACCTGCTGTAGTACGACGCAGACATAGTGGTCTAAAAGTAGAATTGATAGAAAATGGCAATACCAATTGGCTACCAGTAGCGAAATTCAAGCCTGCTTTCATCTATATTCTTGGTATAGTCACTTCGTTTACCATTGCTCATTCTATTACGCTTGCAATCGCTGCCCTGGGTATTATTGACATACCATCGAAATATGTGGAATCAATCATTGCATTTTCCATTGCCCTAGCTGCTTTCCATAATATTCGCCCAATTTTTAAAGCTCGTGAGTGGGTTATTGCATTTGCTTTCGGCCTTTTTCATGGCTTTGGTTTTGCCAGTGTACTCGGTGAAAAAGGACTAGCTGGAGAGTTCATCTCTTTATCGTTGCTTGGCTTTAATGTGGGTGTTGAAATTGGTCAGGTATTGATTGTTGCTGGAATTTTTCCTTTACTTTTCCTACTAAGGAAACTTAAAGCCTATCCAAAACTTCTTACATATGGATCAGTATTATTGATAATTATCAGTTTCCATTGGGTAGTTGAAAGGCTTTTTGAAATAGATATTCGTTTAGGGCGAATTCTTGATTCTATTTTATAAAACGTCCTATGGCAGAGGATCTGGGTAAAGCACAAAACGCAACGCTTGACGCATGGCTCAAACGCAAAAAGAAAGGAGCTTCTTCTTTTAACGGAATTCAACCATTAAAAGAAGGAGACCCACCTGTGGTATCACATGGCCAGGAGAGACTATGGCTCCTTGAGCAATTATACCCTGATCAGAACCTATATCACTATGCCCACCGATACCGCCTCACTGGCGATGTTAATATTGATGCCTTTACAGAAAGTTTTCAAGTCTTAGCCAAGGCTCACGACATTCTACTCTCAAATTACCAATCAACCGATGTTGGTGTCTTACAGAAAGTAAAACAAGAGGAAATCCCAGTAACACACTTTGACTTTTCAAATTTAAAAAGTGAAGAGCAAACAAATGTGAAGCAAAAGAAAACCAAAGAGTTATCAAGAATACCTTTCGATCTTGAGAAAGATCCTTTGATTCGACTTTATGTCTTTAAGCTAACTGAAAAAACATTTGAAGTATTAGTTGTGCTTCACCACATTATAGGTGATGCCTGGTCCATGGGTATTATCAATCGTGAACTAAGTAAATTTTACGAGCAGCATATCGCTAACGGAGTCCCTGCCCAAAACACTTCTTCTATTGCCTATAAAGATTTTGCCAGCTGGCAGCGAAAAAAGGAAGTAAAAAAATCAGACCTTGAGTACTGGAAAGAAAAACTCTCTGGAGATCTGCCCGTTTTTTCTTTACCAAAAAACAAGGAAACTACTTCAGTATTTCAAGGAAATACTTTCAATAAAACACTGAATGGAGAATTGAACATTAAACTTCATGAACTTGCCACGAAGTGCAATACAACAATGTATGTCTTGATGCTGGCTGCCTATAAGCTTCTTGTCTCCAGATATGCGAAGAATCAAGATGTTATCGTAGGTTCTCCTTTTTCCAACCGTGATACGCCAGATCTTGAAAAGCTTATCGGTTTTTTCAATGAAACATTAGTCTTACGAAGCCAAATTGATGAATCTTTAAGTTTTACAGCGCTCGTAGACCAGCTAAAACAGACCACAATTGAAGCTCTTTCTCACAAGAATGTGCCTTTTGACCTACTTGTGAATGAATTAGGTGCAGAACGTCTGGTGGGTGAAACCCCCCTTTTCCAGACGATGTTTTTATACAATAGTCCAGCCATCAGCCTGGATTTAGGAAAAGGTATTGCCATTGAAGAAGAAATGCTTGATTTGGGTGTATCGAAGTTTGATCTCACCCTATTTGTGAATGAGGGGACTGACAAAAGTCTGAAATTGGCCTTCGAATACAATCAACAAATCGAGGAATGGATCATAGCCCAAATGGCCACTCACTTCGAAAACCTTCTCCAGGAGCTTGTTAACAGTCCAGAGGCTCCATTAAAGCAACACTCGCTCTATTCGGCTGAAATGCGCAAGACTTTTTCCAACAATTGGTATGGTCAAAAAACCAAAGTAACAGAATACGAGAGTATACATGAACTTATCCGACATCAAATAGAGAGAAATGGAAATGCGGATGCTGCTACTTTTGAAGACTCATCCATCAGTTATGAACGCCTTGATACATGGGCCGACCAAATTGCCTATAAGCTCAAAATAGCTGGTCTAGAGAACAATGAGTTCGTTGGGCTATATACTCCCCGGTCATTAGAAATGGTGGCTGGCATTTTAGGCATCTTAAGAGCTGGGTTTGCATATCTACCCTTAGATCCAGGTTATCCACAACAACGGCTGGATTTTATGCTGCAAGATAGTGCGGCTAGTGTGGTACTCTTCCACCCAAATATCCAGACGGATTTTAGAAGTGGAAACCAAAAACTTATTTCATTAGCCTTTGATCCAAATAATGAACCACAACCTAATATTGAAGTCAGAAACGAACTGGATGATTTTGCTTATATAATCTATACATCGGGCAGTACAGGCAAACCAAAAGGTGTACCTGTTACTCACCAAAATTTGCTCCATTCTACCACTGCCCGCTTCAATTTTTTTGAGGATGAAATGCAACGCTTTCTTCTACTAAGCTCTTTTTCATTCGACAGTTCCATAGTAGGAATTTTTTGGGCGCTTTGTTCAGGAGGAACACTCGTTTTACCTCCAAATAGAATTGAACAAGACATCGAAGGCCTTTGTAAGATCATATTGAGCAATAAAGTAAGCCATACGCTTATGCTACCAAGCCTCTATCAGGTTTTATTAAATTATGCCCAAACTGATGAATTGACTTCCCTTAAAGCGGTAATAGTAGCAGGAGAGGCTTGCCCTACATCTTTAAAGCAAACTCATTTTGAAAAACTACCGGAGACAAAACTTTACAATGAGTATGGCCCAACCGAAGCCAGTGTCTGGTGCATTGCTCATGAAATAACTCCTGAAGACGAAATTATTCCAATAGGAAAGCCTATACAAAATAGTGCGGCTTATATTCTCGATTCACAACTCAACCTAGTACCTGCTGGAATAAATGGAGAGCTGTACATAGGAGGAAGGGGCGTGACTAAAGGGTATCTCAATCGCCCGGAGCTCACTAAAGAACGATTTCTACCTGACCACATTTCAAGAAACGGACAACTCTATAAAACCGGTGACCTAGCACGTTTCGGACAAGACGGAAAGATATACTTTCTAGGCAGGGCCGACAGTCAGGTAAAAATCAGAGGCTTTAGAGTAGAACCTGAGGAAATCCGGAATAAAATTCTCCTTCAACCTTCTGTTTCAGAAGCGATAGTAAAAGTGGTGGAAGATGATTCTAGTCACAAGCAGCTTGTAGCCTGGGTACAAAGTGATGATCCGGAAATCTCTAGTCACCTTTATAAAAAACTTAAAGAATCACTTCCGGCATACATGGTTCCTAGCCAAATAGATGTCGTTGCTACTCTACCGAAACTCCCAAATGGTAAAATAAACATAAATAAGCTAGTCCTCCGGAAAAAGGACCCTTTGAGGCATAATACCATTCTTTCGCCTAACAATAAAAATGAAGCGCTAATGCTGAACATCTGGAAAGATATTCTGAACCTTGAACAGATCAGCACAGAAGACAACTTTTTCGATTTGGGCGGAGACTCCATTCTGAGTATTCAAATTGTTGGTAGGGCCAGAAAGGAGGGATTGAAAATTGGCCCAATAGATATTTTCAAATATCAGACAATAAAAGAACTAGCCAGAATGGTCAAACTTGATGATAAATTTGATCAGGGGGCACACACCTCTGGAAAAGATTATCCGATCAGGTTTTCATTGAGTTACCAACAGAAGGCATTTCTACTACACCACTTGCAAGCCCAGCACGATGAGGGTTTTCTCCAGCTGGAATTTGGAATGAGTGGACCCGTCGATGAACTTTTAATGAAAAAGGCGTGGCAGAAGATAACACAAATACACCATGTGTTAAGGACTTCAATTCATTGGGAAGGAGTTGAGTCGCCTTATCAGGTTATTCATCAAACCTCTGAAATATCTTGGAATTTTCTAGATCTGAATGGCAAAAAAGCTGAGGAACAAAAGCACGAAATCTCAGACTTTAAAGCAAATGATAAAGCCAAGGGTCTTGATTTAACTCAAGTAGGAAGTGGTAGGTTTACTCTTATCAAAGTAGCTGATAAACGTTTTCTGCTTTGTTGGTCTAGTCATCATATACTGATCGATGGGTGGTCTGCCGCTATCGTTTTCAAGGACGCTCTAAAAATCTATCAGGACTTTAAAAACGGGGTGGCACCAACCTTGGCAAGAACACTCGATTATAAAGATTTTCTAGATTGGAAATCTGAATCAGATACTAATGCTCAACGGGAATTTTGGAAAGAACTTTTGCAGGGAAAACCTGCTCCTTTGTTTTCAGATTTTAAAACTGGCCGTAATAATATTTCCCAATCTAAAGATCTTAATAAAAATATATCGCCGAAGGTTGTTGAAGCACTGACCCTCAAAGCTAAAGAGGAAAGGGTTACTATCAGCACATTACTGCAAGGCACCTGGCTGCTAACTCTTAGGAGCTATTTTAATAAGCAAGAAGTGAGTACTGGATTGACAGTAACTGGTAGATCAGTTGAACTATCTGGCATTGACCAGTTAGCCGGATTACTGATGAATGTCTTACCTTTTAAAACCAAGATTTCAGGTATAACTTCTTTATCAGATTGGTTTGGTGAAATCCAGTCCAAGTTGAATGAACTTAAGAATTACGAACATACAAACCCAGACCAGATTCAGGTACAGCGTTCTTCTGAGAATCACCTACTTTTTGACAATTTATTCGTTTTCGGAAATTTCATGGGCCAACGACTGCAAATTGGAGAAGTAGAAATAGATGCCTTTAAAGGAGACTTTTCTGCTACCTATCCACTTACAATACGTGTCAACCCGAGTTCTAATTTTGAAATCAACTGCCGCTACAATCCGGCCATTGTTTCGACCGATACTGCTACATGGCTTATAGAGTCTTATGTAGCACTTAACAAGAGGTTAGCAACACTTGATCTTAGCACCAGTACAGTGCAGTCCATTATTCCTGTGCACCCTTCCCATCTTTTGTCAAAAAGCATCGAGACTACGGAATCAAACAAAGAAATCGATAGTAAATTTTCAGGAACTCAAAATAGTATACAGTTGTCACTTTTGAAGATATGGGAAAATATACTCGATACACAGTTGATTGGTATACACGATAACTATTTTGATTTAGGAGGTGACTCACTAGGAGCAATTCAACTTTTCAGTAAGATAGAAGCGCATCTCGGGAAAAAGCTGTCGCCAACAGTACTCATCAACCACCCGACCATTGCCAAATTAGCTTCATTGCTTGATCAGGAAAGTAGCAAAGAAAAATGGTCATCTATTATTCCTATGAAAACAAGTGGAAATCAACCTCCATTGTTTTGTTTACACTCGGGAGGAGCTCATGTACTCTTTTACCAAGGACTGGCTAAACATATAACTACCGAAAGACCCGTTTACGCTATTCAACCAGCCGGCATAGATGGCCAGGAAGAAAAACACGAAAGCATTGCCGAAATGGCAACTCACTACATAAGTGAAATGAAAAAAGTGCAAGCACAAGGACCATATCACCTAATTGGGACTTGTTTTGGGAATGCAGTTGGTATTGAAATGGCTCATCAACTCAAAGCCATGAATGATGACCTTGCAGTACTTATAGTAGTAGACTCGGCGCCGGCTTATCTGGTTCCCCCCTCTCCCAATGGTGAAAGAAAACCAGTAAGCCGCATGATGGCTATGGTGAAACAAGGCAATTGGCGAGGCATCTACAAAAAATTTAAGAACCGGTACTTGAGATTAAACAAAAAGCTAACAGCAAACACTCGCACCGAGCAAGAAAAAGAACTCGATGAAATTGTTGAATCATTAAATGACGTTTATGTGAATTACAATTGGAAACCTATTGATAGCCCAGTTGTTTTCGTAAGAAGTAGTGAATTTAGTGCCAGAAAAGACAAAAAATTTCACCTTGAAAGATGGAAAACTCTGGCTCAAGGATCATTGAAAGTAAGTAATATTGAAGGGACTCATTTAACTTTATTTGATGAACCAGAGGTAAAAGGTTTGGTGAAGCAAATAGAGAGGCACCTTTCGGAAGATATCCGCGCGTGATGATTAGTTGGCAATCAGTTTCAGAGCCTCCACCGCTCATTAAGAACTATGTGCACCTCTGGAAATTTAAGCAAGATTCCTTCCGAAACACTTTAGCTCCGCTTTCCAGTTTGCTATCTGAAGATGAATTGAAAAGAGCATCAAAATTTAGGTTCGATAAAGACAGACTCACCTATATAGTTGCCCGAGGAAACCTTCGAAAATTATTATCAAAGTACCTCAACATACCAGGCCACGCTATCAATTTCAAATATAATAGTCAATCAAAGCCTTTTATCGACTCTAAAACCAACTTAAAGTTCAATGTGTCACACTCTGGTGGAATCATTCTGGTCGGCTTTGTGCTTGAGCATGACATTGGTGTGGATATAGAATTTGATAAGAAACAGGTTGAGACAGCTCAGGTTGCACAATCATTTTTTTCCAGAAATGAAACAAGTAAACTTCTGTCTTTACCTGAAAAGGAGCAACTTCAAGCATTTTATAACTGCTGGACCAGGAAAGAGGCATTTATTAAGGCCAAGGGAGGTGGCCTTTCCATACCTTTAGACCAATTTGAGGTGAGTTTGCTTCCAGACGAAAGTCCTGAACTAAAAATTATACGTTGGGATCCAGCAGACGTGTCTAACTGGCAACTAAAAAGCTTTAAAATAGATAAGGATTATACTGCTGCCACAATTGTGAGTAATTCGGTTCTCCAATACAAATGCTTCGAGGGAACGGCTTCCTGAAGTGTGATTAAATACCTAAACCGTTTTTGAGTAATAAGCTTTGTAGTCTTTTGTCATTGACTCAATCGTTCTTATTTGTTCTTGACTCAACGTTTCTAGCCACTCTTTCCGTTCTACAATTTTTGAATCGCTTCCAAGCCGCATATTGTAATTGCCCATAATATGTTGAGTTTGCTCACGAAAATCGAGTGAAAAATCCTCGGGATTCAGTTCAAGAAAGTTTAAAAGACGATTCATTTCAACTGTTGGGTCATGACATAAAGCTTCATAGTTCAGTGAGACATAGTTTATCTTAAGCTTTTTCAACCAAAATTGATTTTCCTGCATCTCTATTTTCCAACGTTCAGTAGCATCGGCTACAGACCATTTATTATATTTCAAAGCAGAGTTCACCTGTGCCCTTGGGTCTCTCGTAAGCCATACTACTTTAATGTCAAAGGCTTCTATCATGGATAAAAATATAAGGTGATCAATGACTTTGGAAGAGTCCAAAAAAACATCTGCTCCATCTAGTTTAAGGCTCTCTTCGACCAACACCCGATTGAATTGTGAAAAAGACTTTAGCTTAGACTGAAGAGGGATTCGGAGAAGTGGGGAGTTGTATTTCAATGAGAGCTTAAGTAACTCGAAAAGCCCTTTTCTGATGTATTTATTATCTGATAAACGAAATTCTGTTGGGTTCGTATTAATCGTTTTTATATTAATTCTGTCAGAAACACCTTCTTTAAGAGATTTCCAATGTTCACAATCGGGAAAAAACTGGCCACATGAGCACCTCAGGGTATCGCTACCTTTTTTTTCAAATGAATGGATATAAAACTTTCTTCGCTCACCAATGGTGGCGACATCAGAATGAGTACCCAATAAAAAGCTTAATAAAGTAGAGCCTGAGTACCTTTGGGATAGAATATAGACAAGCTTCACTTTAGTCACCATTAATTAAAAAGCCTATGGCCGATTTCCTTTAATTTCCTGTGTAGATTTAAAATATAACTCTTCCTTTTGTTCTTGGATCACTTCCTGAAACTTAGGGAAGTTTAGCAGGTTATCCGCATATATCTTATGAGCTTTCGCATTTGGGTGATGATCGAGTTTACTGATGACATATGATGATAACTTTTTGGGTGGAATCTCACCAAGTGAATTGGTAATAGGAATATGATATTGATCTGCAATTTCCTGCACAATCTCCATATTTCCATTATCAGGTAGTACCGACAAAACCGAAATCACTACTGGGATATCGTTCACCTGGCTAAACGTCTGAAATTGTCTAAACATATCTTGCATAAATACTTTTTGTTCCGGACCCAACTCAAACATTCTTGATTTGTTCCTAGAACTTGCAAACGTACGTTCTATCATCCCTCCTAAATAAAAAGAGAAAAATGGCTTACGGCCTTTTTTCTTTACTTTCACACTAAAATCACCTTCATAGTGTTGTTGTGCAGGCAAAAAGTAATCGTTAAACGCACAATAACCGATGATGATAAAATCAGGGTTGTAACGCAGCACTTTGTCCTCTAAAAGCCCTAGATAATTCAAGAGGTTGTAACCGCCAACACCCATATTAATGAGCTCGAACTGGACATCTCCATCTGTTTCATTTAGCGATTTTTCCACTACACTATGATAAGCATCTTCAATGTCCACACCACTGGCCATTGTAAAAGAGTCTCCGAGCACTATGCCACGAATCGTTTTTTCTGGTTTTATTAAACTATATTCTTTATCTCGCTGGCCGTGTCTATTTGTCGTAAACTTCTTGAGTTTAAAATAAGCGTCTATGTTAGGCTTAAGTTCATAAAGCACTTTACCATTATTTGCCTTGGTCAGGAAACCAGAAACACCAATTGAGACAAACGAATTTACCTTTGTATAAGATAATGCGTCAATGCCAAAGTAATTAAGTCTAGCCACTAATTCACCTACGAAAAGGGCGAAAAACAAACCGAAACCTAAAGAAAGGAACTTAAAATACTTTAAACGTTTCGGACTTATCTTGGCCGGATTTGAAGAAGTTGATTTTTCCATTTAAACGGGGAATTCAAAGATGGACTTGTTAGAAAAACTTGTACCACCCTATTGAATAAGTTTTGGCTCGTTTTGTTACACACACCAACACTCAATATATAAAATCTCATGTTGAAATAATCAACTTTACATCAAACTTTAGAGTGTGCCTGAATCAACTTTCTACTAAATTGCTAATATTAAATCTCGATAGTCTATCTTCGGTAAGAGAAGCCCAATCAATCTGAATCGCAGGAAATTGGTTGCTAAGTATGTCAGCCAAAATTATCAAATGAGTAAAGTTCTTGGAATATCCGCTTTTTATCACGATTCAGCAGCAGCTCTTGTAATTGATGGAAAAATTATTGCCGCAGTACAAGAAGAACGGTTCACCAGAGAAAAGCATACTGCTGATTTCCCAATCAACTCTATAAAATATTGTCTTGAAGAGGCTGGGCTAGCGGTCGATGAATTAGATGCCATAGTCTTTTATGACAAACCTCTTCTAAAGTTTGAGAGACTGTTAGAAACGTATTATGCTTTTTCTCCTAAAGGCCTTTTTTCATTTGTAAAGGCAATACCTGTTTGGCTCAAAGAAAAAATGTTTCTGAAGAAGCAGATATTTGATGGCTTGAAAGAAGTTGGGCCATATACAAAAAAGCAAGTGAGACTTCTTTTTCAAGAGCATCATTTATCACATGCTGCCAGTGCCTTTTTTGCGTCGCCATTTGAAAAGGCGGCTATCCTCACAATTGATGGTGTAGGTGAGTGGAGTACTGCGTCTATCGGAATTGGAGAAGGAAACAATATCTCTTTCCTTAAGGAAATGCATTTTCCACATTCTGTGGGTCTACTCTATAGTGCATTTACCTATTTTCTTGGTTTTAAAGTAAATTCAGGAGAGTACAAGTTAATGGGACTTGCTCCTTATGGGGTTTCAGGTTCTGAAGAGACAGAGGGTTTTAAGAAAACCATAAAATCAACACTTGTAGACATTAAAGAGGACGGATCAATTTGGCTAGACCAATCTTATTTTAATTATGCTACAGGGCTGAAGATGGCCAAAGATACTAAGTGGGAAAAGTTATTTGGTTTTCCTGTAAGAAGAGATGAGAGTAAATTAGAGCAACATCATTGTAACTTAGCATTAGCTATACAGGAAGTTACTGAGGAAATAGTGCTAAAGCTGGCAAAACACGCTAAGGAAGTTACTAATACTACTAACCTATGTATGGCAGGAGGCGTGGCTCTTAATTGTGTGGCTAATGGCAAATTAATCCGGTCGGATATTTTTGAGAATATTTATATTCAACCTGCTGCCGGTGACGCTGGTGGAGCTTTGGGTGCTGCATTAGGTGCTTATCATATATACTTTGAAAAAGACAGAGCCTTCACAAAGATGGACATCATGGAAGGGGCTTACCTTGGGCCTAATTTCTCTGAAAAAGAAATTTCTACCATGAGTAAAAAGGCAAAGGCAGTTTACACCAAACACGAGTCTTTTGATACACTAGTAAAAGAGGTAGCCAGTAAGATTGCGGACGGACAGGTGGTAGGTTGGTTTCAAGATCGAATGGAGTTTGGGCCGAGAGCATTAGGAAATCGTAGTATTCTAGCAGACGCCCGGGATCCAAAAATGCAAAAGAAACTAAACCTTCAAATTAAATACAGAGAAGGGTTTCGTCCATTTGCCCCTTCAGTTCTGCAAGAAGACAAAAATGAGTTCTTTGACTTGAATATCGACTCTCCTTATATGTTAATGGTGGCTCCAGTTAATAAGAGCAGGCGCAAACCACTTCCTAAGGGTTATGAAACTGGTACACTTTGGGAAAGACTTTACTCGGAACGGAGTGACGTTCAATCTATCACACATTTAGACTTTTCTGCACGCATACAGACTGTGCATAAAAACACCAACTACAAGTATTGGGCGCTAATTAATGCGTTCAAAAAACAAACGGGTTATGGCCTTTTGGTCAATACGAGTTTTAATGTACGAGGAGAACCAATAGTTTGCACTCCTTATGATGCTTATCGATGTTTTATGAGTACAGAAATGGACTACCTAGTGATTAATGATTTTGTTTATTTTAAAAAAGACCAGCCTGATTGGGAAAAGCCAGAGAAATGGAGAGTCAAATTTAAACAAGACTAATAGCCCATTTTTTAAAGGTGGTTTAATGGTATATATTTAAAAGAATTAAAGAAATGAGGTTATTGCTAAATATTTACGTCAAAATATTTGATCTCACCTCAAGTTAGTATAAAATGGATTCATGGATTTTTTAAAAGACCTTTGGCTGTTTATGAAAGAACGCAAAAAGTTCTGGCTTGCTCCTATAATTATTGTTTTACTATTGTTAGGGGTATTAATTGTCTTGGGAGGAGGTAGCACATTTGCGCCCTTTATATACACCCTTTTCTAATGACATGCTATGGCAGTAAGTAAAATTGACCCAATTAAAACAGCGTTAACTATAACCGTAGGCTTTTTAATTATTTTTTTACTCACCGAAAAAGAGTGGGCAATTTATGTGGCTACATTAATAGGCTTGGCAGCACTTTTATCTGACTACCTAAGTATAAAAATCAATTGGCTATGGACGAAATTAACATGGGTTCTAAGCTTGATAGTCCCAAATATTCTGATGAGTATCGTTTTTTATCTCGTACTCTTCCCTATTGCCACACTTTCGAGAATTAGTAAAAAGAATCCGCTGTCACTAAAAAACAAATCGGATAGCCTATTTATTAATACTAAAAAATCATTTACTAAAAAATCATTCGAAAACCCTTGGTGAACCTTTATTGAAAAAGACGTCTTTTTTTTCGGTATAATTTTGGGTTTAGATCACTGCCCAAGAACAGGAGATCCTAGCCGAAAGATGAATCATAGTCTTGAATTGCCTTCAAACACCTTCCTGCCGTTCTTCCGTCCCAATATTGAGGTTTTTGAGGTTGCCTTTCCTTATTTAGAAACTCCTCAAAAGACGTCTCAAGCAAACATATGTTAGTTCCAACAAGCACTGACACGCCTCCGTGTTCTTTTAAAGTAATCGGTCTTTCAGTGGAATCTCTCAAGGTAATACATGGAGTACCTAAATAGGTACATTCTTCCTGAATGCCTCCACTATCAGATATAAATAGTTTAGCTATGGTATTCAACTTTAGTAATTCAAGATATCCTATCGGTTTAAGTAAAATAAGGTTTTCGATAGCATTAAACTTATCCCATAAGTCAAAAGTCTTTAGCTGTTTTTCAGTTCTTGGATGTAAGGGTAACACTATCGGTAATTTTGGACAAATCGTTTGATCCAATGTCTTGATAAAATCGCTTAACACTTCATAGTGATCAACATTAGACGGCCGATGTAAAGTCATTAGACCAAAACTGCCTTCTTCTACCTTAAATGTTCTTTTCTTATCGTTTTTGAATCGATTATTTTCAATTATGTCATTGGTATTAAAAAGCCGAGCCTCTTCCACATTGTTCACCAAAGTGTCGATCATAATATTGCCCACAAACTGTATGTTTTTTTCCGACTTTCCTTCCTTTCTCAAGTTATCTGATGATATGTTATCAGGCGTAAGTAATAAATCAGAAATACTATCAGTCACCATCCGATTAATCTCCTCCGGCATTCTCTTGTCAAAGGAGCGCAACCCCGATTCAATATGACACACTTTAATATGATGTCTTTTGGCAATTACTGAACAGCTTAACGTAGCATTAACATCACCAATAACTACAACCCAGTCCGGATGGACATTCTGCAAAAGGTTGTCAAATTCAATCATTGTGCTGCCCAATTGCTCACCATGGCCTCCAGAACCAATTCCAAGGTTAAAGTCCGGTCTCGGAATTTTTAATCGATCAAAGAAGATATCAGACATCGAAGGATCATAGTGCTGGCCAGTATGAACAAGAATGTGTTCTATTACTTTATCATTTTCGCGGTTATATCGTTGAATTTCGTGGATAAAGGGTGCTACCTTCATAAAGTTAGGCCTTGCACCAACTACTGATAAAATCTTCATGGATTAAGTTTCTTAGGCAATCTTTCAATTAGGTACTCAATTCGTCAAAATTATAAAGTTTCAATGTTTCTAGATGGAGAAGAATTGCCTTCCTCTTCTTTTAAATGAAAAACGAAACTTCAATCACTTTTTTAAGTTGAAACGAATAATCTAAGTTAAAATATTTATTACCAAGAGGTGTGAAACAAGTTAACATTTATGGCAGCAACAAGAAAAATGGGTTTACAGCTTGCACCTTTATTCCAATTATGTATTTCTAGAAATATTGAAACCATAAAATCAGAAGAACACAAGTTCAAGATGAGCCCTCAACAGATCCGATATATTCCGAATCTCATTAGCTTCAAAAGAAGTTTTTGATCACAGCTCTACTACAACAGAGAATTTCATATTGTTCATGTAGCAAATTACGGACGCGCCTAAAATCACATCCTTTTGCTACATGCCTTCGCCGAATTACAAGCAGCGGCATGCGAACTTTGGTTGATTGTAGAAGATACCAACAACCATTTCTTGAAAAACCTTATCTATGAATTAGGCATAAAAGATAAGGTTCGAGTATTTGGTTCGGTAAATAACCCAATTCCTTTCCTGCTCAAAGCCAATTGCTTGGTACTCTGTTCTGATTATGAAGGCTCACCCAATGTTATAGCGGAGGCACTTGCCTGTAAACTCCCTGTAATTGCCACAGATTGTGATTATGGCCCACGAGAGCTTCTTTCTCCTCGAACAACGACTGTACCCCATAAAAGATTAGGAGATATTGAGATTGTAAAACATGGTATTCTGGTGCCCGTCGGTAAAACCTATTCCTTTAGCAAGGCCATGAGGCTCTGCATTGACAGCCCACAACTTTTAGACTCCTTTACAAAGTTGGCTTTAGACAGGGTGCTTCCTCTAGACATAGAAAAAAATATCGAGACGTATGTTGACCTATTTTAAGTTAAAGGAAAAACCATTCTTTCTCTCGAGGAATGAGCAATGAAAGTTATAAAGACATGCCAAAATTGTAGTACACAAGAATTGTAAACCAAAAAAGCCCCTTAAAAAGGGGCTTTTTATGTACCAGAGATGGGACTTGAACCCATACGCTCAGAAGAGCACAAAAACTTAAGACTATTAATTAAATCTTCGTAAGGATTAATTAATAGTACCAATATCAAAGGTAGGCCTGTTTGCAATGGAGCTAACATGACTTCAAGTTAAACCCGTAAACAATTTTCATTGTTAAAAAGATCTTTAAGGATCACTTATTTACTGTTACAGTATAGTTCCCGTTAATCCCTGACCTTGTTGCACCAGATAAGCTAAAACCAAACACAAACTTGTTGTCAGTCAGAGTTTGTATGTTAATTTCCTTACCATCATTCAATCTTAGGGATCTTGCCTGTTCATCGGTCCATTCCCATGTGCCAGTGGCATCAAAGAGATCTGCGCCATTGGTAGTTGCATAAGTACCATCGGAAAAGGATAATGCAAAGCCTGGGTAATTAGCACTCACATCTGTACCATCTACCGCAATACTACCATCAATACCAAAACCCCACTGGCCCGATAACCTTTGGAAGGCTTCTTCCTGACTGATATTCACCATTGGGTCGTCATTACTACATCCCGTGGCAGCTGTCATAACAAACCCAAACAATACGATCATATATATATTTATCTTCTTCATCTTTCTCTTTCTTTATGATTTATCTGCCTCTCATTATCTCCTGATCAGTAATTTCTTCCTGACCACTGATTTACCACTACTAAAGCTTAGAACATATACCCCTTGCTCATAGCTCGACACATTCAAAATCAAGCGCTGTTTCGTATAATCATTTAAGTTGAACATGCGTGTGCCTGAAGCATTAACTACTTCTATATTCAATTTACCAACCCCTGCCTCTGATAAGTCTATCGTCAGTCGATCAGTCGCTGGATTTGGATAAATCCCTATCCTTTCTTCAACTATACTTCCATTGTCAATACTGGTGACAATCACTCCTTCTCCTGTCACTGAGGCTGAAACATCTCTTCCTTCATAATTGAAAGTGATTGTACCTGAGTACTGTCTGGCTTCTTGCGGAGTGAAATTGATGCTGATATTAGTCGTAGCTCCAACTGCCAGGATTACTGAGGCTGGAGTAACACTAAAACCAGCTGGCAAGCTCGTAGCCCTTATTTCTACTGACTTTTCTCCATTGTTCTCTATTGTCCAGATCTTTGTTTCGGTAAAGCCTAGTATCGTTTGATCAAAAGCATTGTCTGTTGCCGTCAGAATAATCGAAGCTTCTAACACATTGCCAATAGTAATTGCTAATACTTGCTCAAAGCTACCTCCATTACTATCTTCTGTTCTTATTCTAATGCTGTAACTATCCCTTGTTTCAAAGTCGAAGGATTCTGCTGCTAGTAATTGATCATTATTGATCGTAAATGCACCATTGTCTGTATCTCCTGTACCGGATACTAATGCGTAAGTATGGGTATCAGCATTATCGGCATCAGTGCTAGTGAGCATACCCACTGCATCACCTACTTCATTGTTTTCGCTAATGCTACTTAAAGAGGTGTTGATTGCTGTCGGGGCAAAATTGGTCGTATACACTGCTCCTGTATTGAAAATTGCTCCCAATGGGTTAGTAGCTCTATCTTCTATACTATCATCATTCTTCACTTTCAGGCCAATCGTTCCTTCTCCTGAGATACCATTAACATTTACATCATAAGTACTACCATCTACTTGAGTTACTGAATTGGCCGCAGCCGTAGCTGTGCCTGTAGTGCTGACTTCAAAGTCTGTGATATCTACACCTTTCACATCTTCTGAGAATACTACCCTGAAGCTGGCCTCAGTTGTTGCCGTATTCAGTCCATCTCCGTCCAGTCTTGTTACACTGCTTACTGTCGGGGCTGTACCATCGAAAGTTCTCGACAATGTATTACTAGCATTGTTACCATTACCTGGAATGTCATTAGCCGTATTGATCGCCAAGCTAACAGATGTAGTCCCATCTGTCGTTGGGGTAATATCTACTGTCCAAACCCTACCTGCTGTAACGCTTTGTAGGTTACTGGCTGTACCATTGATGACAGTTACATCTGATAGTTCGAAGTTCTCAACTCCCTCATCATAAGTGACTGTAGTATTGAAGCTAGTGTTGACAATATCCACTGCGGCCGAGTTTAAGGTAGCTGTTGGATTACTTGTGTCAATGGTAACTGGTAATGCCGACCCTTGACTACTGGTATTCCCTGCAATATCTGTTGTCCTTGCAGTTATTGCTAGTGTGCCGTCATTTAAGCTTGTTCCGGTATGATCAAGACTCCAAGTTCCCGCATTATTTGCCGTAGTAGTACCAATACTACTATTATCGATAAATACTTCCACAGTAGAATTAGCCTCTGCAATACCGTTAATGCCTAAAGTATTATCGCTTGTAACACCATCTGAACTATTGGTTCCAGTATCATCACTAATTGAAACTGTACTAGGCATAGCTGGTGCAGAAGTATCTACTGTAATCATCAGCACAGAACTCGCCTCACTTAAATTCTGTGCAGCATCTGTGGCTGTAGCAGTGATCGATCTATTCCCCTCAGATAGTGATGTAGTCAGTGTTAAACTCCAATTGCCTGAATTGTCAGCTTCTGTTGTCTCTATACTACTTTCATCCACGAACACTTCTACTTTAGCGTTAGCCTCTGCTGTACCTTCTATAGTTGGCGTATCATCACTGGTTACATTATCAGTTTCACTGACTCCAGAATCTGAAGCAGCTGATAAACCAATCGTTGGTGCATTAGGTGGTGTGATATCGAAAGCCAGGTTTAGTGTGTTTGAAACCATGTTTGCATTACCTGCAGCATCCGTTGCCACATTTGTCATAAGACTCACAGTGACAGAAGCACCTACTGAGCCTACTGAGAACGTGTATGTATCTCCATCGACAGCCGTAAAGTCTGAGATCACCCCATCCGATGTGATGTCCTGTGCATCAAAACCTGACACAGGCTCATTAAACTGTGCAGTAATCATAAAAACACCATTCACTGGACTGGTTGTTGCCGATGATAATGTCACCGTAGGTGAAGTTTCATCATTGGTTACACTCAATTGAGTCGCAGCCGTGTTGTTATTGCCTGCGGCATCTTGCGCTTTATCGGCTGCCACATCAATAGTTACCGCACCGTCTGCTACTGGAGTAATAGTTGCCGTATAAACATTTGCACTAGTCGTATTAAAGTTACTGGCAGCTCCATTTCCAACTGAAATATCATCTGATGTAAAGCCAGTTACAACTTCTGAAAAAGTAAAGGTGGCTGTAAATACTCCACTCTGAGGATTACTGGCATCACTGGTCACTGTCACCGTAGGCTTCGTTTCGTCATTGGTCACGCTCAACTGAGTAGCAGCCGTGTTATTATTGCCGGCAGCATCTTGCGCTTTATCGGCTGCCACATCAATAGTTACCGCACCGTCAACCGTTGGGGTAATGGTTGCAGTATAGACACTAGCACTAGTCGTATTAAAGTTACTGGCAGCTCCATTTCCAACTGAAATATCATCTGATGTAAAGCCAGTTACAGCTTCTGAGAATGTGAATGTGGCAGTAAATGCTCCACTCTGAGGGTCATTGGCATCACTGGTAATCGTAACCGTTGGCTTCGTTTCGTCATTGGTCACGCTCAACTGAGTAGCAGCCGTGTTGTTATTGCCGGCAGCATCTTGCGCTTTATCGGCAGCTACATCTACGGTCACATTTCCATCAGCAGTCGGTGTAACGGTAGCCGTATAGACACTAGCACTAGTCGTATTAAAGTTACTGGCAGCTCCATTTCCAACTGAAATATCATCCGATGTGAATCCAGTCACATCCTCTGAGAATGTGAATGTGGCAGTATATGCTCCACTCTGAGGGTCAGTGGCATCACTGGTCACTGTCACCGTAGGTGAGGTTTCATCATTGGTCACACTCAATTGAGTCGCAGCCGTGTTGTTATTGCCTGCGGCATCTTGCGCTTTATCGGCTGCCACATCAATAGTTACCGCACCGTCTGCTACTGGAGTAATAGTTGCCGTATAAACATTTGCACTAGTCGTATTAAAGTTACTGGCAGCTCCATTTCCAACTGAAATATCATCTGATGTAAAGCCAGTCACATCCTCTGAGAGAGTGAAAGTTGCCGTGAAAGCTCCACTCTGAGGGTCATCGGAAGCCGTAATTGTTACAGCCGGCTTAGTCTCATCATTGGTAACACTCAATTGAGTCGCAGCCGTGTTGTTATTGCCGGCAGCATCTTGCGCTTTATCGGCAGCCACATCAATAGTTACCGCACCGTCTGCTACTGGAGTAATAGTTGCCGTATAAACATTTGCACTAGTCGTATTAAAGTTACTGGCAGCTCCATTTCCAACTGAAATATCATCTGATGTAAAGCCAGTTACAGCTTCTGAGAATGTGAATGTGGCAGTAAATGCTCCACTCTGAGGGTCATTGGCATCACTGGTCACTGTCACCGTAGGTGAGGTTTCATCATTGGTCACACTCAATTGAGTCGCAGCCGTGTTGTTATTGCCGGCGGCATCTTGAGCTCTGTCAGCAGCCACATCAATAGTTACCCCACCGTCTGCTACTGGAGTAATAGTTGCCGTATAAACATTTGCACTAGTCGTATTAAAGTTACTGGCTGAGCCATTGCCTACTGAGATATCTCCGATCACAAAGCCAGTTACAGCTTCTGTGAATGTGAATGTGGCAGTAAATGCTCCACTCTGAGGATTACTGGCATCACTGGTAATCGTAACCGTTGGCTTCGTTTCGTCATTGGTCACGCTCAACTGAGTAGCAGCCGTGTTATTATTACCGGCAGCATCTTGCGCTTTATCGGCAGCCACATCGATAGTGACAGCACCGTCTGCTACTGGAGTAATAGTTGCCGTATAAACATTTGCACTAGTCGTATTAAAGTTACTGGCAGCTCCATTTCCAACTGAAATATCATCCGATGTGAATCCAGTCACATCCTCTGAGAGAGTGAAAGTTGCCGTGAAAGCTCCACTCTGAGGGTCATCGGAAGCCGTAATTGTTACAGCCGGCTTAGTCTCATCATTGGTAACACTCAGTTGGGTAGCAACGATATTTTCGTTTCCTGCTGCATCGTTGGCCTTATCAGCTGCTACATCTACGGTCACATTTCCATCAGCAGTCGGTGTAACGGTAGCCGTATAAACTTTAGCACTTGTCCTTTGGAAATTGCTGGCTGTCCCATTGCCGACAACAATGTCTCCTACTTCAAAACCTCTGACATCTTCTGAGAAGGTAAAAGTTCCTGTAAAGGCACCACTCGTTGGATCAGCAGAAGCGGTAATTACAACGGTAGGTGCGGTATTATCATATTCCACCGTGAGCGTTTTGTTCGTTGCAATACCCGTACCTGCCCTGTCAACAGCATCAAAGTTGCTGAATGTGATCGTCATATCTCCCTCATTAATTGGGATCACTGTATAGGTATAAACACTTCCATCATTGTTGACCTGTTCATTGGAAACATTGGCGTTAGTGATAGTTGAGGAACTTCCACCATCATCCAATGAGACAAAGTCTCTCATGGGCTCACTAAAAGTCATGGTCAGTGTAAATGGGGCGTTGGTTGGATCTGCATCACTTGTCATCGTCAAGGTAGGCGCCACCGTATCAAAAGTTCCGGAAACAGAAGCAGCTACATTGCCATTGTTTGCAAAATCGAAGGTCTCGTCTGCCGCTACACTGATACTCCATGGCCCCTGAGCGGTTGGGGTAAAAGTGAAGGTAAAGGTATCATCCCCTGTACTCGATCCCGTCCAATTACTCAATGTGCCGTTGGTCAAACTCACATTCGACTCATCGAAAGGTAAAATATCTTCAGAGAACTGAATCACTACGTCAAATGAAGTGGCGGCCGTAAAGTTATCGGCAAGCATCTCACTGGCATCCGGGGTAATGATCAACGTTGGTTTTGTCTCATCATTATCTCCTGCGAGTTGTACAGCAGCATTATTAAAGTTCCCTGCTATATCAGTGGCTGCCAACACCGGTACGTCAACGGTTACTTCACCATCGACTATAGGTGCAATGGTAGCGGTATATACCTTTGCATTGGTGGTACTAAAATTACTTGCAGCCCCATTACTCAAAGAAATATCGTCTATGGTAAAACCTGTCACGTCTTCATCGAAAGTAAAGGTGGCTGTAAACGGACCATTTATTAGAAAGCTCCCATCTCTGGAAATCGTTACATTCGGTGAGATTACATCATTTTCAATGCTGAACTGTGTGGCTGCAGTATTGCCGTTTCCTGCTGCATCATTGGCTTTATCAGTCTCTACATCCACAGTAACCGTTCCATGGTTTGTTCCTTCAATAGTAGCTATATAAGTAGTTCCCGAGCCAGAGAAAGTACCGGTTTTCACTATTCCATTGGATAACGTGATGTCCCCTTCTACAAAACCGGTTACACTTTCACTAAACGTAATGGTGATAGGAAATTCTCCCAAGGCAAATCCAGTGATATTCGTACTGGTAATAGTTACTATAGGTCTTGTTTCATCATTGGTTATACTTAGTTGCGTTGCCGCAGTATTGGTATTAAGTGCAGCATCTTGTGCTATATCTGCAGCCACGTCTACTGTCACTGCTCCATCTGCAGTAGGTGTAATAGAAGCAGTATATACTTTAGCGCTGGTCGCATTAAAATTACTTGCTGCGCCATTGCCTACTGAGATATCTTCTACTGTAAAACCCGTTACGTCTTCATCAAAAGTAAAGGTGGCGGTAAAGGCTCCACTGGTCGGGTCGGCAGATGCCGTTATTGTCAGCGTTGGTTTGGTTTGATCATTGGTCACACTTAGCTGAGTAGCGGCAGTATTGTTGTTACCGACTAAATCCTGCGCCTTGTCAGCGGCTACATCTATAGTGACTTCATCTGTGGCTGTCGGGGTAATGGTAGCCGTATAGACTTTAGCACTCGTAGTTTGAAAATTGCCTGCGGCTCCATTTACAACTGTAATGTCATCTGCTGCGAAACCCGTAACATCTTCTGAAAAAGTAAAAGTGGCTGTAAAAAAACCATTCTGAGGATTACTAGCATTACTGGTAATGGTTACCGTTGGCTTCACCAGGTCTTCTTCAACAATATAGGCTTCATCGGTTGTTGGTGCCTGATCAAAGAGGTTTTTGACCACCTTGGGATTTTCAAAAATATCGATCATAAAATCGAAGCCTGCATGACCATTGTGAGAGCCGGTAAAGAAAGCTCTGCCTCCCGCCAAGCTACCTGCGGTATGGGCAAAATAGGCCCTATCACCGCTACCTGTGAATAGATCCAACACAAGACTATAAGCCATACCAGAAGTCAACTGTGGTGGATTAGTGATAATGAACGCCTGTCCTGCTGCATCCGTACCGCTGGAAATGTTTACTGTTTCCTCTGTTAGCACGGCATTAGCGTCATTCAACACGGTGGAGTTGGAAGCATCTCCCTCGATAATTCTCAATCGGGCGGTTCCTGAAAAAGTATGTGTTCCAGGTTTAGCAAAAAGCGTAAACCCTGTGAAATAATTATTGCTAGCGGCAGTAAAGGACTGGCCAATTCTGGCTTGATTTAGGAAATCATTTTCTGTGGTCTGCTGATGAGTGGCCGCACCATTCACAAACTCTGATGCACTAACATCATTGGTGCCTGCAGCTCCGTCTATCCCTTTCACTTTCAGTCCTAAGGCGCCATCTACATTGTTCAGACTGTTGACAGTCAGATCATAGGTTTTTCCATCTACTGCATTGAATGAGCTGACAGTACCCCCTGCTGTTGAGTTCAGGACAAAATCATCGACTGTCACATTATCTGCGTCCTCTGAGAAAATGACTCTGAAAACAGGGTCAATGTCTGCGGTGATATTGGCAGTAGTTGGCGTGTGTCTGGCAATGGATTGAATGCTCAGCGGAAGCTGAACTTGCTCGGCAACGCTTTCGGTCGGATCACCTGTTTTGGTTCCATCCGAAGCAGTCACCTCAAAAACGAGGAATTTACCCGCATCAGCCGCTTGTACTGTATAGGTTGTCGTTGTGGCACTGCTAATGGCCGTTTTGCCTGTTCCATTAGCATCATCAGCCATGAACCACCTGAACGTAGTACCACTCTCTGCATTGGATTGAGGGTCGCTATAGCTGTATGAACCAGTTAATTGCTGACCAATCGCGGCAGTGCCCGAAATGGCCACATTATTGGCCATTGGTGGGTTCACAATGGTGTAAGTCTCATCTGTTGTTGGTACAGGAGATCCTAAGTCTTCGATGGCACCGGTGATCGTTTGTGTGATAAAATACCAGTCCAGCGAAGTAGCAGCAGGGAACTGTTCCGACAGACCTCTACCACTACCATAGGAGTTACCAGTCTGTCCAGAGAAACCTGTAGCTCCTGTACCAGTACCAGCTTGCCAAAACCAGGTATATTGAGTCCCTTGAAAGATGCTAGCAGGCAATTCAAAATAATAAGTCTCGTCTCCACTTGATTGGCTTGTGAATATCTGCTGAGAGGCCAATTCAGTTCCTCCTGTCCCCTCTCCGATATACAATTTCAAAGTGGCAGTACCTTCATAAGTATGACTAAACTCAGATTTCCTCAAGGTCACGCTATGGAACAAGCCGGTTTGTTCGGCTACAAATGATTGCCAAAAGAAAGTATCCCCACCAGAGTCCTGCATCAGGTTACCATTATTGGTGGCATCCCGGACTTCGTTTGCTTTGATGATGTTATTGGTTCCTGCAGCATCTGCTCCTTTCAAATCCAGGTTGATGGTACCTTCTGAAATGTCTATGCCTGTTACTTTTACATCATAAGTACTCCCGTTTATCCTGGTAATAGATGATACGGTTCCATCGCCAGCGACTGTTCCACTCAATATAAAGTCATCGGCTGATACCCTAGCTACACCGGCACTAAAGA
Organism: Roseivirga sp.; assembly: GCF_049099775.1. GTDB lineage: Bacteria > Bacteroidota > Bacteroidia > Cytophagales > Cyclobacteriaceae > Roseivirga. The sequence continues at coordinate 382,336 of NZ_JAGDZM010000002.1, read as the reverse complement.
TCACTCTGAAAGTCACTTCATCTGCATTGGTGGTGGCACCACTTGGAGTTTGGCGGGCGATGGAGGTAATGAATACATTGGCTACCAAAGTTCTTGTAGTCTCTACTGGAGTTCCTGCAGTGGTGCCATCATTGGGAGTCACTTCAAAACTGATAAACTTATTGATGTCATCATTGGTCAGTGTGTAGTTTACGGTGGTAGCACCGGTAATTTCAGTTTTACCTGTACCTGCAGCATCATCAGAGCGGTACCATTTAAAGGTCGATCCACTTTCTGGATCATTATCGGCATCGGTAAAAGTATAAGCACCGGTCAGTTGCTGACCTATTTGGAAGATACCGGTAAAGGTCACATTTGTGGCTGTTGGGGCAACATTGTTGGAAATCGTAAAGGTTTCATCGGTAGCTGGAGCAAGCGAAGATAAAGGAATGGCTGTGCCCTGCGTAATAAAGGTTTGGAACCTTAGATCAAGTGGGTCCAAATCTAAATTTATAAAATCACCAAATAAGCGCATAGATCCATTATTATACCCCCCAGCGCCATTAATGTCCAGAAAGATTCTAGGACTGACTCCCGCAAGAAAAAATGTATATGTTTGTCCACTCGTGAGTATAGGCGGATTAGCAATGTCAAAGACATGCTCGCCAGCTGTACCGGTAATATTGACTGTTGTTGTAGATATAACTGAACCTGCGCCCCCGGCACCATTCAAGATTGTAAGTGTTGTTGTGCCTACATAAGTATTGGATGCATGTGTCCAAACACTTAGTCTAGTTAAACCTCCGGATTTACCTGCTATAAATGATTGTCCTATAGCATTATTAGAGCTTTGAGGACCACTCACATTATTCTGACTTTGATCAAGAACAACGGGATCGTTTGTTATGTCGTTGCTGCCACTTGTAGTAGCATTGCCTTTGATATCCAGGTTAACTGTCCCATTTGAGTTTGTTAAACCAGTGACAGTCACATCATAAATGGATCCACTCACGGGAGTTACTGTTGACACGGTGCCATCACCTGCCGCAGTTCCGCTTAATGAAAAATCACTTATATCAACATTCTTAGCGGCTCCATCAAATGTGACCCTAAATACGACTTGATCAGCGTTGGTTATTGCATCGGTTGGCGTTTGTCTCGCGATTGTCGTAATGGCTACCACAGGTATGGGGCCCTGCAACGCGCTTTCTACGGGTGTACCCGCAGTGATACCGTCATTAGGCGTTACTTCAAAACTGATAAAACTACCTAAGTCATCGGCAGTAAGCGTATACGTTTGACTGGTGGCTCCTGTAATCGCTACTTGATTAGTGCCTTGTGCATCATCGGCTCGTAACCAGCGAAAGGTGGTACCGCTTTCTATATCATTCTCTGCATCTGAGTAGTCGTAAGACCCAGTAAGTATTTCATCTGCTACTAAAGTTCCCGAAAAGTTAACATTGGATGCTGTTGGGGGTAAATTAACACTTGTAACAGTATAAGTTTCATCGGTTGTTGGAGCTTGGTCGAAAAGCGCATCACCGTCTACTTCTGTTCCCTCAAAGATGTCAATCATAAAATCAAAAGCAGCATGACTGGTATTATTTGCATTCGTAAAAAAAGCTCTACCACCAGATAAACTTCCAGCGGTATGAGCAAAAAATGCTCGATCTCCTGAACCTGTAAAATTATCGAGAACAATACTATATATGGTTCCTGAAGTCAGTTGAGGCGGTGTGGTTAAGGTAAAAGTTTGACCAGCTGCACTTGTCTCTGTAGTAATATTCACGGTTTCATCAGAAATTACGGCAATCGCATCATTCATAACGGAAGACTGAGAAGCATCACCCTGAAAAATTCTTAGCCTGGCTGTTCCTGAAAAAGTGTGGTTATCAGGTCTTGCAAAAAGTGTAAATGCAGTCAAAAAATTATTACTCGCTGCGGTAAATGACTGACCAATCAATGACTGATTCAAAAAGTCATTCTCGGTAGTTTGTTGGTGCGCAGCTGTGCCATTGTTAAAGCCTGCAACGAAAACAATGTCATTGGTTCCTGTGGCGCCATCAATTCCTTTGATTTGCAGGGCTAAGGTACCATTGGTGTTGGTTAAGTTGTTGATAGCCACATCATAGGTTTTGGCATCTACAGCATTCACATTATTGATGGTGCCACCAACTGTTGAGTTGACTAGAAAATCGTCCGTACTTACATTCCTCGCTTCTCTAGAAAAAGTAACTCGAAATACAGGATTGGTGGTGGATGGTATGCTAGCCGTGGTCGGTGTTTGTCTAACGATGGAATTAACCGTTAATGGACTTACCACTTCTTGTAAACTACTTTCTACAGGAGTGCCAGCCGTGGTACCGTCATTTGGTGTTACCTCAAAACTGATAAACTTATTGATATCATCATTGGTCAGTGTGTAATTTACCGTTGTAGCCCCAGCAATTTCAGTTTTACCAATACCAGCATCGTCATTTGATCGATACCATTTAAAGGTCGATCCACCTTCTGTATCACCATTGTCAGTATCTGCCCAAGTATAGGTACCTGTGAGTTGCTCTCCCGATTTCAAAGTGCCGGTGATATTAACATTTGTGGCCGTAGGTGCTGTATTGGTCACAGGTGCTTCTAAGATAATGTTGTTTAAAATAGTCCCATCCATACCTGGAACTCCTGAGTCATAGTACCCAGTTGTTTTTTGTCGGATGCGAATTTCATCTACATTTTGAAAATCCATCTCAGTTAAAGTTTCAACTGTATTCGTAGAGCTTGGAGTTACGGTAACGCTCTCACTAACCACTTGAACTCCGTCCCTGAAACCCAATACTTCGTATGTGGTAAAAACCCCCGAAATTTCTTGTAAGTCAAAGCCTTTAAGCTTGAATTCACTTCCATTGTCAGTGGCAAAAACAAACCAAAACCCATTTGCTCCATCACCAGCATTTGAGGTGTATCCCAAACCATCATCTGAAGCGATCGTAGAAATAAAACTCGCATGAACTAAACCTCTGTTGAGCGATCCAGCAATCCCTGCAAGTGAGGCAAAGGCGGTACTTGTACCATCATCAGTGGCTTTAAAGGTTACATTGCCGAAATCGGCAGTAGCCATCTTTACTATGCCATCTGTATCATAGCCACCACCAAAATTATCTTCAGGGAAACTGATTGTATTGTCAAGAGGTGTTGTACTCCAATTTGAAAGCCCATTTTCAGTCCCTGTTCCACCATAATAGATCTCGGTAGCGGTGGCATTCACAAACTGCCCAGCTGTCCAAATGCCTTTGGCCACGGCTACATTTTCTCTCCCATTACCACCGGAGCCCCACTGTGTAAAATCTACCATAGCCGCTGATGCGCCAAAGGAAGGGCTTGAGTAGAAACTTAAATCTGATCCTGCATTGTTTAGGGCTTGTGATAAGGTGAGTTCAACTTGTGCACCTGCGGCCAGGTTGGTTGAACCATTTACAACAGTACCATCACTTACCTGGTGATAAGCAAAGCTATGACAGAACCAGTAACCACTGATGTCAAGAGCAGTTCCACCAAAGTTCTTGATGATTACCCGATTATTGGGGACATCAACTTTAGTCAATCTGATTTGTGGGCCAGAAGCTAAGGCATTTCCTTTCACCTTAAAGGTATATTCTGCCTCATCCGAATCATTTGAATTTACGGTAACCGTGGCATTTTTATTACCAATTGAAGAAGGGTCGAACTTCACCACAAAGTCGCTTGATTCACCACTAGCTATGGTAGCAGAAGGTTGTGTTGTGACTGTAAAATCCGCTGCATCCGTACCTGAAATAGAGACATTGGAGACTCCTGTGATATTTAAATCTGTTTTACCGGTATTCGAAATGGTATAGGTCTGTGATGAAGGAGTGCCAACATTAACATCCCCGAAGTTAGTTGTTGTTCCGCCTATCGCTATTTCTGGAAGTGATGCATCCTCTAATATAAAAACACAACTGCCCAAACAATTAACAGAGCCTGCCAAATGTAGGTTTTCACCAACATCCGGAGTAACATTCGTAAAGGCGTCTCCCAATGCAGTGAAGCTACCGGAACTTGGCTTCCGTTCATAAGAAAGCGTTTGATTGGTCGCGTTATAAACAACTCTCAACCTATCCGTCACTATAATACTGCTTGAATAGCTAGAAGTGCTGCCTTCTCCTATTTTGTCTCCATCAACAACCAGACCCCATTCTTTGCTCAAAGTTCCCAAATCATGTGTGCGATCAGCCAGAGGAGCGCTTGCTAGTCCGAATGTAGGCACCTTACGACCTGGAAAAGTATGGAAATTTTCTAAAAAGATTTCAAAAGTATATACGCCTCGCTCGTCTGAAATCTCTGGACCTACGAAAGTGAAAGGATTGAAATCTACAGTTCTCTGGACGGAGGCTACTCCAAAGTCATTAAGCGTTCCATTGTCCCATAGAAACCCAGATTCATAAGCATTAAAAGGTTTTTCCAAATCACCAATACTACCGAACACAAAGCCTGATTTGGTAGCAGTACCTGAAGGGGTAGTCACTGAAACTGAACCCGAGGTAGTGCTGGCTATTGTCGCTTTTATTTCAGAAGCCGAAACCACTTCAAAATAAGTGACATTTACACCACCAAAACTAACAACAGAAGTTGCAGTGAAGTTTTCTCCTTTTATCAACACTTCCATACCTGCTATTGCAGGAGTGGTAAATGAATGGATTACAGGAGCGCTTAAGATTTTAATAGGGTCACCATTCTCAATAGCTACTGCTGAGGCTTGTTGAATTCCGAAACTGACAATTAGTAAACAAATGACAACTGGTTTAAAGAATTGCTTGAGGGAAAAGGGATACACACACATGATTTTAAGAGTTTAAATCATGGTGAAAGTGCTTGTTTAAAGCATATTGAAGAGGGCAATGTGCGTGAACGACAGTTTTTTGGGTGCGAAAGCAGGGCTCAAAGGAATGGCATAAAAAAAGCCGATTCAACGTGCGTTGAACCAGTCTTTAGAAACGTTTCTTTCTTAATTATATCTCTCCGAAATATCCCAAATTAAAAGTGTCGGGAGATTCCAAGAGCTGTCTTGGAGTAACCAACGTGTCAGGAATTGGGATGTCAGGAAAGGCAGAATATCCAGCAATTTTAGACTCCATTTCTTGTATACGGTTTGGCAGGTCTGAAGGCAAGTTGAGTAACAAACTAGAACCTAGATTCCCTCCACTTTCAAAATCGAGAACTTTCAAAGGACAGTCAGCATTCACATAAGCCATACTCACCAAGGTAGAGCACACCACCATTGAATCCTGATGACGAGACATATACTCATTCACCAGATACAAGGCCAGCCCATAAAAGAAGGGTATCCAAGCTGAATCTTTACCTAACTGTTGTTCCAGTAGTTCTCTTAGCGTCCCATCTTTATAGCGAAGGGTGCACAGTATCGCTAATAGATACGCACTATCGTAGGCATAAGGTATATGCTTCCGATTGTTGTAAAACTCTTGAAGCGCATCGTTCAGTTTGAATGGGTCAAATTCAGGCTTATTGCATCTAACCACTCTGATTGATTTGGTCATATGGACCCCAGCCCCTGCATGAATCCCCCCTCCAACGCTGATTCCTGATCGACCAATGCCCACAACGCCAGTGGTTAAGCTATTGTCCTTTTCTCCTCTGATTGTCCCCCAAACAGCCGCATGATAGTAATTTTTATAATTCAAACGATCTTTTCCCGGGTCGAACCAGGCAATCATGTATAGCAGTACATAGAAAGCAGCATTATTGTAGCTTTTATCCAGTTCCTTATTAAAGTCATCAAAATTAAAATCCTGATTTTCATAAATCAGAATATCGCCCGGTTGTAGCTTGGAAATATCTATTGGTTTCCAATCGGAATTTTCTGTATTGCTCATGTTGTTTGTTTTGTTGAGTTTTAAAGCATTTGTAATCTTTTGACTAGTTCATCTTTATGTGCGCGACCTAAGGGTACTTCAGCACCATTAATGCGCACAATGAATAAGCTCATATCTATGTCTTGAATCTCTGAAGCATTTACAATAAATGATCGATGAGTCTGCACAAAGATTGACGGATCTAATTTTTCTGCTAAGTCTTTTAAGGATTGTCGGAGTGTGAATTTCCTATCCTTCGTGTGAAGCATACAATATTTGTCTTCCACCTCTACCCAAAGGATTTCTTCCAATTTGATTTTGATCAGCTTGTTTCTATCCTTCACGAAAAAGCATGACTTGGCTAAGACAACTTCTTCGTTATTTTCAAACACCTGTTCGCCATCGGCATAGGCATGCTGGAGCGCCAATTCAATACTCCTCTGCAGCGTTTCTGGTTCAAAGGGTTTGATTAGGTAAGCATAAGGCCCGGTTTGTTTGGCCTTGCCAAAGGTTTCCTTATCGTCAAAAGAAGTGATAAAAATGATTGGCGTGGCTCTTTGACCTTGAAAAATCCTGGCCAGGTCTATTCCGCTTAATTCACCGTCCAGATTTATATCCATCAATACCAGATCAGGCCCGTGCTCATTGAACAAATCGATGGCCTTCTTACCATTGCTGGCAATACCAACTACCTCATAGCCAAGATTATCAACAAACATCTCAAGCGTGTCTGCATAGTTCACTTCATCTTCAACAATTAAGACTTTCATTTGTCTCTGGTCTTCTTGGTTGGTTTCAGTCATGGTAAGATAGTTTGAATAGAAATTACACTATTGCAGATGGGCGTAAAAAGGCAATGATTGTCCATGAAAGCACAATATTATGGTGTGAATAGCATCAGGCAACATCAATTGATCTTAATATTCCTTTTGCTTCCTTCGGCAGACATATGGTGAAGGTAGTACCACTTCCCTCTAGGCTACTCACTGTAATTGTACCACTGTTCATGTCAACAAACTCCTTACATAACTTCAGCCCCAAGCCAAAACCTCTCTCACCTCTAGCTCCCAGCTTACTTTGCAGGTTCTCGTCAAAGAGTTTGGAAATGGTTTCTTGATTCATGCCTTTACCTTCATCCCGAATTGTCACTTGCCCCAAGGCATCAACTTCATCAGTTGATATGGTGACCTTTCCTCCTTCAGGTGAAAACTTGATAGCATTGCTCAAAATATTTCTGATGATGGTTGAAGTAGTATTGGAGTCAACATAAACATGTAATGACCTCGCTTCATTGATCAACTTGACTTCTTTGGACTCAGCCAAAGATTTATAAAGCTCAATATTCTCTTCAATTAACTCGGTGATATTTATTGAATCAGGGTTATGCGGTACTCCTCCAGTTTGTGATGTGGCCCAATTGAGCAAGTTGTTGAGTAGGTGATTCAATTGATCTAAAGATTGATCAATTTGCCCGCCCATTTCCAGCAATTTTTCTTGTTTATTCTTTTTAATGAAGTACTCCAATTTTTGCCCTACTCCCTGTAACCCTATCATAGGACTCCTTAAATCGTGGGCAATAATTGAAAAGAATTTATCCTTTGTAGCATTAGCTTCAGAGAGTTCTTTCGTACGCTCATCAACTTTCTGCTCCAAAACTACCTTCTGTTCTTCCAGTAGTTTTGTCCTGAACTGCTCTTTTTCCAATTCTTTTTCAGCAATCTCTCTTCGCATGCCACGGATACGGTCCGCCAAAGCAAACGATAGCAAGATAATCTCCAAGGCACCACCAATTTCAATCGAAGTGATTGTAAAGAAGTTGGTTGGTAGCCAACCTGCACCATGTAAGGTCCGGATTACAATACCAAGGATATAAGGTATCCATGCTACTAAATAGAAAAGAGCTGGTTTAAACCCTTTTCTATAGACAATAAAACCGACCAGTATGTAGGATGGGAAAGAGAATAGCACTAGCCAGCGAGCAAACCCAATTATCTCATTGACGGTAAAAAAAAGTGTAAGGAGGGTCATGAACAAACTCAACCCTGCAACCGACCACATGAACCTATCCAGGCGTTTATGCTTCTCTTTCAATTGTAGAAAAACAGCCGCAAAACGGCTAGAAAAGGCCATACTTATACCTGCAAAAGTCACGTAGATATTGGCATCTAACCCAGGTCGGCCAGGCCATAGGTATTCCTCTCCTAAACCATTGGTAGCTAGCGTAGTGAGTATATTGAATACCACTACTCCTACATAGAGTAAATAGGCTTTATCTTTTAAAGAGAAATACAGCAAAAGGTTATAAAGTGCCATAACCAACATCAAACCAAAGAAAAGCCCTAGGAGTAGACTCCGGAGTTCCGTTGGAGGGTTCTCAAAGACGTTTGGTGCCTGATGGAGCAAGAAAAGAATCATTTGCGCTTTGGTGATTACGGGAAGTAACTCGCTTTGAAGATAAAGAAGATAGGAGAAATGAAAAACTATATTCGCACCAGAGAAAAATTAAACCGGAATTGCTCAACAATATTATGTATAAGTTCTGTTGGTAGTTTCTTTAAAATAGCTCTCATGTTCAATGGAAAACTAACCAAAATACCATTTCCAAGGTCAAAATCGATGTACCTAGATTATACCCAGAATCTAGAAACCAAAAAAGCCCCTTAAAAAGGGGCTTTTTATGTACCAGAGATGGGACTTGAACCCATACGCTCAGAAGAGCACAAGATTTTAAGTCTTGCGTGTCTACCAATTCCACCACTCCGGCATCGACTACTAGGTAGTCGTAAAATTGTTAATGACTCTAAATTAAAAAAGCGTGATTAAATCGCGCTTCTCTAATTATTGAGCGGGAGACGGGATTCGAACCCGCGACCCCGACCTTGGCAAGGTCGTGCTCTACCAGCTGAGCTACTCTCGCTTATTTCAATACTCAAATTTCGCACTTGCTGCGAAACGGAATGCAAATTTAGTGAAGGGCTTTTAATATGCAACGACTATGCTAAAAAAAATCCATCAGGCAATAGTATTCCGTTTAGCCCTTGTCAGTCTTTAAGCTTTCCTTTAATCTCGTTGAGCTTTAATAGTGCCTCAACGGGGGAAATCGTATTGATATCCGTCTTTTCTAATAACTCTTTGATCTCGTTGAAAGTAGGATCGGCTTCGAACATACTGAGTTGATAATTATTCTTCGGAATGCTCTTTACCTTATCATCTGACTGATTACGAATTTTATCTTGTTCTAAGTGGCCCATAATCTCGGCGGCACGAATCACGACTGGGTTCGGCATACCAGCCATTTGCGCCACATGGATACCAAAACTATGCTCGCTACCTCCCTCTTTGAGTTTTCTCATGAAGATGACCTTGTTGTCGACTTCTTTTACCGAAACGTTGAAGTTTTTAATCGCAGGAAAATCTTCTTCAAGCTGGTTTAATTCATGATAGTGCGTGGCAAAGAGCGTTTTTGCTTTGAATTTGTTATGATTATGGAGATACTCAACAATAGACCAAGCTATGGAGATACCATCATAAGTACTGGTACCTCGGCCTATTTCGTCCATTAACACTAAACTGCGCTCAGAGAGGTTATTTAATATGCTGGCGGTTTCGGTCATTTCTACCATAAACGTGGATTCTCCTTTGGATAAGTTATCAGAGGCGCCAACTCTGGTAAAAACTTTATCTGTGATACCCAAAGAGGCCCTAGACGCGGGAACATAACTACCCATTTGCGCCATTAATACAATCAATGCCGTTTGACGGAGCAATGCTGATTTACCCGCCATGTTTGGCCCTGTAATAATCAAGATTTGATGCGTATGATCGTCTAGTAACACATCATTCGGCACATAGGATTCTCCAACGGGAAGTTGCTGTTCTATCACAGGATGCCTACCATCTTGAATATCAATCAGCATTTTATCGTCTAATTCTGGTCGACAGTAATTATTAGTTTTCGCAATCACTGAGAAAGAAATCAAGCAGTCTAAAGTAGCAATGACTTTAGCGTTCTTCTGGATTTTAATAGTATAGTCTGCGGCAAAGGCGATAAGTTCTTGAAAGAGCCTTTGCTCGATTACTTTGTAGAGGTCTTCAGCATTTATAATCTTCTCCTCATACGTTTTAAGTTCCTCTGTTATATATCGCTCCGCATTAACCAGTGTTTGCTTTCGAATCCATTCTTCTGGCACTTTGTCTTTATGCGCATTGCTTACTTCTAGGTAGTAGCCGAAAACTTTATTGTAGGCGATTTTTAGAGAGGTAATGCCTGTTGCCTCGCTTTCACGTTGTTGAATTTGAACTAAATAATCTTTTCCGCTAAAAGCGATGCCCCTCAATTCATCTAATTCAGCATCGACACCTTCGGCAATAATTCCGCCTTGATGTACTAGCATAGGTGCATCTGGCTGAAGTTCTTGTTCTATTTTTTCTAGTAGTGGCTCACAGGTATCAAGTTGGGCTGCCAGTGCCTGAAGAGATTTATTCTTAGCGGCTGCCAAAGAAGCTTTCATTGGGCCTATACTCAGTAGTGCTTTTCTGAGTTGGTTTAACTCCCGCGGGTTTATTCGGCCTACGGCTACTTTAGAAATCAACCTTTCCAAATCGCCGATATCCTTCATGGATTCAGCAATTTCTTCACTTAAAGCGCCATTCTCATGGAATGCATCTACTATAGAAAGCCGTTCTTGAATCTTATCAATCTCTTTCAAAGGCAAAACCATCCAGCGCTTCATCATTCTAGCGCCCATCGGGGTTTGCGTTCTATCTAATATTTGAATGAGTGGGATTCCGCCTTCATGTTGCGGATAAACGAGTTCTAGGTTTCTGATCGTGAACTTGTCGAGCCAAACGTACTTATCTTCTTCAATTCGGCTTATTGCAGCAATATGACCGATTTCCTTGTGTTCTGTATGTTCTAAATAGTAAAGAACAGCCCCTGCAGCGGTAATGGCCAGATTCATATCTTCTATTCCAAAGCCTTTTAAAGAACTTGTAGAAAAATGATTGGTTAGTTTCTCATAGCCATAATCGAAGGCATACACCCAATCATCGATTTGGTAGGTATTAAAATCGTCGTTGTAATGGGATTCAAAAGCCTCTCGCTGTGTTCTAGAGTAAATGAATTCTGAAGGGTTCAAGCCCTGAATCAGTTTATCGATATAACTAGGCTTTCCTTGTGCGGTAAGGAATTCTCCGGTCGAAAGGTCTAAAAATGCAGCACCGATCTCATCCTTTCCAAAGCTGAGCGATGCTAAATAGTTATTTCTCTTCTGGTCGAGAACATTATCATTGAAAGAAAGTCCGGGCGTTACTAATTCAGTGACACCCCGCTTTACAATTCCCTTTACACTTTTCGGATCTTCTAGCTGATCACAAATAGCCACTCGATTTCCAGCTCGTACTAGCTTTGGTAAATACGTATCAAGGGAATGATGGGGGAAACCGGCAAGTTCTATATGACTTGCGGCCCCATTGGCACGTTTAGTTAATACAATATTTAGCACTTTGCTGGCAGCAATAGCGTCTTCTCCGAAAGTCTCGTAAAAGTCACCAACTCTAAAAAGTAAAAGTGCACCAGGATGATTGGCCTTGATAGCATTGTACTGCTTCATCAACGGGGTTTCCTTCGCCTCTTTTTTCTTAGCCATACTAAATATTGATAGGTATTAGTTTAATTCTAAAGATCAAAAATAAAGATTATTGGTTCGAAAATATCGTGCTGTTGTAAGTTTTAGAATTCAATGAATCTGCTTCTTGACGTTCCGTAAACCGTCACCCAACATTCTAAGCTTAAAAGCTCTGTCAATTTATTGCTGGCCTTTCAAATAAGAATAGTAATTTTGTCTTAATTTTAATCAGTCTAAATAAGAATAGCTTGAAAAAAGCGGCCATTTATGACCCACAGTTTCTCTCCAGTACCGGAATTAAGATTATTCTGGAAAACTATGGTGAAATAAATGAGGTGGTCGTTTTCAATACCGACAGGAATTTGGCTGATCAAGTTCAAAGGCATCAACCAGAGCTGCTTATTCTTGAATATTTAGGCGATTTTATACTTCAAGATACCGTCACAAGACAAATTAAAGAGAGTTATCCCGATTTAAGAATACTCATCGTTTCTGAAGATGATGATGCTGTTTCAATAAATAAACATTTGAAGGCTGGTGTTGATGGCTTTTTAACCAAAAACTGCTCTGTAGAAGAAATAAATACGGCACTAGATGTAATTCATAAAGGAGGAAGCTTTTTCTGTCAGAAGGTGACTAATTTGGTAAACAATCTAGAGCTAGGGGTTGACAGCGAATTGTCGGAACGCGAAATGCAAATTATCAAATCGATCGGCAGGGGATTACCTTCTTCAGAAATTGCGAACAATCTTGGCATTAGTATTCATACGGTTAATTCTCACCGGAAAAATATCCTCAAAAAGTTAGGCCTCAAATCACCTACTGAGCTGATTATATATGCCGTAGATCGTGGTTGGTTAAAACCTAAAAAAACGGGCTTGTAACCATCGATAATAGACTTGAACCCTCTCTATTTTTAAGTCTTTTGAATGCCTGATATTTTGTCGCTTATACAAGCGAAACTCTTTTCAACTAATTTATTCGTTCATTCACACAATATCAACTAAAGTTCTCGTTATACTAGTGAGAATCATCACAAACCTATTCTCAAGGCCCACCAACCCAACCCCTACAGTGCATCACAGCCAACAGGCTATACGAGTCTGATTTTCTGCTTCTCATGAAGCATTTACACAATTATTTAATCCATCATTTAACAATTAAAACCTAAGAAGATGAAACAAACGATGAAGATCGGCATGGTATTGCTGGGTGCACTTACCATCGCTATGTGGTTAACTGTATCCGCTACCTCCAAAAAAAAAGAAGTCATAGAAAATCGCTACGCGAATCTAGAAAAGGAGATCCTGAAGAAGGAATCGGCTTTTGAAGAAGTCATGTCTTTGATCATAGACGTAGAAGAAGAGATTACAAGTATTGTTGAAAAGGAAAACCTAGTCTACAGTCAAAGCCAAGAACCATTTAATCAGGGCAAAAAAGAGAGCATTATGCGTGAAATTGCCATGATAGACGATCTGATTATTCGCTCAAATGAAAACGTAAAAACACTCTCGGATAAAATAAAGAGTTCGGAAATAAAACAAGGTGTTTTCCAAAAACGACTCAATGCTCTACAGGCCGATTTAAAAGTGAGACAAACCACTATAATCGACCTAAAAACAGCGCTGGTGGCCAAGGAAGAAGCTATTACATTCTTAAACTCTCAAAAAGACTCCTTAAATGTTACTGTTTTAGCACAAGTTGACGCCATAGAGGAAAAAACACTTGAGGTATCTCAGTTAACTGCGCTCAATGACGAATTGAACAAAGGTTATCTCGCTATAGGTACATTTCAGGACTTAAAAGCAAAAGGGGTCGTTGATAAAGAAGGTGGTTTTTTAGGCTTAATTGGTAGAAAAGTAACCCTTCAAGAGGACGCTGATATGGCTCAATTCCTAGAGCTTGATAAAAGAAATATCAATCAGCTAAAAATAGAAGCTGCTTCATTATCGCTTGTAAGCAATCACCCGAGTAGCTCCTATTCCATCTTACCTGGTGAGTCAGAAGGGGTGAAAATTCTCGAGATCACGGACCCTGAGTCTTTTTGGCAAATCTCTAAGTACTTAGTTATTTCTAAAAATAGCAGAGCTGCTCGTTAGACAAAATCTGAGCCTAAACGCAATAAAAGATAGTTTTTGATTGGTGTTGTTAAAGTGCCTGTCCGGATGGGATGGGTACTTTCTTTTTGAGAACCTTGTATAATCCATTTAGGGTTCTAAAATTGCAGCGATGCGAAAACTGAAAAACGAGGAGCTCAACCGGCCAGATATTGAAGCATTTAAGGCTACTGATAAATTACCTGTCGTGGTGGTGATGGACAATGTTCGAAGCATGCATAATGTAGGGTCTGCCTTTAGAACAGCTGATGCTTTTGGTATCACAAGCATTGCTCTTTGTGGTATTACAGCCCAGCCGCCACACCGAGAAATTCATAAAACTGCACTTGGCGCCACAGAATCGGTGAAATGGAAATACTATGAAGATACGCGATCGGCATGTGAGGCTCTAAAGAGTGACGGCTATACAATTATGGCCATTGAACAAGTAGAAGGTTCCATTCCCCTCCAACACTTTCAACCCGATAAAGATCAAAAAGTGGCTATCGTACTAGGAAACGAAGTTTTCGGCGTAGAAGATGAGATTGTTCAATTGGCAGATGGGTGCCTAGAAATCCCCCAATTTGGTACTAAGCACTCCCTAAATGTATCAGTAACTACGGGGATTGTGTTGTGGGACTTAGTCTCTAAAATGAAGCTCGCTTAATTCCTACAAATCCATTAAATTCACCACACAAACCTGGTCAAATGAAAGATATTAACAACAAAGGCAAAGTCAATAGATTTAAGTTCTTACTCTTCTTTTACGGATTATTCATTGTATTCATATTCGTTTACAAATTCATTATCGCACCAGAGTTACCGAGTATAATCTTGTTAGCTGCATTCGCACCGATATTCGGTTTTATGTCTTCTTTCATTAACTGGCCACTTTATATTCATGCTTCAGAAGCAGAAGGCGGCATGGTGATCAATTCGCAAAAGCTATTTTCTAAAAAACAGACTTCTCTATTAGTCACTAAATACAACTTCGACAGTTACTTCGAAACTGATCATTTACATATTGGCTTAAATATTCTAGATGCGGATGATAAAATGCAACAGCATAAAGTCAAAGTGAGTTGGATGAGATTGAAAGACTTGAGAGCGTTGGAAGAAAAGTTAAGGGATATAAACCCTTACGCACCCGTAAAATAGTGGCTTCATTTGCGGCTTTGTGACCAATGGATTGAACCATAAACCGGAACTCGCTAAATTGGAGGAAATTATACCAACTATGAAAGCCAAGCACCTCCTCTTATCACTCACTTTAATCGTTTTAGGTTTTGCCGCATGCAGCCCACAAACCGAAAAGAAAGATGAGCCTTATGGAAACCCTCATTCAGAGGGATTTAATTTAGCAGGTTCTGATGCCAAGGCCATTGCCATAGCTGACGAAGTAATGGAAGCCATGGGCGGCCGCGAAGCATGGGATAACACAAGACATATTTGCTGGAATTTCTTCGGACGAAGAGAGCTTATTTGGGACAAATGGACCGGTGATGTTCGAATTGACATGGGCAACAGCACCTACTTGCTCAACATTAATGATGACACCGGAAGAGTGTTCGAAGATGGTAACGAGCTAGCTTTACAGGGTGACTCTCTTCAAACCATTGTAAACAGGGGCAAAAGTATTTGGATCAATGATTCATATTGGTTGGTAATGCCTTATAAGTTAAAAGACTCTGGTGTAACACTCACGTATGCCGGCGAAGAGGCCACCCAAGACGGAAGAATGGCGGATAAGCTAAACATGACTTTTGAAGGGGTAGGAAGAACGCCTCAAAACATGTACTACGTTTGGGTAGACAAAGAATCTAGCTTAGTAACGCAGTGGGCATATTACCCCACTACTGATACTGAGGAACCTCGCTTCATAAACCCTTGGAAAGACTATAAAAAGCAAGGCGATATTATGCTTTCTGGTGAAAGAGAAATGGCACAACTTTCTAACATTATGGTATTTGAAGAGCTTCCTGAAAGCGTTTATAATTCGCCAGAAAAGCCTTCTTTAAAACCCCTTGCCGATTCAGAATGAGACAATTCTTAAGTCTAGCATTTGCGGTCTTACTATTTGGTTGTGGACCATCAAAAGAAACAGAAACAACCAAAGTAAAGCTTCCCGAACCTATTTGGGTACCTCAAAATACGGGCAGCACAGCCAGTTTACGTGGGGTTTCTGCTGTTTCTGACCAAGTGGCATGGGCAAGTGGTAGCGGTGGCACTGTACTGAAAACAACTGACGGCGGAACAACTTGGGAAGATGTAAGCGTTCCTAACAACGCGAAAATTGACTTTAGAGATGTTGAAGGTTTTGATGCCAATACCGCCATTGTATTAAGTGCCGGTTTGCCTGCCTTAATCTATAAAACTGTAGATGGCGGCAATACTTGGGATAGAAAATATTTTAGCGATGCGGAAGGGACTTTTTACGATGCTATGGACTTTTGGAATGACAAAGAGGGTATAGCATTTGGCGACGCTATCAACGGTAGGTTATTAATTCTTAGAACCTCTGATGGTGGTGAAACTTGGAATGAACTTCCTTTTGAACAAAGACCACAGGCCAAAGATGGCCAAGGTGGTTTTGCAGCTAGTGGTACTTGCCTTCGGGTAAATGGTGATAATCATGTTTATATTGGTCTTGGCGGTGAAGAAGCTAGCCTTTTCTACTCTTCTGATAAAGGAGAAACCTGGAATAAAACCGTCACTCCGCTACAATCAGGTGAGGCTACTCAAGGAATTTTCTCAATCGATTTCAAGAATGATTTAGAGGGCTTAATGGTCGGTGGAGACTACCGTGGTGATTCGTTGACAAGAATAAATGCAGCCTATACCACTGATGGTGGTGCCAGCTGGTTTCCGATGATGGCTGGGATGAACCCAGGCGGCTACCGTTCTGGCGTTGCAGTTTTCAATCAGGATTTAATACTAGCAGTAGGCCGAGAAAGCTGCGATTATTACCGCACTGGTGACGATGCGTATACCCCGATGGAAGGTCAATATTATGCCGTTTCCGTTTCCAAAACTGGAAAATCCGCATGGGCATCGGGTTCTCAAGGTAGAGTTGCCACATTGGCCTTTAAAAAAGAAAGCCCTCAATAATTGAAGGCGCTTATAGTCCCGCGCCCTTAATAATATCATCAACTACTTCTGGATTCAATAAAGTAGATGTGTCTCCTAGGTTAGAGATGTCCTTACTCGCCACTTTTCTAAGAATCCTTCGCATTATTTTTCCAGATCTTGTCTTCGGTAAACCCGGTACGATTTGCACCATATCTGGCTTCGCGATCGGTCCGATAATCTTTCTTACGGTGTCTTTTATTTCAGCTTTGAGACTGTCTTCCGTTCTTCCGGTCATGTCGCAAATTACATAGGCATAAATCCCTTGTCCTTTTACATCATGCGGATAACCAACCACTGCAGATTCTACCACTTTTGGATGTTCGTTGATGGCGTTTTCTACTTCAGCGGTACCCATTCTATGCCCTGAAACATTAATGACATCATCCACGCGCCCTAAGATTCTCAAATATCCATCGTGATCCCTTTTAGCACCATCTCCTGTAAAGTACATGTTCTTATAAGCTGAAAAGTATACGTTTTTGCACTTTTCATGATCGCCATATGTAGTCCTAATCATGGAAGGCCATGGGAACTTGATACAGAGGTTTCCTTGAACATTATTGCCTTCCAACTCTTTACCTTCTGCATCTACAATGACGGGCTGAACACCGGGAAGCGGAAGAGAAGCATGGGCAGGCTTATTGGGTGTGATTCCTGCCAAAGCAGAGATCATGATGCCTCCCGTTTCAGTTTGCCACCAAGTATCCACCAAAGGGCAATTGCCCTTACCGATATGGTCGTGATACCAGTGCCATGCTTCTTCGTTAATGGGTTCTCCTACAGAGCCAATGACTTTGAGCGACGATAAAGTATAGGGTTCTATCGGCTCCAATCCATGCACTTGCAATGCTCGAATAGCTGTTGGTGCGGTATAGAATTGATTAACCTGATACTTGTCAACGATTTCCCAAAATCTACCTGCATGCGGAAAGGTCGGAACGCCTTCAAACATCAAAGTAGTTCCTCCGGCCAGTAGCGGACCATAAACGATATAGGAATGTCCCGTAATCCAGCCAATATCTGCAGTGCACCAGTAAATATCCCCAGGCTTATATTGAAAAACATTAGAAAATGAATATTCAGCATATACCATATAGCCGCCAGTGGTATGAACTACTCCCTTCGGTTTTCCGGTAGATCCTGAGGTATATAGAATAAAAAGTAGGTCTTCGGAATCCATTTCGGTTGCCGTAAAGTTAGTCGACTCATTAGCGATGGCATCGTGCCACCAAACATCTCTTCCTTCCTTCATCGTCACCTCATCACCAGTTCGTTTCAGTACAATTACCTTTTCAATACTTGGTGTGTTTTCAACCGCTTCATCAACTACAGCCTTGACTGGGATTTGTTTTGTTCCACGATAGTTTCCATCAGAAGTAAGCACCATTTTCGCTTCACAATCATTGATTCGATCGGCTAGAGCAGACGACGAAAATCCAGCAAAAACGACAGAATGTACGGCTCCCAAACGTGCACATGCCAGCATGGCTACGGCCGCTTCTGGTACCATCGGCATATAGATTATCACACGGTCGCCCTTTTCAATTCCTTGTGCCATTAATGCATTACAGAACTGATTTGTCATTTCAAAAAGCTCCCGATAAGTAACTATTCTGTTTGCTTCATTCGGGTCGTTGGGTTCCCAAATGATCGCCGGGGTATTGGCCTTTTCCGCTAAATGCCGCTCGAAAATGTTATCGGTCAGGTTCAACTTGCCATTTAGGAACCATTTTACCGCTGGTTTTTCAAAGTCAGACGCTAGAACCTTGTCCCATGGTTTTCGCCAGTCAAAAGCCTTCGCAATATTCTCCCAAAATGCTTCAGGGTTGTCTACGCTTTTTTCATATGCTTTAAAATACTCGGAAAGAGAACTAATCTGATGGCTCATATTTTCTTCTTCAGTCGTGATGAACTTTGAAGTCATAAATTCAGAAAAAAAAACAGTAATTAAAACGTCCGCTCCACCTATCTGATAGTTGGTAGATAATTGTAACGTGAAAAGGAGAATTGACAATTTGAGCAGGAAGAGTCAAAACTCTTAACCGCTTTTCAGTTGTTCATTTCAAAGAAATTGTTGTTCACCCAAAGGCTTCGTAAAAGCAAATTTTATTGATTAGGTTGAGATTCTATTTCACGTATTTACTAAACAAAATTGATCATGACAAAGCTTACAAAAATCGAATCGAGTCAGATAATTGGTGGCGATAGATGCTCAAGACTACACAGAAGAAGAAGGCGTTTGAACCCGCTTTCTAAACGTTATTTTCGCATTTTAGCGAAGTGTAGAAACCTCTGTTAATTTACATTGAAAAGAAGACTGCTAACCTCCGTACAACCATCTATTAAAGCACAACGCCTTCGCTAAAAGTACCTTCGCCCAAGAGGTACCTATTTCATTTTCGACCTATTTCTTAAAAACAAAGTAAGCGGCATTTGACCTACCGCTGTTTTAGCAAAATTGAGCTCTAGCCCAAGGCACTTGAAAAAGATAGGACGACTTAAAAAATCTTTGAAGAAACAACACGATGAGAAAGATTGTGGTGCAGCTTGTCTATTGACTTTAGTCCAATATCTAGGGTATCATACTTCGCTAGAACACCTCAGAATTATTAGCGGAACGACTAAAGAAGGAACCTCTCTTTTAGGCTTACAACATGCCGGCTTAGAACTGGGTTTTGAAGTTGATGCGTTTAAAATGTCCTGCTCCGAATTTGGCTTAATTAAAGAATTTTCAATTCTTCATGTTATTAAAGAAGGGAACCAAAACCACTTTGTGCTGTGCGTAGGAAAAGCAAATAATAGATGGCTGATTGCAGACCCCGCTGAAGGAGTTCTAGAACTCTCCGACCAAGAACTAGCGCGTTTTTGGACCACTGAGACATGTATGACAATTAAGCATTCGAGTGCATTAAAGCTTCCTTCTAAAAAAGACTCTTTCGTTAAAAGTTGGTTGATTCCAGCCCTTCAGGCTCATCGGAAAAGGTTAACTGCGATTGTATTGCTCGGGATTATTCATTCCATATTAATTTTCTGTACTACAATTTTTACCGAAAAACTGGTTGACGAGCTTTTGCCTTCTGGCAATCGACAATTGGTACTTATAAGCCTCGTAATTTGGTCAGTTATACTCATGCTTTCTATTGGTTTGGCCTATATAAGAAACCATAGTATGGCCATTTTTAGCAGAGACTTTAATAATACGTTGACACAGCGATTTATCAGCAAACTTTTACTACAACCCAAGCGGTTTTTCGATAGCAAAAAGATAGGTGATCTACTCACGCGTCTTGAAGACACAGAAGGTATTGAAGAACATACAACCAAATGGATTGAAGATGGCTTAATTAGTGTCTTTACAATAATCGTCGCCTTTGTGCTCTTATTCCTTTATGATGTCAACTTGGGCTTAGTCAATTTATTACTCACGCCCATTGTCTTCTTTTTAGTAGTCCGGCTAAAAAGTGGTGTGTTGAAAGCGCAAAAAGTATCTATGAACCAACATGCTGAAAACAATGCGAACTACGCGGACACTTTTTCTGGAATTGATGAGATAAAACGGGGGCAGCTAGATCAAAAATTTAGCGCATATGCCATGAAATTCTATCATACATTTCGGGCAAAAGTATATTCTGCAGATAAAGCGACCATTCGCTTCGGTCTGGCTATTCAACTTAGCACCGTATTCACCACTATTGTAATTATTACTATATCCTCTCTTAAAGTGACCAGCGGTGTTCTAGAAATAGGTAATATGTTGGCCATTATTTCAATTACAACCATCACTTCGAATTGTATTTCAAATTTGGCACTCACATTTGTCGATTTTCAGGAATCTAAAATTGCTTTCGAACGAATGCATGATCTGCTCAGCCAGGATGAAGAACAAGAAGTTCATAAGTCTTCGATTGAAATGGCCGAAACAAATGTTCTATCAATCCAAAACCTGACCTTTTCATACCCGGGTCAACTCGATTTACTCACTAATATTTCTTTAGTCGTACCTCAGGGAAAATTGACAACACTACTAGGCGAAAGCGGTAGTGGAAAGTCAACTTTTCTTGACATTATAAGCACATTATACACCCCCAACTCTGGAAGAGTTCTTTTTAATAATCATAGTATTTATAAAGACAAATTGGAGTGGCGACGTAGGATTGGAGTGGTTCCTCAAGACATAAAAATTTTCAATGCTAGTCTATGGGAAAACATACATTTAGAGTCAATTGGTTCTTCTGAAAAGGCGGCAAAAACAAAAGTGGAGCAACTTATTCATCAGTATGGCTTAGCCTTAATATTGCAAAACTTACCCCATGGTGTTGATACCATTTTAGGCGAAAATGGGGTAAAGTTGTCCGGCGGACAAAGGAAAATACTTGGTCTATTAAGAGCCCTCATTAATGGTCCTGTAATCCTACTACTGGATGAAATCACGTCATCCTTGGATCAAAAACATGTTCATAAGATCCATGCCATACTGAATGACTTAAAGAAAGAGATGCCCATCCTTCAAATTACACATTTGCCAATTTCCACTACACAGTCTGACCAAGTCTATATGCTCAAGGCAGGTAAAATTACTTCAGGAGGTAGCCCAAATAAGTTTTTGAAAGATGAAAATGATTCTAGACGAAAGACCGTAAAAAAGAACGCGCTTAGGAAACTATCCAAAGAGCGTTCTTATTAATAGCGTTCAGTTAATTACTCGTATTTCAGGCTTTTTGCCGGGTTAGCATGAACTGCCTTCAAAGAATGGTAGCTCACAGTAAGCACGGTAATTACTAGCGAAGCTAATCCTGCCAACAAAAATACCGATGGCCCAATATCTACTCTATATTCGAAAGCATTCAGCCAATTATCCATGAAATAGTAACCAATAGGAGCAGCAATTATAAACCCTACGCCAACTAGAATCATGAACCCTTTTGTCATCAGCACTAAAAGGTTGATAATGCTAGCGCCTAAAACTTTTCTAACGCCAATTTCTTTAATGCGCTGTTCAGCGGCGAAACTAGCTAAACCAAATAAGCCTAGTAGGGAAATGAATATGGCTATAACAGAAAAGTAGTCTGCTAGTATCCCAATTGTAGACTCGCTTTTGTATAGTTGCTCGAAGCTTTCATCCACAAAACGATACTCAAAGGGATAATTCGGATTAATTTCCTTTACCGTCTTTTCTAAATAAGCCAAGTTCTCTTTTACATTTTGCCCTGTCATTTTTACACTAAAGACTTGACTATCCTCTGGCCTTAGGCCTATAATTAAAGGCTCTATACCTTCGTGCAGCGAACTAAAGTGGAAGTCTTTAACAATTCCTACTACACGACCCGTTCTATTCCAAAAAGTAATTGGAACACCCATAGGGTCGTCTACATTCATCATTTTAGCCGTCTGCTCATTGATGATCACATTCATAGTATCTGTGGCCAAAGCTTTGTCAAAAGACCGTCCTTGAATAATATCTAAACCATAAGTTTCTACGAAATCGTGACCGGCACGAATAATGTAAAAGTTGGTCTGATTTTGATCTATTTTTCCCTCCCAAGAAAAGCCACCAGAGGTTGAAGAACCAACACTCAACGGGGAACCATTTGAAAAGGTAGCTTCTACAAAATTTGGATTCTCTAGAATCCTCTGCTTTAGTAATTCGCGCGTATTTAAATCTTCAAGTTCGCCTTCAACGCCAAAATAGACCACGTTGTCTTTATTATAGCCAAGATTCTTATTCTTAATAAAGCTCATCTGATCGTGGATTACGAGGGTAGAAATGATAAGCACTGTAGAAATGATAAACTGAAATACGACAAGCCCTTTTCTAAGCCCATTTGACCATCCAGAAGTTTTAAAGGTTCCTTTAAGTACGCTCAAGGCTTTAAAACCTGAAAGTACAAATGATGGATAAAGGCCAGATAGAAAACCAACCCCTACACCAATGCCTAGCAATAAACCAACTTGGTTAAGTTCAGTAAAAGAAAAAGTCATTGCCTTATCCACGAGTGTATTGAGTGGAGGTAGAATCAACATGATTAAAAAGCCAGCCACTATTGTTGAGAAGGTTGCCAGAATAATTGACTCTGACATAAACTGGAGTAGTAAATAAAACTTTGAGGAACCTACTACCTTCTTAATCCCTACTTCCTTAGCGCGCTTTGTAGAACGTGCTGTGGCCAAATTCATGAAGTTAATTGCCGCAATCATCAGAATAAAAATCGCGACAACCGTAAAGAGCTTAACATAAGCTATCCTTCCGCCAGCGAGCTTTCCGTCATCATAATTATTGTACAAGTAACGATCGCCGAAAGGCTGTAAAAATAATGTTACAACAGATTCTTCTCCGTCTTGTTTGTCATTAACGTAGTTCAGAATTTTCGTATTAAAAGCCTCAACATCAACGCCGGGCTGCAATTTGGCAATTCCTCTTATTCCATTATTCCCCCAGTTATCGAGCCAGCCATTGCGAGCTTTCCACGGGGCATATGGCATCACAAAATCAAAATTAATAGTCGATTCTTTCGGTATATCTTCGAAGACGCCAGCCACTTGGTAGTCGCCCCAACCATCAACTTGTAGGGTTTTAGATAGCGCTGGCTGATCACCAAATATTCGTTCTTTGGTGCTTCTTGATAAATAGAGTTTGGTAGGGTCTGTTAAAGACTCCTCTTTTGATCCTTCAATGAACTTCACATCAAAGATTTGGAAAAAGTCTTCGCTAGCAACGCGTCCTTGCTCCTTAAAACTCTGTCCGTTAATTCTAAAAAGGCGTTCCTCCATCCAGGTAAAAGCAGCCATATATTCCACCTCTGCCATATCCTGCTTAAAATAGTCGCTAAGCGGGCCTGGATTTGACTCATATGTGTAGCTGTAATTAGAGTATGTTTGGTGTTCCATCACCTGATATATATTATCTATATCGGAATGAAACTGGTTGACCGACCTTTCTGACTCAACAAAAAGTAGCAGTAGCATACTGGCCGTAATGCCAATAGTAAGCCCTAAAATGTTAAGTGATGCGTATCCTTTTTCTTTCCAGAATACGCGAAATGCTGTTTTAAATATGTTTCTGACCATGGGTGTATTAATTAATTGTTGACTAAACCATTTGTCTTTGAGGAGAGAGAGCCTAAAAAGCAACAGTGCGTCCAAAAAGAACTTTCTGTTGGCATAGCGCACTCCTTTCGACTTACTATGTGCTTCATAGTATTCTTCTAGATCTCCAATAATATCTTCTTGGAAATCAGGGTGACAGTAAAAGCTTATAAGTTTTTGACCTACTTTTTTTAGCATAAACCGGTTTCAAGTGATTTCTGCTGACTAATTATTGCTGATGACAAATGTTGAATCTCTCTCTGCATACTATTCAGTCCTTAAATTTGTTATTGGATTGGTATAAGCCGCTTTTAATGCATGATAGCTGACCGCTAAAAGCGTAATGAACATTGATATACCGGCGGAAAGTATAAAAACAGTGACTCCAATTTCCGTCCTATATTCGAAGGTCTGCAGCCAATTATTCATAAATCCATACCCTAAAGGAGCGGCCAACACAAAACCTACGCCGACCAAGATTAAAAAGCCTTTGGATACATGAAATGTAAGTTGGGACACTCTTGCTCCTAATATTTTTCTAATACCAATCTCTTTTATACGCTGATCAGCAGAAAAACTGGAAAGACCAAATAGCCCGAGTAGGGAAATAAAAATGGCGATAGCAGAAAAGTAATTGGCCAAAACACCAATGGTGGCTTCGCCTTGATATAGCTGCTCATATGCCACATCCACAAAACTGTAATCAAACGGATAGCTTGGGTTGAGTTCAGCTGTCACATTTTCTAAAAAAGTGATACTTTCAACTACATTTTGGCCTGTCATTTTTATAGTAAGGTCGGTCGGGTAGTTTGGGCGGTAAGGCATCACTAAGGGACCAATTTTTTCGTGTAAAGAGCTATAGTGAAAGTCTTTAACCACTCCTACGATACGTCCAGGACTACCCCAAAGGGATACTGATAATGAAATAGGATTTTCCACATTCATGGCTGCTGCCGCTTGCTCATTTATTATGTAATTCAGGGTATCTGTAGCCAGTTCTGGATCAAAACCTCTTCCTTCTATAATTTCCATCCCGTAGGTCTCGAAGAAGTCAGTATCTGTATTAATAATGCGGAATTTATTGCTCAAATCACCAACCTTACCTTCCCATGAAAAACCGGCATCGGTTGAAGAGAAAAAGCTTAGTGGTGTTC
The DNA here is from genome assembly GCF_049099775.1 of Roseivirga sp. Taxonomy (GTDB): domain Bacteria; phylum Bacteroidota; class Bacteroidia; order Cytophagales; family Cyclobacteriaceae; genus Roseivirga. Next base: position 357,383 of record NZ_JAGDZM010000002.1, on the reverse strand, counting down.
CTCCAGAAAAGCTTACATTTTTGAAATTGCTATTTGAAAGCACTGTGGACTTGAATTGCTCTTGAACTACTTTATCGCGAAGTGCTCCTTCAACAGGAATGGTCACTAAGTGCTCTTTGTCATAACCCAAATTCTTACTCTTGATGAAATCCATCTGATTACGAACTACCAGTGTGGCAATTATCAGAACAGTAGAAATAGTGAATTGAAATACAACAAGTCCTTTCCTGATACCATTAGACCAGCCAGAAGTTTTAAAAGACCCTTTTACCACACTTAGTGGCTTAAAACTTGACAAGACAAGAGCAGGGTATATACCCGCTAAGAGCCCCACACCCAGTCCTATTATTAAAAGCTTTGACCCTTGATCGACTGAGGCAAAAGAAAAAGTCATACTCTTGCCTACCAACATATTCAGCGGTGATACCACACTCATGATAACCACTCCTGCCAAAACGGTGGAAATTAAGGCAAGGAGTATAGACTCAACCATAAATTGAGCCCGAAGCAACCCTCTTGTTGAACCGACTATCTTCTTTACGCCTACCTCCTTGGCCCGTTTAGTAGACCTTGCTGTCGCCAGGTTTACAAAGTTGATGATCGCAATTAATAAGATAAAGTAGGCTACTGCTGTGAGTAGTTTAGCATAAGTAATTCTACCGCCGGCAATAACTCCGTTTTCATAATTGTTGTATAAATATCTGTCCTTGAGGGGCTGAACAAATATGCTCACGTTGTGGTCTTTATCCGGAATTTTTTGATTTATGTATCCAGCTATCTTTTTGTTAAAAGCGCCGACATCCGTACCTGGAGATAGTTTTGCAATACCTCTTACACCACTATTTTCCCATAATTCTACCCAAGTAAATACCTCGCGCCAGCCTTGGTATGGTAAAACAAAGTCGAAATCGATGGTCGTTGCGTTCGGAACATCTTCAAATACACCACCAACTTGGAAATCGCCCCAGCCATCAAAATTTATAGATTTAGTAAGGGCGGGTTCCGACCCAAAAATTCGTTCTTTCACGCGTTTTGAAATATAAACAGTCGATGGTTCTGTGAGAGAACTTTCCTTCTGACCCTCGATGAAATCCACATCAAATATTTGAAAGAAGTCTTCGCTTGCCCACATGCCAGTTTCCTTGTGACCTTCATTGTCTACGCTTAGAAGAATTTTATATGGCCTTGTAAAAGCGGCCATGTAGTCCACCTCAGGCATTTCGTCACGAAAAACGGTGACTAAAGGTCCTGGATTGTCTTCAAATGTACGCACACCACCTGGGTAGGTCTGGTGTTCCATCACTTGATAAATGTTATCGATGTCTTTGTGGAATTGGTTGACTGACTTTTCCGATTCCACATAAAGTAATAGAAGCATACTAGCGGCAATACCAACGGTAAGCCCTAGTATATTCATAAGTGAGTATCCGCTTTCTTTCCAGAACACTCGAAATGCGGTTTTAAAAATATTTCTGACCATGGGTGTATTAATTAATTGTTGACTAAACCACTTGTCTCTTAGGAGAGAGAGCCTAAACAGTAAAAGTGCATCGATAAGGAATTTTCTATCGGCATAGCGCGCTCCTTTATCCTCAAAATGCAATTCATGATATTCCTCTAAGTCCCCGAGAATATCTTCTTGGAAATCGGGATGACAATAGAATTTAATAAGTTTTTGACCGACTTTTTTTAGCATAATTTAAATTGAAAAGCTACATCTGGAATTTGATTCCACAGTTCTAGCCTTGTCTGAATATTATGATCTAGCGCATTTTTACCATGTGCCGTAATTTTGAAATAGCGTTTTCTCTTTCCGCCGCGAGCCTTGGTGGCTTCGCCAAATTCCGATTCCAAGAAACCTTTCTCTTCCATTCTGCGCAACGCAGACTGAAGCGCTCCAACAGAAACTTTTCTGTCATGACGTTTTTCGATTTCCTCCTTGATAGCAACACCATACGCTTCTCCATATAGAACACCTACCGTGAGTAGCACTAGTTCCTCAAACTCTCCTAGCTGATATTTCTTCATACAAATAAGATTTAATTCCTAAATGTAGTTTTTAATAATTGAATGTCAAATTAAAAATTCCTAAATGTAGTTTTTATCTGACTCAGAGGAGACGAATGTTTGGTGAATTCATTACACTGAGGGTGGAAATGTTTAGATAAGCCCCTCTATGTAGAGGGGCTTAGAAGAATTTACTCGCTTCTTAAAACACTTGCAGGATTGCTTCTGGCTGGATAGAACTCATAGAGATCGCCAGCTATTTCCTCCAATAAATCGCCCTTACAAAACCAGGTCAATAGGCAATCAGCGTACTTCGGTGTTTCATATGTCGAGTGGTGCCCCTTCACTATTCAATTCTTAAGGAATCGGCGGGGTTACTCTTCACGGTTTTCAATGAAATGGCACTTATCGTCATAAATATTATAAAGATGGCGCACAGCCCAGTAAGAATGAAAATCATTGGGTTTATCACATTCTGATAAGTAAAGTTTTCCATCCATTTATTCATTGATAAATAGGATACAGGAAGTGCAAGCACCAAGGCTGCTAGTGTGATGATAACGTACCTTCCATTGATTAATACGAGTATTTCCTTTACTGAAGCTCCCAAAATTTTTCTTATTCCGATCTCTTTTACACGCTGTTTAATAGCGATAGAAACAATACCTACTAATCCTGCAATGGCTAAGAATATGGATATACCTGATAGAATGGATGTCAGTAAAAGGGTTCTAGATTCTTCCTGATATAATTCCGCAATCTGCTCATCTAAAAAAGTCAGCCTAAAATCGTCCTCGGGATAAATCTCCTTAAATGCATTTTCCATTTGAGGCACGAGTGACGATAAGTTTTTGGTATCTGCCTGTGCTATTAAGTAATTCAATCGGCGAGGCTGAACCATTAAAATGATTGGCCTGATGGGCACATGCAAGGACTTGTAATGGAAGTCTTTTACAAGGCCTACTATTCTACCTTTGACCAAATTTTCATTGTCTTCCCAAAAAATGGTTTCTCCCACTGGGTTAGTCAAGTTCAGCTGCTTAGCTCCCGTTTCATTAATCAGGAAGGAGGTCCCAGAAGAATCTGACGCGATTGTCTCGTCGAACATTCTACCCGCGATTAACTCAATGCCTAAAACTGAAATGGCATCGTCGTCTATAAAAGCTTCCGCCGCATCCGTTTTAAGCGAAGGATCTTTTTCAGCATAAATGCTATGTTGGTTGAATTGACCGCCCGGAACATTGGAAACTGATGCTACAGATTCAATACCCGAAATTTTACTGAATGCAGATTTAATTAATTCAGACTTGTCCACGTAGTTGCTGAGTTCAACAACCATCATATTATCCCGTTTAAAGCCTAAGTCCTTATTCTTTAGAAATGAAATCTGCCCGCTGATAATTAAGCTTCCTGTTACCATTAGTATAGCTGCAATCAACTGAACGGACAAGAGCGTATTCCTCACGAAAGCGCCACCAATCTTCTTTTTTGTAGTGCCTTTTAAAATTTGACCTGGATTAAGCGCATTCAAATAAAGTGCTGGATAGGCTGCTGCAAGTATTGCCGTAACAATGGTTACGCCCAACATGAAAATGACAGCATTCGTTTGCCAGATATCATTAGCCAAAATCTGCCCATTAACGAGTTGATTAAAGGCGTCTTCTAAAGCATACATTGCAAAAATCCCTAATGCCAAAGCGATGAATGAAGAAAACAATGACTCAAAGATGAATTGAGACAATAGTTGACTCCGATAGGCACCCAAAGTCTTTTTTACACCAACTTCTTTCAATCGCTCTGCTGATCTTGCAGTACTTAGGTTGACAAAATTGATGACCGAAATCAATAAAATAAACAGCCCCGAAACCCCATAAATAATCAGGTAAGAGAAACTAGAATTTGCCTCTAATTCCCATCTAATATTAGAGTGCAAATGGATATCCTCTATAGGTTGAAGTTCAAATTTGTATTCCCCTGCTAAAAGTGAGGCTACGCCTTCATCTGACCAGCCTAAATATTCTTTGACCCATTCTGGAATTTTATTTTCCAGCACTTCTGGGTCGGTACCAGGCTTTAGTTTTACATAGTTAAAGTGACCAAAATCACCCCAAGACATCCAAGGATCATTGAAACTTAATGACTTCAAAGACACATACGAAATAAGAAAGCTATAGTGAAAATGAGAGTTCTTAGGAGCATCCTCTATAACACCAACAACTTCCAACATATCCGTATTAACATCCATGGAAAGTCGGTTGCCTACAGCAGGCTTATCTCCGAAGTAACGCTCGGCAGTAGATTTTGAAAGTAGTACGCCAAAATTACTTTTTAGTGCAGTTTCAGGATTCCCTTCTAAAAATTTAAAATCGAAGACATCGAAAAAAGTACTGTCTACGAAATAGCCGTCGGGTTCGGCAAAACTAATGTTCTCCTTCTCGAGTGTTAGCATCACGGACTGCTTGGTAAGGCCTGCACCATAAATGGGAGAAAGGCTCACCGCCGCTTCCACTTCTGGCAGGTCGTTGACCATGGCCTGCGCTAGAGGGTGTGGTGTTCGTGTTTGCGGGTTGTCGTTCATCCATGCTACCCGATACATGTCTTCTGAGTTCTCATGAAACTTGTCATAAGACAACTCTTGTTGCAAATGGAGGTAAATAAAGCCACAAACCATAAAGGCCAAAACAAGGCCTAATAGGTTGAAACCTGTACTCAATTTTTTACGCCACATGTGACGAAGAGCGAATTTAAAATAGCTTCTATACATAATTATTGTTGATGAGTTTTGACCGATTTTTTTTAGCGCAAAGGGTCTCAGAAAATTGACCATATGAACCCAATAGGCTAAATCCGCACGCCATTTTGGGTGCGTTTCGCGGATGATTTGATAGTGCTCAAATAGGTCACCTTCAATCTCTTCTAACAAGTTGCCTTTGCATACCTGTTTTAAGAACCATTCCGCAGGTTTTGGGGGGATATGTAATTCTTTAAGTGCCACTAAAACTTAATCCTTTTAGTGCGATTTCAGGGATTTGATTATAGAGACCATTGCGCAATTCGTGGTTTCTTTCTAAGGCTCGTTTACCACTTGCTGTAATGGTGAAAAGTCGCTTTCTACGGCCACCTCTTTCATGCGTAGCTTCGGCTAATTCAGATTTTAAAAATCCTTTTTCTTGTAATCTGCTGAGAGAAGAATGTACTGCGCCAATGGCCACCTTTCGTTTGGTTTGCCCAATAATTTCTTCGCGAATGCTAAGACCATAGGCTTCTGGAAAGAGTACACCGACAATTAACAATACGAGTTCTTCAAACTCTCCTAACTGTGTTCCTTTCATATAAATGCTAATCAATTTTCGTAAATGTAGAATAAATATAAACACAAAATCTACATTTATGAAATTTGTATAAAAAAAACGTCACGCAGGTGCCCAAAAGACTCCAACGTGACGTTGCATTTTAGTTAATCGCTATTCCTACTTATAGACCGGCGGCTTGATGCCTTTCATTCTCAAATAAGTAACAACTTGTCCTCTATGATGTGAATTATGATCTAAGTAATAAAGTATTCCTGCAGTAAGCTGGTCATTAGCATCTGAAGCCAAAATAAAGGCATGCATTTCATCAAATTTTGCCTCCGCCCATTTTAGCAGCTCTTCTTTAGATTTAGAGTTCTCATCGCCTGGTTGCCAAGCGGCATTTGGTTGACTAAATGCCTTGTGAAAATATTCTACACTGTACGCGATGTGATAGGCCTGAGCAGCAAACGTTCTTTGATCGTCATTTGGTTTGTAATCATAGTCATCTTCTGGCATGGCTTTCAATACCTCGATGGTGAAAGACTTTGCCGCATCTAACCTGCCCTTCATCCAATCATATCCACCCTTCTCCTCAACAGGTTTCATGGAAGTTAAAAGCACCGTAGTTGTTAAAAGCAAAACAACCGTTAGTGCTGAAAATTTTGTGTTAGTTTTCATGTAAGTAGTTTTTTGTTTGACAGAGTCTCTTACGTCAACAATTTTGATAAGTTGTCCCCTAGCGGTACCGTTAAGCACAATTTATGTTAAAAATTAGTGGACTTATTATTGCTATATTCTATGCAATCTCACAAAAATTTGATCCTCACGACTAGTGGTTAAAGACAAGTTCATGTGTTTAATATATAGAACCTTCGACTAAAATATGATTTCAACTAAACCAATTTATCTTCTAATTCTAGCACTATTTATCCCCTTGAGTAGTTTTGCTCAGGCCGATAAAAGGCAAGCAAATTGGCAAGAGGTCTATCGGTTAGAAAAGGAAGGTTTAACCAAATCTGCTCAAAACAACGTAGAAGAAATTCTAGTGTGGGCCGCGCAAGAATCGAACGCTGAAGAGTTACTCAAAGCGACGATATACCAAAGTAAGTTTTGGCTTTTATTGGAGGAAAATGCTCAGTTAAAAGTAATAGACAACCTCCAGCGCAGAATAGAGAAAGCCAGTTTCCCACATAAAAGTATTTACCAACTGATCGCTGGAAAATCGCTTTTCAGCTACTATCAGAGCTATAGCTACGATATTGACCAAAGAGACGATGCTAAAGTCGATACCGTTGATTTCAACTTCTGGAACAAAGCTCGGTTTCAGTCTGAAATTCATAGTTACTATAACAATGCCCTTCGTGAATTTGAAAAAAACGATACCCTGAGGCTAGATCAGTATAGATCGGTTTTTAGAAGAATCGGAATAGAGGAACCGCAAACAGAATATGTTTCGGATTTCATTGTAGAGCAGGCCTTAAATTTTTACTTCTATGGCCTTCAAATAACAGATTTCAAATCTCGAAAATGGCTTCCTTCCTTAGATACTTATTGGAACCCAAATGCATTTCTAAACTTACAAATTGAACCACAACTTGAAGGATCGTCCTTCGACCTTGGCTTCAGGTTAATTCAAAAAACACTGATGCGTCAAAAAGCCAGTGGAAATACAAAAAGGTATGTTTACTGGGAGTTATTCAGATTAAAACTCCTAAAAAATAGAACAGACAATGAGCTTGATGCCTATTTAAAAGCTTTGGATGAATTAGCTGAATCGCTAGACACAGATAACAAAGTGACTGTACTTTTTGAAAAAGCTCAGACATTGAACACCCTCGGCGCTAGGTTCAATTATAAAAAGAAAGAAGATGCCTTTCGATGGATGCGAAAAGAAGCTTATGAGATTTGCGAAGAGGTTATTCGATTAGCCCCCAACTCATTCGAAGCCAAACAGGCTCAAGTTCTTAAAAGCTCAATTGAACAATACAGCTTAAATATCACTCAAGAAGATTTTATTCAATTATCGCACTATTCAAGGGTATTAGTAGAATACAACAACCTCAAATCCCTAGAATTCACCATTTACAAGGGTAGCATGAACAGGTTGAAACAGATCATTGTACCAAACAAAAAACCCTTTTCGGAAAAATTTAAAGCACTTGACTTAGTTCGTACGTGGGAAGTAGACCTTCCTCAGGCCTCAGACTATCAAAGACATGCTACAGAGGTGTTAATTGACCCTTTGGCGGAGCTGGGACAATACCTTTTAGTAGTAAAAGAAAAGGATACTGAAGAGCCATTACAATTCGGCATTTTCCAAGTGAGTAATCTCACATTTATAAGGTTGCCCACAACTACGTTTAATGAATTTCTCGTTTCCGACCGAAATACTGGTAAACCGATATCCAAAGCCAAAGTTAGGCTATTGTCTAATGGCAATTATGGAAAAGCATTCTACAAGAACCTTAAATCAGACATGAATGGTCGTATTCAGTATAAATCAACGAACTATTACTCCGGTATAAATGCCAAGGTCATGACGGCCACCGATACTGCGTTTTTCGATAATATCCGAATCTCTAGAAACGCCAAGTCAGCATCAAATGACAACATTTTTGTAACCAATACTATTTTCACTGATCGCGCAATCTATAAGCCGGGTCAAATGATGTATTTCAAGGGCATTCTCTTCAAAACGCAAAAAGAAAAACGAGAAGTAGTACCAAATGAGGAAGTCTTAGTGACTGTTTATGATGAAAATGACGATGAGATTTATGAAGAGACCTTGAAATCAAATGAATTTGGTTCGTTTACCGATTCTTTGAAAATCCCTAAATCAGTGCTACCAGGGGAATTCTATATAGAGGTCGACGAAAGCGAGAATGAAAGTAAGTTCTTTGATAAACCTGAGGTTTATTTTAACATGTCGGACAAATACTTCAGGGTCGAAAACTACAAACGACCAAAATTCGAACTAGAGACTGACCCGATCAAAAAAGCGTATGTCCTTGGCGACTCTGTAACGTTCAGCGGAAAAGCCACCGCATTGGCCGGGAGCAAAGTTTCCGATGCCGCTGTAAAATATACCGTCACTAGAACTGGTTATCTCTACGGCGCCAATACAGATTTTTATTCCTATCCGATTAGAGAAGAATTCCTAATCGCTGAAGGGGAAACTGCCACTGACAACGATGGAAAGTTTAAAGTAACATTTATGGCCAGTGGTGATGCTAAAGAGAGCAAAGAAAAACTACCAATTTTCTCCTACGAAATAGAAATAAGTGTCACCGATATTAATGGTGAAACAAGAACTACTGAAAAAACGATTTATGTAGGCTATCACAAAGGTACTTCCAGCATATCTGCACCGGTTGAAGTAGAAATCGGTGAGCCAATCAGCCTTACAGTATCAGAAAGAAACCTTAATAATCAAGCTATCTCCGAAGTGGGAACACTCTCTGTCTATAAACTCGCGAAGCAGCGAAAGTATCTAAAAAAACGGCTATGGACGGCTCCTGATTCACCCATTATAAGTCCAGAGGAATTCGCCAGCGCATTTCCTTACGAGCCATATGGAGAGGTAAATGCGGAGGATGAAAAGGTGCTCATTTTTGAAGCTCTTTTGTCAAGTATTAATGACATTTATATGATTCCTGAGAGCAAGTACTGGGAAAAGGGTGAGTATAAAGTCAGTTTTAAATCTGGCACTACTATCATACAAAAATCATCATTAAACATCAAAATAAAGAATTCAAGTAAGATTAAGGATCATAAGTCATTCATAAATATTGTCAATGATAAAAACACTTATCAACATAAGGATAAGTTAGAGCTTAATATGTATACAAGCATGCCCAGCCTTTCATTAACTCTTCTTCTTGATAAAGCAGGACAGATTAGCAAAGAGTACATTTTTAATCTTTCAAAAGGAGAAAAAACGTTACGACTCCCAATCAAAAGAAAAGATATTGGCGGATATTCTATTCACTATTTGGCCCAGTCTGAAGGAATGGTGGAGACGGGTAAGCTCAATATCAATATTCCGTTTGAAGAGCAAAGGATTGAATTAGAAACTACCTCCTTCCGCAGTAAACTAGAACCGGGCCAAAACGAAACATGGAGTTTTAAAGTAAAAGGAGATCAAAAAGGGAAAGCGGAAGCCGAATTATTGGCCTCAATGTATGATGCCTCGCTTGATCAATTTGTGCGCAATGACTGGTATCTATCTTCTATCAGCAAAAGACCCACTTACAGTAATGGGAATTTCAGTATGAATGGGAGTTTTTCGCAAAAATCTCTTTTCTCATTGACTTCTAATCGCTATAGCTCTTTTCAAATTCCAATAAAATCTTTTTACACACTTGAGCTTTTTGGGTACAGTTTCGTAAACCCAAGACAAGGTCAAAATAACTACGAGAATATTTCATTTAGTCCAGAAAACAAAGTATTAATCAGTATTGCCGATGACGAAGAGTTTGAAACACTGATGGAAGTCCCAATAACTAACCAAGCTTTAGCGGGTAAAGTTGCAGGAGTTCGTGTGCAACCCGGTGCCGCCAGCAATGGGGTTCAAATAAGAGGGGCTTCTTCCTTGTCAGGAGGAAACGGCCCATTAATCATATTAGATGGAAAGATTATGGAGGGCAATCTTTCTGATTTTAATCTTCAAGAAATAGCAAGTTACGAGGTGCTCAAAGGAACCTCTGCGGCTACGCTTTATGGTTCAAGAGCTGCAAATGGCGTAATTATTCTAAGTTCAAAAGGAGGTAGCGCTAGCATTTCAGATCAAAAACAAGAGGCCCTTTTTAGCGAAGTAAAACGGAGAACAAACTTTAAAGAAACGGCTTTCTTTTATCCTCAACTAAGAACAAATAAAGCGGGCGAAATCAACTTCAGTTTTACAACTCCTGAATCCCTTACCAAATGGAAGTTTCAATTGCTTGCTCATACTAAATCCATGCTGACAGACCAGTTGGTTAGCACTGTACAAACACAGAAAAAGCTAATGGTGTTACCAAATTTCCCTCGTTTTGTAAGGGAAAAAGATCAGTTGATTATATCAGTAAAAGTTGCCAGTCTACTTTCTAAAGAAATGAAGGGGAAGGCCAGAATAGAATGGCTTAATCCTGAAAATGACGAACCTATTGATCTTTTAGTCAAGGAAGATAAAAAAGACAAATCTTTCGAGCTAAAGGCAAACGGTAATACAGCGCTGGATTGGAAAATCAGAATTCCTGAAGGGCTGAGCGGGATTAAATATCGCGTTTTGGCCACTGCGAATGGCTTCAGCGATGGCGAAGAGAGTTTTCTTCCTGTTCTTTCAAACAAGGTGATGGTTACAGAAAGCCTTCCGATGTGGGTGAAGGCAAATGAGGAGAAAGAATTTAAATTCGATGCCCTTTCACAGGCCTCCAATACAAAAGAGAATTTCAATCTGAACATCGAATTCACGAATAACCCTTTATGGAATGTGGCACAGTCACTCCCTTACCTTATTGAGTTTCCTTATGAATGCAGTGAGCAGACTTTCTCTCGAATTTTTGCCAACGCACTCGGTATGGATATCGCTAAACAACACCCGAGTATTGCCCAATTGATCACGAAATGGTCGGGAGAAGAAAATCAAGGACCATTGTTCGCTAACGAAAAACTTAAATCAATCGCCCTAAAAGAAACACCATGGCTTTTAGAAGCTAAAAACAATGAAGAAAGACTGAAAAACCTTTCCAAAATACTGAATCCCGATGCTGTTGAAGCAGGACTGAATTCGTCTATTGATAAGCTGAACCAAATGCAAATGGGCAGCGGCGCATTTCCATGGTTTAGTGGCGGTAGTTACGCCAATAGAACCATAACAAGTCACATTGTAAGCGGGTTTGGCCAGTTGAAAAAGCTCGGGATTATCATCAGTAATAACAAGGTAGATAACATAGTAAGTTCGGCTTTTAAGTACCTAGATAACCAAATTATAAGCGACTATAATCGCATTGCCAAAGACACTAGCTCAGGAAGAGAACTTCAAGCAGCTCAAATCCACTATCTATATGCCAGGAGTTTTTACGATAGTCTTTTTACCAATGAAAAAATTGAAACGGCTAGCTCGTTCTTCTTAAAACTTGGTGAAGAACAGTGGCTTAAGCAAGGCCTACAATCTAAGGCCATGCTGGCATTGATTTATCATAGAGCTGGAAAGAAAGTCATGGCGAACAAAATCATGAAGTCTTTGGAAGAAAATGCCACCTTAAACGAAAGGGGAATGTATTGGCTTGAAAATGAATCAAGTTTCAACTGGTACCACATGCCGATAGAAACACATGCCAGAATTATGGAAGCATTTGCTGAAATAATACCTAATGAAGAAAGGCATCAGCAACTGATGCAATGGCTTATTCAAAACAAAAGAGCCAACGCTTGGCCAAGTACTAAAGCCACGACTGATGCCATTTATACGATGCTGAATACAGAAAAAGTTAACCTAAACGAGCAAAACGGATTGACGATTCGAGTTGGTGATGTTGACCTCAGTAATTCCGCGAGCAAAGCATCAGAATTGTTCCTTCGAAAAGATTGGGCGCCCGCTGAAATTAAACCGAGCCTGAGCGAAATCTCAATCAAAAATGAGGGGGCAAATCCATCTTGGGGAGCTATTCACTATCAATATTTTGAAGCACTTGAAAACGTCGTTCAAAGTGGTGGATCACTACAAATAAGAAAAGAAGTCTTTAAGGTTGGCGATAAGAAAGAGCAGACAACTGAAAAGGGTCACGTTTTCAAAATTGGCGATCGTGTAAAAGTCAGGCTGTCTTTATCTACCGACCAAGACATGGAGTTCTTGCACCTAAAAGACCTAAGAGCGGCAGGTTTTGAGCCAAAAGAGGTGCTCTCTGGCTATAAAAGCTTTGGAAATGCTTATGCCTATCAAGCGATTGATGACACCAGCATCCACTTCTTTTTCGACCGATTGAAGAAGGGTAAATATGTAGTAGAATATGAACTTATCGTGAACAATGCAGGAAGCTTTTCAACAGGAATTGCGACTATAGAAAGTATGTATGCACCAGAATTTAATGCTAAGGCAAAATCAATTCCAGTTGAACTGATAAAGAACTAGGTTTTGTGCTTTTAATTAGAGCTCGTCTACCTGACCAGCCTCAATGGAAAACATCTTAACATCTTGGTTCATGCTTTCAAAAATGCCCAATGTCCTTTCAGGACGAGCATCGGTTACGAAAATCTGTCCGAAGGTTTCTGAAGCTACCATTTCCACTAATTTGGTAATTCTGAAATCATCTAACTTATCGAAAATATCGTCCAACAAAAGAAGTGGCTTCACTCCCTTTTGTTGAAAGAGAAAGTCAAAATTGGCCAGTTTCAGAGCAATCAAATAAGACTTCTGCTGACCTTGGGAACCAAACTTTTTAATAGCCTTTCTTTCCATTAAAAATGGAAACTCATCTTTATGAATCCCGACATTGGTCCTTTTCAGAATCAGATCTTTTCGTTCACTTTCCTGGAAAGCCGATCTGATATCACCATCAAAATGAGATTCATATTGTAAATCAACCTCCTCGCTAGCTTCGGAAAGGTTTTTATAATGATCGTTTACTAAGACGCTAAACGTTTTCAGGAATTTTTGTCGCACTTCGAAAATTTGCCCCCCAAGATCGATCAGTTTATCAGTAAAAGCATCCAATAAGTCCCTGTCAAAGAAATCTCTTTCTGCGAATTGCTTTAAAAGACTATTTCGCTGTTTCAGGGTATGGTTATACTGAATTAGATTCTGCAGGTAAACCTGATCTACTTGTGCGATAATAGCGTCGAAGAACTTTCGCCGGTCTTCGCTCGAACCACGAATCACGTCGGTATCATTGGGGGCAATCATTACTATGGGAAACTTCCCAACATGCTCACTCGCTTTTTTGTAGGGCTTATCGTCCAATTTTACCAACTTCTTTTTACCTGCCTGAAGACCACAAAGCACAATTCGTTGCTTTTCTTCTTGCCTAAAAGCCCCTTTTATAGAGAAAAACTGCTCTTCGTGACGAATACACTGACCGTCTAGCGATGGGCCTGCACTTTTAGTAAAAGAGAGGTAGAAAATAGCATCTAACAGATTGGTTTTACCCGATCCATTCTTACCTAAAAGGCAATTGATTTCCTGAGAAAACTCAAGGTTTGCCTCAGGGTAGTTTTTGAAATTGGCTAGTCGGATAGATTCGAGGTGCATTAATTTCAAAGTTGAGGGTTTTTGTCTTATTTTCGCAGTCCTGATTTAATAAATGAATATTAAGGGTTTTCCCTTTCAAATTATAGGCTATGGCTGCAACAAAAACAACGCGCAAAACTAAGGCTACCAAGAAACCTAAATTCAGTAAAGACGACTACATGTTCTGGTTTGAGAATATGTTGTTGCAAAGAAGGTTTGAAGAAAAAGCTGGGCAACTCTATGGTCAGCAAAAAATCAAAGGTTTTTGCCATTTATACATCGGACAAGAAGCTTGTTCAAGCGGTTCGGTAAGTGCTCTGAAAGAAGGTGACAAATGGATCACCGCTTATCGTGATCACGGTCAACCTTTAGCATTGGGTACTGATCCTAATAAAGTAATGGCCGAACTAATGGCTAAAGCAACGGGTGTTTCTAAAGGAAAAGGCGGTTCAATGCACATGTTCGATAAGGAAAAAGGTTTCTTTGGTGGGCACGGTATTGTAGGTGGTCAAGTTCCTTTGGGTGCTGGAATTGCTTTTGCAGAAAAATTTAATAAAACCGACAACCTATGCATTTGTATGATGGGAGACGGTGCCGTAAGACAAGGTGCTTTTCACGAAGCACTCAACATGGCCATGACATGGAAACTCCCGGTAATCTTTGTGATTGAAAACAACGGTTATGCCATGGGTACTTCGGTAGAAAGAACTTCGAACGTAAGAGAGCTCCATACTTTAGCGGAAGCCTTCGATATGCCTTCTGCTCCTGTAGATGCGATGCACCCTGAAAATGTGCATGTTGCGGTAGAAGAGGCTGCTGACAGAGCTAGAAGAGGCGATGGCCCAACACTTTTAGAGTTTAGAACCTACAGGTTTAAAGGACACTCAATGTCTGACCCTGCGAAGTATAGAAGTAAGGAAGAAGTTGCTGAATACAAAGGGAAAGATCCAATTGAGCAGGTAAGAGAGAAAATCTTAAGCAGCAAATGGGCTACAGAAGACGAGTTAAAAGCAATTGATACCCGTTTGAAAAAGGAAGTGGAAGCAACCGTTAAGTTTGCCGAAGAGTCTCCATATCCAGATCCATCAGAGGCTTTCAAAGATGTATACGTTCAAGAAGACTATCCTTATATAACAGAATAGGTTTTAACGCATTGTTTTTCAACATTTTCCTTATATTTGCGACCTAATTTTCAAGAGATGACGAAGAACACTTCTTCAGAGGAAACAAAATCAAGTAATTCTGAACCAAACACTATAGAGCGGTTCAAAAGTGAAGCTGGCCCGGTTGGCTTTATTGGCGCTATCATTGGTGTTTTAATATTGCTAGGTACTAGCTTATATTTTTACCTAGATATTCAGAAACAAAAGAAGAACGCTACTGCTCAAAACGAGATTTTCCAAGCACAGTACTATTATGAGAAAGACAGCATCGACGCTGGCCTTTTAGGTGATGGTCGTAACCTTGGTTTCATTGATATCATTGATATCTACAGTGGAACGGAAGTAGCTAACCTAGCGCACTTTTACGCAGGTGCTTCTTATTTAAAGAAAAGAGAATACCAAAGCGCTATTGATTACTTAAAGAAGTTTAGTACTTCTGAAGAAATTGTAATGGCACGCGCTGAAAAACTCTTAGGCGATGCTTACATGGAACTTGGCAACTTTACAGATGCTTCAAAGAGCTACATGAAAGCCGCTGAAACAGTGGATGATCAGTTCTTCTCACCAACTTATTTAATGAAAGCTGCTTTAGCTTTCGAAAAAGCCTCTGATATGAAGGCTGCCATTAGCGCAATCGATCAGATTTTAAATAAGTACGAAGATGCTGCCGAGTATAACGATGCTCGAAAACATAAAGCAAGGCTAGATGCCCTTGCCGGAAATTAAATTTTGAAAAAATTAATTTTAAAAGGTAAGGCGTTAGTCTTACCTTTTTTTGTTTAAACCGAGTCAGGATTAATTAAACTGGCTTAATTACTATAGAAACCGAATACTAGACATATGGCTTCAAGCATTAAAAACCTAAGTGATTACAGTAGCAAGAATGTAAAAGATATAAAAGATAGCACTTTTGCAATTGTGGTTTCCGAATGGAATGAAGAAGTAACCGAATCACTCTATGAAGGCGCTATGGAGACACTATTGAGCCACGGTGCTGATAAAAAGAACATTGTAAGGAAAAACGTACCGGGCAGTTTTGAGCTTTCTATAGCTGCTCAATGGATGGCGCAAGAAGAAAGTGTCGATGCGGTGATTTGTATTGGGTGTGTAGTACAAGGAGAAACAAAACACTTCGATTTCATCTGTGATGCTGTTGCCCATGGTATTACAAACGTATCCTTAAAATACAATAAGCCAGTTATTTTTGGAGTACTCACACCAAACACTCAAAAGCAAGCACTAGACAGAGCAGGTGGAAAACACGGCAACAAAGGAGACGAAGCTGCTATCACGGCCATCAAAATGTTAGGCTTCTAAGAACAAAACCATGCAAGTATTAAAATTTGGCGGCACTTCGGTTGGGAAACCGGAACGCATGAAAGCTGTTGCAGAAATCATTACTCGAAATGATGAACCTAAAATTGTAGTCCTTTCTGCACTATCAGGAACAACAAATGCCCTTGTTAGCATAGGTCAAGCGCTCGCAAGTGATAAAAAAGAAGAAGCTACGCGTCAAATTGCTGAGTTAAAAGCGCATTATGAGGTATTTATAAAGGCTCTTCTTGCTACTGATGAGAAAAGATCCGAAGCTTTTGAAATCATAAAAGAACATTTCGAATTTTTCAGTATAACGCTAAAAATCTCTTTCAATGAGGCGCTAAATAGAGATATTCTCGCTCAAGGAGAATTGATGTCTACCAAATTGTTTACCCTGTATTTACAAGAAGCAGGAATTAATGCAGCCTTATTACCGGCGTTAGACTTTATGCGCACTAATGAAGAAGGAGAACCTAACCTTGAACGCATATCGGCAGACCTGACCAAAAAACTCAAAGATTTCAAAGGAGCGTCACTACTAATTACGCAAGGCTTTATTTGTAAGAACTATAGAGGCGAAATTGACAATTTACAAAGAGGAGGCAGCGACTATACCGCTTCCCTTATTGGTGCGGCAATCAATGCTTCGGAGATCCAAATCTGGACGGATATTGACGGTATGCACAACAACGATCCTCGCGTAGTTGATAAGACTTTCCCAATTGCAGAACTTTCATTCGATGAAGCTGCTGAGTTAGCCTATTTCGGAGCAAAAATACTACACCCAGCCTCTATCTGGCCTGCGCAGAAATACAGCATTCCTGTAAAACTGCTTAATACCATGCAGCCAGATGCTAAAGGCACGGTAATTAGCAAGTCTACCAATTCTGATGATGTAAAAGCCCTCGCGGCGAAAGATGGCATTACGGCCATTAAAGTAAAATCTTCGCGTATGCTCTTGGCTTATGGTTTCTTAAGAAAGATCTTCGAGATTTTCGAGAAGTATAAAACACCGATCGATATGATTACCACCTCAGAGGTAGCCGTTTCTGTAACAATCGATGAAGATGAACATCTAGAGAAAATTATTGCTGAGTTAAGTCAGTTAGGACAAGTAGAAGTAGACAATGGTCAAACGATTATTTGTGTTGTCGGCAATTTTGTGGCCGAAAGAAAGGGTATTGTGAATAAGATATTTGACGCTTTAGAAGAAGTACCGATCCGAATGATTTCTTATGGCGGAAGTCGGCATAATATCTCTTTACTCACTGATAGGGTAAACAAAGAGAACTCTTTAAAGAAACTAAACGAACACCTTTTCGGTCTTTAGATTAATTTGATAGCATAAAAAAAGGCGTATTGAAAGCATTTACTGCTCAATACGCCTTTTTGTTTTTTAGGCAAGTTACTTCTCGTCGAAAAGCTCAGTCCAAGCAGCGTTAACAGGTCTTGTTTGTCTTCCTTTCCATTCAGGGGCTCCTGGAATTTCAGTAGCATTGGCTAACGCTTCTTTCGTTTTTCCAGCTGCTGCACCTTTTTTCACAAACTCCATCACTTTGGCCAAGTAGTTTTGAAATGCCCTTAGATCCTCACGCGTTCCAGTCACTTCGTATCCGCTGCCTGAATGCCCAAATACAAAGAGCGTGTCTTTATCGAAAGCTTTATAGCCTCTTTCCATTACGC
Organism: Roseivirga sp.; assembly: GCF_049099775.1. Classification (GTDB taxonomy): domain Bacteria; phylum Bacteroidota; class Bacteroidia; order Cytophagales; family Cyclobacteriaceae; genus Roseivirga. The sequence goes on along the minus strand of NZ_JAGDZM010000002.1, from coordinate 339,714 downwards.
GCTGCCAGTTTTCCATATTTGCCCCAGCTGATTTATCAACAAAAGGTGCTCTTCTGTTAAAAACTAAGTCTCCACAATGAACAATATTGGCGTTTTCGAAGTGCACAAATGAGTCACCATCGGTATGTGCTGCACCAAAATAGTGCATCACCACTTTTTCCTTACCTACCTTCTGGCTGAATTTTCCTTTTTTATAAGTTGTATCAGGAAAAAGCTGTTTATCGACAGAATTCGCTCGTTCTGCGTTGGCTTTTTGGTTTTTTAAGGAGTTCTCATGCGCCATTACTGTACCCACAATGCCTTTAAATGCGATGTTACCCGCACTATGATCGCCATGGTGGTGTGTGTTCACCAATAAATCTATTTTACGATCCGATTTCTTTCTAATTTCTTCCACCATATGCTCCGCTTGAGGCGGAAATTGTGAGTCTACAACGACCAAACCATCGTTAGAAATCATCCACCCAATGGTGCCTCCTCTTTCACTAAAAATACCCACATCGTTTCTTAAGGCCTGCATTTTATAGCCATTCTGAAAAAGTGAGTCATAAAGAAAAGACGACGGTAATAACGAGAGCGCACTTAGTGCGGTGCTTTGTTTAATAAAAGATCTTCGGTTAGTCATGCTGTTAAATTTTAATGAAAGGTAAGTGGCTCTTTAAAAAACTACTAACCATTGATGTAATTGAAAGTTCATTCCACCTCGTTTATATTGGCTTTTTGTAATTTGGTCGACAAAGTTTTACTACATGAAAAGATATAGCTTCTTAGCAGTCTTCTGTTTTCTCTCAGTTCAAATATTCGGTCAGGCAGTAGACCGAGCACTATTGATTACGCCAGAAAAGACTAATTACACGCAAACATCTACCTACCAAGACGTAATTGATTTTACAACGCTAGTGACGAAAAACAGTCCATATGTGACCAAAATCAGTATGGGAACGAGTTTGGAAGGGCGAGACATTCCTGTTTTCGTTTTAGCAAATCCAAAAATTGAAACCGCAGCGGAAGCTAAAGCCAGCGGTAAGCCAATCATTTACGTGCAAGGCAATATTCATTCTGGTGAAGTGGAAGGCAAAGAAGCTGTGCAGATTTTAATGCGCGATATCTTGACTGGTGACAAAAAGCATTTAATCGATAATCAAATCATACTGTTTGTACCGATCTATAATACCGATAGTAATGATAAGATGGATGAAGAAGTAAGAAGATCACAAGAAGGAAGTCCTCTGAAAACCGGTAAAAGATCGAATAGCCAAGGCTGGGATTTGAATCGTGATGGGATGAAAATGGAAACATTGGAGAGCAATGCGCTTATCCAAAACATTATAGTGCCTTGGGACCCAACACTGTTTGTCGATTTACACACAACCAACGGAACATGGCATGGTTACTCGCTTACATGGGCACCGAGTTACCACACCGCTGGTGAAAAAGCTCCTTACGACTTTACTTGGGACAGAATTCTTCCAGAAGTGAGTAAAAATGTGCTTGAAAAAAACAACGTGCATTTAGGCCCCTACGGATACTATTACACAAGACAAGAAGGCTGGCCAATCAAGTCAATTTCAACGTATAATCACCACCCAAGATACCTTGTAAACCAGTTTGGCCTTAGAAATAGAATGGCCATTTTGAGTGAAGCATTTGCACATGAAAGACTCTATCAAAGAATAAACGCTACCCACTCTTTCGTAGCTGAAATCTTAGAGTTTACCAATAAAAATGGTCAGGAAATGCTGAAGATCAATGCTAAAGCGGAAGCCGATGCAATAGCACTAGTTGAAAATGAAGGAGGAAAAGTACAAAAAGGCGTGAGGTTTAAAAAAGTGCCTTTGGATAAGCCTATTGCATCGTATAGGACTTATAACCACATGGAAACGACCAATGAAAGAGGTCAGAAAACATACCTCAGAAAACCTGAAATTGTAGAATTAAAGAATATCGTTAACTATAGCGGTTTTGAAGCTACTAAAACGGCAACGCTACCCAAAGGCTATATTATTCCGAAGGAATTCGCTGATATTGCTCAGCATTTAATGAACCATGGTGTTGAAGTAGTTGAACTTAAAAAGAACACAAGAGCCAAAGGGGAGGTTTTCACAGCCACTAAATTGACTAGAGCTGCACGACCGTTTGAAAAGCACAACATCGCTACCATTGAAGGAACTTATAAAGCGGCCAATAAAAAGTTTGGTAAAGGTGATTTCTGGGTTGATTTAGCCCAGCCATTGGCCAACCTTATCTTTTACCTGCTAGAACCAGAATCTGACGATGGTTTAGTAACTTGGAATTTCTTTGACAAGTACTTCGATGATGCTGGTATTGCCAGCAAAACCGTGGAATATCCTGTTTTTAAATACTTTGAGGTTAAATAAGATGAAAAATCATATCAAAACGCTTTGCATTACCGCACTCGTAATCATTTCAGCATGTTCGGAAAAAACGGACATGGAAAAAATGTTGGATACAGTAAACCAACAAACCATTAAGGACCATATCTACTATATCGCCTCTGATGATTTGAAAGGAAGAGATACCGGTTCTCCAGAAATACTCAAAGCAGCAGATTATATCGCCAATGAACTAAAGACTTATGGGGCAAAACCCGTGAAAGGTGCCGACGGTTATTTTCAATCCGTACCACTACGAAAGAAAACTCCGGCAACTTCCGGAAGCTTCTCTTATGCTGGTAAAAACTTCAATTTGAATGATGATTTTCTCGTTGTTGACGGCAAAAGTGGTACTTATGAGGGTGAGGTTGTCTATTTAGAGTATGGGCAAGCAGAAGATTATGAAGGAGCTGATGTAAAAGGAAAAATCGTTTTCGCAAAAGCTGGAGATGGGAATACTTCCGACCGAAGAGGAATTCTTCAGTTGAGCAGAGCCAAATATGAATTGGCAAGAGAAAATGGAGCTGCTGGTTTAGTGGAGTTCTATAATTCTCCGGCTACACCTTGGGCGCAATTAGGCTTTACTTTCAATAGGGTAAATATTACCCTTGATCCTAATGGCGATGATGAAGAAATTATCCCTCATTTATGGTTGAAAGATCTTAAAAATGAGAATCAGCGCTTTATGATGACTAGAAGCATTAAACGCGCAAGTCTTACCATAGAAGGCATGGTCAACGAAATGACCAAAGACAAAAACATCTTGGCCATGGTAGAAGGGACTGATCCTGAATTGAAAAAGGAAATTATCATGTTTTCAGCCCACTATGACCACATTGGAATTGGCAGACCAAATGCGGAAGGCGATTCTATCTACAATGGTACAAGAGACAATGCCATCGGAACTGTAACCGTTCTATCTGCGGCAGAAAACATTGCCAAGTACCCAATGAAAAGGTCAGCGTTATTTGTGCTTTTTACGGGTGAAGAAAAAGGCCTTTTGGGGAGTAGGTATTTAGCCGACAACCCAATTATTCCGAATAATGAGATCGTTTTTTGCTGGAATAGCGACAATGGCGGATATAATGACACTACTATTTCTACCATTATAGGTCTAGAAAGAACTACAGCGGCTCAATTCATCAAAGATGCCAATATCGCTGTGGGCTTAGAAGCCATTGACGATCCTGCGGGAGAACAAGGACTATTCGATAGATCGGATAATGTGAGTTTTGCCAGAAAAGGAATTCCAGCCCCTACTTACAGTTTAGGTTTCCGTGCTTTCGATGCAGAAATAGGAAAATACTATCATCAAGCGGGCGATAACCCTGAAACAGTCGATTATGACTACTTGGAGAAATTCTTCAAGAGTTATGTGTTGGCCTCTCGTATGATTGGAAATGCACCAGACAGACCATTTTGGCTTGAAGGAGATAAGTATTACGAAACCGGTAAAAAGCTTTATGGGATGGATTAAATCATCCCTTTTTACTCTTTATCAGACTTATTCTTATTCATTCTTTTCGGCAACACTTTAAAGCGGTAATAACCCCAAAGAATACCCGCGGGGAAAGCAAATAGCAATTCTACTAAATGCTTTTCTGGCTCTACTACTTCGCCTTCACTAAAGCGAGGAAAAATCACATATACCATTACCCACATTAATAGACCAAATACTAGTCCCTTGATTAACCATCCGTAGTTCTTCATACTTATTTGATTACTGCTTTATGAATAAATCGTAACCCCTCTAGGGTAAGATGCCGGTTCACTTGATCGAACCTTTTATGCAAAGGGTGCAAGATAGCTGAAAGTCCACCTGTGGCGATCACTTTTATCTCCTTTTTCATTTCTGCTTGAATCCTATCAAGCATACCCTCCACCATGGCTACATAACCCCATAAAACTCCATTTTGGATGGCGGTTGTCGTATTCGTGCCTATCACAGACTCTGGTAGTTCAAGAGGCACATCTGGTAACTGCGCTGTATTCCCCACTAGTGCCTTAATGGCTGTTTTCAATCCTGGAGCAATGTTTACCCCTTTAATATTTCCTTCACTGTCTACCACGGTAAACGTTAGTGCCGTACCAAAATCTACGATCACAATATCTTGCTGATAAAGCGTATAACCAGCCATGGCGTTGGCGATTAGATCAGTACCTATTTCATATGGATTTTGAGTACTTATAGGCAGTTTATCGTAAATTTTGGGCCCTACAAATACAGGCTCTTCGCTAATTAAAGTGAGTGTAAATTGAGACAGAATATCGTTCAATTCGGGCACTACAGAAGAAATAACAACGCGGTTGACCTGTTCGATTTTCAGGTTGTATTCTAGAAAATTCAACCGCAAGAACATTTCATATTCAATTTGATTTTTGACTGGCAACGTATCAAATCGCCATTCGTGAATCCAGGAATTTCCATCATGAATACCAAAAACTATATTGGTATTTCCGGCATCAATGGCTAAAAGCATAGGCTTTAGAGTAAAAATTTTGGGTGTAGTAACTCAAATTCAGTTCAGTTTGAAAATTAAGGTCGATAAGTTTTTCATAGATTTGAAAGTCGAAAAACTTTTCGTCGATCATTTAGTCTTTTAAGTTATGAATTCCCTACAGACACCGCAAACCATATTTCCCAATTGGATACGTGGTTTACTGCTTGCCGCTACGGCCTATAATATTTTATGGGGGATTCTGATCGGTTGGTTCCCTGAAACCTTCTATCAGTGGGTAACTGAAAGCAAAAATGCCGTTCCTTCCATTATAGAATGGCAGGGAAAGGCGGTATTGGCCATGGCTGCAGCGTATTTAGCCTGTGCCATTCACCCAGGTAAATTTTGGTACTTGGCCTTTTTTGGTGCTTTAACAAAACTAGGTGGAGGAATTTGGTTCTATTATATAATCTTAGAACAAGAAGTAGGCAAAAAAGGCATATTTCATTTATTGATGAATGATGCCATTTGGATTCCTTTCTTCGTTTTTATCGGGTTTAGGGCTTTAGCCTATAAAAAAGCTAAACAAGAAGGTATCTTTGACACTGAGCCCTGACTTAGAAAAAGAGGAATTTTTTTCTCTTATATAGTGGCGTTCTCTTCGTTCTAGTAAATCCGCTACCTGTTGTTGACCTGCCAAAACAATATGGTTTTTTCGAGTTTGCCTTGAGCTGGTTTAAGCTAAGGCTAAAGAAAACACTTCCAGATTTCTTTTGCTTAGAAAAAAGCGAACCGAAACTTGCTGAACCAAGGGTAAAAGCACCATATCTTATCGCTAAACCAAGGTCAGTATCGCCAGCGAAGTTGTAAAATAGTGGCATATATAAACCATACTGACCTGTTTCATACCTAGGGTTGAGCGTGATACTATTTGGGTAGCTCACCCGATAATCTGTGGGCATAAAACTGGTTAAGTCAAACCGACCAGAGGCTCCTACAAAAAAGTTATTCCCGAAATTATAATCGTAGCTTATATTCAAAGAAGTTGGCAAACTCACCGTATAGCTCCCGCTTACATCTTCAATCTGCAAAAAGGTATCAAGAGAATCTCGCAAAGCAGGAAAACTATTCAAGTTGTCCAGAATATCTCCCGGGTTAGTAATGCCTGAGTTTACGCCTAGTGTGGCGAAAGCGGCGCTCCCATTTTCAAAGTTCATTATCCCAAAATCGGTGATAGATGCCGCGACTTTAAACTCATAAGTGATATCAGGTTCCAGTGCCGTCTGGTTTTCAGCCCTAGGGTCTCGCCTATAGGCCACCCGTTCATAAACAACTCCAAAATCTAAAGCTGGTTTAAATCCAGTCCCCTTAGGCAACGAATTAAATGCTTCAGTTCCACCAAAATCTTCATATCGATCCAATGTAGATGAATAACCAACTTGACTTTCGAAATCTGTGAAGTTAACCAAACCTACATTATCAACACTATAGCCAATGTTCTCCATATTTACCCAAACACTTGCCATAGGGTTCACAAACTTTAAAGTTCCCCCAACCTTCCACCGATGAAAACCATCATCTTTCTTGACAAATGCGTAAGTAAGGGCAACTTCTTGCCAAGTGGCAAATGTAAAATCACCTGTCTGATTGCTCACGTTACTGTCGATAAACCTTTGATCGCTGAATCGATTGATTTGTGTAATAAAGTCAGACGTTAAATCATTTGTTGAGCCCATCGCTCGAACTTGAAACTGAACTGCTAAACCTTGATTCCGAGGTAATGAAAGAAGTACGGACATTCCGCCTAATCCAATATTAGTTTGAAGAAACCGTGGATCCTGATCTACAAACCGGATCAATTCCGTTCCTTCGGCTCCTTTTCTTGTAAAACCTATATTATTTGTGAGGTAGTAATTCCCGTTCAACACATTGAAATCAAACTTAAAGGGTGAATCTGCAATGGCTGCGGGTTGAACTCTGCTGCTGAGCACACCAGAAAAATCAGAATCAATAAAACCATTGAACTGTTGTCCATAAGAAACAGTACTTATGGTGAATACTAAAATGAAGGTTAAAATGCGATTGTAAATGGCTCGAATCCGTTAATTCTCATTAAAAATACGCCCAGAAATCAATTATATTTCAAATTCACCAATCATTTCCTCTTACTAAAGATTGACGGCTCAAAGCAAGCACGGACCTACCCTTATACAGTACTTTCGAAGGCAAAACCTCCTATTCACAGAATATTATTTTATCTACAGTATTGTGAATCGGGTGTAAGCAGCATAAAATTGTATGTCAAATGACAAATAAATTGTGATCAACGACTTTTTTTTGTATGTTTGTATCACTTTCCCACGAACACCTACAGTTTCTTTTCTATTTATTACTCCGCTCAGGTACTTAAGCCAAACAACCTGTATCGAACTTAACTAATACGTTTTTAACGTACTCGTAATTCCTATGCCCTGATTTCAGGGTGAGATGAAGTGATTTGCCGATCGAACTACGCGAATTACCAATATCCAAAACTAGGTATTGAACCAATTTATGGCCAATTCTTAGGAGGAAATTGCCGCTACTTTTTTTAAACAAGCGGACTGACTCATCACCCTGATTACCAATCAACAGGGTTATGATAACGGAATTAAAAAGTACAATCAATAAGATAGTAATCGTTAGTGTTTTAGCACTAATGGCGACTGTCTCCCTTTTTGCTAGCAACAGCAATCGAACTATTACACGTCAAGAAGCGGTCAATGATCTAGAAGTTTACTTCAAAATCATTGACCAGCAGCATGGCAACCCATACCAGTACATTAGCCGGGAAGCGTTTCAACAATTTGTCAACGACAAAATTGAAGCGCTTCCCGCTGCTATATCTTTAAAGCAATTCGAAGTAGTGCTGTCTGAACTTAATAATCAGTTGCTCTGCGGCCATACAGTGGTCAAAATGGAGTCAAAGCTTTTAAAGTCTACCATTTCACAAACGCAGTTTTTCCCACTTCCAATTAAAATTATAGAAGGCAATATTTTTGTCGACTTCGAACAGTCCGACATACCTCACGGTGCTCAGCTAATGACTATCAATGGTGTAAACACAGATAACCTCATTTCAGAATTAATCAAAATTACGGTGACTGATGGTTTCAGTTCTACAAAACCTCTTAGAGAAATTGAAAGCAAGTTCGGATACTACTTCTTCCTAAAACATGGTGCTTCAGATATGTTCGAGGTTAGTTATCAGGCACCGAACGGAGAACAAAAAGACATTCAAATACAGGCCGTTTCTGGTAACAACATGCTGGCCAACAATTATTACCGACCAATAAATCTATCACACGAAAGATATAACCGTTTTACACATCTTGATGCGATTGACTCTCTTCAGACTCTCATTTTGACTTTGAATACATTCCAGGCAAACCCTGACTGGTTTCATGAAAAAGTAACGTCACGTTATAATGAGGATGACAAAGAGTTCGACTTTGAAAATCTTATTATTGATTTGAGGATCAATGAAGGGGGCGATCGCAGATTATTAAATATTCTCTATCAGTTTTTGACAGGGGATAAACTTAACGACCCATCCGCAACATATACTAGGTCTCAAAACATCCTAATGGAAGAATATGTGTCTTCTATTAATGGACGTTTGAAATCGGATGAGGCTTTTGAACACGCCAACAACTACCTTCAGAAGTATTTCAAAACTGAAAGCGAAGATCATTTTGAAGCACCTGTTCTTAACTGGTACGACGAATTTGAGGGTGGTGAAGCCAAAGACTGGGAGGGTTCTCGTTTCGACGGCAAAATCTATGTCTTAATCTCTGGCAAAACATTTTCAGCAGCAGCAGACTTAGCCAGAATTCTTGGTCAGATGGACAATGTCGTCCTCATTGGAGAAGAAACTGGTGGAGCTCATGTTGGACGTGCCGCAAATATGATTGTAAAGTATAGCTTGCCGAATACGCAAACCATGCTTCAAGTACCTGTTATATATGAAGAGTTCCTGAACGTAACTGAAGGAAATAAAGGAAGAGGTACATTTCCAGATTACCTTATTCAACCAAACCTTACTGATTTATTATCCAAAAAGGACATTGTTCTAAACCATGCCCTCAACTTAATTAGCATTGATAATCCTTACGGTTCTAATTAAATAAATTCCTCTTTCTCAATTTTCCGGAATACTTACCTTTATAGTATGAGCAAACCGGAAAAATCCCTTTTTCTTCTCGACGCAATGGCGCTTATCTACAGAGCCCACTTTGCCTTTAGTAAAAACCCAAGAATAAATTCGAAAGGACTTAATACTGGTGCCCCTTTTGGGTTTACCAATAGCCTTTACGAAATCATTGATAAAAAGAAACCTACGCACATTGCTGTGGCCTTCGATACAAGCGCCCCTACTTTTAGGCATGTGCAGTACGAACCCTATAAGGCCAACCGAGAAGAAACACCGGAGGATATTAAAATAGGTACCCCAATTATAAAAGATATTGTAAGGGCTTTTAACATACCAGTGCTAGAGCTAGATGGCTACGAAGCAGATGATGTTATAGGCACTTTTGCTAAAAAAGCAGCTCGACAGGGTTTCGAAGTATTTATGATGACTCCGGACAAAGACTATGGCCAACTCGTAGAGGAGCACATTTACCTTTATAAGCCAGCATTTATGGGTAATTCTGTCGATGTAATGGGCGTTCCAGAAATTCTAGCCAAATGGGATATTCAAAGAATCGATCAAGTAGTAGACATGCTCGGTTTACAAGGTGATGCTGTTGATAATATTCCAGGTATACCGAGTGTAGGGCCCAAAACAGCAGCCAAACTGCTGAAGCAATACGATACTGTAGAGAACATAGTCGCCCATGCCCATGAATTAAAAGGCAAAATGGGCGAGAAGGTTGCTGAGTTTGGTGCACAAGGCATACTCTCAAAAGAACTTGCGCGCATAGAAATTAATGTCCCGCTAGAATTTGTAGAAGAGGACATGAAATACACGGGCCCAGATGTTGAAAAACTGACGGCCATCTTTGAAGACCTTGAGTTTAGAACTACGCTAAAACGAATATTAGGTCAGCCAACTAGCACGCCAAAAACAACCAAGCCTAAACCAGCCGCTTCCGAACAAATGGGTCTTTTTGGAGAAAACGCCCCAACAATAAATCCCAATGAAGCGGAAGAAGTAGAAGAGAAAAAGACTATCAAGAATACTGAGCATAATTATCACCTCACAGATTCACCTGCGCTCAGAAAAAGACTCATAAAGTTTCTTTTAAGACAAGATGAAATCTGTTTTGATACTGAAACAGATAGTCTTGAGCCGATTGAAGCTAACCTAGTCGGGCTTTCATTTTCCTATCAAAATGGGGAGGCGTATTACGTACCAACCCCTCCGGATGACAAGGCCGAAGCAACCCGCATTGTTGAAGAGTTTAGAGAAGTATTCGAAAGTGAGACCATCACTAAAATTGCTCAGAACGCTAAGTATGATATTCAGATACTGAAGAATTACAACGTAGCGGTCAAAGGACCAATTTTCGATACTATGCTTGCCCATTATCTTATCGACCCCGATACACGGCATAACATGGACGTATTAGCGGAAAATTACTTGAATTACAGTCCCGTTTCAATCACAGAATTGATCGGCAAGAAAGGGAGTAAACAAGGCAACATGCGCGATGTACCGGTTCATCAAGTGGTAGAATATGCCGGCGAAGACGCTGATATCACTTTACAGCTCAAACAAAGTCTATCGCCATTATTAGCAGACGGTGATCTTAAAAAACTCTTCAATGAAGTAGAAATTCCATTAATGCATGTGCTTGCTGATGTTGAGTATAACGGCGTTAAAATAGACACCAGCGTTTTAGCAGCTATGTCGAAAGAACTTGAAGAAGAAAGTCGTATTGCGAGAGATGAGATTTTTGCCATGGCCGGCGAAGAGTTTAATGTTGCTTCGCCAAAGCAACTAGGTGTCATTCTTTTTGATAAGCTTAAGCTGGTAGACAAACCAAAGAAGACGAAAACTGGTCAGTATGCTACAGGAGAAGAAATTCTATCTAAACTCGCCGTTGAACATGATATCGCACGAAGAATATTAGAGTTTAGAGAGTATCAAAAGTTGAAGTCCACTTACGTTGACGCATTGCCAACAATGATCAGCCCGGTGGACGGTTTAGTACATACCGACTACCGCCAAGCTGTTGCTGCCACAGGTAGGTTAAGTTCTAACAACCCCAACTTACAGAACATCCCGATTAGAACGACTAAAGGTAGAGAGATTCGAAAGGCCTTTATTCCTCGTTCCGAAGATCACGTGCTCATGGCGGCAGATTACTCTCAAATAGAGCTCAGAATAGTGGCCGCCTTAGCGGAAGATGAAAGCATGATGGAAGCTTTTAGGTCTGGTAGAGACATTCACTCAACAACCGCATCAAAGGTATTTGGGGTATCCTTAGAAGAAGTGGATAGAGATATGCGTAGAAAAGCTAAAGAGGTAAACTTTGGTTTAATATATGGCATATCAGCATTTGGCTTAGCCCAGAATATCGGTATTTCTAGAACGGAAGCACAGCAAATGATAACCGCTTACTTCAATGAGTTTCCTGGCGTAAAACGCTATATGGACAGCCAAGTAAACAAAGCAAGAGAATTTACTTATGTAGAAACCATTTTAGGAAGGCGACGCTATTTAAGAGATATCCATTCCAAAAACATGACCGTTCGTGGCCACGCCGAAAGAAATGCCATTAACGCCCCTATTCAAGGAAGTGCTGCCGACATGATAAAAGTGGCCATGATCAATATTCATAACTGGATGAATGCTGAAGGCTTAAAATCTAAAATGATCATGCAGGTTCATGATGAACTCGTTTTCGACGTTCATAAAACTGAGCTAGACATCATGAAATCAAAAATTCCTGATTTAATGAGAAACGCCATCCCGATGGATATTCCTATGGATGTAGAAGTAGGTATTGGTGAAAACTGGTTAATCGCACATTAATGATAGAACTACCTATTTCATATCAAGAGATTCAGAAAGCACACGAACTAATATCTCCCTATATTCATAAAACACCCATTCTTACTTCTGAAAGTGTTAATGAAATAGCAGGCTGCGAACTTTACTTTAAATGTGAGAATTTCCAGAAGATAGGTGCGTTTAAAGCCCGCGGTGGCGTAAATGCAGTAATGTCTTTACCCGAAGCACAGCGGCAGAATGGAGTAGTAACGCATAGTTCCGGAAACCATGCACAAGCAATAGCCCTTGCAGCAAAAATGGCCGGAGTACCCGCCTATATAGTTATGCCTAAAACAGCACCTGAAGTAAAAAAGAAAGCTGTCGCTGGTTATGGTGCACAAATAACCTTCTGCGAACCTACGCAGCAATCGAGAGAAGAGAATGCCACCAGAATTCAAGAAGAAACAGGAGCAACATTCATTTCACCTTATAACGATTACTCCGTCATCACGGGGCAAGCTACTTGCGCTAAAGAGCTCTTAGCCGAGCAGCAAGATTTGGATATTGTAATAGCTCCCGTTGGTGGCGGTGGCTTGCTAGCCGGAACGGCCTTAACCTGCCACTATACCCAGCCCAAGATTGAAGTATACGCTGGAGAACCCGAAGGAGCGCAGGACACTTACCTTTCAATGCAGAAGGGAGAAATAACCAAAGTAGAAAAGCCCTCTTCCATTGCCGATGGCTTGCTGGCCAGCATGGGCGATAAAAACTTCGGCATCATAAAACATCTCGTCAAAGACATTCTAGTTGTTACAGATGAGGAAATTGTAGAAGCCATGCGATTGATCTGGGAACGGATGAAGATCATCATAGAACCCTCATGCGCCGTACCAGTAGCAGCCTTATTAAAGTATAAGGCCCCTTTTCAAGGAAAAAAGGTTGGTGTTATCTTAACCGGTGGCAACGTAGACCTAGCAAAATTGCCCTTCTAAAACTTCTATAAAAACAGAAGTTAACACGCTTTCGACAGTTCAGTTCAGAAACCTGACAGTTCATTTCATATTGGTTTTTTGTTGTTTGTAATCTTATGATCATTGTATTGTAGATCTGTCAATAACAACAAGATGGATTTGTCAAAGGTCAAAAACTCAAGTTCTCCTGTAGTGGGTTGGTCGCCCACTAAGCAGGAAAACACTAAACAAAAAAGGTTAAAAGATGAAAGCTCAGAAATTAAAGAACAGAAGTATCGTCATGGGAATTGCCATAGCATTTTTGGCGTTATTCATGATTGCCAAAGACGCGCAAGCCCAACGTACTAGTACAACCGTTTCGGTCAAAAACGGATCTTCTAGATACACCCACAAATCAGGGTCGCAAAGCCTTAATGTAGAGTACGAAGGTGACATTGAATTCACCGAAGACGATAAATCCATTAAGTCAATTTCTAAAAGAGGATACATCTTCTTTAGAAAAACCTCTTTTGGAAAAAGAAAAGAGATTTTAGCTGAGCCAAATTCAGATGGCACCATTTCGTATGAATACCGCGTAGGTCGACGCGTTCAAGAGTGGGGCAAGGAAGCTGAAGAATTTTTAGCCGATGTTTTGATTCAAGTAATCAGAACCACTGCCATTGGTGCCGAGTCTAGAGTAGACCGGTTCTATAAAAAAGGTGGCTTAGATGGCGTTTTAGACGAAGTTAGTGAGATTCGAAACGATCATATCAGTCATGTTTATCTGAAGTTATTGCTCGGAAACTATGATTTAAACGATAAAGAACTTGAAAAAGTAGCCGCTTTCGTGCCTAGAGCGTTGGACAATGATCATTACATCTCAGAGGTTTTCAAAGACCACAGCGAGAAATTCCTAAAGACTGAAAAGTCTACGGAAGCTTTCCTAGCGGCAACTTCCAGAATGAAAAATGATCACTACGTCTCTATGATTCTAAAAGAAGCAATGAGAGAAGATCTTAGCGAAAAGGCTACGATTAGAGTACTACAGGCTGCTGATAAAATGGGCAATGACCATTATAAAGTTAATGTGTACAAAGACCTATTAGACAGAAGAGATTTGAACGATAACTTGATTAACGAAATCGTAAAGTCGGCAGCTGATATTAACAATGATCATTATGCAACTACTGTTTTAAAAGAAGCACTAGATCGTCCCAATTTATCTGACAAAGCTTTTGAAAACTTAATGGGTGCAGTTTCTAACATTGGAAATGATCACTACGTTACTGAAACTTTCCGCTCTATGTTAAATAATAGAGAGGTTTCGGACAAAGTAGTTGAAGCCATTATGGAGAAGCTGAAATACATGAAAAACGATCATTACAAGAATATGATCGTGAAAGACTTGTTCGAAAATCAAGACGTTTCAGAAAAGTATTTCGATTCGATATTAGGTACAGTTGAAGACATGAAGTCTGACAACTATGCAAGCCAAATCTTAACTGAAATATTAAAAGAACAAGAATTAACGGACTCTGATTACGCTAAAGTGCTCGATCGTGTGGCAGACATTGATTCAGATCACTACAAAGTGAACATCCTGAAAAAAGTACTCGATCAAAGAGACTTGAAAAAAGTGCATCTTTTAAATGCGTTAAAAACAACAGCATCGATAGGCTCTGACTACTATAAGTCTGAAGTATTAAAGCGTGCATGTGATGCTGTTTCTGAGGGAGACGCAGAAGTTCAGAAAGAATTCAAAAGAGTCGCTAGACAAATCAAGAATGACACGTACTACGGAAGAGTAGCGCGTTGCATAGACTAGTGTTTTCTATCCAGAAGTGATGCCTTTGTCCAAGAGCATCACTTTTTTATTATCTTCATAAAAACTCACTGATCAATGTCGAAGCTGTTGAGGCTACCACTATTTATAATTGTGGGCCTGCTTTTTCTATTCTATCTGTTTTACGCGGAATTTGAAACGCTTCCCAACGTTATTGAAGACTTCAATCTTTATGCGTTCACTATCATCATATCGATTACTTCAGGTTTCGGTATCTACAAAATCAACCATTGGCTTAATCAAAAGTTGCCATGGCGAAAAAGTATCCTCAGTCGATTTTCTGCCGGATTATTTTTAGACTTTTTCTTCCTTGGTAGTCTGCTCATTTTATTAGGCTGGCTAGCAAACGTAACAAGCATTATAAGCTATGAGATGTTCCCTGAAGATATGTTCATCAGGCAAATAGAGATTAAGCTTATTGTGCTCTCTTTTCTAACCATGTTCGTGCTCACATTGATTGAATTTAACACGTTTAGCTATAATGAATATTCCGTAGGCCAGATTAGAAAACTACGATCTGAAAGAAAACAGCTTGAACTACAATTCGAAGCATTAAAGAGCCAATTAAGCCCTCATTACTTGTTCAATAGTATGAACACCATTTCCTCTTTAGTCTATCGCGATCCTCATGTAGCGGAAAACTTTATAAGGAATCTAGCCGATACGTTTAACTATGTGCTTTACACAAAGGAAACCACTGTCGTAACAATTAGCGATGAAATTGAGGCACTAAAGGATTACGGATACCTACTGAATATTCGCTATGCCACAGCGGTAGAATTGAAAATTGAGATTGCTCAGGAGTACTATGACAAGAGCATTCCGCCGCTTACGCTTCAGTTACTTGTTGAAAACGCTGTTAAACACAATATTGTAAGTAATGACAACCCATTAAAAATCAATATCCGAGCAACGGATGAAGAAATTATTATCCTCAATAATAAAACTGGAACACCATCAAAAACAGCGAGCCATAGAGTAGGCTTAGACAACATAAGAAAGCGTTATTCATTCTTCACACCGCTTGAAGTTCAGCTTCTTGACACTGATTATTTCGAAGTAAAACTCCCAATGATCTCGGCATGAAGAAGAACCTCCTCAACCAACCATTATTTAGGGCTTTAGTACCATCCGTTTACGGACTCATGATGTATTTCCTCATCCTATTGATCAACAATAGTTTGGGCCAACTGAGTGAAACTGTATTAACTGATGAGCTTTTGCTTTGTATTGTACTTGCTTATACCGTCGCAGAGTCTGTACGCTTGCTTATTGTACTTTTTGAAAGGCGCGTACAAGAAGATCTTCGCAAAACGATCAACATTGTATACTTATTTCTAGGCAGTTTAATCATCGGATCAGTTGTTACTTGCCTAATAGTTTATGGATATTATCGCTATATAGAAGAGTCTGAATACTTTTCCACATTCTCTTCCATACTTTACAAAATCACAACAATCTATGGCATCAACGCCATGTTCTATACCCTCTTTTTCCTCAGTATTCATCTGCTTTCAATCAAGAATGAGTCTGAGCTAAAGAAGGAAGATTTAAAGCGTCAGAACTTAGAGCATCAGCTCGAAATTTTTAATAATGAAATCAATCCCGATCTTCTTTTTCAGAGTCTCGAAACGCTGATTTCATTGGTTCATCATAACCTAAACTCAGCAGAAGATTTTGTAGACAGGCTAGCCCTTGTTTACCGATACATTTTAGACAACCGGAAGAAAGAAGTTGTTGTACTTGAAGATGAACTTAGGGCAGCTAAAAACTTGGTTTACCTGTTCAAAGAAAAGTTTCCAGATCAGGTTTCGCTAACCATTAAAAATGACGTTCATCTATCGAGCAAATACTTAGTGCCGAACACCATTCCAATGGTTTTAGACTGTATGATCAATGGAAGCATTATATCACCTTGGCAGCCCATAAATATCATCATAGACTGTGCCGGAGAGGACGATTATTTAGTCATTCAACACAAAGGAAATGACAAACTGAGCAATAATAAGTACATTAAAAATCGCTTTCAGAACCTACATGAAACCTTCGCCTTCTTTACAGATAAACCTGTAATACAAATTAAGGCCTATGGTGATGTATTTATAAAGGTGCCAATACTAGAGATTAACGATAAAATATGAGAGTCTTTATCATAGAAGATGAAATACCTGCCGCAGAGAAAATCGAGCGGTTTTTACATCGTTACGATGAAAGCATTACCATTGTAGGTCGTGCCATGAGCGTAAAAGAAACGGTGCATTGGGTGCAGTCTGACGGCGACGCTGACCTCCTTCTAATGGATATTCAGCTTACAGATGGACTTAGCTTCGACATCTTCAAGGAAGTTTCTCTCGATATTCCTGTAATCTTCACCACCGCTTTTAATGAATATGCTATTGAGGCTTTCAAGGCCAATGGCATTGATTACCTCTTAAAACCAATCACTTTTGAAGCGTTAACCGATAGCTTAGACAAGTTTAAGAACTTAAAGACCAAACTATCTGAGCCTGGTAAATCCGAAGCAAATTCGGTAATCGACTTGCAAAGCGCCTTGCAAATGCTGAGTAAGCGCGAATATAAAACGCGCTTCATGGTGAAAATTGGAGAGCATATTAAATCCGTTACTACCGATCAGATAGAGCTTTTCTATGCCGAGGGCCGTAATGCCTACATCGTTACCAATGAGAAAAGAAGGTTAATCATTGACTATAAACTTGAAACGCTAGAGGAAATGCTAGACCCGAAGAAGTTCTTTCGGGTAAACAGAACCTTCATTATTGAGATTAACGCTATTAAAGACGTACTCGTTTATTCCAATAGCCGCTTGAAAATTATCCTACATCAAGATTTTGATAGGGAGATTATTGTAAGCCGCGAAAAGGTAAACGCCTTTAAGCAGTGGTTTGACGGGGAGTAGAAATTCTGCCAACTTTATTTCATAGAAAAAGACTCCATCGCCTCTTTAAAAACTCTGGCTTTAGGATAGTTCTTCATTATCTCGTCAAGCGCAGTTTTAGATGGTGCTTTAGGATAATGAACCCCAATCAGTTGTTTAGGCTTAATGCTATTATTGATGATATCAATTCCGGCATCGCTTGTCATATACCAATAGGGAACTAACGCGATATCAATTTCATATTTTGCTAAATCTACTTCCCTAAAGCGCTCTGGGTTCATATCAGAGTCTCCTAAGTGCAATATTTTCTTATCACCAACCTCCACTATAAATCCCATATTCTCTATACTTTTGGTTCGTTCACCTCCTGCATGATACATGAAAAAAGAGTAGACTGTCACTCCGTTTATTTCCTCTTTTAAAGTGCTTACTCCCCTAGCATGTGCCTTTACTCTTTTTTCAATGCTCGAGTAATCAACATATTTTGATTGGAGTTCGTCTTTGATCTGATTAGAACTCAATAGCGCAGATTCTTGATGTTCTTTTAGAAAATTACCGGTAATGTTGGCCTCAAAATGGTCTCTATGAAAATGAGTCGTCAGTACCACATCAACCCCATCGAAAGGGTTTTCTGAAGCCATCATTTTGGACAATGCCTCCGCACTTGGACTTAAATATTGTTTATAGAAATCATCGAAAAGAGCATCTATCAACACTTTTTTGTTTTGATTGGCGATCAGCACGCCTTCATTGGCTATATAGGTGATTTTTAAATCTTGCCCTAAAAGATGGAAAGGCATTATAATTATCAAAATGGTCACTAAACGCTTCATTCGGGTAGTAATTTATATAGAAGTTGAAGATAAGGACATTTCTTGGCAAGACGGGCAAGTTTAGCACAAACGAAATGTATAAGTGGTTACCTATTTTCATTTCATAAGCGTAATTTTATACAAATTTTTTAGGGTTGAAGCACTACTCAAGATTTCTCCTTACGGTGTCCTTACTACTTTTTACACTGTCTGGAATTGCGCAAGTCACATCTATAAATACCGAAACGGCTCCCGTTATTGACGGTATACTTGACGATGACATTTGGAAGAAAAGTCCTACTGTAAGCGGTTTTAAGACTTTTGTGCCCGACTTCAGTCAAGACATCCCCTTTAAAACCGTAGCCTACGTGGCTCATGATGAGGAGAACCTCTATTTCGCTATTAAATGCTTTGATGAACCCGATAAAATCAAAACTTCTATCGCGGCACGTGACAGAATAAGAGCGGATGACTGGATCTGTATCAACCTTGATACTTTTAATGGTGGCCAGTCGCTACTTGGCCTTTACGTAAATCCAAGTGGTATTCAAATGGATACGCAGTTCGCCGCTGGTGCGGAAGATATTGGCGTAGACTTAATATGGTATAGCGCTGCCAAAATTGACGATGAAGGATATAGCGTAGAAATTAAGATTCCTTTTAAAAGTATTCGTTATAGCGATGATGAGGGCGATGTTGAGATGGGTGTAATTTTCGAACGCCGTATTTCTAGGCTTTCTACACAGGTTTCTTACCCTGCTTTAGACCCTGAAAAGGGCTTTGCATTCTTAACCCAGATGATGCCCTTAAAATATTCGGGCGTGAGGAAATACACTCTTCTAGAGTTATTACCAGCCATTACTTACAGCAATAGTACGATTCAAGAAGGTGGACGAAGTGTAACAAGCGATAACTTTGAACCTAGCTTAACAGCCAAAGTGGGCATTACTTCAGAGCTGGTGCTAGATGCCACCATAAATCCGGATTTCAGTCAGGTGGAATCTGACGCTCAGCAGGTGGAGGTGAACCAGCGATTTGCGATAAACTACCCTGAAAGACGACCTTTTTTCTTAGAGGGTAGCCAGAACTTCAATTTTGCGGGTACCTCTATGTTTTCGCCGATTCGGCAAGTCGTAAATACGAGAACCATTGTATCGCCAAGAACGGCCACTAAGTTGACGGGGAAAATTGGTGATAAAAATATCATCTCTACAATTTACGCGCTGGATCGGGCCGACCAATCTTTGGCTGATTTCTCAGAAGATGAAACAGCAGATGTGGGTATTCTAAGGTATATGCGTTCTTTTAAACAAGATAGTTATTTAGGCCTAATAGGAACACACAGGGCAAGAAATGGCGGGTTTAATACGGTTCTCGGCCTCGATGGACAATATAGGTTCAATGAAGCGAATGTAATCAGTGGTAACTTTTTAAATTCTGTGACACAGGCCGATAGAAATAGTGCCTCAAACAGTAATAATTCTACCTCACTAAGAGTCTCTCGAAACACCAGAACATTTAATGGCAATTTTACTATCGAAGACATCGCCCAAGATTTTCAGTCTCAAGTAGGTTTTGTTACAAGAACAGGCATTTCTAGGATTTCTGGATCAGTGAGCCCAAAACTTTTCCCAGAGAAGGATAAGTTGGTTCAAAGATGGGATTTTACCCTTTATGGATCGTTGACGAAAGACAAACCCAGTGGGCTAAACGAGAGTGTTCTCTATGGGTCTATCGCAGCAAACTTGCCCAAGAATACCAGGTTTAGCGTTTCAGCCGATCGCTCTACAGAGATTTTTCAGGGCGTAGAATTTAAAGACGGTTCGATCAGCCTTTCTGCTAGCTCTCAACTAAACAAAAGACTAAGAATTAGCACGAATTACGATTGGGACAATGGTATTTTTTATCAATCGGCTGAACAGGGCTATGGCAAACGAATTAGAAATTCTGTGGACTATCAGGCTTCGGATAAATTGAATTTTCAGCTAGCGCATAACTTTGTTTCTCTGTTCAGCGAGGCTACGGATGCCAAATATTACGACCTACACATCGTACGCGGTCGTTTAGTATATCAGGCTAACCAATACCTATTCTTTCGGGCAATTGGTCAGTACAATAGCCTTTCAAAAGTGTGGAGCCCTAACTTTTTAGCATCCTTCACCTACATACCGGGTACCGTGGTGCACTTGGGCTATAGTACGGTTTTAGAAAGAACCGAATGGGATGGGCAATCTTACGTACCGTCAGACAACTATTTACAGACCTTTAGTGGTTTCTTCTTTAAGGCGTCCTATTTATGGCGATTTTAAGGGGGGCTTAAGAAATTCTACCCCAGTTTACGGTAGTTTTACTTAAAGACTGAATATGTCTTTGAATGTTGCTGTTCTCCGGACTTGCCAGTTCAGGGTCTTCTTCTAAAAGATCACTCGCTGCATTTCTAGCTATTTGCAGAATCTTACTATCTGTTGCTATATCCGCAATCAATAAGTCCAAAACGCCACTTTGTTGTGTGCCCGTAATATCGCCCGGGCCCCTTAACTTTAAATCTACATCTGCAATCTCGAAGCCATTATTGGTTTTCACCATGGTTTCTATTCTCGTCTTCGCTTCCTTACTTAGCTTATAATCTGTCATAAGAATGCAATAAGATTGATCCGCTCCTCTACCCACTCTCCCTCTAAGTTGGTGAAGCTGCGCTAGACCAAAGCGTTCGGCATTTTCAATAACCATGACGGATGCATTGGGCACATTTACGCCCACTTCAATAACCGTAGTGGCCACCATAAGCTGCGTTTCATGGTTGACGAAGCGTTGCATTTCAAAGTCTTTGTCTTTGGGTTTCATTTTACCATGAACTATACTGATATGGTTTTCTGGAAAGGCTCTTGCAATACTTTCATAGCCATCCATTAAGTCCTTCAAATCTAGTTTTGAAGATTCTTCAATCAGCGGATATACTACATAAATCTGGCGCCCTTTGGCAATTTCCTTCTTCATAAAACCAAAAACCTCTAGTCTTTTGGCATCATACTGATGTATTGTTTTAATAGGCTTTCTGCCCGCCGGCATTTCATCGATAACCGAAACATCTAAGTCGCCATAAAGGGTCATGGCCAAAGTTCTTGGAATAGGCGTGGCCGTCATTACAAGAATGTGGGGGTAAACGGATTTATTCTTGTTCCAGAGTTTAGCCCGTTGGGCTACGCCAAACCGGTGCTGTTCATCTATTATAGCAAGCCCTAGGTTCTTAAATTGGACAGTATCTTCTATTAGGGCGTGGGTACCTACCAAAATTTTGATTTCACCCGATAATAGACCTTCATGAATCACCCTCCGCTCTTTAGTTTTTGAAGATCCTGTGAGTTTAGCAATGCCTAAGCCTAGTTTGTCAGCATATTCCTTAAGTCCTTCATAATGCTGTGCAGCAAGAATTTCGGTTGGTGCCATCATAGAGGCTTGGCTGCCTGAACTCACCACCAGGAGCATGCATATAAAACCGACAATTGTTTTTCCAGAGCCTACATCACCCTGAAGCAAACGATTCATTTGCTTACCTGATTTCATGTCGAAATAAATCTCTTTAATTACTCGCTTTTGAGCGTTAGTGAGGTCAAATGGTAAGTGGTCATTGTAAAAAGAGGTAAGCAGCGCCGAATCGCGAAATATTTGACCCCGAAACTTATCAATTCTCGAAATTTTAAGCTTAAGCAGCCTCAGCTGGATAAAGAAAAGCTCTTCAAACTTTAGTCTGAATTGTGCTTTTTGAAGCAACTCTGTATTGGAAGGAAAGTGAATATGCCATAGGGCGAATTTCTTTTCTATTAGACTAAACTGTTCTGTAAGCTTTTGAGGCAGCGTTTCCCTGATGTGCTGTTCTGAAAGTACCATTACTTGCCTAATGAGCTTAGACATGGCTCGACTATCCAAAAACTTAGCTTTCATCTTTTCAGATGTATGATAAACCGGCTGAAGGAACGCTGCTTTATCATTTTGGGTTGTTAGCACCTCTATTTCCGGGTGCGCTATGTTTACCTTTCTACCGTAAGCAGCAGGCTTACCATATACCACATAGTCTACCCCAAGCTTGAGCTTCTTACTTACCCATGGAATCCCTTTAAACCAAACAAGTTCTATATGGCCTGTATCGTCTGAAAACCTAGCCACTAAACGTTTTTTTCGTAGCTCCCCGACGGTATCTAATTTAGTAATGCGTCCTTTGACCTGTACAAAAGGCAAGTTTCCTGTAATTTCAGACGCTTTGTAAAACTTAGTCCTGTCCTCATACCTAAAAGGGTAATGTTGTACCAAGTCACCATAAGTGAATAAGGATAGTTCAGCACCAATTAGTGCCGCTTTTTGCGGTCCAACGCCTTTCAGAAACTCAATACTTGTGTTAAAGAATGAGGGCATGCTTAAAACTAATTGAAAAAAGAGAAAATTGGGGTTTTACCGTGTGTTATCTAACCGAAAACAAAACAGCGAGACCTACTCATACCTCCACTCAAAGGAGTTGAGCATATGCAGCACATCTTTTGTAATAAAATCGATAACGGGTTTTAAAGAATCGTTTTTTGTGGCCGTATTAAAGTACAACGCGCCTCTGAAAAAATGTCTGACAGAATCGGAGGTGAAAAATTGTAGCTGTGTCGGGACTTCTCCTTCTAAACGCGTAACACTCGCTATTTGCCCATTCGGTATTGGCACTAGCTTTTCTTCAATGCCATAGGCCCGCCGATCGTGTTTCATCGTTAAAGCAAAAGACTCATTCAAAAGGGTCGAAACACTGTTGTCTCCTTCCGTTAAATCCTTGTATGTGATTTGAACCAAGGCATCGAATTGAGGGTAATATAAATTCGACCAATATCGGTCTGCAAGTTTATTAGAGTCGCCTAATAACTCGGCATATCTAGAGTAATCAAATTGGTAGGGAAATGTATCTGGCAGTGACTGATAGGTATGGTCTGGTAAATCTATCCTATTGTAACCACTGGGTTTAGGTAAGTAAACCTCCTCGCATGAAGAAACTACAATAAGCACTAAAATCAATAATTGCAGAAAGTATGTTCTCCTTTTAGTCAAATCAGTTTGTAGGTTTTATCAGTACCCTAATCCGTTTTATTCGCCTTGGGTCTACGGCTACAATAGTAAATAAGAAGTTTTCAAATGATATTTTTTCACCAGCTCTCGGTAGTTTTTCGTTAATCTCTAACAACAAACCACCTAGGGATTCACTTTCACCTTTTACTTCATCGAAAAAGGTTTGTTCTGCTCCTACTATTTTGCAGAAGTCGTTTAAGGAAGTTTTGCCTTCGAATATATACGTGGAGTTGTCAAGTTTATTATAGGCTACATCTTCATCGTCGAATTCATCGTTGATCTCGCCGACAATTTCCTCAATTATATCCTCCATTGTAATCAGTCCAGAGGTTCCTCCATATTCATCAACCACAATGGCCATATGCACTCTTTGGGCTTGGAAGTCCTTCAGCAAAGAATCCGCTTTCTTGTTTTCTGGCACATATAGCCCAGGCCTTACCAATTCTTGCCAAGCAAAATCTTCATTTTGCTCTATATGAGAAATTAGGTCTTTGATGTACAGGATGCCGTCAATTTTATCTATGGTTTCATTATAAACGGGAATCCGAGAGAAACCACACTTGTTAATTTTATCCATCAACTCATGGAAATCAAGGGTGTTTTCTACCGCGGTTATATCCATTCTCGATTTCATGACTTGTTTTACCGTAAGCGTACTAAAGTTTACAATACCTTTTAGGATTCCTTTCTCTTCTTCCGATGTATTTTCATCGGTAGTCATTTCAAGAGCCTGATTTAAGCCATCCACGGTAATTTCATGCCCTTTCTTTTCCACGTTTTTCTCAATGACATTCGTTACCGCGATCAGAAAAAAGGAGAAGGGTCTTAAAAGTCTTTCTAGTAAAAGGAGGCCTTTAGCTGTTGCCTTAGCGAATTTTACATTATGCTGATTTGCGAAGTTTTTGGGAACAACCTCTCCGAAAAATAGAATGATGAATGTGACAATGATAGATAGGGTAATAATGACCTTGCCTTCAGTTGTTTTGGTACCCACTAAGCTCCAAGTGAAAAATGTCGAGAGTGTTACTATCGCAATATTAATCAGGTTATTCATGATTAATATTGTCGCCAAAAGATGCCTTCTCCTGTTTAATAACTTCATAATGGCATTGCCTGAAGGAGAATCTCCTTTCTCAAAATCCTTTAACTGTTCACGGCTTAAGGAGAAAAATGCCACTTCAGAACCAGATATAAGGGCAGAGGCAAGTATTAGCACTGCAAAAGCAATACTGTTTACTAACCAATATGAAAAAGGTAATTCTACGAATTGAGAAAGGAGCGCTAAACTAGGCTCGGGGTCGTCTGAGGGTAAGTCCAAATTATACGCGTTAGTCCAACATTAGAATGGTAGGTCGTCTGTATCGTCTTCCGGTATTGTTGATACGGGACTTTCAGCTGGAGTGTTTACCGCTCCGGCATTCTGTGGAGCTCCTCCACCACCTTCGGCTCTACCAAGCAAGGTCAGTTCACGACCAACTACTTCAGTAGTATATCTCTTATTTCCTTCTTGATCGTCCCAAGAACGGGTAGTGAGTTTACCTTCTATGTATACTTGACCGCCTTTCTTCAAGAATCTTTCAGCAATTTCAGCTAAAGGTGTCCAAAGCACTACATTATGCCATTCCGTATTTGTAACACGTTCGCCTGCTTTGTTTTTGTATGTTTCACTAGTCGCTAGAGAAAAATTTGCTACTGCTCTACCATTGTCTAAGTGACGTACTTCAGGGTCTTTTCCTAAATTACCCACTAAGATCACTTTATTTACTCCTGCCATATTTTATGCTTAAATGTCGATTCTGTCTACTGAATCTAATTAAAAAAACGCTTGCTTCAAATAGTTTTGAATGAGAATGGGCTTTGGTAATTCCTGCACTTCTTCCATTCTATAAGGTGTCAGATTTTTATCCGCCGCTAAAGACTCAAATTTACCTAAATCATTCACCTGTAGCCTAATGAATTTTGTGAAAATTCGCTGATGGGTCAATATATGTTTTACTTCTTCAGAAAAATCTTGAAGTGAGAAAATAGCTTTATCGGCTGCAGGTAAAAGCACCGCCTCATCATCTTTAGAAACTGGTGATTCTTCTAAATGGAAGTCGTAAAGCCCTTGCCATATGTCTTTGGGCCCGCGTTCCTTCATCAGTATTTGTTCGCCATATTCATATATATAATAGTAGAAATATCGGTTCCTCACTTTTACTTTCTTCGTTTTAACTGGTAAAGTATCTTGTTTACCTTGATTAAAAGCAAAGCAAAAACTACTCATTGGGCAAATCGCACATGAAGGGCTTTTTGGTGTGCATTGAATAGCCCCAAAATCCATAATGGCCTGGTTGAACTCTCCAGGGCTTTGATCAACGATCAACACATTGGCCTTTTTTTCGAAAATTTTCAGCGTTTTCGAATCTGATATATCATCTGATATACCAAAAATGCGACTAAGGACTCGGTATACATTACCGTCAACCACGGCATTTGAGCGATCAAAAGCTATTGATGCTATTGCAGCAGCCGTATATCGGCCTATTCCTTTCAGTTTTAATAGCTCCTCAAAAGTATCCGGAAACTTTCCATCGTATACTGTAGATACCGTTTTAGCACAAGCGTGCAGGTTTCTAGCCCTTGAATAATAGCCCAACCCTTGCCATAAACGCAATACCTCAGCCTCAGAGGCCTCGGCCAAATCATCTACAGTTGGGTATTGCTCCACAAATCGTAGATAATAGGGCATACCTTGATTGACACGTGTCTGCTGAAGAATAATTTCAGAAAGCCAAATCTTATATGGATCCTTAGAATGACGCCATGGTAAATCACGTTTTTGATGACGATACCAGCTAATTAATTGATTTACAAATATTTCGCTTTCCAATGAGTTTTGGTTGAATATTGAAGTTATTGAAAGCCTGCCACTTAACTTTTTTATTGAATACGTTTTTTAATTAGGGCCGAACGCTTAATTTTGCAGGCCAAAATAACTGGGAATTAGTTTTTTACACAATATTATCAACCTAAAAATATAAGATACAGTGACTAAAGCAGATGTTATCAATCAGATAGCCGATAAAACAGGCATTGACAGGTCTGATGTTACTACAACTGTTGAGACTCTTTTTGCAGTAGTGAAAGACTCAATGGCAGAAGGAGAAAACATTTACGTGAGAGGATTTGGAAGCTTCGTTAACAAGAAGAGAGCTAAAAAAATTGCTAGAAACATATCTAAGAACACCGCTATCGTTATCGATGAGCACTATGTTCCTAGCTTTAAACCGTCAAAGGTTTTCATTGAACAAGTAAAAAGCAGCGATAAAGTTAAGTCTGCTAATAGTTAAACTTAAGCCAATAAGGCTTTATGAATAAACCTCAGGTAATACTCACAGTAGTTGCCATTCTCCTAGTGGTTGGGCTTTATAGCCTACCGAAAGTGGTGATTGATGGTGGTACACCAGAGGAAGCAACGTTCATCGACGATAGTGTTCCAGGAGGAGTCATGGATCACAGTACTGAAATTCCGGAAGAATTTCTTCCGAGAATTAACTCATGGAAGAGTCAGTTAATCGTAAATGATCAGATACAGCTAAAACCAGAATCTCTTGATTCTTTAATGGCTGTATTTATAGAAATTAATAAATACGACAGCGCTGCATACTATGCAGAATTATTCGCTGAAAGATTTAATGAAATTGATCACTGGCAGAAGGCTGGTGATGCTTATTACAACGCATTTACTTATGCGCTAGATAAGTCTAAAATCAATATGCTGGTCCAAAAGACACGTCGAGCATACGACAAGGTGTTAGCGCAAGAGCCAAACAACCTCGATGTAAAGCACAATGTTGCGATGACGTATCTTGCTTCAACTAGCCCAATGCAAGGAATAATGATGTTAAGAGAAATTTTGGATATTGATCCGAAAAATCTAAAGACGCTATTCAGTATGGGTATCATGTCAATTGACACCAATCAGTATGCAAATGCTATTGAAAGGTTTGAAACACTAGTTGAACATTACCCTGATCATGTAGAAGGAAATTTCTTTTTGGGAATTTCTTATTACGAAACAGGCCAAATGGTGAAAGCACGGACACAGTTTAACAAAGTAAAAGAATTAGGTGCCAACGAGCAGACCATAACTGCTGCTGACGAGTACCTCGAAAGAATTAGTTAGAACATTAAAAAATTACAATTATGCCTTGCGGTAAAAAAAGAAAAAGACATAAGATCTCTACTCATAAGAGAAAGAAAAGACTAAGAAAAAACAGACATAAGAAGAAGTAATTTCAACTTCTTCTTATGTGCTATACTTATTTTTAGATCTTTTTTCACATAAAATACTATCCCATTGAGTAATGAATTAATTATCAATTCAACTCAAAGTGGATGTCGTATAGCCCTTCTCAAAAACAAGAACTTAGTAGAATTTCATCACGACAATGATGAAAGTAAGTTCAAAGTCGGTGACATATATCTAGGAACGGTTAAAAAAATCGTTCCAGGCTTAAATGCCGCGTTCGTTGATATTGGATACGAAAAAGATGCTTTTCTGCACTATTTAGACTTAGGTCCGCAGATAAAGTCTCTTAACAAGTATACCAAACAGGCCCTTACCAATAAACACAATACAGGTGGCCTGGGTAAGTTCAAGAACGAAAATGACATCAATAAACTTGGCAAAATGAGCCAAGTCTTAACAAAGGGACAAAAAATTCTTGTTCAAGTTGTTAAAGAACCGATTTCAACAAAAGGGCCGCGACTCACTTGTGAGTTATCAATAGCGGGGCGCTACATGGTTTTAGTGCCTTTTTCAAACGCTATTAACGTTTCGAAAAAAATAACGGATGGTGAAGAGCGCAAAAGATTATTGCGTCTTATATCGTCTATTAAGCCAGAGAATTTTGGCGTAATTATCAGAACGGTTGCGAAAACAAAAAACGTAGGCGAACTCGATAAAGACCTCAGAAACCTTCACGATACTTGGTTAGATGGAATGAAAAAACTCCATCAAGTAAACCCAAGAGATAAAGTGATAGGCGAGGTAAGCAGAGCTTCATCCCTCTTAAGGGATATCTTGAATGAATCATTTGATAGTGTTGTTTCTGACGACAAAGAGATTCATGAAGAGATTAAAAGCTTTATCCAGAAAATAGCTCCAGAGAAAGAAAAGATTGCCAAGCTGTACAACGGTAAGGCTAAGGTTTTCGAATCCTTTGGTATAGAAAAACAGATGAAGTCATTATTTGGCAAGTCTGTAAGTTTGCCAAAAGGAGGCTATCTCATCATTGAGCATACTGAGGCTCTTCATGTAATCGACGTCAACAGTGGCAATAAGTCCAATGCTGGTGAAGATCAGGAGGCAACAGCTATGATGGTGAACATGGAGGCTGCCAAAGAAGTAGCGCGTCAACTCAGGTTACGCGATATGGGTGGTATTATCGTGATTGACTTCATAGACATGAGGAAAGCTGAAAATAAAAAGCAGCTTTATCAGTTTATGCGAGAGATCATGTCAGATGATCGTGCTAAAAACACCATTTTACCACTTACTAAGTTTGGGTTAATGCAAATTACACGTCAGCGTGTAAGGCCTGAGTTAAGTATTACTACAAGAGAGGTTTGTCCTACCTGTGGTGGAACTGGTAAAGTGAGTGCTACTATTCTTGTTTCTGATCAAATTGAAAAGAACATGGAATACATTTTAAGCACTCAGAACGAAAAAGGTGTTACGATTGCAGTACATCCTTTCCTTCAAGCATACTTCACTCAAGGTGTCTTCTCTAAAAGATGGCAATGGTATAGAAAATTCCATACTTGGGTAAAAATTGAAAAAGACAGTTCCCTCGGACTATCGGATTATACATTCTATAATAAACAGGGCGAGGAAATAGAACTGAAAGCATAAAGAAAAAGGGCTGTCTCAGCCGTATGTTTCGTAATTGCCGAAAGGTGATTTTAGGTTTATAAAAAAACCTATTCTACTCAACCAATGAGTTGGAGCGATTTTATACAAAAGCGAGATTAGCCCTTTTTTTATGGTCTTTGATGGAAGACGACTACACAATCTGTAGTATTTAATTTATATTCCTTCGTCAAACTTAAAACGCCATGAAAAAACACTATTCCTTACTCCTATCCTTGCTAATCATTTTCACTTTGTCTGGCCACGAAGGCCTCGCCCAGCGAAAGAAAAACAAGAAGCAAGATAAATCAGCTGTTGAAGACCCTCTTAAAGGGATCTCCCTTGGCAGTCTAAAATTTAGGAGCATTGGACCCGCCTTAACTTCGGGTAGAATTGCCGACATAGCCGTTAACCCAAATAACTCAAGTGAATTTTACGTAGCAGCAGCAGCGGGTGGTGTTTGGAAGACAACTAATGCTGGAACAACTTTCTCTCCCATTTTCGAAAATTATGGGAGCTATTCTATTGGTTCTATCACGATGGACCCTAATAACTCCAATGTCATTTGGGTAGGAACGGGTGAAAACAACAACCAAAGATCTGTCTCTTATGGAGATGGCTTATACAAGTCTGTTAATGGTGGCGCCTCTTTCAAAAAGGTAGGGTTAAGTAAATCAGAACACATCGGAATGATTAAAGTAGACCCGAGAAACTCTGATGTAGTATATGTTGCTGCAACTGGGCCGCTCTGGAGTGCCGGAGGCGATCGCGGCCTTTACAAAACTACCGATGGTGGCGAGAATTGGAATAAAGTATTAGAAATTAGTGAGCATACAGGTGTCAATGAGGTTCACATAGACCCAAGAAACCCCGATGTTTTATATGCTACGGCGCACCAAAGAAGAAGAAGACAATGGACTTACCTTGGCGGTGGTCCCGAGTCTGGTGTTTATAAATCGAAAGATGCAGGCGCAACTTGGGAAAAAGCAAATAGCGGACTGCCTGGTGTTGATAAAGGACGTATTGGAATGACAATTTCTCCGGCAAATCCAGAAATTATCTACGCTGTCGTTGAGGCTCAAAATGGACAAGGTGGTTTTTATAAAAGCACCAACCGCGCAGCTTCTTGGAGTAAAATGAGTGGTACATCATCAAGCGGAAATTATTATCAGGAAATAGTAGCTGACCCCGTTGACGAAGACAGGGTTTACCTCCTCAATACATTCACTTCTTTTACTGAAGATGGCGGAAAGACTTTTAACAATCTAGGTGAACAGAGTAAACACTGGGATAACCATGCCATGTGGATTGACCCTAACAACAACCATCACCTATTACAAGGCTGTGATGGCGGCGTTTATGAGTCATTCGATCAAGGTAAAACTTGGAAGTTCTTTACAAACTTGCCGGTAACACAATTCTACAAAGTCTCAGTAGATAACGCCGAGCCTTTCTACAATGTAATGGGCGGAACACAAGATAACTATAGTCTTCACGGACCATCACAAACCGTTAGTCAGCATGGAATAGTCAGCAGCGACTGGATTGTTACGCAAGGTGGAGATGGTTTTGAATCAGTACCAGACCCAGTGGATGACAACATCGTATATGCCCAATATCAAAATGGCGGTCTAACAAGGTTCGATAGAAAAAGTGGAGAAGGCGTAGCGATTATTCCAAGACCAAGAAAAGGCGAAAAAGCCTATAATTTCAACTGGGATGCTCCTTTAATGGTGAGCCCTCATAATCATAAAACATTGTATTACGCTGCCAACAAGCTTTTCAAAAGCACCGATAGGGGTGACTCTTGGGAAGTGATCAGCGGAGAATTAGACCAAGATATTGATAGAAACCTCTTACCAATCATGGGTAAAATTTGGCCGATGGATGCTGTAGCGAAGAACGCTTCCACATCTAGATATGGTGCTGCGGTTTCATTAGACGAGTCAAGGCTTTCCGCCGGTTTGATCTACGTGGGATCTGATGATGGCCAAATCAGCATAACCGAAGACGATGGCAAAAACTGGAAACAAGTCAATAAATTTCCGGGTGTTCCGGCAAACACGTATGTCTACGATTTAATTGCGTCAAAGCATGATGTAAACACTGTTTACGCCGTTTTCAATAACCACAAAAGTGGAGATTTTACCCCTTACGTCTATATAAGCAACGATAAAGGCAATAACTGGAAAAATATTAGCAGCAACCTTCCTACTGGTGCTGTTTATGCGCTTGAGCAGGATCACAAAAACCCAAATATTCTATTTGCAGGGACCGAATATGGTGTCCATGTATCCATCAACAATGGAGATAGCTGGTCTGCCTTAAAATCAGGCATACCTACAATCAATGTCAGAGATTTAGCCATTCAAGAAAGAGAGAATGATCTCGCTGTTGCCACTTTTGGAAGGGGTTTCTACATTTTAGACAACTATAGTGCACTACGTGAACTGGCTGATAAGGTAACCGAGAAAAACGCGCATATTTTTGAAATTAAACCATCCAAAATGTTCAATACTTGGACTCCACTAGGTAGTTTAGGTTCGCCTCAAAAAGGGTTTCAAGGAGAAATGTTTCATACATCTCCTAATCCACAGCGAGGAGCAGTAATTAAGTATTGGTTAAAAGAAGGAACATCTTCTCTAAAGGGAGAAAGACAAAAAAGGGAAAAAGAGGCCTTCAAGAACAATGAAGCTATTCCTTATCCGACAGTAGAAGAATACAAAGCTGAAGGAGATGAGTTGCCGTCCTATTTACTGTTTACCATTAAAGACAAGACTGGCGATATCGTTAGTGAGTTGAGAAAAGGGCTTTCAAAAGGCATGAATCAAGTAGTATGGGACCTTACTTATATGAGCTTCGGCCAGGTAAACCAACGACAAGCTAGCCAAAACCAAAGCCTATCATCTTCAAACATTTTCGTTGTTCCCGGAACATACACCGTTACAATGAGTCAAAATATTAAAGGTGAACTCAGTCAAATACATCCTCCCGTTGAATTCGAAGTTTCCGAACTGGAAAACAGAAGTATTCCAGCAGCTGATTGGGCTGCGATGGCAGCTTTCAAGAAAAAGGCGATCAAACTGGTTAATGCAATTAATGCCACACAAACTGTACTTAGAAATTTGAATACCAAAGTTCAAGAATATAAGGCCGCTACTAAGACTTACCCTGCTGAAACTGCAAACCAACTTTATAAAGAAGTATTGGCCTTAGAGAAAGAGTTAAAAGCTGTACAAATGTCTATTAATGGGGACCCAACTTTAAGTAGATTAGATATTGATGCGGAATACAGTACTGCTCAAAGAGCGCAAAATGCCATATTCGATATTTTTGGTTCTACATCTAACGTACCTGGTACATCAATGAGAAATTACAATATTGCTGCAGATGAATTCGCCCCTATCCTTATAAATGTAAAGTCTATTAGACAATCGTTTGAAGCAATGGATGCGAAATTTGAAGGAAACATGGCACTACAAATGCCTGGAAAGCTCCCAAATTGGAAAAAATAACACTTCTGGCTTAGGCGGCTCAAATGAGCCGCCTAAGATTTATCCACACTCATCAAGTGTCTCTAAATTGACCGAATTGGCAAAAAACGAACACTACATGTACAAACATGCAGTATGATCTACAAGTTTTTTGTGCTGTAATGCAAAAAAATGTATGTAAAAGCTCGTTTTTGTGTGGTATATTTAAGTTAATTCTGTGCTGGACTGTATAAAATAGAATTGCAAAAAGACTACCTTTGCTAATTACTGGCTGCTGGATCATTGAAACACGTACTCACTATATTCATCTATTTCCTTTCCGCGAATAGCTATTCTCAGGATTTGATATCTGTGGCTACAACACATTTGAATGACAAGAATTATGTCGAGGCCAAAACAGCAATAGATCAGGCCTTTGAAGAACCCGGTATCAGCGACAACCCAAGGGCCTGGTTCATGAAGGCTCGTGTTTATCATGAAATCTTCGAATCTAAAGATCCAAAGCTTAAGCCATTCAAAACGAACCTCACGGTCTTAATCAACACTGTTGTTGACTCTTACAACAATACACTTTCGCTAACAACAAGGAAGAGTAACCTGCAAGTCTTGGCTAAAAACCAGATCGAGATATTATGGGCCAATGGCATTAATGAAGGCACTCGACTTTTTCAAGCACAAAAGTTTGACGAAGCAATTGACGCTTTTCTCGTTTCCAAAATCTCAAAACCAACAGAAACAAGAGCTTTCATTTTCACGGCATTATGTGCCGTATATGCCGGTAAGTACCAATTGGCCGTCGAAAATTATATGGCAGCAAAAGATCTTGACGTTCTGAGCAAGCAAGCTTATGACGGCCTAATCATTGCAAAAAGAAATTTACGCGTTAGTGCTGCCGACCTGCTAGACGTGGTTGAAGATGCACGTTTTAATTACCCAGATCACATTCCATATATAATTGAAGAAGTTAGAACCTTAATTAGGTTACAAAAGCTAGAAGAGGCAGAGTCTGTATTGAATACTTCAGTGAATAGAAACCCTGGGAACATGGAGCTTATTCTAAGACAGGCGGATTTATTTGATATTATTTTCAAATCTGCCTACGCGGATGGCATGCCAGAACGATCCGAAAGTTATTTCGAACAAGCTTCGATGAACTATGAGCGCTTTCTAAAAGATTCTCCTGATAACTTCACGGCTAACTATAACTATGCGGTAATGATTAATGAACAGGCCAACAGAATTTACACCCGAATAAACCTTATGAGCAATGAGGAATATGAAATTGTAGGAAAAGAAACGGAAGAAATCGGGCACGATTGGACCCGTAAAGCTTTGCCTTATATGGAAAAAGCTTGGGAAGTAAAGCCTGGTGATAAAAAAGTAATGGAAGCGCTGAGTGTTTTCTATAGCAGACTTAAAATGGATGAAAAACTCACCGCGCTCAACCGAAATTAATGTCATAGTGGGTTCCCGAAACCCTGTCAAAATAAAGTGTACTCAAGACGCTTTTCAAAAAGTATTTCCAAATTCAAAAATTAGTGTTCAGGGTGTATCTGTACCTTCAGGTGTTAGCGATCAGCCGATGACCGATATGGAAACATGGAAAGGGGCTAAAAACAGAAGTACGAATGCTAAAGCAAAATTTCCTGATTGCAATTATTGGGTAGGAATTGAAGGTGGTATTGCTGATAGTAATGAAAAAATGGAAGCTTTTGCATGGGTTTATATCCAATCTAATACCCTTTCTGGCGATGCACGAACCTCTACCTTTCAGCTACCAGCAAAGATTCAAAAACTAGTGCGAGATGGCATTGAACTTGGCGTAGCCGACGATATGGTTTTTAACCGAAGCAACTCAAAACAGTCTAATGGGGCGGTTGGAATCTTGACCAAAGACCTTATCAATAGGGCAGATTATTATCAACCGGCAGT
This sequence comes from Roseivirga sp., assembly GCF_049099775.1. GTDB lineage: Bacteria > Bacteroidota > Bacteroidia > Cytophagales > Cyclobacteriaceae > Roseivirga. The sequence goes on along the minus strand of NZ_JAGDZM010000002.1, from coordinate 304,984 downwards.
CGTTTTAGCACTTATCCCTTTCATCAACCCTGACCTATATTAAAAAAGGCCGCTATAAATAGCAGCCTTTCTTATAAGCAAGTAGATAGTACTATCTACTTCTATTTAAGCTTTCAAATACTTTAGGTTTTCTTGGCATTTTCTGATCCATATTAGCCGTTTGCATTACCATAGTGGCAATAATTACGGCATTCTTTCTTAAATCAGCAGCCTGAAGCCTTTCAAAAACATCCATGTTAGAATGGTGAGTTCTAGTACCATAGTCAATCGGATCTTGGATAAACTGGAAGCCCGGTAATCCAATACCATCGAATGCTTGGTGATCAGTACCTCCAGTATTTCTTATCGTTACAGTGCTTGCGCCCATGTCATCGAAGGCCTTAAACCATTCTTGAAAAATTGGTCTCACCGCTTCATTACTTTGTAGGTAAATCCCTCTTACTGCACCTGTTCCATTGTCCATGTTGTAGTAAGCAGAAAACTTCTCGTGTTCGCCATTAGGCTGTCCATTTTTCATAAACGTATTCTGAACATAATTTCTAGAACCATATAAGCCTTGTTCTTCTCCACTCCATAAAGCAATTCTTACTGTTCTTTTCAACGGAATTTTAGAATCTTTCAGAATTCTCATTACTTCCATCATTACTGCCGAACCTGCCGCATTATCAGTAGCCCCAGTTCCCGCGAACCAAGAGTCTAGGTGTGCTCCTAGCATTACCACTTCGTCTTTTAGCTTTGAATCTGTACCCTGAATTTCTCCCAATACATTATATCCTTTAAGGTCTTTTCTTTGAAACTCTGTTTTCGTGTCGGCCTCAATTCTAATAGGTTCTCCCTTTACGGCCAGTCGAACAAGTCTATTAAAGTGCTCTGGTGAAATTTCCATTTCAGGCAACGCATTAGGGTCTCTTCTTGCTCCATTTGAAGTAAAAAATGTTCCCTGACCACCTCTATTTGTAGCCAAAACCATTTTAACACCTTCATCTTTAAAAAGTTGGTAAGCCGCGTTGCGAAGTTGAGCCCTTCTTCTAAAATCTGAAACTCGTCGAGCAGAAAAAGACCTATCAACATTACTAACACGTGCGCTAGTCATTCCCTCAAGTTGCTCATCGGTAAACCTTCTAGCATCTGGCTCAAAAGTAGTGGTTGCTGCTGCAGTAGTTGGTAGCATTACCACTTTGCCTGCTAGTTTTCCTCTATATTTAGCCAGATCAGATTCGTTTTGAATATTCACATAGATAACCTCCGCTTCAATTTCACCATTCGTTCCCGGCGTCCATGCTTTTGGTATACCGATCATGGCTTGATAATAAGGCGCAGTCATCGCTAAGTAAGATTTCTTTACGCCCCAACCAGGACCAAATTCTCCCCAAGCTTCAACTTTTACATTGGTTAAACCCCATTCCTTCATTTCGGCTGAGGTCCAATCATATGCTCTTTTAAGCCCTTCAGAACCTGTTAATCTTGGTCCTATTCTATCCGTTAAATTCCAAGCAATGTCCATCACTTGGCTGTTATTCAGGCCTTCATCCTTTATCTTATAAAGTGCATCATAGTCGATGGGTGTAGCTTGAAAGGCAAATGCTGTGGCACTTGTAAAAAGTAGACACGCAAAAAATACAGTAATCTTTTTCATGTTGTTATCATCAGTTTACCTAAATATAGTTAGACGAAAACCCAAGAAGGAATGAAATGGTACGTATGGGAAATAGAAGGGATCAGTTCGCGTTATTTTGGATAACCAGCTGTATTTGCCCTAAAAAATTGTCTAATGCAGTTTGCCAATCGGCCGATGCATCCCACTGCTTACCCACGTAAATATTGTTATTCCGAAGGTCACTCAGATAGAATTTATGAACCGTAGTCGGGCGAGGTTCGCCTCTGTCGGGAAAAGCAATCCATTCATATACTAGCTTTTCAGGCCCTGACACAAACCTTAATTCGTACTGAAACCCATCCCTCCGCAGCTGTTGATTCGTGAGTTTCGCCTCTCGCGAATAAAATACGTTTGTAGAATCCATGCCTAAGGCCTCAAGGGCGAAGGCTCTATCATTTATCTCGGTTTTATACTTCGCATCCTCGTAAAGGTTGTCAAACCTAAAAGCTGCAGGACCAAGTTGTTCATAAAATGGTTTATCAACTCCTGTTATTGCCACTTTAAAATCGGCAATTTTCGGTGGAACACTCTTGGCCACAACTCCAAGGTCCATTTCTGGGTAGAAGAACTCTGCCGTCTCATTCACAAGAAGGTTTCCCTTGTATAGTGTTCCTGCCTTAAAGAAAGTACTTAGTTCGTCTTTAATTCCTTCAAGTTTTACGCCTTCTCTAGCCCAAAAAGTATCTCCTTTATTAAAAAAGGTGTCCTTTCCATTATAAGGCCCCATGGCCAAGAAAACAGGTTCATCTTTGCTTTTTACTGCGAATAAAATAAGGTTGTTAATATCCCTTTTCTTTAGGTAATCGGGAATTGCTAGTAGCAAATTGGGTTGAGAAAATAGCGTTTCTGTTTCGACATAAGCAACAGCATCAATTCCCTCTTCTGCTAAGAATAGTTGAAGTTCATCCACTAATTCCTTCCACTCATTCCTGTCCCCATCCTCTGGCACAGAAATAAGCACAATTGATTTAGTACTTAACATATCTTCAGGAGGGTATAACGCTTGGCTTATTTGCAGTTTGCTCAACAATAAGTCCATGCTGTTTTGGCTTATGCCCGGACTAGCACAGCAAACTAACAAGCATGTTATTAACAACTTATGTATGAATGGTCGCAAGACTTTATTTCGTATTGATTATGTTTATGACAGATAAATTAAGCCAAACTGAAGGGCTCTAAATCCTTCAACAACGATTATAACGATGCAAAGATATTCAAATTTCATTGTCGTATTTATATTCTCCTTTTGTGTGACTATCTCAGCCTCCGCGCAATTAGATCGTTTGGACACAGAACTCATGCTCGATGATTTAAGAAGACTTTCACACGATGCCGCAAAAGGAAGAAAAACCGGAACTCCTGGCGCTGAAGCTGCCCGACGATTTATTATTGGCCAATTCACAGATATGGGGGCCAAGAAATTGAAGAAAGGCTATCGTCACTCATTTACATTCAAAAATAAGGCAGAAGAAGAAATTGAAGGTGTAAATGTTGTTGGATACATCAGGGGAAAAGAAGACAAAGCCTTTGTTATTACTGCACATTATGACCATTTAGGTGTGCGAGACAGTTTGATTTACAACGGTGCCGATGACAACGCCTCTGGGGTTTCTGCCTTACTAGGGCTCATGGAATATTTTAGAGCCAATAAGCCTAGACATACACTAATTTTCGCAGCTTTGGACAGTGAGGAAATGGGCTTAAGAGGGGCTACAGCATTCTTGGAAGACGAGAAGATTCCTCTAGAAGAGATAGTACTCAATATCAATATGGATATGATTAGTATCAATGATAAAAATGAGCTTTACGTTGCTGGAACACATCATTACCCAAAACTGAAACCTATAATCGAAAAAATTGATCCTGCACCACTTCAACTGAAACTAGGACATGATACCCCTGACTTGGGCTATAATGATTGGACAAGCCAATCTGACCATGGCGCTTTCCACAAAAAGGGCATTCCGTTTCTTTATTTTGGAGTAGAAGATCACGCACATTACCATAAACCAACTGACACGTTCGAAAACGTAAATCAGACATTTTACAAGAGAGCCACCCACGCTATTCTTGATTGTATTTTGGCCTTAGATATAAATTTAAACTAGTCGTATGATTCAAGCCCTATTAAGTCACTCTTGGAAAGAGCAATTCAGGTCGGCAGTTTGGGCCAAGAACCTTGTAGCCAATATCTTTCTTGGTTTTGCAGCGTTAATGATTACCATTTATGCGCTGCTGCTCGGAATATTCCTGAATGAGATAGTAGAAGCTATTCTACCCGATAAAGATCCTCTAACAATAATTAACAGTGTAATCATTTATTATGCTGCCTTCGAGTTCTTCATTAGATTCTTTCTTCAGAACGTTCCTGTGCTTTCTATTCAGCCGTATTTGCACCTGCCAATTAAGAAAGCCAAGATGATCAACTTTATGTTGAGAAAGAGTTTACTCAGTCCTTTCAACATATTAAGCGTCCTATTCTTTGCTCCTTTTGCTATTCGAATTATCAATTCGTCAAATGGCACTGCACAAGCAATAGGGTGGTTATTCTTTATTGTTGGCTTAGCCTTTATGCTTCACTATGCTATCATTCTTTTCAAGAAAAAGCTTAGTGATCACCCCAATCTCATATTCTACGCATTTATAGTACTTGCCGGCATTGGTGCATTAGATTATTACGGCATTGTAAGTCTTTCGACGATATCATCTAATATGATGAACATGATTATGGAAACACCCTATTTAGCGGCAATTCCATGGCTTGTATCAGTACTATTTTACTACCTCAATTTCAATTTCTTAGTCAATAATACCTACCCTGAAGAAATTTCAATTAAGAAAAAAGAAACTAGGGTTTCTGGTGATTTTGCCTTCCTAAAACGATTCGGCCATAAAGGTGAATTAATGGCAACAGAGATTAAACTGATTTTAAGGCATAAAAGGCCTCGAAACACGGTAATGTTCAGTGCCATTTTTCTTTTCTACGGCCTGATCTTTTACCCAAATCCGCAATATCAGGATATGGAATTTATTTTCGTGTTCGTTGGTGTATTTATCACAGGAATCTTCTTTATCCAATACGGGCAGTTTCTTCTTAGTTGGGACAGTAGCTTTTTCGACTTTGTATTGATTCGAAAATCCACCTTTAAAGAGTATATCGAAGCGAAATATTATCTGTTCGTACTCATCTCAACCATAGGGTTTGTGTTATCACTAGCCTATGGCTATTTCGGCTGGAAGATCGTGTTGATTAACTTCTGTGCTTATCTTTTTAATATCGGTATTAACGTTTTTGCTGTTATGCGCATTGCCATGTTCAACCCGAAAAAGATCGATTTGAATAAACGTGCAGCGTTTAACTATGAAGGCGTGGGTGCGGCACAGTTTCTCATTGCCATCCCAATTATGATTCTTCCCTACCTGATATACGGTCCGTTGGCTATATTCGGTTTCGCCGATTTGGGCATTATTCTTACCGGCGCAGCAGGCCTAATTGGCTTTATTCTTAGGGAGAAATCGTTGAATATTATTACCAAATACTTTATCCAAAACAAACATAAAATTGCCGCAGGCTTTCGCGCACAATAAATAGTTCGATTATGATTGACGTTAAAGAATTATCTAAAACATATAAGGGAGTTGAAGTTGTCAACATCCCGGAATTATCGATCGGAAAAGGTCAAAGCTTTGGTCTAGTTGGTAACAACGGTGCAGGTAAAACGACATTCTTCCGAATGATCCTCGACCTAATTCGACCGACAACAGGACATGTTACTTCAAAAGAAGTGGATGTTAGAAAAACTGAAGACTGGAAGTACTATACAGGCTCCTTCCTTGATGAGTCATTCTTGATTGACTACCTAACGCCAGATGAATATTTTGATTTTGTTGGATCGCTTCACGACTATTCTCCTGGAGATATGAAGGAGTTTCTCGAGCAATTTGAGCAACTTTTTAATGGCGAAATCATCGGAAAGAAGAAGTACATCCGAGACCTTTCAAAAGGTAATCAGAAAAAGGTGGGTATTGTGGCCGCGTTAATGGGTAATCCGGAAGTAATTCTATTAGATGAGCCTTTTGCCAACCTTGACCCAACGACTCAAATTAGGTTGAAAAACATCTTGAAGGATTGGAAAGAAAACCATCAATTGACCATGTTAATTTCAAGCCACGATTTGAACCATGTAACAGAAGTCTGCGAAAGAATTGTTCTGATGGAGAAAGGAAATGTGAAAATGGATGTAGAAACGAATGAGTCTACCCTAAAAGAACTTGAAAATTATTTTTCTGACTATTAAGCAAGTCGAAAACGAATCAATTCATCACTATAAAGGGTCTCCAAATTAATTTGTTGACCTTTTTTTACATCTATCGGGTTTTCGAAAAAGAAAATCGCCTGATGCCAATGGACTAACTCACCATCAGGACCTGAAGAATAAGAATCCTCGGGGCCCATATGCATGTCAAACCAAAACGCAACACCATGTAACTGACCTTCACCAGTACAGTTAATCTTTAGCGGCTCTATATCTGGAGCATCAAATTCAGTGGGCTTTGGAAGCTTCTTAAAGTCAAAACTACGAAGCGGAAACACGTCGCTTAAGACCTTATGTGGTTCCCTTTTTAGATTGATCAATTTATAAGTATCGCTCACTCTGAATTGCTGAAAAGGAGATAAATCGAATCCAGAAATCTCTCGAATCGGATTCACTGCTTGAAGTTTAGGTGCTTCAATTAAAACTGCCTTTAAGGATATTCCTGAAGGTATGATTGTGGCATTTGACTTGGCCAAATTGTTAATAGCATACCTTAAAGAGGGCAAAACCCCTTCTCCCAAACCACCCGTATCCAAGACCTCTGCAATAATAACATCAAACTTTTCTTCAAAGTCTGCACCCTTTTTTAGCCGATCTGAATGTCTTCCAACAATTCGAATCCGGTCTTGATAACCGTTCGCTGCTACCACTTTTTCAGCTACCTCGGCGATATCGGTATTCACTTCACAGCCCAAAACAGACTTAGCTCCGGCCTTTGCTGCCATCATTGCCAATAGGCCAGAACCTGTGCCAATATCTAAGACATTGGAGTTCTTATTCACATACTCTTCGATTGCTTTTTGGAAAGCCTTGTTTCTGTTTTCATCAGCAAGCATATCAAAATGCCACTGGGGGATACTTAGTGAAACTAGCGTTTCCAACCCATTCTTTGCATGAAAATTATCTGAATCCAGATCCAATACTTCTAGATATAAAGCCTCTGCCTCAATTTTACGGCCTAGGTCTGAGAGTGCTATGGCCTTTTTTAAAAGGAAGCTGATTTCATCATCACTTGATTTCATTATCGCGGGACTTAAGGCTTTATATGCTTCACTTTATCAACGTCCCAATCAATTACTAAGCCTTTACCAACACCAATTGCAGCTTTTTGGCCATAAAGAAACTCAACTAGGTATAAAGCAGGGTCGTAAGACTTAGCACCACCTGCGGAAGTGATGGCTTTACCGTCATGCACAAAGCTGATGTCTTCATAAACATCCAATTCTGGAAATGTCTCTCGAAATTTGCCAATGTCAGAAGGAAAGGTGGTCGCCTTCAATCCATTGAGCAGGCCAGCCTGAGCGAGAATAAAGGCGCCATCGCAAAGGGACATGATATATTCGGCTTTGCCTCCCTTTTCCTTTACAAAGGATATTAATTTTTCATCTTCAAGATCAGTATCCATATTATGCTCAGCACTTGGAACGATCAGCACATCAATATCAGGGACATTATCGAAATCATAATGGGGAGTAACCGTAATTCCTTCGAAAGTTATAATAGGATCCATAGTCGGCGACACAATAAAGGTTTTCATTCCAGGGTCAGTATGGAATATTGTGTGTTGAAAAATATCGTATGGGGCGATCAACTCCGAATTATATACGCCATTAATGGCCAGAAAAGCGACATTCAGAACTTTTGATGGCTTATTTGTCTCTTCATGAAAGCTTTTAGTTGCATAAACAACTTCATTTGCTTTTTCCTCTTGTTTACAAGCTGAAAAAAGTACTATCAACGATAAGATTAATAACTTTTTCATAGATCTTTTCCTTTATAAATCACGCCATCTTTCATTACGAGCTTCACTTGCCTCAATGCCGAAATATCTTCCAATGGATTCCCTTCCACGGCAATTAAGTCTCCCCAAAACCCTGCTTTCACTTCACCCAATTTATTCAAATGAAACATATCTGCATTAGCAGCTGTTGCAGCTATTAACGATGCTTTCTCATCCATTCCATATTCTACCATCATTTCTATTTCTCTAACATTGTCTCCATGCCGAAAAACACCTACATCTCCTCCAAAAACAATTTTCACACCTGCATCAAGTGCCATTTTGAATGACTTACGTTTATTCGTGATTCTTGATGGTTCAGGGTCAACTCCTTTTTTCCAACCACCATATTGGGTAATAGCATCTCCCGCAGCCAAAGTCGGACAAAATCCAATACCTTTTTTCGCCATCAACCTGAAAATCTCAGGTGTTCCTGCATCACCATGTTCTATAGTTTCTACGCCTGCTTCAATGGCTCTCCGCATGCCCTCTTCAGAGGAAGCGTGCGCCACTACATAGCGACCACTACTTTCAGCTATCTCTATAATGGTTTTCAATTCAGCTACCGTAAAAGTAGCTTGAGCAGTCCTATTCGGTCCCCAACGATAGTCAGCATAGACTTTTATAAAATCGGCTCCGTGGCCAATCTGATCCCTCGTTACCCGAATTAAGTCATCAAAACCGTCGGCCGGTTCGGCGCCTAAAGGTACATTCACACCTTCATGAAATCCTTTGGGCCCATAACTTCCCGTTGCGACAATCGCTTTACCGGCCACTAATAGTCGAGGACCCGGCACGACTCCTTTTTCGACCGCCTGTTTGATTCCAACATCCGTGTATCCAGCTCCTTCCGACCCTAAGTCTCTCATGGTTGTCACTCCAGCCATAAGGGATGCCCGCAAATGGTTAACTGCTCTGGCCGACCTTTCGGCATATGACTCTTTTAGTACCTGATCGTTCCAAGAGGTCTCGTTATAGGGATGCAACAAAATATGGGAATGCCCTTCAATTAATCCAGGCATTAAGGTCTGTCCCTTAAGCTTGATCCTCTTCTTTGCCTTAATACTCTTCTTCGGCCCAGCATATGTAATTGTATTCCCTGAAACCGTTACAATCCAATTGCTGTGCATTTCATTCCCATCGAATACTCGATCTGGCTCCAATAAAAAGTCTTCCTGTGCATGTACAAAAACACACAAGCAGCATAATAGAGTAAGGATTAATGGCTTTTTCATTTGGCAAAAATTTGAGATGGGTCACGGAAAGATTTAAACTCAAGCGCATTACCACTCGGGTCGAGAAAAAACATAGTGGCCTGTTCCCCGACCTCTCCCTCAAACCGAATATAAGGTTCGATGATAAACTCGGTCTTTACGCCTTTAAGCTTGTCGGCCAATTTATGCCAACCCTCCCATTCTAAAACTGCTCCAAAATGGCGAACCGGTACTTGCTTACCATCAACTGCGTTTGTACTGGCTTTAGCCAATTCTTCAGGTTTGACATGGGCACTCAATTGGTTCCCAAAAAAGTTAAAGTCGATCCATTTCTCTGTGGATCGACCTATTTCACAACCTAGAACATCACCATAGAAAGTGCGGGTTGTTTTGATATCTTTAATGGGAAAGGCTAAATGAAAAGGGGCGTTCATATTGACTAATTTTCAAACAAATTGGCAATTTAAAAGCAGCAGAACAACCCATTTTTTCATTCCACCACATTCAAAGGACAATTGGTCACATTTAGTTGAAGGAAGCACCTAAGCCAACTAACATTGGGTATGAAAAAGATAACAATTACTTACTCAAGCCCTTCGAATTTGGTAGATTCTTGAAGGCAGTCAACAAATTGGCAGAGCAAACAGAAAAGGCTAGCCAAAATTACCTATTTCTAAAAAGTGGCTACGAATTTATCAGAATAGAAAAGTCCGATTTAAGATATATCAAAGGTGATGGTAATTATGTAGGCTTTCATACATCTGAAAGGAAAGTGCTCTGCCGAATGAAAATGGATGAGGCTGAATCTCTTGTTTCAAGCGATGACTTCATCAAAGTACACCGTTCTTATATCGTTAATAAGACCATAATCCTCAAAGTCGAAAAACACCAATTACATATAAAGGAGTGTACAATTCCGATTAGCCAAACTTACTACGAGAACTTGATCACAAAGCTGTAGCGCCTTTCGAACTTCAGGTCGAAATTTCTTTTAGTTGCTCTACATGCAGGAGTTCTTGACTAACTTGTGCTTCATTAATAGCAAGGCATGAACACGTCAGATTTTAGAAAGCACGCACATGAGCTGGTCGATTGGATGGCCGACTATTTTGAAAACGTTGAGGACCTACCTGTGTTACCTGATATAAAACCAGGCGACATTCTCAAGCAACTTCCTAACAGCGCTCCGGAAAAAGCAGAGTCTTTCGATGCTATCTTTAAAGATTTCAAAGATGTGATTATGCCAGGGATCACACACTGGGAAAGCCCAAATTTTATGGCCTATTTCCCTGCGAATAAGAGCAAAGCCTCTGTTTTAGCGGAAATGTTGATGAGCACACTCGGGTCTCAATGCATGATTTGGCTTACTTCTCCTTCCGCGGCAGAGCTGGAAGAACAGGTGATGATTTGGATAAGAGAGATGCTCGGTCTTTCAGATGAATACACCGGCGTAATCCAAGACACCGCCTCCACCGCTACGCTTAGTGCTTTATTAACAGCGCGGGAAAAAGTAACGAACTTTAGCATTAACAAAGAAGGGTTCAACGAACAAAAATTCACCGTATACGCTTCCTCAGAAATACATTCATCCATAGAAAAAGCGGTGAAAATTGCAGGGTTCGGAGCTTCCCAGTTCCGACAGGTTTCTGTCGATGAAAACTTTGCTATGCGATCAGATATTCTAGCGGAAACCATAGAAAAAGATATCGCTGATGGGTTCACCCCTGTCTGCGTGATCTCGGCAATCGGAACAACAAGCACCACTGCCATAGATCCAATTTCCAAGATTAGCGAGATATGTAAAAAGCATAAAATATGGCATCATGTAGATGCAGCATATGCCGGTACAGCACTTGTGCTTCCTGAATTACGCTGGATGGCTGAAGGTGTTGACGATGCAGACTCATTTGTGTTCAACCCACATAAGTGGATGTTTACGAACTTTGATTGCACCGCGTATTTTGTTAAAGACCCAGTTGCATTAGTCAACACATTTACAATTACGCCTGACTACCTGAAGACTTCTGTAGACGAAGAGGTGAAGAACTATCGCGATTGGGGCATACCACTCGGTAGAAGGTTTAGGGCACTTAAACTCTGGTTTGTAATTCGAGAAATGGGTGTTGAAGGCATTCAAAAGAAGATTCGAGAACACGTAGCCCTTGGTAAATGGCTAGCAAAGCAAGTTATCGACCATCCAGATTTCGAATTAATGGCTCCAGTACCTTTAAATACAGTCTGTTTTAGGTTTACGTCGGCAAAAGAAGATCGTTTAGACGATATCAACGAACAGATTATGAATACAATCAATAAATCTGGTCGCCTGTTCTTTACACAAACCAAGCTGCTAGATCAGTTTACCTTGCGTTTAGCCTTCGGTAATACAAACTTAGAGGCTTACCATGTTGAAAATGCCTGGAATTTGATTCAGGAGGTTAGCAAAATTCATAAACAAGACGCTTAACAGTCGGTTAAAAAGGCATGCGCTTCAGAATACTCATTGCCATTTGTTTTCTATCCCTGCTTTTTGGGTGTAATCCTGATAAAAAGAAACAAGTGGATCAATCGGCTATCACTTTTAAAACAGATGATGCTTCTAACCTTTTCTTTAAAAACGTTCGCCAATTCTATTATGAAGTCGAGGAAATGGAGGCCGCTAAACTTAACATCTTTCGTTTAAAGAAAAGAGAGCTTTCAAACGATCAGCCCGTGATAAACTTAGCGATTGTAAATAATTGGCGATATGATGAAGCGTACTTGTTGCTTGAACCTAATGGTGTGGTCAAAGAAAATGAATCACTAGAAGTAAAATGGAGGAATCCCAATGGCGAATCTGGTGAGATTCAATATGCTAATGGAAACAAAACGGAACAGGTGGCTTTCGCTGATGGTATTTATGCACAAATACAGCAAGGAAGTACTTTTACAATAAAAGTACAGGAGGAATGGAAGCCTTTTCTAGATTTAGAAAAGACGCGAGAAGCTTTTAGAATAACCGTGTTTGACTACTACAAACTGGTTAAGAGGATTTGACTAGTGCTCTTCTTTTTTCTTCTTCCCTTTGAATAGGGCATCATGTTGGCTAATTGCGCCTATAACTCCGATAAGAATTACAACAATCCAAAGAAAAGTATTCGCGCCAGAAGCAATTGGTGGATCAAACAACATAGTTTTTTTCGTTTTAGGAGCACAAAGATAGTTCAAAACTCAATTGTTAAGAAGCGCTTCACATTTTTTTAACAGCTGTGTAACAATAAAGTCTAATTCAGGCATAAAATGTAATATAAAGTTAACTCCACTTGTCTCGTTTGAAAATGCTTTTAGACCTAATATTGAGCATTAAACATTTCCATCAGAAATGAAGAGTATACTCAAAGAAGAACGTAAGAAGAAAAAAATCACCCAAGAACAGCTGGCTACGCTTGTTGGTGTATCTCGTCAGAGCATAAATGCTATTGAACGAGGTAAATACACCCCTTCGACTGTACTTGCATTAAAGATTTCAGAAATTTTCAATACTTCGGTGAATCGACTTTTCGAGTTAGAAGCTGAAGACTACGCTTCTTAAAAGTTTTATACGCCTTGGGCAGTAATCACAAGTGATCGGCTGCCACCATGGTTTCTGTGTTCGCACAGATAAATTCCTTGCCAAGTACCCAAGTTTAACCTCCCCTTAGTAATTGGAATGGTCACTGAAGCGCCCAAAAGTGACGCCTTGATGTGTGACGTCATATCATCCGGTCCTTCAAAAGTATGTTGGTAGTGCGTTGCCTCTTCAGGTACGAGAATATTGAAATGAGATTCAAAATCTTCTCTCACAGTTGGGTCAGCGTTCTCATTTATTGTCAGACTTGCCGAAGTATGCTTAATGTGTACATGTAAAAGACCCGCATTTACCTGACTTATTTCCGGCAATGCTTTTAGAATTTCGCCGGTAATTAAATGGAAGCCTCGTTTTCTTGGCGACAAGCTGGTTTCAGTTTGAAAACACTTCATAATTACTCACCGCTCTTCATCTTATCAGCATTTTCAGCGATACGAAGGTTTTCAATGAAGTCTTCTATTTGTCCGTCCATTACTGTCGGTAGGTTATGGACTGAGTAACTAATTCTGTGATCAGTGACTCTTCCTTGCGGATAATTGTACGTTCTGATTTTGTCCGATCGATCCCCGCTTCCCACAAGTGATTTTCGCTCTCCAGCAATTTCGTCTTGCTGCTTTTTAAGCTCTTGCTCATAGAGTCTAGAACGCAATACTTGTAAGGCTTTCGCATAATTCTTATGCTGCGAACGACCATCCTGACATTCTACTACTGTATTGGTTGGGATGTGCGTCAACCTAACAGCCGACTCTGTTTTATTTACGTGCTGACCACCTGCTCCTGAACTACGGTAGGTATCTTTTCTTACATCTTTCATGTTCAAGTCAAAGTCAACTTCATCCACTTCTGGAAGCACGGCTACAGAAACCGCTGAAGTATGTACTCTGCCTTGTGATTCCGTAACGGGAACTCTTTGAACGCGATGCACACCTGATTCAAATTTTAATGAACCATAAACATCTTCGCCTTCTACCCCAAAAACAATTTCTTTAAACCCACCAGAAGAGGCTTCATTGGTACTGATCAATTCCTTTTTCCATCCTTTAGAGTCGATAAAGCGCTCATAAAGCCTAAACATATCGCCCACAAAAATCCCTGCCTCATCACCGCCAGCACCCGCTCGAATTTCCACGATTACATTCTTTTCATCGTCTGGGTCTTTCGGAATTAACAGAATTTTCAACTCGTCTTCCAGCTCTTCTTGCCTTGGATTCAATTCGTCGAGCTCCATTTTTGCCATTTCACGAAACTCTTCATCCTTTTCCGTTTTCAGTATTTCCTTCGAGTTGGCAATGTTGTCAAGAACACTCTGGTACTCATCATAGAGTTTTACAATCTTTTCTAAGTCCTTATACTCCTTGCTAAGTTTAGAGTAAACTTTCATATCAGACATAGCATCTGGCTGAATAATCAGCTGACCTACTTCTTCAAATCTATCCTTTATGGCAACGAGTTTTTCAATCATTCTTTGAGGTATTAAGTCCCAAAATTAAAAAACAAAAGCAATCCGTTATACATTTGTATACCATTCCATACAAACAAGCGTGTGAAAAACATTACAGTCTTCATAATATTACTTCTTTTGCTGCAGAGTTGTGGCAACCAGAAAATAGATACTGCCGGTGCTAAAGCCGAAATGGATGCGAGAGAAATTAGAGTTATTTCTGATGCTGAAATTCAAGAAGAAGCAATGAAAATGGGTAACGAAATATCATCAGATTTCCGACTTAGTGCATTGCCAGAACCCATTTCAGATACGTATGTACTGAATATTCGGTATGGCAATGACTCGTTATACGTTAAAGATCATTACTTTTTTGATGAGCCAAGAGACCTTTCTGGAAAGGCCAAACAAATATTTGATGCCTATTTATATAACAGCGAAGCGGGGATAGAATCCGAGGCGAATGTTCAGAAAATAGATGACGGAAAAATACTGCTCTACACGACACCGATGATTGCCAACGATACCACTGCGGTGGGCATGTGGACGATTGAACTACCTCGAAAAAAGGTAGTCCTGAATATTAAAAACTAGGCTTTATACTTAAAACAGTCTATAACGTGGTCGTTTACTAAGCCGCAAGCCTGCATGTAGGCGTACATAATAGTGCTCCCAACAAACTTGAATCCTCTCTTTTTTAAATCTTTACTCATAGCATCAGATTCAGCAGTGGTTGCGGGTACCTCACTCATGTCTTTCCATTGGTTTACAATAGGCTTACCGCCTACAAATGACCATATGTATTTGTCGAAAGAGCCAAACTCTTGCTGAACAGCTAAAAATTTCTGGGCATTGATTACTGTACCTTGTACTTTAAGTCTATTTCTAATTATTGAAGGGTCGAGCAGTAACTCCTCCACTAAACTCTGCGGATATTCCGCAACAATTTTAGGGTCGAAGTTGGCAAAAGCTTTCCGATAGCCATCTCTCTTTTTTAGAATCGTAGACCAACTTAAACCAGCTTGAGCACCTTCTAAAATTAGAAATTCAAAATGCACACGATCGTCGTGAACAGGTACTCCCCATTCCTCATCATGATATGTCACATAAGCTTCGAAGCTATTCTCACACCAGGCGCATCTTTTTTTCATAAGCTTAAATTAAGAAACAATAAACTCTAATTAATGAACGTAGCTCGCTGCATTAATATCAATGGTACTGCCCGTAGCATGATCCGCCAGTCCACTAGCCAGTAGCACAATCATCGGCGCTAAATCTTTTGGTTCGGTCAATTCATTCAAAGCGATATCATCGAGCGCAAACCCTTCTCCATATTGATCCATAAATTCCTGTGCCATGTCTGTTCTTACAAAACCTGGTGCAATATTGAATGCTTTGATATTATCTTTTCCGCAATAGCGAGCGATAGACCTTGTCAATGACGGAATTGCGCCTTTAGAAGCCCCATAGGCCAAATAGTCTAAAGTATCTCCTCTGAAGGCCGCACGGGAAGAAATGTTAATAATTCTTCCGCCACCTATTTCTTTGAAGTGAGCAATGGCTTTTTTACATAAAAGTCCCGTAGCCCGAGTATTAATGGCAAATGTTCTGTCCCAGTGATCTAACCAATCCTCGTCATTTTGGCTTAAATCAGAAGAAAAAGCGACACCTGCATTGTTAATCAACACGTCTATTTGACCAAATTCACTTTTTACTTGCTCAAACAACTTAATGACTTCCTTTATGTTTTCAAGGTTTGCCGCAAATGCCTTTGATCCATTCTGGAGTGTAGAAGTTACTGCTTCAGCTTTTTCTTGATTCCGATTGTAGTGAAGGGCAACCTGTGCTCCAGATGCTGCTAGCGCTATACAGAAGCCTTTTCCGATTCCTCGAGAGCCTCCCGTTACTAAAACTACCTTTCCTTTTAAAGAAATTTCCATGTACAAAACGATTTAGTCCGATAAATTACATTGTTAATCGGGCTTATAAAACCTTCATGGTTCAAATCCGATAACGAAACTAAACCTATGTGGCTATGAAAAGACGAAACCTACTGATAGTGCTTTATTTTACCATTACTTATCAAATAAGTTTTGGGCAAGCCGTTACTTTCGAAGAATATGACCCCCCGTCTTCTCTAGTAGTTCCTGAAAACCCCGTTTTCAAATCAAAGTTTCCTTTTATTGATGTACACAGCCATCAGTGGAGAATGGGTGAAAGAGACTTGAATAAGCTCGCTTCCGAAATGGATGAGCTCAATATGGGCTTAATGGTCAATTTATCTGGAGGAAATGGAAAGGCTATTGTCGATGCTATTAAAAACATTAAAGTAAATCAACCAAAACGGTTTATCGTTTTTGCCAACGCCAACTTTAATAATATAGACGATGAATGGGGGCCTCGCGCTGCTGCTCAATTAGAACGAGACTATAACCAAGGCGCACGAGGCTTAAAAATATTCAAAAGCTTAGGATTTTCTGTTAAGGATAAAGCCGGAAACCGTGTAGCCGTAGATGACCCTCGCTTAGATCCTCTGTGGGCTAAATGCGGTGAGCTTGGGATTCCTGTTTTAATTCATACGGGAGATCCAAAACAATTCTGGGAGCCTTTCGATGCTAATAATGAAAGATGGTTAGAATTAAAAACACACCCTAGAAGAAAAAGAGAAGACAATAACCCTGCTCCTTTCAAGCAATTAATTCAAGAACAGCATAACGTTTTTAAAAAACATAAGAACACAACCTTCATAGCTGCTCACATGGGTTGGTATGCCAACGACCTCAATCATTTGGGGGAACTTTTAGATGACATGCCGAATATGGTAGTTGAAATTGGTGCGGTAATAGCAGAACTAGGTAGACAACCTCGTTTTGCCAAAGCCTTCTTAGAGAAATATCAGGATAGAGTCCTTTTTGGAAAAGATTCTTACAAGCCAGAAGAATACCCCACTTACTTCAGGGTTTTAGAATCGAACGATGAATATTTTCCTTACTATAAGCGATACCATGCGTTTTGGCGTATGTATGGTCTTGGGCTTTCAGACAACGTGCTAAAAAAGATCTATTATAAAAACGCGTTACGCATTATTCCAGACATTGACAGGAGTAGGTTTCCTAATTAACTAAAGGTTCAGTCGTTAATTTTCCCGATTCAGAATATGAAAGCACTAGTTTGGCCTAAACAGGTTCAATTTCAACAACCAACACTATACGTTTGTAGTATGCATAGACAGAATCAAATGAGTCGGGAAATGATAAGAAGCATAATACTCATCATTGGCATATTGGTTGGAATGGTTGTAATAACTAACCAATCAAAAGCACAAAAGAATACTGCTATATACGGTAAAGTCACCACAATTAGTGGCGATGTATACACTGGCCCTATTAAATGGGGTGGTAAAGGTGCTCAAAAAGCAGAAGTATTCTGGGTAGAAGTATTCAACGGTACTAAAACATCCAACGACTTGTTACAATACCTGTCTAAATCAGAAATTAAAGCCCTTTCAGAAGAAAATGAAGACGGTGGTTCTTGGTTAAACATTGATTTAGGCGTGCTAAGCATTTGGGATGACAAGTTCTCTGATACGCCACATGAGTTTAAAGCGCGTTTTGGTGACCTAAAGTCAATTGAACCCAAAAGAAGAGATCGCGCTAAGGTTACTTTTAAAAATGGGGCCGCAATGGAAATTAAAGCGGGTAATAGTGAAGACATTGGTGGAAGTATCGGTGTTTATGACTTTGAGCTTGGAGAAGTGATGCTCTCGTGGGGTCGGGTTGAAAAAGTTGAATTCATGGCCGCGCCAAAGAACCAAGAAGAAGGTTTTGGCCTACCAATCTATGGTATAGTAGACGCCGGCAGAAAAGGAACTTACAGAGGACAAATCGAATGGGATTCTGATGAGCGTTTCTTAAATGAAATTTTAGATGGAAAAGATAGAAATGGCGACAAAAAAATTCCATTCCGCAGTGTGCAAAAAATTGTAAAAGGAAGAAATGGAGTAGACCTAACATTAAAATCAGGCAGAACGCTATTTGTTACTGGAAGTAACGATGTTGACAATGGGAATCGTGGCGTAGTGATAAACGACCCTGAAGTAGGACAGGTAAAAATAGCTTGGAGAGACTTTATTGAACTTAATATTTCTGATGACGATGCACTTCGCATGTCGTACAACGACTTTCCAGCATCTCAAGGCCTAAAGGCCAAAGTAATTACTGTTCAAGGAGATGAATATGATGGTTTAATTGCTTTTGATCTTGACGAAGCCTGGGAGTTTGAATTGCTCGACGCAAACGACGATGAGGCTGAGTTTCAAGTTGTTTTTGAAAACATAAAAAGCATTATTCCGAAAAACTATAATTACTCTATGGTAGAGTTGAAAAACGGAGAGCGTTTGCTATTAGGCGACCATAGAGATGTTAGCGAAAACAATGCTGGAGTGTTGATATTCCCTTCAAAAAACGCAGACCCGATCTACGTAAAATGGTCAAAAATTGACGAAATCATTTTTGATTAACTTGTAGCAGTGGCACTGTCAAAGAAATTTAGAAACCAGTTAATCATAAGTGCTGTTTTAACGGCGGCTGTTTTCATTACCCTCTATGCGACGAATTCCGACAGGGAGCTTTACTTAACAGCTAGCTGGGTAGTAATCACGCTTATTTTGGTATGGGTATCGAACTACTTTCTAACCAAAAGGCTCGACAATAAACTACCTTGGCTCGAACATGGCAATAAGCGTTTTTATTGGCAACTAGGGATTGGTATACTGCTCTCTTTAATCATTATTAATGTGAGTTATTTCATTGTTAAGCTCGGCCTTACCACCGACCCACCGAATGAAGCTCAAATTATCACGATGAATGTATTGGGCCTATTGGTGTTATTACCCACTATTTCAATCAATTTTGGAATTCAATTCCTGAGTAACTGGAAAACAGCACAGGTAAACTCAGAGACTTTCCAAAAAGAAACGATTCGTGCAGAGTTAACCACACTAAAAAACCACTTAGACCCTCACTTTCTATTCAATAACCTGAACATTCTATCTTCACTCATCAGTATTGATACAGAGCTCTCTCAAACCTATTTAGAGAAGTTCGCCGATGTATATCGAAACATTCTCAAGAGCAGTAAAGAAGAATTGGTCACGCTGAATGAAGAGCTTCGTTTTATTGCATCTTATCTCTATTTACTCGAAATAAGGTTTGAAGATACCATTCAGACATTTATTGATATAGAAGGTAAATCTCAAAAGTATTATTTGCCTCCACTGACTTTGCAAATGCTGATTGAAAATGCGATCAAACACAACATGATATCAGAAGTAAGGCCGCTTAAAATTCACATCTCTTGCCAAAACGGATACCTAACGATTAAAAACAACCTGAGGGAAAAGCGTGTTGAAACTAGAAACAGTGGTAAAACGGGCCTGGATAACATTAAAAAAAGGTATTCTTACTTTACCGATAAAGAAGTACAGGTGTATAAGAACCCCGATAACTTCATTGTGAAAATTCCTTTAATAGACTTAGAGGCACAGTAAAATATGAAAGTAGTTGTTTTTGAAGATGAAAAATTAGCCTCCGATCGGTTGATCCAGGTTTTAAAATCCTTGAAGCCCGAGGCAGAGGTTTTAGCGGCCATGAAGTCAATCGAAGCGGCCGTGCTTTGGCTTCAAAACAACGAACACCCCGACCTTATCATCAGCGATATCCATTTGCTTGACGGTTCAAGCTTTGAAATATTCGACCAAGTAGAAGTTAAAACACCCGTAATATTTACAACTGCCTACGATGAATACGCTATTAAGGCTTTTGAAGTGAATAGCGTTGATTACATTTTAAAACCAATCCAGAAAGAAAAGTTAGGGATTGCCCTAGACAAATATGACAGCAGACAAACTTCGGAAGGAGGCAGCCAAATAGACATGAATGAAATTAGGGCTGTTATTTCTGGAGCGTCAAAGGAATATAAATCTAGATTTTTAGTAAAGCTAGGTCAGCGCATTCGTGCCATTCCGATTGAAAAAATTGCCTATTTCTACTCTCAAGATAAACTATCTTACTTGGTTACATTCGAAGGGCAAAAGCTACCAATAGATCAAACCCTGGAAGAACTAGAATCCTTGCTCGACCCAAAGCATTTCTACAGAGTTAACCGAAAGTTCTTTGTTCACTTTGATTCAGTAACCGACATCCACCCATATTTTAAAGGCCGTGTAAAACTTGGCCTAAACCCTACTATTGATGATGATATAGTAGTAAGTAGCGAGAAAACACCTCTATTTAAGAAGTGGCTCGACCAATAAACTGAATCAGACCGTCGGATTCGGTATCAGACCTTCCCGTTTCAGTTCGAAAATGCCCCGATAGAACCTCTATTGATTTCATAACCTATCTGTTGTCTCCATATTTGACGTATCAGAAATGAGAAAACAACTAAAACATAAAAAGGTCATGAACTCTAAACTTAAAATCACCTTAATCGCAATTTTCACAATGGTAGGCTCAATGAATGCCGTCGCTCAAGACGAAGCATTGATCTACGGAAAACTGACGACTATAGACGGTGACACATACACTGGTCAAATCCGATGGGGCAAAGAAGAAGCGCTATGGATTGACGTGTTCAACGGAAACAAAGAAGACAACGATAACTATCGCTACCTATCTAGAGAAGAGAAGAGAGAATTAAGAGATAGGGAAAGAAGAAACTGGAGCGGTTTCAGTATTAGCTGGGGCAACAACAGAGACTATGAAACTACTCACGAGTTTCAAGCACAATTCGGATACATTTCTAAAATAGAAATTAACAGAAGGTCAGAAGTAAAAATGACCATGCGTGACGGCGAAACTATCTATGTAGAAGATGGCTCGAACGACTTTAATGCTACTATTCATGTAATGGATGGTGAATTGGGCAAAAGTTCTTTCAAATGGAGCAGAATCGAAACTATTGAGTTTATGGACACGCCTTCTAAACTTGGTGATACAATGGGAGCCCCGCTTTACGGAACAGTTGAAGTATATGGCGCAGAATACACCGGATTTATAGAGTGGGATCACGATGAAAGGTTATCTACAGACATTTTAGACGGTGATACTAGAGATGGCGATGTGAAAATCGAATTCGGAAAACTATCATCAATCGAAAGAGAAAGAAGTGGTAGCAACATTGTTACTAAATCAGGTAGAGAAATGTACTTGAGAGGGTCAAACGATGTGAACGGAGAAAACAGAGGTATAATCGTAAGTACGGACTTCGGTCGAGTAGATATTCCTTGGAGAGAGTTCAAAAAGGTAACATTCAAGGATGCTCCTAAGAGCACCATGAACTACAAAAGCTTCGCCAACCTTAAAAGACTATCGGGAACGGTTACTACCGTAGATGGTGAAACGCTTAGCGGTGACATTACTTACGACTTGGACGAGGCTTACTCTTACGAAATGCTTCAGGGAAAAGATGATGATGTTGAATTCATCATTGCGATGGGAAACATCAAAAGCATTACACCAAAGAACTACGATTACTCTTCAGTAGTGTTAAAGAATGGAACAGAGCTTTTAATCGGAGATGCAAGAGACGTAAACGAAGAAAATGATGGTGTACTTGTATTTACTGGAAGCGGAGACCCGAAATACATTACTTGGGAAGACATTAAGACAATTACCTTCAATTAATAAAACTCAGGGCTGAGCCCAAAAGTCAAAAACAATACTTCATAAGTCAATTGCTTAAGGTCGCGTTTGGTCACGCGGCCTTTTTTTAGTTTGATTGATAATATTTTATAATTCGGGGAGAATATATTCTGCCTATATTTATGTTTATTGTCCTTATCAATAGAAAAGACCATTATGAAGTTTCTTCTAAGTAGGCTCTTGACGTGGGTCTTATTCATATCAATCTGCACGACCTCAATCAAGGGCCAAGGCTGGAGTAGTATGGTTTACGGATTTAAAGATGCTCACTTACATGAACACACATTCATGGTTGATGATTATACTGACTTGAGACTATCATTAGTTTTTAGGAAAACAGACAATGGCACCATAAAGCTTGACACCATAGTGAGTACATTAACAGGCCTGCTCATCGGAATTGAAGTATTCCACCAAGGTCTTCAGTTAACGCAGAACTCGGAAGAAAACACCGTTTATTGGTCTCTACCCGTTTCTTTAAGAATAAGCGGGTTAAGCATTGTTGAAAGTTTACTAATCAAAGGTGAGCTTAATGCATTTTTTACGGATGGTTCAAACCAACCAGAGGTTGAAAGCTATATTTATAATAAGCCCGAAATTGGTGGTTCATTTATTTTCGTGAGAAAACTATACGTCTATCAGTTCTTTCTTATGATAGTTTCATTTTTCTTAATGTCCTTTCATCGGAACATCAACAGGATTTGGCTGTTCATTGTGCTTTTCATTACCCCTGTTATTGGGCCCGCGATTTATATTTTGAATCGGATTACAAAAGCTTTACTGATTATTAGAAACAGAATAAAAACTTCGAATGCTGTAAATATTCGATAAAAGACATGAGTAAACTCCATTACCCCACCGATCATTCATTGATAGAATTTTTCCAAAATAATGACATTTCCCAAACAGTAGAGGTCAACGTGGTAGAACCGCAATTTAATAACATGATTATTGCCATGATAGTCATTCTCTTTATGGTTTGGCTGGCCATACTCAATATAGGTCTTCAGAAAATCGATGTTTCGATACCTAAAGTTGTGGGCAAATTCTTTAAAGATGTAAAGCGACTTATTGCTCCTAAAAAATAAAAAGGAAATAAAAGAAAAGCACAATCCATACAGCATCAACAAAGTGCCAAAAATCAGTGAGAATTCTAAGTTTTACCTTTTGATAAGGGTTGGTCGCATACATTAAATGCTTTACCGAATCTTGAGATGTTTTATGACATTCCATTAAGAGTACAAAGGCAAAAATCATAACACCAGCCATGTGCAAAACATGCAGTCCTGATATAACATACAAGTATGCACCTGATCTATTTCCGGTAAAAAGAATATTGTACGATTGAAGCTCTTTCCACCCTGTGAGTTGAGAAACTGAAAAAGCAAAGCCGAGCAAAAGCGTTAACCCTAGCCATTTCTTTACCTCATCCAAATCGTCTTTTTCAAAAGCCGGCAATATTTTAGAGACTGTAAAGCTTGAAAGCAATAAAACAAAAGTGCTTACCACAAAAGATTTTGGAAAGTTAGTGCTAAGAAAATCAGCTTCAGGAGGCCTTGAAACCGTAAAAGCCACTACGGTGAATAGGAATATGATAGCGCTGCCGATCATGCTTACATAAAGCAAAACCAAATGCGGATGCATTCCTTCTATGCGCTTGAAAGCCTCTTTTCTTATGTCGATCCTCTGTTTTTCCTTTTTCATGACCGGTATCTAACAACTAGATAAACGAAAGGGTTTTGTTAAGCAACATTTATTTCTTCGAAAGGCAAACCAGGGCCTAATGGGCTTAAGGTCAAAATATACTACATTTGCTGCCCACTTTAGCAAAATCCATTGAAGGTTAGAGATTTCATAAAGGTTTACAAAGAAGACGCGCTGATTCAGACTATTGCAGAAAGAATCAAGCCTAATCAACCATGTCGGTTAAGGTTAAAAGGCATGGTTGGAAGCCTCGATGCTGTGGTAGCAGCAGCTACTTATCAGATCAATAAGCAGACGAACATATTCGTTTTACATGACAAAGAGGAGGCCGCCTATTTTCACAACGACCTTCAAAACCTAATGGGGGATAAAGAGGTCCTTTTATTCCCAACTTCTTACAAAAGGCCTTATCAGTTCGACGAAACCGAAAACGCCAACATTTTAATGCGAGCAGAAATTCTGAATCGTATTAATCATAAAGCATCTACAGGAGAACTGGTAGTCACTTATCCTGAAGCACTCACTGAAAAAGTAATTAATAAAAAGGCACTTTCTAATAATACATTCTCTGCGAAAGTTGGCGAACAACTAGATGTGGCATTTCTTTCCGAGCTGCTATTGACCTATGATTTTGAGAAAAACGACTTCGTTTACGAAGCAGGTCAATTTTCTGTAAGAGGAGGAATTCTAGATGTTTATTCATATGCACATGATTTGCCTTATAGAATAGAGTTGTTCGGAAACGAAATAGAAAGCATTAGAACCTTCGATCCTGTTACACAGTTGAGCCAAGACAACATTAAGGAAATCAATATTATTCCAAATGTTCAAACGCGCTTGCTAGAAGAAACTAGACAGTCTTTTCCGAGTTTTGTTCCGAATAACACGAAAATTTGGTTCAAAGATTATCAGCAAACCCTCGATACAATTGACAAGTATTTCGCTAAAGCAACGGACAACTTTGATGAAGTGCTTTCTGTTACCGATACACAGGTAGTATTAAGTCCAAGTTCACTTTTCGAGACATCCAGTTCTTTTATTGAAGATATTCATGCTTACGCTCAAATTGAGTTTGGCAGCAGAAGCTATATGCAGCCCGACCATAGTTTCGACTTTGACGTAGAAACTCAACAGTCGTTTAATAAAAACTTTGACAGAATAGTTGAGAACCTCGGGAAATGGCAACTCCAAAATACAGCACTCTGCGTAGCTGCAGACTCTTTAAATCAGCTCAACCGGTTAGAAACGATCTTCATTGAACTTGACCCTACCTTAAAAGTTCAACCCCTCAATATTGGTTTAAGGCAGGGTTTTATTGACAAGACTCGTCAAATTCTTTGCTATACAGACCATCAACTTTTCGATCGATTTCATAAGTACAAAACCAAAGCGAAACACTCAAAATCGAAGGCACTTACTCTTAAAGAACTTCGTTCGCTTCAACCTGGCGACTATGTTACTCATATTGATCATGGTGTTGGAAGGTTTGTAGGCATGGAAACCAAAGAGGTAAATGGTAAAAACCAAGAGTCCATTCGTCTCGTTTATCGTGACGATGACTTACTCTATGTAAGTTTGCATTCACTCCATAAGATTTCGAAATATACCGGCAAAGAAGGTATGGCACCCACTATGAGTAAGTTGGGTAGCCAAGAATGGGAAAACAAAAAGAAAAAGGTAAAGGGTAAAGTTAAAGACATTGCCAAGGACCTGATCAACCTTTACTCCAAACGAAAAAACGCCCCGGGTTTTGCCTTTTCTGAAGACGGTTTTATGCAAGCCGAACTCGAGTCGTCTTTCATTTATGAAGATACACCGGATCAAGCTACGGCTACAGAACATGTAAAGCATGATATGGAGCTTTCACACCCAATGGATCGGTTGGTTTGTGGAGATGTTGGTTTTGGGAAAACCGAAATCGCCATAAGGGCTGCATTTAAGGCGGCAGTAAATGGGAAACAAGTGGCGGTACTTGTGCCAACAACTATCTTGGCCATGCAACACTACCGTACCTTTGCAGAGCGTTTAAGCAATTTCCCGCTGAAGGTAGAATACATAAATCGTTTTAAGACGGCAAAAGAAATAAAAGAGACCTTAGAGCGCGTAAAAGAGGGAAAAACGGAAATTCTCATCGGTACACACCGTATTGTGAACAAAGATGTAGAGTTCAAAGACCTTGGCTTACTTGTAATTGATGAAGAGCAAAAGTTTGGTGTAAAAGTTAAGGATAGACTTAAAGAATTTAGGGTTAACGTGGACGTACTTACGTTAACGGCAACACCTATACCTAGAACCTTGCATTTCTCCCTTATGGGGGCGCGAGATCTGAGCGTTATTGCCACTCCTCCACCAAATAGACAGCCTGTAACTACCGAAATTCATTCGTTCAATGAAGTGGTCATGCGCGATGCTATTAGTTTCGAGCTAAGGCGTGGTGGACAAGTTTTCGTAGTACATAACCGGATCAATGACATTGAACAAATAGGTAACATCATTCTGAAACTTGTTCCTGATGCCAGAATAGGCATTGCCCACGGCCAAATGGAAGGAAGCATCCTTGAAAAACGAATGGTGAAATTTATTGAAGGGGAATACGATGTACTCGTTTCAACTAATATTATTGAATCTGGCCTAGATATTCCGAATGCCAACACCATTATCATTAACCATGCGCACATGTTCGGCCTTTCTGACCTTCATCAAATGAGAGGGCGTGTTGGTCGATCTAACCGTAAGGCATTCTGTTATTTACTAACACCTCCAACAATTGGTTTAACCAGCGATGCCCGAAAAAGGCTTAGCGCATTAGAAGAGTTTTCTGATTTGGGAGATGGATTTAAGGTGGCCATGCGCGATTTAGATATTCGAGGTGCGGGTAATTTACTGGGCGCAGAACAAAGTGGATTTATTTCCGACTTGGGCTTCGACATGTATCATAAAATTCTCGATGAAGCCGTTCAAGAATTAAAGGAAAATGAGTTTAAAGACCTTTTTTCGAATGATTTAGTAAAAGAAGCTGCCCAAATTGTCGCTAAAGATTGTACCATAGAAACAGACTTAGAAATTCTTATTCCTGAGTCTTATGTGGCCAATATATCGGAGCGACTGAGCCTATATTCCAAGCTTGATAGCATTAAAAACGAAGAAAAGCTTCAGGAGTTTATCACCAACATTCAAGATCGGTTTGGCGCAATGCCAGAATCGGTTAATGACTTAATTGATACGGTAAGGCTCCGTTGGCTTGCTGAACAGCTCGGGTTCGAAAAGGTTATGCTGAAAAATGAAAACATGAAGTGTTATTTCCTTCCTTCAGATAACGAAGCTTATTTTCAATCGCCTATTTTCGGAAAAATCATTGGTTTTGTACAAAAACGGCCCAAAACCAGTAAAATGAAAGAATATAAAACTAGACTGATCTTAACCTTCAGCGAGATTGGTTCTGTAGATGAAGGCAAAGCACTACTTAGCCTGATGCTAGAACAATAAGGATTTATCCACCAGATGATCGGTTTTAGAAACTCATCAGTTCCTTAAACTTCAATGTCTGTCTTCTTGAAACGTCAATTTCCTCTCCACCTTTCAGGTAAATACGCAAGCTTCCACTAAACCATGGTTCAATTCGCTCAATCCACTTTAAGTTGATGATTTGCTGTCGGTTAGCCCTAAAGAATGTTTTATCGTCTAAACGAGATTCTAAGTAGTTCAGCGTTCTTGTAATCATTGGCTTAGACTTATCGAAATAAACCGTGGTATAGTTGCCACTTACTTCAAACAGCCTAATTTCTGATAGCTGAACGAACCAGCACCTTTCGCCATCTTTGACAAACACCTGATCATGAATCGTCAACAGGTTGTCGTTGCCTTCTGATTGTTCTGCTTCTTTCTTTTTTATTTTATCAAAAACCTTAGAAACAGACCCTGCCAAGCGCTGTTTTTGTACAGGTTTTACTAAATAATCTAGTGCATTATATTCAAATGCTTTTAAGGCGTGCTCATCATAAGCCGTAGAAAAAATCACCTCCGGAAGCACCTCAAGCTCTTCTAACAATTGAAACCCATTTTTACCCGGCATCTGAATATCGAGAAATATTAAGTCTGGTTTCAACTCACCAATCTTCTCTTTTGCCTCGTCGGCACTAGCAGCTTCCCCTATTATTTGAACATTGTCAAATTCCTTCAACAATCGCTTCAATTCATTCCTTGCCAATCGCGAATCGTCTATAATTAGTGTCTTCATGCCTTAATTTTATTTTACTTAAATGGAATTTTTACCGTAGCACAAACCATTTGTTCGTTCATGTTTTCAACGGCTAACCTAGCTTCTTGACCATATAAAAGCCTAAGCCGTTCTCGAGAATTACTAATACCTATCCCCTTATGTTTTTTCTTGCCCTCAACAGATGCCTTAATGCTCAATTGTCCGGTATTCTTTACATAAATACTTAAGCTTTCTTCGTCGATTCGTGTAGAAATGATAATCTCCCCACCATTCGGAAGGTTGTTAATGCTATGTTTTATGGCATTTTCTACTAATGTCTGTATAATCATCGGTGGAATTAATACCTCTTTTGCGTTTTCATCAATAATGAAATTGTACTTGAGCCTTTCTTCTAACTGAATCGCCTCAAGGTTCAAATAATCTTCTACTACCTCAAGCTCTTTTTCTAAGGACACCTTTTCGTACTGATCGAATTGAATAGAAAAACGGAGCAGGTCTGACAAATGAGTAATTGAATCACGCGCTCGTTCAGCATCTTCCACCACCAAAGACCTGATATTATTTAAGCTATTGAAAATAAAGTGTGGGTTGATTTGTGCTTTTAATGTACTCAGTTCCGCGTCTTTAACAGAAGCAGATAACTTCCATTTTTCAATTTCCATTTCACGAGCCTTTTGAATAAACTGATAGGCAAAATAAATAGCGGACCAACTAATGAAGTAAATGGTATTACTAATCACAAAGCTTATGGCAAACACAACCATTCGGCTACCTGAATAAGAACTTAGGGTAGCGTCTCGAATAACCTCTTGAGTAGATTCATCTAAACCTTCTATTTGTGGAACACTTAAAAGCGAATCAAGTAAAGTTGGATCAGAAACCGCAAGTAGAACAAGTACTCCGAATACTAAAATGATGATTAAAACTGACAGCGCTATGCCCTGAACCACACTTGCAATCAAAACTTTAGGAACCAGATCAGGCACCTTTAAGTCTTTCCAGTTCCTCTTTTTAACATAAACACGGTAGCGGTGACTTACAAAAACAGCTAAAAAGATAATAACCGTATTAATCACTAAAGCTGGTAAAGTAGGGAGCAGCAATACCATTACTAGGAAACTGGTAAGCATAAGCCCGCCCCAGCCTCCAAACTGCAGAAGCCAATACAGTTTGCTTTTATTCATAGCTCAAATAAAGTATAATACTCTTCTTCATCTTTTCTCACTTGACTGAAAGGTCATATGTTATGACCAAGTGCGATATAATACGGTTAGGCCTTTCTAACTAATAACGCTTCCAACTTTATTTTCAAACCAACACAATTTTACTCACTAACAAATAGTTAAACAGATACAATTTCCTGCATTCAATGAAAATATACGTCGAATAATTGCGTTTTGAACATTGAAACCGGTTTTTGGTTTTGTGACATACCGAGTATAACTGTATATTAGCACGTTCAACTTTCACCTGAGAAGACTAAATATTAAAAAATGAAAAATCTAGTGGGTTTCATAAAAGTAGGTTCTCTGGGACTTCTGATTATGTTTTCAGTAAGTGCCTGCTCTATTTTTGGCAAGAAGCAAAAGGTAAGCAGTACTACTGGTGCGGCTTATGGAACCAGAAAGAGTAACCTTGGATTTAAGCCTTATGATGATAGAAGGCTACCAAACCCTCCAGGAATGGTATTTGTACAAGGCGGTAGAACCGTTCTAGGTTCTTTTGAAGAAGACTTATACGGATCAAGAGATAATATTGAAAGAACAGTTACTGTCAATTCATTTTGGATGGACGAAACAGAGATTACGAACTCTCAATGGAGAGAATATGTATTCTACCAATACAACCCTCAGGTTCTTGACTTACCGAAAAATATAGAAATTGAAAACCCGAACGGAAAAAATGCTGATGACTTGGCCGAACCGCCTGAGCCGTTTCTTCCTGACTACACTGGCCCAACACACAGTATTAGCAGCCCTAAAATGATGGAAGACATTGTTCCAGATGATAATGTTTGGACTTCAAGTTTCTCTTTCAACGATGTTTATGCTGAAAACTACTACAGCAACCCTGGATATAATGACTACCCTGTAGTTGGAGTTTCTTGGAGACAAGTAGTTGATTTTTCTAAATGGCGTACTGACAATGTAAACTTGAATCTCATTTTTGAAATGGACTTCGAAGATTTGCCTTTAGCTTTTCAAGAAGAGTTTATTGTAATCAATGAAACGACTGAAGATCCTGAATTAGCAATTGGGGGTCAGGTTATTGGTGACAACAACGGAGACAAACAAGTAATTTCTGTAGAAGACTTTGATGACTTTCAGCAAGAAGTAGTTGAGTTTATCAACGATCCTTTAAACAAGCGAGAGTTTATTGAAAGAGGTATTTATCTGCCTCAATTCCGTTTACCAAACGAAGCGGAATGGGAGTATGCCGCTAAAGCAACCATCGGTACAGTATACTTAGACGAAAATGAAGAGTATGGAAGAATTTACCCTTGGGATGGAAGAAATACTAGAAACCCATTCGGCAAAAAGAGAGGGGAGCAATTGGCTAACTTTAAAAGAGGCCGAGGTGATTATGCCGGTATAGCTGGTAACACTAATAATGACGGTGCTTCAATTCCTGAAAAAGTTGGTAAACGCGAACCAAATGATTTTAACCTATTTAATATGGCCGGAAACGTGAGCGAATGGGTATTTGATACTTATAGGCCCCTATCGTTTGGCGATTTTGATGACTTAAACCCGGTAAGGAAAGATGGTACTGGTGATTCTGAAGAAAACTACGGTTGGCAATCGAGCCAAGCGGCAGACAGTATCTCCTACAACCCACAATTAGAATATCGTTCATTAGTAAATGACCGTTCAAAGGTTTACAAAGGTGGTTCTTGGAAAGATGTTGCCTATTGGATGGCACCGGGAACAAGAAGGTTCACAGATATGGACGGAGCAAGCAGCACTATAGGTTTCCGCTGCGCCATGATCTCTATTGGGGAAGCCATTAAAAAGAAAAGATAATTCGTAACGGAAAATTTAGGAAAGCACTAGCCCAATCGGTTAGTGCTTTTTTTATTTCAACCCGGCTATAGTAGCAACACTGACTGATAACGGCTGAGACTTCAACAGCTCTTCTGTACAAACCATGAGCGTAGAGCCTGTTGTCAGAACATCATCTACCAAAAGTACACGTTTACCCCTAAAAGCCTCTTTCTCTACTACTTTAAAAACCTGATCAACATTAACAATACGATCTACTTTCGACTGGCTGGTGAGGGAATCAATATGCTTACATTTTATAAAACCCTCAGTATTCACTTTAGCACCTATTGTTTTAGAAAGGCCTCTTGCAAAGTACTCGCTTTGATTATAACCCCTGTCTTGCAACCTTTTCTTATGAATTGGCACCGGAACAATAATATCGAAGTAATTTTTAAAGCCGGCAGAAACTAAATCATTTCCGTATCTAAGACCTAAGACTTCACCTATTTCAGGCTGATCGCCATACTTTAAAGCCCTTAATAACCTTTGTACCAAGCCATGTTTATTGAAGTAGCAGTAGACCAAAACATGTTGAAGCGGAACAATTCCTGAAAATTTATTTTGAAACTGTGGAACTTCAATACGGTGAGTATTGGTTTTCGGTAAATTGTACAGACATTTCGGACAAATAAACTTGTTGGTTGAGGGAAGCAGGTCTTCACAGCCCACACAAATGTTTGGGTAGAT
This sequence comes from Roseivirga sp., assembly GCF_049099775.1. GTDB lineage: Bacteria > Bacteroidota > Bacteroidia > Cytophagales > Cyclobacteriaceae > Roseivirga. Next base: position 273,615 of record NZ_JAGDZM010000002.1, on the reverse strand, counting down.
CAAGGACAGAAAGTCCGTGAAGTAAGATGTCAAAGTGCTTTTCAAAGTAAAAAATCAGAATAGAAAGTAATCAAATCATGAGTATAGTTCAAGAATTCAACGATTATAGGGTCAAAATGAACCAAAAAATCCTTGAGGAGGACAACAAAGTTCTCAAAAGGCTGTTCAACTTAGACACTAACGCCTTCGCAGAAGGTGCGCTGGATGTAAAAACAAAAGAAGTCGTCGGCTTATCCACTTCTATGGTATTAAGATGTGATGACTGCATTAAATATCACCTTGGGAAATGTTATGAAGTAGGTATCACGACTGCTCAAGTATTTGAAGTATTTTCAATAGCCAATTTAATTGGCGGTACCATTGTGATACCGCATTTAAGAAGAGCAGTAGAGTATTGGGAACAACTTCAAGAAGGAAAATAAGTGTATAAAAAGGATTTAGAGCTTCAAAGAAAGTGGGTTAAGCTAATGAAAACATTAGGCGATACCATCGGTAAAAGGCCTAAAGACCTTAACAGCACCTTATTCCTTATTGGCGTACAAGAACTCGGAAGAGGAAAACAGAACTTTTCAAAAGAGGAGAAACAAGATTTAATGCACATTGCGATTTGCAAGGTGCTGAGTTACTCTGGGTATTATGAGCTAGAAGGTTTAGACAAAGAAGGGTGGCCACATTGGAGCCCTTTGAAAAAGCTGCCAAGGTTTGATTTGCTTGATCAAGAAAAGCTCCTTAAAATGCATGTGATCGAATATTTTGAAAAGGAATACGACCTAATTATATCACTATGAAAATCATATCATACAATGTAAATGGAATTCGTGCTGCCTTAAAAAAGGGCTTTGTGGATTGGCTTAAAGAAGAAGACCCTGATGTAGTCTGTATTCAGGAGCTAAAAGCACACCCAGAACAAATTGAACCATTCTATGAGGCACTAGGGTATACTATGTATACTGAGACGGCCGAGAAGAAGGGGTATAGTGGAGTAGCAATTCTCACAAAAGTAACCCCTAAACATATAGAATACGGGTGCGGAAATAACACCTATGATAGTGAAGGCAGGGTGATAAGGGCAGATTTTGATGACTTTTCTGTTATGTCAGTATACATGCCAAGCGGCACAAGTGGCGATGTTCGACAGGACTTTAAATACGAATGGTTAGACTTCTTCTTCAACTATGCATTAGAATTGAAGAAGTCGCACCCCAACCTTATTCTTTGTGGTGACTACAACATAGCACATACTAAAATCGATATCCATAACCCCGTTTCGAATAAGAACTCTTCCGGTTTTTTACCCGAAGAAAGAACCTGGCTCTCAAAATTCATTGACGCTGGTTTTGTTGATAGCTTCAGGTTTTTCAACGATCAGCCTCACCACTATTCCTGGTGGAGCTATAGAGCAAATGCAAGAGCAAATAATAAAGGCTGGAGAATCGATTATAACATGGTTTCCAAAGAAATGACAACTAGACTTTCTAAAGCATATATACTTCCAGAGGTAAAACACTCCGATCACTGCCCAATTGTAGTAGAAATAGACTGATTAAGTCAGATATTTTCCTGTTTATCAATTGTTTCACAATCCTTTGACGGTAATTTGCGTAATTAGAGAGTAGATAAATTCTTATTTCTGTATGGGTTCGAATGAAGCACTTAAAAATCAACTGAATGCCTATAAAGCGAAGTTTTATAGGAATAAGGCGATTAAGGGTGCAATCATATTTTCAGCCCTTCTTTTGCTCTCATTTCTTGCCATTAACACCATAGAATATTCAGGTCGATTGGGAAACACAGGGAGAGCAGCGCTACTCTATGGCTTCATACTCGTAAATGGCATCGTTTTTTATAAACAAGTACTCAGGCAGTTATTGCTCTTAAAGAATAGCAGCAATGAATTAAGTAACGAAGAAGCTGCTCAACAAATAGGCAAACATTTTCCAGAAGTTTCCGATAAGCTTCTGAATATCATACAATTAGAGTCACTATCCACTCAAGAAAACGAATTAATTCAGGCAAGTATCAGGCAGAAAAGCGCTGAAATACAAAACATTCCCTTTGTAAAAGCAATTGACTTACATGCCAACAAGAAATACCTAAGGTATATTTATGCCCCTGGTTCCATAGTGGTCATACTTCTCTTGTTCCTACCTCAATTCATCACCGAAAGTTCTACTAGGATTATTAATTATAGTGAAGACTTCAAACCTGAAGCACCGTTTAACTTTAACATTCTCGACACAGAATTACAAGGCTTTCAAGACGAACCATTTGTTATTCAGGTTTCTACAGAAGGGAAATCAAACCCTGAAAATGTTTTTATAGTCATTAATGAGCGGAAGATAAAAGCTGAAAAACTGTCCGCTAGCAGTTTTAGGTATAAGATTAACCGACTTAGGCCAAATACCTCTTTTAGGCTCGAATCTCAAGGAATTATTTCACCAGATTACGTTATTAAAGCATTCGAAAGGCCTAGTATATCCATTTTTAATATCGATTTAGACTTCCCTAATTATACTGGCGTAAAAGACGAGCGAATACAGAACTCTGGAAACCTAACCGTACCAGAAGGCACTAAAATAAAGTGGGCTTTTGATACCAAAGCTACGGAGTCCTTGTACATCAATTTTGATACTGATAGTCTACAGCTCGACGCCTCAAAACCTAGTGCCAACACCTATGAAGTCAACAAAACACTAAGTAAATCAAGTGCCTATTCGGTTCAACTCAAAAATGAGTTTAGTAGAAATAAAGATTCACTAAGGTTTCAGATAGAAGTAATTAAAGATAGGTTCCCTGAAATCGTTCTCGATCAATTCCAAGATACAGTGCTATACAAAAACGTAGTACTTGGTGGAAAAATTAAAGATGACTATGGTTTTAATAAGCTCAGTTTTCATTTTAGTTACGACGATAACAGTTTCGACTACATCGAAATACCATTCAACAAAGCCCTAACCGATCAAAGTTATTATCATGTGTTTACGCTCGATTCTAGTAAAATACAAGCGGGAAGTGAGCTAAAATATTACATGCAAGTAACTGATAACGATGCGGTTAACGGCTCTAAAGCAAATAGAAGTGCCACTTATAGCTTTAAGATCCCATCTCAAGACGAAATAGAAGACGAGATAGAAAAGAGCAGTCAACAAATTCAGAAGAAGGTTGATGAAACACTAAAGCAAGCCGAAGAATTAAACAAAAAGATCGAAGAAGCAGATGAGCGGCTGAAAACTAAAAAAGAGATGGATTGGCAGGACGAGAAGCTCATGCAAGAAATTCTTGATCAAAAGGAACAGCTTTCTCAACGCATGGAAGAGCTCAAAAAAGAGAATCAGCTCAATGATTCCAAGCAAAACCAATTTCAACCGCAGAGTGAAGAGTTAAAGCAAAAAATGAAACAGCTTCAGGAGATCATGAACAATGTACTCGATGATGAACTGAAAAAGATGTATGACGAACTTCGAGAGCTACTAGAAGAGAATGCAGATATCGAAGAGTTTCGAGAACAAATGGAGGACCTCCGCAATAACAGCCAAAACCTTGAAGAGGACCTAGAAAGAACGCTTGAACTATTTAAAAAGCTAGAGTTTGATAAAAAACTCGAGAACAACATCGAAGACCTTGAAGAAGAGATCAAAGATCAAGAAGAGCTAACTAAAGAAACAGAAAAGGGAGATAAGAGCAACGAAGAACTGGCCAAAGAGCAAGAAAAAGAGCGCGATGACCTAGAAAAGTTACAGGAAGAGCTCGAGAAGCTACAAGAGCTAAATCAAGACAGAAAGAACCCCGACCCACTTCCTGATGACCTTGAGGAACAGGCAGAGGATATTAAAGAAGAGCAGGAAAAAGCTCAGGAATCCTTAGAAAATGAGGAGGAAGAAAAAAGTGAAGAGCAAGAAAACGAAGAAGGGGAATCGGAGAATAGTGAATCAAAGCAGAACCAAAGCAAAAACGCTGAAAGCAGACAGAAAGCAGCTAAATCACAGAAAAGAGCCTCAGGTAAAATGCAAGAGCTAAAGCAAAGCCTTGAAAACATGCAGAGCGCGGCTCAAATGGAGCAACAGCAAGAGAACCTAGAGCACTTAAAAGACCTTGTCGATAATCTCGTAACTCTATCCTTCAGTCAGGAAGGTTTAATGAATGAATTCAAAGAAATAAGACAAAGCGACCCGAGGTACGTTAAGTTATCACAAGACCAATTGAAACTACAAGATGACTCAAAAATTATCCAAGACAGTTTAGTATCCTTATCTCAACGTGTTTTCCAAATCTCTTCCTTTGTGATGAAAGAGCTTTCTGCGATGAACTATCAAATGGAAGGCGCTGTAGAAACTCTTAAAGAAAAAAGGATTAGCCAAGCCGTTGGTAAGCAGCAATTTGCAATGACCGCCATAAACAACCTAGCACTACTATTAGACGACGTTGTTCAACAAATGCAGCAACAAATGGCCAGTCAAATGGGATCAAACAAAAGCGGTAAGCAAGGCCAAGGAAAAAACAAACCTCAAATGGGTGGACTAAGCGATTTACAAAAACAGCTTAGTCAACAAATCGAAGAACTAAAGCAGAGTGGTAAGACTGGTAGGCAGCTTTCCGAAGAACTCGCTCAGTTGGCCTCACAACAAGAAAGGCTTAGAAATGCATTAGAAAATTTTGAAACTGGACTAGATGGAAATAAATTGGGTGAAAAAATCGATAAGCTGGTCGAACAGATGGAAGAAAATGAATGGGACCTGATCAACAAAAACATTACAGATGAAACCATACAAAGACAGCAGCAAATGCTTACACGGCTTCTAGATGCAGAAAATTCGATTCAAGAACGCGGAGAAGACGACGAAAGAAAAGCCAGAACAGCAGTTGATTACGAACTGTCGATACCAGCGTCTCTCAATGAATACCTAAAGGCAAAAGAAAAAGAAATAGAGTTATTACGTACAATACCAGCGAAACTCAACCCTTACTACAAAAAAGAGACTAATAAATACTTTAAGAAGATCAAGGAAAAGAATTGAGCCCTTTCAATGAAGAACATTAGTATACAAATACCATCATTAGTCGAAAATATCCGAATCGTAGAAAGTTTCGTTGATAACGCTAAAGAAGTTTACAGCCTCACCGACGATCTCTATGGCAATATAATGATTGCCGTTATAGAATCTGTGAATAATGCAATAATTCACGGAAACAAACTAGATAAAGACAAACTAGTATTTCTTAGCGCCAATTTAGGTGAAGAACAAATCGTATTCAACATTACCGATCAAGGCTCAGGCTTTGATCATCAGACATTACCCGACCCAACTGCACCAGAAAATATAGAAAACATTGGTGGACGAGGAATATTTCTCATAAAGCATTTAGCAGACGAAGTCAACTTTCAAGAAGACGGTAAATCACTTCAGCTCACATTCTATTTAAGTTAATGCCTGCCATTAATTTCTTTAACGAAGACATTTCGTTCACACTTCGTAACAAACGCAAACTTAGAGCCTGGCTACATCAAATCTCTTTAGCTCAAGGCAAGGAAATAATAGATCTCAATTATATCTATTGTTCAGACAACTATCTTCTTCAGATAAATAAAGAGTACCTCAACCATGACTACTTTACAGACATTATCACATTCGATAACAATGATGGAATAGAAGAAACCATCATTGCTGACCTTTACATATCTATCGATAGAGTTAGAGATAATGCCAAAACGCTTGATACATATTTTGACAATGAGCTTCATCGTGTTATGGTTCACGGTCTTCTACATTTATTAGGTCAAAACGACAAGACAGAAGCAGAGCAAAAAGAGATGACAAAAAGAGAAGAAGCTTCTTTATCTTTGCTTCAAATTTGACAAACAATCACATGTTCCACGTGAAACATTAAACACAGATCTTATGTTTCACGTGGAACACATGTTTTAAATCATGCACTCAAATTACGACATCATAGTTGTTGGCGCAGGGCACGCAGGTTGTGAGGCAGCTTATGCCAGTGCCAAAATGGGCTCAAAAGTTCTACTCATTACAATGAACATGAACACTATAGCCCAAATGTCATGCAACCCAGCAATGGGAGGTGTAGCCAAAGGACAGATTATTCGAGAAATAGACGCACTCGGTGGTATGTCTGGAATTATATCAGACAAATCAATGATACAGTTCCGGATGCTTAACAAATCCAAAGGGCCCGCCATGTGGAGCCCAAGGACTCAAAACGATAGAATGCGGTTTGCTGAAGAATGGCGCCTTGCGTTAGAAAGTAATCTCAATGTTGATTTCTGGCAGGAAATGGTTACCAACATTATTGTAGAAGACAAAAAAGTCGTCGGTGTTCGTACAAGCATGGGCCTTGAATTTAAGTCGAAAGCCGTTATACTTACTTCAGGCACATTTCTTAATGGTATCATTCACATAGGAGAAAAGAAGTTTGGTGGAGGAAGAACTGGAGAAAAAGCCTCTACAGGTATAACCGAACAGCTTGTTAGCCTAGGGTTCGAAGCCGGTAGAATGAAAACTGGAACTCCACCAAGGGTAGACGGAAGATCATTAGACTACAGTAAAATGGAAGAGCAAGCAGGTGATGAACAGCCTGAAAAGTTCTCTTTCTCCAATGAAACTTCTTCACTCACAGAACAGCGCAGTTGCTTTATTACTTACACCAATCCAGATGTACATGCAGAACTAGAAAAAGGTTTTGATCAATCTCCAATGTTCAATGGACGAATTCAAGGCTTAGGCCCAAGGTATTGTCCATCCATAGAAGATAAAATCAACAGGTTCTCTGAGAGAAACCGACATCAGATCTTCGTTGAGCCCGAAGGTTGGAATACTGTAGAAATATATGTCAACGGCTTTTCCACCTCACTTCCAGAAGATATACAGTATAAAGCGATTCGAAAAATAGCAGGTTTTGAAAACGTTCGAATGTTCCGTCCTGGCTACGCCATTGAATACGATTACTTTCCTCCGACTCAATTAAGTAGTTCTTTAGAAACACACTTAGTTGAAAATCTATATTTCGCAGGACAAATTAATGGCACTACGGGCTACGAAGAAGCAGCCTGCCAAGGACTAATGGCAGGAATTAATGCACACGAAAAAATTAACGAAAAGCCTGAATTTCTACTGAATCGAGCAGAAGCATACATTGGGGTTCTTATAGATGACCTTATCAACAAAGGCACTGACGAACCTTATAGAATGTTTACATCACGAGCTGAACACAGGATACTATTGCGTCAGGATAATGCTGATCTACGGCTTACAGAAAAGGGTCACAATATAAATCTAGCAACAGAAGAAAGGCTTAATGAAATGAAGGGCCGATCAAGTAGTCTTAACAAACTACTCAATGATATAGATCAGAAAAAAGTCATACCTGAAGAAGTAAACCAATTGCTTGAAGACAGTAACACTGCTATAATCAAACAAAAAACTTCCATCAGAAAACTGATAAAGCGTCCTCAAATCCACATTCAAGATCTAAAGAAGTTAGGCTCAAAATTTGATGAATATTTATCAAAATATGACAGAGATGTATTAGAAGGAGCAGATATACACGTGAAGTATGAAGATTACATTGACAAGGAGACTAAGCTTGCCGAAAAAGTCGTTCAATTAGAAGAGCTAATAATCAAAGACACCCTTGACTTTCAAAACATTCCCGCCTTATCATCAGAAGCAAAAGAAAAGTTGGCTAAGGTCAAACCAAAAACAATAGGTCAGGCATCCCGAATCAGTGGTGTTTCACCTGCAGATATTTCAGTATTAATGGTTTATATGGGCCGATGAGTACAGAATCCATAAACAAATGCTACCTATGTTTTAGTCCTTTGGAAAAGCACATATATGTTAAAGATCATTTTGGAACCAAAGAGGATTTTTTAATTAGTAAATGTAAAACCTGTAACACCCTTTATACAGACCCTCGGCCAAAGGAAGAAACAATTGTAACTTATTATAAATCAGGTAGTTATGTATCACATGGCGATAAAGTTAACCCTCTTTTCAATAGTGCATATTCATTAGTCCAACGCTTAAACTTTAAGTTTAAAAAGAAGATTCTCAATAAATATACCTTATCACAAAGGCATTTAGATTATGGGGCCGGTAATGGGGCGTTCCTTAGCCATTTAAAAGCGTCAGGTTGGGCTGTTGATGGTATAGAGCCCGATGAAGATGCAAGAGCTAGCGCGCTCAAAAAACACGGTATAACTTTAAATCATAAATTAGCAGATCTCGCAAGCAATACTAAATACACATCTATCAGTTTGTTCCACGTGCTAGAACATGTCCATCAATTAGAGCAAACAATGGAGGGCCTGATATCTCGATTGGATAACAACGGAGTAATCCTTCTTGCTCTTCCCAACTTCAAATCTCACGACGCAGAATATTATGGTAATAACTGGGCCGGTTATGATGTACCAAGACACCTATACCATTTTTCGCAAAAAAGCATTCACCAACTCTCCAAGCGATTTGGTCTGAATATTGTAGCAACGCACCCTATGAAATTCGATAGTTACTACGTAAGCCTTCTTTCCGAAGAGTATAAAACAGGACGTAAAAAGTATCTATCTTCAATATTAAAAGGTTATCAATCTAACCGCAAGGCAAAACGCACAGGAGAATACAGTAGTCTCATATACATACTGAGCAAATGAAATTATCACTTAAGCTTTTCTGTTCATTCACACTATTGAGTTTAGCCATTTTCTCATGTGCAAGAATTATATCTCCCACAGGAGGACCAGAGGATGAAGAAGGACCAGACCTAATCAGCTCGACTCCAGCACCAGGAGAAACAAACTTCAAAGGACAAACGCTTAAATTTTCGTTTAGTGAAAGAGTACAAGCCCGGTCACTTGAAACAGATATTGTAATTACCCCTAAACCAGAAGGGTCATTTAAATCCAGAATTAATAAGAATGTGGTAGAGCTTACATTCTTCGAACCCTTCAAAGACAGTACAACATATAGTATCAACTTTGCTAGCAGCGTTCAGGATGTAACTAATAATAATCCAGCGGACGGAGTAGGTCTCAGTTTTTCAACTGGTCCGTATATCGATTCTTTATCAATATCTGGCAACATCGTTAACCTTTACAACCAAGAACCAGTAGAAAACGCGCTCGTCTCTTTGTATCAATTACAAGATTCACTCAATATAATAGACGGAGCAGCATCATACTATAGTAAAACGGATTCTGTGGGTAACTACAGCTTTAACAACCTTCCCTCCGGTGAATTCAGAGTATATGCCGTTAGAGATAAAAACAGCAATGGCATAGCTGATACTGAAAAAGAGAAATATGGTTTTTATGCCGATACTTTAATGCTCAATACATCATTGAGCAATATTGATATGACACTCCAAAACCTTAACACGGAAAAGCTCAAAACCACATCGGCACGTCCGTTCGGTACTTACTACGATATTTCATTCAATAAGAGTATCACAGGCTTCGAAGTGATGAATCTTGAGGATTTAGACTTTCATTTCTTCAGCGATGAAAAAATAAGATTCTATAATACATCTGAAGTATTTGGTGACACTACAGATCTTATCTTTTCAGCAATAGACTCCTTGAATCAGGCCTTACTAGATACCGCTAAATTTTATTTTTCTGAATCCAAATTATCAAAAACAAGTCTTTCCCTTCAATTTGAACCTAGAACAGAAGGCATTTTAGAAGAGGATACGATTAAACTTATCTTCAACAAACCCATTGCGAAAGTCAATTTTGATAGTCTCTCCTTTATAAAAGATAGTCTCAATGTCATACCAATAGATACTTCTCTTTTAAAATGGAACATATACCAGACTGAGCTCTCCATACCACTTTCTGCCGATAAACTTTTAGGCAACGGCTCTCAATCAGCAGCACTCAATATAAAAGCAGCAGCATTCATATCAGTGGATCAAGATAGTTCAAAGAGCCAACAAAGGTCCATAACGAGACTAAAAGCAGAAGATACCGCCATGATCAGCGGGACTGTTTCAACTAATGTTGACAAGGTTATTGTCCAACTATTAGACAGTAGATCTCGCAAAATAATTAGAGAGTCTCGCCTAAAAAACTTCGTATTCGAGTTTCTTCCAGCAGGCAGGTATGAGGTCAGGGTGATTAAAGACTTAAACGCTAATGGCAAATGGGATATAGGAAACATCCTAACCAATCAACCCTCCGAACCCGCAAAATTCTACTTTGATGATTTCTATAATACCAAAGTAATAGAGGTAAGGAAAAATTGGGAACAAACCGACGTCAATATTAATTTCTAACAAAAGTCAACTGTACAACTTGTGGATATCTTGGTAATTTCAGTCAATCCGTCCACAAAAAGCAGAGTCATCCAAATCCAATCAAATACCATTATGAATAACTATGCATATATCAACAGATCTCCACAGTTTAAATAACAGTTAGTAAATCGGTATTAGTTATAAACACATTACACTAAGTTTCCAACAAGAAAAATTAAAGTACTGCTAAACAGAAAGATATAGGTTAGTAAATTGTGTACAAAACTGTATTATTGAACATTACGTAAACAAGAAGTCAATATAAATGTTGATTAAAAAGTTTTCCACGTATCCACAGGACTAATAGAAACAACTTAATTTTATCTAATTAAAAATAATATATAATGAGGCCTGTGAAAGTGTTGATAAAGTATTCTTTCTGTATTCTATCTTGCTTACTGATCGCATCACAAACCGTAAAAGCTCAGTCCAATGATCCTGTCCAAATTGCAAGAGAATATTTCACCATTGGTGAATTCGATAAAGCCAGAGTTGAATTTGAAAAACTAGCCAAAAACAAAAGGAACATCCCTAGAATTCATGATACATATTTGAATTTACTGCTCACTCAAGAAGATTACAGTTCTGCGGAAAAGTATGTTAAGAAAGTGATAAAGGACAATCCAGATAATTTCGAATATGAAATCGATTTAGCCACAGTTTATAGAGCAAAAAAAGAAGAAGGAAAGATTGATGCTATTCTTGATAGGATTATTGATAGGGAAAAGAAAATTGCTGCTGAGGATAAAAAACCTACGCGGATAAGAATTCTAGCTAATAAATTTTTTGAAAAGAATTTTAGAGAAAAAGCACTTGAAGCCTACACAGAAGGAAGAAAAGCGATCGGTAAATCAGATATCTTTGCTTTAGACTTGGCTAACCTCTATAGGGTAATGAACATGAAAGGGAAGATGGTTTCTGAATACTTAAACTTCTCGAAAAATCAACCACAGAACCTTAGCTACGTAAAGAATTCCCTTCAAAATTTTTTAAGAGAACCCACCGATCTGGATACCCTTGAAATCATTCTTTATGATTTTATTCAAAAGGAACCAGGAAAACCAGCTTTTAATGATTTGTTGGTATGGACACATCTTCAACAAAAGAATTTTCCAGCAGCTCTTCGCCAAGCAAGAGCTTTAGACAGAAGGCTGGAGAATAATGGTGATAACATCATGAATGTAGGAATGATTGCCTATCGAAACTCTGATTATAAGAGTTCTCAAAAAGCCTTCAATTACATACTTAATGATTTTGTAGAGAGCCCAAATAGACGTCTTGCATCAAGATATACATTGTTGTCAGAAGAGGAAGTGTTAAAATCGAGTTATCCAATTGATACCCTTGCAATCGAAAACCTAATTATAAAATATGGTCAATTTATAGAACAGTCGAGAGATGTTTTTTCTGTTATTGAAGCACAACGCAGAGTGGCACTTCTTCAAGCCTTTCAATTGAATAAAGTGCCTACAGCAATTGAAACTTTAACCAAAGTATTGGAGCAACCAGTCGGTAGAAGTAAAGTAGTGGCAGAGGCAAAAATGGATCTTGCTGATATATACTTATTGAATAAAGAGCCATGGGAATCAATCTTACTTTATGGACAAGTTGAAAGAATGTTCAAAGATGAGCCTTTGGGTTATATGGCAAAGCTCAAAAGTGCTAAACTTTCTTATTTCAAAGGTGATTTTGAACTAGCACAAAGTAATTTGGATATACTGAAATTGGCAACCTCCAGAGAAATTGCTAACGATGCATTAGACCTGAGTATTTTAATTAAAAATAATACTGTATTTGATTCAACGGATGTGGTGATGCAGGATTTTGCAAACATAGAGCTTATGTTATTTCAAAATCAAAAAGAAGAAAGCATTGTTAAAATGGACAGTATGTTGATTAAATATAATAGTCATTCCATTGTGGATGAACTCCTATTTTTGAAGGCGAATACCCTTAGAGAACTTGGAGATTTTACTGGAGCATTAGAGTCACTGAAAACCATTAATGATGCTCATTATTTCGAAATTCTCGGCGATGATTCGCTTTTCTTATCAGCTAAGATTAATGAGGAAGACTTAAAAAACTATGAAGTATCAATGGCCCTCTATAATGATCTACTCAAGAAGTTTCCGGGAAGTATTTTTGTTGCCGAGGCAAGAACTAGGTTTCGTGAGTTAAGAGGAGATTTTAATAATTGATTTATGTCTCAGTCATTCAATAATCTCAGAGTGGGAAAGCGATTTAAGTTGGTTAATTTCGGTGAAGTTTTTGAGTTTGAAGTTGTTGAAATTTTTGATGATGGCGACTGTAAACTCAGGGATTTTAGTACGCTAGATCAATATTCTCTCTACGATTTAATCGGCCTAGGAAAAGGCTCAGATTTTCATATTAGTGAATTTTAGAAAGGTTATTATTTTGTTAAACTAGTTGAATTGATAACTATTTTGTGACGAGTATCTAAAAAATTGCTACTTTTAGGCACTGACGCTACTCGCAAGAGTGCGTTTTTTTTGCTTCAATACATGAAAGATACTAGAACCAAAAGCCCTTTCTGGCTGTTTGCACCAATATTTTTTCTCTTAGTGCTTTGCATTGGAAACTCTTTGAAAGCCCAATCCGAGGCTCAAGTAAAGGCTGAACTTGATAAGCGAGGTATTGATACCAAAGAGGAAGTCCTTTCTGAATTGCGAAAAAGAGGAATGACAGAAGACGACGCCAGGCGTCAAGCTAAAGTGTATGGTTTAGACTATGATGAGTATTTGAGAAAATATATTTCGGGTTCTTCAGGAAAGAGAGCAGCACCTAAAACCGTTGAAGAAGTATCTAATGCAAATGTTGAATTTACTTCTGAAAATGCACTTATACAAAAAGCAGCAAGTGTTTCCAATGATACTGTACCTCAAGAACCACAGTCTACCGTAAGTAAGTATTTCGGCTATGATATTTTTAACAATAACCCTTATTCAAATCAAGGTGCGTTAGTGGGTAATATTGACCCAGGCTATTTAATAGGACCAGGTGATGAATTACGAGTTTATTTATGGGGAGAAGCTGAATTTCAATTTGAAGGAGAAGTAGATATTAATGGTAACCTCTTCATTCCAAATGTCGGGCAAGTTTTTGTATCTGGAACAACATACGAGAATTTGAACGTAAGGATGAAAGAATATCTTTCAAAATTTTATTCTGGACTCAAGAAAAACCCTCCTAAAATCTTTTTGGATGTTTCACTGACCAAGCTTAGGCCAATAAGAATAATGGTTATGGGAGAATCTAATAAACCAGGGTCCCATTTAATCAATGCATTCGCAACAACTATGAATTCCCTCTATGTTTCAGGGGGTATAAAAACGACTGGATCTTTAAGGGAAATAAAGGTATTTAGGAATAATAGATACATCTCTACAATGGATTTATATGATTATCTAATCAAAGGGACCGCAAGAGAAGATGTTCGATTAATTAGTAATGATGTCGTTTTTATACCTAGCAGAAAAAACAGCATAACGCTGAATGGAGAGGTTAACAAGCAGGCTATTTTTGAACTTAAGGATAATGAAGGTTTAATAGATCTCATAGGCTTTGCGGGTGGATTGAAACCAACAGCATTTACGGAGTCAGTTACAATCAAAAGAATAAAATCTATCATTGATCGAGACGGTGAATCTAACTTTGATCGAGAAATTATCAATATCAACTATAAGGACTTACTTGAACAAGGGGTAAATTATAAGTTACAGGATGGTGATGTTATCACTTTCGGTAAGGTTTTAGATGATTTAGACAATGTTGTGAATATTGAAGGTTCTGTATTTCGCCCAGGTGAATATGAGTTAGAAGAATCGATGAACCTCAAAGCCTTAATTAGTATGGCTGGCGGTATTAGGCCCAATACTTATTTGGATAAAGTTGACCTTTTCAGAGTAGATGAAAATGGTGATTTAAAGTTTAGAACATTTTCTCTTGCTTCCATCTTAAACTCAACAAATGGAATTGACAGCATAATGCTTCAAAGAAAAGATAGATTAAAAATCTATAATGAAAACGAAGTAGAGTCTTTAGAGTCTGTTTCGATTTCTGGGTTTACATCTGATCCTATTACTATGCCATGGAGAGAAAACCTGTCTCTTTATGACCTCATATTTATGTCTGCGAATGTTGAAGATATGGATTTTCAAAATAGAATATTGACAAGCAGGGCCGATTTACTTCGGTATCAGGAAGGAAAAATTGAATATCAAGTCGTGTCTTTTGACTTGGACAGCGTGTTGAATAAAACTTTTGATGTAATACTAAGGCCTAAAGATCAAGTCGTACTTTATAGCAGAGATATTACAGAGGTTTTAGACAAATACGTTACTGTTCAAGGGGCTATAAAAAATGGCGGACGTTTTAGCCTTACGGAAGAAATGAACGTAGAGGATTTATTAATTCAAGCAGGTGGTTTTCTTGAAAAGTCATTTCAGGATTCAGTTACTATAACTCGTGAATATTTCGATTTTAGTGGTAACGAAATTGCAACTAATACTCGTGTTAAGATAGATAAGGATTATTTGCTTGGACTTAAAGCTGAGTCGAATAATAATGATTTTCAATTGAAGCATAATGATAGAATTAAGGTGGATTTAATACCCGGTTCAGCTGAAGGTCGGTCTGTAACCGTAGAAGGAGAAGTTAGGTTTCCTGGAACGTACTATTTGGAATCTAAAAGCGAAACACTGTCAAGTATTGTTGAAAGGGCTGGAGGCTTATCGCCAAACGTTTATCTCGCTGGAGCAAAATTCTTTAGGAATGGTCAACAGCTAGCGTTTTCATTTGAAGACCTTTTTGAAGAGAAGAATCCAAAATTTGATATAATAGTAAATAATAATGATAGGGTAGTGTTTCCGGAATCTGTATTTACAGTACAGGTAGGAGGTCAAGTGGTAAACCCATCTTTGCAAAAGTACTTATCGGGAAAAGGTGTTAGGTCTTATGTGAGAAACGCAGGAGGTAAAACAAAAGAAGGGCGTAAAATCTATATTACCGAACCTACAGGCTTTACTAAAAAAGTAAAGTGGTTTTCAAGCCCTAGGGTTTTAGATGGCTCGATAATCACTGTTTCGGCAAAACCACCAAAACCTGAGCGTCAAAACTCAGGAAAATTCCTAGAAACTTTTGGTACAATTGCCGCGATTGTTAGCTCGTCTTTGACCGCTGTCTTCTTAGCTCGGAACATTGCTAATAACTAAATGCTTAATGAGCCTGCTTATGCCTAGGCTCTTTTTTTAATAAAAATAGTATGCATGCATAACAAATTTTTTCTAAATTCGTAAGACCTCAAAGCCTTATGAAGAGAGAAGAGACCGTAGACCATCAAATAAAAATGTGCTGGCATGCTATTTACAGGATGTATAATCAGCAAGCAGTTCAGCATGAAAGTACAACTTCAATGGCTTTTGTTGTGCTCAACATCGATCCGGTGGAAGGAACTCCCGCAACTAAGATTGCCCCACTTATGGGCTTAGAGTCGAGGAGTTTGACGCGTATGTTGAAAAACATGGAAGAGAAAGGGTTTATCTACCGTGAAAAAGATCCTAATGACGGTAGGTCGGTAAGAATTTTTCTTACCGAAACAGGCCAAGAAAAAAGAAGAGTTTCAAGAGAAACAGTAATCTGTTTTAATGAAGCGATCAGGAAATCGATTGCACAAGACAAACTCGATACATTTTTTGAGGTAATAACTAAGATTAATCAATTGATAGATTCTAAATCAATATTCTAAACACATGAGTCGAAGTATTAAAAAAGTAGCAGTATTAGGTTCTGGGGTAATGGGTTCCAGAATAGCCTGTCATTTTGCGAATATCGGAGTTGAAGTCTTGCTTATGGATATTGTCCCTAGAGACTTAGCTGATGATAACAAGTCAAACCCAGCAGCTAGAAATAAAATTGTAAATGATGCACTGACATTCGCATTGAAATCAAAGCCGTCACCAGTATACGACAAGTCTGTAGCAAAGCTCATTCAAACGGGAAACTTTGAAGACGATATGCCAAAAATTTCTGGCGTCGATTGGATCATTGAAGTGGTTGTGGAGCGACTTGATATAAAGAAAATCATTTTCGATCAGGTTGAAAAGTTCAGAAAGCCAGGTACATTGATCACATCAAATACGTCAGGTATTCCAATGAATTTGATGTCGGAAGGTAGAAGTGAAGACTTTCAAAAACACTTCTGCGGAACGCACTTTTTTAATCCTCCAAGATATTTAAGGCTTTTGGAAATTATACCGGGCCCTAAAACGGATCCAGAGATTATTGATTACTTAATGCATTATGGCGATTTGTATTTAGGTAAAGAGACCGTTTTATGTAAGGATACCCCAGCTTTTATTGCAAATAGAATTGGTATCTATGCGATTATGTCAGCCATGCATACCATTGAAGAAATGGGCCTAACTGTAGGTGAAGTTGACAGGATGACTGGACCAATTATCGGTAGAGCTAAATCTGCAACATTCAGAACAATGGATGTGGTGGGATTAGATACTACCGTGAATGTTGCTAATAATTTATATGCTGGTTTGCCAAACGATGAGTCTAAGGAAGCTTTCGTTTTACCAAAAATTGTAAAAGAAGTTCACAAAAGAGGCTGGTTTGGCGATAAGTCAGGCCAAGGTTACTTCAAGAAATCTAAAGATGCGAATGGCAAAAGAGTAATTCAAGAATTAGACTTACAGACTTTTGAATATGGAGATAGAACAAGAGCTGGGTTTAAGGCACTTGCCGCCGTTAAAGATGAAGAGAGCCTTAAGGCGAGAATTAAAACGCTCGTCAACTTTGATGATAAAGCTGGTGAGTTCTATAGAAAGACCTTCTACGACACATTCAAATACGTAACATATCGAATTCCTGAGATTTCAGATGAACTATTCAGAATAGACCAAGCCGTTTGTGCTGGGTTTGCGTGGCAAATGGGGCCATTCGATACTTGGGATCTATTGGGGGTTCGTTCTGTAGTTGAACAAATGGAAAAAATGGACCTTAAACCCGCGCCATGGGTTCATGAAATGTTAGATGCCGGTCACGAATCTTTCTATAAAATAGAATCGGGAATTAAGAAATATTATGACGTTCCTTCTAAGTCCTATAAAACTATTCCAGGAACAGAAGATCTAGTAATTCTAGAGAATATTAGAGAAACAAATAAAGTGTGGGGTAATCCAGGCGCATCGATTTTCGATATAGGAGATGGCGTGCTTTGCTTGGAGTTTCACACCAAAATGAATGCCATAGGGCAAGAAGTAATTGAGGGTATCGAAACAGCGATTTCTATGGCGGAAAAAGACTACAAAGGTCTTGTCATAGGAAATGAAGGAGAGAATTTCTCTGCAGGTGCCAACTTGGCTATGCTATTCATGTTTGCAGGTGACCAAGAGTTCGATGAGGTGAACCTAATGGTAGCGCAATTCCAGAACACGATGAAACGCGCGAAGTTTTCTTCCATTCCAGTAGTGTCAGCACCCGCTGGTTTAGCACTCGGAGGAGGTTGCGAGCTTTCGCTTCACTGTGATGCTATCCAAGCTCACGCCGAAACATATATCGGTTTGGTAGAAGTTGGAGTAGGTTTGATTCCAGGTGGTGGAGGTACGAAAGAACTGACCATGAGAGTTGCCGATTCGATAGAAGGTGGTGACCCTGAATTGAATCGTCTCCAAGAAGCATTTATGAACATTGCAACGGCAAAAGTGGCCACTTCTGCAGAAGAAGCAAGGGCTATGCATATTCTTAGACCTCAAGACGGTATTACGCTTAACAGAAAAAGATTACTAACAGATGCCAAAGCAAAAGTGCTTGAACTACATGAAGCGGGTTATACACAGCCAGTCGAAAGAAAAAACATCAAAGTTCAAGGCAGAACAGGCTTAGCATTATTTGAAGCAGGTATCAATGGCATGTTATTAGGAAACTACATTTCTGAACATGATGCAAAGATTGCCCGCAAGTTAGGATGGATAATGTGTGGTGGAGATTTGACTTTCCCACAAGAAGTATCGGAACAGTATTTACTGGATTTGGAACGACAAATGTTTGTCGAATTGACGGCTGAACCTAAAACATTGGAGAGAATTCATAGCATTCTTTTCAAAGGTAAACCACTTCGTAATTAATCATTCTTCATTCAAAAATTAACAATCCAAAAATGGACGCATATATAGTAGCAGGATATAGAACAGCAGTAGGCCGAGGTAAAAGAAGTGTTTTGAAAACAGTTCGCCCCGATGATATGGCTGCTGACGTAATTAAGCACTTAGTAAATCAAGTGCCGAGTTTCGATGCAAAAAGAGTAGACGACCTCATAGTAGGTAATGCTGTGCCAGAGGCAGAACAAGGAATGCAAATGGCCAGAATGATATCACTTTTATCCTTACCGATAGAAGTACCCGGAGTTACAGTAAACCGGTACTGTGGGTCAGGTTTGGAGGCTATTGCACTAGCTTCCGCTAGAGTGCACGCTGGAACGGCTGATTGCATTATTGCGGGAGGTACAGAGTCAATGTCGATGGTGCCAGTAATGGGTTATAAAACGGCGTTGAATTATAAGTTGGCCACCGAATATAGTGACTACTATTTAAGCATGGGCCTAACGGCTGAGCAAGTCGCTAAAGAATACGAAGTAAACAGAGATGAGGCTGATCAGTTTGCGCTTGATTCTCATTTGAAAGCCGTTGCAGCACAAGCAGCAGGTAAATTCAAAGATGAAATAGTTCCGATAAAAGTTACAGATAAGTTAGTTGGCCCTGACGGAAAAATAGTGGAGAAATCTTACACTGTAGATACTGACGAAGGTCCTCGTGGAGATACATCTTTAGATGTTCTAGGTAAACTTAGGCCAGTTTTTGCCCAAGGAGGTCAGGTGACTGCCGGTAACTCATCACCAGTTTCAGATGGAGCTTCATTTGTCATGGTAATGTCTGAGAAAATGGTGAAAGAATTGAACCTAGAACCTATTGCTAGAATGGTGACTTATGCCGCGGTTGGTGTACACCCAAGAATTATGGGAATTGGTCCGGTAGAAGCTGTGCCAAAGGCACTGAAGCAAGCAGGTTTGAAACAGTCTGACCTTGACTTGATCGAATTGAACGAAGCATTTGCTGCACAGTCATTAGCAGTGATTAAAGAACTAGACCTAGATCGATCTATTCTTAACGTAAATGGCGGTGCTATAGCACTAGGTCATCCATTAGGGTGTTCAGGCTCAAAGCTTTCAGTTCAGCTTTTCAACGAAATGCGAAGACGCGAAAACGCGAAATACGGTATGGTTACAGCCTGTGTAGGCGGTGGCCAAGGCGTAGCAGGAATTTATGAATTCCTTAAATAGACAATGAGTAATTAACACAATACTCATTACTCATCACAAAATATAGAACACATGTCCGTAGATACTAAACATTCAATTAAAGGAGGCGAATTTCTCGTCAGAGAAACGAACGCCCAAGAAGTCTTCATTCCAGAAGAATTCAGCGAAGAGCAAAAAATGATGGCACAAGCGTGTCAAGATTTTATCGATACAGAAATTCATCCAAATGCGGATCGAATTGATTCCATGCAAGACCCTGATTTAGTGCCGAGCATATTCAAAAAAGCGGGAGAACTAGGGCTTTTGGGTATTTCAGTACCAGAAAACTACGGTGGCTTAGGTATGAGCTTCAACACAAGTATGTTGATTGCTGATATTATTGGTGCTGCAGGTTCGTTTTCTACAACTTATGGTGCACATACAGGTATTGGTACACTTCCTATCCTTTATTATGGAAATGAAGAGCAAAAGCAAAAGTACCTTCCAAAACTAGCCATGGGCGAATGGGCAGCATGTTACTGCCTAACTGAACCAGATGCAGGATCAGACGCTAATTCAGGAAAAACTAAAGCAGTGTTATCAGAAGACGGATCGCATTATAAGATCACCGGTCAGAAGATGTGGATTTCGAATGCTGGCTTTGCAGACTTGTTTATCGTATTTGCCAAAATTGAGGACGACAAAAACCTAACAGCCTTCATTGTGGAGAAAAGCTTCAATGGTATCACCATGAACGATGAAGAGAAAAAGCTGGGAATTAAAGGATCTTCTACTCGTCAAGTATTCTTTAATGAAACTGAAGTTCCTGTTGAAAACATGCTATCGGAAAGACAAAACGGTTTTAAGATAGCTGTGAACATCTTAAACATAGGTAGAATAAAACTAGGTGCAGGTGTACTGGGAGGTTGTAGAACCGTCATATCACAAGCCACTCAATATGCCAATGAACGTAAGCAATTCGAGGTTTCTATTTCTAGCTTTGGTGCGATTAAGCATAAATTAGCTGAAATGGCCACTCAAGTCTACGTAACGGAATCATTAGACTACCGAGCAGGTCAGAATATTGAAGATAAAATGAACGACTTAGTCGCTTCAGGAATGGATGATGCGCAGGCTAAGCTAAAAGGTGTTGAGCAGTTCGCTATAGAATGCGCTATTGGTAAAATTCATAGTTCTGAAGTATTAGACTATGTAGTTGACCAGGGCCTTCAAGTTTATGGTGGAATGGGCTATTCTGCAGATGCACCAATGGAGCGTGCATATAGAGATGCCCGTATCGCGCGAATTTATGAAGGTACCAACGAGATTAACCGCATGTTGATGATCGGTATGATCTTGAAAAGAGCCATGAAAGGAGAGCTCGCTATGTTTGAGCCAGCCATGGCGGTTTCTAAAGAACTAACAGCTGTTCCAACATTCTCTACAATCGACAAATCTGTACTATTCAATGCTGAAAAAGAGGTACTGAAGAATATAAAGAAGGTATTCCTTATGGTAGGTGGTAAAGCGGCAATGGCTTTACAAGACAGAATTGAAGATGAGCAAGAAGTAATGATGAACCTCGCAGACATCTTAATTGAGATATATGCAGTGGAATCAGCCATGTTGAGAACAGAAAAGCTAATTAGCCTTAGAGGAGAAGAAGCATGTTCAGATTATATCGCAATGACTCAAATCTATATGACGAAGGCGGTAGATAAGATAAACGCAGCGGCTAAGGAAGCGATTGCTTCATTCACCAAAGGTGATGAGCAGAAAGTTATGCTAATGGGCTTAAAGCGATTTACGAAAATGGACTTGGTGAATACCAAAGAGCTAAGAAGACAAGTAGCAGACACTATGATAAAAGAAGGTAAGTTTCCTTACTTCTTTGCCTAGTACTGTACTAGAAACACAATAGCTGTTAAAATCAGCTCTCTAAACAAAAAGCGAAGCCTGACAAGGCTTCGCTTTTTTTATGTTCAACAAAGAGCCATAAAGGGCGCATAATTTCCCGGTGGGTGACAAGAAAATCACACGATCCCAATTTGGCCACACACAAAACACATCAACCATTTGGGTCCGGCCAAATGTGAATACCAAACCAAACTTATCTAAGACCCAAGTGTGGAAACACAATTCATCGTCTATGAATGGGTACAAGCTCTATTTAGATGAAGCTTAAGCCTTGGTATATCATCAGTTGATGATCCATTTAATTTTATTCCCTGACAAGAATAAAAAATTTAGCAGTCGATAATATGGTATAAGTATAGTTGCGTTAAACATCTTTAATGTTGTTTCAATGTATTTGAAAAAATAGTTAAAAGCAAACATAATATTTTTAAAGGGAAGAAAAGTAGCTTTTAAAGCAGATACTTTAGTGTATAAAGGCGCTTAGAATTTGATTATTTTGTGATAAACAAGCTCTAATGTCACGTAAAAAACTCAACAGGATTAAGGCCGTTCTGGCTGAAACAGAACGCACCAACCTTTGGTTGGCTGAAAAATTGGATGTGAATAAAACCACTGTTTCTAAGTGGTGTACCAACGAAATGCAACCGCGTATAGAAATGCTCTCAGATATCGCCGAGGCACTAGATGTAGATATTCGCGAGTTGTTAGTAAGTACGAAAGCCTAATTGACGAACCGGGTCGGTGCCTATATTCCTCGTCCAAAAGGAGCGAAAGCCAAGCCAGCGAGTTTAAAGTGTTGGGCACCAAAAGGAATACCAATAATGGTTATGCAAAAAAGTAGCCCCCAAATGAGGTGAGTTACAAACACCCAAAAACCTCCAAAGATCAACCAGATAATGTTTAATGGCAGGGAAAGGCAGCCACTTAAACTTCTACCTGGTTCTATTTGCTGGCCGAAAGGTGCAAAGCCCAGTATAGCCAGTTTAAAACATTGAATACCAAAAGGAATTCCCACGATGGTCATGCACAAGGCAATGCCGCCAATGATATATTCAAGGGCAATCATCCAGCCCCCAAACACGATCCAAATAATATTACCAAGTAGCTTCATTGTGCTTTTCTTAACTCGTAGATATAGAATTTATTGTAATCCAGCTCCTCATCTTCTCCTGTTACATAAGGCGTAATAAACCTGTTTTCATCCAACCTCACCAACTGTTTAAAACGCTTTTCAACAGTAAGCACCACTTTTTCATCCTTTACAAAAGTAGTGATGTACTTATTCAGGCGTACATAATCGGGGTTGGCCTGTCTTGCTGTATTATAGTTCGACTTTTTTAAACCAGTCTGGTGCTCTATAATGATTGTATTTCCCTCTGCATGGATATCTAAAATGGCACTGTTAGTCATCCTAAGTATCGTATTCCTTCTATTAGTCCGGCCCGTGTACTGACCTGGGTTTTTAAGTTGATCACCGAATGGAATACCTTCAGGTTCTTTAAAACGTTCGAGCTTAATTGGAAATTCATTCACTAGGTTGAATTCCTTTTTCGGGTTATAAGTGTAGATCGTTTTTTCTAATGGTAAAGCAACATAAAACAGTCCATTGGATTTGTTGATTGATAACCTAGGGAGGTGGCTATCATAATAGGTTTCTTCATCCTGATAAACAGTGTTTTTAGGGTAATCAAGGTGCCTCTCTGCTTTCTCGGATTCTCCATTAAAGGCTTCTATCATTTTAGCAGACGAAAAGTGGCCTTTCTTTAGTTCCATGGATCCAAAGTAATTTTGATTGATATACCTTAAAACGGTTGGCTTTCCATTAAGCATAAGGCCAGTCAGGTCATAGGGTAAACCAACAAGTGGAATCATACTAGAACCAGGCGTAAATTTGTTTTGATAGTTCCAGTCTTTGTCGAAAAAGATATAAGAAGCAGCACCCTCTATTACTTTATTATCTCCGATATAACCTAAGGCACTCATACCTCTTCCAAAGTGGCCAGGTCCCTCACCTGATAGGTCTACCTCGCTCAGAATGTTTCCTTGAAAATCTATTTCTAAGCACTTCTTTGACGTGGTGCCATATACTAAAAAGTTGTTGGTTTTAGGGTTGTAATCTGCAACCTGAAGAATTTCTAGTTTGTTAATAATAATGGAGTCGCTGATAACGAGCTCATATTCAGGGTTGGCCTGAAAGGAATGTAGGCTGTTGGATATGACTACAAGTGCCAAAACGATTTTCAGCGTGATTTTCAGCATGTTTATGGGTTTAGCACATCAATATAACTAATATGTAAGAGAGGAGGAACCCTAGCGGACTACCCTAGATTTCTTTAAAAGAACTGACTTCTAGCGTCTCCTTATTCAATTCGAAAATGCCTTTATGGCTTCGCGACTTTAAGCGAAAACTATGAAGGTAAAACACACTTTTTCCATCCGTTAAATTGATATTATAAATGGAAAGTCCATATGCTTCTAGAGATTTGTTAATAGTATTCAATGCCTTTTGCTCCTTTCTATTAGCGATAGATAAAGTCTCGGGAAGGTTTTGAAAATGATCGCTTAACGCCTTATCCATTTTCGCCTTTTCTAACTGAAATTCATCCACATTATCTATCGAAAAGTCATGTGCTCTTTGTGTGAGATCATCAATTAACTGGTTGCTGGCATTTTCCAAACGAGCGTAGAAGCGAAGCTTAGTTCTTGTGGTGTCTTGAAGTGTAACTAATGAGGACTGTATCTCTTTGTTAGACATGAGAAAGTCAACATCTATTTTCTGAAAATCAATGGCTTCATAGCTCTTGAAATCATCGGCCTGAATCATGATAAAATAGCGTATCTCTGCCATCCATTTCTCCTCGTCGCTCCTTTGGTCGCAACTAAGGCAAACCACTGCCATAATGGAGAAAAGCATGATTATGTTTCTAGTTAACTTCTTGAGCATAAGGACTAATTTCGGGTTTCAACACGACTAATATCTGAAAAAAGATACTTAGTCAATCATTGAAAATGGATTTATGCTTACGGTTTTAGTATTACCACCTCGCTCTAAGACCAGAGAGATACTAGATTTCCTTTCGTTAGTATAAGCCTTGAATTCATCGAACGTCATTTGTTTTTTCCCGTCAATAGAAACAATTTTATCACCTTCTTGAATGTCAACTTTGGCTGCTGCCGACCCAGTTATGATAGACTCTACTTCTAGATAGTCACCCTTTTTTTTGAGCTTTAGGCCCGTCGTATTATTTCTAAAAGGCAGATTGGATAACGAGTTCTTTTTTACGTACATGACTTGACGGCTGTAGTCGAATATCATGTTGAAACGCTTTAGAATTTCAAGCCCTAAAATGCCGTCAACAGTATCCCAGCTACTGACGCCCGATGTTACGGTGGCCATCCGGATTGGAATATCAGTAAACCTTTCACCCAAAACAGAATAAGCATTTAGCCTTCCGATATAGTCGTCTGCAGAATTCTTTAAAGCTTGGCTTGTATAAACATAATTCGGCGTAATACTTTCGATAAGCTTATTTCTCTTTACTAATGGCGTGTTCATTCTTAAAGCCAGTGCAGCACCAGTGTCTACCAAGTAAGAGCCATTCAATGTTTTAGATTCAGCATAATTAAAATCTGCCGTAATGATCGGTATGCCATAAGGAACTAGTGAAATCTTTTGTTTTGTGTATGTTTCAGGTTCTTTGAATCCGCTGCTATTATAGAGGTTCATTATACCATCATCAAAATTTAGTTCCACTACATATTGCCGAAGAACATTAGCGCCGATCAGTGCATCTAAGGGATAATCGGAGTCTCCCAAATGATCTAGGTTCATCACTAAAAAAGTCTGGTTTTCCATTTCCAAATCACCCCCGAGTACAAGCTCATTGCCTTGAGAAGAGTCGATAGATACTGGGCCCGAAGCACCACTAATCAATTGGGATCCACTGATTTTTAAATTCAATTCCTCAGCTACTTCCTTACTGGCTAAGTTGGCTCCTGCACCTGTATCAAATACTACGTTGATGATTCGCCCATCGTTAATTTTGGCTTTGATGTAAATGTGACCGAGGTGGATTTTAAATGGAAAACTGGCTATGGGTTCATTGCCAAAAGCAATACTGCCACAAAAAAGTAGCACGATTAAAAGTGAGTTTCGCATAATTAAGACCTTAAAATAGTATTAAACCAAAACCATCAGTGGAGGTTGCCTTTTTGGCCAAAGGTTAACACACGTTAAGAAACCACCTATTAATTAGCCGATGTTTCGGTCGTATCCGTAGCCGCATTGAAATAATTTACACCTCTAGCGTCTAAGAGCTTGTACTGATGCTCCATTTTTTCTTGAAATTTAGCCCAATCTTTTTGTTCAGGGTTTGTCCAAACCGTTTCTGCAAGTGCTACCACTCTTGGGTAAGCCATATACTCCACGTAGTCGGAAGTTTTCATATACTCCGTCCATACATTGGCTTGTGCGCCAAGTACATGTTTGTGGTGTTTATTATCCAGATCTTTAGGGATAGGTTCATAGTGATAAACACTCTCTAATGTGGTAAAACCGCCGATCGCTAAAGGCTGTGTTTCTGGGTTGGCTTGGTAATGGTCGAAATACATATCGGCATTTGGCGACATCACCACATCATGACCGTTTTCGGCAGCTTCAATCCCTCCTTTTTCACCACGCCATGACATCACGGTTGCCTCTGGGGCTAATCCACCTTCTAAAATTTCATCCCAACCGATCAACTTTTTGCCTTTCCCAACTAAAAACTTTTCGATGCGCTTGATGAAATAACTTTGCAACTCAAACTCGTCTTTTAAGCCTTCTCGTTTGATCACCTGTTGTGCCAATTCACTCTTTTTCCAAACCGCTTTCGGAGCCTCGTCTCCACCAATGTGAATGTAGTCTCCAGGAAACAAATCGATTACCTCAGTAAGTACATCTTGTAAAAACGCAAAGGTCTTTTCGCTAGGGCAATAAATATCTTCGTAAACGCCCCACCTCGTACCCACTTCATATGGGCCAGGGCCGCAACCTAATTCTGGGTAAGCAGCTAAGGCACCTAAACTATGCCCAGGCATTTCTATTTCCGGTACCACTGTTACATGTCTTTCGGCCGCATAGGCTACAATTTCCTTAACCTCTTCCTGCGTATAAAAACCGCCATAAGGTTTTCCATCACCCACAAACGGGTTGAAGTTTTTCTCCACAATAGTTTCTTTCCTTTGGCTACCCACAGTTGTTAGTTTCGGGTACTTTTTAATCTCAATTCTCCAACCCTGATCCTCGGTGAGGTGCCAGTGGAAAGTGTTTAGCTTATAAAAAGCCATCAGGTCGATATACTTCTTAATAAAGTCAACCGAGTAAAAATGTCTTCCCACATCCAGGTGTAAACCTCTCCAGCTAAACCTGGGCTTATCGAGCATGGTCATATATGGTAAAACGGCAATCTGCTTATTGGTTGGCAACATCTGAATGAGCGTTTGAACACCGTAGAAAAACCCTTTGTCGGTGTTTGCCCTAATGGTAACTCCTTCGTGGTCTACTTTAAGCGCATATGCCTCGCCTTGTAGTTCGTCATTATGTTTGAAATGAATTTGAGCATTGCCAGACTCGTGTAATTCAGAAGACCACCCTGCAGACTTAAGGTAATCATGTAAAAATAGCATCGACGTTTTCGCGCTTTCTGTTTCAGCCAATAAAATAGGTCTGCTGTTTAAAGTAAAGTGCTTATTCAGGTTGTAGTTGATGTTTACCGGCTGAGGTACAACTTGAGGAGTGATTACTTCCGGCGATTCTGCCTGACAGCCCATGAGGGCAACTGAGATGATGAGTCCCAAAAAAATGTTTTTCATCTTTGAAGATATTGAGTTTGAGTCAAAAATGAAACGCATTGATAAACGGTTCATAACTTAACGTCGATTTCAATATCTTAGAGCAAACGACAACGATGGCAAACAGACGAAAATTCTTAAAATCTTCAATTTTTAGCGGATTAGCAGTAACAACGGCAGGCTTAAGTACAATGGCTTGTGAACCTGAACCAGAGAAAAAAGCGGTAAAAAAGCCCATAGTTATCTCTACTTGGAACCACGGTTTAGAGGCGAATAAATCTGCTTGGGAAGTGCTTTCTAAAAAAGGAAGAGCTGTCGATGCAGTAGAACAAGGTGTTCGTGTGACAGAGGCAGACCCGAATAATGCCACGGTTGGAATAGGTGGTTTCCCCGATCGTGATGGCGTGGTAACTTTGGATGCCTGTATTATGGATGAATTCGAAAATTGTGGTTCAGTTGCCTTTTTGCAGAACATAATGCACCCGATATCAGTCGCGAGAAAAGTAATGGACGACACGCCTCATGTTATGTTGGTGGGTGAAGGAGCACGTCAGTTTGCGGTTGAAAAAGGGTTTAAAGAAGAAAATTTACTCACAGAAAAATCAGAAAAGGCCTGGAAGAATTGGCTGAAGAATCAAGATTATAAACCAAAGATTAATGTAGAGAACCACGACACCATCGGTATGGTGGCACTAGATGATATGGGCAACCTTTCCGGTGCTTGTACTACCAGTGGTGCTGCATGGAAAATGCACGGCAGAGTGGGCGACTCTCCTATTATTGGCGCGGGACTATATGTTGACAATGAAATTGGTGCTGTAACGGCAACAGGTTTAGGCGAATTTGTTATAAAGATTTGTGGTGCTCACATGATCGTAGAACTTATGCGCCAAGGGCTTGCACCTCGTGAAGCATGTAAACAAGCAGTAGAACGGATCGTACGCAAGTACCCCGACAACTACAAAGACCTTCAAGTTGGCTTTTTGGCCTTAAGTAAAAATGGTGAATATGGTGCTTATGCAATTCACAAAGGCTTCAATTTTGCAGTAAAGTCCGGTGATGAGGAAGAACTAATCGATGCGGAATTCTATAACGGCTAGAACGATTTAAATATAGGCTGCGCCTTGCCATAAGAGAGCGAGCGCCAGAGCCACTCGAAAGGGCCATACCTAAAATATGATAGCCAGACATTTGAAAAGACAATATTGAAGACCCAAATGCAGAGCACAAGAACTGCTTGAGCTGATCGGTCGAGGTCACCAAAAAGAGCCAACCCATAGCCATAAAATATAAAGGAACAGATGATGGACTGCATTAAATAAGTGCTAAGTGCAGTGCGTCCCACGGCCGCTAACTTTTTCGCTAAGAAGCTTTTTGTGGAGTCTTTGGTGAAAAGCATTACGATACCTACGTAGGCTAGTGCCATTAGAATGCTACCCCAATAATTGAGCTGTGAAAGGAAGAAAAACCCCATTCTAAAATCCCAATCAAATTGAAAGTTAAGAATGGTGCCTATTACTACCATAGGTAGCCCTAAACCCAAACCGTACCAAACCATTTTTGTATAGTATCTGGTACTTTGTTTTCCTTTGAAAATTCTCCGTTTATAAAGGGCCATACCAATGAGCATAAGCCCCGACACCCTCCAAAAAGTTTCGTAAAAGAAGATGGTGGTTTGCATTTGAAATGCTTGTTGCGCTCTATACAGAATTTGCATTTCCCAAGGCCCTGTTGCCACATCAATTTCATCAGATATGGTATCAGGAGTTGGCTGCCAAATTTCAGTTTTCGTGGCTTCCAATTCCCCTTGCTCCCAAAAAGGTGTACTATAGCCAATTACCAAACTGATAATAGACCCAACTGCAATTAAGGCGATGCCTGCCCTGATCTGAACTTTTGTTTTCTTATTCCTAAAGGAAAACATGAAAAATCCGCAGACAGCATAAGCAAATAAGATATCGCCATACCAAAGTAAATAAGCATGTGCTAGCCCCATCAAAGCCAAGAATATAAACCGCCTGTTTTGCAGTTCGGTCGACCTTAAATTTTCCTTCCTAGCTTTTTGAGATAACATCATAATACTGGCACCAAAAAGCATTGAAAAAATGCTCATAAACTTCTGGTCAGTAAAAACATGGCTACCTACCCATACCCAAAGATCATTTCCCGTAAGTTTTTCAAAAGCAGTAGGGTTAGTATAAGCTGCCGAAGGCATAGCAAAGCTTTGAATATTCATCGCTAATATGCCCAATACGGCTACACCGCGAAGTATATCCATAGAAACAACACGCTCGGGAGCGCCTGTAGGTTTGAGAAGGTTCGATTTTACGGCCACGGTGCCGGAAATTTATCGAATCTAGGGGAATATAAAAACATCAATATAGTTTCACGAAAATGCCGTCATCAGAATATTCTAATGGAAAGATGGCTAAATCGTTGCATAGCCTAGAAGCTTCCTGGCCTGTTTTCAGATTAAACCTGTAGAAATGGAGCGGGCAGATAATTTCGCCAAAATGGTTCATGGTGGCAGAAACCAATGGTTGTTTTTGGTGAGGGCAAAGCGCTTCAAAAGCAAAATATTCACTACCCTGATGAGCAATACAAAACTTCTTATCTCCTAGTCTCACTTGGCGAATGGATTTGGTTTTAAAAGCAAGTTTTAAATCAGCCCTATTTTTAAAGACTTTAAAACGATTTTGTTCTGAGGTCATTCGCATTAATATAAGGCTTCAACATTGTTTCCTGATGGAAAAAACGATATTAGTGTGCAAAATAAAACATTCGACCAGGTCAATGCTTAAGTCTAAAATTTGCCTCACCTTATTCCTCTCGTTAATTGCGGGTCAACTTTTTTCCCAAGATCTTATCATAAAAGATGACCTATTAGAACCTCTTTCCGGTGCCACAATACTTCTTTTACCCGATTCTACGGTGCTAACTAGTGACCAAAATGGGCGAGTTTCCATAAGTAAAACAGAAACCAATCAGGTGACCATTTCATTTGTTGGTTTTACAACTAAGCGTGTTTATCTCACCAAAAGAGCTCAACAAGTGGTGGTTTTGGAACGCTCAGAGCAAAACTTAAATGATGTCGTTGTTGAGGGTTTTTTAGGTAATGTTCCACTTGAAAAACAAGCAGGGTCAATTGCTCGCATTTCATCTAGTGGCCTGAGGCGGTTCGATGAACAGTCACTAGTTAATGCGGTAAATACAATACCGGGTGTAAGATTTGAACAACGCGCTGCAGCCAGTTATCGCGTATCGATCAGGGGAAGCTCCATCCGCTCGCCTTTTGGCGTAAGAAATGTAAAAGTCTATTGGAATGGAATCCCGTTTACAGAACCAGGCGGTAATACTTTTCTTAACCTGCTAGATTTGACCAATGCCTCGAGTTTAGAAATAATTAAAGGGCCTGCTGCAAGTATTTATGGCGCAGGAAATGGTGGCGTCATAAAAATTCAAAGCACAAACCTTTCTGAGCTCGCCAATGCCTCTACTTTTAACGCCACAGTTGGTTCATATGGCATGGTGAAACTGAACGGGGCAAGCAATTTTTTAAATGAAAATAGTAGCCTAACGTTTAAGTGGTCCAGTCAAAAAAGCGACGGCTATCGTGAGCATAACGCTATGGATAGAAACACCTTAGAATTGGACGGGCTGTTCTTTCCAAACGAAAAAAGAACAATATCGACGTCGCTCTTGTATTCGGATTTGTTTTATGAGATACCAGGCGGTTTAAACCCTGATCAGCGGGATGAAAACCCAAGGCAATCACGACCAAATAGTATAGAAAGAAACGCTTCTGTAGCCAATGAGCTCTTTTTATTTAGAGTAGGTCAAGAATATGTAATGGAAAATGGATGGAAAAACACGACGGACATAAGTTTAAGCGCAAGTAAATTTGAAAACCCGTTTATACTTGATTTTAAGAAGGATAATCAACAAGTTTTTTCCGGAAGAACGCTATTTGAAAAGGAATTAACAATAAGTGGAAAACCAGCTAACTGGTCAAGCGGAATGGAATATCAACGCTCTTTTTTCGATGGGAAGAATTTTGGCAATGTGAATGGCGAAGCAGATACTATTCGGTTTGCGGATCAAATTGATTCTAAGCAAAGCATTCTCTTTACGAATTTAAGTTATGATGTAAATGAAGGGCTCAATATTACGGCTGGCCTAAGTAGAAACTCCTTGTCATATGACATTGACAGAACAATAGATAAGATCAATAACAACCCTCAGGGCTTGCTGAAAGAATTCGATGCCGTCTGGTCGCCCAGGCTCGCCATTTCGAAGCGTTTAGGAACTGATTTTTCAGTACATTTTAGCGTTATGAGCGGTTTTTCTCCGCCAACAACGACTGAGGTTAGAACTAATGAAGGAAGTTTAAATAGTGCTTTGCAAGCAGAAAAGGGATTGAATTATGAATTTAATTTCCGTGGTGCTGCACTTAATAACAAACTCTCTTTCGACTTGGCCTTGTTTTATTTCCAGCTCCAAGATGCCATTACAACGTTCACGGATATGAATGGTGTAGTACTTTTTAGAAATGCAGGAGAAACACAGCAAAGGGGAGCGGAGCTTTCCGCCAAAATGAACTGGATAAAGGATGGAGGTTCGGCAATTGCTAACCTGAGCTCAACAATCGCCTATACCTATCATAATTTTGAGTTTGAAGATTACATAGATGATGGTGACGATTTTTCTGGAAACGCATTGCCAGGAACGGCACCCCATGTTGTCAACATTCAAACAGACATAAGCTTCAGAAATGGACTGTATGCTAACCTTACCTATCACTATTCTGACCCTATTCCCTTAAATGATAGCAATACCTTCTTTTCAAATGCGTATAACCTTATGAATCTGCGAATTGGTTATCAAGGAGCCTTTAAAGATGGGTCTCAATTTGAAGTTTTTGCAGGAATAGATAACCTTTTGGACGTTTCATATAGTCTAGGAAACGACCTGAACGCTTTCGGTAGAAGGTATTTTCAGCCAGCAGCTGAACAAAACTACTATTTTGGTATAAAACTGAAACTCAACAATTAACCAATGACATCACCAAGCCCAGAACAAGTTTCTGATTTAATAAGAAATAGAAGATCGCGCTACCCGGCACAGTTTACGGGAGAGCCAGTCGCGGACCATATCATTGAGGACTTGTTAGAAAATGCTAATTGGGCACCAACACATAGGCTAACAGAGCCTTGGCGTTTTGTAGTGTTTTCAGGGGTAGGCCTTAAAACGCTCGCCAAATTTCAGTCAGAGCTTTATAGGCAAGTCGCTTTGGCCAATGGTACTTTCGATGAGGGAAAATTCCAGAAACTAGCTACAAAACCACTGCTGGCTTCTCATATAATCGCGATTGGAATGGTAAGAGATGTGAAAGAATCTGTTCCAGAGGTTGAAGAAATCGCTTCAGTGGCTATGGCGGTACAAAACATGTATTTAACGGCAAGTGCTCACGACATTGGCTGCTACTGGGGTTCAGGAGGAGTGACTTATTATGAAGAGGCTAAACCCTTTTTCGGCCTAAAACCTGCCGATAAATTGTTGGGCTTCCTATACATTGGCAATGTGAATAATGAAAAGAAACCGGTTGGTCGAAGAAAGCCAATTACAGATAAGGTCTCTTGGGTAAAGGGCTAAAAGATCAGCTGCCACCTAAAAGCCCACATCCATTTTAGTGAAAACTGGCTAATCTCAGCCTTTTCCATGATGTTCTTTATGTCATTTCTTCTAAACGATCGCCTAACCGAAAGCGGTGCGTCGTACTTCACCATAGGTGATTTAGAAAATACTTGTGTAAGCAACTTAATTGAATAATAAGCTAACCAATGCCTATGCAGATCATTGATAACCACGCCCTTTTTGGCTTGCACCTTAAACTGATGAAAGATTTTTATGAGTTGGTCATCCTTAAAATGATGGGTAAATAGCGTGCAAAGCACGATATCATATTTATTCTCTTGAAATGATTCACCAAAAATATCCTCTACATGAAAATGGATTTCGGCATATTCGGAACAGTTTTCTTGAGCATACTTTATAATGTTTGGGTTGGCATCGTAACCATGCAACTCGACATTAATCTTGCTTTTTCGAGCCCAATTTGCGACGAGTTTTAAAATGTCACCACCGCCGCAACCGAGATCGGCTATAATCAAAGTCTCCTTTGGGTCATGTCTTTTCAAAAGTTGCAAAATGCCATTAATGGTAACGTAGTTTCCGCCAAGCCACCTGTTAATTGTCTCAAGTTCTCGAAGCGTTTGGTCAATTACCTCTCCACCCGAGTCAAGGTCGTCCATTAATTCATCTTCGTATGCCCTCTGCTTAAACATATTCTAAACTTAATGATTAAATTAAGTCATATGAGGTTATATAGGTTTATATCGATAGCGACAGTAGCCATGTTTGTAAGTTGTTTGAGTCAAGGACAGACAAAGTCACCCAACGAGAAGGCGGAAGAGTTTATTCTAAAAGTTATGCGTGAGTACAAAAACCCAATGGCCTATTATCCTTTGAACAAAGATATCTTTTTACCTACTGAGGAGGAGATCATGAAATCTGAATTAAAATATAGTTATCCCGATAGAGCGGTTGTAATGGGTAGTTTTATCTTCTTGAAAAAGGGCTCAGACTATAAAAGAGAGCTTTTTGTTGATGCTAAAGGCAATAGATTATTCGATAATTATTTATACCCTAATCGGCGCGGCATATCACTGAAAGCAAATTCGGATTTTTTCAAAAAGAAGCAGCAAATGCTCAATGGAAACCCTAACGTCGGTAAGTTTTTACTATTTAATGAGGCCTTTAAAAAGGACTAAACTACTTCTAGTAACATTGATTCTACAGTTAAACCAGGTCCAAAGGCAAGAGAGAGGATTTTCTCTCCCTTATTTTCAGCGTTTAAGCTATTCAAGAGTGTTTTAAGCACAAAAAGCACCGTAGGTGAAGACATGTTGCCATAATTTTTCAAAACGTTTCTACCAGCCCACCCTTTCTCTTTAGTTAAATTGAGCTCTTGTTCAATAACCTCAAGGATTCTTTTGCCACCCGGGTGAAATGCATATTGTTCAATGCTTCCTACAGACGCCTTTACTTTCAGCTTACCTACTAATTCTTTAATCCCCTTTTCGATTAAGTTCGGTACATATGCACTCAACTTCATTTCATAGCCAAAGTTGCCGATCTCCCAAGCCATTTCACCTGCGCCTTCAGTAAATAACTCACTGTGAAAAGCAACAGGTTTTAAGCGGCTTCCTTTCACGTTTTCACCAGAATTTCCTATCAATAAGGCAGCCGATCCATCACCGAAAATGGCGTTTGCAATTAAAGTTTCTTCGTCAGGTTCATTCTGAAAATGGAGTGTACAAAGTTCGGTCGCTACTACGAGCACTTTAGCCGATTCGTTGGCAGCACAAAAGGCCATGGCCGATTTTATACCGACAAAGGCAGCGTAGCAGCCCATAAAATTGATACAGGTTCGCTGAACATCTTTTGCAAGGCCAAGCTGGTTCACCAAGTCGATATCTAAACCAGGCGCATACATTCCTGTGCAACTAATGGTTATTAGGTGAGTAACTTCTTTAACCTCTACATTAGTTTCGTCAAGGCAATTTGAAGCACTTTCCAATGAAAGCTTGATCGCCTCTTTTCTGTAGAAGTCTGACCGCTCTTTGGTGGTAGGAAAAGGGTTAAGTTGATCGTCTTCACTATAAAAAGTCCTCTTTTTAGGGTCTTTTATGGCATAGTCACCAATGGCTGAATACCTCTTTTCAATGCCAGTAGCCCTATAAAGAGCCTTTAAACGGGTAAGGTCTTTGCCAGACAAACCATGAGCCTTTGCCATAAAATCACAAACGTCTGGTTGAGGAATTTCATGTGTTGGAACAGCGGTGCCGATGGCAATTATGGAAGAACTCACATCCTATATTAGTGGTTTTTAAACTAAATTGTTTGCCGAAAGCAGGTATAATGTTCAAAACGTCTAATTGGCTACATCTTAGGGTCCATTTCTCTTATTTTTTACTTCCAATTTATCTATTCGCCTTGTCGATTAGCCCGAACTTAAGTGAAGGTGGATTGTTGTGGATGTTGATTATTCTTCACTTGTTTATTTATCCGGCGAGTAATGCTTTTAATAGCTACTTCGATAAAGATGAAAAGAGTATAGGTGGATTAAAGAACCCTCCCCCTGTCGATAAAAACTTATTCTATTTATCACAACTCTTCGATATACTAGGTTTGAGTCTTAGCCTGGTTTTCTTTCCGGGAAATTATACGCTTTTCTTTATGCTGATCGTTTACATCCTTGCGTCGAGAGCCTATAGTCACCCAATGGTAAGGCTCAAAAAGTATGCGATTATTAGTTGGCTCATTGCGGGCTTTTTTCAAGGAGCTTGGGTTGTTTGGATTGTATTTATTGGTCTAGATGACTTTAGCTTCAATCAAATATTTAAGCCACATGTTATAATCCCAGGACTTTTAGCTTCTGCCATACTTTGGGGTTCTTACCCAATGACACAGATTTACCAACACGAAGAAGATGCTAAAAGAGGAGATATAACATTATCCATCAAGTTAGGAACCAAAGGCACTTTTATCTTTACAGGGGTATTCTTTGCTTTAGCTAGCCTTGGCTACTTCTTCTATTTCCGAGAATACTTCGATGTCAAATATGGGTTCATATTCCTTGGAGCTATGGCTCCGGTAGTACTTTACTTTTCGTGGTGGTTTATGAAAGTTTTAAAAGAGGCATCGCTTGCCAACTATACCAATACTATGCGACTGAATTGGATCTCGGCTACATGTCTTGGTGGTTTTTTCCTTTATCTGTTCCTAGATTCATCGCATGTACTTTCTGTTGTCGGTGTCTATTAGAAAGGATCTCCGTGCGTATTTTTCATAATGCGATAAGCAAATGCTTTTGAATTTTTCATTAACCACACAGCTATCTCAGATGTGATGGCAGAACCGAATAATTTTTGAGTATTTCTGCCAACTCTGAGACGCTTGCTAAAAGTAGTTTTCCACTCACTTGAATATTCTCTTTCTAGCTTATCTCTTTGAAGCCTATTGCCTTTAAAATTTCTATCAATACAATCAGATAGAATCTTTGCAGAGTGTATGGCCATAGCCATTCCGTTGCCACAAAGTGGGGTAATAAGCCCTGCCGTATCTCCACTCATAAGAACATGTTGTTCTACACTTTTTTTAGGGGCGAATGAAAAAGCATTGATCACTTCAGGGCGTTCAAAAAGAAATTCAGAGTTATCATAAATATCCTTCAGGTAAGGGTTTTTCCTAACAACATTGGCTTCCATAGCTTCAATTGATCCGTATTTACGAAGCATTTCTCTACTGCCTAAGTAGCATAAATTGAATTTATTTTCTTCTATAGCGCTTATGCCGCAGTAGCCACTTTCAAAATTATGTAGTGCGATTTTGTCTTTCGGAAAGTCAGTTTTAATGTGGTATTTCACCCCAATGAAAGGAGCATTTTTATGTGTAAACCCTCGGTTGAGTTTTTTGTCTAGCCCCCCCGTTTTTCCATAAGCACCAATTACTAATTGGCTTTCGAAAGAGGATGTATTTGTGCTTAGATGAAATCTATCCCCATCAAAGTTAATATTGCTCACACTGGTCTTGGTGTGTACGTTAACACCAGATTCAAGAGCTTTTTGATATAAAAAGAGGTCGAGGTTATACCGGCTTATTCCAAACCCGCCTAGATCTAGCGGTAGCTCGAAACTTTTGCCCTTTAGAGAGGTGAATTGGAAGCTTTTCAATTGAGAAGGCTCAAATCTGTCAGGAAAAAGACCATGTGCTTCTAGGAAAGGCTTTACTTCGTTGGAAATATACTCACCGCACACTTTATGATAGGGATAATCCCTTTTTTCATAAAGCGTAACGTTAAACCCTTTTCTACTTAACAAAATAGAACTAACTAAGCCCGCTAAGCCACCACCAATGATTGTAATTTGTTCCAATTCAGACGTTTATAAGGCTACTCTGACCATTTAAATAAAAGGTAAAATGGTCAATAAAAATTGAATTAAGTTTATAAGTCGATAACAACACATATTTTCCAAAAATCTAAGCAAATGAAAATTAGAAATTTAAGATCAACAGCATTCTTTGTCTGTTTATTTTCTGCTTTCATGCTTTTTGCTGTAAACCCAGCAGATGCGCAGAGTAGAAGAAAGAAAAAAGAGGCTGCCGCTAAAGCAGCAGAAGCGGCAAAGGCTGCTCAAACTGCCAAGAAAAAGCCAGCACCTAAAAAAGGAGCTATTCAGCCTTTTGATAAGGTAATTACAAAA
Organism: Roseivirga sp.; assembly: GCF_049099775.1. Taxonomy (GTDB): domain Bacteria; phylum Bacteroidota; class Bacteroidia; order Cytophagales; family Cyclobacteriaceae; genus Roseivirga. The sequence goes on along the minus strand of NZ_JAGDZM010000002.1, from coordinate 235,908 downwards.
GAGGCTAAAACGGATGAAGGGTTATTCAATGTTCATACACTAGACAAGAAGTATTTCTTCGAGATTCCAAATGACATGCTCGGTAGAGAAATGTTAATGGTTACTCGTATCGCTAAAACGGCCTCAGGCATAGGTTTTGGCGGAGGTAAAACCAACACTCAAATGTTAAGGTGGGAAAGAGTTCAAGATAAAATCTTGCTTAGAGTAATCTCAACTACAGTTACTGCCGATGATGATCTTCCGATTAGCGAAGCGGTAAACAATTCAAATTTACAGCCGATTCTTGCAGCCTATGATATTAAAGCACTATCAAAGGATTCTTCAGGAGTTGTTATTGATGTTTCTTCACTTTTAACAAGTGACGTTAAGCCTTTAGGTTTACCACAAAGAAACAGAACTCAGTATAGAGTAACTAGGCTGGACAACTCTAGGTCTTATGTTGTAAGAGCTAGCAGTTACCCTGAAAACATTGAGTTAAGACACGTAAAAACTTATTTTGCTTCTAACTCACCTTCTAGTAGGGCTGATGGCTCTATCACAGTGGAAATGAGTAACTCTATGGTTCTTCTTCCAGAAGAGCCTATGCAAAGAAGACTTTTCGACGAACGCGTTGGATGGTTTGCAAGAGGAACTACGGATTATGGTATGGATGTACAACAATCCAAAACAATCAGATACCTAGACAGGTGGAGACTTGAAGTAAAGGACGAGGATTTGGCGAAATTCCGTAGAGGAGAGCTCGTTGTACCTAAGAAACAAATTGTATACTACATTGACAGAGCGACACCTAAAAAATGGGTACAAGCGATTAAAGATGGTATAGAAGATTGGCAAGTTGCTTTTGAAGCTGCAGGTTTCAAAGATGCAATTATTGCAAAAGAAGCACCAAGCAAAGAAGAAGATCCAGATTGGAGCCCTGAAGATGTAAGATATTCTACAGTAAGATACTTAGCCTCTCCGATTCCTAACGCAAACGGACCTCACGTAAGTGATCCACGTTCTGGAGAAATTTTAGAAAGTGATATTAACTGGTATCACAATGTAATGACACTACTCAGAAGATGGTTTTTTGTTCAAACCGCAGCAATTAACCCTGATGCTCAAAGACCAGAATTTGATGATGACGTAATGTCTCGATTAATTCGTTTCGTATCATCTCATGAAGTAGGCCACACATTAGGTTTACCACATAACTTTGCTTCAAGTAATGCTTACCCAGTAGATTCATTACGATCTGCGGAATTCACTAAAAGAATGGGTACGGCACCGTCAATCATGGACTATGCTCGATTTAACTATATCGCGCAGCCAGAAGACAAAGGCGTTGCCTTAATGCCAAACGTTGGTATTTACGATAAGTATGCTATCGAATGGGGTTACAGACCAATTTTGGATGCTGATTCTCCAGAAGATGAAGTTCCTACTTTAAGAAAGTGGATCGAAGACAAAAATGGAGACCCACTATATAGGTTCAACCAAGGAGATTATACTGCTCAAACGGAAGACCTTGGAGATGATGCCATGAAAGCAAGTGCCTATGGTATAGCTAACCTTAAGCGTATTATGACCAACCTTCGCGATTGGACTTACACACCAGGTTCTGATTACAGTGAGCTTCGTGAAATGTATGGTGAAGTTGGTTCTCAGTTCAACCGCTACATGGGCCATGTAGGAAGCTACTTAGGTGGAGTTAAGAAAGAAACAAAGACTGCTGATCAAGAGGGTGTAATTTATACGCATGCTCCTAAAGCCAAGCAAAAGGAAGCAGTAATGTTTATTGCCGATAACTTATGGAACACGCCTAAATGGATGTTGGATAAGGAAATTCTTGGTAGACTTCAAGAGTCTGGTGCTGTTGAATCTATGCGTGGCCGTCAGGTGCGCGCCTTAAATTCAATGCTTGAGTGGAGAAAGCTAGGTAAGCTTATTGAAAATGAAGCTTTAAATGGTAATGATGCTTACAAGATGACTGAGCTTTTCACCGATGTGAGAAATTCAATCTGGTCAGAACTTAGAAGAGGAAATACCATTGATAACTATAGAAGAAGTTTACAGAGAGCTCATATTGAGCGCCTAGAGTTGCTGATGACTGGCGAAATGCCTCCAGTACCTGCTCAGTTCAGACAATTCTTCGGTCCTGGTGTTGACGCAAGTCAATCGGACATCAGACCGGTAGTGAGAGCTGAATTAAAGACACTTCAGTCAAGAGTTAGAGCGGCTATACCGAGAACTTCTGACAGAATGTCGAAGCTTCACTTACAAGATGCTTTAGAGAGAATTAATAACATACTTGACCCTAAATAAGCGGTCAGTACAAGTCATAAAAAAGCCCTTATCGATTTCGATAAAGGCTTTTTTTATATCAGCTTCTTAAGGACTAAATCTTTTTTGTAGAGCTCCCCTTTCCGTTTGATAACAATGGAAAGTTTCGACCCTGCTTCTCCTCTTAAAAACCCGTTGATATCAGGGAAAGAATAAAAGAAAATAGGCCTTCCTTCTATAGATATGATTTCATCTTCTGGAAGAATGCCAGCGTTATCGGCAGGAGAATTAGGTATAATTCTAGAGACATAGAATTGTTTTGATTCTTCACCTTCAGAAATAAAAGTAAACCCTGCAGTATTAAATTTAAAAGGGTCTCTGTATTCGCGGAGCTTCTTCATATACACCACCGAATTGTGATAATCGAATATCACACTGAACCTTGAAAGAACATCGGAACCTATTGTTCCAGAACGTGTAATCTCACGGCCTTTCATACCTACTTCACGCTTTACCTGCCAGTTGTCGGGATAAGAAGTTACTACTCTTTTAAAAACAAAGTTTTTACCGAATTTCAACCTTTTAATACGGCCAACCTTGCCTTCCATAATACCAGATAAGCTACTGCCAAGCGCATGTTCTACTGTTTTATCCGGTAGGTTGATCTTTTCATTTCTTTGTTCGTCAAGAAAAAGCGCACTGCTCGCACCAGTATCGATCAGTAGGTTTAAGTCTAATTTCTTTTCGCCCTTTTGTTTTATGTTGGCTTGAATGTACGGTCTGAAGTCTTTGACTACAATATCTAGTTTTTTGTATCCCTTAGGTGCTTTGAATTTAGCTGGTTCGTAAAGTCTGAGTTTTTCATTTTTATAATCGATTTCCACGACGAAGCGATTGAACAGTTCAGAACCGAGTACACCATGCGCTTGTACTCCAAGTATATTCTCAATGTTGATACTGTTCTCTTCTAAAACTAACATAGACTGCTGCTCAGCATTTATCCCCTTCATTTGGATATCGATATTGTTAGCTACTAAAAGGTCTGTGATCTTATTACCATCTTGGGCATAAACAGGAACAGTTCGAGCATTCACAAGGTTGTTTTCTGCAATTACAAATCTATCGAAGATCATTCCCGATTCAGAACCTGTATCGAGTATGAAATTGAATGGCCCTTCTCCATTGACTAGAATTGGTATAACAATGAGGTTACTCTCATCTTTAAAGCTCATTTCTACATACTGTTTCCCATCATCGAATGAGAAGCCAAGGGGGTTTTGAGCAAATATTTGTAAGGAGAGAAATAACGCAGGCAGTACCAGTAAATACCTCATAGACTATGATTTGGTTGATAAAGAGCTAGCGCTCACATACATATAACACTAACGAGCCATAAGTCCCCTTAGTTTTACTGAAATATTCTTCGATATACAGGTTTACGATACAAGAACTGTAAAACTAAAAGTGGGTACAATAGAACTGTCATTAATTTATTGCCCGCTTGGTATTCTATGTCATCTATAATTTCACACCCTTTTCCTTTCGAGACAAGTTTATGGTGATGTTTCCAGCTAGAAAATGGAAAAGGAAGCATAACGCCTTCATCAATAAACTCAAAACTTTGTTCAGTTTCTTTGTCGAATGTGATTTCACTGATCCACTTTTGTTTGGCGATCAAAAAATTCAATTCTAGCGCTACAAAATCACCTTTAAGGCTTCCGTCGAACCGGAGGAGTTTGACCCTGGGAAATGGTGGGTTTAACTTTAAGAATAAATCTTCAGTGAACCCTGCTTTTACCGCTGATACAGGTTTTGCTACTTCTGTGGCTACTCTAATTCGCATAGAGTGATAACTTCAAATTCAATTTATTGTTGGCTACAATGTCTTGTTTGTATGTTGAACGAATGTTCGTAAATTCATTTGAATTCACCTCTTCAATTAACTGTGCATACGCTAAAACCTTTGACCAGGCTGCTGGTCGTTATATTTCTATTCATATCCCTTCCGGGTAGAAATGTTCAAGCACAAGAAAGAACAATCAAGACTAAATACGAATTTGGCACCCCTGAATTATCAGCGGCTCAACAACTTTATAGAGAACAGCGCTATAATGAAGCACTTGATGCTTATCAATCAATTTTGGATAATGCACTTAGAGCCACCAATTGGGAAGAGGCAATTTTTACCATGGAAAAAAAGGCTTTAACCTTAAGAAGATTGAGTATGGACAATGAAGTTATTGCTGTCTTGGATGAAGCGATAGGTTTAGCATTAGAGCACTTGCCCAAGGGACATTTTCTAGTAGCTCGGCTTTATTATACTAGGGGTACCACGGACCACAATAAAAGGAACTTTTATAATGCTAGGTCTTATATCGATACTGCGCTTAATTATTATAATGCAGCCACAACATATGATTCAAGTACCCATTATAGAATTATAGAATACAGGTACTATTCGAATCAATATTCAGAGGCGGATTCAGATACTTTAATGAGTTATTTAACTGATTTAGTAGAGCTTGAAGAGTTAAGGCAGAAGGTAAGGACTAACCCCAATAGGATGCTTCAGTTGTTGGAAGGGTATTCTACTATCTATGTTCAAAAAGGTGATTTCGAGCAAGCTTTAGCCTACGCCATTAAGTCTTATAAATATGCTATCGAGAACAGGGCTCAAGTATCTAATCAATATTATGTTGAAGCTTTGTACGCCTTGACTCAAGTCCTTTATAGAAAAAAAGAGTACCAGAAAGCCTTAGAAATTGGTCTTAAGGCTTTGCCAATAGCCGAGAACACACCTCGATCAGAAATGCCTGAATACTATTCTTTGAATAACCTAATGGGTTTACTCTTGAATGCTATGGGTGAGTACGATAGTGCCTTGCCTTATTTCAAAAAATCGGAGGATATTCCCTTTGAAAAAGGAGAGGCTTTTCAGAGACGTAATAAAAAGGCTTTCTATGCTCAGGTACTAATGAACATAGGTATTTGTTATCAAAATTTAGGACTGACTGAATTGGCAAAAGACAACTTTGAAGAATCATTAAATACTCGAAAACAAATTGTATCATTTCCGAGTCCGGACTTTCAGAATAATTATGAGTTCTTAGGCGATTTTTATTTTAATCTTTCTGAGTTTGATCAGGCGCTGTTATCATATGACTCTGCTTTAAGAAATGGTCTATTCAATTACACAGGGGATCTGTTTTCATTCCCGGAAAGTGACGAAATGGCTTTTTCATATCAAGATTTGAGAACAGTGGAAAGAAAGACAGCAAGTATGAAAGAGGTGGCACTAACCAACCCAAACCCAACCAATTCATTGTCTAGTACAAAAGAGTATGTAGAACGCTTACATGGCCTCTTAATTCAGAACCGCAAGGACTTGTTAGCTACAGAAGGTAAACTATTCTTAAGTCAGAATTTTAAGTCATTGTATGAAACGGGGATTGCAGTATGTTTTGAGCTTTTCAAAATTACTAAAGATGAAAGTTATATTACTCAAGGATGGAAGTTTGCAAAACAAAGCAAGGCCGTTCTGTTTTTAGAACAATCGTCTGAATTTGAATGGGTAAAAAATGATGCTTTACCAATAGAAATTAAAGAGCTCTTTTTTAGTTCTAAAACAAGAGTAGAGGATTTACAAAATGAATTTTATCAGCTAATAGATAATTCAGTTACAAGTGACTCTATACTTCTTATCAATGATAAACTTCTTGAGGCTCGCATTGAAAACCAAGAGCTTAAAGACAGTATTGAGTTAGTTGCCAATTCAATAGCCCCAGATGACTTAGTGTTTCAAGAGTTTTTACGGAATAATAATGAGGTGGATATTTCTCCTGACCAGGCGTTGATAGAATACTTTTATGGCGAAGATTTCATTTATGTCTTCGGTAAAGGCAAAAGCTCAATATCATTTCAAAAAGTCCCAATTAATAGACGGGTAGAAGAGTCGCTGGAATCCGTAATTAGAATAACTTCTAAACCACCAACTGCTGATCAAATGGAGGAGCAGTTCAATTCGTTCAAAGTGAACTCTAACTATATATTTAAATCATTGGTTGAACCTACTTTAAAGGCATTGGAAAAAGGGATAAACCATTTGATTGTTGTCCCTGATGAGTTTCTTTCACGAATTCCATTTGGGTCTCTTTTAATAAATAGCGGACAAGAAAGTTATGGGTTTAATGACTTAGAATATCTTTTAAGGTCTTATAGTATTCAATACCTCTTATCTTCTGAATTGTACCATGGAGAGTTTTTGAAGCGTAAAGCGGAGAATGAGATTTTAGGAGTTGGATATACCTCCAATCAAAACTCAAATGGTAGTTATGGTTATCTCTCAGGTACGGTTAAGGAGATTAATTATTTAGAATCTTCATTCGAAGGTAAATATCTTCTAGGAGATGAAGGGACAAAAAAAGAGTTCTTGAAATCAGCTTCTAATTACGATATTCTTCACTTAGCTATTCATGGAAAAGCAGATAGTGCTAATAGATATGAGTCAAGCTTAATCTTTAATGGTGAGATATCGCAAAACACTTTAAATACTAATGATTTATACTTGGCAGGTATGCAGGCAAGGCTTGCTGTTTTAAGTGCATGTGAAAGCGGCCTAGGGGTTATAAATAAAGGAGAAGGCACTTTTAGTATTGCACGCGGCTTTGCTTTAGTAGGAATCCCGTCAGTGGTTATGAGCCTTTGGCAAGTAAACGATAAAGCGACTTCTGTGCTTATGGTGGATATGTATGAAGGCTTTATTAATGAAGGTAATTCTATCAATGAGTCATTAAGAAATGCTAAGCTCAAGTACCTTTCAGAAGTAGACCCATATCAATCTCATCCGTATTATTGGTCAGGGTTTTTACAATTAGGAGAAGATTTAAAATACGATGGTAAAAATGAGGTGAGTGATAAGCTCTGGGTTGCGCTTGTGGCGTTTATCATTCTTTTAGCTCTTTACCTTAAATTTAATAAAAAGAAAAAGGGCTAAATAGCCCTTCCTCTCGCGTGTATATGTGTGTAATAAAAATTCGTATTATATTACTTTATCTAGGATAAAGGCCCAGCCTTTACCTTTCTTCCCTTTTGCTCTTTTCAGTATCCAAAACTCTACTAGATCGCCTTCTTTCAGGCCATCGATAGGTTCTTCATTGTGGAATCGATAAAGTGAATTTGTTTTGAAGTCAACGACGACTCCGTATTGAACTTGTCTTTTGCCGAGCATAGAACCATCAGGTGCGTCCACATCATCAGGATCTAAATTTACTGTTTGGGTACCTCCATTTTCTGCAGTCTCAGAAAGGTCGAAACCTAAAGATTCTAATGCCTGTTTACTTTTTGACTTGTAAAAACCTTTTTTCGAGGCCAAAGAAACAAGTGTTGAAAGAGCTTCTTCTTCTTTTTCAATATTCAAAAGAGTTAAGCTGATAAACCACTTTGATTGATCCTTGTATGTAGAAAAATTATTCAACGTGGTATTCAAATTTTTAAGAGCAGCATCATAATTGCCTATTTCTATATTGGCGATTCCGTTATAGAAATAGCTTTCAGCTGTTTTTTCAACTTCGAGTAAAGACTCAAATTTTTCAACGGCCAAAGCAAAGTTGCCGGTTTCGTATGCATTGTAAGCTTGGGCCGATAAACTTGAGTTATCCATCGCCTCGCCCCTTGTTTGTCCATTTAGCGCGTTGTACGTTGTATAATACTCTGTAAAAACATCTTGCGGGTTCGGTTGTCCGTTCCCAATTAAAAGGTAGCTGGCTGATATCAGTAGTATCAAGCTAGCCGCCACGGTAAGCACTCTTTTCATAGCAGTCTGGTTATTAGTCGGTAATTCTTCGGTTAAGGAATCCTCTATGTCAGTAAATAGGGATTTTAATTCTTTTCGTGCTTCAATTTTCACTGCATATTTGATCTCTTTGATCTCTTGAAATTCTTGATTGAACTCAGGGTCATTAGCCAAACGATCGTTAAATTCTTTCAACTCGTTTTTGTCAAGTTCATTTGAAAAATATCTGTCAATAAGATCGAAATTGCTCATGAAAATTTTACGCTATAATTGATTCTTAATTCTTTGAAGACACTTGTACTTCAAATTTTTTACCGTGTTTCCGTTTTTGTACTTCATTACTTCTGCAATCTCTTCGTTCGTTAGATTATTGAAGTAAAAAAGCTTTAATATTTCGCTGCAGGGAAACCCTAATTCTGAGACTAACTTTTTGATTTTCTCAACTCTAATTTCTTTCTCGTGATTTTCTTCTTCTAGTTCATCGAAAATCTCTTTTTGTTCTTCAAGTTCTTCTTGATATGAAACTTTAGATTTTTTTCGACTGTCTGCTAGAAGCTTATTCTTTCCGATAGAATAGAGGTAGGTTTTGATTCCTGCATCATTCATTTTTTCAAATGATTCTTCTAGGACGTTTTCGTAGAAGGACAAAATTGAGTATTGGTAAATATCTACTGCTTCGTCTTCTGTGCACTTGTGCGTATAAGTAATCCACTTAATAAAGCTTACTCTATACTGCTTATAAATATCTTCAAGCGCATTGCGATCACCATTTCTGAGCCGCAAGACCAGCGAGTTCACACTCATTCTGTCAATCTTTAGTGATTAGGGAGATAAAAGGTCACCCAAAAGAGTAAGTTTTTTTTAAAAAAAATTCATCGTTCCAGTCAAATCTGCCAATGTATTACCTAAAAGGCAAAAAAATCATGGAATATGGACATTAGAAAAAAAATAATTGCGACGAAGGAAAAAATTTTGTCAAGAAGGGTGACATTGTGTTCCTTCAATCACTAATTACTTACAGAAGACTATAAAGTCATGGGTGCAAAGTCGTATTTCTTGGTAGATAACAAGATCCAACCGATGGACGAAGAGTTCAACGAAGAGGTATCTAAAGTTGAAACCGTAGCCAATCAAGTGTTGGAAGGAATTTCGATTTTAATCATCGACGACAACCCTATCAATCTTATTGTTGCGGAGAAAACCCTTAGAAAATTTGGTGCTAAATCTATTAAGGCTTTATCAGCGAAAGAGGGTATTCAAAAATATAATGCATCTCAGCCTAGCTTGATTCTAATGGATTTGCATATGCCAGGAATAGATGGTTTCCAAGGCACAGCCCTTGTTCGTGAAACAGAGAAGTTTCAAAAGAACAGTATTCCTATACTTGCTTATACTACTTATGCCTACGATGAGGTGAAAGCCAAAATTGAAGAGCACAATCTTGATGGTTATATCGGAAAGCCTTTTACTCAAGGTCAAGTTTTTGAAACTATCATGTCGGTGTTAAGCATTAAGTCTGATTCAAAACAGGCTTAATTCACCAATTCCGAAATCAAATTCATCTTCCCCTTCCTAGTCATTGTTAATTAATAGGCCAAAGCGTATTTTTGGCAAAACGTTATCTAATGAATCAGGACAAAGTCATCTTCGACCTCATCTCTAAAGAAGAAAAAAGACAAACCGAAGGTATTGAGCTAATCGCTTCAGAAAACTATGCTTCGTCAGAAGTAATTAGTGCCATGGGATCGGTTTTAACCAATAAATATGCTGAAGGGCTCCCGGGCAAGCGATATTATGGTGGTTGTGAAGTGGTGGATGAAATCGAAAACATTGCGATTGACCGCGTTAAGGAGCTTTTTGGAGCTACTTGGGCAAACGTTCAGCCACATTCAGGAGCTCAAGCTAATGCGGCTGTTATGTTGGCCTGCCTTAATCCCGGAGATAAAATTCTAGGCTTTGATTTGTCGCATGGTGGTCACTTGACCCATGGTTCAACTGTAAACTTTTCTGGAAAACTTTATCAACCCTTCTTTTATGGTGTTGAGAAAGACACAGGGCTGATTGATTGGAATAAAGTGGGTGAAATAGCCCGTAAGGAAAAGCCGCAGATGATTATTTGTGGAGCATCTGCCTATAGCCGAGACTGGGATTATGCAGCGTTAAAAGATATTGCAGAAGAAGTGGGAGCTATTCTGTTGGCTGACATCTCACACCCTTCAGGCTTAATTGCAAGAGGCCTGCTCAATGATCCTCTGGCACATTGTGATATTGTAACTACAACTACACATAAGACATTGAGAGGCCCAAGGGGCGGGCTTATCATGATGGGCGAAGATTTTGAAAACCCTTGGGGTCACAAGACCATGAAAGGTCAAGTGAAAATGATGTCTCAGTTATTAGATGGAGGCGTATTTCCAGGAACACAAGGAGGGCCACTCGAACATGTTATTGCTGCAAAGGCAGTCGCGTTTGGCGAAGCCCTTAGCGATAACTATATGGAATACGTTTTGCAAGTGAAAAAGAACGCTTCCGTTATGGCTGACGCATTCGTGAATAGAGGCTACGACTTAATTTCTGGCGGAACAGATAACCACCTTATGCTAATTGACTTGAGGTCTAAAGGTTTGACAGGTAAGATTGCTGAGAAAGCATTGGGCTTAGCGGATATTACCATCAATAAGAACATGGTTCCTTTCGATGACAAATCTCCCTTTGTTACTTCAGGAATGAGAGTTGGAACGGCAGCTATTACCACAAGGGGTATGGTAGAATCGGATATGGAGAGAATTGTGGACTTTATCGATAGCGTTTTATCAAATGCTGAAAACGCTTCACATATTCAAAAGGTTAAACAAGAGATTAACCAATGGATGAACCAATACCCTTTGTTCAAATCTTAAAGTGGCATTAGATCAAATATCAGACTCGCCAGAAGAGGAAATGGGATTCCTCGACCACCTAGAAGAACTTAGGTGGCACCTTGTACGTGCGGTAGCGTCTGTACTTGTGTTTTCAGTCATAGCCTTTTTCTTCAAAGACTTCATTTTCGATGTCCTCATCTTGGGTCCTACGGAAAGTAATTTTTGGACGTATAGAATGCTTTGTGAACTTTCGACTGTTCTGGATACCCCAGCTTTATGCTTAGAACCCTTCGAAATGGATATTCAAAATAGAAATATCACGGGTCAGTTCGTTTGGCATATTAAGTCTTCACTTGTGGTTGGTTTATTAATAGCGTTCCCTTATGCTTTTTGGGAAATATGGCGATTTGTTAAGCCGGGTTTAAGAAGCAATGAGAAAAAAGCATCACGAGGTATCGTATTTGTAGTAACTGTCCTCTTTTTATCAGGAGTAGTTTTCGGATATTTTATTGTTACACCGCTGAGCTTTAACTTTTTACAAAATTACATGCTCAGCCCTAAAATTGATAACAACTATGACCTGTCCAATATCATAGGCATGGTGGCAACACTCTCATTGGCGTGTGGATTAATGTTTCAATTACCGGTAGTCACCTACATTCTATCTAAAGCAGGAATTGTCACGCCGAAATTGATGCGAAGCTATAGACGTCACTCATTTGTAGTAATTCTGGTAATATCAGCCATCATTACGCCTCCAGATGTAATGAGCCAAGTGTTAATTGCATTACCACTTACTTTCCTCTATGAAGTAAGTATACTCGTTTCAAAGAGGATCGAGCGTAAAAGAATAATAAGAGAACAAGAAGAAGCCTTATGAAAAAAGTTGGAATAGGTGGCGACCATGCCGGTTTTGAATACAAAGAAAAAGTGATCGCTTTTTTGAAAGATCAAGGTTTTGAAGTGACAGATTTTGGCCCTAGTACTACCGACTCAGTTGACTATCCTGATTATATCCATCCTATGGCTGATGCTATTGAGAAAGGTGAATTGGATGGTGGCATTGCAATTTGTGGTAGTGGAAATGGTGTCTGCATGACAGCTAATAAACATCAAGACATTAGAGCCGCCTTAGTTTGGAATACTGAACTCGCAGCACTAGCACGTCAGCATAATAATGCCAATGTAGTATGTATTCCCGCTCGTTTCGTTGATTATGATCTTGCTGAAAATATGGTGAACACCTTCATTACTACTGCATTTGAAGGAGGAAGACACGAAAGACGCGTGAATAAAATCAGCTGTCAGTAAATCACTAAAAGTGTAGCGACGGCACTTCCCATAAGAGCAATAAAAAGTAACTCCGACAATAGATTCTTCTTGATTGAAGTCAACATTTTAGTGGTGAAATAAGCCATTGGAAGCGTTAGAATAGTCAAGCCACTTAAGTTAGCATCTCCAAAAATTGCAAATAGAGCAATCCCAAAAAATCCAAGCCAACTCATCGCCTTCTGAACCATTATTTGGTGGTTAGTCATACCTAGGCCAGAAAAACCTTGAATGGTGGCAATTATTGAAAGCCCCAAGCCGAGCCCAAAAACAGTCAATCCATTATTGAGCCCTTCGCCTAAGACCTGAGCATATACGATTTGCTGAAACAAGTCATTTGTAAACTCAGCCCCTTTATCTAGAAAAAGAAACACCACCCAAGAGATTAAGAAAGGTAATACAAAGCCCCAAGTCATTAAAAAGTACCGTCGAGTGATGGTGCTAGAATAGAATAAGTAGATAATGACGATTAAGAGGTAAAACCAGAAATACGGATAGAAGAACAAGCCGGCCAGACCAACTGTAAAACCTGTAGTAATAATATTCTCTTCAGACCCTTTATACTTGATATGAAAGAATAAATGGTTTAAGCTAAAAATAATGAAACTGCTGCCAATAAGAGCAGGGCTCAAAAAATAGAACTTTGGCGAAGCACTCATCAAAATAATGAGTACGGCCGCCGGTAAAAAGGAAGACTCTTCAAAAGAGGAATTTCGTATGAATATTGAATTGAGAAGGATGCTATTGAACAGAATGAGTAAAGCGGCTAATATGATACTGAAAATTGGCGAACCTAGTGATTCAATACCAATAAATGTTAGGTCGGAAAGTGGTCCGGAATGCGTGAAGAAAGGATTTAGAAGATCGTTAGCGCCAGAACGTAAAGAGGTATAATTCGCGTCTTTCAGCAAGGATTGACCTAAACTTGAGAAAAGAAAAAACCCAATACGAGTGACGAGTAGAATAAGTACTAGCCCAATAATGCGGAAAGGATCGTTCTTCTTAAAATAACTTAACAATGTGCCTCGTTTAACTGGCTACAAATAAGCTAAAAATTGCGCTGGAAGGAAAATCAATAATTATATCAGATATTTGCAGCATGGCAGGTAGCAAAAGGCAGCAACAGTTTTCTAAACTCATTCAAAAAGAAGTGAGTCACATCTTTACACAAGAGTTTTCTGCGGAGTTTTTAGGAAAACTAGTGACAGTAACTGACGTATCGATGAGTCCAGACTTAGGACTAGCCCGTTTGTACATCAGTGTGTTCCCGATTAATGCTGCTGAAAGTGTGATTGATTTCCTGAACAGTGTGAAACCAAGAGTAAGAGGGAAGCTCGGAAGATCTATTGGAAAAGATGTTAGAGTAATTCCAGAGTTGGCGTTTTTCTTGGATACAACGGCCGAAACAGGCTCAAGAATGGACTCTATCATCAACTCACTTGAAATTCCTGACGATAAAGAATCAGAGGAAGATTGAACGTTTCTACATTCATAGCGAAACGGTACTTTTCATCAAAAAAGTCTAAGAACTTTATTCAAATCCTGTCATGGGTATCTATGGTTGGCGTGGCCATCGGTACGATGGCCCTTATCATTGTGCTTTCAGTTTTCAATGGTCTTGAAGATGTACTTCGATCAGTTTATCAAACTTTCGACCCTGATTTAAAAATCGAATCAGTGAAAGGAAAGTCGTTTGAAGTCAATGCTGATCTATTTGCGCAGCTAGAAAGTCTAGAGGGTGTGAGTTCTTCCGCAGGTGTAATTGAAGATAATGCCCTTGTAACCTATCGCGATCAGCAAGTCGTGGTAAGGATTAAAGGAATCGAAGATTCATACTTAAAAGCGAATAAACTCGACACATTTATGCTAGAAGGAGAGCTTAAACTCGAAGAGGGCACTGAGAATTTCGCTATTCTAGGGGCAGGTGTAGCTTATGAATTGGGGGTTTTACTGGGAAGCGATATGTATGATATCCAAATCGTATATCCAAAAAAACTGAGACCAGGTACCGCTCCAGGGCTTAACGCTGTGAGAAAAGTGCGCCTTAAACCAGCGGGTGCTTTTAGCGTTGAAGCAGCTTATGATGAGACATTAGTTTTTGTGCCCTTGAGAGCCGCTCAACGTGCAATGGATTATAAAAACAGAAGAACGTCCATAGAGCTTTATTTGAATGAAGGTGCCAGCCTAAGAAAGGTAAAAGCCACGGTAAAAGAATTCCTAGGGGCCGATTTCAATGTGCTCGATAGCGACGAACAACATGCTGAGCTTCTGAGAGCCGTTAAAATCGAGAAGCTTTTTGTTTACATAGGACTTACTTTTATTACGCTGATCGCCTCTTTCAATATCTTCTTTTCTCTTTCCATGCTGGCTATTGAAAAACGAAGAGATATTTCCATTCTTTTTGCCGTAGGCGGAACCAAGCAAATGGTGAAAGGAATCTTTCTTAAGCAAGGCATTATCATTGCCTTTGTAGGTTGTATTATTGGTCTTTTCTTGGGCTTAACCTTTTGTATTCTGCAGCAAGAATTCGGCTTAATCGGATTGGGCATGTCCTCTTCAGTTGTAAATGCCTATCCGGTGAAAATTGTCTGGTTAGACTTCCTATTGGTCGGTTTTAGTATTTTCATCATTACCATTCTTACCGCTTATCGCCCTGCGGTTTTAGCCTCGAGAGTAAATCCTATCGCACATTTAGATTAATTGAAATTTACTTCGAGATAAGTGTTCTCACTTTAGAAGAAATCTTTAATTTGCGAATCGCCCAAGATTCAAATGAAGGTCTCAACAGCTCAACCGTTCCAATTAATTTACTCGCTTTTTCAGCATGAGTACCTTGGCTATTTGTTCGAGTCATTTGTTATTCAGTTAGACGAGAAAGGAAGGCTCACGCTTCAGCATCAAAACATCTCATCAAAGAATGCCAACGAGTTTGGCAAAGACCTCGATGAAAGAGACTATGAGTTAATAAAGCTAATGGACGAAATGCAGCAAGAGGCCATCGTTCTGAAGTTTTACAAACAAAAAGTTAAGCCTGCCGAATTTTTCTTTAAGGTATATGACAAAGAAAAGGGAGACAAAGCCCTGCAAGAAACCATACACCAATACTTAGAACATAGAAGAGCCAAGATTCTTGACTTGCTTGACGGTAAAATGATCTTTGAAATGGGTAGGGATGGCGAACCTACATGGAAACAAATACAGTGGGAAAAAGAAAAGGCTACTGTCCTCTTCCATTTCAGAAGAAACGAAGAAAACACCCACTATTTTCCTACCATGAAGCACCAAGGCGAAAAGGTAGAGTGGCAATACAACGGATCGTACCTCATTTGTCATGAACCTGCTTGGCTGATTGTAGGAAACAAATTGCTTCGCTTTGCTAAAAACGTCGATGGCAAAAAACTTAAGCCCTTCTTGAACAAGAAGTTCATTGTAGTGCCAAGGAAAGTTGAAGAGACTTATTACGAGAAATTCGTCACCCAATTGGTAGCCTCTTTTGATGTTTATGCCAAAGGCTTTGATATAAATACAGAGCGATTTCCAGTAAAACCTGTCATTTCCTTTTCGGAACTTGTGCAAGCAACTAATGGAGAACTTTTCGATAGCAGATCTAAAGCAAATGACCCAAATGCTGATGAAAGCAAGATCCTTTTTAAGATAGGTTTTGACTATGGCCCCTATGAATTTGGATATGAAGCAGCTCCTAATTCTTCTGTTAAACTGGAGAAAAAGGATGACAACTACGTATTTCATAAAGTTAGGCGCGATGGTGATCATGAGATAGACCTTGTAAAAAAGCTTCAAGAATCAGGGTTGAAGTTTCAGAATGGAAGAGTGTCAATGGCTAGAGGGAAAGCGTTCACATGGCTTAGCGAAAATGCAGACCTCTTAGAAGCAAACGATATTAGCGTTCGCCAAACAGACGATGAGCGTAAGAAGTATTTTATAGGAGAATCTTCTTTAGAAATTAAGGTAAATGAGAGTATTGACTGGTTCGATATTCATGCCATAGTAAGGTTCGGTGATTACGAAATACCTTTCAAAGAACTTCGTAAGCTCATCAACAAGAAAACCAAGGAAATTACACTGCCAAATGGGCAAATTGCTGTAATTCCAGATGCTTGGTTGACAGACTATGCAGAGCTTTTCGCCTTTATGGAGGAAGATGATAATGGTCAGAACCTCAGGCTTAAAAAGCACCATCTCTCTTTAATTCAAGACTTAACGAATGGGAAACTGGCCCAAGTCACCATGGATAGAAAGCTTCAAAAGCTACATGGCTTTGAAGAAATTGAAGACTATAAATTACCTGATGAGTTTAAAGGAGAATTAAGGCCGTATCAGAAGGCAGGATATAACTGGATGCGTTTCTTAGCCGACTATAGCTTTGGCGGGTGTCTTGCCGACGACATGGGTCTGGGTAAAACCGTGCAGACTTTGGCACTTCTACAATCACAGAAGAAGGATGGTGTAATTTCCCCTTCTCTTTTGGTTATGCCCACCTCCTTAATATACAATTGGCAAATTGAAGCCTCTAAATTTACACCAAACCTGAAAACGCTTGTTTACACGGGAGTTCAGCGCAACAAAAATCCAGAAACTTTTGCAGATTACGATTTGGTGATCACTTCCTATGGCATCACAAGAATCGACATTGACATACTTAGCACATTCTATTTCAATTATATCATTCTAGATGAATCGCAGGCCATTAAAAACCCTGATTCACGTATAGCAAAATCAGTAGGAAAATTAAAATCGAGACATAGACTAATTCTTACGGGTACACCTTTAGAGAATAGTACCATGGATTTGTGGTCTCAGTTGAGCTTTATTAACCCGGGTTTACTTGGGGATGAGAAGTACTTTAAAAACGAGTTTCAATTACCGATCGAGAAAAAACATGATATCGAGAAAACGCGCAAACTCAATGTCATAATTAAGCCCTTTATACTTCGGCGTCAAAAATCTCAAGTAGCCAAAGACCTTCCTGAGAAAATTGAGAACATTAAGTATAGCGAAATGTCTGATGAACAGGCAGAAAAGTACGAAGAGGTTAAATCTTATTATCGTAATAAAATTCTTGAAACTATTGAACAAAGTGGTATCAAGAAATCGCAGCTTCTTTTGCTTCAAGGGTTAACAAAACTGAGACAAATTGCCAACCACCCACAAATGGTTGAACCCGGGTATGAGGGCGAATCAGGGAAGCTTGAAGACATTCAATACATGATTGAATCAGCCTTGAGCGAAGGACATAAAATCTTAATATTCAGTCAGTTCGTTAAGCATTTGAGTATCGTTAAATCGTATTTTGACAAAGAAGGGCTAGCGTATGCTTACTTAGATGGTACCACAAAAGATAGGCAAGGGCAGGTAGATAACTTCCAAAATAATAAAGACATAAAGCTCTTCTTAATTTCCCTGAGAGCAGGTGGTTTAGGCCTAAACTTGACAGAGGCAGACTATGTATTTTTACTCGATCCTTGGTGGAACCCTGCCATAGAAGAGCAAGCCGTAGACCGTGCCCATAGAATCGGCCAAAAGAATACCGTTTTCACCTATAAATTTATCGCTCGAAATACTGTCGAGGAGAAGATTTTGGCTTTACAAAAGAACAAGTTGAAATTAGCTTCTGACTTAATTACCACAGAAGAAAGCTTTATTAAGAAACTTACATCATCAGATATTTCGGAGTTATTAGCATAGCCTGCAAACTCAATATCAGTTATATTCATGTGAAATGGCCAAAGTAAAAAGTACATATATCTGCCAAAATTGTGGCGCAAATTCGGCCAAATGGATAGGCAAGTGTCCTTCGTGCAATGAATGGAACACTTATGTAGAAGAAGTCATTGAAAAAACTGATCCTGCTAAAACTTCTTGGCGGAATGATGATAAACCCACAACTCGACAAAAACCAATCAACGTAAAAGCTATTGAGAAAGGCTCTGAAAAGAGGTTGGTAACCAAAGATGCAGAGCTCAACCGCGTTTTAGGCGGAGGAATTGTAGCAGGCTCTTTGGTGCTTATCGGTGGTGAGCCAGGCATAGGCAAATCAACACTTATGCTACAAGTAGCATTGAGCGCATCCAACACCAAAGTACTCTATGTATCAGGAGAAGAAAGCCAGCAGCAGATCAAAATGCGTGCTGAACGAATCGGCGTTGGAACGGATAACTGCTTCATTCTTTCCGAAACGAGTACTCAAAATATATTCAGCCAAGTAAAGGAAATGTCACCTCAGGTGCTGGTGATCGATTCTATTCAAACACTTCATACAAACCGTATAGAATCAGCTGCAGGTTCAGTTTCTCAAGTAAGAGAATGTACCGGTGAGCTCATGAAGTTTGCGAAAGAAACCAATACGCCAGTTTTCCTAGTAGGTCACATTACAAAAGACGGCAGTATCGCCGGACCAAAAATCTTGGAGCACATGGTTGATACTGTGCTGCAGTTCGAAGGAGATAGACATTTGACCTATAGGATTCTTAGAACCGTAAAAAACAGGTTTGGCTCTACGTCGGAACTTGGGATTTACGAAATGCAAGAAACAGGTTTAAGACAAGTATCAAATCCGTCGGAAATTTTAATCTCACAGCGCGCTGAAGATTTGCCCGGTGTCGCTATTGGGGCAACAATTGAAGGGAACAGGCCTCTTATGATCGAAATACAATCTTTAGTCAGTACGGCAGCTTATGGTACGCCTCAGCGAAGCACTACAGGTTTTGATGGGAAAAGGCTGAACATGCTTTTGGCAGTTTTAGAAAAGCGAGGAGGCCTTAGGTTCAATGCTCAAGACGTTTTTTTGAATGTTGCGGGAGGAATTAGGATAGAAGAACCTGCATTAGACCTAGCGGTTTGTGCCTCACTAGTTAGCTCATATCACGATATATCCATTTCTGAGAAAGTCGCATTTGCCGCAGAAGTTGGTTTGGGAGGAGAGATTCGAGCAGTGAATAGAATTGAAAGCAGAATCTCCGAAGCCGAAAAACTTGGTTTTGAAACGATCTATATCTCGAGATACAACACAAAAGGACTCGACCTCAAAAACTTCAATATTACCATTAAGCCCTTCGGTAAACTCAAAGATGTTTTTGAAGACCTTTTAGGCTAAAGCGCTTTAATATTTAATAAGAGGGAACGATCTGACGGCTACAGAGCGTTATGGTTGAAATTTTAAGTCATGAAGATCATCTCGTCATTCATATTATTGATATCCCTTTCTTTTCTTAATGCCCAAGAAGTCGCATATCAAGGCGAATGGGATAACTATAGTCGATGGACAACATTTGAGGGAAGCTGGAAGATTGTAAAATCGGAAAATGGCCATAAGCTTTTGCTTGGTGATGATTTTGAGGCTAAGAAGGCGCCCGATCTTAAAATATTCTTATCCAAAGCCAAGTTGGACGATATAGGTAGCAAAAACGCATTGAAGATTGGCGAGCCAGTTTTAGTAGCGAAACTTACCAATTACAAAGGAAAAGCAGCTTATGATATTCCCTCATCAATAGATGTCTCGAAATATCAGACAATAATGGTACACTGTGAAGAATACAATAAATTTTGGGGAGGTTCTGACCTAAAATAATTAAAGACCAAAGCCTGCACGTCCTTGAAGGCCACCCGTATGAATGAATAAAACCTTACTGTTTCTTTTGAAATAGCCCTTGTGGATAAGGTCATAAATACCAAACAGCGATTTACCAGTATAAACAGGGTCAAGTAAGATGTTATGGCGGTCTTCAAAACCCTTTATAAAGCTTAGTAACGCCGGTTTTACTTTTGCATAGCCCCCGAAGTGATAATCATTATGGATTTCCCAGTTGCTAACATGTTTTGAAGTGTAGTCACTAAGTAGTTTTTCTATCTCTTTGGTTAAGAAACTGCCTTTTAAGGAAGAAAATCCAATGATTTTCCCTTTTCCATTTAAAGATGAAATAAGCCCAGAAATAGTGCCTCCAGTACCAACACTAACAGTATAAAAGTCATAATTATCCTCAAGGTCAGATACAATTTCTTCGCAACCCTTAATAGCCAATGAATTGGTACCGCCTTCAGGTATGCGGTAGAAATTTCCATAATCGGAAAGTAAATTATGCTTTACTTGAAGGGTTTCTTTCAACCGATAAGCAGGCCTATCCATATATTCCAATTTCATCCCGCACGCCTTGGCGTAAGTCAAGGTGCTATTGAGAGGCAAAGTCTCTTCTCCTCTAATAATTCCTATCGTTTTATAACCATATGCCAGACCGGCACCAGCCACTGCATGGATGTGATTGGAGTAAGCACCACCAAAGGTTAAGAGCGTATCGTGACCTTGTTTTTTAGCTTCTAAAAGGTTGTATTTAAGCTTTCGCCATTTGTTCCCTGAAACAACGGGATGGATTAAGTCCTCCCTTTTTATAAAGACTTTTACGCCCTTTTCTTCAAAAACAGGTTCATGTATTTGCTGTACTGGAGCCTGACTTATTTCCATGCCATGAAGTTAGTGATATCTTTGTTGGAGAAATAGATTCATTATGAGCGACGCGTTCGAAGACGAAGAATTATTTGAGCACCACAGGATTATCTGCGATGCTGGCCAAGAACCATATCGGGTAGATAAGTTTCTAATGGATCGTTTACCCAACGTTACCCGAAATAAAGTCCAACAGGGCATTAAAGATGGCTTTGTTAAGGTTAATGGCAATGAGGTGAAGCCAAACTATAAAGTACACCCGAACGATGAAATTGTAGTCGCGCTGCCTGAACCCCCTCGCGAAACAGAACTTCTTCCAGAAGATATTCCACTGAATATTATGTACGAAGATGAGGATGTACTCATTGTCAATAAAGCGCCTGGAATGGTTGTGCATCCGGCTTATAATAATTGGTCTGGTACTTTGGTCAATGCCTTAGTGCACCATTTTCAGCAATTGCCGACAATGAAGGATAATGAAGGTAGGCCAGGTTTAGTACATCGAATTGATAAAGATACTTCAGGCCTACTCGTAATTGCGAAAACGGAAACCGCCATGAGCTCCTTGGCAAAACAGTTTTTCGACCATAGTATAGAAAGAACTTATTATGCGTTGGTTTGGGGCGTACCGAAAGAACAAGAAGGTACAATTAATGTTAACCTCGGAAGAAGTGAAAAAGACCGAAGAGTAACAGTGGCGATTGAAGATGGATCGCGAGGAAGAACAGCAATTACTCATTATAAAGTGCTTAAAGACTTAAGATATGTATCCTTGATCAAATGTAATTTGGAGACAGGAAGGACGCATCAAATACGGGCTCATTTGAAATATTTAGGGCACCCATTGTTCAATGATGCTACTTATGGAGGCAATGTGCTGTTGAAAGGGACACAATTCTCAAAGTATAAGTCTTTTGTCGATAATGCATTCAAACTTATACCTAGGCAGGCGCTTCATGCGAAGTCTTTGGGCTTCGTTCATCCGAAAACAGGAAAAGAAGTGCAGTTTGAATCAGAACTTCCAGAAGATTTTGTGAATGTTTTAGAGAAATGGGAACACTACGTTAAATACGAATAACGTATTTTAAAACGCCCCAAACATGAAACCCCGTTCCAGCCAAAACAAATAAGTGCCAAATGGCGTGATGGTATTTTAGCCTCCGCATCAGGTAAAATATAATACCCGATGTATAGAATACTCCACCATAAAGCATAAGGTCTACAACGTCGCGACCAAGGTATTTCGTAATATCATCGAACATTAAGAAGCCGAGCCAGCCCATCCCTACATAGGAGATCAGAGAAATGGCTTCAAATTTACCGGTATAGAACACTTTGAAGAGAATTCCCGCTAGAGCAATAAGCCAAACGGCAATGATCATATTTTGCCCTGAAGCGTCATTTCCAAGTATTCCCCAGGCAAAAGGCGTAAAGGTTCCTGCAATTAAAATATAAATACCAATATGATCTAATTGCTTAAACAAGTACTTTTTCTTTTGCCCACTAATGCTATGATATATTGTAGAGGCCGTGTAAAGGAAAATGATACTTAAGAAGAAAATTACGCCACTCCAAGTGACATTTGAAGGGTTTAAAGCACTGTTTTGTAGTGTAAGAACTAAACCAATTATACCACCGATTATACCCACTCCGTGGGTTATGGCATTGGCGAGTTCCTCTTCAGGCGAGTAGAGGTCTAACTTAATCTTCTTTGTCATGGAGAAGTTTTACTCCGCAAAACTTGCAGTGGATAGCATCTTCAGCGTGGCCAGTTTCTTGGCAATTATCACAGGCGAGTAATGCTTGCTTGTCCTTTTCCTTGCCTAAGGCAACAGTCACAATACCTGTAGGAACTGCTATAATGGCATAGCCAAGAATCATTACAAAAGAGGCAATACTTTGACCTAATACAGTCTGAGGGGCTATATCTCCATACCCCACTGTAGTTAAGGTAACAATGGCCCAGTAGATACTTTTTGGAATACTTGTAAAACCATTTTCCCCGCCTTCAACTAAATACATAACCGTACCCATAATGACCACCAAAGTCACCACTGTACCCATAAAAACGGTGATTTTATGTCGGCTAGAACGAAGCGCCCGCATCAATTGCTCGCCTTCGCCAACGTAACGCCCAAGTTTTAATATTCTAAATACGCGAAGCAATCGAAGTGCTCGGATAATGAGCAAATACTGTGTTCCGGTGAAAATGAGGCTTAAATAGGTTGGGAGTAAGGAGAGCAAGTCAATCAGCCCATAAAAACTAAAGATGTATTGACTCTTACGGTCGGTAACATATACTCTTGTTACATATTCAAGGGTAAATGCAATTGTCAAAACCCATTCTACTATTCTAAATATATGCCCATAATTCTCCTCTAAGGATTGGACACTTTCTAGCATTACGGCAAAAATGCTTATTAATATGGCGATTAATAAAGCAATATCGAAAGCTCTACCAGCCGGGGTATCCGTGCCGAAGATGATTACAAAAAGTCTTCTTTTAAGCGTACTGGCCATTGCTTAAAAGTAAGCATATTTCCTTGAGAGTTGGGCAGAAAACCATGTCAGAAATCCTTTTTAAGCCTAAACCAAGGGGCCTGATAATTTTCTGGTAAGTGTTCTTGCGGAATTGTACTATGGTTTCCGTCGCGTTGAGCACCGTAATGAGGGGAAAGAATTTCTATCCCGGCTTCGTTGCATTTGTCTTGAATATTCTGATGAAGCTTGGAATAGATAAGTGCCATTTTGTGGATTTCTCGTGTTCTAGCGTTAAGTTGATAGCTCACATAAAAGTCGTCTAGACTCGTTTGAAGCACATATGGCTTTGGTAGTTTTTTTATGTGCTCTGTATTAAGCGCCGCTTCGATGAGCACCTCATGAACAGTGCGCCACGGAACATCATAACCAAGCGTAATGGTTGTATGGAGTATTAGACCCTCTTCGTCATTGGCTGTAGTATAGTTAATGGTGTGACTATTGAGCATATGAGAATTAGGAATAGTAATTATTTCGTTTTTGATGGTTTTTATTCTTGTGTTGAGCAGAGATTTTTCTTTCACATCTCCCATTACTTCTCCAATTTTTACCCTGTCTCCTATTTTAAAAGAACGCATATAGGTGATTACCAAACCGGCAATAACGTTGGATATAGCACCGGCACCGCCCAAGGCAACTAATAACCCAATAAAAGTGGAAACGCCTTTGAAAATTTCTGAGTCTGACATGGGCAGAGATGGCCAGATGGCAATAAAGCTTAGCGCGATGATAAGCGTTTTGATAATATTATAAGTAGGCTTAGCCCATTCCTTATAAAAGCCCGGAAACTCCAACTTTCCTTTGGCCACTTCATCTTTAAAGAAGGTCAATACTCTTAATATGTACTTTGTTACTACTAAGATTACACCAATGGTGAGTAAATCTGGAATATATGCCACAAACTTATTTCCCATGTTTTTAAGCGGGTCTAGAATATACCCGAAGAGCGTAGTTGCAATGCCTTGAGTCCAGGGGAATAGTGAGAATAAAACGGGGAGCAGTAAATAAATGATAAAAATGAGGACACCAATTCGGACTCCTTTGGCAATATATGTGACAGCAAGAATTTGTTTGTCTTCGGTCAGTACTTCGTAGGTTTTAAGTTTAAAACCTTTTAGCATTTTGCCTTTTTGTGCACGAATTTTTAAGTACAACAACCTAAAGAGTCTGTTATAATACTTTAAACCGACTATAAATAGTATGACGATGACCAGCGCTATTCCGATATTGATTAACAATGATTGGAGTTTTACTACTGGTTTGTCTTTGGTGTTTCTAATTTCCTGAATAAGATCCAGATAATATTCAGCGGCATCATTTCTACTGAGCCCAAGTGCATTGGCATCAACATCGTAGATGGTCATGATTAAACCATTACCACAGAAGATTTCATTGCTGCTATCTGTGTTTTCTATTCTTAATGGCTCACTACCAAAAAAACCTGATTTGAGCTCTGAAACCCTTCCTTTTATCTTTTCCCCACGTTGAGCAATTGAATAAGGACCAATGCCTGCATAGATGTACATAATTGAGTCTCCATCAATCACATATTTGCTGGTTTGCGCCTTAATTATTTCCGTTTTGATTGTAATGGAATCAGTGGCAGAAATAGAATCTTGAGCTTGCGGCGTTACGTCTTGAAAAAATAGAAAGACGGAGAGTATTACATATTTTATAACCATTGATTAGTAGTCTACTGAGGGTAGGAACTGATGGTAATCGGCATGATTGAGGGTCCTATATTAGGTATTGTTTCCATGAAATCAAAAAAGCCCATTTTCTACTTGAGTGAGCAGTCAAGCGGAAAATGGGCTTTCAATGAATTTGTAAATCAGCCTACAGGCTCATCATTTCTTTAAACCTAGCAGCTTGTCTACGGCTTACTTCTACTTTATCACCACCACGGAGCACCACCATCAAACCACCGTTAAACCAAGATTCGATGCTTTCAACCCATGTTAGGTTAATGATATGCTTTCTGCTTGCGCGGAAAAAGGATCTGTCGTCCAACTTCTCATCAAGTGCATTCAATGACTTATGAATCATTGGCTTGAAGTTGTCGAAGTAGATTTTGATATAGTTACCATCAGATTCGAAAAGTCTGATGTTTTCTAACTTTACAAACCAGCATTTATCACCATCTTTCACAAAAACACGATCCTGAGGACCTAATTTCTGGTCCGCTTGAGGAGCAACAGCTTCCTCTTTCTTCGGTCTGTTTATAAGTTTAGTGATGGTTTCTTTTAACCTGTCTGGCTCGATTGGCTTCAGTAAGTAATCAAGTGCGTTGAAGTCGAAAGCTTGAAGCGCATACTCGTCGTAAGCCGTAGTAAAGACTACGTCAGGAACAGTATCTAAGGTCTCTAAAAGTTCAAAGCCAGTTTTACCAGGCATTTGAATATCTAGAAAGAGTAATTCAGGCTGCAGAGACTTAATTTTTTCCTCAGCATCTTCAGCATTTACCGCTTCGCCAACAATCTCTATTTCAGGATATTCTTGTAGCAGATTGGTCAATTCTTTTCTTGCCAATCGTTCGTCATCAATAATTAGTGCTCTCATTTATTCAAGTTTTGCTTACATACGCTGAGGTATCTTCACTTCTGTTACTACAAACTTATCGTTTTCATTGTAAATTCTAAATGAAGCGGCTTCTCCATATATCAATTTAAGCCTTTCTTTAGTATTTATTAGCCCAACGCCCTTTCTGCTACCTCGTTTTTTAGGACTATGAGAAAGTTGACCGCTATTTCTAATTTTAAGAATTAGAATGGAGTGTTCAACTTTCGATTCTATGTCGATAATGCCACCCGCTATCAAGTTTGAAACACCGTGTTTAATGGCATTCTCAACCAGAGTCTGAACCATCATCGGTGGAATTTCAAAGCCATCTGATTTAGGGTCAATCCGATAGTGAACATTCAGTCTTTCTTCAAAGCGGATGCCTTCCAAGGCTAAATAATCTCTTACTGTACTCAATTCATTTCTAAAACTGATTACTCGTTTTTTATCTGTGATCAGTGAGTTTCTAAGAATATTAGAAAGCTGTGTAATGGCCGTTTTGGCCTTGCTTGGCTCTTCATCCACCAAAGCTCGCATACTGTTTAGTGCATTGAATATGAAATGTGGATTAAGTTGCGATTTGAGTTGATTCAAATGCATTTCATTCATAGCCGCCTCATATTTTAAGGAGGTATTATTACTTTCTAAAAAGTGATAGAGTAAATAAATAGTAGACCATATAATGAACATGATCAGGAAATTGAGGGTAGCGAATAAGATGTCACTCAAAAGGATATTTAAATCAGTTAAGGCGACAGTTCCGACTGCCCAATAAAGCATATATGAAATAACGAGTACGGAAAGTGCTGAAATAGTAATGAGCCCCAATATTCTTGGAATAACGCGGATAATATTGATTTGAAGCCAATTTCGTTGGATAATGACTTTTCGAATTACGTAATGAGAAAAGAGCAGCATAATTGGGGTATGCAGAAGGATCTCGATTCTAGAAATTCGAATGATTTCTGGCCCTAGGTCTTGCGGATTAATGCTCAACGTGAAAATGTTGAGTAGAAAGTACACTCCCCACCCAAAAATTTGGAACGCCCAGTATAGTCTCTTCTTTCTCATGCGCTTCGTAAAATAAGGAAAGTTTTATCAGACTTGTCCAAGCTTTAAGATGAGAGGTAAAGACAAGGTGTTTACGGAGGTTATAGACTATCTCCCGGTTTGTACTGTTTATTCCTTAAGAATGTTCTTATGATTAATCTTGTGCCTCGGTCATAGGTCATGTAATTCCAGATCCAGTTGCTCAGGATTACGAGTCGGTTACGGAAACCAACGATCGACATCAGGTGAACGAACATCCAGACCATCCAGGCGAACAAACCTCTAAAATGGAACCTTGGCATATCTACCACCGCTTTATTTCTGCCGACAGTTGCCATTGAACCCTTGTCTTTATATTTAAATGGGAGCCGCTCTTTTTGCTTTAATTGACGCTTTAAGTTCTTACCAAGGTTTAAAGCTTGCTGCATGGCCACAGGAGCTACCATAGGGTAACCGCGTGGGTTTTCTTTAGAGCACATTGCGGCAATATCGCCTACGGCATATACATCAGGATAACCTTCGACTTGATTGAATTGATCGACTAGAATCCTACCCTTATCTACAACGGTTTCAGGTAAGCCATCGATGACATTTCCGGTAACACCAGCTGCCCAAATTACCGTCTTGGCAGGAATTATTGTACCATCGGTGAGCGTTACATTGTTACCATCATAATCGACAAGTCGAGTGTCCAATCTAACGTCTACACCGAAGTCTTCAAGATACTTTA
This sequence comes from Roseivirga sp., assembly GCF_049099775.1. Lineage (GTDB taxonomy): Bacteria > Bacteroidota > Bacteroidia > Cytophagales > Cyclobacteriaceae > Roseivirga. The sequence continues at coordinate 208,330 of NZ_JAGDZM010000002.1, read as the reverse complement.
AAGCCCTAGAGCCAGCTTTTTCCGACATTCCGGATAACAACCTGTCTCCTGCATCTACTAAGTGCAGTTTCATGATATCGAAGTCAATGTCAGGATAGTCTTTTGGCAAGACATGATTCTTTAATTCTCCAAGCGCACCGGCAACTTCCACGCCTGTAGGGCCGCCGCCAACAACCACGAAATTAGTCAGCCGATCTTGCTCCTCTATGTCCGGCGACATAACAGTTTGCTCAAAGTTTTGAAGCATATGGCTTCTCAAGTTTAAAGCTTGAGGGATTTGTTTCATCGGAAATGTACGCTCATACATTTCTTGATTCCCAAAATAGTTGGTTTTGGATCCGTTGGCGATCACTAGCATATCATAACTAAGCTCGCCAACAAGGGTTGAAATCTTTTTTGAGTCAAGGTCAATACCAGTAACTCTTGCCATCCTGAAATAGAAGTCTTTATGCTTTTCGAAAAGGTGGCGAAGTGCACCGGCAATGGAATCAGGTTCTAGGCCAGCTGTGGCAACTTGGTAAAGCAATGGCTGAAAGGTGTGGTAATTATGCCGATCTAATAGAACGATCTGATAGGGAGACTTTCGAAGTGATTTGATGAGTTGAATTCCGGCAAAACCTCCGCCGATAATTACGATTCTTTTCTTTTCACACTTGGGAATTTCTAGGTGAAGGTGATGCAGATCTGACATATCATTTGGGCTTACCTATGTAACGATTTCTGATGGGTAAAGTTGATATAAATGCCCGTATTATTGAGCACCTGAAGTAAAATCTTAATTAATGTTAAAAAGACAGAGATTTTGCCCTAAACTATAATACGAACTTGTGCCTTCCGTTCAAGAAGTGAGTTTTAAATATGTATTAGAAAAGAAATTAAAACCGTGGATTGATGTCTGTTAAGGTGAAATGGACAGACTCAGTGAAGATCGGTGTGTTGAGCGGTTTTAATGTTTTGGTTGAAGACGGTGCTGTTCGCGTAAGCGGCAGCATCATTTTTTTTGCTCTATTTTAGGCAGTTTTAAACCTAAAGGCCCAGTTCTTCTTTCAAGAATTTTCCAGTATAGCCTTTTTTACTTTTTGCCACTTTTTCAGGCGTTCCTTCGGCTACAATTGTTCCTCCTCCGTCGCCGCCTTCTGGCCCTAAGTCAATAATGTGGTCCGACACTTTTATCACATCTAGATTATGCTCAATAATCAGGACAGAGTTTCCTTTTTCTACTAGCCTATTGAGTACATCGAGTAAATGCTGAATGTCTTTAAAGTGAAGGCCAGTAGTAGGTTCGTCTAATATGTAAAGCGTTTTACCTGTATCCTTTTTAGAAAGTTCAGTAGCAAGTTTTACCCTTTGGGCTTCACCACCAGACAGCGTAGTGGCGTGTTGACCTAAGGATATATAACCTAGTCCTACATCGTTTAGGGTTTTAATCTTTCGTAGAATTTTAGGTTGATGCTCAAAGAATTCAACGGCTTGTTCGACCGTCATATCGAGTACATCGGAGATAGATTTTCCTTTAAAACGTACTTCAAGCGTTTCTCGGTTATACCTTTTGCCTTTACAAGTTTCGCAAGGCACATGAACGTTCGGTAAAAAGTCCATTTCGATCAACTTCATACCAGCTCCTTCGCAAGTTTCGCAACGCCCTCCTTTTACATTGAAAGAGAACCTACCGGCTTTATAACCCCTAATTTTTGCTTCGGGCAATTCAGTAAAGAGTGTTCTGATATCGGAAAAGACACCAGTATATGTGGCAGGGTTGGATCTTGGTGTTCTACCAATCGGAGATTGATCTACTTCAATCACTTTATCGATATGCTTTAAGCCATCGATGGATTTGTGGGCTAAAGGGTTCTTTCTAGCTCTAAAGAAATACTGATTCAGAATTGGGAAGAGCGTGTCGTGAATTAAAGTAGATTTTCCACTTCCTGAGACTCCAGTAACACAAACCATTTTACCTAAAGGTAATTTAAGCGTTACATTCTGAAGGTTGTTGCCTTCGGCTCCTTTTAGAACAAGGCTGTTGCCGTTTCCTTCGCGACGTTTCTTAGGCACCTCAATGTTGACTTCACCTTTTAGATAATTGGCTGTAATTCCTCCTTCTTTTAAAAATTTAGAAGGATCGCCAGCGGCTACAATCTGTCCGCCATGTCTACCTGCGCCAGGTCCAATATCTATGATGTAATCCGAGGCGAGCATCATGTCTTTATCGTGCTCCACCACAATGATGGTGTTGCCAATATCGCGCAAGTTTTTGAGCGCATTAATCAACTTAACATTATCTCTTTGGTGAAGCCCAATACTAGGTTCATCCATAATGTAGAGCACACCTACTAGTTGAGTACCAATCTGTGTAGCCAATCGAATTCTTTGTGCTTCACCGCCTGAAAGCGTTCTCAGCGGACGATTGAGGGTCAAATAATCTAATCCTACATCGAGCAAGAAACCAATTCGCTTTCTTATTTCTTTTAGAATTTCAGGCGCAATGAGTTGCTGCTTTTCCGTCATTCTATCTTCCACGCCCACAAACCAGTTGGCCAATTGATTAATATCCATTCTAGCCAACTGAGAGATATTAGTGTCGGCAATTTTGAAGTGGAGCGACTCCATTTTAAGGCGGGCTCCGTTACAACTTGGGCAAGTCTTTATATGCATAAAGTCCTCAATCCAACGTTTAGTCTTTTCTGTTCCTTCTTGCTTTTGTTTTTCCAAGAACTTAATAATGCCCTCAAACTTAGTGTTCCATTCAGTGCCCGGATACTTTTTTGAACCTACCGCAACTGGAACATCATCGCCGTAGAGAATTACCTCCATTACTTCCTTAGGAATGTCTTTGATCGGAGTAGAAAGGTTGACTTTGTAACGCTTTAGAATAGCGTCGATTTTCTTGAAGATCCAGATATCCCGATAATCTCCTAATGGTGCAATACCACCTCGGCTTATGCTTAAAGTGTCGTCTGGAATAACACTCGCTTCACTAATTTCTTCAATTTGGCCTAAGCCATTACATGAAGGACAAGCACCATAAGGGGAGTTGAAAGAGAAGTTGTTTGGTGCAGGTTCATCATAAGAAAGACCAGTTTCAGGGTCCATTAAGTATTTTGAGAAATGATGGATATTGGTTTCTTCATCGCGAACCATCATTACCCCCTTTCCATGAGATAAGGCTGTTTTTACACTCTGAGCGATTCTGTATCGGTCGTCGGCATCGGCAATAATCCGATCAATAACGATTTCAATATCGTGAGTTTTGTACCGATCTACTTGCATTTTCGGTACCATATCCATTACCACACCATCTACTCGTACTTTCGTGAAACCCATTTTTCGGATTTGAACGAACAGCTCTCGATAGTGACCTTTTCGACCCTTCACGACAGGGGCCATTAAGATCAATTTCTTCTTCTCGAAGTTTTGAAGGAGGTGTTCTACAATCTGATCTTCGGATTGTCGAATCATGGCTTTTCCCGTTAGGTAGGAATAGGCGACGCCTGTTCTTGCGAATAGAAGTCTTAAAAAGTCATAGATTTCTGTAAGGGTGCCAACGGTAGATCGCGGGTTACGAGAAGTAGTTTTTTGTTCTATGGAAATAACTGGGCTTAGGCCATTGATTTTGTCAACATCGGGGCGTTCCATATCGCCGATAAAAGATCGGGCATAAGCGGAAAAACTTTCCATGTACCGGCGCTGGCCTTCTGCATAAATAGTATCGAAAGCCAAAGAAGATTTTCCCGAACCTGAAATACCAGTAATCACTACCAACTTGTTTCTTGGTATGACTGTATCTATGTTTTTGAGGTTGTGCTCCCTTGCCCCGAAAATTTCAATATTTTCATGACCTGTGAGGTCTATAGGGGCTTTATCGATGGTCGCGTTTTCTTTGAGTTTTTCCATGAATTGGCCTGCAAAATGCAGAATTCACAAAGGTCTTGATTTACAGGTGGAATTGCAACAAGCAATTAAAAGAAAGCCAAGTCCCCAATCCGAGACGCATCAATTGCCGGAAGCAATTTTGGGTAAATCAGTGCGTAGGCTATCAAAGCAACGATAACGAAGTCGAAAAAACGACATACGTAGATGGTGATTTTAGATTTGATCATATATCAATTTTTAAGTCCTTTTTTTAAGTCTATCCATTGATAAGGATTGAGTTCTGTGGTGTCAGTTCTTAATGTTAACTGAAAAAACTTGTTAAGTGTTTTCAAATGGTATGTTTCGCCTTCGCTCCGGTTTCCATCCCAGTAAGAAGATCGATAAACAATACGCTGCTTTTTATCAAAGCGATTCTCAAATAAAACTCGCTCGCTTCCACGACTCATATCAATAGATTGAGCCATCAGTATGATGATGATAAAAGAGATGATAGAAAGCGGTATTCCGAGAATGAAGTTGAGTGTGAAAATTCTCTTTTCCTGATTTTTAAGATAGTCTAAAATCACTAACAGAAAAACAATTAGAGGAGTGGCGAGCATAAGGATTAACTCATATTCAGATTTTAAATCCACATCCCTGAACTCGATCGGGTTGATACGAGCAACGAGAATATTGATCAGGATAAAGAGCAACAAACCGTAGCTTATTTTGGTCAACCATTTGAGTGTTTTTTCCCACCTGTTCATCGGCCGGTAATTAAGAATGTTCCTAAAATCGCTTTATGATCAGACGTAATCTCTACGGCATCCAGCGCATTGCAACCGAGCCCTTCAGAATAAAAGATGTAGTCGATAGGAATTTGACCCAGAAAGGGATTCCAAGTTGGGTACGTTGGGGTTAGTTTTTTGCGACTGTCTTTGAGTCGGGTATTCGCTTTAAAACTGGTCAAACTATTGTCCCAAGGTACCGTATTGAAGTCTCCAAGAACCAAAAACTCCCCACCTTTTGTGGCAATGTGTTCTTTGGCTTCCTTTATGTGAATATTCCTTTCTTGCCACCTAATTTTTGAGGTGGGCGAAAGCGTATGAAGCGCCAAAAAATTGATTTTATCTTCTCCAACCATTATTTCTCCCGCTATGTTGGCGGTACCATGCCAAAGAATGCGTTCGGTATTCCGTAATGGATATTTACTAAACACGGCAATCCCCTGACTTTCCATAGGATGAGCCATAATGGTAAAGTGTGGATAATCTTCTTTCAACCCATTTTCAAGAGATTTTGCCCAACTTGGCCCCACTTCTTGAAAAGAAATAAAGTCTGGTTTTAATTGGATAACCCGATCTATAGTCTCTTCAAAAGTCCTATTTATAGCATGCACATTAAACTGCATTACCTTCAGCGATTCACTACCCTGATTCACGCTGGAACCAACATCCATTGGGGTATTTATTTTGAACAGCAACAGCAAATAAATGGTGAAATTGATACTGGCTAATCGATAGTGATGCTTTACGATCCACCAAATACTCAGTATGCCATACACGAGCATGGCTTGAAACAAAAAAGACTGTAACAATGTGAGCTCGAAAGTATAACTAGGTATCAGCAGTACGATGGCAGGTACGAGTAGCATTGCCGCAATCAATCGCTCTTTATTTTTCCTTTGCCTAAGAAGACAATATACCCTGAGGAGGAACAAGCCCCCTCGGAGTAAAAGTTTGATTTTAAACCGTTGCATTCTCGAGTTTTTGTTTGTTGGAAATATTATACCAATCCACTTTTCTAGAGAGATACATACAAATGCCTAGCACAAAGAGAAGCCCGAAACTACCTACTAAAAGAGAGAAGTCTTCCATTCTAAGGATGATGAAAATAAAGGCGTAAATGAGCGTAAAAAAGAGCAGCATAAACCCAGCAAGCTTTTTACTCTTTAGCAGTGAAAGAGAATAAAGGGTAAGCATGGTAATGATTATTCCTGCCGCTATCCAGTAGGCTGAACTAAAGCCAACAAGCTCGGATAATGACAATAGAAGGGTGTAGAATATTGTGAGTGTTAGGCCAACCAGTATATACTGAATCGGGTGGATTTTTTTCTTATTCAGAATTTCAATAAAGAAAAATGAAATGAAGGTTAAGAATAGAATGAGCACCGCATATTTGGCCGACCTCGTGTTTTGTTGATAATTGTCCACAGGCTGATATAAGTTAACACCGAAATCGGCAGAGCTGATCTTATGTGCCCGACCGACCCATTGTTGAGGGTAGTTTCTGTTCAAATCGAAGACAGACCATTCGGCGGTAAATCCGTTATCAGTAATCTGATGATCGTCAGGTAGAAACTGTCCAGTGAAACTCGGGTGAGGCCATGAGGAGGTAATTTTTACGTTGGTCGATTTGCCAACTGGATTAAACATCAAGGTCTTAGTTCCTCTGATTTTCAGGTCAACTTTAAAGTCCATTTCCTTACTTTTCGGGTTTAATTTCAAGCGCGAATTGACACCCGTTTGACTTTGGTTTTCTCGGTTCGCAGTGTAATCAAGTCTTAGATCAGATTGGGCAAGATTCAGGTCGAGGTACGCAGGAATACCGGGTTCCATACGATGCGTTTCTTGACCTAGTTTAAATTTAATGTCTGATTGAATTCCTCGCATATCTGGAATGCCAATGCTTAACACGGCTTCGTCCCAATGGATATTTTCAGGCTGGTTGGTAAACTGTGAAAAATCTAGTTTGCTGAAACTTCCATTTAGCTTCAAATCAGTCGTGTAAACAATGACTTCGTAAATACCCCGTTTTCGAGATTCAGGGTTTAGTGCCCCGTCAATGTTAAGCTCATCTGGCAGAAAGTGCGCATATTTCTTAGTCCGTATTTTTTTGTCTTTAAAAACCTCTACTATTTCGAAAGGAACCGAAAGAATGGGGCCTGTAAGTTCTAGGGGTGCCGCCCAGCTTTCAGATACTTGGTTTACTGCCATGAACTGATTGCTTTCCCTGTCGTGAATCAATGATTTTATCATAGATTGGGGAATAAGCAGAATGGCAATAAGGAAGCCAATGCTAAGTAACTTTACACTCACCGAGTTTTTGATCGCGTTGTTGATTTTTTCAAATGCTGTTTCTTGTTTCTGATCCATAGTTTTTGTTTTAAAAGTACTTTGTAATTCAAAGTGAAAGGATAAAAAAATATATTATCCTCTTCCAGTCTGTTCTTTTATTAAGGCTTCAAGTGCATCTATATGTGCGGAAAAAGCCTTTTTACCTGCCTTTGTGGCAAGATATTTTGTGTTGGGTTTTCGGCCAACAAACGATTTTTGTACGTCTATAAAAACCTCTTTTTCGAGCGCTTTTAAATGGCTGGCCAAGTTACCATCCGTTACATCCAATAGCTCTTTGAGTCTATTGAATTCCATGGCCTCTCCAGCAATTAATGCGGACATAATGCCAAGCCTTACGCGGTTCTCGAAGGCTTTATTAAGCTTATGTATATCTACTTTCAACGTTCGTATTTAAAATACATTAATGCACCGTAAATAATGTGCAAAACACCGAACCCAATGGCCCAAATTAATAAGCCATATCCTATAACGGCACTTGCAATAAGCCCCAATATTACTTCTGATATTCCCAAAAACCGAATGTCTCGATAGGTATAATGGCTTGCGTTGATCAGTCCCATCCCGTAGAAGATAAGTGTTACAGGTGCGATCATCCCGATTTGGCCTTGCTGATAGAAGATGATCACTAAAATGCCTCCGGCGATTAAAGGAATAAGCAGGTTAATTAAGAGCCTTTCAGTAGTCTTATCCCAGCTTTTAACGCCGTCTTTTTGAGCTTTTTTCTTAGTTAAATAAATTCCAGTGCTAATGGTTAGCACCAAGATTGCTAGGGCAATCAATATCAAGTTGAGTAGATTTCCTCGCACGTCCCTGACAACAAGCTGGCTATATACCACTGTTTCGCTAGTATAGACTAGGCTATGAGCGACTGCCGCACCGGCTAGCGCATAAATCCCAGCCATTATTCCCGATAATCCACTCAACGAGATAAATCGAGATGATTTTTCCATAATGGATCTTATCTCGGAGATGTCTTGTAAATAATCTTTTTCCATTTTAAAAGTACTTTGAGTTACAAAGTAAAGGAATGAAAATAAATTTGCAATCCATTCCGCAAGAAATTTTGAATTAGATTTGAGGCCAGTGCTCAATCAAGACGAAATACAACTGCAACAAGAACTGTCACGGGGAAGTGAAAAGGCATTTGAAAATGTCTTTTTAACCTATTTCAAGGTGCTGGCGGTATTCGCTAAAAAATTCGTGGGCGATATGCAAACTGCGGAAGATTTGGTGCAGGAGGTATTGGTAAAACTTTATGAAAACCGTAACTCCGTTCAATTTCACACTTCCTTAAAGGCATTTCTTTTCCAGTCGGTTCGGAACAAATGTATTGATCACCTGAGGTCAGTCAAGTCTAAGTCGGAACATCACGAAAATATTAAACAGGTGAATTTTGACGATCAGTTTGATTTTAATGATACCATGATTGAAGCTGAATTGGAAGAACGGATTTTCCATGCAATTAGCGTTTTGCCTTCGCAATGCCAGCAAGTTTTTAAAATGAGCAGGCTAGAAGGGAAAAGAAATCAGGAAATAGCGGATTTACTGAATATTTCAAAAAGGACGGTAGAAACTCAAGTAAGTAATGCACTCAAACGATTAAGAAAAGATGTTTTCGAATACCTTAAAATGTTGATAATCATATCGTTAAATATGTTCTTTTAAAAAAAGCAGACTCTATTTACGTGTAAAGCCTTTCCGGCCCGTCATATTGATGTAAACCCATGAAAAACGATTCTATCATATCTGATCACCAGCTGCTTAACTATCTAAAGGATGCCGCCACCCCAGAAGAGAAAGCTCAAATTGATGCTTGGCTATTTGAGGGTGAAGAGAATAGGTTGGAATTAGAAAACATTCGAAAAGTTTGGGAGCGTTCGCAGTCTTTAGAAGATTTTGAATCGATCGATCTAGATAGGAATTGGTCTCAACTTCAAGCTAAAATTGGAAATCCGGCCAATGAAAAGTCAAGTAAGCAATACATATGGAGGTATGCGGCTGCCGTTGTTTTGCTTGCTGCGGCAACATTTCTACTCTTGAAACCAGGTACAGTTGAGATGCAAGAAATGGTAGCATCCAATGGCAAAGCAGAGGTGCACTTGGCCGATGGAACAACAGTTTGGTTAAATGAAGGGGCAAAACTCGACTATCCTGATGCTTTTAAAGGTGACTATCGCGAAGTTACTTTAGAAGGGGAAGCTTTTTTTGATGTTGCTCACAATCCTGACAAACCATTTGTGGTAAATGCAGGGGGTACAAAAACCGAAGTTTTAGGCACCACTTTTAATATAAATAAAGGAGAAGGCGAATCATTTGAACTGAACCTGATTACAGGTAAGGTCAGATTTACCAAGGGAAGGCAACAAGCGCTGCTTGATCCGGGCCAAAAAATTACCGTTGATGCTAAAGGTTCGGTTAAGAAAACGGTTAATAGGGAAGTCAACTTTATGTCTTGGCGAACGAACAAACTGGTATTCGAAAATACCCCAATGGAAGAGGTGGTCAGCGACATTTCTGCACACTATGGTGTAGTACTGGAAATTATGCACAAGGGGTTTTTGGGCTGCCCAGTCACTACAACATTTGAAAACGAAACAATTGATGAGGTTTTGGAAACACTCGCCGATCTATTCGATATAACTATAAAAAGAGAAGGTCAACTCTATCAACTAGTAGGAAAGGGGTGTAAATGAGGTGTTTAAACGCGAATGATATTCGCCTCTAGAAATATTTGGCAGATACTCCTTTCGGATAACTTCGATTTTCGAGACCGAGCAAAGTGAGTTTCATCATTTAAAATGCTACCAGCCGATCGGATATTGTGGCAGAGCGATTTTCTAGGTCAGCAGGAGCTATAGTGCCGTCTTCGTACGCCGGAGAAATCATTCTTGAGCTTCGTTTTTAACTGATTTTTTAAGTATTGAGAAGAAAGTTTATCATACTGATCATGATTGTATCGTCTTATTCCTGTTTTGAACAGGATAAGGCACCTTTTTTGGTTCAAGAAGTAACGATTACTTTTTCCAACATACCGCTCAAAGAAGCCCTTAGAAAGTTGGAGCAAGAACTAGACGGTTTAGTGTTTATGTATTCCCCAAGCTCTTTTGATTCCGAACGAAAGATCAATTTATCGTTTGAAAAAACAACCCTTGAAGCGCTACTTGAAAGACTTTTTAAGGAAGATGATATTAGCTTTCTTGAAAGGAAAAATAAGATTCTACTTAAACCAAAGAATGTAGGCAATGAAGAAGGCTTATAGCCTTAAACTTGAGCGAGTAATTGAGCAAGTTCTTTATGATCTTTCGCAAAGTGTTTAGCACCAGCTTGTCGTAAATTGTCCTCAAGGCCTTCTCTTACGTGGCTGCCTCCAAGAAAACCAATGACTTCCAGGCCTGCTTCTGAAGCAGCCTCAACACCGGCTCTACTGTCTTCAATCACAATTACTTCTTCGGATTTAAGGCCTAAAGTCTTAAGCGCTAACAAATACACATCTGGACTTGGTTTGCCTTTTTCAACCATATCAGCTGAGAAGATTCGACCTTGAAAATGTTCGGTGATGGATAGCTTTTCGAGGGCCAATTCAACATAATCCTTCGCACTATTAGACACTACCGAACGCGGTATATTGAGTGAATTTAACATCTGCCAAACGCCATCAATTGGACGCTGATTATCTCTAATCTTAATGTCTAATTCAGGAACAATTGCCGTGACTTCTAAACTTTGGCTTATTTCTCCTTCAGCCTGCAATGATTTAATAATATCCGTGAAGGTTTTACCCGTGTATTTAAGAATATAGGTTTCAAGGTCTATGGCCACACCGATCGACTGTAACCAGCTTGAAACAACTTCAGCAGCTACAATTTCTGTATCAATCAATACACCATCGCAGTCGAAAAGCAGGTGTTGAGCCATTAGAAGTTTGGTGTTAGTAAATATTTAGAATAGAAATCGTCAATCACGTTTACCGCCTCAGTTGGTGTTTCTACAAGATTGATTAAATCGAGATCTTTTTCGCTGATATTGCCAAAACTCAGCATGGTATTCTTTACCCAGTCCATTAAACCACCCCAATAGTCCTTACCTACTAAAACGATTGGGAAGCGACCGATTTTATTGGTTTGTATCAATGTAATTGCTTCAAAAAGTTCATCAAGTGTTCCAAATCCACCCGGCATTACGATAAATCCTTGAGAGTACTTCACAAACATTACTTTTCTCACGAAGAAATAATCGAAGGAGATCAGTTTGTCTGGGTCTATATAGATGTTGTTGCCTTGTTCAAAAGGAAGTTCAATGCCTAAGCCTACTGACTTACCGTTTTCACTATTGGCACCTTTATTTCCTGCTTCCATAATTCCTGGGCCACCACCTGTGACGACACCATAACCATGTCTTACTAATTTGGCAGCTATTTCTTCAGCCATTTGGTAGTAAGGCTGGTCTGGTTTGGTTCGGGCAGAACCAAAAATAGATACGCATGGCCCTATTTTGGCAAGCTTTTCAAAACCCTCTACCATTTCGGCCATCACTTTAAAAATCACCCATGAATCGTGGGTTTTGATCTCGTTCCAATCTCTGTCCTTAAAGGCCTGTTTGATTTTATCTTCGTTACTCATATTAAATGCTTTCTCTTTTTAATTTCTCCGTCTTCTACAATTTAGAAAACCGGCTCTCCCTTAACGTTGGGTTTTGTAAAAAGTTGAGTTAATGAATTGTGATTAATGTTTAAGCTCCTAAATCATCTAAGGCTTTGTCGAGTTTAGGAAACCTAAATTCGAAACCCTCTCTTTGAATTTTGGCGCTGCTAACTCTACTTCCACCAAGCACAATGGTCGACATTTCGCCAAGCATAAGTTTCATCACTAATGAAGGAACGGGTATAGGTAGAAAGGTTTTTTTGAATGCCTTGGCAGCTTTTCTAGTAAAGTTTTTATTCGTTTCTGGGCTAGGTGCCACGGCATTGTAAGCACCTTCCATTTCGGGATTTTCTGTTGCTGCTATAAACATTCTGGATAGGTCACCAATGTGAATCCAACTCATATATTGTTCACCTTTTCCCAATGGAGCAGCCACCGGTGGTTTTAAGAGCTCTACTAAAGCCCCCCCTTTTTTGCTCAATACTATACCTACACGCAATTGAACGAGTCGGATATTCAAACTCTTGACTTTATTAGTCGCCGTTTCCCAGGCATCGGTTACATGGGCTAAAAAATCAGTACCAACTTCAGACGTTTCGCTTACAATGCTATTTCCTTTTTCGTTTCCGTAAATGCCAATGGCGGAAGCAGCAATGAAGCTTTTTACTTGGTGGTTTCCTTTTTCTAGGGTTTTAAAAAGTAGAATGGAGGTTTTAGTTCTGCTATTATAAATTTCATCTTTCCTATCAACAGTCCATTTTTCATCGGCTACACCAGCACCTGCTAAATGGATGATGGTATCTACCCCTTCAAGTGCACCTTCCTCAATATATTCCTTTTTATAATTCCATTCAAAGACCTCATAATCGGCGTTTCTGCTCTTTTTTCTACTGAGCACCACTATCTTATGGCCTTGCTTTTTTAGCATTGGAATTAGTGCGCTTCCAACAAGACCTGTGCCTCCTGTAATTAGTATTTTCTGCCCCATGTATATAAAAGCCTTTTCGATGGCCTAATGTTCTGTGAATATAGGTTTTTAGGCATCAAGCATAAAAAAAGCCTCAGCAAAATTGCCGAGGCTCTGATTGTTGTGTGTTTATTGGAGTCTTTATCTTAAGAAGTTGTAGCTGTATTTTAATCTGAATGATGTTCCAGGGTCTCTTCTAGTTTCAATTTGGTTAGCACTTCCGAAAGACTCAAACTCTCTCTCTTGCAAATCACCAAGAATGTTGTTGACTCTTAAACCGAATGTATGCTCACCATCTACGCCAAAACTCTTCTGAATGTTAACGTTAAGGCTATTGAAAGGAACATTGTAGGTATCAGGTGTACGGTTAACACCTACAACGGCAAGTGTTCTTCCTTGAACATTATAACTAACACTAGCTTCCCAGAAGTTCTCAAAATCAGTATAAGCAAATGAGGCATTTACGATATACGGTGGCTGACCTACGAAATCACGTGTTAATGAAAATTCTTCTCCAGTTCTTAACCCATTAATTCTACCTATTTGCTCAAGCGGCGTAAGGTTTACAGTTGCATCTGTAACTGTAATGTTAGAAATGAAGGAAAGGTTTTCTAAAGCCGGTGTAATGAAGGCTAAGTTCTTTCTTACTTCGAGTTCTACTCCAGTAATTTCAGCATTTCCTACGTTCTGAGGACTAAAATCGTTGGCGGCTCTATCAGACCTTACTAACTCGATTGGGTTAGTGAAATCCTTATAGAAAGCACCAATTGAAATAGTCTCTCCTCTACCGAAGAAGTATTCCCATCTGATATCGAAGTTTTCAATGTTCGTTTCTACAAGGTCAATGTTACCGATGAAAGTTCTACCTGTTAACACATCTTGAATCTCGGCAGTTGACTTTTCTTTGAATGAAGGTCTTGCAATTGTTTTTGCATAAGAAGCTCTCAAGTTTGAGTTTTCAAACACATTGTAGATGAAGTTAACCGATGGGAAGAATTCGAATGAACTCAACACCTTGTCATCGTTAAATACTTTTCCTGTCGGATCATTAGGGTTAGCCCCTGCTTGGTTTACACCAGTGTACCATTGGTCGTACTGCTCAACCCTTAAACCTAGAATCGTCTTTAGTTTGCTGGTAAGTGCTAGTTCACTCATGGCATAAGCACCTGTGATGTTAATTCTACCTTCGTATGCGTTTGAAAGGTTGAAGTTGTCTTGCACATAAACACCAGTGCCTCTATCTGCTGTCCAAATGTTTTCTTCTGCAAAAATTCTATCCGGATCGCTGTCTAAATTCAGAAGATCTTGGTTACCTCTAATTTGAGTTACGTAGTTCTGAATCTCGTAGTCTCTAGTTTTGTATATGTTGCTTGCACCCACTTTGAATTTAGAGTCCCTTCCTCGGAAAGCGAAGTTCTGCGTGTAATCCACTTTGGCTACATAGTTTTGCTCCGTTAAAAGTCTCCAAATTCTGTTTGGCTCTCCACCTTCCTGTGGGTTAATGGCCACAACGCCATCATCAATTGTAAATGGAGTAATTCGGATGTCTTTATCATTGATTGTAGAGAAAGTAGGAGATACTTTCCACTCTAGCTGAGATTCATTACCATTGAAATAATGCTCACCAGCTAGCAAGAAGTTAGTTAAGAAACGCTCTGTATATTCTAAGTTATCTACTCTTGCCGTGTTAAAGTTGTTGTTTGAACGTACACGTGTTCTTTGCGCTGCTCTTTCAGTACCATTCTGAATATGCATGGCTTGGAAACGGTACTTGTTTTTATCGCTTTTTAAAGAAAGACCCGCCAAACCACTCAGTTGAGCATCTCTGATTCCTAATGCTCCTTGGAACCTCGTATCTGAGATTAAAGCAAAGTCATCGTCTTCAGTGGGCTTAACACTTGCACCATCTACAGCTTGCTCGTAGAAAGTAGAAGTATTGTTATAGTTTATAGCACCTATATAACCGAGCTTTTTACCTTTCCAATCGATTTGGTCGCCGATAGAAAAACCAAGGCTTATGTTCGCAAAGTTAGACTCTTGCTGAGTCGCCATTGTTGGGTCGAATGACCTTGTAATGCTTTCTGTTACTGGGTCGCGAAGAATTGGTGAAGGGATATCACCCGTTCTACCGTCGAAAGGCAAGCCTCTTGTTCCATCATCGAAACCTAGGAAATCAGTTCCTCCACCTTCATAACCACGGAAGTCATTTCTTATGTGCATTGAAGGGTTATATTCTAGGCTAAAAGACAGGTTCATTGTCTTTTCATCTGGAAAGTCCTTGGTTTCAATATTTACTGTACCCCCTACAAAGTCTGCACTTAAATCTGGGGTGAAGTTTTTGTAAACGATGATGTTATCGATCAGAGAAGTAGGGAAAATATCTATTTGAATGGCGTTTCTATCTGGGTCTAAACCAGGAACTTCTGTGCCATTTAGAATCGTTTTCGTATAGCGATCACCAAGACCTCTAACAAAAACGTACTGACCTCCTTGTATTGATACACCAGGAACTCTTTTAATTGCGCCGGCTACATCGCTGTCGCCAGATCTTTTGATTTGTTGAGACGAAATACCGTCGATTAGATTTGTTGATTTACGTTTCGCAGTAAGCAAAGCGATATCAGTTGTTTTGATAGCTTCAGCAGTTACTACGATGTCTTCAAGCTCAGAAACAGCAGGTTCCATCCAGATAGCATCAAGCACGGTTACCTCACCTGCTTTTACTACAACATTTTCTATGTTGACAGAAACTGTTCCTACAAATTTCGCTTGCACGGTGTAAGTACCTGGGGCGATGGTCAATTCAAATTTTCCATCAAAATCAGCGGCGGCACCTACTTGTGTACCAACTACAAAAACTTGAACCCCCCACATGGCTTCGCCATTAGAACGGTCAAATGTGGTACCTCTAATCTTACCCGTTTGTGCAAAACTTAGCTGCGTAAAAGCGAGCAATGAAGCGATTAAAACTAATCTTACGTTTTTCATTTTTTATCAGTGTTACTATTTCTTATCAAATAAAATTGCTCGTGAGCGAAATAAACTCACGAGCAAAGTGTTCTATGTTACTTTTATTTAGTCATTAAAAATTAGCCAAAAGGCCAAGTTCTGCGGTGTATGACCAGCTTAGTACTGATACATCTGCACCTACAGTTTTTGTACTTACAATGCTGTTGTCAGCAGGGAATTTTACGTCTTCGTTATTGTCTACTTGAGATGTTCTATCAGGATTCGTTAAGCTTCCGTCAAGTTTGTCGTTCAAGATTTTAGCAATGTCTGTGAATGATGTAGCACCGTCTCTGTCAACTCCGCTAAACTGAAGGCCAGTGAATGTTACATTTCCTCCTGCATAGTTGTCAGAAATCAATGGGTTATCAGAAAGCTTTTTAGTTGCATCGTTCGGGTCAGTCGTGCCATCAGCATCAAGCTCTAAGTCCACACCTGCCGCAAATCCGAAGAAGTAACTATCAGTAATGCTATAAGTAGCACCATCTCTTAGGTCGGCAAAGTCAGTTGCGCTTCTACCCCAAGCCGTAGCGTTAGTAAATGTTCCGATAGCAGCTGTTCCTCCAGTATCTCCTTCTGGGCCATCAAGCTCAAATGGGTGATCAGAACCGAAACCTGCGTTAGTTGCAGCACCAATGTATACCAAGTTATCAGCAGTACCTGTCCAACCTTGGTCAGCATCGAATCCGTCATCATCAGGGTTCAGTACAATAAAGTTTGAGATGTTAACAGTTCCTCCGAAGATCTCGATACCGTCATCGGCAGAATTGATAGACTCTACATGGCTGATTACCGTTCCGTTACCTACGCCACCAAGCGTTAAACCTTGAAGCTCATTTCCAGGGCCTAATTGCTGTCCTGTGTATCTGATTGAGCAGTAAGTGAAAGATCCTGAGTTATCAGCAGGGTCGCTTCCACCGTAGATGCCTTCTGTTACTGAAGAAGGAATTCCTTCAATTTGTACTTCCGAAGCTTCAGCAACGATTGGCGCGTTTCCAAGAATCAAAACACCACCCCAAAGTCCAAGGTCATTGTCTATGTCTAAAGTTGAAGTGAATTCTCCAACGTTAATATTGTCAAGTACAGAAGTAAATACGATTGGGTCGTTTGCCGTTCCGTTGGCAATAATATCACCACCCCTTGCGACTAGTAATACAGAAGCAGCTGCACCTTGTTCGCCTTGTCCTTTTACAATAGTACCAGCTTCAATAGTTAATGTAGCGCCAGCGCCGACAATTACTCTACCTGAAAGTACCCAGGCTACGTCGTTTGTGAAGGTAAAGTCTCTGTTGATGACACCTGAAATTCTTGTTTGCTTGAACTCTACATCGTTACCACCAACAGACCTTGTTTCAGTCAGGTCAGCAGTCTGGAATGTATCAGGAATATCCCCAATTTCCATTACGACAGTGGCAGAACCAGTATTTCCAGCGGCATCAGTAATGGTAAGCGTTAGTGCTCCAGCACCATCATCACCTGCAGCATAATCAATTACAACAGATCCGCTTACCGCAGCAACGGCTGGCTGTGTAGTAATTGTGGCAGTACCACCTGTAGCATCTACATTTGCTGAGGCAAAACCGCCTGCAACTGTAAGATTAAAAGTGACCGTAGTTGTTTCGTTTTCAGTAACTGCTACCTCGGCAGGTCCAGATACGATAGGAGCCGCAATTTGCGGATCGTCCTCACCACAGGCAGAAACAATCAGTGCGATTGCTGCTACAAATAGTAGGCTTAAAAGTTGATTAATTGAACGTTTCATGTTTTCGATTAGGTTTTAATTTCTAATGCCAAAACAACAAGAATGATATCACAAAGCTTTTACCCATTTGTTAAGAATAGTTGTCATGCCGTTTATCAATATGTTAATGATGTTACGGAAATGTTATGGCGCTTCAAACGCCCCTATTAGGTATAAATAGGCTGGAGAATTGTCTGAATTGAGGTGTGAAATACCCTTATAGATAGGGCATAAAAAAACAGGAAGACTATTCAGTCTTCCTGTTTTTTATTACGGAGTTATTATCGATTAATGATTGATTGGAATCTTATTCAATAACTTCTCAATGATATGCTCTGTTGTTATGCCATCAGCTTCTGCTTCATAGTTCAGAATAACCCTGTGGTTTAAAACATCAGCAGCAATTTCTTTAATATCTTCTGGCAATACATAATCCCTCTGGTTGAAGAAGGCGATTGCTTTGGCCGCAAGGTTCAGGTTGATACTTGCTCTTGGCGAAGCTCCGAACTGCATATAATAGGCTTCTTCTGACAAACCATAGTCTTTTGGATTTCTGGTAGCAAAAACTAGCTCAATTATGTATTTCTCTAAAGACTCAGAGATACTGACCTGATTCACTTCATCGCGAATGGCGAAAATATCTTCTTTAGAGAGTAAAGTTTCGATTTTCGGTTTGAAGTCCATGTTGGCCATTCTTCTCATCACCTCCAGCTCGTCTTCCTTAGTAGGGTAACCCACTTTTACTTTTAGCATGAATCGGTCAATCTGCGCTTCAGGTAAGCTGTAAGTTCCTTCTTGATCGATTGGGTTTTGAGTAGCCAGTACAATGAAAGGTCGGTCAAGCTTATAACTTGTTTCGCCTATTGTTACCGTTTTTTCTTGCATCGCCTCAAGGAGTGCAGACTGAACCTTTGCTGGTGCACGGTTTACTTCATCTGCTAAGATCACGTTACCGAAGATTGGGCCTTTTTTCACTTCAAATTCGGCCTTCTTCTGATTATAAATCATCGTACCTACTAAATCGGCAGGTAGTAAGTCTGGCGTAAATTGAATTCTTTGAAAATCGAGATGGAGCACCTCAGCCAGTGTGTTAACGGTTAGTGTTTTGGCAATACCCGGAACACCTTCTAAAAGAATGTGTCCATTCGTGAATAAACCAATCAAAAGGCGGTTGACCATATATTCTTGGCCTACTACAATCTTGCTTACTTCAGAAGCTACGCGATTGATTTTTTCCTGATGTTCTTTTTTTAAGTCGTTTGATACAACGTCTTCCATGATTTCTGTCCTTAAAGCGCGCTAAAATAATCAAATAGATGATATGCTAACCATAATACTTACATGAGCGCAAAAGGTTGACCCATGAGCAGTAAAATGTAAATATGTGGGATAGCAAAACTTTCTCACAATATGCCCTCTCCATTTAACAAGAATTAACAGCAAAAAAAGTTTAAGAAAATTTCTAAAACAAAACACAAAAGAATCTAACAGCCTCCTCAATTTCTTCTATTCGACTGAAATACATGGAATTGTTTTTCACATTTTTAATTATGATGAAGACTTACTGAATATTAGAATAACACAATAAATGTTGATTCGTTCATCTATCATTTTTGTACAATTCTAAGTGTCTACAATTTGTCTCGCGAGTTGATTTATTAATATAAAGGCTTGATATTCAGAATGTGGTATCCCTAAAAGACGCTGCAACCTAAACAACCATTAAAATGCTACTCACACCTAGCAAAGGGCGTTACCTTAGAATAATTCTATTGTTTACATCCTTTTTTTTGATAGTGAATTCCGGCTTTTCTCTAATTTCTGATGAAGAGGCCGGCCCGGTCATCTCGTCCGTAAGTATCAACAGTTGTGTAGGTTCTATTACCATCAGTGTTACTTCGGGAGCCTTGCCATATTCTTATGAATGGAAAGATAATATGGGCACAATTTTACCATTCTCTTCTTTTATTGCCAGTGGATTAACGGCAGGTAACTATACCGTAGAAGTAACCGATAATAATGGTGATTCTACGGGCCCGGCAACCTACACTGTTACCAACCCACCAGATTTAGTAGGAACAGTCGTCGTCAATGACGTCTCTTGTCGGGGTGATTCCGATGCGCAAGTGGTGGTAACCATGGGTAATGGTAACCCAGGATATGACTGGGAGCTGTTCAATGGTTCTGGAGGATCAATTGGTACTGGTTCAATTGCCTTTCCAAATCAAGTAATTACACTTACCGGTTTGGGAATCGGAAATTATACGCTTTCTACAGAAGATCAGGATGGCTGTACTGGTGACATTACCTTTACCATTACAGAACCCGCTAACTTTTTAGGTTATTCGATTGGTTCATCGACGGATGCCACTTGTTTTAATTCAACCGATGGATCTATTTCCGCTACCGGTACTGGTGGATGGGGAAACTATACCTACCGATGGATTCGTGTTTCCGATGGGGCTGTGATTGGTTCAGCAGCTACCATTACTGGATTAGCTCCCGGCGATTATCAGTTAGATATTATAGATCGCAGTGGAACAGGTTGTACAATTACCACTCCCATTTTAACTATTGATTCTCCTGATGAAATTATACCTTCTGCCTCAATATCAGATGCGCTTTGTAATGGTGATACTAATGGATCGATAGATCTTAGCGTAATTGGTGGAACTGCTCCCTATACCTATTCTTGGTCGAATGGAGCAATTACACAAGACATTTCTGGGCTTGCTGCTGGGGCTTATACAGTAACCATAACAGATAATGCTGGATGTACTGATGTAGAGACTTTTACCGTAAGTGAACCGGGTGTGTTAACGATCAACCCTGTAATCACGGATGTTGACTGTTTTGGAGATAATACGGGAAGAATAAGAAGTAATGTATCAGGAGGTACTGGCCCTTATTCCTATTCCTGGTCAACAGGAAATACTGGAAGAAACCTAAATAATCGTACGGCTGGGACATACTCACTCACCGTAACCGATGCGAATGGCTGCATGACAACAGCAAGTGGACTAACGATCACTCAGCCGACTATGGCCTTATCAAAATTGTCAGAATTATTGACTGATCCTGCCTGTTTTGGAAATAGTGATGGTTCGATCAACCTAACAATGCAAGGCGGAACAGCCCCTTATTCATATGCCTGGTCGAATGGAGATAATACCGCTACCGCTAGTGCTTTGCCTGCCGGAATCCACAGTGTTACTGTCACTGATGCTGCTGGTTGTTCCATTACCGAAAATTTTACACTCAACAATCCGATCAGAATTGCAGTTGCTCCTTCTTTGACCTTACCTACCTGTAATGGCGGTGCTGACGGATCGATTTCGGTGGTCGCCTCTAATGGAACTGGCCCGTACGCTTACAATTGGAATACTGGTGATTCCGGCCCTACTATTAATGGCCTTGTGGCCGGAACTTATACCGTTACAGTTTCAGATGCTGGTGGCTGCTCAGTCGTAGAAAGTATAGTGTTAGGCGAACCCGCTGTGATTACCGGAAATGCAGTAATCAATAATATTTCATGTAATGGGTCGAATGATGGTAGTATTTTTCTTTCCGTTTCAGGAGGCACTGGTGCTTATACTTACGCTTGGAGCACAGGAGGTTCTAGTAGTAGTGTTTCTGGTTTAACAGCAGGAGGATATTCAGTTACCATTACCGATGCTAGCGGTTGTAGTATAGTTGAAAACTTTACCATAATCGACCCAGCCCCAATTGGTTTAACATTTACTAAAGACGACGTAGTCTGCAAAGGGGCATCCACAGGAAACATTGATATCACCCCTTCTGGAGGAACCGCACCCTATTCCTATTTATGGTCCAATGGAAGCACCACGCAAGACTTGGCCAATGTAACCGCAGGAACCTACACGGTAACTGTAAAAGACGCATCGAACTGTGCCGTTAACCTAAACGTCACCATCGACGAACCAGCCTTAGTACTCAATTTATCAGGAACACACGCCGATGTTACCTGCAATGGATCAATTAGCGGATCGATCGATTTGACAGTAACCGGTGGTATGGGGCCTTATTCTTATGCCTGGAATAACGGAGCTACCACGGAAGACGTAACAGGCTTAGCTCCTGGCAACTATTCAGTTGCCGTAACCGATGCGAACGGTTGTATCAAAGCCATAGGATTTACGATAGCTGAGCCCGCCCCGCTATTGGCTTCAGCTGCCGCTACTGATATTAGTTGTTTTGGAGCTGGCGATGGAGCAATAGCCCTAACCGTTTCAGGAGGAACAGGACCGTATACCTATAGTTGGGCAGATGACGGGACTGTTCTTACAAAAGATAGAAGTGGTTTGACATCCGGTAATTACACCGTTACAGTAACCGATGCTAATGGATGTCAAGCCGTAGAAAGTGTAGCCATTATAGAACCACTACAATTAGCGACGACGGATGTCTTATCCAACGTTAATTGTTTTGGTGAAAGTACGGGGTCTATCAACATCACTGTTTCAGGCGGTGTGGCCCCGTACTCATATTTATGGTCAAATGGTGCCCTAACAGAAGATTTGAATGGTATTTCGGCGGGTAACTATAGTGTGGTAATCACCGACGCGAATGGTTGTACTTTAAACGATTCGTTCACCATAACTCAACCGTCAACTCCACTAGCAAAAACGGAGTCAGTACAACAAATTACTTGTAATGGAGCCGCTGATGGTATTATCAACTTGACGGTAACGGGTGGCTCGGCTCCTTATTCCTATAATTGGTCGAATGGAAGTACGACAGAGGACTTAAGTGGGTTAACTGCTGGTAATTATACCGTAGTAATCACAGATAATAATGGTTGTACCATTACCGATACTTATGCCATTACCGATCCACCAGTTTTATCGATCACGAGTACGTCGACTGATATTACTTGTTTTGGGGCAGATGATGGGAGCATCGACATCAGCCCCGTTGGAGGAGAGGGTCCTTATACCTTTGCCTGGTCGAATGGTGAAACCACTGAAGATGTTTCAGGTTTGTCGCCAGGTAACTATACGGTGAACATCACCGATAACCGCGGCTGTTCCACAAATCAAAATTTTGTCATTTCAGAACCCACTCAGCTCAGTCTTATTTATTCGGTCAACAACGTTTCGTGCTTCGGGTCGGCAGATGGAGATATTGATATTACAGTCAGTGGAGGAACTGCCCCTTATTCATTTTCATGGTCAAATGGCAGTTCTGGGGAAGATATAAATAGCTTAATAGCCACTGATTACACCGTTACCGCTACCGATGCTAATGGCTGCGCAATTAATGAAACCATCACCATTACAGAACCAAGTGCCCCCTTAAGCAATACGGCAACAGTCGTTGATATAAGCTGTTTTGGGGGAAGCGATGGGTCGATAGTTTTGAACCCTACTGGCGGAACTGCCCCTTATAGTTACAGTTGGAATACAGGGTCAACAAACAAAGACATCTTCGGGCTGAGCGACGGAAGTTATCAAGTCACCATTACCGATGCTAATGGTTGCCAGGTCATCGAAAATTATACGATCAACATGCCAACAGCGCTTCTTGTGAGTGGAAGCCAAACCAACGTGCTTTGTAATGGTAGCCCGACGGGCGCAATTGACTTATTAGTTTCAGGAGGAACTGGGCCTTATTCCTATTCCTGGTCAAATGGTGAAACCACCGAAGACCTTGCATCTATTACAGCCGGAACGTATAATGTTACAGTCTCAGATGCCCGAGGCTGTGCAATCAACCGATCATTCACCATTACCGAACCATTAGCCTTAAATGTCACTGATAATATTGTCGATGTGGCCTGTTTTGGAGATGCCGATGGCAGTATTGATGTATCCGTTTCAGGTGGTATAGGTCCCTATTCATATGCCTGGTCAAATGGTGAAACCACGCAAGACCTATTCAATATTTCGGGAGGTACTTATGTGCTAATCATCACTGATGGAAACGCCTGTCAGCAAACTTTTACCTATACAGTAGATGAACCAAGTGCAGCAATGGGTGTCTCAGGAGTTGTTGTAGATGAATCCTGTTTCGGTGATAACCAAGGAGCTGTTCAACTAACTGTCACAGGCGGAACAGCCCCATATACTTATCTGTGGAACCAAGGAACCACCACTAAAGACGTAAGCGGATTAGGCCAAGGAGTCTATCAAGTCACAGTTACTGATAATAACGGATGTACCATTCAGGGGAACTTCACTATAGCTGGGCCAACGGCCATATCTGTAGTTGAGGCCATTTCAGACGTATCTTGCAACGGTCAGGCAGATGGTGCTATAGACATACAAACCACAGGAGGAACTGGTTCATATACTTACCTGTGGTCCGATGGCGTAACAACCGAAGACCGTACTAATCTATTGCCAGGAAACTATTCCGTCACGATCACCGATGGAAATGCTTGTGCCTATACTAGAAGCTATACCATAACTGAACCAGCAGCCTTAGCCATTGGCTATTCAGCTACCGATGTTACCTGCTTTGGCGAAGGAAATGGTGGAGTTATGGTAACTGTGACTGGCGGAGTATTACCCTACAGCTATGCTTGGAGTTCAGGAGAAACGACAAAAGACTTGAATAACCTTTCGGGGGGTTCATATGTACTGACCGTAACCGATAATAACGGCTGTTTGATCACAGAAACCATCCAAATTCAAGAGCCCGTTGCATTAAGCGTCACACCGACAATTACAAACGAAACTTGTTTCGGCGATAACCAAGGATCAATAGTCTTAGGCGTAAGTGGTGGAACAGGACCATATACCTATTCTTGGAATCAAGGTTCCACGTCGAAAGACATTTTTGGACTTGCCCAAGGAACCTATCAAGTCATGATTACTGATGCACAAGGCTGTAGTATTCAATCAGATTATACAGTTTCAGGCCCAACCGCACTGACACTGGCTAGCAATATTTCTTCGGTTAGCTGCTTTGGGGCCGATAATGGCGAAATAGACTTGACAATTTCTGGTGGCACAGGGCCTTACAGCTTTGCGTGGAGCAATGGAGAATCTACCGAAGACCTCATGGGGCTATCACCATCCACCTATTCAGTAGTAGTAACCGATGCAAACGGCTGTACCACGGCAGACAATTTTACCATTACCGAACCTTTGCCACTTACTATAAACTATCAGGCCAATAATGTGAGTTGTTTTGGCGCTGATGACGGTAGCATTGAACTAACCGTAACAGGAGGAACCCTTCCCTATACTTATTCTTGGGGTGGAGGAGAATCAACAAAAGACTTATCAAACCTTGCAGGAGGAGAATACGAAATCACGGTTCGTGATGCTAGGGGCTGCTTGTTGAGCACCAATATTACCATTGGTGCTCCAACAGCAGCATTGTCTGCAACAGCAGCCATTACAAATGCCCTTTGTTACGATCAACCTGATGGCAGAATCGAGCTGAGTGTAACTGGAGGAACGGCCCCATTCAACTATCTATGGAGCAATGGATCAAACCAAAAAGACCTCATTAATGCCTTTGCTGGCACCTATGGGCTTACCATAACCGATGCCAGTGGTTGCGTTTTTACCGAGACCTATGAAATACAGGAACCGGCAGCTTTAACCATAGATTTTGAGTCAACCAGTACCTCATGTTTTGGTGATTCAGATGGCTCAATTATCGCTACACCAAGTGGAGGAACAGGCCCATATGCCTATGTATGGTCAAACGGGAGCACCAGTAAAGACTTAGTCAATATCAGTGGAGGTACTTACAACCTCACGATCATTGATGCCAGCAATTGCAGCATCACAAGGTCAGTGGAAGTAGGAGATTCACGCGACTTGACAGTAGATATTCAAAAGCGCGATGTGTTGTGTAGAGGAGAGTCTAGCGGCTTTATATCCCTAGACGTCACGGGGGGTAGTGGTACTTACACCTATACTTGGAACACCGGAGATGCCGAGCGTCAAATAAACGATTTGGTTGCCGGTGTGTATGAAGTGGTAATTTCAGACGAAGGAGGGTGTTCGACCACTGCCTCAGTGGTGATTTCAGAACCAGCAGAAGCATTAACAGTACACCTGGCCGACTTTGAGGATTTACGATGTTTTGGAGATGAATCGGCATTAATTCGCGCCATTCCTACTGGAGGAATTGCACCATATACTTACCTCTGGAGCAATGGCGAACGCACTAACCAAATTACTGGCCTAGGTGCAGGTGATTATTCCGTAGTAGTAACCGATGCGAATGGTTGTGCAGTGCAGTCCAACGTAACCTTGGCTCAACCTGTTGCCCCTATTACGATCAGTACCAGCGGAAAGCTCAATCTTTCCTGTCAGTCTGATAACGATGGTCAAATAAGCATTGATCTGTCAGGTGGAACAGGTCCTTATGAGGTTTTATGGAGTACCGGTTCCAATGAACGCACCATTACGAACCTCCGAACTGGAGACTATACCGTTCGGGTAAGAGATGCGATGGATTGTGTGGTGGAAAGAGTTTTTACCATTACTGAACCTGAATTACTCAGTTTAGAAGACGCAATTGTCAATGAAAGCCAGTGCTATGACGATCGGAATGGAGCCATAGAACTTAACCTAAAAGGCGGAACAGGCCCTTTTACCTATCAGTGGAATACCGGTGCTACAACAAAGAACTTAATTGGCATCAGCTCGGGCGACTATTCAGTTTTAGTGACAGATGCCAATGGATGTCAAGTTCAGGGTAATTATGCTCTGGCCGAACCGGCATTATATCGTTTGAGTTCCGAAGTATCACCAATAAGCTGTATCGGCTCAAACGATGCATCCATTTCATTGAATATTGAAGGAGGCGTTGGTCGGTCTACCATTCTTTGGAATACAGGAGCCTCTACCGAAACACTCACCAACCTAGGGCCCGGCACTTACAACGTTTTGGTGGAGGACAAAAACGGCTGTACCATCCAGAGAACCTTCAATATTTTCGATCCGCTACCTTTAACTCTGGATGCCTATATAGAAGATGCTACCCGTTGCAATGACCCAAGAAGCGGTCGTGTCAATGTGATTGTATCTGGAGGAAACGAGCCTTATCAATACCGTTGGAGTAATGGAACGACAGCGTCTACTTTAATTGATGTTTTACCCGGAACCTATGTTGTTGAAGTCACCGATCGCTTTAACTGCACTGTGCAAGGAACCTATACCGTATTGCAGCCAGAACCATTACAAGTAGGCTTTAGCACCGAGCCCTATATCGACTGCAATAATCGAGTGGCGGGAGTTTTGGTAAAGGCCAATGTAAAAGGAGGCGTAGGCAAGTACCAATACAATTGGTCGAGAGGAAATAGCGTCAACTCAGAATTGCTCGTGACAGAGCCGGGGCGATTGACCATTGAGGTTTTAGATGACAGAAGCTGTTTTCAACAAAAATCAATCGATATAGATGTGCCTGAACTTGGTTTGGCCGATTTTGAATACAACGCCGAGTCTATTGACCTAACCGGGGAATTAGCATCCAATGACCCAGTGAGCTTTTTCGACTTATCGATCGGCGAGGTGGTGGATTGGAAATGGGAGTTTGGCGACGGTTTCGATTCTAATGAAGTAGACCCAATTCATACCTACGACTCCCCTGGAACCTATATCGTAACCCTTACAATTACTGATAGAACGGGTTGTGAAACCATCAAGACTACCACACTTGAAATCACAGAAGGCTATCGGATCATGTTGCCTAATGCTTTTACGCCAAATGGCGATGGGAACAATGATTTCTACCGACCAAGAATGCTCGGGCTAACCACCATAAGATTCATCGTCTATAATACTTGGGGAGAAGTGATTTTCAGTACCGACGACCTTGAAAGCAAGGGCTGGGATGGTATGATAAAGGGCAAGAGAGCAGAAAACGGGAACTATATCTACAAGTTGATAGGCCTGAGTTTTAACGGGTTGAAAGTTGAACGCGAAGGCATTTTCGCTCTAATGAAATAGCATGAAGAGATTTTTACCACTAATCATATTCTTAAGTTTTGGAATTCACTCAGAATTGAAGGCCCAAGACCCCCAATTTTCACAGTTTTATGCCTCTCCGCTTTACCTGAATCCCGCATTAACAGGTTCTACCGATCGCGGACGTGTGGGTGTAAATTATCGAAATCAATGGCCATCACTCACCCATTCTTTCACCACAACCTCAGCCTATCTCGATGTCTTTTCTAAGGCTTTAGAAAGTGGAATAGGTGTGATAGTGACAGAGCACAAAGAGAGCTTTTTAGATTTTAAATCCAGTGAAATAGGCCTGCTCTATTCTTATAAGCTGCAAATTTCGAATGACCTGATTATGAGAACAGGCATGCAGTTCTCCTATTTTAACAAGAATTTAAACTTTGAAGACCTAGTTTTTGGCAATCAGATTGACATAGATAATGGCCAGGTGATAGGGCCGAGCGGAGAGGCCTTTGACCGAGGGGCTAATGTCGATTTTTTCAGTGCTTCGGCGGGAACGCTTATTTATACCAGCGATACATGGATAGGTTTCTCCGTTCACCATGTCAATAGACCAAACCAGAGTTTTGTAGGTCAAGAAAGTCGTTTGGCCAGAAAATATTCAATTCATGCAGGCCATAAACTTATGTTTGCCAAAGGCCGGCGCCTCAGAACCGTGTCTTATCAGTTTCAAGAAAGGTCAGCTACTTTTGCCGTCAATTATAAATCGCAGGGCGGCTTCAATCAACTAGATGTTGGTGCCCAGCTATACTTTCAGCCTTTACTAATTGGGGCTTGGTATCGTGGAATTCCCATTCAAAGTGTCAACACCGTTTCCAAAAACGAATCGATCATCGCACTTTTCGGTTTAGAACTCAATCAAGATTTAGCCTTCGGTTATAGTTACGATTTCACCGTTTCTCAGCTTGCAGGCGCTACGGGAGGCGCTCATGAGTTCTCCCTTACACTGTCTTTCGGTAAAATTGTTAAGCGTACCAAAAGAGACACGATCCTACCGTGTTTTAAATACTAAAAGCCTAATGTAGAATTATTCAAGTACCTCTAAGCATTCTTTTTTTAACTTGGAGGTATGAAAATTCTCTTCATTCAAACTGGGGGTACTATCGATAAAGACTACCCTAAAACTAACGCAGGGTATGCCTTTGAAATTGATGAACCCGCGGTTTCGCGAGTTCTCGAAAAGTCATTTATTGGATTTGAATTTGAAGTAATTAGCCTTTTTCGAAAAGACAGTTTAGATATAACGGCATCAGATAGAGCGGAATTAAAATCGTTTATAGAGACCACTTCTTACAAGAAAATCATCATTACCCATGGTTCTGATACAATGCCTGAAACAGCACGAACGATTGGCTCCATTGACGGCAAAACCATCATTTTCACAGGAGCTTATTTACCCGAAAGATTCAAAGAATCAGATGCAGCGTTTAATATTGGAAATGCAATCGGAAGTGTCAACGTTTTATCAGAAGGCACGTTTATTGCGATGAATGGTAAACTAATGTCACCAGAAACCTGTTATAAAAACCCTGAAAGTGGCTTATTTGAGACAAAATAGTATGAGAAAAAGAAAGTTTATATATCCAATTGTAATCCTATTCATTACCCTTGGCCTACGTGCCCAAGAGGAGTCAAAACCACCCAAGAATTGGTTTAACTTAGATCCTGTTGAAAACAAAATAAATGGCGTAAGCACCAATAAAGCATATGAATACCTAGGCGATAAAACTTCGAAAACGGTTATAGTGGCCGTTATTGATTCAGGAATTGACATCCTGCATGAAGACCTGAAAGAAGTGATTTGGATCAACGAAGATGAGATTCCCGACAATGGTATTGATGATGATAAAAACGGTTATATCGATGATGTATATGGCTGGAATTTTATTGGAGGAAAAGATGGAACCAATGTAAATAAAGATTCTTATGAGTTAACAAGAGAGTATAAGCGGCTTTCTGAAAAATATGCCGGTAAAACTGCTGATGATTATAAGAAAAAAGAAAGAGGGGGGTTCGATTACTGGCAATCCGTAAAAGAACAATTTGAAAAACTTAGAGAAGAAACAATTGGCCAGTTACCACTATTTAAAAACATCGATATACAGCTGAAAAGGTACAATCAGTTGTTTACCGCTTATTTCGAATCAGATCGAGTGGATTATAATATGATCAACAACTTAAGCTCTACTGACCAAGTAATTCTTCAAGGACAAGGCGTATTAAGAAGTATTTATAGTGTTACTGATAAAGAATTGGGTCTCGATAGTCTAATCTATTACCTCGGGCAAGATTTAAAGCAAATGCAAGAGAAGGCTGAATTTGATTATAATTTAGACTTTGACCCAAGAACGATCGTAGGTGATGACCCGAATAGACTTGATGATATTGGCTATGGTAATAACGACGTGATTGGGATAGATACTGACAACTTCCACGGTACTCACGTAGCAGGTATTATTGCTGCGAAAAGAGGTAACGGTATCGGAATTGACGGTGTAGCTAATAATGTGAAAATAATGGCTTTGCGTGCTGTACCAGACGGAGATGAACGTGATAAAGACGTGGCTAATGCTATTCGTTATGCCGTTGATAATGGTGCTCAAGTGGTAAACATGAGTTTCGGAAAAGGACATTCTCCCAACCTTCAATATGTATATGACGCTATTGCCTATGCAGAATCTAAAGGCGTACTATTAGTGCACGCCGCAGGGAATAGTGCTTCAAACAACGATGAAGGCGAAAATTACCCGAACGATTACTTTGGCAGAAAAAAGAATTTATCGAACTGGATAGAAGTAGGCGCCTCTTCTTGGGGCGGTACAGAAGACAACTATATCGGATCGTTTTCAAACTACGGTAAGAAAAACGTAGATGTTTTTGCCCCTGGTGTAGCGATCAACTCATCGGCACCTGGGAATGAGTATCAAGACGCCAATGGAACAAGCATGGCTTCACCTGTTACTGCAGGCGTGGCAGCGATTCTCCTTTCCTATTTCCCAGATCTAGAACCAAGTCAACTCAAAGACATTCTTATGAAGTCAGTCAGGTCGCCAAATGGCATTAGAGTGTACCAACCTGGCACAGGAGAAGAAGTTAAGTTTTCTAGTTTATCAGCTTCAGGTGGAATTATTAATGCGGCTGAAGCGGTTAAACTGGCCGAATCTATGACACTAAAGAAAAAGAAATAAGCACCTGATAAGCTTAAAAGTTCTAAACCCTATCACTCGTATCGTAGCGAGTCGATAGGGTTTTTTCTTGCCGTTTTCATCACTAGGCCACCCACTAAAAGAAACGTTAAGAGCACTGCCGAAAAAATGCCGAATACCATAAGACCAGCATCTAGCGCTGTTTGATACTCAAAGTTTTGTAGCCATTGACTTATAATGTAATAGGACAATGGTGTGGCAATTATAGAGGCAATAACAATGAGCTTGAGCGTACTCGAGAAGATCAGTGTAACGATTTTGAAACTCATAGCACCAAGTACTTTTCTTATACCAATCTCTTTTTTACGCTGGCTGATGTTGAATGAAGTCAAACCCGTTAAGCCAATCAATGAAATAGCGATACACAAAATGGTCATAGAACCAATAAGCTTGCTTTGCGTTCTGTCTGCTTCGTAAAGAATGTTCATTCTATCGTTTAGAAAGCTGTATTCTAGCGGATAGTTTGGTAAAACCTGATCCCAATTTTCTGTTACCGCAGCTAGGGCCTCATCCACGCGGTTTTGATTGAAACGAACGATCAAATGACGGCCCGGTTGAGGGTTAAATACAAATACTAGTGGCTCGATTGGGTTGTGCAAAGAGAAATGATTGAAGTCTTTCATTACGCCGATCACCTGCCCAGGAACCTCTTGGTGAAAGAAGCCTAATTTTTTGCCAATAGGATCGTCCCAGCCTAATTGCTCCGCGGCTTTTTCGTTAATCACGAAATATTGATTGCCCCTTGCCTCTTGCCCGTTGTAAGATCGACCCGCGGCTAAGGGAATTTCGAAAGTAGAAAGGTAATCCTCGTCTCCATGAATAAATTTAAACTCCTGTTGCACTTGCTGCCCATCGCGTTCCACAGTAAATACGATCTGGCCAATATCCGTGCCCGCAACAAAGTTAGAGGAGGTTACTTTTTCAATAGCAGTATTTGATTCTAGTGCATCCTTTAACACCTGATATTTCGACTGAGCAATTGAGTCTGAGGTGTTAATGAGTAAGATCTGATCTTTCGAAAAACCCATGTCCTTGGTCTGCAGAAAATCAATTTGATCTTTCATGAGCATAGTGCTCAACAAAACGCCAATGGAAATAACGAATTGAAACAGCACCAGACCTTGTCTGAAAAAATTGCTGCTTTTATTGGCTGTCCAGCTGCCCTTTAAAGCGCCTACTGCATTGATTTTGGAAAGATAAAACGCCGGATATAATCCAGAGATGAATCCGGTGAGGGTTACTATAACCAGTGAAGTTATTAGTAACTGCGGGTTTTCGAAAAGCGTAAAATCAAACGAAACCCCTAACCAGGATTGCAGCGGCGTTTGTGCGATCATACCCCAAACCACAACAACAGAAAGCATATAGGCTAAGAAGACTTGTACGATAGACTCTGAAAGAATAGTAAGCTTAAGCTTATTCACATTAGTCCCAAGCACCTTTCTGATAGCAATTTCTTTGGCGCGAGAACCGGCTCTTGCTGTCGACAGGTTGATATAGTTAATACAAGCCAGAAGGAGTATAGCAAATCCTACTATTGAAAAAATGACAAGGTTTGTAGGGTTCCCTTTTGCAAAGTCGTCGTTGATTGCCTCTTTATCGTAGTGAATGCTTTGTAATTGTTGGAGCCTAAGGGTGTGCGAACCTTCAATTTTATTGCCAAAGGGCATAAAATACTTTTCGTTAAAGGGGGCAAACTTCGCCTTGAAGTTTTCAATATCTGTGCCTTCGTTGAACAGTAAGTAACTGGCGCAATCGGCATTCCAGAGAACTTCAGAATCGAAAACGCCATCTTGGGTGGCCCATTCTCTACCGCTTGCTCCTGAAATTAATACCTCAAAAGTAAAGTGTGTGTTTTTTGGTAAATCTTCAAATACACCGGTGACAATCATATCTACCCCGTCAATTTTTACGGTTTTGTCCAAAGCGTTTTCTTGACCAAAGAGCTTTTCTGAAACAGTTTTAGAGATAATTGCATTTCGGCTATTGGATAGTGCAGACTCACTATTTCCGATCAGTAGATTTACATTGAAAATATCAAAAACGGCAGGCTCAGTGTAAAACATACCCGGTTGCTGTAGCAATTGGTTGTTGTACATGATTTCCGACACTTGTAAGGGTTGAAACCTAGCAAAAGCCTCTATCTCGGGAAATTCCTCTTGCATCATTGGGCTTAGTTCGGAAGCAGAATATGCCGTGTTGAACTCTACACCAGGGGCAGAAAAAATATGACTTACTCTATATACCCTTTCGTGGTTAGGGTGATGCTGATCGAAAGTCAACTCATTCTGTAAGAACATAACAAGCCAAATACTTGCAGAAAGACCAAATGTTAGGCCGATAATATTGAGTAAGCTGAAGAATTTATTTTTCCATAAAACTCGAAGCGTATACTTGATCATCTCGGTGTGGTTAATTTATAACTAAAGACTTCGTTAAAGATAGAACAACTTCTCAGCTATTCAAATGAGCCAATTCTTTTTAACAGTTTTATATGTTAAGTAAGCTTAACGGTTAATTAAGGTTAAAATAACCTATTGAGTGAAACAATTCTGCCAGTTTTGCATTGTATATAATGAGAATGAAAACATGCAGTTGGTATGATTATTGAAAGTGCAATCACACATAATTATCAGAATTACAGTTAGTAATTCTCTTCATATAGTTAGTAGTTTATTTGTTTAGTAACCCGAGGAGTAGTTAACCTCGGGTTTTTTTATGCCAAGTCCACTTTATGATGAATTATTCCTTCATAGAATTGATGAATTTCTAGCATCTGTTCATTTCCCATTTTTCTACCAGTTCTAGATACAAGGTAAAGCAAAAGGGCTATTAAAGCCATAATGGGAATGGACCATAGAATTTGAGAAGGTTTGTTCAGCATTGATAGGGACATGCCATAGATTGCTGCAAATAGTGTTAAAAGTCCAAGTGCGGCATAAGACATAAAGAAGATCGCCCATACGCTGGGCTTCGGTCCATAAAGGCCTCTAATTTCAAGTAAGTCATCAGCCTTTTCTTCTATACTTAAGGTTAATTGTGGCGACCAAAAATGCCTTCTTTCTTGGCTAATCTTAATGACGCAATATCGCTGAGAAACCAAGCCACTAAATTCAGTAGTAGTGTCAATTGTATTTTGAATGAGCACCTTGTAAGCTTCAGCACTCGATTTGAGTTCTTCTTTGAATCTTGGTCGGATGCTGAGGTTTGACATGGTATGAATTTAACCATAGCCTTAGCAATTCCATAACCGATAAAGTAAATCTAAATGGTGTCCCTTTTTGTAACTTATAATCGTTAATCATTAAACAACCACTTAAATCAACAAGATGAGTTTACTCGCACAAGAACAAGAATTACAATCAATGATGGGCCAAGGTCAAATGTTAGAAGCTTTTGATAAATTTTACGCCGACGATGTAGTGATGGTAGAGGCTACAGGAGAGGTTAGAGAGGGTAAAGCCTACAACCGAACTTTTGAAGAAAAATGGCTAGAGTCAGTACAAGAAATGCACGATGGTGGCGTAGGTGCTATGGCTGCCAATGATGAAGCCGGACAGACAATGACGGAGTCATGGGCAGATGTTACTTTTCAAGGAGGAATGAGAATGAAACTTGAACAAGTATCGGTGAAGAAATGGGAAAACGGTAAAGTAGTACACGAACGTTTCTATTACAACGCGGCCGGAATGGGCTAAGAAAGACCTAAGGGTCGAACCGAAGTGAATTCGATTTGGCCCTTTTAAATTGCTAATACTGTACCCGCCTCTTGTGCTTTTTTCTCTTTTTGCATTCCAATGGCTACACCTATTGGCATTCCCATGGGTAGACCAAGGCCAAAGAAAGCAAAATTGTCAAGACTAAAGCCAAAAATCATTCCTAGTGGTATTCCAAAAAGACTCATTCCTAAAACCAACCAGAGGTTTTGATGATACCCTTTGGTCGTCAAACCGTGTTCTTTCATCAACGTCTGAGTTAGCCCATTTTTAATTCTAGAAATTTCACCAAATTTCAATTCTTCTGATTGAATGGCACTATGAATTTCGGAAGTATGTTGACTGAATAATTCGATGTCTAATCCGCGCTCATCCAATTGGCGAAATATCTTGGCAAGTGTGTCTAATACTTTTTGAGTAGAACTTTTATCCTGTGCCATGCTTGCCGTTTCTAATTCCTGAATTAAGGTTTCATAGTTCATGCTGCTAAAGTATAAAAGCAAGGCCATAAACCTATCTCGTAAGGCACTATTTATAGCTTAGAATGGCTTTTGGAAATTGTACTAGAGGGTTTGAATCAATCGATAATTTCCAATTGTCTTAACGCATTCATCGTAATTGTCTTTCTAATGCTTGCGAATTGATTCATGTCGAAATCTGCAAGAGGCTCTACATTTGTGGCGAAAAAGTATGGTTTATCTCCTGATTCGATATAGCCCACAAACCACCCGTTATTGTTACCCTGATCAATAGACCACCCAGTTTTTCCACTTAGCCTATAATCGTCATTTTCATCAATCACCATCATTCTTTTGATGAGCATTTCTGTTCGTTCGGAAATAGAAAGATCACCATTATAGAGTCTTGAAATAAAGTCTATTTGCGCTAGCGGGCTTATCCTTGAATTGCCTACCAGCCAAAAATTATCTATCGTGGAAGAATCAAAAACAATATTACCATATACAAGCTGATCTAGATAATTACGCATTCTTTTAGTACCAATTTTACGTGCTATTTCTTGGTAGCAAGGCACACAAGACAGCTGGAAAGCCTTAGCAAAAAGAAGGTCTTGTTCCCAAGCTTCCATTGCACGGGGTGTACCGTCCCACTTGATTAAGGTACTGTCGCTTTCAATGACACCTAACTCAAGGGCAATAATCGAATTCGCAATTTTAAAAGTAGATGCAGGCAACTGACCCTTTTTGGAAATCAATCGACTACTCGTGTAATACTGTTCCATAGATTGATCATAAATCAATATGACGCCTTTCAGTTTTGCCGAATCAATGCTTTCTTGTAAAGCTGGAATTTCCTTCCACTGGTTAACTTTTGATTCGGATTTTTCATTGGAACACGAAACAAAAAGGACTAGAACGCTGAGTAGAAATTGTATTCTCATTTTCTGTTTAACGTAAAAGGTCAACGCCAATTTTATATAACGCTGACCTTATTTTAGTCTTGAATTTAAAAAGCTTTTACTAGTTATTGGCTTCTCTTGTATAAGACTTATTGATGATTTTCCATCCGTCTTTAAGTTTTAGCAAAAGCATATAATCGGTAAACTTCGTATTGCCTGAAATTATCTCCACTTTGGCGTGTGCCGCATCGTTTACTATGTCGACGGAGATGATCTTGCCTTTTCTATCTCTAGATTGTCCTTCTTTGAAATAGCCGATGTATGTGGCAATTGGGAGTCGTTTTTCTGTTCCATCTGGGTTTACCGAGTACAAAGCCGCATTAGTGGTAAATGCCCGCTTAATTCTTGCAATTTGACCCTTAGATGTACCTTCCATGTAGTCGGTAAGCGTTGCTCTTACAGCCTTCAAATCGTCTTGTGCCAAGCCTATGCTACTTACTGAAAGTAATAGTGATGCGATTAGAATAGTTTTCTTCATTGTCTTGTTGTTTTTGTGAGTTATGAAATCACAAATAGCAAAGAACTCAAATCAGAAGTAGGCTTTTAAAGCTAGTGGTTCTTCGGATTTATAATGTTGAAGAATTTGAAGTCTCTTTTCTAAAGGCTGCTGGTGTAAGTCCTGTTGCTTTTTTAAAGGAGGTATGAAAAGTGGAGGTCGAATTAAAACCGCAATCAAAACCAATAGCTTCCACAGTTAAATGAGGCATATCTATCAGCATTGTTTTAGCTGCTTCTATGCGATAAGTACTCATTAATTGAGAGAAATTTTGACCAAGTTGATCATTAATGAAAGATGAAAATTGATGTGGAGTTTGCCCAACTAATTTAGCTAAAGCGGGCATGGTTAAATTAGGGTCCTTGAATAGGTTTTCGTTGAGTAGTACCGTTTGAATCTTTTCTTCGAGTCTACCTTTTTCACTATCATTTAAAGGCTTTACTGAAGCCTTCCCTTTCTTTTTAGCAATGACTTGTTTGCGTTGCGTTAGAAGTACCCAAGCCAATAGATAGACAAGAAATGAAAAGGTAAGAGACCCCGTTAAGTATGATGTAAAACTAGATGTATAATAGGCAATCCAAATGGCAAGAACCCCTAGAAGGACTCCGGTTGTCCACCCATCTTCGTTGAAACTTTGCTTTAAAATAAGTCGCTGTTTAATCACCAAGAAAACAGAATAGAATAAGTAAAGCCCCCAGTAAATGTAGATGCCTCTTACTATTTTGGAACTCCAAAAGGCTCTATTTTCTCCATATGACTCGTAAAAAAGAGCATAGCATGCCAAAAGCACCATAGGAATAAGGTGCCAAAGACTTTTAGGGTCGAATGATTTTTCACCACTGATTTGCGTCTTGGTAAAATAGTAGGTCATCGGACCGATAGCAGCACAACCCAATAAGCCGATGAGAATATAATTCTCGTTAAGTCCACTATCGAAATAGAAGAAGACAGATTTGCCTATGCGTATCACAAGAGCTGTAAGCAATAGGCCTAAATATATGTTGGTATACGCCCTTCCCTTCTTACTAAAAAGAAAGTAACCCGTTAAGAAAAGGCCGTTAATAACGCCTAGCAGGCTGACAAGAAAGAGGTATTCGCGTGAAATAGTCTATCGATTTTATTTAAATATAGGTATCCATACGTAATCTTTCCGCAAAATAGTTTCAATGAAACAGCAGATTCGCTGAATGTCGGCTTTTATCTTCCGGAATCAACTAAAACAGCTTCATAAAGCAAAGCCCTTAACCTTTCGAAATCAATCTCTTTAATAGATTTAAACGTTCTGATTCTTACATACTTTCTCTTTCCTGTCGCTAAAAAACCGTCTTCATTCGAAAGAAGGTATCCATGAATAAAACCGAACTGAACACCTTCGAAAGTTTTGCCCCATGGCACAGCACCGGGCCAAATAAAGCAAATCGTTTTTCTAACTCTAAAAAAGGGCACGTTGTAAGAAAGCTTTTCTTTTACTTCTGGAATGCAGTCATAAACTAATTACCGCAGTGCCTGTACAATCTCCAGTTCCTCTGCTGGTAAGTAAGCAAAAAGGTCGTCTAAGTCTTGAAAATCAATCGGCTGAAACTTGTTCACGTTACCTTAAGTATTTGCATCATATGCCTTTTGAAGCCATTCTGCTAAACCAGCATCAACTTGCTCTATGGTCGTCAGTTTTACACGATGTGTAACCATTCCATTCCAGCTTCCTGCCGCTTCAACGCTCCCTTCAGGGGCAATTCCCTTTAAGTTTAAGCCGATATCAACCCTTGTTTTAGTACTTGGTTGTAATAGGGCAAATTGTTTTTTAGGCGTTCTCATGCTGATATATGTGTTTTTATAAGCAAATTCCACCTCGCCATTTATGGCCTCGAACTGACTTTTCGCTTTCTTGAATATTTCAGCAATACCATCCTTACCATTCAATAATTTAGTATCAGCATCATCACCACTTTCTGCCTTTTTATTTAATAATTCTGGTTTTAAAAAGAATTGTGAAATGGTATTGGCAAATCCATGAGTTACTCCATAATCACCCTTTAGCAGCTTTACAAGCTCTCCATGCTTCACTAATCCGGAGTCTTTTAATACAACATGCCAATCATTGAGCGACTTGCCTGTTTTTTCAGGCATATTATTGATCATTGTTTGGAGCATTTCTTCTGGAGTAGCCATAGCATTTGGTTTGATAAAATATGAAAATAACCAAAGCCTTTTAAAATCACCACCGATTAGCAGAAGGATCGGTTGATGAATAAGATATTGAACATAAATTCATTTATATTTCACTATGCAAGTGCCCTTTCTCGATCTAAAAGCAATGAATGATCCGCTCAGGCAAGCGCTTGAAGAAGTCTATAAAGAAGTACTGAACGACTCGTATTTCTTGTTTGGTAGGCAGATGTATGCTTTTGAAGCAGCTTTTGCTGCTAAAACAGGAGTTTCACATTGCGTAGCTGTTGGTAATTGTACTGATGCCCTTTTCATCACGCTAAAAATGATGGGAATTCAACCCGGAGACGAGGTTATTGTACCCGCAATGACTTGGATATCTGATGCAGCAGCAGTATCGCAGTTAGGAGCAATTCCTGTATTTGTTGACGTTGATGACCAAGGCTTGATTGATTTAAACCTGATTGAAGCCGCTATTTCTCCCAAAACGAAGTTCATTATTCCTGTGCATCTCTACGGTCAAATGGTGGATATGCCAAAATTGATGTTTTTAGCTCAACAGCATAGTCTATTTGTCATTGAAGATTGTGCACAGTCACATTTTGCGACACTAGCTACTGGTAAGGCGGGTAGTTTCGGCCACGCCGGAGTCTTTAGCTTTTACCCTTCCAAGAACTTAGGCGCTTTAGGAGATGGTGGGTGTATTAGTACTAACAATAAAACGCTGGCCTTGGCGTGTAGAAAGTTCGCAAACCATGGAGGAATTGATAAAGACAGTCATGAATTTGTTGGTTTAAATAGTAGAATGGATACTATTCAAGCAGCTGTATTATTAGAAAAACTAAATCATATTGATCAGTGGACGAATGAGCGAAGGCGTTTAGCGACTTATTACACTAATGCGCTTGACGGTCTAAAAGAATTTCGGCTTCCAAAAGATATACACGATAACTCACATGTTTTTCATATTTATGAAGTTCGTTCAAAACGTAGAAACAGCTTAAAAAGCTTTTTAGAGGAAAAAGGAATTCAAACGCAGGTGCATTACCCTAAGGCTATTCCTTTTACTAATGCTTATCGTCACTTGGGCTCTGAGGAGGCAGACTTTCCAAAAGCATATCAACACCAAGAAGAAACTTTGTCTCTGCCTTTATATCCGGGAATGCCAAAAGCCCATCGAGATTATGTAATTGAACAGGTAAAAGCATTTCATACCTTATGAAAAGGAAGAAAATTTCCTTTATAAATAGTTTTCTTCATGCACTTGAAATAGGCTTAATCTTTAGCTTTTCATTTGCTTATATGGAGCTTTCTCAGAATTTTCCAGAGCGTTTAAATGACGGCTTTTGGCGCGATATCAGAGCTACTATTGATTACTGGTTTGGTTGGGTAATTGGATTTATTTGGCTCTATATAATCGCTTTCACAGTAGTGATGGGTCTGGTTATTCACGGTATAAAACTGTTCTGGAGAAGGATTTTTGAATTCCCTGAAAAATAAATCGCAGCACTAGTTGCCTAATGCTGCGATTCGTATTCTCAAAGTGTATCAGCCAATGCTATAGGTCATAAACGACACTCAATAGCCAATATCTTTTCTGAATGAAATATTCATAAGTGCTGATTAAACTTTCACTAAAAGAATCTCTACGAATTCCAGTCGTATTAAGAAGGTTCATACCTTCAATCTTAAATTCCCAAGGCGATTTTGCTTTTCTGTAAGTTAATTCTACATCAAGAATTTCGAAGTCACTTTGAATGTCATTCGCCTTGTTTTGGTAGTTGTTGTATTCATAGTCAACATCTAGTCTAAACCCTTTCCAGAACCTTACATCCATTTTAATAAAGGGTTTATCGTTTTCAAATCGGTTAGAAATATTATTTCCATCGTAGCGATTGAACGTTTTTTCAAGGCCAATGTCGATATTCATTTTCTTAAAAAATGTAGTGGAAAGACCCGCTGTATAAGTCTGTTGCAACGAAACGTTTTCATTCAAGATGTCACCAATAAAATTGTTACTCACACTCCTAGTAACACGGCCACTGAAATTCACGCTGAAGTTATCAAATCGTTTATCGGCATTGATATTACCAGACATGGTTTCGTTAGCCACGTCTATGTTTATCGGTGTGTTTACTCTTTCCAATCCGGTAAATTGAATAATGTTAGACACATCATCGAAGCGTTTAGAGTAGTTAAGACCTCCATAGACATTGAAGAAACTATACATATTGAAGTTGGAGTAGTTCAAACTTAAATTGTGGTAAAAACTGTTCTTTAGGATTGGGTTTCCACCGAAAAGCGAGTTGTAGTTTCTTACAATAAGTCCTCTAGCCAAATTTTGAATATCCGTGAATTCTGCTCTCGGACTATAATTCAAACTGAGTGAGTGTGAAGAAGAAAACTTATATCGGGCTGAAGCCGAAGGCAACAGTAATGTCTTATCAAACCTTTCGGTAGTTCCTCTCTGCACATTTTCTATCTGATAGTAGTGTAAGTTCAAACTTGGTGTGAATAGCAGGTTGCCAAATTTTGTCTTCAATGTAATGCCAGCATAATAATCTTGGAATGTATAGTCAACATCGTTCATCAGATCAGCATTTCCCAAATTGAAATCATTGTCATTTACGCGTTGAACCAAATCCGATGTCATGCTTTGTTTCGTATAAACATTACCAACACTTAGGTTGATGTGGTTCGTTTTGTTCAGAATACGGTAGTAATTCAATATTGATTCTTGATTGTCAGTGATGATTTCTCTTGATTGAAGAATGTTAAATGGGTTGTCATCACTTAATGTTATCAAGGAAGCAAATGGCCTTTCGGAGGTAGACAGGTCGTATAAAGGATCTTGAAATTTATGTTCGTAAGAAGCTTCAAAAGACATTACATTTTTGTCGTCCATGGCATAGAACGCACTTAATTGGTTCTGAATAGACCAAGGTTCTTGCGAATTCACACCACCAATAGCATTATTAACTCCTCCGAACTCTGAGTTTTGAATAGCAGTATTTTCAGAATCGGAAATTCGAACCAGCGCATCATAACCTATTTGCAAAGA
Source organism: Roseivirga sp. (assembly GCF_049099775.1). Lineage (GTDB taxonomy): Bacteria > Bacteroidota > Bacteroidia > Cytophagales > Cyclobacteriaceae > Roseivirga. Next base: position 166,978 of record NZ_JAGDZM010000002.1, on the reverse strand, counting down.
AGGGTTCGGAGTATACTTGGTATTGAATTTGAATAGTCCGGCATTAGATCGCGTATTTGTAGAGGAAGTCAAAATTTCCTGATTATCTCCGGTTTGAAGAATGTAGTTTCTTCGAGAAACTGAGCCTAAAGTGTTATTTACTTTAGAACCAATCGCAAAACCACTAACCCTCCAAGCTTTACCTGGTGTGGTATTGAAGTTAAAGGCAAGCGTCTCATTTTTAAGCTCCTGTGCGTTGTTTCTTTCTGCAACTGGAAATCCCAAATTATTTGAGCTAAGTCTTAAGCCAGAACCTGATCTGCTCGCAAACCCACCTAAACCTCCTGAAAACCTAAAGTAGTCGCTCATAGTGAAAGTAAGCTTACCTACATTGTTGGCTCCACCGATAAGGTTTAAACTAGTTTTTGGGCTATAATAAAAGGCATTTGCATGGCCTAAATACCTGTCCTCAGGCCCAGCACCAGCGGTAAGATCTCCAAAAAGAATGTTCTTTTTGTCTTCCTTCAACATGATGTTTAATGCCATGGCCTCGCTTTGGTTCACGCCACTTAATGGTGCGACGTCATTGAAGTTTTTCAGCAACTGTACCTTATCTACGACGTTGGCAGGTAGGTTTTTGGTCATCAGTTTTGTGTCTCCACCAAAGGCCTCCTTGCCATCGACCATTAGTTTGCTGATCGTTTGGCCTTCCACTTTTACTTGGCCATCTTCATTAACCTCGAAACCGGGCAATTCACTCAGTACATCTCCTAGTTTTCGTTCATTGCCCTTCGTAAAAACATCAGCTTTGTAAGTGATAGTATCGCCTTGAATCAAGACAGGCATTTCTGTGACCACTTCTACATCGCCCAGTTGTTTTGAGTTTTCCTTCAACACCACCGACAAGGGAGCATCTGTGTTGTTATACCCCTTTATCATTGCTTCTACAGGTAAGAAACCTATAAAACTGATCTTTAGTTTGTAGGCCTTTCCGTCGAGGAGGGTGATTCTGAAATTACCTTGGGGGTCAGTTACACCAAAAGCAGCAATACTGTTTTTTACGGTGTCCATGGCTAAAACATTGGCGAATTGTAATGGCACGCCCAAGGAGTCAGTTATTTGCCCGACAAAAGGTACTTTCTTTTGAGCTTGCGCTTGAAAAGCGAAGCAGAAAAGCGAAATGATGGTGATTAAGAAGAACTTTTTCATGAGTTTTTGACCTTTAGTTTTTAATTATTCTCCACCACCAATTCTAATGACACGCGTGCCGCTTCCTCCACTATATTTTTGAGACATTTCTTCCATCTTCTCTTTTACAATTTCGGTATACTCATCGCGGCTAACCTTTTTACCTTTTTTAGGCCTTTTGATTTCAATCGCCTCTTCTGGGTTAAGCACTACTTTGGTACATAGGAAAGTTCTAGAACCATCATTTAACTCTAAAATAAGACCTGGAAGCCCCCAGTAAGCGTCTGGGCCATGGGAAACAGGAATTTCCGAAGTAAACCATGCCTCAACTTTAATGGTATCAGTATAGGTTTTGATTTCGCTTGTATTTTCTTCCTCTTCACCGTCGTCAAAACTGCCGAAAGACATGTTACTTCGTTCAACAGTGCGCTCATAAATAGCTTTTTGAGCTGTATAGCCTCCTATTTCTTTAGTTTCGTCCGTTAGTACCCATTCTTTTCTAGATAATTCATCTTTAATCAAGAATGCTTTTCCGAATAGGTCCGTTTCTTCTAAATATTGGTTTTCGGCTGTGTTTCTGTACTTAATACTACCTTTTCCTGTACCAACGCTCATAACAATGGCTGTTGTAGTGCCGCCGCCAGCAGGTGCATTTCCTAAGCTTTCGTCTTCTTGCCAGCTAGACTCACTTAAATTGAATTTTAGCGTGTATTCTTTCTGGCCTTGCTTTTTAACAGCACTTTCTAATTGCTTTTGCATTTCGGGTGTTATACCATCTCCTTTAAAAGAGATTGATCTGGCTTTAGAAGCACTTTGGTATGTAGCATACCCTTGAAAGTTTTGTGCGTTCGCTGAAATCATGCCCGAAGTCATGAATGCGATAACTAATAACAATTGATTTTTAAACTTTTTCATTATTTGAACATTTTGAGATTTTACAAATGAATAAAAGCCAGACATCACTTTGAGTTAACCAGTGTTAACGTGTGTTAAGTATCAAAAAACTTTGTTTAACGACTTTAATCGATGTTTTTCTTTGATGTTTGGCTTTTGAAGAATCCTTAGTATTAAGGATTGCCTCCGCTAAAACCTTTTAAAAACAGGTCTCTTTTTTCCTCTTGGATTTTTATGTATTCTTTTCGACTGACCTTTTTACCGATTGATGGCATCTTAATTTGTACTTCTTCCTCAGGTTTGGTCGTCACACTAATGCACTCGTATTTCATTTTTCCATCGTCTAGTTCCAAGACTAAACCGGGAAGCCCCCAATAGCCATCAGGTCCGTGTTTTAGAGGAACTTCTTCGGTATACCATGCGACGACTTCTTCCGAATTGCTAACAATTTTCGTTTCGTCCTTTCCTTTGGCTACGCTTTGCCAAGTCCTAGTGCTGGTTGCCTTTTTTGCCATGTATGGGCCAATCTTTTTCGTTTCGTCACTTAGCGTCCAGGCTATAGGTACTAACTTATCTTTTACCAGATAGGTATCATTCATAATAGCTGCCTCCTCGATAAAGGTAGACTTGGCTATATCACGATATTTTCTTTTCTGATTTGGTTCTTTGGAATCTATCCAGTTTGCTTCGCTACCATTGAAGTACAGAATGAACGTCTTTTGTGCTCGGGCCTTCATCATGGCTTCTATTTGGCTTTTCATTTCTTCCGACATACCATCTGTCTTTATGCCAGCGCTTCCATAATCTCTAACCGTTTTATAGATGGCATTGCCTTGCAACTTCTGTCCGTAGACTACTATTGAGGATTGTACCAGAATTAATAGTAGGGGTAAAACCTTGTTTATCATCTTTCTCATAGGTGTGTTATTAATGATGATATAAATGAAGAAAAGCCCTGACGCACTTTGAGTTAACCAGTGTTAACGTGTGTTAAGCTTTTCTCTGTACCCTTCGAAACTCCGTATATTTGTATTGTGAATGCACTAAGATTCAAACGTATTATCTATATGATCTCCGCCACGGTGATAATTACTGTGGGGATTCAGGTGTATAGAAACATTCAGAATTATCAGCTGAATAAGCAGCAGTTTATGAACGAGGTTCAGCAGGCTTTAGACATTAGTGTAGAAGCTTACTATGCTAATCAGGTTAAAGGAGAGATTATCGTTTTAAACTCATTCAACGATCAGGATAGCCCGAGTTTTCTTGGGGGTAACTTTCCGGTTTCAGGGAGTATTACGGCCAAAAGAAATGTAACTACCGTTTTTGATGGCTTAACGATTTCAAAAGAGACAAAAAGCGCAGGTTTCTCCTCTTCCTTTCAAGATTCAGTGCTGGCCGCGGCACTAAAAAACAACATTCGAATTACAAGTAAATTACAATTAGATTCAATATTGACTCATACTCACCGATCGGTTGAAGGTGTGAAACTAGATAGGACCGTCAATGTTTCAGACTCTATTGATGACCTAAAAGTATTTACAAATCGATTGTTTTTTGCTTTAACCCAAGACTTAGATTTTGTTAAAATGGACTCCTTTCTCACCAAAGAGTTGGGTAGAAAGAATATGAAAATTGACTATGCGCTTTTGCATAATGTGCGCGATTCTGTTAGGAAAAGTAGCGATGAGGTTTACCCATTGTTCACTGTTTCTAAGTCTACTTACCTGCCTGATGGCCAAGAACTAGAGATGAATTTTGAAAATGCCTCTATGGTAATTCTGAAGCGAGGAGCCGTCGATTTATTGATCTCTCTTTTAATATCGGCAGTCGTGATAGGCTCTCTTTTGTATTTATACCGTGTGATTACGGAGCAGAAGGAGTTAGCTGATATTAAAAACGATCTAATCAGCAATATTACACACGAATTCAAAACACCCATCGCAACAGTTTCAACGGCAATAGAGGCCATTTCTAACTTCAATCAAACCAACGACAAAGAGAAAACGGCCAAGTATCTGGACATTTCAAATAACCAGCTGCAAAAGCTCAATGGAATGGTGGAAAAGCTTTTGGAAACAGCGTCACTAGATTCCGATGATCTTGATTTGAATTTGGAGACTGTAGAAGTGGTAAAATTTACGCAGCAGATTTTCGAGAATTTTCAATTGACCAAAGGAGACAAAAAGCTGCTTTTTCAAACAGAAATATCTTCTTTTATGAAAGAGGTCGATCCATTTCATTTAGAAAATGCGCTTTCCAACCTTGTCGATAACGCCATAAAGTATGGGGGTAATGAAATTACACTCAAGTTAGCTCAAAATGAAGATCAGCTAGTTTGGCATGTAATTGATACGGGAAATAGCCTTGATGAGGTGCAGCAAAAACGAATTTTCGATCAGTTCTACCGTGTTCCAAAAGGGAATGTTCATGATGTAAAGGGGTTTGGCATTGGTCTTTATTACACTAAGAAGATTGTTGAAAAGCATGGTGGTAATATTTCCCTAAAAGTATCTTCCGAAACCAATTTTACAATTTCCATTTAGCATGTCAGAACAAACAACAATACTATTGGCCGAAGATGAGGTGGCTTTAGGAACTATTGTAAAAGAAAGCCTTGAAACACGTGGCTTTGAAGTGATATACGCTGAAGATGGCGATATGGCCATGAAGCTGTATCAAGTCAACAAGCCTGAGCTGTTGGTGTTGGACGTGATGATGCCAAAAAAAGATGGATTTACACTCGTGAAAGAGATTAGAAAGATGGATGATCGAATTCCTATCATTTTTCTAACTGCAAAATCTAGAACGGAGGACGTGGTAGAGGGCTTTGGCTATGGCGCTAACGACTATCTTAAAAAGCCTTTCAGTATGGAGGAATTGATTGTGCGTATTAAGGCCCTTCTCGATCGAAAACAAGGTGCTTCAGCTTCAGAAACAGTGAATATCGGGAAATACGAGTTCAATTTTTCTAAGCAATTACTCTCATTTGAAGGCAGTGAAATTATGTTGACTCACAGAGAGGCACAATTACTGAACGAACTATATCGACATAGAAATGAGCTAACTGAGCGCACTTTGATTCTTAATACACTTTGGGGCAACGATGACTTTTTTAGCGCACGAAGTATGGATGTTTTTATTACTAAGCTGAGAAAGAAACTGACGCTAGACGAGGAAATTCAGATCATGAATGTACGTGGTTTCGGTTATAAGCTGGTTTGCTAATAACAATCGTTTCAGCAGTAGTGCTTAACTTTAAGCATGCATAATTTCCAACCTAGGAAATCCAAAAAACCATTAGATATAAAATCTGCTAAGCTGAAAGCGGCAGATTTCTGTGCATATCAAGAACGTTCCCAACAAGAAGTAAGGGATAAACTTTATGCTTATGGTCTGCATGAAGCTGAAGTGGAAGATATTATCGTAGATCTTATTGTTGACGGTTTTATTAACGAAGAGCGATTTGCTAAAGCCTATGCTGGTGGCAAATTTCGCGTGAAGGGTTGGGGTAAAAGGAAGATCAAGCAGGGGCTAAAACAGCATCGTATTTCAGAATATTGTATGAATAAGGGCTTGGCAGAAATAGACTCAGAAGAGTACTATAATACTTTATTGCGGCATGCTGAAAAGAAGTTACCGACTGTAAAAGGCGATTCCGATTATATCATCAAAGGAAAACTGATGCAGTACCTAATAGGCAAAGGATTTGAGATGGATCTAATCCGTGACGCTGTTAATGACGCCTTACTAAATCGTGAAGATTAGGCCTTTTTAACTACCAAGCCTCGCTGCCATAAGAAGCCATACCTTACGCCAAAGAAGGCTACCAGAGGAATCATTGCTGTGTTGAACACCTGAATTTTAGCCAGCCAAACCATTACCATAGCCATCAAAAGTATAAAGAGGAAGCGAACATAAACGCGAACCCATTTTGGAGGTTGTCTTTTAATAAGGTAAAAAGCGACGACTACATTTGGCGCAAAAGCCCATAAGATGTTTAAGTTCTTTACTGCTGTAGCATGGCTGGTTCCGAACCATAAAAAGAGTAGAAAGGCTCCTAAAAGACCCGTAATCAGCATAAGAGTAAAGTCAAAATATCTGTAACGAATGTTCTTTTGGTTTTCTCTAATCGTAACAACGATGAGGAGTAATGCCACAATGGAAAAGATTAGGGTTGGCGAGACGGAAGAGACTCTTCTTTCGTAATAATCAGATTCAAAAAGTTTTGTGGTGCGTTTAACGGCTTTTACTGGTGCTGTTCCTCTACGGATAATGGCGTTATCGTAAGCCGCTAATACATAGTCTGGAAGGTACATGTACTCTTCTGGTGTGGCGACCTTATCCAGAATAGCGCCTAAGGCCAAGTCGATGCCAAAGTCAACCCAAGGGTGATTAAATGAGTTTTCATCGACTAAAGTTCTGAGTGTATTTCTTTCTGTCAGATGATCATTATTATAAACGATGGCAGTACCCAATACATCTTTTACAATATCTCGCATTCTAGTGGCGCAGTTGTCAAAAAAGGGATCGTATCGGTAAGATTTGTTTTGTGGAAGTGCGTTTGTTTCAAGGGCATCGAAAATGGCTTGTTTCTCTTCCAGACTTAGGTTTAAAACTTGCTCAGTGATCCATCGGTTTTCGGCCACATAACTATTATAGAAATTAGGAAAAGGCCGCTTGGCTAACTCATACCGAGCTATTCCCATGGTGAAGTTCCCTACAAAGTTTCCATCAGAGAAGTTATATGTGCCGTAGTTATAGGCCTCGTTAATACCCAAAGTAGGGTCTACTACCCTAAAAGCACTGTGTCCAAAACAGTCATATAAATTGGCACCAGGACCAATAGTGATAATGCTTATTTCAGATTTTTCAGAAAGTGTAGGGAACTGAGCCTCAGCTTGAAGCGAAAAAATAAGGGCTAGAGAGAGAATTAGGTATTTCACGGGTTAAAGCTATTTCTTTTGAAACGATTTGATGCAAAAATACACATCAATTTTGATGCCGAATTAGGGGCATGTAACTTAACCAAATGAATAGGAACTGGCGAGACGGTTTGAATTATGTATCCAAATTAACGCCATTGCGGGTTTGGAACATGGTGCAATTAGTTGGAAGCTACTATCTGTCGAAAGCCACAGGAAAACCTATTCACTATGGCATGCCTACCAGCATTTCCCTTGAGCCAACCACCTCTTGTAACTTAAGGTGCCCAGAATGCCCAAGTGGCCTTCGCAGCTTTACTCGGCCTACAGGAACACTCACACAAGAAACGTATCAAAAAGTGTTGGACGAGCTAAGTCCACGGCTTTCCTACCTTATTTTTTATTTTCAAGGGGAACCTTATCTGAACCCAAAGTTTTTGGATCAAGTTAAGTATGCCAGCGGAAAAGGAGTATATACAGCTACTTCTACCAATGCCCACTATCTAAATGATCAGCAGGCAAAAGCTACAGTGGAGTCTGGGTTGGATCGACTAATTATCTCCATTGATGGTACTACGCAAGAAACCTACGAGCAGTATCGCGTAGGGGGGAAATTGGAAAAGGTAATTGCTGGCACAAAGAACATTATAAAATGGAAGCGGCAGCTCAACTCAGCCAAGCCACATGTTATATTCCAATACTTAGTAGTGAAGCCCAACGAGCATCAGTTGGAGGAGGTAAGAGACTTGGCTGATTCGTTGGGGGTAGATGAGGTTGCTTTTAAAACGGCTCAGATTTATGACTATGAAAATGGTTCTGAGTTAATTCCTACTATTGAAAAGTACGCGCGTTATAAACAAGGGGCTGATGGGAAATGGAGCATTAAGAATAAACTAGTTAACCATTGCTGGAAAATGTGGCACTCATGCGTAATCACTTGGGATGGAAAAGTAGTACCGTGTTGTTTCGATAAAGATGCTCACTATCAATTAGGAACCATGGAGTCAGATGGTTTCAGGGCTATTTGGAGAGGAAAATCATATAGCGCTTTTCGTCAGTCTTTAATTAATTCTCGAAGCGAAATTGAAATGTGCAAAAACTGTTCTGAAGGCACTAAGGTTTGGGCTTAAGGATAACTATACTATTTAGTTAAATCATAGCGAGTGTCTAGAAACCTTGAATAATAACACTGTCATCCTCTCTCACTTCTTGAAATACTATCTTCTCATTTTCCTTCTGAACTAGGAGCCATTCATATGGATTAATAGAGTCCGTGCTGATAAGAACAGGCTGGTTAAAATATGAATTAAAATATCTTGCCAAAGATAGGTCTGATTTACATCTGGCGTTGGGATTATTAAAGAACAGTTCGAAAATATATTTATAACCATGCCCTAATTCTGTTATAGAATAGTAGACTCTTTTACTATCAGCTTTAACACTAGGTTTTGTTTTTTCGATGTCCTCTATCATATTCAGGTTTACGTTAAGGCTACAAGCAATGAACTCTTCTAATTGTTGATTTTGAATGTATGTCTGAAAGAGAATTTCCAACTGCATATAACCTAGTTATTCATAAAATGGCTAGTCTTTAGAAGTTTCAACTCTTTGTTATTTGTGACTTGAAATAAGTACAAATAGCTTGAGCCCTGAACATATAAACCTTTCCTTTCGACTTTCTTTTTTTTGGAATGACTAAATATTTCACAGAAGAAAAGGCCATTCTTAATTTCGCTAAAGAATACTTTTATATAAGCTCGTCTATTACCAAATCGATTTAACTCTTTGTTCGAGTTTATTCTTAGCCTATCTACCAAATTTAACTTGGCTAAGTCTCGTTTCATAAAAACAGAGTAGTCTTCAAAATTGCTTGAATTGACTTCGATTTGAAAAAACCTTTTTTCGTTTTCTAAAAAGAGTGAATTGAATTCATTAGACTCAATCACAAACTTGTAGAAGGCTTCTTTTCGATAATCAATATTTTGTCTCAGTCTTTCGCTTGAGCTAGTGAAAATCAACAAGATGATCATTAATAAACTTTTCACTCTTCTGAATTTAGAGGGTTCTTAATATATAAGCAAAGACCCTGACTTCCACATTTGGTCTGATAGAGAAGATGTTTTAATACTATTCAGCTATCTAGTTGCGAATATTTCTATCACAGTATACTTCAAGCGAGTAGTTTTAGTCAGAATAAGCCTGATTAAAAGGTGATTAAACCTTCAGGTGGTCAGGAAGTTTAACGGCCTTCTCCGTAGGGGCGCAAGCATCGCAGCCAGATGAGGCACAGCCACTAGGAGCTTTGTACTTCATATAAACCTTTCTACCCATAAAAATGGCGGCAGTGATAAACAGTACGATGACTAAAGCTTCTTGCATTGCTATCAGGTAACGATCCCGAGGAAGGGATAGTTCTTAGTATTGGGACAAATCTATTAAAAGTACCTGATTAATTCAGCCCAATCGATGGTTTTCATCTATTTCCAATACTTTTGAATGGTTTGTAGCATGCCAGGTTGTGTTATATTTCCCGCCACTATTTCTCTGCCAAATACAAAGTCATCGTTTCCTTTAAAATCAGTAACTGTTCCACCAGCTTCTTGGACAATTAGTGCTCCAGCAGCTACGTCCCAAGCATTTAAATTGTATTCGAAGAAGCCTTCAAATCGACCACAAGCGGTATAGGCTAAATCGACGGCAGCACTGCCCATTCTTCTAAGGCCATGTGTGGTTTGCATGAACTCATTGATAATGGTCAGGTACTGACGCATTTGGTCGAAGTTGTAGTAAGGGAAACCGGTAGCCAATAGCGATTTATCGAGGGTTTTGACTTCCGAAACCTTGATGGGCGCATGGTTTAAAAAAGCACCCTGTCCCTTTAAAGCATGAAAACACTCGTCTCTGTTAATTTCGTAAACAATGCCCATTACCAACTCACCACGCTTTAAAAGCGCAACTGAAATGGAATAGATCGGTAAACCGTGGGTAAAATTAGTGGTACCATCTAAAGGGTCAATGATCCAATTGTAGATATCCGATCGGTGCTTGGAAGTTCCTTCTTCTGCAATAAAACCGCTTCCTGGTAGTACATCGGATAAGCCTTTTACCAATCGTTTTTCCGCCTCTTTATCTACATAAGAAACCAAGTCATTCTTCCCCTTATATTCGATTTTCGAGTCGTCAAATTTTCTAGATTCCTGCCTAATAAACTCGCCAGTTTCCTTTACGAGCACTATTACATCTTGGAGCAACTTTTGCATATCCCAAAATTACATGAATGGCGGGAAGATAGACCAGTTTTATCGCCTCCTTTTTAATTATTCTGTAACTTGAATCAACCAACCGTTTATTATGCAAAAGCTATCTTATCTTTTGGTATTCGCTCTTTTGGCGTTTTCATCTTGTCAAAAAACGGAGAAACCAAAAAACGAAGTCATCATAATGGGGATGATCCATAGTGGCCATAGAACCAACCCAAATTACAACATCGACATTGTTAAGGACCTGGTTCGCGAGATTAACCCGGATTATATTCTTACTGAAATTCCACCTGATAGATACCCTATTGCAAGAAAGGAATACGACGAGTTGGATACTATTATGGAACCTCGTGTTCGCGTTTTCCCAGAGTATGTGGATGCTATTTTTCCACTTACCAAGGAATTAGATTTTGAGATGATCCCAACCGCGGGCTGGACAAAGCCGATGAACGACTACAGGAATCAACGTTTTAGAGAAATAAGAGAAGATACTGCTTGGGCTGAAAGGTGGGCGGAGTATCAAGAAGCAGGGCGTAAGTCTAGTGAGGCTATGGCTGCTGCAGGTGATAGAAATGACCCTTATTTTATCAATTCGGATGCTTATGATGCCGCTGGAGAAATCCGCTATGAGGCATACAACCGTATTTTGAATGAAACGCTATTACTCGGTGGTTGGGAAAACATTAATATTGCCCATTACTGGAATATCGATAAGGCTTTAGAGAAGCATCGTTACGAAGGAAAGCGATTTTTGATTACATATGGAGCTGGTCATAAAGGCTGGTTTTTGCGTCAGCTGAGAAAGCGCGATGATATTGTGATTAAAGAAATGAAACCATTTTTGGATAAAGTATTGAAGTAATATGGACCGTAGAGACCTTTTAAAATATAGCTTTTCTGGACTGACTGCCACGGCATTGATGGGTTCAGGTTTGCGGGAAGAGTATCTTAAAAAAATTGAAAAAACAGGCTTTAAACTAGCTTCTAGTGCCAATGATGAGGATTACTGGGAGCTGGTAAAAAGTGAGTTTACTATGCATAAAGGGCTCTATTACTTTAATAACGCCTCACTCGGACCTTGCCCCAAATTGGTGGTAGATGCTACCAATGAATTCAGGGCTTTGTTAGATGGCTTTCCTTCAAGGTATATGTGGGGAGGTTGGCAAGAAGAAAAAGAAGCCGTGCGCCAGAAAGTTGCCGATATGTTTTCGGCCGATAAAGAAGAAATTGCCTTAATCCACAATACGACTGAGGGCATGAATATTATGGCCCATTCCATGGATTTAGGTCCGGGTGATGAGGTGATTCTTGCCGACCATGAGCATCCAAGCGGAACGGTTCCTTGGGTACATTGGCAAGAGATACGAGGTTTCAAAATTGTTCGCCCAAAACTACCAATACTTCCAGAGTCTAAGGATGAAATAGTGGAGGCTTACCGAAAAGCAATAACTCCGAAGACTAAGGTTATTTCTATGGTGCATGGTACAAATACCAACGGCATGATTTTACCTGTAAAGGAGGTGAGTCAAATGGCACATGAAAGAGGTGTTTTGGTTGGAGTAGATGCTGCACAAACGGCAGGTACCTTTGAGATAGACTTGCATGATTTAGGATGTGATTTTTATGCTGGGAGTGCCCATAAGTTTATGTTTGGACCAAAAGGAACAGGAATCTTTTATGCCAAAAAGGATTCTCAGAAGTATTTGAAACCCTTGATTGTTTCTAGGGCCCACTTTAGGGATCCTTCCATAAGAAGGCTGGAAAATTATAATACGCGTAACTACCCTGAAATGCTGGGCATGGGTACCGCCGTTGATTATTATAACTTGATTGGTGGAGCAAAGCGTGAAGCTCGTTTGAGGGAGCTTAAGGCCTATTTCCGAAGTAAAATTGAAGCGGATGATCGCTTTGCATTGAAAACCCCTGCTGCGGATGATTTATCATGTGCCATTCAGAATGTGGCTGTGGTTGGTAAAAAAGCCACGGATGTTAAAACGGCTCTTTTCGATCAATATATGATTGATTGTAGACCTATAAGCGGCTTCGATATTAATGGGGTGAGAATTTCGCTTTCTGTGTTTACCACGAAAGCGGATGTAGATTACTTAGTAAATGCTCTGAAGACTGTTTAAGCCTGTTATTCTTTTCCTGCAACAACAATTACAAACTCTCCTTTGATCCCTTTTTCGGAGAAATGCGTGATAATTTCTGATATGGACCCGCGTACGGTTTCTTCGAACATTTTTGTGAGTTCTCGTGAAACAGATGCTTGCCGATCGCCTAAGAATTCTTTAAGCTGTTCTAGGCTTTTGATCAAGCGGTGAGGCGATTCGTATAGGATGATGGTTCTTTCTTCTTCCGCCAATTTTTTTAGGCGTGTTTGCCTTCCTTTTTTATGCGGTAGAAAGCCTTCGAAAGTAAACTTGTCTGAAGGTAAGCCTGAATTGACTAGTGCTGGCACAAAGGCTGTAGCACCGGGCAAACAGTTTACGATTAACTCAGCTTTAATGGCTTCTCTGACCAACAAAAAACCGGGATCGGAAATAGCGGGTGTTCCGGCATCTGATATTAAGGCAAAGGTTTCGCCCGCAATCATACGCTCTACAAGTTTTTCAGCAGCTTTATGTTCGTTGAAAATATGGTAGCTCTGAAGTGGCTTATGAATATCATGATGCTTTAACAGTTTACCAGAGGTTCGCGTGTCTTCTGCAAGAATCACGTCAACTGCCTTGAGTACATTTAGAGAGCGAATTGTAATATCTTCTAGGTTGCCAATTGGGGTTGGCACAAGAAATAAGTTTGTCTTTTCAGCCATTAAACCAAGCCATCGATGATCTCAGCTAATTTACGATCATTATCTGTAACTATATTACCAGCATCGTGTGTGGTCAATTCAATTACTACCTTATTATAAACGTTCGACCAATTTGGATGATGGTCTTGTTTTTCCGCAGCAATGGCCACTCGCGTCATAAAACCGAAAGCAGCTACAAAATCCTTGAATTCGAATGTTCTGGTTAGCTTATTGTCTTTTTCTTCCCACATGGTTTATCTTTTTTCAGCGCTGATAATGTATTGATATTTCAGATTGTCTTCGTTGATATCAATTCGTTTAAAATTGGCTTTTCTCAAAGCCGATCGAACCTCTTTTGGTGCTGTTTTAAATTCGTTTGCCGGCCCCACTGGAATATCTTCGATTTTAAAGTCTACGATAATCAGTTTTCCTCCTGGTTTTAGGCCTTCTAGGAGCCTTGGGAAGTAGGTTTCTTTATTAGGGATGTAGCTATAGGTATTTACTATTAATACTAAGTCAACTTCATCACTCAAAAGATTGGGTACATCGGGAGGAGTGAGTCTTGCCTCTATATTGCTCGACCAATCGCCAACAATTTCTTTTTGACTCTCGATATATTCAAGTGCTTTCGGATCGATATCCAACGCAATAACTTTTTCGGCTGTTCTTGCTAGTTTAAACGCGAAATAACCAGCTCCAGCACCTACATCAGCAACAGTTTTACCACTAAGGTCGCCCAAATAGTCAAGAATATAGTCGGGATTTTGCCACTCGGTTCTTTCAATATCCTCAATCTTTGGTTCCAGTTGATCGGCTATTGATACTGGTTTCGGACCTTCTTTTAATTTGATGATTGGCTCCTGTTTTTCTTTTGTTTTAGAATCGCTAGAACCGCAAGACCAGCAAGTAAAAACAATTAACAATATGGTGAGTGCGGCCCTTGGCATTAAAGTGCTATTATGCCTTCAATTTTCTTGGCCTCCTTGTAAATTTCGATAACACGATCACTCGATGGCATGGTTACACTGGCCGTAACGCTTACGTACTTGCCTTTGCTAGAAGGCTTATAGTTGAGCGAAGTGTTTGGGAAGAGTTTGTCAACTTCCCCAGTCTTATCTTCAGTTACGATAAACTTGAACATATAGACCGTTGGAAAAGCATGTATGTCGTCCAACTTCTTTTTGAATTCCGATGTGGTATAGTCGTTCATAGATCAGGCTAACAATAGATCTGTTGAAAAAGTTACACAAAAAAAAATCGGCCAACTGGCCGATTTAGAAATTAATAGAATTTGTATCGTTCATCAACGACCTCGACCCTGTCGATAACAGATTGTCTGAGGGCATTCTTGATAATGTTGTAAGCTTCTTGAATTAGTTGATTCTCGTAAGAAGTGTAATCACCAATTTCCGATGCAGCTGATTTAGATTTTAACTCAACCACTACAACACCTTGGTTGTCTACTTTGTAAGGCGCTGTCTTTTCACCTGCATTGTTTAATGCAAATGTAGCACCGATAGCTTCTGGAGCAATCCCTGCATTTGGAAGGCTGTTGTCGGCCAATTTCAATGATGGGTTATTCAATAGAATAGCTTCATTTCCGTAAGACTTAGCCATTTCTGAAATTGATCCTGAAAGGCCGTTCAGCTTTGCCATAATGTACTCTGCTTTCTTCTCCTTTTTCAAGATTTCAGTGATTTCAGATCTTGCAGCGTCTATTGACTTAGTGCCTTCATCAGTTTTATTTCTATAAACAGCTACTACATATTCAGTATCAAGGTCGAAGTCTTTTACATCTCCAATAGATGCTTCTCCGTATAACCATGAAACAATTTGTCTTGCATTGTTCATTCGGCCAATAGAAATAGCGTTTCTATCAATTTCAACACCGCTAAATCTTGTATAACCGTTTTCGCTTACGTAGTCATCGAACTGGTTGATGCTTTTAGCATTGCTTGCAAATAAGCCTGCTTGTCTGTAAACCATGTCAATAGTCGATTGAGAAGGGGTAAGCTCAACTATGATTTGTGCTACTTTATATCTGTTTTTGATTTTTGGCTCTGTTACATTAACAATGTAAATATTGTTACTCGTCTCAACCAACCTTCTTACAATACCTTTTCGTGTAGTACCAAAAACAGCTGACTCAATATCTGCAGATTTTGTGTCGCCTTTTTTGATCCAACCCATATCGCCGCCTACATTGTTATAAGCGCCTTGGCTAAATTCTCTTGCAAGGTCTCCGAAAGACTCTCCGTTTCTTGCTCTTCTTAAAACGCTATTCGCTGTTTGTCTTACGCCAACAACTTCTGCGGCTGACATGCCGGCTGTGTTGAAAACAATTTGACTCGCTCTAGCAAATTCGCTATCGGTAGGAACAATTCCTGATAATTTGTGAAGGGTATAGATACCGTTTGTTAATTCTGGCCCTACTACATCGCCAACTTTCAATGAAGATAAGTTGTCTGCAATTTGGAGCGGAAGCGCTGTTGGGTCATAGGTAGCAAAACCTACTCCTTGCTCTGTAATGCTGCTTGCATAGGTCGAATCATTGTCGCTAGACATTAATTGTCTTTTGTAGCTTTCAACGTCTGCTAAGTATCCTGCTGAATCTTCTGACGAAGGGATTACAGGGAATGAAACGTAGTCGATGTCTCTAGTTTCATCAACTTTAAAATCATCTGCGTTGTCTGATAAGTAGCTGCGAATCTCTGCATCAGTGATTTCACCAATTTGTGCATCGGTAACGGTTGCGTAAGGAACGTATAAGTAATCTACATTAGCAAAAGCTAGTTGCTCTTGATAAGCTTTCTGAGCGTCGGCTAGGGTAGCGTACTCAGTTTTTGCCAGCATGTTTTCAAACTTCTCTATTGTTCTTTCGAACATAGCTTGTTGCTCGGCATTTGCGAAAGCTGCTTGAACTCTTGGATCGTATAAGTTTAATTGACTTAAGAAATTCTTAATGGATTGAACATCGTTTGAACCTAAGTTTCTCATGAAGAAGTCGTTCATGCTCTGGGAAATGTTTTTTCCCTGAACCATGTCTACTCTTTCATTATTTCCAATTTCAAGACCTAACTCATTTAGCTTGTTCGCATATGCAGTGTTTGCAATCATGCTATTCCAAATATTGTCTCTAATCAGCTGAGTGAATTGAGGAGTAGTAGCACCGTAACCTGCCGTTGCGTTCTGAACGTATGTTGCGAATACTTCTTGTGAAACTTCTTCTCCGTCAATCACACCTACATTTCTACTATTACCAAATAAGCTAGAATTCTGGCTTAAAAAGTCGGTAAGTACAAAGGCTAAGATTGAGAACCCAACTACTACTACCAGTAGTTTTCCCATTTTCTCACGAAGCGTATTAATTATTGCCATCAGTTATTTTTTAAACAGGCGCAAACATAACGGTTTTATGGCCTAAAATCAAAGGATTATCAGGACAAAACTGCCTAAAGATCAGGAGTCTCCGTGTTATTTGAGTCGGAAAAGAACATTATCGATCCTTGCGTCTTCTTTGCTGATAATTTTAATGTCGAATGTGGTGAAGTCTATCACGTCGTCAACTTCAGGAATATTCTCTGTTATTGACAAGATAAAGCCCCCTAAAGTGTCGTATTCTCCTTCAGGAATGTGCCAGTTGTATTTATCGTTTAGGTAGTCAATTTCGTGCCTGGCGCTCAGTACATATTTGGTTTCATCGAGCTTTTGTTCCACCCAATCTTCGTCGTCATCGTGCTCATCCTGAATCTCTCCGAAAATCTCTTCGATAACATCTTCTAAGCTTACAATTCCTGAAGTTCCGCCGAATTCATCTACCACAAGGGCGAGGCTTTTTCGTTCTTGAATGAACTGAATCATCAATTCGTTTGCCAGCATGGTTTCAGGAACTATTATAATTGGGGTAAGGATGCCCTCTATATCTTGAGGCTTTTTGAAGAGCTCTAGTACATGGCAATACCCAATTATTTCGTCGATATTTCCTTTGTAAACGAGAACTTTCGTATGACTGCTTTCTAAAAATTCTTGTTTGAGTTCATCGATATTGTCTTCAATGTCAACCGCAGAAATTTCAGTTCTCGGAATCATACATTCACGAACTCTTACCGTTTTGAATTCTAAGGCATTATTGAAAATCTTAGTGTCTACTTCAACGTTTGCCTGCTTTACATCTTCATGCGTATTTCTTTTGATGTAGTTGCCAAGATCGGTTAAACCGAATACTTGCCTGTCTTCCGCATACGGTTGTCTGAGTAGGTAGATGATAATGAATTTAGACATCTGCTCTATGATCCAAACCGGAATGAACATGATACAGAAGATCACAAAAAGCGGGAGGGCCAAAATGTTAAGAAGACTATTCGGGTTGATCAAAAAGATGCTTTTAGGGGTAAATTCAGCCGTAAATAGTACAATTATAGTGGAGGCAATAGTTTGAAGAATTACAACCGTGCTATCGGAGTTGATTTGCTCAGGAAGGTTTTCTGCTATTAGCGGTTCCAAAAGGGCAGCCATGTAAATACCGTAAATAACAAGGGCTATCGTATTCCCAACTAGCGCCGTATTAATTAACCTCGATGGCTTTTGAGTAAAAAAGGATAGAATTCGGCCGCTTAATTTCCCTTGTTGGCCTTGTAGTTCTATTTGAAGTTTGCTCGCACTTACAAATGCGATTTCTGTTCCAGAGAAGAATGCTGAAAAAATCAGACAAATAATGATTACCGTCAATTGATAGGGATCCATTAACGTTTTTTAGTCTTTTTTGCGTAGGGCTTTTTCTTGGCGTCCATCTTTTCTTTTTCCTTGCGCTTGGTTTGGCGGTACTTATATAAAAATAGCAATCCCAAGGACAGCATAAAAAAAGTATAGGAGTATTCTATTCCCCATGTCATGGTTAGGTGTACACCAATAATGAAAAGTACTACGGTGAGAGAAAAGATTATCGTGTCGCCTAAATTTTTCAATTGTCTTCTAGTTTGAATTCTCCATCGCGGGGTTTAGTGAATTCATAGGTGGAAAAGTCCTGTGGAGCTGTTAATCCTTCAGCAGGAATGATATCAGTGAGTGTTTGTACGGTTACAAACTTATTGGTGAATATTTTCTTGGTTTCTGGATTCCAGAATAGCTCCTCAGTGCGAAGGGTTTCTTCTTTTTCGAGGTTTCTAACGACTACATCGCCATTGGCACGATATAAGTTTTCGTTGGCTGATTTAAAGCCTTTTTGCGCAGTAAGGATAGAGGTCTTTTTACCGTTTTCGTCAAAAAATGTCACTTCGAGTCCTTCTGGAAACTCAATGTCGCCATTTTGATATTGGAGTTGTTTTTTACCTTTCATTATGACTTTCACTACGGTGGCTTCGGTCAATTTAATCAATACGTTTTCCGACTCGAATGAAGGGCCCGTATACTCTTCCATTTCGGTGAGTTTTGAGTCGTCATCCCCACAGCTTGTTGCAAATGCAAGCGCTATTGTTAAAAGGCAATATGATACGAGTTTGTTCATACAAAAAACGGTCTTCCTCATGATTGAAGAAGACCGTTTCTATTAAATTTTAAAGTGTTATTGCTCTGGTCTTCTTACCAACTTAACGCTAGTTTGAATCCAGCAGCCAACACGAATGCTTTGTCCTTCTTCTTTTCCTTCTGTAAATATATCACCAATGGCTGGGAAATACCCTCTTGCTTGTGCTGCCTTGGTGTTGTTCTTAGCTTTTACGTAGTAATCATGAGCAACGATAAACCTTGCTCTGTCCTCTACTTGGCTCTTTTTATTATCGCATTCATCGCTACCTAAAACCATATCGCCAATAAGCGTATACATTTCGTCACTTAGCGTAGGATCAACTTCTGCAGCTTGCAATGCATATTTTCTCGCTTCAGCTTTGTTGCCTTGAATTCTTTCAGTAGCAGCAACTTGCTTAATGGCTTTT
Source organism: Roseivirga sp. (assembly GCF_049099775.1). Classification (GTDB taxonomy): domain Bacteria; phylum Bacteroidota; class Bacteroidia; order Cytophagales; family Cyclobacteriaceae; genus Roseivirga. The sequence continues at coordinate 148,008 of NZ_JAGDZM010000002.1, read as the reverse complement.
CCTTTATCGGTGTTATCTTCCGTTAGCTCCGCAGCTTTTAGGAAGTAGTCTTTAGACTTATCGAAGTCTTTTTCAGAGCCGAACTTTACACCGAGTAAATAACCTACTCCGTATTGAGGGTTGCTTGAGAATACTTTCTCCGCTGCTTTTACAAACCAATCAGCATCAGTACAACCACCTTCAAATGCAAATGCAAAGATTTTATTTGCTAGTTCCGCGTTATCCGGATTTTGCTCAAATTCGGGTACTAGTTTGGTTACAACAAAGTCACAGTCAACCAATTTAAGGTCAGCTAATTTTTTGTCAACAAATTCTTTAATAGCAACCTGTCTGTTGGTGCTTTTACCAGCATCTTTCGCCTTCGCTATTTGGTAATCGATGTGTTCTGTACAACGATCATAGATTCTAAGAACCTCATCATCGTCAGTGATCACTTTTCTTACATAGGCAAAAGTAGCCATGTTCATGTAGTACCTTCCAAGTGGATAGTAAGCATCGTTACCTTTTAGAGCGTAAGCTTCTTCGAAGAGGTCTATTAATTCTTGCGTTTTGCTTTTGTCCTTGTAGTAGTACTGAAAAGCATCCATTGCCTGACGGTCAATTACTTTTTTCTTTTCTCCTTCAAAGTTGTCATAGCGCTTTTGGTATAAGTCCATGATTTTGTCGGCGTACTCTTTCTTTTCAGCGACTACTTTGGTGTTTTTGTAAGAGTCTTTCCAAACTTTAAGCGCATTGATATATACCGCAGTACTTAAACCAGGGAATTTTTCAATGATTTCATTTAGATGTGGCTTGGCAGCCTCGTAGTCTCCTTGTCCATAAACATCATCGAATAATGTCCATAGCGTTTCTGCTTCTGATCTTTTCTCAGGGTTTTCAGGCCAAAAGAATTGTGCTTGTAGTGAAGAGCACAATACCAAAAAGGCAGTCAATAACAGTGCTTTCAATTTCATATGTAATTTGTTTAGTTAAATTTTTGTCTTGTAAACCACGTTACATCTTGCAAGCTAAAGCCCAAATGAATTTTAACATAGTTTTCTCTCACTAAACCATTGGAAACGTTTCCTCGACGACCGAATGTCGCTCCAAAGTTCAGGTGAGCTTGCCCCCAAAAGGCATTTAATGGTAACGAAGCTCCAAAACTGATGCCAATATCGTCAATGGTTTCGTTATTCACCAAAAAAGGTGTCTGTTCATAATGTATTCCAAACCGATAGCTAGTTACACTAAACAATTTTTGGGCTTGGTAGTTCGGAATAAATTCTCCCCCTAAAGCAAGGCGATAAGCTTTGCCATAACCATTTTCTACAAGACCATTTTCGTCTCGGTAAGCGGACCAATCTTGAGAGAGGAAGTCAAGCCCGATGGTTAAAGTTTGAAATTTTTCATAAGATATTCCAAAGCCAAATTTGTTTGGAATAGTAATAGTTTTTTTATCGGCTTTATCATTTACCAAGGTATCACCTGATATGAAGTTACCCGTAGAGGTCTGGTTTTCTAGTGTGGCCAGAATGTTTTGTCTAAGATCTATTTCTGGATTATAAGTAGCACCAATGTTTAATCTGGAGTTAGAGCTTAATAAAAGCTTGTAAAGACCGCCTACTCCGAAAGACAATCTGTGGTAGTTTTTTGTTTGGTTAACAACCGCGTCTCCAAAGTTTGTTGTAGTTAATCCAGTAAGGGAAAATTGATCTTCTTTTTGAATAGAACCGAAAAGGAAAGATGCTTTAACACCAAACTGGAAGTTCTTTATTCTGAATGAGTTTACAACTGAAAGCTCTTCGATCCCCCCTCTGCCTTCTACTTCCACAACAGGTGTAGACCCTTCCGGACCAGTCCCTTCGCTAGAATTGATAAACCCGTAATTAACATTTGTGTATGGATTAAGACTGATGCCTAGATTCCATTTGGCGTATTTAATTGGAAGGTTAAGGCCGAAATCTTTAACCCCTCCAGCGATAGAGCTGTACGTACTATTTCCTTCTTGGCTAAAAGATCTAATGTCGAAAGAAGAACCAAGTTGGAAGATTGCTTCTTGGTTTGATGCTAAAAGAGCTGGGTTAAGGTTGTTTAGAAATAATCGAGAACCATAGGAAATACCTAGGCCACCCATTGCTGCATTTTGCGAATAACCACCCCAATTTGGGTTGCCTATACCAATAATGGAATAGCTGCTTTGATCGTACTGAGCAGCAGCTTGATTAAATAAAAAGAAGCTCCAAAAAAGAGCTAATATAATTCTTGTTTTACTCCACATTATATTCCAAAACACGATTCAACCCAACGAGCACAATTTCGAGGGAGACAAAGATGTCAGATTTTATTTTAGATTCAAACGTTTTGGAGCCTCCACCCGTCATAATCACCTTTAAACCAGCATTATTTAACAATAATTGTGAGATGTGAGACTGAATTTCGGCCGTTATTCCATTGATAACGCCGCTATTCATACTTTGGCGTGTTGATTTACCGATAAATGAATGACTATCAAGGTCTTTGAGGAGCGGTAAGTTTTTAGTGTAATCGTTCATTGATTTATATCTCAATTCAACGCCGGGACTAATTATACCCCCTTGATAAACGGCGTCCTCAGAAATGAAATCATAAGTAATGCAGGTTCCAATATCAATCACCATTAGTGGAACATCTGGAAAGATTGCATGAGCACCAACGGCCGCCGCCAATCGATCCATGCCTAAAGTATGTGGAGTTTCATAATCTACTTGAAGAGGAGTCTTTGTGTTATGATTTAGAAAAAGAGCGCTTTCCAATTCAGGAATTTTTTCTTTAATGTCTTCGGCGCTTTGGCTAACACTGCATACACCTATCTTATAATAGATTCTATCATTGATAAAGGCGCGAACACTTTCAGTGTCTTGAAAAGTCTCTGACAATTTGAGTAAGTCATTGTCAAAAACTCCGCACTTTATATTGGTGTTACCGAAATCGATTACGAGATTCATAGCTATTGAACCGCTATTATAACGAAAAGATTAGTTTTATAAATGCTTTCTCAACAACAATCTAGTTTTCTGATCATCGGAGCGATGTCTGGTACTTCTTTGGATGGGCTTGATTTGGTTGCCGTTCGATTTACTTATTTAAACGAGAAATGGTCTTTTTCAATAGAGAAAACGGAAACAATCAGTTATCCAGTGACTTTACTTGATCAATTAAAAGCGGCAATCAGATCTACCGATCAGGAAATAAAGCAACTAGACTTTGCCTTAGGTAAATATATAGGCTCAGCTATTTCGAGCTTTTGCAAGTCTATAAGGGGTCATGTTGATTTTGTGGCTTCACATGGCCATACAATTTTTCATAATCCGGAGGAAGGATACACCTTACAAATTGGGGACGGTAGGCTTCTATCTGAGCAATGCGGCCTTCCGGTGATAAATAATTTTAGGGAAAACGATGTAAAACTTGGTGGGCAAGGTGCTCCTTTAGTGCCGATAGGAGATAGAGATCTGTTCGGTAACTATGATTACTGTTTGAATTTAGGGGGCATCGCCAATATTTCATCACAGAGCGATCAGAAAAGTATCACAGCTTTTGACATTTGTCCTTTTAATATGGGCCTCAACTATTTGGCAAATCAGATTAACCGGGACTATGATCATAATGGAAAGTTAGCCAGCGAAGGGAAAGTTGATGAATCAACATTGGCTGAATTGAACAGCTTGGCCTATTTGGAAAAAGCCGCACCAAAATCTTTGGGTTATGAAGATTTCGTTGCGCATTGGTTACCGATTATAAAAGATTCTAAAATTAGTACTCAAGACTTAATGGCCACTTATTCGGAGCATTCCGCTACTCAAATTGCTTCTGAAATTAATAAGGGTAAAGAACCGTCAAAAGTGCTTGTTACCGGTGGAGGAGCATTCCATTTACAGTTTATTTCAAGACTTTCTGATCTTTCAATTGCGGAAATATGTGTGCCCAATGATAGCATTGTCAACTTCAAAGAAGCGCTCGTCTTCGCTTATTTAGGTCTTCTTAGGTATTTAGAAAAACCCAATTGTTTGGCTTCTGTTACAGGGGCAAAACATGATAATATGGGTGGAGATATGTATGGTTTTTGATTAATGAGAGGGAGTTATTTTTGCTCCTATTATCGCAGTTGGTTGATAGTCAGATTTAAATCAAAAACAGACAATATTAACTTAGGATTCATACTATCTGATTTTAAATATTGATAATCTCGTCTATATTAGCAATTCACGTCGACCTTAATGAAGAAACGCATCAATCTTTTGGTATTCCTACTTGTGCTCGGGTTTTATATACCCAATGCACAACTGATTGCTGAAATTAATGCGGTTCCAGAAACCTCAATACTCATGCAAGATGGCCATGAGGATGATGTAAAAGATAGTCATGCAGAAGATAAACAAGAGAATCATGGCGAATCTGCAACCGACGATCATGCTGCGGCCGATGATGCTCATCATGGCCCCCCTCCTGGTTGGACAGTAATACCCTTCGTTTTACTGTTAGGAATGATAGCTACTGGCCCGCTTTTTTACGAGCATTTTTGGCATAAGAATTATCCCTTAATCGCCGTTTCCCTGGCATCACTTGTAGTCCTTTACTATCTGTTTGCACTACACGATACACATGCCCCAGTTCATGCCCTGGCAGAATATGTTCAGTTTATAGCCTTGCTTTCTTCTCTATATATCGCATCTGGCGGTATTATGATAAACGTGGATAAGAAGGCCACACCTATGGCCAATGTAGGGCTGCTTCTTATTGGTGCTGTAATTTCCAATCTTATTGGAACAACAGGCGCTTCAATGCTTTTAATAAGACCTTTTATCCGTTTAAATAAGGGCAGAATAAAGCCTTACCATATTATCTTTTTCATTTTCATGGTGAGTAATATTGGCGGTGCACTTACGCCAATTGGTGACCCTCCTTTGTTCTTAGGTTTCTTGAAAGGGGTTCCGTTTATGTGGACGCTAACTCATAATCTTTTGCCATGGATTGCAGCGCTAATTATTTTGGCGATTATGTTTTACTTCTTCGATAGAAGAAATAAAGACATGGACTTGGCTCCAGAGGTGGAGTTTACCAATAAAACAACCATTGTCGGTAGTAAGAATTTCTTGTGGCTGGCTGTTATCATTGCGGCTGTTTTCATAGATCCGAATGTTATTGAAGGTGTTCCAGCAATTATCTACGATGGGCAGAAATTCTCTTTCATCCGTGAGATTATTATGCTTTCAGTAGGCTATTTATCTTTCAAATTTGCTAGTAAGAAAGCCATTGAGGGCAATGAGTTCAACTTTGAGCCTATACGAGAAGTGGCCTTTATTTTCGTAGGCATTTTTGGTACAATGATGCCTGCTTTAGCCCTTGTTAGTGAGTTTGCACAATCTGAAACAGGGGTTGCCTTAATAAACCCTAACTCTTTGTATTGGGGAACAGGGTTCTTGTCTGGATTCTTAGATAATGCTCCAACTTACTTAAACTTTTTAGCCGCTGCGCTAGCCTCTCAAGGGGGTGATATTAGCGTTGTGGCAGATGTTCAAGCTTATGCTGCGGGTGGCGAATATCCTGATTCTGTCATAAACTTGACCGCCATTGCAGTGGGTGCTGTTTTCTTTGGCGCAATGACCTACATCGGGAATGGGCCTAACTTTATGGTGAAGTCAATAGCTGAACAAACGGGTATTCACATGCCATCATTCTTCGGTTATATTCTTCGGTATTCCGTACCGATTCTCTTGCCAATATTTCTGGTGATTTGGCTACTATTCTTCGTTTTATAACCATTTATTTTAAACCAAAGTCTCAATTAGTGAGTATATTGATGTAAGAAGTCAATGGATACTTTCTACTACGATATTTTATGGAGCGGTATCACTTATGTGATCCTGACTTATTTGGCCTTTAAACTCATGCGAAGTAAAAAGTCAAATAACGGTTCCAGCGACGATGGAGATCAGGACTTATCTATTCCGCCAAAGATCGATTTGCCACCCGGCATAGTATGGCCAAAAGACTTAGATAAGTTGAAAGAAGAAGAGGTGCTAGTTTAGGCACACTTGGCACAAGTTCCGGTAATAAGGAAGTTGCTTTCGGCCATTTGAAAACCATCTGGCAGTGTTACGCTCGGTATATTCACATGATCTAGACAGGTAGTTTCATCGCAGGACTGACACTTAAAATGAATGTGGTTGTGTTGATGTTCAGCTTCACTACAATTATCATTACACAGCGCATATCTTGTTGCCCCGCTATCGTCCAGTACCTTATGAATGAGTCCTTTCTCTAAGAATGATTTTAAGGTTCTATAGATCGTTACTCTATCATATTTTCCATCTATATCCGATTCAATGTCGCTATGAGATATGGCAATATTTCGGTGTAGAAAAATGGATAGCACATCTTTTCTACCTTGAGTAAGGCGAAGAGAATGTTTTTTTAGTAAGCTTTTTACTTGTCCGTCCACAATCAAATATAATCAAATTTGAATTTCGAAGTGATTAGAAAAGGGACATTCTGAGGGATAAAGGCTGCTATTTACTTCCTGCCTGTTATTCTTCTGAACATTTTCTTTTCCCACTCCCAAAAGAACGCAAACTGACCAAAAATAAATCCATAAATGAGGATAAGAATTTGGTAAAGAGGGAAAACAAGCAAAATATAGAGTAAAATACCTTTTGTGCCTTTGATGCTATCTAGACCTACTAATTCGAAGAGAAATGGCTTTATAAATAAAACGGTAGATCCTGTAAAGGCAAAGACGATCAACACCATTATGGTTTGAAACAAGGATTTCAGTCCCCATTTGCCTTGTAGTCTTTTTAGATAGCTCATTTACCCTTTGTATTCTTAGTTAGGAGTGCAAATGTAAAAAAGGAGCGGTGTTATCCCGAACATGCTTGAATTTTCATCTAAAAAAAACCTTTCAGGCTGGAAAAGGGAGGATTTATTCAATAAATTACCATACAAACTCAACCACGAATTATGCAAGATCTTAGCAAGTTTCAGCGAATGATGGTCACGCTTGACCTCACCGAAATGGATGTTTACTTAATTAAGTATGCTTCTATGATTGCCAAGGCATTTGAAATTGATGCGGTGTACTTTTTGCACGTTACTACTTCTCTAGAGTTACCAGAGGAGATTCAGGAAAAATATGGCAATATGATGGCCCCTGTGGACGAAACGCTCGAAAGGGAAATGCAAGTTGTGATAGACGAGTATTTTGAAAAGCCAGAAAACTGCGATATGCAAATCAAGGTTCAAGCAGGCGCGGTTACTGATGAGATACTAAAATTTGCGAAGGTTAAAGTGGTGGACTTGATTCTTCTAGGAAGAAAGGAAGAGTTGTCTGGATCTGGTTTACACTCTAAGAAAATAGCTAAAGGAAGTGCTTCTTCTGTAATATTCGTTCCTGAGGAAGAAAAATACGAGTTGAAGAAAATCTTGGTTTCTATAGACTATTCCGAACACTCGAAAATGGCTTTTGAAATAGCCATTGATATTCAGAAAAAGACGGGAGCCAAATTGTTAAGCAATAACGTGTACCGCGTTCCGGTAGGCTTTGCTAAATCTGGTAAGAGCTATGAGGAATTTGCCGAAATTATGCTCGAAAACACTAAAGAACAATGCGATAAATTCTTTAGTCAAATGAACTTAGAAGGTGTGGACTACGATCATACGTACGCTCTAGATGATGACCCACATCCGGCCGATAAAATATATAGAACAGGGGCAGAATTAGATGTTGATATGATCATCCTAGGTTCAAAAGGAAGGTCTAGTGCTGCTGCTTTCCTGATTGGGAGCGTTGCAGAGAAACTTCTAATGGAGGATAATGATATTCCGATGTTCTTAGTGAAAAAGGGAAATGAAAACATGAGCTTCTTAGAAGCCCTTTTCCGTCTCTAGTAAATGATCGTTCCTACAATAGAGTAATTAAGGTCTTTTTTCACGGCCATAGTTTCTCCCCCCTTAATATCGAAACCGACGAGGTGTTGTTCCGAATTGAAATGAAGAGTCATCTCTTTAGATACTTCATATACGGTGTTTGACTCTTTTACCGAAACCCGAATTTCCTTTAGGGTGTCATTTTCATAAGTACATTCAAGAACTTTAACGGGGTTCTTTTGCGTCTTAGCTGTGAATATTGATTTGGAAAGGCCGTTGATCACGGGCAGGTGTTCTTCAAAATATTCCCCTTCAAAGCCCTTTTTATTAATATTCGCTTCGTAGAATAACTTCAGTTGTCTTTTCCAGCCTTGAACGGAATCAGGGTCAATGGTCAAGTTCTCTTTAGCCCCTTGCGCTGTCAATTCCTTTTTAAGTTTCGCCTCTGAACTTGTGAGGTATTCAACCTGGCTGTCGAGAAGCGTTTGTAAATCGAAATAAGAACTTTCTCCAACACTTGTATTTGTACCTTCTCCAGTACAAGCTGAAATCGTCCCAATTAATGCGAAAGTAAAAAAGAGCTTTATTCTGTTCATATTAGTAAGTCGCCAGTCATCTCAACGGGCGTATCTACACCCATAAGCTTGAGTATTGTAGGCGCTAAATCACCGAGTTTTCCGTCTTTCATTTCAGGTTTTATCTCCTTATCAACTAGAATACAGGGTACAAGGTTTGTTGTATGTGCTGTATTTGGAGAACCATCGGGGTTTACCATGATGTCGGAGTTGCCATGATCGGCAATCACTATGGTAGTATAATCATTGGCCAAAGCGGCATCAATTACCGCTCCAGAGCAAGTATCCACTGTTTCACAGGCTTTGACAGCAGCATTGAAATCACCTGTATGGCCTACCATATCTGCGTTTGCAAAATTCAAACAAATAAAGTCTGCACTCTGATTATTTAACTCAGGAATGATTGCATCCTTTATGTCATGAGCGCTCATTTCAGGCTTAAGATCATAGGTGGCAACTTTTGGAGAAGGGCATAAAAGTCTTTTTTCGCCTTCAAACTCCTTCTCTCTTCCGCCACTAAAAAAGAAGGTCACGTGTGGGTACTTTTCCGTTTCAGCTATGCGAATTTGTTTCTTATTGGCATGGGTTAAAACTTCTCCTAAAGTATTATTTAGGTTGTCTTTATTAAAGATGACTTTTACGCCTTGAAATGAGTCATCATAGTTTGTCATGGTCACATAATGAAAGCTTCGTTTTTCCATACCGAAGTCCGGGAAATCAGACTGAGTAAGTGCCTGAGTAATTTGACGTCCCCTATCAGTTCGGAAATTAAAACAAATCACAACATCTCCTTCTTCCATTTTGCCAACAGGCTCACCTTCCGAAGTATGAACGATAGGTTTAATGAATTCGTCAGTTACTCCTGAGTCGTAAGAATCTTGTATTGAAGAAAGTAGGTCCATGGAAACTGTTCCTGTTCCATTAACCATGGCGTCATAGGCTAGTTTTACTCTTTCCCATCGGTTATCTCTATCCATGGCAAAGTACCTTCCTGTAATAGACGCGATAGTTCCTGTGGTTTGCTCCGCATGATCTAAGACCTCTTTTAGGTAAGACTTACCTCCTCTTGGGTCAGTATCTCTGCCATCAGTAAAGGCATGAACAAAAACCTTGTCCAGTGACATTCCAGCACAAATGGATAATAAGCCTTTCAGGTGACCAATGTGAGAATGTACACCACCATCTGAAACTAAGCCCATAAGGTGTATCTTCTTATTGTTTTCTTTAGCGAAAGTAAATGCACTCTTTAGCGTTTCATTTTCCGCTAGTGTGTTTTCGGCAACCGCTTTATTGATCTTTACCAAATCCTGGTAAACCACTCTGCCTGCGCCAATATTCATGTGGCCCACTTCGGAATTTCCCATTTGCCCTTCAGGTAGTCCAACGGCTAATCCAGAAGCTTCAAGTTTACTATGGTTATAACCCTTAAAAAGGGAGTCAATGACCGGTGTATTGGCCTTGTCAATGGCTGAAACAGACTTATCTTGGGCTAACCCCCAACCGTCTAGAATCATCAATAAAACGCGTTTGTTCATACCACAAATATAAATATTAAAGGCTGGTTTGTTTGTGCAGGCACATTGTATTACTTTAATAAATGTTGATTATTCTATGAAACAATTGGCATTATTTTCGTTATCAAGAGGACAGAATCCTTAGACATGCATAAACTACGCACAAACACACTTATAGTACTGGCACTTATCATTTCATTTGGTGTGGTAGCTCAAGAAAGTGAAGATATTATGGAGCGTGTTGAAGACGCGCTAAAATCCAGTAGTTCGAAGGAGCTGACTAAGCACCTTCATTCAAAACTAGAAATTAGGCTCGATGGTGAACGCAAAGAATATAGCAAGAACCAAGCGGAGATTATGCTAAAGCAATTTTTTCAACAGAACCCGGCTACTGGCTTTGAGTTTATTCATGAAGGAGATAACGATTCTGGTGGAATTCTCTATGCCATTGGTACGTATACATCTTCTTCTGGGAAGCACAGAGTTGTAGTAAGGGCCAAGAAGTACGCAAAAAAGTATAAAGTCTACCGATTAGAATTTTCTAAGGAGCGCTAATCCTACTCATTTCATTTTCTAGTGAGTGCTTTTAGCTATTTTTGGGTATGAGACCTGCATACGTTACCGATGAAGCTTTAGACAGTTTTATTCAAAACGCTTTTATTGAAGATATAGGAGATGGTGATCACTCCACTTTAGCTTCAGTCCCTGAAGACGCTACCAATTCCGCATATTTAATTATGAAGGAAAATGGCGTGATAGCCGGGATGGACTTGGCCGAATGCATTTTTAGAGAACTAGATCCTGAAATGGAACTAGAAGCCTTAGCTGAAGATGGCGATGCCGTTTTTAGAGGCGACGTTATTCTAAGACTCAAAGGAAACGCTCGAGCTATTTTGAGCGGAGAGCGACTGCTACTGAACTGTATGCAACGCATGAGTGGTATTGCCACGAAAACCGCCGAAATGAATAAACTAATTTCAGGAACTAAGGCTAGACTTTTAGATACACGAAAGACAACACCCAACATGAGAATGTTGGAAAAGTGGGCAGTTTTAATCGGTGGAGGGGTTAATCATCGGTATGGTTTGTATGACATGATTATGCTGAAAGACAACCATAATGATTTTGCAGGAGGAATCACGGCTGCGGTAACTGCTACGAAAACATATCTGAAGCATACCGGCAGGGATTTAAAGATAGAAGTGGAAACACGCAATCTAGAAGAAGTGGAAGAAGCACTTTCGGTAGGAGGTGTGGATAGAATTATGCTTGATAATATGTCGAATACTGATATGTCGAAAGCAGTATCAATAATCGCAGGCCGCTCAGAGACAGAGGCTTCCGGTGGCATTACCGAAAGAACCATTCGCGGGGTTGCAGAAACCGGTGTCGATTTTATTTCCGTTGGAGCACTTACTCATTCAATTAAAAGTTTGGATATCAGCCTCAAAGCCGAATAATTTGTCAAAGAACAAGCGCAATTTTTTAGTACTATTGATAGAAGCCTTGGTTTTGATCATTATGTTTGTGTTCCTTTTTCGACACTGTGTATAAAGAGGCTTAATTATGATTGTTAAAACAAAAAAATACGCGTTAGATAAGAAGGCTTACCGACGCGCCGGAATGCGCAATGTGCTTACTCAACAATGGTGGGTAGGTCTTATCGTTTTAGCCATTTCTTCAATGACATTCGTGATTCCATCCAATTGGTGGTGGATTGGTGCATTAATCACCTTCACTCTTTATTTATTATTCTGGTTGATACAGTTTGCGGGTGTTACGCAACTTGAGCAGAGTAAAATGCTATTCGAAAAACTTTCTTACGAGATTAATAGTCAGCAGATTTTAATCAAAATGAATTCCAAGCAAGGCATGCCGATGAAATGGGATCAGATTAAAAAAGCCTGGGTAGATAAAAATCAAATTGTTCTGGTTGTAAGTAAAGCTCAACTAATGCTTTTTCCTTTTACGGCATTTAAAACGCAGAATGAGGTAAAGTTTGTAGAAACTATATTGAAGCGTAAAGGGCTGTTAAAGAACAATGCTCCTGATGAGCAGAAGGCCTAGGACTTTAAGTAGTAAGACCATCTATTTGTCAAGTCTTTGACTTAAAGTGTATCAAGTGCAACTCAACTTGAAGTTAGATTCAATTACATTTGCCTCTTGAACTCTCGCTATTACACAGAAGGACTGATTGCCGTTTTCCTATTTGGAATTACCCCTGTTTTTATAAAAGAGGTTTCGGCCAATGCCTATACGATTGGAATCGTTCGATTAATCATTGGCTCTGTTTTTCTTTTTAGCCTAGTTCGGGTTAGAAAACTCAAAAAACTATCTAGGAAAGACTGGAAAGGACTATTATACATCGGCCTTCTTTTTGGTGCACATTGGATGACTTATTTCATCAGCGTTAAACTTTCGACTCCTTCGATGGCTATACTCTCAGTGTCTTCTTTTGGCCTTCACATGATTTATTTAAACTGGATCATCAATGGTCAAAAGCCATTACTTAAGGACCTCTTGGCTGTTTTCGTAGCCTTAATAGGTATATTCTTGATTGTACCGGAATTTAGCTTGGGCAATGACCTTACAGCTGGGATTCTGGTGGGTTTGGTGAGTGCATTTTTCTTTGCTGTATTACCCTTTGTGCAGCGAAGGCATCAACATATTGATTCTTTAACGCGCGCCTTTGGCCAATATGCTTTTGCAATGATTATCTTTTTGGTGATGATTAGTGAGTCAAACTGGGACCTTTCAGATCAAGATTGGCTGTTTTTAGGGATTCTAGGCCTTGTTTGCACCGTAGGGGCACATACGCTTTGGTTAAGAGCATCAACTATGCTAGCCCCGGCAAAAATTAGTCTTATTTTCTACTTAGGAACACCTGTCGCCATGATCACAAGCTACCTGTTTTTGGGAGAAGACATGAGCGGTTCTAAGCTGCTCGGCGCTGGGTTAATCATTTCTGCTAACATTTTTAGCGCTCTAAAAAAGCGTGATAAAGCCTAATCTAATACTTCGGACAAGTAGTGTGCTGTGTGATTGTCTTTTAGTTTAATCATCTCTTCCGGCGTTCCCTTAAAGCAAAGGTTGCCCCCTGCGTCTCCGCCTTCAGGCCCTAGATCAATAATCCAGTCCGCACATTTAATTACTTCTGTATTATGTTCTATTATAACAACGGAGTTGCCTTGCGCAACAAGGGCATTGATCGACTTCATCAATTTACTAATGTCGTGAAAGTGCAACCCGGTGGTAGGTTCATCGAAAATAAAGAGAATATTCTCCTTGGAAGAGCTCTTACTTTTCGATCCTCCTTTACCTAAGAAATAAGCCAATTTTACACGTTGGGCTTCCCCACCACTCAGTGAGTTTGAGGATTGGCCAAGTCTGATATAGCCTAAGCCTACTTCTTGCAGCGGAGCCAATTTGGCGATCACAGATCTTTCGCCAGCGAAAAACTCCATGGCATCGTCAATAGTCATGTCAAGCACATCAGCGATGTGCTTATCGTTAAATGTAACCTCTAGAATTTCTTGCTTGAATCTCTGTCCTTTGCAGCTTTCACATGTCAAGTGAATATCGGCCATAAACTGCATTTCAATTTTTACTACACCTTCCCCTTGGCATGTCTCACATCTACCACCATCCACGTTAAAGGAGAAGAAAGCTGGTTTGTAGCCTCTTTGTTTGGCAACTGGCTGATCAGTAAAAAGTTGTCGAATAGCATCGTAAGCTTTTACATAGGTGACAGGGTTTGATCTTGAAGACTTACCGATTGGATTTTGATCAACAAACTCTATTTGACTCACTGATTTGAGTGAGCCCTCGAGTCCGTCCATTTTACCGGTTTGCTCTCCTACCGTGCCGAGCATTTTTCCAAGTCCGGGGTAGAGTAACTTCTTAACTAATGTAGATTTACCTGAACCACTTACTCCTGTGACAACGGATAATACACCAAGCGGTATTTCGACATTGAATCCTTTTAAGTTGTTTTCGCGAGCTCCGTTGATATGAATACTATCACGCCATTGCCGTCTCACATTTGGTATTTCTAGGCGTTCAGATCCATTGAGGTATTTAGCGGTATAAGTATTTCCAGCGGCTTTAAGCTCACCTAGAGTTCCTTGAAACATTAATTCACCTCCGTTTGACCCGGCATCTGGACCGATGTCGATGATTTGGTCTGCTGCATGCATTACTTTCTCCTCATGCTCTACCACAACTACCGTATTACCTAAGTCGCGGAGGGTCTTTAAAACAGAAATTAGTCGATCGGTATCTCTTGGGTGAAGTCCAATGCTCGGTTCATCTAAAATATACATAGAACCAACGAGCGCACTTCCCAGAGATGTGGCCAGTTTTATACGCTGGTATTCTCCGCCTGAAAGAGACGAAGTCAAGCGATTGAGTGTAAGATAGCCTAGTCCAACTTTGTCAAGGTAGTCTAGCCTATTCTTAATTTCTTTAATCAGCCTACCGGCTATTTTTTCTTCGAATGCACTTAGTTCTAGCTTGTCAAAAAACTGAATTGTAGTTTGAACGGATTGCAAAACGATATCTGTGATAGACTTCTCTCCAATTTTTACATAAGCCGCGTCTTTTCGTAAACGAGTACCCATACATTCAGGACAATCCGTTCGCCCACGGTAACGAGATAGCATCACACGGTACTGAATCTTATGAGTTTTAGATTCTAAAAAGCTAAAGAACTTGTGGATGCCTTTAAAGAATTTGTTGCCCGTCCAAAGTAATTCTTGTTCCTCAGGAGTGAGTTCACCAAATGATCTGTGAATAGGAAAGTCAAATTCAATACCATGTTTAAGGATTGGTTCAACCCATTTTTTCATAGTTTCACTACGCCATGGCGCGATAGCACCTTCATAAACGGATAGTGATTTATCTGGGATTACTAGGTCTGGGTCAATGCCTAATATTTTACCAAACCCTTCACACCTTTTACAAGCACCATAAGGGTTATTGAAGGTGAAAAGGTTTACACTTGGTTCTTCAAATACGATTCCGTCTGCTTCGAAACGATCAGAAAAATTAAACCTTCCATCGCCAGGAATTTCAATAATACAATCTCCCTCCCCTTCAAAAAGAGCAGTTTGAACAGAGTCGCCGAACCTAAACTGTGTGTCCTCATCGTTTTTAACAACTCCTCTGTCAATTAAAATCTCTAATGACTTACCTTCTATTTCTGAAGGATTCTCCAATAAGTCCTCAATAAAATAGGGGTCACCGTTTGATAGAACACGGGTATATCCTTTTTGAAGTAGAATATTAAGTTCCTGCTCAAGTGCTCTATCCTCTTTTTCCAAAAGGGGGCATAATATCATGATCCGCGTGCCTTCTGGCTTGGTCATTAAAAAATCGACAATCCCTGTTACGCTATCTCTTTCTACTAATTCGCCACTAACTGGAGAATAGGTTTTGCCGATTCTGGCAAAAAGTAATTTTAAATAATCATAAATTTCAGTGGAGGTGCCTACGGTAGACCTTGGGTTTCGAGTACTAACTTTTTGCTCAATAGCAATAGCAGGAGACACCCCTTTGATGTAATCTACTTCTGGTTTTTCCATTCTACCCAAAAACTGTCTTGCATAGCTGCTCAAGCTTTCCACATACATTCGTTGCCCCTCAGCAAATAAGGTATCGAAGGCTAAAGATGATTTTCCCGAACCTGAAAGCCCTGTGACAACGACCAATTTATTGCGCGGAATGGCTACACTGAGGCTTTTG
The DNA here is from genome assembly GCF_049099775.1 of Roseivirga sp. Classification (GTDB taxonomy): domain Bacteria; phylum Bacteroidota; class Bacteroidia; order Cytophagales; family Cyclobacteriaceae; genus Roseivirga. The sequence continues at coordinate 132,293 of NZ_JAGDZM010000002.1, read as the reverse complement.
AGGTTATTTACCTTGGCTCCTTTGATAATGATAAACTCTTTTGGGTCGAGGTCATCAATAGGGGTTTTGTTTGAGACAGTTGTTGAATTCATGAGGATGCAAAGATAACAGAGCGAATAGCTAAATGTTACTTAAATTTTAACTTGAGAAATCAGAATAAAATTTTACTCTTTGGCATTATGATTGCTTAATGTTTCGAGTGTAAGTTTAAAGACGAAAGTTATCAAGTCAAATTTAAAATTAACCGATGTTAATTTGCTTTGTATTTCAGATTTTCTACTTTTGACTAAACGACAAAAATTAATTCCAACCCTAAAACCAGTACAATATAGATAGAAACCTCTACGTTAACCTAATAATTACTGACATGAGGAAGTATGCTATAAGCGATAGTCAATTGATATCGCAGTACAAGAATGGTAACGAAGAGGGTTTCACCACGCTGGTAAACCGTCACACCAAGAAAATTTACACTACCATCTATTTGATCGTTAAAGATCAGTATTTGGCTGAGGACTTGTTGCAAGAAACCTTTGTTAAGGTGGTTAACACCATTAAGACAGGTAGATACAACGAGGAAGGGAAGTTTCTTCCATGGGTGACTCGAATCGCACATAATCTGGCGATTGACAACTTTAGAAAAGCGAAAAGATACCCGACTATTGTCATGGAAGATGGCAGTAGCGTATTCAATACACTAGAATTTTCGGAGGACTCAATTGAGTCTAAACAAATAAAAGAAGATACCCACGCTTTGTTGCGCGACTTAATTAAAGAGTTGCCTGATTCACAGCGTGAGGTGCTTATGATGAGGCATTATATGCAAATGAGTTTCCAAGAAATTGCCGATACCACAGGAGTGAGTATCAACACTGCCTTAGGACGCATGCGCTATGCACTCATCAACCTTAGAAAAAAGATGGACAAAAAGAACATTGCGTATGATCAAAACCTTTACCCAAGATGACTTAGTACGATACATTTATAATGAAACTTCCACTGAGGAGCGTTCAGAAATTGAGATAGCCATGCTCTTTGATGAGGAATTGGCGAATACTTATGCTGAACTTTCAACAGTAGTTGGCGATTTAGATGGTGCTTTAAAGTCACCGACAAAAACGACAATTGATAGTATTATCAGTTATTCTAAATCGTATCACTTACATTCTGTGGATTAAGCTATTAATTTAGCGTGATGACACGGAAAGAGCGTTACGAAGAATTTGTAAACTATTTTAGTGAGAATCAGCCACAGGCTGAGACTGAATTGAACTACGGCAACCCGTTTGAATTACTGGTTGCTGTAGTTTTAAGTGCGCAATGCACCGATAAGCGGATAAACTTGGTAACCCCAAAACTATTCGCAGAATTCCCCACTGCCGAACATTTGGCCGCGTCTAATTTCGACGAACTTTTCCCATACATTAGATCAGTCTCTTATCCGAATAATAAGACCAAGCACTTGATTGGCTTAGGTAAAATGCTGGTTGAAGACTTCAATGCTGAGATTCCTCAGACTATAGAGGATCTACAAAAACTTCCAGGGGTAGGTAGAAAGACAGCCAATGTTATTACATCTGTGGTATGGAATCAGCCTTCTATGGCAGTAGACACTCATGTATTTAGGGTTTCGAAAAGATTAGGTTTAGTAAATCAGAACCTAACAACACCTTTAGCTGTAGAAAAACAGTTGGTGAAGCATTTAGCCAAAGATGTTATTCCATTAGCGCATCATTGGCTCATTTTACACGGTAGATATACGTGTTTAGCAAGGAGACCAAAGTGTGAAGAATGCAATTTGATTCACTTCTGTCGTTATTTTGAAAAGAAAGAAGGAATAAAAAGGTGAATTGAATTTGCTAAATTTAATTAGTGGCTGATCGTATTTTATATATCCATCAATACTTTAAAACCCCGCAAGAAGGTGGCGCCATCCGTTCATACTACTTATCCAAAGGGTTAGTCGAAAATGGTTTTGAGGTAGAAATGATCACTACTCACAATGATTCTATTTATACGGTAAAAGAAATAGCTGGAGTAAGAGTGCACTACTTACCTGTTGCTTATTCCAATGAAATGGGCTTTGTCAAGCGCGTTCGCTCATTTTTAAAATTTGTAAGACTTGCCAAAAAGACGGCCACTAAAATAAAAGATATTGATAGTGCCTACATTACATCAACACCGCTTACAGTTGGGCTTATTGGCCTTTGGCTGAAAAGAAAGTACAACATACCTTATACATTCGAAGTCAGAGATTTGTGGCCTACAGCACCAATTCAGATTGGAGCGATCAAAGGTAAAGTCTTTAAAAACTGGTTATACCGTTTAGAAAAGAAGATTTATAAAGGTGCCGATCGCATTGTCGCATTGTCGCCAGGGATGAGAGACTGGATCAAAAAGGTGGTTCCTGAGAAGGATGTATTTATGATTCCTAATATGGCGGACTGTGAGTTTTTTAAGAACGAGATTAAAGACCCTAAGCTGATAAAGTTCTACCATGCCGAAAGGCCTTTTGTAATTACTTACCTGGGCAGTATTGGTACTACAAACCACCTGGAATTTTTACTCGACATTGCCCTATCTACAAAAAAACTAGGCCTGAAAGTTGACTATAAAATCGTAGGACAAGGATCTCAGTTAGGAAGAATCAAAAACTTAGCCTATGGCCAAAAATTAAATAATATTGAGTTTATAAGTCACCAGGATAAAGAAGGTGTCAGACGAATTCTGAATATTACAGATGCCACCTATGTTAGTTTTGCAGATTTGCCAGTACTAGCCACTAATAGTCCGAATAAGTTTTTCGATAGTCTTGCTTCTGGAAGACTAACGGTTGTCAATACAAGTGGCTGGACCAAAGATTTAGTAGAAAAGTATAAATGTGGTTTTTATGCCGATCCTAAAAAGCCTGAAGAATTTGTAGAGCAGCTTAAGCCATTTCTTGAAAATCGTGAGCTATTAGATCAGTACAAGGCAAATGCACGAACACTAGCCGAATCACTTTATTCCAAAAAACTTCAAGTAGATAAATTAGTGAAAGTTCTCAATAACGAGAGCCAAATCAAGGCTAACGATAACGAGGTTTATATTTTGACTGCGTAAGAATTTTTTGAGCATCTTTCTCCGCCATAAGATCAACGAAGTCAACGCCAGTTTCTTCGCGGTAAGCTTTTACAATTTGCCAACCCAACCACTGACCTATTCTACCTGGACAAATCTTGTCAATTTCGGGAATGAAAGGTCTTTCATCCACGTATTTGGTCAAATTAGACGGGTTATCACTGTAAAGAAGCCTCTTTTCTAAGAAGTGAGCCCAAATTATACCTTCACTTACGGTGGCATTGGCAAACTGCTGTGCCGTATAGCCCATTACTAAACTATCAGCAACGCAAGGGAGCATTTCGCTCGCAAATTCTAATGCTTTACCATAAGAAATCATCTCTTCCAATACTGTTCTTTTACCCTCTTTTGACTCATTAAACCGAAGCGAGGTGAATTGAATTAATTGTGGAACCAAATGATCAGGAGTAAGCCTAGTCCGAATATAATCATACACTTGTGGCCTATACGAAGCCTCTTCTCCTAAATAGTAGTCTAAACCTAGAACGATTAGTGAGTCAGAAAAATGAATATCAGAACCAAAACCAGAGTAGACAGCTTTAATTTTTGGTAATTTGAATTCGGGATAATATTTCTTGATTCTTGCATAAGCTCTATCCAACTGGAAGCCCACAACACCCATATCTATAAAGTTGATAGTTTCTTGATAGAGCGTATCCACAAAAGGGTTTTGAAGCAGCGCTAAATTGTCATCATATAGCTGATCATCCGATCGGTAGCCAAATAAAGTGTGCCAATAGTCTTTTTCTACAGGTTTTGAAGCTAGGTAGTTGCTCAGTGGATCTAGGCTGGAATTAGCCGTTAATGGAAGTCTTAAAATATCGGATGATGAAAAAATGTTGTAAACATCCTGAAGGCTTTTTCTAGGGTTGTTAGTCAAAAAAGTGTAGGTGGTAAATTGCCTTAGTTCTCTGTCTTTTTCTAGAATGCTATCGAAGCTTTCAAAAGACTTGGTCTTAAACAAAGCTTTCACTTCGTCATTTTGTACCAGGTTTCTAATTCCATTTAGCACTTCGGCTTCCGTAGTTCTTCCTCCAAACTCAAAGAATTCATTTTTAATGATTGGATTGGCGTTGAGGAACCTTACCAGTTCATCCTTTGAGTTAATTTCATGAATCTGATGCGTTAGGTTTTCAATGTTCAATTGTATGTCAACATCAGAAATATCAACACTATCGTCACACGGATCATTATCTGAACAAGCGAGAAGTCCTAGTAAGAAAAATATAAAACAGTACCTTTTAAGCATCTACACATTTTAAATGACAAATGTATTTATTTATTTTATCGAACATGAAGAAATATTTACTCTCCGCCATTTTGATGGTGGGGCTAGGTCAGCTCTCAATTGCTCAAGATTATAGAATAGGGATTAAACTCGGTCCAACACTTTCGCTCTCTCGTACAGCTACTGACGGGAACAGCAGTGGGATAGAAAGAGATGGTTCTGCGATAAAATTCCTTATAGGAGCTTTCGTAGACCTGCCGTTCAAGGAAAACTATCACTTTCATACAGGAATAAATTTTGCCTCAAAAACGAGTCAAATTAGTGTAACCGATCCAGGTGTATTGGCTGGTCGTCCAGTGTCTGAGCGATATGATCATGAATATTTACAAATTCCATTGTTGCTCAAGCTCTATACCAACGAAGTGGTTTTAGATACCCGTGCATTTTTCAATTTTGGAATGGTTCCAGAATTAAGACTAAATACAGACAATAAAGACAATACGGTTGACTTGGTAAATGAATTTAATGGCTTCGATTTGTCTGGGAATTTTGGCGGAGGACTTGAGCATAGTATTGGCGTAAATACACGCGTTTATGGCAGTTTAAATTATTATATAGGGTTTTTAAATCAGATCAAAGAACAAAACCCCTTATACGATGAGCTTCAGATAAAGAGCAATCTCTTTAGCCTCGAAATCGGCATAAAATTTTAGAAACAAAAAGCCTCAAATCATCGATTTGAGGCTTTTTGTTTTGAGAGGATTCAGTTTATCTACCCTTTGAATTTATACTAGTAGGTTCCGGTTTAGTGGATGCATTCTTTACATATTTCTCTAGCCAAGTATCCATTTCCCATAGCATGTGTAGAATAGACTCTTTTGCTCTATAACCATGACTTTCATCTGGGAGCATTACTAATCTAGAAGTACCACCGTGTCCCTTTATTGCATTATAGTACCTAATACTTTGTATCGGGAAAGTACCCGAGTTGTTGTCCGCTTCACCGTGAATTAGTAGTAGAGGCTCATTCACCTTATCGGCATGCATAAACGGCGACATATAGTTGTAAAGCTCTGGAGCTTCCCAATAAGTACGCTCTTCTCTTTGGAATCCAAATGGCGTTAAGGTTCTATTATATGCTCCACTTCTGGCGATTCCAGCTGCGAAAAGGTCCGAATGGGCAAGTAAGTTAGCGGTCATGAAAGCGCCATAGGAGTGTCCACCAACGCCAACTCTATTTCTATCGCCAACGCCAAGCTCAGCCACTGCGTCTATGGCCGCTTTTGCATTCATTACTAATTGTTCGCGAAACTGATCATTGGGCTGGTTTTCTCCTTCACCAATAATCGGGAATTCAGTATTTGCCATTACAGCATACCCGCGAAGTACCCAAAAGAGCGGAGAGCCTGAGCTCACTCTTGTAAATGAGTAAGGTGTTCCACGAACTTGTGCCGCCGTCGCCACAGATTTGTATTCAATCGGGTAGGCCCACATAAGTACCGGTAAAGGACCGTCTTTTTCCTTATCGTAGCCTTTTGGTGTATAGAGTACTGCCGTTAGGTCTACGCCATCCTCTCTTTGATATTTGATTATTTCCTTATTCACCGCCATCATATCAGGCTGTGGATGTGGAAAATCGGTAATAGCTTCCATTGAACCCTTTCTTAGGTTTCTGATGAAATAGTTCGGCGGCTCGTTTTCCGACTCCCTTAAGGTGATGATTTTATCAGCTTTAGCCGAGATAATATCTATTGGACGCTCGTAATAAGGTGCCTCAGACCTAAAGATGATGTTCTGCTTTTGAGACTTAAGGTTGAATTTGCTAAGGAAAGGACGGTCACCATCAGTAGAACCCCCAGTACTTGTCATGAAAATATTATCCTTGTCGAATTTTAAAACAGATCTTCCATAGTCATTGGAAACCATCATAGGTCTTCCCGGATCGTTATAACGGTCGGTTGTACTTCTATCGATAATTACTTTACCTGCTGAACCCGGTTTTGAAGGGTTTATCAAGGTGCGTTTGTCTAACCTTTGAGCCCACCAGTTTTCATTCAGAATAGCCCTAGAATCATCACCCCATTGAATTCCGGAGTAGCGTAAGCTAGTGCCTACAAGTTTGGTTGGAGAAGCAGTAAAAGGTGCATCAACCATATAAACTACATCTCTTTCAGCCACATCAGCTTTAGGGTCGCCACCATCTTGAGCTTCTGCCCAATATAAAGTAGCCGGTTTATCGGAGCGCCAAGTCATGCTTCTGGCCCCTAGCCTTGTAGCGTCAAATCCCTTAGGCCTAACTTCGTCTAAGGCAATTTGAGCCATTTCTTTCACCATGTTACCATTGATATCCCAAACCTCATAGTTAAAAGGAAACCTAGAAGCCGGTACTAGGTAAGAAAATGGCTTTTGAATGGTTTGAGCTAAAATATATTTCCCATCAGGAGAGATATTAAATGCCTTAATGATATCAGGGTTCCCAACTTTCGTTTGGTTCCCATTCAAATCCACCTTTTGTAATTGAACTGTAGTGTAATACTCAAATAAAGAAGCATCGTAAGGATTCTCCAATAGATCTTGGTAAGTTCTAGAAGGCGCTTCAGCACCGGCAGTTTCCTGTGTAACTGGGCCTTTTGGCGCTCTAGGTTTTTTTGGCGCTTCTCCTCTTCCATCAACAATTGTGCTTACCAATAGGTGCTTGTTATCCGGCATCCAATTGAAGGCTGAAACATAAGCATTGTTGATAATTGCGTTTGTAAGTCTTTTTGCAGATTTGGTTTCTACATCAGCCAGCCATAATTCTATACCGTTTTCAGCGGTATGTGTAAAAGCTATTTTAGTTTCATCTGAAGACCACGATACATTGCTAATCTGTGGGTTTGAAGGAAGTCCTGAAAAGGAAAACTCTTTACCACTAGCAATTTCTTTAAGCTTCAAACCAGTCATAAACGTCCGTCTACTTCTGCCATTTGTAGCGGGGTTAATTCTAGTTCCACCAATTCGAAGTTCCGGTGCAGCAACTTCAGCTATACTAGGGTAGCCAGGCCTTTCCATCAATAGCATCCACTCCGCTTTAGAGTCTATACTCACCGATGGTGTCGAAGGTGCTTCAATAAGTTTGGCAATAGCCTCAGGCGGGCGTTGGTACCCATCTTGGGCTTGTGCTGGCATAGAGTAAAGCCAAGCGATCATGATGCAAATACTGCATACGCGATAAATATTCTGTTTAAGTCTCATAATGTCGTGTATTTAACGGTCTATGAAATTATGATATGACCATTGAAAATCAACAGGTAATATACTGAGGCACCTATAAATGGGATGGAAGGCTAATTTAGCTTGGCTGGCTCCGTTTCGCTCAACTTCTCCATGTCGATATGGATTTTGCCTTTTTCAAGCGTATTATAAATTGGAGAGAAGCTTTCTCCCCAAGTAATTTCTTCGGCAATATAACTTGTTCGGTCATAGACCTGTCGCGCATAAGTATCGTCAAATGCCTTAAACATAACGATCACTTCAACCTGTTTTTCCTTAAAATCTTCCACTGACCACTCAAAAATTGGGCTCTTTTCGGTGATCGGATGAACGACGGTCCAGCTCATAGAAAAGAAATTGATTTTCTTTCTTTCTAAGTCTACCGGCTTAAATATTCTTCTTTTATCCTTGTTGCTCCAATAAGTAATCACAACATCTACCTCTGATTCAATCAATTGGTTCTTGCTCTTATTAGAAAAGCGAAACATCAAGGCATTAATGTCCTTGTAAGGAGCGATGATAGCATTCTCGCTATAAATCAAACTTCTGCCCGGTCTAGAAAATCTGGCAAACATAAGCCCAGTAGCTAGAGCAAAACCCAGCAAACCGATGAAAGACTCAATGGCCGCCAGAAAACTCACCGCATCGCTAGTAGGACTTAAAGCGCCAAAACCTACCGTTGTAATAGCTTGAGTACTGAAATAGAAGCAGGTAATGATATCTTGAAGGATCGATTGTGACGTGTATCCGGAAATTCCATCAACTCCAGAAACAAAATAAAGCAGCGCAAAAATGACGTTGGCTCCTAGGAACAAGAAAAATAATACGCTAAAAAACTTCCACCATTTAATAGAGATGAGTTCATGGTAAAGGTCGAGGGAGTCCCAAAATTTGAGTCCCTGCTTTTCTACATTAAACTCGCCATTCTGAGAAATCAGCCTTGTAGTTCTAGAATAGGCTTTTTGACCAAACCCTAACTCCTCGCTTTTTCCTTTGGCCTGTTTTTTTGGTGCCATAATAAGTCAAATCTACAATTCTTAAATAAAGTTAAAAGAAGAATTTTATACGAAGGTTTTCGTAGAACTGCTTGGATGTACGAATTAGTTCGTATATAATTGTTGTACGAAACATCTCGTAGTTATGACAAAGCCAACAGAATCAGAATTAGAAATACTCAGAATATTGTGGTCAAAAGGACCTTCAAGTGTACGAGTAGTCAATGAAATCATAAACGAATCGAAAGATTCTGGTTATACCACCACCTTGAAAATTATGCAGATAATGGCTCAGAAGGGGCTGGTAGAACGCGATGAGTCGAGCAGAACACATATCTATAGCACCGAAATTCGCGAGGAGAAAGTTCAGTCAGCTATGTTGGATAGGCTGATGGATACGGCGTTTGGCGGCTCGGCATCACAACTTGTTCTAAACGCGTTGGGTCGTGGCGATGCCTCTAAACAAGAGCTAGAACAAATCAAAGCCCTCATAAAAAAACTAGAAGATGGAAATCAATAGTAATATACTCGAGGCTTTAGGACTTACCCTTTTCGACTCTTTATGGCAAGGGGTTCTTATTCTGGCTATTGCCTTTTTAGGAATGGTAATACTTAGAAAAGTGGAAGCGAAATGGAGACATAATTTCTTATTGGTTTGCATTCTCATGCTGCCGATCGGTGGAGTTTATAGCTTTTTACAACACTATCAAGCCCCAGATATTCAGGGACTTTCTTACGAGACGCAATTAACCACTTCTAATAACCTTATTTCTCCAATACAGGAAAATTCAGTCACTCAAACTTCGGCTTTGTCTCCGGTAAACACCTCATGGATGGAAGAAAATGCAAACGGGATTGCGATGGTTTGGTTATTTGGGTTTCTCCTCTTTTCTATTCGGGGAATAGGAGGGTTCATTTATTTAAACCGCATAAAAGTCAATGCCAAGCAAATAAAAGAACCAAAACTGATAAAACTTCTAGACGAACTTAGGGCAGCATTTGGTGTTAGAACACAGGTACTTTTAAGAGAATCGTCAAAGGTATTTAGTCCAATGGTGTCAGGCTACTTTAAGCCGATGATCATTTTTCCGATGGGATTAATTCAAGGCTTAACCTCAGATGAAGTGGAGGTGATTTTGGCCCATGAATTGGCCCACTTAAAAAGAAACGACTTTCTGATTAACCTACTATTAACTGTCTTAAGGTCTATTTACTTCTATCACCCAGCTTACTGGTGGCTCCAAAGTCAATTAGATAACGAGCGCGAGTATGCTTCTGATGAAATGGTCATGAGCATTAAGTCCAATGGATTATTGCTTGTAAAAGCCCTGGCAAAAACTCAAGAATATAAAATGACAATGCCCTCGCTTGGTTTTGCGGGTAACTCAAAAAATCAATTACTCAAACGTGTAAACAGAATTATGAAACAACAACAGAATCCAAATTGGCTTAGTGGTGTGGTTACCATTATGGTACTTGGCACAGCATTTATGCTTATGAGCCAAAGCCAAAAGAAAGTTAATGATGCTACAGTTCAGGAAGTAAGTTCATTACTTACTGAGCCAGAAACTTCGAAAGAGATAATAGATGATAGTATTTATGAAAAACTTGATCCAAAGTTTAGCGTGGCAGCGGACGTAGATAATGGTGTAGCAAGTTTTATTGGTAATCCCTTTCCAAATGATACTACATCACTTGCTTTTGCTTTAAAAGAGCTTATTCAAGAAAAAAGCCCCGTAAAAGTGAGCACGAACCTTAAGGGAGAAGTTACTACCATAAAACGGAATGGGAAATTGCTCAAAGGCGACGATTTTGATGTATATGAAAAGGCATTTCAACAATTGAGTCAATACGTTTCAAATGCATACGAAGACCAATCTGGCCAAATGGAAAAACTGGCAAGAATTGCCGGTATGGATTTAAAAAATGCTTCAACTGTGCAGCAAAAGTTGATCCAGCAAGAACAAATGCAGTATACGCAACAGATGCGAGCCCGGGACTTACTAAATAGTTTGATTGATGAGATTGATGTTTTGGCAGAAAATGATGCGCTCAATAAGTTATCGTTAGAAGAAAGAGCTACGCTATTAAAAGAGCAAACCAATCAATTAAGAGATGTTTCAAAGAAATATAAAGATTGGACAAGTGAAGAAGTTGACAAGTCTTTGGTGCTACATCAAAACCTTCAAGAACAAGTCAAACAAATGGAAAAGCAGGCTAAACAAGTGCAATTAAGCCGTGCTTACATAAATGAAGTTCAACAGCTGACAGATCGCTTGAATTTACAATTTGAAAGAAAAGAACGCTTAGAAGAACGAGTCGCGAAAATTCAGGAACAATTAAAAGCAGAAGGTTTGCCTAAAGAGGAATCTGATAGGTTATTGGAGCGAATGACGGCTCTAGAAAAAGAAATTAAAGCTAATGCTGAGAACCTAAACACGAAGCGCAAACTCTTGGGCCCTGTTTCAGACATATCCGTCTTAAATGGAAAGGAGAAAATAAAGACCGAGGAAGGACGGGAAGCCACTTTAGAAAGAATTATGGCCAGAACTCAAGAAATCTTGAAACAAGATGGTGTCTCAAAGGAGGAATCTTTTAGGCTTATGGAACGAATTTTAGCTCTGGAAGATGAAATTGGTGCTTATAGGGCAAAAAAATATAACGAGAATGTTCAGAAAACATCCTTTGGCACATATAAAATCTATTCTAATGACTCTACAAAGACAGCTAGTCAACTGGACTATATGAAGGTGCTCGGTGACCGTGCAAGTGAATTTAGAAACGATGGATTAATGGTTCACACCAGGGTCACACCTACCTATGAAACTTTCACATTCAAAGAAGGGAAAGAACGAGAAAAATGGGTTGGCTATGCTTTTGAAAAACTTTTCAATAAGAACCTTAGTAAAAAGCTCTTTTTAGTAGATGGAGAAGTGATGAAGGATTGGACTTTTAATGACGCTGAGGCATTAGATTTCAATACTATAAAAGCCATAGATTTTGCGGCAAAAGAGGATATGAAAAAGCATTATGGAGATGTGCTATCTAAGAAAATGCTCCGGAAGTATAACAGCGTAATTAGCATAAAAACAAAGTAAAAGAGACCATACATTTAAAAGCCTCAACTGCACGTCGGTTGGGGCTTTTTTGTTGTTTTTAAACCCTAACATTTTTAAAATCGATTTATCCCTTAGAAAATTGTTTTATTTTTATTCCTAGAAAGAGCCCAAAACCAAAATCAAAAATGAAACGCCTGCTGACCTTTGCGATCCTTTTAGGGGTCATTTCCTACATAGTGGTTCAGTACCTAAAAGACAGGAGATTTAACCCAAAGGGCGATTACGACTACGACATTTCCGAAACTATTGACACAGACTTTTATGACCCAATGGTGGTAAAAGCCTACTATAAAGGTGCTTTAGAGATCGGTGCTTATGCACGCTCTCTTTGGAACAATGATGGAATTGACGTCCGATTCATGGACCGAGAGGATTTTGAATCAACACAAGCCACAGAATATTACAACCTGCTAATTGCTACTACTGAAATGCTTGAGGATAAACTCGAGCTATCGGCCAAATATGCTGCCGAAGGGTACAACAAGGATCAGATTAAGGTCATCATGGAAAAAGGCCTTACCCCAGAGGACATCAAATACGAAAAGAACAGTTACTTTTTAGGTCTTAGAATTGGCATGAATGGGCAAACAACTATGGAGTTGCAGCAATTGCTCAATGCTAAAGGAGAAGAATTATTAGCAGACGGAATTTTTAACATTATAACGAGAAATAGCCTACGGTCATTCCAAACCAGAAATGGTTTGTACCCTTCAGGAATAGTGAATGAAAAGACTTTAAAGGCATTATTAAAATAAATTATGGCTAAGCAAAAAGAAGAACAAGCGCCACAAGGAGGCAGTGGAGTAGATCCAAAAATAGAGGCGGTAAAGCAGCTTATTTTTGGTGAAAACATGCAGCAGTATGATTCTGAGTTTAATGAGATAAAAGCCCTCATTAAAAAGACGCGTACCGATGTTGAGAACGAAATAAACGACACCCGCGACGCACTGAACAAGCTCATTAACCAGACTAAGGAAGGTCTGACTAATGATATTTCAGATTTGAGAAGCGATATGAACAAAAAGGTTACGCAATTAAGATCAGATATGGACGATTCTGTGGCTGACCTTGATGAGAAAAAAGTGAACCGAAAACTCTTGGGCACAATGCTTCAAGAAATGGGTAAGCAAATCGCTGAATAGTCACTTTCTATGAGTCAGAGCGCTGGTTTTGATCAACTTAGGAAAATCTTACTGGAACAAGACCGGGAAGATAGGCAAGCGCTTGCCCAAAAACTCGAAGAACTTGACGCTCAACTCAACGATAAAGACAAACTTCAAGACCGTGTTAACCCCATTCTTGTAGATCAGGAAGGGGCGCTGAAAAGCAATTTTTCACAGCTTTTCGGACCAGAAATTACCGAGTCAATCCGAAAGCAAATCAAAGAATCTCAAGACGAAGTAGTAGAAGTTCTTTATCCTATTATAGGTAGAATGATTAAGAAGTACATTACTTCTGAAATCGAAAAACTATCTGAAAAAGTAGATGCCCAAATGGAAATGGCTTTCTCTTGGGAAGGGTGGAAAGTGAGAATTAAAGCTTGGATATCCGGAACCCCACAAAAAGACATGGTCATGTCTGGCCTAGTTGAACCCAAGATTGAAGAGATCTTTGTGATAGAACGAGATTCAGGGATTATGCTAGGAAATTATACCAAAAAAGAATCACTGGATGGCGATATGGTGGCTGGAATGCTAACAGCCATAAAAGCTTTCGTTGAAGATGCCTTTAATGCCGACAGCCAAGAACTAGAGAGCATCGATTATCAGAACTTTAAGGTGATTTTAAAAAGTTTTAATTCGTTTTATATCGCCGTAGTTGCTTCCGGAATTACCAATACCACCTTCAAAGATAAACTGGACGATCAGTTGCTAAATTTTGCACAGAAAGTACTGGCTAAAGCAAAGGATGGTGATGAACCAGATCAAGAGCAAATCACAACAGGCCTAGCAGAATATTTTAATGATTTCGAAGATGTCAGTGAGTAAGAAAGTCATTCTCATTGGACATTTTGGTGTTGGAAAATCCTCTCTAGTCAAGCGCTTCGTTCATCAGGCGTTTTCAGAAGACTATATCACTACAATTGGTGTTAAAATCGACAAAAAGGAAATAGATCTCGACGGCTTACAGATCAAAATGATTATTTGGGACATTGCTGGTGAAGACACCCAGCAAAAAGTGCCAGCAAGCTATAGACTTGGCGCTCATGGTGCTCTTTATGTTTTCGATGTCAGCCGACCATCTACCTATGAAAACTTAGCAGAAGAGTTGGCTTACTTGGACGAAATAATTCCAAACATTCCCATTCAAGTATTAGCGAATAAATGCGATCTACTTTCTGAAAGTGATCTGAACGATATCATAAAGAAAGTTAATCGAGAAGGCGTGTTCCAGACATCGGCGAAAACGGGAGAACACGTAGAAGAAGCATTTGAACTACTGGCCAAATCCATGGTCTCATGAGTTCACGGTTAAACCAAATAAAGCTTTCTATAATAGCTGATAAAAGTCAGGTCACAATTTTCAATACAAGCGGAAAGTTGATTGAAAGCTGTGATACTTTAATTCCAGTCGATACAGAACTTTCAGTTTACGAGCAGTTCGATTTCCTAAAAAGCTTAGAAGAACTTATTCCCGCCCTTCCATTGAATGAAAAGCTTCATTTTGGTGCGATTGAATGGGAAGAGAAAGCGCAAGGCTTATTTTCAATTGACTTAGAAAGAATCAATGAGTCGACCATACAATGGTTGATTCAAGATAATTCTGCTGATAGAACTGAAACCCAAAAAGTTCAGCAAGAACGAAACGAAGCAACTATTGGTGAAGAGTTTCAAGCCATTCAGAGAAAGTACCTGGAGATGGAAAAGGAGCTACTTCAGTATAAAAATGATGAACTGCATAGAATTCAAGCCTTTAAAACCCAATTCTTCGCTGAGGTAAGTCACGAAATGCGAACGCCTTTGAATAGTATATCAGGACTCATCAACTTACTACAAGAAGGGCCACAATCACGTAAAATTGAATACCTTAAAGCATTAAGCGCTACATCTAGCCACCTCAATGCCATCATCAACGATATTCTTGACCTTTCTAAAGTGGAGGCTGGCAAATTAGCCTTAGACAATAAACCTTTCTTCTTAAAAGAAACCCTAGACAATGTTGTGACAGGCTTTTCGCATATGGTTCAGGAAAAAGGACTAAGGCTGAACTTATCTATTGACAAGGATGTCCCCAAATCATTGATTGGTGATTCAGTTAGACTATCACAAATCGTTTACAATCTTTTAGGAAACGCCTTAAAATTTACAGCAAAAGGCCAGGTAGACCTTTCAATTATTAACCTTAGTGAGTCCGAAAAAGAATGCGAATTAGGCATAAAAGTAGAGGATAGTGGGAAAGGAATGTCTGCGGAAAGCATTAAGAAAATATTGGAACCCTATGGGCAAGCAGAAGGCCAAGATCATGGTCAATATGGAGGCACCGGGCTCGGAATGGGAATAGCTAAGGCCCTTGTAGAATTGATGGGAGGAAAACTTTCAATTCAAAGTATAGAGGGAGAGGGTTCCAAAGTAGCCTTCTCAATTCATGTTGATAAAGGCCAAGAACCCGCCGGGCAATTGAATGAAGAAAGAGAAGATCTTAGTGCGCTAAGCTTACTTGTTGCCGAAGACGATCCTGTTAGCCAAATGGTTTTAAAGGAGTCTTTAGCACAGTACAATATTAAATCACCTACAATTGTCTCTACGAAACAGGAACTGAGGGCTCATCTTGAAAGCACCAAATTTGATGCTGTTCTTTCAGATTTAAACTTATCGGACGGCAACGCACTAGACGCTTTGTTGGAATTTCCGAGTCAAGAGTTGCCACCAATTATTTTTCTATCAGGAGATACCAGTGAAAAACCGGAGGCGCTTGGAACTTATAGTAATTGGCAATTTTTATTGAAGCCCGTTGATATTAACATCTTGGGTAGCTTATTGAGAGCTATTGTTCCAATTTCAACCATTGACCTGTCAAACTTGAGAGTGGCAACACATCAGAATGTGGGTCTAATGAAAGAACTCATTCAAATTATCCTTGAGACGCTTCCATTGGAGCTAGAGAAGATTGCCGATGCAATTGAGAAAGGAAGTTTCGGCATCGCAAAAAAGGGCCTGCATAAAATAGGGCCGAGTGTGAGCTATTTAGGTAATAAGGAACTAATTGAAAGCAGAAGTTTCCTATACGATCAGTTGGAAGCTGACGAGAATGCCTTGGTAGAATACCGTCAATTTTCGACTAAGGTTATCGCAGCACTTGCCGAACTTAAAGGAATCGAAATCTGAATAGCCACCAAAGATTACTGAATTCTAATTGAGCAATGTCGAATCCTCATCCAACAGAAATCTCTCCGAAACTTCCTTGTTATTCGTACTGAATCAAAAACTCAAAATAATGCGAATTTTAATATCAGTACTCTTATTGGTTTGTTGTGTTTCGGTCAAAGCACAAGAAGCTATTATTACTAAAGGTAAATTACCTCTAGGAATTAAGGTCATGGACCGTGAAGGGAATGCTTATGATCCTTCATCTTTTTACGATGGTTTTGACGATAGCGGTTTACCAAAGAACCTTGTCATACCGTATGATGCCATCATTGTACTTTTCCTCCCAACGATAACAGATGAAAATAAGGAAGGGTATACTTTTGGCAGGCGTTCAGACAGTAAACTAAAGCCAATAGAAAACTTTGGGGCAGATTACGGGGGTAAAAAAGTGGCTTTATTGGGTTCAGTATCTCATAGTCCAGCATCCAAAGGAACAGTTCTAGTGAATTACACTGATGGGCACGAATCAACCGAGTTAATCAATTTTCAATATCGGATTGACTACAAATCTCCGATGATCGAAGAGGTCTTATTAGGCAGTGAAATTGTGGAGCTAATCAAGGAGTCTTACGGTAAAGATATCTTTGATATTACCACCAGAAAGTACGATGTATGGAAGGAAAAGGGCTATACATCTACCGGAGGAACGGAGCTTCCTACGGACCTTGTATTACCGCAAAATGAGAATGCCATCTACATTAATATTACAGGCAACTATGAAGAAACAGATTTAATCGTTGAAAAGGATGGTAAGGTCTTGGAGTTTAAAGACAACTACATGCTCTTTAACTGGGTGATGGGCTTAACCGATTTAAAACCCGGTGAATACAAGATAACAGTAGTGAACGATCAGAAAGCTTACGGTAGTAATACTGATACTTTTGAATTTACTATTAAGCGAGACTTCTGGAAAATGTGGGGGTATTGGATTATAATAGCCTTTGCCTTAACGCTTATTTTTTTCATTATCTACAGAATTAATGTTTCAAGAAAACTTCAGAATGCAGATCTCTTAAAACAACTATCTGAGGCTGAACTCAAGGCAATTCGATCACAACTGAACCCGCACTTTTTATTCAATGCACTAAATGCAATTCAAAACTTGGTAAATAAGAATGACACGGAAAAGGCAAACGATTATATAGTGAAACTATCTCGTTTAATGAGAACAGTGTTGTCCCAATCTGATGAATCATTGCATAGTATTGATGAAGAAATAAAGTTAAGTCAGCTCTATTTAGCGCTAGAAAATATGAGAAATCCTTTTGACTTTGAAATTGAGGTTGCTGAAGCGATTGATCAAAACTTGCTGGTGCCTACTATGATTTTACAACCATACTTAGAAAATGCGGTGCTACATGGAGTAGGTAATTGTGGTGCCACGGAAATTAAGGTACAGGTGAATGTAGAGCATTCTAGTTTAGTTCTTCAAATTAGTGATAATGGTAAGCCAGCTACTACTGAGATTAAAGAAGGAAGGGGCATGAGCTTGGGAAAAGAACGTATGGAGATAATTAGAAAGCAACTAGGTATAGAATCCGAAATAGGTGTCAAAACTAGATCGTCTTCTGAAAAGGGGTTTGTTGTCATTATTCGTTTACCATTAAACTTATAAAATGAGACAGTTTACGGCCATAATTGTTGATGACGAGCTTAATAATAGGGAGAATCTATTTGGGCTATTGTCTAAATATTGTCCCAAAATTGAGATAATTGGTCAAGCATCATCGGTAGTCGAAGCAAAAACACTTATAAACACCACCTCTCCAGAGGTGGTGTTTTTAGACATTGAAATGCCTGGAGCCAACGGCTTTTCGCTCTTGGAGCATTTCCCAAATCAAAATTTCCAAGTCATATTTATTACTGCTTATGATTCCTATGCCTTAAAGGCCATAAAATTTAGTGCCCTCGATTACATTTTAAAGCCAATTGATAAGGAAGAGCTTATTGGGGCAGTAGAAAAGATCAAATCACTTACAGAAAATGATAACAGGAAGCTTAAAAACCTAGGTCATTTCTTAAATGGTGAAACGAAGAAAATTGCCCTGAGTCTTATCGATGAAGTCCGTTTGATTGATATTGATAAAATCGTTCGGATAGAGGCCGATAACAATTATTCCACTTTTGTTCTGCAGCATGGTGAACGTATTATCGTGTCTAAAAATTTAGGTCATTTCTATGATTTATTGAAAGACCATGGATTCTCAAGAGTACATCAGTCGCACCTTATCAACCAGAAATTCTTGGAGCGCTATGTTCGCAAAGATGGAGGCTATTTGGTTATGGAGAACCAGGATGAAGTACCCGTATCACGAACACAGAAACAAAATGTAGCCAAGCTGTTTTCTTCGCTTTAGGAGAATGGATTATTCGTTCGGATTCTTTGTATCAGTAAACTTTGCCACAATACTTCCGATTTGCTTGGGTGTCAGAGTTAGGTTTTCGACCGGTATAAGAACAGGCTCATTTTTACCATGAAGTTTCAGCAAAAGGCTTGATTTTTCAGCATCGAGGTATATGTAAGAGAACTGTACGTCTTCCCAAGGCAAATACTTTTCTTTGTCCCATTTTATGCCCTTTTCATTGATTATAATGCGTTCACCTTTTTTGAATTTTATGAAGGCCTGAAAAGAATAAAGTATGAAGAGGATTATTACCTCTTGCGCACCCAAACTTCGATTGAAATAATAAAGCGCACCAGCTAGTAAAGTGAATCCAAAAAGGAAAAACCCGAAATTAAATTCGGCAGATTGAATATCATACGCTCTTCGATATACCTTATTTGGGTTAATATTGGTTGCTTTGAAATTACCGGTATACTTTTCTTCTTCAAGTTGTACTCTATATTCTTGGTAATCAGTTGACTTTGTTGAAATCGGATCGACTTTGGCATTTATTTTATCAGAAAACCGCTCTAAATAATCAATAATGGAAAACCAGCGTTTGTGAATCAAATTGGTTAGAATAACCAGTAACAAACCGAGTAATAATTTTAAATAAAAGTTATACTGATTTCTACTTTCGATCAGTTCTTCATATTCTTCAAAGTCGACAAACGTGTCGTCATCTGACCAATATGAATAAGCTTTAATAGTTGAGCTTATGTCTATTCCTCTTCGGATTTTCACATTCAAGCTATACGAAATACTGAACTCTAAATACTCTCCTTTTTCCGGTAAGACTAAATTTTTAGAGCGCAAAAGATGCTGAACATCCTGATTGAATTCTACTGTAACCGTATCTGCTAACTCATAGGAGTACAACGTAAATTTTTCTTGCACACTTGAGCCTTCAATTAGATAACCACTTAAAGTATAAGGTGCGTAAACCGATGATTCACGAGTCATTTCAGCATAAAAAGGGAAGATTACCATCAAGCCAATCAAACCTCTAAATAGAACTTTGTTTGACTTGATGAGATCTTTTGCTTTAGCTGAAATGATAGGAGTCTGTTTATTGCCCTACTAAGAAAATCGCGTTTGCCATAAACATCTTCCCGTTTTCCCAGAATGCACGGAAAAGAGGGTTGTCGGCAAAATAAATCATGGCACCACCACCTTTATTTTCAACACCAAACACCATTGATTTAGCCAATTGTGCTTTAGCATCTTTACCTGCAACTCCAGAAACATGAGACTCCGCACTTTCGATGGTGCCTACATTCCAACCATTTGGTAGGTAAGCCAATCTAGAACTATTGTTTTTTATTGTGAAGTATTGGTTGCTATAGCCAAACCCTAATGGATGTGTATTGTCAATTTTTAATTTAAAAATAGCACCCGGCAACCTAGAATCTTCAAATCGTTTTCCACGATCAGCGTAAGCTGTAAGGGCATTCTTTTCTTTTTCTTCAGCCGTTCTCTTTTTAGGCTTGTTATCTTCAGAAGTTCGTTTCAGTTGGAAACCTTTTTTGCCAACAAATGAATTGATTGCTCTTTCTATCGCTATCACTTTTCCACCTCTTCTTACCCAATCCATGAGTGTTTTCATGCCCGCTTCAGTTAAGATACTTCCGTACCCACCTGATGGCATTACGATAACGTTGTAGTTGTCTAGGTTTACTCTGCCGAAGGCATCTGTATTTACCATGGTAATCGGGTAGTTGAGTTCTTGCTCCATAAAATACCAGAACTCACCAAAACCAAGTGATGAAACACCATTGCCGCGAAGCGCTAGGACTTTCGGTTTTTGAATGAATGGCACATTATTAGAACCAAAGTCTTTTCCAGACTCAACAAACGTTGTAGGGGTAGAGTAAAGGCTTCGGTTATATTTGGAAGCAGTGCTTTTTACAAGCTCGTCGAACTTGCCTTTCATGCTGGTATTACCTTTTCGAGTAATGATTATTGTACCCGGGTTGAACTCCCTTCCGGTAACGCTAAACTTCTCTACTGCGTAACGAATCTTAATATCATGCTTCAGTAGTTCACCAAGGAATTTAGCATCCTCAAGCGTCTCCCATTTCGCTAAATAAGCAGCCGGTTTATTACCAACTAATACCTTTTCAGGTTTTGCAATAGTGATTTCAGCAGGGCTCACATTTACTTTAGTTTCTGTGGCAAAAGCTTCTAAACCTAGCATATAAGGTGCTGCCCATGCAGTAATATCGTAGGTGTTGGTGGTGCTTGTGTAAGTATCTGGCTCAAAAAATGCTTGAACCAAAACCGCTTTAGGTTGGAAAGCAGAAATTACGATATCGCCATTTTGAATTGACATGTTTTTCGTAGTTCCGGTTGAATAATCGAATGCTGATACTGCTTTTCTTGTAGAACCCGTGCCATATTGAATCTGGTGCCTTTTCAAGAAGTCTTCTAACTGCGCTAGTTTATCAGGGTGATTCGTTCCTCTGATCACATAGGTCTTGAATTTGGCTTTTGGATTATTGACAGCATTGTCAAAATAAGCTGTAAACTCATCAACCATTTTTGTTGAATTGACCGATGCCGTTTCAACAGTAGACATTCCTGTCGTATAGTGATGAGCAATCGCATCTTTTAACCTAAGTGTATCTCCTTCATCCGTAAGGATTTCAAGGTCACTACTCCCTTGTTCGTAAGTCATACCAATAGCACCATTATACATTGGGTAAGAATCGCCATAGCTTGGGTATAGAATATCAAAACTCTCTTTGGTAAAAAACAACCATCCATTTTCGTCGAAATATTTTGCATGGTTTTTACCAATCATTTCTTGTAAGTCTCTTTGCCATTGTGTTACCTGCTCGTGAACAGGTTCAGCTGCCGGGGCGAAATAATAAGGGCTATTGCTGCCTTGTTCATGAAAATCAACATGAATATGTGGCATGATGGTATTATAAAGTTTCATGCGATGCTGAGACTCTATTTGCTTCTGCCAAGCCCAATCTCTATTTAAGTCAAATAAGTAATGGTTGGCTCTTCCTCCTGGCCAAGGCTCATCGTGCTCTGCTGCATCTCTGCTTGGGTTTGGCGTAGTGCCAGCTACTTGGTTTATCCAGTTAGAGTATCTGTCTCTACCATCAGGGTTGACACATGGGTCCATGATAATTACTGTGTTTTTTAACCACGCTTTTGATTTAGCGTTATCAGGCCTAGCGAGTTCATACAATGTTTTCATAGCCGTTTCTGTTGAATTGGCTTCGTTTCCGTGAACATTGTAGCTCAACCAAACAATTCCGATTTTTTCACCAACCGGATCTCCTGCCATAAGGTTGGCACGCTTTAGGTTATCCGTTCGAATTTGCTCCCAGTTGTCCATGTTCTCTTGAGAAGAGAGCATGTTCACAATTAAAGGCCTAAGCTCATTGGTTTGACCATACTCTTGAGTAGTTACATTACTCATTTCGCGGGCCACGTATTGGTAATAGGCTACTACTTTATAGTGAGGAGTAAATCGAGTACCCAACTCATACCCCAAAAAGTCATCAGGGCTTTTTAAAGATTGCGCAAAACTGCTGGTAACGGCAAAAAGTAGTAAAACGATAATACTCAGAATTCTTTTCATTATGTCGGTTTTAAGGATGCGGAATTTACATGAAATGCTTTCCCTAAACAATAGATTCTTATGTAGGAGAACAGCACGCGGATTTCTTAAAATCTTAAGGGTTGTTTAGAACTGATATGGTTTTCAGGAGTCTTCATTTCCTGATAGTCATTAAAATATTAAAATAATGACTAATATGATTTAAATAATTATCTAATTTTTTTATTTTTCTATTCTTAATTAGAGCTGGCAGGCAAAATATTACTTACCAATAATGGTTTTATTATGACTGCGGTTAAAAAACACACTATAAAGGACATACAGGCCTATTATTTAAAATTTGGAAGGCAATGGGTTGTAGAGCAGAAAAATGAAAAAAATGTCTTTGACACTTTTGAATCCATGATCGAATCTTTTCCAATTCTTATGAAATTGCCTGTAATGCAAACAGCTTTTAAAAGAAGAAAAAGATTAAAGTTTAGACCTTATAAGCGAAAAAATACACAGCCTTTTTTGGACAAAGTGCCAAAAGTTGTCACGGAAAAGTTAGTAGCCTGTTACTATTGTTCTGGTAAAGGGGAATTATCTCACGGAATGCTTTGCCCTAATTGTAAAGGGCAGAAAGAAATTCTTGTGACGTCTAAAGGTTTTGGTTAGTGTTTAGTCAGTTACAACTTTCAGTTTGTAGAAAGTTATGAATTCAGGTTCTTCGTCAATATCACTGAGGTCTTTTTGTGCCCAAATATATCCCTGATCATCAGATATTATAAGGCTGGCAATCTTTTCTGGAATTCTGAGTCTTGTATTCATTCGTTGACCGTCTTTAAGAATCAAATACTTTTGATAATCTTCTTTAGCAAGTATTTGTCTTATGTCGGGTGAAGTTTTATCGAATTTTTGCATTTCAGACATTTTCATGCCTGAATGGTAATTGACAATATCAAACCCATCTACACTAAAAACCTTTAATATTCTTCCCGACCTATCACTCGGTTTGTCTTGTTCTGCAATACCAGCTGGCCCCATAGCATAGCCGTTAAAATTGATAAACTTATCGAAAGGTATTTTGTATTGCTCAAACATTTCACCTGAAGGTAATTGTCGTTTGTAAAGTGTTGTATCGTCTTTAAAGGCATAAATCAAATCATTGTCTTTAACATCAAAAACAGGTGTGATGAAGTAAAATGCACGGCCAGATAAGTACTTACTATCTTGAGTAAATTCTCCTATAGGCTTGAAAAGCTCTGCGTTTGATAATTCGGTTGTAAGAGACTCGTTGCTGATTACTAGATTTGGATCTACAATATCAGCAATGTTATACTGTTCGTAGAATTCTTTTTTAAGTGGGCTGGTGTTCACTTGAGGCCCTCCGAAAAATGCGAAAAGCTGTTTGTTTTCGTTTCCAAACTCTATCAAATGATTATACCCTGAAAAAAACATTCCTGTAGGGCTGTAATGTGGCTTGAGAGATTTTCTGACTTTAAACTCCATATCATATGTTTTTAGACGCATTTGGCCCATTAATGCGACGCCATCTTCATAAAACTCTCCAGAATGTATTGAATTACCTACTCCACGAGGATCATCACCAGGCCTTTCAAATTTTCGGATCACTTTTCCTTTAGGGTCAAGTATGTAGGCTGTGGGTGGTCCATTACGAAGTGCTAAGATGTTTCCGGTTCCATCTTGTACATCTACTAAGGATAAGTAATTCGCGAAAATGTCAACTTGAATTGAATCGACTATCGCTAACTTGAAATTGTTTATAGCCCCAGTGGAGGCTTGATTCTTCTGATTTCCACAAGCCGAAACCAGTAATATTAGCGATAGAAATGTGATGTTTTTTGCCCATATTTTCATACAATGAATAAGGTAGTTGATTCACGCGGTAAGCCCTAACAAAGCAATTGTAAATTCAGTTGAGTAAGAACAATCACATGTTTCTTCAAACAAGAATTATGACTAGTTTTCCTGCGTGAAGCCGAATCAACGTCGATATTTTCTTGCATTAATTCCTCCAGAACCACTTCAAAGTGAGGTTCTTCAAATTAAAGATTACTTCCTTGAAAAATATGATAGTAAAGGAGCCTTGAGATCCCCAGGGCACATAACGCTTCATATGCCTTTCCTTTGGAGAGCTGATAAAGAAGAAAAATTGAAAAACTTACTTGTGCATGCAACTAAAGAATCATCATTTACCATTCAACTAGATGGATTTGACTGTTTTGTGCCTAGGTCAATATTTATTAAGAATAAGAAGTCACAAGAACTGATTGATTTTCAAAAGAGGCTTTCTAATTACACCAAAAGGTCAATGAACCTATTCAATTCTACACACAATAAGGGTTTTCATCCTCATATGACAGTGGCATTTAGAGACTTGAAAAAAGAGAAGTTTAACGAAGCCTGGTCGGAATTTGAATCAAAGTCCTTTCAAGCGGATTTCAAAGTGGACTCTTTTTGGCTTTTAAAACATGATGGTAAGGTTTGGGAACCTTATCATGAGTTTCAGTTCGAAGCATAAGGAAGTTTTATTTCTATCCTTACATTGTCGCCAAGTATTAAATGGTTTTTACCTACTTTATAATCTCTTCTATCAAGCGCTAAGCCACCAATGAAAAACCAGGAATCCGTGCTTTTATCTAAAGTAAAATCAATCTGGACTTCACGTTTCGTCCCTTTTATGGTTAAGTCACCTCGCATGGAATAGCCCTCGCTAGTTTTGGTAATACGATTTGATTTGAAGCTTAAATTAGGATGATTTTCAACATCGAAGTATTTAGTCTTTCTCAGGTGTTTATCTCTAGCTTTGTTACCTGTATTAATGGATTTAGTAGGGATAGTTACTTCAAACCGAGATTCATTAAGATTTTCGGCATTGAATTTCTGTGTTACTGATATTTCATTGAATGTTCCATCAACGGTAATGCCCGCATTCTTGATGAAAAATGTCACCTCAGCTTTATCCGTTTGCCCATAACCAATTGATGTTAGGCAAATGAAAAGAATGATATGGCTAATTCTTGTAAGCATTTAGTACTCCTGTCTCTTTAATTAAATTCACGTAATCTGTCAATTTCAATTCCAATTCTGTAGGTCCTACGGCATAAGGCGCTATTTCGAATGGGTTGAAGTAAAAAATTAAGCTTTTATTGATGATGGCGAAATTGTCGTTCAACTCGAACTTGCCGTTTTCAAAGAAATAGCCCTTTACCTTCAATGCTTGTGAAGGCGGAATTTCTTTGAGCATTCTAAATTCAATCTCAGCCGCTTCATTTAAATCTCTTTCAAAACCGAGGCCAAGAATATCGCTAAGCTTGATTGGGTCACCTGTGGCTAAATCATAACTTCTATAAACTTGGTAAGCGTCAGGGTGTGCGCCTCCTGTATAAGAAAAAATGGTAGAAGCGACACTTATAAATGCTGTATCCTGATAGATAATATCAGAATTTACTTCCATTGACCAAGAGGCCTTGTACTCAGGAATATCTTTCAATACGTCGTTATAAGCTGTTGCCAACTCACTCACTAAACTTTCGAAGCTTTCAGGCTTTTCGGATATAAAGGCATACTCGAAAATATTTAGTTTTATGTTCTGATTGATTTTTTGAATAACGCGCTCAGGGATTTTCCCCGTTAATTTTGGGTACTCTACGCTATAATCGAGACACTGGGTGGAAAGGCTATCAGCCTCACAGGGGCCTTTCTGACCAATTAGCCTTTCTACCTTATAGTCTACAAATGAAGGAACCGCTTCAGGAACCTCAATTGGTAAATTTTGCTCTGATTTAGAGCCGAAATTGCATGATGATAGCGTAAGAATAAGTAGAAAAGGTAGCAGGTAGGATTTCACTCGTTGAATTTGAAGTTGATGAACTTAGTGTCTTTATCAAGCTTATAACTCTTAAGCTTACCTTTTGATTTAAAATGCACAATGTTTTGTTGATCGTCAAAGGTTTCCATCAAAGCCATATTGGTTACTTCTGCCTCATTCACCGTTTCCACGTCTGATATTTCATAGTAACACCACCGAGCATCCCCTTCCAGTTCAGAGCCAAGAAAAGTGAATTCCTCTTTCGATCCATTGATTAAGAACGAAACTTTTTTCTTCAAATAAGTCCCGATAAGGCTGTCTAAAACTTGCAGATTCTCCGGTTCATAAGTATCTAATCGTTCAATCTTGTGAAACTGCTTTAGCCCCATTTCTAAATCATCAAGAAAAATACGATGACTTATTTGAACAGATTTAGTTTCCGCATTGTGCTCAATATCTGTAACACTTACGTGAAAGGGGTGCCATAACAGATAAGCACTGAATAAAACCGAATAAATAAGGTTTAGCTGCATGCCTTTAAGTTTTATAGGGTGATTCAAAATTAAACTTTATTATTGCATTCCTTACAAATTCCGGACCCTAATTAAATCCACCTTATGAGCCAATTTGGCATGTATTTCGACATTGGAAGAGCACATATCCTTGATTGGCAAGCGTATGATCATATCTTGTTCCTAGTCGCTCTATGTGCTATTTACCTCCTACAAGATTGGAAAAAGGTCTTAATCTTGGTTACAGCTTTTACCATCGGTCATTCAATTACACTTGCCCTCAGTACGCTTGAAATTGTAAATGTGAGCTCCGACCTGATCGAGTTTCTAATACCGGTAACTATCTTTATAACAGCCTTGTCCAACATGCTGCGGAAACAAAGTGCGCTCACGCCGTCAAATTTGAACATGAATTATTTCTTCGGAATGTTCTTTGGCCTGATTCATGGTTTAGGGTTCTCAAATTATTTAAAAAGCATTTTAGGAAAAGAAGACAGTCTTGTAACGCCTCTTTTATCCTTCAACCTAGGTTTAGAACTAGGTCAGATTATCATTGTACTTGTATTTATGATAATTTCTTTTGTCTTCGTAAACCTATTTAATGTGGCGAGAAGAGATTGGAACTTAATAATTTCATCGGCTGTCGGAGGAATAGCTTTGACCATGATGATAGAAACGAAATTTTGGTAAACTAAACATAATTAAGAATGAAAAGACTTTGGCTTATTACAATGGCTATGACATTTATGGGTGTCGGTGCTTTTGCGCAGGTGGTAAATAGTAACCACGGCAAAAGGTTTGAGCAGCTTGAGCGAATGTTGCGAGATCCTAGTGTATACAGGTCCGCATCAGGAGCCCCTGGACCTCAGTATTGGCAGCAAAAAGCAGATTATAAAATTGAAGCAACGTTAGATGATGAAAATCAAAGACTAACTGGGGCTGAAACAATTACTTATTATAATAACTCTCCTGACCCACTTGAATACCTGTGGATTGCGCTAGATGAGAATGTAAGAAAGCCGGATAATGACTCCTATAAGTATGAGCCAAGCAGCATTCGTCCTAGAATGACTTATGGCCAGCTTGAAGGATTAGATGGACATGACAATGACTGGGGTTTCCATATTATGGAAGTCAAAGATGCAAAAGGTGCCGATATGAAATACATCATCAATCAAACAATGATGCGCGTTGACCTAAAGTCTACATTAAAGCCAGGTGCTAAAATTGAATTGAATATCAAATGGTGGTACAATACTACGCCGAGAGCCATTTCTGGAGCACGCGGTGGACATGAGTATTTCCCAGAAGATGGCAATTATATCTATACTCTCACAGGATGGTTTCCAAGAATGGCTGTTTACTCTGATTTCCAAGGTTGGAATAACAAGCAATTTACGGGTAGAGGTGAGTTCGCTTTGACATTTGGCGATTATGACGTGAAAATGACCGTGCCTTCTGACCACGTAGTTGGGTCTACTGGTGTTTTAAGCAATGCTAAATCAATCCTTACTTCTGAACAGCAAAAGAGATGGTCACAAGCCCAAAAAGAGCTTGTTGAGCCAGTGAAAATTGTGACCTTGGAAGAAGCTAAAGAGAACGAAAAGACAAAAGCTTCAGGAACAAAAACGTGGCATTATAAAGCCGAAGATGTACGTGATTTTGCATGGACTTCTTCAAGAAAATTCGTTTGGGATGCAATGGCTGTTGAGATTGAAGGTAGAAGCGATAAGCCGATGGCTATGTCTTACTACGCCAAAGAAGCCTATGGCATTTACGAAAGATATTCTACTAAAGCAGTAGCACATACGCTTCGTACGTACTCTAATTTTACAATTCCGTACCCATATCCAGTAGCTATTTCAGTGGAAGCATCAAATGGTATGGAGTACCCAATGATTTGTTTCAACTACGGAAGAACATTGCCTGATGGCTCATATGCGGAATCAACGAAATATGGTGCTATTGGTGTAATTATTCACGAAGTAGGACACAACTTCTTCCCGATGATTGTGAATTCTGACGAACGTCAGTGGACTTGGATGGATGAAGGGCTTAATACATTCATGCAGTATTTAACAGAGCAAGAGTTTGATCCAAACTATCCGCATAGAAGAGGCCCAGCACACAAAATTGCTCCATACATGGCTTTACCAAAAACACAATTGGAGCCAATTATGACTAACTCAGAGAATATTATCGGCTTCGGTAATAATGCTTATGCCAAAGCTGCTGCAGGACTTAATATTCTTCGTGAAACCATTATGGGTCGTGAGTTATTCGACTTTGCCTTTAAAGAATATGCAAGAAGATGGGCCTTTAAACACCCAACGCCAGACGATCTTTTTAGAACATTAGAAGATGCTTCTGCCGTAGATATTGACTGGTTTATTAAAGGATGGTACTTCACGATCGACAACGTAGACATTGCCATCGATGATGTAAAATGGTATCAATTAAGCACTAAGAACCCTGAAATTGAATACCCAATCTTAAAAGAAAGAGCTAAGAATTCCCAAAGCCAAATGGCGGCAAACAGAAATAGAGCTGAAGGACGTAAGTTCTATGTTGAAGAAGATGAAAGGCTTCAAGACTTCTATTATTCTTACGATCAGTTTGAAGTGACAGATCAAGCTAAAGCTGCTTATGAGAGGTTCGACGCTTCGTTGTCTGATGATGAACGTGCTATTTTAGGCGATAAAGCCAACTTCTACGAAATAGAGTTTTCTAACGTGGGTGGTTTAGTGATGCCTTTAATTATTGAATGGACTTTCGCTGATGGTTCTAAAGAAGTAGACAGAATTCCTGCTTATATCTGGAGAAAGAATGAAGAGAAAGTGACTAAGGCTTTTATGAAGAAGAAGCAAGTCGTTCAGATTACGCTCGATCCGGATAGAGAAACTGCTGATACTGATGTGGAAAACAATAGTTTCCCAAGAATCAACAAGCCTTCAAGATTTGAATTATTCAAAAGTAGAGGAGGCGCAGCTAGAGGCCAATCTTCAGGTTCTAACCCAATGCAAAGAGCTGGCGGTAGATAAAAATTTCTAAAGCATCACATTAAAAGCCTTTCCTGATTTCAGGAAAGGCTTTTTGTTTTCTCAAAATAGTTTCTTGAAAAAATATAAATAATATTAGTCTGATAAGATTGTATTATATATGTTTGGAAAAACTCTAAAATAATATTAGAGACTATAGAAAAGAAAATAAAGTATAATTATTCCATTACCTTAAAAGAATTACCAGTGTATTTCTTTTAGTATTCTTGATGCTAGCCTTTTTCCAAAATCAAAAAGTTGAAGCAAAACAGGCTGAATTCAAGTATAAGTCAATTACGTACATAGAAATGGAGGTAAGGAGATTTAATATTTGTTGGCACCCTACTACTGAATGTACAAATGAAAAAGGTAGCTCATGTACTTTAGTGGGTTCTAAGGTTAGAGGGATTGCGCATTGTCTATTAACTAATTTTATATAATCATGAAGAGTTTGATCAGATGAATGTATTCATTATCATATTGATTGCGATAGTCGTGCTTCTCTTTCTGCTAGTCGCAGGCACTATTATTAAAGGCTTTAATGAAGTCATTAAGTCAAACCAAGAGGTTTACAATGTGCTTAAGAGAATTGAAGACAAAATGGACTGATGAAGTGGTTTAAGGCCTATTTTTTATGCTTTGGCTAGGGTTAATTTTGAGGTTCTAGTTTTAAGTACTTTCTCTCAGGTACTTCCAAGCCATCATATATGGGAAAGAAAACCCCTTTTAACTCATTCTCTTGATCCTGAAAAATGTAGACCGTACCCAGTTCTTGCTGAAACCCTGTGCCTGCTTCAGGATAGAAGTCAAACTCAAACGCACTAATATCATCTAAGTCATATGTAAAGAATACTTTCCTTAATGATCCCGCTTTGTTATTAAATACTTGAGTAGTATCGGTTGTAAATGTGAGTTTATTGTTACTGAGAATGTGATTATCGATATTGACGGTATAGGTTTTGCTTACTAAATTATTTGTGGATAGTGTTTTGGCATCTAACTTTTCGAAATAATAAAATGTCGGTCGATCATCTAGTGTAGAACTCAAAACGATTTGCTTATTTTCAACTTTTCCATACAAAGTGTCCCTTTGTCCGTAAAGTTGTATTTCATTTTGGTCTAAATCGAAGGTCCACTTTTCTGGACCATCCCAAGAAATGCTTGTCGCCCTATTTTGAGCGCCAAACTTAAAAGTCATTAAGCCTGAATTGTAAAGGAAAGATGAATCTTGAGGGGCAGAATCATCAATTTCAAACGATCCATTATTATCGACCATAGTATACACCGGCTGGAGTACTTTTACGTAGGTCATAATCCATAACTCGTTTTGCTTTTGGGCAATGGCTGGTATAGAACAGAGAATTAAGCTGAATACGACAAGATGTTTTCGCATAACCAAATATACATGGAAAGAACTAATTCCTAAAGCCTTAGTTATGCGAGTTTTCCGAACTGTAGTCGCCAAACTTTCTTATAACGGACAAAGAATACGGTTCCAAGCATCATGATAGCCGCCGTGGCAATACCGACCATTCCAAAAAATGGCGTTTCCGGTATACGCGTAAGTGCTTCAGAGGCAAATGCGGCATAGAGGCCTATGACTGACCAGTACATAAATGAGAAATGTCGGTAAATCCAGCCCTTATCTTTGCGTCTTATTATGGGAACCATTCCTCCTATGAGTGTAAGCATACTGGCAACAGCAGCAACGTGAAATATTCCGAACCCACCGAAAAGCCTGTAGGTCATGAAGGCAGTAATGTTAAGCACGAGCATTGACCCAGTATAGACATAACCGAGCTGAATATGTCGCCGAGTTCCTTTTGTAATGATGAGCACGATAGAACCAGTGAGCGTTGCTAATAGTGCCGAAATCAGGTGTACTAAACCAATATCACTAACTATTAAGTTGTTCATACAACTACTTGTCTAACCACTTTTTGAATTCCTGCACTTTATCTCTACTTACAATGGCATCCATTTCGTCAGATCCATTTAGAATTAGCCTTAAACGACTATTTGAGTAAGTAACAATATCTTTAACCGCTTCTAATGTGACGAGGTATTTCCTATTGATACGAAAGAATTTTTCGGGATCGACAAGTTGTTCTACCTGCTCCATGGTATAGTCAATAATAAAACGCTTGTGTTCTAAGGTTTGCAGGTACGTAGCCTTTTCCTGACTAAAGAAAAACCCAGTTTCAGAAACCGCAAGCGTTCGAATGTGCTCCCCTATTTTCACCACAAAACGTTCTTTGTACTTTTTAGTCATCATTTGAACGGCCTGCTCAATGAGTGTCATATTGACTTGTGCTGGTTGCTGAGATTGAAACCGATTTTGATATTTATTGAGTGCATTTTCTAATTCCTCTGGATCAATTGGTTTCAGGAGATAGTCAACACTATTGAGTTTAAAAGCTTGGATTGCATACTCATCAAATGCTGTAGTGAATATAATTGGGGAAGTCACTTGTGCTTGCTCAAGAATTTCGAAACTGAGCCCATCGGCAAGTTGAATATCAAAAAACAGTAGATCTGCCTGGTTTTCATTTAACCAAGCAACGGCTCTTTTTACAGAATCCAATTTGGCTAATATTTCAATAGTCGGATCAAGTTTTTCGAGCAAGGAGATCAACCTTTTTGCAGCCATTGATTCATCTTCTACAATAAGTACTTTCATGGTATAAAGGACAATAGAGGTAGTTTGACAATAAATTCAGATGTTGTTTCCTGTATTTCTACTTTCTGCTCACTTAAGAAATCATAGCGAGCGATAATGTTTTTTAGGCCTACTCCTGCCGATTCTTCGATAGGGATATTCTTCTTTTGCAAATTGTTTTTCACAATCAGCATGTCGTTATTCTCAACAGAGATATCAATAGTTAGTGGCTCCTCTTCTGCTATAGTATTATGTTTTATGGCATTTTCAAGTAGCATTTGAAGCGCTATCGGAGGAACCATTTTTTGCTCATGGCCAGCAATGTCAATATTGACCTTCAGTTTATCGTCGAACCTGATTTCCTGAAGAAATAGATAGGACTTCACAAACGCCATTTCCTTTTCCAAAGAAACTACTTCTTGAGACTGAGTATCAAGTACGTAACGATAAACTTTTGACAGTTTTCTAATGAAATCTGCGGCCATATCTTGGTTTTCGTAAACCAAGTTTGTTAATGCGTTTAAACTATTAAATAAGAAGTGTGGGTTTACTTGGTTTTTGAGAGATTCATATTTCGAGGACATTTGTTCTCGCTTGATGCGTTCTGAATCGAGCGACGCTTTTCGCCAGTTGTCGAGAAAGGTTTTTGCGAATAGAAAAAAGGAGATAAAAAAGGTGATTCCGATCGAAATCCAAATATCGTTGCTCCCCCAAGTTGTGCTTACACCAGGAAATAGATTATAGGCCCAATTTAGAAAAACTATAACCAGGGGAGTATAGATGAAAACAGTTAGAACGCCCAGGATGAATCTTTTCCCAGGGTTTTCAAGCCAAGAAATTTTATTATTCCAAAAGTCGACTAAGTACTGATTCCCCTTCCAGAAGAAAAGCCACATAAACCCAGAGTAGGACACACTGTATTTTATGATAATCCAGCTCTTATCCACCATGTTTGGATTGAAAGCGAATGACATGGCACAGCCAAGCATGAAAATCAAGAATCCTTGAAATATTTCGTTTTGCCAGCGTTTTTTAAATTCAGGAATCCTCATTTCTAAATATAAGATTTATACAGATTGTGATTTGAACTGCGCTCGATATTTCCTGCTCCAATAACTGATGATGGGTGAGCCTACAAAAGCAGGTAAAACCCAAAGTATCCAACTCATTTCCGAAGGAACCTTGAATATTTCTCCGTTTTGAACAAGGAAAGCAGTTATGGAAGCGATAAGACTGCCGGCCATGGCATTCATATGTGCAAACCACCACCACATTTTTTCAGCCGATGCTAAGTTTTTGAATCCTTTGATACTCAGCCTACCTGTTTGCGTTGTAAAGTATCCGAAGAAAAGGCAGAGGTAACCGAGTATGGATGAGAAATCTGATTCGATAAGATAATTAACGCCCATACCGATCATAACTAAGCCGAAACCCATGGTGATAACTGCTGCTATCCAGTCAATGGGAGCGGCTTTCATCGTTTTCTTAATCTTGATGACTCTATAACCCGAAAAGGCCATGTAAAAGCTGAAAACGGCAATCACCATTAAGAAAGAGTTGAATCTAATCAGGCTTATAATGAGCATTGCACTAATGAAAACCCAGAACATGCACCAGAAATATATCCTACCTACTTGTCTGTGCAACTTTTCGCCTTTCTTTCCAATAAATGCGGATGATAGTCCAGCTAAAAGAGATATAATAGCAGTAACAACATGCGAGGTAATGAGTGTTTTTTCTAGCAGTTCCATGCCTATAATTCAATTGTGTTTTATCGTAAGTTAATAGTTTGGTTCTCCCAAAAGAGAACCAAATTATGTTATTTACCGCACTGTCCAATCATAGACTCAGCCATGTCTTTACCCCAAGTTGGGTCAAGGCTTTTTCCCGTTTCTTGTGCGTCAAAAGCAGGTAGCGTTTGCTTAGCCATTGCACATGGTTTGTCAGTTGGTGATCCAAAGAATTGAGCCATTCCGTACTGCATTTGTGCTAATAAAGCTTGAGCTCTCGGGTTTTCAGGGTTTAATTTTAATGCCATACTAAAGTTTTGCATAGCCTTTGGCGAAAGCATTTGGCCTCTGTTTCCAGAGTCTGCTGCCAATTGAGCCATATAGTTATAACCTTGCAAAGCAACAACTTCAGAGTTGTTTGGTGCCGCCGCTTTGGCTTTGTCTATGAATGTTTGTGCTTTAGCAGTATAGCTGTCTTTAGTAGCAAGATCTTGCGCCATAAAAGACATATTGATGTAGTTTAATCCCGCGTAATAGTGTGGGTGCCATTCGGTCTCTACTTTGGCTGCAATTCTTTCGAACTGACTTGCTGCTGCTTGAGTTGCTTCTATGCCTTTGGCCTCTCCCATGGCCGTTAAGCCCTTTTGCATGGCTTTGATATAGGCTTCCTGACCTTGACCGTGTAATGCGAAACCTGCTACTAATAATCCGATTAATAAAAATATCTTTTTCATGATTTTGAATTTTGCGTTTGTGATGATATAAAAGTAATGTCCCCATGGTCTGAGAAGAAAAAAGTCTTACCCAATCGTAGTATTTCAAGGATGAGTCGTAGGTATTGCTTGATTATGTTCTAGCCTTTTTGTTTTTGAACATTCGGTCAGGTACAATTTCCTAAATAGAGGCAAAGAAATATTAAAAGAAAAAGCCCTTACTCCATGAGAGAAAGGGCTTTATTTAAACCTTAAGTAATATTACCTAGTAACCTCCTAAATACATTACTTCTATATACTGATCGCTATCTTCTGTTACTTCAAATGCAGCATCATCGAAATCCGGAGGACCCATTTCACCTTGTGCTTCATTCGAAAATCCGTAACCTTCTAAAGGCATTCC
Source organism: Roseivirga sp. (assembly GCF_049099775.1). Taxonomy (GTDB): domain Bacteria; phylum Bacteroidota; class Bacteroidia; order Cytophagales; family Cyclobacteriaceae; genus Roseivirga. The sequence goes on along the minus strand of NZ_JAGDZM010000002.1, from coordinate 97,382 downwards.
ATAGCTATTAAAATCTAGTTCTTCATTACCGTTTTCATCGTGCATAACGGCAATTGCATATTCTCCTTTAGGAACTTCTTCAAATACTATTTCGATGGCACCTTCTTCCACAGCTACAGATTTAGTTTTAAAAGCATCGTCGCTCGGAAACTCTGTTTCGCCATTGAAGAGTGCTACCATAACGTAACCATCTTCATTTCTTAAACCATCTACAGTTACTGTAATAGTTACTTCTTCTTGTTTCGTTGGCACCATTCCTAATACAAGTCCCAAGGTTAATATCATTGCTGTAATTGTTTTCATAACTCTGTTTTTTAGTTTTTGATATTATAAATGTAGGGTGACATGGAGTGCCAATGAAAAAGGACTTACCGAATCGTAGAATCACACCGATGAATCGTAATTATCCAATTCTTTAGTGTTAATCAGGCTTTTTGAAAACAAAAAAAGCCCACTATTTAAGTGGGCCCTTTAATTAAGCTTTATGGATTTACATGCCCATATAGACTATTTCTATACTATGATCGGTGTCTTTTTTGATTTCGAACGACGCATCGTTAAAACCAGGAGGGCCCATTTCGGCGGTAGCTTCATTTGAGAAACCAAAACCTTCGATTGGCATCCCGTACTCGTTAAAATCCATCTCTTCATTACCGTTTTCATCGTGTAATACGGCGATGGCATATTCTCCGACCGGTACTTTTTTAAATACCACTTCAATACTGCCTTTTTTAGCATCAGCAGACTTTGTCATAAAGCCTTCATCTCCGGGAAATTCGGTTTCTCCGTTGTGAAGGACTACGGTTACGCTGCCATCACTATTTCTAAGGCCATCGATTGTTACAGTAAGTGTCACGTCTTCTCTTTGTTCTTTAAAAGGGACGAATAAAATGCCTAGGGCAACGATTAATGTTGTAAGAGTTTTCATCTGTTTTATATTATAAGTTATCTAATTGATTTTCCTGACCGTCTTTAGTCAGTGTAATGAACAAGCCTAGAAAAATAAATCTTTTGGCAGCTTGTCTTATAGGTTGTCTATCGTAAAACCCAGTGTTATCAGGCTGAGCAGCATATTGGTAACCAAATACGTTGTCTCTTCCTAAAACATTAGATGATGATACATATATGATAATATTCTGTTTCAAAAGAATGGCCGCACCAAGGCTTATATCATGATAAGCAGGCGTTTGGTCGTTCTGAAATCCATCTCTATTCGGATTATGAAACCCTCTAGCCGAAGCATAATTGTAAGTAGCACCAAACTGAACTCTCAAAGGCTCTACAAAGTGTTTTAAAACGAAAGAGAAATTGTGTTTCGATAAAAATGAAGGTGTCGCTACACTGTTAAAATCTTGGTAGTCACGCTCAGAATCTACATAAGAGTATGAAACCCAGTAGTCCGTTTCTTTGAACGTTTTTCCATCTCTCCAGAACACATCTACACCTTTAGCTTTTCCAAAACCGTTGTTATTGAAGTTCAATGGATTAAAATCATTCAAATCCTGATACTTCACTAAGTTGTCATAATCCTTCAAGTAAGTTTCAACTCTGAAAACACGACTATCCTTAAAATACTGATAATTCAAAATATAGTGTGTCGCGCGTTCAGGCGCCAAATTGTTGTTTACCAAGGCAAATTCATTTTGAGGTGCCTGCAAAAACTTGCCATAGGCCAATGAAAATTGACCAGCTTCGCTCACTTTGTATGACATGGCAATTCTTGGGCTTACCCATGCCTGATTTAAGAGCGATGAATGTTCAAATCGAAGTCCCGTTCTCAAGATCAATTTATTGGAAGCAAAGTAATCTGACTCAACAAATGTAGCCATCGTGTTGTCTTCAAAATTGAAGGCGTCCTGAGCGTTCGTTACTTCAAACTCACGATCGAATCGCTTGTGAAAAACTTCAGTACCCATGTTTACGGAAATTTTCTCGTTGGCATCCCAGTTGAAGGCCAATTTGCCATGTACACCGCGCTCAGTCTCATCAATTTGATCAGTATTGAAACCGATATCTTCCTTATTATAAGTAGTAGAAAGCCCACCGCGAACCGACCACTTTTTATTCAGAATGTCTTTATAGTTTGCGTTTACATAGAAGTATTTATTGTCTATGCTGATGGTGTCTTTTAAACCACCTCTATCAATGTTTGGCTGGCGAATAGTAAAATTCGACAAATCAACATTTGCGTATACTTTGAGTAGACCATTGTTCTTCACTTTCTGACGGAAAACAAATTCTCCGACCTTACCAACTGGCGCGCTTTCCCAATCAAAATTCTGACTGATTAAGTCTTGATAAGGACGTAAATCAGTGTACTGAATTTTCCCTGAAATAGAAGTCTTATCCCATCTTTTAGTGTAAGCTAAATCGCCACCAACCGACATTACTGAAATATCACCTTGTGTTTTCTCCGCAATATCATTCGAGTTTAAAACCAACGCAGAAGAAAGCGCTTGACCATATTCCGAAGAATAACCCCCTGTACTAAACGTAGTACCTTTGAATAAAAAAGGGCTAAATCTACCACGAGTTGGCACATTAGGGGCAGTGGCGCCAAAAGCGTTTCTAACCTCCAGTCCATCAATGAATACTTTGGTTTCGTAACCCTCTCCACCGCGAACGAATAATCGACCGGATTCTCCCACGGTTGCAGTTCCAGGTAAGGTGTTGATAGCACCCATGATATCGCCAGCAGCACTTGCTGTTGTTACGATATCAAGAGGTTTCAGTACCGTGATTTTCTTTACATCACTGGCTTCGAAAGCACCAGCAGTAATAGTTACACCATCGAGTTTGTTAATAGCCTCTTTGATGATCAAATTTAGATCGATGACTTTTCCGTCGATCTTAATGGCTTGTTCGAGTGTTTTGTAACCAATGAAACTAACGATCAGTATTTTATCACCAGTTTCTGTGGTTTCAAATGAGAACGACCCGTCTGACTTAGTACTAGTACCGTCGAACGAGTCTTTCACATAAACATTCGCCCCTGGAATGGATTCTCCTTTATTATCACTGACCTTACCTTTTATTAAAGTTTGCGACCAAGCATTGACAGTGCTGATAAGGATGATTGTTAGAATTAATTTGAGCCTTTGCATATCTTGTTGTTTTGATACTCAAATGTGCAATGACTCACGCACTCCTATAAATAAGACTTACCGAATCGTAGAATTTATAGGATGGATCGTAAGATGTAGAGTTTTAGAAGCTGGAGATTAGTACTTCAGCACTTCTTTCAACTTAGAATGGCCGCTTCTGCTCACGGGAAGTTGACTACCAGTTTTAAGAGATAAGAGGTAAGAGTCCTTTTCGTAAAGTTCTAGCTTTTCAATTTGCTTTACGTTTACTATATGTGATCTGTGAATTCTCACAAACTCACCATTTGGTAACTTGTTCTCCAAGTGCTTCATCCGCATGAGCTTCAAGAACTTCCCTTGCTCGGAATGAATCGCCACATAATCGTCTTGGGCCTCAAAATGAGAGATTACATCTAAAGGAAGGATTTGAATTTTATTGCCTGTTTTCACCACAATTCTATCCAGCGACTCATCACTTTCCGATCTTGTTTCTTGCAGTTCGGTCAGTTCCTCTTTCACCACGGTTTTGCTTCCTATTTTAGCTTTAGCCTTGGTGACAGCCTCATTAAAACGCTCCTCGGCATACGGCTTTAATAAATAGTCAGTGGCGTTTAATTCAAAAGCCTTAATGGCATATTGGTCGAATGCGGTGCTAAAAATGATTACTGGTGGCTCATCGAGTAACTCTAGCATTTCAAAGCCGGTAATCTTTGGCATCTGAACATCTAAAAAGATAAGATCAGGTTTGTGTTCTTGAATAGCTTTTAGGCCTTGAAATCCATCACCACATTCTTGAATGACGTCAATATCATCGAATTTTTGCAAGTAGGCTTTTATCAAGTCCCTTGCTAAACTTTCATCATCAATAATTATAGTGCGGATCATTCGTCGGTTGCAATTTGTGGTATATCGAGCCTAACAGTGAATAAGTTATCAGTCTTCTCGGTAACAACCAATTGGGGAACGCCATAAATAAGTCGAAGTCGCTCAGTTACATTTTTCAACCCTATGCCTTTTCCTTTTTTACCAACCGCTTTTGGGTCGAATTGATTGCTTACTTCAATTCTCAAGAGACTTTGTTCTTTCCAAGCCTTTAACTTAATCGTTACCTGCTCTAAACTTTCATAGATGCCATGCTTAATGGTATTCTCAAAAATTGGTTGAAGAATTAAGTTCGGAAGGTTTAAGTTCAAACAGTCTTTTTCAATTTCACTTTCTACCGAAAGCCGATCTCCAAACCTTACTTTTTCAATATCTAGGTACAACATGATGTTTTTGATTTCATCATCCATTGTATTCATCTGGTCGTTTTCTTTACCTAGTGAGTAGCGCAAGAATTCGGATAGTTTTACCACCATATTTCTCGCTTTCTCAGGTGAAATTATCGTTAATGAAGCTATTGAATTCAGGCTATTGAATATAAAGTGAGGGTTTATCTGAGATTTAAGCATCTCAAGTTCGGAGCTTTTGAGCATCGTCTCCAATTGCGATCGCTCTTGACTCTTTTGATTGACATCATCATAGTATAGGATAAGGTAATACACCAAAATGATGATGAAATAATACATTAAACCCAAGGCACCTCGCCATGGTAAGGATTCTCGCAGAAAGTTTAGGTACTCTTCTTCGTGACCTAGCCGGCTAAGAATACTATTTGTAAGAAAAAGAGCTAAGCCTACTGAAATAACCAATGCTGCGGCATGGCTTATAATAAGATTGAGTAGTTGTGATTTGTCGAATGAACTATAGCGAACATTGAACCAATATGATAGGCCTAAACCGAAGAAAATCCCATTAAAAATGGCACTGTCTATAGCAGCCATTTTTACTTCAAGGTCATTAAAGTAATATAACCCAAAAGCAAATAGGATACTGATCATCAGCCAAATGGCCGTGTAAACAATGATATTTCTATTTCGGATAAAAGGGTGGTTCATAAAAAAATCCGCCGAAGCGGAAATTACAAAAAAGCTAGAAAGGAATAACGGTGGGCTTCATTAATAAAGCTGAAGCCCACCTATTTAGAACCTGTTGTTTATTTAACCTCTCCGCCTCCAAAGAGTACTAAACCTTTAATAACCAATTCTTTGCCGTCGTTAGCATCATTTTCGTTGATTACTTTGCGCTCATCTGAGAAGCCTCCAAAAATTGCAGTGACTTTTACTTTCACATTCATGTCTGATGGTACTCTTATGTCGCAACCTCCGAATAGAACAAATACATCCAATACGTTCGTGCCCCAGGCTAAATCAGAGTTGGTAAGGTTTAAACTTGTTCCTCCAAATATTGAAGTGAGTTTGCCTCCTTTGAATTCTTTTGATGTGACCACTCGCTCGGCTCCTGAAAATACTGCCAGTTCGTCGACGTAGTCGAGTTCATTTTCAAAACTTTTTTTTTCATACTGATCTTTATGGCTGTTACGCTTCAATATTAAGGAGAGACCAACTCCTACAAGCGCTAATGGCCATAAGTCGAATATGTCATTGAAACCAAAGTTCCAGTAGTAATAATCTGCCATGTCGTCCAGCAAGAAGATACCGCCAATGATGAGCAATGTGATTCCTAGTCCGACCTTATCTCTAACGGTTAGCATAAATACACCAATTATGATAAGTATTGAATGCCATCTGAAAAGATAGTAAGGTAGATTAAATCTGAAGATTTCGAGATTATCGAAAGTCAATAGAAGGCCTATGATTAAGAAGGCTGCTCCTACAAATATTCGTCTGTTTAATTTTGATTCCATGATTGTTAGCTTTTAAGCGTTTTGTTGTTTTTGAGTTTTGACCTTTGGACTTTTAAAATGTCTCTGACCAAAGAGACGTACCGACCAAAAGTTGTTTTGTTGTTTTTGACTATTCAAATGTACGCTGATTAATAACCGAATAGATTCGTGAAATCGGTAAACAAACGCCACGTCTCGGTAAACGGTCAGAGCTTTCGACCAAGTATTTTCACTTCTGGCTACCGTTCGGTGAATAACCCGAGTTTTCCTTTATGTTCAACCTGCCAATGCCTAATTTTGAGCTGCTTAAAAACATCTCATTCACAATGGAATACAGAATAGAAAAAGATACAATGGGCAATGTAGAAGTACCTGCTGAAAAGTACTGGGGTGCCCAAACTCAAAGATCTCGTAATAACTTTAAAATAGGCCCTGAGGCCAGCATGCCTTTAGAAGTGGTTCATGGATTTGCCTATCTAAAAAAAGCAGCTGCGCACACTAATTGTGAATTGGGAGTGCTAAGCGAAGAAAAGCGCGATTTAATTTCTGCTGTTTGTGATGAAATTCTTACTGGTTCTCTAGACGATCAATTTCCGTTGGTGGTATGGCAAACCGGTTCAGGAACGCAGTCTAATATGAATGTGAATGAAGTTGTTGCCAACAGATCTCACGTTTTAGCAGGCAACAAATTAGGTGAAGGAACCACTTTTATTCATCCGAATGACGATGTGAATAAATCCCAATCATCAAACGATACCTATCCAACAGGTATGCACATAGCAGCCTATAAGATGATTGTAGAAACTACTATTCCTGGAGTAGAGCATTTAAGAGATACCCTCAAGGCAAAGTCAGAGGCTTTTATGAATGTGGTAAAAATTGGACGTACTCACCTAATGGATGCTACTCCGCTTACCTTAGGCCAAGAGTTTTCTGGCTATGTTTCCCAGTTGGATCACGGTCTTAAAGCCCTTAACAATACATTGGCTCACCTTTCAGAATTGGCATTGGGCGGTACGGCTGTAGGTACGGGTATTAATACACCAGAAGGCTATGCTGAGCTAGTGGCAAAAAAGATTGCTGAGTTTACAGGCTTACCTTTTGTAACGGCCGAGAATAAGTTTGAAGCACTAGCAGCTCATGATGCCTTTGTAGAAACACATGGTGCCTTAAAACAACTCTCAGTATCTCTAAATAAGATAGCCAACGACATTAGAATGCTTGCTTCTGGGCCAAGGTCTGGAATCGGCGAAATCATAATTCCTTCAAATGAGCCAGGTTCGTCAATTATGCCTGGTAAAGTTAATCCTACCCAATGTGAAGCTATAACTATGGTATGTGCTCAAGTAATGGGTAATGATACTACAGTATCAGTTGCAGGTGCCCAAGGACATTATGAACTAAACGTATTTAAGCCGGTAATGGCTTATAACCTGTTGCAATCTGCCCGACTGATAGGAGATGCTTGTGTTTCTTTTGAGCAGAATTGTGCTATAGGCATAGAACCAAACCATAAGAGCATTCAGCAGCACTTGAATAACTCACTAATGTTAGTTACTGCATTAAACACCAAAATCGGCTATGAAAAGGCTGCAAAGATTGCTAAAACGGCACACGAGAATGGCACTACGTTGAAGGAAGAATCTGTTAATTTAGGTTACTTAACCGCAGAGGAATTCGACGAATGGGTGCGCCCTGAGGATATGATCGGTAGTTTGAAAAGCTGATCATATTGTCATAACTTGTAAAACTGAATCCAATTTTACCCGAATGAAAGGTCAAAAAGTATTTTTAACCATGCTGCTTGGCGTTTTTGTTGCAACCGCAGCACTAGCCCAAACCATAGATGTTAGACCCTTAACTAAGAAGGAAATTAGTGAGTGGAAGAAGCGTAAAAAGAAGCTAACGGTCGAGGAGTTTAAAAGACTTTCTGACGAAAATGTTGAGCAAAAGGCGCAAATAGCGGCTAGCCAAGGAGAGATCCAAAACCTAGAAAGGCAACTCTCTAGCAAGGATGATCGAATTAGTGAATTGCAAAAGCAAGTAACTAGAATGCAGGCGGCCTTTCAGGTTTCTCAGCGTGAAATTGAAAACCTAAAATCTCAACCGAACAGACGTCCAGTTAAAGTGGAAAGAGACGGTGGAGAAGATTTTAGTGTCGGGGTGGTATTCAAAGTACAAGTAGGAGCATTCAGAAAAATTGACCTGAACAAATATGCTAACAGCGCTAAAGATTTCTCTGAGGAGGAAATGGAAGAGTTGAGAAAGTACGTAATCGGTAATTTCAGGAATTACGATGACGCTAACGTATTGAAAAGATACCTAAGAGAAATGGGTGTAGAAGACGCATGGATCGTTCCTTACAGGGATGGGAAGCGTGTTCCACTAAAAGAAGTTTTGGACATAAAGAAAGTGTCTAACTAGTTTTTTAAACGTATTCTTAGGCAGTGCCTTTTCTAGGGCACTGCTTTTTTTTTGCCTTTAATAAAGGATTATAAAGTAAATTTAACTTAATGCAGAAACGGTGGCTATTTGAAGAAGGGCATAATGAAGAGGCCCTCAATGTTCTTCAAGAAGAGCTTAAAGTTGATGAGACTTTAGCCAAGTTACTGGTGCAAAGGGGTGTTTCGACTTTCGAGGGGGCTAAAAGCTTCTTTCGCCCCTCACTAGAACAGCTGCACGATCCTTTTTTAATGAAAGACATGGATCGGGCGGTAAACCGCCTGACGGATGCCATAGCCAATGATGAGAAAATCATGATCTATGGAGATTATGACGTTGATGGTACCACTTCCGTAGCCACTGTTTTCGGGTTTTTACGAGAGATTTACGACAAGTTAGGCTATTACATTCCCAACAGATATAAAGAAGGTTATGGCGTTTCTAGTCAAGGCATTCAATACGCAAAAGCGGAAGGCTATTCCCTTATTATAACGCTAGATTGTGGTATAAAGGCAGTCGATCGGGTGCAAGAAGCTAATGATCTTGATATAGATGTTATCATTTGTGATCATCATACCCCGGGAGAAGAATTGCCTGCAGCTTTTGCCGTCTTAGACCCTAAAAGAACGGATTGTACTTACCCTTATAAAGAGCTTTCAGGCTGCGGCGTTGGCTTTAAATTACTGCAAGGCTTCTGTATCCAGTCCGGTATAGAACTTTCAAGACTCTACCCTTATTTAGACTTATTAGCCGTAAGTATTGCCTCAGATATAGTGCCGATTACAGGCGAAAACCGAGTGATGGCTTTTTTCGGTTTACAAAAAGTGAACAAGGAACCGCGTCCAGGATTAAAAGCACTCATCGAGTTGTGTAGGGCCCAAAAAGCACTCACAATTTCAAGTATTGTATTTGGTATTGGGCCAAGAATAAATGCAGCTGGAAGAATGGACGACGCTGGAGCCGCAGTAGATCTTTTACTTGCGGAAACGGAAGAAGAAGCTTTAAAGTTGGCCGCGACCGTTAATGATAAAAACGATGCTAGACGAAATTTTGATAGTGCTAATACTGAGGAAGCGATTGAAATGATAGCGTCAAATGACGAATTCAGGAATGCAAAGTCTACCGTATTATATAAGGAAGATTGGCACAAAGGCGTTATCGGAATTGTAGCCTCACGTTGTATCGATAAGTTTTATAAACCGACCGTTATTCTGACGGAGTCGAATGATATGGTTACAGGTTCTGCTAGGTCCGTTATGGGATTTGATGTTTATGCCGCTATTTCTGAATGTTCAGACTTATTGGAACAGTACGGAGGACATATGTATGCCGCAGGTGTTACCATGCCGATAAACAATGTGGATGCCTTTAGAAAGAAGTTTGAAGAAGTAGTGTCACGTGACATTACAGAAGATCAACTTACACCTGCCATCAATATTGACAGCCTAGTCAATTTAGAAGTAATCAATGACCGATTTTATAGCATAATTTCTCAAATGGCACCTTTCGGACCGGGGAACCCACAACCAGTCTTAGTAACAGAGCATGTACATGCCGAAAATGTAAAAGTCCTGAAAGAGCAGCATTTAAAGTTTACAGTCCGACAACAAGGAACGAATGTTGCTTATGATGTGATAGGCTTTGGATTCGGAGAGTATTCAGATTTGATTTCTAGCGGAATGCGATTTCATATTGCTTTTTCGGTAGAAGAGAATGATTTTCGTGGAAGAAAGTCGCTTCAACTCTTTCTAAAAGACCTCAAGTTTGATTGATTAGACTAATTTTACAAAAATGAAGTTATCCGCTGAACATCTTGTTAAAACCTACAAAAAGAGAAAAGTAGTTAATGACGTTTCAGTAGAAGTAAAACAAGGAGAGATTGTAGGGCTGTTAGGGCCGAATGGAGCCGGAAAAACCACTACTTTCTATATGATAGTAGGCTTGGTAAGACCAAACGAAGGCCAGGTATTATTGGATGGCGAAGATATTACCGCACTCCCCATGTTTAAAAGAGCACAAGCCGGCTTAGGGTATTTAGCGCAAGAACCTTCCGTTTTCCGAAAACTAACAGTAGAGCAGAATATTATGGCGGTGCTCGAAATGACAAAATTGCCAAAGCAAGCTCAGAAAGAGAAAATGGAATCTTTGTTGGAGGAATTTAGCCTTACCCATGTTCGGAAAAACCTTGGGCGTGTACTTTCAGGAGGAGAACGCCGTAGAACCGAGATTGCAAGAGCACTTTCTGTAGACCCAAATTTTGTTTTGCTCGATGAGCCTTTCGCTGGTGTAGACCCAATTGCAGTAGAAGAAATACAGACCATTGTAGCCAAATTGAAAGATCGTAACATCGGTATTCTCATTACCGATCATAATGTGCAAGAAACCCTTTCTATTACAGATAGAGCCTATCTTATGTTTGAAGGGAAACTTTTGAAGGCCGGTACGGCGGAAGAACTTGCTGCTGACGAACAAGTCAGAAAAGTGTATCTTGGTAAACACTTTGAATTGAAAAGAAAAATTTAAGCTTTGGCCATTCTGAATTCCATACTCACCTGGGTCATGAAGAAACGCATGCATCAGATTGAGCTATTCATGAAATACCCTCATGATGTTCAGGAAGAACTATTTAAAAAACTCATTACCACAGGAAGAAATACTGAGTTTGGAAGAACACACGGATTTTCGGATGTACACACCGAAGAGCAGTTCAGGCGATTAATTCCAATTTCCTCTTATGAAGACATTTGTCCTTACATAGAAAGGAATATGGCAGGAGAGCAAAACTTGCTTTGGCCGTCGGATGTGAAGTGGTTTGCGAAGTCTTCCGGAACCACCAATGCAAGGAGTAAGTTTATTCCTGTCTCGTATGAAGCTTTAGAGGAGTGCCACTTTAAGGGAGGTAAAGATATGCTCTCCATTTATTGTAATAATTACCCACAAACAAAGATGTTTGATGGGAAAGGACTAACGATAGGAGGTAGCCAGCAAATCAACCAATTTGATAGTAATAGTGAATCCTTTTACGGAGATGTTTCCGCTGTTATTATGTCTAATTTACCTTATTGGACCAAGTTTGTAAGAACGCCAACGCTTGATATTGCCCTTTTAGAGGAATGGGAAAGTAAAATAGACCTGATGGCACAGCATACCATGAATGAAAATGTGACGAGCATTTCTGGCGTGCCGACATGGACCATAATCCTTCTTCAAAAAATAATGGAACTCAAAGGCGTGGATAATATTCATGAAGTTTGGCCAAACCTGGAAGTATTCTTCCACGGTGCCGTCGCCTTTGGCCCATATAAGAGCATTTTTAAAAGCATAATTCCATCGGATGACATGCGCTATATGGAAACTTATAATGCGTCCGAAGGGTTTTTCGGTATTCAAAACGAAGTAGGTTCCGAGGACATGCTGCTTATGCTAGACTATGGCATTTACTATGAATTTATTCCGTTTGCTGAAATTCATAAAGAGTCACCACAAACAATAGGACTAAGTGAAGTGAAACTAGGAGAACAATATGCCTTAATTATCTCCACTAATGCCGGTCTTTGGCGTTATAAGATTGGTGATACCATTCAGTTTACTTCCATTAACCCCTTTCGCTTTAAAATTTCTGGTAGAACAAAACACTTTATCAATGCTTTTGGAGAAGAAGTGGTTGTAGAAAATGCTGAAAGAGCAATTGCCCTCGCTTCTGAAAAAACAGGAGCTCAGATAAATAATTTTACAGCCGCTCCACGCTACTTCAAGGAAAACGAAAAAGGCGCCCACGAGTGGATTGTGGAATTCGAAAGAGACCCTGACGATATGGATCGTTTCGTTAAGCTGTTAGATGAAACTTTGAGAGATATCAACTCAGACTACGATGCCAAACGGCATAGAAGCTTAGCCTTGGAACAACCCATTGTTCACCAAGCGGCTACAGGAACTTTCTATGAGTGGATGCGGAGTCGAGGTAAGCTAGGTGGGCAGCATAAAGTACCAAGGCTCTCCAATTCAAGAGAATACCTAGACGATATCCTTACCCTGATGAGTATTGGTAAAGCGCAATAAAAAGAAATTCAAATTTTGGCTATTTCGGTAGCTTCTTCTACGTGGATTATCCGCATTTATTTCACTTTATCTTAAACTCAAGAATTTGATATTTGCAGCTATAAAAATGTAGCGTATTCCTTAATTTAAAATTGTACTATTCCAAGTAGGGCGGTTTTCAGAGTCTATCCAATGTGTACAAAAAGTTAATCGAATGTAAAAAACTATAATCCATTGTCTTAGTGTTCTTAATATTTAGGTAATCAATGATTTAAAACAATGTGGCTAGGTTAGGTAAGCGATGACTAATTAGGAGCGAAATAATGAAGTCAATTATTTACGCCTTATATTAAGTGAAATACTGGTAAAACCATATTTTTGATTGTCATCAAAATTGACCGTTTTTAGACAAAAAAAAGAATCAAAAAAATGACCTATTTTTTTTCCACATTTTTCGTTTTTTATCCACAGGGTTTGCTTAAAAACCCATAAACACCAGTAAATCAGTGAGTTATGGAACAAATTTAAAGCTAAAATTTTGTTGATAACTATTTCAAGATTGCACCAAAAGAGAAAATACCGAAAGTTTTATCTTATTGGTTTTCAAGGGCTTTGAGGCTATTTTAGGGGCTTATTCCTTGTTTTGCCTTTTGAGCTTTGTTCTATAGGTATTAAAGATTCTGGATTTGGATACAATACCTACGTACTCGTCATTATCTATGACTGGTAAATTCCAAGCACCAGTTTTTTCGAATTTACCCATTACCTGTTGCATGTTTTCTTTTGAACTAACCGTTTCAGGGGGTTTATGCATCAATGTTCCAACAATTACATTTTTCTGTGATTCCTTGTCAAACATGATTTCCCGAATATCATCAAGTGTAATTATGCCTTTTAGTACGTTATTTTCATCTACAACAGGAAAGATATTCCGCTTAGATTTCTTCACTAAATCTACCAAATCATCGAGTTTTCTCTCGGGATGAATAGTCAGCAAGTCTTTCTCAATTAACTTGCTAATGTTCATTAAGCTCAGCAGCTGTTTGTCTTTATCGTATTGAATTAAATCACCTGATTCAATGAGTTTCGAAGTATAGAAAGAGTGCTTTTGGAAATAGCTGTTGGTGCTGTAGGCAATAGCAGATACGAGCATTAATGGTAAAAACAAAGTATAGCCGCTGGTGATCTCGGCAATTAAGAAAATTGCGGTGAGCGGAGCATGTAAAACACCACTCATTACGCCACACATTCCTACTAAAGTGAAGTTGCTTACAGATATAGTTTTGCCCAATTCTAGAAGGTTATTTACCGAGGCAAAAAGAAACCCTGTGATCCCACCTATAAACAAAGAAGGAGCGAAAATACCACCGTTACCTCCTGCACCAATTGTAAAGCCAGTAGCAAAGGGCTTGAGCAATAAAACTAATAAGGCAAAGGCTACAATAGCCCATGGGTCGGAGAAGCCAGATAAGAATTCGCTTTGGCTAAATACAGAGGAAGCTTCGTCATTGAGAATCAATTTAATTGTATTGTAGCCTTCACCGTAAAGTGGATTAAAGACTAGTATCAATACACCGAGGGCAAGACCACCAACTAAGGCTTTAATGATGGGCTGTTTAATTTTAGAGACAAGTCTTTCGGCAAATAACGTGGTGTTGGTAAAGTAATAGGCTACTAAGCCGCAAATAGCACCGAGTAATAAGTAAAACAGAAAGTCATTGGTTAAAAATGGATCCGTTAGGTTGAATGAAAAAAGAACATCGTCCCCTGAAAACAACATTGAAATGAGTGAACCGAGTACAGAAGCGATTAATAGAGGAATGAAAGCACCAATGGTAACCTCGCTTAAGATTACTTCAATACTAAAAATTACTCCTGCCACAGGTGAGTTGAATATACCTGATATTGCCGCTGCCGCACCACACCCAATCATTAAGGTTCGCTGTCTATAATTGAGGTGCATTAAACGGCCAATGTTAGATCCGATAGCTGAACCAGTAACAACAATTGGTGCCTCTAGACCTACTGAACCTCCAAAACCAACAGTAATGGCAGAGGTAATCATCCTGCTATACATTTTTATACGCTTAATGATACTCGACTTTTTGGAAATGGCGTATAGAATGTACGTTACCCCATGGCCAAGCCTTTCTTTAAGCACGTATTTGGCGATGATAGCTGTAATCAGTATTCCTACGACAGGAAAGAAGATATAAGCAAAAGATAGGTTTAACGATAGTAAACCTGATTGTATTAAATGAACAGTACCTTTTAGTGTAACGGCTGCAAGGCCACCAATCACTCCAATCACTCCTGCCAAAAGGATGACGAAATTTTTGATGCTCAAATGTCTGATTCTCCAGACGAGAAATTTACCAAGGAGTCGTTTAAAGATCATTTTAATGCTTTGGCTTTTTCCCAATACTCATCCATTTCAGCTAAGCTCATGTCAGAAATACTTTTTCCATCTTTTTTAGACTCATTTTCTAAGTATTGAAAACGCTTAATAAATTTCAAATTAGTTCGTTCCAGCGCTTCTTCAGGGTCTATTTCGATGAATCTCGAATAATTGACTAGAGAAAATAATAGGTCACCAAATTCTGCTTGTGCTCTTTCTTTATTCATCTCTTTATCGGAAGACACATTGAATTCCTCTTTGAACTCTTGCATTTCCTCTTCCACCTTCTCCCAAACCTGCTCCTTCTTTTCCCAATCAAAACCAATTCCACGTGCCTTGTCTTGTATTCTAATGGCCTTTACCAAAGCGGGTAAAGATTTAGGTACACCGCCTAATACTGAGACATTACCTTTCTCCTTTAACTTAATCTTCTCCCAATTCGCTTTTACAGCTTCCTCATCTTCCGCTTTCACATCCCCATAAATGTGTGGGTGTCGGTGAACGAGTTTATCACAAATGGCGGTTAGCGCATCAGCCACATCAAACGCTTCTTTTTCATCAGCAATTTTTGAGTAAAACACCATGTGAAGCATAAGATCACCAATCTCCTTTTTTACTTCATCAAGGTTTTCATTAATGATGGCATCAGAAAGCTCATAAGTTTCTTCTATCGTTAAATGCCTAATCGTTTCAAGCGTCTGTTTTTTATCCCAAGGACAATTGAGCCTTAATTCATCCATAATGGTCAATAATCTATCAAAGGCAGCTAGTTTTTCTTTCCTTTTGAGATCTTTTGGTGGTTGAATCATTGAGCTATTGGGTTTTATCGAAACTTATGTTGCAAAGGTAGTGTTATGAAACCAAGTATATTTAAATTTGCTTCAAATTAGTCTGTTATGACCACTCTCGTATTAACATTAATTTTAGTCGGGTTATTCTTTGTAGGAATGTCAGTAAGACTCATCTTATTGAAGAATGGAGAATTCAAGGGTACATGCGCTTCGCAAAGCCCTTTCTTAAATAAAGAAGGTGTTCGCTGTGGCTTTTGCGGCAAAGATGTCCAAGCTGGTGAGTCTTGTGGTAACCCTGATAATGAGGTTGACAAGGTCTTAGCAAAGTTTAAATAACACCTCTAGTTATTTCCTTTTTACATCGTGGATAATTGGCTTGTTTCTGCACTTGTTTTGCTACTTTTGTAGCTAAATCAAACAAGGTACAGTGACATTAATTAAGTCTATCTCAGGAATTCGCGGAACCATAGGAGGAAGTGTTGATCAAGCATTGACTCCCATCGATGCGGTTAAGTTTGCAGCAGCGTTTGGAACCTGGGTAAAAGAAAAATCTGGCAAGTCTAAAATCGTAATTGGTAGAGACGCACGCCCTTCTGGAGAGATGATTTCTAACCTCGTTTCTTCCACACTAATTGGATTGGGAATCGATGTCATTGATTTAGGATTGTCAACAACTCCAACTGTCGAGTTTGCCGTACCATTAGAAGAAGCAGGGGGGGGAATCATTCTAACTGCAAGTCATAATCCGGTGCAGTGGAATGCACTCAAACTACTTAATGAAACTGGGGAATTTATAAGCGGACAAGACGGGCAAGAGGTTTTAGCGATTGCAGAGAACGACGCTTACAGTTTTGCTGAAGTTAGGGACCTAGGAAAAATCAGCCAAGACGATACTTATATCGACAAGCATATACAGTCCGTTTTAGAATTAGCTTTAGTAGACGCAGAAGCCATAAAAGACGCTCGCTTTAAAGTAATTATTGATTGTGTAAACTCTACAGGAGGCATCTCGCTACCACCGCTTTTAAAAGCGTTAGGAGTAGAAGTTGAAGAAATGTTTTGTGAACCAAATGGTCAGTTTCCACACAATCCCGAGCCTTTGCCCGAGCATTTAGGACAAATTTCCTCGGCTATGGAAAGCCGAAAATATGATTTAGGCATTGTAGTAGACCCTGACGTAGATCGTTTGGCCTTTCTTACGGAAGATGGTACTCCTTTTGGGGAAGAATATACCTTAGTAGCAGTAGCCGATTATGTGCTTTCACAAACAAAAGGCAATACAGTATCTAACCTATCATCGACTAGAGCTTTAAGGGATGTTACCGAAAAGCATGGTGGAACCTATAATGCTTCAGCCGTGGGAGAAGTGAATGTGGTAACTAAAATGAAGGATACCAATGCTGTAATTGGTGGCGAAGGAAATGGTGGAATCATTTATCCAGACTCACATTATGGTAGAGATGCGCTAGTAGGAATTGCCCTATTTCTAACACATTTAGCTAAATACGGAAAACCAGTTTCAAGACTTAGATCTTCCTATCCGAGCTATTTTATTTCTAAAAATAAAATTGACCTTTCACCAGATATCGATGTAGATAAAGTATTGGAATCGATGAAAGAAAAGTATAGCGATCAGCCCGTTAATACTATTGACGGGGTAAAAATCGAGTTTGACAAGGAATGGGTACATTTAAGGAAGTCAAACACTGAACCAATTATTAGAATATATGCCGAATCTGAATCGCTGAATACTGCGGATCATTTGGCAAACAAAATTATTTCTGATATTAAAGAAATTGTGTCCAATTAATATTACTGACATGAATATCTATTTCGATAATGCAGCAACCACACCACTAGACCCTGAAGTGTTTGAGGAAATGAAGCCTCTTATGCTCGATGTATTTGGTAACCCATCTTCCACGCATGCTCACGGCCGAGAGGCACGTACTAAAATTGAACACGCCAGAAGGAAAGTTGCAGATTTGTTGAATACGGCTCCTTCCGAAATATTCTTTACCTCTGGAGGAACCGAGGCCGATAATACAGCCATTACATGTTCAGTTGATGCCTATGGATTAAAGCATATCATTACTACAGAAATTGAACATAAAGCCGTACTAGAAACTTCCAGGAAAATGGAAGAAATGGGTTTAGCCAAAGTAAGCTATGTGGAGTTAGATGATCAAGGGCACGTTAATCTAGACCACTTGCAATCGCTGCTTAAGAACAATAGCCGATCGCTCGTTTCGATTATGCACGCCAATAATGAGATTGGCACACTAAATGATATCAATACTATAGGAGAGATAGCTTCTGAATACGACGCTGTTTTTCATTCAGATACTGTGCAAACCATGGGGCATTTTGCTCATGATACGCAAAACCTAAAGTGTCACTTCTTAGTAGGTGCAGGCCATAAATTTCATGGACCGAAGGGTGTCGGCTTTTTAAGAGTTTGCAAGAGTAAAAGAATAGGCCGTTTTATCCACGGAGGTGGCCAAGAAAGAAACCATAGAGGAGGAACAGAGAATCTCTACGGTATTATAGGTATGGCTAAGGCTTTAGAGATAGCATACCGCGAAATGGATCAACATCAAAAGCACGTGAGAGGCTTAAAAGACAGAATGATTGCTGGTCTGACCGAAAAAATTTCAGGCGTTTCTTTCAACGGAGACGTTAGAGATGGGCACAGTTTATACACGGTGCTTAATGTTAGTTTCCCGCCATCGGAGGACAATGACATGCTCTTGTTCAATCTGGACATCAATGGAGTTTCTGCATCAGGAGGTAGCGCTTGCAATAGTGGTGCTGCTACAGGATCTCACGTGTTGAATGGCATAAAAGCCGATCCGGACAGACAAGGAATTAGATTCTCTTTTTCAAAATATAATACGGCCCAAGAAGTTGATTATGTACTAGAGAAGTTGGTCGAAATTTTAGACCCAGTTCTAGCTTAAGACAACTTTTTTCACTTTTGACAGTCTATTTAGTGTAACGGTTATAAACTATGAACCTAAAACCCCTCATTTTATGTCTATTGCTGACAGCTGCTATGTCTTGTAGTAACGAGGGAGTCCAAACAACAACGGCTAATGGGACAATAGTTGATGGTTCAACTCAAACTGGATTCGAATCCTGTGGTTTTCTAATTCGTATAAATGGCACCCTCTACAAACCAACTTATTTGAATTTGGAATACGAACAAGATGGTCTTGACGTTTTCTTAAAAGTTGAATTTTTGAATCAAACAAATGATTGTGGGGGGACAAATAGTATTTCGATGCTTAGAATTGAGCAAATAAGTCCGTCGAATTAATATTGTCCGTATATTGTAGCCTAAATCCTCAACATGTATGCTTACCGTTTAAATCTACGGCAGAATCGTAGATGAAAATGATATAAAACATGAAGTTAAAACACGCAGTATTCTTAGGTTTAATCCTTTTCCTCTCCAGTTGTAAAACTGTGAATGTAAAAGCTGAACAGCTGGCTACAATTCGAAGTGGCTCAAGTGTAACGGGTTTTCAGAATTGTGCATTTGTTATACAATTCGATAATGAGTTTGGGTCAACAGTAGTTCCTATTAACCTTGATCCTATTTATCAAATAAACGGGCTAAAAGTAGAGGTAATACTAACGAACAGTACCGAATTGGCCACCTGTGCCCAAGGTTCTCCACCAATGGTTGAAGTTGTTTTTATAAGAGAATTGCCGCAGAATTAGGCTTTCTTAACCAAGTCTTCTAAGCATTCAATCCAAGTATCAGAATCGTTCAAACTAGGAACTAAATCCCAAACTTCGCCACCCGCTTCAATAAACTCTTCTTTAAATTCTTCGCCCACCTCAATGGTTGTTTCAAGGCAATCAGAAATAAATGCAGGAGAGAACACTAATGCTTTTTTGATGCCTTTTCCTGGAAGGTCTTTCAAAACCTCATCCGTATAAGGTTTAATCCAAGGATCTTTACCAAGTCTCGATTGGAAGGTCGTAGTGTAGTCATCTTCCTTCAGGCCCAAACGCTTGGCTAATTCTCTAGAAGTATAGAAGCATTGAGCCCTATAGCAATATCGATTTCTTTCATGAAGCACACTGCAACAAGATCCGAGTTGACACTGATTTCCTACAGAGCCTTTTTTAATATGCCGCTCAGGTAAACCGTGGTAACTAAAAATCACATGATCATATTCCTGTTTTTCCATAAACGTCTTGCCATTGTTGGCGAAAGCTTCTAGGAATTTCGGATGATCCATGAATTGATTTATATGAGATACTGAAGGAATAATTTGCCATTTGCTAACAAGTTCATTCACTTTTTCAGAAACAGAACCAGTACTCGCTGAAGCATACTGTGGGAACAAGGGTATAACGATAATACGCTTTACATTTTCTGATTTCAGCTCGTTTAATCCTTCTTCAATACTAGGGCTTTGATACCTCATTGCCAGAGTAACCTTGTAGTCGTCACCCAATGCCTTTTGAAGCAAGTCACGAACATCGAACCCATAGAATTTTAAAGGGGAACCACGCTCCACCCATAATTTTCTATATTCTTTTGCGGATTTAGGGGCCCGTAAAGGTGCAATGATTCCATTAACAAGTAAAAACCTAGGGATAACAGGTATGTCGATAACTCTACCGTCCATTAAGAATTCTCTCAAATATTTTCGAACATCCTTAGTAGCAGGGCTATCTGGTGTCCCTAAATTGACTATTAATACGCCTATTTTTTCTTTTCCCATTTGTAAAGACTATTGCACCAAAACAGGTTGCAAAGATATTTGTTTTGCTGATAAGGCCTATTTCTACTTAAATATGATTCTGGACAAAAATAAAGCCCTGTCTTAGTAGGCAGGGCTCGTGATTTATGGTCTCGTTATCAAATCGAATGCTTGTTGCAACCAGTAATTTCCTCACTTTCCGGTAGCCATCGACGCAAACAACGGACTTAAATGGTAGTCTATTAAAGAACACCTAAAAAATTGGTTACCCTTATAATTCAAGAAATAATGCGCTTATGTAGGTTGAAAGACACCCGTTTTCCTGCTAGAATTTCATTTTTGTTAGGTCATGGGGCGTCAAGAACACAACAAAAAGAGGAATCTGCTGAAAAGTATTTTTTCAGATAAGGCTAATTTGATGCTCGCCATTAAAATGTCGCTCATTGTTGGTACCACACTAAACTGTATAAATCAATGGGAATGCTTAGTAAACCAAGAATTGGATCAGCTGAATATTTCTAAGTTATTGATCACTTACTCAGTACCCTTTTTCGTGTCTTTATACTCCACAAGTATCATAAAACTCAAAGGCTGAGATCGAACTTTTTCTGGTGGAATCCGCTTTCTTTATAAATCACGGTTATGAAAACAATTAGACTTCACTTTCCAAATGCTCATGGCGAGCAGCTATCTGCCAAATTGGAAATGCCGGTAGATAAAAAACCAGTGGCCTTTGCACTCTTTGCGCATTGTTTTACGTGTTCTAAAAACTTAATGGCGGTAACGCATATTAGTAGAGGTTTAACCGCAAAAGGGATTGCCGTTTTAAGATTTGACTTTACGGGTTTGGGTGAAAGCGAGGGCGATTTTGCAGACACGAATTTCTCAAGTAATGTAGAAGACTTGATTGTAGCGGCGGAATATTTGAAAACTGAATATGAAGCACCGAAACTATTAGTAGGCCATTCATTAGGAGGCGCAGCGGTGCTGATAGCAGCGAATAAGTTAGCATATATAGAAGCCGTAGCCACAGTAGGTGCACCAGCTGACCCTCCACACATTAAACACCTTTTTAGTAGTTCAATTGACGAGATTAAAGCCTCTGGGAAAGCTGATGTATCTTTAGGTGGACGACCTTTTACGATAAAAAAACAGTTTATAGACGACCTCAAGCACTATGAACAGTCAGAAGGAATCAAAAACCTGAATAAGCCACTCCTTATTTTACACTCACCACAAGATGAGACGGTAGATATTAAAAACGCAGAAAAAATATATACTACCGCAATGCACCCAAAGAGCTATATTTCTTTAGATGGTGCAGATCATTTACTAACAGACAAAGTGGATGCACAATATGTTGGTGAAGTAGTAGCATCATGGGCAAAAAGATACGTGAGCTTTGAAGAATCAATAGATTTAACTACTGACAGGCAAGTTGTCGTGAGAAATGAAAAAGACAACGGTTTGCTTACAGAAGTAGTTGCTAACGGGCACTACTTAATAACGGACGAACCAACTGATGTTGGTGGCACTAACTTAGGAGGAACACCATATGATTTATTAGTGGCTTCATTGGGAGCATGTACTGCCATGACGATCAGAATGTATGCCAACCATAAAGGAATTGACCTACAAGAAGTAAAAGTTCATCTATCGAGAGAGAAACGTCATGCTGCCGATGCTATGAACTTAGATGAAAACAGCAAAGTAGAATTTATAGATAGAGAACTAGAACTTACAGGAAACCTGTCTGAAGCCGAAAGAAATAGGATCGTAGAAATTGCTGATAAATGTCCTGTTCACAAAACACTTACAAAAGGACTTCAGGTTACAACAGTCTTGAAATAATCACGTCAATTTGTGTCTGTTTGGCGCGTTTCGTAAGCGAAATTTGTTAATTTGGTAGCTTACACAAAACTCAATTTTGTTAAAAAACCATTGATTTGTTCGTGAATGACTGATATTCAACAAGTTTTATTATTGTTAGGCGGCTTTATTATTGTGGCTGTGGCTGCCAATCAGATCGCTGGTTTTTTTCAGAAGATTAAACTGCCCTTTATTACAGGAATTCTTGTTGTAGGACTCTTTTCTGGACCTTTCATTTTCAAGCTTCTTCCTCAAAACACCGGTGCAGGGCTTCAATTCATAAATGATATTTCCCTTGCCTTTATTGCCTTTGCCGCCGCCGCTGAGCTCTATTTAAAAGAACTTAGAGGTAGAATGAGAAGCATTAAGTGGATGACCTTCGGCCAGTTAATGGTGACCTTCGTGGGGAGTTCGGTGCTGATCTATTTTCTATCAGATCAAATAGCCTTTATGCGATCAATGAATGCAGCCTCTAAAATTGGCGTATCTATAATGATGGCAACAATTTTTGTGGCACGATCACCAGCCTCTGCCATCGCCGTGATTAATGAAATGAGGGCCAAAGGACCATTCGTTCAAATGGCCATGGGAGTCACAGTCATTAAGGACTTTCTAGTGATTATTTTGTTCGCAGTTTGTCTATCCGTTTCAACAACGCTGATTAACGGAGACCCTTTCAATATTCAGTTTTTGCTTGTCCTTTTAGCCGAATTGGCGGCCTCATTTGGTTTAGGATATGTCGTGGGGCGCTTACTGATACTAACCTTAAGTATTCGAGTCAACGCCTATATGAAAATGGCGCTTATACTCGTTGTCGGCTATGCTGTTTACCTCTTTTACTATTTCGTAAAGCACTATACCGAAGATCACTTTGGTTTTGAATTCCACATTGAACCGTTATTAATCTGTATCATCGGTAGTTTTATAGTCACCAATTATTCGCGCTTCAGGCATGAGTTTATCAAGCTGTTGGAAGAAATGGGCCCAATTATTTACATCTGTTTCTTTACATTGACAGGAGCCTCCGTTTCCATAGATATACTCGTTAAAGTAATTGGTGTGGCCTTTATGCTTTTCGGTATTAGACTCGTCACCATGATTGCTGGTTCCTTCTTGGGGGGTGCACTAGCAGGTGATTCAGCACTTTTTAGAAAAATTGGATGGATGCCTTTCGTTACCCAAGCAGGTGTTGGTTTAGGGCTTGCTACAATTGTGGCCAACGCCTTTCCAGCGTGGGGTTCTGAGTTTCAAACTATCGTTGTAGCGGTTATCGTTTTAAATCAATTTGTAGGGCCACCGCTCTTCAAGTGGTCAATTCAAATGGTGGGAGAAGCCAGAGTAAAAGCCAATACACCGCATTTTGATGGTGTAAGAGATGCAATGATTATTGGCGTTGAATCTCAATCTGTCGCTTTGGCAAAACAGCTTAAAGAACACGGTTGGGAGGCTGAATTAATCACCAAGAAGCAAGACATTCAAGCTGATGAATATCCAGATTTGGTTATCCATAAAGTCAATGAGTTCTCACTAGCGTCTCTAACTGAAAACAATGTTCAAAAAGCCGAAGCAGTAGTACTTACCTTAACTGATGAAGAGAACTTGGCCATTGCCGAAATCCTTTATGAACATGTAGGTACTAAGGATATTGTGGTACGCTTAAACCACCGCTATAACTTCGAGAAGTTCCATAAGCTAGACTGTCTAATAGTAGACCCTTCTACAGCTATGGTAAGTCTAATGGATCATTTAGTAAGATCTCCGCAAGCCGCAACCCTCTTATTGGGTATGCAAGAAAATCAGGATACTATGGACGTAGAAGTTCAGAATCCGAATCTTCGAGGCTTGGCTTTAAGAGATTTACGTTTACCATCCGATATCATTGTGCTATCTGTAAACCGCGGAGGCCAAAGTATTATTACCCACGGCTATACTAGACTTAGACTTGGAGATGTACTCACTATGGTAGGTTCCAATGACAGCCTTCAAGATGTGTCCTTGCGCTTTGACCGATAATCAGGTTGCCGTTGGTAAATTGGCGTTTAGCACTTTTCGGTAGCTTTATTATCTTTCAGTAAATCGCATGGCCATGAAAACCTCTTTATCCTTAGTCCTCAGTCTTTTATGCTTTTTTATTGGATCAACATTAGTTGCTCAGAACCTTTACATCAAAGGAGGACACTATTTCGACACCGAGTCGGGAGGAATGATTGAGAATAACGGAATTGTAGTGCGGAGCGGAAAGTTTGTTTCGGTCAATCAGTTACTTGAAAATGCCGAAGGATATGAAGTCATCACGCTGGCTGAAAATCAATATCTGTTACCCGGTTTATTCGACTTACATGCGCACTATCGGGTTACTTTCGACGGCGTGCGCCGAGACGAGGTTGAAGCTAACCCTGTTATTTTTCTAGCCAATGGCGTTACGTCGACGTTTCCCGGCGGTGAAATCCAACCAGAGGTGATGCTAGAGGCGAGAAGAAAGATTAATCGGGGTGAAAAAGTAGGGGCAAGAATTCATAGTTCAGGTCCATATTTTGGTACAGCATTTCCTGCCTGGAATAGAGGCACTACCATTCAAGATATATACGATAAAGTAGATAAATGGGCCGAGCTTGGTGTTGCTGGGTTTAAGGCCAAAGGCATATCCCCCGTTTTATTGAAAGCTTTAGTCGAAAGAGCGCATATGCATGGCTTGCCAGTAACCGGTCATTTAGGTTCGGGTTTCCGTAATACGGTAAATCCACGCGACGCCATTAGTATGGGTATCGACAGGATTGAGCACTTTTTGGGTGGAGATGCCCTGCCAAATTCACAATCGGCATATGCAACACTACAAAACTTGGACACAAGTGATCCAGCGATCGACAAACAGATTGATCATTTTATTCAAAACGGAGTCTTTTTTGATGCTACTTTAACAGCCTATGGCTACTATGGGAACCGAGATCAGTTTTATGATTATTGGCATGACGAACGCAAATATTTAACCCCATATGCTTTCGAAATCACGAAAGAAACCCGTCAAGAACTGGGCATGTTCCAAAAGATATTCGACGTTAAAAAAGTGACTGTAAAGCGTTATTTCGATAAAGGAGGTAAAATTACATTAGGCACCGATCATCCTTCAGTAGGAGAATATATACCTGGTTTTAGTGCTCACCGAGAAATGGAAGCCTTAGTTTCAGTAGGCATACCGAATAGTGATGTGCTTAAGATTGCTACAATTAATGGTGCGAATGCTTTGAGAAAAGGCGATATACTGGGCAGTATATCTGTAAGCAAATTAGCCGATGCTTTTGTGGTGACAGGAAACCCTCTTGTAGAAATTACAAATACTAGAAACGTAAGTCAGGTAATAAAAGGAGGAAAAGTTTATGATGCGAAGACGCTTCTAAAAAGCGTAGAAGGAAAAATGGGCCCAAAGAACGAGGCCGATTGGAAATAAAAAAGGGGCAATTCCCAATGCCCCTTGTTATCTAAACGTGATATAATCTAATTTCCACCACCATTTTCTTTTTCTTCTGCTTCTTTCCGCTGCTTAGGTGCATGAGCTCTTCTTTTCATAACCATTCGTCGTCTCATTAAACTATCTCTTACGGGTCTTCTGTCTTGTCCTATTCTACTTCTACCCTGGAAACGTCCTCTTTCTCGTGAATCTTGGCCTCTTTTGCCTCTGTTCAGCATAGCACCCTTTACCCTCTTTTTCGAACTTTCATACTTCTTCCACTGCTCTGGGGTAAGAATTTCCTTCAGTTTAGCCTCACGCGCCTGTCTGGCAACAAAAGCATCCCTTTTCATTTCCTCTCGAATAGCTTTGGCTTTTTCCATGGCAGCTTTCCTTTCTACCTGAGCTGCTTTTAGCTCTTTATCCAACGCCGACTTTTGCTTATCTGTAAGCTCCAAAGCCTTAGCCATTCTTTCCGTTTGAAGCAAGGTTTTGTTTTTGTCTTGTGCTAATAATTGGCTGCTGGAAAATACGGTAGCAGCTATGAAAAATAATTTTATAAATGACCTCATGATTTTTTCTTTTAATGTGCTGTTTGGATGAGCAAAAAATTAAAAGGTTTAATGGGGCAGCAGAATTTTTGTAGACCGCAGGGCGCTAACGCAGCTGATTTACTGCACTGTAAATGGTACTGAGACCTTGGTGTTGTCCCAGGCTAAAATAAGGGCAGGATTGCCGTTTTTCTCAGTAAAATCGATGGTAAAGAGCTCAACTACACCGGGCAAACTTTCTACTTTTCCGTTGACTCTTGCCGCGTCAAATTCTGGAAAATAATCTGTCCCCCAGTCGGGTATTTTTGTGTTAAATATTATAGTCCACTCGTTTTTTTCTGGGATAGTTACCAATGAATATTTGCCTGCCGGAAGGAGCTGATTATTGGTAAAAAGTATGTCTCTAGAAAGTTCAATTTCAGTAGTTTCATTAGCCCCTGTTCTCCACCATTTTCCATAAGGTACTAAGTTTCCAAAAATGACTCTTCCATTTTTAGAAGGTCGGCTATAAGTAACCCTAATATTAACTTCGCTATTTGTAAACTGAGAAGTGGACTCTGGACTGTACTGCTTCGTTAGATATAACTGATATTGTTGTATGGCGATGATGGCCAATAAAATGACAATTATACTTCCAAAAATGACGATTAAGCGTCTAGACATCTTCAGTAAAGATACCTAATTACCTGAATACAGCCGTTTTTTTAACTCACATATTGTTTAAACGATTGATACTAGGGCATTTTCCTTTTTTCTAAAGCGCTTGTTTTAGTTGCCCCCCTTTTGCATATCTTTGCGGCATGGCACAGAATGAAGATAATTTGCTCAAAAAGATTGCAAGTCACGCGAAGGAATATGGCTTTATATTTCCGTCAAGCGAAATTTACGATGGATTAGGAGCAGCTTATGACTACGGGCAAAACGGCGTAGAACTCAAGAATAATATTAAGCAGTACTGGTGGAAAGCCATGGTGCAAATGCACGAGAATATAGTCGGTATCGATGCCTCTATCTTTATGCACCCTACTACTTGGAAAGCTTCAGGCCATGTAGATGCATTTAACGACCCGATGATCGATAATAAAGACTCTAAGAAAAGATATAGAGCCGATGTTTTGATTGAAGATTACATTGCCAAAGTCGAGGCCAAGATTCAGAAAGAAGTAACTAAGGCGGAAAAACGCTTCGGAGATTCTTTCGATAAGGATCAGTTTCTAGCGACTAACCCCAATGTGCTCAGAAATCAGTCTAAAATTGATAGCATCAATGAAAGACTGGGAAATGGCCTTGAGAACGGTGACCTAGCCGATGTTAAAGCACTTATCGAAGAACTTGGGATTGCCGATCCTGTATCGGGATCTAAAAACTGGACGGATGTACGCCAGTTTAACCTGATGTTTTCTACTGAGATGGGTTCCGTGGCAGAAGATGCCAACAAGATTTACCTTAGACCTGAAACAGCACAAGGCATTTTTGTCAACTTCCTTAACGTGCAAAAAACAGGCAGAATGAAGATTCCTTTTGGTATAGCCCAAATAGGTAAAGCCTTCAGAAATGAAATTATCGCCAGACAGTTCATCTTCAGAATGCGTGAATTTGAGCAAATGGAAATGCAATATTTCGTAAAACCGGGCGAAGAGATGGAATGGTACCAGACTTGGAAGGCCAAACGAATTGCTTGGCATAAATCTCTCGGTTTAGGAGAAGAAAACTATCGATTCCACGACCATATAAACTTGGCACATTATGCAAACGCTGCTGCCGATATTCAGTTTAATTTCCCAATGGGCTTCAAAGAATTAGAAGGAGTTCATTCTAGAACTGATTTTGATCTAAAAGCCCACGAAGAGCATTCTGGTAAGAAATTGCAGTTCTTCGATACGGTTGAGAATAAGGCCTATGTACCTTATGTGGTTGAAACATCGCTTGGTTTGGACCGTATGTTTTTGGCCGTGCTGACAAGCGCTTATACCGAAGAAACGCTCGAAGATGGTAGCGAAAGAACTGTATTGAAACTGCCTGCTCCATTAGCACCATATCATGTAGCCGTTCTTCCATTATTGAAGAAAGTAGATTCCGGGTTGCCGGCTAAAGCTCGAGAAATCTTAAGTGAACTTCAGTTTGATTTCAATTGTCAGTATGATGAGAAAGATGCCATCGGAAAACGTTATAGAAGACAAGATGCCATTGGTACACCATATTGTGTCACGGTAGACCATCAAACCTTAGAAGATAATACCGTAACGATTCGCGATAGAGATGACCTTTCTCAAATAAGAGTTTCTATAGATGAGGTAAAAGACAAGCTCAAAGAGACTACTGCTATGCAGTCTCTTTTAAGGAAGCTTTAAAACTCAAAACAGCCCCATCTGGCCTTTATTAGTTCTCACAAATAAATCGGTGCGAAGGGGAGGTCTTTGGGGCGAACCTTTAAAATATTTGGCTTTACTAAGCTCGAACATACGGTGAATGGATTGAACAATTCGGCCATCACCTCGCATGCGTTTACCAAAACGACTGTCGTTTAGCTTGCCACCATGAGCCCCCTTTATTTGACTTAGAATCTTCTCTGCCCTATTAGGAAACGCTTGTTGCACCCAGTTTTCGAATACTTCTCCAATCTGACCATTGAGCCGAACCATAGTAAATCCGGCACCTCTAGCACCTACACCAGCAGTGGCTTTCATTATTTCTGGAATTTCATGATCGTTTAGGCCTGGAATAACCGGCCCAATCATTATACTAACTGGAATACCTCGATTAGTGAGTTTTTCGATCGCTTTTAGCTTCTGTTTTACGGTAGCCGTTCTTGGCTCAAGTTTTCTTCTCACTTTTTCATCCATTGAGGTAAGCGAGAAATGCAATCCTACCAAATTCATATCGGCAAGGGGGCCCAATAAATCAATATCTCGCGTTACCACCACGTTTTTTGTGATCATGCCTACCGGGTGCTGATATTTTAAGAAAACCTCAAGCAAGCTTCTGGTGAGCTTTAACTTTCGCTCTAAAGGTTGGTAACAGTCTGTGTTTCCAGATAAAACTATCGTTTTGGGGCTCCAGTGAGGGCTTTGGAATTTCTTTTCGAGTAGTGTGGCAGCATTGGGCTTATAAAGGACAATCCTTTCAAAATCTAAGCCTGCATTATAACCCCAGTATTCGTGTGAATTTCTAGCGTAGCAATAAATACAACCATGTTCACAACCTTGATACGGGTTTAGAGAGTATTCCATACCAACATCAGGGCTTTCTACTTTATTGACGATAGATTTCGGGAAAACTTTAATGTATTTCGTTCTCGGCGCTTCATCATCGTATTCATCAATTCCTTCAAGGTGATCCTGAACATATTCATGGGCCAAAAACTTATTTTTTACCTGAATTTGAGCGCCTCTTCCTTTATACAATTGCTATAATATTTAGTAAACTAAAAATAATAGTTTAATGCTAAATAAAATAGCTATTTAGTAGAATATAGAAGCTGCTGATTATGGCTGTTAAACGGTCAGGAAGGCAGCACCGAAAACCCCTGCACTATCGCCGAGCTTTGGCCGGACAATTTTAGTGTCTAATCGAGGGTTGAAAACATGTTTTTGAGCAGATTCAATGCCTTCTGTGTAGAGTTCTTCAATGTTACCTACACCACCACCGAGTACTATTACATCAGGATCTAGCAAATTGATAACGGTAGAAATACCTAGTCCAAAGAAGTGAATCAAACGATTTAGTGTTTTCACTGCGTTGGGGTCTTTTCCAGATCTAGCGTCAGGAATAATTTCCTTTAAACGTTTTCTTACCCCTGTGATTTCTTCGTAGTAATTCTCCAGGCCTGTACCAGAGATAATCTTTTCCGTACACCCAGATTTACCACAATAACAGTCGCCGCCAGAAGCATCTAAAAAGTTGTGACCCCATTCTCCACCGATCCCTTGCTTACCGTTTATAACTTGTCCGTTAACCACGACGCCACCGCCACAACCTGTGCCCATAATTACACCAAAAACCACTTTGGCTTCTGGATCAACTTCTGGAACTACACCCATTTTAGCCTCTGCCAAAGCGAAACAATTGGCATCATTAGCCATTATCACTGGAATACCTAACAGTGACTGCAAGTCCTTCTGAAAAGGCTTTTTATTAATGGATTGCGAGTTGCTATTCTTTAGTAAGCCGGTAGGAGGGTCAATAGCACCGGGAGTACCAATCCCCAGTTTTATGGGTTGTTCGCCAACAGTTTCGGCCATATCATTAATAAGACTTTGGATTCTGTTGAGCACGTGTTCGTATCCTTTATCTGACTCAGTATCAATTCTTTTTCTGACAAGAACTTCAGGGTTGTCGTGAGATTTCATCACAATTCCCTCTATTTTCGTACCGCCTAAATCAATTCCCCAAAGCTTCTCTGACATCGCCTCAATTCTTTTTATCTTTTCATAATTTATAAATAGATAAGCAATGCACAAACGGATTTATAAGATCTCGATTTTATTAGCTTTCATTATGTTCATTTATTCCTGTGGAAGTTCATCGGATGAGGCTCAGAATATTAATAGTGGAGTGATTAATTATAAAGCTGAAATTGCTGATTCTGTAGTTTTTGAGCGACTTTCTTTTGTTACTATGCAGGCCT
Source organism: Roseivirga sp. (assembly GCF_049099775.1). Lineage (GTDB taxonomy): Bacteria > Bacteroidota > Bacteroidia > Cytophagales > Cyclobacteriaceae > Roseivirga. The sequence goes on along the minus strand of NZ_JAGDZM010000002.1, from coordinate 66,692 downwards.
ATAATGCCAATAACCAGACGCTGCTGCTGATGGACGAGCAGAAAGGTGAAATGCTAGTCATTAATGAAGAAGGCGAGGTTAAAACAATTTTTCGCCCATTTGTGGAAGGGCCCGAGTATATAGGAGGCCAAAGTATAGGGTGGAGTTTTTATGGGAAGGATGAAATCGTTGCTTATGGGATGACCCACACGTACCGTTTTTCCTCTGAAGGCAAGCGCGAACAACGAATTGAACACCCTGTTTATGCAGGTGGCCAAACTATATTAAACTATGGGGTAAGGCGGATTATTGGCTATTCTTCAGGTGATGAGTCAGCTGTTGTTTCTTTAATGCCGCTGGCAATTGGTGGTGTTAGCCGAAACCAAGAATACCATGATGCCGGTGAGTTGGTTTTTAATCTAGATTTTAAGTCACAGTCCGCGAAGTCGGTTTTTGGAAAACCAGCGCAAAGCATTTATAGAACTGGAGGGGAATACATCGGAAACGGTTTTCCTACCATGGATTATTTAGGAGGTAGTGAGTTTGTAGTCGGCTATGAAGCGGATAAGAATATCTACATTATGGACGCCCTTACCAATACCGTCAAAACGACTTTGACTTTACCGGAGGAATATTGGCCAATAGTTGAACCCGTTTCTTTCGAAGGAAAAGAAGCTCCTGATTTACTGAAAGTTATTTCAACCGTTTATAGTCTTGGGGATCAATTCATTGCCAAATATCAAGGGCTGATACCGGAGTCTCAGTTCAAAGTACTTAGGAAAATGCCAAGATGGTATGAGTCTCCTGAGCTGAAGCAGCTAGAGGAGAAATATGTGAAATCTGAAAAATTACTATTTGATAAAAATGGCTTTAAGGGCACAATTGATTGGGATTTGGGTACTACCGATTACCGCTTTTTCGGTGATAAAAACGGCTTCATTTGGGTAAAAAGAGAATATGAGGATGAGCGCGATTACCACACATTTCTAAAGATTAGAATAGTAGAAGACAACTAGTCGTTTACCCTAAAGATTTTGGCCTCCCAAGGTCTCATCAATAAATCTTCAGTAGCATCCGAATAATTGTAAACCAGTAGTTCTAAGCCGGTAATAATGGGACTAAAATCGACTTCTTGGTCTGAAAAGTTCAGCACGATTAAGAATTCATTTGTCTCATCCCACCTTCTATAAGAATATATCTGCTCATGATTATTCTCTATCGATTCATAGTCGCCGTAAACCAAGGTTGGATTGTCTTTTCTAAACTGAACCATTTTACGATAGAAATTCAATACTGATTGGGTATTCCTTTCCTGGTCTTCAACATTAATATCAGAGAAGTTAGGGTTGAGATTAATCCATGGCGTTTCGTCAGAAAAACCAGCGTTTTTACCATCGGTCCAATGCATTGGAGTTCTGGCATTATCCCTACCCATTTTGTGCACGTTGTGAATGTAATCTTTTGGGTTTTTAGCCTCAGATTCGAGCGATTTGAAATAGTTAAGCGTTTCGATGTCTCTGTAATCAGAAGGATCATTAAAAGCCACGTTAGTCATCCCTAATTCGTCTCCTTGATAGATATATGGGGTTCCCCTCATAGAAAGGAGCATGGAGGCCAGCAGTTTTGCCGCATGAATTCTATACGTTTTATCAGTAGCGAACCGTGATACCATTCTTGGGAAATCGTGGTTACCTAAAAAGATACTTCCCCAGCCTTTACCGGCTAACTTTTCATCCCACTGGTTGAAAACATTCTTAAATTCAACAAGTGAAAAAGGTATAGGATCGAACTTTCCACCCTCGCCCATGTCCATAAACATGTGGTCGAAGTGGAAAACCATGTTCAGTTCATCCCGATCTTCACCTACATAATCTAAGCCATGATCGAGCGTAATACCGGGCCCCTCGCCAACGGTCATGATGTCGTATTTAGAAAGTACTTCCTTATTTAAATTGCGTAGGAATTCATGTACTCTAGGTCCATTTGCATATTGCTTGGCAATGGTTTCTTCGAATACTGGTGAAACCATGTTATGGTATTCAGGCCGCTTAGAAATGAGTGAAATTACATCCATTCTAAAGCCGTCTACTCCCTTATCAAACCAATACTTCACGATGTCATTGACTTCGGTCTGTACTTTCGGGTTTTCCCAATTAAGGTCAGGTTGTTTAGTTGTAAAAAGATGTAAGTAATATTCTTTCGTTTTTTCGTCGTATTGCCATGCCGATCCACCAAAAAATGCCTCCCAATCATTCGGAGGGCCTCCGTTTTTACCCGGTTTCCAGATGTAATAATCGCGATATGGGTTTTCTTTCGAAGCTTTTGAAGCTTCAAACCATGCATGTTCATCTGAGCTATGGTTCACTACTAAATCCATAATAAGCTTCATACCGCGTTCATGAACACCATCGAGTAAGCGATCAAAATCAGCCATAGAACCGAACGCTTCCATAATGTTTCGGTAGTCAGAAATATCATAGCCATTATCGTCGTTTGGCGATTTGTAAACAGGGCAAAGCCATATGACATCAATTCCGAGAGAAGCGATGTAATCTAACTTTTCAATGATACCCGGTATATCACCGATGCCATCATTGTTAGAATCATTGTAGCTTCTTGGGTAAATTTGATATACGACGCTTTCCTTCCACCAGGCTTTTTTCATGGAGTTTATTTATTTGTTAACCAATAGAATTGATATGGTTTTAGCATAAGTTTTCCTTCCACCGTTTTTACAGATTTCCCGGTAATACGATCAACCATTTTGAAAGGATTTACTCCGGTCTGAGGAAAAACTAAATGAGGATATATTTCTTGATCGGAGTCTTTAAAATTAGCGACTACAAAAGTGCATTTTGATTCGTATTTCCGCTCGAAAGCAAAAACATGGTCGTTAGATACTTCTATCAGTTGCGTATTGTTGTGGTCTGCAAATTCTTCTACTATTTTTCGCACTTCCATCATCTTTTTGAGGGACTGAAATACCTTGAATTCAACCGATCTTTTTAATCTTCTCTTTTCGGCGCGTGACCAGTCCATTTTCGGTCGATGCATCCAGCGATTATCATCACTTTTTGAATCATCTTTCAGGAAAGAATAATCATTAAGCGTGGCAATTTCATCTCCCGAGTAAATCACTGGAATTCCACCATATGAAAGGATAATAGCATGCATCAGGTTAATCCGATCCGTCGCTCGGCTAATACCAAGCTTATTGCCTTCTTCAATGGCTAACTCTAAGCCTGATAAAGAAGCCATGGTGCCTGATATGCGGGCATCTCCCGTTTTAGGATTGTACATAAAGGGCAAACCTTTCGCGAAAGAACCATGAAAATCTCCTGTTAAAAACTTCGTTAAGAATTGCCGATGGGCATGCGGATCAAAACCTGATTCCTGAATGTGCCTGTCTTCGAAGCCCATTCCAATGTCGTCATGACAACGGGCATAATTAATCCATGTAGTACCGTTAGGTTTTTCAGGATTATCACGCAAGCTCGATTTCATTACTCTGGTGCTTCTAGTCGCAACGGAGTTCCAAAGCAAAGCCATTAGCGTAGCATTATACGCCATATCATGCTCATTACTCCAGACCTTCGATTCCCCAAAATATTTAACAATCTCATTCGGTGCCACAATTGCTTCTGCCAAGAAGGCGACTCCCGGAGCAGCTACTTGTGCACAAAGCTTAAAGAGTTGATGAATGATGTGTGCCTGTGGCAGGTTTTGACATGCAGTGCCAATTTGTTTCCAAACAAAAGCGACTGCATCCATTCGGAATACGTCTACGCCCATATTGGCCAAGTGCAGAATTACGTCGAGCATTTCTACTAATACATGTGGGTTTGTATAGTTCAAATCCCACTGATAAGTATTAAAAACGGTCATTACCCACTGTTGCATTTCCTCATCAAAGGTGAAGTTACCAGGTGCACTTTCTGGAAATACTTCGGGCATCGATCGTTCATACATATAGGGTGTAGAGCGGTCTTCAAAAGTGTGATAATAGTCTTGATACTGCCTGTCGCCAGCTTTGGCTTTCTTGGCCCACTCATGTTCGTCTGAAGTATGATTAACGACTAAGTCGAGCATCAAGAGCATGCCACGATCTTTCAGTGTTTTGGCAGTCGTTTTGAAGTCGGAATTGTTACCGAAACGCCGATCAATCTTACGATAGTTGCTAACTGCATAGCCACCATCGTTTTTTGATTTTGGGCTTTCGAGTAAAGGCATAAGGTGAAGAAAATTCACCCCTAGCTCTTCGAAGTAATCTATTTTCTCTGAAAGTCCTTTTAGATCTTTATTGAAACGATCGACATAGAGCATCATGCCATTGATTTCCTGGCTTCGAAACCAAGCAGGGTTTGATTCCCTTTCTAAATCTGATTTTTTTAAATGAACAGGCCTTTTTAAGTAGCCTTGAACTAAAGTGTTGCTCAGTTTTTCGAATGCTGCGATAGATTCGGGGTGCTGACCATAAAGTTGATGAAATCGTTCGTAGATATCGCTGAATAAAGCAATGTATCTGCGTTCAAAATCTTCGATGGATTTTTTGCCTGCGTCTTTTCGAATTTTAGGAAGCAGCTGTTTGAGCAAGAGGTGTGCGGTGGGATGGTACATTTTACGAGTCTCAGCAGTTAATTCTTTATTGAGAATGGTTTAAAATACGCGCTATGAATTGAAAAATCCTCGATCAACGTGAGCCGATCGAGGATTCGTTTCTACACAAATTTAAATAAACGAAATAACTATTATCGCTGTCAAAATCAGCAATAACACTGAAAGTATTCTGTAGTTTTTATACCATGGTAAGCCAACCAATTCTTTGGTTTCATCACGATAGATTTGTTTGCTCCAAATCATCCCTTCTAGTTTTTCATCAGTCGGCGCTGGGCTAAACGAACTGACCACAACATTAATAATCAATGCGATGACGAATAGTACTGGAACAATGTATAGGAAGTGAACTCCTGTCGCGTCTGTGCTAATTCCACCATAGGTACTGAAACAGTAAGCGATCCATACGAGAACAAGGCCATAAGAAAGCACTAGGCTCCAGAAACCACCATTGGCGTTTGATCTTCTACTAAATAAGCCCATTACAAATGCGGCCACAATTGGAGGTGAAATAAAGCCTAGAATCTGTTGCAGATATGTCCATAATGAACGGAAGGTTTCAATCATTGGTGCCCATGCGGCGGCTAGAATCACTAACACAACGGTGGCAATTTGTCCGGCTCTAACAAGTCCTTTAGAGCTAATACCAGGCTTAAGTTTCTGAACGAAATCCATCGTAATTAATGTTGATGCAGAGTTCAAGGTGGCGGAAATACTTGAAGACATGGCAGCCAGTAGGCCTGCTATCACTAAGCCTAAAATCCCCGTAGGTAGTAAAGAGTAAATCAGTACTGGGTAGGTCATATTAGGACAATCGGCTAAGGCACCACAGGTTTCGAATCCATCTCCTACAGGTATCTGATAGTTCAGGAAGCTAATGTCAGTATCAGAGAAAAGAAGAATGGCTAAAACACCTGGTATTACCATGATGAATAGTACTGGCAGTTTCAATAGTCCTGCAAAGATGGCGCCCCAACGACCGTGATTTAAGTCTTTCGCAGAAAGCACACGCTGTACCATAAATTGGTTGTTTGCCCAGAAGTAAAAACCTAAGAGTGGCACACCTAATAGCAAGCCAGGCCAAGGCATGGCTTCATCCGAGGCTGGCCGTATGAGACTCAGCACTTCCCCCGCATCTTTATCTATACCACCAGACTCTTTTAACGCATTTAGTCCATCAATCATGGCTCTCCACCCGCCAACTTCACTAAAGGCAAAGTAGGTAACGAGAATTGATCCAAAAATGAGAAGCACGGCTTGAATAACCTCAGTATGCACCACTGAAGACAGGCCTCCGGGTATGGTATAGGCTGCTGCTGCAAAGGCTAGTAAGGCAATGATGACCCATGAAGGAGTTCCTGGGAAAATAATTTTTAGAATAAGATTTCCTGCATAAAGTCCAGAGGCAGTATCTATAATAACATTACCTACAATGGTAATTCCAGAGAATAAATATCGTGTTCGTGTGTCATACCGTCGCTCCAAGAATTCGGGCATGGTATATACCTTTGATTTTAGATAAAACGGAAGAAAGAAGATAGCAAAGATGACTAACACTACGGCGGCCATCCACTCGTAGTTATAAACCGCTACATCAGTATTGAAGGCATCAGAAGTAAGCCCGATAAGGGTATTGCTACCGATGTTTGCTGCGAAGAGAGAAATACCAACGATTGGCCAAGCCATGTTTCTGCCCGCCAAAAAATAATCCTCAGAACTTTCCTGCTTTCCCTTTCGGATACCGTACCAAACGATACCAACAAGGTAAACCACGATAATGCCTATATCGATAGGCTGAAGTCCAATAGTTTCCATTTGCTCTTGTTAAGGTTGAAGTAGGACTTTTATGCAATCGATTGCAAAAAGACGTACTTATAAGTATACGCTATTGGGAGCGGAAATCATAGTTTTAGGACAGTAAAGGCCGAATTTGGGTATAAAAAAAGCCGGCAATAATTTGCCGGCTTTTTAAAAAATTTGAATTATTCTTAGTCTTCGTTTTGGGCAATATTCTCGTTTTGAAGCGATATTTTGTCGATTACATATTTTCCGAGCGCCTTACCTTGCGTTACACCATTGGCAATTGCAGGCATGTAATGAATTCCACCGTACATTCTACTAATGGCTGCTTCTTCAGAAGCATCGATAAAGGAGGTAAATGATCTTATTGGAAGGCCATATTTTACTTCAGTGTCATCGTCAAAAGCGAATTCGTTCCCAAAAATTGAGCTTAAAGCAATTGCTGCTGCATTTGAAATTACCGAATGGCCACTTGTGTATTCCGGGAAAGGAGGAGTTTGTAATAGCGGCAACCATTCTTCATCGATGTGCTTATTAATAAGCGTTTCAGGTCTGATTAGGTTACTTCTAAATTTTTCGTCCCAGCAACTAATAAAACCATCGGCTAAAGCTATTGAAGTTAAGGCATAGGCCGAAGCAGTTTTCATTGGGTCAGTTGCTTCTTTTTGGCAAGCGATTTTCACGATGCCAATCCAATGCCCACCAGGTGTAATCTTCTTTGTTGCAGCCATCACATGGCCTGTTACATTCATTACATATGGATTACAATCCCAAAAAGAGGCAATTTCTTTTTCTTCATCCGATAGGTTATTCCCAACGGTATAAACCTCCATTACTTCTTTATAAAAAGGACTTCCTTCGTTCATATCGAATGGAGTGGGGCGTTCGGGAACGAATTGTGTGGCAGAGTCAATCACGAAAGGTCTAATTCTTGACCAACTTGGTTCAATCGCTTCCATATAACCCGGAGGTGTTGGCTGCCATCTTGTTGGGTCGTCAGTCACCGTGAATTTTGGAAATGTACGCGTCTGCTTGTACATGTCTCCATCGGCCCATGCTAGAATGTGTTCTGCTACCTGATCTCCATAGGCCAAAGAAGCATTGAAATATGATTTGTTTACCCCTTTCTTTAATTCTTTAAAAAGCTCAGCTTTGTAAGTGTCCATTTTATCTTCAGAGAAAATAAAGTTCGTTCCTAGTTTTAAGAAGGCTTCAAGGGCAGCTAGCTGGTAACTCACTTCTTCGGTTGGCTCTGGAATTGCTTCGAAATCCGTTAACTGACCTGCAAGTGATTTATAAGCAGGGTCTACTTTCGCCATGATTTCGTACATGCCGATACTTGGGTAAGCATAAATTCGACTTGCGACTGGAGGCGAAAATATATCATGTACAATCACTTCTGAAAGTTTTTCCATTGACTCATGGTAGATATCCGATGATATCGTGATTTCTTTTTCACCTGAATCGCAGGCGCTAAAGAGTATTATGGTCAACGTGAGTAATAAGCAGTGCTTCTTCATCTATTCCAACATTTCTAATTCTTCCGCAAATTTTGCCGTTCTTAAGTTCAATCGCAAACTATTGGGGTATCATTTTTTATGATAGACCTTGATATTGAGGCTCTTCAATTGCCTGATATGGGCTATAAATAGCGCGTTATTAGTTTTAGGCCTTTTTAATTATCTGACTTATGGCCAAAGGAATTCGTCGGGGGCTAGTATTGAATGTGAATTCCCCTAAAATTTTAACCTTTTATAGCAGCAAGTACAACCAATTACTTAGTTGGTTTATTCTTCTCTAAATAACTTCATAAGCTCAGTATTATCTGGGTGCTGATTGAACTTATCGAATTCATAGTAATAACCACCTAAATCGAAACCAACGAAGGCCTTATATCGCCCATCGGGTTCTTCTTCAAAAGCATTATCTCTTAATTTGAAGGGCTTCTTGTTATTTACATATTCATACCAGCCATCTAGATTTTCCAGTATAAATGAAACTGTCACGGCTTTTTCTTCAGAGAATTTGTGCATGCCTCGTCTTTCGTCAACAAGGCCGATAAATCCTGAATCTGTGACGCGATATATCTTAGTCCAACCTTGGTCAGCCACCAATTCAAAGCCCATTACATTTTCAGAGAAGTCTTGCATTGCTAAAACGTCTTGATAGTAGAGCCATGTGATAGCTCCATGGAAATTCAATGTTTTTCCGTCATAGTTTACAGTTGTTTCTGTGGGCTCGTTTTGCTCTAAATAAGGGACAAAAGCTTCGTTCTCTTTATGTTGTTTGAAAAGTTCAAATTCCAAGAGATAACCTTCTGGGTCTATCGCTACAAAACCGTCGTGAGGGCCACCAGTTTTTGGCTTGTAAGTATACTTAATCTCGACATTTTTCTCCTGCAGGTAGGCATACCATTCTGGTAACTGATCGGTAAGTAGGGCCAATGCTACCGTTTTGGGTTCGTCAGCACTATGCATTCCTTTTGCTGCATCAACAAGCACTAATAGCGCTTCGTCTGTTATTTTTAAAATGCTGGCATTGTCATATGTCGTGAGTAACTCAAGGCCAAGGGTTTCAGTATAAAAAGCCGTTGCTTTCGGAAGGTCTTTGTAGTAAAGGAAAACATTGGTCGCTTGAATGTTAAAGTCATCTAAGGTTCTGTAAGCTGTATTCTCTGCGATGAGTTTATTTATTTTTCTTGGTGTATAGCTAAGCAAGCGTCCAAATCGTCGGGCAATTTCGTGTTGCTCAGCTTCATCGTATGCGTTCTCTTTGATTAACTCTAATTGATCTTTTTTAATTTGATCGTAGGCGTATTTGGTATTGCCTTGAAAGAGCAAAAGCACTTCTTTTCCTGCAGCAATGTCCTCAGGGAAAAGGGCAGTTTTTATCAAATCAGATTCTCTAGCTACTGAAACGCCATGTTTGGCAGCGGCTTCTTTGGCCAACGGATAGAATCTTTCCATTTCCGCGGGAGTCATAGTGCTGCTAAGCGCTAAGTCTTTCACACCTGCATTCACTAATTCTGAAAATGCAGCTACTACGCCTAGTTCATGTTCAATATTATCGGGTGTTGCACAACTGAAAACTAAGCAGGCTGAAAGTAGGAGTGCGGCGAGTGATTTTGTTCTACTAATCATTGATTTGATTTTGAGAAAAGTGGAGGATGTTTTTCGTCGAATTCTGTTTCTGCTTGGTATGCTTTGGCCAATGCTAGAATACTGCCTTCATCGTACAAGTTACCGATAAAGGTCATGCTGGTTGGTCTACTGCGTTTGTCGAAACCAGTGGGAATACTCACCACTGGGTGACCTGTTAGGTTGGTAATAAATAGTTGTCTGCCTCTGAAGGATGGGGCTATAATAACATCGTAATTTTTAAAGAGCTCATGAATATCATCCATCAACTGTCGCCTTTGTCTATTGGCTTGAAGGTACTCTACTGCCGGAATAAAGCGAGACTGTCTGAGGGAATTAGCTCGAGATCCGTAATTCTGCTCTACCATTTTATCAACCTCTTGAGAAAACACGAGTTCATCGAAAAAGGCACCGGCTTCGGCCCTAAGAATAATGTCAAATACATTGAAGGGGTAGTTTTTTGGAAGTGAAATGGCCGTTGGGTTCACTCCTAGTTCTTTTAAGACTGCTAATCCTTTGATAAGGTTTTTACCCATTGAGGAAGTAGAATCTGCATCAATATCATCTTTAAGGTAGGCTACTTTTAGTTCGCTTGGGGCTTTTTTCACCTGATGAAATGCTACATCATTTGTTGTGGGGTCAAGTTCGTCTTTGCCATAAATAGCGTCGAATACTATTTCGCAATCTTCTGCCGATCGGCACATTGGACCTATTTTATCCATAGACCAACTTAGGCTCATGGTGCCATTTCTACTCACTCTACCATACGTAGGTCTTAAGCCTGTTATTCCATTTCTTGTGGATGGCGACGTTATAGAACCCAAGGTTTCTGTGCCTAATGAAAAGGCTACTAAACCTGCCGCTGTGGCCGACCCTGGCCCGGCTGACGATCCGCTCGCGCCTTGTTTTAAGTCCCATGGGTTTTTGGTTTTCCCACCGAACCAAACATCGCCTCTGGCTAACGATCCTGAGACTAGTTTGGCAATGAGAACGGCTCCTTTTTCTTCTAGCATCTTTACAACTGTGGCTGTATAATCAATCATTTGGTTCTTATAAGGAGCAGCACCCCAAGTGGTTGGGTAGCCTTCAACGGCCATTAGGTCTTTTACGCCGTAGGGTATGCCGTGGAGTAGTCCTTTGTAATTGCCACTTTGAATGTCGTTATCGGCTTGCCTGGCTTGCTTTAAGGCAAGTGCTTTGGTCACGGTGATTACGCTGAATAGTTGACTATCGTATTTTTCTATTCTGTCTAAATAGATTTGAGTGAGCCTTTCTGAGGTTAGTTTTTTGGAACGAAGTAAACCTGCTAGTTCAGGGATATTCAAGAAAGCAATTTCTTCGTCTGTAGCTGGTAGTGGTGTTCCTGAGGGAATGTCCCATGTATTATTTGGCGTTTTTACTTCTGGGAACTCGAAGCCTGCTGGGTGTGGATCGAAAGTAAGTGCGGGGAAGGTTTCATTGTCGATAGGGTACTTTCGCATCGAATCATAACCGGCTTTGTTCCGACCAATATATCGATGCATATCGCCTATATATTGATCTTCAATTTCTAGTCCGATAAGTTTTTGACTACTCTGAACATCTTTTTTAGTAAAGTTTAAATCTGAACTTTTGCAGGCTGACAGCAGCACGAGAAGCAAAATGATAAGGACGGAGGGAATCGATATTGTTATTTTCATTCTACCTCCAATATACTCATTGCCTGTGAATCTTAGCGCCGAAAGTATACCAATGGGTCGATGCGGATTTTACTGCTTTTTGAATAGTACTGGGGAGTTGTTATTTCTTAGGCCTAAATAGTTCTGCTGCCCATTGATCGTAATTTTTCTTGCAGATCGGAATTCTCCCCAATTTTCCATTGCATTTAAATGGCTGTCTTTTTTAGCCTTGAACTCACCTTTTCCGTCGCCTAGTAAAAGCGTAATTGGCTTGGCATCGGCTCGGCCATAGTCGTTTCTGTAGGTATAGTTATTTCCATAGAGGATTAAGTCCATAGTACCGTCTCCGTCCAAATCATCCACGACAATACTCATCACAGGGCTGTACTGAGCTTCTTGTGGTAGGGCAAATTCTTCAAAATTTCCATTGCCTTTATTGATCAATACTTTGGATTGGAAGGTGGAGGCTTCTTTAATCAATGTGTTTTCATTCAGTTTTTCACCAAATAGTTCTTCTGGGCCATTCAGTTGGGAATAATCCTCATAATCGGCATGAAGCTTTTTAATAGCTGCCATTTGCTTCACTAGGTCGTCGCGCGTAGCATAAGGAGATTCAATTCCATTTTGATAGTGAAAAACAAAAGGGTCTGTTTGACCATTGTCATCAAAATCATTGAGGTAAAGCCTTACAGGTTCCTTTGCAGTTGCTTTCAGCTTGGTGTTAGTTCCTAAATTTCCAACCACTATGTCTGGTTTACCATCTTGGTTGAGATCAGCAATTTTTAGACTATACCACCACCCTTTATTGTTCTTCAAACCTTCGTTTTCTACTGGTTGAAACGTTCCTTTACCATCATTTTGATAAAGCTGAATAGCCGTCCATTCTCCTGCTACTATTAAATCTTGATCTCCATCACTGTCATAATCAATCCAGCTAGCAGCGTTTAGCATTCCCATTGTGTTTGCATTAGGAATTCTTTGGTTAATCTGATCTTGAAAACGGCCTTTGCCATCGTTTATAAGCAGGTATTGTTTTGGATTTACACCGTAAGCCCCCGATACAATATTTGACCCAACAAATACATCGAGATCACCATCCTGATCGATGTCTTGTATTGCTAATGTTTTTCCTTGAGCGCCAATCTGTGGAAGTGCTCTTGGTGAAAAACGGAAATTGCCTTGGCCATCATTTAGGTAAAGTCTGTCGTAGGAAAAGAGCTGACCTTCTGGAAATTCATTACCGCCAGTGCTGATGTAAAGGTCCTGATCACCGTCATTGTCGGCGTCGAAAAACTCGGCGGCAATATCTTCGGCTCTAGCCAATTGATTAAAAACGGGAGAGTCTTTTGATAAAAACGTTCCATTTTCACTTTGCAGCCACAGTTCGCCAGCTTGCTCTTTTGCTCCTCCAAAATATACATCGTCCAAACCATCATTATTTACATCGGCAACGGCTACTGCGGGGCCTTCATGGTTGTAATTTCTCGGCATTAAATATTCTCGATCAAAATCATTGAAATCATCCTCTTTATGAGTAAAAGTGAAAGGGAGTGGTTGGCTTTCAAGTAATTGAAAATTGGCTGCTGCGCTTGATTCATTCGGAATTGCTGCGTTTTTATAATCTACTGTAAGGGTTTCATTCACCTGCTGGTTTGTCAAAACTTCCCTTTTTCCATCAGGCCATCTCACTTCAATTCTATCAATTGTGGTGTTTTTACCCAATCCAAAATGAAGTTCTGGGGCGATAGATGACTGAAACCCTCGGGTATTAAAATTTTCCCTACTTAATATTTGTGCTCCAATGGTTACGGATACTTTTGTTCCTATTCCAAAAGGATTTTGTTTAGGCCCATTGAATCGAATTTTCAGGTGGTTGCTGGTGGCGTTGGTTAAGTTTTCATAAATGAAAGCCTCCTGCCGTACATTATTCACGATCAGTTCTAAGTCACCATCGTTGTCCAAATCGGCATAGGTCGATCCATTTGAATAGGAGGGTTGGTCCAGTCCCCAATCGGCAGCTTTATTTTCAATATTGAAGTTGCCATGGTTTTGGCCTGTATAATTCGAAATTTTAAGGGTAGGTAAGGTCTCAATGAGAAATTCTTCTAGTTCATCTTGACTTTTCTGCCTGATCTCGTTGGCACTTGATTGATAGTTTAAATAATCGAGGTCATTGGGTCTTTTGTAGATGCCATTGGTAATGTGGATGTCTTGGTAGCCATCATTATCCATATCGAAGATTAATGGAGACCAACTCCAGTCCGATGCAAATGAATTTGTAAATAGGCTTAGGTCTGAAAATTGCCCATTGCCTAAATTGTGTTGCAGGGTGTTTCGTACGTATTGATGCCCATAACCAAAGCCAAGCTTAATTTTATATACCTCTGATTTATCTTCAACTACCGATTTTTTCCATATGGTAGGGTCTGCTGGAAGCATATCAGTTGTGATAATTTCTCCCAGACCATCATTGTTCAGGTCTGCTATTTCATTTCCCATTGAAAAACGACTGGTGTGCTGAATTCTACGCTCAAGTTCTTCTGTAAATGTGCCGTTTTGATTGTTGATGTAGAGGTAGTCGTTTTCGGTAAAGTCATTGGATACGTAGATATCTGGCCAAGCGTCGTTATTAATGTCGCTTATGGCAACTCCGAGGCCGAAGCCTATGATACTGGAGTAGATTCCTGCTTTTTCAGTTACATCAATAAATTTTTGGGTTCCTGAATTGGCTTGGTTCTCGAATAACTTATCTCCTTGTTCACTGGGTTTATTTCTAGAATTGGCCTCTGTAAAGACTTCGGGGTTTTTGATGGAGTGGTTGAGGAGGTACATATCAAGATCTCCATCTAAATCGTAATCAAAGAAGGTTGCTTGTGTTGAAAAACCGACAAAGTCTAGTCCGTAGGCTTCAGCAGATTCAGTGAAGGTGCCATCGTGATTGTTTATAAATAACTCGTTCTTTCCTTGGGCAAGTTTATAGTCTCCTACTTGTGAAACGTAAATGTCTAAGTAACCGTCGCCATTTACGTCTGCCATGGTAACACCGGTGGACCAAGTGCCATTTCCTGCTACTCCTGCTTGATCGGTGATGTCTTCAAATGTCAAATTACCTTTATTGAGGTAAAGTTTGTTTGGCTTTTGGTTGGCCGTGAAATAAAGATCGATTAGACCATCATTGTTAATGTCTCCAGCAGAAACACCTCCTCCGTTGTAGAAATATAGATATTCGAGAATATTGAAGTCTTTTGATGAGGTGACTTCATTTTGGAAACTTATCCCAGTGCTTTCAGCAGGTAATAATTGAAATACAGCGGGTGCATTGCTATTATCAGCACAGCCGAAAGTTAAAATTAAACACAGGAATATGAGGTGCTTTTTCATTGGGCCTAGAACTTAAAGGCCTTCACTGGTTCGTTGTTCATGGCAATAAGCAGGACGCGTTCTCCATTTAACATCTGAACTTTGAAATCTCTGACTTCTCCTTGAATTGACAAGCCAGTATCCTTTTTGCTCATCGCTTTAAAACCACCTTTTCCATCGCCAATTAATAGCACGCCGTAGTTGGCGTCATACTTACCGACTTGAGGTTTTACGCGATGCAAGTTGCCTCCAAGGAGTATATCTAAGTTACCATCTTCATTAAAGTCAAATGTACTTATGGCATAGCTCGGTGAAAGTTGTGCTTCAACTGGAAGTGTTTTTACTTCGAAAGTGCCATCGCCATTATTTATCATAACGGATGTAGCTAATGAATACACTTCGGATACCTCTGCCTTTTCTAACTGTGCTGGGGTAAAAATATCTGTAATGGATTGGTCTTTAAAGGCCTCATATTTCAAGTACTTTTTCTTGATGGCAGGTACTTGCATTTGTAGCTCATGCTTGAGCGTATATGGCATATCTTTTCCATCGATTGTACGTGTGAAAATTTGCTCAGCACTGCCATTTTGATCAAAGTCATTTACAAAGAGCTTGATGGGTTTTTCTTTTGATGCTCTGAAGCGGGAGTTCAAACCATGATTGGCCAGTATATAATCATCATCACCATCATTGTCTATATCGGCAGTTTCTACTTTGTTGTACCATCCTTTGTGGTTTATCAAGTTGCTGTTTGCTGATATATCTTTAAACGTCCCGTTGTTATTTTGTAAAACAGTTGGGTTCATCCATTCTCCAACGATGACTAAATCATTGTCACCATCTTGGTCAAAATCACTCCAAGTAGCATCGGTAACCATACCCAAATTGTCAAGCATTGAGGCGATGTCTTTCGTGGCATTTTCGAAGCCACCACGTTTGTTGTTTATGTAGATAAAGCTTGGGGCGGAAACACCATAAAGAAATGGTCTTAAGCGTGAACCCACGAAAAGATCCATATAGCCATCGCCATTGATGTCTTGCGGCGCAATTACCGCAGTACTCCAAATATTAGCCGAAAGAATAGGGTCAGTTTTAGACTTGAAATTACCTTGGCCATCATTAATATATAGCCTGTCGATAAGTTGAAGAGCGCCTACGCCAAATTCGTTACCTCCACTGGCAACTATTAAGTCTTGGTCGCCATCGTTGTCCATATCAAAGAAAGCAGCATCTACATCTTCTGAAAGTTTGTGTTGCTCAAATTCGGGCTGAACCATTTTCTGATACTTACCCGCTTTTGTCTGTTTGTATACGGCTCCAGTTTGTCCTTTTGCTCCACCAATGTAGACATCTTCAAGTCCATCGCCATTTACATCTCCTGCGGCAAATTTTGGCCCTTCGTTGGAGAGCATGTGGTAGGTTAATCGGTCTCTGTCAAAATCAATAAACTGACTTTCTTCATGGGTAAAATCAAGAAGTTCATCGGCATTTATGGCTGTAAAAACGGAGGCATCATTTTCAGCTGCGATGCTTTTCGACGTTGATGCATCTTCCCAGTTTAGTTTGAGGGTTTGATTGGTAGGCTCGTTCTTTAAAACCGTTTCCTGACCATCAGGCCATGTTACGGTAATTAGATCGACGCTTTTTAGGTCTCCTAAGCCAACATTTGGTCGTGGATCAACAGTAGATTGAAAGCCTCGAATAGGAACTTGTTCGATATAAAACTGTTGGCCTTCACTTTGAATATTGATCTTGGTACCGATGGCAAAAGTGTTTTTATCTTTTCCTTTTAATTCGAATTTGAGATAGCGGTTGTGATCCGCTTTATCGGAAGTTTGATTCCGAAAGATATTGGAAGTGGCATTTACGTTGTTCACGACTAAATCCAGATCTCCGTCGTTATCTAAATCTCCAAAAGCGGAACCGTTTGAATGGACGGGTTCGCCAAGGCCCCAGTCCGCTGCCTTATTCTCAAATTTTAGGTTACCTAAGTTCTTGTAGGCGTAATTCGGAATCGGTGTGACAGGAATTGGTGCTATCAGTGTTTCATAATCAACTCCTTCTTGTCTTATGGCTTGGGCTTTTGTGTTATTATCCGCTGCAAAGTTCAAGTAATCTAAGTCTGTAATGTCTTGGTAGATGCCATTAGCGACAAATAGGTCTTTGTTGCCATCATTATCCATATCAAAAAATAGTGCCCCCCAACTCCAATCTGTGGCTTCAACACCAGCTAGTCTGCCTATTTCTGTATAGGTGCCATCGCCGTTGTTCATGTGCAGCATGTTACGGATAAACTGATGATGATATCCGTTTTGCACACCGTAATCGTAGCGGTCCCAGCTTTCAAAAGTCGTCACCTGCTTTAGTCGTTCGTCTTTTTCTGGAAGCATATCAGTTACGAAAATGTCTGACTTGCCATCGTTGTTTATGTCAGCCATATCGGCGCCCATAGAGGCTTGACTAATAGAACGCATGCTCTTTTCTAGTACTTCGTCGAAAGTGCCATCACCATTATTTATGTAGAGATAGTCGCGCTCAAAAAAGTCATTAGAAATAAAGATATCGAGCCAGTTATCGTCATTTACGTCACCAACGGTTACTCCAAGACCAAAACCAATGACACTTCCATATATTCCCGCTTCTTGACTTACATCGGTAAATTTTCCGTCATCATTACGGTAGAGTTTATCTCCTCCTACTTCATCGCGAACCGGGCGTATGTTTTTCCGAAGGTTGAAGCTTTTTATAGCGGTATATGAATTGTTCAGTAGGTAAACATCTAAATCACCGTCCTGATCGTAATCGAAAAATGCGGCGTGGGTTGAGAAGCCTCTATCGGCTAAACCATAAGCTTCGGCTTGCTCTGAGAATGTGCCATCTCCATTATTAATGAAAAGCTCGTTTTGTTTGTTGTCGCCGCTAATATCTCCTGAATTACAAACGTAAATGTCTAAGAAGCCATCTCCGTTTATGTCGGCCATACTTACACCAGTGCTCCAGGCACGATCGCCCTGTACTCCGGCTTTTTCGCTGATGTCTTCGAATTTGAAGTCGCCTAGGTTTTTATAGAGCTTGTTTTTTACCAAGTTACCGGTAAAGTAAACGTCACTCAGTCCATCATTATCAATATCGCCAATGGCAACGCCGCCGCCATTATAGAAGTTTCGGTAAGTGTAAATGTTGAATTTTTCGTCGAAGGGAAGTTCATTCGTGAAAGAAACTCCAGATACTTCGGGTGTTACTTTATTAAAAACCTGATCATTTTCTTTTGGTGAGGAGCATCCGAAAGTAAACGCTAAAAGGCCTGTTAGTATGGTTGATTTCAATAGTCTCATTGGTCGAATTCCCTTTATGACTTCTCTTCCTTTTTAGCGTCGAGTTCTAAGAGATCGGTAATTACGACGGAAACTTCCGATATGCTTTTACGGAAAACTCTTATTCTTCTGTTCCCATCTACTTTAACCCAAACTGTTTTCGTTCCTTCTTCATTAACCATTTTTATGAAGCTTCCTCCATACCATTCTAATAATGTAGCTTTTACTTCTTCAAGAAGGTTTTCAATTTTTAAATCTTCATTCCAAAGCGCCCACTCGGCGTATTGGAAATCTATAGGCATTTCAACGATTTTACCATCTTGGAATTTTGGGTAAAAGAACATCAGCGTTTTATTCTCAAAATAATCGCTGGCATCATATTTTATCTGATTTCCTACACCATTGGTTAATACGCCTTGCTTATTTAGCTCCCAACAATGGCCAAAAAATGATTTTGAATCCATTTGCAGACTCATGCCTAGAAAAAGGCTGTCTTGCCTAATGTTAGTGGCTAGTTCACTATCTACTAGTCTTTGGTATTCTGATTTCTGCTTGCAAGATGAGTAAGCAAAAGTGAAAAACAGAAATATGATTATCGTGTTAATTAACCCCTTCTTCATTCTTAATTTTTTTGTAGCCAATACTTTCTGCATTGTTTCTGACAAATAAATAAATCTCTTGTCCGCCCAGAATAATCTTTTTGATTTGACGTGTGTCGTCTTTAACCAAAATGCCTGACTCAGATGGCTTTAGAGGCGTAAATTGCCCTTTGCCATTATTAAGTAAAGTTAAGCCATATGAAGCATTATTGATACCTATTTCAGGCTTCATTCTGGTTTGATTTCCGGCAATTAGAAGATCAATCGCCCCATCGTCGTTAAAATCGGTTGGCAGGATGGCATAAACTTGTGAAAACTGTGCTTCTATCGGCAATTCACCTTTTTTGAAGCTTCCGTCCTCAAATTGAAAGAAAATAGATGTTTCAAGTTCTCTTGCATTGCTAACTACTGATTTTGAGAGTACTTCGGTTTCGAAAATGTCTGTGATCGTCTGATCTTTATAGCTCTCGTGTTTCACATATTTCTTTCTTAGGCTAGGGAGCTGTTTCACAAGGTCGGGCAACAAAACGATTGGGTAGTCTTTCTCGCCTTCAAATTGCGTGATGATTTGCTCAACTGATCCATTCTGATCAAAATCATTTACATACATGGTCAGCGGATGGTCTTTATCTGCTTTTAACCTGCTATTAGCGCCATGATTTCCTGCGATAATATCAAGCCTTCCGTCTTGGTTTATGTCGGCCAAGGCTACACTGTGCCATAGACCTTCTGTAAATGGAATTTCTTGTTTTGTAAACTCACTGTTTTCGTTTAGAAAGACCACAATAGGCATCCATTCGCCTACGGCGATAATGTCTTCATCTCCGTCACCATCAATATCAATTACTTGGGCTCCGGTGATCATTCCAAGGTTAGAAAAGGCTTTAACGGCGGAAGTTTTTACTTCGGTAAACAGATTGTTTTTATTCTCATATAGGTGAAGACTACCTGGGATTCCATACGCAAAAGGTGTACTCCTTGTGCCTGAAATAAGGTCTAAGTCTCCATCTTGATCGAAGTCAATGGGTTTTAGAAAGCTTGAGCTTTCGCTGACCGCTGGAAACTTGGTCCAAGGAAGTCTTTTGAAATTTCCTGATCCATTATTGATATAAATTCGATCTTGAAAAGCTGGGGCGTTTGCGCCATATTCATAACCTCCACTAGCGACAAGCAGGTCTAGGTCATTATCCCCGTCTATATCTACAAAAGTGGCATCAGTATCTTCAAATAATGGATTTCCTTCGAAGGCGTGTGTCGAACCTAGAGCTCCGCTTTTTCCTTGACGGTAAAGTATTCCGTCAAAACCTTTTGAGCCTCCTAAGTAAATGTCTTCTAGTCCATCTCCATTAACGTCTCCAACCGCAGCGGCTGGGCCTTCATTAGAACTCATTTGGAATAAGAGCCGATCTCGGTCAAAGTCTGAGAATTGATTTTCAGTATGGACGAGGGTATTCTCTAAATCGACTTTTTGAAATAACGGATTGGCTGAGGGTATCTGGTTTTCGGAGCTGTTTGAAGTCTTACTTTTTGAAATTTTGAGCTTCTGGTTGATCGCTACATCTGTTAAAATTGACTTTGTGTCATCTGGCCAAGTGATTTCAATTTCATCGATAGAATTGTTCTTGCCTAGCCCAAAATGTAGCATGTGGTCCATTGAAGACATATAGCCTTTCACTGGGTGATATTCTTTTGTTTGTTTTAGTATTCCAGCTTTTACTTTTATGCGTGTTCCGAACATTTTAGAGGCTTCGCTTTCTTCGAAAACAACTTCTATATAGTTATTACCATTTTTTTCGCTGCTCTGATTCTGGTAGAGTATTGCAGGACTATTGATGTTGTTGACTACAAGGTCTAAGTCGCCATCATTGTCTAAGTCGCCATAAGCGGCGCCATTCGAGAATACTTTGTCATCAAGACCACTTTCTAAGGCCACATCTTGGAAGTCGAAATCTCCCATGTTTTTAAAGAGGTGGTTTTCTAATGGAACGGAAGGAATGGCGTCGATGAGTTTAGTGACGATTAAACTGTCTTCACGATACTGTTCATAAGCCAGCGTATTATTAGCGTAAAAATTAATATAATCTTGGTCAGTTAAGTCTTTGAAGACTCCATTTGCAACGAAAATATCTGACTTTCCGTCATTGTCGAAATCGAAAAGCAGTGCCCCCCAACTCCAATCTGTTGCATGAACACCTTTCAGGCGCCCTACTTCACTGAATACAACTTCTTGAGGGTTATTGGGGTTTGGTCCCATGTTTTGTTGTAGCGTATTTCTTGTAAACTGATGATGATATCCGCTGCCTAAATTGGCTTGATACTTATCCCAACTCTCGAAAAGTGTTTTAGTCTTTACCCTTTCATTTGATCGAGGAAGCATTTCTGTGACATATATCTCAGGGAAACCATCTTCGTTTAAGTCTGCAATATCTGCTCCCATGGAACCCATACTGGTTTCTGAAATCATTTCCTCTAATACTTCATTGAAGGTGCCGTTTTGGTTATTCAGGTAGAGATAATCACGTTCAAAAAAGTCGTTTGATACAAATATGTCGGGCCAATTGTCTTGATTAATATCTGCTATTGTAACGCCTAGGCCAAAACCAATGGCGCTTCCATAAATTCCTGCTTCTTCACTTACGTCCGTAAAATGATCGCCATCATTTCTATAAAGTTTATTACCGCCATTAGGATCTCTTCTATCTCTTTGGTCTTTTCGGAGATCATATCCTCCTACTGACCTTGTGCTATTATTGAGCAAATAAAAATCTAAATCTCCATCTCTGTCATAATCGAAAAATGCAGAATGGATTGATAGCCCAATTTCATCTACACCATAAGACTTGGCCATATCGGTGAACGTGAGATCACCATTATTTATAAAAAGCTGATTGTAACGTTTTTCTCCTCCAAGTGGGCCGGACTTACAGACGAATATGTCAAGGAAACCATCGCCATTAACATCTGCCATAGAGACACCTGATGACCAAATATCCGGGCAGTCCACACCAGCTGTTACAGATATATCTTCAAACTCCATATTGCCTTTATTGAGGTAGAGTTTGTTGTCTACTAAGTTTCCTGAAAAGTAGATGTCTGAGAGGCCATCATTGTTGATATCACCAATGGCTACACCGGCGCCATTGTAAAAGTTTTTATAGGTGTATGCGTTTAGCTTTTCAGTATAATCCAACCTGTTTTCAAAGGATATTCCTGAAGCTGCGGGGCTCACTTTGGAGAATAGTTTTTTGCTATTTTCTTCACTGTCACAGCTGCTTGTGAGTGTGATTACTAAGAGTAAAAGGAATAAAGACTTGAGCCTTTGAAACATGAGGTAAAGATGCTAAAAAAAGGACAAAAAAAGAGCCTCGATTTCTCGAGGCCCTTTCAATGATTATGTAAAGTATTACTAATTAATAACCTGGGTTTTGAACCAAATCCGCGTTCGCATCAATTTGCGTTTGTGGAATTGGGAAAATGTTTCTAAAAGGATCAGAAGCTGGTTTTTCCCACCAAGCACCGTTGTAAGCACCGAACCTGATCATGTCAGATCTTCTGTGCCCTTCAGCAAACATTTCTCTTCCTCTTTCTGCAAGAAGAATTTCATCAGTTAAAGCAGTTAACGGATCGATACCCGCTCTTGATCTTACTTGATTCACATAAGTTAATGCGCCAGCAGTGTTACCCGCTCTGTGCATTACTTCAGCTTTCATTAAAAGAACATCGGCATATCTGAATATCGGGAAGTCATTACTTAAGTTTGGAGTAGCTCCAATTCTGTACTCAAATTTCGCAACTCTAACACCGGCTTGTCTCAAAGAGTTTGGCGCTAATTCGTTGATTTCTGGAGTAAAGTTAAGTCCTGGTCCATCAGGGTCAGCACCTTCTGCGTTATCGTCAGTTAAAGGTGTACCGTCACTAGCAAACTGAGGTCCTGCAAGGAATCCGTTTCTACGCGCATCAGTTGCATCGTAAGCGTTATAGAACTCTTCTAAAGAAGCGTATCCATTCCACGGTGAATCCTGTAGATCAAACGTTGCTTGTGTCTGGTAATGACCAGTCATTTGAGCGATGTTAAATCCACCTGCATTGTTCTCATCATAAGGTAAAGTCAAGATGTTTTCACTTGAACCTTCATTGTTTGTTGAGAAGTTAGAGAAGAAGTTATTCTCTAAGCTGAATACACCACCATTGATTACAAGATCAATTTGAGTTTCAGCGTCAGTATATCTGGCAGTACCAGTGTATACTTCAGCATTTAAATAAAGCTTAGCTAATAATGTTCTTGCAGACCACTGATTCAAAGTAGTTTTTGTGTTATCAGTAGAGAGCTCGCTGATGTTATCTAGAATAGAACTTTCAATGAACGCAAATACGTCAGCTCTAGATCTAGTTGGAGGCGTAGGATCAGAATCAGTTTCGATAATGATCGGTACGTTACCGTAAGCATCGATTAACCACCAGTAGATTAGTGCTCTTAACACCTTAAGTTCTGCAACTAGTGCAGTCACATTCGGGTTTTGCTGAATCAAAAGGTTGATATCACCTACTGCAGTATAGCAATAGTTCCAGCCGTTGTTAATTGCTTCCTCAGTAGCCACATATTCGTGTCTGTGAGTTCTAAGCCACTGTCCACCATCTTCCCAGTCAGCACCTTTATGTGCGATAACCAATTCGTCAGATGCTACTTCGTGCATTGACCATAGTGAGTTGTGACCTCCCCATGTACCAATAATCCTCTGATAAGCAGATGCTTTAAGTACATCGATCAACGCTGGATCAGTACTTTGTGCAAGCTCTTCTGGCGTAATACCATCGAAGATTTCCTGCTCAGGTTCCTCACAAGCAGATACTATAAATAGCATCGCTAAAAGGAAGACTGTCGTTTTAGTATATTTTATCATTTCTATTATTATTTAATATTGAATTTTACACCTAAAGTGAACGATCTAGTAGGGATGAAAGTATTTCTTCTTTCAAGACCAGGTACTAACTGATTACCACCATCAGATGTTCTAGCTTCAGGATCTAAACCTTGGTAATTGGTAATTGTGAATAGGTTCTGTGCTGCGAAGTACAGGTTAATATTCTCAATCCAATCAGAATTCGAAGGAAGTCTGTAACCTAACTGCAAGTTATCTAACCTAATGAAACTAGCATCTTCAATGAATAAATCAGAGAATGTTGGCGATGCAGAAACAGTAGGAGTTTTGTCAGTTACGATACTATTCCATGCACTTGTACTAGCATCTTGGTTCTCGTAGAAACCTCTGAATGAGTTGTACAATTCGTGTCCTAGTGTTCCTCTTAAGAAGAAGCTTAGGTTCCAATCTCCATAAGAGAATGCGTTATTGATACCGAATTCAGCATCAGGAAGTGCGTTACCAATGATTGGAAGATCTTCGATATTGAAATCAGCCGCAGAAGAACCTCTAACACCGTTAGCATCTTCTAAAACGTACTGACCATTCTCGTCGATTCCGATGAATCTTGGACCAACAAAGTTACCAAGCGTTTTACCTACTTCATTGAAGATAATCTGCGTGTTGTTTTGTCCTGGAGAACCAAGGTTACCACCTCTAATGTTCTCAAATCCTAAACCGTTTGTTAAAGTAAGAGACTCAATTGTCGTCTTATCATAAATGGTAAAGTTGATTGATGGAGACCAAGCAACATCACCGATTTTTAAACCGTTATAAGAAGCTGCGAATTCAAATCCAGCAGATCTTAAGTCAGCAAGGTTTACCCAAGTGTTATTTACTGTGTTGAAGTTTCCAATGTCAAATGCACTAGGAGCTCCAATTGGCACTACAATGTTGAAGATTAGATCTTCAATGTTTCTAGTGTAGTAATCCGTCGTACCAGTAATTTTTCCGTCTAAAATTGAGAAGTCAAAACCAATGTTGAATTCTTTTTTAGTTTCCCACTTCAACTCAGGGTTTGCATTTTGAGTTTGTCTAGGAGCGATTCTGATATCGTCAGTAGTGTTAGCATCACCATCAAGGTCAATTCTACCACCGTTTCTAATTACAGGTAATGCGTAATCAGATGCGCCAGGAAGTGCACCTGTGATACCGTAAGAAGCTCTGAACTTAAGTTGGCTAATTGGGCCAAGGTCAGCAATCTCAGTTAATTCAGCACCTGCAGAAACAGTTGGGAAGTAACCAGTCTTGTTGTTCTCACCGAATCCAGAGTATGAATCCGCTCTAACACTAGCAGACACAAAGTATGTTCCTTTGTAGTTTGCATTAGCTCTGAAGAATGCAGAGTTCAAGATGTTCTGAGATTTGTAAGAGTAATAGTTAGTGTTAGGACCAGTAATAATGGCACCAGCAGCTAAGTTATTTGCTCCAAAAGAATCAAATAAGAACTGACGACTTTGAAGACCGAAACCTTCGAAGTTTTGAGTTTGCTTTTCGAAACCTACTAATACAGTAGCAGAAAGGTCTGAAGAAATTTCAGTATCCCAGTTTAACGTACCAGTAATGATTTCAGTAAATCTATCATCAACAGTTCTACCAGCTTGTCCATTCTGTCCAAGTCCTTGAGCGAAGTCAGTTTTAGACCATACTTGGCTGTTTAGGCCATTAGATCTGTCTTGGTTATACTGAATAGCAGCAGTCAAATTATCTAAGATATCGAACTCACCTCTGAATGAAAGCAATGAAGTTTTAGTAGTTCCAGAGAAGTTTTGCTGTTGTCTAAGTGCTTCAGGGTTGAAGTAATCAGAAGATGCAAGTGTTTGGAAGAAACCTCCTACACTGTTAGAACTTAAAGTTCCATCGTCAAATACTGGAGCAGTTGGGTTGTAAGTTAATGCAAAGTCGAACAAACCATTGTTCCTAGCACCGTAAGAACCGTTAGTAATGTTCACATTAGCAGTTAATCTTAAACGATCGTTGATCGCATTGTGAGTAACGTTTAAACGAGTATTCAATCTCTCGTTTTTGAATCCTTTTACAATACCTTCATTATTTCTGTAGTTAACAGAAGCTCTATAAGAAGTACCACCGAAAGATCCGCTTACACTAAGGTTAGTAGCATAAGAAAATGCGTTTTGTGTAATTAAGTCTACCCAATCAGTTTCAGAACCGAAGTCTGTACCACCAGCAGCAACAAATTCGCTAGGGCTTAATACACTGATTTTGTCAAGTGCTTTAGTATCAACTGTTGCAAATGTGTTTAAAGAGATGTTAGTCACTCCATCTTCACCGCTACCTTTTGTAGTAGTAATAAGGATAACACCTGAAGATCCTCTTGCACCATAGATTGCTGCAGCAGAACCATCCTTTAATACATCAATTGAAGCAATGTCATTTGGATCAACATTACCCAAGTCAGCACCAGGAACACCATCCAATACAATAAGAGGAGATGAGTTAGCACCGAAAGTAGAGATACCTCTTAAACGGATATTGAAAGCTCCGTTCGGGTCACCACCTGGTCTTGTAATTGAAAGACCTGCAACTTTACCTTGTAGCAATTGAGTAGGATTAGCAATGTTACCATTGTTAAAATCTTCAGGCTTAAGGCTAGCTACAGCACTTGTGATCTCTTTTCTTTCTTGAGATCCGTAACCCACAACTACAACCTCTTCTAGTTCGGCGTAATCTGGTTCTAATACTACGTCAATCGTAGTCTGGTTACCCACAAGTACTTCTTTCGAGACATAGCCTACAAAAGAGAATACTAGGGTTTCGTTGGATGCAACCTCGACAGAATACGTTCCATCTAGGTTAGTGGCATTTCCACGTGTTGTGCCTTTTATAGTCACACTCACACGAGGGATTCCTAAACCATCATCCCCACCTGTAACCGTACCGGTCACAGTCTTTGTTTGAGCCAGTAGTGCTCCTTGGAAACCTACTGACATAACAAGTAGAGTTAGTAAAAACTTTTTCATACAATCATTTTAAATTTACTTGATTATTGGCCGTACTTGGCCAAAAAAGTGCAATCGAATGCTTAAAGTACAATGACTGGGTGGCAATTCATAGGTTCTTTAACTTAAAATTAACGCAATCGTTTGCAGAAATCAGCGTTTGAAGCGTTCTAGGCAAGAATTGCATATATGGCCTATTTTTTTTGCTGTCACCTTTGTTAACTCATTGTTATCTCTCTCCAAACGGCGATTCTAGCCTATATTCTCCTTCAAAATAATGCAAACGTTTCACGTGTTTTCGCCTGAAAACGGCTATCACCTTTACTGGTCAAACCTTTGTTGCCTCGAAGATCATTTCTAATTTCAAGAAAAATAGTAGCTATATGAATTGGGAAGCACTTTTAGGGGGGTTAGAGTCGAATAGCATGAATTTGGATAGGTCCTTGTTCGAAAAAGACTTTGATCGAATCATCTTTTCACATCCTTTTCGAAAGCTTCAGGACAAAACGCAGGTTCATCCGCTTCCAGAACAAGACTTTGTACACAATCGTTTGACACATAGCCTAGAGGTTTCTAGCGTTGGCCGATCATTGGGTCGATCTGTTGGTTCACAAATCTTAAAAAGGCACCCAAGTTTAAAAACACATTTCACCGCAAGTGATTTTGGAGTAATCACTGCATCTGCCGCACTAGCACATGATATTGGCAACCCACCTTTCGGACATTCCGGAGAAGACGCCATATCAGATTACTTCTTATCCAACCGTCAATTGCTAGAATCAGAATTCAAGGAGCAAGAATGGTTTGATCTAGTCAATTTTGAAGGAAACGCTCAAGGGTTTAGACTCCTTAATAAGAGTGGGTATCAAGGATTGAAACTAACAGCCCCCACTCTTGCAGCATTTACCAAGTATCCGAGACCTTCTAAAGTTGAGGATCAATTTAAACCGAGAAGGAGTCAAAAGAAATATGGCTACTACATTAGCGAAGGTGATGTTTTTAAAACATTAGCCACGGATTTGGGACTTGAAGCCTTATCTGAAAATCAATGGGTCAGACACCCGCTCGCTTTCTTGGTAGAAGCCGCCGATGATATTTGCTACCATATCATAGATTTAGAAGATGGGTGTAATCTTGGCTTAGTTTCTCATGAACAAACTGTTGCCTTGTACGCCGAAGTAATTGGCAAAAGGTTCAACAGAGAAAAACTGAATGCTATTAAGAGTAAACCCGAACAGATTGGTTTGCTGAGAGCTTTAGCCATTGGCGAACTAATCGCACAATGTGAAACCCTTTTTCTCGACAATGAGCAAAATATCTTATCAGGCAAGTACGACATTTCGCTTACAGACGCCATTCTAGCGGAACCCGCTTTGTTAGAGATCAAGAAAGTCTCTATCGATAAAATTTACCGCTCTCGAAATGTTGTCGAAATTGAAGCTGCGGGTTTCAATGTGCTTAACGGTCTTCTGGAAACATTTGTGCCAGCTGTTTTGAGTTTAGGGCAAATGAACAAACGCCAGTCGGTGGCATTCCGTTTATTACCTCAAGATTTAAAAGAGGAACTAAAAACATCGACCAATACCTATTTGGCCCTTCGTGCCCTTTTGGACTACATTTCAGGATTAACAGATTCAAATGCAATGAGTCTTTATCGCAAATTGATGGGCATATCTTTACCCGGAATGCGCTAAGGAAAAGCCACACTTTAATAAGAAGCATTTGAGATATGATACAAAGGGGAAAATACTACCTTTGTGATCTTGTTTTAAAATGTGGTCTAAACTTCCCCATATCGTACTGAAATACAGGTTAATATTGATCACCTCGATCTTCCTGCTGACTGCCTTCATGGCTTATCAGGCAAGGGATGTCAAGATGGCGTTTAACTTCAATACGGCCGTTCCTTCTACCGATGAAAACTTCAAGTACTTTCAAAGCTTTAAAGAGAAGTTTGGGGAAGATGGGAATATACTCGTACTCGGTGCAAAGGATAGTTCGCTCTACGAACTAGAGAACTTTCAGAAGTATAATGCACTTAACGAAACTATCACCAATTTAGAAGGGATCAGTAATGTGATTTCCCTTGCATCACTACAGCGGATTGTCAAAAACCGAGACAATAGGAGTTTCGATCTTCAGCCCTTAATGGAGGACACCCCTCAGACGCAAGAAGAACTAGACAAAGTGCTTGAAGAGGCCGTAAAACTAAAGCTTTACACAGGCCAATTGCTCAATCCTGAAAACGGTGCAACGCTCATTCTAGTTAATATGGAGCGAGAAGTGCTTAATTCTAAAGGCAGAAACGACCTAGTTAATGATATTAAAGCATTAGGCGAAGAATTTGTTGCCGAAACAGGTATTGAATTGCACTACTCAGGTATGCCATTCGTGAGAACGATAATGCAGCAAAAGACGGACAAAGAGCTAAGACTCTTCATTGTGCTTTCGTTAAGTATTACGGCGATTATCTTGTTTCTATTCTTTAGATCTTGGACATCGGTATTCGTACCACTCATCGTCATTAGTGTGGTGGTAGTTTGGGTATTGGGAACTATTGGGCTCTTTAATTATAATATTACTATTCTGATGGGGCTGATCCCATCCATTATAGTCGTCATTGGTATACCAAATGGAGTATACCTTATTAATAAGTATCATCAAGAATTTGCGAGGCATGGCAATAAGCCAAAGGCTTTAAGCAGAATGGTTCGAAAAATTGGGATGGTTACATTCATTACCAATTTCACTACGGCCATAGGCTTTTTAGTTTTAATAACTACGGATATAAAGTTGCTCAAAGAGTTCGGCTTAGTGGCGGGAATCAATATTCTGGCCACTTTTATTGTCAGTATAATTTTAATTCCAGGGATACTATCTTATCTACCGAGCCCGAAGAAAAAGCATTTACAACATTTAGAATTCAAGGCAGTCGGTAAGTTCTTAGGCCTGTTAGATTCAATTGTCCATAGGCATAGGTATAGAGTTTTTGCCGTAACAGCCGTAATTCTTGGTGTAGCCATTTTCGGACTCACAAAGCTGTATTCAGTAGCCTATATGGTGGATGATATTCCTGAACAATCTACCTTAAAACAAGACTTATACTTCTTCGAAGACAATTTTAGCGGAGTGATGCCATTAGAGATCATCATTGACTTTGGTAAACCCAAATCGACGATAAATGCTAGAAACCTTCGAAAAGTAGATCGGTTAGAAAAGGCGCTTGAACCATTGGAGAATATCTCATCGCCGATCTCCATTGTATCCTTTGCCAAAGCAGTGCGGCAAGCTTTTTATAATGGGAATGAAAGATTTTATGGCCTCCCGAGCCCAAGTGATCGGAATGTGATTCTTAGCTACCTGAGTAATCGATCGGATGAATCAGACTTTTTAAATTCATTTGTTGATTCTACAGGTCAAGTGATGCGAGTTTCTTTAAAAATCGCGGATATCGGTTCTAAGAAAATGGACTCGTTGATCACCAATGTAGTTCAGCCAGAGATTGACAAGGTATTCGACGATGAAAGTGTAGATACGGCAGTTACTGGGTCTACCTTATTATTCGTAAAAGGGAACCAGTTTTTAATAGAGAATCTTCGTTTTTCATTGCTGTTGGCCTTTGCGATTATCGCGGTAATTATGGCCATACTCTTCGCCAACATCAGAATGATTATCATTTCTCTGATCCCGAATTTTATACCATTAATTATGACAGCGGGAATTATGGGCTTCTTTGGCATTCCGCTAAAGCCAAGTACAGCGCTTATATTCAGTATAGCCTTTGGAATTTCGGTAGATGACTCCATACACTTTTTGGCTAAATATAGACAAGAGCTATTTGCAAAGAATTTCTTTGTGCCGGTAGCCATTAGTAATAGTATTAAAGAAACAGGGTCAAGTATGTTATATACTTCTATCATCCTGTTTTTCGGTTTTATAATTTTTGTGTTTTCAGATTTTGGAGGAACAGTCGCCCTAGGTTTATTAACCTCGCTCACGCTGTTTTTCGCCATGATCACTAATTTGACATTGCTTCCAGCGCTACTTATGGTTTTCGATAGTGGTAAAAGGAACCAAAAAATTCATCCATTGATTGAGCATTATGAGTTCTACATTGAAGATGAAGATGAAGAAATTGACACACAAAATCTATTGATTAAAGAAAACGATCCATTTGTAGGTTCTACCGACAAGTAATTACCATAGAAAAGGAGTTAAAGTGACTAAGTACAACGAGTATAAGAAACCCGAATTTGCCAAGGTTGGAGAAGACATGCTTCAATTCTGGAAAGACAACGGAATCTTTGAAAAGTCTGTTTCTGAAAAAGAAGGCAACCCAACCTTTACTTTTTTTGAAGGCCCACCATCGGCTAATGGAATGCCTGGTATTCACCACGTAATGGCAAGAACGGTAAAAGACATTTTTTGCCGATACAAAACCCAAAAAGGCTTTCAAGTAAAAAGAAAAGGTGGTTGGGATACG
This sequence comes from Roseivirga sp., assembly GCF_049099775.1. Classification (GTDB taxonomy): domain Bacteria; phylum Bacteroidota; class Bacteroidia; order Cytophagales; family Cyclobacteriaceae; genus Roseivirga. Next base: position 35,869 of record NZ_JAGDZM010000002.1, on the reverse strand, counting down.
CATGGCCTTCCAGTAGAACTTCAGGTAGAAAAGGAATTAGGGATTAAAAAAGAAGATATCGGTAAAAAGGTATCTGTAGACGAATACAATCAAAAGTGTCGTGAAACGGTTATGCGTTTCAAAAGCGTTTGGGATGATTTAACAGAGAAAATGGGTTACTGGGTAGACCTTGAAAACCCATACATCACTTTCGAGAAAGAATACATAGAGTCTGTTTGGAGCATGCTAAAGCAGCTTTACGATAAAGACTTGATTTATAAAGGTTATACCATTCAGCCATACTCACCTGCTGCTGGTACAGGGTTAAGCTCGCACGAACTTAACCAGCCCGGAACCTATCAAGACATAAAAGACACCTCAATGGTGGCGCAGTTCAAAGTAACAGGAACTGACAATGACTTTATCTTAGCATGGACCACAACACCTTGGACATTACCCGCAAATAACGGTTTGGCCGTAGGCGCGGGAATTAACTATGTAAAAGTTAAAACCTTCAACCAATACACCTTTGAGCCTATCAATGTGATTTTGGCCAAGGATAGAATGAGCTCTTATTTCAGTGATAAGGCGAAAGACATTAAGCTAGAAGACTACAAACCTGGTGATAAACTGATTCCTTTTGAAGTGGTTGATAGCTTTAAAGGAAGAGATATGGAAGGCATGGATTATGAGCAATTGATGCCATATATCCCGCTGGAAAAACCTGCCTTTACCGTTGTAATCGGTGATTTTGTCACCACTGAAGATGGTACAGGCATCGTGCATATCTCTAAGACTTTTGGAGCCGATGACTTTAAAACTTCTGTACAATACAACCTGCCCGGCGTATTTGTCAAAGATGAAGAAGGCAATGACGTGCCGATCGTGGACAAACAAGGACGGTATGTAAAAGAGATTACGGATTTCGCCGGCATGTACGTGAAAAACCAGTACTATAAAGCCGAAGAAGCACCAGAAAAGTCGCTAGATGTCCTTATTTCTATCAAGCTAAAAGAAGAGAATAGAGCATTTAAAGTAGAAAAATACGAGCATTCATATCCGCACTGTTGGCGAACAGATAAACCGATACTCTATTACCCTTTAGATTCTTGGTTTATTAAAACTACGGCCTATAAAGACCGTTTGGTAGAATTGAACAAGACCATCAATTGGAAACCAGCTTCAACTGGAGAAGGTCGTTTTGGAAACTGGTTGGAAAACTTAGTAGACTGGAACCTGAGCAGGTCAAGATATTGGGGGACACCACTACCAATTTGGGTTTCAGAAGATAGAAAAGAACAGAAATGCATAGGATCTATCGCTGAGCTAAAAACTGAAGTACAGAAATCGGTAGATGCTGGTTTTATGACCGAGCAAATTGGTGATGACTTCGATTTACATAGACCTTACGTTGATGATATCATTTTGGTGAGTGATTCTGGCCAAAAAATGAAGCGTGAACTAGACCTAATTGATGTTTGGTTCGATTCAGGGGCTATGCCTTATGCACAATGGCACTATCCTTTCGAAAACGACGATGTCTTTAAAAAGAGTTTTCCGGCAGACTTTATTGCAGAAGGTGTAGATCAAACTAGAGGATGGTTCTTTACACTACACACCCTTGGTGTAATGCTTCACGATAAAGTGGCCTTTAAAAATGTTATTGCCAATGGATTAGTACTCGATAAGAGTGGCAACAAGATGTCTAAACGCTTAGGCAATGCCGTCGATCCGTTTAAAACGATTGGAGAATACGGTCCAGATGCTACCCGTTGGTATATGATATCCAACGCAAACCCATGGGACAACTTAAAATTCAATATCGAAGGTGTAGGAGAAGTACAAAGAAGGTTCTTCGGAACGCTTTATAATACCTATAACTTCTTTGCACTTTACGCCAATCTTGATGGATTTACCTTTAAGGAAGGTGTTGTTCCATTAAATCAAAGGCCAGAAAGTGATAAATGGATACTTTCTAGATTGAACACATTGATTAAATCGGTAGATCAGGCATATGACGAGTACGAACCAACACGCGCTTCTCGTATGATCATGGACTTTGTGGCCGATGAAATGAGTAACTGGTATGTACGCTTAAACAGGAAACGTTTCTGGAAAGGCGAATACAACGAAGATAAAAGAGCGGCTTATCAAACGCTTTATACCTGTCTGATGACAATCGCCAAGATTGGTGCCCCAATAGCGCCATTCTATATGGAGAAGCTCTATCAAGACCTTAATGCAGTTACAGGGTTAGATCAAGGAGAATCAGTTCACTTAACGGATTTCCCTCAAGCCGATGATGCTTGCATTGATACGGATTTAGAGCAGCAAATGTCGTTAGCGCAGACTATATCTTCTTTAACGCATTCTTTGCGTAAAAAAGAAAAGATCAAAGTGAGGCAGCCGCTATCAAAAATCATGATCCCCGTTTTAGATGATAAAACAAGGCATTATGTAGAAGCAGTAGCCGATCTTATCAAGTCTGAAGTAAACATTAAGACAGTCGACTTTTTGGATGATACTTCTGGCATTTTAGTGAAGAAAATAAAGCCAAACTTTAGAGCCCTAGGTCAAAAGTTCGGTCCAAAAGTGAAATTCATCGCGGGTGCTGTAAATCAATGGGGTCAAGAAGAAATCTCTGCCATTGAAAGAGATAATCAATTCGACTTAACTATAAATGGTGAAACGATTCAGTTGTCTCTAGAGGATGTTGAAATCAGCAGTGAGGATATCCCAGGTTGGGCAGTAGCTACCGAAGGTAAAACAACTGTAGCCTTAGATATGACCATTACTGAAGAGCTTCGACAGGAAGGAATTGCCAGAGATTTGGTTAACAGAGTTCAGAACCTTAGAAAGGATATGGGCTTAGACGTTCAAGATAAGATTGACATCAAAGTAGTTAAGAACGAGGCATTAATTAATGCTGCATTAGAAGCTAACTCGGCATATGTATGTGAGGAAACACAAGCCATATCGCTCGAAATAGTGGACGAAATAGAGAATGTCCAGACCGTGGAAATTGATGAATGGACACTAAATCTCTATATTTCTGTGAGATAAACTCAATTTGAAGCTTTTAAGATATTTCCTGTTTGCGCTCGGAGTCATAATCATTGATCAAGTGGTTAAACTTCTTGTGCATTTTAATATGGCTATGGGTTCTGCCGGAGAAATCAGTGTTTTCGGCAATTGGTTTAAGCTCCACTATATTCTAAACAGAGGAATGGCCTTCGGTTTACGCTTTGGCTTTGAATATGGCAAACTAAGCCTGACCATCTTTAGATTGCTTGCCATGATAGTGATAGGCTATATTCTCTATTACCTCTCTAAAAAGAATTACCACGCTGGGCTTCTATGGAGTATTGCCGCCATTCTTGGTGGTGCTGTCGGTAACTTAATTGATAGTATATTTTATGGGGTACTCTTAGACAACGCCCCGTATGATGTGATTACCCCATGGTTTCACGGTCAAGTAATAGACATGCTCTACTTAAACTTTTGGGAAGGCTATGTTGCCGACTGGGTGCCCATATGGGGAGGAAGTAAAATGGCACTTTTACCTATTTTCAATATCGCAGACGTTGCAATTTTTTGTGGAGTATTAACAATTCTTCTCTTTCAGAAGCGCTTTATGCGCAGAACAACACACTAGAATCTTGTATTTTATTAAAATAACATGAATTAAGTAGATTAAATTTTGCTTATACCATTCTATGCCATAAGTTTATCTACCGAAATTGAAAATCGATACAAATGAACAGCACAAAAAGATACATGATCATACTGATGGCGTTGGTGTTATTAGCACCAGCGCCAGTTTTTGGGTACCAAGAACTGCCGATAGACACATCAGTAAAAATTGGTAAGCTAAGCAATGGCTTCACCTACTACTTAAAAGAAAACGCACTGCCTGAAAAGCGAGTCGAATTTCGCTTGGCGATTAAAGCAGGATCAATCCTGGAAGATGATGATCAACAAGGGTTAGCACACTTTACCGAACACATGCTTTTTAATGGAACAAAGAACTTCCAGAAAAATGAGTTGATAGATTTCTTACAGAAAATGGGTTTAGAGTTCGGCGGTGACTTAAATGCCTACACGAGTTTTGATGAAACAGTCTATTTCCTACCAATTCCCACAGAAGATGAAGGAAACCTAGACAAAGCACTTACAGTATTAAGCGATTGGGCCTATCAAGCTACTTTCGATAACGAAGAGATTGACAAAGAAAGAGGCGTGGTAATGGAAGAATGGCGTTTGAGACTTGGCGCAAGTGAGCGAATGAGACAACAGGTTTGGCCTATTACACTAGCAGGATCTCGTTATGCCGAAAGGTTACCAATCGGTAAACCAGAGGTTCTAGAGAATTTTAAATATGAAGCTGCCAAAAGGTTTTATAAAGACTGGTACCGACCAGATTTAATGGCACTTATAGCAGTAGGTGATTTCGATGCTACTGAAATGGAGAAAAAAATCACAGCTCTTTTTGGCCAAATGAAGTCCCCAGAAAACGCTAGGGAGAGAAAGTACTATTCAAGAAATGATTTTGAAGGAACAAGAATCGCGGTTGCAAGTGACGACGAAGCCACAGGCAATACCATAAGTGTTGAATTTATAACACCAGGAACAGTAAAGTCTGAAAACACGCTGGAAAGTTTCCGTAAATCGGTAATGCGAGGCCTTTATGGCACAATGATTAATCAAAGATTGAATGAGCTTGTACAGTCTGAAAACCCTCCTTTTCAGTTTAGCTTTAGTAACTATGGAGGAACTTTAGGGAGAGATAAGTCAGCATATTCCATCTATGTAAATGTAAAAGACGATAAGTTTAAAGAAGGGCTAAAAGCTGCTGTTTCGGCCAATGAGCGCGTAAGAAGGTACGGGTTTACAAAAGCGGAATTGGAAAGATCAATGGCTCTTTACCGCAATGGCTATGAAAGAGGAGTAAAAGAAGCCAATAAGACGCAATCCAGTAGATTGGTAGGTGGATACTTAAACCACTTCCTCAATGGCGGTTCTTTACAAAATCCGCAGCAAAGGTTAGACAATTTAAATGCAGTATTGCCAACCATTCAAATTGAAGAAATAAACGGTTTTGTAAAAGATTGGATTACTACTACCAACCGTACCATTGAAATTAATGCGAAGTCCGATGATGCCGATCAGATTCCTACGGAAGCTGAGCTTTTGGGAATTTTAGACAATGCTAAGTCTGATCAATCTATTCAACCTTACGTAGAAGAGGAAATAGCAGCTAGTCTATTGGAGTCAATGCCGAAAGCAGGAAGCATCGTATCCGAATCTACCAATCCGACTACAGGAATTACCGAAATGACTTTGTCTAACGGGGTAAGTCTTTTCTTAAAACCAACAGATTTTAAGAATGATGAAATCATTTTGAATGCTTACAGCTTTGGTGGAGGCTCACTCTACAGTCCAGAGGATTTAATGTCGGCCCAAATGGCCGACCAAGCAATCAGAGAAATGGGTTATGGTCAATTTAACTCAATAGATTTAAGGAAGTTTATGACGGGCAAAACGGCCTCCGTCAATACAGGAATTGGCATCTATGAGGAGAGTATCTCTGGATTGTCAAGTAAGAAGGACTTAGAAACATTTATGCAATTGCTCCATGTTAAGCTTACTTCGCCGAGAACAGACGAAAAGGCGTTTAATAGCTGGTTGAGTAGAACAAAGAATCTATATGCCAATGTTACTTCTAGCCCCGATTTTCAATTCCAGATTGAAATGCAAAAGATTATGATGGGTGAGGACAATCCTTGGATTGCATTTCCTACCACCGAGAAACTTGACGAGATAAATATGGAAAGAGCGGTAGCCATTTATAAAGAAAGGTTTGCCGATGCAAGCGACTTTAAATTCGTTTTTGTAGGTAACCTTGAAATGGATAAGTTCAGACCACTTGTAGAGCAATATATTGCAAGTCTTCCATCCAAAAACTCTAAAGAATCTTACAAAGATGTTGGTCTGAACTTCCGAAAAGGAGAAATCTCAGAGAACGTCTATGTAGGTGTTGATGAGAAAAGTCAAGTGACTATTGTCTTATCAGGAGATTATGAATATAGTCTTGAAAACAATGGACTGATGAGTGCAATTGCCGGAATTTTGACAAACAAAATGATAGAAACCCTCAGAGAAGAAATGGGAGGAGTTTATGGCGCAGGAGCAAATGCTTCACCAACCTCAAGGCCAAAGCCGCAGTTTGCTTTTCAAATTTCATTCCCTTGTAAGCCTGAAAATGTAGAAGCATTGACACAAGCCGCACTCAAGGAACTGGAAAAGATCAAGAATGGTGATTTTACCGACGAGGATGTGCAGAAAATCGTTACTTCTAGAAAACAGAATTACGATGAATCGATCAAGCAGAATAGATATTGGTCATCCATTATGACATCGTATTTAAAAGATGATGTGGACTTCGAATCGATTTTAAAGGGTAACGAAAGAGCCGACGCCATTACGAAAGAAGCGATTGTAGCCATGGCCAATAAGTACCTTACAAAAGAGAATATTATTAGTGTAACCAAACTTCCTGAAAGCTATAAAGACAAAGATTTGAATCAGGAAATAAAGAAAAAATAACACATACTAAATCAGATGCTTTACGCATGAAGAGGGCTTTCGACTATGTTCGGGGCCCTCTTTTAGATTTCCTCAAATACTATTTAATAATCACCTCATTGACAATTTGCTGACCAAATTCCTTAGTAAGCAAAACCAATATTTTTTCCCTAGACATACTCAGCTCGTGCTTCAATGGGGCCGATGAAATGTGAACGAAGAGTTTCTTGTTGCGAATATAAAGCTTGCTCGTGCGGTTGGCGATAGCTTTTCCCATTACCCTTTCCCAAGAATTTACCAGATCGGTTTCGTAAAACTTGCCGTCTATTTTAAAAGCCTTTAGCATTTCGGAAATAGCGTTACCAACCGTTTCAGGTTCACTCTTTCTATATCTGTACACTGGCTTTTGTTTCATTGAAATGTATATTCAGTCGTTAAAATTACTGATTCGGCAGGAGGTATTTGCCTTTAGGTGGAATTTAGTCAATATTTATCCTAAAGTATAAGCCCATGTTTATTCGAAAACTCTTTAAAATTGGTGATAAGGCAAAGTGGTTAACACTTGAACTACTAATAGTTTTTATAGGCGTTTATCTGGCCTTCTTGTTCCAAGGCTATGCTGAAAACACCAAGATTGATAAAGAGAAAGAGAAAGTTCTGGTTGGGCTAAAGCTAGAGCTAGAAGAATTTAGAACGGGCTTTCAACGATTTGCTGATTTTCAAGGTGAAAAGGTAAAAGAGTGGGACTCACTTTTTCGGGCTAAAGAAGTCGCTACTTACTACGATTGGCGATATATCGAGCCACAATACAATTTCAAAATCATTGAATATGCCTTAAACCAGAAGGGCACGGACATCGTTACCTTCGAGCTTTATACAAAACTATCAGAGCTTTATGTTGAAATAAAGAAATTAGAATATACCGAAAGGCTTATGACTGAGTTAGCACTCAATTATAACATTATACCAAATGACTTAGACCGAACCAAAGGACAAGGGGCCATTCTAGCTGCGCAAAACAGGTTTCATTTTTACAAATTCAAAAACTTTGCCCGAGATAGAACGGGAGAATTAAGAAGAGTCTGGAAAGAATCGTCAGAAGCCATTGTGATGATTAATGAAGAGCTGGGACCAAAGAAAATTAAAGAAGTTGAGATGGCTTTACTCGAAAAGTATTTAACAGGAGGGGTAAAGATTGAATTTGTGAAAGAAATATTCGATGAATATTTCCCGAATTACACCGAGGCTGATTTTCAAGAAATGGTAGATCAGATTAGGTCAAAAAAGAATGCTAAGCCTAAATAAATAGGTCTGAAGCGATTTTGTCCGCTAACAACTTTCCGCTATTAGTTAAAATCAGGAAACCCTCATCTTCAAAAACGAAATCTTGGCGTGCTAGTTTGTTAAGATAAGCTTTGTGAACATGCAATAAGTCCACCTCATATTTAGCCTTTAGAAGGTTAAGGTCGCAACCCCATTTAGTGCGTAAAGAGGTAAGCAAATACTCGTTTACCTGATCTTCAGGAGAAAGGGTTATGATTTCGAAGGGTATTTTCTTCTCTGCTAAGCCTTTCAAATATTTAGCGTTATTAGAAACATTAGCCTTCCTAAATTTCCCATTATATGAATGCGCCGATGGCCCAATTCCTAAGTATTTTTCATCTTTCCAGTAGGCGCTATTGTGTTGCGATTCATAGCCAGGTAAGGCAAAGTTTGAAATCTCATATTGATCATAGCCCTTTTTAGTAAGCGTATCTAGGAGTATTTCAAATTGCTCTGCAGCAAAGTCTTCATCAATCGGTTTTATTTTTCCTTTCTGAAGCCAGTTGCCAAAAGCGGTTTTGGGTTCAATAGTCAAGCAATAAGAGGAAATGTGTTCAGGCCTGAGCGCTAAAATTTGCTTTAAGTCCGATTGCCATAGATCGTGATTCTTATACGGCAGCGCATAAATTAAGTCTAAGCTTATGTTTTCAAAACCAATTTGACGAGCATTATGAAAAGTATCTATGGCTTGCATTTGCGAATGCTGACGGTTCATCCACTTTAATTTTTCATCATTAAATGACTGAACCCCAATACTGAGCCTATTAATGCCTTCACTGAAGAAGATTTGTAACTTCTCTGCTGTTAAATCATCCGGATTGCCCTCAAGCGTTACTTCAGGATTACTCGATAGACTATATACATGTTGAATAACACGCATTATTTTTCTCAAATGTTCTTCTTCCAGCAAAGAAGGTGTACCACCTCCAAAATAAATGGTATAGACGGTATCGTTACCTAGAAAATCCTTTTGCATTTCTAACTCTAGGCAAATAGCGTCCACCATATCATTAATCTGTTTTAAAGATTGAGTGAAATGAAAGTCGCAATAGTGACAGGCTTTCTTACAGTAGGGAATGTGGATATATAATCCGGCCAAAGTTTCGTTATTTTAACCACTGTGTGGTATTCGCAAGATAAGTGGTTCAAGCGTTTTCATAAACTTTTTAATCATTTAGATGAAGCCATAATAAAACGAGCTGGCCATGTAGGCTATAGCTGGCTAGATACGTAGTATTTATATCAATTATCGACACCAAAAATTAGAAGATTGCTCGTCTATGATAAGACTGATAAAAGGCTTATTTCTTTTTTTAATAGTCAATTTATTTTGGGTACATGAAACGCACGCCCAAAAAAGCATATCCCTTACCATAGAATCCAGCGAAGAATCAAAATCGGTAATAAGTAAATATCGATATGAGCGAAAGGCAGTAGATTCTCTCGCTGCCATTCAAACCGCGCAATCCTTAATTAATCAGTTACATAACGATGGTTATCTTTTAGCCACTATTACTGAAATAGACCTGGTTGAAAACCAAATGCGAATTGCGGTTGCGCCAGGGAGTCCTTTTCAGTGGCTCATTCTTTCGGCCGATAACATAGAGAAAGGCATTATTAGAAAAACGAGTTACAGGGAGAAGCGCTTCAAAAATAGCAGGGTAGATTATAACCAAATAGCACGCATAGAAAATGGCATATTATCTTATGCAGAAGAAAATGGGTACCCTTTTGCTGCCGTTTCATATGACTCTTTGAAGATAGTTGAGAACCAACTTAGTGCCTCATTAAAATTGGAGCTCGGCCCGTTAATTAAGTTCGATTCAGTAGAAGTGCTGGGCGAACAAGTGCTGAAATCACGATTTGTCACTAGCTATTTGGGCATAAGCCTTGGTGCAGAATACAATCAAAATATAATCGATGGTGTGGTTCAGAAGCTCAGCCGGCTACCTTACCTGAGATTGGTAAAAAGTCCGTCACTTACTTTTCAGAATAGTGAGGCAAAAGTGACCCTGTCATTAGAAAAAAGGCCAATCAATACGATAGATGGCATTATTGGTTTTTTACCAAATACAAGTCGTGATAATGGCCTGTTAATTACCGGTCAATTCGATTTAGAATTGTATAATCCATTTGCTACAGGGAAGAAAATAGGCTTGCATTGGAGACGGTTGAGTGAAGAAACACAATCGTTGCGGATGAATTACTTTCACCCGAATGCGCTGAGGAGCCCTTTGTCTGTTGATGTAGATTTTGAGTTTTTGAAGCAAGACACCACATTCACAAGACGAGATTTTCAGGTAGACTTTTCTTATGATTTGAGCATACATGGTAAACTCAGCTTCTTTACGAATTTTCGGGCGACAGATCTTTTAGCAACAAGTCAGTTTGAAAACGCTAACAGCCTTCCTGATATCGTTGATTTTTCTTTAGGCCGGTATGGTTTAAGTTTTGGTTTAGACTATCTAGATGATGTCTTTCTGCCCAAGAATGGTTTTAAACTAGAGCTTTCCGCATCTGTTGGTAATAAAACCATTCGCCAAAACGCAGATTTACCCACTGAGCTTTACCGAGGAGTTGATTTGAAAACGCTGCAATATCAATACGACCTAAGTGCCGATCATTACCTCGCATTTAACCCGAAACACATTTTCTATAGTTCACTGCAAGCCGGAGTGCTTTCAAATGATCGGCTTTTTAGAAATGATGCATATCGCTTAGGTGGACTGAATACAATAAGAGGGTTTAGTGAGAACTTCTTCTTTGCCACATCCTTTGCTTTTTCTACGTTAGAATCAAGAGTTTTCTTCGATGAGACTTCTTATCTCTCATTATTCTCAGATTTTGGCTATATAAAAGGAGATTTTGAAGAAGTTGGTTTAAGTGGTGAAGAGTTTATTTTAGGTATCGGTGCCGGAATTAATTTTTCTACTGGGAATGGAATATTTAACTTTGTCTATGCTTTGGGCACCTCTGAAAGTACGGGTGGACTAAACTTCAATCAATCAAAAATACATTTCGGGTATACCACTCGCTTTTAGCATGGAAACACTCACAGAAAGTTCTCAATTTTTATTTAGAAACATCTCAATCACAATATCAGTGATTATGCTGTCGACTTTTGCCGTTTCTAGGATTGTGTTTCCGAAAATGTTTAGTGCGGTTTATAACTTCTCAAAATTTGGCCACTTCAAGATCAAAGAAGACTTCGGTTCAAACATTAGACTTTTTAGCACCGAGAATTTCTATTTCACCCTATTGCTATCCGCATCAATCAGTTATGTAGGCTTGAATATGCTCATGTTTTCCACAGGCTTGCCTGAGTTTATGGAATGGGCAGTGCCTAAGAACTTCGGCGCAGGTGTACTGATCTGGTTACTTTTGACCATCACTGTCCAACTGTTTTTTCTGCTGAAATTCCTCTTTCTATCAGGGTTTGGGGGGTTATTTGGCCTTCCGCTCAGTACAAGTAGACATTTTCAGGAAGTTCAAGGACTCAATAATTGCTTTATACTCTTTCTAGTAGGCATATGTGCCATTACCACTTACAGCAACTACTACTTTCCTACGAACCTGATCGGCATACTGATGATGAGTATTCTCATCTATTTGCTATACAGGTTGTTAAACATATTTTTCAAGCTGTCGCAACTCAAAATATATAGTAATTTATATATATTTTCTTACCTTTGCACCACAGAAATTTTGCCCACTGTAATTGGAATTAAATTACTGTTTAACTAGCCAAATCGGGTTTAAAGTAGGGAAGTATATGTCTAATAGCATCAATGAGGAGAGGCTTAAAGAAGTCAAGAGTTTGCTTGTTTCGCAACCAAAGCCGTCTGATCCAAAATCACCATATTATACATTAGCAAGGAAATACGGAATCAAGGTTGATTTTAGGCCTTTCATTCAAGTTGACCCAATTTCAGCTAAAGATTTTAGAAAGCAGAAAGTTGATATCTTAAAGCACACAGCGATAATTTTTACCAGTAGAAATGCTGTCGATCATTTCTTCGCTATTTGCCAAGACTTAAAGGTTGATGTACCTGCAGATATGAAATACTTCTGTATTTCAGAACAAACAGCTAATTATCTTCAGAAATACATAGTTGTTAGGAAGAGAAAAATCTTTACGGGCTCTAGAACTGCTCAAGATCTAATTGAGATTTTGAAGAAGCATAAGAACGAGAAGTATTTATTCCCTTGTTCTAACATTCGTAAGAACGATATTCCAAAATTCTTAGCGGACAGCGGATACCAATTCTCAGAAGCGGTCATCTATGAGACTGTTGCGAGCGATCTTTCTGATTTGGATGATGTTTATTATGATATTATAGCGTTCTACAGTCCAAGTGGTATAAACTCACTATTTGTGAACTTTGAAGATTATAAACAAAATGACACCAGAATGGCCGTTTTCGGTCCTACAACGGCAAAAGCTGCTAGGGATGCTGGGTTAATTTTGGATATTGAGGCGCCACAACCTAACGCACCTTCTATGACAGGGGCTTTAGAACTGTATATTAAGAAAGCGAATAAACTATAGAATTGTCGCAACCTCTAAGGGCTATTGCGAGTTCTGTTGTAATATGTTCGTGGAAATTAAATAAATGGGAAAGATTTCGCGTTATCACTTTATGACTAGAACCTTTGTACTGACCATACTTTTGGCGTGCTGTCATTTTGGATTGCGGGCTCAGCAAGACGCTCAGTTTACTCAGTACATGTTTAATTCCCTTTATTACAATCCTGCTTTTGCTGGTTTATCAAACGGAAACACGTTGACGGCCATTCATAGGTCGCAGTGGTTTGGTTATGAAGGTACTATAAACGACGGCGGTGCACCTACTACTCAAATGGTGAGTTACAACACTACTTCCAAATTTTGGAATGGTGGTTTGGGCTTTCATGTAGTTAACGATAACCTAGGTCCTTCTACCAATTTTGAATTTCAAGTTTCAGGCTCATATTTCTTAGAACTACCTAATAATGCATCCTTAAGCGTTGGTGTTAAGGTAGGTATGTTCTCCAGTGCCATCGACTTTGACCAAGTTGTAGTGGTAGATCCAAGAGATGGGTTAGTCAATTTAACTGGAAAAGAATCGCAAATAAGACCAGATATTGGATTAGGCGTACTTTATAGAAATGGAAATTTTTTTGGTGGTTTCAGTACAAATCATTTAATTCAACCCGAATTCGACTTCGGTCAGGATCAAATAGCCAATCAATTACTTCGACATTATTATTTGACCGCAGGGTATGACTATGTTTTGACCCCTGAGCTCACGATAACCCCAACCTTATTAATAAGATCAATAGGTTTTGATGCATATAACTGGGACTTAAGCGTAATCGGGCGCTTTAGAGACCAATTATGGGGAGGTGTTTCTTATAGGCAATCGGAATCTGCTTCGGCAATGATTGGATATAAAATACTAAAAGACAGAAGTTTATCGTTGGCATACGCAGTCGATGTAGTATTGACACAAGCAGCTAGTAAAGAGCCTACCTCGCAAGAGATCATGCTCATTTACACGTTTAAGTCAAAAAATAGAATAAGAAATCTTGGAAGGAATATCATAAGAACACCAAGATACCGTTACTAAACAGAATGATCTGTTGAACAGTTAAGAGGAGATTAACTTGGACTGTGATACAGTAGAAGAACAATAAAATACTAATTTTCGGTTTGAGGAGTTAATACTTATTACCGAGAAAACTATAAAAACTGAAATGATGAGAAAGACGTTACTGGGTCTTATGATTGTACTATTACTTGGCTCCGGAGTCAGTTGTAGTATGTTCGATGGCTTTTTAGCAGGCGGTGGTAAGGAATCTAAACTTATCGAAGATGGTCAGCTACTAGGCGTACTCGATCGAGATGGTTGGTACCAAGAACTTCCTTACGGAATGGTGCCTATTTCGGGCGGTACTTTCTATATGGGTCAAGCCGACGAAGATGTTGCTGCCTCACAAATCAATTTCAACAGGCAAATCACGGTAAGTCCATTCTTTATGGATGCCGAAGAGATTACCAATAATGAATACCGCCAATTCCTTTATCATATTTCTGAATTAGCGCAGAATGGAGATAGATACTGGGACGCTACAATGATTGCGTCAGTATTACCAAACCCTAAAGTTTGGGAAGAAGAATTCACTTATCACTATGCAGATCGTATGGTGCAATATTATAACGAACATGTTTCTTTTGACAACTATCCTGTAGTTGGTGTAAGCTATGATGCTGCGGAGAAGTTCGCAGAATGGAGAACCATTTGGTTAAATAATGGTCAGCAAGCCAAATATGAAGGCCGAAGTGGCGGAGGTTTATTTGGCGGAAGAAACAAATCTGCAGATGCTGCGGCTGATATTGGGCCTGTACTGGGTGCTACTCCTGTAGGACCTGCTGGAACAGCCGCCAATTCTGGTGCTGAAGCAAGTACCTTCGTGGATACATCCCCAATCGAAACCAGATACCCTCAATTTAGAATGCCAACAGAAGCCGAATGGGAATGGGCAGCTAAAGGAGGAAGAGAAATAGTAAAATACCCTTGGGGTAACCCTTACACTAGAAATAAGGATGGATGCTTTTTAGCAAACTTCAAACCTGGTAGAGGTGCTTATGCTGATGATGGATATCAGTATACGGCTCCAGTAAATGCTTTCTTACCAAACCCATTTAACTTGTTTAACATGGCAGGGAATGTGGCAGAATGGTGTAGAGATGATTTTTCGCCAGTTTACAACCCCTTGGTTTGGGATTTGAACCCAATGTTCTTGTACGACCCGGATACGCAAGCTGATAACCCTCACTACGGAAAGAAAGTAGTTAGAGGCGGAGCTTGGAACGACGTTTCATACTACCTACAAACGGGTACAAGATCTTTTGAATACCGTGATGTAGCTTCTGCTTCCATCGGTTTTAGATGTGCAATGGACTACCTAGGACAATAAAGAATTTCACCTAATACAATTTATACTCAACCTAACTGAATAAAAAATGGCTAGTAATATCGTAAACAAATTTTATGGCAATGTAATGCCCAAGATCTATGGACTAGGAGCGTCTGTAGTAATTATTGGGGCTATGTTTAAGTTAGAAGGCTGGAATGGTGCTACCGTTATGCTTGTAACTGGACTAAGTGTTGAAGCCTTAATTTTTGCTTTCTCTGCTTTCGAACCAAAAGGAACAGACTATACTAAGCTTTTGTATGATCACTCAAAAGATGGATCAAGCAATGGCCAAGGAAATAAGGATGACGTATCCTTCCAAAAAGTGCTTAAAGAAGCAGCTTTCAATAAGGAAGGCTTGCAAAACTTAAAAGCAGGTATGGACAATTTAGCAACTAATGCTAAGCAAATGGCCAACATGACTAGCGCATCTGTTGCCACAGATGAATACGCAAAAAATGCAAAAACTGCGGCAGCTTCATTAGCAAAAATTGATGCCTCTACAGCACAAGCAGCAACTGCTTTTAGTGAAGTAGCCACAACAGTAAAAGGTTCTGGAAATAACCAAGCACAACTTAAAGGTGCAACTGAAGCTTACCAAGTTCAGTTAAAGGAGGCCGCTACGCAGCTTCAAGCCCTGAGTGGAGCCTACAAATCAGAATTAGCTGATACAGAATCAGTAGCCAAGTATATGAAAGGCTATCTGTCTAACATGGAAACTATGATTAAAGGAGCCATGAATACAGCAAAACAAACAGAAGAATTACAAGGCCAAATGGCTAAACTGAATACTAACGTCACTTCCTTAAATAAGGTATATGGCGCTATGTTATCTGCAATGAAACAAACTAACTCCTAAGCAAAAGTATTATGGCAGGAGGTAAGGAAACCCCAAGGCAGAAGATGATAGGCATGATGTATCTCGTGCTGACAGCTCTTCTTGCGTTGCAGATCAAGGACTCCGTTCTTGAGAAGTTTGTATTAATGGAAAGTGGTTTGGAAGTATCAAACTCTTCTCTTTTAGATTACAATGAAACGATTCTCACAGGTATTCAAGCTGATGTTACCAACCAAGGTGATAAACCAGGTGATATTGCTGTACAGAAGACAGCGGAGAATATTAGAGACTACACAAGAGGTGTAATAGCTTACATAGAGGACATGAAAATGAATGTAGGCGCTGTGGCTAGTGGTGGAGATACTGCGAAAGTTTACAAACGATCTACTCTGAAGAAAACCGAAGAGCCATCTAACTACCTTTATGAAAGACACTTTGGTGATTCTTTAAAAGTTGTTTTGGATGCTTTCCCGGTTCAAGTAAATTCTTCGATTGATAATCTTGGAAAAGGAGGGATGACGCCTGAATGGATGAAGAGTATTGCTTTAGATGCCAATGGCATTAAGTTTTACGAGGATAACCAAGAAGAAAAGAAAAAAGGTTTTTCTGAGTTCAATTTCTACAAGGCTCCTTTGGCAGCTGTTTTAGCGCAATTGACTTTCTATAAGAATCAGATTTATAGTAAAGAAGCGGTAGCGCTGAATAAGTTGAAATCTTTGATAGGCACGGCAGTTGCTGTTGACCCGAGTAGTATACGTTCGCTAGGTGGCTTATCAGCCGCTCCGGCAACACCAAGCGCTCAGCCAACAGCTCAGGCCTCTAACGATAATGTGTCTCAGACGCCTCAAAGTACGCCAAGTGGTTCTGCTAATGGTTCCGCAAACACGGAAATAAAGCCAGAAGATCGCCTTGAGCGCCAGTTTGTAGGTATTGACTATGCGCAAGCTATTGTGCTTTCAGAGTCTAATATTGTTACAGCAGGTTTGGATTTTAATGCGCAAGCTTTCTTAACCTTAGGTAATTCGCAATTGAGTCCAACGGTGAAGATCAATGGACAAGAGATTGATGTAGAGAATGGTAGAGGTTTATATACTGTTAAGGCATCAGCAGCACTTTCTGACTACGATGCTAATGGTTTAGCCAAGAAGTCGTTCGAAGTAGAGATTACTGCTGAAGATGGTACAGGTGCAGAAATCACAAGAACGACGACGCACGAATATTATGTGGCAAGACCTGTCATTGACATTCGTTCACAATCAGTTGATATTCTATACTTGAATTGCAGAAATGATTTAAATATTAATGTACCTGCATTAGGGCCCGCTTACCAACCTTCATTGAAAATTTCTGGTGGAACTGTAGAGCTAGGATCTCAAAAGGGACAGGTTTCAGTATTTCCAACAAATAGAGCTGTGAAGATAGATGTTTCCAGTGGAGGTCAATATATCGATTCAAGAGAGTTTGAAGCTAGAAGTGTACCACTTCCAGTATTTGAGGTATATGTGGATGGTAATGCCTATAATCCGAATGCGGGTTTAGATAACTTCCCTTCGACTTTAGATTTGCGTTTAAATCCAGATGCAGGCTTTGCAGAAAGATATCCTGATGATGCTAACTTTTTTGTTACCAAAGGACAAGTAACAATTACCTCTGGAAAGAATAGAGTTGCACTTTTAGAAATTAACGGATTAACGCCGAGTGTTGATTTAGCACAAATAAGGTCAAGAATGAAATCAGGGCAGCAGTTAGTTGTAGTGATTGAAGAGATCGTAAGAGTGAACTACAAACAAGAGCAAATTCCTGTTCCTTTTGTAGGTAAGATTGGTATGGCGATAAACTAGAATAAAAGATTATGTGGAGAAAGTTAAGCTGTTTATTATTGTTGGTTTTATCCGTTTCTGTTTTAGCACAAGAAGAGGAAGGTACAGGTATTGATCCAGCAAAATTTTTACGAACGCTAGAAAGCACTACGAAAGTAGCAGGTTTAAATAGTGCGCGTAAAATTCATAATGACTTTTCTGTTCGCCCAATCAGAGATGAGGATGTGATGTTCAGTATCAGACTATGGTCTAAGCTGAATTTTAGTGAGAAAATGAATCAGCCTTGGGATGCTAAAGATTCAAGAATTACTCAAATCCTTATTAACGGTATCAAAGAATACTATACTGCTAAAAATGAAGCACTTGATCAGGTAGTCGGCATAACGCCTTATCAGACAATGGAGAATGGCTTTCCTGTCTTTGAAGATGACGCAATTATGTTGGAAGAAGATTTCAACAAAGGAATGTCGGATTACTCAACGCAACAAGGTAACTACGATGAGTCGCAGAGACCTAGAGCTAGAACGGCATTGAAACTTCGAGATGGTGGCATTTATCAGAACTATACAAATGCGCGTTTGGATTCAATTATTGATTTAGAATATGCTTCAACTTCTGCTGCAAAATCTTTAGATCCTGCTGTTAAAGGGAATCTTAATGTGCTTTTGATTGAGGAAGATTTAATTTTCGATAGAAATGAGTCTGTGGCTAAATGGGATATTGTTTCAATAACCTTAATAGCGCCCTCTACTGCATCTGCGGATGGAACAGAACGAGAAATTGTTCGTGTGAAGTACGAAGACTTTGCCAATTATGTGGAGAAAGTTTTTGCAGAGAGCAATAAGAATAAAGGCTATTGGTATAACCCTAGGAACCCGAGAAACAAAGAGATTAACTTTTCTCATGCTTTCGATTTAAGGTTGTTTAGTAGTTATATCACTAAGTTTCAAAATCCAGACGACAGTAATATTCAGACGCTTTATGGTAAAGCTGAGTATGATTACTCAATCATTGAGTTAGCTCGGAAAAAGAGAAACGAATTGCTCGAGAAAATGCATAATCTTTGGGAGTATTAACACTCACCAAAACGATATATAAAACGAAAAAAGCCTCGATTAATCGAGGCTTTTTTGATGCCTACTTTTGTTGGAAAAAGTTTTGAATCAGCCGAGCTCTGGCTTCGCCTACAATTGAGATTAACTCTTCTTCACTCGCCGCTTCTATCTTGCTCATGGTTCGGAATTCTTTCAGCAATTTGTCCACTGTTACACGACCGAGTCCCTTCACATTTTCTAGTTCAAATTGAAAACTATTTTTACTTCTTAAATCTCTATGGAAATTAATCGCAAAGCGGTGTGCTTCGTCTCGAAGCCTTTGAATTAGTCTTAAGGCTTCAGATTTCTTGTCAATGTGTAGAGGGAATTGGTCACCTGGGAAGTAGAGTTCTTCAAGTCGTTTAGCGATTCCAATAATCGGTATTTTCCCGTACAAATTAAGTTCAACCAGCGCATCGCATGCAGCATTTAGTTGCCCTTTACCACCATCTACAACAATGAGCTTTGGAAGAGGTGCACTCTCTTCTACCAATCGTTTATAACGCCTCCCTACCACTTCTTTCATCGAACCAAAATCATCTGGTCCAACGACTGTTTTGATTTTATAATGGCGATAATCTTTTTTTGAAGGCCGACCCATTTTGAAGCATACCATCGAGGCTACTGGGTTAGTGCCTTGAATATTTGAGTTGTCAAAACACTCTATATGCGTAGGAAGCTCTTTTAACTGGAGGTCGCTCTGTAACTGTCTTAAAACGCGATTTCCTTTATCCTTTACATTTTCTAAAGACGCATACTTTTCCTTTTTAGCGAATAATGCATTCTTGAGAGATAGGTCAATCAATTTTCTTTTATCCCCAATCTGCGGTTGTATAGTCTTAAAATTTTCTGATTCAAAAGCTACTGGTTTATTCACTAAAACTTCCTTGGCGCTACTCTGATATTGGTCTCTTAACTGAACCAGTAGCAACATTAATATTTCTTCATCAGCTTCATTGAGTTTTTTCCTTACTTCCGAGGTTTGTGAAAGGTTAATAGTCCCATTTTTAATCCTCAAATAGTTAACAAAAGCATACTTCTCATCTGAGATTACGGTGAAGACATCTAAATCGGCAATTTTCGGACTGACAACGATCGATTTTGACTGGAATTTATCCACCATATCAAGCTTTTCTTTGAAACGCTGAGCTTGTTCAAACTCTAGGCCTGAGGAGGCTTCAACCATTCTTTCCTTGAAGTAATTCTTGGGTATCGACAAGTTACCCTTTAGGATATTCTTGGCCTGATCTATATCCTTCAGATAGTCTTCTTCGGTTTGAAGGCCTTCGCAGGGTCCTTTACAATTACCGATGTGATATTCCAGGCATACCTTGAACTTTCCTTTATTGATATTTTCTTCTGAAAGATCGTAACGACAAGTTCGTAAAGTAAAAAGGGTGTTAATGAGCTTCAAAACGTTATTCATCACCTTCACATTGGCATAGGGGCCAAAATAAGTGCCATTGGCATGAATCAGTTTTCTAGTACTATAAACTCTGGGGAAACGCTCATTCGAAACGCAGATATAGGGGAAGGTCTTATCGTCTTTCAGCAGAATATTGTACTTCGGCTGATTTTGCTTGATCAAATTGTTTTCAAGCAATAGCGCATCGAATTCGGAGTTGACTAGCGTGACTTCGATAGCCTTTATTTCACTTACGAGCTTTTTCGTTTTGCGATTTACCCCTTGATTCTTGTTGAAGTAACTCCCAACCCTTTTCCTTAGACTTTTGGCTTTTCCCACATAGATTAAAGTACTCTCGTCGTTGAAATACCGGTATACCCCCGGACTATCGGGAAGCTTTGATATTTCTGATGGACTGAGTCGAGTTACCTCCATAGATCGAAATTAGTAGGTAAAGCATATGGAGCCAAACCAATGTCTAATTTTCACGAATGATTAAGGAATAGAAAAAGGATTATTTAGGCTGGTAGATCTCGTCGTCGTAAATGATTGTACTGTCCGAAGGGCTCACGATATCTGCAAACTTTTGACAGTCAATTTCTCGGTTTAGATCAGCAGGTCTGTCGAAGAAAGATCTTTCAATTCCTAAAGTGCTATCGGCATATACGTTTTGCATAAATAGCCCAACTATTGGCATAGCCGTTCTAGCGCCTTGTCCATTTATCCAGCTTGAAAAGTGAATCGATCGATCATCTCCTCCAACCCAAGCACCTGCGATTAGATCTTGCGTAACAGCCATAAACCAACCATCTGAAGCATTTTGTGTTGTACCTGTTTTAGCACCAATTTCGTTTTTTTCCTGCTTGGCATCTACAAGCTGGTAGGTGTAATTCAACCCTCTGCCAGAACCTGATTTTACTGTTTCTTGAAGCATATTTAGCATTACGTAGGCTACATCCTCACTTATGGCTCTGCTTTTTCTAGGGGGCTCGTTATAGATTACATTTCCGAATCTGTCCTCAATCCTACTGACATAATACGGCTCTATATGCACGCCTTTATTGGCAAAGGCTCCGTAAGCTCCAATGAGCTCATGCAGTGTAGCGTTTTCAGTTCCCAAGGCAATAGAATAGTATGGCGGAATTTTACTCTTGATGCCTAGTCGACGTGTCATATCAACCACTTTCTCTGGTTTAACGATATCCATAACACGTGCGGTGATGGAGTTTACAGAGTTGGCCATGGCTTGTTTTAAAGTCATTTCTTTGCCGCTAAATCTTCCTTCGGCATTTTGAGGACTCCAAGGTTCATCCTGAAATGGTATATCGATAGATACTGCCTCATCTTTGAACGCGTAACATGGGGAGTAACCTTGCTCAACGGCTGTTGCATAAACAAACGGCTTGAAAAGAGAGCCCGGTTGCCTACCACCAGTTCTTACATGGTCATATTTGAAATAGTTGAAGTTGATACCGCCTACCCAAGCTTTAATAGCACCGGTTTTGGGGTCGCTGGCTAAAAATCCACTTTGTAAAAATTGCTTGTAATATCTAACCGAATCCACTGAACTCATCAAGGTGTCAATTTCCCCTTGCCATGAGAATACCCTGAGTTTTTTCTTCTTGTTCATGTAGTATTCCACGGAGTCTGATTCAGATCCGAACTTTTTTACCAAATTCCTATACGCCGATGATCTTGGTAGAAGCTCATCTTCAAAGAAATCTTCGATTGGTCGCCCCTTACTATCTATCCATAGGCTCCTATCTTCTCTTGTAAGTTCAGCATCAAAAAGTGCTTGTAGTTTTGACATGGCAGAATCTGTAGCCTGTTCTGCATAGGTTTGCATTCTGCTGTCAATGGTTGTAAATATTTTTAAACCATCGGCATAAAGATCATATCCTAGCTCTTTGCAAAGTTCCCTTAAGTCTACCCGAGCTACTTCCCTAAAATATTGTGCTAGTCCAGTATTCTGATCTTGTTGTTTAAGGCTCAATTCAATGTCTGGCACTCTAAGCGTGTCGTAAGCTTCTTGGGCTAGGTAGTCATACTTTACCATTTGGCTCATTACTACGTTTCTTCTTCGTTTCGATGCTTCTGCGTTATTATCAGGGCGGAAAGTGGTAACACCTTTTTGCATTCCGGCTAAAACTGCCGCTTCTGGTATCGAAAGCTCGTTCGGTAGTTTATTGAAATAAGTTTTGGCTGCCGATTTTATCCCGAAAGCGTTATTACCAAATTCTACCGTATTGTAGTACATGGCCATAATTTCTTGCTTGGTATAAGACCTTTCAAGTCTTACTGAAAGCACCCATTCTTTAGTTTTATAGATCAATTCATCCAAATACTTATTTTTCCCTTCTAGTTTACCTTTCTTATCATCGGAAATTACCCTTGTAGAGAAAAGCTGCTTGGCTAATTGCTGGCTAATGGTACTACCTCCACCTTTTCGGTTAAAGGTGAGTACCCCAAAAGCTACACGGAACATACTTGGTAAGTCGATACCCGAGTGTTTTTCAAAACGAAAATCTTCAGCAGCCGTGAGTGCATTCACTAAGTTATTGCCTAACTGATCATAGGTTACAGGGTTACGGTTGTCTCTAAAATACCCAGAACCCAATTGCAGCCCATCGGAAGTATAAAGTGTGGAAGTAAGGTTTTGATCAGGGTTTTCTAACTGGCTATAACTCGGTAAATCACCGAACCAATTGTTTACGTTTGAGCTTACAGCCCAGATATAAGTAGGAAGACCCACGACGCCTAAAACGAAAAATACCCATGCCACTATTGTCAGCTTTTTGAGGAGTGGTCGGTTTTGGGTGATTTTACTTTTTAAACTCATTTATTTATAAAATTTCTCGTGAAAGGCTTTGTATGCCTCGATCTTTTCGTTGTCAAATAAGAACTGAAAGTTGTCTATCGATATTGCAAAATTATGAAAATTAACGTCATCCTTATTCATGGCTTCATTTAGAACTTCAGCCAGTATATCTCTGTAACGCTGAGATGCCGATTTAGTCTTAAATGAATTGACATAGATGATGGCAATATTTGTGTTTTTTCTAAACGGAAGGCTAGTTGTAGCTAACCTTTGATTTTTGAACTTCTCCTCGTTTAAACCATTGACAATATCCAGCACTTTCTGCACGCTATTAATGGTTGTGTCTACTGTAACAGCAATTAAATGTAGCTTTTGGAAATCTTCGCTAAAGTCAAAACCACGATCGCCAAGGATATTTACTTTCGTTGGTTTCAATGCATCGACTAGCGATTTAGCGTAATCGACTAATGGGCCTTCCGAATATTTAGTCATGAAATCATTAAGTGATTTTTCATAAGCAAATAACCCTTCAGTTTTCGCTTTTAGAATGGCAGAAAGTAATTCTACTGTCGGTAAAAAATCCACATCTTCGAATGAAGACAGCGCATTTCTGATCATTTGATCAGCTTCTACATAGTTTCCTGCCTCATACTGCCCATATGCTTCAGCATAGCGCTGCTGCAGCCTTATATTTCGAGCTTCTTTTTCTTCAACATAATTCGGGTTGATGAGAATTTTAGCGGTTAAACTTTCAGGGAAATCAGCAATGATTCGGTTTTTGTAACCTTCGGCACGCGCCACATCTTTATCCTTAAAAATGGTGTAGAGTGAAAAAAGTGCTTCTAATTTAAATTCAGTATTCGGGAAACGGCTTAACAGGGTCTCATAACTTTCTACTGATTTTCCCTCTCTTGTAAGCCCGAATAAGTAGATTCTACCCAGATTAAAGTAAGCCTCTTCCATGGCTAAATAGGCCTGTTTTTTTGCCTCAGTGGAAGTAGGAATAGTTTCGAGTAAGGCTTGTTTTTGGCTAGCAAACTCTTCACTTCTCGAAGGATCCTCTTCAACTTGTTGAACGTCCGTCTCAGTACTTTCAGTAGCCAATGACTTGGCCACATCATTAGAAGATATTTTCGTCGATCGCCTCCAATCATCCTCTAGTGGCCTGTTTCCCCATACACGCCTAAATTCCAGTTGTCCTTGGTCGATAGCAGCTTGATTGTAGAAATACCAAGTATCGTCTCCTGAAGTATCGGTATTGGCAGAAGCTACAATTCCACTACTTGCTGCTCCTTCGGAACGCTTTTTCTTTTTCTCTTCCGCCTTTTTCTTGGCTTCTTCTGCTACAATGTATTGTTCCAGAAACGCATCTAACTGCACACTATTCAATTCAGCAAGGGCTAAAAGACTATCATTCAAGGCAATAGTATTCAACTGGGTAACAAAGTCTTTCAACACCAATTGCTTTTCTACAACTTTTTCGTACCCAGCCTCGTCATTAGGCAGTTTTGCCACAGCACTATCATAATTTAAACTGGCTTGCTGATAATTTTGAAAAGGTTCGAAATACAATTCTCCAAGTCTTAGGAATAATAAACCCTGCTGGCGAGTATCTGGCTGCTCTACTTGTGTGCCTACCTTATAATAGCGCATGGCTACCTGAAGTCTTTCTCTGCGTTGTTCAAGAATACCCCATACGTAGTATATTTTATCTTGGTATTCTAAGTTTTTGCCATCCTTCAGCAGCTTATCAAATATTTTGTAAACCTTCTCAACCTGATCTTCGCTGGCGTTTCCAAAATCAGCCAGCGACATTTTGTTCAGTTGAGAGTGGAAAACCAACTCATAAGGTGGGTTGCCTTTTAATGCCAAATTGTAATAATCAATGGCGTCTACATTCTTACCTTCTTTTTGTGCCAATTGACCCAAAATAAAGTTTGTTCTTGCTTTTTGATCTCTGTTTTTAATGACTTCGTTTACTTCCTCTAGCGCTGTAAACATTCCAGTTTCATTCTCTTCAAGTTGGTGGTAATAGGCCAAGAGTAATTTGTAATCCAAGTTATTATCCTCAGTTATTTCTTCCTCTAGTTGCAAATAGTTCGATACCTCCAAGGCCTTGTCCATGTCGCCCATGTCCATATAGGTGCGCATCAATCCTATCAAAGCTTGTTGTCTTGCTGCAGGGTCTTTACTCGTTTGATTTACATATTGGAAAGTCTCAATGGCGTACTGGAACTGAGCCCGTAGGTGCCTGATTTTACCAATTAAAATGTAGCTGTCGTCAGTCCAGTCACTCGATTTATACCATTCTATGGTTTGAGAAGCTTTTTTAAACGCGTCGTCTAATTTTTCTTTGTTACCATTTACCGTTCCTGAATCTATCTCAGGAAACACCTTTAAAACATCATTAAAGTTGTAGGCATATTTTTCTTCTAAGCTCTGGTAAACGTCGTTTATGTATTGGTTTGCATAGAAATATCCATTATAGCGTGCGTTCATATTCTGATACCCTTTGGAGTTGCACCCCCAAATGACAATCACTAGGAACAGATAAAAAAATCTTAAGCTATATGTTCTGCTGGTTTTCAAATCAGATTAAGTTCTGAATAGCAACGTTGAATAATGCGCAATTAATACAATAAAAGGTATCTGGTTAGGTTTTAATCAATATTTTTGTTTCCCTTGTTTTTTAATTGTGGCTAGATTCAAGAAAACACTATCTAACTGGTTAAACGCCAGACACATCTTCATCATACAGAATGAGGAGGATTTTTCTGAAAAGGCAACCTATAAGTTTACTTACGCTAAGGTTGTGCTTCTCGGATTCATCACCTTTCTAATTGTTCTAACCATTGGCATTTACTTGGTGAATACCGTTATGGCGCAATGGTTCGATCCAAGATATGCCGAACAAGAAACGAGAAAAGATTTGGTGCAAATGAGTATTTCACTGGATTCTCTGGCCCAAGAACTGGAAGATCGCGATCGGTTTATTACCAGTTTTAAAAAGATAATGCGTGGCGATGTTAGCACCGATGAGATTACTGCAGAACAGCCCGTTAGACAACTAAGCGCTTCCGATACGGAAGACTTAGAAAGGTCCGATTCGATTTTTAAAGCTGAATTTGAAAAAGGAAGTGACTTTTTGCTGACTGGAGATATTGAGAATGACGAACTCAGGCAACTTTACTTCTTCTCGCCGATTTCAGGAACTATCTCAGAACCATTTGACCCTAAAGGCGAGCATTTCGGTGTAGATATTGTTTCAAAGAAAGATGAACCCGTAAAGTGTATTGCCGATGGTACAGTAATTATGGCCGGGTGGACACAAGCTGAAGGCAACGTAATAGCTGTGCAGCATAGAGATAACCTTATCTCTATTTACAAACACAATGCTACGCTTATCAAAGCAGTAGGTGATTTTGTAACTTCAGGAGATATTGTGGCCATTATTGGTAACACCGGAGAATTAACTTCTGGGCCTCACCTACATTTTGAACTATGGTATAATGGGTCGGCCGTAAACCCCATAGAATTTATTTCGTTTTAGACTGAAAATTGACCAGACTATGTTTTCTAAAGAAGAAAAAAAATCCACTAACGAATTAAGCCAAATCAGCAATGTTATTGGTAGAGCGACTGTTTTAGAAGGAAGTATAGAATCTGCTGGAAATATTAGAATTGAAGGTAAGGTACATGGCAACGCTAAGGCAAAAGCTAAATTTGTAATGGGCAATGAAGCCTATGTACATGGAAACGTAGTGGCCAGATCGGGCGAAGTTGCAGGAAAAGTAAATGGCAATATTGAAATTTCAGAATTGCTGATCTTAAAACCCACTGCCATAATTAATGGTGACATTTTAACCAATCAGCTCGTGGTAGAACCAGGCGCTACTTTTAATGGCGGTTGTAAAATGGGACATTTGGCGAAAGATATTGCCATAGAAATACCGCAAAGCAGAGCTACTGAAAAGCAGGCTTAATCTGTGAACAACTATTTGATTAGTTGAAAGTATTTCTATACTTTCACTCAATGGCCTCAACTACCCAAAGGGTTAAAACCCAGAACTTCTCTATTCTTACTATCCTTTCTGCACTCTTTGTAATTATCTGCTTCCCCTCTTGTCAATCCGATAAACCAACTAAAGAAGTTGAAATTCCTCAAGAGCCATCACCAACCTCAGTTTGGGTATCTGTTAAAAACGAAGCTGATGTCGTGATTCGGCTTAGATTTCAAACAGGTTTAAATGACTCTATTCAAGAAAGTCATTTAAGCGTAAAGCCTCTGGATACCTTAGTTATAAATCTTACCGAAGAAAGGCTCATGGTTATTGAAAGTAAAGTTAGCTTGAAAAAAGATGTGCTTGTATCTCCGGGAGACTCTCTATATGTAGATTTAGTGAGCGATCAAATGAAGATAACTTCAAACCGTGAACAGCTTTTTGCTAATACGCTGAGCGCACAGTTCCCAACAGAACAATCAGCCAACATAGATTCGCTTCACAAGCTGCTAGTTTACACTGATAGTACGAATAGTATGCTGGGATTCAATGATTATTCAAAAACCAGGCTTTATCCGGTTTTGTTTCAAAAGGATTTTATCGAAAACAATCCGGAAGTTCTGAGCGAATTTGTCTCTGCCACTTACTTAGAAATTGAAGGAATTAGGAATAAAGTGAATAACGAATTGCAAAAAGTCGATGGGATTGGTTTAGATATGAAGGAGGAAATTGAATTACACCGCCATTTTCTTAGACTCTCTTTTTTATCTAGAAGACTGGAAGACAAGTCTTATGTGAAAAGCCTTTTAGAGAGCCCTTTTTTTGAAGAAGACTTTCTAATGCAGAGCAAGTACGGAGTTGCTTACTTATTCTATTATATCTCGCAAGGCATTCTGGCTGGGGAAGAAATAAAGACATCGAACAAACGATATACCGATTACCCTAAGGCTTATGACCTTTTAGAGCAACACTTTTCAGGAAAACTGCTCGCTAGAGCTAGGTTGTTTTGCTTGGAAAGAATGGTGTCCAATAATGTTAACTACGAAACAATCGGGCAGTATGCTACTAAGTATCAAAACACTTATCCCGAAGACACGGCTTTTATACAACGGTTTCAAGATAACTTCTTGTTAAGCCAAGAAGCTTTGGTCCAAAGCGCTATTGGTCTAAACCTACTGACCGAAAGTGGTATGAATAAAGATTTAACAGGTTTATTGAATGACTTAAAGGGTAAAGTAGTCTATGTCGATTATTGGGCCAGTTGGTGTGCACCTTGTCGTGTAGCTATGCCTCATTCTATGGCCTTAAGGCGGAAAATGAAAGATCAAGACGTTGCATTCGTATATTTTTCGGTAGATAATGGTCAAGAAGCTTGGAAGCAAGCAAGCGAATCGGATGGGCTTAATGACTATAAACATAATTACCTTGTGCTGAATCATGAGAAATCTGAAATGAGAAGGAACTTGAATATAGATGCCATTCCCAGGTATTTGATTTTTAATAAAGAAGGTAAATTAGTGGAAAGGAATGCCCCAAGTCCAAAAGATGCGAACCTAGAAGCCATGCTGAATAAGTATATTGCGAACTGATTGATGCCAGATAAAAACCCCAATAATTACCTTAAGTACTCACAGTTAGGTATTCAGTTGTTCCTTACAATTGGTATCTGTGCTTGGTTAGGATACAAAATGGACGAATGGTGGAACAGCGGAAAACCACTCTTTATTATACTCATGATCCTTATCGGAACTACTGGTGCTATCTATCAATTATATAGATCGTTGCCCAAGCACTAAAAAACAAACTCTACTCTTTACTGAATCAGTACAAATCTTTGAGCCTTCTATATAGAACTAACCTAAGGTTTACTACCTTTGCGCGATGCAAAGTATGGGCAGAGAAATCTTAAAATCCCTGATCGCTTCGTTGCTTTTGGCAGCCGTGATTTTAGGACTACACCAGATTAGTGGTGCGGAGAGATTTATTCACCCTCAGATATGGACCATTGTCATATTTTCAGCGTTGCTGGGAATGCTCGTGGTAGCCATAGGACATTGGGGCCTAACTTCTTTGGATGCTCAAACCAGGACTAATTTATTCCTTGGATTGACAGTTTTAAGACTAATCATAAGTATGATATTTATCGGTATTGTAGTGTTTGCCGGTCTAGAAGGTAAAGTCCTCTGGGTTGCAAACTTTTTTGCCGTCTATTTATTCTACTTAGTGTTTGAAATATATACCATTCTATCTAACTTGCGCGCGATTTCGACTGAGGGCGAAAAGACATGATGAAAAATAGCAGAACTAACTTTCCCAATTTACTGATCATAAGCTTCTTAATAGCGCTTTTCAGTTTTTCAAATAGTTCAAATTTGTTAGCCTCATCTGGCAGCGGAGAAGAACAAAAAGAGGAAGGTGCAACCGACTTCATTATGCACCATATCGCTGATGATTATCAGTGGCACATTGTAACGCTCGGTCACACTCACATTACCATCCCTCTACCAATGATTATCAGAGATCATGGTGAATGGAAATTCTTCATGTCATCAGACTTCTATGACGATCACCATGAGCCAATCGCCCATGATGGTTATATGATTTCTCATGGTAAGTTGGTGAGAGCTGGTGAAGGTCATGGCGATGATACAGGACATGAAGTAGAAGATGATCATGCCACAGCAGCAGCTGATGAACACGCGCCTGCTCAAGGAGGTTTCTTAAATCTATCCATCACCAAGAATGTAGCATCACTTTTCTTAAGTGTATTCCTAATGTTGATCACTTTCATCACCATTGCCAAACGATACAAAAACGGTGTTGCTGCACCAAAAGGACTTCAGTCTTTATTCGAACCAATCATTGTTTTCATTAGAGACGATATCGCAAAGACTAATATTGGAGAAGATAAGTACCAGCGCTTTATGCCTTACTTATTGACATTATTCTTCTTCATTCTCTACAATAACTTATTAGGCCTAACGCCAGGTGCTGCTAACCTTACAGGTAACATAGCAGTAACGCTGTCTTTGGCACTCTTTACTTTCGTCATTACTCAGTTTAATGGTAAGAAGGCATATTGGATGCATATTTTATGGACACCAGGCGTACCGCTTCCATTAAGACCAATTATTTTGGTTGTTGAGATTATCGGAATTTTCACTAAGCCTATTTCACTAACACTTCGTTTGTTCGCTTCTATTACAGCGGGCCATATTGTAGTGTTAAGTATTATCGGTTTAGGTTTCATATTAAATAGTATTGCACTGGGTGTGGTTGGAACGTTGTTCTCAACTATCATTACAGTGATTGAAATTTTAGTGGCAGTTATTCAAGCGTATGTATTTACGTTGTTCTCCTCGATGTATATCGGGCAGGCAGTTGATGACGGTCACCACTAGTTTAGAACCATTGTTTCACATATAACAAACAAATTATGTTATCTATTTTATTAACTGCTGGCTATGCCCTTATGGGAGCTGGTATTGGTGCTGGTCTTGTTGCAATAGGCGCAGGTCTTGGTATCGGAAAAATTGGTGCTTCTGCTATGGAAGGTATGGCACGTCAACCTGAAGCTGCAGGTAAATTGCAGTCTGGTATGTTGATTATTGCTGCACTTATCGAGGTAATCGCGCTTTTCGGTGTTGTTGCATGTTTCTTACTTGCAGTGAACACTGATATCGTTGACAAACTGTAAGAAGTAGTAGAATAGCTTCGGGCTTTGCATTAGGCAGGCCTGAGGCTTTTCTTTATCTAACTAACTCAAAAAAAGAAACATGGAATTACTGTTACCAGATACCGGTTTATTTATCTTCCAAGTAGTAGCCTTTATGTTGCTATTATTCTTATTAGGCAAGTTTGCTTGGAAACCTATATTAAGCGGATTAAAAGAAAGAGAAGAAACTATTGAGTCTGCCTTACTTTCAGCTGAACAAGCTAAGAAAGATATGGAAGCGCTCAATGCAGACAATGCAAAACTTTTAGCTGAAGCGCGTTCTGAACGTGATGCCATGTTGAAAGAAGCAATGGCCGCTGCGAATAAAATTAAAGAAGAAGCAAAGGAGGAAACTTCTAAGATTACTTCTAAAATGATGGAAGATGCGAAAGCAGGTATCGAAGTGGAGAAGAAAGCCGCAATGGCTGAAATTAAAACAATGGTAGCAGCGCTTTCATTAGATATCACTGAAAAAGTGCTTCGTAAGCAACTAGGCGATGACAAAGCTCAGAAAGCCTTGGTTGACGAATATGTAAATGATTTGAACCTTAACTAATTCTGACTAATGTCTGAATATAGAATTGCTTCCAGGTATGCTAAATCTTTACTCGACCTTGCTGTCGAGAAAGGAAAGTTGGAAGAAGTAAATAACGACATGGTGTCTTTTTCTCGAATGATTGAGGAAAGCAGAGACTTCGTGTTGATGTTGAAAAGCCCTGTAATTACTAGCGATAAAAAACTCGCTA
Organism: Roseivirga sp.; assembly: GCF_049099775.1. Lineage (GTDB taxonomy): Bacteria > Bacteroidota > Bacteroidia > Cytophagales > Cyclobacteriaceae > Roseivirga. The sequence goes on along the minus strand of NZ_JAGDZM010000002.1, from coordinate 4,588 downwards.
TTCTTAATCAAGTGTTTGAAGGTAAAGTAAGCGATCTTACGTTATCCATCTTCCAAATACTGACAAGGAAGCATAGAGAAGGTTACTTGCCGCAAATTGCTGAAGAGTTTCATCATCAGTATAATTTCAATCTTGGTATTGAAGAGGCCACAGTGACTACGACTTTTCCACTTACTGATAAGCTAAGAGCAGAGTTTTCTAACGCGGTAGAAAAAATTTCAAATAAAAAAGTAGAGCTCACAGAAGTAATAGATGAAACTCTAATTGGAGGCTTTGTGCTAAAAATTGGTGATCGTCAGATTGATGATTCTGTAAGTTCAAGATTGCAAGCTTTACGTGTAGAGTTCACCAAGAACCATTACGAAAAAGCTTACTAAAAAAGATTTATAACAATAACTGTAATATAAAATGGCAGATGTAAGACCAGACGAAGTTTCAGCAATTTTGAGAGAACAACTCTCAAACTTCAGATCAGAAGCTGAATTAGAAGAAGTAGGTACTGTACTTCAAGTAGGTGATGGTGTTGCTAGAATCTACGGATTGTCTAAAGCGCAGTCAGGAGAGCTTTTAGAATTCGATAACGGATTAAACGCACTAGTACTAAACTTAGAAGAAGACAACGTAGGAGCTGTACTTCTAGGTGATTCTGCAGGTGTAAAAGAAGGCGACACAGTAAAAAGAACTGGACGTATTGCATCAGTTAACGTAGGCGAAGGTGTTGTTGGCCGTGTGGTTGATACATTAGGTAACCCAATTGATGGTAAAGGTCCTATCGCTGGTGAAACTTTCGAAATGCCACTTGAGCGTAAAGCACCAGGTGTAATTTATCGTCAGCCAGTAAATGAGCCGTTACAGACAGGTATTAAAGCGATTGACTCAATGATTCCTATCGGAAGAGGTCAACGTGAATTAGTAATTGGTGACCGTCAGACAGGTAAGACTGCTGTAGTTATCGATACTATTTTGAACCAAAGAGAGTTTTACGAAGCTGGCGAGCCAGTATTTTGTATCTACGTAGCCATCGGTCAGAAAGCTTCTACTGTTGCAGGTATTGTTGCAGCACTTGAAAAAGGCGGCGCAATGGATTATACAGTAGTAGTTTCAGCGTCTGCTGCAGATCCTGCACCAATGCAATTCTTTGCACCGTTTACCGGAGCAGCAATTGGTGAGTACTTCAGAGACACAGGACGTCCAGCCCTAGTGGTTTATGATGACCTTTCTAAGCAAGCAGTTGCTTATCGTGAAGTATCTCTATTATTGAGAAGACCTCCGGGACGTGAAGCATACCCTGGTGATGTATTCTACCTTCACTCTAGATTGTTAGAAAGAGCTGCCAAGGTGAATGATAATGATGAAATTGCTGCGGCAATGAATGACCTTCCTGAATCCCTAAAAGGAAAAGTTAAAGGTGGTGGATCATTAACAGCACTTCCAATTATTGAAACACAAGCGGGTGACGTTTCTGCCTATATTCCTACCAACGTAATTTCAATTACCGATGGACAGATCTTCTTAGAAACTAACCTATTTAACTCTGGTGTACGTCCTGCAATTAACGTGGGTATCTCAGTATCTCGAGTAGGAGGTAGTGCTCAGATTAAGTCAATGAAGAAAGTATCAGGTACGTTAAAACTTGACCAAGCGCAGTTCCGTGAATTGGAAGCTTTCGCTAAGTTCGGTTCTGACCTAGATGCGGCAACACAGTTGACAATTGATAGAGGTAGAAGAAACCAAGAGATTCTTAAGCAAGCACAATTTTCTCCAGTAGCGGTAGAAGAGCAAGTAGCTATTATTTATGCTTCTACAAAAGGTCTTATTGACAAAGTACCTGTTGACAAGGTAAAAGAGTTTGAGGCAGAATTTCAGACTATTTTAAGAGCAAGTCACGCTGACGCTTTAAACGATCTTAAAGCAGGCAAACTTAGCGACGAAGCAATTTCAGCTTTGAAGCAAGTAGCTAAAGATGTGTCTTCTAAATATTAATTAAGAATTGGACATTAGTCCACTTTAAAAATAGCCTATGGCAAGCTTAAAGGAAGTAAAAGAAAGGATTGTATCGGTTAGTTCAACCCAACAGATCACTAAAGCCATGAAAATGGTGGCGGCCGCTAAGTTGAGGAGAGCCCAAGACCGAATCATCCAATTACGCCCTTATTCTGAAAAACTAGGTGGCCTTTTAGCCAATGTTTCTTCAGGTAATTCTGAAGAAGGGATGAATACCTATACAGAAGTAAGAGATGTAAAGCGTGTGCTTTTTGTCCCTGTAACTTCAGATAGAGGTCTATGTGGTGCATTTAACTCAAACATATTTAAGGCAGTAAAAAATGCTTTAACGGATGAAGAGTATGCAAACGCAAAGGTTGAAATTCTACCAATTGGTAAGAAAGCTTTCGATTTCTTTAGAAAGAAGAATGACCCAGTGATTGAAGAGCACTGGAATGCATTTTCAAACCTTTCTTTCGATGTAGTGAGAGCTGCTGCTGAAGAAGCCATGGAAGGCTTTGCTTCAGGTAAGTATGACAAAGTTGTATTAGTATATAATGAGTTTAAAAACGTTGCTACTCAAATTGTAAGAACAGAACAGTTTTTACCGATCGTTGAGTTAGCTACGGAAGAAGGCGCATCAAATACCAACACAGATTATATTTACGAACCTTCAAAAGACTATATCATTGACGAGTTAATCCCTAAGTCATTAAAAATTCAGATGTATAAATCAGTATTAGAATCTAATGCTTCAGAGCACGGCGCTCGTATGACAGCAATGGGTAAAGCTACTGATAACGCTGCTGACTTATTGAAGGAGTTGAAGTTGACATATAACAGAACGCGTCAAGCTGCAATTACTAAGGAAATCTTAGAGATTGTTGGTGGAGCTGAGGCCTTGGCATCAGATTAACGAAGTTTTAATAGAAACTAGATATATTGAACCCTGGCTAATTAGTCAGGGTTTTTTTATGCAGAAGGTTGTTTCCATAGTTCAAAACCTAAGCCTAGATATCACCATCGGGGCATTGATATCTTGCCTTTTTATTGGTAAAGTCTTTCAAGTGAATATCAGCCTTCACATGCTCTTCGGTTTGGGGATAGCTATTTGGTTAATTTATACATTTGATCACCTCAGAGACGCTCAAAGCGCAAAATCAAGGCCTTCAAATCCACGTCATGCCTTTCACTATGATTATAGAAAGCCATTGATTGTTGTTGCCGTTATTTTCTTCATCGTTGGTTTGGTAAACGCTTTTTATTTACCCTTTGAAACAATTCAAATGGGAGTTGTACTGGCAATACTAAGCGTATTGTATTTTGTATACATACGAATAAGCAAACGGCAGCTAAGCAAAGAGATATTTGCAGCACTAGTATATACTGCCGGTGTATTTACGGCCCCATTGAGCTTGGTAGAATCTATGGATTGGACGTACTGGATACTCATGTTCCAGTTTCTTTTAATGGCTTGCGCTAACCTGATGATTATACCGCTTTATGAAGTACGAATAGATAAGAGAGATGAAGTCAATTCCCTTGTAATCTATCTAGGCGAACCTCGATCGAAAGTAGTGATTCAAGCTATTTTAGGCTTGAACCTAGTGATCATCGCACTGTTCTTGACAGTGATAAAGGCCCATGAAAATGCTCAGTTTATATTCTTTGCGATGGGCTTGGCACTGGTGATTTTACTTGGGCGAAACGAGTTTTTTCGAAAACATCAACTCTATAGAATCATCTGTGACGGAATCTTCTTTTTACCCATATTCTATTGGCTATGAAGAATGATTTTGACTTGGTAGCACCATTTTATGATAGAATGGCAAGACTAGTTTTTGGACATCAACTAGAGCGTGCGCAGCAGTGTTTTTTGTCCCAGTTACCTGAGGGGGCACGATTACTTATAGCAGGAGGAGGTAGAGGCCGCGTTTTAAGATGGTTACCCACAGATAAGGCTTTGAAGATTACTTACGTCGACCTTTCAAAACAAATGATTAAGGCAGCCAAGCAGCAAATTTATGATAATCTTGATGTTGAGTTTATAGCGAAGGATGTTAGAGATATTGATGGCCAATATGATGTGGTAGTAGCAAACTTCTTTTTCGATTGTTTTGAAAGAGATGGCTTGAACGAAGTATTAGCGAAACTCAAAGAACTGATGCCTTTGCATGGTCAGCTTATTGTCACTGATTTTGGAATTCCAATGAATTTCAAACAGCGTTTGTTATTAAAAGCGATGCACCTATTTTTTGGTCTAGCAGCTAATTTGGAAGCTAAAGCCTTACAAGATATCAGATGTGTCATTGGCGAATCGGGATTTGACCTTAAGTGTGAAGAACACTTTTCAAATCAGCTGATCTTCTCAGCACTATTTCAAAAGTCTAACGAACAATCACTTTGAGCGTAGTTGTGGCCCCTGATTGATCAATGATTCTGATAAGGTTGAGTCCTGTTTCGAATCCTTCGGTGCTGAGCTCGATATACTCTTCAGTGAGTAGGGCTGTATGTTCTTCTTTTCTAATGATTTTACCGGTTCTATTGAACATGACGAACTGTAAATCTTTGTCCTCGTCTAAATGATAAGCAATTCTAAGAGTTT
>NZ_JAGDZM010000001.1:0-482063 GCF_049099775.1 Roseivirga sp. | reverse complement strand
TCGCGGGGCATTAATCCCAACGTTGTATAACGCTTATAAAAGTGAGCGTTATATTTTATATAGTCTAATATAAGTAAGCGTTAGCCAACATAATTCTCGGGTATAACGCTCATTACTAAAGCTAACCATTGAACTTCATTTTATCTAAAGGAGGTTGTATTTCTTCCATCCTCAAAGAATGCTCTTCGCCCTTCTTGGTGTTCTCACTACAAGCCTGTAAACGAAAAAAGCCCCACAATGTGGAGCTTCGTTCATTTTGTACCCAGGGCCGGAGTCGAACCGGCACGTCCGAAGACATTGGTGTTTGAGACCAACGCGTCTACCAATTCCGCCACCTGGGCTGTTTGCCATCAGTTACGGTCTACCTCCCGAAGGTTCGGGACCGCCACCTGGGCTGTTTGAATTGGGAGTGCAAAAATGGATAAAGATTTTTGATTATCCAACAAGCAAATCAACGAAAACGTCAATCAACCTTGATGTAATTTTTGAGAGAAAAAGCGATCGGTTTAGCGGCGAATTTACTTTTGGTATTTGCCCATACTGCTGCAAATAATTCTGAATGCCTATAAGCGTTCAAATCTGATTCTTCATTCCAATAACTATAGGTAGAAAAGCTATTGGGGTCGTTGAAATCTTCTAAAAGCTCCAAGTGAGAACAGCCCGGGAAATGCCTGATTTTAGATTTATTCTCATCGAAAAGATCTAGGAAATTTTGCCGCTCTTCAGGCCTAAAAGTCATTCTAACAATTCTAATGAGCATCGACTTCGAATTTTATACTGATAGGGCTGTCGTAGCTAAGGCCCAGTAACTGGCCACCATGCCCTTGGTTAATGCCCAACATCAATTGGCCATTGCTATTGAAAATAAAGAATACTTCACCGGGATCTACTTCTGGGATCGATCGGTTTACCTGATGGGCTATATCCCTACCAAATACAATGGTATACGCACGGTTGGCACTTAAAATATCGAAATCGGTTTTTTCAATATTGGTAATTAAGTTGCCATAATGGTCGGTATGAATGACATGACCGGCTATTTCTTTTTTCGTAGCACGCGCCTTTCTAGGCATGTACTCATTGAACTGATCAGTTGGCGAACCTAAGGTCTCTGGTGAAATATGCTTAGCGAGTTTAGCGGCTATTGACGGTAATTCTTTGAAGCCTTCAGCAATTCCAATCTCTAATTGGTAGATGGCTTCAGGTGGCTTATCGCTAATCAGACTCATTACCCCATTGTTGGCACCGATGAAAATGTGTTCTTCAATTTGGGCAATGATATAGGATTGTGCCTTTTGACTATCGGCATCGTTTCCTATTAAATGGATAGTTCCGGCAGGGAATTCACGAAAAACAGATTTGAGCACAAAAGCAATGTGTGCCAAATTGAAGGGTTTTACGTCATGACTGATGTCAATTATCTGGGCTTCCGGATGTTCGCGTAAGATTCTGGCTTTCGTAAATGCCACATAATGATCGCTTTGGCCAAAATCTGAAATGAAAGTGATAAGAGGCATAGGCGACTAAAGCGTTTTTCTATAATTTAGATGCGGTAAAATTATCGATTTTTTAAGCTAAGACAATTACTAAAACACCTTCATACCTTTGGTCGAAAAGTTAATCACACTCGAGAACATGGCAATGGTCGATTTCCTCGGCGTAGGAAATCGAAATATTAAGGAAATAGCATCAGCATTCCCTAAGAGTAAAATAGTGTCTAGAGGAAACGAAATCCTCATTAAGGGCAATGCATCGGAGATAATCCAAGTCAACGACATCATCCAAAGTTTGATGCAGCATTTTCATAAGTATGGTAAAATTACGCATGAAAATGTTCGTGCTTACGTAAAGCGCGAATCGGATTATGTTTTGGAAGAATCTGACGAAACGTTGGTTTACGGCGCACGCGGTTCAGGAATTAAACCAAAAACGGCCAATCAGCGGACCTTAGTAAAGGCGGTTGAAAAGAATGATTTGGTTTTTGCCATCGGGCCTGCGGGTTCGGGAAAAACATATGTTTCTGTAGCCTTAGCTGTAAGGGCCCTAAAGAATAAGGAAGTACAAAAAATTATCATCACCCGACCGGCGGTAGAAGCAGGGGAAAACCTTGGGTTTCTGCCAGGTGATCTTCAAGAAAAGATCGATCCTTACTTAATGCCCATTTACGACGCCCTCAGTGATATGATTCCTGCCGAAAAACTGAAAAGTTATCAGGAAGGTGGTGTAGTTGAAATTGCACCTTTGGCTTATATGCGGGGTAGAACACTCAATAATGCTTTCGTATTGCTAGATGAAGCGCAGAATACAACATCGATGCAAATGAAGATGTTCTTGACAAGGATGGGCCCTAGCTCTAAGGTGATCGTTACCGGTGATCGCTCCCAAGTAGATTTACCACGACATCAAAAGTCAGGTTTATCAGAATCTGTCGGGCTCCTGAAAAACGTTAAAGGCGTTGCCACCGTTGAACTAACAACTAGGGATGTGGTAAGGCATCCGCTGGTAAAAGAAATAATAAAAGCATACGATAAAGACCTCGAAAAAAGTGATACGCGTAAAAAAGATTGAAAATAAAGAAGAGCTAGAACAAGCCTTCGCCATTCGGACAACTGTTTTTGTTGATGAACAGGATTGCCCAGTTGATGAAGAGTTTGATGGATTCGACGAAGAGTCTGTGCACTTTATAGCCTATACGAACGGAAAGCCAATTGGCACCAGTCGGTATAGAACTACCGAAAAGGGCGTGAAACTAGAACGTTTTGCAGTGCTAAGTGAGTATAGAGGTAAGGGTACGGGTAAGAGACTCGTGCAAACTGCATTGAGTCAAATATCTACCACTTTCAAACCTGGCACGCTGTTGTACCTACATGCCCAATTAGACGCCATGCCTTTGTATGCACGATACAACTTTGAAAAAGTAGGCGAGCAATTTGAAGAGGCTGGCATTCAACATTTTAAAATGGAAAAAACCTTAGAAGCCTAGTCCGTTTAAATCGGTTATAAGTTTTTTAATTGGATTTAATATAATATTTTAAATCAAATATTATATTAATAATGGTTTTTTCTAAAAACCCGTTTTTGAGAATCACCCTAAGTTTTGTCTTGGGGATTTTAGCCTATCATTATCTCGATGGTCTTTCTCTTATCCCATGGTCGGTTATTCTACTCTTATTTATCACCTATTTCCTTACTTCTCGAAAGCGCACTTATGCTAAGCAGGTTCTGCTGAGTACTTTAAGCTTGATTATTCTTTTTGGACTGGGTGCATGGAGGCTACACTTATTTAAAGGCGATCCAGCAAATGATCATGTAAAAGACTTTCGTCTAAATGATGTGGCGGCTTATAAGGGCGTGATTATTAATGCGCCAGAAGAGAAAGCCAAAACTATTCAATGCACGATTGAGGTTTATGCCCTATGGGATGGAAAAATGTGGCACGCAACATCTGATCGTGTTAGCGCTTATGTTAGCCCAGAAAAAGGCAGTTCATTGGCATATGGAGATCTTTTATGGGTAACAGGTCGGCCAAACCTTGTAGCTGGCCCAGTAAACCCTGGCCAATTCGACTATCGCCAATACCTGTCTTATCAATTGATAGATTATCAGCATTTCATAGGGGATAATTTTAGTCTTATCGGTCAAAAGCCTCCTAGCCTTGTTATGAAGGCAGCCTTTAAATTGCGGGCTCGGTCCATCGCAAGTATAAAAAAGTATATAAAAGATGAATATGCCCAAGGAGTCACCTTGGCTTTGGTTTTGGGGGCAAAAGATGGCTTACAAGAAGAAACACTTAAGGCTTTTTCAGCTACGGGAGCCATGCATGTCTTGGCGGTTTCGGGTTTACATGTGGGGATTATCTATGCCCTTATCTTCATGGTCTTGAAACGACTAGGCCTTTCCCAAAGGAAGTACCGCTGGACACTTTCAATTATTTGTATTCTTACGCTTTGGGTGTATGCTTTTTTGACGGGGCTTTCGCCATCTGTACTCAGGGCGGTTACAATGTTTTCCTTTGTCGCCATCGGTAAGGCACTTTCTAGAAACAGTAGCATTTATAATATACTGGCCGCATCAGCACTGGCATTACTGATTTACAATCCGTACCTAATCGTAAATGTTGGCTTCCAATTATCTTATATCGCCGTATTTGGAATCGTCTACCTACAGCCTAAATTGTATGATTTGCTCAAGCCTAAGAACTTTCTAATAGAGAAGATTTGGGCAATTACCAGCGTGTCTATAGCCGCACAAATCGCTACAGCTCCCTTGTCCATGCTTTACTTTCATCAGTTTCCTACCTATTTTCTAGTATCAAACTTGGTGGTGATACCTGCGGCATTCATCATTTTGTTAATGGGTTTGGCTGTTTTATTGTTTTCAGTTCTCTCAAGTCTAGCCGCCCCTATCGCTTGGCTTTTAATCAAGATTATTTTAGTCGTCAATGCTGTAATTCTAAATATTAGCCAGTGGTCAGGAAGTACCATCGAGGGAATTTATCTTACGGGTCTCGATACATTTTTAATCTATGGACTATTGATTGGGCTGGCTCTTTTCTTTGTTAAAAAACGGTTCGTTTATTTGAAAGCAGCATTTTTCCTTGCCGTTGTATTCAGCGCTTCTCAACTGAGCCATTATCAAGTTTACTCCAATTCTAGAGCATTTTCCATTTTAAGTGTGACGAATGTTAGTGCTATTGATTTTCGAAGTGGTTTTCAAACAAAACTGATTTCAGATTCGAGCTTTCAATCGGATATTGATCAGCAAAAATTCAATTTATATCCCATGCGTTTGCTATCCGGCGGTGCTCAAAATATTGTGAATGATGACTTGGAGGTAGAGTCGATTCAATCACCCCTAGGGCAACTATTTTATTTCGATGGATTAATCTTGTTGCATTTAGATAAAGAAATTGCCGATGACTTTAATCCTGAGCAACCAATTGAGGTTGATTGTTTAATTTTAGGAAGAAATGCGTTGAGAGATATATCTCAACTTGAAGAGAAAATCATTTATAAAAACCTCGTTATCGATTCAACCAATAGTTGGTTTGTAGATAAGCAATTATCCAGGCAACTGATCGAGGCTAAAATCGATTTTCATTCAGTTCGACAAAATGGCTATTATAGGGAAAGATGGAACAGCAGTATGTAAAGTATAAGGTAAATGATCGGATAGCGACCATTACTTTAAATAGACCGGAAAAGAGGAATGCTTTGAACGCACAAGTGGTCACTGAATTGAAAAACGCGTTTACTGAGGCTGCAAATGATGCGGAAGCTAAGGTGATTGTGCTGGCTGCGGAAGGAGATGCTTTTTGTGCGGGGGCTGACCTCGCTTACTTGCAGTCTCTTCAAAAAAATACTTACGAAGAAAACCTAGAAGATTCGAGTCACTTAAAAGAGTTATTTCATCAAATCTATACCCACCCGAAAGTAGTAATTGCCAAGATTCAAGGGCATGCGATAGCAGGAGGAAGTGGCCTAGCAACGGTGTGCGATTACTCATTCACGGTTCCGAAAGCCATGTTTGGTTATACCGAAGTCCGAATCGGATTTATACCGGCGATTGTAATGGTGTTCTTACTTCGAAAAATTGGCGAGGGAAAATCGAAAGAATTGTTGCTTTCTGGTGAATTGATTGATGCTGAAAGGGCTGTTTCTATGGGCTTGATTAATAATGTTGTGGAGGCAGATTTATTAGATCAAGCAGTACAAGAATTTGCCGATCGCCTTGTGAAAAAGAACTCTGGCCAATCGATGACTTACACGAAACAAATGATTGCCAGTGTGCAAGAAATGAGCTTAGAAGCGGGACTAGATTTTGCCGCGGCTCAAAATGCCAAGGCCAGAGCGTCGGAAGATTGTCAAAAAGGAATTGGTGCCTTTTTAAACAAAGAAAAACCGACTTGGTAAAGTAGAATTACAATATGAACCACCCTATTGATGTCTTAAAACAGTATTGGGGGTTTGATCAATTCAGACCACTACAGCAGGATATCATTGAATCGGTTTTGGAAAGTCAAGATACACTTGCCCTTTTACCTACGGGTGGTGGTAAATCCATTTGTTTTCAAATTCCAGGCCTTATTGCTGAGGGCTTGTGCATCGTTATATCACCTTTGATTGCCTTAATGAAAGACCAGGTAAATCAATTGAACAAACGTGGTATTTCTGCCATTGCCTTACATGCCGGTCAGTCAAAACGAGAGATTGATCACGCCTTGGATAATGCCGTAAATTCAGACCTTCAATTCCTCTATTGCTCACCAGAAAGATTGAAAACGGAACTGTTCAAGGCGCGCATAAAAAGAGTTCAAGAGAAACGCGGCATTGGATTAATTGCTGTTGACGAGGCCCATTGTATTTCTCAGTGGGGTTATGATTTTAGACCTGCTTACCTTGAAATTTCAGCCATTCGAGAGTTGCTTCCTGAGGTACCAGTGATCGCTTTAACCGCCACGGCGACACCGAGAGTTAGAAAAGACATTCAAGAGAAATTAGAATTTAAACAGCCGAAAGTATTTACAAAAAGCTTTGCCAGAGAAAACCTCTCTTATTCGGTACGTTTCGAAGAACATAAAGAGCGAAAACTTTTAGAAGCTATCAACCGAGTAGGCGGCTCATCGGTAGTTTATGTGGCCACTCGCCGACATGCCAAAGAGGTAGCTGCTGAGCTTATGAGAAATGGAGTTTCTGCAGACTTTTATCATGCAGGGTTAACTCATGAAGAACGAAATCAAAAACAAGAAAATTGGTTGCACAACCGAACGCGCGTAATCGTTTCTACCAATGCCTTTGGAATGGGTATTGATAAGCCTGACGTTCGTTTGGTAGCGCACATGGATTTGCCAGATAACTTAGAGTCATATTATCAAGAAGCAGGCAGGGCTGGTAGAGATGAAAAGAAGGCTTTTGCGTTGGCCATCTGCAATCATAAAGATATTGAAGATTTAAGGGTAAAAACCGAGCAGTCACTTCCCAGCATTGAGCTATTGAAAAATGTCTATCAAATGCTAGGGAATTACTTTCAATTGGCGAATGGTAGTTTTCCAGAGTCCAGCTTCAATTTTGACTTTCAAGAATTTGCGAAGCGATTCGATAGGCATCCACTGGAGGTTTTTAATGCCGTAAAGGTGTTGCAAGAACAAGGGCTGGTGCATCTTACTGAAGCTTTCTATAGCCCTGCTAGAGTAGCTTTTCTGCTTGACCAACGGAAAATGTATGAGTTTCAGATCGCAAACTCAGCATTCGAACCTATCATTAAAGCACTGTTAAGACTCTACGGCGGAGAAATTTACCAAGAAAGTATACAGGTTCAAGAAAGTAATTTGGCAGCGCTCCTGGGAACCTCAACTGACGCTGTTCGGCATACTTTAAACGCCTTGCAAGAAAGGAGTGTAATCGACTATCAAGCACATAAAGATCAGCCTCAGCTTACTTTTCTTATGCCGAAACAGTCAGCTGATCAATTGCCTCTAGATCAGGCCGCATTAGCTGCAAAGCGAAAGCTCAAGCTGGCTAAAATGGAAGCAGTGATTGATTATGTTCATCAGGAAGATGACTGTAGAACACAAATGCTGCTGAACTATTTCGGTGAGTTAGATTATAAAACCTGTGGCATTTGTGATAACTGTCTGAATCGTGTGAAGCACAAGGATGACGAAAAGTTCAAGAAACTTTATCGAGACCAAATCATCAATTTCCTTGGTTTAAATCAAGCCATAGACGAAGAGAAGCTCGTTCGGTCGCTGGTGCCGAGTAACAAGGAAGTCTTTTTCAACCTACTTTCAGAAATGCTCGATCATGGAGACCTTCACTATGACGATTTGAACAACATAATTCTTTCTAGAACTAAACATTAGGCTTCCATCAGAAGGTAGAATCCTTATCTTTGAATAATGGGTTTTTTCGACAATGTGGTAGGGAAATTATTTGGGAAGCAAAGCCCGAAATCTGCATTTATACATGAAGTTTTAACGCGTTCCGATCGGGAAGTTGAGGCTTATGCCGCGTGGGAAAAGTCACCTGATTTTGAGACAATCATAGCAGATGTAGAAAGAGGTTATTACCTGAAAAAGAAAGGCATTCTTTCTGCCATGGAAGTCCATTTGTTAGAATCTCAATATTCTAATGGTTTTGCCATCACTTTCAACGAGGAATTCACGCCGGAGAATTTTCAATTCGTTTTTGATTATCTAAAAGAACGTGGCCTTACGCTTGGTTATAAATTAGCCCAAGCTGATAGGCGAATTCTAGACAAAGATACTTATGAGGAAACCATTGAGAAATGGTACTTAAAGCCAAACACAGAAGAAGGCGGTATGGGAATTGCTAATCAGAAATACGGAAACATTCTGATAGAAAAAGTGGAGATAGATCGAAAGCCAAACTATTTAAAACTAATGGCCAACATTTATCAAGACAGACAGTATACAGAAGCAAAGCCATTTTCAGAACTTATAGAACTATTATTCAAACCAGAGAAATAATGAAAAGATTAATATTATTGAGCCTAATCGCTTTCTCAACAATATCCATTTCAAACGATGCTGAAGCACAAGTTTTTTCAACAAAACTTAAGATTACCGTGGTAGACGAATTAGGAAATGTGGTGCCCGATGCCAAAGTTACGCTTTATGCCACCGAGGCAGATTATAATAAAGAAGTTAATCCTGTGCAGCCTTTTAAACTAACTGATAGTAAAGGTAAAGCAACCTTTAAAAAACTCGATACTAAATCCTATTACGTGATAGTGCGAAAAGGTGATAAGGACAATGCTGGCGGAGGAGAAATTGTGAGTAAACTAGTTAAAGGAAAGGTAAATAAGGCAAATATTGTTATCTCAGATGGCATCTAGCACTAGGCAAAGCTTAATTACAGCACTTAATGAATACCAATCGGACTATAAACCCGAGTTAGTTTTTAAGCAACGCATGCTAGAACTTTTAGAAGCTTCCGATTGCTTTTTAAGAAGTTCGCTTAAAGCGCATTTCACAGCTTCGGCTTGGGTTGTTCACCAAGGTTATAACGAGGCTATTCTTACACACCATACCAAGCTTGATCGCTGGTTGCAATTGGGAGGGCATGCCGATGGTGACGAAGATTTGTTGCGCGTGGCCAAAAAAGAGTTGACCGAAGAATCGGGCCTATCCAATTTTAAAGTACACTCGAATGAAATATTCGATATAGATATTCATACCATTCCCAAAAGAAAAGACGTTCCAGAACATGAGCACTTCGATGTGCGGTTCTTATTTATGGCAGATAGAGATGAAGAAATTAAGTTCAATCATGAATCTAAAGATGTAGCTTGGGTGTCACTGTCAGAAATTCCCACGTTATGTAACGGGAATGACTCGATTTTGAGAATGATTGAGAAAACTAAAGAACTAACAAAGGGATTATCAGTTATGATCTAAGTTGATCACAACTGACGCGTTATATTTGACCTTATGAAGAAATTGAGACTGCAAAACTATCTACTGGCATCAGTTTTTCTTTATGTATTAGTCGCCACCACTCTGGCGATATTACCAAATCAGGAAGATACCGAAGAGGTAGTAAAATTCGTACAGTCAAAGGCTGAAATTGAAGGTAGAGAAGATCTGCAATCAAGGTCTGAATATAATGAGGCTATGTTGGTCAATCCTAAAACTGGCGAAATTCCAGTTAATATTCGATCGAAAGAACTCAATTTCGCAACCGCTCAAAAGCAACGATTCAATAGTACTCCAACAGGTGTAAATGATGGTAATGCTACTACTTCCGCCCGTGCTACTAGTGCATTGAACTGGAGCCATGTGGGGCCAGGCAACTTTGGTGGTAGAACTCGCGCAGTGGGCATGGATGTTAGAGATGAGAATATGTTACTGGCAGGTGGCGTTTCAGGGGGTATGTTCCGCTCCAATAACCAAGGATCAAGCTGGGTAAGGTCTTCTACAACTGAAGAAATTCAAAGCGTAACAGCATTAACACAAAACATAAAACCAGGTCAGGAAGACATATGGTATTACGGTACGGGCGAGTTGATTGGTAACTCTTCTAGAGCGCCCGGTGCTCCATTTCGAGGTGATGGTATCTTTAAATCAGTTGACAATGGTGTGACTTGGCAACCTCTGACTTCAACCCAGACAAATTCTCCTGGCCTCTTCAATTCGCCTTTTCAATATGTTTGGGATATTACGACCAACCCAAATGGCACTGACGATGAAGTGCTTGCAGCCATTTATGGAGGAATAGTTCGCTCCACTGATGGTGGTGAAACATGGACGACCGTGCTCGGCAACGACTTGCTTTCTTTTCCATTAGACGCTGATTTGAATGATGTGTCTGCCATTTTCTATACCGATATTCATAGAACTTCGGATGGAGTTTTCCTAGCTTCCCTGAGTAGCGCTACAAATAATACGGGTATAGGTTCTCCAGATGCGGGTGTCTATTCTTCTGTAGATGGGGTTACTTGGACCAGAATTATCGACTTTTCGGCTACAAACACACGTCGAATTGAACTGGGCTCTTCGCCTTCATCACCAGAAATAATTTACGCTTTGGCAGATCAAGTTGTAGATATGGGGCTTTGGCGCTTCAACCTCAATACTTTTCAGTCCATACGATTATCTCCCAATGTACCTGATGGAAGTAATGATATTGAAGCTTTTGATTCGCAAAGTTCATTCAACATGCTAGTAAGTGTGCACCCTACGAATCCTGATGTTGTTTATATAGGAGGAACTAATCTATACCGATCGACTAACGCTTTTTCTACAAGAAGAGATACGCAATGGATAGGAGGGTATGATCCAGAGGATGATGGTGCTGGTATTTACCCCAATCATCACCCCGATCAGCATGGAGTTCTTTTTATTCCTTCTGACCCCAATAAAATGATTTCATTCAATGATGGGGGCGTCTTTATAACGGAGGACAACTTGGCTGAAACTGTGGAGTATACCCCACTGAACACGGGTTACGTGACTACACAGTTTTTTACCGGAGTGTTCAGTAAGTTTCCTTCAGATGATTTTGTGATAGGAGGTACCCAAGACAATGGAACGCTGTTAACGCAAAACACCCTCTTCACAACAGGAGAGAACGGAACGCGTGTAATATCAGGAGATGGCGGTTTTGCAGCCACAACACCGATTGGCGTTTTCTATTACCTCTCCTTTCAGAATTCGAGAATTTTCAGACTTACACTTGATGAGAATTTCGAATTGACCTCCTTCGCACGAGTCGACCCTACAGGTGGAGGATCAGATCCTTCTCAACCCTATTTATTCATCAACCCATTTGTTTTGGATCCTAATAATGCGAATAGAATGTTTTTGGCAGGAGGTGACTTTCTATGGAGAAATAGGAATCTCTCACAGATTTTGACAGGATCACTAGGTACAACTTCGGTGAACTGGTCAAGATTAGAGAAAACGGAGATAAATGAAGGTGTTATCTCGGCCGTACAAGTATCAACCACACCAGAAAATATAGTTTACTATGGAACATCTACTGGGAGATTTTTTAAAATGACGGGAGCAAATACTGACGTTTATGAAGTAGAAGAAATTACGGATAATGCATTTCCAACAGATGGATTTATAAGGTCTATAGCGATTGACCCTGTGAATGCCGATGAAATCCTAGTATCATTTTCTAACTACGAGGTACCAAGTATTTTCAGGTCAACTGATGGTGGAGCCACTTTTGAAGATGTTTCAGGATCATTGGAAGAGAATCCTTCAGGGGAAGGAAATGGCCCTTCTGTAAGGTGGGTTACCATTGTGCCTCAAAATGATGGTACTAAACTATACTATGCAGCTACAAGTACAGGGCTTTACGGAACCACAACTATGAATGGGCAGGCTACAAATTGGGCGATCGAAGGATCTGATGACATCGGTAATGCCGTGGTGAACATGATTGATTATAGGCGGGTAGATGGAAAAGTAGTAGCCGCAACACATGGTAGAGGCATGTTTACGTCTACAATTGGAAATGTAGTGCCACAAGAACCTATTGACGGTTCGGCTGGCTTCGAATTAACAAATGTTTATCCAAACCCGTTTTCTGACCTTGTTACGATTAATGTGAACCTACCGGAAACGAATCTTTTATTGATTAGAATTTATGATTCGGCAGGAAATCAAATCAGAAGTATTTCAGGTGGTTTAGGTTTTATTGGGGAGAATGATTTTTTCTGGGACGGAACAAATACTCTAGGAAACCCAGTGCAGAATGGCGTCTATTTAATTAGAATCACCTATCAAAATGAGAATACAGTTCGCCGTGTTATTCTAAGTAGATAATAAGCCTTTCAGGTCTAACATCCTTGCTTTATCTTTGCGGCTCAAAATCAGAGAGATGAAGCTAAAAACCTCGGTATTATTCGCATTTATTTTATCCATCATTGTTATGAGTTGTTCCCCTTCGGAAGAGGAACTTGTTGCGGAGGCTCGGTCTTTTATGGAGACTGAAAGCTATTCTGAGGCTATCAGAGTCTATAATCAAGTACTTGAAAAGAACCCTCGAAATTATGCCGCACTTAATGCCAAAGGTGTTGCGCTTTTAAGGCTAGGAGAGCTAGAAGAGTCTATTAAGGTTTTTACTGATGGAATAAATACCGATACCACTAACTATCGCGCATTTTTTAATAGAGGGAATGCTTATAGAATTTTGGGTAAAGACAATGAGGCGATGCTCGATTACGATTACGTGATTCAAATTCAACCTAACTTAGTTGATGCCTATATCAATAGAGGTGCAATGCTGTTCAAATACAAGGAATTTGATCGCGCACTTTTCGATTTTCAATTCGCCTTGGAAATACAACCAGAAAATGCCCTTTTATACTTGAATAAGGGGAAAACGGAGTTAAGAATAAATAATCCAGAAGATGCTTTATTTGATCTGAAAAAAGCGCTTGAAAAGAAGCCGGATTATGCGGAAGCTTATTACTGGCTTGGCTTGGCAGAGCTTGCTCAAGATAATCAGCCTCAAGGCTGTGAGTATTTACTGAGTGCCCAGTCCTTAAATTTTGAAGGCGCAAATGAGGCCATCGCTCAGAACTGTGTTCAATAATGGCTGAAATCGGTCAAGATATAGCGCAAGCTAAAGCAATTTTAAGCAAAGGCGGTCTCGTAGGAATCCCTACAGAAACCGTTTATGGTTTAGCAGGAAATGCTTTGAATGATCGAGCCGTTACTAGCATTTTTCAAGTAAAAAATCGCCCTTCTTTTGACCCATTGATCGTTCATGTAGCTGATATGAACGCTGCTGCATCTTTTGTTCAAGAAATTCCAGAACCAGCAAAGAGATTGGCCGATGCCTTTTGGCCGGGACCATTGACGCTTTTGCTTAAGAAAAAATCAAACATATCAGATTTAGTCACTTCAGGATTGGATACCGTGGCGGTGAGAGTGCCAGAGCACGCTTTGACAAGACAATTGTTAACCAATCTCAATTTTCCGCTTGCAGCACCTAGTGCTAACCCATTTGGTTATGTAAGCCCCACCAAGGCAGAACATGTAGAAGCCCAGTTAGGGAGCCGGCTTGAGTATATTTTGGATGGAGGCGCCTGTCAAGTGGGCCTTGAATCGACAATTATTAGCTTCGCGCATGATCAACCAAAAGTGATGCGTCTTGGAGGGCTATCCGTAGAGGCTATTGAAAAAGTAGTAGGGCCAGTTGAGATAGCAAATCACTCTAGTTCGAAACCTGCGGCTCCGGGGATGTTGAAAAGTCACTATGCCCCAAAAAAATCGATTGTCTTGAAATCAGACTTCGATAGATCATCGATCGAAAATATAAATGAAATTGGCGCATTATTGTATAATCAGTATGATGAATATCTTCCGAAGAGAAACCAGTTTCTATTATCGGAAAATAGCGATCTAAACGAGGCGGCGGCTAGACTTTTTCTAGGGCTAAGAACTTTAGATCAGCATGAAAATATTAATACCATTATTACGGACTTTGTTCCAAACGAGGGTTTGGGAAGGGCCATTAACGACAGAATAAAACGAGCAACTGCTAAATCATAATTATGAAAACCATCAATGACTTTAACTTTAACGGAAAGAGAGCCTTAATTAGGGTAGACTTTAATGTACCATTGAATGCTGATTTTGAGATAACTGATTTTACAAGAATCAAGGCCGCTACACCAACAGTGAAAAAGATATTATCGGAAGGCGGTTCAGTTGTATTGATGTCTCATTTAGGTAGACCGAAAACGGGGCCAGAAGAGAAGTTTTCTTTAAAACACTTAGTAGCACATTTATCTGAGGTATTCGAAACGGAAGTAAAATTTACTGAAGATTGCATTGGTGATGGCGGAAAGGCAGTTTCTGCTAATTTAAAAGCTGGAGAGGTTCTTTTATTAGAGAATTTGAGATTCTATAAAGAAGAAACAAAAGGAGATGTTGATTTTGCAAAGTCACTTGCCGACCACGGGGATATCTACATCAACGATGCCTTTGGAACAGCCCATCGAGCCCATGCGTCGACCTCAATCATTGCTCAATTTTTCAGTGAGAAAGGTTGTGGGTTTGTCATGCAAGCCGAGTTAGAAAACGCGAAGAAAGTGCTAGAGAAATCAGATAGACCTTTTACGGCCATTATGGGTGGGGCAAAGATTTCTGATAAGATTTTGATTATCGAACAACTTTTAGAGCGTGTAGATAACTTAATTATTGGCGGGGGAATGTCTTACACATTCTTCAAAGCAATGGGTGGACAAATCGGTAATTCACTAGTAGAGGAAGATAAGCTTGAATTAGCTTCTACTTTAATCAAGAAAGCGAAAACGCTTGGCGTAGAGCTGCTTTTACCAATTGATTCAATAGTTGCTGATGACTTTAATAATGATGCTAATACGAAAGTGTGTATGAATAGCACAATTCCTGATGGCTGGATGGGATTGGATATTGGACCACAGGCTGCTCAAGTATTTGCAAACACCATAAAAGAATCGAAAACGGTGCTATGGAATGGTCCGATGGGCGTTTTTGAAATGGAAAACTTTGCCAATGGCACCAAAGTAGTTGCCGAATCGATTGTTGAAGCCACTAAAAATGGAGGGTTTTCATTAATTGGAGGCGGTGACTCTGCTGCGGCTGTAAACCTATTGGGTTTCGGAAACGACGTATCTTACGTATCTACAGGCGGCGGCGCATTGCTAGAATACATGGAAGGTAAAGTACTCCCAGGAGTTGCAGCTTTAGAGGCCTAGGTTTATAGACTGATAAAATTGGTGTTTTCTCTATTGGTCAATTGACCTGACACAACGAAAGCCAAATTTAAAAAGGTTTGTGACCAACTTCTTTTTATCTATTAAATAGCTTTCAATGGGTTCTGTAAATTTTGATCCGAATGAGTTAAGCGCGGTTACCTTTACATAAACAACACCATCTATTTCTATCTCATCTGCCAAGATTTCACCGGCATTTCCGTATAGATTTAGCAGCCCTTTTCTGTTGCGTGGCGAGGAGAAAACATCTTTTAATACACCAGTGGAGTTGCTCCGATTCCAACCCATTGGTTTTGATCCTGTAGCCATTGCTACGTACTCTTCATGCGTTGGTAACCTCATGTCTAGCCAAGTAGCATAAGCCATAGCGTCATTCCAAGTGATATTGATGACAGGAAAGTCGAGTTCATCCTCCCCTCTAAGGTTGCCTAATTCATCATGGCGCCAGTTTATGTTATTTTTATCGATAAGTTCGAATTTCCTTTCCCAACCTTGAAATCTCTTACGCTTTGCTTCCTTAAAGGTCTCGTGTTTAATGTTTTCAAACCTTTTCAAGTATTTGTCCGTGGTACTTTGGAGTCTCAATATGGCCACAACGAGACTTTTTTCTTCAACTTCTGTTACATAATCAGTGGCTTCAATGAATTCCTTGAATTGTCGAACGGTAACTTCATGTGGCTGCGTTTCAAAAGCAGGGACAGTCCTTTTTTGTTTGTTTATTTTGATAGTAGTAGCTGGTACTAATACCAAATCGGTATCAATCGGACGCTCAGAGAATACAACTTCTACCGTCTCTAGCGTTCGCACATTTTGATCGAGGATAAAACTGTTTATTCTACCCTCTTTCAATGTCTTTTTATTAATAATTTTTGACTTAAAAGAAACGTAAGAAATTAACAATTCCTGTGCATTGACTAAATCACTTGAATTTAATATTGAAAGCCCCTGTTCATTGGTTATGGCAATTAGCTTAATTTTTGAACCTTCCTCTTTTTTAGTATAAGTACTTATATGTGCTCCCAAAATTGGTTTTTCTGTTTCTTTACTAAGCACTTTGATTGAGTGGCTTTGCGCATTGACAGTAATGGAGCTTAGCACTAAGCAGACTAATGTTAAGATAGGTTTCATTCTTTTCTATTCATTTTTTGAGAAATCAACTGAAAGTAAGTTTTGCTAAATCTTTGAGTGTATAAAGTAGGTTGATAAACAAAATGTGCCGAATTGCTCTCCTGATTAAATATAAAGAGGGTGGGTTGATCGAACCAATCTCCTTTTGGATCAATCAGAACTTCTTGAGATAAGATTGTGGTTACGTCTAGAAGGTTAAATCGGGATAGAAAGGAGTTTAGCATCCTTATATTTTCAAAATCAGCGACTATTACAAGGCTCTTCACGGAAATAATTTTGTCTTTCATCAGTTCGCCAAGCATTGAAAGGTGTTTTGTGATGCAGTCTATACATTGACGTTCATTGAACGAAAAAATCAAGGTTTCTCTACCATGTATTTTATCCAAAAAGGACTTACTATTCACAGAGACTCCATCAAGCTTGATGAAGGTCTCTATTTGAAATTCTAAGTTGGCGATTTCATTTACCGATTCAATGTCCACTTTTGGAGAGCAGCATAGAAAGCAAAGTAGGCTTAGGATGATTAATTTGTATTTCATTATTTTAATTCTAGCCTAAGAATTACGTGGTTCGAGTCTTTTGTGAGCTTTTCTGAAATCTCCTTGAAAATGCTTTTGTTGTTTTTTAAGAAACTCTCATTTTCTTCAAAGGTAGCTTGTAGGTATTCTGGGTTGAGTTGGGAAAAAAGGGTGTTTCCATCAGACCCATCGATACCCAGATTTAACGTTAGCTGTGAATCATTACTTAGTTTAATGTTTTCAAAAATTAAATCATCGTCATGAGCTTGGGTTG
This sequence comes from Roseivirga sp., assembly GCF_049099775.1. Taxonomy (GTDB): domain Bacteria; phylum Bacteroidota; class Bacteroidia; order Cytophagales; family Cyclobacteriaceae; genus Roseivirga. The sequence continues at coordinate 464,903 of NZ_JAGDZM010000001.1, read as the reverse complement.
ATAGAAAAAAAAGTGTCCTATTGCCATAGTCAAAACTAAAGTAAAGGGCATCTTTATTCCGAAATAGATTGTCAATCTCGTAGCAGAATTTAGACTTGTTAAGCGCATTATGATACTGTTCATAAGAGCCTCCGAAAGTTGTCATGAGTTCCTCTGGTATTTGAGAATCTCCAAAATCTATGAATATATCTTTTACGATAGCCCCAGTTTCAGTGTCAATACTTTCAATGCTATTCTGTCCATAAGTAGTGATAGAGGCTTGTGTATTGGATACTGATATGGGCTGTCTTGGTTCGATCCAGTTTTCTTCATAAAAGTCTAGCGGTTTGCTGCCGACAGATAAAACATTAAGGTCTAAATCAGTCACGAATTTGTCGGAACAAAAATCATCATTGCATTGATTTGCTGTACTAAAAAGCAATAAACCTGAATCAAAGTATTCAATGAAATTTGCCATTAAATTGGATTTGATCTTAGTGATAAAGTTTCCGTTTAAGTCATAAATAACCAATGTAAAATAGCCTCTGCCAATGTCAAGTAACCATATCTGTGGACTTCCATTCACTGTAACAATTGTAAAATCATTGATGTCTTGATACTCTTCCGGACCAACACCTTCCATACCAATCTTAGTGATGAAAAGACCATTTGAATCATGTACATAGAGTGAATTGGTGTAGTCTGCATCGAGAACAAAATACTGGTCATCAAAAAGCTTTATTTTTGATATTGAGCCTATGATATGATCGTCATTCGACAGAATAACATAATCGATGTTACTAAAAATTTGATCTGCAGTTACTGTGACGACTTTTGAAGGGTCAATGCTGATAGTTTGCAAGAAGTCAGAATTGGTTGATTTGGGATTACTACAACCAAAGGCGAATAGCATAATGGTACTCACCATAGTTAACTTTATTAGTCGACCTATAATCATCTTTTGTTTTTTGTGAGTATACCAGAAGTTGTATTGATTAGGGTTTTCTGGTTAATTATTTTTTTAGATTACATTTATTTTCACTTCAGGAGTTACATGATTATTCTTCAATAATAGCAGGTTTCGAAATGAGGTCTGACAGTGTGAAAAACAGTCAGACCTTGATACTCTTATAAGTATTTTTGTGGACAGCTTTTTCTTTTGCTGGCTGACTTACAATAACGTACCACGCCCGATACGTCACGAGAGCTGCTTAGACCTAAAGATCCGCTATTTGTATTTTCATCAACTTTGACGTTCAGGTTTACTGTTTTTTCAAATTTTTCTTTAACAATTAATTTGAACCTACTAACCATCACAATACCTCCTTCTTCTTCCCCTTCTGTGGCTTGATATCCTTGCAGTGAAGGTGCGATTGATGCTGCTAGCGTCAGTGTTAGTGTAAGCAGTGCTATTCTTTTTTTCATTTTATTCATGAGTTTAAATTTAAGTTATGTGACAAGAATGTAAATAAAAAATGATAATACAAAAATAAAGTAAGTAAGAATAGTGTATAAATGAGTAATATAATTAAAAATAAAATGTTAGTGTATATGCTTGATTTTCACTGAATAAATATTTAGTATGGTTTTAAGAATTAATTATCAATCAATAATTGGGTATTACAGTTTTTGAATTGTTAAACCGGAAAATGTGAATTCGGCAAAATTATTAGAGAACCTCAGCTACTCATCTGAAAAAAAGTATTCTCTAATTTGGATTTTGGGTGTTTCTACCTGACAACCGTAATAGAACCAGACTGCTCGAAAGTTCCTCTTTCGGGTTCAAAGCGAGAGGTAAACCTCATAATATAAGGATACGTGCCAAGAGGTACAACTTCCCCATTCAGCGTACCATCCCACTGGAATTCAAGCGTATTGCTTTGGAAAATTAATTCTCCCCACCTCGAGTAAATGAATATCTGAAACTCATTTACAAAGTCATTTGGTATCACCGTAAAAGTATTATTTGGTGGTGTTCCACCCGGAATAAAGGCTGTAGGAGCAATAATTCTAGGATCGCAGCTTTCTACGATGGTCACAGTATCAACCCTTACACAACCAGTAGAGGTAGTCATAGTTACTGTGTAAACCCCTGGCCCTGTTACCGTAAGTCTTTCGTTTGCATCGGGGAATGGCTGACCATTCAATGTCCACTCGTAAGTTTCAAAACCAACACCCGCTAATAAAATTGCATTGTCTGTTCTTGTCGGACAGTAAAGCTCAACATCAGGTAATAGGCCTTCCGGAATATTTTGTCTCGTAATTTGAATGCTTCTTTCTATCGAGCAGGTACCATCCGAAATCGTTAGCGTATAAGCACCCTCATCGTTTACGTTGATAACACTTCCAGATTGTGTAATAGGCTGGCCGTTCAAGGTCCATGTAAAAGCAGTAGCGTTTCCTGAAAGTAAATCGACGGTTAAAGTTATTGGGGAGCCATCATCACAAGCCGGACTAGAAGAAACCGTCGCGATCAATTCTTCTGGTATTGCCACGACTTCAGAGTCAGTTCCTTCACAAGTCAAATTATCCGAAGGTCTTACTGAAACTGTATAAGTACCGTCCGTATCGACAGTGATAACCCTTGTGTTCGCCCCATTATCCCAGTTGTAAACATAAGTTGTGTTTGGTGCAGGATTGGTTACTGTAGCTTCAAGTGTAATAGTTCCATCGCAGCCATCGGTTATCGGGGTAATTTCTACAATAGGCTGAATCGTTAGGTCGACTACTACGGTTTCAGAGACATCACAACTTCCAGGAGCAGATGCTGTTACAATATAAGCGCCACTTTCTGGTGCCGAAATATTTGCACCGTTGGCCGTAAAGCCATTAGGGCCTGTCCATGAGAAAGTTGCCCCGCCTGTCGTAGAACTTGCCGTAAGTGGTGCTGTAGCACCACATATTTCTACAAAAGGCTCTGTCGTTAAATCTACCGGTTGCGGCTGATTAACTACTATTCCGGTTTGACTTTGATTACAGCCACTATTGGAAACTATATTTAAATCATATGTGCCTCCGGCTAGCCCCGTTATTTCAAAATCAAAGGTTGTCATGGTAGTTGCGGCTGCAGCTCCACCTGTTGTAATAGTACCATCGGCTGTATTGGTTAAAGTATAGCTGATAGGGAAAATATCAGCGCTTAGTGTTACCGTCATGCTGCCATCATTGATTTCGCATTGCGCGTCAGCCGTTACAATACTGTCTATGGTAAAATCCGGTGGATCGTTCTGAACTTGAATACCATCCAGTGTATTGTTACACCCACTACTGTTATCGGTGATTTGAACACTATAAATATCTGCCGCAAGGCCTGAAACAATTTCTGGTGTGCCTGTTGGTCCGGAAACATTGTTTACCTGAGCTACTGTTCCGCTATTTGCACCTGTTACGGTATAAGAGTAGCTTCCCGTAGTTGTTATTGAAAATTCGAAGCTACCGTCGGTATTACCGCAAGCAGGATTCACAATAGCACCTAATGTGGCTTGCGCAATGGCATTTACTGTCACCAGTGTGGTGTCATTCACAAAACAACCCGGCATTACAGGGTCTTCTATAGAAACCACATAGCTAAAAATACCTGGGACGGATGTATCTACTGTTGCTCTTCGTTGATTCGCTAGGGTGGTAGTCGAATTATCAGGATTAATAACGGTCCAGATATAGTTATCCGCTGTTACATTCGGGTCTAAAATAAGCTCTTCGTTCTGACAAATGTTCTCCGCATCGGGTAGTTCAATTTCAAAAGGAGGTCCTGCAAAAATCTCTCGACTATTACTACATCCAGCAATATTCGAAACGGTGACGGTATAGATTTCTGGCTCAGTAATAGTAAAACTTCTATCGGTACTCACAACTACTCCTTGACTATTTACCCATTCAAATGATAAATTAGGATCGTCAGGTTGGCCTTGAATTGCATCAAGCGGGAAATCTTGCCCTTCACAGATAGAAATGGCCTGAGGTACCGTCGGTACTGCTGGAATATCCATCACCATAATCTCTTGAACTAGCGTAGTATCAAATCCACAACGGTTAGAAATATTTACGGAGATATTAAATATCCCGGATTGACCTTGTGGAAAAACGTAAGCGGTATCCATGCCTGCGGCACTAAATACTGTACTATTATCTACTTGGTTTGTAATTGACCATAAGAACTCATCTATATCGGAAGTGCCAGTACTTGTCATTTCAATGCGTTCCTCTGTACAAGTCAGGTCTGGGGCAAACATTGATGGCTCCATCTGAGGATTGGCATTATTCTGAACAATATTCGGTAAGCCTAGTCGCGAATTACCCGTAGTTAAAATAACCGCCTGAGGACTAAATCCTGAGGTTTGGAGTGTGTCATCTACTGCAGCTATGGAGCTGACAAACCTTGTTCCAGCAGGGTTCCCAGGTGTTTCAACGGCGACATAAAGCTGTCCATTAGGACCTGTTTGGATTTGCCCAAAGTTCAACTGCAAGTTCAAGCCATCGGTAATATCCATTCTAGAAGCTAATCGAGTGGCTTCTGTAGAAAATGTATCAATTCTGTATTCTAGTACTCGTCCACCCGCACTTCCTGTATTGCGGTTATTCATTGTGGCAAAGAGTTTTCCGCCACCTGGAGAAAAATGAACGTCGTAGACCTCATCATTGGCAGCTCCGCCTTCATTTAGATCGATTCGATATTGGAACTCGACAATCTGACCAGTCATCAAGTCGAATTCGAAAAGTTCAGCGTAATCTTCCGTGCCTTCAATAAGGGCAATCGCTACACGACCTCCATCGGCCGAGAATTTCATACCACCTTGTCCACTGAGTTCATCATTGAAGGAATGGATTGCTCCAGCGGAAGAAATCACTGGTGCGCCAATACCATCGACAGTAATAGGGTACGCCCTAAAGGTATTATTGCCATATTCATGAGCGAGTAACCAAGAATCATTACCAGCACCACCGTAAGCCACAACTTTTTCGGTGCTTCGGGTAAACATGGTTACATCTTTGATAATGACATCCCCACGTCCATTATCTTCCTTCATATCAACTACGCTATACTTTAAGGCAAAGGTGTTTTCACCATAAACCTTTTGAGTCGTAAATAAGTAATAGAGCGTTTCATCATCTACAAATGGCACGATGATTACAGCTTGATTTGAAAGGCTATCGCCCCCAATTTCTGTTCCATTTGGCATGACACCATTTTCTCTGTTCCATACGCGTGATCCATTTGTATAGAATAAGACATCCCCATTCGGGTCGGAAATAGTAGAAGTTCCTGCCGGGGCATTCATAGCATGTGGCGTAGTAATACTCCGCGGAGGAGGGTCTAAGCCATCTACCTCATTGAAATCTATTCCTGCACCGTCGCCGAAGTACCAAATGTTGGCTGTGGTGCTTTCATCGGCATAAACTTCTACTCTGGCCGTGGCATAAATAGGACACCCATTGGAAGGAGTGATGACCACCCAGTAATTGCCAGCTTCGCCTACTGTAATCGTTGAGGTTGTTTCGCCTGTACTCCACAGGTATTCAAATGGCCCACCCGTGGCACCACCTTGTTGCCCTTGGCCACCTTGTTCTGGCTCAGCGTCTAATTCCAGTGTTTCTCCCTCACAAATAGTAGTATCAGGTAACGATACTTGTAGATCGTTCTCGAGGATCTCTCGCATAATAACATTGGACCTCACCACTTCTCCGTTAATGATTACCGATAGTGATGCGGAAAGAAATCCTGCTTCTTCAAAGGTCATTACAGGAGCTTGTTGTGTTGAGGTAAGACCGAAGGGTTGAAAATCCCAGAAATATTCGGTAGGCACTGCCGTAGAAGGCTCAATCATGGGGAAGAACTGTATAGGATTGTTCATACAGAATTCTCCATCTTGGGCTACTGCCGTTACAACAGGTTCAATATTGGCTTCTGGGCTGAACTGACTGAAATAGTTTGAATTAACATCTGCTCCTTCGAATAATCCGCTTTCATAGTTTACTATAGTGATGGCGCTATCTGGTTGATTGATTTTACCCATAAAGCGATTTCCGCCTGGTGCATCGCGATAGATATGATAAATAGTACTGTCTGGCGCCAATTGTAAACTCAGACTTTCTTCGACTGGTGTGTTAAGTACAGCTTCCAGTGGGGCATCGTCACGAATATCTAGCATATTGAAACGGAAGATATTTCCTGAGGTACCATCATTCCTACTAAAAAACAGATGGTTTCCTGAAACAGACCATCCTGCTGATCCTCCGAAAGTTTCCCCAAGTACGAAGGTGTTAAGAATTACTCTTCGAAAAGTCAATTCTGGCATTGCTTCATTGAAGTGAATGATTTGAATATTGGAATTATTCGATGGAATGACCGCTATCTGACTTGTTGCCGTATTATAAGCTAGATGTAGGGCCTCAATCGGCGTGGTTAAGTTCAAGTTTCCAACCGTATTGAATGATCCGCCCGGTTCTGGGATGCTATGAATTTCGAATAAGCCGTTAGAAGAATTTTGTGTGATCAGCCAAAATTGGGTCATATCTCTCGAACCAATGGTTATCATGCCATTGCCGCGATCTGTAATGCCGGACAAAAGATTTTTTCCAATTGCAGTTACCTCTCCAGCTGGCGGTCCATCAGCTCGGTTGCCCTGAACGCTTCTATCCACTACAGAATAAAGAATTTCGCCTGCGGCATTTCTATGAAAAAGATAAAACAAGTCTTCATTCCCAGCGCCTGGAACAGGGCTTGTGCTCATGGCCTGAATGCCTGTGGCATCGGTAATTATCCCATTTCCGTTCTGAATTACCTCATTTGTACCATCATAAATATTGATGCCATCGGAGTAAAAGATTAGGTCGCCACTTGTAGGATCAGTAGAAGTGATTTTTTCGCCTACATTCAATTGAGGTCTTTTACCCGCATCTAAAAAGGCTTCGCTATTGATGCTTTTTCCAAAAATTAATGCCTGATCATTGCCTGTAAAGTACCAGTTGTGTCTGGTAAAATCTTGACCAAGAGCGGTTAAGGAGATAACCAAGCCAAAAAATAAAAAAACAAGTCGTAGTTTTCTGTTCACAGTGAAATTCTCTTTCTGGTAAACACCAAGGTAAATTGATACCCTTATTACGCGGTTAGTGGACTTTTTATTATATTCAACGCCTCATTAAGCACGCCCTAAGATAACGGAAAAGTTTATTGAGGAAACGTTGTTTTGGTATTTTGATTCTTCAAAATCAAGGAAGAAAATATTATTGTATCAGGGTCGTTAGGAGTTTAATTGTTTAAAACATTACATGAGGAAGGCGTTTATATTAGTTGTAGGCATTTTAGCAATTTGTACTTCTAGAGAGGCTAGTGCTCAAGATGCGCAGTTTTCGCAGTTTTATGCTGCACCTTTATATATAAACCCAGCATTTACGGGAGCATCGCAATTCACGCGATTTGGTGTTAACTATAGAAGTCAATGGCCAAATCTTCAGGCATCCTTCGAAACATTTTCTTTCTATGCCGATCATTATATAGAAAAGTATAACAGTGGCATCGGTTTAATAGTAACTACTGACCGAGAGGGTCAAGAAGGGCTCACGTCTACCAATGTTGGCTTTAGTTATGCTTATCAACTTCGGATTACCGAGAACATTGTTTTTAGACCAGGTGTTCAATACAGCTTTTTCTCGAGAAATGCAGGTTTTCAAAATCTAGTTTTCACGAATCAAATCAATACAATTACCGGAGAAATTGACCCAACGATTACTGACCCGGCTTTAGTCGCAGGTCAAGATTTACAGGTTAGTTTCGGTGATTTAAGTGTTGGAGGGGTACTATATTCGAGAAGATTATTCTTAGGCGCATCACTACAACATGTTACTGAACCCAATCAATCGTTATTAGGTCCAGATCAAATTAGTGTTTTGCCTGCTAGGCTAACCATTCATGGTGGGTATAAGATTGATCTTTCTCCAGGCCCTTTGAGAAATAACTTGACGTATACCCGAAAGGAACGAAGCATTACACCTGTTTTCCAGTACAAAGAGCAAGGACCTTTTACGCAATTGGATGTTGGAGCGTTTATACATTTAGAGCCAGTGAATTTTGGTATTCAATACCGTGGAATACCTTATAAGCAGTTTGAAGATTTTCCAAATCATGAATCACTGATTTTCTCTTTGGGAGTGACAACTAACAACTTCAATATTGGCTATAGCTTTGACTATACACTTTCTAAACTGACCATTAATGCAGGTGGTGCTCATGAATTTTCGCTGTCATACATTATCGACTTTAGCAAGCCTGAAATTACCCCTAGAAGTCGTTGGAGAATTCCTTGCCCTAAAAACTAAGTAAGAATATGCAAGCTGATCAATTGCTTTACCTCATTGTGGGTATTGTTGTATTAGATTTTAGTCTTGATCAAATTCTAGACTTTCTTAATCGTAAACATTCATCTGCTGCTATTCCAGAAAAGCTTCAAGGTATTTATGAACCAGACGAATACGCTAAATCGCAGGCCTATCAGAAAAAACTGGGAAGCTTCGGCCTTCTTTCTTCGGCCTTCAGTATCATCACAACCCTATTGATTCTTGTATTCGGTGGGTTCGGATTTTTAGATGCCCAACTTGGTCCTTATGTCAGCGACCCAATTCTTAAATCTCTGGCTTTTTTCGGCATCCTTTTTATCCTTTCCGACATCATCAATATTCCATTTAGTTATTACGCCACATTTGTAATCGAAGAAAAGTTTGGTTTCAATAAAATGACGGTCAAACTCTTTGTTATGGATAAACTTAAGGGGTACCTGATAGCGATATTGCTCGGAGGAGTTTTGGGTTATGCCTTGTTATGGATCGTTAACGAATTAGGAGCAAATTTTTGGATTTATGCCTTAGCATTGGTTTCGGCTTTTATGTTGGTGATGAATTTGTTTTACACCTCACTGTTTTTGCCTTTGTTTAATAAGCTCGTGCCTTTGGAAGATGGCGAGTTGAAATCAAAGATCAACGAGTATGCCGAAGGTGTCTCTTTTCCTTTGGATAATATCTTCGTGATTGATGGTTCGAAAAGATCTACTAAGGCCAATGCTTTTTTTTCAGGTTTAGGAAAAAAGAAAAAAATCGTTTTGTACGATACGCTCATTGAAAATCATACCACTGAGGAAGTAGTGGCGGTGTTGGCACATGAAGTTGGCCATTTTAAGAAAAAACACATTGTTTTAGGCCTTGTACTTAGTGTAGTTCAAATGGCGATTACTTTTTATGTTTTATCGCTGCTTATTTTCAATGAAGAACTTTCCATGGCGCTTGGTGGAGGAGAATTGGCCATTCACTTGAATTTTATTGCTTTCGGATTGCTCTACACGCCAATTTCGAGACTTACAGGTTTTCTCATGAATATGCTAAGCAGGAAAAATGAATACGAAGCAGATGCCTATGCCGCAACTACTTACAGTGCAAAACCTCTGGTTTCTGCATTGAAAAGGCTTTCTGTGAAATCGCTGAGTAATTTAACGCCACACCCGTGGTATGTAAGGGCGCACTATTCACACCCAACACTACTTCAGCGCCTTGAAGCGATGGAAAAGTTATAGAAAATCGATATCGATATTCCCTTGATATCTCATAAGGAAATTAACCCCGTTCTCAGCCGACATACCTTCAAAAAGAATTTTATAGAGTATCTCTGTAATTAAAGGTTTCAGGTTCTGGCTATCGGCTAGTTGCTTGATAATTTTAATCGTATTGATACCTTCCGCCACTTCATCCATTTCCAGAACGGCTTCATCCAAAGATTTTCCTTGAGCTATTTTATAGCCAAGCGTGTAGTTTCTACTGTTAGTACTTGTAGTGGTAGCTACCAAATCGCCAATACCCGCAAGACCAATAAAAGAAGAAATTTCACCACCGAGGGATTTACCCAAGTAAATCATTTCAACTAGTCCACGACTCACTAGTAAGCCTCTAGAGTTTTCGCCCATGCCAAGACCAGAAAGTATTCCTGATGCTATGGCTATAATATTTTTTAAAACGCCGCATAGTTCTACTCCTCTCAAGTCCGCATTGCTATAAACTTGAAAGTTTTCCGAGCTCAAAAGTGCTTTGCCTTCTTGGATTACTTCATTAAAAGGAGAGGCGATTACAGTAGCTGCCGGGTGGCCTGTTGATAGTTCACTGGCAATGTTTGGACCCGCCATACAGCCTACTCTTACCACCACCGTTTCTTGTCGTATGATTTCACTCATTGTGAAAACATGCTCCTTGTTAAGAGAAAAATCAGTTGATGGATTTTGGGGAAGTTGTAGGTCTAATCCCTTTGTCGCATGAATCATCATGTGATAGGGCCTTAGATGAGGTGCTAATTGCTGAATTAATTCTCGAAAGTTCGACGAAGGTACTACGGGAAAGATAACGTTGCATTGCTTTGGAACTTCCTCGAGGTCGTTAACCACCTTAATGTTGTCCGATAAATTCTGCCCCGCTGATTTTCTTGTTTTCTCAATTTCTTCAACCGTTTTTTGGTTTCTTACATAGAGAATTACATTGGCATTTTTTGCCAAAATATTTGCTACAGCAGTACCAAAACTGCCACCACCTAATACGCCAACCGTTTTATCAGACATATTTTTCTAGGTTATAACCCGAAAGTCTATTGTGGTAATAAAACAGAACATTCAAGTCTTGTGTAGTAATATCACCAGCCCTATTTCGTATTAAAGGCCTTTTAGCATGGTACATTCCAACATTTTTCAGCCCATGCTTAATAATACCATCCGTATCGCCCGCCAAATGTGGAGAAACGCTTAGTTTACCTTCACCATACATCTTATGTACTTTGGCCAAAACGCTCTTAAAAGAAGTTTTAAACTCGTTATATGGTATGATTAAGTCCTCTTCAGGCAGCCTCAATAGGTTGTATAAATCTAACTTTTTAAATCTCTTTTTTAGAATAATAAAAGCAGTGTAGGCTACTAGGTGACTTGCAAAAACCTTGTTGATTTTCAAGTATTCTTCAACAATGCGCTCGCTGAGCATTCGCGTATATTCAACTTCGCGCTGATCGTTTTGCGAAATTATTCGCCCATCAGCTGTGAAGTATTCTTGCGTATCGATGGTTCTGCCTTTTTGATCATAACTTTGACCGTTTTCGTCAACGTAATTGCCCAAAACATCCATTGCCTTACCAATAGAAACAGATATATCAGAACCTTTGGTAAAGAACTTTAAGAGAAATGCAGTGATCTTATAAGAGGTAGAATATTCGTCGTTTTCAACGTAATATCGCTCTTGACCTTGAAGTCTTAAGTATTGCTTAATTAAACTCGGTGCTTCTAATACGAAGTTGTAATTGAGCGTAACAGGAACCACGAAAATTTTCTCTCTAGCATCGCGTTTCCCTTTCTGATAATTTACCCGTTGTGCTTCTATGGCAGTGCTCAATAAACCCAATTTCAGTCTGCTTTCTATTTTTCCAGACCTGGATCTAGTCCCTCCCGGGAAGAAAAGGCTATGACAGCCTCTTTGAATCGCCAAGCTTGAATAAGACTTAAGCGTTTCCAGGTAAAGCATGTTTTTCTTTCTTCTATCAACTTTATAGGCACCAAGGCTATTTAGAAAATAGGAAATGATTTTTATATTGAAGAGGTTGAGGCCGGCACCATAGATAAAAGCAGGCATCCCCATTACATTAATAACCCAGCCGATAAGAATGGAGTCCAGGTTGCTAAAATGAGTTGGTACCATAATAATAGTACCCTTTCTTGCGAGTTGCCTTAGCTTGTCAACTTCACCAGTAATATTGATTTTATCTTGAAGCGTGTATTGTGTACTGAAGATAGACCAAAAACCACGTGCTCTTGATGCATTCAAAAGCCGCGCAAAGCCGAAGGTGACGATTGACCTGGCCATTCGATAACGAGACTTCTTAAAGTTGCCCGCAATTTCATCAGAGTAGCGCAGGATCATTTCATTAAGAATAGAGTCTAGCTGCTCATCTTTCTCAGCGTCGTTATCAGTTAACGAAATATCGAGTAACCGATCTTTTACGGTATTCAGAAATGCTTGATCATCTTCAGGGTCTACGGCCCAAGGGTTTCTTTTTATTCGAAGTTTTTCGCGAAATACGGTGGTCTCAATTTCCTCTATAAGTGCTTCACGAGTAGGGGCAAGGGCTTTGATTCGCTTGATGCTTTCTTTAGCCACTTCTTCAACGAATTCCTGACGGTTGCGACTGAGTGCAACTACTGGCCATTCATTGATTCCTCCGGGTACAACCGGATCGAATTTTTGCTTAATGTAGTCTTGAGATATTGATTCCATCCAAATAGGTTCTCAAATATAGGAGAATTAAAAAATCAACCTGCGATTCCTGTATTTAAGTACTTGCAAAGTAAATCGATTTCTTCCTTTGTATTGAAAGTATGCAGGCAAATTCTTAATCTTTCAGAACCGGCCTGTACTGTTGGGCTTAAAATAGGGCGAATGTCTAAGTTGTTTTGCTGAAGTAAGCTGGCTACCTCTCTAGTCTTCTTGTTGCCGCCTATTATCACAGATTTAATCGGGGAAGGTGTACTAAATTTTGGTAAGACATGGTTAAAGTAGCTGATGTTTTCGTGAAGCTTTTCAATTAGGTTGTTATTACTTTTCAAAAATTTAAAAGCTTCTAGAATTGAGATTACTTCGAAGGCGCTTGGGGCAGTCGTATAGATAAAGGGCCTAGAAAAATTAATCAAATATGCTTTGAGCATGGTGCTTCCAGCAATGCAAGCCCCATGAATTCCCATTCCTTTACCGAAAGTGTAAATAACTGCAAAAACCTCTTTTTGAAGATTTTTTTGAACCAAAAAACCAGCTCCATTTGGACCAAAAACTCCAGTGCTATGTGCTTCGTCTACCACAACTTTAGCCTCGTATCTTTTAGCAAGCTTAATTATCCTGTCTATCGGTGCAATATCACCATCCATAGAGTACACCGATTCACAGGCTATATAAATAGCTCCGGTGCTCTCTTTTAATTTCTTTTCGAGGTCGATAAGGTCATTGTGTTTGAACGAAAGTCTTTTTGCATGGCTCAGTCTACAGCCATCTTTAATACAAGCATGGGCAAATTCATCGTAAATAACAGTGTCGTTCCGTTGAGGAACTGAAGAGAAGAAAGCTAAATTGGCCATATATCCTGAATTGAAGACAGTTGTGTTTTCAAATCCGAAAAACTGAGCTAAATAACTTTCACAATTTTCGGTGAGCGCATTATTCCCAGTTAAAAGTCTCGATCCTGTAGATCCGTTTTTGAAAGAGTTGGCTTGGTAGGAATCGTTAATATTAGTCTTCAATTGCCCGGATCGCGCTAGTCCTAAATAGTCATTAGAAGAAAAGTCAATCAAATCTTCTCCGGTTGTCTTGAGTCCTCTTAAGGCACCCTCGTTCCTTCTTTTCGCCAATAAATGTGCTATTCGACTATCCTTATTCATTTCGGATGCTGTATTTGCGGTAAATTATAATGACTTTTGCGCCAATTCTAAATGATATGTATTCAAAAGGTATAGCCTTTTTTCTTTGCCTGACAATCTCATCTGGACTGTACGCACAAGGTAGCTACAAGAATAGTGAGTTTTCATTCACAAACGAAAACGATGTTTACCTTTTGAAAGATCGTGATAAGTATTATTCCAATGGGCTGATTACTCATTTCAGATGGGTTCCGAAGTCATTTCGGACAGATACGATCAAGAAAATAGTAGATATTGAGTTTTCTCAAAAGTACTATACGCCTCAAGATCTATTACTGCGCAGGGTTCAGAATTTTGATCGACCATATGCTGGTTTATTATACGGAGGTGCAAGTTTCAGTACATTCAAAGAAAAGCATCGTCATTCTATGTTAGGTGTTGAAATCGGTATTGTCGGTCCAGCTTCAGGGGCGCAGGGCTTTCAAGAATGGTATCATGAAACTTTTGGATTTCCAGCACCACGCGGATGGGATTTTCAGATACCCAACGAATTGGTATTTAACTTTAAGAGCGAATTTAATCGGCAATATCAATTAAAACCGGGCAAATGGGATTTGATATCTAGTACTGATATTGCTTTAGGAACTGCCTTTACGCACGTTTATCAACGTTTGGATATACGGTTTGGGAAACTCCAATTTTTGAGAAATTCTGCTTTTAAAAACGCATTAATAGGCCCTGGTAGTGATGAAATCCCCAAGCACAATTACTTTTTCATGGGATATGGGCTTCAATATGTTGCGCATAACATTACGATTAACGGATCTATTTGGAACGATAATGCACCACATACAGAAAGTATCAAACCGTTGGTAAGACATTTTAGAATGGGTTGGGCTTCTAGCTCGGAAAGTGCCACATTTAAAGTAACCTACAATTGGTCGAGCCCAGAAGTGAATGGAAATGAGCGGCATGCCTATTTAGGCTTCGAATTACAGCTTCGTTTCCCGAGAAATTCTACTGATTGAAGACCATGAATTACAATGTGGTATGCATTGGCTTTAAAGGACTTAAAATCATTTACTGAATATGTCGAATATGTGTTTGCCATTGGAGCATTACCTGTTAATATTGTAGCAGCTAGAACATGGCACTGAGACTGAAAGATATACAAACCCCAGTGAAGACTGAAATGCTCGAATTCGAGCATAAGTTCAGATCCTTTATGAAGAGTAAGGTTTTCCTTATCGATAAGGTCACTAATTACATTGTAAAACGAAAAGGAAAGCAAATGCGTCCAATGTTCGTTTTTCTATCTGCCGGTGTGGTTGGTACCATTTCAGAAAGAAGTTATCGTGGTGCCTCCCTTATTGAATTATTGCATACAGCGTCCCTAGTCCATGATGATGTCGTTGATGACTCCAATATGAGAAGGGGTTACTTTTCGATTAATGCATTATGGAAAAATAAAATTGCCGTATTGGTAGGAGATTATCTGCTTTCCAGAGGCTTACTGCTTTCCATTGATAATGGTGATTTCGACTTGCTAAAAATAGTTTCAGAGGCTGTTCGCGAAATGAGCGAAGGAGAGTTGCTTCAAATGGCTAAAGCACGAAGCTTGGACATTACGGAAGACTTATATTATGAAGTAATTCGTCAGAAAACGGCTTCTTTAATTGCCTCTTGTTGCGCCGTGGGTGCCGCGTCGGTGCAAGATGATCCTGAGGTTATCGCCAAGATGAAAGAATTTGGCCTTAATGTAGGTATGGCTTTTCAAATTAAAGATGATCTTTTCGACTATGGAACAGATCAAATAGGAAAACCACTTGGGATCGACATAAAAGAGAAAAAAATGACTTTGCCGCTCATTCACGTGCTGCAAAAGTCTTCAAATGCCGATAAAAGAAGAATCAAACGAATTGTTAAAAGCAATAAGCAAGACAATAAGAAAGTTCAGGAGGTTATTGATTTTGTAAAGGCAAATGGTGGTATAACATATGCAGAATCCGTAATGCATGAGTACTACAAAAAGTCTCAAGATATCTTGGCGGAATTTCCCGATTCTGATTTTAAGACTTCACTAGGGCAGCTAGTCCAATTCACAATAGAACGCTCTAAATAAAAAAACACCCACCTTGTGCAAGGTGGGCGCTTTAGTTTAGCTTAGTAGTATATTTGTGTAGAAATATAAGATACAGTTAATATCCGCTATAAAGACAATCCTACCCAAAAACAACCTTATCGGTTGACTAAAAATTTCTTATTTTCATGAAAAGGCCTTTGAAATCTATTGGTCATAAAGAACAATAATCCACTTCCAATTTTCAGGAACATCTTCGGATGGCTTATAAAGATATCTGCCAAATAGGGCGTTTTCCTCAAGGTAAATATCTATAATGTTAAGCTTGTTTATTGCTTCCCATGTAGTTTCGAAAGATTCGGTATAAGGTCCGTCAATGTCATCCACAACAAGAGATGTTGGGTATGGCATTTCATCTACAAGCATAAAGAAACCGCCTGGGCCAATAAATTCTGGAGCAAAAATATTTGCATCGCCTTGTTCAGAAATTTCACCATTGAAAAGTTGCACATTGGTGGAGGTGAGTGTTAATGAAACAGATCCGTTTAAATCGTTACTAGGTTCTTGAAGGTCTACATTTACTGGAAGCTCGCTAAATTCAACATCCACTTTTGGGGTGAAAATTGCCGCGCCAGCTTGAAAAAAGTTGGTGTCGTAGTCGACCATTAAGATTAGAACGCTGCTCTGCTCTTCCGTAGGTTCATCGTCATTTATGCAGCCAGTAAAGAGGCCGATAGTTAGTGCTAGGAGTATGTAAGATTTTTTCATAAGAATTGACTTAGTGCGAAACTAAAACATAAAACGCTAAAGGCGTTCAATTGGTCTTAGATATTGCGATTTACTGATCAGTTTGACACAAAAAGTCTTGAATTAGATGGAACTATGGTAAATTACCCCACTCCATTGCACATCTACCCATATTTCTTCCTGTAATACGATTTTGAATTCTTGATTCTAATAACTTATTAATAATCAAGCATATATAAGTTAATTCGATTTTCCGCTAATTCTCATGCAATTGGCCTTTAGCTTGTGTTTTTGCTAAAAAAGATGAAGTTTTGTAGAGAAGTGCAAAAAAGTGCAAAATTGTGGGTGACTGTGGGAAGTTTTTCTATCTTTGTATTAGTTCAGGTGTGTAATGTCTTTTTTTACAGGAGAATATGATTGTAAGCTAGATGCAAAAGGAAGGTTGGCTTTACCAGCAAAGGTTAAGGCGGCTTTACCGGATGTAGCTATTCAGGAGCTTGTTTTACGACGAGGTTTTGAATCGTGCTTGGTGTTATATCCGAAAGTAGAATTTAAAAAGATTATTAATCGTGTTCGGTCATTGAGCGAATTCAATGAAGATTATCGAAAATTTCAGCGCAGTTTCTTTAGAGGGAATGCAGAGGTGGAGTTGGATGGTGCTGGAAGGATAAATATTCAGAATCGTATGCTCGCATATGCTGATTTGACAAAAGAAGTTGTAGTTGTGGGGTTGGGGAATAGAGTCGAAATCTG
Source organism: Roseivirga sp. (assembly GCF_049099775.1). Lineage (GTDB taxonomy): Bacteria > Bacteroidota > Bacteroidia > Cytophagales > Cyclobacteriaceae > Roseivirga. Next base: position 447,929 of record NZ_JAGDZM010000001.1, on the reverse strand, counting down.
GAACCCAGATCTGTATGAAGAAAATCTCATCAACGATGCTTCAGAGTATTCGAAATTGGCCGAAAAATATTTGGCTGATGACTAAAAAGAATGGCTGACTATCACGTGCCGGTAATGTTGCAGGAATGCATCGAAGGGCTGGCAATCAAACCAGAAGGAATTTATGTAGATGTGACCTTTGGAGGCGGAGGTCACTCAATTGAAATACTGAAGCATTTATCAGCAGCGGGAAGGCTTTTAAGTTTTGACCAAGATGATGATGCCAAGGAAAATGCCTCCAATATTGAAAATCGTTCTTTCACATTTATACAAGCCAATTTCAGGCATCTAAGGCGTTATTTGAAGCTTTATGGTGTTGGTAAAGTGGATGGTATTTTGGCAGATTTAGGCGTTTCGTCTCATCAAATTGATGAAGTTTCTCGTGGATTTTCTATCCGAGGAGATGCTGATTTAGACATGAGAATGGATCGCGGTGTAGATATAACCGCTCAAGATGTGGTTAATGACTATTCCGAAAAAGATCTTCACCGCATTCTGGGAATATATGGTGAAGTAAAAAATGCCAAAACGCTGGCAGGAGCTATCGTTTCCGAACGATTTGCCAAACCTTTTAGGTCCACTTTCGACTTGATTGATTTACTGAAAAAATACGCGCCAAGAGGTAGAGAAAATAAATACTATGCCCAGGTTTTTCAGGCATTGAGAATTGAGGTTAATGATGAGATGGGAGCCTTAGAAGATTTTTTAAATCAGGCTTCTGAAATGCTCAACACTGGAGGTAAGCTTGTAGTAATGAGTTACCACTCGCTGGAAGATAGGATGGTGAAAAATTTCATCAACAAGGGGAAGATCTTTGGTGACGTGGAGAAAGATTTTTTTGGAAACGAGATTAAGCCCTTAAAGGCTATAAATAGAAAGTTAATACAACCGAATCAACAGGAACTAAAAGCTAACAGTAGATCCAGAAGTGCAAAACTTCGGATAGCTGAGCGAATTTAAACATGGCTGAGAATAGATTTAGAGTCAAAGAAAACGAAAGGCCTCGCGGCAGAGGATTCTTCGGCTTTTTGTCTGCAAAATTCAAATTTGGCCAAGACTGGAATTCTGAGTTACCTGTTAAACATTTACCTAAAGTAGCGTTCACGGTTTTGCTTGGTGTGTTCTATGTATGGAACAATCACTATGCAGAGAAGTCCATTCGAGAAATTGATAGGCTAGAGGACGTTGTTGAAGACTTAAAGGCAGATGTTACTACGCTGGAAGCTAACTATATGTATGGTAGTAAGCAGTCAGAAGTTGCCAAGAAGGTGAAGCCTCTTGGTTTAATTGAAAGTATGGAGCCACCCACTAAAATCATTGCTGACGACGATGAATATTAAGAAGGACATACTGCTTCGGGTGCGCATCGCTTTTTTAGGCGCTGCTGTTTTTGTTTTAGCCATCGTTTACCAAATGGTCGATATACAGATTATTAACGGTGAACATTGGAGAGAACAGGCAAGGGCAAATAGCCTTGATTATAGAACCATAAAAGCAACAAGGGGAAGTATATATTCTGATGGGGAAGACCTGTTAGCTACTTCATTACCCTTTTATAGATTAGCCTTTGATCCGTCAGTGGCTCATGACACGACATTTACGTCCAAATTAGACTCCCTTTCACACCTATTGTCAGCTTTTTTCCGAGATCATTCTTCAGACTACTATCAGAAGAAGATCTCGGAGGCTCGACAAGCCAAAAAGAGGTATTTAGTCCTTAGTAAAGAAGATCTCGATTATCAAGAAAAGGAACAAGTGGCCCAATGGCCAATTTTTCGTTTAGGCCAAATGAAAGGCGGCGTCATCTTTGAAAAAGTTGATAAAAGACATAATCCATTCGAAAGCCTCGCAGTTAGAACCATTGGAAATCTAACTCCTGAAAAATCTGGTTCTCATGGTATAGAAAAGAGTTTTGATCATTTTTTAGCAGGCCAAGATGGAGAAGGCCTTTTCCAGAAAATGACAGGTAATGGTAATTGGAGACCTATAAATGCCTCTTCCGATATTCGTCCTGTAAACGGATATGATGTTCATACCACTATAGATGTCAATCTACAAGATGTAGCTGAAAGTGCCCTCTTAAGAGCCGTTTCCAATCTTAATGCGGCTTATGGCACCGTGGTTTTAATGGAAGTTAAGACTGGCGAAATCAAAGCCATTTCGAACCTAAAAAGAACCTCAAAAGGCACATATGCCGAGAATTTAAATTTCGCAGTAGCTGAAAATAATGATCCAGGCTCAACTTTCAAGTTAGCTTCGATGCTCGCTTTATTAGAAGCAGGAAAAGTTGAATTGACTGATTCAGTAGACACAGGTAAAGGTGCGCTGAAATTTAGCGATCGTACCATGCGTGATCATAAAACAGGCGGGTATGGAATGTTGACCGTTGAAGACGTATTCGTGAAATCTTCAAATGTTGGTACTGCAAAGTTAGTCGATGAGCATTTTGGCGATACCCCTCAAGAATATGTCGATATCATTAAAAATACCGGTTTCGGTAAACCATTAGATTTTCAACTAATAGGAGAAGGCGTTCCTTATATAAAGGATGCTGACGATAAAAGTTGGTCGAATGTCACTTTACCTTGGATGTCTATAGGCTATGAAATGCAACTGACGCCACTGCAAACGCTTACCCTGTATAATGCAGTAGCGAATGATGGGAAAATGATTCAGCCGATTTTGGTTAAAAGCATCAAGCGTGGAGGTAAGACCATTGAAACCTTCGAATCTAAAGTGCTCAATAAGAAAATTGCATCGGATAAAACACTCGCTGGCCTAAGGAAAATGCTCGAAGGCGTAGTTGAAAGGGGTACGGCAAAGAACATTAAAAATGATGTATATAAGATTGCTGGAAAAACTGGAACAGCTCAAAAGTTAATTAATGGGCGATATACTTGGCAAAAATATTATGCCTCTTTCGCTGGTTATTTTCCTTCAGAAGAGCCACTCTATAGCTGTATCGTAGTTATCGATAGCCCGGATGGGATGAATCGATTTGGAGGAGATGTTTCTGCCCCTGTTTTCAAGGAAATAGCCGATATGATATATGCTAAAAACCTTGATATCCACGATTCATTTGAACCGAATCTTTTGGCCAGTGAAGGCAAGTTTCCAGTCATCAGAGCAGGAAATTTTCAAGAACTCAATGAGCTGTGCAATCAATTGGGCATTTCAAATCACTTCAATGGTCAAGCTGAATGGGTTCGATCAACGGTCAGTAATAACGCGATCATTTGGAAAGAAAATCATGACGGAGAAGATTTAGTACCTAACGTGAAAGGAATGTCACTTAGGGATGCGATTTACATCCTCGAAAATATAGGTTTAAAAGTTTCGGTTACCGGTTCGGGCAGGGTTGAAAAACAATCTGTTCCGGCCGGTAGACGAATAACACAAGGCGCAAGAATTAAAATTGAATTAGGTTAATGCCTCAATTAAAGGACATATTATATAAAGTGTCGTTGACTTCTGTTTCCGGAGATATGGAAACTGAGGTGACAACGCTTGCCTTTGATTCTAGAAAAGTTGAGGTAGGCAGTGTCTTTATTGCCGTGTCTGGTACACAAGTGAATGGTCACGATTACATAGATCAAGCCATTCAAAAAGGAGCTGTAGCAATTGTATGTGAAGAGTTGCCACAAACTACCATCGATGATATTGCCATAATTCAAGTGAAGAACTCAGCCCAAGCTTTGGGTTTTATGGCTTCTAATTATTATGGAAACCCTTCTCAAAAACTAAAACTAGTTGGTGTAACGGGCACAAATGGTAAAACAACTTGTGTCACACTACTATTCCATCTTTTTAGAGACCTAGGATACAATACTGGCTTATTATCTACTGTTGATAATAAGGTGAATGATGAGGTAATTCCAGCTACACATACCACTCCCGATGCCATAACCATTAATCGAATGTTGGCAAAAATGGTAGCGAAAGGGTGCACCCATTGCTTCATGGAATCTAGCTCACACGCAATAGTGCAGCACAGAATTGCAGGCCTTACTTATGCCGGAGCGGTCTTTACCAATCTGACGCATGAGCACTTAGATTACCATAAGACATTCGACGAATACATAAAAGCTAAAAAATTACTTTTTGATGGATTGTCGTCATCTGCATTCGCCTTGACGAACAGCGATGATAAACGCGGAATGGTAATGCTTCAAAATACAAAAGCGAGTAAGCATAAATATGCTTTAAAGAGTATAGCGGAGTTTAAAGCAAGAATTCTGTCCAATACACTTCAAGGATTGGAGCTAGACTTAGCCAATCAGAATGTTTGGTTCAAGCTAATAGGTGATTTCAATGCCTATAACTTATTAGCTGTATTCGGCACAGCCGTTTTGCTAGAAGAGGATCCTGAAGAGGTACTTAGAGTGCTTTCAAATATTAATGCTGCGCCAGGCAGGTTCGAACAGGTTATGACCAAAACAGGAATAACTGCGATAGTCGATTATGCCCATACGCCAGACGCACTCGAGAATGTTCTGCTAACGATCAAAGAATTTAGAACAGGTAATGAGAAAGTGATTACGGTAGTTGGTTGTGGTGGAAATAGAGACGCTGAAAAGCGTCCTATAATGGCAAAAATTGCCTGCGCCCTGAGCGATAAAGTTATTTTAACCTCTGACAATCCTCGTTTTGAAGAGCCAATGGCCATCATAAAGGATATGCAAGAAGGTGTAACACCATCTAATTATAAGAAAACCCTTGTCATAGAGGACAGGAAAGAAGCGATTAAAACAGCAAGTGCTTTGGCCGAAGCAAAAGATATAATTCTTGTAGCGGGCAAAGGACATGAAACTTACCAGGAAGTAAAAGGAGAGCGATCTGCTTTTGACGACAGGAAAATACTAGAAGAGATGTTGAACCTAATCCATAAACAGAACTAAACGATGCTGTATTATCTGTTTGATTATTTGGATAGAGAATTTGACCTGGTGGGTGCTGGCGTGTTTCAGTATATCTCCTTCAGGGCGGGTATGGCTACGCTTCTTTCTTTAATGATTACGATAGTATTTGGCAAAAAATTGATCCAAATACTCCAAAAGAAACAAGTCGGAGAATCAATTCGTGATTTGGGTCTTGCAGGCCAGATGGAGAAAAAAGGCACACCGACTATGGGAGGCCTTATCATAATAGCGGCTATTGTAATCCCTACTTTACTTTTTGCCAGGTTAGAAAATATCTATGTCATCTTGTTGTTAGCAACCACGCTATTGCTTGGGGCAATTGGCTTTTTGGATGATTACATCAAAGTATTTAGAAAGAATAAGGAAGGTTTAGCCGGAAAGTTTAAAGTATTCGGTCAAATATTTGTTGGCCTAATCGTAGGAGCAACGCTCTATTTCAGCGACAATGTTGTAGTAAGGGAATTTGAGGAAGTAACATCTACTGAAATAGTAGAAGGCACAGAAGCGCCAAGATCTTTTACCGACTCAAAATCATCAAAAACAACAATCCCATTCGTAAAGGATAATGAGTTAGACTATAGTAAGCTTAACCCTACCGATCAAGAATGGATAACGGCGGCCATTTATATTTTGGTTGTCATCTTTTTTGTGACTGCCATATCTAATGGAGCAAACCTTACAGATGGAATCGATGGGCTGGCGGCAGGTACTTCGGCCATTATTGGTTTGGCACTGGCCATTTTAGCCTATATATCAGGTAACGCCATCTTCTCTGATTACCTCAATGTGATGTTTATTCCTAATTCTGGTGAATTAGTGATTTTCTGTACCGCTTTCGTAGGAGCATGTGTAGGTTTTCTTTGGTATAACTCATACCCAGCTCAGGTATTTATGGGAGATACCGGTAGCCTTTCGCTTGGTGGCGTCATCACAGTTTTAGCCTTAGTGCTTCGCAAAGAATTATTGATTCCTGTGTTATGCGGAATCTTCATTATTGAGAATTTATCTGTGGTAATACAGGTGAGTTATTTCAAATACACAAGAAAGAAATACGGTGAAGGAAGAAGAGTCTTCAAGATGTCTCCACTCCATCATCATTATCAAAAAATGGACATACCAGAAGCGAAAATTGTAACGCGATTCTGGATTATAGGCATACTGCTAGCCATTATAGCATTGGCCACATTAAAGTTAAGATAGAAGCATTGAAAAGAATACTAACCATACTTGGGGCCGGTGAAAGCGGCGTAGGTGCTGCCCTGTTAGGGCAAGCGAAGGGGTATGATGTGTTCGTATCTGACTTTGGTGCAATAGCCGGTCATTTTAAAGATGAGCTAGTATCGTTAGGTATTGAGTTTGAAGAAAACGGTCATGCTCAAGAAAGAATTTTGAAAAGTGATGTGGTGGTAAAAAGCCCAGGTATTCCTGATAGTGCTCCAATAGTGAAAGCACTCAGAGCTAAAGGAAACTTAATCATTTCAGAAATAGAGTTTGCCGGAAAATTCACTTCAGCTAAACTCATTGGTATTACTGGTACTAATGGAAAGACTACTACCACAATGCTCACCTATCATATTTTGAAAGGTGCTGGCTACAATGTGGGAATGGCTGGAAATGTAGGGAAGAGCTTTGCACGGCAGGTTTTAACAGAAACTTATGATTGGTATGTGCTAGAGCTAAGTAGTTTTCAGTTAGACGATACCTACGAATTAAAATTAGAAATAGGAGTCCTTTTAAACATCACGCCAGATCATCTCGATCGGTACGATTATGACTTCAAAAAATATATCGCATCTAAGATGCGCATATTTCACCTTGTACACCTGGGATGTCATGCTGTCTATTGGCAGGAAGACGCCCAAATCGGGGAAGGCATTGTGAGCGCCACTCGTGGCCTGAATGTACGTCCCTTTTCGCTTAGTGGAGACGCCACTGAGATAACACATATACAATTTGATAGGTTGTTTTATGTTCCCTTTGATTTTGAGATATCTGCCCCCAGAGCAGATATCTCAATCAAGGGACTACATAATGTTCAAAATGCCATGGCAGCAGGTAATGCGGCACTCTTGGCTGGCGTAGAGAAAGAAGATCTTTTAAAAGGACTGAAAACCTTCCAAAACGCAGAACACAGACTCGAATTAGTGAGAACGCTGGACGGCGTAGACTATATCAACGATTCAAAGGCAACCAACCTAGATTCAGTGAAATATGCCCTCGATGCATTCGATACGCCAATTGTATGGATTGCCGGAGGAATAGATAAAGGAAACGACTACAGCCTTGTAGAGGCTTTAGTAAGTGACAAGGTAAAAGCACTGATATGTCTTGGGAAAGACAACAGTAAGCTCATTACCTCATTTGAAAATATTGTACCAACCGTGAAGTCTACCGACGATTTGATCAAGGCAATGCGATGGGCAAAAGAATTAGCAAAACCAGGTGATACCGTATTGCTTTCACCTGCATGTTCAAGTTTCGACTTGTTTAAGAATTACGAAGACAGAGGAATACAATTTAAGAAAGCCGCATTAGCGTTATGATGAATAAAGTAAAGGCATGGACAGATAAGCATATTCAGGGTGATCCCGTCATCTGGATAGTCGTGCTATGCCTTTCAGTATTTGGCATACTCGTTATTTACAGTGCAACAGGATCGCTCGCCTATAGATTTGAAGGCGGTAATACGGAGAAATACCTCATCAGACATTCGTTCATGGTTGTTTTAGCGCTAGTCGTCATGTGGCTTGCTCATAAGGTTGATTACCGATATTATTCTAAAATCACCCGTTACGCATTAATTGCATCAGTACCCTTATTGATTTATGTTTGGCTGTATGGTTCGAGCATTAATGAAGCATCACGTTGGATTGTACTTCCATTTATAGGAATTCAGTTTCAGCCATCCGATTTGGCTAAGTTGGCCCTTATCGCTGCACTTGCCACTATGTTGGCCAAACGACAACAAAACATTGAAGACTTTAAAGAGTCTTTGATCCCTATGCTTGCATGGTGTGGCGGCATCTGCGGTTTAATCGCAATGACTAATATATCTACTGCGATTCTCCTTTTCGCAACCTGTATGCTACTGCTATTTATAGGAAGAGTACCAATGAAGTATTTGGGCATGCTTGTAATCGTTGGGGTGTTCGTTGGGCTTATTGCCATGAAGGTAGGCCAGCGTGGAACAACCGCCGGAAGTAGAATTAAGAGCTTTGTGCAAGGCACAGAATTACCCTACCAAGTAGAACAATCTTATATCGCCATTGCCACTGGAGGAATCATGGGGAAAGGCCCCGGAAATAGTGTGCAAAGGAATTTCTTGCCAGCAGCATTTTCTGACTTCGTTTATGCCATCATCATAGAAGAATATGGCATAGTGGGCGGTGTAATTGTCTTACTGCTTTATCTCGTTTTACTCTACCGAGGCATGCGCGTGGTGGCGAATAGCGACCGAGCCTTTGGAGGCCTGTTATCCGCGGGATTGAGCTTTGCTTTAGTTATACAAGCCTTGGTAAACATAGGAGTAGTCGTAGGACTAGGTCCAGTAACCGGGCAAACGTTACCATTAATAAGTATGGGTGGAACATCACTCATTTTCACAGGACTAGCCTTAGGAATAATCCTGAGTATAAGTAGAGGCGAACGAGAAGATATCTCATCGCTAAGTAATGAAACAAGAAATACGGCAAAAGCCATTTAAATTATAGAAAAGAAAGCACCATATCGATTGATTATAAGCGGAGGCGGAACCGGCGGACATATTTATCCGGCGATTGCGATTGCCAATGCCTTTAAAGCTAGATTTAAAGGGGCTGAAATACTTTTTGTAGGCGCCAAAGGTAAAATGGAAATGCAAAAAGTTCCAGAAGCCGGTTATGCCATTGAAGGTCTATGGATAAGTGGATTACAAAGAAAACTCACTTTAGACAATCTGTCATTTCCTTTCAAAGTGATCGATAGCCTTTTAAAAAGTGCACGAATAATAAAGAATTTTAAACCCGATGCAGTTGTCGGCGTTGGCGGATATGCTTCAGGACCACTTTTAAGAGTGGCTACTCGAAAACGAATTTCTACCGTTATTCAAGAGCAGAATTCCTATGCAGGCCTAACAAATAAAGTGCTTTCAGGAAAAGTAGATAAGATTTGCGTGGCCTATCAAGGCATGGATAAGTTCTTCCCTGCCGATAAGATTGTCTTAACAGGCAATCCCGTTCGAAAAGACATTACTGATTTAGCCAATAAGAAGGAAGTCGGTCTTAAGCACTTTGGTTTAAGTAATGACAAGCCAGTATTGATGATACTAGGAGGAAGCCTCGGTGCCAGAACACTAAATGATAGTGTGGTCAACGGTATCGAAAAACTTGTTTCCGAAAAAGTTCAAGTTATATGGCAATGCGGTAAGTTTTATCATGAAGAAATGAAGTCGAAACTTCAGCAAGCTGAACATGATGGACTTATTCACCTTCACGAATTCCTAAGAGAAATGGATTTGGCATACGCCGCTGCCGATGTGGTGATTAGTCGAGCGGGTGCATTGTCAGTATCAGAACTGAGTATAGCAGGCAAACCGACAGTTTTTGTGCCTTCACCAAATGTTGCGGAAGATCATCAATCGAAAAATGCTAAGGCAATGGTTGATAACAAAGCAGCACTACTAGTAAAAGATTTAGAGGCGAAAGAACATTTGATTAATCGAGCGATAGCCCTAATCAATGACCAGGCGCAGAAAGATGCGCTCGCAAAGAATATTAAAGCAATGGCTAAACCCAATGCTGCAGAAGAAATAGTAAATGAAATAGCCAGCCTAATTGAATGAATTTAGATAGCATACATAGCGTCTATTTTATTGGGATCGGAGGGATCGGAATGAGTGCTTTAGCCCGTTGGTTTAAGCATAATGGGAAAGCTGTATCCGGTTATGATAGAACCGAAACATCATTAACCAATAGTCTGATATCAGAAGGTATTTCAATTCATTTTCAAGATGACCTTAGTCTAATTTCTAGTGAAATAAAGGCATCAACCGATGGTGTGCTTATTGTCTATACACCGGCTATTCCCAAAGATCATACAGGTCTGAATTGGTTTAGAGGTAATGATTATAGCTTACTAAAGCGATCGGAAGTTTTGGGGCTAATTACTCAAAACATGAGAAATGTTGCTGTGGCGGGAACACATGGAAAAACCACTACATCTTCAATGATTGTGCATTTACTAAAAACGGCAGGCATTGATTGCACAGGTTTCTTAGGTGGAATTTCTGCCAATTATAATACTAACATGGTACTTAATGATGGTGAAAATAGTATTGCCGTTATTGAAGCAGACGAATTTGATAGATCATTCTTAACACTGCATCCAGATATTGCTGTAGTAACGGCGACTGATGCAGATCATTTAGATATATATGGCGACAAAGAATCCTTAAAAGATTCATTCAAGCAATTTGTCAAGCAGATAAATAAAGGAGGTCATCTTTTTGTAAAAGACAATCTGAAAAGTGACCTGATAGATGAGAATTCAGTGGAGCATACCGGTTATGGATATGCCGATGGTTATGTAAAATCTACTAACCTGAGAATAGAAGATGCTACTTTCGTATTTGATTATAATGGAGATCAAACCATAGAAGGTGTACGACTGAATGTACCAGGCTACCATAATGTAGAAAACATGCTAGTAGCCATGGCGGTCTGCAGTGAGTTAGGGGCAGATGTTGAAAGCCTCAAAGAAGGCGTTAGTTCCTATAAAGGGGTAAAGCGAAGGTTCGAATTTATACATAGGTCTGAAGAGGTGGTTTATATCGACGATTATGCCCACCATCCGGTGGAAATAGAAGTCTTCCTAAAATCAGTAAGAGATCTGTTCCCAAAAAAGAAAGTAACTGCGGTGTTCCAGCCTCACTTATTTACGCGGACAAGAGATTTTGCGAGTGGATTTTCTGAAAGCCTATCGCTAGCCGATGAGGTAATCCTTTTAGATATCTATCCTGCACGAGAATTACCTATTTCAGGAGTATCATCTGAAATACTATTGAAAAACATTAACACACAAAAGAAAACAATAAGCACAAAAGAGCATCTCATAAGTCAAATCCACGAATGGAAACCAGAAGTCTTATTGACAATTGGTGCGGGAGATATTGACAAATTAATTGAACCTATTAAAAACTCACTGTCATGAAAACTAAAGAGACAATACTGAGGGTAGCAGGGATAATTGGAGGTTGTGTGATCATTTTCTTAATGATCAGTTTCGTCGAAAAACGTGAAGTTGGCTATCGTATAGAGGATATCGATGTGGAAATTGAAAATGCATTTGAAAACTTCTTTATAGATGAGGCAGACGTGATGTCTTTAATCATGGAAAACGAAGGTGATTCAGTGCTTGGCGATAAATTCGGAAGAGTAAGCCTTAAAGCAATAGAAAATAGAATTGAGTCACACAGCTTTGTAAAAGATGCCGAAGTATTTAGAGATCTTAAAGGCCATTTAGTAGTAAAAGCAAGGCAGAATAAACCAGTTGCGAGATTAATCAGCAACCGTGGAGAAAGTGCTTATATAGGAGAAGACGGCGATTTACTACCCGTATCGACAAAATACACGGCAAGAGTACCCGTAATCACCGGAAGATATGTAGCCAAAATGTTGGATCTCACTAACGTGAAAGACAGAGAAGAAGACGCAGACATTTTTGACTTAGTCAATCATATCAATGCCGATAAGTTTTGGACCAAACAAGTGGGGCAAATTATCATCAATAGTAGTGATGATATAATAATGTACCCGCAAGTTGGTAACCAAATGCTAGAATTAGGCAACGCCAAAAACATCGAGAATAAATTTAAAAACCTTAAGATATTTTTTAAGGAGATAATGCCAACCAAAGGTTGGAACACCTATAAAAGGGTAAATGTAGCTTTCAAAGACCAGATCATCTGTGATACCAAATAATGCCATGCAAAACGATAAAATTGTAGTAGGACTAGACATCGGCACAACGAAAATATGTGCTATAGTAGGTGCTAAAAACGAGTACGGAAAACTTGAAGTACTCGGTATGGGTAAAGCCGTTTCAGACGGAGTTATTCGAGGAATAGTAACAAATATTGACAAGACAGTACTTGCCATTGAAAAAGCAATCGCGGAAGCCAGTGAGCAATCCGGGATTGAAATTAATGTGGTAAATGTGGGTATTGCCGGTCAGCACATTAAAAGCTCAGTACACCACGGTAGCATTACGCGCGACCGTGTAGACGATGAGATTACTGTTGAGGATATTAACAGGTTAACTAATGATATCCATAAGATAGTAATGCCTCCAGGATGTGAAATAATTCACGTAATGCCACAAGACTACATTGTGGATTATGAAGATGGTATTAAAGACCCGGTTGGCATGTCTGGGGTAAAATTAGAGGCCGATTTTCACGTTATCACAGCACAAACCAATGCAATTCGCAATATCAATAAGTGCGTAAAAAGAGCAGGTCTTGAGATTGATGATCTCATTTTAGAGCCATTAGCTTCTAGTATGTCAGTATTGTCGGATGAGGAAAAAGAAGCAGGTGTGTGTTTAGTTGATATTGGAGGTGGTACTACAGATGTTGCCATTTTCCATGATAGTATTATCAGACATACAGCAGTCATTCCTTTCGGTGGCAATATCATTACTACAGATATTAAGGAAGGCCTTAAGGTAATGCAAAACCAAGCGGAGTTATTAAAAACAAAGTTTGGTAAGGCAATTGCCGAAGAAGCAAACCCTAATGAAATAGTGTCTATTCCTGGTTTAAGAAACAGGCCTCCAAAGGAAATTTCTATTCGTAACCTAGCACATATTGTCGAGGCAAGAATGGAGGAGATTATAGAACTGGTTCATGCCGAAATCATTACTTCTGGTTACGGAAGTAAACTAGCGGGCGGTATCGTAATAACTGGTGGTGGTTCACAATTAGCCTATATCAAACAGTTATTTGAATATATGACCGGAATGGATGCAAGAATTGGGTATCCGAACGAACACTTAGGTAAATCTAAAATAGAAGCAATTAAGAGTCCTATGTACGCCACTACTGTTGGTTTGGTGTTGTCAGGTTTCAGAGCAATAGATGAAAGAGAAAACAGGTACCTGGAAAATAAAGCCGGTGCAAATAGTAAACGTAGCGAAGGAAGTAGCAAGAAAGGCTCAGAATTCTTCAGTAAGCTAATCGATCGTACCAAAGGATTATTAATGGACGATTTTCACGATAAAAACGAATATTAGAATAATAAAAAAACAAAGACGACAACTCGGTATAAACCAAGTTTGATTCTACTTAAAATAAACAGTCATGGCAGATTCTTACATGTTCGAACTCCCATCACACCACAAGTCGATTATCAAAGTAATCGGTGTTGGTGGCGGAGGAAGCAACGCAGTAAATCACATGTTTAATCAAGGTATTAGAGATGTGGAATTCGTAGTGTGTAATACAGACGCACAAGCATTAAAAAGCAGTCCCATTCCAAATAGATTACAAATTGGAATTGGTCTGACTGAAGGACTCGGTGCAGGAGCAAATCCTGATACAGGGAAAAACGCAGCAATAGAAAGCAAAGAGCAAATTCGTGAAATGCTAGGTGAAGACACCAAAATGGTATTCATTACTGCCGGTATGGGTGGTGGAACCGGAACAGGAGCAGCACCAGTAATTGCTAAAATTGCTAGAGATATGGACCTGCTAACGGTTGGTATTGTTACCGCACCATTCAGTTTTGAAGGAAAGAAAAAGACAAATGCTGCGAATAAAGGAATAGCAGAGCTTAAAGAAAATTGCGATACCGTTCTGGTAATCTTAAATGATAAGCTGCGCGAAATTCATGGGAACCTACCAATTAGTAGTGCCTTTGGAGAAGCTGATAACGTCTTAACCACGGCAGCTAAAGGAATAGCAGAGATTATCACTGTACCTGGCTATGTGAACGTCGATTTCATGGATGTTCAGACAGTAATGAAAGGTGCTGGTGCGGCAGTGATGGGTTCTGCCTTGGCCGAAGGCGAAGGAAGAGCACTTAGAGCGGCTGAAATGGCCATATCTTCTCCTTTGCTCAATAGCAAAGACATTCACGGCGCTAAAAGAATATTACTATCCATTGTTTCAGGCGAAGAGGCTGAATTACAAATGGATGAACTGACAGAAATAACAGAATATATCCAAGAGAAAGCTGGTGACGATGCCGATGTAATCTTTGGTCATGGAATTGATCAAGAGCATGGGCAGAATATCAGCGTAACAGTAATTGCAACAGGTTTTGAGACTCCAGAGCTGGAGACTATTTCGGTTGAAAAGAAAAGGGTTATCGATCTAGAGAGCAATCTAGAGATTGAAACAAGAAGCGATGACTCCCTATCACCTAAACACAACTCGCAAGCACTCCTTTTTGAAGAAACAGAAAGTGTTGATAGTGAGGAGACTCAACCTGAAGCAAAAGAAGAACAAAAGGACGAGGAAGATATGACGTCGGGTTATTCATTTCTCAGCCGATTGGCAGAAAAGTATGAGATAGAAGAATATCCGCCACAGCAACCTCAAGTGCCTCAAGATCCGGAAGTAGAAAAGCGCAATCAGTCATTAGATAATGACTTTCAAGAAGAGCGTAATAAGAACTTCTTGGAAATGAAGCGTATAAAGTTGCAGGAACAAGCTAGAATTCGTGAAGAAAGATTGCGTGGAACAAATGCACAGCAAATCGATAATCACGACTTTAAAGAGAAGTTAGAAATTCCAGCTTATCAAAGAAAGCAAGTAAGGCTTACCGATAACCTTCCATCTTCAGAAAGAAGCGTTTCTCGCTTCAATCTAAATGATGACGATGAGATTATGGGAGACAATAAGTTCTTACATGATAATGTAGACTAGTCTACAAGCTCGAACGAGCATTATAACGTGACGCATACAAAAACAGCCTACTGCCATGGGCTGTTTTTTTGTTGATTTTTTAAGTATGAAGCGATACAGAATAGGTTGCCGACTGAGTTCCTCTTACCGATAGGGTTTGATTTGGTTTAGCGACTTAATTAGTGAATTGTAGGAAGCCCCTCAGAACTTGATTAATCGATCAATTTGACCGTTAAGCAATTGATTGTAAAGGTCGTTGGTAATCTTGCCACCTTCGAAATTTCGCTCAATGGCAGCTAATTTTGGTTTTATGGCCAATACATTCATTCCCAAGTAGTTGAATATGTCTGTGAGGTGAGACATGGCAAAAACACCGCCTTGGACACCAGACGATATGCCAACCATTGCTGCCATTTTATCTTTCACACCTTCGGGGTACTTTAAACCATCAATAAATGCTTTCAACACACCTGGAAAAGAACCATTATACTCAGGAACAATAAATACAAGTTTGTCAGCAGCCTGAACCTTTTTTCTAAGTCCATTAAAAGCTTCATTCGTTCCATTGTTCTCATAAAGCGCTGTGGTTGTAAAATCTGCAGGTAAATCTACCAAGTCGACGATTTGACTTTCTTCGCTCTTCGCCGAGAGTAAGGATGAGTAATATTCGGCCACTTTACGGCTTACAGAATTCTTACGGTTTGTGCCAACTACAATTGTGATCATATGCTTTTAATTGTCGCTAAATTAAGACCCAAAATCAGTTTCATCATAATCTTGGAACCTTAATGATTTTACAAGTGTCATTAGAACCTAATCTCGCCGAAATAGTTCAAGAGAATTCAAAAACTTTGCATATTTGATTTGTTAACAAAACAGCCCTATGACTTACTCGGAAAAAATTGCTCAGACCACTGATTTCATTAAAAACAAAGTAGACTTTACGCCAGAGTTTGGAATTATTTTAGGTACAGGTTTAGGTGCATTGGTAAATGATATACAAGCTGAGTTTGAATTAGAATATGAGCATCTTCCAAACTTTCCTGTGTCAACGGTTGAGAGTCATAAAGGCAAGCTGATTTTTGGTGAACTAGCGGGTAGGAAAGTTGTAGCCATGCAAGGCCGATTCCATTATTATGAGGGTTATGACATGAAGGAAGTGACCTTTCCTGTAAGAGTTTTAAAGCAGTTAGGTATCCAAAAATTGTTTGTTTCGAATGCCGCTGGAGGTGTGAATTTGGGGTTCAAAATAGCAGATTTAATGATCATTGAAGATCATATTGACCTGACAAAGGAAAACCCGCTTACAGGAGCAAATCTTGACGAATTTGGTGGTAGGTTTCCAGATATGAGCGAGCCATACGAACGAAAAATGATCGACGAGGCCTTAGAGATTGCAAAAGAACATGAAATCCCTTGCCATGAGGGCGTATACGTCGGTGTGAGCGGTCCAAACCTAGAAACAAGAGCAGAATATAGATTTATTGGCAGAATAGGTGGTGATGCTGTTGGAATGTCGACAATACCAGAAGTTATTGTTGCCCGTCATATGGATTTACCCGTTTTCGCTATCTCAGCCATCACAGATTTATGCGATCCTGACAATCTTGAAAAAGCAGAGATTAGTAAGATTCTGGAAGCCGCATTTAAGGCTGAAAAGGGCATGACAACTATTATCAAAGCCCTTATCGCTAAGAACTAGTACAGCTATTAGAAGTTCTTTCTGCGTTTTATCATGAGCGATTTTTCACCCTCGAATGCATCGTTTGAAGAGCTGATACTATATTTGACCGCACGAATATCCATGGAAATGTGAATACCCTCCAGCCAATGTGTCATTTTATTGCCTTCAATGGAAGCTTCAAATCCGCCACCCTTGAATTCAAAAGTTGTCCAAGTTCCATCCGTTTTCTTGAACTGAAGTTTAAGTGCATCAAAAAAGAAGGTGCCGGAGCCTACTACGAGACCACCAAAGTACATGGTTACGTCATCAGATGTAATGTCACCTTCGATGATATAGTTGCTCCATTCGTTCGAAGTTATTAGCCTATCGCCCATATTATCAAAAAAAGCTGGAGATCCGTCTGCCTTCTCCACCCGCGCCCACAGGGCTGCAGCATCATTTGCGTCTGGTTGGTCACCATTTGCCCTAACAGCACCTGTTAATTTGAAATTTGTATAGTTTCCTGCTTCAAGCGGGATTAATTGGTAGAAGGCAGCCCAATCATATTCCACCTCTTCTTGAGCAATTAAAGAGTGGTTTATAAAGAGCAATGAAATGAGAGAAGCCAATAAAAGTCTTTTCATAATGCGGTATTTGTGTGTTATTTGAGAACGATCTGTGCTTCAAAGAAAATCTGAAGTGAGTTATCGCCCCTTTGAGGATAAGCAAGGAAATAGGTAAGCAGTTTATTATAAAGAATTATGGAGTTAAATGGTAAGGTTGCCATCGTTACAGGAGTAAGTAAAGGAATCGGTCTGGAAACTGTAAAAGTGCTGTTGAAAGCAGGCGCGATTGTGGCAGGTTGGGGTAGAACCAACCCTGAAATTGAACATGAAAATTATCACTTTTTCGGAACAGATGTGGCTGATTGGGAGAACGTTCAGGGGTCTTTCCAAAGAACCAGAGAAAAGCTAGGGAAAGCCTCTGTATTGATCAATAATGCAGGTTTTGGACATCAAGGATTGATTCATGAAATGCCAGTAGAAGAATGGAAAGCTATGTTCGATGTAAATGTTCATGGGCTTTTCTATTGCACAAAAATGGTCGTGCCTGATATGATCGAAATGGAAGAAGGTCACATCGTGAACATCGCTTCTATTGCAGGTACAAATGGCGTTGAAACGATGTCTGGTTATGTGGGGACAAAACATGCCGTGAGAGGTATTGGCCAATCGATTTTCAAAGAATTGAGAAATCATGGCATCAAAGTATCTACAATCTATCCAGGAAGTACAAACACTAATTTCTTCGATAGTATAGAATTTGCAAATGCAAACGAGCATATGATGCGCCCAGAAGACATTGCTTTAACTATATTGCAAAGCCTTGAAACACACCCTAATTATCATGTGGTAGATGTTGAAGTAAGGCCATTAATGCCTAAGGGGAAACCCAATAAAAAATAAGTCACTACGTTTATTTTTCAATGTCCATTAAAGTCAGTCAGCTCACGAAAGTTTATGGAAACCAAAAAGCAGTAAATGCTATTTCGTTTGAAGTGAATAAAGGAGAAATACTAGGTTTTTTAGGCCCTAACGGAGCTGGGAAATCTACGACAATGAAAATTGTAACTGGCTTTATTCCACCATCCGATGGAAGCGTTGAAGTAAAAGGGGTGAGCGTGATGAAAGACCCTATATTAGCACGAAGGGCCATCGGATACCTACCAGAACATAATCCCTTATATCAGGATATGTTCGTACATGAATACCTAGCCTTTATTGGCGAACTACACGGGTTAAAAGGAAGTTTCTTAAAAGATAGAGTGAATGAAATGATTTTACTCTGTGGGTTAAGAGTAGAGCAGAATAAAAAGATTGGAACTCTCAGTAAAGGTTATCGTCAAAGAGTTGGCCTTGCACAAGCTCTCATCCACGATCCGAGCGTATTAATTCTTGATGAACCCACAACGGGCTTAGATCCGAATCAATTAGTAGAAATTCGCAATCTGATTAAAGAGATCAGCAAGGATAAAACTGTTGTGCTTTCAACCCATATCATGCAGGAAGTGAAAGCACTCTGTAGCCGAGTGATAATCATAAATAAAGGAGAAATTGTAGCCAATGATACCGTGGATAACCTAACCGGTGGACAATTTGTGCTTAAAGTTGAGTTCCAGAATTCTATTGAAATAAAAGAGCTGGAACACTTTGGTAAAGTAAAGAACATTGGTGGTTCAATTTATGAAATCAATCATGCAGGTTCGGATGGTTTGAGGGCCCAATTATTTGAGAAAGCAAAAGCAAATGATTGGGTAATATTGAGCATGCAGCAGCAAGAGAAAGACCTAGAGCAAGTTTTTAGAAATTTAACACAAGACAGCAATGTGGGCGATTTATAAAAAGGAAATCAGGCAGTTTCTCAGTTCTCTTATCGCCTATGTGGTAATTGGAGTATTCCTGACTGGTATTGGTCTTTTGACATGGGTTTTTCCAGACTCTAGTGTATTGACATACGGATATGCTGATCTTGAAACTCTGTTTACACTTGGGCCTTTCGTCTTTATGTTTTTGATTCCAGCCATTACCATGAGAATGTTAGCGGAAGAAAATAAAACGGGCACAATCGAATTGTTATTAACAAGGCCGCTCAGTGATTTTCAGATCATTATGGGCAAATTTTTCGCCGCTTTCACATTAGTTATCTTCGCAATACTTCCAACATTGGTCTATTGTTATTCTATAGCTCAATTAGGCAATCCCATTGGCAATCTTGATGTACCAGGAATAGCAGGCTCATATGTAGGGCTTCTCCTTTTAGGAGGTGTTTTTGCCGCAATAGGAATCTTAGCGTCTTCGCTCAGTGAAAACCAAATCATCGCGTTCATTATTGCCGTTTTCGTAAGTTTTTTCCTCTATTCAGGAATTAGCTCAATGGCCGGAATGTTTTCCGGAGAGGTAACGCTATACGTAGAAGAAATGAGCCTTACTCATCATTACGAAGCCATGAGTAGAGGACTTATCGATACCAGAAATGTAGTCTACTTTATCAGCACCGCCGTATTAGCGCTTTTACTAGCACATTTAAAAATGGCAAGTAGATTCTTCTCCTTTAAACCTAAAAGGAATAAAATATGGAGTCGGTTTGGAGTGAGTATGCTTATTGTATTGATTCTAAATATAATTTCAGCCAATGCCTATTTGAGATTGGATTTGACTGCGGATAAGCGCTTCACTTTGAAGCCAGCAACCTCCGAAATGCTCGGTGCCATTGACAAAACACTCACCATGGAGGTACTGCTAGCAGGAGATTTACCCCCCAAATATCAGCGGTTGAACAAAGCTTTGATTCAGACGCTTAAAGAGTTTAACGATAAGATTGGCGGAGAATTGATTTTCTTTCAAACTGATCCGAGTGCCGCAGAAAACGAACAGGAACGACAAGAGAATTATCAGTATTTAATGGAAGGGTTGCGACTGTCACCCACACAAGCCATTTATAACGAAAATGGTAACCAGGTAAGGCGATTCGTTTTTCCATATGTAATTATGAATTACGATGGTCGTTCAGCGGCCATAGAAATAGCGGGTGCCGGAAAAGTAGGTTTAACACCAGATGAAGTATTAAATCAGGCCGCTGAAAATCTGGAATTCAATTTGGCAGTTGGTATCCAAAGACTCGCTAAATACGACCGTAAGAAAGTGGCGCTGATCACTGGCCACGGAGAGCTTGATTCTATGCGAGTGATTGGTTTTGGTGCTGAAATGGTTCAGTATTTTGATCTTGAGCCACTAGATATAGATTCTGTAGATAGAATTGAAGGTTTCGATGCAATCATCGTTTCTAAACCTACCGAAAAATATGAACGCAAAGATAAATTCAAACTAGATCAATTTGTCATGAATGGCGGGAAAGCTATTTTCTTAATAGACGCTTTGAATGCAGAAACAAGTAGGGCAGGTGGGGTAGGTACTGTGGCTTTACCTATTGATCACGGGCTAGGTGACTTGCTTTTTAGATATGGTGTTCGACTTAATGATAACTATATACAAGACATTCAAAATTTTGGACGACATCCGGTGGAGATCGATGAGCAGCGGAATATCATCAACTTACCATGGCCGTTTTATGCGTCAATTAATGAATTTGCCAAACATCCGATTACGAAAAATTTAGATGCCGTTTATGCACGAACATTTGGTACAATAGACACTGTTAAGGCAGAAGGAATTAGAAAAACTCCGCTCATGTTTACATCATCCGCAACCCGTGTAATGGCAGCGGGGAGTCGCGTGGCGTTTGAAGACTATGCTAGCCAGCCAGACCCTATTTTATTTCAACATGGGAAAGAAGCTGTGGCCTACTTGTTAGAGGGTAAATTTATATCACTCTTTAAAAATCGAGTACTATCAAATGACGATAAGAATGAATTTAGAGCTGAAAGTCCGGATACAAAAATAATGGTCGCTTCTGATGGCGATCTCATTCGTAATGAACTCGATTTAAAAACAGGCGCACCGATGGAGTTGGGGATTAATCCGTTTGCCGACAGAGGTGAGAAAGTGATGTACGCCAATAAAGATTTTCTATTCAATGTGCTGACTTATCTTACAGATGAGAATGGCCTGATAACTGCCCGTGCTAAAGAAGTAAGTTTAAGGCCCTTAAACCGTGTTAAAGTACAGAATGAAAGAGTCTATTGGCAGGTGCTCAATTTGGCAGGGCCGCTATTCATTATCATCCTCTTTGGTATTATCCGAGGAGCAATTAGAAAGAGGAAATACGGATCTTTTAGTACTTCTGAACACTAGGGTCAATCTCGTCGGCCCAAGCAAGAATTCCACCTTTCAAGTTATATAAGTTCTCAAAGCCATGGTTTGCTTCTAGCCAGTTGATTACATCCCCACTTCTTTTGCCACTGCGGCAATGAACAATCACTTGTTTGTCTTTCGGAAACTTATCAACATTTTGGGGAACTGAGTTCATCGGGATTAATTCTCCGCCTATTTCAGCAATTTCAAACTCATTTTGTTCGCGTACATCTATTAGCTTAAAATCGGCGTTCGATGCCATTAGGCCATTAAGTTCTTTAACTGTTACTTCTTTCATTTTATTGAGTTTTGCTTCTTCTCGATCGACTTTCTTTAAGTACAATGCTGAGATTGATTTAGTTTCAAATTTCGTCATTAGTTCCGCTTTATAGAAAGTTCGGTACCAATAAAAGTTTCGAAATTGAGTTTTTACAATTCAGATTAGCACCATTCCAGACCCATCAGCTAGCAGGAAAGATAATTGGTGCTCAATTATTTGACTTCCTTCCAGAAATATGAGTAAAAGCAAGTATTGCGTCACTCAAAAAGAGCTTCTGGGGTTCAGTGTATTGATTTTATTGTTAATTTTATCCGTTTAATAAAACCACCGCGAAAATCAACATTATATGAAGTTTATTGTCTCTTCAGCTGAACTCCTGAAACGCCTTTCAAATATCAATGGAGTGATCACTACAAACCCTGTGGTGCCCATTTTAGAAAACTTTTTATTCGAAATTAACGACGGCCTTTTAACAATCACGGCGTCTGACTTACAGACTTCCATGATTACAGAAATAGATGTAGAGGCAAAAGAAGATGGTAGTATCGCTGTACCAGCAAGAATTTTGATGGACACGCTTAAGAACTTACCAGAGCAGCCAGTTACGTTTAGCATCGACAATGAAACTTACAGTGTTGAAATTAATTCTGATAATGGTAGATATAAGCTAGCTGGTGAAAATGCCACTGATTTTCCTAAAGTTCCAGATGTAACGGATGCTTATTCAGTTGATCTTTCTACAGATGTTTTGAGCAGTGCCATTAATAATTCAATCTTCGCGACAAGCAACGACGAATTAAGACCTGCAATGACAGGTGTTTTCGTGAAATTAGACGATACTAATACAACTTTCGTTGCCACTGATGGGCACCGTTTGGTAAGGTACAGAAGAGTAGATGTTGCCACAGATTCCGGGATGTCAATTATTATTCCGCGTAAAGCATTGAACTTATTGAAATCAACGTTGCCTTCTGAAAATTCTAACGTGGTGATGGAATACAATGCTTCAAACGCATATTTCCACTTCAACAATATTAAAATGATCTGTCGCTTAATCGACGAGAGATTCCCTGATTACGAAAACGTAATTCCAACTGAGAACCCGATAGAAATGTCTATCGATAGAAACGAGTTCTTAGGTTCCCTGAAAAGGATATCGATATATGCGAACAAAACAACACATCAGATTAGACTTAAGATTACAGGTAGTGAATTAACTATTTCGGCTGAAGATCTTGATTTTTCTAATGAGGCTAAGGAAACCTTGGCTTGTGAGCATGAAGGTGAGGATTTAGAAATTGGCTTTAATGCGAAGTTCTTGGTAGAGATGCTAACGAACTTACATTCTAAGAGCATTACCTTACAAATGTCGGCTCCGAATCGTGCCGGATTAATAGTTCCAGCTGAAAAGGATGAAAATGAAGATATCCTTATGCTAGTAATGCCAGTTATGCTGAACAATTACTAAAAGAGATATTTAACAAAATTGTAAAAGGAGCTTCGGCTCCTTTTTTGTTTAAATTTTGAATAACTTAAGTTCTCAATCTTCAAGCGTTGCTATCTAAGAAAACACAATATGCTTTTCATGCCCTGACCTATTTGGCTGATAACTATAGCAAAGGTCCTGTCTTGATTTCTGAGATTTCTCAAGAAAGAAACATATCACTAAAATTTCTGGAAAACATATTGCTGGAACTCAAGAAGGCCGGAGTATTGGGCAGTAAGAAAGGAAAAGGTGGTGGTTATTATCTAATAAAGTCAGCAGATGAAATAGCCCTTGCCAAGATCATCAGAGTTCTAGATGGGCCAATTGCGCTTTTACCATGTGTTAGTTTGAATTACTATGAACGCTGCGAAAATTGCCAAGAAGAGGTTTGCGGACTGAATAGAGTAATGGCTGAAGTAAGAGACAATACCCTTAAAGTTCTCGAAAATAAGACGTTGAAAGATATCTTGAGGAACAGATAGAATTTTTTTGCCTCATTAGTCTACTAAAACGGTAGGGATTATATAGATTTGTAATTCGATAAATTTCTTTCAAGCAATATGCTCTTAGATAATGTAATTAATAGAAAGGTAGAATCAAGCCCTTCTGGTGCGGATAGCAGCCTTAGAAGTTTGATGAAAACGATCAGTTGGCGTATTCTAGGAACAATAGATACGATTATAATCTCCTATATCATTACGGGTGAAGTGGCCATGGCGATGTCAATTGGCTCGGTTGAAATTGTCTCCAAAATGATACTTTACTATCTACATGAGCGCGCTTGGACAAATGTCAAAACAAATAAATCAGGGCAATGACATTACAAGAACTCACCGAAAAATTAAAAGATGAATCTTTAGCTTCAGGCTTAGAGCTAATCACCAATTTATATTCAGGGAAAGTAGTTTTTTCATCCGCCTTTGGGCAAGAAGATCAGGCCATAACGCATGCGATTTTTAAGAACGATTTAGACGTTAAGATCTTTACACTAGACACTGGTAGGCTTTTTAAAGAGACTTATGACTTGATCGACCAAACGCGATCTCGCTACAAAAAAACCATTGAAGTCTTCTATCCTCAGACAGAAAAGGTTCAGCAATTAGTCTCTGAAAAAGGTATGCACAGTTTCTACAATTCTGTCGAAGAGCGGAAGGAGTGTTGTTTTATTCGAAAGGTAGAACCACTACAGCGTGCTCTAAAAGGTGCTGATGTTTGGATTACAGGCCTAAGGTCTAGCCAGTCTGCCAATAGAGAGGGGTTCAAGCAGTTGGAATGGGATGAGCAAAATAAAGTGATCAAATACAATCCAATTCTTGATTGGTCTTATGATGAATTAATTAAGTATTTGACAGATCATAATGTTCCCTATAATAAGCTCCACGATCAAGGTTTTATCAGTATAGGGTGTGCACCATGTACTCGTGCAATTACTACAGGTGAAGACCCAAGGGCTGGTCGTTGGTGGTGGGAATCTTCACAAAAGGAATGTGGATTGCATCAATTAGCAAAGGTTTAGAATCGACAAAGGGCGAGAATAGCCCTATTCGGTTTTCTCGCTGAGTTTACCTTCTATTACTATTGATTCTTCATAAACTCTAACGAATAATTCATTGAGCTCAAGTTCATTTGACAACAGATTAACGACAAGATTTTTGAATTCAACACTTTTAATTTTATCCAGAGAAATGATTTTCTCTTCCCCAAAGTCAACATCGGAAACTAGGAAGTCTCCATAGTATTTTTCTTTCATGCGCACGTAATAGTCTACCACATCGCGCAGTTCTAAATAGAGTCCTTTAAGAACAAGAAGGTCACTTTTTAAGTCTGAATTTTTGTTTGTGTAGTTTGTATTTAAATAGAAGTTGAGTGCTTCCATTTGTAGAAAAGGCTTATGTGTTTTATTAATATCAAACAAGTAGTGGCTTATACTGTCTTCAGCTAGCGCATCACCTGCAAATAAGAATCGTGCAAGTTGTCTCGTATCTCTTTCCAATTTGAGTCTGTTACCAATTAGACTTTCAAAAACCTGCTGATTGGTAGTAGTTTCGCTAAAAACCCTTTCTATGGCTGATTGTTCTAGTTTTAAATCCTTTTTGTCTTCGTAGTAAACGTTCAGTTGGTAAGCTACTGTAATACCAAAAATCACAATGAAAATCTCCATCATATACGTATAGATGTCGTTTTTCTTGAGTCTTCTAGAAGTACCGAACTTGACCATGGATAAAGACGTTTTGCCTAATGACGGAGTTTAAGAGTATAAAGATGCTTTAAGAATATAATTTCCCCAAATACGAGATTCTAACTTAGGTTTAGTCATACGAAGAAATTACCGCTTTCATTAGACTATCCACTTTGCTCAGTTGCACTGTCGCTTGCTCATATAAACGATTCAATTCAAATTCATCAGCGGCCATATTCCAGATGATATTCTTGAATTCAACAGATTGAATTTTCTCCAGCCGGATGATTTTTCTTTTGAAGAAGTCAACTTCGGTTTTTAGATAATTCATGTAATCCTGTTTTTTCATCACCTTATAACTCTCCGAAAGATCCATCAATTCTTGTAAGAAGGTCTGTAAAGAAAGCAGCTCGTTTTTAAGGTCGAGGTTCGTGCTTCCGTAATTGCTGTTTAAATAGGAAGTGGTAGTTTGACGTTGAAGATCGGGTGTAGAAGTTTGTACTAAGGAAAAAATATACTTTTCGGCACTGTCTTTTCTGATGTTAGTTTGATCTAAAAGTCTCAGTAAATTTCTTGATGATTTGGTGATACGCTTGCGATAAGCTTTCAGGCTGTTAAACTCCGCAATATTGATTTGAACCTCTTTCTCTAGGTTCCTTAGAATATTCAGTTCTAACTGATTGTTGATCCTTTGCTCGTTGACTAAATTAAGCTGATAGGCGATAGAAATTCCCAGAATCACTATGATCAACTCCATTAAGTAAATCTTGACATTCTGATTATTTCGCAATCGCTTCAATCGCATAGATTGTATTTATTCTACTCTTTCAATTTTAGCACCTAATGCATTGAGTCGTGTATCAATATGCTGATACCCACGGTCTATTTGTTCAACATTATCGATCACACTAGTGCCTTCGGCGGACAATGCAGCAATAAGAAGTGCCTGACCTGCTCGAATATCAGGCGAAGTCATTCTAATTCCTTTTAACTTCTGTTGTCTATTCAATCCGATAACCGTTGCGCGATGTGGATCACAAAGAATAATCTGCGCACCCATGTCAATTAGCTTATCAACAAAGAACAATCGACTTTCGAACATCTTTTGGTGCACTAGAACGGTACCTTTTGCTTGTGCAGCAACTACAAGTACAATACTTAGTAAGTCTGGGGTTAAACCAGGCCAAATAGAATCAGCGATGGTCATAATTGACCCATCGATAAAAGTTTCTATTTCATAATTCTCTTGCGTCGGGATATATATATCATCTCCTCGGAATTCCATTTGGATTCCTAACCTGCGGAAAGTCTCAGGGATTAGCCCTAATTCAGGAATCTGACAATTTTTAATAGTAATTTCAGATTGTGTCATAGCCGCCATACCAATGAAAGACCCAATTTCGATCATATCTGGTAACATCGTATGATCAGTTCCATCCAAGGCTTCCACCCCTTCGATGTGAAGTAAATTAGATCCAACACCTGTGATTTTAGCACCCATTCTATTGAGCATTTTGGACAACTGCTGTAGGTAGGGTTCACAAGCGGCATTGTAAATGGTGGTTTTACCTTTAGCCAAAACTGCTGCCATCAGAATATTGGCAGTACCAGTTACGGAAGCCTCATCTAATAACATATATGTGCCTTTTAAATCAGAGGCATCTATGTGGTACATTCCAGTTTCGGCTTCATAAAGAAACCTAGCGCCAAGTTTTTGAAAACCAATAAAGTGTGTATCAAGTCTACGACGACCAATTTTATCACCACCAGGTTTAGAGATTTTGCCCTTTCCAAACCTGGCTAAAAGAGGCCCAAGAATCATTATTGATCCACGAAGTGATGAAGCTTTTTTTCTAAATTCATCAGTCTCTAAATAATCAATATTTACGTTTTTGGCACAGAAGGAATAACTTTCGCCTGATAGATGCTTTACTTCAACGCCCATATCTGCCAGTAGCTCAATGAGCTTGTTGACATCGCGGATATTCGGAACCTTGTTAATAGTAACAGTTTCCGGAGTTAATAGTACTGCACAAAGAATTTGAAGCGCTTCGTTTTTCGCACCTTGGGGAATGATTTCCCCTGAAAGTCTGGTGCCTCCTTCAATGACAAATGATGACATTTAGTTTCTACGTCTATTGTTATTACCTCTTCTTCGGTTGTTGTTATTTCTTTTATCGCGATCGCCTCTGTTGTGATGTCTCTTCTCTTTCACATTGTTATTGAAAAGACCGAATTCCTTCACCTCATCAATAGATATATCGAGCTGATTGTCAGAAAGTTGTTTGATCTGCTTAAGAATAATTTCATCATCGATATTATCCTTATTCCAAGTGTTGTAGAAACCTTTCATTAGTCTACCGATATGGATGACGGCCGACTTTTTTGATTCAGGATCTTCCATCTGAATGGCTTGCTCAATCATAATTTCTACACTTCTTCCGTAGTGCATATATCTGATTTTAGAGCTTTTATAAGCAACCCTTTGAGGTTTTTTGCCAATAGCTGATTTCTCAGGCATTGGAAAAGGAGCATCTATGGTTAAATCGAAGTTTGAAATTATGTATAAATCATCCCAGACTTTCTGATCGCTATCTACGTTCACCTTTAGGTTCGGGTTGATCTGTTTCATGAGGTCAGTCAGTGTCTGTGCATAGGCACTTCTTTTCTCTTCGTCCTCGATAGTTCTGATATGGTTTACTAGCTTCTGAATGTTACGGCCATATTCCTTAAGCCTAACATCAGTTCTTTCTGTATTGTATTCTAATCCCATTAATTTTTAAGTATGCACCAAATTAACAATAAATATCTTAAAGCGTGGCTATTACGATAGCCCTATTCTACTATTCTCAATTTGGCGAAAGTGAGTAATAATGTCTTTTCTCCAAAGTCTTCAAATATAACCTTGGCTTTTTTGTTGGCTCCGGTAGTGTCCATTTTGGATACTTTCCCAAAACCGAATTTCGGATGTTCTACCTTCATCCCTTCTTGTAAACCTGAAGTATCGCTCGGTCTAAAGTCAGCAGAAGGCTTATGGTATTGCAATGGCTTTTTAGGAGCAGCCTTCTTACTAGCCATCAAATTTCTGGCGAAGTTAGAATTAAATCCTGGCGGGCCATCTTTTCTGCCTAGCTTGGGTTCCCGACTTCCATAGCGCGTGTTTACAAAAATAAAACTCGGGTCAACTTCTTCAATAAACCGACTTGCTTCGCAATTGATGAGCCTGCCATATCGATAACGCGAAAGGGCATAAGAGAAGTATAAATTTTCTTTCGCTCGAGTTATAGCCACGTAAAAAAGTCTTCTTTCCTCTTCCAAATCATCACGACTACTCATCATCATTTGAGATGGGAAAAGATCTTCCTCCAAACCAACTATAAAAACATTTTTGAATTCTAGTCCTTTTGAAGAATGTATCGTCATTAAGGATACAAAGTCTTTATTGTCGTCATCTTCGTTGTCCTGATCCGTCAATAAGGCAATATCTTGCAGAAATGCACTTAAGCTTTTGTCTTCTACATCTGGTGTCTCGACAAACTCCTTAATGGCATTGAGTAACTCTTGAACGTTTTCGTATCTGTTTAGGCCTTCTACCGTTTTATCGTCATATAATTCTTTTAGTAAACCAGAATTTTTGGCAATGTGACTTGCGGCTTCAAAGGCATCACGTGATTGAACGAAAATCTGAAAGCTCTTAATCAGGGTGACAAAATCATTCACCGCGTTTGCCGCCCTACCAGGTAAGAAGGCACTTACATTATTCAATACTTCCCAAAGCGGAATATCATGTTCAAAGGCTGCCACCACGATTTTCTCTACTGAAGTAGTTCCAATTCCTCTTTTGGGTAGATTAATTATTCTTCTGAAAGATTGCTCATCTGCTGTATTCATGGCGAACCGCAGATAGCCCATTAAATCTTTTATTTCTTTACGCTGATAAAAGGATAAACCACCATATATCTTGTAGGGTATTCCAGATTTTCTAAGTGCCTCTTCAATCGCCCTAGATTGGCTATTTGTTCGATATAAGATGGCAAAGTCTTCGTTTTTGTAGTTGTTTTGACTTTTCTGTTCGAAAATAGCCGAAGCTACAAAACGTCCTTCCTCGTTATCGGAGATAGATTTGATAAGATCAATTCGATTGCCGTCATTATTCGTTGTCCAAACTTTCTTTTTGATCTGCCCTTTATTTCTAGCGATTACTGAGTTGGCAGCATTCACAATATTCTGAGTAGAACGATAATTCTGCTCTAACTTGATCACTTTCAAGTCAGGGAAGTCCTTCTCGAAATTTAAGATGTTCTCAATATTGGCACCTCTAAAGGCATAGATGGACTGGGCATCGTCACCAACTACAGCTATATTTTGACTGACTGCAGATAGTTTTTTAGTAATTAAATACTGAGAAACATTCGTGTCCTGAAACTCATCCACCAAAACATACCTAAATCGATGCTGATATTTGTTCAAGACATCCACATGATCTCTGAATAGGACGTTCGTCTGGAAAAGCAAATCGTCAAAGTCCATGGCATTGGCCTTAAAACAACGTTGCGCATAGGTTTTATAAATACGGCCCATTTCGGGCTTTTGAGCCGTTTCATCATCCGCGGCGTAAATTGGATTGTTTACATATTCTTGCCAAGAAACCAGCCTGTTTTTAGCGCTAGAAATCCTGCTAAAAACTACATTCGGTTTATAAACTTTGTCATCTAGCCCAAACTCTTTTACAATCGTTTTGATTAGCGATTTAGAGTCATCGGCATCGTAAATTGTGAAATTGCTGGGGTAACCCAATCTGTCAGCTTCCGCTCGAAGTATTCTAGCAAAAACAGAGTGAAAAGTACCCATCCATAAATTGCGAGCATTACTTCCTACAACAGTGGCAATTCTTTCTCGCATTTCTTTTGCCGCCTTGTTTGTAAAGGTTAGCGCTAAAATGCTAAATGGATCGACACCTTTTTCTTTGATCAAGTAAGCAATGCGATAAGTTAGCACACGCGTTTTACCAGACCCAGCACCAGCAATAATCATTGCAGGTCCTTCGGTGTTGACTACACCTTCGTATTGGGGCTCGTTGAGTGACGCTAAGTAATCCATGAAAAAGGGTGATTTCTGTCTAAAGTCGATCTGTCTGCAAGATAAGACTTTCGACTCGAGAAACATCTAAATTTACTCTGTCAGTCGCAAATAAAAGATGCTTTTCAATTATTTATTTCTCAGCTACTTGCTTCAATAAATATTCTAACTAACTAGAAATATCCCGTTATCCATACGGCGGACAAACTATTTCTGTCTCTTCTTTCTGTTTTGATACTCCTACCATCCGGTAATGATGAGTGTGCCAAACAAGAATGCCATTAGATAATGAACCCATTCTTGCTCCACCATAAAACTAAACTATTCGGAGTAGAAGTAGAGCAAGAGACATGTTAGAACGAAGAGAGCTAGAATAATACTAAGAGGCTTGATCACAAGTGTTAGTTGAGCATAAGTTTAAGATTGTTTTCCTTATAAAAATCACTAAAGAAGTTTCTATTTTTTAGTAATTCCAATGGAGACCCCGACTGACTAATGGTATTGTTTTCCAAAATGTAAATCTTGTCTGCCTTAGCCGCAGTGGTTATTCTATGAGTGACCAAAAGAATGAGTTTTGTCTCTTTCAGCTTTTTGAGAATTGTTAGAACAAACTGCTCAGTCTTTCGGTCCAAGGCCGAGGTAGCCTCGTCTAGTAAAAGGATTTCAGGGTTTGACCACAAAGCTCTAGCAAGTCCAACTAGCTGTTTTTGTCCTCCGGAAATATTTACACCTTCTTCACCTAAAATCGTCCCGTAACTTTGAGGGAATTGTTTGAAATACGCATCAAAACCATATTTCAACATAAATGCTTCTATTTTTTTTGGGTCGGCGTCTGACACACCCAAAAGGATATTATCTAAGAGGCTGCCATTGAATATCTTAATTTCCTGTGGGACGACTCCGATTTTGGATCGAATGGCCGTTGTATTAATTTCTGAATATTCTTGATTATCAAGTTTTATGCAACCTCCCTCTTGCGTATAGAATTTTTGAAGAATCTGTATAAAAGTACTCTTACCACCACCGCTTTCACCCAACAGACAATTCATCTCACCTTTTCTAAGTTCTAGATTGAACTCCTTCAATAATTGTTTTCTTCCTGGAAAACGAAAGCTTAAGTTTTCAACCGTCAATGATTGAATTTCCTTGATTTTTTGAATATTTTCAGTGGGATTAAATTCAGGTTCTATTGATGTAAATTCATACATTCTATCGAAAGCAATTTTGGCTTCCCTTATTTGAATGTTAGCACTAGCAGCGGCTTCTATAGCAGGGAAAAGGCCACCAGCCATAGAAAATAAAGCTACGAGTTCGCCGATCTGTAATTGCTCCTTAACAACTAAAAATGATGAAAGGCCCAAGACACCAGACATGGCAATTATCCCTATGATTTGCGTGCTGATACCATATTTGTTGCCAATGAGCCCCAGATCAAATGCCTTATTTTGAAAATGACCGTAGATAGTCTCAGTTATTTTTCCAAAAATAGGTTCTTTACTCTGGTTTTTAATGACCTCAACGCCCTGTATGGTATCTACATAATTGCTCTCATTCAGAGCATATGCTTGCATGACTTCTTTTTGTCCTGATGTAATGGGCTTGGTATATTTCCAGACTAAGAGGATGTAAATGGGAACAAAGGACAATAATAGTGTTCCTACTTCCCAGGAATAAGTAAATACAAAAACTAGTGAGGTTATACCTAATAGTAACTGAATCAAAGTATCTCCGAGAACAAAGCTAATGGTTCGTTGAATTCTATTGGTATCATTCATCCGAGCAATCAATTCACCTGTTTTTCTGGTATCAAAAAAACGTTTTGGCAAATAGAGCAGTGCACTGTAAAATTTCTGAATGATTCGATTATTGAAGTCTTTTGATTGCCTTAGAATTAAGAGTGTTCTTAGGTAAAATATACCCGATCTGGCTAGTAATAAAATGGTTAAGAGTATTAAGCCGAAAATAAGCCGTTCAGAATCTTGACTAGGTAGAATATCATCGATTAATCGTTGGGAGAAAATAGCAGTACTGATGCCTAAGACTGAGATTATGACACCTAAGAATGTAGCAATGCCGAGTATGCTGTAGTCTTCCTTGACCAAGGAAAGTAACCAATTCTTCTTTTTACTTTTTTGTGCTTCGGCGCGTTCTAGTTTATCTGTGGACTTAATCAAAAGTAAGGCCTTTGATTGCCAGATTAATCTGAGTTCTTCTTCTTTCAGTTGCTCAATGCCTTTCGCTGGGTCACTAACTAAGAACTTACCATCCTCAAAGCCAAATAAAATAATGTAGTGTTGAAGTTTACCATCAATGACCACGTGTAGGATTGCGGGATGCTCCAGCGTTTTTAAGTTGTCAATTTCTGCCTCGAAGCCTTCTGCTTCTAACCCAATTTGATTAGCCGCTTGGTAAAGCCCTAAAAGTGTGGTGCCGTCCTTGGCAGTACCGCTAAGTACACGAAGTTTTTCGACGCTAACCTCAGCCCCATAATATTTTAGAATAGTAGATAAGCAGGCTACCCCGCAGTCCGCCTGATCTCTTTGTTGGACATAGATTTTGTCTAGTTGTGATTCTTTTTGCGTTGCCATAACTATTTTTCCTGATTGTATGCGTCTAGAATTTCTTGAGGCTGCGTTAGACCAACCCATTTTTTTATTAATTCACCCGACTTGTCATATGCTAGGAAAGTAGGGAACTTCACGTTGCCATACTGTTCTAACATGGCCTCAATATCCATATAAGCAAAGCGAATATTCGGTATAGTGTCTAGACCATGACTGTGTGAGAACTTTTGAATTGAATCTTTGTCATCATAGCTGATCCAAATAATATCTAGATTTTTAAGAAGTACTCTTTTCTCATAAAGAAGCTTTGCATCTTCCTGGCAGAAGTCGCAAGAAGGATGGAAGAGAGATAGCAAAAATGGTTTGCCAGAGATTTTTGTATCCTCTTTAAGATACTCAATATTTTTTAGTGATAGCACCTGTTGTTTTAATTCAGTTTTCTCTTTTCTGGCCAGTTCCTTATAAACCTTGTAACCCATAAGGGTGCCCACAAGGAAAAATATACCAATAAGCGCCCAGCGTAGATGTTTTAAATTCATTTTTAATTATTTGATAAGAGAAGGAAAGCGACTGTTAAGAGCCATAAACAGAACGCTGGAACGTAAGAAGTTAGAATATACCTAAGTCCTAGAGTTAGATTTGATTTAAGAATTTGTGCCAATAAGAATGCCAAAACAAACCAGTAGGCTAATTCAAAAAGACTTAGAGAACTAAAAATAAAGGCTAAATATGGTTCAATAGTTTTCGTATCGGATAGGCTAGCTAATGAGAGAGGTGAAAAGTTTAGAAAGTCCATCAAATTGAACGAAGGTGAGAAGAGGACTTGAGAAAAAAGTATATACGACTTTAAGGCAAATGTGAATTGTGCAATGATAGAAATTTTCCATAATTGATAAAATGATTCTTTCTTATTTGATATAAAAAAGCCTAACCATATTATTGATCCTACAATTAATGTTTTTAAAACAATAAATAAAAAAGTAAGAAGATAATTTATAGGTCGATACCTTTTTATGTTTTCAAGGAATTGGTTCATGCGATCAGAAGGAATGATACCACTATAACTATTTATATAGTCGACCTCATCAATCAGTATAAAATCTATGATTAGAATAGGTAAGAAATATGTGCCTACCAGGCATATTATAAGTACTTTGTTCTTCGCTTTCAGATTCATGTATTAAGGAACTAGTAAAGCTTCTCCAAAAGATTTAGACTGTTGTATTTTTGAACCTTGTGGTATGATTTATGGGCTAAGATTATCATTAGGATAACGTTGAAAATTAATATGGCTACTACATTGATAAAGAAGAAACTTACGCATAATAAGGAGCAAAGAATTGAATATTTCAAGGGCTTCAATGACGCATTCTCTTTGATCTTTTTGCTTTGAAAAGTTGTCATTTTTAATGGGAACTCTATCGAAAAAATGAGACCTATGAGTGATAGATTGATTGTTGAAAAAGACAAGGTTAGGAGACCAGAGAGTAATGATTCACGATCCATGTACAGACCTAAAAAGACAATCCTTAACAGGACGAAAGCACTCAGTGGAACTAAAATCAATCGATAATAGAATGATGCTATATTTTGATCACCATTTAGTGAGTGACGGAATGTGGTTAGCTTTGGATTACTTCCAAAGGTATTATTTCCGTAGTTTGTCATGAGTGGCAACGGGGTGAGAAAAGTTACAACAAGAATTTTCTTGAAACTTTCTAAGATAAAGACATCGAAAAAGATTAGTGCAACAAGGTCTAGGGATAAGATGAATGCAATACGTTTAGTTAAGGGCTTATTTCTAAAAAAGAACCAGAATGAGTCAACTTTTCGATGCTTCAAAGAAGAGGTTCTTTGAGTATAGACGTTAGTACTGCCCAAAAAAACATATAATGAAATAAATGCCATTAGGAATAGAATAAGCCCTGTGGTATTAACCCGCCAATTAATTGTCAAATAGGTGAAGAATATATTCAGAATTAGATGAGAAATTGAGTAGACGCTTGTCAGTTTGCTATTCGAGAAGACTAGGTCTTCAAGTGTCGATATGGCTATTATGACGGTTACAGTTTCGAGTAAGTCTTCAAACAAATTTTCCGAACTGCCAATAATAGAAATCATTATGATTGTTGACGTTAAAGCCAAATTTCTCAAGGAGATTTCTTTGACAGTTAGATTAAAGATTTTTCGTTTGAAATTGCCAATTGGGTGATTGGGCATTATCCAGTGAACTCTCCTCGAATTCAGGTTCGATGTGATCCTAACTGTTACATAAAAAAGGAATATATACGAGTTTGCTATGTTGTTATCAATTATTCCTTTTAAAAAGGGGTCAAAGTAAACCTGGATGTCTGAGAAGAGAAAGAATAATGCAATAATCGCTAAAGGGGTTAGGCATATCAAGATCTTAAGAATCCAATAGCTTGTGTTGGCTCTATTAACATTCAAAACAAACATGATTAACCTCATGCTACTGATCTATAAATAAGGACTTATTTGAGATATTGATCACTGTGGCTTCAAGATCCTCTCTTGTTTCTTTTCGGTGATCAGCAACTAAGATGAGTTTACTTTTCCCCAGATTTTTGAGGTGCTGTTTACAGCGCACAACACTTTTTTCGTCTAAACCATTAAATGGTTCATCCAAAAAAAGAATCATCGGGTTACTGACTAATGCGTTTAATATTTCTACCCTTCTTAACATCCCAGTGGAAAGACTACCAATTATGAGGTTTTTGTTATCGTTATACTCGGTGTCAAATAGTTCGGAATATAGTTGTGATATGAAGGGCAAGAAGTCGTTCTTGTCAATGCCGTAGATCAGTGATAGATATTTAAAATTCTCTTCAACAGAGAACTCCTCTAAAGGAGAAATAAGATTGGATTGTAAACCAATCTTATTTTTCCACTGTTTTTTTTGTGGCTCTACTATCTCATTTAACCAAAAGAAACTATCGTAGCACCCTTTAATTAGCCCCGAAAGAAAGTTCAGCAAGGTGCTTTTACCTGATCCATTATTGCCTTTGAGTAGGTATATGCCATTCTCGTCTAAAGAGAAAGAAATATTATCTAAGATCTTATTTGTTCCATAGGATATACTCAAGTTACTTAACTCCAACATAATATATTAGCTGTATAAGGTCATTTATATATTGTATGATTTAAGTGTTGAGTTTTTATACTCAACACTTTGGTTTTAATCATTAGCAATAGACTGCTGCTCCTCCCAGTCCTCCCAGAAATCCGCCAATCAGACCTCCAACTAGGGCTCCTTGTGGAGAAGGAGCGATCGCCACGCCGACTCTTGCTCCAGATAAAATGCCTACAAATAGGCCTCCTAATATACCTGTTAAACAGTTTCCTGAGCCACCAGTGGTTGTGCTCATTTCATTTATCGTTAAACTCTTCATATTTTTTATTTTTAAATTTTATGTTAACAAGCCTCTGCATGTCCAGTCATGGCACCAGCAAATGCGCCATAGGAAGCTCCTAAAATCGCTCCGGCTAAGTTTCCAATTCCTGGAACCGCCGAACCTACAGTAACCCCTGCTATGGCACCTGACAATAAACCTCCAAAGAAGCCTCTTAGTATTCCTTTCTGGCAAGCATTCGTGCCTCCAAGAACGTTTTCCATTTTTTCAAAACTCAAACTTTTCATTTTTTAATATTTACGTTAAAACTAAAACTCGAAGCTTTACCTCTACCTAGGATGTTGTATGTGCTTCTTGATTACAAGTTTAAGTGTGGTGACTGAAATAAAATTGCAGTGGCAAAAAAATATTTAAAAAATTATAAAATATTCTTTAATGAGTTTTCGAAAAGCCAATGTTCCAATTGACCTCGTGTTCATAACAATAGGATTGGGCCGCACTATCGAAATAAATAGGTGCGCCAAGTTCTTTCATAAGCTCTAGCGTATTATAAAGCTGTCTTTCGCTAATATTTAGCCTTTGAGCACATTGTTTAGCACTGCCAGTTGCCTGCCGCCTAATGAGATCGTGAAGACGCGAAATCCTGTGTTTTTGTTTGAGCATAAATTGTGGGTGTTTAAAAATGTCACAATGGCTCAGGATTATGATAACTTTAAAATGCTATATTAATTATTTTAATGCATAAAAAAATTATGTTTTGAAAGAATTTGAGCTTATCGAGAAGCCTGTGGCCGTAATAGCATCTTTTACTGAGCAAAGCCCAAAAAGTACTCCTCGTAATTCGAGATGGTGTTTTCAATATTGAATGTGACTAAAGCCGTTTGCTGGCCATTCGTTTTTAGGCGTTCTCGTAAAGCGTCATTCTGCTTGAGCTCACGAATGTTTTCTGCGATTTTCGGAATATCTCCATCGGTGAAAAGTAGGCCATTTTCACCATCTTGAATTAAGTCTAAATTTCCCGCATAAGCAGTAGCCGTTACTGGAACTTCCAGCGCCATAGATTCTAATAGTGCCTGAGAAAGCCCTTCCATGGTTGAAGCTAAAATGTTAGCATCGAAGAGTTTATAGTAATTGAGAATCTCAGGAGAATCTACATGAGCTTCGAAATGGATTTTGTGTGTCACCTTATAGTGATTCATGATGGAACGCATCTCTTCGGTTGGTTCAATACCACAGAAGATGACCGTGATGGGTTCCTTCAGCAAGTCTAGGGCTTTAATTATCTGTATTTGATTCTTAATTCTGGAAACACACCCTAGTACAAAGTCGGTTTCTTTAAGCTGATATTTTTCCTTCAAAGCAGTTACACGAAGCGGGTCAACCTGATTATATTTCTCGGTTGGCGTACCGTTGTATATTACTTCGATATTCTTAGCCTTCATGCCCACTTTTACTAAGCCTTCTTTAACTTGTTCGCCAACAGCGACAATTCCATCGGTATACTTGTTATATAATAGGAGTTGTAGCGGTCCGCCAAAGCTTTTGGGCATTTGTCGCCTAGTGTGAATAATCTTTACGTTTAAACCATATCGCCATTTAGAAAAAATGCTAGTATACCGATCGTGACTTGACTGCGGGTTTATCAGTTGAATGCCATGTTCTTGTACGGCATCTTTAATTTGGCACCAATTCTCAAAGTCGAATTTCCCCTTGAAGGTCATTGGAATCCTCTGGACTTTAGAACCTTCTAATAAGTCCCAAAGCAGGCTTTCCTTGCGAATGCCTATATAAATAAGGTGGCCCTTTTCTGCAAGCCCTTTTGCCAAATAGGCAATTGAGTTTGTAGAACCGGCAACGTCACCTTGATAGGTGAGGAATAATATTTTTAGTGGGTTGAAATCCTTGATGCTACAAAAAACATTAAACATACCCTCTTATACAAGCACGAAGCGTTTTGACTTGATTTTTTATCCGCTAAGGCCACCTTTAAATCGGATAAACATAGTCTCTTAATTAGGGACTAGCACTTTTATTTTACTAATTTTAAATTATGTCTGAAGAAGCAATACAAGATGAACACGAAGTTCGAAGACAGAATTATTCCGAAAGGGAAAAGACAGCAATCTTCGATACGGAATTTATGCCACACGTGGATTCCATGTACAACTTCGCTTATCGATTGACCTTTGATGAAGATGATGCCAAAGATTTAGTGCAAGACACTTATTTAAAGGCATTTAGATTTATCAATTCATTCGAAAGAGGAACTAATGCAAAAGCGTGGTTGTTCCGCATATTGAAAAATAGCTTTATCAACGAATTCAGGAAGAAAAGTAAACAACCTGCTAAAGTTGATTACAACGAAGTTGAGCAATATTACAATTCTGATGATGCCGGTGAGCAAATCACCACTGATCTTAGGGTAGAGACTGTTCAACACATGATTGGTGATGAAATATCTGGAGCGCTAAATGGTATTCCGGTAGATTTTCGAACAGTCATTATACTAAGCGATTTAGAAGGGTTTACCTACGAAGAAATGTCTAAAATTTTGGACATTCCAATCGGTACGGTAAGGTCAAGGTTGCATAGAGCAAGAAACATGTTGAAAGACAAGTTGGCTGCATATGCTAAAGAAATGGGATTTAATAAATAGAATAAGATGGCAGAGTTTTCAGATTGGTTCAAAGAGACTTTTAAGAACTGTTATTGCGAGCAAGGAAATTTAATTGACGAAAAGCGTTTCTCGGAGATTGTACAATTGGTATTGGACAATGAAGCAGACGAGGAATCTAGAGCTCTTTTCGAGAAAAAGATTCAATCATGTGTAAAATCAAATTTTACATTTGAGAACGAAAAAAGCATGCGAGAAGAAATTCAAAAGAAACTCAACATGCACACGGGAGAAATCCCGTCTGATCTGGCACAAACGATCAGAAATAGCATGAATCTCTAAATAGCATGACAAAAGGAAAGGCATTTATTTTTACCGCACCCTCTGGTTCGGGAAAAACTACCATTGTAAAGCACCTTTTAAGTACTCACCCAAAATTAGGCTTCTCAATTTCTGCGTCTACACGTGACAAGCGTGGGAGAACCGAGGAAAACGGTAAAGATTACTATTTCTTAAGCAGGGATGAATTCAGGCAAAAGATTGAAGAGGATGAATTCATTGAATGGGAGGAAGTATACACCGGAAACTATTACGGAACATTAAAAACTGAAGTCCAAAGAATTTGGGATGAAGGAAGACATGTAGTTTTCGATGTAGAGGTAAAAGGAGCACTAAAACTCAAAGAATATTTCGGCGACGATGCTTTAGCCATTTTTGTAAAGGTGCCAAGCATGCAAGAACTTGAAAAAAGACTTACAGGCAGAGGAACGGAGTCACGTGAAAGTCTTTCGCAACGACTATATAGAGCTAAATTTGAGATGACTTTCGAAAACAAGTTCGATATAACTTTGCTTAATGAAGAGATCGCAGATTCTTTTCAAAAAGCGGAAGAGTTGGTTAATAACTTTTTAAACCCTTAAACTTTGAATATAGGCCTATTCTTCGGCTCATTTAATCCCATTCATATCGGGCACTTAGTTATAGCAGATGTTATGGCTAACCAGACTGATATTGATGAAGTTTGGTTCGTAGTAAGTCCTTTAAATCCATTCAAAAGTAGCAGCACATTATTGCACGAATTCGATCGATTGAAAATGGTCGAATTAGCCGTTTCAGATAATTTTAAATTTCGTGCCAGTGATGTGGAGTTTAATATGCCAAGGCCAAGTTATACGGCAGATACGCTAGCCTATATTTCTGATAAGCATCCGCAGCATGATTTTAAACTAATTATAGGAGAAGATAACCTATTGCACTTCCACAAGTGGAAAAATCATACAGCTATTCTTGAGAATTTTGGGCTTTATGTATACCCCAGACCTCAGGTTGATAAAAAGAAAATCAAGGTGAGCCATGACAATATCCAGTATGTCGACTCTCCCATGTTAGATATTTCAGCAACTTTTATTCGAAGATCCATTCGAAACGAACATTCTGTTCAATACCTATTGCCACCGACTGTTGTGGACTACATTAATATCAAGAAATTTTATCAGTAATTCTCAGTGGCTTTTTTTGAAAGCTTAACACTCCTTAGCCGCTATTTCCTTAAAGATTTATCGAAATTTAAAAATTATAGATTTTCAGCGGACATTTTACCCTTTTAGCACGTCTATAAGCTGTCAACTCAAAATTTACGGATAGAAAAACTTTGGCGCGTAAATTGTGCCAGGTTCAGAAACTTCAACTTATGCAACGCTTATTAACACTCACACTATTATTAATCCTTCCTGTAGGGCTTTTTGCACAGGGAATAAAAGGCACCATCAAGGACAATGAAGGTAATGCCATGCCTTTCGCTTCAATATATGTTCAAGAAGTAGGAACGGGTACATCTTCGAACCTTGAAGGTGATTATGAAATACCACTAAAAGCAGGCAAATACACGGTTACATTTCAATTTATGGGCTTTACCACACAAGTAAAGCAAGTACAGGTGACTAGTGGCTTTGCCGAACTAAATGTTGTTTTAGTACCACAAGTCATACAGCTTCAAACCGTTGTAGTTACCGGTAAAGCAGAGGACCCTTCCTATACCATTATGAGGAAGGCTATTGCAAAAGCACAATATCATTTGATGCAGAACGATAGTTACTCAGCTGAAGTATACATGAAAGGTACTGGTAGAATTACAAAAGTACCTTGGTTATTAAAGCGTACTTTCCAAAAAGAGGGAATCGATACAAGCCAAGTTTTCACTTCAGAATCAGTGAGTGAAATTATGTACGAGAGACCCAATAAATTCTCAGAGAAAGTGATTTCCGTAAGAGCCTCGGGTCAGGATATGGATAATGCCAATCCTAATTCATACATCAACAGTAGTTTTTATCTCCCACAGGTAGTGAATGCCATTTCACCACTTAGCCCAAGAGCATTTTCATATTATAAGTTCGAATACCAAGGAAGCTTTAAAGAAAGAGGGTATGAGATTAATAAAATCAAAGTGACACCTAGGTCGAAGGGAGATGATGTTTTTGAAGGCGAGATCTATATCAGGGAAGACTTCTGGAACATTCACTCATTAGACCTGTCCACAAGTCTATTGGGTTTCAGTATTAAAATTGAGCAAATATTCGCCCCAATCGAAGGTGAAACTTGGATGCCAGTTACTCAGCAGTTTGAATTTGGAGGATCAATATTTGGGCTGGCAGGTACTTACTCATACTTAGCTTCAGTAAGTAACTATAAAGTAACACCGAACAAAGATTTAGACGCTACCGTCGTGCTGATCGATGAAAAAATAGCCCCTGCACCAGAAGAAATTGAAGCGATTAAATCCGGTGATTTGGACATTGGCGTCAACGAAGTATTTAAAGAAGATAAGGAAGTCTCTCGAAAGCAGTTTAAAAAACTAATGAAGGCCTATGAAAAGCAAGAAAGAGAAGAAGAAAAGGAGCCAGACGTAATAAGAGACTACCGCTATGAAGTAGATACTTCTGCAGCAAAAAAAGACTCCGTTTACTG
Organism: Roseivirga sp.; assembly: GCF_049099775.1. GTDB lineage: Bacteria > Bacteroidota > Bacteroidia > Cytophagales > Cyclobacteriaceae > Roseivirga. Next base: position 406,077 of record NZ_JAGDZM010000001.1, on the reverse strand, counting down.
GGCTAAATTAAGACCTGTGCCGCTCACTAAAAAGGAAATTCAAGGCTACAAGCGCGAAGACAGTACTTATGTGGCAGATAAAGCCAAAGCTGAGGCAGATTCATCAATTGTTAGAAATGGAAGCAAATTTAGACCCAAAGACATACTCTTTGGTGGCTATTACAAGTTAGGCGAAAGGTTAAGGTTCAATTTTCCCGGAATGCTACTTAAAACTCGTTTCAATACGGTAGAAGGAATGAATTTGAATTTTACAGGTAGGTTTATTTGGCGAAATGATACCACTACTCGTTTGAGAATTGAGCCTTTTCTAAGGTATGGATTCGGAAGCAACCGCCTTTATGGTAAAGTAGAATCAAGGTTTGGAATAGGACAGGCAGAGCAGCGAAGCACTTTTAGAGTGTCGGCAGGTAGTTATGTCGAGCAATTTAATCCGGGTATTGTCGATCCATTTATCAATACCCTCTACACGCTGTTGAGAGAGAAGAACTACATGAAGCTCTATCAAAAAGACTTCGCTAAAGCCACTTGGGCTAAAAGATTTAGATACAAGTACACCGTTGGCGCATCGTTGGAATATGCTTCCAGATCTAGCTTATTCAATAATGATGACTATACCGTATTCGATATAGATAACCGATTCTTTACACCTAATACTCCCGTAAATGCCGAAACCAATATTCAAGCATTTACGAATAGTGGAGCGGTAAAAACAGCCTTAAGCGTAAGGGCGCAGCCATGGCTTAAATTTAGAAGGTATAATGGAAGGTTGATTCCACTTGAAAATTCTTCACCAGAACTAAGACTTACCTATAGAAAAGGTATCAATGGACTTCTTGATAGTGAAGTGGGTTATGATAACCTTGAATTTGGCTTAAAAGCCGATATTAGACTGGGTGTAAGAGCAAAAATTGATTTAGACCTTGAAGCAGGTACATTCTTTGGAACACCTGATTTGCTATTTACAGATTTCAAACATTTTAGAGGAAACAGGTTAGGCTTTACACCGCTAGACGTTACAGGAGGCTTTAGATTGTTAGATTATTATCGCCACAGTACAAGCCAAGAATATGTATCTGCATTAACTCATATTCGATTTAGAAAACTATTCTTGACTCACTTGCCAATGTTACGATTGAGCGGAATTAAGGAAAATTTATTTGTGAACTATCTCCATACACCTACATCCGATAACTACATGGAAGTAGGCTATACCATCGATAATATCTTGAGGATTTTCAGAGTAGAGTTTGTTCAGTCTTTTCAAGGTTGGCAAGCAAGAGAATTCGCTGTTCGTATTGGGGTAGCCTCCATATTTAGAATAGAAGAAAATTAAACCGACAAAGGGCCCATAATCAAAATATTCGATCAGTCTAAAATGCAAAACTATATCTTTAGTTGTATTTGAACTAAAGATATAGTTAATTAGTCGAACCTTAAAATACTTCGACTATGATAAACCGACGAAACAGACCGGCGCAAGAAGTAAACGCTGGCTCAATGGCCGATATCGCCTTTTTACTCTTAATTTTCTTTTTGGTAACCACTCAGATAGCCACTAACAAGGGAATCACCATGGTGTTGCCACCTAAATTAGATGTGATCGATAATGTGCCGCTTAATGAACGCAACGTTTTAAAAATTCAAGTGAATTCTGAAGATAAACTGCTAGTGGAAGGCGAGCCGCTCGGTGATATCAATGAGATAAGTGAAATCGTCTATGATTTTGTATTGAATTTTGGTCAACCTGATTCAAAAAAGAAAGGAAAAGCTAAAATTAGCGACCAAGAACTCTTCGCAACACTTCCCACAGAAATGAAGAACTACATTCAGCGTGATTTGTCATTGAGTACATCCTCGGACGGTCCGAGTGAAGCTGTTGTGTCATTAAAAACAGATAGAGGAAGTGGATATGACATTTATATTAAAGTAATGGATGAAATAAGTGCGGCTTACTACAAAATCTATGGTCAAAGAGTAGGCCTTACAGCAGAAGAGTATAGGAAGTTGAATAGAAATGATCCGAGACAAAAGTTGCTTTACGACAAAGGGAAGCTCGGGATTGGCAAGGCAATTTCTTTAGCAGAGCCCACTTCCAATGGTGGTTAGCCTTTCTGGTATCGCTTTTGCATGGTAGAAGATTATTGATTAAGGGGTTTTAGGAGAACCCCTTTTGCATTACTTTTGCCATGTGAAAAGACCAATTATGAGAACGACTACTTTAATTCTTTTACTCGCCTTTTTTTCATTCCAGCTGTCAGCACAAACGACTTTTATGGAAGGGAAGCACTATGAGATTGTTTCAAAAGAGAAATCAAGCGAACCGATAGTGACTGAATTTTTCTCGTTGTTTTGTGGTCACTGTTTTCAGTTCGAACCATTAGTAGATCAGTTAAAAGCAGGCCTAAAAACAGGTACGAAGTTTGAAAAGTCGCATGTAAATTATTTACCAAGAAATAATACTGAAGCGCAGTTTGGAATAGTAAAAGCTTTTGTAGCCATGCAGGATCTTGGAATTCAAAAAGATCTTGTGCCACAGTTTTTCGCGGCTATTCATCTAAAAAAGATCAACCTCGATTCTGAAAAGGATATTATGCAAATCTTCTTGGCAAATGGCGTGAAGGAAGATGAATTCAAAAAAGTCTATACTAACCCTGATTTAATAAAAAGGGCCACCGCCATGGCTACACTTTGGAGTAAAAAAGGTGTAGATAACGTGCCTACGTTGATCGTCAACGGCATGTACAAAATTGATATCAATAGCGTAAGAAGTCTAGAAGAACTCACTTCATTGACGAACTACCTTTTGGAGAAGTAGTCCATTTAAAAAAAAACTGTTGATCCTTGCCAATTCTTGATTCAACTTGGGGACAAACCTAAAGCTGATGAAGAATCTATATTTCGCATTTCTATTTCTTTTAATTGCTGCTTGTCAGCCCGCTGGAGATGATGAAGTCTCAAGATGGGAGGCCCAAGCTGAGCAAGTTAATATTATACGCGACGATTACGGTGTTCCCCATATTTATGGTAAAACAGATGCTGATGCTGTTTTTGGAATGCTTTACGCACAATGTGAAGACGATTTTCCACGAGTGGAAAGAAATTATTACTGGGCCATTGGCCGCTTAGCAGAAGCTGAAGGAGAGTCGGCACTTTACAGTGATCTAAGAGCAAGACTCTATATGACTACTGATGAAGCAAAAGAAGCCTATGCTTCAGCACCGGAATGGTTAAAGGTGCTATGCCAGGCCTATGCCGATGGAATCAATTACTATCTACATACCCACCCAGAAGTAAAACCAAAAGTACTCACCCGATTCGAGCCGTGGTTTCCGATGTTCTTTTTTGAAGGATCGATCGGTGGAGATATTGAAAGCGTTTCTACAAGACGAATTGAAAATTTCTACGGAGAAGGTAAAGCCACTGCTATGGCCGATTTTCTTCCGCAAGATGTATTAGAGGAAGAGCCAAAAGGATCGAATGGTTTTGCTATTTCAGGTGAGCATACAGCCTCAGGTAATGCGATGTTACTCATCAACCCACATACATCATTTTATTTCCGAGGCGAGTCTCAAGTTGTTAGCGAAGAAGGACTGAATGCCTATGGTGCTGCCACGTGGGGTCAGTTCTTTATCTATCAAGGATTCAACGAGAAAAATGGCTGGATGCATACTTCGACCCGTGTGGATTTTATGGATGACTTTTTAGAGACCGTTCAGGAGAATGACGGAAAGCTTCAATACAAATACGGAGAAGAATGGAGAGATGTTGAGGTTTCGGAAGTGACCTTGAAATACAAAGATGGTGACGAGATCAAAGAGAGAACTTTCCCTACTTATAGAACGCATCACGGACCGATAACGGGTAAAATCGATGATAAATGGGTTGCTACGAAACTAAATTGGGAACCTGTTGACGCATTAATTCAGTCATTTACAAGATCTAAAACCAGTAATCATGATGAATTCTGGGAGATGATGAAAATTAGAAGGAATTCTTCTAATAACACCGTTTATGCAGACGCCGATGGTACAATCGCCTATTATCATGGAGATTTTGTACCGAAAAGAGACCCTCAGTTTAATTACCAAAGACCAGTTGATGGTAGCAACCCAGCCACTGATTGGCAAGGGATGCATGAGCTAGATGAAATCATTACGATTGTAAATCCGGGAAATGGATGGATTCAAAACTGTAATTCAACACCATTTACTGCCGCTGCGGAATTTAGCCCGAAGCGGGAAGATTACCCTTTCTATATGGCACCAGACGCTGAAAATTTCAGGGGCGTACACGCAGTACAAATGCTAAGTAATGTGAAAGACCTTACCATAGATGGTCTAATTGAGTTGGCTCATGACCCATATCTCCCAGCATTTGAAAAAGTTATTCCAGGCTTACTTAAGGCGATCGAAAGAAGCCCTGCTAAAATGAGAAGTTTAAAAGGACCTTACGAAGTATTGAATAAATGGGATTTGAAAACATCTAAAGAATCTGTGGCCATGACGCTAGCCCATTTCTATGGTAGCCTTTACATGAGAAAAGGCAAGAACCCTCAAAGACTAAGCGGCAACGAAAGATTCGATTATTTCGGGACAGGCTCGCCATATGAGGAGCGAGTTTCTATTTTTGAAGAAGCTGTAGCTCAAATTGAAACGGACTTTGGATCTTGGGAAACGCCTTGGGGAGAGTACAATCGCTTCCAAAGACTTTCTGGTGATATGGACTTAAAATATGATGACAATGCGCCAAGTATACCTGTTGGAATGACGACAAGTCGTTGGGGTGCTTTGGCAGCCTACGGCGCAAGAAATTTCGATGGTTCAAAACGCATTTATGGTTACCGCGGTAATAGCTTTGTGGCTATGGTAGAATTTGGAGATCGTGTGAAAGCTAAAAGTATGTTGGCTGGCGGTCAGAGTAATGATCCAAATTCTCCACATTTCGACGATCAAACTCAACGCTATGCCGATGCTCAGTTTAAAGATGTTGCTTTTTATAAAGAAGACGTAGAAGCCAGAGCGGAAGAAACATATCAGCCAGGAAAACGCAAGTAATATTAGGTCATCAATTTCAATGAGGCCCAAAAGCAAAGCTGCCTGTATTGAGTTACTCAATATAGGCAGCTTTTTTATTTCTTTCTATTCATTCTGTAAGGAATCCACTGGGTTTTGCCTTACGGTATTCCATGTTTGACTGGAGACCAAAAGTGAGATTAGAATAGCAAAAATCAGAAAGGCTCCGGCGAAGTGATAAAACTTCAGTGATAGGGGTACTGAGAAATCTGGAGATACCTCTTGAAAAATAAAATATGCCGCAGGTCCGGCGATTAGTCCGGCAATAATGAGCTGTGTGAACGTAGAACGTAAGAGTAATTGAATCACCTGCTGAAAACTTGCACCTAAAACTTTTCTGATTCCAATCTCCTTCTCTCTAGTTTTGGCCTGGTACATAGCCATACCAATTTGTCCCATTAGCGTGATAGCAATTATGGAGGCGAACACAAACACTAGTGCCCGAACCATATTTCTAAACTGCTTTAAGCTATTGTCTAAAACATCATCAAAGAAGACAGGATAAAAATCGTATTCAGGGTAGCGAGTTTGGTATAGTTCGCCTATTTCTTTTAGTGTTCTAGCAAAAGAGACCTCATTCAGCCGCATCATCAAGGTTGCATAAGGGTATTCATTTTCAATCAGAATCGCTGCTGGTTTTGCTACTTCAGTAGGGTCGGTAAGGTTTAAATCATTGATTATTCCTAAGACAGGGTAAAAATCTCGACCAAGTGAGAAGGTTGTCTCATCAAAACTTTTGATTGAATCACTCAATGCTTTAGCAAAAGCACTGTTGACCAAGAAATAGGGGCGGTCTTGCTGCGCTTCTTTATTGGTCAGCCACTCAATTGAATTACCAAAAGTGGCCACAAATCCACTGTCTGCGTTAAGAACTGCACTCGTAAAACTGTTTTGTGATTCTTGTAAATGATGTTTTCGAACCCCATAATTACCAAATGTTCTTGCATATGGTACGCTGCCAACACCAGCGATAGATTCGACTCCATTAAGACGCGCTATTTGGTTCCTAAATACAGTGGTTAGACTATCAGAGCCAGGTAAGTCTATGGCAACAATTTTTTCGCCATTAAATGGGGTTGCCTGATTCAGAATGAGTTTTGATTGTGATAAGACTAAGAAACCCAAAGTAAAAACCAATAAGCTCACTGATACTTGCGTAATAATGATGCCTTTTTTTATGAAGCCAACTGAAAACTGGTTTTGATTGATTGACTTCCTGAACAGTGTGAGAATCGAAAGTCTAGAGAAGAATAATCCAGGTATAATCCCAGAAATGAGCCCAGTTAAAAGTGCAAACAAGAAGAAGACCGACACTTGTTCTACCGTTAGATTTTCTTGGAAAGCAAAATCCGTGAAAGAAGCAACACTAGGCCCAAGGAGTTTGAATATCAATAAGCCAAAACCTAAACCAAGTAATGATAAGAGCGTGGTTTCAATGAGAAACTGATATATAAGAGAGTGCCTGCTTGAACCAAGTACCTTAGATATTCCAACCTCCTTTGTCCTAGTAAGAGCGCTAGCCATGGCCAAGTTGGTGTAATTAAAAATTGCTATGATTAATGTGACTAAAATTAAAGCCATTACCATTTTTTGCGAATCCTTATCGAGTAATGCTGCTTGGTTTGAACTAGCGTTTGATTGTGCAACCTCGGCGAGAGGTTCAAGTACATAATTATAGTAAGTGTCTTTCTCTGCATTATTCAGTTCTTCATTAATATTAACTGATAGCTGAGAAAGCTTCTGCTGAACATATTCTGGGTCTGTTTCAGGTAGAAGTTTCAAATAAAGATGCTGCATAGTATATACCTGCCAACTGGTATAGAAAGGAGAACCCGTATGGTCTACAAATTCGCTATGCAAAAACTCAAAATCTAGATGTGATACCTCTGAAGGAGTCTCCATAACACCACTAATGATGTACTTGCCTAATTTAGAACCAATGACAGTTTCTTTAGAATAGTATTGGTCCATCACCTTCTTCGTTATAATGATGTTTTTAGGATTAGTGAAAAGGTCTTCCTCATTGCCTAAAATCATTTCGAAATTAAAGACTTCGAAAAAGCCCTTACTAACACCTTGGCCCAATATAGATCTTGATGATCCCTTTAAGTAGGAGTTAGTATACATTACTTGCTGTTGGATAATGACAATGTTTTCAGCCTCGGGTATTGCCTCTTGTACTTTTTGATAAAGCGAGATTTGAGTTGTAGCACTAAGGCTAGGACCATTTAAGTCTTCTATTTCCAAGTTTACACGATAAATGCGGTCACCATCCGCAAACTTCTTATCCAACTGATAATTCGAGTAAATGGCATTAATACAGAACAGACATACAGCCAAGGCCGCTGCAAAACCTACGACATTAAGAAGGGTATAGGATAAGTTCTTTTTCAGGTTTCGAATACTAATTTTGAGGAAGTGTCCTATAAGAGATTGACGCATAATGCTATTGATAAATGTTGTTTTGACCACCGATGGTCTGATCATTTTGATAACTTCTTTTCTGTATTGGCGAGCAGCCCTTTTTTGTCCTATCAACGAAGAGTTTTCGAAGAATTCTTCTTCCAAATCACCCTGTAGCTCTAAATAATATTCCTCCTTACAAAACCAGCGGAAGAGTTTTGTATATAGACTGGGAGGGGAGATTTTTTGACTAGACATTTTTAAAGGCGAGTTGGCTACTAGGAATCCTATTCCAAAGACTATCTCGCATATCACGTAACTCATGAAGAGCTGACTTTCCTTTGTTACTCACTTCATAGTAGCGCTTTGGCCTACCTCCGCGTGCTTCATTTGCCTCACCTTGCCGAGATTTCAAATAGCCTTTTTCCTCCAATCGCGTGAGTGCCGTATGTAGCGCGCCTCTACTGATAGCAGTGCTTCGATTACTATTGATTTCTTTTTTGATACTGACGCCATAAGCATCATCTCCTAACACCAAAATTGTAAGCAAGGCAAGTTCTTGAAATTCGCCTAAATGTGAACCTTTCATAAGTATCTAGTTCTAATATGAAGACTAAAGTAAGTGTTTATGTTCTAAAATGAAGACATGATTCCAAAAAAAGAGTAGAAACAACAGTTTCTACTCTTAATTAGGTGTTTATTGGCCAGTTATTTTTCTAAGAGTTCGGATAATTTCTTTCTAAGTTCCTTTGGCTTAATGTTGATAGCTGCAATATTTCCTTCAGGATCGAGTAAATAGTTTGAAGGTAAATATTGAATTTTGAGTTTTTTCAGGGTTTCATTGCTAAACTCACCTTCAGCTATAGTGTTTTCCCAAGTAAGTCCATCTTTTTCTATCGCGTTTAGCCAAGCAGATCGACTGGCGTCGATCGAAACACCTAGAATATCAAATCCTTTTGTAGAAAATCCTTTTCTGATTTCTACCAATTCAGGGTTGGCAATTCTACAGCCTCCACACCATGAAGCCCAAAATTCAACGAGTAAATAGGAACCTCTGTAATCTTCAACGCCAATAGCCTGACCATCTACATTCGGAAAATCGAAAGTAGGAAATGGGTTGCCAATTTTGGTACTCTTGAGCTTTTCAAGAGAGACTTTAAGAGCATTCAAATCATCTTTAGATTGAACGGTAGTGTCTAATTTGCTAAACAATGACATAGCCTCTTCGAAAGTGAAGATGGGGTCCATGATGATATCAGAAAGCATGGTGCCGATCAACTGATTCCTCGGATTTTGAGAAATAACATCGTCCATTTTATCATAGAATAAGCTTCTGAACTCTTCTTTCTCGCTGTTCTCTTCGAAAAAGGACACGATGTCCATAGTTATATCGTGCGTTTTATTTCCGCTAATCGAGGTAATGGAGGTTACGTTATTCTGGATTGAAATTTTTACTGTGGTTTTACCATCTTCTAGGTATACACCGTCAGTAACATAGCCGTTCTTGGTATGAATTCTTGCTTCCGTAACGTGAGTAACCTTACCCTTAAATGAAAACTTATTGTCTATTACCTTAAGGCTGTCTACCTTTTTTTCATAGCTTAAATAGATGTAGTCATTGTAGTCTTGTTCGATAGAACCTACAATTTCAAAATTCAGCGTGCTCTGAGCCTTTCCATAGATACAAACTAAGGAGAGGACTATTATACTCAGTGTTTTTCTAAAGTTTTTCATGTTGCTTTTATTTTTGTGTGAATTGACTTTTAAAATTTCATATCCGTTTATTCATTTCTCAAAGAAACACTTGGGTTCAAGCGTGCAGTCCTTAATGTTTGAAGGAGAATAACGCCGACAACTAATCCGGTGAGCCCCAAAACACCCTCAATTCCAGCAATTAGGCTAATGTGCGTATCAACCGATATTTCGAGCATTAATAGACTTCCAATTATGGAGTAGGCGAGTGGTGCTGAGATTAATAATGCGATAACAAGTGTTTGTAGTGTACCACCCAATAGTAGTTTAAGCAATTGTGCGCGACTTGCGCCAAGAACTTTTCTTATGCCTATTTCTTTGGTCCTGCGTTCGGCATTGTACAAGGCCATTCCGAGTTGCCCTAATACAGCAATAAGGATTACGCAAATCCCAAGAAACCATATCGTTTTAATGATTCCTGTTAATAAAGCATAAGAATTCTTAATCTCATCTTCTGTAAATATGGGTTCAAAAGTACTTTTGGTGCTTAAAGTGCTATAGACCTCATTCACTTCTTCGAGTGTCTCATTTAAGTTCTTTGAATCTATGTCAATTGAAATAATGTTCATTTTGGCATCCTTATCGGCCAATTCAATCACAAAAGGAATTTTGTATGACTCAAGGGCATTTCTAACGAAATCATCCATTACACCACCTATATATTTCAATTCAGCTGGCTGACCTCTGTAACCACTTAGCAAAACCTCATGGTTTATTGCACTATCTATTGGGATTTGTAAGCGTTGAAGAAATAATGGGTTTACTAATATTTGATCCGATGTTTTTGTCAATTTCTCAGGTTGATTTCCCTTCAATATCTTGAGGTCATAAACAGCACTGATATTATAATCTGCCAATGCCTTGTAAATAATGATGGTATCTCGACTGTTTGGGTAATATGCTTTATTACTCGTGTTATGATCTACACCAGGTGTAAATGAACTAAGCGAAAAAGCTTTAATTGAAGTAATCTTAGATAGCTCGTTTTGTAGTACATCTGTATCTATTTCATGTGTTTTGAATGTAACTACACCTTCATAATTAAAGCCAAGGTCTGATCTTAGAACTTGCTGATAAATATTGTTGCCAAAGGCCATTAATAATACAGCCAGCATAGAAATGGTCAACTGTGAACCAGTTAACACTTTCCTAAGTGTTGGAACAGACAGGCGGTTCTTTAACAACTTAGCTTTGACGGCATCTAAAGGATTAATTCTAGCAAAATGGAGTGCAGGAAGAATACCTACCACTATGCCAATAAGAAGGCTAAAAATGAAAAATGAGAAGACCAATTTTGTATCTAAAGTTTCTGCAAAAACACCTGATATTTCTTCCAGAACCGACGAAAAAGTCATGGCAAAAAAACGATAACTTATCAGTGCAAGAACAAATGCAAAAGCAGAGAATAGTACCGTTTCAGTCAAAAATTGACCAACTATCTGTAGTTCGGTACTTCCGTTAATTTTTCTGATGCCAATTTCTTTGGTCCTTTGGATACCTCTAGCAATAGAAAGGTTGGTGTAATTAAAAACGGCAATCAGGAGAATTATAAGACCAAGAAGTAAAATAGGAAAGAGCAATGACTTGCTCACAACATAGGTATAATCAAAAGTTATGAATTTACCGAAGGTGATGTCTTTTACCAGTTGACTAGAAAATATAAAACTTCTGTTTTTAGTTTCTGGAACTGCTTTAATGCTCTTAGAAATACCCAAAAGCTTAGCGTCTAATTGGCTTTGCGTGAGTTGATCGTTCAACCGAAAATAGATGAATTCACCACTCGCTGGTTCCCAATTTCTTAAATCGCTGCTAACAGATTCTCGATTTAGTTTTTCAGAAGGAAGGTAACCCAAGGCTTGAAAATCGAGATGTGAAACCGTTTTCGGGTTTTCGATAACTGCTTTAATTACCTTGCCATCCAAGGTTGTTTTACCAATGGCACTTTTATCGGGAAATACCTTTCGAGCAATTTCTTCGGTAATAACTATACTGTTTAAGTCATCGAATAAACCAGAAGGATTACCCTCTAAGATTTCAAAATTGAATAATTCAAAAAAATTGTCGTCAACAAGAATGCTTGAAGCAGGAAGACCTTCATTCCCCCAATCGAACTTGTAAGTAGGACCGAACGCGACAATAGACATTATTTCAATTTCCGGCAGATCCGTTTTAAGAATCTCGATTAAAGGTGTTGGGTTAGTGGCGCTATTGATCTGAAATCCGCTTCTTTTAGATTCTTGAGTTAGAATTCGATAAAACCTATCATTTTCAGGGTGTTGATGGTCCTCCGATAAGCCTGTCAAAACCATGTTTACAATGAACATACAGACGGAAAGTGCTGCACCAAGACCGAGTATATTGATGGTACTGTAGACTTTGTTTCGTTTTAAGTTTCTAAGCGAAAGGATAAGGTGAATTCGAAGGAGTGATACATTAAATAAGCCGGGTAACTTATTCTTCAATTTTAAAACTGAAGGACGTACCATTTTTAGAACCTCTTTGCGGTATACGGCTTTTGCTTTTTGATCTCCAAACTTCTCCTGATTGATAAAATACCTTTCTTCAAGGTCTCCTTGGAGTTCTTCAAAAAACGAGTCATCACAAAGCCATTCGAATAGCCTTGTCCAGAATTTTGGGGTATTATTCATTTCTCAAAGACTCAGACGGATTTACTCTTGCTGTTCTCCAGGTTAAAGTCGACACTAGTCCGGCTACAATAACTGTTAAGCCCAATATTGCCTTTAGGAATATCCAAACGGTAGGCTTGAAAGGCGTATTAATTTCGCCCATGAAACTTGTCGCAAAGAGCTGATAAGCTAAGGGTGAAGCAATCAACGCTGCAATTGATAATGTAACCACCGTGTTCTTCAAGAGTAGTTTTATTATTTGACGCATTTTTGCACCTAATACCTTACGAATTCCGATTTCTTTCACTCGGGTTTCTGCATTGTACAATGCCATACCGAGTTGGCCTAGCAAGGAAATAGATATTATGCAAAGCCCTAGAAAACCTAAGATTCGGATTAGGTTGGTAAAAGAACTAAAGGCTGACTCGTAAATATCTTGATAGAACTTAGGCTGAAAACGATCTTCGGGATATACCTTGTCCCATGCTGCTTCCATTTTTTTTATAGCAAGTTTTGTCCGACCCTTTGATGTTCTAATGATAATTTTACCTCTGTTTGCAGGCATTCTATTGGCAACCATTAAGGCGGGTTTATCATATGAGAATACATCTCCACCTGATATTCCGTCTAGTAGCCCAACAACTTTATAGGTTATACCATGATTTTTGACAGTTTCACCTATGATATTCTCTTTATTGAGACTAAGCGTACTGATAAATGATTCATTGATCAACACTTCAATAAAACCATTGTATTCCGTTGATTCCGAAAACCCGGTACCTCGAGAAATTTCAGGTGCAAAGACATCTGCAAATTGATTGTCGCTGAGCATAAAGTTTACCATAATGGTACTATCATTGGAAACAGCGTCTTTAAAGAGCATTGCCCCACTAGCAGAAATTCCTGGAAGCCCAGTGGTTATTCCTGCAGCTTCTACTTCAGATATTTTTCTGAATTCATCTAGTAAAATTTGTGAGTCTCCTTTAATACCATCTATGACTAAAAGACCTTTTTGATCAAACCCTAAGGATGTGGTCAATACAGACTTTCTTTGCTCAACTATAAGTGTAACAAAAATTAAAACGAACATGGAAAGCGTCAGTTGGAAACCAACCAATAGCTTTCTCAATGTGTGGAAGGATAATTTTTTTGATTTGTCTCTTGTCTTAAAAAGAGAAAGCGGTTTAATTTTTGAAAAGTAAATAGCTGGAAAAACACCAGCCAAGAGTCCTGTGATCACCGAAAATAATACAAAGACAAGAATAATTTGTGTGTCTAGAGTTGTCTGGAAAGTCGCTGAAAAGTCGCCAACTACTTCTAAGAATGTTGAACTAAAGTACCGGTAGACAAAAAAGCCTATCAATAAGCCGAGCATTGAGAAGATGAGTGTTTCAAGCAAAAATTGATTGATAATTTGCCATTTGGTACTCCCCACAACCTTGCGAATGCCTACTTCCTTGGTTCTTTGTATAGCCCTTGCTATCGACAGGTTCGTATAATTGAAGCTGGCTATCAATACCATGATTAAAATAAGCGCTGTAAAAATATAAACACCTTCTTTACCGATAGCAGGGCCTAACTCATTAATGGCTTGTTCTGCGAAAACAATCCCTACTACTGGCTGTAGTTTAAATTCGAATTTCTCCTTCGATTCCGAAGGCAAGGCGTTTACATCTTTTGCAATAACCTTTAGCTTTTCGGAAGTTGCAATTGGGTCAAGTCCTGGCATTAATTTCACGTAAGTGAAGTCTTGATAGTGAAACTGCCATGATTTGAAGGCCTGATTCATCGTGCTTTTGAATGACGCTATTGAAGTGATAGCATCGAACGGAATGTGAGATTTTCCGTGCGAAGACTCAATGATGGCTCTGACAATAAAACCATCTTCTGTTACTTTACCTATTGGCTCCTCATCAGGAAAAAGTCTTTCAGCAACTTTATCAGTAATAATGACTGAGTTAATATCATCGAAAATTGAATTTGGGTCACCAGTAATCGTTTTGAAACTGAAAATCTCAAAGAAATTTTCGTCCGTATAAAGACCTTTGAGTGGAATGTCTACACCATTTATCTTGAATTTGGGTTTGAAAGAATTATTGACGTGTGTTACGTATTCAAAATCAGGTATTGACTCCCTCACTAAATCGCTTAATGGGAATCCACTAGCAGCATAGAGATTTTTACCGTAAGATGCCTCTACATAATTCGAAACTCTATAGATTCTTTCAGCATCCCGATGGTGACGGTCTAATTGGTAGCCGGTGTAAAGTAAGTTTACAATGAAAAGACTCACCGCTATAGCGGCACCAAGACCAAAAATGTTGACAACACTGAAAGTCTTATTACGAACCATATTTCTGATGGCTAGTATGAAGTGTATTTTTAGGATGGATGCTCTTATTAGCATAGGGATCTTCTTTTGTAGTCCGATTACGGAGGGTCGGATCATTTTTATGACTTCTTTTTTATAGATCAATTTTGCCTTTTTGGAGCCTAGTTTTTCCGTGTTGCGATAGAATCGCTCCTCTAGGTCGCCCTGTAGTTCTTCGGCAAACTGATCGTTGCAAAACCAACTGAATAGCTTTGTCCAATACTTTGGCAGTTGGTTATTCATTATGGAGTGATTCTGATGGGTTAAGGTTGGCGGTTTGCCATGTCTGAAGCACCACTATGGCTATTATGGCAGCCCAGAGGACTAAAATTCCTTTTATAATTACACCAATAGGAAGGCTTAATTCGATAGCAAATTGTGGTACGATAGACTCATTAAAGAAAAAGTAAACTGACGGAATTGCTATTAACGCACTCACAATAAGTGTGATTAAAGTATTTCTTGCGAACAACTGGGCCAGTGAACTGAAATTGGCACCTAGGACTTTCCGAATACCTATTTCCTTCACCCTACTTTCTGCATTAAATAAAGCGATGCCGAACTGGCCAAGCACAGCAATAAGGATAATTATTGCACCTGTCAACTCCATTAAATGCATCATTCCGTAAAATGCAGTATAGTTCTTGGCTATAATATCATCGACATAAATTGGATTAAAAATCTGATCTGTAGCGCTCATTGAAAAACCAGATTCGATTTTCCTAAGTGTATTAGGAACGTTGTTTGATCTGATATCAAGCGTGATATATTTTGTTTGAAGGCTATCAATTTTGTTTCTAATTGCTAGTGGATAGTTGCTTCGAGAGGTAAGGCCAGAAAAGGTGAAATCTTCCAGTACTCCCACAATTTTTAGTTCCTCTTCCAAGTCATAATGCATGACTTGAACGGTAGAACCAATGGCATCTCCTATAGGAAGGTTGATCCTTTTTAAGAAGGGCTCATCTACTAAAATTTCATTTGGTACACCTTGAGTAAAACCAGGGCCAATTTTGAGCTTTGGCGTATATACTTCATGGAAGTTTACATCAGCAATGCCGTATAGCGTAGCGAAGGTGTCTTGCTTATTTTCACTAACCATAAACCTCCTATTCATATTTCCTGTTCCTGGAATCATAGAAGATGAAGTGTAAGACTTAACTTCAGGTATTTTATCGAGCTCGGCGGTAAAAATATCTAGGTCAATTTTATTAATGGGCACTGCCATAAGGCCATTCGTTTCGTAGCCTAAATCGGCATTGAGGACCTCATTTTTTTGATGAGTTATGAGCGCGATAAAAAGTATGCTGAATGTGGAGACGCAAACTTGAATACCAACAAGCGCCTTTTTCATATTGGGTAAACTGGCAATGCTCTTTTTTAGTCTATTGTTGATGGCTAATAGCGGTGATATTTTGGCAAAGTGCAGCGCGGGAAAAATGCCGGCTGCAAAACCAACCAAAATACTAAACGCACCAAACCAGATGAGCATTTCTGTGTTTAAGCTCGGGCTAAAGAGCGAGGAAAATTCTTGAATGTAGTTTTCAAAACTCGGTAACACTAGCTGATAGGCGAATATGGCCAAGGCCAAGGCTAGTAAAGAGAAAATCGTTGTTTCTGTTAAGAATTGGGAAATGACTTGCCATTTTGTACTTCCTGTAAGTTTTCTAATTCCTATTTCTTTTGAACGCTGAAGCGACCTTGCAATGGATAGGTTTGTATAGTTAAATCCGGCCAGGGCTATCAGAATAGTAATGGCTATAATGAGTGCAATTAATGTAGCTTGAGGATGAACCGGGCGCATTTCTATCATGAATTCTGGCCCAAACATGATGTCGCTTAGCCTTTGTGTACCTAGTTCTATCTTCGTATTTCTACCAGCACTTTCCTCTATTTTGTTATTGTATAGGGTAAGTAAACTATTGACATCACTGATAGAAGTGTTTTCAGCAAGGCGGAAATAATTAAAATGGTCATTCATGTATTCTCCCCAATTGAAGAGTCTGGCTTGTCGTTCTTCAGGACTCATTCTGCTCCCCATAAAGCCTACGTTGTGAATGAAATCGAATTTTAAATGAGATATTTTGTCAGGAGATTCTATAACTGCTTTGACTACTGCACCTGAATTACTCTTTTTTCCAATTGGGTTTTCATTCCCAAAGAGTCTTTTAGCAGCCTTATCGGTAATTACAATCGAACTGTAATCTTTGAAAATGTCTTGTGGGTTTCCAGCGATTACCTTGAAATTGAAAACATCGAAGAAATACTCATCAACGGAATAGCCAGCAATGGAAATGGTTTCACCTTTTACATCATATGAGCCAAAGATATTTGTGAGAAAGAATGTAGAGGTTTCAATTTGAGGCATTTCCTTTAGATGCCTATCAAGCGCATAAGGGGAGGAGGCCAAGTTTAGTGTCCTTTCTGGTGTGGTAGCTTTGTTAGTAACTCTATAAATTCTTTCTGAATTTATGTGTTGTTTGTCGTAGCTATAGCCGGTGTAAATCATGTTTACGGCAAAAAGACATAATGTCATTGCTGCAGCTAAGCTAAATACATTGACAGCGCTAAATACCTTGTTGCGCTTCATGTTTCGTGCCGTGAGCACGAGATGCATTTTAAAGATGCTAAATGAGAATTGACGTTTCATTTTTGTTGTTTTGATGACCGAAGGACGAAGCATTTTTAATACTTCTTTCCTATAATTTTGACCTGCCACTATTTCCCCTTTGACCTTATAATCGTAGAAATAGCGCTCTTCTAAATCGCCCTGCAATTCCTCGAAGAAGTCGTTGTTACAAACTCTCCTAAACAGGGTGGTCCAGAATTTTGGGGTTGAATTCGAATTCATTAACCCTTGATGTTTTGTATTGAGATTTTTGGAACACTGCTCCATAGATCATCTCGAACTGACTTGGCCTCTTCAAGTGCATTTTTCCCCAAGTTGCTCACTTGGTAGTAGCGTTTTCTTCTGCCACCTCGTTCTGCAGTTGCTCCACCGTACTCGGATGAAATAAATCCTTTCTCGTCAAGCCTTGTCAGTGCTGTGTGCAATGCACCCCGACTAACATCTCTTCCTGTTCTGCTCGCAATTTCATCTTGAATGGTGATGCCATAGGCATTTTCTCCCAGGACTAATATGGTCAGCAGAACAATCTCTTGGAACTCTCCTAAATATGTGCCTTTCATGATTTAATACTTAAATGAAGACCAAACCTAATGATTAAATTCTTAAATGAAGACATAATGACTAAAAAAATATTGAGCGTAAACGGAGAAACCCTCTTTATATTCATTAAAGAGGGTTTTGTTAGGGAGTGTATTATTTTGTAGTAGCCAGCATTTCTCTACTTTTTATTTCTTTTTTAACTTGTTTGAAATTGGCTTTGGTTACTTTTTCACCAGTGCGCAAATGATGTTCAATGGCGATGAAATAATCGTTGATAAGTTTTTTGAAACTGCCTTTCGCAAAGCCGCCCATAAAGGCTGGTTTGGTCCGGTATTGCATCGTAAAAGTCATTAAGCTAGTACCATTACCCAAGTCATCAACATTATATACCGCTCTAGTATATTCAGGGTTAACCGGAAACCTTCCTGCTTGAGATACTTGGTTTGTAAAAGACATGGTTTCTGGGGAATAGTCTACCATTTTTTCTTGAAGATATTGGGTGTGCTTTTGGTTGAAATAGCAAACACGCTCAGCACCTTCCTCAGCTTTTAAACTGCCATTAATATATTCTGACTCAATAATTTTGGGGTGAGAATAGGCTACTGCTCCGTAGTCTTCTCCGACAATAGCCCAAACTCTTTCAGCTGGAAAAGGAATTACTTTTGATACTTCGAATTTTTGTACCTTTTTTTCTTTTTGCGCTAATGCAGTAGTACCTGCTAGTGTTGTGACTGCCATCATTAAAATTGTTAATAGATTTCTCATGATTCATTTTTTTTAGTTAGAGCAAGAGATCATCTATGTGTTACAACCTTAATTGAGATTTAATAGTGAAATGACACGTTCATCGCTTATAAAATCGTTTAAGAATTCTTTCTTATCGAAGGTGTCATTATAAGGCAGTTGGCTATGAAGCGCCAGAACCTTTTCCTCCATCAAATCGGAAAGGTTTTCGGGGCTATCGCCTATGTAATTCTGAAATGAAGCGTATTCTTCGCGATTGAAGAGTAAGTTCTTACTATCTAAAATTTGATTTTCAACTACTGCAGTCACCTTTTTGTGGCACCGGCAGGGATTAGATTTATTTACTAGGCCGCATTGATTGTTCATAAAGTTGAAGAGATCCTTTTTGGCCCTTGAAAGTCTAACCCTAAAATTACCTTTACTAATACCTAAAATATCAGCACCAACGGTGTGGTCTGCGTTGAATAAAGAGCCTAGAATGTAGACAAGCCGCTGTTCTCTTGTTAAACATAGCAACATGCCCGACATGCATGCCATATTCATTTCGCGTATTTCAACTGCTTTTTCTTCAATTTCTATTAATGTTATTTCTACATCGGGTAAACCAGTGAGTCTTTCTGTAAAAGCATCAAAATCTTCGTTTACAAGGGTTTCGCGTTTTTGCTTCTTCATTTGAAGAAAATGGTTCGTAACAATTCGGTAAAGCCATGTTCTAAACTCAGATTCTCCACGAAATTTAGATAGGTTGGTGATGACTTTTACCATTACCTCCTGCGTTATATCTTGAGCGTCATCAGGCATTTGCACCATTTTCCAGGCGATATTGTAAATGTATGGCTGGTGTTTTTTAAGCAGATTTTCAAGTGCGTTTCTATTGCCTTTTATGGCTTGCTCGATTAAAGATTGGTCGTCCTGATCAGTAGAGTATGCGGTTGTGAAATGATTCATAACAAGTCTGTTTTACTTATGATCAGAAAAAAGGTAATGTGTTACAACATTATTGAAAGTAAATAGAAAAGCCCAACACTTGCTTGTTGGGCTTTTACTTTTGATTCTTATAAAACTATTCTGATTTGAGGCTCTTGATTGGGTTTGCCCGTGCCGCTTTTAGTGTCTGGAATGTTATGGTGATTAAGGCTATTCCCATCAAAAGTGCTACTGGCATGATAAAAAGCTTTGGGGAAATGTAGATCTTAAAGGCAAAGTCCTCTAGCCATGATCGTATTCCGAAATATGTGATGGGTATAGCAATGGCGTTGGATATTAGAATAAGGGTCACATAATTCTTCGAGAATAGGAACGTAATGTTAGTTAGTTTGGCACCCAGAACCTTTCTTATACCTATTTCCTTTGATTTTTGGAGCATTTGGAAGGCAGTTAAGCCAAATAAGCCAAGGCAAGAGGCAACAACCGCGAAAACGGCAAAGCTGTTGAATATCTTACCAAATTCTTGATCGGCTTTGTACTGCTCATTGAAAAAGTCATCTAAAAAATGATATTCAATCGGGTTACCAGGGAAGTTCTCCTCGTAAGAGCCCGTTATTTGACTAATCACTTGCTCGGTGTTTTGCATATTAAGTTTCAATGAAAAATGCCTTTTTGAAGCGTTCGAAAACAGAAAAGCACTTGGGGAGATCTTATTGTGCAAAGACTGCCAGTTATGGTCTTTCATAACTCCTCTAACTGGAATTACTTCACCACTAACTACCATTTTTTTGTTGATGGCTTCCTCAGGAGTACCGAGATTATAGGCTTTAACGGTGGCTTCATTGATAATCAGGCCATTTGCTATGCTTATATCCTCGGCTTGTCTAATTGGATCTGAAAAGTCTCGCCCAGATATCATTTCAATTTCGTACGTAGGAATGAAGTCTGAGTCAATCCATGTAATGCTAATTCGTTTTCGGGTGGACTTATCATCTCCATCTTTATACATTTCTGTTCCCCAGTTATAACCTGCTCCAGGAATACTCCTAGAAGTGGCAAACTGCTCCACTGATGCGATCGCTTTGGTTTCGTTTCTAAACTTTTCAAAGCTGGTATAGGCTATGTCCGTTTGAGGTCCATTGACTACGAGAATTCTATCCTTTTCAAAGCCTGTAGATTGGTTTCTCATGAATTTTAGCTGTTCGGTCACAGCATAAGTACCCGCGATCATCAAAGTGGATATTACAAATTGGAAAACGACTAATATTTTTCTCAGAGGGACTTTTCCTGAACTAAGCGTTTTATTGCCTTTTAGTGAATCCGTTGTTTTGAAGGCTGACATCACGAAGGCAGGATAAATACCGGCCAATAGAGGTCCGATGAATATCATACTGCCGATAATGGTCAGCGTAACTGGGTTCGACAGGTTAAGGTTAAAGTCGTGCCCAATGATTAAGCCCATTTTTGGTAATAAGCCATAAGCAATACCAATCGCCAAAATAGTGGCCAATAGATTTATCCAGAAGGATTCGGTTAAGAACTGAACAACAATTTGTCCTTTAACCGCACCCATTGCCTTTTTCACACCAACCTCGCGGCTTCTTTCTGCCGCTTTAGCAGTTGACAGATTAATGAAATTGATCCAGGCAATTACAAGAATAAAAGATGCGATTAGTATTAGAAAGTAAATAGAGGTCATGGCACCTTCTTGGCCTGTTCTTTCTGACTGAAGGTGGAGCTCTTTGATGGATTGAATGCTGGGAATGCGTTCTTCGCCATTTTGCTCCATTTCTTCTCCCACATATTCTTCCATTAAAGAAGCTATCTTTCCTTCTACTATATCTTCGGTAGTTTGATGTATTAATTGGACGTAAAGCTCAAAGTTGCTCCACCCCCAAGCCGCATCGTCACTTTGGTACTGTGAATCCTTTAATACATTGCTCATAGGCAAAAGCATATCAAAGGCTAGATGTGAGTTCTCGGGAAAATCTTCAAAAACTCCAGCGATCGTAAATGTACCAGATTCACCCCAGTTACCTATTATATTCAAAGTCTTGCCAACTAGAAGGTCGTTAGTATCACCAAAGTATTTCTTCGCCGTCGACTCAGAAATCACAACAGACATTAGGTCATTTAATGCTGTTTTCGGATTACCAGATAAAAAATTGAGTGAGAACATATCAAGGAAGACCGGCTCCACAAAAAGAATGTCATACTCTTGGAATGCGGTTGAGCTAGTCGAGTCAACTAAGGTGCTTACTACGGCACCGTCTGAGTAGGTGTGAAGAAGCGATGCTTTTTCTATTTCGGGTGCCACTTTTCGGATGGCTGGCCCTAAACCGAAACCTACATTTTCGTTTGTGCCTTGATCTACTCCATTTTGATACCGGGTCATGTGCACTCGGTAGAGAGTCTCTGAGTTTTCAAACTGTTTGTCGAAACTTAGCTGAAATGCCACATAATGTGCAATGATCAAACAAGCCGCAATACCTAAGGCTAGGCCACTAATATTTATAAATGAGTAAAGTTTATGCTTTCCGAGATTCCGAAGTGCAATTTTTGAGTTGATGCTGAACATACTGTTGTCAATTTGAGTTTTGAATAAATTTTTGACAGCAAAAGGTCTGAAAAACCTAATGACGTCTATGTAGTAGTAGAACCGAGCCGACCGAGCTCCTCTTTGTTCATATCTTTTGTTGAAATCCTCTTCAATGTCTCCCGAAATATCCTCGTATAAATCTGACTTGCAGTACCACTTTAGGAATCTTTTAGGGAGAAAAGGAGGTGTATGACTTTTCACAACCTTAGTCATGTCTGCCAATTCACTTGAAACACTTGCTCTGGCATAGCATTCCAGAATTGATCACGCTGATCTCTGGTTTCTTGCAGTGTTTTGAGTCCGTAAGCAGTAATGGTAAAGTATTTTTTCCTCTTACCACCGCGGATCTTGGTAGCTTCCCCAAAACTACTTTCTATCAGGCTCTTTTTTTCGAGCCTGTTCAAAGCAGCATGAACGGTACTCAAAGTTACTTTTCTGCCAGTTTTCTCTCTTATCTCATCCTTTATAGCTACACCATACGCTTCAGGATATAAGACCCCAATAGTGAGCATAACTAACTCCTGAAATTCACCCAGATTTGTTCCCTTCATTGAATTAAATTCGTAAATGACGATTTAATATTAATGATTAAATTCGTAAATGACAATAAAATAAGAATTTGAATCTGTTGAGCACGTTTAAATCAGTCTAGGCTAGCACAGTTGGTTCGGGTAAATATTGCTTTAAATTAAGCACGGGTAGCCTGTAAATGAATGACAGGTAGGTCGTATGAAGACTTACCTGTCATGCTGATTGTGTAGCTATTGAGTTCTTAAAGTCTGTGCTGGATTTGATTTAGCAGCCTTCCAAGTTTGGCTTCCAATAGTAAAGAAACCAATTATAAAAATGACGAGCACACCTGAAAAGAGTTCTACCACACCAATGTCAACCCTGTTGGCCATATCGATTAGGATTAGAGAGTCGAATACAAAGTAGGTGACTGGTACGCCTATAAATGCGGCAATACATAGCAACCACATAAAGCTTTTAGCTAATAATTTTACTAAACTACCTTCCGTTGCTCCTAGCACTTTGCGGATACTTATTTCTTTCAACCTAGTTTCTGCCGTATAAACGCTCATGCCCAGTAAACCCATGGCAGCAATGGATATGGTAAGGAGGGCAAGAAAACTCACCACAGTAAAAAGGATACTGAAATCAGCGTAGGCTCGCTCTATTCGTTCTTCATAGAATTGCGCCTCAAAATCATGAACATCATCGACTTCGGTCCATGCTGCTTCAATTTTATCAATAGCTGCAGGTAAGTCGGTAGTATTTACTTTCAGATTCATTATATAGTACTGTTCACTATTGTGTCTGAAGCCAAACGGTTCTATTTCTTCTTGAATTTTTCTATAATGAAAGTCTCTGACCACACCAATAATTCTGAGTTTATTTTCATTTACCTGAACATACTTGTCAATGGCTTCAAGTGGAGTGCCAATGCTGAATCTTTCAAGGGCGCTTTCATTGAGAATAATCTCAGTTTCTTGATCACTTTCTTTGGCTTTACCTGAAAAGTTTACACCAGCTATTAATTCGTGTTTCATAAGCGGTATATAATTTTCGTCTATACCATTATAGTATAAGGTGATTGAGTCCATTGGGTCTTCAAACTTCATGGTTGAACCATAAGTACTACCTGTACTTACTACTAAGGTAGATTTGGCAATTTCTGTAACCTCAGGAATTGTACTGAAAGCATTTTCGAGCATTTCTAAATCGTTATTCTGAACCCGAATGTTCAATACATTTTCGGTATTAAACCCCAGGTCAAAACCAAGCGCATATTTGTATTGCTTATTACCAATTGTTGCAGCTACTATGAATGTAATGGACAATGTGAATTGAACAACGATAAGTGCTTTTCTCATATTTACTTTCGAGAATAGGCGAGTAGAACCAGAATTCTTTAGTGCATTGATAGCGTTGAGTTTTGAAAGAAATAGTGCAGGAAAAGTTCCTGCTATTACACCAACAAGGACTGCGAAAAAGAAGAAATATAGGAAGAGAACGGGTTTAGTCTCTAGTCTGAAAGCGTCAGCAAGTTCCGGCAATAGGTTCTGAAATTGAGGTTTAATCAACTGCATTAAGAAGAATGAAATGATTAGGGCGACTATGGAGATGATCGTCGCTTCTACAATGAACTGCGTAAATATGTGCCCTCTGGTAGCACCTACTACCTTTCTTACACCCACCTCTTTTGACCGTCTAAGTGATCTGGCTATAGATAAGTTTGTATAATTAAAACCAGCTGATAGGATTACAACAAGTGTAAGTCCACCAAAAATATAAATCACTTGAATACCGATAGTTTTACCAATGTTGTTAGACATTTCAGATTCTAAGACAATGTTAGTCATTGGCTGGAGTCGAGTTGTGATTTTAACTCTACTAGCACCTTCGTTTTCTTCATTACTTATGATTTGTAATTTCTGATCTACTTGAGCTGGATCCGTGTTTTCATCTAGTTTTACATAGACATAGTTACTCCAGATATTGCTCCATGCAATCCAATAATCATTGTCTGGAATTTCTTTCTGTTCATTAATGAATGTCGATAGGGAAATGAGCGATTGGAATGTCATGTGAGACTCATGTGGAGGTTTTGCTACAATTCCTGTAATGGTGTAGTTTTCACCTTCTCGAGTTGTTATTATTTCTCCTAAAGGATCCTGACCTGCATAAAGCCGAGTGGCAGTTTCATCTGTAATAACAATTGAATGTGGTTCTGATAATGCAGTTTCAGCATTACCCCTTAAAAGGTTGAAGGAAAAAACCTCGAAGAAACTTTTGTCCGCATACCGGCCGGATACTGGATAAACTCGATCTCCCAGTTGAAAGTCTTTACCATAGTTACTTGCAATTATAACTGACGATTCAATACCTGGAATTTCCTTTTGTGTACGCTGGCCGACTAGAATTGATGTGGAGGCAAAGTCACTTGGGTCTTGTTCTAAGAACTGATGCTTAGTAACGACTCTATGAATTCTATCATAATCTTTATGAAACCTGTCATAGCTGAAGGTCTCTGAAATGATTGAGATAACGAGTAAACATATCGACATGCTTATGGCAAGTCCGACGATATTAATTGCGGAGAATAGTTTGTTGCGAACTATACTCCTGACCGATGTTTTGAAATAGTTTTTAAACATAACGTATTGAGTTAATTGATCTAGTATGACTAGTTTTTTGACCGTGTAAGGCTTAAAGAATTTGAATACATCAATGATGTAGTTGAGGCGCGCCTTACGTACACCTTTCTCTTCAATATTTCTATCAAAGTACTCATGAAGGTCTCCTTGTAAATCTTCTAGTATGTCTGCTCTGCAGTACCATTCTAAAAATTTACGGGCCCAGCGTGGTGGATGAGTACTGTGCTTTTTCATAAAAATTTTAAGTTGAATTCAGGAACAAGGCTCCATAATTGATCGCGTTGCTCTTTCACTTTTGTTAAAGCCACTTTACCTGCATGACTAATGGTGAAGAATCGTTTTCGCCGACCACCCCTCGCTTTTGTGGGTTCTCCTAGATGGGATTTCACGTATCCTTTCTTCTCCAGCCGATTTAATACTGCATGGACCACACTCAGTTTTACTTTCCTTTCGGTAACTCTTTCAATTTCATCGCAAATAGCTACGCTATAGGCTTCACTTAAAAGTGCAGCTATTGTTAGTAAGACGACTTCTTCAAATTCTCCGAGGTTTGTTCCTTTCATAAACTAAAGTTTCTTCTCTATTTGTATAAGTAATAAAGCTAGCGAAAGTGTTTTCTTATACAAAACATGAATAAATAGTGAGAGTTCATTTCGTAGCGTAAGGTTACATGCTTAGAATGATTTGCCAAAGCCTTCAGAACTGAAGCGGGCAATGGCTGTACTCAACCGTCAGATTTTAAACATAAAAAAAGCGTATCACTTAGTTGTAATACGCTCCTTTAAATATTTCAAGACATTTTAGATAGTCATAATGTCAGTTTCTTTTTGATCTAGCAGTTCATCCAGTTTCTTTACGTATTGATCAGTAAGCGTCTGAACTTTTGCTTCTGCACTTTTGATGTTGTCTTCAGAAACCCCTTCGCCTTCTTTGAGTAATTTTCTTAATTCCTCATTGGCATCTTTTCTAGAATTTCTTACCCCAACCTTACCGTTTTCAGTAACTGATTTAGATTGTTTTACTAATTGGGTTCTTCTTTCCTCAGTTAATTGAGGTACGCTAATGATGATGTTTTCACCATCACTTTGCGGGTTAAAGCCCAGATCGCTATTCATAATAGCACGTTCTACGTTGGTTAATACTGATTTTTCCCAAGGCTTGATGAAAATAGTTCTTGCATCGGGTGTCGATATTGAGGCTACTTGGTTAATTGGGGTAGGGGTGCCATAATACTCTACCATAATGCCATCTAGCATACTCGGCATTGCTTTACCTGCCCGAATTTTACCTAATTCAGATTTACTATGTGCAACAGCCTTCTCCATCATTTCTTTAGCTGTCTCAAGATAAATTTCAATTTCTTCCATAAGAATTAGCTTATAAGTGTTCCAACTTTTTCTTTGCCAAGAACCAGTTTTTCCAAGTTACCTTTCTTGTTCATATCAAATACAATGATAGGAACATTGTTTTCCTGACAAAGCGTAAATGCTGTCATGTCCATAATATTGTATCCTTTACTAATGACTTCTTTGAAGCTTAGATTTTCAAATCTTGTGGCATCTGGGTTTTTCTCAGGATCTTCAGTATAAACACCATCTACACGGGTTCCTTTTAATACTACATCCGATTCAATTTCAATAGCGCGTAAACTAGCAGTAGAATCTGTGGTGAAATAAGGATTACCGATTCCGGCTCCAAAAATTACAATTCTGCCTTTTTCTAAATGGCGAACTGCTCTTCTTCGTATAAAAGGCTCGCAAACGGCTTCCATCTTAATACCCGACATAAGCCTTGTGTACATACCATGTTTTTCAAGTGTGCTTTGAATCGCCATAGCGTTGATTACAGTGGCAAGCATGCCCATATAGTCACCTTGCACTCTATCTATACCTGAAGCTTCGGCCTGAACGCCTCTATATATATTACCGCCTCCTATAACAATGGCTACTTCAACGCCTTCTTCATGAATTTTCTTTATATCCAATGCGTATTGTTCCAAGCGACCTGGATCAATTCCATAGTTTTGTTCGCCCATTAAGGCTTCACCACTCAGTTTTAAGAGAACTCTTTTGTAACTCATGTTATCTTTTAAAATTTTATCAATACTTGACCCTTTTCTACACTATTTCCTTTGCTGATCTCAATGCTTTGTACAACACCATCCCCCTGAGCTTTCAATACATTTTCCATTTTCATGGCTTCGAGTATGACCAGTTGGTCTCCCTTTTTTACTTCCTGTCCTATTTCAACAAGAATTTGAAAAATCAAACCTGGCATTGGCGCTTTAAGATCATTGACAACAGTGGTGTTTAGATTGTCAATCCCCATTTTAGCTAATAGTAAATCCATCTTGTCTTTAAGTTCAATCTCGAAAACAGATTTATTCACTTTTATAGTTGCCGACTTTGTTTGGTAATCAATAGATAGCACCTCAGCGCGAAAGCTTTGGTTGTCTTTTATAATAAGGTATGTGCTGTTATTCTTTTTGTTTAATGACCAGTTGAATGGATGGCCATTACAGATGAGTTGATCCCCGTTAAATTCTAGAGAAATCTTTTCCTCGTTACTAGATTGCGTTTGAAACATTGAATAAACTTTTATCGCTTAAAACGATGTGGAGGAAGACGCTTGAGTACCAACAGCGAAATCACGCAAATATATATAACTATTTTGAATCAGTAGGTGCAGATTAGCTGCAAGTTTTAGATGATTACTATGGGGAAGTATATTTTCCATAAATCGGCCTGCAAGCCCGTTTTAGGCTTGTTTTTAAGCATAAAGAAAAAGCTTCATCTTTTTATTGCAATTATTTGAATAAAATAAAAAAGGGTCTAATTTTGCAGTCCCTTTCCCAGAAAGGGTTTTTTATGCGTTCATTCACGTTCTGAAAATCAAAGGGGGGATACCAAAGCGGCCAACTGGGACGGACTGTAAATCCGTTGTCTTATGACTTCGCAGGTTCGAATCCTGCTCCCCCCACAATGACTTATTTGTTATACAAAGAAAGTCAGTCACTTAGCCAATTTTAAATGAAAATTTAAAGAGGTTAAGAGAAAAAGCGGGTGTAGCTCAGTTGGTAGAGCGACAGCCTTCCAAGCTGTAGGTCGCCGGTTCGAACCTGGTCACCCGCTCATATACTTTGAGTTCCGCGTAGATGTTTTGCGATAGTAAGTTTATAAGACTTTCAATCGGGAACTTAAAAGCTGAAAAGCCGATGTAGCTCAGGGGTAGAGTGCTTCCTTGGTAAGGAAGAGGTCACGAGTTCAAATCTCGTCATTGGCTCTAAAGAAATTAAGGGTGAAAAATTCACTCTCAATGCAGATTTTTAATTTATAAATTGAATATTAACTAATTTTCAAACATGGCTAAAGAAACCTTTGACCGTTCAAAGCCGCACGTTAATATTGGTACTATCGGTCACGTTGACCACGGTAAGACCACATTAACAGCTGCGATTACAAAAGTTCTAGCAGACGCAGGTCTTGCTGAAAACAGAGACTTTTCTTCAATTGACAATGCTCCTGAAGAAAAAGAAAGAGGTATTACTATTAATACTTCTCACGTAGAGTATACAACAGAAAATAGACACTATGCACACGTTGACTGTCCAGGTCACGCCGATTATGTGAAAAACATGGTTACTGGTGCTGCGCAAATGGATGGTGCTATTCTTGTAGTTGCTGCTACTGATGGACCAATGCCTCAAACAAGAGAGCATATCCTATTGGCACGTCAGGTAGGTGTTCCTGCTTTGGTTGTGTTCATGAATAAAGTTGACTTGGTTGACGATGAAGAGCTTTTGGAGCTTGTTGAAATGGAAGTAAGAGAATTACTTTCTTTCTACGAATTCCCAGGTGACGATATTCCTGTAATCCAAGGATCTGCTTTAGGTGGATTGAATGGTGACGGAAAATGGGTGCCAAAAATTCTTGAATTAATGGCTGCTGTGGATGATTACATTCCACTTCCTGAGCGTTTAACTGACAAAGATTTCTTAATGCCTGTAGAGGACGTATTCTCGATCACTGGTCGTGGTACTGTTGCTACTGGTAGAATTGAAAGAGGTGTTATTAACTCTGGAGATCCTGTTGATATTATCGGTATGGGTGCAGAAGACATGAAGTCTACTATTACTGGTGTTGAGATGTTCCGTAAGATATTAGATAGAGGTGAAGCTGGTGACAACGTAGGTTTGTTGCTTAGAGGTATCGAGAAAGCTGATATTAAAAGAGGAATGATTATCTGTAAGCCTGGTTCTGTTAAGCCACATGCTCACTTCAAAGCTGAAGTTTATGTGCTTTCAAAAGAAGAAGGTGGACGTCATACTCCATTCTTTAACAAGTACCGTCCTCAGTTCTACTTAAGAACAACTGACGTTACTGGTGAAATCAGACTTCCTGCTGACATCGAAATGGTAATGCCTGGTGATAACGTAACTATTGAAGTAGAACTTCATAGCCCAGTTGCGCTTGAAAACGGACTTAGATTCGCAATCAGAGAAGGTGGTAGAACTGTAGGTGCAGGTCAGGTGACTGAAATCCTTGACTAGTCCTTCTATCTAAATAGATTTTTATTATAAACGCGTTTTCGATTTTTTCGGAAACGCGTTTGTTTCGTTATTATAAATTTTCTACATTTGCAGCCCGTTTCGGGCTTCTGTCGCGTTTGCAGTACTTTTTCTACTCATAAAAACCTTCAGAAGAGCGACTTGTAAGTAGTTGATATTCAATTGTTTGCATGGTTTTGGGGCAAATGGAGTTTAATACGGGTGTAGCTCAGTTGGTAGAGCAGTGGTCTCCAAAACCAAAGGTCGTGAGTTCGAATCTTACCACCCGTGCAAAATAAAAGGAGTAAAACCGATGAGTAAATTAAAGTCCTTTATTACTGCTTCTTATGATGAGATGAGGCATAAGGTAAGCTGGCCTAAGTATTCTGATCTTCAGAGTAGTTCAGTGTTAGTGTTGGTCGCCTCGTTAATCTTCGCACTTTTTATAGGTGTGATAGATTTGGGTTTCGATAAAGTGATGGATTTGTTTTACAATCTATAAGAAACAATCAATAGAATGTCAGAACTAAGTTGGTACATGGTTAGAGCCGTATCTGGCCAGGAAAGAAAAGCGAAAGATTATCTTGATAACGAGATTGATCGTGAAAATTTTTCAGAACAGATTCCCCAAGTGATGATCCCATCAGAGAAAGTCTATGAGATCAGAAATGGGAAAAAGAAATCTCGTGATAGAAATATGTTTCCTGGTTATATCATGGTACAAGCCGATATATCTAATGGTGAAGTCATTCACATGATTAAAAATATCCCTGGAATCATAGGGTTCTTAGGTCAAAAGGCTGGCCAGGCTTCCACTCCGCCAGTCCCATTACGTCAAGCAGAAGTCGACCGTATCTTAGGTAAGGTTGAAGAGATTGATGATTTTGACGAGCAACTAGATTCCCCATTTATAGTAGGAGAGACCTTGAAAGTAATGGATGGTCCTTTTAGTGGATTTACGGGAGTAATTGAGGAGGTATTTGAGGAACGAAGAAAACTTAATGTTATGGTTAAGATCTTTGGCCGAAATACTCCGGTTGAATTAAGTTACATGCAAGTAGAAAAACAAGATTAAGATGGCTAAAGAAATAGCTGGTTATCTGAAGTTGCAAGTCAAGGGAGGCCAAGCCAACCCTTCTCCGCCGGTAGGTCCTGCACTTGGTGCAAAAGGACTTAACATCATGGAGTTTTGTAAACAATTCAACGGACGTACTCAAGATAAGATGGGACAGGTTATACCTGTTGTTATCACAATCTTTGGTGATAAGTCTTTTGAATTTGTAATCAAAACACCTCCAGCACCGGTAATGCTGCTAGAAGCTTCTAAACAAAAGAAGGGTTCTGATGAGCCTAACAGAGTTAAAGTGGGTAGTGTTACATGGGATCAGGTAAAAGAGATCGCTGAGGTTAAGATGCCGGATTTAAATGCTTTTACAATAGAATCTGCTATGAAAATGATAGCGGGTACTGCGAGAAGTATGGGGTTAAGGGTGACAGGTAAGGCACCTTGGAATAACTAAAGATTTGTACAAATGGCAAAATTGACAAAAAAGCAAAAAATAGCTTTTAGTAAATATGATCCAGCCAAGCAATACGCATTAAATGAAGCTGCAGGAATTGTTAAGGAAATTAACAATGCCTCTTATGATGCTTCAGTTGATATAGACGTACGTTTAGGAGTGGATCCTCGTAAGGCCGACCAGATGGTGAGAGGTGTAGTTGCACTTCCTCATGGAACTGGTAAACAAGTAACAGTGCTTGTGCTTTGTACTCCTGATAAGGAGCAAGAAGCTAAAGATGCTGGTGCAGACCACGTTGGGTTGGACGACTACATTTCAAAAATTGAAGGTGGTTGGACTGACATTGATGTGATCATCACTATGCCTACTGTTATGGCCAAAGTTGGTCGCTTAGGTAGAGTATTAGGACCGAGAGGTCTTATGCCAAACCCAAAAGCGGGTACTGTTACGCTTGATGTTGCGAAAGCAGTTCAAGATGTAAAAGGTGGTAAAATCGACTTTAAAGTAGATAAAGCTGGTATCATTCATACAAGTATTGGAAAGTCTTCTTTCTCTCCGGAGAAAATTGCTGAAAATGCTAGAGAGGTACTACAGACAATCTCTAAACTGAAACCTGCATCGTCGAAAGGTACTTATTTTAAAAGTGTCAATATTTCGACTACGCAAAGCCCAGGAGTTAAAGTAGATACAAACTCAATTTCCGGACTATAATTATGAATAGAGCAGAAAAAGCAATACTAATCGAAGAGTTGGTAGAGAAGTTTTCACAAAACGACAACTTCTATATAACTGATGCTTCCGGAATGACGGTAGCTGAAACCAACATGTTGAGAGGTTTGTGCTTCGAGAATGGAATCGAGTACAAAGTGGTAAAAAACACTATGGTGCAAAAGGCTTTGGCGCAGTTAGATACTGACTACGTTCCTTTTGACGAGAGTGTATTGAGAGGTTTTACAGGCGTTATGTTCTCTGGTGAGAACGCTAACTCACCTGCAAAATTGATCAAGGAATTTAGAAAAAAATCAGGCATGGAATCTCCATTGTTTAAGGGCGCGTCTATTGACACGGATCTTTTCATAGGAGAGGAAAATTTAGATATGCTAAGTAAGCTTAAGTCTAAGGCTGAGCTAATTGGCGAAGTAATTACTATACTTCAATCTCCTGCTAAGAATGTTATCTCTGGTCTTCAAGGCTCTGGTAATAAACTTTCAGGAATCCTTAAGACGTTGTCTGAACGTGAAAATTAATAACAAACAAGATTTACAAAACTTTATAACAAATAATTAAAATGGCAGACTTGAAAGAATTCGCAGAGCAGTTAGTGAACTTAACTGTGAAAGAAGTTAACGAACTTGCTGATATCCTTAAAGACGAATACGGAATCGAACCTGCAGCTGCTGCTGTAGCTGTTGCTGGCCCTGCTGCTGGTGGTGGAGACGAAGGTGGAGCTGAAGAAAAATCAGAATTCGACGTTGTATTAACTGCTGCTGGTGGTGCAAAACTACAGGTAGTTAAACTAGTGAAAGAATTAACTGGTTTAGGATTAAAAGAAGCAAAAGAGATCGTAGACAGTGCTCCTAAAGCTGTAAAAGAAGGAGTTGCTAAAGACGAAGCTGAAGCACTTAAGAAGCAGCTTGAAGAAGCTGGAGCTGAAGTAGAGCTTAAGTAATTTGATTGGCCATTGTATAATGGCTTTGGAATAGACCCTGATCTTCCGAGATCACGGGTCTTTTCCTGTTTGTATACATTTTAGGGAATTGTCCCTTACCAGCATCCTAGTGGATGCGACTATAATTATTTGATAACAAAAAAATTAAGGCCTTGGCTATTCTAGCAAATCAATCAAAAAGAATAAACTTCTCTTCGATTAAATCAATATTAGATTATCCTGATTTCCTTGATGTTCAGGTTAAGTCGTTTGAAGACTTCTTCCAATTAGAAACACCAGCGGATAAAAGAACTCAGGATGGTTTGTTCAAGGTTTTCTCTGAGAACTTTCCGATTTCGGATTCGAGAGAGAATTTCGTTCTTGAATTCGTAGATTATTTGGTTGACCCACCAAAATACGACGTTGCAGAATGTATCGATCGTGGTTTGACTTACTCTGTGCCGCTAAAAGCGAAACTTCGTTTGACTTGTAATGATGAGGATAATGAAGATTTCGAAACGATTGAGCAAGAAGTATTCTTAGGTAACATTCCTTACATGACCATTAAAGGTTCATTTGTAATTAATGGTGCTGAAAGAGTAATCGTTTCTCAATTACACAGATCTCCAGGTGTATTCTTTGCGCAAAGCAAGCACACCAATGGAACCCCTTTATATTCAGCCAGAATTATTCCTTTTAAAGGATCATGGATTGAATTTGCTACAGATGTAAACAGCGTAATGTATGCTTACATCGATAGAAAGAAAAAATTCCCCGTTACTACGCTTTTAAGAGCTATTGGTTACGGTACAGATAAAGATATTCTAGACCTTTTTGGCCTTTCTGAAGAGATAGGTGCTAAAAAAGCAGCGTTGAAAAAGGCTATTGGCCGTAAACTAGCTGCGAGAGTTCTAAGAACTTGGGTTGAAGATTTCGTAGATGAAGATACAGGAGAAGTTGTATCTATTCATAGAAATGAAGTGTTGTTAGAAAGAGATTCAGTTCTTTCTGAAGAGCATGTTGATATGATTATGGAAGCTGATGTTGAGTCAGTTATTCTTCATAGAGAAGATATCAACATTGCAGACTACACTATAATATACAATACCCTTTCAAAGGATAACTCAAACTCTGAAAAAGAAGCAGTAGAGCAAATCTATCGTCAGTTAAGAAATACTGATGCACCGGATGAGCAAACAGCTCGTGACATTATTCAGTCACTTTTCTTCTCAGACAAGAGATATAACTTAGGTGAAGTAGGGCGATATAGAATTAATAAGAAGCTAGACCTTCAGATTGATTCCGAGAAGCTTGTTTTAACTACTGAAGATATAATCTCAATTGTGAAGTACTTGATCGGTTTGATCAACTCAAAAGCAATTGTTGATGATATTGATCACTTATCTAACAGAAGGGTAAGAACAGTTGGTGAGCAGTTATATGCTCAGTTTGGTGTTGGTTTAGCGCGTATGGCTAGAACCATCAAAGAAAGAATGAACGTGCGTGACAATGAAGACTTTAAACCAGTCGATTTGATTAATGCAAGAACGCTTTCTTCAGTAATCAACTCATTCTTCGGAACAAACCAGCTTTCTCAGTTTATGGATCAAACGAATCCATTGGCAGAGATTACGCACAAAAGAAGAATGTCTGCATTAGGGCCAGGTGGTCTTTCAAGAGAAAGAGCAGGTTTCGAGGTACGAGATGTTCACTATACTCACTATGGTCGTCTTTGTACAATTGAAACACCAGAAGGTCCAAACATTGGATTGATTTCATCTCTATGTGTTCATGCTAAAGTCAATAGCATGGGATTCATTGAGACCCCATATCGAAAAGTAAACAGCGGTAAAGTAAATATGTCAGATGACATTATTTACCTAACTGCCGAAGAAGAAGATACGCATAACATTGCTCAGGCAAATGCACCTGTACAGGAGAGCGGAGTTTTCGTAAATGAGAAAGTTAAAGCGAGATACGAAGGTGACTTCCCAGTAGTAGAGCCGAAAGAGCTTACTTACATGGATGTTGCACCGAACCAAATTGTATCTGTTGCGGCCTCTTTAATTCCATTCTTAGAGCATGATGATGCAAACCGTGCCCTGATGGGATCGAACATGCAACGTCAAGCAGTTCCATTGTTAAAACCGGAAGCACCAATTGTTGGTACAGGTTTAGAGGCAAGAGCTGCACGTGACTCTAGAATGTTAGTAATTGCTGAAGAAGCGGGTACTGTACATTTTGTAGATGCTACTAAAATTATAATTAAGTACAACCAGAGCAAAGAAGATGAGTTAATCAACTTTGATACTGAGTACAAAACTTACGATCTCATTAAATTTAGAAGAACTAACCAAGACACTACGGTTAACTTGAAACCAATCGTTCTTAAAGGCGAGAAAGTAGAGAAAAACCAAGTGCTTTGTGAAGGTTATTCTACCCAAAACGGTGAGTTAGCACTAGGTAAGAACCTAATGGTAGCTTACATGCCTTGGCAAGGGTATAACTTTGAAGATGCAATTGTTATCTCTGAAAGAGTAGTAAGAGATGATGTTTATACGTCAATTCACATTGATGAATACGAACTTGAAGTTAGAGACACTAAAAGAGGTCAAGAAGAATTAACTTCTGAGATTCCTAACGTAAGTGAGGAAGCAGTGAAAAACCTTGATGAACATGGTGTCATCAGAGTAGGAGCTGAAATCAAAGAAGGTGATATTCTAATTGGTAAAATCACCCCAAAAGGTGAGACTGATCCTACACCAGAAGAGAAACTCTTAAGAGCTATTTTCGGAGATAAAGCAGGTGATGTTAAAGATGCTTCATTAAAAGCTTCTCCTTCATTAAGAGGTGTGGTTATCGATACAAAACTTTTCTCTCGTCCTAAAAAGGACAAAGACCTTAGAGCAAAATCTAAGAAAGAAGTTGAAGTATTGAAGGCACAATACAGCAAGGACTTACTTGAAGTAAGAACTCAAATTATTGAAAAATTTGTATCATTATTAGAAGGCAAAACTTGTAGTGGTGTAACACACAAATTTGGAGATGAAGTAATTTCTAAAGGCGTAAAGTTTAATAAAAACAATATCTCTAATAATCTATTCCCTGAAAAGAATATCTACAGAGATGAAAGTAACTATAGCGTACAAGAAGAAGTAAACTTGGTTTCTGACCTTAACCTTGATGGTTGGACAGAAGACGATAAAGTTAATAACCTTGTTGTTAGAATAGTTAAGAACTATAACCTGAAGCGTAATGCCATTACTGGAGAATTCAAGCGTAGAAGATTTACGATTGAAGTAGGTGATGAATTACCAACAGGTATTGTACAGCTTGCAAAAGTATACGTTGCTAAGAAACGTAAACTTAAAGTAGGTGATAAAATGGCCGGTCGTCACGGTAACAAAGGTGTTGTAGCAAGAATCGTTAGAGAGGAAGATATGCCTTTCTTAGATGACGGAACACCAATGGATATCGTATTGAACCCACTAGGTGTACCATCAAGGATGAACATCGGACAGATTTACGAAACTGTTTTAGCGTGGGCAGGTCTTAAACTAGGTAAAACATACGCGACTCCAATTTTTGATGGAGCAAGTATGGAAGAAGTGGAAACTGAATTAACAGCAGCCGGTCTTCCAAGCGCAGGACGTGAATACCTAAATGATGGTCTAAGTGGACAAAGATTTGATCAGCCAGTAACTGTAGGTATAGCTTACATGCTGAAGTTAGGTCACTTAGTAGATGATAAGATGCATGCAAGGTCTATTGGACCTTACTCATTGATTACGCAGCAACCGCTTGGTGGTAAAGCACAATTCGGTGGTCAGAGATTTGGAGAAATGGAAGTATGGGCACTTGAAGCATTTGGTGCTTCGCACGTACTGCAAGAAATCCTGACTGTAAAATCAGATGATGTAATTGGTAGGGCGAAAGCATACGAAGCGATTGTTAAGGGAGACTCTATTCCTAAGCCTAATATTCCAGAATCATTTAATGTACTGGTACATGAGCTTAGAGGACTAGCACTTGAAATCACTTTAGACTAATTACAATTTGGGTTTGGTTTAGGCCACAATTAAGAATTAAAAAAAGCTATGGCATTTAAAAAGAATAGAAAACTTAACAACGACTTCAACAAGGTCACTATTAGTTTAGCTTCTCCTGAATCTATCCTTGAGTCTTCTCATGGTGAGGTTACAC
The DNA here is from genome assembly GCF_049099775.1 of Roseivirga sp. Taxonomy (GTDB): domain Bacteria; phylum Bacteroidota; class Bacteroidia; order Cytophagales; family Cyclobacteriaceae; genus Roseivirga. The sequence goes on along the minus strand of NZ_JAGDZM010000001.1, from coordinate 369,341 downwards.
AGCCAGAAACTATTAACTATAGAACCTACAAACCTGAAATGGGCGGTTTATTCTGTGAAAGGATATTCGGACCTGTAAAGGATTGGGAATGTCATTGTGGGAAGTACAAGAGAATTCGATATAAAGGTATCATCTGCGATAGGTGTGGTGTTGAAGTAACCGAGAAAAAGGTTAGAAGAGAGCGAATGGGCCACATTGAGTTGGTCGTTCCTGTTGCACACATTTGGTATTTTAAATCGTTGCCGAATAAAATAGGTTACCTACTTGGGTTGCCAACAAAAAAACTGGATCAGATTATCTATTATGAAAGATATGCGGTAATCCAACCTGGAATTAAAGAAGAGGAAGGCATTAGCTACATGGATTTCCTTACTGAGGATGAGTACTTAGATATCCTTGATAAGCTTCCACGTGAGAATCAAATGCTAGATGATGATGACCCAGAGAAGTTCATCGCTAAAATGGGTGCTGATGCACTTGAAATGTTATTAGCGAGACTTGACTTGGACAGTATGTCTTATGCTCTTCGTCACCAAGCAGCAACAGATACATCTCAGCAGAGAAAGGCAGAAGCCCTAAAACGTTTGAGAGTAGTTGAAGCTTTCCGTGATGCAAAAACTAGAATCGAGAATCGTCCTGAGTGGATGATCATCAAAATGGTTCCAGTAATTCCACCAGAATTGAGACCATTAGTGCCTCTAGATGGTGGTAGATTTGCTACGTCAGATTTAAATGATCTTTACAGAAGAGTTATTATTAGAAATAACAGACTGAAGAGATTAATAGATATTAAAGCACCTGAGGTAATTCTTAGAAATGAGAAACGTATGCTTCAGGAAGCTGTTGACTCACTTTTCGATAACTCTAGAAAAGTAAATGCAGTTCGTTCTGATGGAAACAGAGCATTGAAATCTTTAAGTGATATGCTTAAAGGTAAACAAGGTCGATTCCGTCAAAACCTACTAGGTAAGCGTGTTGATTACTCTGGTCGTTCTGTGATCGTTGTAGGTCCTGAGCTTAAACTACATGAGTGTGGTTTACCTAAGAATATGGCTGCTGAGCTCTTCAAACCTTTTATTATCAGAAAACTGATAGAAAGAGGAATTGTGAAAACAGTGAAGTCGGCAAAGAAAATTGTTGATAGAAAAGATCCAGTAGTTTGGGATATCCTTGAAAACGTATTGAAAGGACATCCAGTACTATTGAACAGAGCACCAACACTACACAGATTAGGTATCCAAGCTTTCCAGCCAAAACTAATTGAAGGAAAAGCAATTCAATTACACCCGTTAGTATGTACTGCATTTAACGCGGATTTTGATGGTGACCAAATGGCTGTGCACGTGCCACTAGGACATGATGCTGTGTTAGAAGCAAGTACTTTGATGCTTTCTTCTCATAACATCTTGAACCCAGCCAACGGAGCTCCAGTAACAGTGCCATCTCAAGACATGGTGTTGGGACTATACTATGTGACTAAGGGTAGAAGATCTACTGACGATCACAAAGTAGCTGGAGAAGGTATGCGTTTTTACTCTGCTGAAGAAGTAATTATCGCAATGAACGAAGGTGTAGTTTCTAAACATGCATATGTTCATGTCAAAACTAGAGTTCGTGAAAACGAAGTGTTGGTAGACAAAGTAATCGAGACTGTTGCAGGTCGAGTTCTTTTCAACCAAAGTGTGCCAGAAGAAGTAGGATACGTTAACGAGTTATTGACGAAGAAAAAGCTTCAGAAGATTATCCAAATGGTTGTTAATATTTGTGGTATCGCAAAAACAGCTAAGTTCTTGGATGATATTAAGGAACTTGGTTTCCAGATGGCTTACAAAGGTGGCCTATCAATGGGATTGAATGACATTCATATTCCTGATAACAAAGTAACACTCGTTGACAGTGCAAAAGAAGAAGTGGATGCTGTATGGCAAAACTACTTAATGGGTCTTATCACTGACAATGAAAGATATAATCAAGTAATTGACATTTGGACACGTGTTAACACGAAGTTGACAAACGGTTTGATGCAAGAGATGGAAGAAGATAACCAAGGTTTCAATTCCATCTTTATGATGATGCACTCAGGAGCCCGTGGTTCTAGAGAGCAGATTCGTCAGTTGGGTGGTATGAGAGGTCTGATGGCTAAGCCACAGAAAAACCTTGCAGGTTCTGTAGGAGCCATCATTGAAAACCCAATTCTTTCAAACTTTAAGGAAGGTCTAGATGTACTAGAGTACTTTATCTCTACTCACGGTGCTCGTAAAGGTTTGGCCGATACAGCATTGAAAACTGCAGATGCAGGTTACCTAACAAGACGTTTGGTAGATGTAGCTCAGGATTGTGTAGTGAATGAAGAAGATTGTGGAACACTAAGAGGATTAACAGTATCTGCACTAAAAGATAACGAAGATGTGGTGGAACCACTTTCTGAAAGAATCTTAGGTAGAGTTTCTGTTCATGATATTTACGACCCTATTTCTGAAGAACTACTTGTTGCTTCAGGTGAAGAGATCACTGAAAAAATAGCAGACTTAATTGATGAGACAGCTATTGAAGATGTTGAAATCAGATCTGTATTAACATGTGAAACTAAAAAAGGTGTTTGTGCTAAGTGTTACGGAAGAAACCTCTCAACCAATAAAATGGTACAGAGAGGTGAAGCTGTTGGTGTAATTGCTGCACAGTCAATTGGTGAACCAGGTACACAGCTTACATTAAGAACATTCCACGTAGGTGGTACGGCTTCCAACATTGCTGTAGATGCAACGGTTAAAGCCAAGTTTGCTGGTGTAATTGCTTTTGAAGAATTAAGATCACTACCAACTACTAATGATGAAGGCGAAAAAGTCAACATTGTAATGGGTAGAACTGGAGAAATTCAGATCCTTGATCCTAAGACTAAGAAAGTCTTAATCTCAAACCATGTGCCTTACGGTGCTATTCTTCAAGTAAAAGAAGGACAGAAAGTAGAAAAGGATGACCAACTATGTAAGTGGGATCCGTACAATGCTGTTATTCTTTCCGAATTTGATGGTACAATCGAATTTGATGCTATCGAAGAAGGAATTACTTACAAAGAAGAGTTTGATGAGCAGACTGGTCACAGAGAAAAAGTAATTACGGATACAAAAGATAAAACGAAGAACCCTGCGGTTGTTGTAAATGCAAAAGCAGATTCTAAAGCATACAATATTCCAGTTGGAGCTCACTTAGCAGTAGATGCAGGTGATAAAGTGAAAATTGGACAGCCATTGGCGAAGATTCCAAGAACAATGGGTAAATCGAGGGATATCACAGGTGGTCTTCCAAGAGTGACTGAATTGTTCGAAGCACGTAACCCGTCTAACCCGGCAGTAGTGTCAGAAATTGATGGTGTTGTAACTTATGGAGGAATCAAAAGAGGTAACAGAGAAATCTTTATTGAGTCTAAAGATGGAGTGAAGAAGAAATACATGGTGCCATTGTCTAAGCACATTCTTGTACAAGACAATGACTTTGTAAGAGCAGGTTACCAATTATCTGATGGTGCAACGACTCCTAATGATATCTTGAATATTCAAGGACCAACTGCAGTTCAAGAATACCTAGTAAATGAGATACAAGAAGTATACCGTCTACAAGGTGTGAAGATTAACGATAAGCACATTGAGGCGATCGTTAAGCAAATGATGCAGAAAGTTGAGATCATGGATGCTGGTGATACGCAATTCCTTCCAGGACAAGTAGTAGATAAGTTTTTGTTCAGAGAAGAGAATGATGCCATTCTTGATATGAAAGTAGTTTCTGAACCAGGTGAGTCTGAAAACTTGAAAGCTGGACAGATTGTAACACCTAGAGATCTTAGAGATGAGAATTCTAGCCTAAGAAGAAAGGACATGAAGTTAGTAGAAGTTAGAGACGCTCAACCAGCAGTTTCTAAACCAAAACTTCAAGGAATTACACAAGCTTCTTTGGGTACTGACAGCTTTATCTCTGCAGCATCATTCCAGGAAACTACCAAAGTATTAAGTGAAGCTTCTATCAGAGGTAAAGCTGATACGTTGAACGGATTGAAGGAAAATGTAATTGTTGGTCACTTGATTCCAGCCGGAACAGGTATGAGGCATTACAATGACCTGATCGTTGGTAGCCAAGAGGAGTATGATAAATTACTAGCTGCCAAAGAAGCTTACAGAGCTCAGGCAGAAGAAAGTGAAAGCGTAGAACTCTAAGCACATGGCAGATCAGAACGAGCAAGCGAATCAGAATCAATTAAATATTGAATTGTCCGAGGAAGTAGCCGAAGGTCAATATGTTAATTTGGCTATGATTGCTCATTCGAACAGTGAATTCGTAATTGATTTCATAAAAATGATGCCTGGAGTACCCAAGGCAAAAGTGAAATCGAGAATTGTAATCACGCCAGAACATGCCAAGCGTTTGCTTTATGCGCTAAAGGATAATATCGATAAGTTCGAGAAAAACTTTGGTCCAATAAAGCAAAGCGAGGAGCCACCTAAGTTTCCAATGAATTTTGGAGGCACAGTTGGCGAAGCTTAGAAGGCAAAAATTATAGAGAATAGAAGGGTTGCTTCGGCAACCCTTTTTTTATGGAAATAAGCGAGAGCACCAGTATTGAGGACCAAATATCTAATCTAATTTTATTTAAGATCAGGTGTTTGTTTCGAAAACATCTTTCGTTACCTTTGCAGTCCGAAAATTGCAACTAGGAAAAAATTAATTTAAAAACAATTGTAAATGCCTACTATACAACAACTAGTAAGAAAGGGTAGAAAGAAGTTGACTTCAAAGTCAAAGTCTCCTGCGCTGGATAGCTGCCCACAAAGAAGGGGTGTTTGTACAAGGGTATATACGACTACACCTAAAAAGCCTAATTCAGCTATGAGAAAAGTAGCTAGAGTAAGGTTGACCAATGGTAAAGAGGTGAACGCATATATCCCTGGTGAAGGTCATAACCTTCAAGAACACTCAATTGTCTTAATCAGAGGAGGAAGAGTAAAAGACCTTCCAGGTGTAAGATATCACATTATTCGCGGTGCGTTAGATACCGCAGGAGTAAGCGGAAGACTTCAAAGAAGATCGAAGTACGGAGCTAAACGTCCAAAAGCAAAAAAATAGTCAATCAAATAAGCAATGAGAAAAGCTAAACCAAAGAAGAGATATATTCTTCCTGATCCTAAGTTCCATGATACTTTAGTAACAAAGTTCGTGAACTACCTTATGGTCGACGGAAAGAAGAGTATTGCCTACAACACGTTCTACAAAGCAATGGATATTGTAGAAGAACGAACTGGTGAGAATGGTCTTGAAACTTGGAAGAAAGCATTGAGTAACATCATGCCGTCAGTCGAAGTGAAAAGTAGAAGAGTAGGTGGTGCTACTTTTCAAGTACCTATTGAGGTAAGACCAGGTCGTAAAACCTCACTCGGTATTAAATGGATGATCATGTTCGCTCGTAAGAGAGGTGAGAAAACCATGACTGAAAAACTAGCTGGAGAAGTAATTGCTGGTTCAAAAGGTGAGGGTGCAGCCGTTAAGAAAAAAGACGATACGCACAGAATGGCCGAGGCCAATAAAGCATTTTCACACTTTAGATTTTAATTCCTAGACTAAAATGGCAAGAGATTTAAAATTAACTCGGAACATAGGTATTGCAGCGCATATTGATGCAGGTAAGACTACAACAACCGAGCGTATACTGTATTATACTGGAGTATCTCATAAAATCGGCGAAGTTCACGATGGAGATGCTACTATGGACTGGATGGAGCAAGAGCAAGAAAGAGGTATTACTATTACTTCTGCTGCCACTACTGTATTCTGGCCTTATAAAGACAATGAATACCATATCAATATTATTGATACTCCTGGTCACGTTGATTTTACTGTTGAAGTAAACAGATCATTACGTGTGCTAGACGGCTTGGTGTTCTTGTTTTCTGCTGTTGATGGTGTAGAGCCACAATCAGAAACTAACTGGAGACTTGCAGATAACTATAAAGTTGCTCGAATTGGCTTCGTTAATAAAATGGACCGTGCTGGTGCAGACTTCTTAATGGTTTGTGGACAAGTAAAGGAAATGTTAGGTACTAAAGCAGTGCCTTTACAATTGCCTATCGGTGCAGAAGAAAACTTTAAAGGTGTAGTTGACCTTGTAGAGAATAAAGCAATTATTTGGAACGAAGCCGATCAAGGAATGACTTTCGAAGAAATTGAAATTCCTGCTGATATGGTTGACGAAGTTGCTGAATATAGAGAAGGACTGTTAGAGGCTATCGCTGAATACGATGACTCTTTATTAGAGAAGTTCTTTGAGGATCCTGATTCTATTACTAAAGATGAGATTCTTGCAGCTTTAAGACAGGCTACTATCAATTTGGACTTTGTGCCAATGATGTGTGGATCAGCCTTTAAAAACAAAGGAGTTCAAACTCTACTTGACTATGTGATGGAATTACTTCCTTCACCAATGGATAGAGATAGTATTGTTGGTGTAGATCCAGACACTGAAGAAGAGGCTTCAAGAAAGCCATCTCCGGATGAGCCGTTTGCATCTCTAGCATTTAAAATTGCTACAGATCCATTTGTAGGTCGTCTTTGTTTCGTGAGATCATACTCAGGAATGCTGAACTCAGGTTCTTATGTGTACAACACAAGAACTAATAAGAAAGAGCGTATTTCTAGAATCTTCCAAATGCACGCCAACAAGCAGAATGCTATTGATAGCTTACATGCTGGTGATATTGCTGCAGTTGTAGGATTTAAAGACATAAAAACAGGAGATACACTGTGTGACGAGAAGAATAAGATTGTATTTGAATCTATGGACTTCCCTGATCCAGTAATTGGATATGCAATTGAGCCTAAAACTCAGGCAGACGTTGATAAACTAGGTATGGCTATTGCTAAACTAGTGGAAGAAGATCCAACCTTGAAAGTTCATACTGACGAAGAAACAGGTCAAACTATTCTTAGAGGTATGGGTGAGCTTCACTTAGATATTATCATGGATCGTATGAGACGTGAATTTAAGGTAGAAGTAAATCAAGGAGCACCGCAGGTGGCTTATAAAGAATCTATCAACTCAACTGTTGAGCATAAAGAGGTTTATAAGAAGCAATCAGGTGGTAAAGGTAAATTCGCTGATATCGTATTTGAAATTGGCCCTGCTGATGAAGATCACGACAAAGACGGATTACAATTTGATAATGATATCAAGGGTGGTATAATTCCTAGAGAATTCATCCCTTCTGTAGAGAAAGGGTTTGCATCCGCAATGGTAAACGGTCCTTTGGCAGGCTATCCGTTAGAAAGAATGAAAGTGAGACTCTTCCATGGTTCATTCCATGATGTCGATTCAGATGCACTATCTTTTGAAATGGCTGCTAGACTTGGTTTTAAAGAAGCGGCTAGAAAAGCTACTCCTAAATTAATGGAACCAATTATGGGTGTAGATGTAGTGACTCCAGATGAATATACTGGTAGTATCACTGGTGATCTTAACCGTAGAAGAGGAATGATGAAAGGTATGGATACCAAAGGTACTTCCACTGTTGTTAAAGCAGATGTACCATTATCTGAACTATTCGGTTATGTAACTGATTTGAGAACAATGTCTTCAGGTAGAGCAACTGCTTCATTGACGTTCTCTCACTACGAAGCTGTGCCAAATCATATTGCTGAAGAGGTAATCAAAAAATCAAAAGGAGAATAAGCTGTAAATTTTACTATAATGACACAGAAAATTAGAATCAAATTAAAGTCATACGATCACAACTTGGTGGATAAGTCATCAGAGAAAATTGTGAGAGCAGTAAAAACTACCGGAGCTGTAGTAAGTGGTCCTATTCCACTACCTACAGTAAAAGAGAAATTTACAGTATTGAAGTCACCACACGTGAATAAAAAGGCACGTGAGCAATTTCAGCTTTGTACTTACAAAAGATTAGTAGATATCTACTCTTCAAGTGCAAAAACTGTAGATGCTTTGATGAAGCTTGAATTACCTTCAGGTGTAGATGTAGAAATAAAGGTTTAAGTACCTTACATAATATAGAGTAAAGGGGCTCGCTGTAAAGCGAGCCCTTTTTTTTGTACAGAGGGAGGAATATAAATTGAATATTATTTGATTATACTTTAAATTGAATAAAATACAGTTAGAAGTATAAACCTCATGAAAATGCTAAAAAGATCTATTGTTGGAATACCTATCATGTTGTTATGCTTTTTTGTGAATGCGCAAACTGGAAATCAAAGCTGTGAGGCGGGCGGAGAGATGTGGGTTTGCGGTAAGCAAGAACAGCTTCAAGCGCACGACGATTTCGAGAAAAATTGTTCCGATCAGGAATATCAACCTTGTACAGTCTTAAGGACAATAATTGACGTTTGTTCACCAAATATGCGGGAAACGGCAGTTTTTCAGGAGGGTGGCCCCAATTGTCCATTAAACAACCCTCAAAAGACTTAGATGCTCGTTAATCATTGATGAAGATGTATAAGTTTATATTGGGATGCTTTTTTTTGATCCTTCTAGGGATGGTTGTTTCGTGTGATCATAAAGCTCAAGAATCAGTATCAGGTTTTTCGATATCCAAATTTATTTTTGAAGTTGATTTGCCTCCATCGGTGTCTCCAAATTTGTCATTACCATTTATTTGGTTTGAAGAAGAGGATGAATTTTTAGCAGCATACAGCTATACTGATCATAGCATAGTTATTATAAATCTTTCTCAGAGGGCGTTTGTGAACAAAGTTAGACTAATTACCGAGGGTCCTGATTTTGTTCAGTCCGTTCGTGCTATTTCCATTTGGGATAAGAATACCTTATTAATTGGAGGTAATGATTACATAACTCTGATTACCCTTGAAGGAAAAGTTATACGGAGACTTCTTATTAATAATACGGATTCGGATTTTACGGGCTTTGACTTTACGGTGGGTAGGTTATCGGTCAATAAATATTCGGGTCTACAGTATAGTCCATCGGATAAATCAATATTAATGGAAGTATATTATTTCACTAAACAAAGTGATGCAGAGGTTAACCCGTTAATGGTCAGTTTGAATCTAGAAACTTTGCATATAGAGCAAAATAGTGTTCCTGTCAAACTATTTAGAACTGCTGGTAACTATGGGGAACTGAGAGGAGTAAATTTTTGGCGAAATAATGATGTGTTAACAATAAATTATAAATCATCCAGTCAGGTTCTGATTAAGAACTCAATGGGTGAAAGTATTTTTTCAATGAAGTCTAATAATACGCCCAATGATGCTGGCCCTATAGAGGTAATGTCAGGTAGCTCTAATGTGAGTATATTCGAACATCAAGTTAGATCAGCAAATTTTTACCCAGTTATTACTGACAATTACAGAAATCTGTTTTATAGAATAGTTAAGGGAGAAAACATCAATTTTGAAGATGATGAAGATTTTTACCTTTCTGTGGCCTCAAAGGATTTTGTTGAATATATGGAAATACCATTTCCGAAAGGGTACTATATATTCGGTATACCGTCAAAAGAGGGGCTGATGTTTATTGCCTATAATAAGCATGATGACAAATTGGAACTTGTTAATTACAGATTTGAACTGGAGAAATAGTATTTCCTGGATTGCTAAGTCGAAGATTTATTTGTTACTGCTATGTTTTTTGTATGGCTGTAATGCTAATAATAGTTCTGTTGGTAAAGGAGTATTTAATTTTGAACCAAATCAAAATGAAACTATACAGATTTACCCTGCGCCCAAATTGAGGTCACCGTCTTTCGAGATTAGTGTAGATTTTATAGCAGGAAGGCCTCGTTTGTATAAAAGCTATTACGGGAATGATTCGATCGATTTCTCTCCACTAAGTTATGGGCAGTTGCAAGGCTATTTTTCAGTACGAGTAGTAAGGGTACAAGATGGTTGGCTGCAAGTGGTTACTGATGAATCTACAGGTGCTTTGGGTTGGATAGTAGCTCCAAAAACCGAAATTGAGAGCTGGGAGAATTTTCTGACTTCAGTACATCACATAAATGGTAAAGATGGTCGTTTGTACAAGTCGCCTAACTCCAAAGAGACACATAATTCTAATGGCAACTACTGTTTCAACCTTATAGAAATTCAGAATGATTGGTTGAAAGTCTATCATAGTGCAGATCGATGTGATGACAAAACCGTCTGGGATACGGGTCCCTCGGGATTTATTAGGTGGAAAAAAGATGGAAAGCTGCTCTTAAACTTCAGAATGTAAGTATTGCACAGGTATCTTGAAATTTCCCCTTCTTTTTTAAACCCCTGCCTTGTAACAAAATATTAAATTCCTATCTTTGCAATCCGTTTTGCGGGAGCCCTATGTTTATGGGTTAGAAAATGATTTAAAAGATGTCTGGAATTATCGGAAAAAAAATCGGAATGACTAGCGTATACAGTGTCGATGGACGTAATGTCGCATGCACGGTGATAGAAGCTGGTCCTTGCGTTATAACGCAAGTAAAAAATCAAGAGACAGACGGATACCAAGCTGTTCAATTAGCTTATGGAGAGCGTAAGGAGAAGAATACTCCAAATGCATTGAAAGGTCACTTTAAGAAGGCCAATACAACTCCAAAGAAAAGTGTAGTTGAGTTTAGAGATTTCCGAGAGGAGTTCGAAGGTATGGTAGCCTTAGGTAATGAAATCACAGTTGGCGATGTTTTCAAAGAAGGTGATTTTGTTGATGCCATTGGAACTTCAAAAGGTAAGGGTTTCCAGGGAGTAGTAAAGAGACATGGCTTCGGCGGTGTTGGTCAAGCTACTCACGGACAGCACAACAGATTAAGAGCCCCAGGTTCTATTGGCGGTGCTTCATATCCTGCAAGAGTATTTAAAGGTACTAGAATGGCAGGAAGAATGGGTAATGATCGTGTAACGGTAATTAACCTAGAAGTAATGAAAGTTGTACCAGAAAAGAACCTTATCGTAGTGAGTGGTTCTGTGCCTGGAGCGAATAATTCAATCGTAGTCCTAGAGAAATAAGAAGATGGAGATTGCAGTATTAAAAAATAGTGGGGAAGACACTGGAAGAAAAGTAACGCTTTCAGATGATATCTTCGGTATTGAACCAAACGATCACGCCATCTACTTAGATGTGAAGCAATTTTTGGCTAACCAACGTCAAGGAACTCACAAGTCTAAGGAAAGAGCAGAAATCTCTGGTTCTACAAGAAAAATAAAGAAACAAAAAGGAACAGGTACAGCCAGAGCTGGTAGTATCAAGTCTCCTGTGTTTAGAGGTGGTGGACGTGTATTTGGTCCTAAGCCAAGAAACTACGGTTTTAAGTTAAATAAGAAGTTGAAAACGCTAGCTCGTAAATCAGCAATGACTTACAAAGCGCAAGACAACAGTCTTATGGTATTGGAAGATTTCTCTTTCGATGCGCCAAAAACGAAAGACTTTGTGAATGTTTTAAACAGCCTGTCTGTAGCAGATAAGAAAACGCTTTTTGTAGTGTCTAACACTGATAAAAACGTAGCAATATCAAGCAGAAACATTCAAAACGCTAAAGTGACAACTGCAGATGAATTAAGTACATATGACGTGCTTAACGCTGACAGAATGTTGATCAGCGAAAGTTCTGTTGAAAAACTTCAAAACCTACTAAAGTAAGATAGACATGAGTGTTTTAAAGAAACCTTTAGTAACAGAGAAAGTATCAGGCCTTAACGAAATCGGTAAGTACGGTTTCATAGTGGACGAAACCGCTAATAAGGTAGAGATCAAGAAGGCTGTTGAAGAAATGTATGGTGTTACAGTAGAAGATGTTAACACGATGAGATACCAAGGTAAAATGAAGTCTAGGTATACTAAAGCCAGAGTGATCGCAGGAAGAAAGAATTCCTTCAAGAAAGCAATCGTAACGGTAGCCGAAGGAGAAGTAATAGATTTTTACAGCGGTATTTAATTAGAGAGCAATGGGCGTTAAGAAACTAAGACCAATGACACCGGGAACAAGGGGCAGAATCGCTCCTGACTTCGCAGATGTAACAACGGCTACTCCTGAGAAGTCTTTGTTGGCTCCTCTGAAGAGATCCGGTGGTAGAAATAACTCCGGTAAAATGACCATGAGATACCTAGGTGGTGGTCATAAAAGAAAGTTGAGAATCGTTGACTTCAAAAGAGAGAAGTTTGACGTGCCTGCAACTGTTAAATCTGTAGAATACGATCCATCAAGGTCGGCAAGGGTAGCTTTGTTGTACTATGCTGATGGTGAGAAAAGATACATAATCGCTCCTAACGGACTACAAGTAGGTCAGACAGTAATTTCTGGCGAAGGCGTAGCACCAGAAGTGGGTAATGCATTGCCTCTAGCTAAAATTCCATTGGGTACAATTGTACACAATGTAGAATTTAAGCCAGGTAAGGGTGCTGCTTTAGCAAGAAGCGCAGGATCATATGTGCAGCTTGTCGCTAGAGAAGGTAAATACGCAACGTTGAAATTACCTTCTGGCGAAATGAGAAATATTTTAGTGACGTGTATGGCGACTATCGGTTCGGTAGGAAACTCTGATCATATGAACGTAAGGCTTGGAAAAGCTGGTCGTAAGAGATGGTTAGGTAGACGTCCAAGAGTAAGAGGTGTAGTAATGAACCCAGTCGATCACCCAATGGGTGGTGGTGAAGGTAAATCTTCTGGAGGGCATCCAAGATCAAGAAATGGTCTTTATGCTAAAGGTCAGAAGACTAGAACACCTAAGAAATACTCGAATAGATTGATAATTGGTAAAAAGAAGAAATAATGGCACGTTCATTAAAAAAAGGACCTTATATCGATTTCAGACTTGAAAATAAAGTCGATGCCATGAATGGTTCTGGTAAGAAATCAGTAATCAAGACATGGTCAAGGAGATCAATGATATCACCTGAATTCGTAGGTCATACCTTCGCTGTACATAACGGAAATAAGTTTATTCCTGTATTTGTAACTGAAAATATGGTAGGTCATAAATTCGGTGAATTCGCTCCTACAAGGAATTTTAGAGGTCACATTGCTAAAAAGGATAAGAGAAGATAATGGAAGCTGTAGCTAAACTTAATAATGTTCCTACCTCTGCTCGTAAGATGAGAATGGTTGCTGATATGATCAGAGGCCAAAGAGTGAACAGAGCATTGAACATCTTGAAATTCGAAGCTAAGGAAGGCGCTGCTAGACTAGAAAAGCTTTTGTTATCTGCTATTGCTAACTGGCAAAGCAAGAATGAAGACGAAAGATTAGAAGATGCAGATCTTTATATCAAGTCTATCACTGTTGACGGTGGCCGTATGCTGAAAAGATTGAGACCTGCCCCTCAGGGAAGAGCTCATAGAATCAGAAAAAGATCAAATCATGTGACGCTTGTAATCGCTTCTAAGAACGATGCAGCAGTTACCGCTGAAGTAGTTGAAGAAGTAATTAACGAAACTGAGAATAAATAAGATGGGACAGAAAGTAAATCCTATTGGTTTCCGCTTAGGCGTCATCAGAGGTTGGGACTCTAACTGGTATGGTGGAAAAGACTTCCCAAGTAAATTGGTAGAAGATCAGGAAATCAGAAAATACATCAATGCTAGGATCCCTAAGGGAGGAATCTCTAAGATCATCATTGAACGTACCATCAAAAGAATAACTATTACGGTTCACACTGCCAGACCAGGTGTTGTGATCGGTAAAGGCGGTCAAGAAGTTGATCGAATTAAAGAAGAATTGAAAAAATTGACTGGCAAAGATGTTCAGATCAATATTTTCGAGATCAAGCGTCCTGAATTGGATGCTAAGTTGGTAGGTGAGTCAATCGCACAACAACTTAAAGCAAGAATATCCTACAGAAGAGCAATGAAGCAAGCAATCGCTTCTGCTGTAAGAGTAGGTGCTCAAGGTATTAAAATTAAATGTTCTGGTAGATTAGGTGGTGCTGAAATGGCACGTACTGAAATGTATAAGGACGGTAGAATACCATTGCATACACTTAGAGCTGACATCGATTATGCCATCTCTGAAGCCGATACCGTATACGGAAAGATTGGAATCAAAGTGTGGATATTCAAAGGTGAAGTATTAGGTAAGAGAGACCTTTCTCCGAACATTGGTGGTGGAAACAGCAATATGGGTGGAGACCGAAGAGGTGGAGGATCTAGAAGACCTAATAGAAGTAACAATAGAAAGAAGTAATCACTTTTTTAAAGAAGAGAGAAGATGTTACAGCCAAAAAGAACTAAGTATAGAAAAATGCAGAAGGGCCGTGTGAGTGGACTTGCACAAAGAGGTCACACACTGTCTTTTGGAACATTTGGTATTAAGTCGCTAGAGCCAGGATGGATTACAAGCCGTCAGATTGAAGCTGCTCGTATTGCTATGACAAGAGCGATGAAAAGAGAAGGTCAAGTTTGGATTAGAATTTTTCCAGACAAGCCTGTTACAAAGAAACCTGCTGAAGTAAGGATGGGTAAAGGTAAAGGAGCACCGGATTATTGGGTTGCAGTAGTTAAGCCTGGTACTATTCTATTTGAATCTTCAGGTGTAAATATTGAATTAGCTAAGGAAGCCTTGAGGTTAGCCGCTCAGAAACTTCCGATATCTACAAAATTTGTTGTTCGTAGAGATTACGTTGGAGGATAGTTATGAAGAATTCAGAAATCAAAGCTCTTGAAATTGAAGAGCTAAACGAAAAACTTAGAGCTGAGGAAGATGGTTTCCAAAAGTTGAAATTTGCGCACGCAATTTCTCCTATTGAGAATCCGATGAAAATCAGAGAAGCGAAAAAGTTGATCGCGAGATTAAAAACAGAAATAAGGGCTAAGGAACTTGCTAAATAGATGAGCATGGAAACCAGAAATCTGAGAAAAGAAAGAGTCGGGATCGTAACTAGCAACAAAATGGATAAAACCATTACTGTAGCAGTTGAGAGAAGAGAAAAGCACCCGATGTATGGAAAGTTTGTTAAGAAGACTTCCAAATTTGCTGCTCATGACGAAAAAAATGATTGCGGTATCGGTGATACAGTAAAGATCATGGAAACTCGTCCGCTGAGTAAGAACAAGCGTTGGAGATTAGTTGAGGTAATTGAAAGAGCTAAGTAATTATGATCAGGCAAGAATCAAGACTTAACGTAGCGGATAATAGTGGTGCCAAAGAGGTGCTATGTATCCGTGTATTGGGCGGTACTAAAAGAAAGTACGCCAGTGTAGGTGATATGATCGTGGTCTCAGTTAAATCTGCTCACTCATCAAGTAGCCTTAAAAAAGGTACAGTGTCAAAAGCTGTTATAGTTAGAACCAAAAAAGAAGTAAGAAGAAAAGATGGTTCTTACATCAGGTTCGAAGATAACGCTGCTGTATTGCTGAACCAAAACGACGAACCAAGAGGTACTCGTATGTTTGGCCCAGTTGCAAGAGAATTGCGTGAAAAGCAATTCATGAAAATTGTTTCATTAGCTCCAGAGGTACTATAATTATGAGTAACGCAAAGAAACTTCACGTCAGAAAGGGCGACAAGGTTAGAATTCTTTCTGGTAACTATAAAGGAAAAGAAGGCGAAGTATTAGAAGTTCAACCTTCTAAGTACAAAGCTATAGTATCAGGTTGGAACATGGTTTCTAAACATGTTAAACCTTCTGCTGAAAATCCCAATGGTGGAATAGATAAAGTTGAAGCTCCTATTCATTTATCAAATCTTATGGTAATTGATCCAGCAACGGGTCAAGCTGCAAGAACTGGTAGACAGTTGAATAGCGATGGAAAACTAGAAAGATATTTTAAAACCAAGAAATAGGTTATAAATAATGGCTAGTCCTAGATTAAAAGATAAATACAAAGAGGAAATAATTCCTGCTTTGAAAGATAAGTTCCAGTATACAACTGTAATGCAGGTACCTAAAATCACTAAAGTAGTAGTGAATAAAGGTATTGGTGCAGCAGTTGCCGATAAGAAATTGGTTGATATTGGAGTAGAAGAATTAACTACAATCACTGGTCAGAAGGCTGTTGCTACTGTGGCTAAAAATTCAATCTCGAACTTTAAGTTGAGAGAAGGAATGCCAATTGGAGCAAGAGTTACATTGAGAGGTGATCAAATGTATGAATTCATCGACCGTCTATTGAACATTGCGCTTCCTAGGGTTAGAGACTTTAGAGGTGTGAAGGACAAAGGTTTCGACGGACGTGGAAACTATACATTAGGAATTAAAGAGCAGATTATTTTCCCAGAGATCTCGATCGATAAGATTAAAGCAATTTCTGGAATGGACGTTACTTTTGTAACAACTGCTAATTCCGATGAAGAAAGTTACGAATTGTTGAAGGCGTTCGGAATGCCTTTCGCTGGTGGTAAAAAAAATAACGACTAGAAATGGCTAGAGCATCCATAAAAGCAAGAGAAAGAAAAAGAGAAAAGCTTGTAGCGAAATACGCAGATAAGCGTGCGAAGCTAAAAGCTGAAGGCGACTACATTGGTTTAGATAAATTGCCAAGAAACGCTTCTCCTGTAAGACTTCACA
Source organism: Roseivirga sp. (assembly GCF_049099775.1). Lineage (GTDB taxonomy): Bacteria > Bacteroidota > Bacteroidia > Cytophagales > Cyclobacteriaceae > Roseivirga. The sequence goes on along the minus strand of NZ_JAGDZM010000001.1, from coordinate 352,853 downwards.
ACAGATGTAAGTTGACAGGTCGTCCTAAAGGATACATGAGAAAGTTCGGTATCTCAAGGGTGACATTTAGAGAAATGGCATCTGCAGGTAAAATACCTGGAGTGACTAAAGCAAGTTGGTAAGCTATTTTTCTTTTATTAACTGAAAATATTTAATACCTTTGCAGGCCGGTTTAGGCAGGAAGGTATTCAACATTTATAAAAAGTACGATTCTGGGAGATATCGCCAGAAAACCAAGTGAGTAAGCAATTGTTGTCTCACAAAAAATAAAACAATGACTGATCCAATAGCAGATTATTTAACGCGACTAAGGAACGCCATCAGTGCGAATCATAGAATAGTCGAAGTCCCTTCATCAAAGGTGAAGAAGGAAATCACAAAGGTACTGCACGACAAGGGCTTTATCCAGAACTTTAAGTTCGAGCAAGCTGGTCCTCAAGGCAACATCAAAATTGCCCTAAAGTACAATCCATCTACTAAGCAACCGGCTATCGTTAAGCTTGAAAGAATAAGCAAGCCAGGTTTGAGAAAATACGTTGGTGCTGCCGAGTTACCTAGAGTTCTTAATGGACTGGGTGTGGCGATCGTTTCTACTTCTAAAGGTATTATGACCGACAAAGAAGCAAGAGCACATCACATTGGCGGAGAAGTTTTGTGTCACGTATACTAAGAAGGAGGAAAGACAATGTCACGAATAGGTAATCAACCCATTAATCTCCCTGAAGGTGTTTCTATCGATGTTTCTGCAGATAATGTAGTGACTGTAAAAGGACCAAAAGGAGAATTAAGTAGAGAAATTAACCCTGAAATCAAGATCACCCTTGAAGAAGGATCGCTTAACGTAGCAAGACCTACTGAGCAAAAAAGACATAAAGCATTGCACGGTTTATATCGTTCTTTAATCAATAACATGGTTATTGGTGTTAACGAAGGATATAGAAAAGAACTAGAATTAGTTGGTGTAGGTTATAAAGCAGCTGTTTCGAACAACATTTTGGAGCTTAACTTAGGTTACTCACATAATATTTATGTAGCCGTTCCAGAAGAAGTTAAAACGGAAGCTAAAATGGAGAAAGGTAAACCTCCAGTAGTTACGCTGCAGAGTACTGATAAAGAACTTATCGGTCAAGTTGCAGCAAAAATTAGATCACTTAGAAAAATTGAACCTTACAAAGGTAAAGGTATCAGATTCGTGGGTGAGCAAATTAGAAGAAAAGCTGGTAAAACTGCTGCTAAATAATAGAGATCATGGCTGTTAGAAAAGGTAGACTAAGAATAAAGCAGAGTATTAGAAGTAAGATTTCTGGTACTACTGAAAGACCTAGAATTTCTGTATTCAAAAGTAATGCACAAATTTCGGCTCAGATTATTGATGATGTAAAAGGACACACACTAGTGGCCGCGTCTTCAGCAGAGTTAGGGGCTAAAGAGAACACCAACGTAGCGATGTCTAAAGAAGTTGGTAAAAAATTAGCAGAGAAAGCAGTGGCTTCAGGTATCACAAGCGTGGTGTTTGATAGAAACGGTTATATATATCACGGAAAAGTTAAAGCTTTGGCGGAAGGTGCTAGAGAAGGCGGCCTTAAATTTTAATTGAGATGAGTCAGAAAGTAAAAAGTATTAAGGCTAGTGACATCGACTTGAAAGAAAAAGTTGTTGCCATTAAGAGAGTTGCCAAAGTAGTAAAAGGTGGTAGAAGATTTAGTTTCTCTGCAATTGTTGTAGTAGGTGACGGAAATGGTGTTGTTGGATACGGTTTAGGTAAGGCTAATGAAGTAACAGACGCTATTACTAAAGGTATTGACGATGCTAAAAAGAACTTAGTGAAAGTGCCTATTTTCAAAGGTACTGTGCCTCACGAAGTACTAGGTAAGTATGGTGGAGGACTTGTTCTTGTGAAGCCAGCTTCTGAAGGTACAGGAGTAATTGCTGGTGGTGCGATGCGTGCAGTATTTGAAAGTGCAGGTATTCACAACGTTCTAGCAAAATCTAAAGGATCTTCGAATCCGCATAACGTTGTAAAAGCTACTTTCGATGCATTATTGCAAATGAGAGATCCATTGGCTGTTGCACAACAAAGAGGTGTTGAGTTAAGCAAAGTTTTTAACGGTTAAGAGATCATGGCAAAGGTTATTATCACGCAAGTAAAAAGTACCATTGACAGACCTGAAAGACAAAAAAGGACTATCAAAGCCCTAGGTCTTGGTAAAATCAACAGATCAGTAGAAGTAGAGAATACTCCACAGATCGCTGGTATGATTAATAAAGTAAATCACCTTGTATCTGTAAAGGAAGCATAAGATGAAACTGAATACATTAACGCCTGCAGAAGGCTCAACTAAAAATAGTAAAAGGATAGGACGTGGTACTGGTTCTGGTAGAGGTGGAACTTCTACAAGAGGACACAATGGTGCTAAGTCAAGATCTGGTTACTCTCGTAAATCTGGTTTCGAAGGTGGTCAAATGCCTTTACAAAGACGTGTTCCTAAGTTTGGCTTTACTAGTCCGAACAGAGTGGAGTATAAGGCAATTAACCTTGACACACTACAGGAATTATCTGAGAAGACTGGAGAAGCTACAATAAATGTAGAAACTTTAATTTCTAATGGTCTTGCTGGAAAGAACGACCTGATTAAAGTTTTGGGAAGAGGAGAATTAAAGTCTAAAGTAGATGTAACTGCTCACAAGTTTTCTACGTCTGCATTAGCAGCAATTGAGAAAGCAGGAGGAACAGGAACAAACATTTAAGTTCATGAAGAAATTCATTACCACCATAAAGAACATTTTTTCCATTGAAGAGCTAAGAAATAGAATCTTGGCTACTTTGGGATTCTTGGTCATTTTCAGACTTGGCTCATTCGTAGTGTTGCCAGGTGTTGATCCAACACAGCTAGTAGATGCTGATGGTGGTATTTTTGGAATTCTAAACTCATTATTAGGAGGTTCTTTTAGTAGAGCCTCAATTTTTGGATTGGGTATTATGCCTTATATCTCAGCATCCATTGTGATTCAATTAATGACAGTGGCAGTGCCAAGTTTCCAGAAAATGCAAAAGGAAGGAGAATCAGGGAGAAAGAAATTAACTCAGATTACTCGCGTTCTTACAATTTTAGTAACCTTAGCGCAAAGCTTCGGATACATTAAAACAGCAATAATTGCTCCTGGAGCAGTATCGCCGAGTGTAGACCCTACATTATTCATGGTATCGTCAATGATTTTGTTGACAGCAGGTACTATGTTCTGTATGTGGTTAGGCGAGAAAATTACTGACAAAGGAATCGGTAATGGTATTTCTATGCTGATTATGATTGGAATTATTTCTAGTCTTCCAGCAGCAGCAATTAATGAATTCTATGTGACCAATGGTTTGAATAGAGCCTTATTCTCACTAGTAGAAATTGTTGCATTGTTCTTCGTCGTTATTGTAACTGTTGCTTTGGTTCAGGCCACAAGACGTATACCAGTGCAATACGCGAAACAAGTAGTAGGTGGTAAAGTGTATGGCGGTCAGCGTCAGTTTATTCCACTCAAAGTAAATGCATCAGGCGTAATGCCAATTATCTTTGCACAGGCACTAATGATTTTGCCTACTTTGATAGGTCAGATTTGGGCTGAAAATAGTGATTTCTGGTTGAAAGTAACACAAGCATTTGTGAATCCATTTTCATGGCAGTACAACCTTGTATTTGCACTACTGATAATAGCATTCACTTTCTTCTACACAGCAATTACAGTTAATCCTTCTAGTATGGCGGATGACTTAAAAAGAAACGGAGGCTTTGTACCAGGTATTAAACCAGGAAAGCCAACTTCAGACTTTATTGGTGATGTAATGGATAAAATTACATTGCCAGGATCTATATTTTTAGCGATCATAGCTATCCTACCAACTTTTGCATACAATGCAGGCGTAGGTCAGTCATTCTCTTATTTCTATGGAGGAACGTCGTTACTAATTATGGTAGGTGTAATTTTAGATACACTACAGCAGATTGAAAGCTACCTACTCATGAGACATTATGAGGGTATGATGAAATCTGGTAAAATGAGAGGAAGATCTCAGAATATGGCAGTTGCGTAAAATGATTTTTTACAAGACTGAGGAAGAAATTGAACTGATTCGTGAAAGTGCCCAAATATTAGGGAAAGCACACGGTGAAGTTGCCAAGCATGTAAAGGCTGGCATAAAAACGCAAGATCTGGACAAGATAGCTCAAGAGTTTATCGCAGATCACGGAGCCAAAGCATCCTTTAAAGGATACAATGGATTTCCAGCAACGCTTTGTATTTCTGTGAATGAAGTTGTAGTTCACGGTTTTCCTAGCGAATACGAATTGAAAGACGGTGATATAATCTCTATAGATTGTGGAGTCTTCTACAAAGGTTTTCATAGCGATTCCGCTTATACTTACCCAGTAGGAGATATTTCATCAGAGACTTTAGCACTGCTTAAAGCAACGAAGGAGTCGTTGTATAAAGGTATTGAAGAAGCCAAGTTTGGTAATCGAATTGGAGATGTAGCCTACGCTGTCCAGAATTTTGTGGAAGAAAGAGGATACACCGTCGTTCGGGAATTGGTTGGTCATGGATTAGGCAGAAGCCTACATGAAGGACCGGAAGTTCCAAACTATGGTAAACGTGGTAGAGGCCCGAAATTGAATGAAGGATTGGTAATAGCAATAGAGCCAATGGTCAATTTAGGAGTTCGAAACATTGTTCAAGAAAGTGATGGATGGACTATTAGAACGAGAGATCGTCAACCATCAGCACATTATGAACATACTATCGCCATCTTCAAAGATAGAACAGAGATATTGACAACGCATAAATACATAGAAGAGGTAGTAAAACTTTAATATGGCTAAACAAGGATCAATAGAACAAGACGGAACAATTGTAGAGGCTTTGCCCAATGCAACATTCCGTGTAGAACTAGAAAATGGACATATTGTGTTAGCGCACATCTCAGGAAAAATGAGAATGTTCTATATAAAAATATTACCTGGTGACAGAGTGAAACTCGAAATGTCACCATATGATTTAACAAAGGGTAGAATTACTTACAGGTATAAATAAAAAACGATGAAAGTAAAGGCGTCCATCAAGAAGCGTAGCGCTGATTGTAAGGTAATCCGCAGAAACGGAAAGTTGTACGTGATTAACAAGAAGAATCCTAGATTCAAACAAAGACAAGGATAATTATGGCAAGGATTTCAGGAGTAGATATTCCAGATCACAAAAGATCCGAAATTGGTTTAACATACATTTTCGGAATTGGTCGTAGTTCGGCTAATTATGTGCTGAATAAGGCAGGTATTGATGTAAATACCAAGATTGGTGATCTTGATGATGATCAACAAAAAGCGATCAGAACTATCATTGGTGAAGAGTTCAAAATCGAAGGTGTGCTAAAATCTGAAGTTCAATTGAACATCAAGCGTTTGATGGATATTGGATGTTACAGAGGCTTAAGACACAGAAGAGGTTTACCTGTTCGTGGACAGCATACTAAGAATAACTCTCGAACCAGAAAAGGTAAGAGAAAGACTATAGCTAACAAGAAAAAGGCTACTAAGTAGTAACAGCTGATAAAATATTATAAAGATGGCTGAGAAAAGAAAAGATAAAGCAAGAAAGAGGATTGTACAGGTGGATGCACTTGGACAGGCGCACATTAAGGCGTCTTTCAATAACATCATCATCTCATTGACTAACCAACAAGGTCAAGTGATCTCTTGGGCTTCGGCAGGGAAAATGGGCTTTAAAGGCTCTAAAAAGAACACCCCTTACGCTGCTCAACAAGCAGCTCAAGATTGTGCTCAAAAAGCATATGATTTGGGTTTAAGAAAAGTAGAAGTCTTTGTGAAAGGACCTGGTGCAGGTAGAGAATCTGCCATCAGAACTATCCAGAATACTGGTATAGAAGTTACATTGATTAGAGATGTGACACCATTACCACATAATGGATGTCGTCCTCCAAAAAGAAGAAGAGTTTAATTTAGAAATTATTAGTAATGGCAAGATATAGAGGTCCAAAGGCTAAAATTGCAAGGAGATTTAATGATCCTATTTTTGGTCACAGCAAAGCATTACAAAAGAAGGCTTATCCTCCTGGCCAGCATGGCAGAGGAAGAAGAAAGAAGCAGTCTGAATATGCAATCCAGTTAATGGAAAAGCAAAAAGCTAAATACACTTATGGTGTTTTAGAAAGACAGTTTGCGAACCTTTTTGATAAGGCTTCAAGAAGATCAGGTATTACAGGTGAAATTCTACTTCAAATGTTGGAGACTAGACTGGACAATGTAGTATACAGATTAGGAATTGCACCAACGAGACGAGGCGCAAGACAATTAGTATCTCACAAACATATTACTGTTAATGGTGAGGTATTGAATATTCCTTCATATCAAGTATTAGATACTGACGTGATTGGCGTAAGAGAGAAATCTAAATCTCTTGAAGCAGTTACTGACAGTTTGGGTGCAAATTCTGTACAGAAATACCCATGGTTGGAATGGAATAAAGCAGAGATGACTGGTAGAATGATCAACATTCCGGCAAGAGAAGATATTCCTGAGAATATCAAGGAACAGTTGATAGTCGAGCTTTACTCTAAGTAATACATTTAAGAACCTTTAAAATTTAGATATATGTCAATACTAGCATTTCAAATCCCGGAGAAGGTGGTGATGGAAAAGGCAGACGATTTTCACGGTCTGTTTACTTTTAAACCATTGGAAAAAGGTTACGGGGTAACTATTGGTAATGCACTTAGAAGAATTTTACTTTCTTCTTTGGAAGGCTATGCTATCACAGGTATTAAAATTCCAAGTGTACTTCACGAGTTCTCTACTATTGAAGGTGTTGTAGAAGATGTATCTGAAATTATTCTAAATCTTAAGAAAGTAAGATTTAAGAAAATCTCTGATACTGTAGACAACAAGATCAATGTAGTGATCGAAGGACAAGACAAATTCACAGCAGGTGACATTGGAAAATTCACTTCTGCTTTTGAGATTTTAAATCCAGAAGATGTGGTTTGTCATTTGGACAACAATATCAAATTCGAAATCGAATTGACTATTGAAAAAGGAAGAGGATATCTTCCTGCTGAAGAAAATAAGCCATCTGAGCAAGTTTTTGGATTTATTCCAATCGACGCAATTTTTACACCTATTAAGAATGTAAAGTATAGCGTAGAAAATACAAGGGTAGAGCAGAAAACTGACTACGAAATGCTTGTATTGGATATAAAAACTGATGGTTCTATCCATCCTGAAAACGCATTGAAAGGTGCAGCGCATATTCTTATTCAGCACTTCATGTTATTCTCTGACCAGAACATGATCCTAGAAACAGGAGCACTAGACGAGCCAGAGCAAGTAGATGAAGAAATGCTTCACATGCGTAAGTTGTTGAAGACTAACCTGAACGACCTTGATCTTTCAGTTAGAGCTTACAACTGCCTTAAAGCTGCTGACGTTCGTTCATTAGGCGATCTTGTTAGACTTGAGATTTCAGACATGATGAAGTTTAGAAACTTTGGTAAAAAGTCTTTAGCTGAGCTAGAGCAACTTGTAGCTGAGAAAAACCTAACGTTTGGTATGGACTTAGCTAAATATAAACTCGAAGAGGATTAAGAGAAATGAGACACGGGAAGAAATTTAACCACTTAAGTAGAACAGCATCACATAGAAAAGCGATGTTGTCTAATATGGCTTCTTCGTTGATTGAGCACAAGCGAATCACGACTACTGTAGCAAAAGCGAAAGCTTTGAGAAAGTACGTTGAGCCATTGATTACAAAGGCTAAAGACGATACTACTCACTCTAGAAGAGTTGTGTTCTCTTATCTTCAAGACAAAGAATCTGTTACAACACTTTTTAATGAAGTAGCAGAGAAAGTAGCTTCACGTCCGGGTGGATATACTAGAATTATCAAAACTAACAACAGGTTAGGAGATAATGCTGATATGTGTATCATCGAATTGGTTGACTACAACGAGTTATTATTGGCAGAAGCTGCACCAGCAACTAAAGCGAAGAGAAGCAGAAGAGGTGGTAAGAAGAAAACCACTAAAACTGAAACTCCAGTAGCAGATGCAGTAGTTGTTGAAGAAGAAGTTGCAGAAGCACCAGTGGCAGAGGTAGTTGAAGAAACTCCGGCTGCTGAAGTTGATGAGGCGCCAACTGCGGAAGCAGATGATGCCCCTGAAGCAACTGATGCTGATGAGAAAAAAGACGAAAAGAAAGACGGAGAATAATTCGTCAGTCTAATAAATTTAAAAAAGGGCTATCCGACAGGATAGCCCTTTTTTTGTGATGTTTTCTGAGATTTTGAATGAGTCTTAGCCTAAATATTTATCTCTTTTTATCAGTGAATTTTCAACTACAGAAAATCAGTTTTGGACAGTAAGAATTTGAGCTTATTTTTGTACGATGCGAAAAGTCGCACGCCAATCAAAATATGTCGCAGAACACGTTAAATCTATCTCAAAAGAAAGCTATCCTGTTACTAGAAGACGGATCACGCTTTGAAGGAATTGCCATCGGAAAAATAGGGACTGTAGGAGCAGAAATCTGCTTTAATACAGGGATGACAGGTTATCAGGAAATATACACTGACCCGTCTTACTATGGTCAGATTGTTGTCAATACAACATCTCATATTGGAAATTATGGAGTAGAAGATTCTGAACAAGAATCAAATGCCCCAAAAATTACAGGCCTTGTCGTTAATACATTTTCCCAAGACTACAGTCGTAATACAGGTCATGGTTCCTTGCAAGAGTACTTAGAAAAGAATGGAATTGTTGGAGTATCAGAATTAGATACAAGGCTTCTAGTTCGCCAAATTAGAGATACTGGAGCAATGAATGCCATCATCTCATCAGAGGATCTTTCAGATGACGAGTTGCAACGACGATTAGCTGAAGTTCCTTCAATGGATGGTCTAGAATTATCATCATTTGTTAGTACAAAAGAGCCATATTTTGTTGGAGACGAGAATTCAGAATACAAGGTAGCGGTACTAGATCTAGGTGTAAAAACGAGTATACTTACTCATTTAGCAAGTAGAGGAGCTTACTTAAAAGTATTTAACGCTAAAACTTCCTTCGAAGAAATGGCCAGTTGGAACCCTGATGGATACTTCTTGTCTAATGGACCTGGCGATCCGTCGGCGATGGATTATGCAGTAAAAACAGCGAAACAAATTATAGCTGAAGACAAACCATTGTTTGGAATTTGTTTAGGCCACCAAATAATTTCATTGGCCTGTGGAATTTCAACTTTCAAAATGCACAATGGGCACAGAGGGTTAAATCACCCGGTTAAAAACCTTGTTTCTGGAAAAAGTGAAGTAACTTCTCAAAATCATGGTTTTGCAGTAAATAGAGAAGATGTAGAGAACTCTGATTTGGTAGAGTTAACCCATGTAAACTTAAACGACCACACCTGCGCAGGCATTCAAGTAAAAGGTAAGAAATCGTTTTCCGTACAATATCACCCGGAATCTTCACCCGGACCACACGATTCGCGTTATTTGTTCGATCAATTTATCAACCTTTTCAAATCATAAGAAAAAGAGACTATGAGTTTAATAGAAAGCATTCATGCTAGACAAATCCTTGACTCAAGAGGGAATCCTACTGTAGAAGTAGACGTAATTACCGATAATGGAGTTTTAGGAAGAGCTGCAGTACCATCTGGAGCATCAACAGGAGCGCATGAAGCTGTCGAACTACGCGATGGAGGAGATTTATACCTAGGAAAAGGTGTGACACAAGCGGTAGAGAATGTAAATGATGTGTTAGCCGCTGAATTAATTGGCTTCTCAGTATTCGAACAAAATCTGATTGATAAAATCATGATTGAAGTCGATGGAACGGAGAACAAGAGTAATCTAGGCGCCAATGCAATATTGGGTGTTTCGTTAGCGGTAGCTAAAGCAGCAGCAGCTGAATTGGGTTTACCACTGTACAGATACGTAGGCGGAGTAAGCGCGAATACACTTCCCGTACCGATGATGAACATCATCAACGGAGGTTCACATGCCGATAACTCTATCGATTTCCAGGAATTCATGATCATGCCTGTTGGAGCTGAGACTTTCTCACAAGCCATCAGAATGGGAGCTGAGATATTCCATCATTTAAAGAAAGTACTTTCTTCAAGAGGGCTTGCTACTAACGTAGGTGATGAAGGAGGTTTTGCACCAAATTTAGGTTCAGATGATGAAGCCCTTCAAGTCATTTCAGAAGCTGTAGAAAACGCAGGCTATAAGGTGGGAGACGATATTGTTTTTGCTTTGGATGTAGCCTCTTCAGAATTCTACTTAGAAGATGAAAACGTATATTATTTTAAAGATTCGACGGGAAAAAAATTAACACCTGTTGAAATGGCGGATTATTTAGCTGATCTAAGCGAGCGCTATCCAATTATCTCGATTGAAGATGGTATGTTCGAAGATGACTGGGAAGGCTGGAAAGCTTTGACAACTAAAATTGGAGATAAGGTTCAGTTAGTTGGAGACGATCTGTTCGTTACGAATGTGACAAGACTTCAAAAAGGTATCGATAATGGAATTGCCAATTCAATTTTGATTAAAGTAAATCAAATTGGAACACTCACTGAAACCATAGCGGCCGTGAGTCTCGCCAATAGAAATGGTTATACAGCCGTAATGTCGCACCGTTCTGGTGAGACTGAGGATAATACCATTGCTGATTTAGCAGTAGCTCTAAATACAGGTCAGATTAAAACTGGATCTGCTTCGCGTTCTGATAGGATGGCCAAGTATAACCAACTTATTAGAATTGAAGAAGAACTTGGTGAAGTGGGGAAATTTCCTGGGAACGACTTTAGAAATACTTATTAAGTCAACACATTAATAATATTTACAAACCCTTCTCGATAGCTTGAAAGCTATGAGAAGGGTTTCTTTTTGTAGTGCCGATGACGTTCTACTAAAAAGATGAACTTTTTTTTGAATCATAGCAGCCTTTTATGGTTAAGTAGTGTATAGACCATCAAACGACTTAATTATGAAAACTAAAGCCTTTTTTTCTCTTATAGCAATTGCTATGATTTCCTTTGCTTGTGGCAATGATGGTGGTGGAGATGAACAACCTGATCCATGTGCTACACCAGTAGTAATATCAGTAACAAGTAACATTAATGCTACGGCAGGACAGTCCGACGGTGCTTTTACAGTATCAGCTACAGGAGGAAGCGGCGGCTTCGAATTTAGCGTAGATGGTGGGTCATTTCAGACATCAGGAACATTCACTGATTTAGCGGCAGGCACTTACACCGTTACTGCTAGAGGAACAAGTGGTTGCTCCAATACACTTCAGGTCACTATTGATGAGAATGCTGTAGTGCAAGTTTCATTTGCGGCTGATGTACTACCTATCTTAGAAACTAGATGTGCAACATCGGGATGTCATGTGGCTGGAGGGAATGCCCCTTTCGCAATTAATGGTTTTAGTGATGCTCAGCCAAGAGCGGCAAGATTCAAAGTACGAGTAGCCGGCAGAACTATGCCTCCTGCTGGAGCTACAGCATTAACTGATGCTCAAATAAATAATATTGTGGCATGGGTTGACGGAGGTGCTCAAGATAACTAGACCTAAAAGCTTTTTGGAATCTTGGTAAAAAGTTGATTACTTTTATTGTATGAAGAATCCTTTCACCAAGATTCCAAAAGTTCTTAAAAACTACTATTTCCTTTTCGGGTTATTCTTTTTGACTTGGATGTTCCTAATCGATTCAAATGATATTGTAACTCAGGTTAGGATGACCAAGAAGCTGAATAGCTTAAAAGCTCAAAAAGAGTTTTACGTCGATAAAAAAATTCAAGTACAAAAAGACAAAGAAGAACTCAGTACGGATAAGAAATTATTAGAAAAATTTGCTCGTGAGAAATACCTCATGAAAAAACCTTCGGAAGATTTATACGTGGTAGTCTCTGAAGACTAAAAAAAGATCATTCAATTAGTCCTCTTTCGAGGACTTTTTCGTTTACAGTATATGAGAAAAATTATTCTTGCCAGTTTATTAATTGTTTTAAGCTATGGAATGGCTTCAGCACAAGTGTATTTTGAAGAGGAGGAGAAAGATTCAATTACTTTCAAAGACAGACTTTATTTTGGAGGGAATTTTTCGTTGAACCTTGGGAATCGTTTCACTTTCATCGATATCTCTCCTTTAGCTGGTTATCTCCTAACCGATGACTTCTCAGTTGGCGCTGGCATTAATTACCTCTATGTTTCCAGACAATTCGTTAATGTATTCAATGGCGATCGGTTCGAATTTTCCAATGGAGTTTATGGCGGAAGATTATTTGCGAGGCATAATGTTTTAGATGATTACTTCGCTCATGTAGAAGTGGAAACTGTAAATACTGAAGTTGTAGAATTTGATATTTCGGGCAGTCGTGTGTTCAGAGATTGGGTGCCTGGTTTTTTTGTTGGCGGAGGCCTTTTTCAACAAGTATTGGGCAGAGGAGGTGTAAATGTCACCTTGCTTTATAATTTGTTACATGAAGAAGGTAGGTCACCATATAATAGTGCGTTCATTTTTCGTGCAGGCGTCACATTTTAATATCACTATTAATTAAAGGGGATATCAAATTTTTCTGAAAGCTCAGAAAGGTCCTTTTCAACAGCACCAAGGAGTGGAATACCGTCTTTCATTCGAATACTTTCCATTTCTCTTTCAGGATCCCCTGGGATTAATACTTTCTGTTCCGGATCGATCGGCTCTGAGTTCTTAAAGCGCCTAATCCATTTGTCCATATTACTTTTAAACTCATCTGCAGGCCTGAAGGCATCCACACGCATAGCACCCAGGAAATGACCTAAGCCTTCCCCCACAGGGTCACTAACAGGATCCATAAAGCTGACAAAAGGTGGAGCCCATGGCCCGTAATTAGCTCCAGAAAGAACAGCCGAAAAAATGTCTACTATCGAACCTAAAATATATCCTTTGTGACTTCCATGAGATTTATCTCCACCTAGAGGCCTAAGGGCGCCACCTTTTTTTACACCAAAAGCATCAGTGGTAACTTCACCTTCTTTATCCTGAACCCAACCCTCAGGTGCTTCTTCCCCTTTACGTTGAAGAATTTCCAGTTTGCCATTAGCCGCTGTAGTGGTTGCAAAATCGCCAACAAATGCAGGCTCTTCGTCCGCTGGAATTGCCACAGCGATTGGGTTAGTACCTAGAAGCCTTTCCTTTGAAAATGTAGGTGATACCAAAGGACTAGCATTTGTCATCGACATGCCAATCATATCATGTGACAAGGCTTTCATGGCATGGTATCCTGCAATGCCGTAATGATTAGAGTTTTTAACAGCAACCCAGCCTGTACCAGCAATTTTAGCTTTTTCTATGGCCACTTGCATCGCGTAAGGGGCAACGACAAGCCCTAAACCAGCATCTCCATCAACTACAGCCGTACTAGGCGTTTCATGTACTATTTTTATCGCTGGGGTGGGATTTATGCGGCCTTTTTCCCAAAGCCTGATATACCCACTCAATCTTGCGACACCATGAGAATCAACCCCTCTTAAATCAGCAGACAGCAAAGTGTCTGACGCTATTTTTGCATCTTCAGGAGAGCAGCCAATCTTTTTAAAAACAGACTGAGCAAAATTATGAAGCACTTCGTGTGAGTAAGTTGCCATGATTTAGTTAAGGTCTTTTAATTATTTGAATCACTTGAAAAAAGTAGTCCCTCCTTAAGTGCATAAGAACAAACTTTGATCTCATTAATCACTAATTGCTCTTGAACAAAAGAAATAAGACAGCTGGCTACAACAATCATATCTACGCGCATAGTAACCATACCCGGTATAAGTAATCGCTCTTGCTTATCCTTTATGAGCAACTCCCTGTGAATATCGTGGTAGGCCTTTATGGGTAGGCTAAACGATGTAGCCAAAGAATTTCTTTTCGATTGATTTGCACTAAGGAAAATTTCTAATACCGTATCAAACGTTCCAGAGCATCCGATTAAACCCTTAGGCTGAAACTTATCAATGGCATCTTTTAATGCCTTTAATTCTGTTCCTAGCCAGATAAACAGTTCCTCTATTTGCTGAGCAGGAATGGGGTCCACAGTATGAAATTTATCAAGCAGTCTTTGAGCTCCTATTTCGAAACTCCTTTTCCATTTAACGTCGTTTTTGTTGCCTATAATAAATTCAACACTGCCACCACCAATATCCATGATGAGTTGATTCTCATTATCAAGCGTTAAACCAGCTTTTACACCCTCAAAAATTAATTCTGCCTCTCGATATCCCGAGATAATTTCAATAGTAATGCCCGTTTCATTCGCCACTTGATCAAGCAGAGCTTGGCCATTCTTCGCATTTCTGATAGCGCTGGTGGCTACGCCCTTTACATTCGTAACCTGAAACTGATCTATAATAGTTTTGAATGTAGTAAGTGCGTGAATAGCTCTTTTTATAGCATCTGGAGCTATTTTTCCTTTACTAATTCCGTTTTGGCCAATTTTAACAGCTATTTTCTCTTTATAAAGCGTAGTTAACTGTCCATTCATTATTTCAACAATGAACAGATGAAAAGTATTAGTTCCCAGATCGATAACTGCTTTTCGCATTACTTTATAGCCGCTTGAAACGATGGCCGAAGATAAGAGATATTGACTAATAATGAATCTTCCGATTATGGAATTACATAGGTCTAAAATTCTTTTTTGATCTGATCTATCTATCTTTGATCACATAACAATTACCTATGGCCGATCAGAACAACGAGCAATCTGAAGTGCATCTCTTGTCTAGAGATGAAAAGTTTAAACTTCTTGAGTCAAAAAATAAAGAAGCCCTTTTAGGAGGAGGCGAAAAGCGAATTGAGTCTCAGCACAAAAGAGGAAAATTAACCGCACGTGAACGAATCACACTATTAGTAGATGACGGTTCATTCGAAGAAATTGGAAAATTTGTCGAGCACCGCGCTACTGATTTCGGTTTAGATAAAGAAGTCTATCTAGGTGATGGTGTGGTTACAGGGTATGGCACCGTTAATGGTCGCCTGATTTATCTCTATTCACAAGATTTCACAGTTTTTGGAGGTTCTTTATCTGAAACGCACGCTGAGAAAATCTGTAAGATTATGGACTTGGCCACAAAAAATGGTGCGCCACTAATAGGCTTGAATGATTCTGGAGGAGCTCGAATCCAAGAAGGAGTTGTATCGCTAGGAGGCTATGCAGATATCTTTTACCGCAATACAAGGGCTTCAGGAGTAATACCTCAGATATCCGCCATTATGGGTCCGTGCGCAGGTGGGGCTGTATATTCTCCAGCAATTACAGATTTCATTTTTATGGTGGAAAACACCTCTTACATGTTCGTGACAGGCCCAAGCGTGGTAAAAACTGTTACCCAAGAAGATGTAACGGCCGAAGAGCTCGGTGGAGCGAGTACCCATAGTAGTAAAAGCGGTGTCACTCATTTCTCCTCTGCCAACGAAGTACAATGTTTAAACGATATTAAAAGGCTGCTGACTTATATCCCACAGAATTGTGAGGAAGATGCGCCCGTATATGTATATGATGAGCAGGACGAAATCAGATCTAAGCTCACGGATATTATTCCTGAAAATCCGAATCAGCCTTATGATATGCATGAGGTGATAGACCACCTTGTTGATAATGAATCCTTCTTTGAAGTTCATAAGAATTACGCGGAGAATATTATTGTAGGATTTGCCAAATTGGGCGGAAGAAGTGTAGGTATAATTGGAAATCAGCCAGCCGCTTTAGCAGGTGTTTTAGACATTGATGCCAGTGTAAAAGGTGCTCGTTTCGTGCGTTTTTGCGATAGCTTTAATATTCCTTTACTCGTACTGGAAGATGTACCAGGTTTCTTACCAGGAACTGATCAGGAGTGGAGGGGAATTATTACCAACGGTGCCAAATTGCTTTATGCATTCGCTGAAGCTACAGTACCAAGGATTACCGTAATAACCCGAAAGGCCTATGGCGGAGCCTATGACGTTATGAATTCTAAGCATATTGGAGCAGATATGAATTATGCATGGCCAATGGCAGAGATTGCCGTAATGGGTGCAAAAGGAGCTGCAGAAATTATCTTTAAAAGAGAAATCGCCGCTGCCGAAGATCCAGAAGCCAAGCTGCAAGAAAAAGTAGATGAATATACTGCTAAGTTTGCTAACCCATATCGTGCCGCACGCCGTGGTTATGTAGATGAAGTGATTAGTCCAGATACGACACGATTGAAGCTAATTCGAGCATTTAAAATGCTAGAAAACAAAGTGGATACCTTACCAAAGAAAAAGCACGGAAATATTCCGTTGTAAAACTATTCTGAGTCCTTAATTGACAATGTAAATGTGCCGAACGCACGCTAAAAAAATATGAATAAGCAAAGCGAAGCTTTTTTAACCAAATATCTTAATAATGCATCCCCAACCGGTTTTGAAAGCTCTGGTCAGCAGATTTGGCTGGACTATATCAAACCATTCACAGATTCGCATTTCACTGATAAATATGGAACGGCAGTAGGTGTTGTAAATCCTGATGCTCCCTTTAAAGTAGTAATTGAGGCACATGCGGATGAGATCGGTTGGTTTGTCAATTACATCGGTGACGACGGTTACATTTACGTCATTAGAAACGGAGGAAGCGATCACCAAATCGCCCCCTCGAAAAGAGTCAATATTCATTCAGATAAAGGAGTGGTTAAAGGCGTGTTTGGCTGGCCCGCTATTCATGTAAGGGATAGGTCAAATGAAAAAACACCTACACTCAAAAATATATTCATCGATGTAGGAGCTGAGTCAAAAGATGAAGTTCTCGATATGGGCATTCATGTCGGATCCGTTATCACTTTCGAAGACGAAATCTTCAAGTTGAATAACAAATATTGGTGTGGAAGAGCGCTTGACAATAGAATTGGTGGCTATATGATTGCAGAAGTAGCACGCCGGCTGAAAGAAAACAATGTAGAACTGCCATTTGGTTTATATATAGTGAATGCTGTGCAAGAAGAAATTGGTCTTCGCGGAGCAGAAATGATTGCTGCCAGAATTAAACCAGATGTCGCAGTTATCACTGATGTTTGTCACGATACATATTCCCCTATGTACGACAAGAAAGTCAGCGGTGATCAGAAAGCAGGAAAAGGGCCAGTTTTAACCTACGGGCCTGCAGTACATAATAACCTGCTTAATATGATTATAAATGTAGCCGAAGATCATAAAATTGATTTTCAACGCTCTGCAGCATCTCGTTCAACGGGTACAGATACTGATGCATTTGCATATTCTAATGAAGGGGTGCCTTCGGCATTGATTTCATTACCCCTTAAATACATGCATACTACAGTAGAGACAGCACATGAATCTGACATTGCCAATGTGATTAATCTCATGTATGAGTTTTTAATCCAGCTTCCTAACAATCACGATTTTAGCTATCTGAAATAATGCCTTGGGTTGATGATCAGATGGGGAGGAGGGTAAATGTCCCAAAAAAACCTCAACGGATCATTTCTTTAGTGCCATCCCAAACGGAGTTGTTGTATGATTTAGGTTTAGGAGGTCACGTCGTTGGGATCACTAAATTTTGCTTCCACCCGGAAGAATGGAGGAAAGAAAAACGTATTGTCGGTGGTACGAAACAGTACAGACATGAAGTCATTAAAGAACTTTCACCTGACCTGATCATTGGTAACAAAGAAGAAAATGAGAAGGAGGGTATAGAAGCCTTAGCCGTAAACTATCCGGTTTGGATGAGTGATATTGCCAACTTAACAGATGCCCTTTCTATGATAAATCAAGTCGGATCGATAGTAGGCGAAGGGGCGCTGGCTAAGGAGATGATAGAGAATATTGGTAATAATTTTGAGGACCTGTCTCTTCAAAAGGCACCTCGAAAAGCACTTTATTTAATTTGGAAGAAGCCTTATATGGCAGCTGGTACTGGTACCTTCATCGACGAAATGATGAACTATGCAGGTTTTGAAAATGTGGTGATTGACCCGCGCTACCCGGTATTTGAGTTAGATGAGTTTGTCAAGTTGAAACCAGAAGTTGTGCTGCTTTCGTCTGAACCATATCCGTTTAAAGGAAGGGACATTACCGAAATTCAGAACGTACTCCCCAATGCAAGGATTGAATTAGTAGATGGTGAGATGTTCAGCTGGTATGGAAGTCGCTTAGCTAAGGCTCCTCGATATTTCAAAGGGTTAGAATAAGGGGAGCCTCCAGCAGACTCCCCATTCTTGTTACCTAAACACAGCAAGTGCATTGCACACTTGCTTATTGTAACACTCCCAAATTTCTTCTTTTTCAAAGGCAACTTTCTTTCTAGACTTCGCCCTAATGGGAAATCGAAAGGCCTCTTTATTGTCTTTTTTACGTGATTTGCTCTTATCAGAGATGTGGTAGAAATACGTTTTCTCCTCAGATTTTCCCATTAATCTTCTTTCTCCTGGAGGAAGTGTTGTAAGGCCGTCAGTTTGCCATTCGCCTGCTAATGATTTATAGCGAATAGCCACCTTCATAGGTTGGCTCGTCTTGTTCTCGAAAAATATATTGTAAGATTTGCGACTGGGCGCTTCCTTGAAGGCCGGTAGCTCAGTCGGTAGCTCAACGGCTCCCGATAGCTTCACTGGAGATTCGAGCGGTATCGATTCCAGAGGGGCATAGTACGACGGCCTTTCTTCATTGGGTGAAGAGAAAAAGGCCGTCATAGCCGTGCCCAAAAACAGCGCATATACTGCTAATGGTTTCATATGTTTAGGTTACTGATATAAAGATGAAAAACTTATATGAAATATTCAACATATATTCATAAAAAATTATTTCACATTAAGAGAGGGGAGGAGGGAATAGTGCCGATAGACACTCTATAGGCTGTTTTAGGCCTGTTTTCAGGAAGTAAAATAATTGGGCTATTTACTAATTAGCAGTGGTTCGATCTCTTTAATCCATAGATCATAGCCCATTTTGTTCATATGAAGTCCGTCTTCAATGAAGATTTCTTTCTTTAAAGACCCATCTTTATTAAGCATTGGTGTCCAGACATCAGCATAGGTAATTAGGTCAGAAAGACTGGCTAGTCGCTCTAAGCCAGCATTGAATTTCTTGTATGATTCTTTTAGATGCCATCTGGCAATACTAGGTTTTGCGGATATGAGCACTAGGTTTTCAATTCCATCTTTTTTAATAAGATCAATAACGAGAGAGCTTATTTCTGCAAGAACTACTACCGGATCCTCTTCAGCGTTGATGTCATTATCACCTTCGTAGATAAACACTTGCTCTGGCTTGAAATTAGTGATTAACTCTTTTTTAAAGTGAATTAAATCACTCGTTTCAGACCCCCCAAAACCTGTATTGATTACATTATGATCAGGGAAATAGCTTTTAAAGTCAACCCATAACCGAATGCTTGAACTTCCTGTAAATAATATTCTGTGTTCTGCCGCATAGTTACCTTCAGTGCCAGCAAAACCATTTACTTCTTCTGCAAACCGAGAAGGATCTTGTGCTGAAGCATATTGAGCAAAAAAGAAGAGTAAGCAAAAAGCGAGTCCAAAGCGCATTGAACTAAGTTAAAGAATTTGAGAGAATTAAAAACTCGAAATGCTTTATGTGAGCAAAGAATTTATTTGAGCGTATTGAAGTAGCATAATAGTCTTCCCATCCTTGATTTCACCGGCGTCAATCATGCTTAAAGCTTTTTTAAATGGTAGTTCCAATACTTGAATGTCTTCACCTTCGTCAGTACCACCACCCTCGTTCACTTTCATGATATCTTCATACTCGGCAACAAAGAAATAAAGGATTTCAGTTACCGAACCAGGAGACATATAGCTCTCAAACACTTTTTGAACATTAGTTATACGATAACCAGTCTCCTCTTCCGTTTCTTTTCTGATACAGTCCTCAGCATTGTCTTCTTCTAAAAGGCCTGCACATGCCTCTATTAAAAAGCCATCCTCATTCCCATTAAGGTACGTCGACATTCTAAACTGTTTGGTTAAAACAATGGTGCCTTTCTCTTTATTATAGAGTAAAATCGTTGAACCATTTCCTCGGTCATATGCTTCCCGTTCTTGTCTTTGAACAGTACCGTCATTTTTAGTGTAGTCGAACGTTACTTTGTGAAGCGTGTACCAATTATCGGAAAGAACGTCTTTACTTATAATATTGACTCTGTCTTTCATAATCTAAATTCTGGCCTGATAAGTATATAATTGATAGTACCTGCCTTCGGAAGCAATGAGTTCATCATGTGTTCCGCGTTCTGCAATTTGTCCATCTTCAATCACCAAAATCTGGTCAGCCTGACGAATAGTACTTAGCCTGTGAGCAATAACGAAGGTTGTTCTTCCTTTCATTAACCCGGACAAACTTTTTTGAATGAATGTTTCACTTTCCGTATCCAGATTAGAAGTAGCTTCATCTAGAATTAAAACTCTTGGGTCTGCCAAAACCGCTCTAGCAATCGCAATTCGTTGCCTCTGGCCACCAGAAAGTTTTACACCCCGTTCACCAATTAACGTATCTAAGCCTTCTTCAAACCGATCGGTAAACTCATTTACATAAGCAGCATTTACAGCAGTATTTAGTTCGTCTTCCGATGCATTAGGTCTTGGAAAAAGGATGTTCTCTTTAATAGTACCTTCAAAAAGGAAATCGTCTTGTAAAACGACCCCTAAATTCTGTCGATAACTTTTCAATTTCACGGTAGACAAATCCACTTCATCGACAGTGATTTTTCCACCTTTTGGTGTAAGAAAAGTGGCGGCTAATCCAGCAATTGTCGATTTACCTGATCCTGAAGTCCCTACTAAAGCAGTAACGCTTCCGGATGGTGCATCGAACTTGATGTTTTTAAGCACATCCACACCTTCATCATAGGCGAAAGTCACATCGTCAAAAACTATGTCACCTTTAATGCTTTCAAGTTCAACCGTACGCTTGGGGTCTTCATCCTCAGTTGCCGTCATCATGATTTCTTCTGTTCGATCTAAACCAGCAAAAGCCTCGGTGATTTGGCTTCCTATATTCGACATTTGTACTATCGGAGCAATCATGACGGCTAAGTAAGCGATAAAGGCCACTAATTCTCCCGGTGTCATGGTGCCTTGTATTATGTAGTAACCTCCAATACCAAGAATTCCTGTACTAGCAACACCGGCCAGTAAGAATGTGGCTGAACTTGTTACGATGGCAGTTGCCGTTAATGTTTTCTTTACGTTTTGATAGAGTTCATCTACGCCTTTTTCAAAAGTGGCTATTTCTTGTAATTCAGCACCAAAGCCCTTGATAACGCGAACACCATTTAATGTTTCTGTCAAACGACCTGTTACCTCGGCATTGAGTTGACCTCTTTTTCTGAAAATGGGTCTTAGATAGGCAAAGGCTTTCATAGCTACCAAACCAAAAACTACTACAGGCGCTATAACGAATGCTGTCAGTTTTGCATTCATATCGATTAGAATATACAATACACCAATCGATGTCAATAAACCACCAACTAATTGAACTAGTCCAGTGCCAACCAGATTTCTTACACCTTCAACATCAGTCATTATTCTGGAAACTAATGCTCCAGACTTTGTGCTATCAAAATAATTGATGGGTAGGGATAATATTTTTTTCTGAACTTTAACACGCAGCTGCGCAATGAGCTTTTGGGCTTGAACACTCAACAGCCTAGTGAGGGCAAATGAAGTTCCCGCTTGAGTAATAATAGCAGCTATAGTTACGACGATGACAAGCCATAGCTTCTGCATGTCTTTGTTCACTACCACATCGTCAATTAAAAATCTGGTAGCGCCTGGAAGTACCAAACTCGCAACACTTCTTAATAATATAAGGATGAGACCTATAAAAAGTAGTCCTCTTTTGGGCCATATTATCGTTTTAAATACTTGCCCTACGGTTATGTTGTTCAGCTTTTTCTTTTTGGCCATGAAAATATAGTTGGATGTAGGCTAAACGAAGTGTTCACCAAATTGATTCCAAGATATGGAAAGTAATTTAGCTGACACTTGATTAGGATCAATTTCAAGGGTGCGTTGCTAGAAGTCTTTACAGCGAGAATTGTGTTTGGATAGATAATTTTGGATTCTTTCTTTTTCATTTTGAAAGGTAAAGTCGTCAAGAGCTTCTACCCTTTTTACTTCAGAGTTTTCCAATTTTAAGATCAATGGTTTTCCAAAATTCGTTTCATACTGAAAAATTGTACCTTCGATGTCTAAGGAGAGTTTTTCGTTTTTAAACAACGCCTTGTTGGTTCCGGCATAAGTTGTTGTGTCACCTACAATAAGAAAATGGATGTGATCTACATCAATCAGGTTATTCATAAGTTCTAAGTGCTCTGGGGTACAAGTACTGCAAGCCAATAAGTTTATTACGTATAAAAATGATGTCTTATTTGAATTGAGAATTTCCGGGTGAGTTGCTTCAAGGTAAAGATTAAATTCTTGGTCATAATTATTCTTTTTTTCATCACAGCCTGACAAAATTAGAAGATATGTTATTGCTAAACAGAATTTCTTAATCACGATGTAACTTTTTTAGGTAATGTGCGGAGTATTTCTTTTTGCCTTCCTCTAGCTTATTAATCGTATAGAGTTGATTATTGATTATGCCCATAGGCTGGACAGCCGACTCGGTAAGAAAAATGAACTCTAATTTTTTATTTAGATAGTAGATTTTAAAATATTCATACTCTTCAACTACCAAATAAGGAATTGCGGATATAGGGTCTATATATGTATACCATATTTGAGAATCATACTTTTTTGGAATAGTAACTTCCGAAAATCTTTCGTCTATGGTATTGAATATTATTAAGTTGTCGTGAAATGGAAAAATAAAGTAAATGTTACTCTTTCCAATTTCGAAGTGATTATCAAATACACCATGTATAATAGCCCAGTCCTTCTTCCAAAGCTGAGATCTTTTATAATCAAATTTTATTCTAGGTAATTTCTTCTTTTTAAGAGCACCATTTTTACTCAACCAAATTTCTGGTTCAATCATTCCAGAGCCTTTGGCGATATTGTTGTAGCCAAAATCCCAATCATTATGTTTCCCTAAATAGTTGTTTTTCTCACTTGCTTTAACGCCTCTTCTTGAACTTTTGTATTCGAATAATTCATCTATTTTGGTTGTGCGAAGAATACTACCTATCTGCACAAGAGTATCATTTTTAGCAATGAAACTTTGGATGGAATTGATGTTTAGTATTGAGATTGTATCATTCGAAAACCTAATTTTACGAACCAAAAACCAATTCTTACCGGTTCCGACGTTGACCTTTAGTAAGTCAAGTTTGTCTTTTATGGTATTGTCAGAGTCGAAAAGTATTAAGTATCTGTTCTTCATTATTCCGACGTATCGACCGTTTTCATCAAAAGACAACTCAGTGATATCGTCCAAAGTGTTGCTATATATAAGCCCATTTAAATCAATATCTTGAGCATCTAGTTTGGGAATTAGAAAGCCCGAGAATAAAAGGAATAGAATCAATTTATTCATCTCTAATGAATTTGAATTGGCTCAGGCTTAAATACTTATCGCTGTTTGTTGAATTAATGTAATGTTGACCGTTGTATGAACTCGTGAATTTTGACAAGAAATTGATTGGACTATCCGTAGAGTATCCTTGATTAGATAAAGTACTATCACTCAAGTTTATTCGAACAAATTCTATTTGACGATTAGTCAAAAGGTTCAAGCGACCATTTGGCTGTTTTAGAGGTTGTTCGCGAAAATAGACACGGTCAATTGAATTTGTCTCTGGGTTAAAGTGTAAGCCAGAGAAAAAAGGTTGGGTGATTAAGTAATTACTTTCGTCTTGAGCGTTAGGATTTTTAATTACTTTATAATTCAGAGGAGTTCGTTGTTGATCCAGGCATACCTTTCCCTTTAAGTGAAGGTGTTCTAAATCATAAAAATATATGGCGTGTGATAATGGAAACGCCACAGCGATAAAATCACCAGCCAATTCAATATCTGGTATGCTAAGATCTCTTGGGTATTCACCTTGACTGTAAATTTTGGGGACATCACCAAAGGGTTTTTTTATCCAGCTGGATGATTTTATGTCGTATACGGCAAAAACACCTTTATCCTTCTTGAAATTTTTAGTCTCAAGGTCCAACCTAGTTAAATTGAAAACTATTTGGTTACCCTTGTTTAAGAAAATTGGTTTATTATTATTTCCATCTGATAAATAGAA
This sequence comes from Roseivirga sp., assembly GCF_049099775.1. Lineage (GTDB taxonomy): Bacteria > Bacteroidota > Bacteroidia > Cytophagales > Cyclobacteriaceae > Roseivirga. Next base: position 328,592 of record NZ_JAGDZM010000001.1, on the reverse strand, counting down.
ATACTCATCGGTGATTGACGAAAATGGTTTTGATACATCCCATTTTCTCACAACGTCTCCATGTCCATTCAACATGAAAAGTAGAGGAGGTTGCTCTGTCGTTAGAAAAATAGAATCCTTTGAGGAAATTGATATTGAGGAAATTGTGGTGTTAATATCTTTATCTAGTTGTTCAGATTCCAACCAGGTTTCACCATTGTAAAACTCAATTTTGTTTTTACTTTGATTATAACCGTAATAGATGAGTCTTCCCTCCGTTTGAAATGTATCAAATAGCATATGTTGGCTAGAAAATGATTCAGGAACGGTGATGCTTGTAGGCAGAACGTTTAATGATTCAAAGCTTGAACGTGATTCAAATTTTGAGCCTTCACAGGTGTCCAATCTAGAAGAGCATCCTAATTCCAGTGATAGAATTGTCGTAAATATCATAGCTCTTAAAATAATGAAATGAAAAATCTGAGTCTGGTGATTATTTAGTTCGGAGTTTTGTTTTTCTAAGGTCTTCAGCATAGAGAAATGACTTATTCGAATTAGCAGCTATTCAGTGACACATTTTACGTTTGAAATATGCAGGACAGATTTTGTTACCTAAACAGTCTACTGAATAGCTTTGATTTAACTTATTTAATTTTTAGTCATTTTCTAAACAAGCGTCGATCACATGACCGCTCAAAAATGGACGAGAGACAATGGTGTTCTTTTAGATCGGGTTTATCTTTGACTATTATAACTTTCAATTTCCCCATCCTATCGAAGAGTCCGGCCTCGCTACTCTTTGGAAAGCCAAAAATGGTAATGATTGTAAGTACGAATAGAACTAGAATCGAATGTTTCTTTGTGATTTTCATAGTTTTATAATTTTTAGTAGACATTAAAATCTTTAATCAGACAATCCCTCTTGAAAATCGCATAAATACACCTTCTTTCGGAATCACCATCAGGAGAAATAGTTACTCTTTTTATTTTACCATATTTTCCAAACAGACCTGCTTGTGATTCATGAGTACCTATCGTACTAGACATGCAAAGTATAATAAAGGTAAATAGTGATAATATTTTGTAATTATTAAAGCATCTTTTTTTCATGTAATTATAGTTTAAATTATATTTATCTTAAATATAAAATATAATGTAGAGAATAAAAATATAGAGCTATTTAAATAAAGATCTTCTTGGATAATGAAACAAATAAGTCCTTCTTTAACCTTGCGAGCTAATTCATGGAAGAGACCTTATTATGGCAGATTATGCTTTGTTTAAATAAGCTCGCTATTCAGCAGTCTATGCCTCAAGTTTGAAAAGTGAAGATCCTGGAATCTATTTTGATAAGGAAATGCAGGTTCTAAATCGTTTTGTAATAATGCAAGAGTGTAACGACTATAATCATGATCTTTCTATAAATAGTCTGAGCATGTTAACTTTTGACGGCTACTCCATTGCATCAGTACAAAACTCTAGACCTTCATTCAGATTTTAGTCAAAGGTAGTGTCTTTAATAGTCTTGGTTTATTAACCTTCTTTGAATATCACAAAACGGTCTAGAGGAAGAGTTTGTTAAAAAGCTACTAAAATTAGATTCTATTGATGCCTACTTTTGTTAAATAGCGCTTGATGCTGTTACCTTGTTTGCGTTTGAATGAGATAAGAGTCATTTAGTAATATTTCAATTATTCGAATTACAATAACAAAAATTTCATAAGCCAGTTGCTAAATCCACATGATTCCAAAAACTAGGGTAGGATTTATCCACTACCGATGGATCTTTAATGGAAATATCTTGTTGTGTAGAAAGTGGTGCAAATGCCATTGCCATTCTATGATCCTCATAAGTTTCTACCGATACCTCAGGTTGTCCTGATTCAAATTTCGATTTGATTTCCCAGAGACCTTCCTCAGTTTCTTTTAGTTTTATGCTGAATTTCTTCAATTCGCGCTTAAGCGCTTTAATTCTATCAGTTTCTTTAATTCTTAAGCTCTCCAATCCTGTCATTTTACAGGCAATGTGCTTTACACCGCAAACTACGGCAACAGTCTGAGCTAGATCAGGACAATCTGAGAAGTCGACCTCGATCTCTTTACGAGATTCTATTTTCTGCAATAACACGCCGTCCTCTTCAAATGTGCTCATTACACCGAGTTGGTTCATAATGCGAACGATGGCAATATCACCTTGCAATGATTTCTGGCGAAGTCCTAAAAGTTTGATTTCTGCTTTCTCTGCTAAAGCGACAAAACTGAACCAGTAACTAGCGCCTGACCAATCGGATTCTACTCGATAGGGGTAGGACTGATATGGCTGTGGTTTTATCTCTATGGTATTGTTAGTCCATGTAGATGACACGCCAAAAAGCCTCATCATATCCAATGTCATTTGGATGTATGGTCGGCTTCCAATCTTTCCTCTAAGTTCGAGCGTTAAGCCCTTTGGTAAATTAGGTGCGATCATAAGAATAGCTGAAATGAATTGGCTACTCACATCTCCTTTTATGCTTACTGATTCTTTCTTTTGTTCTTTTAAAGGCGACACTTTTAAAGGCGGGAAACCATCCTTATTGAGGTATTCAACCTTTGCACCAATTTGCTTTAAAGCCTTTCCAAGAATCTTTATCGGGCGTTTTCGCATTCGGGATGTGCCTGTTAGCGTTTTTGGAGTATTTCCCAAGGTGGAATAGGCTGTTAAAAAGCGCATGGTAGTGCCGGCATCCAAAACGTCCAAAGTGTTGTCGTTACTAGCCAAAAGGCTCAGCATAGTTTGAGTATCTCTTGCGTTGGAAAGGTTGGAAACGTTAGATTGATTACCGCTGAGCGCATTAATAATTAATGCCCTATTGCTCTCACTTTTAGAGGCTTCCAGAGCAATATCTATCGTCTTTAATTCGGAACAGTATTTTAATGAAATCGACTCCACTTTAGGGCTTCAGTGTTAAATAGTAAAACATAGCGTCCATTACGTCCTTTTCATCAACGGAGACATCGTAAGAAGCGCGGCCAATCTCATAGAGTAGAGAATGGTTGAGAAGGTTGTTTACATTCTTTTTGTCCTGATACATCAGTCTGATTATTGATGTAAAGTCTTTTTTGTTGATGTTAAGGTCAGGATAAATTTGGAGAATATGCTTAGAAATTCCCTTGAGATCTTCAATTTCAAGGCTTAATAACTTCTTCGAAACATGGGCTTCACATATCATCCCGATAGCAATAGCTTCACCATGTAATAAATGATTATCACTGTCTAAATAGTAGCTTTCAATCGCATGGCCGATTGTATGTCCGAAGTTTAAAATCTTTCGTAAGCCAGCTTCACGAGGATCGGCTTTGACCACTTCGTTTTTAATCTCCACTGAGTGTGCAATAACAGCATGCCAGTTAGGCTGGTCTAGTCCTTTGGTTACTACTTGATCGAAGTAATCTTTATCTGTAATAAGTCCGTGCTTAATCACTTCTGCAAAACCAGATCTTAGTTCTCGTTTCGGTAAAGTTTCAAGGAAAATAGGGTCTATAAATACTGCTTTAGGGTCTTGAAAGAAACCCAAATGATTTTTCAGGCCGTTAAAATCTATGCCTAATTTTCCGCCTACATTGGCATCCACAGCAGCTAAAAGTGTGGTTGGAATATTGATGAAGTCGATACCTCTTTTATAAGTAACGGCACAGAAACCACCCATATCGCCAATCACTCCACCGCCTAGGTTAATCAATAACGATTTTCTGTCGAACTGATGGTCGGTTAGCGTTTGCCAGATATGTTGGCACGTTTCTAAATTTTTATTTCTCTCTCCCGATGAGATCTCAATCACAAAATGATCTGGTAGAAAACCGGTGATTATCGGATAACAGAGCTTTCGCGTGTTTTCATCTACCAATACAGCAATTTTGGTATGCTTTTCCTTGGTAAAAAAGTCCTTTAAACTGGTTTCTATAGTATCTATTTGGATTTGACTCATGCTTAATTCGCAGATTTAACCTCTTTCAACTGAGCTTCTTGCATTTTGACAGATTCTTCGTGTAACGCAAATAAAAAGCTTTTCATGAATTTTTCTGTCATATTCTTATTCGTACCCGTTTTGATTCTCGACTCCATTACGTCTTGCCAACGATTTGGCTGATATACCGCTAAGTTGTGCGCTCTTTTGTACTCACCGATTTGCTTAATCATTTGAAATCTATCGGCGAGTAACTCGATGATCTGCCCATCCACAAGGTCAACTTTTTGACGAAACTTATCTAGCTCACTAATCGCTTCAGGGTGCTTGTCTAGTGTTTCTCTAAAGTTGAGATTTTCAATGATTATTTTCAGCGTGTCAGGAGTAATTTGCTGTTTCGCATCACTCCATGCATTATCAGGGTCGTTGTGGGTTTCAATCATTAAACCATCAAGCCCAAAGTTAATGGCCCGTTGACTTACTGAAGCAATAATTTCTCGAGATCCGGCAATATGACTCGGGTCACAGATTACGGAAATGCCAGGAATCATTCTCTTTAAGTGAATAGGCATACTCCATTCAGGCTTATTTCTGTAACGTTTTTCGTAAGGGTCAGAAAAACCACGGTGAATACCCGCTACCTTATGAATGCCCACTTTATTCAGTCGCTCTATTGCCCCCAGCCAGAGTTGCAAGTCGGGGTTGATTGGGTTTTTCACCATCACAGGAATATCTGTGCCACGAAGTGCTTCGCATATTTCTTGAACAGAAAATGGATTTACGGTTGTCCTTGCACCGATCCATAGAACTTCTACTTCAGCTTTCAAGGCTGCTTCCACATGGCTGGTGTTCGCCACTTCAACAGTAACCGGCACGTTCAGTATTTCCCTTGCACTATTCAACCAGGAAAGGGCATCGTTACCAATCCCTTCAAAAGAACCCGGTCTGGTTCTTGGTTTCCAAACCCCAGCACGAAACAAACCCACATTCGCGCCTCTTAGTCCTTTAGCGATAGTTTCAATCTGTTGTTGGCTTTCGGCAGAGCATGGCCCTGCAATTAAAAGGTGCTCATCTAAACCAAGTCCCCAATCTTTTATGTCAACGATATCCATGTTAGTGTAAATAAAAAAAGCCCGATTCTGACGAACCGGGCTCAAAGTTTTAATTAAGTTTCTTTATAGGCAGCGGTTCATCCTTATGGTTCTCATAAAGTAAAAAAAGTAATAATATGATGCTGTCCATCTGTTCATGCATTAAACATATGTATCTTCTACGTGAGTCAGAAACATATTCAAGAAATTTTTGGTAAATCGATTGAATTATTTCTCAATCAGGTTGAAAGTAGTTGAATTATCGGCTGAATCTTCAATGTTTTCAGAAATCAAATGAAGTTGATTGCCTTCTAGCGCCTCTTTACTTGAGATAACCGCCCCATACTGGTCTCGGTTATTCCTTAATTCGTCAATCGCCCCTGATGTACTTGAACTTGCTATGAACGTAATGTGGCTGTATTTGCTAAAGAATCCTTGAGTTTCTTTAATGGCCATTGGGTGTGAATAGATTTTTTTCAGCGAAAGGAGAGAGTTCTGATGAAAACTACCTAGACACAGATGAATGGGTAACTCAAATTCTTCTATCACCTTATAGCCACTTGACTTTATTAGATCAAGATTGTTATTCACGAAGCCTGAGGTACTGTTTTTAATGGCTACCAGAGCTTTATTAATGGTTTCCGCTCTAAGGGCTGCAAACAAATCGTCGAAAGATTTAAAGAAAGTGGGTGTTAGATTAGGTAAAAATTTCTTACGAGCAATATCGTGATACGTGTTTTCAGGTCCGAGTAGTCCGAGTTTATTCATTTAGGTCTGTTTTAGCTTCTACCTTATTAAACACCTCAGTTTGCTTTTTCACTGACTGCTGATGTAAAAGCCTGAGCACTTCAACGGTAAAATCAGGGTCGAGATTCATTTTCTTAGCCCATTCAGGTCTTGATTTGAAAATTTCTTTCCAACGACCGACTTGAAATATGGCTACGTTGTTTTCTTTTTTATACTCACCAATCTTTTCAACTAAGCTCATTCTTATAGCAATGGCTTCCAATAATTCTCTATCCGCCTGATCTATTTGTTGTCGAATAAGTTCTAATTGACTTAGATGATTTAGGTCAGTAAACCTTTCGTCTCTTAAGTTGAGGTCACTTAAAATATCTAAGAGCTGATAACTATCGACTTGTTGTGCTGCATCGCTCAGAGCCACTTTCGGATTATAGTGCGTCTCTATCATTAGGCCGTCGTAATTCAAATCCATGGCTTTTTGCGATATATCCGCAATTAATTGGTTTGAACCACCGATATGACTTGGGTCACAAATAAGTGGTAGGTCAGGGAATTCACTCTTTAAATCAAGCGGTATTTGCCAGAATGGTGGATTTCTGTATTTGTTTTTGTCGTAGGTATGAAAGCCTCTATGGATGGCGCCAAGTTTTGTGATTCCGGCTTTGTAAAATCGTTCTAAGGCTCCTTTCCAAAGCGATAGTTCAGGGTGAACTGGGTTTTTAACGAGTAAAGGAATGTCAACCCCTTGAAGGGCGGTTGCTAATTCACTAACATTAAAAGGGTTAACTGTGGTTCTTGCGCCGATCCACAAAACATCAACCTTATGTTTCAATGCTAACTCTATGTGCTCGGGTGTAGCTACCTCTGTAGTAAACTTAAAACCGAATTCATCTTTGGCAGCATTTACCCATTTAAGTCCTTCTTCACCAACTCCTTCAAAAGAACCAGGACGTGTTCTAGGTTTCCAGATACCACCCCGAATAATGTCTGACTTTTCTAAAATTGGTTTTACTGATTTGCGGAATTGTTCTTCTGATTCAACGCTACAAGGACCCGCAATGACCATTGGTTTTATGTAGTCTTTTGCCCAACCTTCTAAGCCATCTATTTGCATCCTTTTAAACGTTTTTTCTTTGGTATAACAAATGTAAAAGACTTGATGTTTGTTACTTATATTTGGCCTTCTAATTCATCCTATGGAGCTGAAAAAATTTGTGAATTTTGATCAGATTGATATTGCTTTCAAGGCAAAGTCTGATAAAGCGCTTAAAAAGCGTCATTTCATCTTTTCTACAATGAAATGGCCATGGTTAGTAAGTATAGGTACTTCGCTAACAAAATTTAGCCTTTCGGCGGGTCTTCCAGTAAAGGGACTCGTGAAATCTACCATCTTCGATATCTTTTGTGGTGGAGAATCTTTAGACACCTGTTCCGATGCTTGCGACGAATTAGAGCGCTACGGTATAGGCGCTATTTTTGATTATTCTGTAGAAGGTGAAAAAACTGAAGCAGGTTTTGATGTTACTACAGAAGAGGTTTTACGCACCATAGAAACAGCTGCAAAGTCTGAAGTAATGAAGTTTGCGGCATTCAAGATTACGGGTGTAGGCGCATATGATTTACTGGCTAAAATTCATGCGAATGAAATGTTGTCCGATGAAGAATCGGTAGCTTATAACCGAGTAGTTAATCGAGTAGAGCGCATTTGTGCCTTGGCCAGTAAACTTGGTGTAACGGTACTTATCGACGCAGAAGAAACTTGGATTCAAAAGCCAATTGATGATATCACTATCGGCATGATGGCAAAATATAATAAAGACAAAGCAGTGGTATACTATACATTTCAAATGTATTGCCATGCTATGCTTGAGAATTTAAAATCGATGCATAAAAAAGCTACTACCGATGGCTATGTATTGGGTGCCAAGCTGGTTCGTGGGGCGTATATGGAGAAGGAAAGAGAGCGTGCTCAAGCAATGGGTTATAGCGACCCTATACAGCCAACTAAAAATTCCACGGATGATGACTTTAATGCAGCATGTAAATTTTGCATTCAAAATTTGAGTGAGATTGGACTTTTTGCAGGTTCGCACAATGAAGAATCCAATTACCGATTGACTTTGTTGATGGATGAGTTTGGTTTAAAATCAGATGACGATAGGATTTACTTTGGACAGTTGTATGGAATGAGCGATCATATATCATTCAATCTTGCTCATGGTGGTTATAATGTCATCAAATATGTGCCTTATGGCCCCTTAAAAGCTACTATTCCATATTTGATTAGACGTGCAGCTGAAAACACCTCAGTTAAAGGGCAGAGTGGTAGAGAACTTACGCTTGTCACCAAAGAGCTTAAACGTAGAAAATCATAAAGGCTCATGCCCGTAAAATAAAAAAAGAGGGCTCACTTAAATGAGCCCTCTTTTTTGTGTGCTTGCTCCTTATTTAGTTCTTTTTTTTACGTTCTGCGATTTTAACACCAGTAACCGTGGCTACTTTGAATGGTTTTTCTTCGTAAACAGCATTAGCGTTTGTTTTTAATTCAGTGATTGCTTTTGGTCTTTCGTGAATGAATTCGGAACGCACGCCTTTTACAGAAATAGGTACTTCGGCTATTTCATTGTTCGCAGTTTCTGTCCATTCGTTCTCACTTTCAATGACAACTACGTCTGCTTCAAAAGAAATAACTCCTGAATTTTCTTCTAGAATATCGATGGTGGTAGTACTTTTTTCATCACCTTCAAACAGTACCCCCTGAAATAGGACTGGTTTTTTATCTTCACCAAGAAGGATTCTAACGGAGTCATAGACAGCGGTGCTTTCCTCTGTGATAAGTTCAACATCTGGTTCAATGGAAGAATCAGCACCTGGAATTGTCGCAGGTTCTGCATCTGGTTCTGGTGTACAGGCAATACCGATGACCAATAGGCCGATGACAGGTAATACGAATAGTGGTTTGAATTTTTTCATGACATTTGAGTTTAATTTTTGAATCATTTTTAATCGTTTTTCAATAGGGTGCTCACTAAAACTCGATACTAGAGCTACATTTAGTTTTGATAGGGTGAGTTCTAAGAGAGACTTTTCATAATTTTTTGCACTACTAAGCTTCAGCGCATGATCATCTGCTATGTACTCATGCTGAATTTTTATTGACTTTAAGTAGAAGTAACTGAATGGATTGAACCAAAAGACACATTTTACTATTTCGAAGAAGAAAATATCTAGGGAATGTTTTCCTTTTATGTGTGCCAGTTCATGCGCAATTACATGTGATTTAAGGTTCTCGTTATCACACAATTCATCACCTATATAAATAGTATTGAAAAAACTGTAGGCATTGAAACCATCTGTGGGTGATATATTAACATTCCTACTTTTGAAAGAGAATTTTGCGCCTAAACGTTTCTTCAGGGCTGCTACCTTAAATATTAGAATGATGGAGGCTACTATTAAACCAATAATGTAAATAGTATTCAGTGATATGCCAGTGTTCACAGCCGATGAACTCGGTGTATTGGTAGCAGTGCCTATGGCAGGTTGAGTAGCAATTGCTTCAATAGAATTGAACAAGCCTAAAGGCATTTCAAAGCTCATTAACGGTATACAAAGCGCCAATACAGAAGTAGAAATCAGGTATACCCTGTTAATAGAAAGGAGCTTCTCACTTTTTAGAAATAGCCAATAGAAAGTGTAAAAACAACCTAGGCAAATCGATGCTTCTATTAAGTAACTAGTCATTGTCTTTAAGTTTTTTCATTAAATCTTCAACCTGTTTCAGGTTTAGTTTTTTCTCTTCTACCATAAATGAGAAGAGTTTTTCGGCTGAACCTTCGAAGTAATTACTCAAAAATCCATTCATGAAGTTCTGCGTATAAATTTTCTTTTTTACAGCAGCTGAGTAGGCAAAAGTGTTACCCACTTTTTCTCTGGTTACAAATCCTTTGCCCTCAAGTATTTTCAAAAACGTTCCAACAGTATTGTATGCTGGTTTGGGCTCAGGCATTAGTTCAACAATGTCTTTGATGAACAATTTTGAATGTGACCAAACAACTTGCATAATTTGTTCTTCGGCCTTAGTAAGTTCTTTCATCTCCTAATATTTTAGGAAATGTCCGAAGAACTTAGGAGTAATCCTAAAAATTTAGGAGAAAATTTTTTTCAGGCCTTGATACCAATGATTTAATTGTTTAAAAAATCTCCATGAATCATTAACTTTGCGCACTTTAAAATCGTCGACCCATGCAAGTCTTAAGCGAACAGGAAATTCTAAGAAGAGAAGAAAGAGAAACCCTTCAGAAGTTAGGTATCAATCCGTACCCGTCTGAAACTTTTAAGGTAACAGCCTATTCTCAAGAAATAAAGAATCAGTTTGATGAAAATCCTGACCAGTTTAAGGAAGTAACCCTCGCTGGAAGGTTAATGAGCAGAAGAATAATGGGTTCTGCATCCTTTGCAGAGCTTCAAGATAAAGATGGTCGAATTCAAATTTATTTAAGAAGAGATGATCTGTGTCCTGATGAAGATAAAACGCTCTATAACACCGTATTCAAGAAGGTCCTAGGTATCGGTGATTTTATCGGTATAAAAGGGTATGCCTTTAAAACTCAAGTAGGAGAGGTTTCTGTTCATGTTACCGAATTGACGGTGTTGTCTAAGGCTTTAAAGCCACTGCCACTGCCCAAAACCGATGCTGACGGTAATGTACACGATGCATTTACTGACCCTGAGCAACGTTATAGACAACGCTATGTTGATTTAGTGGTTAACCCTGATGTAAAAGATGCCTTTGTAAAGAGGACTCACTTGGTCAATTCCATGCGGAATTTCTTAGCTGATAAAGGATATTTAGAGGTAGAAACTCCAATTCTACAACCTCTTTACGGTGGCGCTGCGGCACGACCATTTAAAACACATCACAATACGCTAGACATGACGCTCTATCTGCGTATTGCGAACGAACTATATCTAAAAAGATTAATTGTAGGTGGCTTCGATGGTGTATTTGAATTCTCTAAAGATTTCAGAAATGAAGGAATGTCAAGATTTCACAATCCAGAGTTTACCCAAGTTGAGCTATACGTAGCTTATAAGGATTATGATTGGATGATGAACTTAGTGGAAGCCATGGTGGAAAAAGTTGCCATGGACTTACATGGGACTACAGAAGTTCAAGTGGGAGAGCACAAAATTAACTTCCAAAGACCTTGGAAGCGTTTCACCATGTTTGAAGCCATTGAGCACTTTACAAAAATTGATATTTCTGAGATGGACGAAAATCAATTGAGAGATACAGCTAAATCGCTTAAAGTAGATATAGATGAAACGATGGGTAAAGGAAAACTGATTGATGAAATTTTTGGTGAGCACTGTGAGCCAAAACTAATTCAGCCAACTTTCATTACCGACTACCCTGTAGAAATGTCGCCTTTGGCCAAAAAACATAGAACCAAAGAGGGATTGGTAGAAAGATTCGAAGCCATTTGTAATGGTAAGGAAATCTGTAATGCTTTCTCAGAATTGAACGATCCGATAGACCAGCGAAAGCGATTTGAAGAGCAATTAGAGCTAGGAAAACGTGGTGATGATGAAGCCATGGTACTTGATGAAGATTTTCTTCGCGCTTTAGAATATGGAATGCCGCCTACGGCGGGTTTAGGAGTAGGTATTGACAGGCTATCCATGATCATGACCAACTCAAATTCTATCCAAGATGTTCTTTTCTTTCCGCAAATGAAGCCAGAGAAAAATACGGTGCCTTCTGTGGCAACGGATAAGGATTTTGAAGATGTTGGTGTTAGAACTGAGTTGATTCCAATACTCAGGAAAATGAATATTCTTACAATAGACCAGCTTAAGGAGCAAAAAGTAGGAAAGTTGCTCAACGATATGGGCGGAATGCGGAAGAAATTAAAACTTTCGGACGTTCCTGCAGCTACAAAAGAAGAAATTGAAGGCTGGTTAGCTAGTTAAGCAATTAGAAACTTCTATCGAATTGACTTCTGCGTCTACTGATCTTAAGATCTTTAAGCGCAGAAGTTTTTATTTGTATATCTATCGTGTAAGAAGTAAAAGCACCGAAAGGAATCCAGTTAGCCCTCATTTCCCAACAACCCAAATCACGATAAACACCAATAGAAGTCTGGGTAAATTCTTTTTGGTCGAAGTCGTAACCCGTATTATAAGTCAATTGCCATTTAGGCGTTAACTCCAGTTGCCCATTGGCCTTTACAGATTGCCTAGTTGTGGTTCCGGTAGTCGTCCATAGATAACTATAGTCAAAACTCAGCCTGATATTCCACGGTATGGTAATGTCCACATATCCATTCGGATCGTAGAAATATTCCGGTACGGCACTTCGAATCCCACCATCATTTAAGGAACCAAATTGCCCAGGATTATCACCACCTTCTCCAAAACTACCTAAATCACCTTCACCGGCAAGCCCACCACCCGCAAAACCACCTGCTCCACTACGACTATTCGAAGAATTAGCCCGTGAGTTTAAGTTGGTACTCAATGAAAAACGTGCACTTGTTAATCTTCCTAGCCCTTGGCTAGACCTTAAAGCCAGCTTACTGATCCGTTGTGTTGAAGTAATTCCCTCGCTAGTGGAGGTGACATAAGTATACGGGTCTAAGATTGCACCCATATTAATCTGCACTTTTTTATTAAAAAGAGATGTTCTGGCAGTAATCGCTATAGTAGAGAGTTTGAAAGAATCTGCAAGAAAGTTGTATCCTCCCGCAAGCGAGAGATTATCAATTATAGATACCTTCCTAGATTGTGCAGTGTCGTTCTTCACCTTCATTTCTAGTTTATTGCTCACTTGAAAACTTAAAGCGGCAGCTTCACCTAAAGTAGGGCTTCCAAACCGGAAACCATCATAAATTGATAGTTGCTGAGTAATAGGACTGCCGTCAGAAGCCGTGTCGGTCTGAACGGTCTGATAGTATCCGAATCGTTCTTCACTGAAATCTGGCCGATAGGTAAAGTTTATTGAAGGTGTAACAATGTGCCTAATGGCTTCGATATTTTTTAATCGCTTAGCAGGATACATCCCATAAATTTGTGTAGAAACGCCAACACCTGCGCTGTAAGTCATTGCCCGGCTAAAACCACGGATAGTATCAATTCTAACAGCATTTTCGTCCTCCAGATATTGGTAGTTCAACTCTTCTAAGTACCAAAGCTCTTGAATATTAAAAGAAGGAGTAAAGTTGAAATATTCTTTAATTGAAAAAGAGGTAGAAAGATCAATGTTGTGTTGCGCACCGTTCGTTGCATTGTCCAGTAGCTGATCTAAAGTCTGGAACTGAACGGCAATGGTATCGGTCGCGTCAGTTCTATTCGCTATATCAAAGCCTGCTGTTCCTGGCCTAACTAAGTTGGTTATTCTATTCGATGCATTAAATCTCCAGCCAACATTCAAGCTTTTTAAGATATCGGCTTTAGAGCCTTTCATCGGATAAACACGATTCATATTTAAGCCAAATTCAGGAAGTGATACATCCAAAATTTTGGTTTGCACATTTTGATTGTGCCTAGCACTGATGGTGTAGTTAAATGGCGATCGAGGAATAGTTCCGCTAAAGTTCACGTTCGACCTAAATTCGGATCGGATATTATTACTAAAATTAACAGTAGAAAGGTTGTTTTGATTAAACGAGCTTGTACCTGCTCTAACGCTTGCCGAAAACCTTGAGTTTCTACCTTTAGAGTCAGGTCTGTGTGTCCATGATACCCAAAAATCCTGAGAGTCCAACGGGTTTTCATCGGTTAACGGGTTGGTGTAGTTTCTATTAAAGCTTACATCAAGTGAGCCGCTATACTTATACCTGTTTTTATAAACCGTTCTAGCTTTAAGCCCCCAACTACCCTTTGAATAAACATCAGCTGTAAAAGCAGAATGCACCTTCTCATTCCATGCCTGATACCAACCACCTTCTCTTAGAAATAAACCCCTGCGCTGTTCGTCTCCATATTTTGGAAAGAGAATACCTGAAGTTGCCTCGCGAGTATCAGGAAAGTATCCAAAGGGGAGGCCTAATGGCGTGGGAATTCCCCCTACATAAAGGAGAAATGGTCCCGTAATAACGCTCACGCCGGGGTTAATTTTAATCTTTTTTGCTTTGATAAAAGTTTGTGCGTCAGGGTCATCTAAACAAGGAATGTATTTGCCATTTAAGATATACGCGGACTGATCAGGATTACGCTTAATCACATCTCCTTGGAGCTGTCCATCAGGCTGATCTGTGGCTACGCCTTTTATCCGTGCACGCTGAGTTATAAAGTTATACCGTATTTCCTCTGTCTCATAAACGCCCTGTGCATCCTGAAAAATAGGTCGGCCTCTCCAAATTCCAGTAGAATCTTGAACTCCCCGAGCAATCAATTCGTTATTGTTCCTGTCGATGATGATGATAGCAGCGAGTAAGTCAATTTTATCATACTTTATTCTTGCATCACCATATAGGTAGGTCGTATTATCTTTAGTTCTCGTAATGATGGAATCCTTAGCGTAATACTCAATTGTGGTTTCAATGCCATTAACCTCAACTTTAAGTGAATCTTGTACACCAGGAATTGTATCTTGTGCGCTAGGTAGTTCGTTGTCAGCTAAAGATTCGGCACGGTTTTGAAGGGCTACAGTGGTATCAGGTTTAATAGCCACTTGAGCGCTTAAATACCCAAGAGATATAAAAGTGAATAGTATTACAAAAATGAGCCGTTTTGAAACCAAGGTACTTTTCGGTTTTGCCGAATTTTTTAGAATTTTGCGTAAAGTTATTTTAATCAACCGTTCCATTTACATCAAATTGAAAAATTCTAGTCTTCTCATTTGCTTCTTGATCGTCTTCTGCCAGCCTCTAAGCGCATGGCAAGCCACTTCAGCAAAGGGTAAAAAATACAAAGTGGTGTTAGATGCGGGGCACGGTGGAAAAGACCCTGGAACTCGCGGTAAAAATCTCAAAGAAAAAGACGTAGTGCTTCCCGTTACCTTATTGGTTGGCAAATATTTAGAAACGCTTACAGATAACATTGAAGTGATTTACACACGTAAAAAAGATGTGTACAGTCACCCCAAAGTTCGTGCCATTATGGCCAATGATGCAGAAGCAGATTTATTCGTTTCAATACACGCAAACGCCATGAATCCGGGTTATGAATCAGTTTCTGGCTCAGAAGTGTTTGTAATGGGAACAAAAAATGAAGGCCGTAATTTTGAAGTAGCAAAGCGAGAAAACTCTGTAATCTTGCTCGAGGAGAACTATCAAGAGATTTATCAAGGCTTTGATCCGAATTCACCAGAGGTTGATATTATGTTTTCAATTCAGCAAGAAGCCTATCAAGAGAATAGTATAATACTTGCCGATAATATTGAACAGCAGTTTATAAAACGGGCCGGAAGAAAGAGCCGTGGTGTAAAACAATCTAGTCTTTGGGTACTTTGGAGTACATATATGCCTAGTGTTTTAATTGAATTAGGCTATCTTACAAATCCAAAAGAAGAAAAGGACTTAGGGAATAAAGAAGTACAAGACTATCTTGCATCCGCAATTTTTAGAGCGATTCGAGATTATTTTGAGTATATAGAATCAACAGGAAACTAAGTGGCAAAAGGAAAAGAATTTAAGGTTGGGCTTTTTATAGCACTTATGGCAGGCGCTCTATACATAGGTTTTAATTACCTACGGGGTCTGGATGTGTTTTCGCCATTAAATACTTATTATGTTAGCTATCAGAACGTTAGTGGGCTTAAAAAAGGTGATCGTGTTATTCTCAATGGACTAGATGTAGGTAGCGTAATTGAGCGAAAGTTCATTAACGATACGTACGATGCTATTTTAGTAACCTTAGCGGTAGATAAAACTATAAACCTTACCGATAGCACCTATGCCAGGCTTGCGCAAGCCGATTTACTCGGGAGTACACAAATTCAACTTTATATTAAACCAGGAGGAAACCGAATTCTTATTCCAGGAGATACGCTTCGTGGCGACGTTGATAAAAGTATTACAGAACTATTGACAGAAGAAGGAAGAAGCGCCGCAAACAAGTTGACTTCACTTGTTGACGATCTAGAAGATGCTTTAAGCCCTTTTGTAAACAGAAAAGACACCATTGCGCTTGCTATAGATAATTTTAAAGCATTCTCTGAAGAATTGGCGCCACTGGCAAGGCAAGGAAGAAACTCACTTGAGCAGATAGAGTTGAAAATAGAGTATGTCACCGATTCTTTAGTTGCTGCCATGGGCGGGCTGAAACCATTAATGGCCGAGTACCAGCAGTTAGGAGAAAAGCTCAATACTATTGATATAGAATCACGACTCAGTCAATTAGATTCAGTGCTTTCTGGAACGCAGACTTTTTTAGATCGATTGAACTCTAATGATGGGACCTTGGGTAAATTAATGTCTGACGATTCTCTTTATAATACCCTTAACCAAACAATGGCGGATTTAGATAGCCTTTTTATCGACCTCAGATACAATCCAAGACGGTATATGCATTTCTCACTATTTGGTAGAAAGAATCGTCCACCAGCCGACGGTCGAGCGGTAGCAACAAAGAAGAAAAAGGATCGCTAATCATTTTACGTTTGAAAAGTAGATTCTTGGGTCTAATTTAGGCACAAGTAAACTATAATTTAATGCCAACTCTGTTGGTTAAATCAAGCCTCAATGGATATTGAATTCAATAAGAATGACGATGAAATGCGTCAATTGGTCTTTCAGTTAGATACTAAACTAGCTAAGGTTAAACTAGGTGGTGGAGAAAAGAAAATAGCTTCTCAGCACAAGAAAGGTAAATTAACAGCCAGAGAGCGAATTGCCTACCTCATAGATAGCGAAAAAGACTTTTTGGAAATAGGTGCATTCGTGGGTGAAGGTATGTACCAAGAATATGGCGGTTGCCCTTCTGGAGGTGTGGTGACTGGTATAGGTGAAGTACGTGGAAGAAAATGCGTTATAGTAGCCAATGATGCTACCGTAAAGGCCGGGGCATGGTTTCCAATTACCGCTAAGAAAAATATGCGGGCTCAGGAAGTAGCAATGGAAAATAGATTGCCAATTATTTATTTAGTAGATAGTGCCGGCGTTTTCTTACCAATGCAAGACGAGATCTTTCCAGACAAAGAACATTTCGGAAGGCAGTTCAGGAACAATGCGAAAATGTCTTCAATGGGCATCATTCAAGTGGCTGCCATTATGGGGAGTTGCGTGGCAGGTGGAGCTTATTTGCCAATTATGAGCGACGAAGCGGCAATAGTTGATAAAACAGGCTCTATTTTTCTAGCAGGCTCATATCTAGTAAAGGCAGCAATTGGTGAATCTGTAGACAATGAAACACTCGGCGGAGCTACTACACAATGTGAAATATCGGGTGTTACCGATAACAAATTCCCAAATGATGAGGCCTGTCTCGATTACATTAAAAATATTTTCGATAAAGTAGGTGCATTTGAAGAAGCCGGTTTTGATAGGGCCGAACCGAAAGAACCAAAGCTCGATCCAGAGGAAATTATGGGTTTAATGCCTCTAGACAGAGCAAAGCCTTATGATGTAAAAGATATAATCAAACGTCTTGTTGATGATTCGGAATTCGATGAGTATAAAGAAGCTTATGGGCAAACTATAGTTTGTGGATACGCAAGAATAGATGGCTGGGCAGTAGGCCTTATTGCCAATCAGCGGATTGTGGTAAAATCGAAAAAGGGTGAAATGCAAATGGGTGGAGTAATCTATTCAGATTCCGCTGATAAATCTGCTCGGTTCATCATGAATTGTAATCAACGTAAGATTCCTTTAGTTTTTGTGCAAGATGTGAGTGGTTTCATGGTGGGTAGCAGGGCCGAACACGGAGGTATTATCAAAGACGGTGCAAAAATGGTAAACGCCATGGCTAACTCTGTGGTACCAAAATTCACCATAGTAACAGGTAACTCTTATGGTGCAGGAAACTACGCCATGTGCGGAAAAGCATACGACCCAAGGTTGATATATGCTTGGCCAACAGCAAAAATGGCAGTTATGAGTGGTGCCTCAGCCGCTAAAACGCTATTACAAATAAAAGTGTCTTCCTTGAAAGCACAGGGTAAAGAGATTACACCCGAAGCAGAAAAGGAACTCCTCGACGAAATTACAGCACGGTATAATGAACAACTAAGTCCATACTATGCCGCATCAAGACTTTGGGTTGATGGAATCATAGATCCAAGAGAAACACGTCGAGTCATCTCAAAAGGGATTGCAGTAGCGAACCAAGCACCAATTACAGAAAAATTTAATGTTGGGGTTATCCAAACCTAAATATGCTAGAAGAGGGAAACCTAAATAATAAAGAACTGAAAGCGCTAGTATCGTTATTGGAAGATGACGATGTGGAGATAGTGCAACATGTAGAAGGAAGAATCAGATCCTTGGGCACACATATAATTCCTTATTTGGAATTTGAGTGGGAAAATAGCTTCAATCCAGTAGTTCAAAAACGCATCGAAGAATTAGTACATAGTTTGCAGTTTGAGTTACTCAAAGAAAAACTATATGCTTGGAAAGTAAGCGGCGCAAAAGATTTGCTGGAAGGAGTCTGGCTGATAAACACCTATCAGTACCCTGATTTAGAGCTCGAAGACCTATCTAAAAAACTTGAACAGATCTACTACGAAGTCTGGCTTGAGTTTAAAGCAGATATCCACCCCGTAGATCAAATCAAGATTTTAAATTCGGTGTTATTTAGCAAACTCCATTTTGGGGCGAATACGAAGAACTTCCATTCTCCAGGAAATTCAATGCTAAATGTTGTGCTCCAAACAAAAAAAGGCAACCCGATTACACTTTGTATCATTTATATGTTGGTAGCACAAAAGCTGAAAATGCCAATTTACGGAGTCAATCTGCCTAATCTCTTTGTAATGACTTACAAAAAAGACGAGGTTCAATTTTATATAAATGCATTTAATAGAGGGTTAGTTTTCTCTAGAAAAGAGATTGATGAGTACATCGCCAACCTGAAACTTTCGGCAAATGATATCTTTTACGAACCATGTGATGATATTGATATAGTCTCTCGAATGTTGAGAAACCTTATCAATTCTCATGAGAAACTAGGCCATGCTGATAAAGTTGAAGAATTAGGAGTCCTATTAAAAGTCCTCAACAAAAAAGAAGGCTAATAAGAACAGCATAGTTCAAGACCTAAAACAGAATTGTAAGCAAGTTTATAGGTTCTTGATATATTACTCTCAATTATAGATCCAGCCGGTTTATCTAAATTGACATTAGAGATGATCAGTTGTTCTGCAAATGTCAATTGAGTACGGCCATGAAGCTTGTAAAGTGCTTCCTTGGCTGCCCAAATTTTCGTGAGATGCTCTACACTTTTACCTGCCCATGATTTCTCAGAATCATGTAGGAACTTATGAGCAATTTTTAAAATCTGTTGTCGTGGATGTTCAATGTCTATCCCGATAGGTCCGTTTAAGTTAATGGCAGCAGCTCCAAAACCCTTTGTATGCGAAATAGAAATGCCAATGTTACTATCACGTAAATGAGGTTTTCCGAAGCCATCTTTAAAAATGTAAAATTGACCAATTTCTTTCACCAAATGCTTCAAAGCAGTTCGAGCGCCAAGCCACTCTAATCGGCGTATGCCCACTTTAATACGGTCAAAGTCCGACCACTCTTCATCATTCAAGTTCAGATGAGACAACAGTTCATCCTCAGATTCAGAAATTTCCCATACCAAATAAGAGACAGTGTCATTGATCGATTTTTTGAATAAAATAGGCATTAATTGCGACTGGTAGATATCAACTTTAAGCTTAAAATAAAAGGTATCAATAGTTCAGGAAAAAGACAGAGAATCTATAGAACTCTTCGTTTTAGAACCTTATACACTGTAGTTTTGTAACCAACCGAAGGTAGTACCTTTTTAAAGATGCCAAAAATAGAAGTAGAGAAAATCAAGACCTTAGCAGGTCATTCCGACTGTGTTTATACGTTGGAAAAAGGCCCTAAGGAAAATATGTTTTTTTCCAGTGGAGGAGATGGAGTTGTGGCATCTTGGGATTTAAATGATCTTGAAAGCGGAAAAGTGATCGTTAAGGTGCCGAGTTCGGTTTATGCCTTGTGTTACTACCCTGAAAGAAACGTTCTCATTATCGGTCAGAATTTTGATGGAATTCATCTAATCGACCTAGAGAAAATGACTGAAGTCGGGTCAATCAAACTAGGGACAAGCGCCATATTTGATATCAAAGTATTAAAGGATCGGATTTTTGTTGCCTTAGCTAATGGCGAAGTCCATATTCTTGACATTACCACTTTAGAAACAATTCATGTTATTCAAGCCTCTGAAAAGAGTGCTAGAAGCATTGCCATTTCTGAGATTCACGAGCATTTGGTAGTCGGTTTTAGCGATAATTTTATCCGTATTTATAGCTTGGTGGATTTCTCCTTGATAGAAGAAATTCAAGCACATAAAATTTCTGTTTTTACGGTACGTTACTCACCCGATCAGCGTTATTTAATAAGTGGTAGTAGAGATGCTCACATAAAAGTATGGGATCCGCAACACGGATATCAGCTTAGAGAATCGATTGTAGCTCATATGTTCGCAATTAACCATTTGGATTTTAGTCCTGATGGCAAACATTTTGTAACTTGTAGCATGGACAAGTCCATTAAGGTCTGGGACGCCAGGACTTTCCAACTCCTTAAAGTTATTGACAAAGCGCGACATGCAGGTCACGGTACTTCCATCAACAAGGTGCTTTGGACAAACTACAACAATCTATTATTGTCGGCCAGTGACGACCGAAGTATATCAATCTGGGATATCAAAATTTAATTTTCGGTAAGTATGAATATTACACCGCTTGAGATTAGGCAAAAGGAATTCGAAAAAGGCTTTCGTGGATACGATAAGGATGAAGTAAGTGCATTCTTAAATTCTCTTTCTATAGAATGGGAGAGACTAAATGATCAATGTAAAGAACTCAAGTTGAAGCTAGAGTCAGCTGAAAATGAGGTAGTAAAACTAAGAGAAGTAGAAAACTCCCTTTTCAAGACTTTAAAGACGGCTGAAGATACAGGGTCTAATATGATAGAGCAGGCTACTAAAACTGCCGAGCTGCATATGAAAGAGACCGAAATGAAGGCTGATGGCTTAATGAACGAAGCCAAATCTAGAGCTAGGTCTATCATTGAAGAAGCGGAAAATAGAGCTAGAATTGTGATTGACGACATGGAAGATGAAATCCGTCAATTGGAACAAGTTTTTAGAAGCCTTGACTCTAATAAAACAAGCCTTATTTCTGACTTGAAATTATTGGCCGGCGATATTTTAAGTAAAATCGAACGTCACGAAGATTTCCCTGCCGAAATTAAATCGCACATCAAAAAAGGAAAAGACCTTAGCCGAGAAGTGAACGACAGCACATCTAAACCAGTAGATGTCGATAGGATTATTGTTGAAAACGAACACAAGGCTGCTGAAGCGAGTATTTCTGAAATGGTTGAAGACGCACCTGAAGATGTGGAAGAAACTTCGCCTGTTATTGAAGATGAAATGCCGTCGGCCGATCTATCTGTAGCTGAAGAATCTCAAGAAGTAGAAGCGGAACAAGAAGTTATTGAAGAAGCAACACCACCAGTTGCTGAAGTGAAGGCAGAAGAAGAATCAACTGAAGGTACATCAAAAGAATCTAAACAAAGCGGTTCGTTCTTCGATCAATTCGACTAAAATGAATAAAGATATTGTTTCTCTTGAAGGCATGGAATTCTATGCCTTTCATGGTTTTTATGAAGAAGAACGTGAGAAAGGGAATGATTTTATTGTTGACGTTCATGTAACAACTGACTTCTCCACGGCCTCAGAAACAGATAATCTGGAAGGTACGGTCAATTATGAGGACATCTATTCGATTACAAAGGAAGAAATGTCTATCTCAACGAAGCTCTTAGAACGTTTGGCGCAAAAAATACTAGAACGACTTTTCAATATGTTCAGTGAAGCATCTTCGATTGAAATCTCTGTTGCCAAGAAAAATCCACCTGTTGGAGGCCCCGTGAATCAGTCTAAAATCACAATGATTCGCACTCGCGAGTAGCTTTGGCAGAAAGATAATATGACAAAGGCACAAGAAACCCTTTCATCGCTACTCGAACTTCTGAAACTCGAGAAAGCCGAGGACTATGCCCAATACGAGCGAAAAGTTCTTCACACCTCAGTTGAAGAGCGCCGAAAACAAGGTGTAACCTGGTATCCTGTTCAAATAAATAACAAGTATATAAGCACAGGAGACCGATATACGCTTGAGTTTGAAAGAACAACCCATCCTGAACAGAACCATGCATTTCAAGTTGGTGGAGTAGTTAGCGTTTTTTCGGGTTTGGATGCCGATGCCGATACAGTTTCCGGAGTAGTAAGTTTTGTCCGAAAGGATAAGATGAAAGTGGTGCTAAATTCTGATGAACTTCCTGATTGGCTCAAGCATGGTAAACTTGGTGTTAACCTGCTTTTCGATGAAGGTACTTATAGGGAGATGAATAAGGCATTGAAGGAAGTTATTAATGCGGATAAAGGGCGTTTAGCCGATCTGCGTGAAATTCTATATGGTGCAAAAAAGGCTTCTTTCAAGAACGGCCACGACTTTCAGTCTGTGAACCTCAATGAAGGGCAAAATAAAGCCCTCACTCAAATTTTTAATGCCAAAGATGTCGCAATTATTCACGGACCTCCCGGAACTGGTAAGACAACAACGCTCGTTAATGCGATTAAAGAAGTAGTAAAATCAGAAAAGCAAGTGCTCGTTTGTGCGCAAAGCAATGCGGCAGTTGATTTGATAGTTGAAAAGCTGGATAATCTTGGTATCCAAGTACTTCGTTTGGGGCATCCGGCAAGGCTTACCCCAGAGGTAATTGAGAATAGTTTGGATGTAAAAATATCAAAACATCCATTTTTTAAAGAATTAAAAGAAATTAGGAAGCGATCTGATGAGTACCGAAGAATGGCTCAGAGATATAAGCGCAACTTTGGTCATGAAGAGCGTATGCAGCGAAAATTAGTCATGAAAGAGGCGCGCATGTTTAAAGAAGATGCGGATAGAATCGAGTCTCAAATCATGGAAGATCTTGCGGATGAGTCTCAAGTAGTGGCTTGTACGTTAACAGGGTCTACGCATTACCTTTTAAGAGATAGAATGTTTAGGTCGATTTTTATAGACGAAGCTTCTCAAGCCTTAGAGCCAGCATGTTGGATTGCCATTAGAAAAGCCCATCGAGTTATTATGGCGGGTGATCATTTACAGTTACCTCCGACTATTAAATCGTTGAAGGCTGCGAAAGATGGTTTGGCTGAAACACTTTTTGAAAAAGCTATTCATCATATTGAAGAGTCAGTCATGCTATCTGCTCAGTATCGCATGCATCCTGATATTATGAAGTTTTCGGGGGATCATTTTTACAAAGGAGGATTAGTAACTGCGGATGAAGTTTTACTTAGAGATAAGAATGCAGAATATGAACATTTCGTATTTATCGATACAGCAGGCTGCGGGTTTGATGAAAAGGTAAAGAAAGAAACTCTTAGTACTTACAATAGTGACGAGGCGGATCTTGTGATAAAACATTTGTCTACAAATCTCTCTTTAAATCATTCAGTGGGTATTATTGCTCCATATAAAGCGCAAATAGAGGTGTTAAGAGACTTAGTATTGAAGAACACCGCTTTCGATGCCGTGCGCGAGCAAATCTCAGTAAATACAGTCGATGCATTTCAAGGGCAGGAGCGAGATGTTATTTATATCAGCCTAACGAGGAGTAACGACAAGAATGAAATTGGCTTCTTGAAAGAGTATCGTCGCATGAATGTGGCGATGACAAGGGCAAAAACGCGATTGGTCATTATTGGCGATTCGGCTACGCTCGGGAAAGACAGTTTCTTTAACGCCGTAATTGACTACACCCAGCAAATAGGCGGATATAAAAGCGCTTTCGAGTTTTTGTATTGAGTGTTTCATCCTGAATCTATAAAGCGCTTCATAAATCATTGACGTCAATTGTTTTTTAGTTGAAAAGGAGTCTTATTTTTTTATAAAATCAACAAGAGTTTTTTGAAAATATATATTATTTACTTCTACATGTAAACAATGAAAATAAGAAATAATCAATAAAAAAATATGATTAAATAGGTTTATTAAATTTTATTCAATAAAATTAATTATGAAAAATAAATTAATAATTGCTTCAGCACTCATTTGGATGTCAATGAGTGCCTATTCCTATTTGTCATATGACCCAACGGCTTGGAGCTTGTGTATTTCTGGAGCTCAAGACATGAATGGTAATCCCGTTGCTGATAATTATTATTGTGTTGCCGAATCTGGGGTGATATATAATGGTGAAGGTGTTACAATGTTTTCTTGTGAGTATGATCATGAAGGGCCTTTTGGTAGTCCTGTACTTAGTAGGTGCTCTGGGGATTTGCTTATTCCAATGCCTTTAGTTTATTGATGAGCCGGGTTTTGATTTTTGCTAGTCTGTTTTATTGTCTGGCTTTGCCTATTTCGATTAGTGCTCAAGTTGTTCAAGAACAGAGTTTGGGTGCTATGGAATATGAAGTATTCGAATCCTTTGAAAAGGTGCTGAGACTTGATAAGGAAACAACACACCCATGGATACCTGGTAGTTATTTTCAATATGTAAATGAATTAGATGCCATTGCATACTTAAATCAGATAACCTCGTCGATTAAGTTTTTCGATTTCAAATCAAATACTGTTAATCATACAATACGAATCCCAAGGATTGGTCCTAATAGTACTGGTAAGAAACCTCAAGTGATGTATGTCCACAACAAAGATTCAATCTTTATCTTTTCACATTTAAATCATGGAGAGCTGGGTTTGTACGATTTCAATGGGATTAAATTGAGGTCTTATAATTTGAATGTTGTTGATGATTTAGATGCTCCGCAGCATTATGCAGTTCTCACTGATGTTTATGGTAGTATAATAGTTGTGAAGGATAAGCTGTTTGCAAGCTTAAGGATATTAAGGTCTTCAAAAGTTAAGAATTATGCACCTTTACTAGAGTTAGATTTGAATAGCGGTGAGGTGTCTCAGTTAATGGAGCCATTGCCGTACAGTAAAATTAAAACCGAAAAAATTCCTTATCACAAGAAACTACTCTCCTCTCGAATAGCGTATAATTTTGAAAAAGATCACTTGGTTGTTAATTACCCAATGGATCATGATTTGTTTGTTATTGATGAGAAAAACCGCATTCAAGTTATTGATGGAAGGAATCACGAATTTGACAAATTTGTTATTCTTAAAAAGGACATAAAAAAGTACACGAATCAAGAACACACATATGAGGTTTTTTTTAAGGGCCCTAGGTATGACGGTATACTGTATAATCCATTTACTAAACATTATTACAGGGTGATTAGATTGGGCATGGAGCAGGGGGATATTAACAAATGGAAGAGGGGAGAAAAAGTAAAAATCTTTCAGAGATTCTTCATTGATGTTTTTAACGAATCATTTATGAAGATAGCATCAAGCGAGTTTACTGACGAGAAATTACTTTTTGAGCAAGGAATGTTTGTTGGGCCAGGCGGACTGTGGGTGTTGCAACCTCAATCGGATGATGAAAATGAAATGAAGTTTACGTTATTAGAAGTAAAACTAAAATAATATAATTATGAAATTAAAAATTACAACGATTGCAATTATACTTGTATCCTTTTTGGGTTATGGGTATTTCATACCTCCAACGGAAGACTATTGTTTATATATGCCAGTAATAAAAATGGGGTATTGTGATGAAACGGTATTGTCGGAAAATGGAGAACAGCTAATCATAAAGCAATGTACAGGAGCTGATATGGGTGCTCCAAATCCAGAAGAAAAGAAAGTTTGTTCTGGAAATGCCCTAATGCCTATTTAGTATTTTATATTAATCAATTGAAGGTTATTCTAAAATTACTCTACGAACCATTAATTTGGTTTATATTTTTGTTCAGCTTACTAAATGTTAATGCCCAAGTTGAAAAAATACCGAAAACAAGGAAGGTATTAACTTTAGATTTAGATGCTGAAACTGCTTACCCCAATCACTTCGGCAGTAATTTTTCTTATGCAGATGATAGAAATGCGCTTGTTTATTTTAATCAAATTACAAAAACGCTTAAATATTTTGATGTTAATACAGGCAAAATTTTAGGTCAGACTAGTCTTGAGACTTTTGGGCCTAACAATGTTGGTCAGGAACCCTATTATGTTCATTACCATAACAAAGATTCCATATTTGTTTTTGCACGTTTTGGGAAATTGGCACTGAGTTTAGTGAATGGAGAGGGACTTAAAATTGATGAGTACGATTTTGGTTCAAAATTCGATTTTGCTCAAGTCCCTTACCCCCGAATGTCAAATACTTTTGGTGGCATTGTTGTAGTCAAGAACGAAGTTTATATGGGCCTTCAAGTTGCTCATAATTCTTTTAACAATTCAAAACCGCCAGTGATTAAAATTGATATGAAAACTCGTGAGTATGATTATCTCAAAGAACCAATACCTTACAAAGATTTAAATTTCAAACGCTTACCTAAAAGTGGTCAAATTGAGTTCTATGAATCTCGAGTTAGTTTTAATAAATCAACTTCGTCTTTGATCATAACATATCCTGTTCCAGGGAATATTTTTAGAATTAAGGAGGATAGAGTGGAGAAAATAGAATTGCAATCACAAGACATATTGGGAGAGTTTGAGCTTTTAGATTCGGATAATGGGACTTACACGACTAGGGATTTAGAGTATACTAAATTGGTAATGGTCAATCCACGAATTCTAGGAAGCATATATGATCCTTATCGGAATGTACATTATTTTATAAGAAAAGTTAAGGGAGATGTTAAGTCATATGTTAAAATGAAGAATGGAGCCGGTAAATTCTTTTATAAGTATTTATACGAAGCTTATGATAGTGAATTTAAGTTATTAGATAGTTTGATTGTTTCTGCTGAATATCTTATTCCAAATAAAGGCGTGTTTTTAGATTCAAGAGGCTTATGGGTTCTCATGCCTCAACAAGAGGATGAAGACGTTATGCAACTGGCTTTGCTAGACTTTAATTTGACTAAAGAGTAAAACTATGAAACGAAATTACCTGGCTTTAACCTTGATATTTTTATGCCTTGCTTCATGCGATACTGCTCGAAGTAAATTAGATAAATCTCCATTCGAGATGTTAGCGATGGCAGGCTTAAACCTAGAGACGAAGTACATTGTCATTATTCCTCAAAACGGGTGCCCTAGTTGTATAAAAAAAACTTACAGCTTTATAATGAACCATTCAGAGAGTAGGAAAATCAGCTATGTTTTTACACATTTTGCGACAAAAAAGGAGATAAGAATATATCTGAATTCTATGGGAGTTGTTAATCAAGATAACTTCTATTTTCTTGATAAAAGTCTCGGTGATGAGTTTGGCCTTTCTATGATGTACCCAACACTTTTGGAAAAGACAGAGTCAGGAAAAAATAAAATAACTTTAATGAACTCCGAAGACTACTCTGATTGGACATTACTAGAAGATAATATTTGAAATGATAGCTTCAGCTAAAACATCAGCCGCTGAAGGATTCATTCTGAACCATAATTCTGGTTCTATTAATTCAAGCTCAATCACAGCAAGATCACCATGGTTATCTTTAATAATGTCTACTCTCGCATATTTGGGTTGAGGTGAACAAGCGGCAACAGCTTTTTCCGCAAAGGCCATTTCCTCAGGAGTAGGTTCATAATTGTGAACAGTCCCTCCAAAGTCGTCTTGAACTCGGAAATCACCTGGTTTTGCTATTTTGAGCACGGCATGGGTAAACTGACCGCCCATAACCATCAAAGAAATCTCGCCTTTTTCTACCACATTATTTTGGAAGGGCTGAAGCATCATTGCTTCTACCTCGATCAAAGATTGAAATAGATTTTCGTGCTCGGCTAAGTTGTTCTTATTTAGTTTATACGTGTGCCTAGATGCTCCAGAGATACAAGGCTTTAGAATCATATGATCCCAACCTGTTGCCTGTTGAAGCTCAGATAAAGTGGTTGAATCACCTATTTCGATATATCTCGTTTCAGGAATATTTACTCCTTTTACCTTTAGGTCGCCTAGGTAGTGCTTATCCATATTCCAATTGATCAGAGGGTATGGATTTACCATTTCAGTGATTTTGCTCACTTGAGCCAACCAATTCTTCCATTCTTCATAGCGGTCGAAATAATCCCATGTCGTACGGAATATTATAGCTTTTGTGCTTTCCCAGTCAAATTCTTTATCAGACCAACTCTTTCTGCCTACGCGATACCCTTTTGCTTCCAGCGCTTTGAGTACCAATCCATCTTCCACCAGAATATTTTGAATATACTCTTCAGAGCTTGTGGGGTTAACGTATCGGTCATCGGTGAGCACAATGAAATCGTAGGCTTTACTCATGAGCTTGCACTATTTGGGTTAATAAACGTAAATCCTCGGGCATCGCTTTCATCATAAAAATCAACCTCTAGACCAACAAGGTACATTGTTTGTCTTTTTTCCACATGAATGGTCACCCCTTGAACGGCGTAAGTAATATCACCTTCTTTTGGTTTGTCAAAGCCGAGCATAAAACCCATGCCCGAACAACCAGCACCACCTTTTACACCAATACGAAGACCATAGCCTTCTGGAATGCCTTTATTGTCCATGATGTTTTTCACTTCGGCGATTGCTCGCTCGGTAAGACCTACTGGTTCTATCGTCATAGGGGTAAGAATAATTTCACGTTTTCAGATGTAAACATAATACCTATTGTAGATTCTCACTATTTTCAGACATTAATTGATATAATCAATTGAACAAACAATAGTTTATGGAAACTGCAACAGAGTTTTTGATGATTTTAATCCCTGCCACCTTGGTTATGTATGCCATGTTTCTGGTAGTAAGGAATTTTTTGCAAAAACAGTTCGATCATCGACTGTTAGATTTGAAAATCAAGAATAATGAGACAGTTATTCCCATTCGTTTACAGGCCTATGAACGAATAGCACTACTCTTAGAGCGTATTTCGCCGAATAATATGCTGATCAGATTGAGCGACCCTTCGATGAGTGCCTTTGCTTTTCAACAGTTATTGTTGAAAGAAATTCGAGAAGAGTTTAACCATAATCTCTCACAACAAGTATATATGTCTGAAGAGGTATGGAGTAAAGTAAGGGTTACGGTAAATGATATTGTAACCGCTGTGCAAGATTCTGCTCTGAAAATGGATGAAAGTAAAAGTGCTATAGATCTTGCGGAGGCTATATTTGCCTATATGATTAGTATGGATAGAGATCCTGTGGGAGAAGCCCTGTCTATGGTTAGAAATGAAACACAACACTTATTCTGAATAACGAAATGTCAAAAGAGCCGTCAAGTAGAGAGAAAAAGATTTTTAATAAGTTCAAGGGCAAAGCCGAAAGTATCGTTAGTGATAATGATGCCTTGAGAAAGCTTCTAGTGAAGTTAAAAGCTAAACTCGACGAGTCTAAGGACAATGATTCGCTCAGAACAAAACTTGTTGATTATTTGAAGCTCCTTTCACGCATGATTGGAAATACAATCAATGGAACGTACAAGGATTTACCATGGCAAACTATGGTAATGATGGTAGGAGGACTACTTTATTTTATTGCGCCACTCGATGCACTCCCAGATTTTATTCCGATTGCTGGTCTTGTAGATGATGCCACAATTTTGATTTGGTTGGGGAAATGCTTTAGCGAAGACTTAGATAATTATAAAAGTTGGGAAAATTCGAACCTTTCTGCCTAGATAAAGTGTTTAGTTGTTGTTACAACATTAAACAAAGTCATGTCACATTTAATTAATGCCCAACTAATCGATTCAGCACTCTCTTATAACGAGTATCGCGAATTCTTAGATAACCTTTTACTTGATGGTAAAACGACTGGGGCTAATCAGTCAGAGGCCATGATCAACTACGCACAGTTGAATCAGAAGAGAATGCGTAAATGGGATAAGATTGGGAAATTAAGTCCAGCTATATCTAAATATTTATCAGGTATTGATAGTCCTATGACTTGGTTAGTTATTACCGAAGGTTGGTGTGGAGATGCAGCTCAAAACTTACCGTTCTTTAATAAGATGGCTCAATTGAATTCCAATATTCAATTGAAATTTGTTTTGCGTGACGATAATCTTGAATTGATGGATCAGTTTTTAACAAATGGTGGTAGGTCCATCCCAAAGCTGATCGCTCTAGATGAGTCTTTAAATGTTTTAGGTTCTTGGGGACCAAGACCAGAACCAATGCAAAAAGCATTTTTGGAAAATAAGATAACACAAGAGAGATCGGGGAAGGAATTTACCGAATTCTTGCACTTATGGTACGCCAAAGACAGGGGACATACCCTACAAAATGAATTTTTGGCTATTTTAGATGTATGGAATCAAAAACAGCTATCATTGCCGGCGCAAGCGGGCTGATTGGCAAGTCACTAACTCAAATGTTACTTAACAGCAAGGACTATGGTCAAGTCATTGCGCTAGTGAGAAAGCCACTCGGGATTCAGCATGACCAGCTGCAGGAATTAACCATTGACTTCGATGAATTGTCTACCATGGAAAATTTTCCAAAGGCAGACGATATTTTTTGTGCTTTAGGCACTACTATGAAAAAGGCTGGTTCGAAAGAGGCTTTTTACAAAGTAGACTTTACCTATCCTTATGAATTGGCACAAAGGGCTTTAAAAGAAGGAGCAAGCCGATTTTTCTTAGTGTCGGCTTTAGGATCGAATATAGACTCAAGATATTTTTACAATCGAGTAAAAGGTGAAATCGAACATCAGGTTTCCTTTTTGAGCTATAGAACGATTTATATTTTTAAACCGTCTCTTTTACGTGGAGGAAGGAATGAGAGTCGACCTGGTGAAAAGTTGGCTCAACTTATTACCAGAATTATCCCTTTTATAGGGCCTTGGAAAAAGTACCGTCCTATTAGTGGCGAAAAGGTAGCCGATGCTATGATGAAAGTAGCTAAGCAAGAAGATAAAGGTTGCTATTTCTACCAGTCAGAAATTATGCGAAAAATGTAGAATGATTAAGGCTGCATCACATTGATGCAGCCTTAATATTTTATTTCGATGAAGTTGCTTTTTCGTAGGCTGCTTTACCACCTACAACTGGTATTTCAATCCAACTCCCTTTTAATTCAACCATCAACTTAGTGCCAGGTTCGGGGTGAAGCGTAAACTCGCTGTCACTAGAAAAGATCATTAGGCCAATTTGCTGACCAGCAGGAATTACTTGGTCATCTGGTTGTAACTCGAAAGTCACATCATAGAACTTGCCAGGTGTAAGTGGAGTACTTTTGCTGATCGATTTATGATTCTGAGGGTCGGCCCAACCTCGAGTAATTATGTTGTCGGTAATTTTAGCTTTTTCTTCGCCATTCCATGGAAGAGAAACCATCCAAACGGATAAGTTAACGGCAGATTTATCGCTACCTACTTTTACTTTTATGGTGGAAGTACCAGAAAGGTGAAGCGCTTCTTTCAACACGGGAGAAACGAATAAAAGTCTATTATCCGAATTGTTAGCTTGGGCTAATTCGGCTCCTGAGACATTATAATCATCGGTAATGGTTGCCGTTTGTTTTTTCTTTGTTTTTGTTGTTAGCAGGCTACCTGCTTTTGTACTAATACCTTCGAAGTAGAGTTTAACGCCTTTGGCTGTCGGATTTGGGTAATCTGCATAAGCAGTTGGCTCTGACATTTTATCGTCTTCTCTCACAATCCACGCCTTCGCATCGTTTTCGACTCCATTTTCAATGTTATGCAGGTATCGTGTAAACCATCTGTTCATCATTTTCATAGGTGGCGGTCCGCCATGACCATTCTGATGATAGAAGATTTGAGTGGGTAGGCCTTTTTTCTTGGCGGCTTGAGCAATTCTATTGCTATGCTCTGGCATTACATTCCAATCATTAAAACCATGTGACATTAATAAGGCTGCCTTCATCGGTTTCATGTCGTTCAAGTAATCACGACCTGCCCAAAAGTCATTATAATCTCCTGTGATTCGGTCTAGATTGTTGGCCATTTCAGTATCGCGAACTGTTTTGTTGTTGTACGGCCTTTTGTCTTCAGCACCACTATGTATATAGTCGTATAATACATCAATATCTTCTCCTAAATAACCTCCAGGGCTCCGTACTAAACCATTCGATCTATAGTAGTGATAATATGATGTATTTGGAGCAATAGGAATGATTGCTTTCAGTCCGTCAACACCGGTTGTTGCGGCAGCAAGTGGTATAGTGCCATTGTAAGAAGTACCCGTCATTCCAATGTTGCCTGTAGACCATGTGGCCATTACTTTTTCATCTCCATCGGGAGAAGTATAGCCATTATCTTTACCAGAAAGCCATTCAATAACCGCTTTAGGTGCCAAAGATTCATTATCACCACCTACGGTTGGCGATCCTTGAGAAAGGCCTGTCCCGGGAGAAGAAGAATGAACAACGATATAGCCTCTAGGTACCCAGGTACGAATTTGTGAATTCGAGATAATAGGTCTTTTGCCTCTACGTTTTACTTCCACATGCACTCTTGGAGGGGGGGTAGCACCAATTTCATGCTTTACGTTCCAGAAAAGGCCATCTACGGTTCCTGCTGTACCGGCATAGTATGGGCTAGATTCATAAACTACAGGTAATTTTAAGCCCTCGGTATCGGTTTGTTTAGGTCGAGTGACGTCAACGTGCATTCGATCTAACTTGCCATCGCCGTCAGTATCAAATTCAGTTTCTACCCATAAATCATGACGAATCCAATCTTCTGGATTTTTAAAACCGTCGACAATTTGGGCTTCTCCATCTTTAAACACTGGCTTGGTTTGGCCAATTACGGCCTGACTTATTGTTAACAAACAAATGAGAATTACGGCTGGTTTTTTCAGCCAAGAAAGACTTTCCATAAGTAATAGTTTATATAGATCGAAAATACGAATTAATCGCATGTTCTGCTTTATTGAAATTTAATGTTCTTTTTTCGCCAGAAACTAGAATTCAAAGCTAAAAACACCATGAGTGTATAACTAAGAACCGCCAACACTATGGTAGGAGAAGCGAATTCAGGGTACCAACTTTGCCATAAATCCCAGAAAAACCCAGGATCTGGAATGTTCCTGTATAACATCATGAGTGGTGCTGAAAGCAGGCCTAGTATAAGAATTTGCTTTGATTTTAAATCTCTTAATTCAAAGGCTATCCAAGTGAATATAAATGGGAAACCGAGGTAAATAATGCGTGTCATATCTCCTCCGGCCAAAAGACCAAAGCCTAAATAAGTGAGTGTAAATAATATCAAAAGATTTCTTGTGTTATCATACCTATAGCTTATACCAAACCTTTTAATAGATAAGAAAATAGCAGGACCAAAAGCCATGCTAATCGCACCGAGCCATCTTATAATTTCAAAGGGATTAAGAAGCGCTTCTTTTGCGTGATAGGCCAGCATAAGTAGTGAATTTCTTGTGCCTTCAGAGGGGGTGAATTGCGCGTTGACCAATGAGTTTACCATGATTGATAACGTAAGCCCTGCGGCAATAAACGAAATGTCATAAAACCCTTCTTCAGTCTTTCTATTATGCCAAATGGCATAAAGTAGCAATACAATCATTAGCGGAATGAAGGATTCTTTTTGAATGGTGGCTAATGGAGCCAGCCAGGTTAGATGCACGAACTTTCTTTTTAATACTATCAATAGTAAAAGTGCCTGAAAGAAGTAGATGGGTACATCTACAGTGATTGGGTCGAAAGCATTTAATCGAATGATACCTGTCCAGTGTAACAATAGCCAAGTAAACCCAGCAATAAACCATTTTAGCTCAAACCCTAGTTTACGCCAAAGCAGAAAAATAGCCCAAACGGATAAGAGCGTAAATACAAGGTTTATGTATTGAAAGTCCTTCAAAATACCCCCTGAATTGATCAGGCTGGCTAGAAAAGGAACTAAAACACGTTGACTGAAAGGGTGACTGACAAAGACATTTTCGGTGTTGGTACTGCTATCAAAAAGTAGATAAAACTGTTCATAGTCATTCCCGTCAAATTGAGGGGCAAAATCATAGCTGATAGGCTTCTGGATTGCTTGGTATCCATAAAAGGATATCAGCGTAAAGGTTAAAAAAATGAAAAGCCAATAGCGTTTAATCCGCATGGAGTGAAAATATGCATTTCGTAACTATTATTCATAGTAAAGAAAATATGAATAGCATATTTGACGGTAAATTTGAATCATAAAATAATTATCAAGTTTTTTGTACCACTATGATTGCTGTTATTCAAAGGGTTACGGAGGCATCTGTAACCATAGAAAAGAAAGTGAAATCTGCTATTGGGGTGGGTTTTATGCTATTGATCGGTATTGTAGAAGAAGATCAGCAAGAAGACATAGAATGGCTGAGTCGTAAAGTGGTCAATATGCGCCTATTTCCAGATGATGCTGGTGTGATGAATAAGAGTTTATTAGATATTGATGGTGAGGTTCTTGTCATAAGTCAGTTTACCTTGCATGCCAGTACAAAAAAAGGAAACCGACCTTCATATATAAAGGCGGCGAAGCCTGAGATTGCTGTACCTTTGTATGAGGCATTTAAGGAACAAATTAGCCTTGACCTAGGTAAGCCAATTGGAAGTGGGGAGTTTGGTGCTGATATGAAAGTATCGCTAGTAAACGATGGCCCAGTGACGATTTTGATAGATACAAAAGATAAGAAGTAATGAGCGGAGATATTCAGAGTTTAAAGGCTGTTCAAGAAGAAGTAGACCAATGGATAAAGACCGTGGGTGTTCGCTATTTTAACGAATTGACTAACATGGCGCAGTTGACAGAAGAAGTTGGCGAAGTTGCCCGTATTATTGCTAGGAGGTATGGAGAGCAATCTGAAAAGGAATCAGATAAGAGTAAAGATTTAGGAGAAGAATTAGCTGATGTAATGTTTGTCGTTGTATGTTTGGCAAACCAAACAGGAGTTGATTTACAAGAGGTTTGGGATGCTCGAATGGCCAAAAAAACGGATCGAGATAAGGATAGGCATAAGAATAATGAAAAATTACATTAAAACAGACAGGATGAGAAGGAGTATAAAACTTGTGATCGCGTTGTTGATGATTACATCAATAGCATTTGCTCAGAAGCCAACAGGTTATAGTCTTAAGGTGGGAGATAATTTTTCTTTAACAAGGGTAACGGATATTGCTACAACACAACAGGTGAGTGGACAGTCTACCGAAATATCTGAAGTGACCACGATAGAGGAGCTTTTGGAGGTAACCAGTATAGCTAATAATATTATTACGATAAAAGCGACCCCACTTCGCAGAAAACTAGGAGTTACTGCGCCGATGATGTCTCAGGAGATGGATTCTGATAGGCCTGGTGAGCAGAATTTACCCTTTAAGCTTTTAGTAGGGGAGTCTTACAGTTTTACCATGGATAAAACGGGTACAATTCTTCAGATAAAAGACATCGATAAAATGCGTGCTTCCATACGTAAGAAGTTTTCCGCCACTAGGTTTGCAGAAGCTGCCGATGATTTATTGAGCGTTTTTAGTCAGGAGGCTATAAAAAGGGAACTAGAAGCACAATTTAATATCTATGACGTAAGTGCGGGAAATACTTGGACTAAAAGAATGAAGACAGTTTCGGCTGAGATACCAACTGACCTGAACAATAATTATCGTTGGGGAAATGCTAATACCATACTAGTCAATGCGAGCCTTGCCGTGAATGGCGCAACTGTGATTTCTGGTATGAATATGAATTTTAATATGACGGGTGATCAGCAGTCAACGATTAATGTGGATCAGCAAAATGGTTTCCCAAATAAAATCGAAACGGTTCAGACGCTTAAGGGCAATATGGAAGTTCAAAACACGAATGTTCCCACAACCATTGTTACCAAAGTGACCTCTACCTTTGTGAAGAAATAAAATCTGCCAAAATATTGAATCGATTGGTTCAAAAATGCGTTCATTCTAGGTAAAACAAAGCCTATTACTTAATAAACGCATCACAAATGATTGTCCTTCAGGTACTCGGGTGGATTGTCGCTTCATTCATTTTATTGAACGTTGTGCTCTATTTTGTGGAACCGAGCCTTATTGCCATAAGTTTTTCTCTTGTTCTAAGACTATTTTTTAAAAACCCTCCGATTGTTAATGTCGATGAGCATTTCAAAGGGCACCAATTACTAAAGGATAATTGGGAGGTGATTAGGGGTGAACTGGTAGATGTTTTAAAAGACGAATCTAGCATCCCGAAATTCCATGAAGTAGACAAAATTCAGCGTTTCATTGCCGATGGTGATAAAGCAGCTTGGAGAATTTTCATGTTTATGGGATATAACAATTGGCAAGAGGCCAATTGTGCTCGTGCACCTAAAACAACAGCCCTTTTAAAGCAATTGCCGGACATTACAACGGCTATGTTTTCCATATTAAGTCCTTACAAACATATACCACCGCATAGTGGGTTTTACAAAGGGGTATATCGCTATCATCTGGCACTAATTATACCTAAAAACGGTGAATGCTATATTGTGAATGGGGGAGAGCGATATGATTGGAAGGAAGGGGAGGATATTCTGTTTGATGATACTTATAAGCACGCTGTATGGAACAAGACTGACGAAACCAGAGTGGTACTTTTTTGTGATGTTTTTAGGACTGATTTACCAAAATTCTTCCAACCAATAAATCGATGGGTTTATGGGCTGAGAGAAAGAAGTGGTCGATTGAAAAAGGTGCTTAAAAATGCTGAGGTTCAGGTAGACCTTAGGCCAGAAGAAGGTTAAACCACTAGTTTTCCTTCGACTAATCTAGGAACCACATCAAATTCATCTGTTCTAGAACAATAGTCGATGTCTTTCATAATTCCGAAATTAGAAAGGCGTTTTGCATGATTACTTCGACTGATGTAATAATGTAAATCGGATTGCATGGCTTCATACAAATAGAAAGCTGAGGTTACAGCATCTGATTCAAATTCAGCTTGTTTTTTCACGCCATCGCAAAGCGCTCCAGCGAAAAGGCTGTCTTCTAAATTGTATTTGCCTTTCCAGCCTGCACAGAACAATAAAATGTCTCGATTTTGGGCCAATAAGTATTTAGTGGTTGCCGATAAATTCAGAAAAGCACCGATTATAACATCAGGTGCGTCTTTTGATAAATCGATGGCGCGTGTGCCATTAGTAGTTGTGGCAGCTATTGCTTTATCTTTCAATTCAGGCAGCATATAGTCAAAAGGAGAATTGCCAATCTGGAATTGCGGTAATTTCTCGCCATTGCGTTCGCCGGCCATTACATAGCCTTCTTTTCCGAGTGCCTCACATGCCTCAACCGTAGCAACAGGCGTAATACTTTGCACCCCAGAACCTAGCCCTGCAACCATACAAGATGTTGCTCTCAGCACATCAATAATCACAACGCATTTATCCGATACATCAAATTGATGGATCAGTTCAGGTGTGTAACAAACGTCAATTTTCATTTAGTCTTTTTTGTAGAAAGGCAATTTTACTACCTCGGCTTTGAGCGTTCTTTTTCTTACAGCAACAAATATTTCTGTCCCTGATTTGCTATTTTCTTTAGTCACATAGCCCAAGCCAACGCCATAGCCTAAACATGGAGACATGGTTCCAGAGGTAACTTCTCCTATCACATTGCCATCCACATCTAGTAGCTCGTAATGACTTCTAGGAATGCCTTTATCGATCATTTTAAAGGCTACTAATTTAGTTTTCACACCAGCTTCTTTCTCTTCTTGAAGCGCTTTAGAATTTGTGAATTCTTTGGTGAACTTAGTTACCCAACCTAGGCCAGCAGCCAGAGGGGAGGTTTCATCTGTAATGTCATTTCCGTAAAGGCAATAACCCATTTCTAATCGAAGAGTGTCGCGTGCACCTAAACCAATTGGTTTGATGTCTAGGTCTTTTCCAGCTTCAAAAATCTGATTCCAGACAGCTGCTGCATGGTCATTGTGTAAGTAGAGTTCGAATCCTCCAGCGCCAGTATAGCCAGTAGCCGAAATAATGACGTGAGGGACTCCTGCAAATGGACCGACCACAAAATTGTAATATTTTATTTCGGAAAGGTTAACATCAGTAAGTGATTGGAGCGCTTCGATAGCTTTAGGGCCTTGTACTGCAAAAAGGGAATAATTGTCAGAAACATTGACCATTTTAACACCTTTGGTGTTGAATTTTGTCACCCAATTCCAATCCTTTTCAATATTGGAAGCATTCACAACGAGCATATACTTTTCAGCATCGAATCGATAAACTAAAAGATCGTCGACTACACCACCTGTTTCATTCGGGAAATAGGAATATTGTGCCTGGCCATCAACGAGTTTGGAAGCATCATTACTGGTTACCCTTTGAATCAAATCTAGGGCGTCAGGTCCTTCAAGAACAAACTCACCCATGTGTGAAACATCAAAAACACCTACACCATTTCTAACGGTATTGTGCTCCTCTATATCTGAAGAATATCTTACTGGCATATTATAGCCAGCAAAAGGAGTCATTTTGGCCCCTAGGCCTTCATGAAGGTCGTTTAATGCTACTTTTTTGATTTCCATATTTCCATAAGTTTTCCGCTGACAAAAGTAACTATAGCGCTCAATAAAAATGCGCTATGCAAGAAAAAATTGGCGAAGTCAAATGATCAACTATATTATTAGTTGTATAATTATCAAATTTGAGCAACCTTTGAATCACTTTTCACATCTTATATACTAACAACTCAAATCAAAACGGTCAGATCATGTTTAAGAATTTTTTTAAAGTCACGGTAAGAAGCTTATTGAAGAGTAAGTTTTTTGTCCTTGTTAATATTATTGGGCTCGGTTTAGCCCTTTCTTGTTGTATTGTCGCTTTTCTCAATTACGATTTTGCAACAACTTTTGACAAGCAACACGAAAACTATGATGAACTCTATGCCATTTCTGTTTACAGAGATCAGGCGGGGGCAAACATTCCTTTCTCTATGGTGCCAATGCCATTGGGTCCGAATCTAAAAAATGAAATCCCCGGACTAAAAGGTGTTTCTAGATTTGAAAGGGGAGGCATTACAATCAAGAAAGATCAGAATGTATTCAATAGACAAATGGCCTTTGTGGATCATGATTTTATGGATATGTTCTCTTTTAAAGTGTTACACGGGGATAAGAATGCTTATAAAGAGCTTTCAACTGTTCTCATATCATCTCAAACTGCTATTTCTCTTTTTGGTAAGGAAAATGCCGTTGGGGAAAATTTAGAGGTAGTTGTAAATGATGCACCAAATATTTTTTTAAAAGTAGGTGGTGTTTTTCAAGATGTAGGTCAGAAAAGCACCTTCCAGTTTCAGTTGCTTTCGGAATTTGAAAACTTTCATAGGTTTTTCAGTGTGGAAAAAGGCGACTGGGGCCGCTTTGTAGATGGTGTTTTTATCCAAACGACAGATGAGAAGGTAATGGAAACGGCACCTGCTTTAATTAAGAAATATGCTGCTGTTCAAAGTGAGGTTAGAAAAGATTTTCAAGTCAGTGGATTTTGGCTTCAGAATATGGAGGACCTTCCTTTCAATCAACGCGATCTTAATGGTTCTAGTTTAGGTAATTCTGCACTTCATCCGGCACACATTATGGCTCCAGGTATTATGGCCATTTTAATTCTATTGTTGGCATGTTTTAACTTTACGAATACGGCGATTGCCATGTCCAATAAGAGACTTAAAGAAATAGGTATTCGTAAGACTGTTGGAGGTAGCAGAGCGCAGCTTGTTTTCCAATTCTTAGGAGAAAACTTACTTCTTTGTCTTCTGTCGTTAGGCCTCGGTCTACTTTTTTCTATGTGGTTGGTACCTCAGTATAGCAACATGTGGCCAAACATGGATATACTTTTGAGTCTTCAAGAAAACCCAGGTTTAGTCTTGTTCTTAACAGGCGTATTATTGTCTACTGCATTATTGGCAGGTGGATATCCAGCATTATTTGTTAGTAGGTTTAGACCCGTGTCAATTTTGCGTGGTACCCTGCGCGTAGGTAGTTCTAGTATTCTTTCTAAAGTGCTTTTGGGTTTTCAGTTTATGATTTCGGTGCTAGCATTGATTTGTGGCTTTGCCTTTTTACAGAACTCATCTTACCAGAAAAAAATAGATCAGGGTTATGATAAGGAAAGCATGATAGTGGTTCCACTGAATTCATCCCTTGAAGCTGAGAGATTTAAAGCTGCCATATTAGAAAATCCGGCAATTGACGAAGTGGCGCTGACTAGACATCATGTCGGTTGGGGAGCGAATGGTGCTTCTATCAAAAGCTCTGATCAGGAGTATGAAGTATCTATAATGGATATAGGACTAAATTATGCAGAGGTTGCAGGACTTTCAGTTATTGAGGGGAGGGGTTTTACAGCCCAAAATCAACAAATGGATTTTGGGGGTAACATATTGATAAATGAGAAAATGGCTGCTCAATACGGCTGGAGCGATGCAATTGGTCAACAAGTGACGCTTTATGATACCATCCGATACAATGTAGTGGGTATGGTTCAAGATTTCTTCATTTTTGGTCTTTGGGAAGAACTCGATCCACTGATGATGCGATTGAGGGATGATAGTGAATTGAGCCGATTGGTAGTGCGTGTAGATCCTGACGAGATTCAAGAGGTGAAATCCTACATGGAAGAGAAATGGGGCGACTTGATTCCAGATAGACCTTCCAACGTTCTAATTCACGAACAAGATGTACTAGGAGAGGCACGTACTGTGAATGATAATATTGTGGCAATATTTCTTTTCCTAGCCGTAATTGCGGTTGTATTGTCAGCGATTGGATTGTTTACGCTTGTTTCAATAAATATTCTAAGCAGAACCAAGGAGATCGGTATTCGTAAGGTCTTAGGTGCATCTGTTCTTAAAATTGGTACGATTATCAACAGACCATTTCTAATAATTGTTGCGATAGCATCGGTGTTAGGGGCGATAGCCGCCTACTTGCTTACAGGCGTGCTGATGGATAGTATTTGGAAGTATCATATGGATTTGAACTTCGTAAGCTTCTTTATACCAATATTTGGCATGCTCCTTATTTCTCTGCTCTCTATTTCAGGAAAGGTTACCAAAGCAGCGAAAAGAAATCCAGTGGAATCGCTGCGATATGAATAGTAAGAATTTATAATTTAAAGAGCCGGTTAACAACTGGCTCTTTTTATTGTAACCTATTTTATCCAAAGAGAGTCTGTATTAGGTAATCACTTACATAAAATGAAATTATGAAAAGAAATCAGCTCAAAATTCTCGCTATTGTTCTTGTGGCCGCTACTAGCTTAGCATTTACCTTAAAACCAGTAGAAGATGCTGCTGCTAAGGAAGAAATTCAAGAACTGATCCTGAAGTCATACGTTAATGGTGCTTTTAATGGGCTTGATGCTGACGCTATGAGGAAGGGTTTTCATGAAGATTTTGCGATATACTCACCAAAAGGCGAGGCGATCAGCAAATACCCAATCAAAGTTTGGGCAGATGGTGTAGCAAAAAGAAAAGCTAATAATTACAATGCGGCCGATCCGAAGAATAAATGGGATCATAATTTTGCTTCGGTTGATGTGACCGGTAATGCTGCTCAGGTGAAGATCGAATTGCACAATCAGGGCAAACACGTTTATACTGATTACTTGAGCCTTCTAAAATTTGAAAGCGGTTGGAGAATCGTGGCAAAAGTTTATCATCAGCACTAGTACTTGACTTTCAGGATTTTAAAGGATTGATAGTAGGTCTAAAAGAGTTCCGTTTGCTCAGGCAGCAGGCGGAATGACTTTCTATGAAGGGGCGTAACGCCAAGCTTTTTTATGGCTTCTCTATGCTTTTTAGTCGGGTAACCCGCATTGGTCTCCCATCCATAACCCGGATATTGTTCAGCGGCCGCAGTCATTAAACGATCACGATGAGTTTTGGCGAGAATAGAGGCTGCAGCTATCGACATGTACTTTCCATCCCCTTTGATAATACATTCGTGCGGAATGGAGGCATATGGCTTAAATCTGTTGCCATCGATCAAAAGCAGTTCTGGCTTTATTTTTAATCGATCTACTGCACGATGCATCGCCAAAAAAGAAGCATTTAGAATATTGATTTCATCTATTTCGGTTTCACTTACTTCAACGACTTCATAGGCAATTGCATCTCTTTTAACTTGAATTTCTAGGTTCTCAAGCACTTTTTTTGTCAACTTTTTGGAATCGTTTAAGTCTGGGTTCTTATAATCGGCCGGCATAATTACGGCAGCAGCTACCACGGGTCCGGCCAATGGGCCTCTTCCAGCTTCATCGCAACCAGCCTCTATTTTTCCAGATCCAAAACTTGACTTTAACATAAGCAGGATAAACTTAGATACTTAAGCGTAGAACTTGAAACCTTTCCATAATTTTGCGCCATGTCTGATCAAAAAAATCCTTGGAAAACTTTAAGCGGTGAATTGATTTATGAAAATGAATGGATTAGCCTGAATGAATATCAAGTGATTAATCCATCTGGAGGTAAGGGAATTTATGGTAAAGTGTCTTTTAAAGGTCGTGCTGTAGGAATTTTACCTATAGATGAGCATATGAATACATGGTTGGTAGGACAGTATAGGTATACTCTGAACGAGTATAGTTGGGAAATGCCAATGGGGGCTGTGCCGAAAGAAGAAACCTACGAACAAGGGGCTTTAAGAGAGCTTAAAGAAGAGACGGGCTTGGTGGCCGCTAAACTTGACTTTTTATGTAAAATACATACATCAAATTCGGTTACGGATGAAGAGGGACATGTTTATGTGGCCAAAGATTTGATTCAGGAAACACCAAATTTTGATGATACAGAAGACATTGCAATTAAGAAATTACCTTTTACAGAAGCCTTAGAATGGGTTTTGGAAGGAAAAATTACTGATAGCTTAACTGTAGCTGGAATTTTAAAGTATGCTCGAGAAGTTGGGCTCTAGAAATGGAATTATTACCCTATAAAACTCACCTGAATAA
Source organism: Roseivirga sp. (assembly GCF_049099775.1). Lineage (GTDB taxonomy): Bacteria > Bacteroidota > Bacteroidia > Cytophagales > Cyclobacteriaceae > Roseivirga. The sequence goes on along the minus strand of NZ_JAGDZM010000001.1, from coordinate 285,710 downwards.
AACCCTTAAACTGGCATACCCTGTTATGCTGAGCCAATTGGGACATATCATGGTGGGTATTGTGGATAGTATAATGGTGGGGCAAATTGGTTCCTCTGCGCTGGCTGCTTCTGCATTTGCCAATAATTTTCTGGGGGTTTTTCTCATGTTTGGCATTGGAGTTTCTTATGGAATCACGCCATTGGTGGCTCAAGCGGATGGGCAGTCAGATTCAGGTAAAATAACACGACTTTTAAGGCATAGCATCATCCTTTGCAGTGGCGTGGGGATTTTTCTATTTATGATGCTCTTCGGGGTGTCTAACTTCTTTCCTTTTATGAGCCAACCTAATGAAGTGGTTACCCTCGGCACACCATATTTCATCATTATTTCTTCGTCTCTAATTCCTTTAATGATATTCCAGAATTTTCGTCAATTTTCGGAAGGACTGTCAATTACCAAGCCGACAATGTATATCACCATCATTGCTAATTTGGTTAATGTGCTTTTGAACTACTTCTTGATTTACGGAAAGTTCGGGTTTCCGGAAATGGGATTGAATGGCGCTGGTTGGGCTACACTTGTTTCCAGGGTAATGATGGCTATCGGCTTAGGTGTTTTCGTATATAGATACAGTCATTTCAAGGCCTATCGTACTGCTTTTAATTTATCGAAGGTAAAGGCAAATCTATTCAAGCCTATTTTAAAATTAGGGGTACCAAGCGGTATTCAATTTGTTTTTGAAGTTGGTGCCTTTGCCATGGCTGCCATTATGATGGGGTGGTTAGGCACCAAACCATTGGCTGCACATCAGATTGCGATTAGCCTTGTTTCTTTGAGTTATATGATGGCTACGGGAATTGCCGCTGCATCTACGGTACGAGTTGGTAATCAGATTGGTGCACGCGATGGTCATAACTTACAACGTGTTGGAAACACTAGCTTTTTAATGTCGTTGGTTTTTATGGCATGTTGTGCATTGTTCTTTATACTGTTTAGTAATTTCTTTCCAACGCTCTATGTGGAAGACCTTGAGGTAATAAAGATCGCTGGTACGCTTATCGTCATAGCGGGATTTTTCCAGCTATCCGATGGTGTACAAGTTGTGGGTTTAGGTGCTTTAAGAGGAATGTCCGACGTGAAAGTACCTACGGTAATTACTTTAATTGCTTATTGGGGAATTGCCATCCCAGCGAGTTATTGTTTGGGTTTTTTACTCGATTTAGGACCTGAAGGAATATGGTATGGTTTGCTTATTGGATTAACAATAGCAGCAGTCGCCTTGTTCTTTAGGTTTAAGCGACTTGCCAAAAGCAAAGCGCTCAACTTTATGAAATAAATGAACTATTCAATGCAACTTCAATGGTGCTTGATAGTCTTTAAGAAGAATTTAACAATACGAGAATGAAAACTGTATTAGCTTCCTTTTTAATGGTATTAGCCTTGAGTGCTTTTGGCCAGAATAAAGAAACTCGGAATGTAAGAGATTTTGACGAAATCGTAATGAGAATGTCAGGCAACGTCTACGTTAAACTGGGCAATAAAAATGAAGTGGTTTTAGAAGGTGATGATCGTGTTTTAGATCGCGTAGAAACTGAAGTGAGAGGTAGTAAACTTTCAATTGGTATGGAAAGTAGCAGAAGCTGGCGATCGAGATCGAATGGGAGAGTTAATGTCTATATCACTATAAAGGAGCTTAATGGAGTTTCAATTAGTGGCTCTGGTGATGTAATTGGTCAATCTTTATTTAAAGCAGATGATTTTTATGTTTCAATATCTGGCTCCGGTGATATGGAACTTGAGGTAGATGCTAAGAATATAAGTGCGCGAATTTCGGGCTCGGGGAATATAGAGTTATCCGGATCGGCAGAGTATGCTAAGCTTGGCATGAGCGGATCTGGTAAATACCTTGCTGAAGACTTGAAAGTGGATGATTATGAAATTACTATCTCAGGGTCTGGAAGAAGCAGTGTTAATGCACAAGAAAACCTCGATGTACGTATTTCAGGCAGTGGTAGCGTTTATTACAAAGGTCGACCTGCCGTAAATTCAAGCGTTGCTGGTAGTGGCAAGGTTCGAAGAATTAACTAAGAAAATTGACTTATAAGAATTTAAGATCCGGCTTCTGGCCGGATTTTTTGTATAAAGCTTATGAGGCCTAAAGCGATTAATCCTTGTGCTAGTATATAGGTGAACATAATCAAGAAGTCTGCTACTGCAAAAGAGACATAAAACTTATCCAAGGCCAGAATAGTATCGCTAATTATAAAAAGTGTGGCACCGATCATCACCAGCCAAAAGCTATCATAACTTGTCTTCTTCCAACGCTTTCTAGCGGTGAGACCCATTAGGCATATCACAACGGTATATAACAAAGCGGGCACGTACATTGTCCCTAGATTTCCTTTTAGGATAGAAAATATAATTAAGCCATAAATGATAAAAAGACTGTCTTGCCATTGCAGTTTCATCTTTCGTTCAGCTTCTTCATTGGCATTGAAAAAGATAAAAGCGTATAGTAAATGCACTACTAGAAAACAGCCGAGCCCTAGCAAGAAGAATTTTTCATTATCCATAAATAGGAGCAATACATCTCCTAAAAACGATAGCCCTATGGCCATTAGAAGAAACTGTTTTAGCAAAGAACTTGGACAAGTTTTGTAGACAAAAAAGAAGAGCGATGGCATTAAAAGCGACTTTGTTATGCCTAAGAGTTCATCTACTTGCAAAAGCCTACATGCCAAATCTAAAATCGCCACTACCAAAAAAGGGTAAAGTGATTTATTAATCTTCATCTTGTATATATCTTCTAAAAACTCTGTTGGACCAATCTAGTCCAAAATTTAAAAATAGAAAACCAGTAAAGGCCAATGCCGCACAGGTGTAAAAGGCCAACCTTAAATTTTCTGCTTCATTTCCATAAATATAACCACTGATAAATGCGCCAAGCCCGATGCCAATTTCCAATGCAATATACATGGTTGCAATGCCTTTGCCACGCGCCTTTTCAAGGCTTAAATCGATTGTCCAAGCGTAAATGGTTGGCGTATTCATACCAACTGCCACACCGAACACAATGGAACTGGCAATTAGCATGCTTTGACTGGTGGTATAGGCGACTAAGAGATCGGCCAGAACGATAGCAATTGCCGCGAATTTCAATACGATTACTCTTCCATATTTATCTGAAGCTTTCCCCGCGAGTACTCTAATAATCAATGATGAAAGAACAAAGACTCCGAAAAAAACACCCTTATTACTCTGGCTAAACCCTACATTTATGGCTAGATCAGGCATAAGCGTAAGTGCGGCGCCAAAAGAAAATGAGGTGAGCAAAAAGAATAGGGAAGGGTTGAAAACTCTTGGCTCAAAGATTTCATTTCTTTTTATTTTTAGAAGTCTTGGATGAAAACGCTGCTTGTTTTGAAGCGTTTCTTTCATTCCTGCCAATATAAGCACGGATAAAAGTGCCAAGGCGGAAGAGGTATAGAACATAGTTTCAAGGCCAAAGAGTGCTGTTATTTTTGGCCCAAAGCTTGGTCCCGCTGCCATTCCAATACTACCAAACAGTCCGGAATACCCCATGGCTTCACCCCGCCGATGTTGTGGTACAATATCAGCGATATATGCTGAGGTTCCCGTGGGTTTAAAGCCGGTTGAGAAACCATGCAAAAAGCGCAGTAGAAAGAAGGCTGAAATAGTGCCTAATAGGGGGTATAAAAATCCAACAACAAAACAGACACCTGCACCAATAATCATGACAGGAATTCGGCCTATGGTATCGGATAACTTACCACTAAAGGGTCTGGATAAACCTGCTGTGATTGTGAACAATGATATGACAAGTCCCTTTTTTTCGCCTCCTCCTAATGACGTTAAATAGTCATAGAGGTCGGGCACAATCATATTAAAACTTGCGAAGAAGAGAAACGAACTTAGGCAGAGTAATATAAACTGCAAAGAGAAGATGTTCTTCTGTTCAGTCATTATCTACTGCTGCATTAAGTAGGCTTTTATGAAGTCGTTTAAGTCTCCATCTAATACATTTTGAACATCCGTTCTTTCTACTGAAGTCCGGTTATCCTTAATGAGTTTGTAAGGGTGCAGTACATAGTTCCTTATTTGTGAACCAAAATCTACTCGCATTTTCTCGCTTTCCACCTGATCTCTGGCCATGTTGCGTTTGTCCATCTCAATCTGATAAAGTCGTGATTTCAACATGCTCATGGCACGTTCTCTGTTCTCTAATTGAGATCGGGTTTCAGTATTTTCAATGTTAATACCTGTTGGTGCGTGCTTTATCCTCACACCTGTTTCTACTTTATTAACATTTTGACCTCCAGCACCACCAGAACGGAATGTATCCCAAGAGATATCAGCCGGATTGACATGAATTTCAATGGTATTGTCTATAATCGGATAGGAGAATACGGATGAAAATGAAGTATGTCTTCTTCCGCCAGAATCGAATGGCGAAATCCTTACTAAACGGTGTACACCTGATTCAGACTTTAATTGGCCGTAAGCAAATTCTCCTTCAAATTCTAAAGTCGCTGATTTTATGCCTGCCACATCACCTGGTTGGTAATTGACTTGCTTTACTTTCATGCCATTTTTTTCGCCCCACATGATGTACATTCTCATAAGCATTTCTGCCCAATCGTTACTTTCTGTACCACCTGCTCCAGGGTTTATTTCGATCATAGCGTTGAGTTGGTCTTCCTCTCCGCTCAGCATTTTCTTAAATTCTAATGCTTCAACTACTTCTGTGGCCTTCTCAAATTCTTTTTCGATTTCGGCTTCGTCTCCTTCGCCCATTTCAAAGAATTCGTATAAAGTCTCAAGATCTTCTACCACGCTGTTGGCTTCTTCGAAGCCTTTCGTCCATACTTTTTTAGAACGAATGGCCTTTAATACCTTTTCGGCATCTTTAGGATTATTCCAGAAATCGGGTTGTGCAGTTACTAATTCTTCTTCTTCTACCTCTCTACGCTTAACATCGTAGTCAAAGATACCCCCTCAAAGCCGCTACTCTGGCCTTTAAATCCTTCAGCTGATCTGCTGTCATGGTGTTTGCAATTTAGATTGCAAATGTGGTTAAATGGGCGCTATAATTCAAGAGAATGTAGACTTGAAGTTTGACGAGTTGACGCTAATATTGAGATTTCTAAAAACCGACGATGTAGACTTCGAATTTTGGATTGGTAAGATCTACTTTTTTACGTCTCATCCATTTTAGAGCAAAACCTGTGAGTACTAATGCTCCACTTGTAGTAGTAACCCCTTCATCAAGAGAAATAGGATTACCATCGATGACGGAGTCATTGAATATATCTAGGGCTAAATAGCCAATACCTGCAATAGGAAGCACATCTTCAACGCCCCTCCATATTGGGGCTCGGTTGGAAAATGCCTCAGACACATTAATTGTCTGAATTTGATTAAGCCTCAGAATATTGTTCTCAAGTACTATTGTACTGTCCGCGAATTCCGTGATTCTATCTCTGAAAAATTGGGTGTTACCTTTTTGCAAGTATACGAGGTAGTTACCAGGTCTGTACTCGTACCTTCTGGCACTGCCTTTTTTTCTGACCACCATATAGGACTGGGCCGAGATGGACTGAAAACAAAAAAGCAGCCCTAGGATGAAAAACAGTTTATTTATCTTCATTGGGGCTGCTAAATAAGGTAAAAATCTCGTTAAGTAATGTTAAACTTTATAAGTCCAACCATACCTGTCTTCAACGGCTCCTGTACGGATATCGTTGAGTTCTTTGAGTATTTTTATTGAGAATTCTCTCTCTGCAGGATCGCTTAACTCATAAACCTCATCTTCGAAACCAATTTTACCAATTGGCGCGATAGTAGCTGCGGTTCCAACACCAAAAACTTCTTTTAACGAACCGTCTTTGGCGGCTTCTATTATTTCTTTAACGGCAATACGTCTTTCCTCTACCTTCATACCCCAATCTCTGGCTATGGTCAATACACTATTTCTAGTAATACCATTTAAGATTGTACCTGAAGTAGGGGCTGTTAGTAAAGTGTCGCCTACAATAAACATGACATTCATTGTGCCTGACTCTTCAATATATTCGTGCGTTTTACTATCTGTCCATACTAACTGATGGAATCCTTTTTCCTGAGCCAATTTAGCAGGGTAAAGGCTTGCACCGTAGTTTCCGCCAGCTTTTGCAAAACCAGTTCCTCCTTCAAATGCTCGAGAGAATTCTGTTTCGATTTTTACGTTGACAGGTTGTGTGTAATAAGCGCCTACTGGACAGGTGATGATCATAAACCTGAAATTGTCAGAAGGACGAATTCCGATGTATTCATCCGTACCAAAAATGAATGGACGAATATAGAGTGATGTTCCAGGTTTTGAAGGTACCCAGCTGCTATCTAGTTTAATGAGCTCGGTTAGTGCCTCCATGAATAGATCTTCAGGAAGCTCAGGGATACACATTCTTTCTCCAGAAACGTTTAGTCTTTTAGCATTTGCCTGCGGTCTAAAGATTAATACTTCTCCGTCAGGGTTTCTGTATGCTTTCAGGCCTTCGAATACAGTAATAGCATAATGTAAAGTTGTATTGGCAGGACTGATTGAAATATTTTGATAAGGCGTAATTCTTAGATCTTGCCATTCACCATCGATGTAATCAGCGGTAAACATGTGATCCGAATAAAGCTTTCCAAAAGGGATATTGTTTTCATCAAGCTCGCTTATTCTTGAATTGTTTGTTTCTTGAATACGAATCGTCTGAGTATCTATCATAGTGAGCTCTTTTAATGATTAAGGTCTGCAAATGTAGTGCAGGAAAGCACAAATTGCAAACGGTTGTTATGGTGTAAAATATTAATATTCAACAACTTACAATGATATTTCGCCAAACTTTATTTTGGTGAATTACTCTTGCTTAGAGGGAATATTTTGTAATTAATTTAGACCGCGCAATTATCAGCTGATTACGTTATTTGCTCTTTCTTGGTTGCCATAGCACCTCTTCTGCTTCTAGCTCTTGCGCCATTTTTCTACCAAGTACAAATAAGAAATCTGAAAGTCTATTTAAATATCTGATCACTAATGGATCAACATTTTCATGATCACTGAGGCTAATGGTAATCCTTTCAGCTCGCCTGCAGACACACCTTGCGATATGCGAAAACGATACTGCTTGATGCCCTCCTGGTAATACAAAATTAGTTAGGGCTGGCAGTTCTTCATCCATGTTGTCCATGGCATTTTCCAAAAGCGTAATGTCCTTTTCAAAAAGGTCGGGCTTTACTACTTTATCTTTTCCAGGTTCAGTTGCTAATTCAGCGCCTAGTGTAAACAGTCGATCTTGAATTTCTTTTAATAAGTCTTTTCTGATATTATTTACTTCCTGATCACGAAGTAAACCGATGTGGCTATTAAGCTCATCGACGGTTCCATAGGCTTCTATTCTGATATGTGCCTTAGAAACACGAGCACCACCCAATAATGAGGTGGTGCCTGAATCTCCTGTTTTTGTATATATCTTCAAATCCTAAGCTTCTTCCTCTACTACTTGGTTTTTCAAAGGATTAATGCGCGTAGGATTATCGTTAACTACATCAGTCTCAACAAGACCATCTCTAAGTCTAACGATTCTATGAGAGTATTGCGCAATATCGTCTTCATGTGTTACCATAATAATGGTGTTTCCTTTATCATGTAGCTGCGCAAAAAGATCCATAATGTCGTATGATGTTTTACTATCAAGGTTACCTGTTGGCTCATCCGCTAGGATAATAGAAGGGTCGTTTACAAGTGCTCTTGCAATAGCAACTCTCTGACGCTGTCCACCTGATAATTCATTTGGTTTGTGATGCGCTCTATCGCCCAATCCTACACCAGTAAGTGCTGCAAGAGCTTTCTCCTCTCTCTCAGATTTACTGTAACCAGCATAAATTAACGGAAGGGCTACGTTTTCTAAAGAGCTTGCTCTAGGTAAAAGGTTAAACGTTTGGAATACAAAACCAATCTCTTTATTACGAATTTCAGCTAATTCGTTTTCCGTCATGTCACTTACATCATTGCCATTCAAGATGTACTGACCTCCAGAAGGTGTATCAAGGCATCCGATCATGTTCATAAGAGTAGACTTACCAGAACCAGATGGTCCCATGAAAGAAACGTACTCTCCTTGATTAATACTGATGCTTACGGATTTCAAAGCTCTAATCGTTTCGCTACCCATTTGGTAGATCTTTGAAATATCTGATGTTTGTATTACAGGTTTACTCATATTCGTTTGACGTCAGTAACGGATGAAAAGTTTAATACACTACTAATTAATTATACAAAAGGTTTAATAATTCAAAAGAATTAAAATCCCGTCAGGCTATAAAACCTCTTTACGTAAGCGGATGCCCAACTGGATTATAGGTGAATGTGTACCTTTGATTTTAATTTATTTTCCGATTAAGTCCGCTAATCGCTCTTTTTGAATAGATTCGAATTTATCTTCAACTTCAATTATTTTTTCGGCACCAACCATAGTTTCTAGTCGGTCGATTGCTGTTTTGCCGAAACTGCTATAACCTGAGCGGGCACATTGATAGATGTAAGCGGTTAAGAGTTCTGGCGAATTTGAATTGATATTTATGGCTGAAAGTAAAATGCTATATATGTCAGGGTCCTTATCGTTATATACGCTAATCTTTTCAATGGCGCTTAAGGTCGTTTTGTGATCGAAAGCATTTAAATCGGCTATAGTTTTGAGCCTTTTGATATAGGTGGCGCTATCTAAATTGATTTTTTCATTTTCAAGGGCACCCAGCTGATCGCTAATGTCTGCCACTTCTGAGTAATTATTAAGTTCTTTTAAACCATCTACAAAGGGTTGCACTTGTGGTTCGTAGTATCCTTTTTTACTCGCATTATCGAGACTTTCAATAGTAAGATCGACTTGACCTTGATCAAATGCCCAAACGGCTTTAACGAAATAGGGAAATCCGGCTGAAGCTTGACTAGCGGCAATTGAATTTTCTATACTTCTGAATGCTTCATTTACATTTCCTTGGTTATAATGCCCAACTGCTCGGGCTATCAATAAAAAGTTATTGTACTGATCGTTTTTACTGCTGGCCAGATAGTAATCTATCGTTTGCAGTATAAAATCTTTCTCTGTATCCGATTGGTTTAAGGCAGCATTGTAAAGGTAAAATAGTGCTGGCCTAGTCAGTATTGTATCTGGATTTAGGGAAAGATTATAGGGAATAACATCGCCCTGTGCATTGGCCAATGCCTGTCGATTAATCATGACATTAATGTCATTAGTATATTTATAATTAACCGTTGTATCGAACTTAATCTTTGCCGCTAAATCATAATTCAATGCGGCAAGATTCCCCTCACTTACCACAGAGTTTGCGCTAAGGTCGTTTACGAAGTAGTTATAGGCAGAATCATAATTGCTATATCGGTAATGTGAGAGCCCTAAATTGTTTTTTGCCTCCGGACTGTTTTCGCTTTCAATTGAATTCAAAAGGGTAGTTAGCTCTTGATACAATAAATCTCTCTCCGCGTAATAGTTACTATAAGCGATTCGGGCTTTTGGACTTTCTGCGCCCCTTAAAATGTTATTGAGTTTAATCGGCACACTTTCAACTTCATCAGCGCGTTTGGCTATTTGTGCCAGAGAATAATTCGCTTTGAAGTTATAGAAATCATGAAAAACACTTTGTCGATAGTATTGATCGGTAAGAATGTCATTGCCTACTTTTTTGCCTAAAGCGGCCAGCATACCATATTGACCTGCTTTAACTTGATAATACGGTCTATTGTCTAAATAGAACATACCACCTAAAAACAAGACGAAAGCTAGAAACCTTGCTACTAAGACTGGAGCACGTAAACCCTGAAAAAACACTGGCCATACTTCAATATTTTCAAAAAGAGGTGATACAAAGTTTGCTAAAGCATAGACGAAAAATACGAGGCCAAAAGTCATATGACTGAGTATAATTACCCATTCCAATGCATTTACAATTGAGTCATTGATGGTTAAATGTGCAAATGCGATTAGGCCTAAAACTAGGCTACAACTAATAGGGTATAGCCAATTTTTCAATAGCGTTATTCCAAAAATATCTTGAATGCTATGCAGTTTTCGGTCGATACAGAAGTATCCGGATGCCATAGAAAAAACTAGGAGAACGTATGGTGTTTCCTCAAAAAGACTAATGTTTATATAACCTGTTCTTTGGAGAAAAATTAAGATGGCTAGCCATACATAGATTGTTCCAATAATCAAAAAGTGTTTAAAGCTTTCTTTGCCATTAGAAGAGCCTTGCGTAGTTAGTTTGAATAGTGTGAAAATGTTGTCACCTGCAATGAAGACTATGAAAATGGTGGAAAGTATTACGGGCCCAATTATGCCGTAAGAAATCGCTACAAGGTGCGGGTTTGTAAGGTTAGTACCTAGTAGAATTACACCGAGAATTATACCATAAAGGAGGGTAATTGCACTTATTCTAATCCAAAGTTTTGTGTTGGGGTAAAAACTATGGAACAGGTACGATACAATAGCATAACCACCTATTACGGCATAGGTCAAATATTCTTGTGCGATACCAAGTTCCTCGAGCCGCATTTGGATTAGTACAAAAACAATAATACCGGAGGTAATGAAATAGCTGAACCTATCGAGGTAGGTAACAACTGTGGAGACTGTAATCAGCGCGATGAAGAACAAACAAAACACAATGGTTTCTGGCCAACCTAAAAATTGGATTTCTCCTGTATAGAACTTTTGCCAGCTAATAATCTGGTCTACATAAAGGCCAGCAGATTCGCCATTAAGTTGGAAGTATTCAAGTAGTAAAGGTCTTGTTTTAAATGTAGTATCTACTTCCCAAGGCAATGCTAGATTATCACCGGTAAGCAGCGCATAAATAAAATATATCAGGCAAATTCCTGCAATAGAAAAACTTGCTGCTTTAAATATGTTCAAAGGTTTATTACTCAAGGGGGAATGCGCTATGGTTAAAGATTAAGAATCTCTTTTCAACACTTTAGGTACTTTGAAGAATGTACCGTCATGACTTGGGGCATTTTTTAGACCCGCATCAGTTTTTAGTTCGTTTTTAGCCTTATCGTCTCTCAACACATTCTGTTCTTTAGTCATGTGTGTGAGCGGCTCTACGTTTTCCGTGTCCAGTTCACTGAGTTTATCCACCCAGTCTAGGATATTATTCATATCGGCAACTAGTTTTTCTTCCTGTTCTGGTTGAACATTCAAACGCGCCAAGTGGGCTACTTTTTTAAGATCTTTTCTTTCAACCTTCATTTGAATAAAACTGATCTAACTCTTTTTCTATTGTATTTCTTACTTGAAGTTTCAACGCCTTTATAGCTTCATCTCCTTCACCATTTGGCCATATCGGTTTATGAACTTTCATGCTTATTAATCCAGTATGCATGGTTAAAGGCATTCTATCTGGCAAAAGTAGGTGATTGCGATGGATTGTTGCCGGCACAATTGGAATTTGTTCTTCAACTGCTATTCTAAAGCTGCCGTCTTTGAAAGAAGCCATTTGAGGAGGGTTTTTAGAAACAATTCCGCCTTCTGGAAAGAATATAATACTGAAGCCTTGTTTGATGGCTTTTGTAACTTCTATCCAGCTAGTATGTCGGCTTCGCATACTTTTTCTATCGACAAGAATGTGTAAGCGACTGTACATATAACCCCATAGCGGTACTTTTCGAAGTGAGGCTTTTCCAATGAATTTGAAGTTATGCCAGATCAAACCAACTGTGGGAATGTCGAGGTAGGAGTTGTGGTTTGTACAGAATATATAGGTTTGATGCGTTTCGAGTTTTTCTTCATACCGAACTTTCGTTCTATTGAGAAAAAGGAAAAAGAAGAACACCCGTGCCCAAATGTGGTTCAATGGAGCGGCTATGCGTTCAAGCGGTTTCACAAAAATTGCCAGTAAAAATAAGGGGAGAAGAATCAAAAAGGTTAGACCAAAAACTATAAGTCCGTAGACAGAATATATCTTGATAAGACTCTTTTTCATTCTGTTTGCGAAGATAGGTAAAGCCCAAAGAAAAAGCGCAGCTATTAACTGCGCTTTTTTATTTATAAACTAGTTGTTAAAACTAAGCGTCCTAATCTTCATCCTCTTGTGAAGAAGCATCTTCTGCTGCATCGGTGGCATCACCATGCTTTTCTTGAATATTAGCTAATACATCATTTGCAGTCATACTACCTAAATAGTCAGGCAAGTCAATTCCAACTTGTTTTGCCAAGTCATGAACTGGAGGTAAAGCACTGATAAAGTTTCTGATAAAACCTGCTGTTGCATTTGTTCCATCTCCACCAGATCCATTACCTGAATCCCAAACAGTTATCTTATCAATTTGTAAGTTAGCTAGTGCTTCTGTCTGGCGGCTTACTAGGGATTCCATTTGCTCAAGTAATAGGAGTGTAGCCGCTGCTTTACTATCGCCACCACAAGCTTCAATGATTTCCTTATAACCTGTCGCTTTAGCATTCAGCAACTCTTCCATACCTTTTGCCTCAGCTTGGAACTTTAGTAGAGTAGAATCTGCTTCACCTCGCGCAAGGTTAATCGTTTCTTGCGCTTTTGCTTCAGCATCAATGACCTGCTTACGCTTGTTGATTTCATTTCTAATGATTTCTTCTTTCTCTAATCGTGCTAGTTCAGCGATTTTCTCAGATTCTAGAATCTTTTTCAATGCCTCTGCTCTCGCCACATCACTACGTCGTTTAGCTTCTGCCTTTTGCTCTTCTAGTGCTGCAATAGACACCGCCTCTTTTGCTCTAGATTCATTTTCGCCCGCAATCGCTTCAGCTTCTAAATTCGCAATAGAGATCCTTTTCTTTGCCTCGGCCGCTTTTCTACCTTCATCGGAAAGAGCATCTTGCTCAGCCACTTGAACCTGTTGCTCGCTTGTAGCTTTTGCTTCACCAATGGCTGCTTCTGTTTCTACATTGGCAATAGCAATACGCTTTTTCGCTTCTGCTTGCTTAACACCTTCTTCAGATTGTGCTTGTTCTACAGCAACCTGAACATCCTTTTCCCTAAACGCTTTGGCTTGCCCCATAGCACCAGAAGATTCTTGCTGAGCTACTTCTACCACTGCCTGATTAATTGCCTCAGCCGCGGCCTTTTTACCAATCGCTTCAATATAGCCTGACTCATCTGTAATATCTTTGATATTTACGTTGATCAGTTCAAGTCCAATTTTATTTAATTCACTAGCCACGTGCTTATTAATTAGGCTAAGAAACTGCTCCCTGTCTTTGTTGATTTCTTCAATAGAAAGCGTAGCAATTACTAACCTTAATTGACCAATGATAATGTCTAGCGCTTGCATTTTAACTTCATCTTCGCTTAGGCCTAGGAGACGTTCAGCCGCATTAAGCATGATGCCTTCCTTTATAGAAATACCAACTGTAAACGTACTTGGAGTATTGATACGAATGTTCTGTTTTGATAAGGCACCTTTCAAATCAATCTCAATTGGTATTGGGCTCAGTGTGAGATATTGATAGTCTTGAATGATGGGGATGATCAAAGCACCACCACCATGAATACATTTAGCACTTTTTTCAGGTCCGACTTTACCATAAACAACTAATATTTTGTTCGAAGGACAGCGTTTATAGCGTGATATCAGAATGATGACGAGTACTAATACAAAGCCGACAACTATGCCGATAACCGGTGAGATTAATTCCATATTATTTATTTTCGTTATAGGGTTCAACAAGTAATTTTCCGTGAGACAGATCGTAAACAAGCACTTTGGTGCCTGTTGATATTGCCTCAGATTTGGTTTGTGCGCTATATGTTTTTAGCCCACCCTGTAGTACTAATTGTATCTGACCCTCTCCCGATTGATTTCCGGGGATAGTTAAATAAACAGTACCAGTTTTTCCAATAGCATTTTCAATCGTAACATTTCCTTTTGTTTCAATGCCTTTGAGTTTGTTTAATAAGTAAATGCTAATGATATAGAAAACGATACCCACTGCTATTGAAGTGAATAAAATGAGCGTTCCGCTCATGTCTGTTTTATCATGAGCTAGATAACCCGTCCAGCCAGCTACCGCAAAAAATGCAATGAGCGCGTTGAACGAAAAACTATCTCCAAAGCCTTCAAACTCTAATTCATCTACGTCCAAACCAAAAAGACTTAGCAGAAAAATGATGCCTAGAAGAACACTTGAGATAAGCGCAATATTCCAATAAATATCTACTGTCATATGAAAAGAGTTAAATGAAAAAGGTGATGGAAATCAATTAGAAATATACCCAATTGATCAATACATATCTATAGTATACTCTATAAATATTTACCTTTTATACAGAGTTATTTCCAGTGGATTTTCCGACGGATAAACGGTTTCGGGGTAGGTCGATCTTGATCTACTATTTGTTGATCATGTGCAGGGCCGCTTTATAAACGTAGTCCCAGTATTCGTCTTTTTCTTTTTCAGGAAAATCGGCTTTTTCTAGCGCATTGTACATATGCTGTAGCCAGCGTGTAGCTTCTTCTTGACCTATTTGCCATTGAAAATGGCGTCTCCGTAGCATCGGATGCCCACGCTCATCGGTATAAGTCTGTCGACCGCCTAATACTTGAATTAAAAAAAGCTTTAATCGGTTTTTAGCTGGTAATAAATCTTCCGGATACATTTTTCGCAGTAAGTTATCTTCAGCTATTCCTTCATAAAAATCATCTACCAGTTGCAAGATGTTGTCTTCGCCAATTCGCTCGTATAAAGTTTGCCTTTCGCTCACTATACCTGGCTTAATGCGTAACCGAAATCAGAAATAAGGTCGTTTGGGTCTTCTATACCCACAGAAACTCTTACAAGTCCAGGTGTGATGTTGTTTCTTAAGCGATCTTCTTCATCCATATTGGCGCTGCTCATGGTGAACGGGTGAGATGCTAACGTTTCAGTGCTACCCAATGAAACAGCTAGTTTGGCTAGTTGAAGACTATTTAAGAATTTGAAAGCTTCTTTTTCTCCACCTCTTAAATCAAAAGCCATCATAGCGCCAGCTGAAGTTTGTTGTTTTTGGTAGATTGAATATTCAGGGTCTGACGTATTAAGGTGACCGAGGTAAAATACCCTCTTAATCTTCTCATGAGTTTTTAAAAAATCTGCAAGTAATCTTGCATTGCTGGCATGTTTTTCCATACGGATCGTCACCGTTTCTAAGCTACGCGTTACCAGCCAAGAAGTAAAAGGGGATGCCATACATCCTAAAACAGTTCTTAGCCCTTTGATTTGCTGTACCAGCGACTCACTTCCAGAACAGGCGCCGGCAATTACATCACTATGTCCGCCAATGTATTTAGTAGCAGAATAGAGGTTTATATCAGCATTATGTGCTAGAGGTTTTTGAAAAGTTGGGCCTAAGTAGGTGTTGTCAACAGCTAAAACAGCTGAAATTCCTTCTTTATTCAGTTCCTTTTTAATTTCAGCCAACATACTGATGTCAGTCAATGAAAGCGTTGGGTTGGCAGGTGTTTCTGCATAAATCATTTTCAGCTGCCGTTTCTTGGGGTGACTCTCAATTAGAGATTTAATAACCTCTTTACTCGCCCCTGGTTCAAACTCAATCCATTCTACGCCAAATTGAGTGAGTGTTTTTTTAATAAAACTATCCGTACCACCATAGATCGGAGAAGACATCATAATGAGATCACCGGCTTTACAAAAAGTCATAATCGTGGTGGAAATGGCAGCCATGCCACTTTCGAAGAATGCTGCATCTTCAGCACCATCTAGTTTCGCCAATTTGAATTCAGCAGCTGTTAGATTAGGGTGGTTGAGTCTTGAATAGATTAAGCTCTTATTTCGTTCCTCAAGCGATTTAGCGTTCGCGTAAGCTTTAAAGAATTCTTTTCCTTCTTCTGCTGAGTTGAACATGAAGGTAGACGTCTGGAATATTGGATTTTTGATCGAATTCAGAACATTCGATGGGTCGTGGCCAGCAGAAAGCACTAAGCTTTCTGGGCTAAATTTTTCTTGATGTTTCTTATCCATTATTTAACGGCTCTTACTTTTAGCGATGTCCCTTCCTGACTGATCACAGTTACACTATCGCCTTTTTCTACATATTCTCCACGAGTATAGGCATCATAAATATCTCCATCTATCTCTATTCTGCCACTCGGTCTTAATATGGTATTTGCGGTACCCATTTTGCCCACCATATCTTCATTATAGAATGTCGAAACATAGCCGTCCTTCTTTTCTTGGGTTTCCATTAAGGCCATTCTATTAAACATATCCATTTTGGTAATTCGATAGCCAAGTACAAACAACAGTATAATTGAGCCAAATATTCCTATACCCACCACTGTTGCAGCTGTAGCAATTTCTTCAGAAGGCACATAGTCGAAGTTGAAGTAGTCATTCCCAATCATCATAAATATGAGAGAACCCACTATACAGATAATTCCACTTATACCGGCTACACCAAAACCCGGTATCACAAAAACTTCCAGAGCGATAAGCACAAAGCCAACAAAGAAAACGGCAATCTCCCAGTTAGCTGCCAGTCCGTTTAAATAGTAAGGAACTAGGTATAAAATTAGTGCTAATCCCGCCGCAGCGATCGGAAATCCTACACCCGGAGTTTGCAATTCAAAGAAAATACCTGCGGTAATAACCAGTATGAGTAAACCGCTAACAAAAGGGTTAAGGAAAAAGGATATTATTCGTTCAGTGGCCGATAATTCATATTCTATTAATTCGAAGTTGTCGACGTTGTTTTTCTGTAGAATATCATAAATACTCGACACTTCTCCCTCACAAAATCCATTAGCAATTGCTTCAGAAGTTGTAAAAGTGACGATTTTTCCGGCTGCAGTTACACCTTCAATTTCTACTCTATCATCGACCATACCTTCTGCAATCAAAGGGTCGCGTCCCGTTTCTTCAGCAGTAGAACGCATAATAGAACGCATGTAAGACTGATACTTGTCAGGTGCTTGTGACCCATCGCTTCCATTGACAACAGTAGCCGCGCCAATGTTCGCCCCAGAAACCATATATATACTATCGGCAGCTATTGAAATGAGCGCTCCGGCAGAAGCAGCATCATTGTTAATGTACATCCAAACTGGTTTGTCATATTCTAAAATTCTGGTTCGGATATCATTCGCATCGCCAACAGCACCGCCATACGTATCCATATCAATAATTACAATATCAGCATTTTCATAGGTGGCTTGATCTAGCGCGAGTTCAACATATCGGTTCATCCGAGGATCTATATCTGCCCTTATTTCCATTAGAAAAACCCTCGTCTTCCCGTTATTCGATATGGTATTGTCTTGGGCTATGACCACAACCGTCAAAAGAAGTATAGAAAGTAAGACAATCGACCTTACCACATTTTGAATTGCTTTGATCCCCACTTGAATAGCTTATTTTTGTTTCAAATTACAAATAAAAGGACTTGTCAGAGCAATTAAGAGCCGTTTTTTCACACGAATTCAAACAGGATATTTGGGAGGTATTGCCTTATGGTAATAAGCTTCTGATCACCTTAAGAGATAGAGAAAATCTGCAGGTGACTTTTTCTCTATTCGATCTAGAAAAGTTGACATTTCAATGGCAGAGCATCAGTTTTGATGAAGCGTGGTGGATTAGTGTTTATGATTTTCAAGACGATGTAATTGTTTTTCAAACCTATGATGATACCCAGAATATTGAAGCCAGATCTGTCTTTGGATTTGATATTAACAGCTTAGAAGCCCTTTGGTCAATTGAAGATGTAAGGTTAAATAAGGCGGCAAATGGTTTATTGAGTGTTTCTAGTCTAGAAACAGAGGATGATGGTTTTCTTATTGATTTAAAAACTGGAGAAGAAGTTTCGAAGGATGGCCATGGCGAGCCAAAAAACGACAAAGAGGTAAACTGCAAGTTTCCAATTCATTATGAGACGGATAGTCCTCATTTTGAGACAATTTCCAGGTTCGTAAAGTCGAAATTGGAGATTGAAATATACGGTAGTTGCGACTACTTAGAAATGCCCAATTTTTTCGCCTTGGCCTTAAATACTAAAACTGAAACAGGCTATAATCTCGATTTCTTCGTATTTAATCATGATGGTGCTGTATTACTGAACAAAACTTTGGATCGAGATTTGAAAGGCTTGGCATCAGGTACGTTTTTTATAGTGGGGCAAGCACTTATATTTGTTGAAGGAAAACGAAACTTAGTTTTTTATAGTTTTTAAGGAATGAGAAGAATTTTTGGGATAATCATACTTACAATCACTTTTAACCTAACCGTTTTTGGTCAGGCCGACTCTTTAGGAATAGAGAAAGTAGGAGACAAGGTTTTCGTGGTTCACAAGGTAATGGCCAAGCAAACACTCTTCTCTTTAGCGAAAAGATATAAAACAACCGTTACTGAAATCAATAATGCCAACGCCTCCCTATCTACAGGACTTCAAATAGGTCAAACATTGAAAATACCTTTCGGTGGTACTTTACCTTCTAAAAACAAGGTGGCTTTACAAACAACGACAGAGGAAGTTGAACACAAAGTAGCTGCAGGAGAAACGCTCTTTGCAATAGCCAAAAAATATAACGTCAGTATTACAGAGTTAAAAGAATGGAACCAATTAAGTTCTAATGCCTTATCACTCGGGCAAGCTTTAAAAGTGAAAGTCGAAAAACAGGTTGAAGCAACTGCTAAACCGATTAAAACAACTGAAACTTCAACACCTGAAGTAGCACCAGTTGAACAGCCATCAGTGCCCCCAGTTACTGTAAAAGTTGATACCGCAGCACAAAAAACTGGAACGATTGACCCAGAACCTGAGGCTGTAGCTTATGACGGAAGGTCTTTTGAGTCGTTCGAACTTGAAGGCATGGCAGAGGTAATAGACGAAGAAGAGCCATCGACTAAATACTTTGCATTACATAAAACGGCTAGAGTAGGAACTGTGATCAAGGTGAAAAATTTAATGAATGATTTGACGGTTTATGTTAGAGTGGTCGGCACCATACCAGATACTACCGTGAATGATGACGTAATTATCAAGCTCAATCTAAAAGCTTATACGCAACTAAAAGCAATTGACAAGCGCTTTAGAGTTCAACTGAGTTACTTCCAGTAGATGAATTCTACGCGTTCCTTGGACTTAAGAGGTTTTCTCAACGAAAAATATGCATTGTATAATCAGCCGGGCTTCATTGAAAATGACCCTATCTGTATTCCGCATGCCTATTCACTCAAACAAGACATAGAGATTACGGCATTTTGGGCAGCTATATTGGCTTGGGGCCAGCGGATCACCATCATCAATAAGTGCAAGACTCTTTTCGAAATGATGGATAATCAGCCCTATGATTTTATCCTTAATCATCAAGAAAACGACCTAAAGCCATTCTTGAATTTCAAACATCGCACTTTCAATGATATTGATACCCTTTACTTTATCACCTATTTGAAGTCATTTTACCAGAAGCATGATTCATTGGAGCAGGCTTTTTTATATGGCATTAAGGATGGGGACGCAACTATTGAGAACGGTTTGATTGAATTCCATAATCAATTCTTTAGCCTAGAAGAGGCTCCGTCACGAACCAGAAAACATATTGCAACACCAGCCAGAAAGTCAGCCTGTAAGCGCATTAACATGTTTCTGCGCTGGATGGTCAGACAAGACGATCAGGGTGTAGACTTTGGCATTTGGAAAGGTATTAAGCCAAGTCAATTAGTTTGTCCATGCGATGTCCATGTAGAAAGAGTTGGCCGCCGACTAGGCTTGATTAAAAGGAAGCAAGTCGATTGGCAAACCGCTTTGGAACTAACAGAAAATCTAAAACAATTCGATCCTTTTGATCCTGTCAAATACGACTTTGCCTTATTCGGTTTAGGCGTGGAAGAGAAATAGTTAACCTAACCCCAGTTCCCAGGATCGTTTCGCCATTGTTCTAGCGATTCTATATCGCTAGCATTTACGTAGCCCAGCTCCATCGCTTTTTCTAGCATTATTTGATAATTACTTAAGCAATGAAGTCGAATGTTGGCGTTTTTGAAGTTCTCGTCAGCTAATGGGAAACCATAAGTGAATATGGCCAGCATACCTAATACCTCAAAACCAGATTTCTGCAAAGCATCAGCTGCCTTTAAAGAACTGCCACCTGTTGAAATTAAGTCTTCTAATACAATCACTTTTTGACCCGGCGTGACTTTTCCTTCAATTAAGTTTTCCATGCCATGTCCTTTAGGCTTTGATCTCACATAAATGAACGGCACATCAAGTGCTTCCGCCAATAGTGCACCTTGCGGAATTCCTGCTGTAGCCACTCCTGCGACGGCTTCATAACCAGGAAATTGTGCTTTTGCGGCTTCAGCTAAAGCCTCTTTAATAAAAGTTCTAGTACTAGGGTAAGACAATGAAAGCCTGTTGTCACAATAAATAGGAGACTTCCATCCCGAACTCCATGTGAAAGGGTTCTCTTTATTAAGTTTTATAGCTTGAATTTGAAGTAAATCAGATGCAACTTTTAGTGCAGTTTCCTTATCATTGTGAACATTTCCCATGTCGCGAATTTAATAGATTTTTTTTCTGAAATGACATCATATAGTTTCAGCTAGTTAGAGATTTTTTTTCCATATTGACAAAGAATTCATTCTCTCCATGAGGATATATATAAAGGATACCCCGCTCAGAATTAAGAGGCCAGATCAAATAAAGGACAAAACCTTTTTTGATGAAGTTATTCAAGAGGAAGACCTGTTGATAAACGAAAGGAAATTTCGTGGCAACATGCTTATTCGAAATGCCGATCGAAACGCCATAAAAAGTATCTTATTCATTCTTCACAACAAGAAAATCAAAGGTTTAGAATCTGTTACCGTGGTAACGGCTTATTATGATGAAACCATTGAATACATCAAAAGTAAATTCAAGATTATCAAGGCTGGTGGTGGTGTGGTTTATAGAGATGGCGAAGTATTGATGATTCATCGACTTGGAAAATGGGATTTACCGAAAGGAAAAATTGAAGGGGATGAATCTTTTAAGCAAGGTGCAAAACGAGAAGTGGAAGAGGAATGTAATGTTTCGGTCTCCGTTTTAGACAAGGTTTGTACCACTTGGCATACTTACACGAAAGGGCAGAAGAGCATCTTAAAAAAGACGGTTTGGTACCAAATGGAATGTTTGGACGATAGCAAAATGAAACCTCAGTTAGACGAAGGAATTGATGAAGTTCGTTGGATGAATAAGAAAGAAATTGATGTAGCCAAGTACAACGCGTTTCAATCTATCCAGCATGTTTATGATAAGTTTCTAAAGAAGCTGGTACTTCATAAGTCGTAAGGAAGATACTTCTCAACTTCTCCACCATATCGGTGAACTTCCCTAATAATGGAAGAATTGAGCGCTGCTAATTCCGGAGAAGTTATCAAAAAAACCGTTTCAAGCTCTTTGTTTAAGTCTCTATTCACTTGAGAAATGCTGTTCTCATATTCAAAGTCGGTTGTATTTCTTAGACCCCTTAGAATGTGGCTAGCCCCAAGCTTATCAGAAATCTGTGCTGTTAATTCATTATACACGAGCACCGAAACGCCTTCGGTCTCTTTGAAGGTTTCATTGATTTTTTCCTCCATGAATTTTATATCGAAGTAGCGGTTTGCTTTTTTACTGTTGTAACCAATGGCTATAACAATTTCATCAAAAAGCTTCAAGCCTCTTCTTACAATATCTTCATGCCCTTTTGTAAAAGGGTCGAATGAACCTGGGAATACAGCAATCCTCTTCATAAAGTAAATCTAATGAATAAATTAAAGGTTAGAGAACACGTCAAAGTACTCATATGTCTCCAATTCATTGAAAACCGGATGTATCATTAGTCCAGAAGGCCTCTGACCTAATTCTACATTACTGAAATACTTCTTTAAAGTAGGCATATAAGTCTCAACAAGATCTTGAGTGCCATGAATCAATAATGGAATTGATTGTCCTGCATCACTAAATTGTTTAGCGGTGAGCAAGGCCAGTTTCACCAGATGGTTAGCATCGCTAAAAGCAAACTGGTTGTAAATGGCTAAGCGGCTTAAATTAAAACCTGCTATCTGAACACCACTAGAATTAAGCGACATGTACAGACTATTTGTGGCTTTAGTCTTTAATTGGTTCTTAATTCCGTTTAAATAAGCAACGCTCTGATGGTTAAAGTATAGGGCAGCGCGCGGATAACTCTTTTTGAACCATTCTCTAATTTCGGCAGGATACCCAAAAGCGACGGTCATGCCTAGATCGTCTAGAATCTTGAAATGATAATCATCCTCATTTGGATCAGTCGGTTCATTCAACCTCACATAAGCTGATAATAATTTCTTATCAAATACTGGAAATGGTATTAGCGAGAATTGCTTGTTGCGGAAATAAACATGAATTTCTTTCCAGAACCCTGCGGCCACTAATATATGGTCGTCGTAGATAGCCTGAAGATTATCAATAGTGCTTCCCTGTTCATCGAATGCTCGATATTCAAAAAGCAGTAGCTGCTTCTTTTGAATATCAAAGATCGATATTTCACAGGCGCTCTGAGAAATAAAAAACGAAAGACGATACTGACCAATACGGTCAATATCCAGTCTTTCGTCTTTTATAGATATTATTTCTTGCGTGTTTGTTGAACGCACCTTAGCCTACCAGTTACCTGATGTTGTAATGTCAGTTCTAGAACCGAACCTAAGCGGTCTACGGTTATCAATTTCAGAATCGTCTTTTCTAGATCTATCAAAAGGGTAAGTATCCACCACTTCAATATAATCTACACTTACACCAGATCGAATTGAATCCTTTGCATAAAGCGAGAAGAACTTGCCTTCAGCATGTGGTAGTTCAGGTAAAGAAGTCACATCAAAATTAGATGAGAAAAGAGAATCTTTAACACCTACAGAACCCAAAGTATCATAGAAGAACTCTGATTTTTCTTGGTTATAAGGAAGTTGTGTAATTACCTCTCTTCTTTGGATTAAGTAAATTTTTCCAGTGTCTGCGAAAGAGATAAGTTTTTCCCAAGTGTCAGCATAGTCGCCAAAAACACTTTGGTAAACGATCTGTACGTCACGAATTTGAGAAAGCCTGGCTTTCACCATGTTTTCAACTCTTTCAATCTCTTTTGCTTCTTCTATGGTCTTATTGATACCATCATACAAGAAGTAGCCCACTAGCAAGGCGAGTAAGAAGAAAACTAGTGTCAGTATTTTAGTAAGGTTCATTTTAGAGGTCGATTTTTGCTAAGTTAACTAATTATTTAGGTAATCCCACAATGAATTGAAGCGCTAGTTTATGGATAATTAATGAAATTTGAAATAACCTTTTAGATTAATAAGTCGTTCGACACTATCCACATGCTGTAATACATAGTGTAAACTCTTCATTTTTTGGCTTTGAAGGGCCTTCAAGTCGTGGAATCCAACACTTGTGATGATCTGATTATTTTTATCCATTTCTGGATCTTCACCAATAATTATAGTGTCATTATTTGAGCGGACTAAAAAGAAGAGCTCAATGCCATGCAGTGGTGGGGCTAGGTATTCATGCACAAAAAGAAAACGATCTACTTCTATAGATAATCCAGTTTCCTCTTTATACTCTCTTTTTAAAGCCTCTTCCGCACTTTCGCCATACTCCATGCCACCGCCCGGTGGAGCCCAAAGCGACCCTGTTTCTCCCAAAGATTTGTGATGAACTAAAAGTATCTTTTCATCCTTAATACATACACCAGAAACTCTTATTCGGAGCTTTTCACCGTAGATTTTGGAAATCTTATCATCTAAATCTGTCATGAATAGGGAGGGCTTCGAGCTAGTAGATATATTTGTACAAATTACTAATATGGTAAAGGTATTTAATCCTCAATTCAAGGCAAGAATTGAAAAGTTTTTAGAACGACAGCACTTCATGAAACTCATTGGTTTCGAATTAACTGAAATCAGTGAGGGTAAAACTGAAGGTTGGCTAACCTTAGGACTTGAACATCAACAGCAAACAGGCTTAGTGCATGGTGGAGTCACCGCTACTCTGGCAGATATAGTAGCAGGATTTGCCGCATGCACCGTTGTAAAAGAAGATCAGCATGTTGTGACTGGTGAAATCAAAATCTCATACTTTGCACCAGGCAAGGGTCAAAAACTTTTCGCCAAAGGTTGGGTCGTGAAACAAGGAAAAAAAATGAGTTTTTGTGAAGCAGAAGTTTGGTCTGTCGATGGAGATAAAAAGACTTTAATTGCAAAAGCGACAACAAGTATGGTTACAATTTTTCCAGAAGACATGTCGAGAAGAGAGGCTTAGAAAATTTGGCAAAACCTTCAGAAATATTAGTCAGTAAGTTTCCATTCGAACCCACTAGCGGTCAAAAAGAGCTATTCCATTTATTCGACGATTTCTTGCTGAACCAAAAGCTGAATAAGCCCACTTTGGTATTACGCGGCTATGCTGGAACTGGAAAAACAACAGTAGTTGGTGCTATAGTTAAGATGCTCCCTTTCTTTGACTATAAGTATGTGCTGATGGCACCAACTGGTAGGGCTGCAAAAGTAATGGCCGGCTACACCAACAGAACGGCTTTCACCATTCATAAAAAAGTATTCCAACAAACCGCGGAGCCGGGAGGAGGTTTAGTCTTCAAAAGACAGAATAACTACCATAAAAACACCCTTTTTATAGTTGATGAGGCCTCAATGATCTCAGATAAATCAGATTATGGTCGCAAAGGATTATTAACCGACTTAATAGATTATGTATTTTCTCAGCAAGGGAATCGCTTACTATTAATCGGTGACGTTGCGCAGTTGCCGCCAGTCGGTTCGTTAGAAAGTCCGGCACTTGAAAGAGATTTCCTTACCCAATCTTTTGGTGTTGATATCAACGCATTGGAGCTCAAGGAAGTCATGCGTCAAGAACAAGAATCTGGAATTTTATTTAATGCTACAAAGCTTCGTAATCAGCTTTTAGAGGAAAAAGCTGTAATAAAATTAGCCACTTCGCGCTTCAAAGATACTTTTAAGATGACGGCAGAACGCCTCGAAGATGGTCTTAGGTATGCATATGACAAGTATGGTACAGAAAACGCTGTTATCATATGCCGAAGCAACAAAAATGCGGTTCAATACAATCAATACATTCGTCGTGCCATTCAGTTCCGAGAAGATGAGCTTGAAGCTGGTGACCACCTGATGATCGTACGAAATAACTACCACTTTCTCCCCGAAGGATCGCCAGCAGGTTTTTTGGCGAATGGTGATTTTGTAGAAGTATTGAAAATTATTCGATTCGAAGATTATTACGGACTAAGATTTGTCGAATTGCGCTTGCAACTTTTAGACTATCCCAATCAAGAACCATTTGAAGCGAAGGTGATTTTAGACACTATTTATTCGCCCGAAGCCTCGCTCAATGACACTGCCTATAAAAGGCTTTACGACGAAATAACAGAGGAATATCAAGATCTGCCGACCAAAACGGAAAGGATGAAAGCCATTAAGAAAAATCCTTACCTCAATGCCTTGCAAGTAAAATTTTCATATGCCTTGACTTGTCATAAATCACAAGGGGGGCAATGGGATGCCGTTTTTGTAGACCAAGGATATTTAACCGAAGAAATGGTTGACCATGAATATATCCGTTGGCTGTATACTGCCGTTACCAGGGCAACTAAAGAACTATTTCTGGTGAATTTCCATCCACGTTTTTATTAAGAATACCGCTAGGCGTTTTTATAGACTCCCAGAACAAGAAACACCCAACCCAGAATCAGCGACAATCCCCCGATAGGAGTAATTGCACCCAGCCATGTCATATTAGTCAAACTCAAAGTGTAAAGTGAGCCACTGAAAATGGCAATACCAATAATGAAGCATATGCTTGCGTAATTGAAGTAATTGCTTTGGATGTTCAGCATAATAATGCCTAATAGAATTAAAGCAAAGGTGTGGTAGAATTGGTATTTCACACCAGTTTCAAAAGTTTCTAGTCTACCATTAGCCGATAGCGTTGCCTCAAGTCCATGCGCACCAAAGGCACCTATTCCCACGGATAATGCGCCTAATATTCCTCCTATTACTAAAACAGTTTTTGCAGTCATAAACCTAAACCTATTGTTGATAATTTCTAGATCCGAAGATAGCACTTCCAATTCTTACCATAGTACTTCCATTTTCACAAGCTATCGGGTAGTCACTCGTCATACCCATAGACAACTCTTCCAGGTTGACATTCGGTAAAGATATTTCCGTATTAATCTTTGTGAAAAGGCCTTTCAAATGTTTGAATTCAGCATCTACCTGTTGGTTATCAGAAGTGTTAGTTGCCATGCCCATTAAGCCAATAATATTTATGTTTTCAAGCGTTGAAATCTCTTGACCCTTCAAAAATTCATTCAATTCTCTTTCGTCGAAGCCGAACTTAGTTTCTTCTTGAGCAATATGGACTTGAAGCAAACAATTAATAACACGATCATTTTTAAGCGCTTGCTTATTGATTTCCTTCAAAAGTCGAGGGCTGTCTACTGCGTGAATAAGGTGAATAAAGGGTGCAATGTATTTTACCTTGTTTCGCTGAAGATGGCCAATCATGTGCCATTTAATGTCTTTAGGAAGTGTTTCTGATTTATGTGTGAGCTCTTGAACTTTATTTTCGCCAAAATGTCTTTGCCCGGCTTCATAGGCCTGTAACAAATCCTCATTTGGTTTAGTCTTACTCACAGCAATAAGCTTAGTATTAGTAAGGGCAAGCGATTCTTGAAAGCTTTTAATGTTCTCTGCAATTGCCATGGCTTGGGAATACGGTCGAGTTTAGATTTATACTATCTTTGAACAATTATTCGATGGCTCAAAGTTAGTATATTTTGTCCGCTGTCTACTGTCATTTTCTATAGAAGAGAATAAGGAATGCCTATAATAGGATCTATTTTAAAGAAAGGTATTAAGCTTCGCGAAACATTGGAGCAAGATTATACCTCACCATATGATTTACAGAAAAAGGAGCTTTCCAAGTTGCTGATCAGTGCGCGTAACACTGAATTTGGTCGTGAATATGATTTTCACAGCGTATTAGAGCAATTCAGAAGTGCAGGACCACACGATTTCTTTGAGCAATTCAAAACTAATATTCCGGTATCTGATTATGACAAGATGAACGATGGTTGGTGGCGAAAAATGCGCGATGGTGAAGCAGATGTGAGCTGGCCAGGCAAAACTAAATTTTTTGCACTTAGTTCTGGTACATCTGGTGCCGCATCTAAATATATCCCTGTTACCAAAGATATGACTCGGCAAATCCGAAAAACGGGCACCAGACATATCTATACCTTATCTAAATACGATCTGCCTGATAAGTTTTTTCAGTCTGGCATGTTAATGCTTGGCGGAAGCACCGCACTAAATTTTTCTGGAAATTACTATTACGGCGACTTGAGTGGGATTACCACTGGCCAATTGCCTGTTTGGATTCAAGGCTTTTCTAGACCTACGCCAAAGATTAAAAAGCATAAAGACTGGGAAACCAAACTTGATGAAATTGTAGAGTCGGCACCAAAGTGGAATATCGGCATGATTGTCGGCGTGCCTGCTTGGATGACGATTCTCATAGAAAGGATTATTGAGCGATATGGTTTGAACAGTATCCATGATATTTGGCCCAACCTTGAAGCGTTTGTTCATGGAGGTGTTGCTTTTGATCCTTATAAAAAGAGTTTCGATAAACTTTTAGGAAGGCCTATTCACTACATAGAAACTTATTTAGCCTCCGAAGGGTTTGTCGCGTTCCAAGATGCACCAGATAAGCGAGCCATGCGACTTGTACTGAATGGTGGTATTTTTCATGAGTTTGTTCCATTCAATGAGAAGAACTTTGATGAAGACGGACAGATCGTTGAGAACCCTGAAACATTAATGATCGATCAGGTTGAAGAAGGAAAAGATTATGCGCTATTAATTTCCACTTGTTCTGGAGCATGGCGCTATATGATTGGCGATACTATTCAGTTTTTGAATAAGAGGAATTCAGAGATAATTATTACCGGTAGAACGAAACACTTCTTAAGCCTTTGCGGTGAGCATTTATCAGTAGATAATATGAACAGAGCCGTTGAAATGGCTTCTACAGAGTTTAATATCGGTATCAAAGAGTTTACAGTAGCTGGTGTGCCAGATGGTAAATTATTTGCGCATCATTGGTATATAGGAACGGATGATCAGGTAGATAAAGACGCCTTGTTGAAAAGAATAGATACTTGTTTAAAGGAATTGAATGATGATTATGAGGTAGAGCGTCAGCATGCACTGAAGAATGTCATTTTAGATGTACTACCAACTGAAGTATTCTATGATTGGTTGAAGTCAGAAGGTAAAGAAGGTGGTCAAACCAAGTTTCCACGGGTATTGAAGAAAGAGAAGTTGGAAAGTTGGATAAACTTCGTGAAGGAGCGAGCATAAAGGGGCATGGACATCATAATTAACGGCTTACTTTATGGATTGCTTTTGTGCGTGCTAATCGGTCCGGTTTTCTTTGCACTCATTCAAAATTCTATTGAAAAGGGATTTTTCTCCGGGTTATTCATGGCTGTAGGTATCGCGCTTAGCGATAGTATCTATATAGTCATTACATATTTGGGTATTTCTCAGTTCGTAGAAAACCCCTCATTTAACATGTGGCTTGGCGGTATAGGCGGTACCATCATGATAGTGTTTGGTTTTATATATCTCTTTAAACCAATACCAACCAAAGGGCTAAAACAGCTTCATGCAGAAGAAACCAAATGGTTTCAGCAGATTGTGAAAGGCTTTGCATTAAATGGTATTAATCCTTTCGTACTGATTTTTTGGATTGGTATCATGAGCAAGGTTACGCTGGATATGGCTTATAATACCACACAGGCTATTTACTTCTTTATAGTCGTTATTGCCACAGTCTTTTCAGTAGATGTTCTTAAAGCTCATTTTGCAGTGAAACTGAGTCAGATTGTGACCCCGCGGTTCATGAAAATTATGAATCGCGTAGTGGGTCTAGCGCTAATTGTATTCAGTTTGAAGCTGTTCAACTTTGTGCTCGAAGGTTATGATATCCATTTGATTTAGTGATTTTAAACTCTTTGTGGGCTTAGGAGTTATCCTTCCATAGAAAAAGCTATCATGAAGAAGTATCTACTCGTTATCTCCATTTTCGTTCTTTTTACTATCGATGCTGTTGCGCAAACCAACGAACTGACTCACTTCAACACGGAAAGGCTTCACGTTAATAAAATCGGTATGATTGTATTAGGTGGATGGGCACTGGGTAATATGGCTACAAATGGAGCGCTTTTACGAAATCCATCTTCCAATGAGCAGGCTCATTTTTATCGAATGAATATTTTTTGGAATGTGGTGAATGTGGCTTTAGCAGTGCCTGGTTTAAGGCATTCATTAATTACCGATCCATCGTCATTGTCTTTAGCGGAAACAACTGCAGAATTTCATCAAATGAGTAAGATATTATTGATGAATGCCGCACTAGATGTAGCCTATATAACCGGTGGTTATTTAATGCGAGAAATGGCAAAGAATAGGCCCAAGAAACAAGATATACTTCGTGGTTATGGTAAATCTTTAATTCTACAAGGAGGGTTTTTACTTGCCTTTGATGCAGTACTCTATTTAGCGCTCCAATCTAAAAGTAAAGGGTTGACGAATATCCTTGATAAAGTATCCATTACACCCGAAAGTATAGGCTTGGTGTTTAAGTTCTAATCTTCGAGAATATTGCTGATAAAGGTGCTCTTAGAGAGCAGATAAAGGATAAAGAATACAATACCCCAGCTTAAATAGATGGAGTAGAAATCGGTCGTATTTTTATATCGAGTTTCCTTTATCTCAGCCTTTTCGTACTCATCGATTAAACCAAATACGTTTTTAAGTGCTTCGTTATCAGAAACACGATAAAACTGACCAGCACCAATTTTAGCGATCTCTCTTAGTGTAGTTTCATCAAGCGTATTCTCAACATAATTAGGTCTACCAAAAAAATCTTTTCCAAAAGGTACTTTACCCTCTTTGCCAATTCCTATGGTGTATATTTTAATATCATAAGCTGCGGCTAATTCGGCAGCCGTAATCGGGTCAATATTACCTGCAGTATTATCACCATCAGAAAGTAGAATCATCACTTTAGAAGCCGCATCAGATTCTCTCATTCTGTTAGTGCCCACGGCAATGGCACTACCGATAGCAGTACCTCTATTTTCTATCTTATTGAAGTCAATTTCTTCTTCAATAAACTTATAAAGCAGTTCATAATCCGTAGTGAGCGGCGATAATGAATAAGCATCACCAGAGAAGATGACTAATCCAATACGGTCTTGCTGACGGCCTTCAATAAAAGTTCTTGCAGTACGTTTTGCGGCTTCTAGTCTGTTAGGCTTAAAATCCTCGATTTGCATCGATTCAGATATATCTATTACCAAAGCGATGTCTATACCTTCAGACCATTGTTCTACCTGCTCATTAGTTCTTTGAGGGCGAGCTAGTGCCACTAAAAGTAAGATGAGCGAAAGGGCAATGAGCGCATTGGGGATAAATCTCAAATAACTTGTCCAATGCCTAGAAAGCTCCTTTTTCGGTAAAGCAACTGGAAGCTTTTGTTTGATTTTGCTTCCAATTAACCATTTCATAATAAATAGAAGCAATACCAAAGGAATGGCATAGAGCACAAAGAAGAACTCCCAATCGAATGATTTAAAAGCAGTAGGAGTGAACCACTCCAATGAGTACCATTTATAAAGCGTTTCGTCAAGCATTCTTGATTCCCTCCGTTACGTGATTGTACCTATCTTCCGAGTAGTCCTTCAAAAACTCAAAATCGTTTTGTAAAGCCGTTACTTCTATTGGGCTATAAATATTTTTGTCTATGGACTTTAATGTCTCTTCTAACGAACCATTTTCCTGAATTTCTACAAGCTCTTTAGTAGTGAGTTTTGTGTAAGGAATTCGTTCTAGTTTTTCCATATAGCCTTTCCAGAACTTTAAAACGGACTCTATTTTTAATTTAGAAGTATCCGCATTGAGCTGTTCTATTTCTAAATCGAATTCCTCTTTAAACTTGGCTAACTGTTTCGATAAGCGATATAGCTTAATGCGCTTTTTCAATTCTTTACCCCATAAAACCAAAATCACCAAGGTTAGAAAACCAGCAATTGTTAACCCAACCAACCAATAAGGGTAGTTAAACTCCAAGGAAATGGGTTGGTAAGCTGAAGTTTCCGCCATGCTCACAGAATCGGGCATAATTGTCACTACCTGATCCAGAATGATTGAATCTATGTCGCTAAACAATTCAAGGCTATCCGATCCAGTATCAAGAAATACCGGTAAGCTTAAACGCTGTACCGTATCAATTTCAAAAGTGGCGAGGCGATAAACGGCACTATCTATACTGTTAATAGAATCAGACTGTGTATCAAAATAGTCTTTGCCTAAAAGCTCAAATGGCGCAAAGTCGAAAAGTGAATCTGGGAAAATAAGTTTCCTGTTTTTTCTGTCCTTGTAGCTCAAGGAATAAGAGACAGTTTCTCCTATTTTAACGCTATCCTTCAGGAAATACCCTATTGGTTTATTGTCTTGCCCTTGCGCAATACCAACAGAAATAACAGCAACTATAAAGAGGCCAAAAAACTTTCTAATCACGTTTCATAGTTTTATTCCTGATCATAAAGAGCTTAATCAATTGAGGAACGTAATTGTCCTTTGTGTTAATCTCTAAATAGTTGATCTGGTGTTTTTTGCAATATTTTTCTAACTCACCTTTGTTGGCAGTGTAAGTCTTTTCGAGCTTATTTCTAAAGTCTTTAGATGATGTATTTACCCATACCGTTTTACGACTCTCTTTGTCATAAACAGGAACAATACCCAAGTTCGGTAAATGCGTTTCCCGATCGTCTTTCAAATGTATGACAACAACATCATGTCTTTTGGCCATTAAGCGCAAACTCTGTTCGTATCCTTCATCGATGAAATCGGAAATAACTATTATAACACTTTTCTTATGAATGATTTCAAGGCCTTTTTTTAAGCCTTCATCAATATTTGTGCGAGTAGATTTTGGCGTATGATTGTAAAGCTCATGAATAATGGAGTACCCATGTTTGGGCCCCTTACCAGATTTCATATACTTCTCCTTCTGATCTGAAAAAGTTAAAAGGCCAACACGATTTTGCTGCTTAATAGCGGCAAGCGTTAGTACGCCAGTAATTTCTTTACCGATATCTACTTTTTGAGCTCCCGGGTTACCAATTTCTTGTGAAGCACTTACATCCAATAAGAAAAATACGGTTTGTTCCTTTTCTTCTTTGAAGGTTTTTACGAAGGTACCATGGCCTTTTGCAGATACATTCCAATCTATACTTCGCGTATCGTCACCATACTGGTATTCACGAACGCCATCAAATTCCATACCCGAGCCTTTGAATATAGAGTGAAAATCACCCTGCATGCGCGAATTAATGGCTTTTCGAATTTGTATTTCGTACTTCCGAAGTTTGGAAATAATATGCTCCATAATAAAGAGTCAAAAATATGACTTATTTGAGTTCTGAAAAGGGCTTTGCTTCTTAATTTTGGTTAATTCTTGGGGTTTTCCTCCGTCATATCTTTTACTTTTACATCTCGTTAGAAGAAAAGACGTTGTCGAAATTAACTTGGACGTACTGAGGTGAAAAAGGTTTTTTTATATGTGGTTGTATTCGTTGTTTTTTCCTGCGGGGAAAAAGAGCAAAAGCCTGCTGATATTTTGGATGAAACAGAGATGATTTCTCTCTTGATAGACATTCGAGAAGCGGAAGGTATGGTGGCTTCAATTACCATTAATAAAGACTCTTCAGCTATTCTTTTCAAAGCCCTTGAGCAAAGAATCTTCGAAAAAGCACAAGTTGATACAGCCATCTACCAAAAGAGTTATAATTATTACTTACTCCGACCGGAGAAGTTTATGGAGATTACCTCAGTGGTAATCGATAGTTTAAAAGTGAGGCAGCAATATCTCACCACTGGGCGACGGAGCACGAATTAAATGCTATATCCACAAAATTTAGAATCAAAATTAGGTTTCGATAAAATCAGAATCAGTCTTCAGGCGGCTTGTGAGAGCAATTTGGGGCATGAGTTTGTGCAAAAGATAAAATTCTCGTCTGATAGAAACCACATTGATAAATGGCTCGCTCAAACTAATGAGTTTGTTAAAATTATAGAGAGCGGCGAATTATTTCCTAATTCAAACTACATAGACATATCGCCTTATTTTACCAAGGCCAAAGTTGAAAACTCGCATCTTGCCGAAGAAGAGTTTTTCGATATAGTGCTTACCCTTAAAACACTCAACAGGTGTTTGGATTTTTTCAGAGAAAATAGAGACGATTATTCAGTCCTCTCAGAATTAACCCACCCAGTTTATTTCAACGAAAACTTACTCTGGTCAATTGACAAAGTTTTTGATGAACGCGGAAAGCTCAGGGATAATGCCAGTGATAAACTTTATCAACTAAGAAAGGCTATTGCCTCATTACGTCAACGATTGAGAGGATCTTTAGATCGTATTATCTCTCACTCCAAGAAGGAAGGCTATACGCCGGATGACCTTTCCATTACGATTCGAAATGGCAGAATGGTAATTCCACTCTATGTAGAGCATAAGAGGAGAATTAAAGGTTTGGTTCATGGAGAATCTGCTACGGGACAAACTGTTTACCTAGAACCTAATGAGGTATTTGAGATAAACAACGAAGTTCAGGAACTAGAATATGCTGAACAAAGGGAGGTCATAAGAATATTGACAGAACTTACCGATCTATTAAGACCAGAGATCGAAAGTCTTCAAGGGATAATGAAGTTTTTGGGTTTGATTGATTTTATAAGGGCTAAGGCCCGTTATGCAATCAGTATTCAAGCCTGTAAACCTAAATGGTCTGAACAGAGAGGTTTTGAATGGGAAAAAGCGAGACATCCGTTGCTTTTAGAAAAGCACAGAGCGCTGAACAAGCCGGTGGTACCATTAACCATGGGGTTAAACTCTGAAGAACGCATTGTTATTATATCTGGTCCGAACGCTGGCGGTAAAAGTGTTTGTCTGAAAACCGTCGGGCTGTTGCAGTATATGTTTCAATGCGGCCTTTTGGTATCCGTAGATGAAAGTTCAGAGTTTTCGGTGTTTAAAGACTTGTTTATAGACATTGGAGATGAACAGTCTATCGAGAATGATTTGAGTACTTATAGTTCTCATCTCATCAACATGAAAAACTTGTTAAGTCATGTCAACAAGAAGAGTCTCTTCCTGATAGATGAGTTTGGTACCGGTACAGAACCGCAATATGGCGGAGCCATAGCAGAGGCTATTTTAATGGAACTGAATGCCGCTAAGTGTATGGGTGTGATTACAACGCATTACGGTAACCTAAAAGATTATGCCGATAAGAATAATGGATTAGCCAATGGTGCCATGCGCTATGACATCGCTAATTTACAACCACTTTATGAGCTAGAAGTCGGTAAGCCAGGAAGTTCTTTTGCCTTAGAAATTGCCACTAAAATTGGTTTGCCGAAATCAACAATTGAGCAAGCGAAAAGGAAAGTCGGCGTAAAACAAGTATCGGTAGATAAGATGCTTGGAGAACTTCAGTCTCAGAAACAAGAAGTAGATAGGGCAGCAGATCGATTGAAAGTAAGAGAAACCGAATTAGAAGAACTGACAGAACAGTATAGAGACTTAAAAGCTCACCTTGAAAGACAAGAGAAAAAGGTGCTAAATGCCGCTAAAAAAGAAGCGCAATCTATTGTTACAGGAGCCAACAAAGAAATAGAAAAGGCGATACGCGTAATTAAGGAAAAAGAAGCCGATAAAAAAGTTGTTAAAGCGCAGCGTGAAAAGCTTGAACGGATTAAGGATAGTAATAGGGTAAAAGAAGAAACCTTTAAAACTGAGCTGAAAGGCGCTATAGAAGTTGGTGATTATGTTCAGGTTATCGGCCAAGATACTGTTGGTCAAGTTGCCGCTATAAAAGGGAAAGACGCAGAGCTTAAAATGGGAGCCTTAACATCATTTGTAAAGCTTAATCGTTTAGAAAAAGTCAGTCGAAAGGCCTATAAGAAACAAGGACAGCAAACATCTTATTCAGGTTTTGACTATACGGCAAAGCGCGCCAATTTCTCTACAAAATTGGATATAAGAGGCAAGCGCGCTGAAGAAGTCATTTCAATTTTAGATCAGTGGTTAGATGAAGCCATTCTGCTTGACGAAAAGGAATTACAAATACTTCATGGAAAAGGTAATGGTGTATTAAGACAGGTGGCTCGAAATCACTTGAGTTCATTTAAGCAAATCAGTAGTCTTAAAGATGAACACGTCGAACGCGGTGGCGCTGGAATAACGGTAGTTCATTTGAAATAGTCGCCGAGCAAATACTCTTGAGAATTAAATGAAAGGATATAAAAAAGCCTTCCTGTTTTGCAGAAAGGCTTAATATTTTAAAATCCTTGTGTTACTGAGCTTCTACTAGGCTTAGTACGTAGAGACCATCTGTTCCAAAAGCAGCACCACCAGCTGGTGTAGTAAAATCTACAGTAAGTCTTAGTGTGTTTGGAGTAGCGGTAGTGTTAAGATTGCTCAAAGTGAACACATTGTTAGTATTACCATCGAAAATCAACTCATTCAAATTGTCGCCATTGAAATCCCAAGTACCACTTGCTTGAAAAAGTGGATCACCATCAATACTAGTGTAAGACTTGCTAGTAGCTGTTCCTCTTAATGTAAAGCTGAAATTATCGAATCCTTCTGCAGGAGCACCGTCAAAAGTAATCGATGATGCCTCCCAGGTACTTCCTGTTGTGCCAACAAGGTCAACTAGACGTTGTTCCTCGGGCGTTAAATCTGGAGTATCATCTCCGCCGCCGCCACAAGACACAAGGCTAAAAGATGCGATAAATAACAGGCTAAGTATGTAATGTTTTGTTCGAATCATTTCTTTTCAATTGAGCTACCAATAATAGTTATAAAATCTAATATTCACACGCTAGTCACCATCAATGTCATTTGTAATCTGCAATGTGTAGGACTTTGTCACAAAATTCATATTCCTTTTTCTGGTTAGAACTTATGATCAAAAGTTTCTTACCCAGCAATGACTTAACATTTTCTAAGTACCAAGCTATGCCAAACTCATCAAGGTTTGTAGTGGGCTCATCGAGCAAGCAAACTTTACTCTGAGAGAAAAAACCTAGCCCTAATTTTAGCCGTTGCTTCATTCCAGAAGAGTAATTCTTGATTTGTTTCTTCTTATCTGACCCTAAATAAACCTTTTCGATAAAGTCATCTATTGTCAACCCTTCTTCTAACGACTTAAACTTAAAATGAAACGCTAAAAATTCTTCAAGCGTAAATTCTTCAATAAGTTCTAAGTATGGTGTAATGATATCAAGATGTTGAAAAACACGGTCTTCCGGTATTTCAATTTCATTATTTGTAAAAACAATGGAGCCCTCATTTGAAGGAATGAACCCTATTATGGTTTGTATGAAAGTGGATTTTCCGCTTCCATTACCGCCGGTAATCGCGTAGGATTCGTTTTCATTAAATTCTGTATTGAGGTGCCGGAAAATCCATTCTTTATTGAATTTCTTGCCCAGATTTTTAACCTCAATCTTCATGCTTATCGTGCATTGTAGCCTTTCATTACACCTCTATCAGAACCCCTGAAGAAGTTAATGATTTCATCGCGCTCTTTTGTTGGTTGCATTTCTAATTCAACCAAATCGAGTGCCTTAGAGTTGTTGAAACCACGAAGAAAAATGTATCTATAAATTTCTTGAATCTCAGTGATCTTATCATTAGAGAAACCTCGTCGACGAAGCCCAACAGAATTGATCCCTGCATAACTCAACGGCTCTCTACCTACTTTAGTAAAGGGTGGAACATCTTTTCTTACAAGCGAACCACCAGAAACCATGGTGTGAGCTCCAATATTTACAAACTGATGAATAGCTGCTGCACCACCTATAATTGCCCAATCTTCAATATTTACATGACCTGCGAGTTGTACTGCATTTACCAAAATACAGTTGTCTCCAACCACACAATCGTGAGCTACATGCGTGTAGGCCATGATCAAAGTATCTTTTCCAATAACGGTTTTATTAGTAGCGTCAGTGCCTCTATTTAGCGTAACACACTCTCTTATTACGGTATTGTCACCAATTTCTAAGGTAGTGTCTTCGCCGCCGAATTTTTTGTCTTGGGGAATAGCAGAAACTACAGCACCAGGAAAAATCTTAACATTTTTTCCAATTCGTGCACCTTCCATGATGGTCACGTTAGAGCCTATCCATGTGCCTTCTTCGATTACAACGTTTTTACTAATTGAGGCAAAAGGTTCAATTACAACGTTTCTTGCAATCTTTGCTTCAGGGTGAATATAAGCTAATGGCTGGTTCATGGGTTTTTTACAATTCTAGCTGTCATTGATGCTTCGCAAACTAAAGTATTACCTACGTATGCAAATCCTTTCATTTGAGCAATTCCTCTTTTGATTGGAGAAGTGAGTTCACATTTGAATTTAATGGTATCTCCCGGAATTACCATCTTTCTGAATTTACATCTATCGATTCCTAAGAAATAAGGCGTATAATTTTCAGGATCTGGTACAGTATTCAGTACCAAAATGCCGCCTATTTGTGCCATAGCTTCCACCTGAAGTACTCCAGGCATTACAGGGTTGCCAGGGAAATGTCCTTGAAAGAAAGGCTCATTCATAGTCACATTTTTAATGCCCGCCACCATGTGATCATCAAGATGTACAATCTTATCAATCAACAAGAACGGATAACGATGCGGCAGTATTTGACTGATCTGGTTTATATCCATTACAGGCTCAATGTTTGGGTCGTAATGTGGAACATTAGACTTCGAATCAAGCATGGCTTTTTTCAGTTTTTTAGCAAAAGCTACATTGGCAGCATGTCCAGGTCTGGCAGCTAATATTTGTGCTTTAATTGGTCTGCCAACCAAGGCTAAGTCACCTACAACATCTAAAAGTTTATGCCTAGCCGGCTCATTTTTATGTCTTAATTCAACATTGTTGAGAATACCTTCTTTCTTTACTTCAACCTTTTCTTTGTTGAATAAGCCTGCCAAATATTCTAACTCTTCATCTTGAACTACACGGTCTACAACTACAATCGCGTTATTTAAATCTCCGCCTTTGATCAGATTGTTTTTATACAACATTTCTAGTTCATGGAGAAAACAGAATGTTCTACTTGAGGCAATGTCTTTTTTGAAATCAGCGATACTAGTTAAAGAAGCATGCTGGCTACCTAAAACTGGAGAATTATAATCAACCATTACGGTGACACGAAAATCGTCCAACGGCAAAGCAGCAATTTCAACATCTCTATCTTCATCTTTGAAGATGATACTCTCGTTGATTTCCAGAAAATTTCTTAGCGCGTTTTGTTCTTCAACACCCACTTCTTCGAGTGCTTCAATGAACATCATAGAGCTACCGTCCAAGATCGGAGGTTCTGGACCATCGATTTGAATCATGACGTTGTCTATTTCAAGACCAACAAGGGCAGCTAGCGTATGCTCTACTGTATTGATTCTCGCACCATTATGTTCTATGGTCGTTCCCCTAGATAAATCCACCACATAATCAACATCCGCATCTACGACAGGCTGTCCGGGTAAATCTATCCTTTGAAACTTAATTCCATGATTTGCAGGTGCTGGAACAAAGGTCATATTCGCCGTTACACCAGTGTGTAAACCAACGCCGGAGACCGTAACTTTTTCCTGAATTGTATGCTGCTTCGTTTTCATCTATTTGTGCGAAAATTCCGCGAATTTATAACTTTTTTTCCAGATCCTTAACGCGTTGGATCAGGTTAGGTAGTTTTCTTAAAATAATACTGGACTTTAAAAATTCTCGGTGCTCCATAATTGGAGAGCCAAACCAAACCTTTCCTTCTTCAGTAATTGTTTTTGGAACGCCGGCCTGAGGACCAATAATTGTTTTGTCAGCTAAGGTCAAATGCCCTGTGATACCAGCTTGACCACCCACTTGAACGTTTTGGCCAAGCTTGGCACTACCGGAAATTCCAGCCTGCGAAGCAATGGCATTATTTTTTCCAATTTCAACGTTGTGGGCAACTTGAACAAGATTATCTAATTTTGCACCAGAACGAATAATCGTTGAGCCCATAGTAGCACAGTCAATCGTTGTGTTGGCGCCAATGTCTACGTTGTCTTCGATGATTACATTACCCGTTTGAGGAATTGCCTTGAAAGAACCATCCTCTTGAGGAGCATAGCCAAAGCCATAACTACCTACAACAGCGCCTGAATGTAAAATGCAGTTAGCACCAATTTTACAATTGGCATATACTTTCACACCAGCAAAAATGATGGTATTGTCACCAATTTCAACGCCATCACCAATGTGGCTATTTGGATATATTTGAACGTTGTTTCCAATTTTTACATTTTCCCCTAAATAGGAAAAGGCCCCTAAATAGGTGTCATCGCCAATGGTGGCAGAATCACTTTGAAAAGATGGCTGTTCAATTCCTTTTTTGACCACCGCTGTCATTTGCTGATAAGCCTCTAAAAGCCGAGCGAAACTAGAATAAGGATCATCTACACGAATAAGTGAAGTTGTATATTCCTTTTCAGCTTCGAAATCTTTCTTTACTATCACAGCACTCGCCTGAGTGGTATATAAATAAGGGGTGTATTTCGGATTGGCTAAAAAAGCGATACTGCCAGCAGTGGCTTCTTCTATTTTCTCTAAGCGATCTACATTTCCGGTCGCGTCACCGTCAACTGTACCGCCTATTAATTGGGCCACTTGTTCAATTGATATTTCCATGCTTAAAATGTGAGAGTCACAAAGATATGTCTTTTGGCCAGCATCGATAATACTTGCGTACTATTTTGCTCATGGCCTTTATGTTTGGTAAATCCGCCGCTTCTACAACGTCTCTTACTTCGTCCGACTTCGATAAGATCATGATTTTTTTATCGTTGGACAGGTAAGCGTTATTTGTAAGTTTTCCGGTAGAGTAGAAGTGTTTGGCACCCTTCGAACTAACCCCGTAGGCTTTAATTATTTCCTCTTCCATATGTGCTATTTCTTCCTCGGAAGCAGGTTCTTGCGTGATCTCTATTTTGAAGAGATCCCGTTTTAGCAGCATATTACAAAGCCTAGAAAGTATCGAATCATAGTGCTCACTCCAGACTTTTATGGCTCCCCATATATCGTAATCATCCAGGTTAAGAAAGGTTTCTAATATTTCTGGTCTCTCAACAAAGTCTTCCTTTTCATAATCATTAGCGAGAAACAATTTGAGTGCCTTAGTTGAGAAAAGACCTTTTCCCTTTTGGGTAAGATACTTTGCACGCTCGATGATGCTGATGAGCATCTTTTCTGAACTCACGCTGGTTTTGTGCAAATACACTTGCCAGTACATGAGTCGGCGTGCACTTAGGAAGTTTTCTATACTGTAAATCCCTTTTTCTTCCACCACAAGCTGATCGTCTTTCACATTCAGCATTTTTATAATGCGTTCTGCACCGATTGTTCCTTCAGAAACTCCCGTAAAGAAACTATCACGTTTTAAATAATCTAAACGATCTATATCTAGCTGGCTAGAGACAAGCTGCGTTAGAAATTGCTTTGGGTATGTACCTAGAAAAATGGATAAGCTCATTTCCAGTTTCCCATCTAATTCATGGTTAAGCCTTGCTATGGTTTCATGAGAAATCCACTCATGAGCAATGCCAGTTAAGAGGGTGGTTTCAAGCGCATGGGAAAATGGGCCATGGCCAATATCATGCAAGAGTATGGCTACTAAAGTGCTTTCAAACTCTTCATCAGTAATTTCAATACCCTTTGTTCTTAAGTTTTCTAAAGTCTCTTTCATCAGGTGCATGGCACCAATCGCATGATGAAAACGGGTATGATGAGCACCAGGATAGACAAGCTCGGTAAGGCCGAGTTGTTTGATTCTTCGAAGCCGCTGGAAGTAGGGGTGATCGATGATATCGAAGATGAGCTCACTATGGATAGTAATGAATCCGTATACCGGATCATTGATTATCTTTTTTTTGTTCAAACTTTATCCTTTAAATGCTTTAAATTCGAGCCTATTGCCAAATCCTATCTATGCAAAGATATAACATTTTATGGGCCGACGATGAGATAGATCTGCTCAAACCGCACATACTTTTTCTACAAGACAGAGGTTACGACATTAGGCCTGTGACTAGCGGCGCCGATGCCATCGATGCCGTGGAGGACACTCACTTTGACGTTGTTTTTCTTGATGAGAATATGCCCGGTATGACAGGCCTTGAAACGCTCAGCTATATTAAGAATAGACGCCCCTCACTCCCTGTAGTGATGATTACCAAGAACGAGGAGGAACATATAATGGAGGAGGCCATTGGATCTAAAATCGCTGATTATTTAATCAAGCCATTAAATCCCAATCAAATTCTAATTTCGGTAAAGAGGATTCTTGATAACCGAAGATTGGTCAGTGAAAAAACCAACATGCAGTATCAACAGGATTTCCGAACGATAAGTATGGAAATGAATGACCGCATGGATCATAAAGAATGGACTGAGATATATAAGAAGTTGGTTTATTGGGAACTCGAAATTGATCAGACAGAAAACAAGAGCATGCAAGAGGTGCTGGATATGCAAAAAGTAGAGGCTAATTCAAATTTCAGCAGATTCATTGCCGATGAGTACGAGGGATGGCTTAACGATCCGAATGCAGATAGGCCTTTATTGTCGCATCAGATAATGAAGAAAAAGGTGTTTCCGCTGCTCAATGACGATCCTTTTTTCTTTATCGTGATTGACAACCTGAGGTTTGATCAATGGAAAATTATTGAAGAAGATATCGCTCCATATTTTAATATCGAGGAAGAAGATGCCTATTATTCGATTTTACCTACAACGACGGCTTACGCCCGTAACTCGATTTTTTCTGGAGAACTGCCACTAGAAATGTCGAAGAAACATCCTGATTTATGGGTGGGCGATGACGACAGCGAGGATGGTAAAAACAACAATGAAAGTGCCTTCATTAAAAGGCAGCTGACTAAAAATAATATTAATAAGCGGTACAGTTACAACAAAATAATTCATGCCAACCAAGGAAAACAGCTGAATGACAATTTTGCCAACTTATTGCAAAATGAACTCAATGTAGTGGTGTATAACTTTGTAGATATGCTATCACATGCAAGAACCGATATCCGGATGATAAAGGAATTGGCCTCAGATGAGTCAGCTTATCGATCACTTACAAGATCATGGTTTCAGCATTCACCACTTTTCGATTTACTAAGAATGATCAGCGAAAAGGGATTACGCGTTATGATTACAACAGACCACGGAACGTATCGTGTTAAGAAACCATTTAAGATAGCAGGCGACAGAAATGTGAACACTAACTTGCGCTATAAGCAAGGTAAAAACCTGGGCTATAAAGGCAATAATGGAATTTTTGAGGCCACAAAACCAGAGAATCTTCACTTACCTAAGCAAAATGTATCTACCTCTTATGTGTTTGCTACGGATGATACTTTTTTTGCCTATCCAAATAATTATAACCACTATGTAAAGTACTATAGAGATACATTTCAGCACGGTGGTATCTCCATGGAAGAAATGATTATTCCGATTATTTCGCTAAATTCGAAAAGGTCGTAAAGCTGAGTTTAATGAACTTAAAAGCCGATTCTTTATCAGATTTGCTTGAAGTAGCTAAAACGCTGATCGACTTTGCAGGGGAGGAGAAGATTTTGGTTTTAGATGGCCAAATGGGTGCCGGAAAAACTACTTTGTCAAAAGCTATTGGTAAGGTAATGGGCGTTCAGGACACGGTGAATAGCCCAACTTTTTCAATAGTGAATGAGTATTTGACCGAGGCAGGTGAATCAATTTACCACTTCGATTTTTACAGACTAGAAACTCCGGAGGAGGCCTTGGCCATAGGAATGGAAGAGTATTTTTATTCCGGTAATCTGTGCCTGATTGAATGGGCAGAAAGAATTGGTGAGTATCTACCTGAAAAGTTCGTTAAAATAGCGATTGAAGATTTGGGCGGTGAAAAACGAAACTACAAACTAAGTAAGCATGACTGAGAAAGGAACGTCGGGATTTGCAAAGTTGGCTAAAGAAAGTAGCCTATACCCTGAGGAGAAATTACTAAAGGTTAATTCTGGTAATAAATCACTCCAAATCTCTATTCCGAAAGAAGTTTCTTTACAAGAGAATCGTGTGAGCTTAACACCTGCTGCCGTTGGTATTTTAGTGGCCAATGGGCATCAAATTCAGGTGGAAGCAGGTGCCGGTAGGCATGCGTATTTCCCCGATACAGAGTATTCAGAAAATGGAGCTCAAATTATCTATTCTAAAAAAGAAGCCTTCGAAGCCGATGTTATAGTAAAGGTGGAACCTGCTACTATGGAAGAGTTGGGTATTATGAAGACTGGAACCACGGTGTTTTCAGCAATTCAAACTGGCAATGCAAGTACAGCGTATTTCGAGGCTTTGAATAAAAAGAAGATTACGGCACTCGGTTATGAGCTTTTGGAAGATAAGGCCCATGGGCTGCCAATAGTTAACGCAATGAGTGAGCTGGCGGGAAGTCTGGTTATCCCAATAGCGGCTGAATACTTAAGCAGTATCGGCGGGGGCAGAGGAATAATACTAGGTGGAATAACTGGTGTCCCACCCACTAGAGTAGTCATACTAGGCGCGGGCACTGTGGCAGAGTATGCCGCTAGAGCTGCCATAGGATTAGGTGCAGAAGTAAGAATCTTTGACAATGAGATTTATAAGCTCCGTAGGATAAAGCACAAGTTGGGAAATCAGGCCTTTACATCTGCTATAGACACACTGGCATTAAGTCAATCTTTAAAGTCGGCCGATGTAGTAATTGGTGCATTAAGAGCTGAAAAGGGAAAGGCTAGATGCGTTGTCACCGAAGAAATGGTTGCTACGATGAAACCTGGAGCAGTTATTCTAGATGTATCAATTGATCAAGGCGGATGCATTGAAACCTCCGAAATTACTTCTCATGATTTACCGACATTTACCAAATACGATGTTATTCATTACTGTGTGCCGAACATTGCCTCTAGAGCAGCTAGAACAGCTACATCTGCTTTAAGCAATATTCTTACATCAGTTTTATTGAAAATGGCCGATAATGGTGGAATCAACGAAATGATATACCATTACTCTTGGTTCAGCAAGGGGATATATGGATATAAGGGTTGTACTACAAACCTTGAGATAGCCAAAAAATTTAACCTACCATTTAAAGACTTAAGCCTGCTAACGGCGGCAAGATTCTAAGCCTGATTTAAGCCCAATTTCTTTACGAATTTCCCAATACTTAAGCCTTGAAAAAGGATAGAGAAAATGACCACGCCGTAAGTAATCAAAATAATCAAATCTCGGTATTCGGAAGGAGGTAAGGAAAGGGCTAATGCGATGGAAATCCCACCTCTTAAACCTCCCC
Source organism: Roseivirga sp. (assembly GCF_049099775.1). Taxonomy (GTDB): domain Bacteria; phylum Bacteroidota; class Bacteroidia; order Cytophagales; family Cyclobacteriaceae; genus Roseivirga. The sequence goes on along the minus strand of NZ_JAGDZM010000001.1, from coordinate 241,113 downwards.
AAGTAAGCATGGAGATGGTTTTCGATTTACTAATATCATCATGTTTCATTACACCAATTGGAATAGCAACAGAGACAAGCCTTGCTAATAGTACCGCAGGAATAATGATCAATGCGGCAAGGATGTAATTTGTATTATTCGGTAGCGCAATTATTTCAAGACCAATAAGTACAAAAAGCACGGCATTTAAAATCTCGTCAAGCATTTCCCAAAACTCCGATACTTGATTCGAAGATTCGCTGGCATTTTTAACAGCAATAAGTTTATTCCCGACAATTAATCCTGCTACAACCATAGCGATAGGTCCAGAAACATGAATCAAAGAAGCAATTCCATAACCACCAGTTGTAATGGCAATTGTAATTAAAACCTCAATTCTTGGTGCATCTTCAATTGATTTTAGAATTAGATACCCACAATAGCCTAGTACACCACCGAAAACGATTCCTCCTAATGCTTCTTCAGCCAGAAGTTGGATCGTCTCACTAATTTCGAAGTTGGCAAACCCATTTTCATGCACCATCAGAATGCTTAAGAAAACAACCACCCCAACGCCATCATTAAAAAGAGATTCACCTGAAATTTTGGTCTCTAAACTTTTTGGTGCTTTAGCCGATTTTAGAATGGCTAAAACTGCAATTGGATCAGTAGGAGAGATAAGGGCGCCGAATAAGAGCGCATAAGTCAATGGTATGTTAAAACCCATGAAACCTAAAATCCATTGGGTAAGAAAGCCAATAATGAATGTAGATATGATGACACCTAAGGTGGCAAAAGTAATTACAGAGGCTCTTTCCTTTTTTAAGAGTTTAGCATTGACATGGAGTGCTCCAGCAAACAGCAAGAAACTTAGCATTACATCCATTAAAAGCAGTCGAAAGTCTAATGTGGTAACCACCTCACAGGTTTCCATCATCACCTCTTTATTGAATTGCCCAATAATGATCATTATTCCGGCGAACACTAAGGAGAGAATCATCAAACCGATGGTCATGGGTAATTTTAGAAACTTATGGTTGATGTAGCTGAAAAAGGCTGCTATCCCTATAATGATTGTTAGAGATTGAAAAATAGAGTTCTCCATATGCTAAATGTAAGTAAACCAGTTTGAAGAATTTGATAATCAAAAACTTAGAGTGTCTTTCAAAGTATAGTTGACCAATATTTTTTCTTGTTGTACAGGTTTTGATAACATATGAGAAAACCAATAAAAGACCCCAATCATTGCCGGTAAGAAGAACATATGCGACATTGCAAGGTGTCCGAGATCAAGAAAAAGCTATACAGTATTTGCCTAGAACAGGTTGAGGAAAGAATCGAAAACCTTCATACCGAAATGAGTGCTTTGAAAGAATCTGCAGAAAGCGATACTAAAAGTTCGATGGGGGATAAGTATGAGACAGGGCGAGAAATGATCAATCTAGAAAAGGGCAAAATTGATCAGCAGTTGGGCGAAGCGGTTAAGGCGAGACAGCTATTACGTTCGCTAGAACTTGATCGATCAGCAGAAATTTGTGGCCTTGGTAGCCTCGTTACGACGAGTACCGCAGCCTATTTTATAGCCACCTCAATGGGCAAGTTTTCGGTTGAAGGACAAGATTATTTTGTTATTTCCCCAATGTCACCTATCGGGCAGCAATTACTGAATAAACGAAAAGGGAATACAATTACTTTTGCAGGCAGGCAATCTGAAATAAAGTCTGTCTCTTAATATTTTAAAGCTCTTCGAAAGGTTCGTCGTCTTCTTGTTCTTCCACCACCTCTATTTTGTACAGAGAATCATCCATAAAACGAGATTCTTGTTTTACAATGTTGGCAATGCCCATCATATAAGCCACCATCATAATGCGCATTGTCCTAAGAAGGTATAGCAACAACTTTTTAACTTTTGATTTGGGCATACTCCTAATCTATCAAAAGCTGTTCCATTGAGGTAAGTTCTTAATTACCTGACACTTTGCCCTCAAAAAGTAACCAACTGTCAGGATCAAGTACTATTGTGGCAGGCTTTTCTTTCAAATCAAGCGTAAAGGCCTGTCGCTTTTCATTGACTTGAATAACATGGCGTTGGATTGTTCCATCTTTTAAAACAATGTCCATTTCTAACGGAAAATCGAATACTTCGCTTTGCTCTTGAACCACCAAAAGATTTAGAACTCCTTTTTTATATGAGTGATCAACAAAAATATTGGGTTGCCCAGCTGTATAAATCCATTGTTTAAAGAATGCATCTAAATCAGTTCCGGTAACAGTTTCAAACACCTGTTGCAAGTCTTCAGTGTATGCATTAGAAAGCGTATACTTTTTATAGTATGCCCGAATACCTTTCCAAAAAAGATCATCTCCGACTTTTCTTCTTAGCATATGCAGCACCCAGCCGCCTTTCTGATAAGAATTAGTGTTCAGTAATTTCATATAATCCGTGATTGCAGTATTAACCACTGGTACCATTTGACCTTTACTAAACGTAATGATTTGATCCCTTTGTTCTTTAACCATTTCAACAAACCGATCCCTACCATGTGTTTTTTCCATGTAAACATTGGTGAAATAGGTAGCAAAACCCTCGCTTAGCCATACATGGTGCCAGTCAGCTTCAGATGCTGAATTGCCAAACCACTGGTGAGCAATTTCATGCGCGATAAGCCCTTCAAAAGCACGTTCACCTGTAACAGAGTTCTCAAAATAAAAGATATTACTAGCGTTCTCCATTCCACCGAATTGTGTCTTGGATTGCACATTGGCCAATTTAGCATATGGATAAGGGCCAATGTTATTTATGAACCAATCTATAATGGAGTAAGCTTGGCTATAATCATAAAAGCCATTTTCTCTGTCTTGCGGGTAAACCCAAGTGGATATAGGAGCGCCATGTACTTCACCGACCTCTTCTACGGCAAACCGAGCAGCGCCCATCACCATAACTTTAGTTGGAATTACAACATCAGATCGCCAATGTGTTAAAGTTAAATCGTCCGTTAAATTTGTTCTTTCTACAAAACGCCCATTTCCAATCACTTGATAATAGTTCGGTGCAGTCACTATCCATTCTACAGTTGCTTTGTCAGAAGGGTGATCTACAGTAGGAAGCCAATGCCTACCCCTGTCTGGCCAGTTATCGCCGAAAAAAGTTCTATCGCCGTGCTTATTTTCTGCAATGACTAATCCCGTTTTAGGAATGCCCTGATAAGAGATGATCAATTTTTTAACATCACCTTTTTTGCCCTTATAATCTAGTGTAAGCCGATCGTTTTGATGCGTAAAAGATGTTTTTTGACCGTCGATTGAAATCCCATCTACATTCATCCCTTTGCCTTCTGATTCATTAATTAGGTCTAAATAGAAATCGGAAATGTCTTTATTAAACTTGATATCAATTTTAGCCACTCCTTCAATGCGGTCGTTCTGATCATTAAGCTTCAGGGCAAACTGATAATGCTGAACATCAATTTTTTCTAAGCGCTCATGATGTTTTTGAGCCATTAAGGAGGTTGAGAGTAATATAGCAAGGATTGAAAGTCTAAGTCTCATGAGGTCTCGTTTGAAAGTAATGAATGTATGAAATTAGAAGGGAGCCAACAATCTCGTTTTTATTGGGTGTCAGATTTCTCGATAAACAGGCCGAGTTAAGCAGGTAGGTCCACCACCTCCCTTAACACTGATTTCATCACCTGGATAGGTTATGACTTCGCAACCTTCGGCTTCTAGTCTAGCTGCTGTAATTGGGTTTCCCGCCACCATTAAACATTTTCTTGCCGATAGTGCTAATATATTGCAGCCCATCGAATCAAATTCTTCTTCTGGTACTTCCACAAACCTAAAGCCACGATCTAATAAAGTGTCTCTGAACGTTATTGGCATTAAAGGTGAATAGACCACAGCTAAGTCTTTATCAACTGGGCTTAAGATCGACATGAGATGAAATACGTCAGAGGAGCCTTTGTAATGTGGTAATGCTACAGAGATTACTTCTATGCCTTTCGGGTTTAGTAAAGCTTTCAGTTGGGATATGCCTTCTTCGTTGGTCCGGTAAGTATGTCCCACCGCAAGTGTCTTATCATCAAGCCATGCCACGTCTCCACCTTCCAATGTTCCAGGTGCTTTAATGGAACCAAATATCTCAAACCCTGCTGATCGATATGCCTTAGCCTGTGCCTCAGGTTCATTGATTCTTCCGCCTTTCCCCATATTACATATGATCATGCCATAGTCCGTAGCTATAGCGGCATCGCGGCAATAGATAGAATCCATCATCACATGATCATCGGCTGAAAAGAAGTTTAGCTCAATATTCTCTCTTGTGAAATTGGATTGAAATTCCTTGTATTCGGTAAGTGACTTCTGGTATATCGGCTCACCAAGGTAATTGAGCTCCTTCCATTGTGAACTTAAGATTTGCTGATTAAGGAATGCAGCGGTTACCGGTTTAATCCAAAGGGATTTGATAGTTCCATATTCCGAATGACAAGTTTTCATTGATTCTTTTTCTTTCTCCAAAAATAGATGGGTAAGCCTAAAACTACACCTCCAAAACCCCAGAGATTAGCCTCAAGCCCAGAGCCAATAAACATCCAAACTGAGAATAAAATGCCAATTATACCCAAAGCCATATTCTTCAACGTGGCAGAAAAGCCAAATTTGTTCTTTATCGAGAAATGGGTGAAGGCAGCAGCGCTCGTTATATATGACATCAATAAGGTTACAGCTGTCAATAGCAGTGCAAATGAATAGAGGTTGTTAAGTCCTTTGGATTGATTGGCTACCAATAAAAGTGTTATAATAATACTGGAAATAATAATTCCGAAACTGGGCGTATTGTTCTTATTAGTTTTCGAGAATATTTTAGGTAAGAATCCATCTGCAGCCATGGCCATAGGCAATTGGCCTTGAATTAGAATCCATCCGTTGAGGGCGCCAAATGCTGAAATACAGGCACCTGCAGCTATAAGGTAGCGCGCATTTTCTCCCAAGATATTGGCAGCCGCATCACCGTATGGCGCCACGGAAGTTGATAGTTGATCAGGAGGCAATATGCCAAATAGGGAGACTGAACTCAAAATATAAATGAGTGTAACTACCACCGTACCGAACATGGTAGCTCTCGGTATGGTTTTCTTTGGGTTTTTAATATTACCTGCTGGAATTGTGGCTGCTTCTAATCCCATAAAAGCAAAGAGACAAAAGGCTGTGGTAATAGTAATGGCTTTCAAACTAGAACTGTCACTCAGATTGAATGGCGTAAAATGTTCTACTTGAAAAAAGAAGAAACCGGCAATAGTAATCGTGAGAATAGGGACAATTTTCAGTATGGTGGAAACCAGTTGAAGTTGACCAGCACTCTTTACACTGTGACTATTGATTGCCGTTAGGAACCAGAGTGTTAAGACACAGACCAGTCCTGCTAGAAAATTATTTTCTGCCAATGCAGGGAAAAAGACACTAAGGTAACTAACGAAAGTAATGGTGATAGCTGCGTTTGAGGCCCAAACAGAAATGAGATAGCCCCAAGCCACTATAAAAGCGGTGAGGTCTCCAAATGCTACTTTACTATAAGCATATGGTCCCCCTTTTGACGGGATCACTTTTGATAACTTGCTAAATATTTGTGCTAAAATTAATGCACTTGCAGAGGCAACACCCCAACCTAACAAGCTTATTCCTCCGTATGGTGCTAAAGCTGTCGGAATAGAAAATATCCCTGAGCCAATCATTCCGCCAACTACCAAAGAGGTAGTGGTCCAAAGACCTAGCTGTTTGGATTTCTGAGGTTTTAATGACATGTAAAAAGATCAAATGAGATTGTGTATTTTGCGATAAGTGATCTAGTAAGATATCAAGAATAGTCGAACATGCCTAAATACGAAATTCACCCCCAGATTGAATATGCCGAAACAATGCCTTCTTCTTTTTATCGAAGTACTCAGGTGTTTGAAAGTTTGCGAGAAAAGGTGTTTGCGAAGTCTTGGCAATTTGTAGGTAGTGAAGATTTAGTGTCTCAAACTGGATCAGTTCATCCCTTTACATTTGAAGGTACTGAAGAACCCATGTTGCTTTGTCGAGAAGGAGAGCAGTTAAGCATCTTGTCCAATGTTTGTACACATCGCGGAAATATATTGTGTCATCATCCCGCCAAGGCAAGAAGTATTACATGTGCATATCATGGCCGTAGGTTTGGGTTAGATGGCAAGTTTCAGCACATGCCTCAATTTAAAGAAGCCAAAAACTTCCCAAGACCGGCCGATAATTTACATGAATTTCCAATATTGAAATGGGGTCCTTGGCTATTTGCATCGCTCGGTAATGCTTATGATTTTTCAGATGTAATAGATGCGATGCAACGAAAAGTTGGATTTATGCCGTTGGAAGAATTTAAGCTTTATTCTGATCGAGGTAAAGACTACCACATTAAGGCACATTGGGCACTTTATTGCGATAATTATTTAGAAGGTTTCCATATTCCATTTGTACATGCCGACCTTAACGCTGCGCTGGACTATGGGAATTATGAAACCGTACTTTTTAAGCATGCAAATCTTCAAATTGGCTATGCCGATGGTGATGAGAGTACCTTCGATTTTCCTGAAGCCCATGAAGATTTTGGCAAATCGATAGCGGCCTATTACTTCTGGATTTTTCCAAACATGATGTTCAACTTTTATCCTTGGGGACTATCAGTAAATATTGTAAGGCCTATTTCAAAAGAGGAAACAAAAGTGACCTTCATTTCCTATGTTTATGATGAAGGCAAACTAGATCTTGGTGCTGGTACAGGTCTAGACAAGGTGGAGCAAGAGGATGAAGAAGTTGTTGAAGGAGTACAATTAGGTATGAAATCCAGTGTTTATCAAACTGGTCGTTATTCTCCTGAAATGGAAAAAGGGGTTCATCATTTCCACAGACTTTTAGTGGAGTTTTTGAATGAGTAAATACTTACCGTTTCTTTTTTAGGAAATTCATATGAAAAACATTCAATTCATCTGAATTCGCTTCAATGATATCAGGTCGGCCGTCTGCGTTTAAATCAGCCACAATAATATCATAGGTATTGAATTCAAGGCCTACGCTTATTTTGGTCCATTCTTCTCCATTCTTCTCATTTAAGAATACTGAATTGGTACCCGATACATTAGCTACAATAATGTCAATATCTCCATCTAGATCAATGTCACTTGCGGTAACAGAATAAGACCTGTCTTTTCCAATATCATAAATTGTATTCTTTTTAAAGCCTAAAGTTTTATCTCCAAAATAAATGGCGTTGGCTTGTCCTATGTTGGAGGTGATAATATCCAAAATACCATCCTGATTAATATCAGCGATAGCCACCGCTCTGGTTTCATCAGTACCAGTTCCAAAGGGAATCTTTGTTGAAAAATCCAGATCGCCACCATTTAAGTAAACGGCATTTGATTGTCCATCCCTATTTGCCAAGATCAAGTCTAAGTCACCGTCACTGTCTATGTCTGCCACTTCTACATCAATAGTAGAATCATCTTTCGCGCCAAACCCTATAGGCTCAGAAAATTCACCTTTACCATTATTCAGACAAATCTCGTTTTCTTGACCTCTGTTGGTAATTAGAATGTCAATATCACCATCTTGATCAAGATCGGCAAGTGTAAGGTTTCTCGTATTGGAGTATCGTTTCCCGAAACTTGGGCCTCGTTTAAAATTCCCCATCCCATCATTGAAGTATAGCATATTAGGTGCATTATCATTGCCAACAGCTACATCTAAGTCCCCATCGCCATCAAGGTCGGCGAGTTCTGTAGCATAACTTGTTTCGCTGGTAATATCTAGTGGCTGAGAAACCGTAAATATGCCTCGACCATCATTGAAGAAAACTAGGTTTTGTAATGGCCAATGCCTGCCATTAGCGACAACCGCATCGATATCCCCATCACCATCCACATCGCCCATGCTTATAGATGCGGTTCTATCCTTCTTTGTGCCAAGTATGTAGCGGTTGCTGCTACGCAATTCAAACTCTTGGGCTTGAATAATGCCAACGGAAAACATTAGGCATATGATAAATACTTTCTTCATAGCGGTAGATTAATAAATATCAGTTAGAGCAAGTTTTTCGAAGTCAACTATAGAAGATAAGGTGATCATTTCGTCTTGATGAAAATCTGACCACTTTTCTTCGAAGACCTCATCTTCCCCTTCTTTGATTTGATCATTTATGTTGGTCTTGATCAGTTTCCTTTTCGTTAAAAAATCTAGACTTTCTATTTTGTCTACAATTGGTCCGTAATTGTTGCTTAAGACATACTTTATCAGGTTCAGGTTAGATTCGTCGAGTTTAAAGGAATACATCCAATATCCATATCGGCCATGTCCGAAATGAACATTTAAGAGCCCTTCTTTCACGTGAACGTACAGCTCTGGAGGCATGTAAACACCACCGTACTCATTTTCAGATGAAAAACAATCTAGATTTTTTACCGCAAGTTTCCACTTTTCTCCATTGCTCAAAAACACCATTATCCCACGCCGATTTCGGTCTAATACCTCGCCGTCTTCCCTCGTGAACATACCATCTTTACCGATTTTTTTGACAATGTATATGCTATCATTGATGCCATCAGCATTTAGATCACCAACTACCTTCTCGAAAATTTTATAGTCATCAGGGATAAAAGAAACCAATTCTCTTTGCGCTTTGAAAGCGTCACATCCCAGAAGGGATAAGAATAGAACGCCTATTACTAACTTTTGATAAGTTGGTTTGATGATCATTTCAAATGAAGATACACAAATTGAGAAGTAATCGACTTTGAGAAGTCAAATTTTGCCATGTATTGGAATACCAATGAGTTTTAATATCTTGTTTTCATGGAAACCAGTACAATTCTCATCCTAATAGGAATAGCATATCTGGTGGCCAACTTTGTAATCTACTTTGCCCAAGAACGTTTCCTTTTTAAGCCTGAGAAACTCCCCAAAGATTTTCAATTCAAATACCCCAATCTAAAGTTTCAAGAGTACAACCTTGAAAAAGAACCCGGGGTTAATATCAATGCCATTCACTTTCATATAGAGGAACCCAAAGGAGTAGTTATTTACCTAAAAGGAAATTCACGATCGCTTAAGGGCTGGGGGAAGTTTGCTATCGATTTTACCCGAATGGGCTACGACGTTATGATGGTAGACTACCGTGGCTTTGGAAAAAGTACAGGCAAGCGAACTGAGGATAGCATAAAGGATGATTTGCAATATGTCTATGACCAAATCAAGGAGCAGGTTGCCGAAAAATACATCATTCTTTATGGCCGATCTTTAGGTTCTGGCTTCGCCGCTAAGCTGGCATCTACTAATAACCCAAGAATGTTAGTGCTCGAATCTCCATATTATAGTTTGGCCAAAGTAACTAAGCGCTATATTCCATTTATGCCGGTATCGTTGCTCTTAAAATTCCCGATTCGAACCCATCAATGGTTGAAATATGTCGATTGTCCTATCAAGATTATCCATGGAACAAACGATAAGTTGATTCCTTTTAAAACGGCGGTATCATTGTCTAAAATCAGGTCGGAAAATACCAGACTTTACTCTGTAATAGGTGGGGGGCATAATAACCTGAATACCTTTGAAGAATACCATAGAATGATAGAAGAAGTGCTCAACTCCAAACTGCCAAAGGCGATCGACCCGGCCGAAACTAGCTTGAACTTTAAGCGAAAGAGTAAGAAACAAAAACATTAAAATTGAAACGCTTGCTGATCGTTGGTTCGTCACTTCTTCTCGTCTACTTAATAGGCGCATTGCTGCTCTATAAATTTCAAGAGCGCTTTATTTTTCTCGATGGTGAGTTAGACGAGTCTTTTGAATTCCAATTCGAAAGTGAATTCGAAGAACTGAATTTACAAGCTCCCAATGGAGGCTATTTGAATGCATTGCACTTTAAGGCCGATTCTGCCAAAGGCCTAATCCTATACTTTCATGGTAATCGTGGTGACCTCACGCGTTGGGGTGATATTGTAAACGACTATGTAAAACTCAACTATGATGTGTTGGTAATGGATTATCGTGGTTTTGGAAAAAGTCGTGGTGAGCGTTCTATGAAAATACTTCTGGAAGACGCCGAACTGTTCTATCAGTACGCTTTAAAAAAATATAATGAACAGGAGATCACACTTTATGGTAGGTCTTTAGGTACAGGTATTGCTTCATGGCTTGCGGGGAAACATCAGCCCAAAAGGTTAATACTTGAAACGCCGTATTACTCTTTGTCTGCGGTGGCACAGCGCTATTACCCAATTTACCCTTCAAAGTTAGCTTTGAGGTATAATTTTCAGAGTTATAAGTATTTAAAAACAGCAGATTGCCCGGTATACATATTTCACGGAACAGAAGATACCGTGGTGCCATATAAGTCGGCACAAAAGCTCTATAAATCATTACCCCCGGACCAGGTTTCCTTCTTCACAATCGAAGGAGGGGAGCACAAGAACTTAGCTACTTTCGATGTTTTTCAGAAGAGTTTAAAAGAAGTCCTGAGGTAACAAAGGTTCCTATTTCCCGACTTTCCCTTTCATAGATTCAAAAATCTTTTGTGAATCGAAACCGATACCATCTTTAAAGACGATTTCCATTTTTCTGATATTAGAAACATCGGCTTCAAGGTCGCCATTTATCAGCACGATGTCAGCTTGCTTCCCAACTTCAATAGAACCGACTTTATTAGCCCTTTCAAGAAATTTAGCGCCATCAAGAGATGAAATTTTTATGGCCGTGGCTAAAGAAAACCCTGCTTCAATGAATAATTCGATTACTCTTTGATTTGCATAGCCAGCAATGGTTCTACCGGCACCCGTTGGGTCTGTTCCAGCTAAAAGTTTTCCGCCTGCTTCATAAAACGATTTTTCCCAAGCCATCTGTTTCTTAAAGTCGACCAAAGATGTTGAGTCACGTCCTTGTCTTCTCTTGTGACTGGCAGTAAGACTTTTTTGAAAATCTTCGCTCATGGCTTGTAATCCACCACCAAGAACAATTTCTCTATCAGTGTAAGGCTCAAAAACAGGTAGTGTTGAAGTGATGGCAACATCTTTTTCAATCAGAAAATCCATGAGTGATTTCATCTCAGGACTGTCGGGAGAAAGCCCGCTTAGAGCCCTACCTCTTTTAAATGCAGGGCAAAAGTCCGCTATTTTATCACCTACAAAGTCGGAACTTTGAAAGAAGCCATGTTCAATATTATCAATGCCGATTTCAGCAGCTTCTCGGTAAGTAACAGAACATATATGGCCTGTCACTTTTTTGCCGACAGCGTGTGCAGCTTCAACTACTCGCCTTAAGTCTTCTTTAGTTACATTCTGATAAACTTTAAAGGAGTTAATGCCACGTTTCGACCAGTAGTTTACCATCTCGGCGGCATCATCTGAACTTTCAATTACACCTACTTCTGGCACTGGAGTTCCAGCTCTTTCAATAAATGGACTGGTTAAATCCATTTTTGGTCCTAACATTTTACCTTCTTGAATGGCTTTTCGAATATTAAGATCAGTCTGAGGTTCAATACTTCCGGCTGTTCTCATAGTTGTTACCCCTCCTGCTAGGTATAACCTCGGAAAGGTAAATGTCATTTGTGCTACGCTAAAGAACCCATCGGCTGGTTTTGGATAGAAGATATGTTCATGAAGCATTACTAAACCAGGAATTACAGTTTTTCCTGTGGCATCTACCACCTTCGTATCAGCGGGTATTTGAATATCTCTATCATTTCCAAAATGAGTAATTATACCGTCCTTGAAAATGATTGTTTGATTGGTTTTGATTGCTCCGCCAGTGCCGTCAACTACTTTGGCGTGTGTAATGGCCACTGCGCCTTCTTGCATACTTACATAAGGTTTTACGGCTCTTGAGAATTCTTGATTGTAGGCAGTAAGGGTGAATAAAGAGAGAATTGAAACAGTAAAAAATAACCTGAAATTCATAGTGTTCTGTTTAAGATGATTGGAAGATAAGCAAATCCCTTAAACTTCATGATTAGAGTTGTAATGATTGTATTAATGCTTCTTCTCTTCTAAATTCGATCAACAGCACTCTATGAAATCCATTGAAGATTTAATGCGTCAGTTTGCCCAACCCGGAAAGGTTGAAATAATCACTATTCGTCCTGAGAGAAGGGCAGCTCCTGAAATTAGAGAAAGGGTAAATGCCAAAGCATCTGTGGGCCTTGAGGGCGATCATTATGCGAGCAAGGGAGGTAAGCGACAGGTGACCATTATCGCCTTAGAGCATTTACGTGCCGCTGCTTCTATGTTGGGTAAAGAGAAAATCGACCCCTTATTAACAAGAAGAAATATTGTCACGACAGGGATTAATTTATTGGCGTTGAAGCATAAAAAGTTCCGAATTGGTGATGCAGTTTTAGAATATACTGGTGAATGTCATCCATGTTCTAGAATGGAAGAAAATTTTGGTAAGGGAGGCTACAACGCGATGAGGGGACACGGCGGTATAACATGTAAAATTATTGCCTCGGGAGAAATTGGAGTAGGAGACTCACTCGTTGTGTTAGACTAGTTTCTTATTTCAAATGCAATGATGAAGCTAAACCCTAAGGATTCGAAAACGAAAGTACCTGTACCATCCGAGTAGTCTTTTTCGCTTGTAACCGTTACAGGGTTTACAAGAAAAGAAGCCATAATAGTCGATTGATTTAAATCATCGAGTGGTTCATCATTGTCAATGAATATGAAAGCCCAATCTTCATCTGTAAGAACTTCCTGATTTGCTGGCGGTAAAGTGCCACCGGTTGGAATATCCGAAGGTTGTATATCTAGTCCATCAGTAATATTGTATGGTAAAAATGTTTCTGCGTCTGCTTTGGCAAAGCCAAACAGTAAATCTGGACCAGAGTTGTCTTCATCCCAAGGGTCACCATTTTGATCAGTAAACGGGATAGCATTTATACCCAAAGCAACCACCCAACGCTCACCAACAGTGACACTTCGCGTACTCGTTGATTGGTCGCCAGTTTCACTTGTTGCTGTAAGTGTTACTGTAAAATCTCCTGTTGAAGTATAAGTATGTACTGGATTTTCATCAGTAGATAAGGCTGAATTATCGCCAAAATTCCAAGAATAACTTACGGCATCAGTACTGTTATTGCTGAAGGTAATGTCCTCGTTGGATTCTATAAAATCACGATCTTGTGTAAATAAAGTAGTAGGGATTACCGCTGGCGCTTCATCATCTTTACATGAAAAAACTAAAGCGATTAGGGTTAAGATCAGGAATTTGTTAAGATTTTTCATAGCCTAAAATTTTTGTACGGTGTGAGGTTCAACTTAAAGACACTTTTGTTAAATGCTTTCCCTTATTCAAACGCAATGTTGAATAATAGAAACAATCTTAGATGAGATAAAACCAAATCTACTTAAAGACTGAAATCAAGGCTTTTAGTGCTGAGGAATAAAAAGTGAAATAATTTTTCAGAGATTTTGAACTATCAAAAAAATGAGACGTCTCTAGGGGCGAACATTGTTAATAAGGACAATTAAATGTCAAAACAGAATAATCCGAAACCAACCGATCTCCAGCTTTACTTTCTAGTAATGCGTGCTCAAGTTGGTGATGAAAATGCTTTTCAAGGATTGTTCTTAAAGTTTAGCAAAAGCACGTTGAGGTTTTTACAAAACCTTGTAAAAGACCAACAGGCCGAAGATTTAAATCAAGAAGTTTGGCTTACTATCTATAAACGGGTTGCTAGTTTATCAGAACCAAAAAGATTCAAAACTTGGCTTTTTCAGATCGCTAGAAATAAAGCGCTTGATTATTTCAGAAGCTCAAAAAGAGATTCGGAGTTTCAAGAGATGATGACCAAAGACCATAATGATCTGCAAGAGAGGTCAGTCGATGATGAGGTAGAATTGCTTAATAATCAAGTAGTGCATGAAGCGTTGCAGCAATTATCGACCAAATTAAGAGAAGTCTTGGTGTTGAACTTTCTTGAAGGAATGGATTATGATGAAATCGCTTTGATCACTGGCTGCTCATTAGGTACAGTCAAATCAAGGATTTATAACGGAAAACAGAAGATTAAAGAATTGATAAAAACTAAAATTGAAGAATCATGAATGAGATTAACAAAACAACAAACGACCCAGTTTGGGCGATGATTGAAAAAGAGAAGAAAAGAGACTTACTCATTAAACGCATCAGCAGAGTTGCATGGGGGGCTACCTTGTTGGTGCTATCTATCTACCTGATCATGACTTTGCAAGAATACCACAAGCTACTTGGGCTATACAGAGCCGGTGTTGTTCCTTATGATTCGTTGTCACAGACATTTATACCATTTCTTATCGTTTTTGGCTGCTTAAGTCTAGTGGTCGCTATTCTAACTACGATTGGGATGTTTCTTAGATTAAGAACAACAAGTTTATTGGAGGTACAACAGCGACTTGCCAATCTTGAACAAATGATCACTTCGGAAAAATAATAGGTCAAGTATTCGAAATGTCGATCCAAGAGTGCCTCTGGTCAGAGGGGCACTCTATTATAGTTTACCTACAATCGTCAATCGCCTTTTGAAGTATACCCATTACTTTTTCGGCATTCATACCCACTAAAGAAGCAGGGAAACCCACCTCCAAATTCGAAATAGAAAGTGTCTGCTGTGCCTCGTCGAAATGGTAGTCAGTTGAAATACCGTTTTTACTGAGGTAACCAGATGTGCCATCAAAAGCGAGGCCTTGTTCTTTCAGTTTTGACCCTAAACACTGAAAAGTGTTCGCCGAAACATTATTAAACGTCTTGTTCATCGCTTTCTAATTCAGAAACAGGTGTAAGGTTATCAGGAATTTTCTCCTCGTCGGATTTCACGTGATGAAATACTTCTAAAATTGGAGACTCTTTAATTTCTGGTACCACGAAAGTCACCAACATATTATTTAAGCTTTCGTGAATACGATCCCAAGCTATGCGAATGTCAGAAGCATGAACAATCATTAAGTTGGTTACCTTTTTTTCCTTTCCGGTGTCGGCATCGCCAACCATGTAAGAAACTTTCGCCTGGTAGAAAACATCACCTTCCGGGTATTCAAAAACGTCTATAATTTTACTTTTAGCTATACTCGTTACCTGAAATTCGCCCATTACACGTTGGCCAATCTCATCATAAATTTTAGCCTCAGCTTCAGTAAAAGAAAGCGCATCCGCCAAGTAGGTTTCAGTCACGTTTTTTACTCTTCCGTTTTCGTCTTCTTTTTGATACTTAACCTTACAGGTAAACCAGTTTTGCATAACAATAAATTTGGAATGCGAAGTTAAAATTCAATCATGAGAATGAAAGGCTTTGAACGAAAAGCCTTAGATTATTTTTGAATCATTTCTGATCTGACGTATTTCGCAGTCCATGAGTAGTGTATTTCCCTATAAAAGCGCCATTGTAGTTACTTGTTTTCCACAACAAAGCCCTTGGCTGGCCAAAGAGCTAGAAAACCTAGACTATGAAGTCCAGAGTCAAAGTATTTCTGAAGTAGAAATTTCAGGATATATGGACGATTGTATGCGATTGAACATGTACTTGCGTACCGCGAATAGGGTTTTATTTCAGATTCAACGCTTTAGAGCCAACAACGCGAACGAACTTTACAAGAAAATAAAAGCCATCCCGTGGGAAAATTATCTGGACAATGACGGATACATCTCAATTACTTCTTACGTAAGAAATGAAAGTATTACCGATGACAGGTTTGCCAATGTAAGGGTAAAGGATGCTATTGCCGATAGAATGACGGAAGTAACAGGAAAACGGCCTGATTCTGGTCCCGATCGGGACAAAACGGTAATTCATCTGTACTGGAAAGACGATAAAGTTCGTATCTATTTTGATACCTCAGGTGCTACTATTTCTAAGCATGGCTACCGAGAAATACCTTTTAAAGCACCGATGATTGAGTCTTTAGCGGCATCAACGATTAT
Source organism: Roseivirga sp. (assembly GCF_049099775.1). GTDB lineage: Bacteria > Bacteroidota > Bacteroidia > Cytophagales > Cyclobacteriaceae > Roseivirga. The sequence goes on along the minus strand of NZ_JAGDZM010000001.1, from coordinate 225,177 downwards.
TGCATCACGTTGGGATAAAAAGAGCACTTTCGTGAATCCCATGTGCGGTAGCGGTACCCTAGCCATTGAAGCGGCACTGATGGCAATTAACAAAGCACCGGGCTTGATGCGTGAAAACTTTGGTTTCATGCACATTAAAGGATATGATCAGGAAGGCTGGGCAGGGTATCAACGACTGGCTGGTTTACAGGTGAAAGAAGCGCCCGATTTTAAGATAATCGCCACCGATCTCAGTAAAAATGCGCTTTGGGCAGCCAACCGAAATGCCAAAAAAGCAGGTGTGGCCAAGCTGATCGAATTTCAACTGTGCGACTTTAGAAAGACACCTATTCCAATAGAAACGGGTACCATTATGATGAATCCGGAGTATGGCGAAAGACTGGGAGCCGACAAAGACCTTGAAGCACTTTATGGCGAAATAGGGGATTTCTTTAAGAAAAGTTGTCAAGGATATACAGGCTTTGTATTCACTGGTAATTTAAACGTTGCCAAGCGTATAGGTTTGCGAACATCTGCCAGAACTCCATTTTTTAATGGTAGAATTGAATGTAGATTGTTGAGGTATGAATTATATCAAGGAACCAAGAAAGGGCAGGATTGAAAATTCTAAAGGCCATTGTTCATAGCTTTCCGATTAAGCTACTCCTTGTGCATATTAAGCACAACCAATTCCTTTTGCTTTATTGGGTAACGCTTTTTGCAATTGTAGATGGAAAATTCGGTAAAGCGCTTGGGCTACCTTTTCTGTTCTTAGACCCAATTTATATTGGTACTGTTGGCTTTTGGGGGTTCTTAATCATTGGGATTGCGCTGGCTGGTTTTTCCATGGCTTTTAATATTACCAGTTATATTTTAGACGGTTTTCGTTTCCCCTTCTTAGGAACGCTGCCAAGGCCATTTTCGCATTATTGCCTGAATAATGCGCTTATTCCCCTCGCATTTTTGGCATTCTATATTCATAGGGTAATTACATTTCAGCTGAATGTAGAACTCTACGAAAATGCACGAATTATAATAGCGCTGCTGGGACTGTTGTCCGGTTATATCTTAATGCTCTGTTTTCTGTTCCTATACTTTACTAGAACAAACCGCGACATTCAGAAAGTATTTTCGAGCAAATCAGTAAGAGTTGCCAAAAATCCTGCAAAAAAATATAACGCTTTTCAAAAGCTTAGAAGACTTAAAAAGAAGAAGGTAAAAGTGCTTTACTACTTCTCTTTAAAACTGAAGTTCCATTCCACCAGACGTTATGAAAAGTATTACGACCGAATAGCTATCCTAGGAATTTTCAAGCAAAATCAACGCAATGCCATCGTTGTAGAGATGTTGCTGCTAGTGGTTTTGATTGGGTTGGGCGTATTTCAATCCTCACCAATTTTCCAGATACCAGCTGCCGCATCAGCTATTTTGTTAATGACCATGATTGTAATGGCCACGGGAGCGCTGAGTTATTGGATGAGATCTTGGGTAGTGACTGCCGTGATTGGTGCGTTCATTTTGGCTAACATTTTGACGAGTGAATTTAATCTTGGCTATGAATACCCAGCTTATGGACTTGACTATTCAGGACCAAAAACTGAATATTCTCTCGATGTTGTGGATGAATTAGCGTCTGCCGAGGCAATTGCCGATTCGAAGGCTCATTGGCTTGAAATGTTGGAGAACTGGAAGAAGAAAACAGGTCAAGTAAAGCCAAGAATGACTTTGGTAGCCGTTAGCGGAGGAGGTCAGCGCTCTGCGTTATGGACCGTAAACGTGCTTCGTCACGCTGATTCAGTTACAAATGGAAACCTGATGAAGGAAACCTTCTTGATTACGGGAGCATCCGGTGGATTAATAGGGGCTGCGTTTTTTAGAGACTTGTATTGGGCAAAAAAAGACCTTCAGTCAGAAAAGCATATTGAAGAAATCGGTCAAGAACTTTTGAACCCATTGATTTTTTCACTGCTGATCAATGACATTTTTTATAAAGCCAAGAGTTTTGAATCTGGAGGACAAGTTTACAAAAAGGAGAGAGGCTATGAGTTTGAATCGAATTTATCAAAAAACTTAAATGGTCATTTAGATCTACCTATATCAGCCTATCAGAAAGCAGAGTATAATGGCGATATACCCGCCCTGCTCGTCAGCCCTTTGATCACAAATGATGGAAGAAAATTGAATATTTCTCCTCAGCCAGTCGCTTTCTTGAACCTAAGACCGAATGGAGAAAGTATAACGCAAGGGGTAGATTTTAGAGCGCTAATGAAGGGGAAGCAACCCGATAGCCTACGTTTTTTAACTGCCTTGCGAATGAGCGCCACATTCCCTTATGTTACGCCTACTATCACGCTACCAACCGATCCGCCAATTCAAATTGCCGATGCAGGTATTTCTGATAATTATGGGGTAGTGGATGCACTCGTATTTGTGAATGTATTTAAAGAATGGATTCTAGAGAATACCAGCGAAGTTGTCCTACTAACAATCCGAGATTCCGATAAAAATGAAGCACTTGGACCTGTTGAGTCTAAGAACTTTTTGGAGAGAGCGCTTTCGCCAATTCGATCGGCCTATCAGAGTTGGGATAAAGTTCAAACCATCAAAAACGATCAGTTTTTTGAAGTGACAAAGTCAGGGATGGGTAATCATTTAAGAAGATTAGAATTTGAATACATCAATGCTGAAGATGCAAGTAATAGAGCATCACTCAGTTGGCGTCTAACAGAGATAGAAAAACTCAATATCCTAAATGCCATTCATCAGAAAAAAAATCAAAAAGTCCTTTCTCGGTATTCTAAGGCTGTTTCAATTCAATAATACTGCCTAACACTTGTTAGGAAAATCACGGTTTTTAGCTAACTTTGAGCTCCGTTTTTAAATGGCAAAAACTATGCAAGAAGTAGCACCTTATAAGCCTAAGAATAAAATCAGAATAGTTACTGCAGCCTCATTATTCGATGGGCACGATGCAGCCATCAACATCATGCGAAGAATAATTCAAGCCACTGGCTGTGAAGTGATTCATTTAGGGCATGATAGAAGTGTGGAAGAGGTAGTAAATACTGCTATTCAAGAAGACGCTCAAGCAATTGCGATGACGTCTTATCAAGGTGGGCATAACGAGTACTTTAAGTATATGTATGATCTCCTTAAGGAAAAGGGGAGTGAGCATATACGCATTTTTGGCGGTGGCGGCGGTGTAATTTTGCCAGAAGAAATTAAGGAGCTGATGGACTATGGAATAACCAGAATCTATGCTCCTGACGATGGTCGTGCCATGGGCTTGCAAGGCATGATCAACGACATGGTTGAAAGGTGTGATTTTGCTACTGGTGAAAATTTAAACGGAGAGACAAAACATCTTGTTGAAAAGAATACAAAAGCTATTGCCCGCGTAATTTCTGCGGCTGAGAATTTCCCTGAAGAGTCAAAGGCTCATATTGATCAAGTGCATGATATGGCCAAGGCCATCGATACGCCGGTTTTAGGAATTACAGGAACAGGTGGTTCTGGAAAATCATCTTTAGTAGATGAACTGGTTAGAAGGTTTTTAATTGATTTTGAAGACAAAACCATTGCGATTGTTTCTGTTGATCCATCAAAAAGAAAAACAGGTGGTGCATTATTAGGTGATAGAATTCGTATGAATTCAATTAATAACGACCGCGTTTATATGCGTTCTTTAGCGACTCGCCAATCTAACTTGGCTTTGTCCAAGCACGTTCGCGAAGCTGTTCAAGTACTAAAGGCCGCACAATACGATCTTATCATTTTAGAAACTTCTGGAATTGGTCAGTCAGATACCGAAATTCTAGACCACTCGGATGTTTCATTGTATGTGATGACGCCTGAATATGGGGCAGCGACTCAGCTAGAGAAGATCGATATGCTCGATTTCGCCGATGTCATCGCGCTCAATAAATTCGATAAACGTGGCGCATTAGACGCGCTTCGTGATGTAAAGAAGCAATTCCAGCGTAACCACGGTCTTTGGACGGCCAATGTTGACGAAATGCCAGTTTATGGCACCATCGCTAGCCAATTCAACGATCCGGGAATGAACTCACTATATAAAGTGATCATGGATAAAGTGGTTGATAGAACAGGTGCGGAACTTAATTCTACTTTCGAGATCACTAATGAGATGTCTGAAAAGATATTTGTGATTCCACCAAAGAGAACTAGATACCTTTCAGAAATATCAGAAAGCAATAGGTCTTATGATGAAATTGCCCTTACACAAGCGGAAGTGGCAGATAAATTATACGGACTTCACCGATCAATAGAAACAATCAAAAGTGCTAACCTTGAAGACCGCGATCGTCTGGTTAAAGGTTTGCAAGAGTCATTCGAGCAAGTAAAACTCGATCTTGATCCGCGCAATTGGCAACTGATTGAACAGTGGGAAACTAAGAAAAAGAAATATACTGATCCTGTCTACACCTTTAAGGTACGTGATAAAGAGATCAACATTCAGACACATTCTGAATCACTTTCACACACTCAAATTCCAAAAGTATCGCTACCAAAGTTTAGAAGTTGGGGCGATATCTTAAGATGGTCTTTGCAAGAGAATGTGCCAGGTGAATTTCCATTTACAGCAGGAATTTATCCTTTCAAAAGAGAAGGGGAAGATCCTACAAGAATGTTTGCAGGGGAAGGTGGCCCAGAAAGAACCAATAGAAGGTTTCACTATGTAAGTTTAGGAATGCCAGCGGCTAGGTTATCAACCGCATTTGATTCTGTCACGCTTTATGGAAATGACCCAGATCATCGCCCAGATATTTATGGTAAAATCGGTAATGCCGGTGTAAGTATTTGCTGTTTAGATGACGCTAAGAAACTGTACTCTGGATTTGATTTATCAAACCCAACCACGTCTGTTTCTATGACAATCAATGGTCCTGCGCCGATGTTGCTAGGCTTCTTTATGAATGCCGCCATCGATCAGCAGTGTGAAATTTACATTAAGGAGAATGGCCTTGAAAAAGAGGTTGAAGCTAAGATTGAAAAAATATATAAAGCCAAAGGCGTAGCCAGACCGCAATATCAGGGTGATTTACCTGAAGGAAATGATGGTTTAGGTTTAATGTTACTCGGTGTAACTGGAGACCAAGTGTTACCTGCCGAAGTTTACGAACCTATTAAAGCCAAAACGCTTTCAGTAGTTCGAGGTACCGTTCAAGCCGATATTTTAAAAGAAGATCAGGCACAGAATACGTGTATTTTCTCTACAGAATTTGCCCTTCGTTTAATGGGCGATGTTCAGCAATACTTTATCGAAAAAGCAGTAAGGAATTTCTATTCTGTTTCCATTTCAGGGTATCATATCGCAGAAGCTGGTGCCAACCCAATTACTCAGTTGGCCTTTACTTTATCAAACGGATTTACTTACGTAGAATACTATTTAAGCCGAGGCATGGACATCAATGCATTCGGTCCTAACCTTTCTTTCTTCTTTTCAAACGGTATCGATCCAGAATATGCGGTAATCGGACGTGTGGCTAGAAGAATATGGGCTAAAGCCTTGAAGAATAAGTATGGTGCCAACTCAAGAGCGCAAATGCTTAAGTATCATATCCAAACTTCGGGTAGATCACTTCATGCGCAAGAGATCGATTTCAACGATATCAGAACTACGCTTCAGGCACTTTATGCGATTTATGATAACTGTAATTCGCTGCATACCAATGCTTATGACGAAGCGATTACTACACCAACTGAAGAGTCGGTGAGAAGAGCAATGGCCATTCAGTTGATCATTAACAAGGAGCTTGGTTTGGCTAAAAATGAGAACCCAATGCAGGGCTCATTTATTACGGAAGAACTGACGGATTTGGTGGAAGAAGCTGTTTTAATGGAATTCGATCGAATCACTGAAAGAGGTGGTGTGCTTGGTGCCATGGAAACTATGTATCAGCGCAGCAAGATTCAAGAAGAGTCACTTTACTACGAGACGCTGAAGCATACGGGTGAATTTCCGATTATTGGTGTAAATACATTCCTAAGCTCTAAAGGTTCTCCTACTGTGTTGCCGAAAGAAGTAATTCGGGCGACAACGGAAGAGAAAGAGTACCAAATTACTATGCTCGGCGATCTGCATAAAGGAAATGAGCCAAAGCAAAAGGAGATCATTAAACGACTTCAGAAAGCAGCTATACAAAATGACAACCTGTTTGAAGAATTAATGGAAGCTTGTAAATACTGCTCTTTAGGTCAGATCACGAGCGCACTCTTTGAAGTAGGCGGCCAGTATAGAAGGAATATGTAAGGTTTTAAAGTGTTTTTGCGTAGTCAATGAGCTACCCTTGAACATCCTGTTTTATAGTGAGGTATAATTAGTGCCTGCGCCAGCACCGTGTTTCTCTATTAGTTTAGCCTCGAGAAGTTGCCCTAGAATCCTCTTTACTGTGGGATTAGGTATTTCTAAGCGTTTAGCAATTTCACCCGATTTAGTACCAGGTCGTTCACTGATTATGGTAATGATAGCCTTTTCTCGTGGGGAAAGCCCAGCCATAATACCTTGTCTGCTAAGCTTTTTCATGAGTTGATTTTGTACCTTGATTAAAGCATTAAAAAAGAAGTGAATCCATGCTGTTATATCTTCATGTGGTCGCTGTGCCTGACATGACCTGAGTGTTTGGTAGTACTTATTTTTTTGAAATTCAATTTCATGCTCTAAACTAACGTACTGTATCCAATTGTAGCCCTCTTTGAGCAATGCCAGTGTTGAGAGTAATCGACTCATTCTGCCATTTCCATCTTGAAAAGGGTGAATGCTGACAAATTCGTAGGCAAGCAGCGCACACTTTATTAAGGTAGGCGTGTCTTTATCCTTTTTATACCAATTCACTAAATCACCCATGGCATCTTGCGTAGGAAAGCCTGGGTCAGGAGTTCTAAAAATAACTTGTTTATTCCCGTCTGGAAGTTTCGCCTCTACAGCGTTACTATGCTGTTTGTAATCGCCACGATGCCACTTATCTTTTTCGCTGTAGCGTAAAAGCGTTTTATGTAAGTTCTTTATTCCGTTTTCTGTTAATGGAATATGCTTAAATGAATCTGAGATAAGGTCGAGTACATCGAAATAACCAGCAACCTCTTGAGAGTCTCTGTCTGTCAGTTTCGAAACATCGATGTTTTTAAGCAGTACGTCAACTTCTTTATCCGACATTTTAGAGCCTTCTATTCTCGTAGAGGCACCTACACTTCGTATGGTCGCAATAGACTTAAGTTCTCGTAAGCTATTACCTTCTCTTTTTTCAATAGATGACCAGGAGGCGTCAAATCGATCAATTTGACTCACAAGGCGCATTAGGTGCCAATTGAGGTCAATTTTGAAGGTATAGACTTCCGTGATCATATATTGAATGTACGAAAAATTATTATAAATGATACGATATGATACGATTATATACGATAATGATACGATCGGTAGTGATACGATTTGATACGAAAAAATGCAATAATGATACGATTGACTACTTTCTCAAGATTGGCTTTTAAGCTTAAACGCTGTTCATAATAGAATGAAAAGGGTATACATTAAAATCGATTGATTTCATTCAGTGTACAGAAGCAATTTTCTTTAGCTGATTAAGCTTTCTAAGTAATGGTGTGAAATGCCGAATTGAGATTTCAGTTTTTCAACTTCGCCTAAGTATTGCTGTGGGTTTGGGTTTTGTTTTTTCTTCTCACCCACGATCATCAAGTTTTTGCCAGTGTGTTCGGTAGATATAAATTCGAAAACCTTTGTTTTGTAGCCATTAGCCTCCATAATCAAGGCCCTGATGGCATCTGTAACAATTTCCGCCTGGCGTTCTTTAAGAATTCCATGCTGTAAAACACTATCAAGTTCATCGTTCACCAACATTGATTTTCGAACTTGTTTGTGGCAACAAGGCGCACAGATAATCAGCTCAGCCTCGGCTGCCATTCCTTTGGCAATTGCATCGTCAGTGGCGGTATCACAAGCATGGAGGGCGATGAGAATATTGGTTTTATCGAGCGAAAAATCTGCGATATAACCCAGCTGGAAGTCGAGATTTTCAAAATTAACGGCTTTCGCAATCCGGTTACACTTATCGATTAGATCTTGACGAACCTCAACACCAGTTATTGTAGTAGGTAGTTTCAGTTGGGTCGATAAATAGTCGTAAAGAGCAAAAGTTAGATAACCTTTTCCAGAGCCCATGTCCACTACTTTTACAGGTTTATCTGTCGTGTTTAATTCACTGTTTTTAATTAGGCTTTCAATTACCTCAACAAACTTATTTATCTGCTTGAACTTGTCGCCTTTATCCTTCAGAACTCGACCATTTTTATCCAAAACGCCAAGTTGTTTTAAATATTCAGTGTCTTGAATCAAGTGCTTTTTCTCCTTGTCATGACCTCGGCTGGGAGTAGTTTTAAAAGAAGGCTTAGTGCTTCTTAACCTACTTTTCGACCCATTTCTTTCATATTGAAAGTCTGCCTTAACTGTGAAAAGGTTAGCAATTTGAAAGTCATTTTCAATTAGAGGTTTAAGGGAGTTAAATGCCTCTTTAATCTTGAAGTTTTTTGTAACGTCGTTCGTTTTATGTCGATAAACAAACGATAAGTGTGCCTCTCTTTTTATAAATGCTAAGGAGATGATCACTTTTTTTAATGTTCCTGCGCTGTCAACTGGTTTGCTGAGTGTTAGCCTAACAAAGGAATCGTTATCGATACTTGATTGAAATTCGGTTAATAACTCCGCTTCTTTTGACATACATCTTTACTTACTTCCGCAAAGATACATTTCTGCGGATGTTTTACAGCAAAATAAATGAAAGCCATCCTTTCTCTGAAGTATTAAGCTTCCGGCTGGGTATTATGATTTTGAATTGTAAAATTCTTGACTGATTCAGGAGTAGGTAGGCCTGGCTTGCAATCTTTATTGCGTACAATATTGCCAGGTATTGTATCGATTTCCAATACTCCAGCCCAAACATCTAAGTCATGATCAGCCACTTCATCGCTGGCTCCCACGTCGCGAATTTTGGCAGAAGCTTCTTCAATGTCTATGGCAACTACTAACGTTCCATTTAGCTCTTTTTCATTGGGGATTCTAGCTTCACTCCATCGGCCGGGAATAATGTTTTCCGTAATAATTTCAAGTGCATCCATTTTCTCATTGCGATCTTCTATTAGATGTGCTTTGCCAAATACGGTGACCGATCTATAATTGACTGAGTGATGAAAAACTGATCTGGCTAATACTAGTCCATCCATATGGCTTACTGTTAAACTGGCTAGTTCTTGGTCTAATAATGAAAGCAACATTCGATTCTTATTCGATCCGTGAATCAAAATTTGACTTCCTTTTCGGCCGTAGGCGGTAGGAATCACGATGGAAGTATTGCCATGAATGTAGGGAACGTAGCATATGAAGTGTGAGTCTAAAATGCTATTGATTTGATCTTTGTCGTAGGAAGCTCTTTTAGAGCCTCTAATCACTTTATTCAACTGGGTTTTTTCGAATTCTGACATCTTTTGAGTTTTTGATCAAACGAATATGTCATTAAATTGGACTATCATAATCATCCAGTTGTAAATACTATAGTAGTCCGGTATGATTGCATTTAAAAATTTGATTAAGATTAAGCGAGGTGGTGAGCAGGCTGTTTACCTACAAATCCATAATGCGCTGATTCATTTAATACAACAGGGCGTACTAGCGAGTGGCCTAAGGTTACCCGGTAGTCGAGATATGGCTGTACAGCTTTCTGTCCACCGAAAGACTATTGTGGCGGCCTATGACGAATTGATGAGTCAAGGCTGGATTGCTAGCGTGCCGTCGAAAGGCACATTTGTAAGCGGCCAATTGCCAGAAGTTAAACCAGAGGGCCTTGTACAAGAGGCGAGGTTCTCGGAAAATGCACCATTTGGATTTGATAGGATTGAAGCACTCCATAGAAGAGAGCCAGCCTTGCCAAGTGGCCTTACATTAGATGAGGGCACTCCAGACGTAAGAATAGCCCCTGTAACTGAGATATTTAGACACTACAGGAGCGTTATTTCACGAAAATACAATTCAAAGCATTTAAACTACGGGCCATTTTATGGAGATCTTTCGCTCAGAGAAGTGCTGGTTAAGCACTTGCAAGAAACACGTGGGTTAAGGTGCAGTGTAGATCAGATTCTAATTACTCGCGGCAGTCAAATGGCTATGTATCTCTCCAGTCAATTGTTGCATCGGGAAGGTGGTATTTCTATCGTTGGTGAAACGAATTACATCGCTGCCAGCTTAACACTGGAGCATGCCGGAGCACAAGTCATGCAGGTTTCTGTAGACGAGAAGGGGCTCGTTACACATGAAGTGGAGGCCCTTTGTCAAGAATATACAATACGCTCTGTTTACGTAACCTCACATCATCACCACCCGACTACCGTAACCATGAGTGCCGAAAGAAGAATGCACCTTGTGGAATTGTCAAGAGAGTATGGTTTTGCCATTTTGGAGGACGATTATGATTACGACTTCCACTATCAGCGTGCACCGCTTTTACCCTTGATCAGCATTGCATCCAACGGGAATGTAATTTATATGGGGGCTCTGTGTAAAATTGTAGCACCAGCTATTCGCATTGGCTACATAATTGCCCCTAAAGATTTCATTGCGTCAGCCGGACATTTAAGGCGTATCATTGATAGGCAAGGGGATGCGATTATGGAAAGATCAATTGCTCAAATGATTCAACAAGGAGACTTGCAAAGGCATAGCAGAAAGGCCTTGAAACTATATCATGCTAGACGAGACCATTTTTGTAACCTTTTATTAGAACATCTTTCTGATTATTTATCCTTTAAAATTCCGGAAGGCGGAATGGCAGTTTGGGTAATCTTAAGAAAGGAGTTGAGCTGGTCGGCCATCGCGGAGTTTTGTTTAAAGAAAGACTTGGTGATACCGAACTACCAGAATTATGACAGGACAAAGATAGGCCACAATGGTATAAGAATGGGATTTGCTTCGTTGGATTTGGGAGAACAACAAAGGGTAGTCGAAATTTTAAAAGAAGCGATTATATCGATCGCTGAGTAAAGACAAAATATATTATTTGATTTTGTCCCCAAGTGCAGAAACTTACGTCTATAAGGTGAATCGCGATTTTTTGAACTATATTTTGAATCATAATTTTTTAAGACAATGCAAAAGTATTTATATCTATTTAGAGGAGGCGACGCGCGAATGGCAACAATGTCGCCGGAAGAAGTTCAGGCTCATATGGCTGAATGGGGTGTTTGGATGCAAGGACTAGCCGAAAAAGGCCAATTAATAGACGGATTGCCATTAAAAGCAGCAGGAAAACAAGTGTCCAAAGGTGGTAAAGTTGTTACGGACGGACCTTTTGCTGAAGGTGCTGAAATAGTAGGAGGTTACTTAATGGTAAACGCCAGTTCTTTGGATGAAGCCACTGAGCTTTCAAAAGGCTGCCCTATTTTAGATGCTGAAGATGGCCACATAGAAGTAAGGGAAATCTCAGATATGTAATGTCTTATGCACTTGGGAATAGAAATTCTCAAGTGCTTTTTTTGCTGGCCATTTTTTTAAAGTAAGACACGGTTTTTTTTAACCAAATTTTTATGTCTAATCCAGTTAATAGTACACTCGATCACTTATTTCGACATGAATATGGAAAGTTAGTTTCTCTATTCACCAACCGCTATTCTCCCCATTTAATCGACAAGATTGAAGATGCTGTGCAAGAAGCGCTTTATAAAGCAGCAAAAATATGGTCATATCAACCTATGCCTGATAATCCTTCGGCTTGGATATATAGGGTAGCCAATAACCAACTGATTGATTTTTTGCGCAAGGATAAAAAGAATGCCGACTGGGATGATCAGGCTTCTATTGAATTGAACAAAGATGCGGAGAGCTTAGAACTTCCAGAAGAAAGCAGCCTTGTCGACGATCAGCTTCGAATGATATTTGCATGCTGTCATCCGGCAATGAAACCAAGTGAGCAGCTTATGCTAAGCCTGAAGCTCTTATGTGGTTTGTCGATTAAGGAAATTGCTCGTGCGCTGCTGAAAAAAGAAGAGGCCGCAAAAAAAGCCATTACACGAGCTAAGAAAAAATTTAAGGAGGAAGTGGGTGAACTAGTTGTACCGAAAGGCGAGGCTATTGAATCACGTTTGGCTGAAGTATTGCAAGTTATCTATTTACTTTTCAACGAAGGTTATAAGGCTACAGAGGGTGAAAATCTGATTAAACAAGACTTGTGTGAAGAAGCTATCCGGCTTGGTTTTTTGCTGACTAATGAGAAGAGTTGCGACAAGGGTGAACTTCAGGCACTTATTTCTATGATGCTCTTTAAAGCCGCTAGGTTTCCTGCCAGAATAGATAAGGCCGGTAATTTATTGACCTTAGAACATCAAGATAGAAGTCTCTACGACGAAGAGTATATCAAATGGGGCTGGAAATTTCTCAAAGAGTCATCTTTGCACGAAGGCTCCTCGGTTTATCAACTAGAAGCAGCCATTTCTGCTTATTATACTACGGCTAAAAACTATGAGGTAACGAATTGGAAGGTGATCCTAGGTCTGTATGATTCCTTGGTTAAGTTGAAACCAGCGCCCGTAGTGCAAATGAGTAGGGTGGTGGTTTTGAGCAAAGTGGCAGGGCCTGCCATAGCTTTGGAAGTAATGGAAGCTACTGAATCTGAGATAAAAGGAAATCAATCATTCAATGCCCTAAAAGCCGATCTCTATGCCGACCTGGAAAAGTGGCCTCAAGCAAGACTTTATCTTCAGAAGGCGATTGCAGAATCTCTCAATATTGCCGAGCGCCGTTTTCTCGAAAAGAAGCTGCAGTCTTGGATTGGTAAGTGATTGCTATATATTTTTGATCTAGAATTTTATTAATTGCAGTATGCTTAAAACAGTATTGCGCTTTGGTTTAATCATTGTGGCCTTACTTGTACTTTTTCAACTTAGTAACGTCTCTCTGTTTATCCCTAGTCTACCGGCAGATGTAGTGATTAGTATTGCCGCCGTTATTTTAATTGCTCTTGGAATCTACTTGGGTGGAAACATTAAAAAAGATAAAGTCATTGAAGTTGCTCCGTCCCACGAAATTGATGTGGAGAAGATCAATTCCTTAGGAATTAGTACTAGAGAAATGGAAGTACTTAAATTGATTGCCCAAGGGTTATCGAATCAAGAAATTGCCGAACGACTTTTTGTTTCGGAGAGTACTATCAAAACACATGTTTCAAGCCTTTTTGTGAAACTAGATGTGAAACGAAGAACGCAAGCTGTAACTAGGGCCAAAGAATGGCGCGTGATCAGTTAGAAGGCTCCTACTTTCGTATGAATAGTTAGATTGGTACTTAAGTATGAGTCTTCAATTATTGGTTTAAAGTTGATTTGGGTAAACAAAACAACAAATGATATGAAAAGAGTACTTAAAATTTATTCCCCTTATGTCTTCGGTATTCTCATGGGAGTGCCAATCATTTTTGGTCTTATTTACGGATATGGACCAGAAACTTTCGATGCAGGAGAGGTAATTGGTTATTCTTCAATGATTGTTGCTATGGCACTTATTTTTGTGGCCGTTAAAAACCATAGAGACAAAGTAAATAATGGGGTGATTAGTTTTGGTGAATCGATGAGAATTGGTTTGGCTATATCGGCTATTGGGGGTCTGGCATGGGGCTTGTATAATTTTATATTCGTAACCTGGATTATGCCGGATTTCAATGAGCAATATTTAGCGCATGTTGAAGGACTCGAAATAGGAACACCTGCCTTTGAAGAAAAATTTGAGGCATTAATGAATGGAAGTGATAGCTTTATGTATACGCCAATCGGTGGAACCATTCTAATGTTTGTAACCGTATTCTTAATTGGCGTGGTAATTAGTGTAATTAGTAGTTTAGTATTAAAATCAAGTGAGCATACAACACCTGCATAATTTCTAGAATGAAGAAGAAATATCTTTTATCGGTAATTTTTTTATTCACTATCCTGAGTTTGATAAAGGCTCAGGATAGCGCCTTTTATAAAGAGATCGCTGAATATCGGAGAACCCAGAATGAAGAATTTCTAGATCCGCAAAAGTCGCCATTAACAGCCCTTGGAAGAGAGAACTTCAAGGGGCATACATTTTTTAAACCTGATCCCACCTATAGCGTAAAAGCAAGGTTCGAGGAAACTCCAGAATCCAAACCTTTTGCCTTAGGAACGAGTAAAGGAACCACAAGAATTTACAGGCGTATTGGTATTCTTCATTTTCAGCTGAAAGGAGAACCTTATACACTTGAGGCGTACGTGCAAGTACAGAGTTTTGCGCTTCGTACAAAAAAGGTCTATGTATTTCTACCAATTATGGATGCGACTACGGGTGGAAGCACCTATAGCGCCGGAAGATATCTTCACTATGAGGGTATTCCAGAAGGAGAGGAATGGGTTGTAGATTTTAACAAGCTCTACAATCCAAGTTGCGCTTACAGCGATAGATACGAATGTCCTAAAGTTCCCGAACCAAATCATTTGCCCATCCCAATAGAAGCGGGCATCAAAGGTTGGTAGGGATAAATTTATTCTAGCGTGCAGCTTCCGTTAAAGTCAGAGGCATCGAAAAGAGAATTGGCTTTCCCCACAAGTGCCCCTTTATTTACCTCGATAGTGAGTTGGTTGTTGCCCGATCTTTTAGGTGAACAATATTCCAATAAATAATAACTATTCGCCCGACCATTAATGAGATCTCCTATTTCTCTAAAGCTGTCCAAGAGTTCTCCAATATTTGCAGCCGAAACGAAGCTTGTTTTTCCAATTTCGCGCAAGACTTGTTCGTCTATTTCTCCCCCTAGTCCAATAGTGTAGATTGATAAATCTCTATCGGCATTGGAAACTGCCGACAATGCTTGTCCTTTTGTGTTTCTGTTGGCCTGATCCGTGCCATCTGTAAAGATTACCACTGCACTTGAGGCAATCTCATCGAGGTTTCTGGTTTGTGTTAATTTTTGAGTGGCTACTTCAATACCTTGTATCACTGCACCAAATAAATTGGTAGAGTTATCAGAGCTCATAGCTGGCGAAATATTGTCAATAGAAGCTTTTAACTCTGTAGCACTCGTCGAAACAGCTTGCAGCTGTTTGATGTTTTCAGAGCCATCAAACCACCAAATGTCCATTTTTATGGCTTGAGCATTGGTTTTATCATCAGATGGAACCACTTCATCAATAAAGCTTTTCGAAGCTGTTTTTAGCGCCTCTAAATTTTCACTACCGAGCACACTCCCACTTAAATCGAGCATAAGCGTAATGTGGTAATCGAATACTTGTTCATTGGGTTGAATCTTCCGAGTGGCCTCAAATTCTGAAATTATGGCACCGTTTTCATAGATAACAAAGTCGTTTTCAGTAAGGCCAGCCACGCCGTTACCGGCGGCGTCCTCTACTCTAAAAAATACCGATACATTGGACGGTAGGTTTACAAATTGATCTTCAATAGTGACAGCTAGGTTTAAGTTTTCACTGTCGTCGCTGTTACAAGACATTGTAAACAGCGCTGAGACCATTAAAAGGAAGAAATAAAGTTTTGATTGTTGCATTTTCTTAGGTTTTGAGTTCCCCCTAAAACCGTGAAACTTATTTTCTTATTGTACAGTTAGGTGTTTAATTAGTTTAAATTTGCAAGCCATACAATTTCAGACAATATGAAGACAACAACCACGTTACTAGGAGATTATGAATTTGAAGCCATCAACGAAAATGGCAATAAAGTTCAGATTGATATGCGTGCACCTGAAGAGAAGAAAGCGCAATCGCCTACCGAATTATTATTGTCTGCTTTGGCAGGGTGTGCATCCGTAGATCTAGTACAGATGCTGAAGAAAAGAAAACGCACCGTCAATGGTTTATCGGTTGAAGCAGAAGGAGATAGAAGGGACGATCATCCAAGAGGGTTTACCCATATCCGTTTACATTTCGTATTGGATTCACCAGATGCGAAACAAGAAGAATTCGAAAAATTAGGCCATTTAGCCGCTACGAAATATTGCTCTGTCGCTGGATCTTTAAGTGCAGAAATGAGCCATACTTTTACCATTAACCGCTAAAGGTTAAGCCAATAGGTAAGCTTGATGACGAGTGCCCGGTTTTTATTCACAAAGTCATTTGGGAAGTAATTATCAGTATATGCAATAAAAATGTCAGATACTGGCTTAAACCTCCATTGAAGTCTCGAATTAACGTTCAGGTTATCAATCTGGCTGTTATACTGAATAAAAGTAGTCCAGAATAGGGATTTTGAGAAGGTGATGTCGAACCTAGGCCCAAAGAGAATAATGTCTGCATCGCCATATGGATCGGGCAGTCTAATGTTATTGTAATTATAGTTTAGGCTAATAAGACCATAGGGCTGAAACCGATAATTTATTGCACCGCCTAAGCTAAATCGATCTCCGTTGAAATACTCACCATAACTGGTTCTGAGTGTGTAATAAAACTTTTTTCGCGTGTCTGAATTATAGTCTGCCTCAAAATTCGTGAATGTATACTCGTTGCCTTCGGGGAGCGCTAGGTTGCCTTCTCGTGTAGGGTCGAAATCCGAAAATAGATATATAAAGTTTCGTACAAGGCTAGCGTTTATACGCCCTGTATTTTGTAACTGGCTACGTAGTCCTACACGATATTCAGAGTCTGTCGTTCCATTTAAGTCGTTTTCAAAAAAGTCAACAGAAACGAATGGGTTTAGTTGCTGAAATGCTCCCTTTTCAGGGTAAAAGTTTTTCGTAACACTCAGGTTACCTCTGTTATATCCGCTTCTTCGGGCAAAGCCAACCTCTGGATTATAATTATCACCCACTTGTTGTACTAAAGCTTCAACACGCCAGTCGATTGTAGAGTAGCTAATGCTAGCAGCTGTCGCATATGAATCATCCGCATCTGTTTTGTCAAATGATTGGTGATAGAATATTTTACCATTCCATACATTATCCGCCGAAGCAAGATTATAATCAATGCCTAAAACGCGATTATATTGATTAAAGGCACTTCCGTTTTCATTGTTTAGATCTTGTTTATTGATGAATATCAATCCAATATTAGACCTGCTAAATACCTTGCGCTGTAAAGCTGCAACGGTGTAATTGAGTTTAGGAAGGTTAATGTCCGATTCTTCAGCTGCCTGCATATTCAAAATGCCGATTCGCCAATTATTATTCAATTTTCCGCTTAACCGTGCGCCGAAATTAATTTTATTTTGAATATTCGTCCCGGTCGATTCGTCCCTAGAAACCCCAATCCGTCTAGAAAAAAACGGGCGTAAACCATCAGCTCCGAATTGACCAAACAAATCTGCGTTTTCAAGGAAAAACTGCCTGCGTTCTGGAAAAAATATTTCGAATCGATCGAGGTTAGTGACCTGCCGATCTACTTCAACTTGAGAGAAATCTGGGTTAACTGTTAAATCAAGATTCAGTGCCGGGCCAACTCCGATTTTAGCATCAAAGCCAAAATCACCTGAAGCATCTGATGACCTCGGGAGTGCGTCCGTTTCACCAGTCGGAACATAGCCTCCTTCGCCATTCATGTTAGCCGATATATAAGGAATTACAGCGATATTGGCCCCAGGATTTTTTAGCGGTTTATCCCAAATCAATTGTCCAGTGTGTGCTAAGGAATAGAGTACAAAATTTCGTGGTATCGGATTCCAGGCTGAACGTTCGCCAGTGTTGCTATCGATACGATATGAATTAATATTCCAAATTGTACCGCCTTCTTTGAATCTAATGCTCTTAAAAGGTATGGCCATTTCTACCATCCAATAGCCATCGTGCTGAGTAGCTTCTCCTCGCCATTTGTTTTCCCAGTCAAGTGATAGGTCACCTCTATTTCCACCTCCATTTGAGACTAAGCCTTCGCGCCTTACACCAAACGGATTTATCCCGAATTGAAAAGCATTTGTCTTATCGTCGAAGGTATCGAAGTGTACGATAAACATATCGTTTCCACCGCCTCGAAAATCCCTTCTTAGAGAAGGTGTTACATAACCATTTGAACCGGTATTGTACATTTTTGCCCCAATGTAAATGTACTTGTCATCATAGGTAAAACGCATTTCTGTTAATGCATTGGCACTTATGCTATCACTTGGAAAGTTTTGTTGATAATTATTGGCGACATCGGCAATTTCCCATGTCTTTTCATTCATTAACCCATCAAGAACTATGTTGTCTGATGCCCTTTGAATCCGGACTTGCTTCCGTTCTTGGGCCAAGGCAGAAAAGCCTAGGACACAAAATAAAATAGAGGTTAGTATTCTAAGGTTGAACATGTTGGATTGCAACAATAATTTTATTTCATGACTCTTCAAAAAACAGTCTATGCTTTCTGACAGGCGGTTGATTTCATAGAAAGACTATCTTTGACAAAATTTTAATTAACAAATGAGGGTAGTTAAAGAAATAGATGGGAAAGCGTGCAAAATAACCGTCTTCAGTTGGAATGGTAAGTATATTATAAAGTTAGAAAAGGGTCCTTTTGAGCAGACTTTTAAGGTAAGTGAGTTCGATGTACTAGAAGAAGAAATAGACGGAATTTTGTCTGATGAATTCATAAAAGAATCAATTACACGATTTAATGCAATGGCATTATCGTTGAAAAAGGCCATGAAATATTAATACTAGTTATACTTCTATAGTTAATGAATAATATTATATGGTAACTTTACTTAAATCTTGCAAAACACTAGATGTCTGAGTATTCCTATTTTTTAATAGCAGTATTCCCAATACTGCTTATAGTGAGTTACTTCTTATTTAAGTATAGAAGGAAAGTCATGCGGCTTGAAGACAAGCTGATTATTGTAAAAATGCGTAATGAAGCAATAACTGATACTTTCGAACTTTTGATGGATCACTCAGCAGATTTTGTTTTTAGATACAATAAAACTGGTGTAATTAACTATGTATCGAGTAATGTGGAAAGAACACTCGGTTATGCAAAAAGCGATGGAGAAATGCATTTTCGAAGCCTCATTACACCCAATAAAATCAATGATAAAATTGCCACACACGTAAAGGAAATTTTCAGAAGTGGTTCTAGTGTCAAATCACCTTATTTTATAGAGGTTTACGATAAACAGGAGCAAACTCAAATGTTGGAAATATTTGAATTTCCGCATACCAGTATTTCTGGAGAAATTGATTATGTAACATGTGTTGCCAGAAATGTTACGAGCATATACAAGGCAGAGTTGGAGCTCAAACAAAGCGAGCTTCAGCAAGCAATGATATTGGAAGCTATTCCAGATGCGCTGTTTACAATGGACAGAGAGGCAAGATACATAGACTACCAAGTGCAAGAAGAAGATCGGCTTTGGTTTAAGCCTGAGCAATTTCTTGGGAAGCGTGTAAAAGATGTGATACCAGAGCCTTTAGGAACAGTCTTTACAGACGCTATTGAAAACGCATTTAAAACAGGGGAATTACAAACGCTAGAATATCAATTCGGTAAACCGGGTAAGGAATCTACGTATGAAGGGCGATTTATAAAACTAGATGAATCCCAAGTATTCGTTATTGCACGAGATATTTCAGCTCAGAAGAATCTTGAAATTGAACTGAGAAAGGCCAAAACTGCTGCTGAAAACGCAACCAAAGCCAAGAGTAATTTCTTAGCCACAATGAGTCATGAAATAAGAACCCCAATGAATGGTGTAATCGGTATGACTAGTTTATTGGCCGACTCCAATTTAAATGAAGACCAACGCGAGTTTGTAGACACTATTCAAGCTAGCGGAGATACACTATTAAGGATTCTCAATGATATTCTTGATTACTCAAAAATTGAATCAGGAAAATTGTCGTTCGAAGAACATGTATTCTCACTCGAGAAAATGATCGATGATGCCATAGGACTTATTTCATTCGAGGCCCAAAAAAAGGACTTGGCGGTGAACAAAATCATTGCAAATGATATTCCTGAATTTATTAAAACTGACCGTGGAAGATTACGTCAAATTCTGCTCAATTTGCTTTCAAACGCAATAAAATTTACAGAGAGAGGAAGTGTTACTATAAATGTTTCGTTGAATAAAGTTACTACCAAGCATGCACACCTAGAATTTCAAATTAAGGATACGGGGATAGGGATTCCTCAGAAGAAACTAGACTCATTATTTAAGGAGTTTACACAAGCAGATTCATCTCATTCGAGAAAATTTGGAGGTACCGGACTCGGTTTGGCTATTGTAAAAAGACTGGTAAAACTTTTCCATGGTAAAGTATCGGTGAAGAGTGAGGTGGGTGTAGGGTCTCAGTTTTCATTTAGCGCTAGAGTAAAACTGGCCCTTGAGGTAGAAATTCAAGAATACCTTAAGGTAGGTGTTCAAAATACAATAGCACCAAACAAAAATAAAATCTGTGATGATTACCCAATTAAGATTCTCTTTGCAGAAGATAATGCCGTCAATAGAAAGCTGACAGTTATATTTTTAGAACGATTAGGCTTTACCCCAAAAGTGGTTTCTAATGGGCTGGATGTAATTGCTGAAATTGAGCGTGCAGCGTACGACGTTATCCTAATGGATATATCAATGCCAAATTTAGATGGATATGAGGCAACCAAAATCATTCGTAAAAAAGAACTAATCCGTCAGCCATATATTATCGGGTTCTCGGCCAATGCATTTCAAGAAGATATTGATAAAGCGATGGAAATTGGTATGGACGATTATTTAACCAAGCCAATCAGATTTGATGAACTCAAACGCAAATTGATTACGGCTGGAAGGCGTCGATTTCCATTTGTCTCTTAACTTGCAATCTTAATTCAATGCATGACATTTTTCGTAACAGCTATAGGCACAGATAGTGGTAAATCCCTAGTGTCTGCAATTTTAACAGAGGCACTAAAAGCAGATTACTGGAAGCCCGTTCAAGCCGGTTTGCCTACCGACACAGAAACGGTAAGCAGCTTGGTGAAGAATTCGATCACTAAATTTCATCCAGAAACACACTTACTCAAATTACCAGCTTCGCCTCATGCTGCTGCTAAATTTGAACACCTGCATATTCAACTAGACGATTTCGTTCTCCCTGAAACTAAGAATGACATTGTGATTGAAGGCGCTGGTGGTCTTCTGGTGCCACTGAATGATGAAGATTTTGTTATTGATATTGCTGTTGAACTCAAGGCTCCGGTAATTTTAGTAGCCAACTTATACTTAGGAAGCATCAACCATACCTTGTTGAGCATAGACTTTTTAAAACGCAATAATATTCCTGTTAAAGGGATCATATTCAATGGAGAATCTAATCCCGAAAGTGAGCGAATTATTGAGAAACATTCGGGTTTTAAGGTGTTGCTACGCCTTCCAAAACTGGGTTTGATTAATAAGGAAGTAGTAGAGTATTGGGCCGATGAATTATTACTGAATTGGTATGACTGATTGGATAAAAAGAGATGAGGCTGCTATTTGGCACCCATTTACGCCCTTACGAGGAATGGAAAGTCCTCTAATGATTGAAAAGGCCGAAGGGGTTAATTTATACACCGAAGAAGGTGAGAAAATAATCGATGCTATTTCTTCGTGGTGGGTAAATATTCATGGTCATAGTCACCCATACCTTGCTGAGGCCATTGCATCACAAGCAGCCCAGTTGGAGCATGTTATCTTCGCTGGCTTTACCCATGAGCCAGCTATTCGCTTAGCAGAAAGGCTCCTCGAGATTCTTCCCGAAAATCAATCGAAGATTTTCTATTCTGATAATGGTAGTACAGCCGTGGAAGTAGCCATGAAAATGGCTTTTCAATTTTTCCACAATCAAGGCATTGAGAAACGTAAAATAATTGCAATTGATGGTGCCTATCATGGCGATACATTTGGTGCTATGTCAGTCGGGGAAAGAGGCCCATTTACATCACCATTCGATCCATTTTTATTTGAGGTGGACTTTGTGGATTTTCCAAATGGTGAAAATGACGAAGAAGTTTGGAATCATTTCCAGCAGATAATAGCGACTAATGACGTAGCCGCCTTTATCTACGAACCTTTGGCACAAGGTGCTTCTGGAATGAGGGTTTATGATAAAGACTTATTAGATCGTATGATCAGCTTGGCACAAACCAATGATGTGATTTGTATTGCTGATGAAGTGATGACGGGTTTTGGTAGAACAGGAGAATTGTTTGCTGCTGATTCTTTAAAAACAAACCCAGATATCATGTGTCTTTCTAAAGGTTTAACAGGCGGAGCTTTAGCCATGGGTATTACTACCTGTTCACAAAGAATTCAAGATGCCTATCGATCAAGCGATTTAATGAAGACCTTTTTTCATGGGCACTCATTTACCGCAAACCCAATCACGTGCGCTGTGGCAAATGCTTCCCTAGACCTATTGCTGGATGAAAAGTGTACTGAAAATAGAACTAGAATAAACCGGCGCCATACAGCATTTAGTCAAAAAATAGCTCAGCATGCTTTGGTAAGAAATACCCGGATTCTTGGGACAATTATTGCTTTCGAGCTTAATACGGATAGAGATACTTCCTATTTCAATGAAGCCAGACATCACTTATATCCATATTTTATTGACAAGGGCATACTCATCCGACCACTTGGGAATGTTATTTACTTAATACCTCCTTATATCATTTCAGATGAAGACTTAGATTTTATTTACCAAACTATCTTTAACTTTCTGGAAGAATATCCTATGCTGATCGAAAATAACGAATTATGAAAAAGTACTTTTTATTACTTCTTACGGTATGCTTATTTACCAATTGCCAAGCGCAACAAGCTAATAATGTATACTATAAAGTAATTACCATGCGTGCGAACCCAGGTCAATTATTGGATTTAATTGATGTGATCAAGGCCGATCTTAAAAATTATGAACGTGCTGGTATAGAAAAGCCATTTCTTATGCGTCACTCTCAAGGCGATCAGTGGGATTTACTTTTAATGTATCCTGTAAAAGATTTAGGAAAACATTTCTCGGCTGCTGAAATGGATAAACGTAGAGATAATTCAGCAACGCTTGACCAAGGTTACGGCAGGCCTTATTACAGGATGGTGTCTTGGCAGGAAGAATCTATAGTGGAAGGGCCGTCTTTAGAAGAATTCAATGAAAGGTTTACCCAGTTTGACTACTACCATGTAGAAATGTTTCAAGCGCTGGCAGGAAAGCAAGAAGAGCTTTTAAGACAGAGGGAAATGGAGAACGTCTATTTAACTGAAATAGGCCGTGATACCAACCTTATCTTCACTAAGATTTTTGGTGGGGAAGTAGATATTTTCACATTGGGCTTTTACCGTGATATCAAGCATTTTGCTGAGAGTGCTGATATTCCAATTGAAACAGAAAATGCTGCGGCAAAAAAAGCTGGTTTTGAAAGTGTTTACACGATTGGTAGTTATTTGAGGTCTCTTCTTCTAGAACACCATGATACTTTGGCGGGTGCTGTAAGAAACGATTAGCAATAGTTTTTTCAATTGTAAAGTATTCATCCAATTAGATGGTCTTTACAGATGAATGCCCTTTCCTTTAGCTACTTCTTAAGGATTGTAGAGGACTTTGAATGCTAGTACTCCAAGACTGTCTCACGATTATACTGATAGAAAGAAGACACATGATTAATATGGGTAAGAGCGTAATACCCAAATGCAAGTTAATCCTAAATGCATAATTTTCGAGCCACTCTCTTGCAGCGTAAAACACCATTGGTATTGCAATGGCGCTTCCAATAAACATTAGTCTCAAGAAATCATGAACAAGTAAGTAGAGTATTTGCTGAATATTGGCCCCTAGTATTTTTCTGATACTTATTTCTTTGGCTCTTTTTAAAGCAGTAAAGGAGGACAATCCGAAAATTCCCAATGAGGCAATAAAGACTGCCATAAGTGTAAAAGCAAAGAAGATCTTAACCAAATTCTTCTCCATCGTAAGTTGTTGATCATATTTTCTTGTGAGAAAATATATCCCGCTAAGCTGCCTATTAAGATTGTTTTGAGCAGTTGTTACAGCGGTGTTAAGCTTTTCGGCAGAATTTCCCCTGGCTAAAATAGTTATATCGAAATAGGTTGGGTAGCGTAGACCAGTAACGTAAACTTTCGGAATATCATTGGTTGAATCATTTTTGATGATGCCCTTAATTTTTAAAGGGCCATTATAAGGTCGAATGAATTTAGAAAGGGCCGAATCTGGTGATGCAAACCTCATGGCTTCTAAAGCCGACTCATTAATAATCACGCTGTTATAGTCATAGCCAAACCTTCTATTAAAATTTGTGCCAGCTAAAAATTGCTCTTTCAGACCATCGAAATATTGATAATCAATTACAAAAAGATCGAATTTAGCGACTAAAGCTGTAGTGTCGCCCCCCACTTGATAAAGTGGCTTGATGGCCTGACGCATTTTGATTTGACCATTGTAGAGGTTTGAAATATCAGCCGATTCAATTTTGTCGTCTTTGATCAAAGCGCTAATAAATCCTTGAATTTGCCTAGCATAGTCATCATTCGCGCCAGTCAGCCCCGGAAATTTTGCCGTTAGGTTCATCCTAAAGCTCTTATTTTCTTTGTCTTTGACATAATTCAGTTGTTTTTGAACGATAAAGAGTCCAGATACGAAAATGATACTCACGGTGATCTGGAAAACGAGGAGAATCCGCATAATTCCCGAACCTTTGGAAGACTGTTTTGAATTGACCACTTGGTTTTTGCCCCGCATAGCTTCTATCGGTTTCAGGTTAATTAGAAGACGGGCTGGAAAGTAACCTGAGAGTATGGCCGCTATAATGATGATGACAACGAGCGACAGGCCACTCGCTACCATGACATTGGCGTTTAATACATTAGGATAGTCAATGGTCGTAAAAACGTCGACTGAGCGAACACCAAATAAGAATACGCCGAGTGCCAAAAGACCAGAGATTAGATTGATAAATCCTGATTCTACTAGAATGTTAAAAATCAGTTGAATCGGTCTTACGCCTAGTAATTTTCGAATACCGACCTCTTTAGACCTTTCGATAGAATTGATGATAGAACTATTGATATAATTGGTGGCTGCAAGAATTAAGATAATTGACCCCATCACGATTAAGAACAAGATGAAAGTGGGTTTTGCACTCTGCCCTGGGTCATTTGAAACGTTGGTTGAGGTGTGAATTTCTCGTAAGGGTCTGAGCGATAAGTAGTCCAATTGCTTATAAGAGAGCTCGGAAAGACTATCTCGATCGACTAGTCTTTCTTTGAACAATTGTCGATCATAGTCATCGTTGACGAGGGCATAAGTATAGGTGTTTTCTTGACTATTGGAATTCAATAAAAAGTCCTTTCCTGAAAGAGAGAATAATGCCCCAAAGGTTAGGTGAGAATTTTTGGGTAGTGGTTCGAAGACTCCTTGGATTGTCCAAGTTTCTTCATTTTGACTTGATATTCGAATGTTCACTTTTTGCCCAAGAATTGATTTCCCATTCTGAATCAGTTTTGGAAAAAGACGCTCGGCGGTAGTAGTAGAAACTACAAGACCATTCTCATTCAACAGAGATTCGTCTTCGTCTTTTTCAAGCCATTCAAGAGAGAATATATCAAAGAAAGATGATTCTGAATAGTAAGCTTTGTCTACAAAAGTAGTCCGTTTGGTACTATCAATATCCCGAGAAAGTAGAAAGGCAGAACTGTTTTCGGAAAAAGGTATAAGCCTTGCAGTATTATCAATTTCAGAGAAAGTATTTTTCAGATCTGCTGCTGCGCCAAACTTTGTAAAAGCATTTGTCTTTACAATCTCCTGTCTAAAGTAGGTGTCGGTTTCAATTCGGTGAATCTGTTTAGCCTTTTCATGAAAACTATCATAGCTGTACTCAAACCTTACATAGTTAAATATGAAAAGGCAAGTAGCCATACCGAGTGTAAGGCACAAAATATTAAGTACAGACGACCCTTTATTACCCCGAATGTTTCGGAGTGAAATTAGGAGGTAACTCTTCAGCATGTGTATTTTATTCTATCCGCTTATAAGCTATTCAATGGTAATGCCATAAGTGATAAACCGTCATAGAACTCTAAAAAGGCCTGTTTAGTAATTTCTCCGAAATTACCCTGAACGTTATTGAACTGATTATGTGCGGACTTGAACAGATTCTGCCTTAGTCTCGTGTTTTGTTAACTTCTTTATAATGAGAGAGTTATGAAGTGTGCAGGTAAATCTTTAATTATAGATTACCAAGGTAGATCAGTTGATTAGGGCTGCTGATGTATTTCTAGAAATGAGGCCCTTCTGTGATTTAGACTAACTGACCTGACGCTCTTCAAATTTCTCTATGGCTTCTTTCTTATACTTTCGGCCTATCGGGAGTTTAGTGGAGTTTAACTCGACAAAGTCATGTCCATAAGAATTAAGTCTATTTTGATCAATCAGGTAGGATCTGTGAATCCGAATGAACCAGCTTGGTAATGTTTTTTCTAGCGTACTGATTTTCTCTTTAGTTATAATGACTTCATTTAAGGTGTGGAGCTTTACGTAGTCTGCTAAACTCTCAATGTACAGAATGTCTGAAATATTGATTGAAAGTATCTTTCTATTCGATTTTACTCTAATTGTTTTCTGAAGGTTTTTCTCATTATTGGCTTCGAGTATACTTAAATCGATTCGATGTTTTTTGTCCGAACTGTATGTGTGGATAAACGAAAAGAGGATGGCCACGAAATAAATTATTATTCCCAATTGAAATAAGTCGGTCACAGCTGGGTTCATTTCATTCCAATTAAGGTCGGCTAATATTATGAATGATACGATCGAGACTACGGCCGAGAAGAATACAGATACAATAATTGTATAGATAGTGTATAAGCCAAATTTGAAATACTTTCCTTGCGATAAATACTTAGGTACTAGGAAAAGGTTGAAAAAATAGGAAGTTGCTTGCGCAACAGGCATCAGCATGGATGTGTAATAAAAGGAGTTTCCGTAGTTCCCCCACTTAGAACCAAAAACTATGTTTAGGAAAACGAATATCAATATCCAAAAAATGATCTGACTTGATGTTTTTTGCATGCAGATGAATTTTATCTAAAAGAGATGCTAAAATCTCCATTTTTCTCATATTACGAAGGGTTTGTCGATAAACAACAAATTAAGATGGGGATACAACTTCTGGCCTTAGACCTGTGGGTCATAACTTTATGAAAAGTTTAAATAACTAAAAAAACATATCATGATCAGTTTATTTAATGAAGGAGGTCCACTCTACATGGGTATCATATCAATAATAGGTGCAGTGATGCTTGTGCTATCAGTATTTCATGCACGGTCTGCATTTATGACTGGGTTTAGGAGTCATTCTTTTCAGAGGTTAGCGCAAATTAGGGAGGTTGGGCTCTTTGCCTTGATTTTTGGAGTACTATCAACGACTATAAGTTTAGTAAGTGTTTTTAGTGCAATAGAGGAGGTCGGAGATGTGCCGTTACCCTTATTGGCTGGTGGGTTGAAGTATGCGACTTACACCTTAATTTATGGTTTGATTATATATCTTCTTTCACTTTTGATTTCGATTATACTAAAGTGGAAAATTACGACTCAAAATCAATGATTTTCATGCGACTTTAGATCCTTTTAATGCTTCTAAACCTAGGTTACAACGAGTCCAAAAAAGCTTGCCCGTTTTCTAGATGGCCAGTTCTCTTTTCTTCATTCATTTTGTCGAATGTTCTAACAAGCATGCCTAGTCTAGGGTTTTGCAAGAAAAAATCTCTATTAACGTGCATAAAACGCCAAAAGAGGCCATCCCAAACCGTCTGCCAGTCGCCTTTCTTATAGTTGCTCATTTTCATAAGGTAGTTAGATCCGCTGATGTATGGTTTGGTGGCAAATAAACCACCATCGGCAAACTGACTCATGCCATAGACGTTAGGTACCATTACCCAGTCGTAAGCATCAATAAATAATTCCATAAACCAGCGGTAGACTTCTTTAGGGTCGAATTCGCAGAGCAACATAAAATTCCCTAAAACCATGAGCCGTTCGATGTGATGACAATACCCAGTTTTAAGAATTTGTTTTATGGTAAGGTCTATCGGTTCAATTCCGGTTGTTCCATTATAAAATGATGCAGGTATTTTGCGATCAAAGCCCCAGAAGTTCTTCGTTCTTGAGAAATTTCCTTTGGTTTCGTACATGCCTCGAATAAACTCTCGCCAACCTAAAATCTGACGAACAAACCCTTCCAAATCGTTGATAGCCACCTCGTATTCCTGAGCATAATCAATGGCCTTTTCAATTACTTCTTGAGGCTTAATTAAGCCTATATTCATCATAGGGGTGAGGATACTGTGGTGCAGCTGCATTTCTCCCACAACAATGGCGTCTTCATAGTCACCAAAACCGTGAAATCGATAGCTAAAGAATTGCTCTAGCCATGCTTGTGTATCAGCGTGTCCTGTTGGGTAAATTTGGCTTTCGGATAATTCACCAAGGTTGTTCCCGAAATGACGCCCTACATAGGCTTTTGCTTCTTTCCAAGACTTATCAGTTTCAGGGAAATGAACACTTGGAGGTGTTTTGCCTCTGGGATATTTCTTTCGGTTTTCACCATCAAAACTCCATTTTCCACCTGTAGGGTTTCCATCCGACTCGATAAGAATATTTCTTTTGCTCCTTTGTTGCTTATAAAATGTGGTTTGGAAAAATGATTTTTTGTTGGGCTTAAAAAAGTGCTCAAGATCTGTTTTTGTGTTGATGAAAAGCGGATTTTCATAATTGACAACTTTTAAGCCAGTACTGCTAATGGCTTCAAAGAACCGTTTTTCTAACCAATTATCAGTAGGGTTTATAAAATGTATAGTCTCAACTCCCTCCTGATATAGGTTTTTAACTAGGTCGCTGATTTTCGAGTCGTTTTCAGTTGAATTAATATAAATAACCTCAATGCCTCTACTGGTTAAATAGGCTTCTTGACGTTTCATAGAGGCACGATGAAACGCGATTTTTACTTTGTGGAAGTTGAATTCTTTAAAGAAAAGCGCTTCTTCTACCAAATAAATTGGAAAACCGTTAGCGTAAATCTCATGTTCCTGGAATAATTGATGCGGAAACAAAAGGTTGACTGACTTCATGATTTATGTTTATTTCTACTACATTTTTGGCTGCAATATTTTACTTCAACCCAATTGAGCGCCCATTTTTTTCTCCAAGAGAAAGGCCTATTATAGACAGGGCATATTTTAATAGGGAGGTGTTCTTTTTTCATTTTTTGAAACTTGGTACTTTACTGACTCGTGCATATGGAAAGTCAGTCATTTTTTCAAGTTTGTAATATGAGTTGAGCCCTGATATGCCAACGCTGTGGACAATACTCAAGTCAATATATCCATGCGCATTGATGGCCTGATCTGGAATATATAAGTGCTCAATTTGGCCCACAATCATCGTGGTACTGCTAGACTTAATGGGAACACTTTCAACGTGCTTAAGGCCTATTTTTAAACCACTTTCTTTGACATACGGTGCGTGAAAATCGTTCAGCGTTTCTTCTGTAAGACCACATGCTTCAAATTCAGAAATATTATGATCAAACTTAGCAGAGGTGTAGTGAGCATTTTCAATGAAATCGGTCTGAATATGATTTATAGTAAATAAACCGTTTTGGCTAATGTTTTCTTGTGTATGTCGTCTAATTTCTCCGCTTGGTCTTACAATGAAGCCCAAATAAGCAGGATTGCTCCCTAAATGAACTACAGAACTTATAATTGCCAGATTGGCTTGTCCACTATTCGATCGTGTGCCGATTAAATTTCCGGGTTTTATACCAGATACAGAGTTAATAATGTTAAGTCGTTTGACCCTTTCGGTATTCGATATATCGGTTTTTGATAAGTACATTTTAGTTATTTCTGGTATGAGTTTCTATTATTCTCTGTTGATCAGCTTTTACAGCTTGGTGTTTCCGATGGCCCCAGATTTTAGCCCTAGCTTTTTTGCCACTCTCTGCTAAATCTACAAGTGGTTTTGGGTAGTCAATGGGGGTAGTGATTTTGCTGAAAACCATATCCATTTCGGTCATTTTCCATGGTTCATGGATAAATTCCGTTGGAATTTCTCGTAGTTCTGGCACCCACATTTTTATGAATTTCCCCTCAGGGTCATGTTCCTGCGATTGTTTGAGTGGATTATACATTCTAATAGTATTTACCCCGGTAGTACCTGCTTGCATTTGGAATTGTGGGTAATGAATACCGGGTTCGTAGTCTAGAAACTGATTGGCTAAATGGTATACACCAGTTCGCCAATCCTGATCTAAATGGTGGCAAAGTATAGAAACCACCATAGCGCGCATCCTAAAATTTATCCAGCCAGTTTCGGCAACACAACGCATGCACGCGTCTACTAAAGGAAAGCCTGTTTTTCCCTCTTTCCAGGCAAGTACAAAGCACTCATTTAAAGGCCTTTCTAATAGTTCATATCCTCGATTGATGCATTTTGTCTCATAAGAACACTCCACTTCAAATTTTTGAATGAAATGACAGTGCCATTTTAAACGTGTGAGCAAACCATTAAAAGCTCGCTTATTTTCGGGGTAATTCTTATGTCTTTTAACGTGCTGTACAGACTGTTTTATACTGATATTACCCCAAGCTAAATAAGGTGATATCCTTCCACAAGAGGTACGGCTTTCAGATGGTTTTGAAATGAGTCGATGGTAATTTTTTCCTCTTTCATTGGTAAAGGAATCCAAGTATTTCCACGCATTTGTTTCGCCAGCCGGCTGAAAATGGCTTGAGTAATCGGAAAGTGTTTTTTTAAGTTTATCTGTAAGCGGAAAAGGATGGTTGAGCGGATGTAATTCTTGAATACTATAGGTGTTTTCAACCGTTGGTTGACTCATTGTGGCATACCACTTTTTATCCCATCCGTCTCTATTTTTTATCCCTCTTTCAATACCATCTCTTTTAAATTGTGTCCAACGAATGTTGTTGGCACCTAGTAAGTTAGAAACTGCTTTGTCCCTTTCCCATGTTAATTGTATACCACTTTCTTGATAAGAAAATACTTGCGATATTTTATAATTCTCAATTAAATGTTCAAAAACAGTTTCTGCATTTTCTTCAAAGACTTCAACTGATCTTTTAAAGCAGTTTAATGTTTTATTGAAGTCTAAGATCGAATGATAAATAAATTGTAAGTGCCGATCGGAGGTGTCTGGGTGACTGATTATTTCGGATTCAAAAAGGTAGATAATAATATAGGGAAGTCCACTAATCTCGGCTGCCCTCAAAGGAGCATGATCTTGTGTTCTAATATCACGCTTTAGCCAAACGATATTAATTGTTCTTTCTACCACGCTTTAATTTCTTTCTTACATTTTTTCCAGAAAGAGAAAAAAGAAGGGTAATAGCCTGTGGCGCTAAACATCCAATCTCTTGGTTCTTCAGTTCCTTGATACGATGTGTTGAGCGGATGCTCTTTAAAGTGTAATCGACTGTTGCCAGTTTGGAGCTTTAGATCTTCAAATTCGCCAACAAAAACTTTAAGGTTTGGAATGTTTTGAGCTAATGATAGGCAGAATTCAATACAATGTTTCGCTACGGGGTATTGCGTGAAAATGGAAGGTTCGAATATTAAAACCCGATTTGCGACAAGGTTTTCATTCCATTTAGGATCAAGATTATAGTAATTATAGATCAAAGTAGGTAGCGTACCGTCAATGTTCAGTTCGTCACTTTTGGGTAGCCAAGTGGTAAGTTTTGGTAAGGTTGTTTCTTGTAGAACTGGAGGTATGTTCAAATCAGGAAATTCTTCATAGGGTACGTCTAGAAATGTGCCCTTTTCTTTGGAGTAAAAGAAGGTATTGATGTTTTCTTGGTTGGCATAATACTTCTTATTTGCATTGGCACCAGCTACCCATTGCCAGCTGAGTGCATTGCTTGCCCAGTCTCCATCGAGCAAATTGTAATACATCCATTGAGCAGGAACTTTCCAATGACTCTTTCCAATATTGCATGCAATAGATGCCAAATACATGCGCATGTGGTTATGGAGATAGCCGGTCTCTTGAAGGTGCTTGATTTGAGTATCTATAATTTCAATACCTGTCGAGCTATTTGTTAGGGCAGTTGGCATTTCATTATTGTTAAAATCAGGCTGATCCTGTTTTAAATCTTTATTGATTTCGTTGCCTTTTGAAACCCATATTTGCTGCCAGTAATCTCTCCAAGCGAGTTCTTGAACAAATTTTTCCATTTGCAACACATCATGACCTTTTTCAATAAGTCGGTGTAAAACAAAATGCGTTGAAATTACACCTCTTGAAATATAGGGAGATAAGTAGCTGACTGCTCCGTCAACAAAGTTTCTTGTTTTAGCATATGCATTCGGATCTATCGCATCAATTTTGGCTAGGATATCAGCAAAAGATGTTTTAAATGTCATCTTTTGCTGATTTTATTACTTGTTATCTGTCGCTGTAGTGTGCATTTAAAACGATCAATATCAGGTTTTCTCTTTTTTAAATGCTTTTGACTCACTCCACTATGAACCCGCTTTCGCCAAAGTTTGAAGCTCGAGGCCTTCAGCGTATTGCGCATTAATTTGATGACCTCTTTTTCAGGTAAACCGAATTGTTGTTTGATAGCTTCAAAGGGCGTGCGATCTTCCCATGCCATTTCAATAATGCGATCTTGATCTCTTTCAGAAAGGTTAATTTCCATTAAAGTATTAACCAAGTGTAGTCGCAAGTGTTCAGCCTTGAACTCTTTTTTTCTTACTTAGCGGAAGTCTTCTTTTCTGTGAAATAGGCGTAAAAACTGAGAATGATCGCAGCGCTGGAAACGATAGTCATTAAAGTGCCAGGTATGAAATTTACAAACCCACCTAAATCTAGAAATAGAAAATAACCTAAATCGGCTAGGCCACCGGTAATAGCTGCTAAGAAAACGGCGTTTTTATTCTTTTTCCAAATGAAAAAAGCACTGATAAAAGTGACGATTCCTATCCAAAGTAAATTGAATCCATGCTGACCGATGATTGCGCCTGCAGCTTCGGGATAGTCCATCTGAACAGTGCTTGGGTCAACGGCATCGGCAATACCTGATATAGAACCAGAAATATCTCCACTCAGAATGTGGTTCACAGTAATTACTCCTGCTAAAATGTGTACAATACCCCATATTATCCATAAGATGGCAGAGGCTCTAAAAAGAATTTTAAGGTCTTTCATAATCTTACATTTGAATCATACGAAGGTTTCAAATCTTCAAGTCAAATGCATTAATCTAGATTAAGACTGTCCTTAAGAACGATAGTTTTTTGATTTACTAAGTGCTTCTGGTGTGATGCCAAGGTAGGAGGCTATCATTCTTTGGGGTACCCTTTTGGTAATTTTAGGGTATGTTTTTATAAAATGCTGGTATCGCTCGATAACAGATGCGCTCATCAGCATTATTACTCTTTTTTGAAGAACCGAAAGCCTTTTGATAAGCCTTTCAGTGTCGTTTACTTCGCTAATATCCTTATCTCTGACCAGTACCTCAGAATCTTCAATGGCATCAATATAGAGATCTGCAGGTTGTTCTCCAGGAACATTATCAGCAATAATCCAGTCTTCTGGAGCAAACATAAAGATGTGTTCTTTACCCTTTTCATCGATAGCGTAACTCCGCAGAATACCTTTTTGGACGATGTAAATTT
Source organism: Roseivirga sp. (assembly GCF_049099775.1). GTDB lineage: Bacteria > Bacteroidota > Bacteroidia > Cytophagales > Cyclobacteriaceae > Roseivirga. The sequence continues at coordinate 191,527 of NZ_JAGDZM010000001.1, read as the reverse complement.
TGCTATTTAAATCTCCTTTGCGTTGTAGAAATTCGCCTTTTTTTACGCTGATTTGCTTTCGCTCCATTTTTCTATTCACCGACCGGTTTCAATGTCATTTAAATTAGTTATGAAAAATAGAAATAAAAAAGGCCTTCGAAACTCGAAGGCCTTTTTTAATATATTGTAAGCTACTCTTTAGATCGCTCGATTAGCATCGAATCTTTCAAGATAATCAGCAACTCTTCTCACAAACATTCCACCTAAAGAACCATCTACTACACGGTGATCGTAAGAGTGCGATAAGAACATTTTATGACGGATAGCGATAGCATCGCCAGTTGGTGTTTCTACCACTGCCGGCTTTTTTACCACAGCTCCCAAAGCAAGAATTCCTACTTGAGGCTGCATAATGATTGGTGTTCCCATTACATTTCCAAAAGAGCCTACGTTAGATATCGTATAAGTACCACCTTGAAGATCGTCTGGCGTGAGTTTATTTTCTCTTGCCCTTCTCGCTAGGTCATTTACCTTTTTAGTAAGTCCGACGAGGTTGTATTGATCAGTATTGTGAATAACTGGTACAATTAAATTACCCGAAGGTAAAGCAACCGCCATACCGACATTGATCGCCTTTTTCTTTACAATATTCGATCCGTCAACCTGAACATTGATCATTGGGTAGTCCTTGATAGCGTTTACTACAGCTTCTAAGAAGATAGGAGTGAATGTAATCGGCTCGCCTTCTTTCTCTTTGAAACTTTGCTTAATTCTATTTCTCCAGTGAACGATATTAGTGACATCTGCTTCTACGAAGGAAGTTACATGTGGAGAAATTCGTTTTGAATCTACCATACGCTCCGCAATCATTTTACGCATGCGGTCCATCTCGATGATTTCGTCTTCTCCAGAAATAGATACAGGCATTGGCTTCGGAGCGCTTGCTGCTGGTGCTGGTGCCGGTGCCGGTGCCGAAGTAGGTGCTGGTGCTTGAACGCCCCCAGCTGGCCTAGATTTTAAATAGGCCATAATATCTTTTTTGGTCACCCGTCCATCTCTTCCTGTACCGGGTACAAGTTCAAGTTCAGCCATTGGAATGCTCTCCTTTCGAGCAATGTTCATGACTAATGGAGAATAGAATCTGTCAGATGCTGGTTTGTCTAAAGTAACAGCCTGTCCGTTTGAAGCAGGAGCTGCTTCAACTACAGGAGCACTTATAGTTTCTGCTTTTGGAGCTGGAGTTTCTTGTGCCGGTGCGGCATCTTCAACAGCTGCTTCGGTTTCAATCTTAGCAATCACTGCGCCTACGGCTACAACGTCGCCTTCTTGAACCAAAATTTCTTTTAAAACACCGCCGTGAGTTGCAGGTACTTCAGTATCAACCTTGTCGGTTGCTACTTCTAATACAGATTCATCTGCTTCGATAGATTCACCTTCTTGCTTGAGCCAAGATAGTACCGTACCCTCCATGATACTTTCTCCCATCTTCGGCATTACCATTTCTACTATAGCCATAACTTAAATACTAGCGGTTTAAAACGTTTGCACAGAAAGACAAAAGTAAGTCTTTTGCCAAATATTATCAATGTTTTAGTCCTTTAAACTTTTCCTAACCAAATTTAATATTGCTATCTCTGTCAATTCGATATTTAATATTCTATTTTTAGTCAATTGCAGCTTTTTTGCAATGGTTTGGTTCCCGTCGGCATAGGCAATCCATACAGTACCAACTGGTTTCTCTTCTGTTCCGCCACCAGGACCTGCAATACCACTGCTGGAAGCTCCAATATCGGCTCCAAATGCCTTTCTTACGCCCTCAGCCATTTCCTTTACACATAATTCGCTCACTGCCCCATGTGCTGCTAATGTTTCTTCTTTGACACCTAACAGATTGACCTTGTGGTCATTGTGATAGGGAACTACGCCACCTTGAAAATAGGCCGATGACCCTGCAATACTTGTTATTTTGTGTTGAACGTAACCTCCTGAACAGCTTTCGGCCAATGCGATGGTTTTACTCTTTTCAATCAGCATTTCGCCAATTGCTTTTTCTAAAGTCATATCATCATAACCGTAGACATATTTTCCAGCAATCTCTAGAAAACGATCAATGAGTTTTTGTACTTCTTCTGTCAATAACGCTTTGTCTTGGCCCACCGCGGTTAGTCTAAGTTTTACATGACCAATGCTAGGTAAATAGGCTAAGGAAATATGTTCAGGAAGAGACTCCTCCCAGTCTTTAACTTTATCAGCAAGAAATGACTCTCCAATACCTACTGTTTTGATGAGCTTGTGGTAAATGACTGGAGTTTGGAAGGTCGTTTGTAATTTCGGAAGCACACGGGTGGTCATGAGGTTCTTCATTTCATAGGGTACACCAGGCATAGAAACAAAAACCTTATTATCTCGCTCATACCATGTGCATGGCGCCGTACCTAAGTCATTGTGTATTACCTCCGCTACCTTCGGAACCAAGGCTTGGTTCTTATTCATTTCGGTAAAAACCCGACCTCGTTTTTCGAAAAATTGTCTAACGTGCTCAAGTACATCATCGTTGAGTATGATGTCACTATCGAAATACTTGGCCAACATCGGCATCGTTAAGTCATCATTGGTAGGTCCTAAACCACCAGTTATAAGTACGATGTCAGCTCTTGCTTCTGCTTCTTCGAAAGCCGTTAGGATGTCTATTTCCGTATCGGCTACCGTAGTTTTTCGCACTACTTTAATTCCCAATTTATCGAGCTCCGCACTCATCCATTGAGAATTAGTATCAGTTATTTGACCATAGAGAATTTCGTCTCCAATGGTTAGAATTTCAGCAAGAACTTTACGCATGAATTTTTATTTCTATTTTCTATTAATTGATCAATGCCTGATTTATGTCGGCCATGATATCATCAATATGCTCTAAACCTACTGAGATACGGATTAGTTCAGGAGAAATTTCAACGGCTAGCCTTTCTTCCTCACTGAGTTTTGCATGTGTTGTTGACGAAGGGTGGGTTACAATAGTTCTACTGTCTCCAAGATTGGCAGTCAGGGAACACATTTTAATTTTATTGAGGAATTCTATCCCGTTCGAAAGCCCCCCTTTTATACCAAAACTTACGACACCACCACCACCAGTCATTTGTTTTCTCGCAATGTCATATTGTGGGTGACTTGGTAGAAATGGATATTTAACCCATTCCACTGCTTCATGATCAGAAAGGAATTTGCTTAAGGCAAGTGCGTTGCTGCAGTGACGATCCATTCGAACAGCCAGCGTTTCTAGACTTTTCGATAAAACCCAAGCATTAAAAGGCGACATGGCTGGCCCTGTACTTCTACTGAACGCATAGATTTCGTCAATTAAATCCTTACTGCCAACGGTTATGCCTCCTAGTACTCTGCCTTGTCCATCAATAAACTTAGTAGCCGAATGAATTACCAAATCAGCTCCATATGTAATTGGTGTTTGTAGATATGGGGTGGCGAAGCAGTTGTCAACGACGAGTATTAAACCATGTGTTTTGGTGAATTTCCCCAACCACTCTAGGTCTACCAAATCAATGGCTGGGTTAGTGGGAGTCTCTACATAAACAATCTTGGTTTCTGGCCTAACAGCTTCAAACCATGAGTCAGTATTTTTTATATCGACATACGTAGTTTCAATATTCCATTTTGGAAGAATTTTGTTAAAAACGGTATGCGTTGAACCGAAAATCGATCGGCAAGAAATTATATGATCACCACTTGAAAGCAGGGCTGCGAAAGTTGAAAAGACTGCTGCCATACCAGAGGCGAAAGCATAGCCTGCTTCAGCTTTTTCCATGGCACAAATCTTATCAACCAGCTCTTGAGTATTGGGATTACTGAACCTGCTATAGATGTTTTTATCGATTTCGCCTGCAAAGGCTGCCCTCATTTCCTCAGCGTTTTCATAAGTAAAACTAGAAGTCATGTACAGTGGCGTCGCGTGTTCCTGTGCATGCGTGGTCTCAATTTGAGTACGGACTGCCTGTGTTTCGAATTTGCTAGACTTGGCCATGTGTAAATTTCTTTTGAACAAAGATAAGTGCTGATTTTACTCTAATATTCTGTCTGTTGAAATCTTTTTTTAGAAGGTGTTACAAACAGATGTGAGTGACTCGTCGTTTGTCTGACATTGAATTATATCAGTGGTTGAGAAACCATCATCTTGAAACCTTAGGTTTGTGTTACTTTTTTAAATCCTCGAGTGTATAGAATTCTATTATTCAGGATTATACTAAAAATTGAATTATGAAAAAGACCTTATTTCTGTCCCTAATTGTCACCTTGATGGCGTGCGAGGGCACCAAAACTGAATCTACTACAGAAGTTGTAGTGAAAGAGGAAGTATCTAAAACGGACCATCATATTGAAGCTATTGCTAAGGTGTTCAATGCGCATGGTGGATTTGACAAATGGACTGACTTAAAACAACTGTCTTACGAAAATGGTGGACAAAAAACACTAGTTGAACTTCAAAACAGGTATACAAGAATAGATGCTGAAGGTCAGACCGTAGGATTTGATGGAGATCATGTATGGGTTAATCCTCCGAGTGAAAATGCACCTAGACAAAGAATGCGTTACAACCTAATGTTTTATTTCTATGCATTTCCATTTGTTATAGGAGACCCTGGGATTACGTATGAGGATTTAGGTCAAAAAGAATTAATGGGTAAAACGTATAATGGAGTAAAAGTATCTTACGGCGATGGTGTTGGGGATTCTCCAAAAGATAACTACATCGTTTATTCTGATCCTGAAACAAACCAAATGCATTGGTTAATGTACACGGCTACCTTTGGTGGCGGAGAAGCCAGCGACAGATATAGCTTAATTAAGTATGATGGTTGGAAAGAATTCGAAGGCGTTATTTTACCAAGTTCTCTTCAGTGGTATCAATACCGAGATGGGGTAGTTGGTGAACCGCGAGGAGGCGCTAGAGTTTTTGAGAACATCCAAGTGTCTAAGGAATTTCCGGCTATGGATAATTTTTCAATGCCAGAAGGAGCCCAGGACATTACAAACCCAGCCTCTTAGTTTTTAGACTAGATGTTATTAAAAAGCCTGAATCATTGAGTTGATTCAGGCTTTTTATATTGAGCCAATTGTATTTAATCGTTCTATTTGCCCTCTGACATTATTTGATGACCAGTTTTATAAATCGATAACAACAGTTTCGAAATTAAGCCGTAAATTCATCTATCTGTTAATTCAACAGGTCATACCTATCATTTACCTGTAATAGTGTCTACAGGCAATCCGTAATGCTACATTGTCTAGTAGAAACGCATTGTTTACCTTATATTTTAATTAGGAACACAAGTTGCTTCTTGTTGCTTATTCAAAAACTATAAAAGATGAAAATCGAAAACACTCCATTGATTAAATCCTTAAAGGGCCTCGCCTTTATTGGACTGGTTATGCTTATGACTGCTTCGTGTAAGAGTAAAAAAGCGGTAGCCGATTTACAACCTGAAACTCCTGAGCCGGAAGTAGTCGATACGCCAGCTCCAGAACCTGAGCCTGAACCACAACCGCAGCCAAAAGTGGAAGAGCCATCGGCTGAGGAGGTGTTAACAAATAGACTGAATTCCTATTTCTCTGGAATTGCAAATGCTTCTTCTATAAGTGCTGCCAACAATAATATCAATGAGGCAACAAGGCTATTCAGTAATGGCGATGCTCCAGTGCTTATCATTTTTTACGCTGCCAATGGCCAAGAAGACTTTGATGAACCCACTACTATCTCTAAGTATTTGAATTACGTAAAAGATCAGGGTAAGAATCCGCATAAAGTAAAAGAAATGGTACTCGATGCACAGGGTAGGGTAAAGGAATTGGTGCTTGTAAAAAAGTAGTATAACTCATTTAGAAAAAGACATGAAAAACTATATATCAAAAATATCTATCGCATTAGTTATGATCTGCTTTATGGGTTTGAGTTTAAGTGCTCAGAACGCCGTCGATCCTAACAGAGAAAAGGCCATCGATTCACTGGCACTTGAAAAAGTAAAGGATCTTGGAAAGTACATTAGCATTATCGGCAATAAGGATACTCCATTTTCTGAAGCCACTCGAGTTATGGATCGCGCTGAAGAGCTTTTTGCCGCAGGTAGCGAAATGGGCGTTTCATCACTGGCTGAAGAAGAGATCAGTTATTACAAAGTAAGAGAGTATTTTAAGCGACTAATGGCACTCAACTATTCAAAAGTTACAATTGAATGGTATGATGTACAATATATCTCGGACTTAGAACGTCAACCTGATGGAAAGTATGTAGGCGTTGTTACGGTTTACCAAAAATTTGAAGGCCGCAGCGGTGATTTACTTCAATACAAGGACACTACAAAAAAGGATATCACGATTTACGTTGAGAAAAAGCAAACGCAAATTGCAGGTAGAACAGTAGAGTTTTGGGATGTAATCCTTGGAGATATTAGAGTGTCGGAAACTTCAGTATGATCAAAAAAGTATTTGTATTTATAGTAATAGCTACCCTCTGTACTGGCTATGCTTCTGCTCAAATTGTCAGCGATGATTATCAGATAGAACAGCAGCTTTTAGCCAGTACAAAACAGCTAAATCAATTTTTTAAACGCTTCAACGGTGAAGAAACCAATCGTGGTGATGAGCTAGAACCGGGCGACAGGAGATATAGAAATGCCAGGTTAAGGAAGCGCTATCTCAATATCTTATTCGATGAAGAGCACGCTCAAATCAGTAAGAATGTAAAGAACAAGTTTATCGATGTAGCAACAAATGCTCAAAATGCCCAATTCTTAAGTCTGAGGTCTAAAGACTGGTTTGCCGTGGTTAATACCACTTTTGAATACGAAGGGAGAGAACAGCCTTTGACCCTTTATATGGAAATTCAAAAAGAAGGCTTAGGCTACGAATGGGTAATCTCCGATATATCATTTGGCGCATATGATCAGCTTTTCGATAAGCAACGAGGCGAAACAAAGGAGTTTTTACACCCAATGAGCCATGAACTAGACTTTATGAACTTACGGAAAGCATTGGTTCAAAACGGGAGCCCAGAATCCTATACTTTGGCCGATTATAAGCCGGATTATTTGACCCTCTTTCTTTACGAAGTGAAAAAAGGCATGCTAAAGTTTAAAACTGTTGAAAATCTTAAATATCACTTCTTCTCATTAGACGGCTGGTATTTTTCGTTGAATAACTACAATCGGTCAGGATTAAATAGCGGTTGGTTAATTTCTGACCTTGCTGAAATTACTAACACTCAAAAAGATCAGTTACTCAAACTCATCTATGGTAAGAACTAAAGTACTCTTACTCATATGCCTTCTTACTTTCAGCACATGGTCGTTTGCACAGAACGAAACCCCGGCTGACAGTATTGCTGACCCTGAAAAGGAACAAGTGACGGCTATGGTCGAAGCGCTTGAGTTTTATTTTAACCTGTTAGGTGCTAAACGTACGACCGCCAAGGAAAAAGAAACGATTATCAATCAAAGTTACACCAAGCTCTTTCGAGATGGTAAAGTACAAGTGGAAGACGATCTTCAGGAAAATAGGTCAACTCAGATTTTCAAAGATGTTCAAGCTTATTTAAAAGACGTTGACTTCTTCTTTCAGGAAGCAGTTTTTGACTTTGAAGTAAGTAATGTAGAAAGACTTTATCAGCCTGATAGTACGCCATATTTTAAAGCGGAAACCATCAGGAATTTAACTGCGACAGGCATAGAAGGAGATACGCTCAGAATTGCCGGGCAGAGATTTATCGAATTAAATTTCGATAAGCCAGGAGGGGAATTAAAAGTTGTGAGTATCTATACCAAAAAGATCAATCGCGAGAAACAATTACGGAATTGGTGGCTGACGCTTTCTTTAGGATGGAAGAAGATTTTTCAAGATGAAATCGGAATTTACGACGATAGTTTAACGACCGACGAGTTAACCAGAATTGCGGAAATGGATTCCCTTGATTTGGCCAACAACGATCAGATCATTTCACTAGAACCAATTTATGTCCTCACCAATCTCTCATATCTACGCTTGAGCAATACTTTTATTAGTGATTTATCGCCACTAACCGCAATAAATAGTCTTAAAACCCTTGACGTCTCCAATAGCTCAGTGTATGATTTAAGTGTGCTGAAGTATCATACAGGAATTGAAGAAATGATACTCTTTAATAGCCATGTAAAAGACTTTTCAGTACTCGATTCTTTTGGAAAACTAAGGCGCCTCAATTTGAGTAATGCCAGCGGTCTGGATTTTTCATTTGTCAATACATTAAGTGTACTAAAAGAACTACAGCTAACGGGTGTAGATGGCATTGACAAGATAGAATTTTCCAATCTGATAGCACTGGAGAAACTTGATTTGCACCAAAGCGATATAGCTTCTTTAAACGGATTTGAGGTTTTAAATGACTTAAAAGAGCTGAATCTCAGCGAAACGGTCATAAATGATCTTTCGCCATTGGCTTCTCTAAACGACTTAAGGATTTTAAAGATTAATAACACCAAAGTTTCAAGCATTGCCACACTGAAAAAAGCACCAGCGCTTGAGAAGGTTTACTTAGATGGATTGGAAATCAGCGACCCTGAAATCAATGCGTTTATGGATGCTCAACCAAAGACTTTGTTAATTAGAAATCTTGATGAACTTACCACATGGTGGAATGGTTTATCGGCAGAATGGAAAGCCAGATTATCAGAACAGATAACGCTAAATGAGCCACCAGGAGAGGCACTAGTTTTGCTTTTAAACATTCAGTCGCTCGATGCCAATAATGCTGGTATTAGGACCCTTGAACCTGTAGCAAAACTGAAGCGACTTACCTATTTAAACGCCAGCGATAATAATATTAAGAGTCTTATTGGAGTAAGTGACCTGAATTCATTAGAAGAAATCAAACTGAATAATACGAATGTCAATGACTTTACCCTGATAGCAGGACTCAGCAACTTAAAAACAATCGAAGCGGTGAATACCAGTGTTAGAAATTTGGATGGTATTGATGGCCTGAAAAAGCTAGTTTCTTTAAATGTTGATGGTGCACCAATACGGGCTGAAGAAGTAGTTAAACTGCTTGAATCCAATGAAACATTAGAAGTAAAATTTCAAACTGCTGCACTTAATAGTTGGTGGGAAAACCTGAGTAGTACCATGAAAGGAATTTTCACTAAAACAATGGCGATTACTGGCAAACCAAGTTCAGATAACCTTCATGCGCTCACCAGAAGATCAGAATTTTCCATCAATGAAACTATTGAAGGGAATGACCTAACAGCATTTGAAAAGTTCTACCGATTGGAGGCGCTTTTATTGACTAGAACAGGATTAAGTAACCTAGATTACATGCCCAATAAAGAGAGTATAAAATCGTTGAGCATAACTGAATCTCCTTTAAGCGATCTTACTTCAATTCTGAAATTCAAATCCCTCACAAGGTTAAATATTAGCAATACAGCAGTTAATGATTTAAGACCTTTGGCGGTGTTGACTGACTTGGAAGAGCTCAATTGTTCGGGGACAAACCTTAAGCGTTTACGCGGACTAGAATACCTACTAAAATTGCAGAAACTCGACTGCTCCAATACGAGTATCAACCGATTAGATAGACTCTATAAATTAACTGAACTAACCGAAGTCACCTGTTTCAATAGTCGATTAAAATCAAACGACATTGATGGTCTAAAGGCTGCCCTACCTGATGTAAAGATCGTTTTTTACTAAGTGGTAAACTTCTTGAAAATCGCCGTTGCGATATGTCCGCCAAACCCAAACGTGTTACTCATTGCGTAATCAACCTTTCGAGCTTTTGCCTTACCGAGCGTTAAGTCGTATTTATCCGCCCATTCCGGTTCTACTGTAGTTGTATTGATGGTTGGCGGTATAATATCATCGGCCGTGGCCATAATACTGGCGATTGCCTCAATAGCACCCGCTGCTCCCAATAAGTGGCCAGTCATTGACTTAGTCGCGCTAATACTCAAGTCATTGGCACCACCAAAAACACGTTCGAGTGATTTCAGTTCACTGATATCACCCATAGGGGTAGAGGTGGCATGCATGTTTACATAGTCGATTTCATTGGCCGAGATTTCAGCCTCACGAAGTGCTTCTTTCATACCTAAATAAGCACCTTCGCCATCTGGGTGAGTGCCGGTTAAATGATAAGCATCAGCAGCCATGCCACCACCAGCTACTTCAGCAATAATGTCAGCACCCCTGGCTTGGGCGTGTTCTAGTGATTCAAGTACCAAAGCACCCGCACCTTCACCCATTACGAACCCATCACGACTCGTATCGAAAGGTCTTGATGCTGTTAATGGATCATCGTTTCTCGTAGAAAGTGCACGAGAAGCATTAAAACCTCCAATACCGGCGATGGTAATTGGTGCTTCAGAGCCACCTGTGATAATCATATCTGCTTTTCCCCAGCGGATATGGTTGAAAGCATCTAAAATGGCAGTGGTTGATGTAGCGCAAGCTGAAATAGTGGTAAAGTTTGGTCCTCTTAATCCATATTTAATGGAAATGATACCCGATGCTATGTCAGCTATTATTTTTGGAATAAAAAAGGGATTAAAACGAGGTGTTTCTCCATTTTTAACGAAGTCAATCATCTCATCCGTAAATGTTTGGATTCCACCGTTTCCCGACCCCCATATCACACCAATTCTGTTAGTATCTAAGCTATCAAAATTGACTTTTCCATTCTTCAAAGCTTCCTCCACTGCCACTAATGCATATGAGGTAAAAGGATCATAGCGTCTTGCTTCACTTTTTGGAATAAATGCTCCCAAATCGAAGTCTTTTAGTTCGCAGGCAAATTTGGTTTTAAATTTTTCAGTGTCGAAGCGTGTGATTTCTGCCGCACCACTTTTTCCGGCTTTTAAGTTTGTCCAAAAGTCATCTAAATTATTTCCAATTGGGGTTAGTGCCCCCATAGCGGTTATTACTACTCTTTTCATAATTAATTTAGTTTGAGTTCGCGCTGTACGAACGATTTTAATTGACGAGTAACCTGCATAAAATATTCAGGTTCATCCAAAGTCTTGGCAATCAAAATACCGCCCTCTACTAAGGCAATGAATGTATTCGAAAAAGCTATAGGGTCAGTTTCGGCTTTTATTTCAAATTGTCGTTGACTATCTATGATAATGCCAGTCAATTCCTGCTTCCAAAGGGTGAAAGTCTCTTTTACTTTTTGTTTTAGAACAGGGTAGGCATCGTCGGCCTCAATCGCTGAATTCATTAAAGGGCATCCACCGTTTGCTGAGATATTAGCATAGTGGCTTTCGTAAAAGTTAATTAAAGCTAAAAGCTTATCAATGGCCGTTCCACTAATTGCTAAAGATTTGTAAAGCCCTTTCTGAAGAAACCTTAAGTTATATTCAAAACACGTCATGGCTAATGCGTCCTTATCAGCGAAATTTCCATAGACAGCACCTTTCGTTAATCCAGTGGCACTAGTAATGTCTGATAGACTTGTGCCATGCACACCTTTTTTATTAAAAATAGGTGCGACTTGTGCGATGATAAAATTTCGAGTTCGCTCAGCTTTTGTCATATTTAAGATAAAAATATACTGACCGGTATATTAATTCAAGAAAATGTTAGTTTTTCTTTTCTGCAACAGACCAGTGTATCCTGCGTTCATCCTAAATATGGCCTCTTTTTATACATTAGACCTATATTCCATGGTCGGTTTGAAATAGAGCGTAGTTTTCTCGTCCTTGTTCTAAACTCTTAATAATTATGAAATTCAGAATAACACTTCTTTTACTCTTATCAATTGGGCTCAACTTTTCTTATGGTCAAGAAGAAAAAAAGTGGGAAAACCCAATCATAAAAAACTACGGAGGCATATTGGATTTGGAGGGTATTGATGTAGCCCCTGATCCGAATTTGGAATATAAAATACTCGTTGAGCTAGTTTTTAAAATGGACAATAAATCAAAGCGACCTGCATTTGCAGCTGTTAATATAGCGCGTTTGATGAATTTACATGGTGTTGGCGGTGTTAAGCCGGAAAACTTGAAGGTTGTAGCTGTGATCCATGGACGAGCTACTAGTTCTGTACTGAATGCTGAGGCTTTCAAGGAAAAGTATGATAAAGAGAGTCCATATGTTCCACTTTATAAAGAGTTAATGGACGCTGGTGTTGAGGTGGTAGTTTGCGGACAATCCTATGTCAATTCAGGCTATAATTATGACCAATTGATCGATAACGTAAAAGTAGGCACCTCTGCTTTGACGACCATTACAACATATACTCAGAAAGGATACACTTACTTTAAGTGGGACTAGTCAATAGATGAATGTTTAATTGATTTATTCTTCAAAATTGTGTCTATTGACCGCTGGATAAATCAATCATACTATGAATTCTCGTAAAAGCGTTTTTCTCTTATTCTTCGCCCTTTTTATTGTCAATATTTCTCTTGCTCAGCAGAGGATTAATCCTGTAATAAAGAATTATGGAGGTATTTTCGATGCGCCACATGCTACTGAAAAGCCTGATCCTGATATGGAGTACAAAGTCATTGTCGATATTGTGACTGCCGACTCTAAAGTGAGTGAGCCATTTTATTCTATTGTTAATGTGGCGCGCCTAATGAATTTACATGCCATGGGTGGGGTGAAGAAGGAAAATATGAAAATCGTAATGGCAATACATGGAGGTGCCGTTTGGTCTGTTTTGAATAATGAAAAATACAATGAGAAATATGGAATTGACAATCCACACATTCCCTTATTCAAAGAACTGCAAGATGCCGGAGTTAAGATTGTTGTTTGCTCTCAATCTATGATGGGACGTCAAATTGACCATACTAAACTGGCTCCGGGTTTAGAAACAGCCACTTCAATGTTGACGACAATGACAACTTACCAATTGAAGGGCTATGCGGCTCTAAAATTCTAAGCTTTAAGTTATCCTTTGTAGTGTCATCACTAAGAATGATATCAGAAATATTGACATTCCAAATCCGATAAGAAACATAAATCTAGCGCTCGACTTTTGTTTACGTCGAGCGTTTTCTTTTCTAATCCTCAAAAGCTCATCAAAATCAGTAGTTATATTGACCTTTTTAGGCTTTTTTATGAGAGAATCTTCCATTCTATCGCCGTAAATACTTCTGGCTTTGGCAAAAGCTTTTTTAGGTTTATTCTCTTCAATTTGCTGTTTAATATGTATTGCTGACCATCCCATGTTATCTCGTTTTAATACCCCCTATAGATTGTTTTTACGAGAATTAACAAGTTATTTCCAGTGGTTCATGGTTAGCGGTCGGCAAGTATGTTAACCGTTTATTTATTAGATTCTCCTAAATAATTAGGAGTTTGTTAAAACTATTTGCGAAACGAGTTCATCTAAAGGTTGTAGAATACGAATAAACCTTAGATGAATAAAGCTAGAATATGAAATACTCCTTCAATTTTGCGCTCAAAACCATGCTCAGAAATAAGCTGATTACTTTAGGAAGTTTGACGAGTATGGTAGTTGGAATACTGAGTGTATTTCTGATTTACATATGGGTAGACAATGAACTTTCAACAGATAGATTTCATGAGAATTCTGAAAACTTATACCTAACGGTAATTCAGCAAAGCCAGATAGATAGATTGAGAATGGTTAGTGGTCAGTTAGACCTAGGCCTAAATTTCGATGGCTTTCCCGAAGTTAAGAAAAGGTTGAGGACGACTTTTTATACTGCGAATAGAATAAAATTAATAAAGAATGAGGAGGAGTTTCCAGGAAGAGGCTTGGTATCAGATAGTACCTTCTTCGACTTCTTTGATTTTGAAGTTCTGGTAGGGGATAAAGAGAATGTCCTGAAAGACCCAACGAGTATAATTCTTACGGAGACAACCGCAAAACGAATTTACGGAGAGGCTGACCCAATTGGTGAAACGCTTTATCTTGAAACTGATCAAACTGGTTATTATCAGGTTCGAGCTATTATGAAGGATATTCCATCCAATAGCTCCATAAGCTTTGATTTTATAGTGCCCTCACACGCCGAGAAATTCTGGGCACGCGCCTCGCAAGAATTTCTTCTAATGGAAAATGGCTTTGATAAAGAAGCATTCGCTGTCAAAATTGAGCATCTAGCGAGAAAAAATCCTCGATTTAAGGAGAGCGTTTTATCAATAACTCCTTTTAAAGATATCTACTTCAATAATCAGTTCACGGGTTCTCTATTTGTAAAGTTTGGTGATATAGAAGAGGTAAATATTCTAATTTTAGTGGCGCTTGTTGTGCTTTTGGTTAGTGTTTTTAATTTTTCAAGTCTACAAATAACGCTTGGATATGCTCAATTAAAAGTTCGCGGAATTAAACAAGTAAATGGTGCAGATGCTCTAGACTTTCTCAAAGAACTAATAGTTAACAGAATTATTTATGCTACGCTTTGTATTAGTCTATCCTTCGGGATATTTAAGTTGATTAAGCCTGGGTACTTAGGGTTTCTAGAAATATCACAGAATTTTTCTACCCTTGAAGTAGTTGCAACTTTAACAATGGGTGTCTTAGCTTTTATCACCATGTCAACTGTCTTCACCGCTTTTAAAAACCCTCGAAATGTAACTGCTCAAGCTTTACGTGGTGCGCTTACAACTGGAAAGGCAGGTCGAGCAGGTAAAATTCTGACGACCGTTCAATATGTTTTTGCAATTACATTGATTATAGTAACCTCAATAGTATATAAGCAATTCAGTTACATGCAGTCTAAGGACCTTGGTTATAAACCAAGCAATGTAGTAGCTATTAATTACTTCGAAAGGATCCCGTACAACTTCGATAACCCTGAAGAAACACGAGTAAAAGAGCAGAAGCAGGTTGAGAACTATCAATTGGTTAAAAATGAGCTGTCTAAAATTCCGGGAGTAATATCGTTTTCTCAGGGTCCAATGCCGATTGATGGTTATGGCTCAAATATGCCTTGGAGAAGAGCGAAAAGCGATTTCAAATATTCGGAAACTAAAATGTTAAATGTAGACCCACGCTATCTGGACGTTTTAGATTTTGAACTTCTCGAAGGTAGGTTTTTCGATGAGAATACTGACGACCCTCTTCAGCCTAAGCTTATTATCAATCAAGCGGCAAAGGACTATTGGAACATTGAAAATATAGATGATGTGAAAGCCGTGGGTTCAGGGATCGGTGGTGAAGGCAATCCTTTCCAAATAATCGGTGTAACGAATAATTTTCACTTTGAACACCTATCGAGCAAGGTAATGCCGATGGTGATGATATATTTGGAGCATCCTGAAAATCAGTTCATCGTAAAACTTAGACCTGATAATTTCCAATCCACAATAGGTCAATTAGAACTTCTATTTGACACCATAAACCCGAATAAAACTTTTGAGTATACCTTGTTGGAAAATAAGCTATTGACTCAGTATAAGCGAGAGAGGAAACTGTCTCAAATATTTATGATTTTCACGCTTACAGGATTAATTATTTCTTCAATAGGGCTCTTTACGTTTGCCTTATATGAAACTAGAAAACGAATCAAGGAGATAGGAATAAGAAAAGTAATCGGTGCGAATGTGCAACAGGTAGTGGGACTTTTGAGTGTTTCTTTTGTGAAATGGGTGTTACTAGCTTTCTTAATTGCCTGTCCTTTAGCCTGGTTCTTTATGAATAGTTGGCTGAATAATTTTGCGGCCCAAACATCTTTGGATTGGTGGTTATTTGTTGGTGCAGGTCTTTTGACCCTCGTATTGGCATTAATGACTGTAATAGGGCAGACCTACATGGCTGCGAAGCAAAATCCTATTGAATCATTAAGGTATGAGTGAGGTTTAGAATTTATTGATAACTCGAACGCCAATTCCTTTGAATTTATTCATTTCTGGGAGTAGTGCCGCGCCTTCTTCCAAACTGATCAGTTCACCAATGAGTCGTTCGGGTTCTAATTCTCCAGACTTTATCAAATTCATCATTTCTGGATAGGCATGAGCTTGCATACCATGGCTACCTAGAATTTCTAATTCATTGGCTAGCACCAAGTGCATAGGTACCTTAGGGTCGTAATCATCACCAGCCATGAGGCCTACTTGAACATGCTTTCCTCTTTTTCTTAAGTTGGCAATTGAATTATAGCAAGTGATTTTATTTCCTAAAGCATCCATTGAAAGATGAGCACCACCATTCGAAATTTCCTTTACAGCTTCTACTGGATCTTGCTCTTTCGAATTGATTAAAAAATCTGCACCTATTGACTCAGCAAATGCTAAAGCTTCATCATTGATATCAATAGCAATTACTTGGGCTCCTTTTGATTTAGCAATCATAATGGCTGATAGGCCAACGCCACCACAACCATATATGGCTACCCACTGATCGGCTTGAACCTGTCCTTGATGAACAACCGCTCGATAAGACGTAATGAAACGACAGCCAAGACTTGCAGCCGTTTCAAAAGAAACATTGCTTGGTAGGTGCACCAAGTTAGTATCTGCATAGTGAATACCCACATACTCTGCAAAACTGCCCCAGTGCGTAAATCCTGGTTGAAATTGATTATCACAAACTTGCTGGTTGCCACTAGCACATTGGGCACATTTACCACACCCGCCTACAAAAGGTACGGTTACCCTATCGCCAACTTTGAACTTTTTTGTGCCTTTACCCACTGCCGAGACTATCCCCGCTAATTCATGACCAGGCACATGGGGCAAGAGAATATCAGTATCGTGGCCTACCCAGCCGTGCCAGTCAGATCGGCATAGTCCTGTTGCCTCAACTTTTAGCACAACACCTCCATATACTGGTACTGGATCCAATAGATTTTCAATGGTAATTGGACCATTAAACTCAGTGTAAAGGGCAGCTTTCATATCAAGTTGAAATTAGCGTTTGAGTGAAAATTAGGGAATTGAGTTGAAGGAAAAAATAGCAAAATATAAGTCGAAAGACTTTTGTGATTAAATTGCACTTAAACCTTACCATTATGTACAACGGACTTTTACATGCACATTCAGGTTTACGCTGGATTGTTTTAATTCTTTTAATCGTAGCGATTGCCAATGCCTTCTCGAAAAAAGGTAGTGGTCGATGGTCTCCAAAAGACAAGAAGATTACACTTTTTGCTATGATTTTCACTCATATTCAATTGGTTTTGGGTATTGTGATGTACATAATGAGTCCTAAAGTGGTGTTTTCAAGCGAAACGATGTCCAGTCCGGTGCTTAGATTTTACACGGTGGAACATATTAGTCTAATGTTAGTCGCTATTGCTCTTATAACGGTAGGCTACAGTAAGGCGAAACGTGCGGTAAGTGATACTAAGAAATCTCGTGCGGTTGCCACATTCTACTTGATTGGTCTTATTCTAATACTTGCTTCTATTCCGTGGCCTTTCAGAAACCTAGGAGCTGGTTGGTTCTAAACTGATACCAGTTATTCTGCTGGTTTACTTGAGTTTTTGATTAACTGAATATAGAAACGTATGGCGTCTTTATAATCCTCAATCGGGATACGTTCGTCGATTCCATGGAAAGTATCTATGTTCTGTTCATTGATGTGATAAGGCACAAACCGATAGATATTTGAGCTTATAGCCCCAAAATGCCTAGAATCTGTCGCTGCAATTACAAGATTAGGTCCTGTTAAAGTCTTGTCGAAAATCTGTTTTATAGTTTTGTTGATTGTGATATAACCATCCGATTCTATTGATGACACTGGAGATGGGGCAGAGTTAAAACCAAAGAACTTAGCTTTCACCCTTTCATCGCCCATGACATTTTTAGCATGCTTTAGAATGTCTTCAGCAGTTTGGCCAGGTACAATTCTAAAATTGACTAATGCCCTAGCATAGGTGGGAATCACGTTTTCTTTAATACCTGCTTCAAAAATGGTTGGTGCAGTAGTCGTTCTCACCAAGGCATTTCCAGCAGTACTTGCATTTTCATAGGTACTAATAATCATTCCTTTAAATAAACCACGATTAGCAAAAGCCATCTTATTAACAAAACCCATTTCTGGCCCTAAGTAGTCCATAAACCCGTTCATGGCTTCCGAAATTGAAGCTTTCAAGGGGCTAGCTTTTAAGTTGGAAATACCTTTGGCTAAAACATCAATAGCCGTTTCTTTAGCTGGTTTTGAAGAATGGCCACCATCCATATCAACTGTAAATTCGATGGTTGTCGACCCTTTTTCGCCAATCCCTATCATGGCCACATCTGCTTCAATTCCAGGGACAAGCTTTTGGGTAATGGCATAACCTTCGTCTAAAACGAATGCTGCTTTTACCCCCAGATCTTCCAAATACTTGGCCATCTGAACAGCACCTTTTTCACCACCTATTTCTTCATCGTGACCGAAAGCAAGGTATATGGTTCTTTCAGGTTGAAATCCTTGATTGAGGAGCATTTCTACTGATTCCAGAATACCGATTACCGAAAACTTGTCATCGATAGTGCCGCGTCCCCAGATCTCCCCATCTTTTATTTCGGCTCCAAAAGGGTCTACTGACCACTTCTCTGGCGATGCTATTGGCACCACGTCAATATGACCCATGAGTACAACAGGCTTCAGGCTAGCATTAGCACCTTCCCATTTATAAAGGTGGCTGAACTCGCTGAACACTTGATGGTTTAGTAGTGAATCGGTTAAAGGGTAATTTCGTTTGAGTAAATCGTTGAATGCCTGAAATGGTTTAGGGTCAAAATCAGCATCATTTTCAAAAGAGATAGTTTTTAACTTCAATGCTTCCTGAAAATTAGCAACCGCATCGTTACTAATAACCACTTTTTCTATTACATCAACCTTGAGTTGTTTTGACGTAAAAGTGAAAGTCTTAACCAAAAGATAGACCACAAACAAGAGTAAAATGAGGAGTACGCCTAAACCAATTTTTTTCATAGAAAGGGAAGTCAGTAACAGCCCACAATTTACATGTTTTGATGATTAATAAGTCTTGGTCATATGACTGTCCACACAAATAATAAAGTCAGCTTGCCCAAAATGATCCTTAGACAGTTTAGAAATGTCATCTTGTTCAACAGTTGAGATGGTTATTATCTTATTGTCGGGATTTAGCCTATTCAAATACCAGACAATCCCTTCGAAGAAGTCAGAATGATAGGCGCCGTTGTAATGAATAAATAGTTCGCCTTTAGGGTGATTTTCTGCTATGAAATGAGCCATAGTTGCATCTTTTGATGCTTGGGATTTTACTAGGTTAGGTGTGCCATGATCGCCCATCATACTTAAAATGTTCACATATCGAGGAAGGCTTGCATCAAATGCAATAGGAAGGGGAGCAATCCAAGATTTTTCTTCTTCAGTCAATCCATCTAGCGTTTCAAAACCTTTCTGATATACCTGATTGGCATATCTTCTAGGAATGTTTGTCGCTACAAATTTCAACTGATTATTCTTGGCAAAATCAACTAAAGGCGCGTAGTCTGTCGGATGATTTTTCCAAAGACGGGCAAGGGTATCGAAAGCCTTTTGGTCTATAGCACCTTTTAAATATTCATCTAATTCGTCCTGGTTGTCAGCCTCGATCATTTCTGCACCAAGTACCAGCTTACGTTTTGTATGTAAGGCACGTGTCACTTCAAATTGAAGCCAATGCGCAATTGGGTTGTTGTGTTGTTCACCAAAGAAAATGACATCCTGTTTCTCCAGTTGCTTGAGCATTTTTTTATATGAAACCTTTTTGCCCTTGGCATTATAAATAATGTAAGGTGTCATGTCTTGAGCAAAACCTTGTAGACTGGAGCAAAAAATAAAGAAAAGCAAAAGTGAGATTCGCGCAGTTCGAATGACGGTATCCATAAGATTTGAATTCTATTGATGAAATGATTAGATAAGTTAAGTCAATGCATCAATCAACTCAAATCAATTTTATAAACGGAAATGAGATCGAGAGCTAATCTTGTGATTCAGCAGGAAATTGAGCATTGCCAATTTTAAGCTTCTTGCTTTCTGTATTGCCGGATATAAGTTTAGCGATTACCCTCGTGCTTTCGTATTGCTCTAGCAATATTTTAATAAATACTGTAATCGGTATGGACATGATTAATCCTGGAATGCCCCATACATAGCCCCATAGCATCAACATAATTAGAATTGTGATCACGTTTATGGAAAATGATTTTCCCATAAAAATTGGTTCTAAAACACCCCCAAATAATACTTGAACACCGGTGATGGTAGCAATAAAAAAGAATAATATGGATGTAGTTTCAATTTCAACGAAGGAAAATATGGCCAAAAGCACCACGCTGACCACCGAACCAACCATTTGTAGGAAGTTGATGGCAAATGCAAACAGACCCCAGAAAATTGGAAAGCTGACACCAAATGCCCAACAGGCAATACCTATTCCCAAACCAGTAAAAAGACTAATAAAGAACTTTACCTTAATGAAGGTGATCAGGTCTTTTTCAATTTTCATGAAGGTCTTTATGGATGCGAACTCTTTCTTTAATATTGTTAGTCTTAAGATTTTTTGAATATCAACTGAACCGGCTAGAAGTAGTAAAACGAAGAATGCCGTAGTCAAAGTCATCGTGAGCGTATTCGTGATGAAACCAACTGTCGGAGCAAAGTTTTTGCTGATTGTATCTCTATTAATAAACGATGCTAAAGTGTCTTCTCCTTGTAGAAAATCTACCCCAAAAAAGCTTTCAATCGAGTAGAGGAGTCCGCTTAGTTTTACTTTGGCTTGATCTAAAAAGGCGTTGTCTTTGGAAAGAATTTCCTTACTCGAAAGTTGTATTAACTCGCCACTCAACTTAAAGAAAGCTGCTATGATTAAAACGACGAGAATTAGGCTGACTACTTTAGGAGAGCCTTTACTTTTAAGCCAGCGCATGAGTGGCAAAAAGAGTAAGGCAATGAACATCGATGACACGAAAGGTATCAAGATGAAGGATAAAGTCTTAAAAAGGTAGAAAACCAAAGGAATAACGATAATCAGCAATAATAAATTAGTCGTTTTTCTATCGTTCATTTTCTCCACTGTTAACCTCCGCAAAGGTATACCTAATTACTTTCGGAAATGTTTTGTAGAAAGAACTTTCTTTTTCTAGGTACTGTTTAAACAACTGATTTCAGTTAGAATATACGGATCGTTTTCATGAAGAAGGCACATAGCGGAACAATCGTGTTTCAACGCTGTTAATTATCAAACCATTGTTTTAAATTCGACCAAACAAACGTTCGTTATGGGATTGTCACCAGCAAATAAAGAAATTTTAGACAAGGCGATAGAAGCCTTACACACCAGAGTTTTTCATGCACAGTATCCGGAGCATCCATCGCCAAAAATTTATGGTGAAACTGCTGATGCTGATGGTAAAAATGCTTTCAAAGCCCTGAGAAAAGGTAAGTTTGAAGAG
The DNA here is from genome assembly GCF_049099775.1 of Roseivirga sp. Taxonomy (GTDB): domain Bacteria; phylum Bacteroidota; class Bacteroidia; order Cytophagales; family Cyclobacteriaceae; genus Roseivirga. The sequence goes on along the minus strand of NZ_JAGDZM010000001.1, from coordinate 170,179 downwards.
TTGCAGCAGTCTGGTGAAGTGGCATGGATTGGAGAAGAGGATTCTCCATATTTTGCTGAACCTGTTGGAACAACTTACCCACAAATTGCGAATGATGTGCTAATTGAAAGAGCCGAAAAGTCATTTCACAGTTGGAGAAAGGTTTCTAAAGAAGATCGTGCACAAGTACTGATCGATTCGCTAGAGCGATTTTCGAAAAGATTTTTCGAGAATGCTTATGCTACTATGCATACCACCGGACAAGGTTATATGATGGCTTTTCAGGCATCTGGTCCTCATGCAGCCGATAGAGCATTGGAAGCAATCGCTGCTGGGTACGAAGAGCTCGGTAGGTTTCCTGATTCAACAGTTTGGGAAAAGCCAATGGGTAAATACAACTTGGTGATTAACAAAGAATGGAGAGCAGTTCCTAAAGGAATCGGCTTGGTGATTGGTTGTTCAACATTCCCAACATGGAATTCTGTACCCGGCGTTTATGCAGATTTAATGATGGGGAACTCAGTATTAGTGAAGCCTCATCCTGGTGCCGTTTTACCGATGGCCATTGTGGTTGCAGAAATCCGAAATGCGCTAAGAGATGCAGGGTTTGATCCAGAAGCATGTCAATTGGCAGTTGATTCGCAATCAGCACCTATTGCTAAAGAACTTGCAGAGCACAAGGCTATAAAAGTGGTTGATTTCACGGGTAATTCTGAATTTGGGTCTTATCTAGAAACTTTACCAAAAGCGGTATTTACTGAAAAGACAGGAGTGAATTCAATCATCCTTGATTCAGTTGAAAACCTAGATAAAGTGATTCAAAACATCACATTCTCAGTAGCGCTTTACTCTGGACAAATGTGTACTGCACCTCAGAATTTCTTTATTCCTGAGGGTGGTGTTAAAACACCAGAAGGCGTAGTGACATTCGATGAAGTGGCTCAAAAATTTGCTGATTTTACGAATGGCTTGATTAACAACCCTAAAGCAGGACCATTTGTGGCAGGAACCATTCAGAACCCCGCTACCGCTGAAAGAACAGTTGGTGCATCAGCGGCAATAGGCGGTAAGACTTGGTTAGAGACCAGGGCCATAGAGCAAAGCATACCAATCTTTCAGAATGCGAGAACTCAAACACCAACAGTTATCGAATTGACGGCAGGCGATAAAGACAAATTTTCTAAAGAAATGTTTGGCCCAATCGCTTTCTTAATCAAGACAAAGGATACTAAAGAGTCAGTCGCTTTAGCAAAAGAAATGGCAGAATCTTATGGTGCTATTTCATGTGGTGCTTACACTACAGATGAAGAAATGAAGGAGTTCATAGCAGATGAAATGTCATTAGCAGCTACACCAGTATCATTTAATTTAGTAGGTCAGATTTTCGTGAATCAGAATGCTGCATTCTCTGATTTCCACGTGACTGGAGGGAACCCAGCTGGAAATGCATCTTTCACTAATCCTGATTATGTGAATCGCAGGTTTACATGGGTAGGCATGAGGGAGCCTGCAGCTAGGGTTTAAGGAAAATTGAAATTATAAAAAGCCATATCGAAAACTCGATATGGCTTTTTTTATATTCACCGGTTGACGCCTTATACTAAATAGGACAATGGGGCTACCTTACTTTGGCCTTTTTAATAAGCCTTGCGAAAAGCCATGGCAAATACCGTTTCACATAGGCCGCATAAGACTCTTTGCCGATATATACTTCTCTTTTTTGTTTTGAAATTGCCTTGATGATGGCTTTTGCACACTGTTCAGGAGTCAGGCCATTGGCTTGTGCATCGTCCATTTTTCCAAGCGCCTTGCCATCACCTTGAAAAGCATTAATGGAGACGTTGGTCTTTACGAAACCAGGTGCAGCAATAGTTACTTTTATGCCTGAATCTTCAAGTTCTGCTCGCATACTATCATAGAAACCGTGAAGTGCATGTTTGCTAGCCGCATAACCCGAACGAAAAGGCGTTCCGAAAATACCGGTTAGGCTTGTTACTACTGTAAAATGCCCATTTCCACGTTTTAGCATATGTGGCAGAAGCTGTTTCGTTAAACTGACTGACCCAAAGTAATTGACTTCCATTAGGTCTTTATCGACTTGAAATATGGTGTCTTTGACCAGAGAGCGTTGGCTACGGCCACCGTTATTAATTAAGTGATCTACTTGGCCAAATTGCGCAATCGCATGGTTAGTCTTTTCTTCATGACTGTCAAAATCAGTTAGATCAAGTGGTAAAATTTTAACGCGATCTTCGTTTGAACAGGCTTTCTTAACTCTTTCTAGTTCTGTTGCTCGCCGTGCAGAGAGAATCAAATTTACGGGTAACTGAGATAATTGTATGGCTAGTGCTTCACCAATGCCCGATGAGGCTCCCGTAATCCAAAAGGTTATGTTTCTTAGATTTTTCATTGCTTATCGTGATCTAAAATAAGCAGATTGTTCGAGATCAACTTTTAGCCAACAATTGGTCAAGCCTTAGTGTAAGTCACAAAATCGAAAGCGTATTTGTGCCGATCGTCAGCGGCGTGGTGTTCTCTCGCGGCTTCGGTCCAATTGGTACTATCGTACTCGGGAAAGAAGGTATCAGCGCCCTCTATTTCAGCATCAACTTCGGTGATATACATTTTATCGACCAAACCTTTATCGATAGATTCCTTATAAATGACGCCGCCACCAATTACAAATGCTTCTTCTTGCGCTTTGAGCTGGCAAAGGTCGAATGCTTCTTCCAAACTATGCACCACAAAATGACCCTCAGGTGCTTGGTAATCTTTTTGACGCGTGATGATAACAAAAGTTCTTCTGGGTAAAAGGCCAGGTAGAGAATCGAAAGTCTTTCTGCCTAGAATTACAAAATGATCAAGCGTAACGTTCTTGAAAAATTTAAAATCGTCAGGTAATCTCCACAAAAGATCATTATCCTTTCCGATGGCGTTATTCTTGGCTTTTGCCACAACTATGGTACTGATCATAACGTATTTCCGAGTAAAAATGACTTAATATCCATGCGTTTCTTTCCTTCCATTTGTAACTCTAAAATGGCAATCGGGCCTGTTCCAGTCTGAATAAACAAATAGGTTTTGTTATCAGTCAGAACTTCTCCTGGATGGCTGCCTTTCTTATCGGTAACCGTTTTTTGAGTTTTAAAAACTTTGAATTTCTTCTCGTTTAAAATACTCCATGCGGCTGGATAAGGAGATAGGCCTCTTACAAAATTGTGGACCTCTTCTGCTGATTTTGACCAATCTATTTCGCACGTTTCTTTGAAGATTTTTGGCGCATGCTTTATTTCTTGGTCCTCATTCTGTGCGATTTGTGGATAATCTCCAGCTTGTATGGCTTCGACTGTACGTAGCACAAGCTTAGCTCCTCGATTCATCAGTCGTTCATAAACATCGCCAACATTGTCATCCTCGCCAATGGGTTCTTTCTCTTGAAATATGACATTGCCAGTGTCGATTTCATGTTTTAGGAAGAACGTAGTTACGCCGGTTTCCTTTTCGCCATTAATAATTGCCCAGTTTATAGGGGCAGCGCCTCTGTACTGTGGCAAGAGTGATCCGTGTAGATTGAATGTTCCAATTTCAGGCATATCCCAAACGGCTACGGGTAGCATTCTAAAAGCCACTACAATTTGCAAGTTGGCCTTGTAGCTTCTTAACTCATCCAGAAAATCAGGATTCTTCAGATTTGTAGGTTGAAGCACGGGTATGTTTTGCGAAACAGCATAATCTTTCACCGGTGTTGTTGCCAACTTTCGTCCTCGCCCTTTTGGTTTATCAGGCGCTGTGATAACCGCCACCACATTGACACCATTTTCGACCAATATTTGTAGACTGGGTACAGCAAACTCTGGTGTGCCCATATATATGATGCGTAATTCTTGCATTTATTCGAAGTCGGAATATAGTAAGTACTTTTTCCTCATGGCTTTATACGCATTCAGTTTAGGTTGCCATGTGGCTTTTATCTGTTCTTCTGTCCAGCCTAATTCAACTTGTTCTTTGAATGATTTGGTGCCTGAAAGAATATTAATGTATGGCCTGAAAAAAGTCGTGTCGTCTTTCAAATCGTTATGATATTCTAGTAAGTAACTGAGGTTCAATTCGTGTTTTGCAGTTTCGTTGCCGAAAAATTTCCCCACGCACAACTCATCTTCTAAGGGAGGGTACTTAGAGCCTTGGTTAGGTTTTGGAGTAAAGCTAAATGTCCCTTTGGAATAATCTGGATGACCAATAACCTCGAAAGGAAAATCCGTTCCTCTTCCAACACTTACTACTGTTCCTTCAAAAAAGCCTAAGGAAGGATATAGCGTGATGGCGTTGTCGGTAGGCAAATTAGGAGAAGGGCTAATTGGTAAGCTGTATGTTTTTGTATGATCCCAACCTGCCATGGAAATTACTGTCAAGTCACTTTTGACTCCATCTTTGAGCCATCCTTCGGCATTAATCATCAGGGCTAATTCTCCTACCGTTAGGCCATGTACAACTGGGATGGGGTGCATGGCGACGAAACTGTTAATGTCATCATCTTTTACAGGGCCATCCACATACATGCCATTTGGGTTTGGCCTGTCTAAGACAATCACTTTCTTACCATTTTCTGCTGCTGCTTCCATAACGTAGTGCATAGTGCTAATAAAGGTGTAAAAGCGTATGCCTACATCTTGGATGTCGAAAATGAGCACATCTAAATCCTCCAGCATTTCGGGACTCGGCTTTTTTGATTTTCCGTAAATTGATATGATCGGTAAACCCGTCTTTTCGTCTTTCGCGTCGTCAATTTTGGCGCCATCAGGTGCTTCACCACGAAAACCATGTTCAGGTGCCATTACTTTAACTACATTAACACCTCGAGACAATAAGGTGTCGACCAAGTGCGTAGTATTGATGACGGAGGTTTGATTGACAACCAAACCCACCCTTTTATTTTCTAATAAGTGTAAATATTGGTCCATTCTCGATGCCCCCAACTCAAGTTCTTGGGCATGGGAACAGGCAAAAAGTGAAAAAATGCAAAGGCTAAGCAGTACTCTAATCATTCGCTTCGTTTATCTTTGAAGAAAGTGATTTAAAATTAACCATAATCTTGAACCTCCCTTACTTCATTTCCAAAAGAATAAACGCTACCGATAAAGGGAGTTTCTCATCTGTCATTCATAAGGTTGCTATTGCAAGTGTGGCACTCGGAATAGCCATCATGGTTGTATCGTTTCAGGTTTTAGGTGGTTTTCAGAATAATATCAAAGACAAGATCTTTAGTTTTTCTGGTCATATTCAAATCAAAAAATATTCTTCGACCAATGTTTACGAGGAGGATCCGATTTTAATGGAACCGGAAAGGTTGACGAACCTCTTAGAAGATGAACATGTAAAGCATATTCAAGAATTTGCACACAAACCTGGTTTAATCCCACATAATGATGAGATGTTTCCGCTTCTTTTTAAAGGGGTAACTGATTCTTTTGACAGGGAAACTTTTAGCGACTATATGGTAGAAGGGGAGTATCCGAACTTAGATACTGCGGCCAGAGCGTCTAACGAAATATTAATGAGCCGCCGTATGGCCAACAAAATGAGGGTTGCGATTGGGGATAGAATAGTGACTCACTTTATAATGGATCCGCCTCGAACACGATCTTTCTATGTGTCTGGTATTTTTGAGACTGGCTTGGACAACTTTGATGAACAAACGGTGATCGGAGATATTAACGTGATAAGAATTTTGAATGGTTGGACGCAGAATGAAGTTGGCGGGTACGAGGTTTTTGTAAATGATATTGATGAGCTAGAGGCCGCCGATGATGCTATAATTCCAAAAATTAGTGTTGAGCATTATACAGAACGTGCGGATGAAAAGTTTGTACAGATTTTTGATTGGTTGGGCCTTCTGAGCCAAAATGTATTCATATTGATAGCTCTTATACTTTTTGTTGCATGCTTTAACATGGTGTCGGTGCTATTTATCCTTATCATGGAGCGCACTCAAATGATTGGTTCATTCAAAGCTTTCGGTGCAACTAATAAATTAATTCGGAGAATTTTCACCTTTAATGGACTCAGGTTGGTGGTCAAAGGCTTGATCTTGGGTAACGCGATTGCCTTAGGTTTTGGCGCTTTACAGTACTTCTTTGAAATTATTCCATTGGAGCCGGCTACCTATTATATGGACCATGTGCCAATTGATTGGAATTGGTTAAGTACTATCGGCATTAATCTTCTGACTTTAATGCTTGTGGGTTTAGTATTGGTGATACCAACTGCTATTATTGCTCGAATTAGCCCTGTTAAAGCGATTAAGTTTGATTAAGTTCTAGAGTTGGGGGCATACTTCCTTTAGCTAGCGCTTGCTTCAGTAGATACTTCCATTGGTCTTCTATAAGTAGTAAAAAGGCTACCAAGTTTAATCTGAATAACTCCGAAGACAGCTTCTTTAATTATACCACTGCTCATTTTTGACTCGCCGCGTGTTCTATCAGTAAAAATGATTGGTACTTCATTAATTTTGAACCCGAATTTCCAGGTTAGGAATTTCATTTCTATCTGAAAAGCATAACCCATAAACCTTACTTCATCTAGGGAAATAGTTTCCAAAACACTTCTTCTGTAGCATTTAAACCCTGCGGTGGTATCGTTGATTGGCATGCCTGTCACCATTCTTACGTAATGACTCGCGAAATAAGACAACATTACTCTAGACATAGGCCAGTTGACCACATTGACACCTGTTACATACCGAGAGCCTATGGCCATATCATTGCCATCGTTCTTACAAGCTGAATAAAGCCTATTGAGGTCTTCCGGATTGTGAGAAAAATCTGCATCCATTTCGAAAATGAATTGATAGTCTTTTTTCAAGGCCCATCGAAAACCATGAATGTAAGCGGTGCCCAAACCTAATTTTCCAGAACGCTCTTCAATGAAAATTCTACCGGGAAATTCCTCGATTTTCGCCTTGACCAATGCACCCGTACCATCTGGTGACCCGTCATCGACAATTAAAAGATGAAATGACGAAGGTTGTTTCATCACGACATCGATCATCTCGCTGATGTTCTCGCGTTCGTTGTAGGTTGGTATAATTACGATACTGTCTGACATGGGAATGGTCACAAAACTAATATAATCTCAAATACGGCACTCGGGTGGAGAAAATTAATTTACTTTAATAACTAGTGATTTAAAAAGGCCAAATGAATAACTGCGTATTTCTAGATAGAGACGGTGTTTTGAATGAAGAATTAGGTTTTCAGGTTACTGCCTTCGATCAATTCAAAATAAAAGAAGGTGTGGCTGATGGTTTAGAAAGATTGAAAGCCGCTGGTTATAAGTTAATTGTCATTACAAATCAGAGTGGAATCGCAAAAGGAAACTATACAGCTGAATTTGTTCTAAAATGCCATCAGGCTATACAAGACCAATGTAATAATGCCTTAGACGACATCTATTTTGCTCCAGGCTACGATTCCATATCGAAAACGCTCTCACGAAAGCCAGGCTCCTTAATGCTTGAAAAAGCCATTGCAAAACATGAGGTGATTGTGGAAGGATCTTGGATGATTGGCGATAGAGAAAGCGATATGATTCCTGCCAAAAAAATGGGGTTAAGCACGGTGCAGATTACAGCGGATGAGGGTTCTGCATTAGCAGACTATACTAGGAGCGATTTTAAGCGTGCTGTGGAGGTAATTTTGGGTAAATGAACTGATCGATTACTAAGAATTTCTTGTTCATCCTGAAAAATCTAGTGTTCACCGATAAAATTTTAGTAGGTAAGACTTCTCCTACACATTTGGGTAATCAAAAACTCAAAATAGAATTAAAATTAAAAGTCATGAAAAAGAAACTCAAAGTACTCCTTGCCATAAGCTTACTTACTATTTGTATGAGCTCATGTGTCTATTCCTTATTCCCAATTTATACAGAAGAGAGCATTGTCTATTTACCAGAACTAATCGGTAAGTGGGAGCTTGATGGTTATGGTGAACGCTATGTTGAATTCAAATCAAGCACGGCGCTCGACCTGAATATAAAAGTGAATGAGAGTGACCAAAATGCCAAAACTAAAGTAAGTAGCAGTTTTGAAGTTACCGTAGGAGACAATGATTACATCGTTGTAAAAGGAGATACCATTAGAGATAGAGAGGTGGTGCAAGCCTACTGGGATGCACAAATGGATTCTTTAAGCGATGAGTTTGAAGGTAAGATGTTGGAGTTCGGTACAAAACTAGAAGAGGCTTTAGCCAAAATGGGAACTGCCTTTAATAAGTTAGGAAAGGCCTTCAATAACATTGGTTCCACAAATACGATGAAATATTCTAGCTCATCCAAGTCTTATAAAATGATATTGAACGATGAGGGGCAAATTTTCGAATACGAGGCAACTTTGACGCTGATTGGCGATGACTATTTCTTAGACCTTTATGCCACTGAAGGTGACCAAGTAGACTTGACAATGGAATCGAGAGTATGGTTTCCAGTACACACTTTTATGAAAGTGGATGTAGAAGTAGACCGGATTTCGATTACTGAATTTGATTTGCAGAAAATGAACAAATTGTTTGAAAGCAATTTGGTAAGAATGCGTCATGAAAATGTGGATGGTACAATCTTGATAACGGCTAAAACTGAAGAGATCCGTCAGTTTTTAGACAAGTATTCTAACGACGAAACAGTGTTTGAAAAGCCTGAATTTTACAATAAAGTTGCCCAATGAAAAGGCTGTTTAGTAAAGTCATTAACTCAAAATGGTTCCAGCACCCAATTTTTTGGGTGCTTTCCATCTATGTGATTGGCGATTACTTTGCTATTTCTAATTTTCTAAAGTCGGTCGACTTCTATTACGCCTTGCTTTTTCATATACCCTTGTTCGCGTTAGTCTACCTGAACTTGAACCTACTAGTGCCGAAACTGCTCCAGAAAGGAAGGTATTTTATTTATGGATTATTGGCGATTGCTTTAATTCATTTGGCTTATGGTCTGCATGAACTCACCTTTGAGTTTTTACTGCCCTTGCTTCCTCTTGAGTACTACATGGTATCTTTTACCGACTATGAAGTGCTCGTTACAGTGTTTCTGATTTACATTGTATTAACTACACTTTTGAAGCTGTCAAAATCTTGGTATAAGTTGCAACGCGTAGAAAAAGAGAAGTTAACAATTGAGTTAGATTCCCTCAAAGCGCAGGTTAATCCACATTTTTTGTTCAATAGCCTCAATAGCATCTACTCCTTGGCCTTAAGTAAAAGCGATCAGACGGCAGAGACTGTTTTAGAGCTTTCTAATTTGCTTAGGTATATGCTATATGAAGTTAGTGAAGATGAAGTCTCACTTTCTAAAGAGCTAGAGATGTTGGAGAACTATATCGAATTACAAAAACTAAGGTCTGATATCAGTACCCAAGTGCGCCTGAATATAAAAGGAGATTTAGAAGGTAAAATGATAGCCCCATTACTCTTTTTTCCGCTCATAGAAAATAGTTTCAAACATGGTGTAAAGGGAGTTTCAGATTCTGCTTATGTTGATATTTCACTTAATGTAGAAGACGGAATAGTATTCTCGATTCAAAATAATAAAGGAGTGATTGATGATATGGAGGATGGTAAATATGGTGGAATTGGGCTTGAAAATGTAAAACGAAGACTTGCTTTGATTTATACTGGAAAGCATGAATTCAAAATTGAAGAAACTGAAAAGGACTTTAAAGTAAAACTGACTATAAAATGATCACTTGTTTGATTGTCGATGATGAGCCATTGTCGAGAAACGTACTCAAAACTTTTATTAACGATCATCCAGACCTTAGCCTACAGGGTGAATGCAAGGATGCTTTTGAAGCGATGGATGTACTGAATAAGCAGTCGATCGACTTACTATTTTTAGACATTAATATGCCCAAACTATCGGGGGTTAATTTTTATAAAGGGTTGAGCAAAAAGCCGCAGGTTATTTTTACAACGGCTTATCCAGAATTTGCAGTTGAAGGTTTTGAGTTAAACGCCATCGACTACCTTATGAAACCCATTGCCTTCGAAAGGTTTGTTCAGGCTATTTATAAGGTGAAGGAGAAGCTTGGTAAAGAAAACGAACAGGAGGTTGCTCTGGATTATATTCTTCTTAAAGCTGATAAGAAGGTATATAGAACTCCGTTTGATGACATCCTTTTCTGTGAAGCTTTGGGTGATTATGTGAAAATTCACCTCTCTGATAAAGTTTTGATTGTAACAACAACCATGAAAAAGCTATTGTCAGAATTGCCAAATCACCTTTTCATTCGAACCCATAAGTCTTACATCATCAATAAAACGAAGTTCGAATATATTGAAGGTAATCAGGTCAGAATTGGAGACCAGATGGTGGCAATAGGGCAATCTTATAGAGAAGAAGTTTTAAGGCAGTTGGGCAAGGCTTAAGGTTAGCTTTTACTGCTTTTTGTAAGCTGAAATAGATTGCTCTAATATTATTCTACTTTCCTCTGCCCCGTAAAAACCACTAGACTCAAGTTTGCCTTTTCCTTTGTAGTTACTAAACCAGATATTGACTATCTCTAGCATACCACCGTACTCTTTTTCAAGCTCGCCTATAGAATTAATGTGGGATAATAATGAACCAATCTGAATCCCGATTAATTTATCATCCGTTTCTCCATTGTCGAGTAATTTTAGCCCACCAATAATCTTAGTTTCTACCACCTTACCTCTTTCAATAGGTTCACCAAGTACCAATACATCTAGCGGATCGCCATCACCACCCACCGCTTTCGGAAGTAAGGTCTGTGGAACCATTCCATAGTTAGCAGGGTAGCCTAGGTAGTTAATTACGCGAGGTTTTCCGTTTTCTTCATCCTGTATCATCGTACCGCTAGGTTTGCTCACTTCCCATTTTTCTACAGTACCAGCAGGTATTTCTATAACTACATTTACATGACCCTCGGATGAAATGGGAGCAAAATCTGCCAGGTAATTGACGTGTAAATCATCGACCTGACTTTTGTCTGTTGTGCAGCTCACAAATAATACTGCTAGCAATACGAATATATTGCGTTTAAGGAAAATTCTAGCTTGGGACATAATTTGAATGCAATGATGGTGAATAATATATAGAATCGATGCTTTTGTTTGTAAAGCAATTGTTAAAAATAGGCTAACTTATTCCGGATGATCCAGAATCCGATTTACATTTTAGCGATCCTTAGCTTTCTGATTTTCGGAAGTGAATGGCTTTGCAAGCATACCAAGCTCAAGCACTTGAGCAGTTCTCTTTTAGTCATTTTATTGGGGGCTTTGTTCGCTAACCTCGGCGTGATTCCCTCTGCTTCCAATGCAAGTCCTGTTTACGATTCTATTTTTCAGTATGTAGCTCCGGCCAGTATTTTCTTTCTTCTTTTAGGGGTAAGCCTTAGGGAATTAAAAAAAGCAGGAATGCCTATGCTCATCGCTTTTTCACTTGGGGCACTGGGTACAATGTTTGGTGTGGTAGTGGCTTTACAACTGGTCGATTATCGCGCTGTTTTTGGTGAGAATTATGCTGCAATTGCTGGTATGATGACTGGTACATATACCGGAGGTAGTGCCAATTTTAATGCAATAGCGTTAGAGTATGGCATGCTAAAAGAAGGTGCCGTTTTTACAGGAATTGTTGTAGCCGATAATATTATGACTACCATTTGGATGTTAGTGACTTTAAGTTTGCCTATGCTAATGAAGAAGGTTCGGAATAATCCCGAAGTCTTGAGTAAACCAGCTTTAGCTATTGAAAAACATTCAGAAGAGGAAAAGCTATCTCCGTTAAACTTAGGCTTGCTGATGGGCTTAGCGCTGGGCACCATGTTTATGTCTGACTTTATTTCTGATTGGGCAGCACTACAAGGCTTTCCTGTTCCATCGGTTTTAATTCTGACCACGCTGGCCTTAGTATTTGCTCAGACTAAATTCATTCAAAAAATCTCTGGTGCTAAGTTTCTAGGTATGTATGCCGTTTACCTATTTTTAGTAGTGGTTGGCGCATTCTGTGAAGTTACCGCTTTGGCAGCTGTAGGTGTAAATGCCATAGACATATTGGTGTTTACAGGAGCCATAGTAGTGGTACATGGTATTGTACTTATTTTATGTGGATTGATGTTTAAACTTGACTGGTCAATAGTAGCTATTGCCTCACAGGCAAACATTGGTGGCTCAAGTACTGCTTTAGCGCTTGCAAAAAGCTTTAAAAGGGTAGATTTGGTTTTGCCTGCTATACTTGCCGGAGCGCTTGGTACGGGATTAGGAACCTATTTAGGTTTTCTAGTGGTGACACTAGTTTAATAGAGCTACTCGATTATTTCAAAGATAATACGAAAACCTAACCAACTTTCAGGTCCCGTATAATTAGAAATCAGTTTGAAGTTCTTTCCTTCATCTTCCTTAAACCAACTGCCACCTATCGCTTCACCTTCAGTAGAAGTCAATTCAGATACGTTTGAAAACAAATTGTAAAAACCAAGTTTACTGTCTTTTTGCCCATAAATATCCTCGATGAATTTGTTGTTCACCATCAGTCGACTTTTTGAATATTTGAAAGCTTTTCTATTAGCACTAGCAATCTTAGAAAGTTGTTTCATCATTGCTTTTTCTTGGATTAAGAACCTCATTCGAGACCATTCATTGGCAGTGGGTAATCTAAATTTGAATTTCTTTGGAAAAAGCGCCCTTTCCCTTTTACTCATTTCGGCAAGCTGAGCTTCAAACATTTCGGTACGCCATTCACAATAGCGTTCAGCTTGTGATTTGGTAATCCCTACAATTGGCATTAAGGCCAGTTGGTCAGTATTTTGAAATTTATCTTCAATTTTTTCAGTATTGAGAGAGGGGAATAGGTCCTTCCATTTCGAAAAATCTGGTTTGGCCGCTTTAAATTCTGGTGCGTTCATACCTTTCTCTTCAGCCATCCAAGCCAAAAAATCTTTATACATATAGGCAGGCGTTTCCGAAATACCAATACAGATCCGCTGGTTTATTGGAAGTGTATTGGCAGCACAATTGTAATTTGGGAGGTCTTGCTGCCCAAAAGAATTTATTTCACTAAGTAAAACCAATAGCGAGGCTATCACTAAGAAGAAGCTCGTTTTTCTCATGTGTCGATTAAGGTACTTGGCCTGAATTTAGTGTATTTCAATCAGAGATGAAATAAAATTATGCAGGCTCGAATAAAGCGCATACTGCTCCGGCTGGGTCTTCGATATAACATGTTCTTCCGTAGGCACCCATCGATTTAATTTCTGTAAGTAATTTACCGCCTTTGGCTTCTACAGCAGTTACGCTTTTATCCAGGTCAGGAACGTTAATATAAATGATCCATTGAGAAGGTAGGTCAGCATTTGGCCCAGTCTTATGACAGATGCCAGTTTTAGGATCTCCATTAGCGGTCATGTTAAAGTCGTTGTAATCGCCCATAGACACGGGTTCAGGTGTCCAGCCAGTCACTTCTGCATAAAAATCTTTTACATTTTCAGCGTTCGCTACAGTTAAATCTATCCAACCAACTGTTCCATAAATTGAATCTTTGTCCTTTTCCATTTTTTTCTTTTTAAGGTACCCAAGAAGCACACATGCCCTATCATACGAAAGTATGATTTACCAATTCATGCGCTTTTTTAAATTCACAACATGCGCTAAATGGTGGTTTCCATGCCAAGCATACATGCCGACGACTTCTCGCAAAATGTATGATTTCCCATCTTCAGGATGAACGTATGTCTTTTCCAAGTCTCCATCAGAAAGGTTTTTTAGCAAAACCACCCATCGGGCATGAATATGATCTAACATCCCCAATGAGCTTTCAATAGGCACATTATTCTGATAGCTAAGGTTGGCCCAAGCTTTTTCATCATATGCCTTTATTGTAGGGTTGTCTTCCGTTAAAGCCCAATGAAAACGGCAATAACTTCCTATATGGCTGTCTGGTAAATGGTGGATTACTTGCCTAACTGTCCATCCTTCAGGGCGATAAGGCGTGTTTAACTGTTCTGCGGATAAGTCAGAAACAGCTGAATGGAATTTAGCGGGGAGTTCTTCAATCTCTTGGATCCAAACTGCTATTTGAGCTGAACTTATGTTCTCTGGCGGAACAAAGGGACCTATAGGGTAACTTAAGTTTTCTTTCATAACGATTTTTTTATGGTACGTTTTCACCTTTTGAAGCTACCCAAAGTTCGAACCACTGCTGGGTTGTTAAATCAATATTTAAGGCGTTTACAGCAGACTGCACTCTTTCAATTTTTCCGCTACCCACTATGGGGATAATATTAGCCGGATGTTTTAAAAGCCAAGCGTACATGATCTGATCTATGCTAACGCCGTATTGCTCAGCTATTTTGTGGAGTACATTTTTTATGGTTAGAAAACGATGCGTTTCAGCTTTAAAGATATTTCCCCCAGCAAGCGGCGACCAAGCCATAGGAGGTATACCAATTTCTTGACAAAGACTGATAGCACCATTTTCAAATTCCTGTAAAGCGGCCACTGATATTTCTATTTGATTGGTAACCAATGGTGAATCCATATAGGCTTGCAGTGCATCGAATTGGTGAGGTAAATAATTTGATACACCAAATTCTTTCACTTTACCTTCTTTTTTAAGCTTGGTAAAGGCCTCTGCAATTTCTTCAGGATTGCTTAAAGGGTCAGGTCTATGAATTAAGAGCACGTCTATATTATCTCTTTGAAGTTTTTTAAGAGAATTTTCAACAGACCAAATGATGTGATCATAGCTCGTGTCGTAATGCTGAATATAGTGATCAGGTCTATTTTTTGATCTCAGTTTTATACCACATTTTGTAACGACTTTGATCTTTTGGTTTAAGGTTTTGGCTTGGCCAAGAGCATTCCCAAAAAGCTCTTCAACCATATAATCGCCATAAATGTCGGCATGGTCGAAAGTATCTATGCCCAATTCAACACACTCTTCAACTAGCCGTATAATTTCATTTGGTGAAAGATTCCATTCTGGAAGTCTCCACATACCATGAACAATGGCTGAAAGGTTAACTTCTTGGCTAAGTTTTATCTGTTCCATGATTTTTAATTGTCTTCTTAAAATTGAATCAATAAATTGAATTTTGGTACTGAGAAAAGTTTTTTAATTTTACTTGACTTGCAAAGTCGAATTCAGAACCAAAAAAACACAATCATTCGATGAATAATTTCAAAGTACATACTTTAAACGGTCGACGTGCGTATTATGCAAAGCTCGGAAGACGTTGGATCGTTGAAGAAGGAGATGACACTTATGAATTTCGAAATATTGAGGAAATGATAAAAACGTATCCTGATTTACTCGAAATTGATAGTGTAAAAATGTCATTCGAAAGAAGACTAGCCGCAAAAAGAGAAGTGCGACCTGAGCCCCCTGTAAGACATGTTGAGGTTCATTCAAAAACAGTTACTTGCTACTATTGCTCTGGAAAGGGTAATGTTTATGAAGGTATAATGTGCCCTAACTGTGATGGTTCAGGTTCCTACACTGTGAATACAAAAGGGTTGGGCTAATATATCCATGAGTAAGAGAATACAGGTCTACCACAATCCGAGATGCACTAAAAGCCGCCAAGCTGTTCAATTGCTTGAAGAGCGAGGTGTTGATTTCGAAGTAATTGAGTATTTAAAAGAGCTACCTACAGCTGCAACGTTAAAGACAGTTATCAGTAAACTTGGTATTACACCGTTCGAATTATTGAGAAAAGGGGAGGCTGTTTATAAGTCAGATTTTAAAGGTAAATCATTGTCTGATGATGAATGGATTCAAGCAATGCTTGATCATCCAAAGCTCATAGAAAGGCCTATCATAATCAAAGGGGATCAGGCAGTAATTGGTAGGCCAACGGAAGCCGTTAATACACTGCTTTAGTCTTAATAACCCAAGATATTTAGCATGCTTTCGTGACTTTGCTCTTCAGCAAAGACTTTAGTAGTCAATTCGCCTTTCTCATTTTTATCTACGAGCACATGTTTTGGTGCGGGAATAAGACAGTGTTGAATTCCGCCATAGCCCCCTAAAGATTCTTGGTAAGCACCTGTATGGAAAAAGCCGACGTAAAGGTTTTCGTCTTCTTCTATTAAGGGCATGAATAATTCAGAAGAATGGGCCTCAGAATTATAGTAATCCATACTATCGCAAGTTAAACCACCCATGTTGATTTTTTGGAAAGGGTGATCCCACTTGTTGATGGCTAGCAAAATAAATTTTTGATTCGTGCCCCAAGAATCTGGCAAACTGGTAATGAAAGAGCCATCTACCATATACCATAATTCTTTGTCGTTTTGAAGTTTTTGGTCCAGAACAGAGTAAATAATTGCTCCGCTTTCACCCACAGTAAATGACCCAAACTCAGTAATGATGTTGGGCATATCAACATTATTCTTATTGCAAATCCATTTTATGTTTTCAATGATCTGATCAACCATATACGGATAATCATATTCAAAAGTCATGGATGTTTTAATCGGAAAACCACCGCCAATATCGATAGTATCCAATTCGGGACAAATCTTCTTTAACTCGCAGTATTTATACAAAAAACGACTCAGTTCACTCCAGTAATATGCAGTGTCTTTTATGCCCGTATTAATAAAAAAGTGGAGCATTTTAAGCTTAGCCCGACTGCCTTCTATTTCCTCTGTGTAAAGCTTATTAATGTCGCTGTATCTTATGCCAAGGCGAGAGGTGTAAAATTCAAAGTTTGGTTCTTCATCGGCGGCAACACGAATACCAATTTGAAAATCACCTTCAATCCTAGCGCTATATTCTTGTAGTTCATTCAGGTTATCTAAAATAGGAATGCAATTTTTGAAACCATTGTTTACAAGTTCTACCAAGTACTGAATGTAAAGCGGTCTTTTAAAACCATTACAAATCACCGTAAGCGATTTATCCACTTTTCCTTTAGCATATAAACTATTTACAATCTGAAGATCGAAAGCAGATGAAGTCTCGATCTGACAATCGTTATCGAGCACTTCATCAAGCACAAATTCAAAATGTGATGATTTAGTGCAATAACAATAAGTATAATCCCCTTTGTAGTTGTGCTTTTTCATGGCATCGGCAAACCATTTTTTAGCATTTGAGATGTTCTCTGCAATTTTTGGAATGTATGAGAGCTTTAAAGGGGTGCCGTGCTCTTTTATAATATCCTTGAGCGATATGCCATGGAATTCTAAATACTTTCCATTCACTTTGAATTCTTCCGTTGGGAATCCAAAAGTCTGATCAATGAGGTCGAAATAGCTTTTCAATTTTACGCGAGTCTGCTAAGTGTTAAGACAAATATTGTAACAAAATTTCAAATGTGAATACACTGTTATTCTAAAAATAATTTGCGCTGAAAAGTCTCCAATATATGAGTTGATGAAGTCTTAATGATTTTTGAGTTTTTACCCAGTAAAAGCAATATCTTGCAATCGATTGTTCGACTTGTGCGCAATCAATATCACATATGCTTATTCTTAATTATCACTTATGAGAAAGATTAGATTGGTAGAAGTAAGATCAGAATTAGCCGCAGGTACTCGCGGTGCCAGTATGGGGATAGATGCGCTTAAAATTGCCAGTATAAAAAGGCATTCGAGCTTTTTTATGAAATTTGAACCGGTTAGCGTTAAAGATGAAAATCAATTACTCTTTGGCGATCCTCAATTTCCATTTGCAAAATATGGTGATGGTGTATTTACTATGCTTAATAGGGTTTGTGATGCAATTACCGAATTGAGAAACGAATCACTCTTTCCAATTGTATTAGCTGGAGATCATTCTACTGCGGCTGGAACGATTTGTGGGATTAAACAGGCTGATCCGGATAAAAGGTTGGGCGTAATATGGATTGATGCACATGCAGATTTTCATACACCATATACAACACCATCGGGAAATATGCACGGAATGCCGCTAGCCATGGTTTCTGCTTTAGATAATGAAGCGTGTGAAGTAAACGACGTAGAAGAAGAGACAGAAGCACTTTGGGAAAGGATAAAACAAATAGGAGGTCGAGGGCCTAAAATAGCACCTTCTGATGTTGTTTTTATAGGAGTTAGAGATACAGAAGAAGCAGAAAATCACATCATTGATAAGTTTGGAATTAGAAATTTTAAAACGGAGGAACTCAACCAAAAAGGAGTTCAAAAAGTGGCTGCTGAAGCACTTGAAATTCTAAAAGACTGCGAACAAATTTACATTTCTTTCGATGTTGATAGTTTAGACACGTCAATTTCAACAGGAACAGGAACTCCAGTGGCCAATGGTCTTTCAAAAGAAGAGGCTTTTGAGCTAAATAAGGAATTAATAAAAGATAAAAGAGTTTGTTGTTGGGAAATTGTTGAGGTGAACCCAACTTTGGACACTGAAAACAGAATGGCGGAAAATGCATTTGATATTTTAGAAGCCACTACTGATTCTTTGATCGAGAATTTCTAACTAATGGAACAACATATTAAAGAGGGTATCTCTGCTGCATTGAAAGCACTCTACAGCCATGACTTATCCGCTGATGAAATAGCCCTACAGCCTACACGAAAGGAATTTGAAGGGACGTATACCTTTGTGACTTTTCCTTTTGCACGTTTTTCTAAGAAGAGCCCGGAAGAAACAGGTAAAGACATTGGAAACTTTCTTAAAGAAAACACCAATGAGGTAGCAGGCTTCAATACAGTAAAAGGATTCTTGAATATTGAAGTTTCAGAAGCATCCCAAATTGGTGGATTCGCTAAAATTTTCAATGGAAAAGAAGTCAGTCAGTCGCCACTATTTCAATTACCTACCACTGGAAGAACCGTTGTAGTAGAATATTCTTCTCCTAATACGAACAAACCCCTTCATTTAGGTCACTTGAGAAATAACTTCCTTGGCAACTCGGTTTCTCGTATTCTGAAAGCCGCAGGAAATGAAGTGCAGAAAGTTCAGATTATCAACGATAGAGGAATTCACATTTGCAAATCAATGCTTGCATGGCTGCGTTTTGGTGAAGGAGAAACACCGGAGTCTTCGGGGCTTAAAGGCGACCACCTCGTAGGAAAGTATTACGTGGCATTCGATAAAGCCTATAAGAAAGAAATAGCTGAACTTACTGCTACAGGTATGGCTCAGGACGAAGCTGAAAAGCAGGCGCCAATTCTTTTGGCCGCCCAAGAAATGCTAATGAAGTGGGAAGCAAAAGACCCTGAGATTTATGCCCTATGGGAGAAGATGAATGGCTGGGTCTATGATGGATTTAATGCCACTTATGATCGTATGGGTGTCGATTTTGATAAACTTTATTATGAAAGCGATACCTATCTTATTGGCCGAGATCGAGTTATGGAAGGACTCGAAAAAGGAGTCTTTTTTAAGAAAGAAGATGGTTCCATATGGGTCGATTTAACCGATGAGGGGCTTGATGAGAAGTTGCTCTTAAGAAAAGATGGTACCTCGGTTTATATGACACAGGATATCGGTACTGCTTTAATGCGTTTCGATGATTATCCCGGTTTAAGTCAATTGATTTATACAGTAGGAAACGAGCAGGAGTATCATTTTAAAGTGCTTTTTCTTATCCTTAAAAAATTAGGTTATTCATGGGCTTCCGCCTGCTATCACCTGTCTTATGGAATGGTAGATCTTCCATCTGGGAAAATGAAATCTCGGGAAGGTACTGTTGTTGATGCTGACGACCTGATGAAGGAAATGGCTAATACCGCAAAAGCCAGAACGGAAGAATTGGGTAAAATAGACGGATTCACTGCAGACCAAGCAGAGAAACTTTACGAAATGCTTGGTTTGGGAGCAATCAAGTACTTTTTACTAAAGGTAGATCCAAAAAAACGGATGCTGTTTAACCCTGCCGAATCAATCGAGTTTCAGGGAAATACAGGCCCATTCATTCAATATACATTTGCCAGAATTAGTGCCATACTGCGCAAGGCAAATCAAATTGGTGTAAGCACTGAGCAAATTGACTACAATGCATTAAAGAATGTGCATCAAACCGAAAAAGACTTAGTATTTGCCTTAGGTCAGTATCCTGAAAGGCTCAATTTAGCGGCTGATGCCTATTCACCGGCTATAATTGCCCAGTATATTTACGACCTGGCTAAAGATTATAACAGGTTTTATACAGAGCTTTCAATCTTCAACGAATCAGAAAAATCTGTACAACAATTTAGAGTTGCACTTTCAGCACTTACAGCCGAAACAATAAAAGTGAGCATGGGTTTATTAGGTATTCAAGTACCTGACAGAATGTAATATGCCTTATCTCTTTTTACTAATAAGTCTGATTTTACCACCTAATCAAGAAAAAATGGGTTTCCACGATTTTAAATTAAAGGCCATCGATGGTAAAGAGATTGACTTTGATCAATACAAAGGAAAGAAGATTTTGCTCGTAAATGTAGCCTCGGCATGTGGTTATACCCCACAATATGAGGACTTACAGATGCTTTCGAATCAGTTTGGACACCAAGTGGTAGTGATCGGAATACCTGCTAATAATTTTGGTGGGCAAGAGCCCGGCAGTAATGCTGAAATTCAAGCTTTTTGTAAGGCAAACTATGGTGTGACTTTCCAAATGATGGAAAAAATATCGGTAGAAGGAAAAGACCAACATCCACTATATAAATGGCTAGCAGCTGAATCAGGAAAAGTGCCGAATTGGAATTTCTGTAAGTTTTTAATTAGTGAAAAAGGTGAGGTTTTGGGCTTTTTCCCATCATCTGTAAACCCTTTGGAAGAAGTTATTACAAGTAAGCTATAAGCATGAAGCACTGGTTGTCGGCCTTTAGACTTAGAACATTGCCTTTAGCATTGGCCTCCATCGGAATGGGGACTTTTCTAGCAGCTGCTTCGGGAAATTTCAATGGCCTAGCATTTGCCTTTTGTGCCCTAACAACCATTTTTTTACAAGTACTTTCCAATTTAGCTAACGATTATGGCGATTCTGTTCATGGAGCAGATAGCGCAGAAAGAGAAGGCCCATCCAGAGCGGTGCAAAGTGGTGCCATTTCTAAATTAGCCATGCGTAATGCTATTATTGTTTTTGCCGTGCTCTCTTTAGGGTCAGGGTTGACTTTACTTGAAGTGGCCTTCGGTTGGGGTTCGGATTTCTTCTGGGTGTTTCTCGGAATAGGTGCCTTGGCCATTATTGCCGCAATTACGTATACAGCGGGTTATAGGCCTTACGGGTATGCGGGACTGGGTGATTTGAGTGTTT
Source organism: Roseivirga sp. (assembly GCF_049099775.1). Classification (GTDB taxonomy): domain Bacteria; phylum Bacteroidota; class Bacteroidia; order Cytophagales; family Cyclobacteriaceae; genus Roseivirga. The sequence continues at coordinate 148,986 of NZ_JAGDZM010000001.1, read as the reverse complement.
TAATTTTCTTTGGATTTGTGGCTGTTATGGGAAGTGCTTTCCTGTTTGAGCAAAAGATAAATTTGGACTACATCCTGCCGGCAATATCAGTTGGGTTTTTCTCTGTTGCCGTGCTGAACGTGAATAATATTCGTGATATAGAATCCGATCAGAAAGCCGGTAAAAAGTCCATTCCTGTACGGGTTGGCAGGGCAGCAGCAGTTAAGTATCATTGGTTTCTTTTACTAATGGGAATGCTCCTCAGCATAGCTTATGTAGCAATAAATTATACAAGCCCCGTACAACTCATTTTTGTGCTATCAACACCATTGTTTTTGAGAAATGCCATGGCGGTTAAATCTAAAACGACTTCCCAAGAATTAGATCCTTTCTTAAAGCAGATGGCACTATCAACACTCTTATTTGTGCTGCTATTTGGTGTTGGCCAAGTCATTTGAGATTGCTCTTTCAAGACCTGAAAATACCTCTGCGGATAAGGAAATGACCTTATTTATAAAAAAGCCCTATTGTTTAATTGATTGGTTTGGGAATGAAGTGAACCGTTCCTAATTTTAATTAAAACAAAGTACAATGGCGCTTAAGAAATCGAGTCAACTGAATGTTCAATGTCAATTTTGTAAGTCTAAAGCGGATTCACATTTTGCCGAACTGTCAGATGCCGATTTAGATGTTCTTTCAGCGCATAAGTCTTGTATCACCTATAAGAAAGGCCAAAACCTATTTTACGAAGGCACCCGTCCGATGGGTATTTTTTGCATCAACTTTGGTAAAGTCAAGGTTTATAAGATGGGATCAAATGGCAAAGAGCAGATTCTTTTTATCGCCCAGCCCGGCGATTTCCTAGGTTATAGGTCTTTGTTGAGTGAAGAATTCTATGGCGCATCGGCCACCGTAATTGAACAAGCGGCCATCTGCTTTATTCCTAAAAGCGACTTTCTTACCATACTTAATAGTAACCCTGCTTTTTTTCAAAAACTGATGAAAGCTGTATGTCACGAACTTGGTGTAATGGAAACTAAGTTAGCAGAGCTTTCGCAAAAATCTGTCAGAGAAAGGTTAGCAGCTACTATTCTAATGCTAAAAGAAACTTATGGTATGGAAGGAGAAGATAGCGACTTGATTGATATTGCCTTGTCGAGAGAAGATCTTGCAAACATTGTAGGTACTGCCACCGAGACAGTTATAAGGCTGCTTTCAGAATTTAAGTCAGATGGTTTAATTGGCCTAGAAGGGAAAAAAATAAAGGTAGTTGACACTCAAAAATTAATTCACGAGGCAGACTTTTATGCCTAAACATGATTTTTGTCATGTTTTTCTCTGATACCCATCAATAACCGCCTAGTCTATCTCAACTACTTTTGATTCAATCAATAGAATTAAAGGTCGTGAAGCATAAGATTCTCCTTGCCGCAAATAATACCGTCGGTCTCGAACATATTTTCGAAGATCTGACCAATCTGCTCAACAAAACCCACAAAAAGTATGTCACGGCCTTTCCCATAAAAAATTACACAAGTAAGCTAGTACTCAGTTCAAATAACCGTGAAGCAAATAAAAGCCTTGACCATTTGGTGGAGGGTTTGGAAAATGTAGCCGCTACAGAACAAAGTGCGGCGGACTTTAATTTATCGCTTGACTGGATAAATCGAAAAGTTAACCACAAGGAACTGAAAATACTCAGTACGGTTTACGATTTGCTCATTTGGGAGCAAAGCGTTTACGAAGCCTATGACAACGCCCTTTTAAAAGAAATAATCGATGCTATAAAATGCCCAATGCTGTTTCTGCCTAATGGTTGGCAAATTGAAAACCTAGTCGTTTTTCACGATGGCTCAATGGATTCTGTGAAAATGGTAAAGGGATTTATAAATGTATTCAATCCTTCGCTTCGCGACTTGCCACTGTCAGTTTTAATAAACCACGACAGTAAATCCTATAATGTGAGAGAAGAAAAAGTTTTTATCGATTATCTAAAGCTTTTCTTTAAGAACATTGGCGTTCAGTTAGTGGAGGGTGATTTGTTTGAGCATGGGAATGAAGCTTCGCCCGCCAAAATGAATAACCCATTTCTTATGTTAGGTATTAATCGTTCGGGATTCGACCCTGAAAACATCTTAAATTCTCCTACTTTCTTATTTAAAGGCTAAAGCATGGTTTCGCAGCAAGATGTGTCCGTTGTTTCAAAGTGCTACCATTGCGGAGATGAGTGTAGTGAGGATAAAATTGTTTTAGACGACAAGAAATTTTGCTGCAATGGATGTAAAACTGTTTTTGAAGTATTGAATGAAAACGACCTTTGCGATTACTACACGCTTGAAGAAACCCCCGGCGTAAATCAAAAAAATGAGCACAACACCCTCTTTGATTTTTTGGATAATGAAGAGGTAGCCAGACAAATATTGGAGTATAGTGATGATGTTCAAGAACGCGTAACCTTTTCTATTCCCAATATTCACTGTAGTAGTTGTATTTGGTTATTAGAGCATTTGAATCGACTAAATCCCGCAGTTATAAATGCGAAGACCAACTTTAGTCAGCGAAAACTGACGGTGACCTACTTTCGCGAACAAGCTTCTTTGCGCACAATCGCCGAATTGCTCGATAGAGTTGGTTATACGCCTGTTGTCAATTTAGATCAAGCTGAAGAAGATAATTCAAGTACGAAGACATTTAATAAAACGCTTCTTGTAAAGCTTGGTATTGCAGGTTTTTGTTTTGGAAACGTCATGCTACTTAGTTTCCCAGACTATCTAGGAATTACAGCCCTAGAACAGTCATATCAGGTAGTTTTCCGATGGCTAAACCTTGCCCTTTCCTTACCTGTAGTCTTTTATGCCGGTAGTGAATATTTTGTTTCTGCTTGGAAGAGCCTAGCGCAGCGATTTGCCAATATTGATGTACCCATTGCCCTAGGTATAACGGCTCTTTTTCTCCGAAGTACCTATGAGGTAGTGGCTGACATAGGCCCAGGTTATTTTGATTCACTTGTTGGCCTTATCTTTTTCCTACTCATTGGTAAATGGTTTCAAGGCCGTACCTACGAGGCGCTCTCATTCGATAGAGATTATAAAAGCTATTTCCCCTTGGCTATTCAAACCAAGAAAGCGGAAACCTATGTTCCCACCGCTGTTAAAGAAATTGTAAAAGGAAATGAGATTCTGATTAGAAATGGTGAGCTCATTCCCGCCGACTCCATATTGGTAGATAGCAAAGCATACATTGATTATAGTTTTGTTACGGGAGAATCCGCTGCCATAGAAAAGGGTAAAGGTCAATACGTCTATGCCGGTGGTAAACTTTATGGCAAACAGGCTCATTTTGTAGTACAGAAGCCAGTTTCACAAAGTTACCTCACCAGTCTTTGGAATAATGAAGCTTTTACGAAAGAAGCGCAACAAGAGAAATTAGTTGACCAAGTCAGTCAATATTTTACGATTGTAATTATCGCTATAGCGATAATTTCAGGAGTGTATTGGCAATTGGTCGACCCCACAAAAACTTGGTTAGTGTTCTGTTCTGTGCTTATTGTGGCTTGTCCTTGTGCTTTGGCGCTTTCTACACCTTTTACAACAGGAAGTATCTTAAGAGTGTTAGGAAGAAATCATATTTACCTTAAAAATGCCAATATCGTAGAAAAGCTTCAAAAGGTAAATACCATTGTTTTCGATAAAACGGGTACTATTACCAATGCGCTGGATAAGGACATCACTTTTGAAGGAGAGGAATTATCGGAGGCTGAAAAAGAATTGATTCTAACTGCTGTTTCGAGTAGTACGCATCCGTTGAGTAGGTTTATTAAATCATTTTTGAAAGGCATAAATACGGCGAATTATACACTTGAGTCTTTCCAAGAGAAAGTAGGCGCAGGTATTTTAGCCGTTGTCAATGGCGTTGAAATAAAACTCGGTTCTGCCGCTTTTATTGGGGTTGAAAAAGACAACGTGAATAAAAATACTTCCTACGCTTACCTGAAAATTGGCCAAAATCAGAGAGGTCGGTTTGTTGTAAATAATGTTTATCGAAAAGGGCTTAAGTCGGTTATTAGTCGATTGAAAAACAGCTTTAAACTTGCTATTCTTTCTGGGGATTCTAATGCCGAACAGAAGAATTTAGCCAGCTTCTTTCCTGAAGGTACCCCAATGCTGTTTTCACAAAAACCAGACAATAAATTGAAGGCAATAAAAGAGATGCAGGCCTACGGCCAATCGGTTATGATGGTTGGTGATGGCTTGAATGATGCAGGTGCCTTAAAACAGAGTAATGTGGGCGTCGCTATCACAGAAGATATCTCTACATTTTCTCCAGCATGCGATGTTATAATGCATGCAGATTCGTTCTCTAAATTAGATCGATTTATTGCTTTGGTTAAGCGCAGTAGGTATATCGTTTATGTCAGTTTCTTGCTCAGTTTACTATACAATGTTGTTGGTCTTTCGGTGGCAGTTTCAGGATGGTTAACGCCGCTTTTTGCAGCTATTCTTATGCCGCTTAGTAGTATATCGGTAGTGGTACTAACTACTTTATTAGTCAAACTAATTTCACTAAAACTAAAGTTGTAATGTCTGTTATTTTGGTGCTTATCATTACCAGTATAGTAGTTGCAATAGTATTTCTCGGCGCTTTTTTCTGGGCTGTTAAATCTGGGCAGTACGATGATACCTATTCTCCATCAGTTCGCATGCTTTTCGAAGAGAAAAGTAAGAAGAAGGATAAGTGACTTGGTGAAAGGTGGAGGGAGTAAATGGTTAACTACTCTATGCTCAAACTCATGATTAGCGACTGAACAAGGAAAAAGAAAACGACCTACTTGAATTCATTCCAAGTAGGCCGTTTTGCTGTGTTTATTTTCTCAAGAAAATACTAGCACCCAAGGTAAAACCGGATAGATTGAAGTTTAAGCCAAAGTTATTCGTGTCATTACCGCCTACATCTTGGTTATTATAAAACAACCCGCCAATATTAGCGTCTAAGGCAAATTTGTCGGATAAGAAATAGGCTACTCCGGGAACAACGTTCAATCCAAAGGAAGAAAAGTCTCCACCATTGATATCTCCACTTGAGTAATTAATCCCAGGCTGTAGATACAAGTAAAATTTTTCGCCCATGCTTCTGTAAAACCTGGCAAAAACACCGAAGTTGACTTGATCTGATTCAACTATTCCACCCCCGTTTTCATTTTTCTGGCGTCCATAGCCCACCGTTAAGCCAAGACTTGTAGTTTCTGATAGAAATAAGGACGCTTGGGGATTTACTTGAAAGTTACTTGTTTCTAAAAAATCGTTGTCGGTTTTATTATACAAGAAGGATCCACCTAATCGAACATCGCCTTTTTGAATCTGCCCGAAAGCTAAACTGCTAAAGAACATGAGTGAAAGTAGTAGTACTGATTTTTTCATAATATTTGAGTTTGACGTTTAATATTGTTTAAATCATATTACGTTAATAACTAGAGATTAAGTTGAATTTTTAGACAAAAGGCCGACTTCTTTTGTATGTGGTGATTTTTAGATGAAATTAGACAAAATGCCGCCCGAATACGGGCTAAAATGGGCGAAATCGGACAGTAAAGGGCTTGTTATTTCTCTTTAAGTTCTTTGAACCTGAGCTTTAATTGGCCGTAAGCCTCGTTTAATGCGCCTATGGTGGCTTGCTGCTGATTTATGATGCGCTCTTTTTCTTCGAGCAATCTACCCTGATCATTTGGAGGACTTTGGTAAACAGATTCAGGCTCACGGGCAGCGTTATATTCAATCTCGTACTTTTTCGATGTTTCCTGAGGCCCATTGCCAGTAATGAGCCAACGTAAGTTTAATAATTCAAACAAGTTTGTAACATCCTCAATAACCTCAAAACTAGGTCTCGCATCAGGATCTCTTTTGAGCCTATACAGTCTTTCAGGCTTATCATAGCCCAGTTTTATGGCCAAATCACTGGTGTTCTTAATTCCCTTCGACTGTGCATAAGTGAGTAGGCGATTGTAAAAAGAATTAAGATATGACATTATAGTTTGTATTAATACAAAAAAATAAGTATTTTAGACTTATTGATTTGAGATAATACTCGAATATAGAAAAAAACACAAACAAGTCAGTAAATCAACACACGTTCTTATTTATGGAGTTATTGTCTAAAGAAAGAGATCAGCTTATTATTAAGCTACTCATTGAAGATTACCGATTTCAGCAGATTGTTTACCAAATGCGTCAAATTAATTTCCACTTTGACCAGTCACTTGACCTTATGCAGGTGATTGCCGAGCTAATGAACCAAAACGCCAACTCAGAGAATATTCATTGGATGCACGAATACGGTGAAGGATTGGAGCAGGTATACCAAGCCGATTTCTGGGACGAACGCCAGCTAGAAGCTATAGCAATTCTTTCATACGATCGCCTGAAGCGCATTTAAACCCAAGAATTCTATTTAAACGGTATTTCAAAATATCCTTTTCTTAAAACATGATTTAAATCAGTTTTTAAGCTAAGCCGCATCAGTTCTTAGCGGAATAGTCACAGCTACCTTCGAATTAAAATTCATCAACCCAAACTGTGACTATGGAATTGGAAAAGTTTAAGTATGACAATAAAATCGTCAAGTATTTTGCCATCGCAACGGTCGTGTTCGGTATCGTTGGTATGCTCGTAGGGCTGCTCATTGCTACGCAACTGTTTCTTCCCCAACTAAATTTTGGTATTCCTTATACGTCTTTTGGTAGAATTAGGCCTTTGCATACCAATGCGGTGATTTTTGCTTTTGTAGGAAATGCCATGTTTGCAGGTGTTTACTATTCGATGCAGCGCCTTTTGAAAACACGAATGGTCAGTGATTTGCTGAGTTACATTCATTTCTGGGGTTGGCAATTGATTATAGTTGCGGCGGCCATAACGTTGCCGCTTGGGTTAACTACCTCAAAAGAATATGCTGAACTAGAATGGCCGATTGATATCGCTATTACGCTCATTTGGATTGTGTTTGGTATGAACATGATAGGCACCATCCTAAAAAGAAGGGAACGTCATATGTATGTTGCCATTTGGTTCTATATCGCCACGTTTGTAACGGTGGCGGTACTTCATGTGGTAAACTCATTTGAAATTCCGGTAACAGCGTTTAAGAGTTATTCTTGGTATGCAGGTGTACAAGATGCACTTGTGCAATGGTGGTATGGGCACAATGCTGTGGCGTTTTTCTTAACCACACCGTTTTTAGGGCTCATGTACTATTTCTTGCCAAAAGCGGCAAATAGACCGGTTTATTCCTATAAGCTTTCTATTATTCACTTCTGGTCACTCATATTTATTTACATCTGGGCAGGGCCACACCACTTACTCTATACTTCATTGCCCAACTGGGCACAATCTTTAGGTACAGTATTTTCAATTATGCTTATTGCGCCATCTTGGGGTGGTATGCTCAATGGTCTTTTAACCTTAAGGGGTGCATGGGATCGTGTGCGAGAAGATCCAGTTTTAAAATTTATGGTAGTGGCCGTTACGGCATATGGTATGGCCACACTCGAAGGGCCGCTACTTTCTATAAAAAATGTGAACGCCATAGCACATTTTACAGATTGGATTGTTGCCCATGTTCACGTTGGTGGATTGGGCTGGAATGGATTCTTGATCTTTGGTATGCTATACTGGCTAGTTCCACGTATGTGGGGCACAAAACTTTGGTCTACAAAAGCAGCTAACATTCATTTCTGGTTAGGTACGCTAGGCATAATAGTGTATGCTTTACCTATGTACACCGCCGGTGTAGTACAGAGTTTAATGTGGAAAAATTTCAATGCCGAAGGTTTCCTCGAATACCCGAATTTCTTAGAAACGGTAACTCAAATAATTCCGCTTTACATGATGAGAGCCATCGGGGGGCTGCTCTACTTCGCAGGAGTTATTATCATGGCGGTTAATCTGGTGAAAACTGCTAAGCAAGGAAGCTTTATTTCCGAAGAAGATGCAGAGGCACCGGCTTTAGAAAAGAAGAAAATTGTAGGCGGCTACTGGCATAATAAGTTAGAGCGTAGACCTGTCATATTTACAACTTTAGTTTTAGTAGCCATTGTGATTGGTGGAGTAGTAGAGATGGTGCCTACTTTCTTAATAAAGTCGAATATACCGACCATTGAGAGTGTGAAACCATATACACCGCTTGAGCTCCATGGCCGTGATTTATACATCAGAGAAGGTTGTAGTAACTGTCATACGCAAATGGTCCGACCATTTAGATCGGAAACCGAACGCTACAAAGGCGAGTACTCAAAAGCAGGCGAATTCGTGTATGATCACCCATTTTTATGGGGTTCGAAAAGGACGGGGCCTGATTTACATAGGGTAGGTGGTGCCTATAATAATGCTTGGCATTTAAACCATATGTACGACCCTACTTCAACTTCGCCGGGTTCGATTATGCCACCTTATCCATGGCTGTATACTGATCATATAAACCCTGAAGCTACAGCAGCTAAAATAAGAGCACTCAGAAGAGTAGGTGTGCCATATGCCGAAGGTTTTGAAGATGGAGAAGCCACAAGACAGCTGAAAAATCAGGCACAACAGATTTTAACCGACCTGAAAAACGATCCAGCTAAGTCTTTAGAGACTATAGAAGGATATGCAGGCGCAAAAATCACAGAGACTTCGGAAATCGTAGCCTTAATCGCATATCTGCAAAGGTTGGGTACAGATATAAAAGTGAAATCAACAGCTCAAAATCAATAAGCCATGTTTAAGTATTATTTCGAACAAGTTGAAAACGTCGCCATTTGGCCAATTATATCACTTGCTATATTCTTTGTGTTTTTCATTGGCCTTAGCATTTATGTCTACAAAATGAATCGAGACCACATCAAACACATGGAGAAGATGCCTTTGGCAAAAGACGAAGAAAATCCAATTTCTCACTCAGACTTAAAATATCAAGCTCATGGATAATAGTAGTTTATTTAGTCAAGAAGTATTGTTATACATCACCTTTGGACTGGTTCTTATTGTAGCCCTCTTGGTGCTCGTAGTTGCCTTCTATGTACTTCAAGTAATGAAAACATTGCTTGAAAAGAATAGAACAGAAGCACAGCAATTAGCAGAACAAGCTCAGCCAAGTTGGTTTGCACAGCAATGGATGAAATGGAATGCTCTGAAACCTCTCGCTGATGAGGAAACCATACTCTTAGATCATGATTTTGATGGAATTCAAGAGTTAGACAACCACTTGCCACCATGGTGGAAAGGCCTTTTTTACCTCACAATCGTTTATGCTGTCGTTTACATTCTAGTTTTCCATGTGTTTGAAAGTTCGCCACTTCAAGAAGAAGAGTATGCGATAGAAATGGCCGAGGCTGCAGCTGAAAAGGCCAAAAGAGTAGAAGATGTTGTATATGATTTTGATGAGACTACTGTTACAGTCACCACAGAACCCGAAGCCATTGCCTCAGGTATGGAGTTTTTCAACGGAAACTGCGCCATATGCCATAAAGCCGATGGTGGTGGGCTAGCCGGGCCAAACCTAACTGATGAATACTGGAGAAACGGCGGCGGCATGAAAAACATTTATAAAGTCATTAAAAATGGTGTGCAGGGGACAGCTATGATTCCATGGGAATCGCGATTAAACCCAGATCAAATGAGAGGTTTAGCATCTTATGTACTGACACTTCAGGGCACTAACCCGCCGGGAGCATTGCCTCCAGATGGTGAATTGTACAAAGAGGAAGAAGAGCAATAAAGGCGCTTGAGATGGATAAAGGAACCGACATAAAGGCGCTATATCATTACGATGAACAATTTCGTGATGGTATAGCCACTGTCGATAAAGATGGGAAACGAGTTTGGGTATATCCCAAGAAGCCAAAAGGGAAATATCACAACAAGAGGGTTGTGGTTTCTATCATTCTTTTATCCATACTCTTCGCAGGCCCTTTTATTAAAATAGGAGGTGAACCCTTCTTACTACTAAATGTATTCGAGCGAAAATTTTCAATTCTTGGCACCATCTTTTGGCCGCAAGATTTCTTTATCCTGGCTTTAATGGCCATTTCCTTTTTCGTTTTCATCATTTTATTTACTGTAGTATTTGGTAGAGTTTGGTGTGGGTGGGCATGCCCTCAAACGCTATTTATGGAAATGGTATTTCGTAAAATCGAGTACCTAATTGATGGAGATGCTAATCAGCAGCGTCGACTAACCAAAATGCCTTGGAATGCTGAGAAAATCAGAAAGCGACTTTTGAAGCACAGCATATTTGTTTTTATCGCTGTTTTAATTGGGCACACAGCCATGGCTTACCTCATAGGTATAGAACAAGTACAAGAAATTGTTACTACTCCACCAAGCGAAAATTTGGCGGGTTTTTTTGGACTCATTGCATTTAGTGCAGTGTTTTATGCCGTTTTCGCCTATCTCCGAGAGCAAGCTTGTATTGCCATTTGTCCATACGGTCGTTTGCAAGGTGTGTTATTAGTAAAGGATTCAATAGCCGTAATGTATGACTGGATTCGAGGCGAACCAAGAGGGAAACTCAAGAAAAAAGAAGTATCCGCGCAAAAGGGCGATTGTATCGACTGCAAACTTTGCGTCCATGTATGTCCTACCGGTATCGATATTCGAAATGGCACACAATTAGAATGCGTGAATTGTACTGCTTGTATTGACGCTTGCGATGACGTGATGACAAAAATCGGAAAGCCGAGTGGGCTTATTCGCCCGACATCAGCGAGCGCTATAGAAGAAGGAAGACAAAGAATTTTTACGCCAAGAGTGGCGGGTTATACAGGTGTTTTGCTCCTGCTCATGATATTATTGACAGTTTTTGTTGCAGGTCGTGCCGATGTAGAAGCTACAGTTTTGCGAATGCCTGGTATGATGTACCAGAAACTCGATGATGGCAGAATTCAAAACATCTACAACATCCAGTTTCTGAATAAAACTTCTGAAGAATTAGTTCTAGAGGTTACTATAAAAGATATGCCCAATGCCACTATTGAAAAAGCCGGTGGCGGCGCGGTGAACTTAGGGGCTAAGTCGAAATTGGACGGAGTTTTTATCATTAAAATCCCGGCTACGGAACTGACAGATAGAAAAATGAAAATTGTGCTAGAACTAAAATCTGGAGAGGAATTGGTGGATGAACTTAAAACTAATTTCCTAGGTCCGGTAAACTTCTAGTCGTCTACTATGAATGAGTGGAAAGGTTGAATTTAAATGATTGAGTTATGAATTGGGGGAATAAAATTGTAGTTGCTTTTGTAGGTTTTGTAGGCGTACTGTTCACCATGGTATACATAAGTCTCAATACTAATTTCAATCTGGTAGAAGAAGATTATTATGCCAAAGAGTTGGCCTATGAAGATCAAATTCAGCGCATTCGTAACCATAATAATTTAGTCGAAAAGCCAACCTTCAATATTAACCGATCGGCCTTTCAATTAGAACTAGCATTTCCCGATGTCTTAGTTCAAAAAGTAGTAGAAGGTAAGGTGATTTTTTACCGCCCAAACACTGCTATTTATGACAAAGAGTTGCCGCTAAAATTTGATGAGAATGGCAAGTTTCTCATCGATGTTTCTTCATTCCCGATAGGAGCATGGAAGCTTAAAATCAATTGGGCTGATAAGGAAAAAGAGTATTACAAAGAAATCGCATTTGTTATATAAATGTTACTCGCCACAGCCATAGCGTTTGGGTTTTTAGGTAGTCTGCACTGTTTGGGTATGTGTGCACCTTTGCTCTGGGCCATGCCTGAAGATAAAGCCAAAAGATCCGTTTGGTGGCGAAACAAACTGCTATACAATTTTGGTCGAATTTTAACCTATGGTCTCCTCGGTCTTATGATCGGTTTAGTGGGAGAAGGTATATCATTTATCGGTTGGCAGCAACACCTTTCGTGGATTACAGGTGTTGTTTTGATTTTGGGTTTGAGTCTCACAATTTGGGAGCATAAATTGATTTTTTTCAAGTCTTTTTCAGTCAGAATAAATGAATTCGTTAGGAAAGGAGTTTCCAAGTCGTTCAGAAAACACAATGCTAAATCGCAGTTCATATTTGGCCTTTTTAATGGTCTTTTACCATGCGGTTTAGTCTATATGGCGCTTATCGCCAGCCTTTCCATGGAGACTATCGGCGGGAGTATCCTTTATATGGTGCTTTTCGGTTTAGGAACCATTCCCATGATGATTGGTGCTGCTATTTTGAAGCAGTCCATTAAATCCATGAAGGGTTTTAGCTTTAATAAATTCTACCCCAAAATCGTTTTTACCATTGCCTTATTACTCATTATTCGAGGTATGAATTTGGGTATTCCTTACCTCAGTCCTAAGTCTAATTCAATAGATGGAATTACTGTTTGTGAAACAGAATAAAAGTTAGGTTTAAACCTGATTTAAGTCATCAAATTTGGTCTTCACAATGGCGATCTTTAGTTAAAGATTTAAACCATAAACCCAAAAGCCATGAAAACGATACTTGTACCAACCGACTTTTCAGAGCAAGCGAACAATGCACTGTATTTAGCCACTCAGATTGCCCGAAAATCTGGTGCTAAGATTTTGATTGTGAATGTAATCGAGGGAATCAGAAACTTCTCTTTTAATACCATGGGTGAATCGAACGCTGCCATGGGGGAAGAAGTGTTTTTGGTGAAAAAACTTATTGAACAAGTGAATGAAAGGATGGCTCAGCTGATTTCTGATAGCATGTTCGACGGCATAGAAGTAGCCACCGAAGTAGAAATGGGTAGTCCCTATGAAAGTATTTCTCGGGTAATAGCTGGCCATAATGCCGACCTAGTAGTAATGGGAACTGTGGGGATGAGCGGGCTCGAAGAAGTACTCATAGGTTCGAATACCGAAAAAGTAGTTCGTCATGCAAAGTGTCCAGTGATTACACTCAAGAAAAAGGTATCGTTGGAAGATATTCAGAACATCGTTTTTGCGACTAACCTCGATAGTGATCAAACTGCGATTATTGAGAAGCTAAAAGTGATGCAAGATATGACGGGAGCGACACTCCACTTAGTAAAAGTCAATACGCCGAACCATTTCCATACTCAGCATCAAATGACTGAAGAATTTGAAGACTATTTGGAAAAACATCAGCTGAAGAATGCCAACACGAATATCTATAATGAGATTACTGAAGAAGATGGGATTCTCCGTTTTGCGGAGGACTTAGGGCCATGTATGATTGCGATTGGCACTCATGGAAGAACAGGCTTGCTCCATTTGCTCAGCGGTAGTATTGCGGAAGACTTGGTGAACCATTCCGACAAGCCTGTATGGACCATGTCCATGAAGCATGCTAAATAAACACTGTAAGTATAAAATAGAAAGGGCTTCTAGTTTACTAGAAGCCCTTATGTGTTTATTGGCTAAGGTTTTACCCTACTTGGCGCCTTGTTTACTTAGGTATTCCACTATAGCAAGGTGACCTTCTTTTCTTGCCATTCTTAATGGACTTCTTATTTCACCATTTTCGCGAGTAAAGAAGTTTATGTCAGCGCCCTTGGCAATTAATAGTTTTACCGCTTCAAGGTGACCATTCCAAGCAGCAGCAATTAGCGGAGTTTCATCTCCAGGTACTTCTTTATTCACTTGAGCTCCCTCTTCAATCAGAAGTTCTATGATTTGAATATGACCATTTTTGGCAGCCATTATAAGCGGACTTGCATCTCCGTTCACCCCTTTATTGACATAAGCGCCTTCTTCAATTAGATATTTGACCATATCAATATTTCCTTTTTTAACCGCCATAATCAATGGGCTGCCATCGCCGTCCGAAGATCTGTTAGGGTTAGCACCCTTTTTAAGGAATAGTTTTACAACGGCTGCATTGCCACCATTTACAGCAGCTATTAAGGGTGTGCCGTCGCCAGCAACATTGCTTTTTACTTTAGCGCCATATGCTATTAGTGCGGTTGATAGCTCAAAATCGCCGGCTTTGGCCGCCGAAATTAATGCGTTACCATCCCCTGAGATATTTCTATTCGCCTTAGCGCCATTTTTAAGTAAAAGCATAGCCACATCAGTATGTCCATTTCTAGCCGCTGCAATGAGTGCGGTGGCATCGCCTTTACCTCTTAAATCGACCTTAGCTCCGGCTTTGAGTAATAGTTTAGCAGCATCTAGCTGATCTTCTCTAGCCGCAGCATTCAAGGCTGTTCTAGGTCCGTTCTTTACCTGATAAACACAATTCGGATTAACGCCCTCGTTGAAGAACTTTTCCATGGCATTCAGATCACCCGATTGAGTGGCCGAAATTAGATCGGCGCAACTAGATTGACCATAAGTGGGTATGACCGCACCTACCGTCAAAAGCAAGAATATTGAGATTCGTTTATACATAATCTTATTGTTTTAAAGTGTTTGACGGTGTATCAGTATTCTAAATACATGCCATTTGGGAAATAAGGCTTATGGTATGCTGAAAAGCATGTTTTGGTATATGGTTTTATTGAGAGTTGTTCTAAAAATGGACAAGACTTTCGGGAAATGGTCAGTATCCTTAGCCATTATTTCATACTGATTCACCTAAAATATTAACTTTGAAACCATGGGAAGAAAGAATTCGAGAGACAAAGGCAGAAATGGTGTAGTTTATTCAACGAATGACGATTACAGCTATGATTATGATGGCGATCAGGAAGATGAAACGCTTGCACCTAGCGATCAGAATTTAAAAGTTATGCTCGATAAAAAGAGCCGTGGAGGGAAGCAAGTCACCCTTGTAGAGGGCTTTGTTGGGACTGAAGACGATTTGAAAGCACTCGGTAAACAACTCAAATCGAAATGTGGAGTTGGCGGGTCGGCTAAGAATGGTGAGATACTGCTTCAAGGTGATTTCAGAGACAAAATAATGCAGCTACTTCAGGCCGAAGGCTATCGCGTAAAAAGAGTTGGGGGATAAGATGAAAACGACGCTCCGTCTTACCCTTTTAATGCTAATTGCTGGCTTAATTGGCTGCTCGATTCCGAAAGAAGTTCTGGTGAAAGAAGGAACACTCATGATTAATGGGTCGGAAGTTTTTTATAAGACGATGGGTGAGGGGGAGCCGCTAATAGTTATTCACGGCGGACCAGTTTTAGATCATTCCTATTTGCTGCCACACTTAGAACCATTAGCCCAAGATTATCAGCTTATTTTTTATGACCAAAGAGCCAGTGGACGCTCTTCCGTCGAGATCGATTCTGCTTCTATGTCCATGTCAGGTTTCATGGAAGATGTTGAGTTGATCAGAAAAGCACTTCAACTTGATAAAATTAATTTACTAGCGCATTCATGGGGTGGCCTAATCGCTATGAATTATGCCATAAAGTATGATCAAAACCTCAATCACCTGATCCTCTCAAATTCAATTGCACCCAATGTTGCCGATTGGCAAGCAGAGAATGCCGTAGTCGCTCAAAATATTGACCCTGAAATACAAAACAAGCTGAATAACATTGTGAGTAGCGGACTTCTTAGAACAGAAGACCCTCGAGAATATATCAACGAAATGATGACATTGTCCTATCACGTACAAATGTACGATACTGCCAACTTGAGGAACTTGAAACTTTATATTCCGCAGGATTATATGTTGCGAAACCAGATTTTTGGCTTGTTGGGGCCAGATATGAATAATTTCGATTTATATACCCAGCTAGCCAGTGTAAAAACTCCCACATTAGTTTTATATGGCGAGTCCGAAGGAGCAGTAGATTTACATGCTCAAAAAATGGCTAATTCGTTTAAGCATGGTCAACTTTCGGTAATAGAAAAATCTGGGCATTTCCCTTTTATAGAATCCAATAAGACTTTTTTGGCCCAAGTAGAGGATTTTCTATCAAAATAAAATATTCAGGTTTATTGCTGTTTTATGTGGTTAACGAAGCCACTCAATTCGTTTTGGAAGACGCCATTCAAGTCGCTATCGGTAATGCCTTCTTCCTCAGAGAAGTTCTTCTGAAAAAACGGAAAAGAAAACGTTCCAGCTACATCTGCGCCCTGATGTGGGAAAGTTAATGCTGCTTGATTTAGAACGGTTTGTCCGCCTCTACCACCGGGTGATGTACTCAAGAGTAACATAGGTTTATTAAGCCAAATTTTTCCTTCCAAACGGCTAATCCAGTCCAAAACATTTTTGAAAGCTGTGGCATAACTACCATTATGTTCGGCGAAAGAAACAATAACACCATCAGCAGCAGCTAATAGGGATTTAAAAGTTTTTGCTTTATCAGGGATTCCGCCACTTTCTTCACGATCAGTGCTGAATATTGGCATCTCAAAATCATTCAAATCTACTACCTCAACTTTTGCCCCATCGATTTGATTAGCAGCGTAAATGGCAAATTTTTGGTTGATTGACTTTGAGCTAGAACTAGCTCCAAAGGTTAAAATATTCATGCTTTTAAAAATCTTTTGATTGATGGGTTAACAAGAAATAGTACGGTTAAAGTTCAATAAAAATGCAATAACCCTTTAGAATAGAAGAGTGAAAACCGCTAATAGAATAATAAGCTGAAAGCGAGCGACAGGTATTTATCTTTAATCCTATAAATTATACCTATGAAGTTATCCAAGTATCTATCGCTTTTTACGCTTTTATTCTTTTGTGCACTAAGCATTCAGGCGCAAACTGACCTTTCTCTATTCAAAACTATGGAGCCGAGGTCTATCGGGCCAGCCGGTATGTCAGGCAGAGTTACATCAATTGATGTCGTTCGGTCGAATAAAAATGTCATATACGTTGGTACTGCTTCTGGTGGCTTGTGGAAATCTGTAAGTGGCGGCGTAAGCTGGGAACCACTTTTCGACGATCAAGAAGTTGCCTCTATTGGTGCTGTAGCCATTGATCCTTCCAATGCCAGCACAATATGGGTAGGTACGGGCGAAGGAAACCCTCGTAATTCTTTAAACGGAGGGTACGGTGTTTATCGCAGTTTAGATGGCGGTGAAACTTGGAAGCATATGGGATTAAAGGATACTAAAAATATCCACCGTCTAATCATTCATCCGAACGACCCAAACACGATTTGGGTAGGCGCTATCGGATCACCGTGGACGGAACACGAAGAAAGAGGTGTTTTTAAATCGACCGACGGAGGTAAATCATGGAGAAAAGTACTTTATGATGTTCCGGGTGCAGGTATTTCAGACTTAGTCATCGACCCTGAAAATCCAAATAAGCTGATTGCAGGTATGTGGGAACATCGCAGATACCCTTGGTTTTTTAATTCGGGTGGCCCTGCATCAGGCATTTATATAACACATGATGGTGGTGAAACTTGGGATCGGAAAACTTCTGCCGATGGTTTGCCAAAAGGAGATATGGGTAGAATTGGATTAGCCATAGCCCCTTCAAAACCAGATAGAGTATACGCCTATGTAGAATCTAAAGAAAATGCTTTGTACCGTTCTGATGACGGCGGAAATAAGTGGTATAGAATTTCAAATAAGGGAGATAGAGGCTTAGGTGGAAGGCCATTTTACTATGCAGATATTTATGTTGATACAGAAAATGAAAACCGTGTTTATTCCATCCATACGCAAGCTACTGTAAGTGAAGATGGCGGTAAGAGTTTCGGCGGATTTGTCAATACAGGAATTGTCCATGTAGATAATCATGCCCTTTATATTCACCCAGACGATCCGAATTTTATGGTATTAGGTAACGATGGAGGAATGGTAATGACGCGTAATAGAGGAGGAAGCTGGCACTTTATGGAAAACCTTCCAATAGGTCAGTTTTATCATGTGAGCTACGATATGGAAACGCCTTACAATGTAATGGGCGGCATGCAAGACAATGGTGCTTGGTTGGGGCCAAGTCAACTCCTAAAGCAAGGTGGAATTAGAAATGGTTTTTGGGAAAGAATAGTTGGAGGCGATGGCTTTGATGTAGTTCCAGACCCACTCGATACACGGTATGGCTATTCGTTGAGCCAAGGAGCAAACATTCAAAGATACGACCGTAAGACGGGGCAAATGGTTGGTATAAGGCCAGAACACCCCGATGGAGAACAAATAAGGTGGAACTGGAATGCCGGAGTAAATATTGATCCGATCGACAAGAAAACAATCTACCTAGGTGGTCAGTACCTTTTCAAATCAAGCGATCATGGAGATAATTGGGAAATTATTTCTCCAGATTTAACCACTAACGACCCTGAAAAACAACGTCAGATGGAAACTGGCGGATTAAATTTCGATAACTCAGGTGCAGAAATGCATACAACTATAACCGTTGTATCGCCAAGTAGCTTAGCGGAAGGAATGATCTGGGTAGGTACTGATGATGGAAACGTTCAGTTGACAAGAGATGGTGGTGGAAAATGGGTGAACAGTGCGGGTAAATTTCCTGGCTTGCCAGCCAATAGTTGGGTACAGCAAATTAGACCTAGTACTTACGATGCTGGAACCGCTTTTGTAGTGTTCGACGAACACAGAAGGGATGATTGGAGCCCTTATGTCTATAAAACCACGAATTATGGGCGAACTTGGAAACGCATTGTAAATGATGGAGATGTTTTTGGTTTTGCCATGTCGATCGTTCAAGATCCAGTAGAACCAAACCTGTTTTTCTTGGGCACTGAAGGTGGCCTTTATGTTAGTATGGATGGCGCTGATACATGGGCCAAATGGACGCATGGATTTCCGACCGTGCCAACAATGGATTTGCAGATTCATCCAAGAGAGCATGATTTAATAATAGGCACATTTGGCCGTGCTCTTTGGATATTAGACGATATCCGTCCGTTAAGAGAGGCTACTCAAATGGGAATGAAGAAACTCAAAGAAAAGGAGATTCATACCTTCAGTATTCCTGATGCTACGAATGCTATAATTGGCCCATATTGGGGCTATAGAAGTACGGGAAGCGGTTTGTTTAGAGGCGAGAACAAACCTTTTAATGCTGCAATTAGCTTCTACGCGAAAAAGGCAGGTCGTGTAAAAATGGAAGTCGCCGATGCATCTGGTAAAGTAGTAAGAACACGTTCTTATAATGCAAAAGAGGGAGTCAATAGAGTTTATTGGGGGTTTGAAGCAGATGGTATTCGTCAGCCTGGTTCTAGAAAACCTTCAAGTGCCAATGGAAATAAGCCAAGCGGATATGATGTGTTGCCTGGCACATATACTATTACAATGACACTTAAAGGTGAATCTTCAAGCCAACCTATTAATGTATTGAGAGATATGAGAACCGATTGGGATGATGGAGCGATGCAAGAGAAACAAGCCTTTATCGGTCAGTATTATGCATTGATTAATAAAGTAACAGCGGCGGTAGATCAGCTCACCGAAGCCAATAGCGTACTAGCAGAGATATCTGGTCTTTCAGTAGATAACAAAGAACTTAATAAGAAAACGAGTGAGGCTAAAAAGAAGATCGCTGAACTTCGAGGGTTGATTTTTGAAGCACCTGTGCAAGGATTTAGAAACGATCCGTCGATGCTCTCTAGAATTTTAGGAAATGTTAGAGGCAAAATGGGTGGTAGTTTTAAACCCGTTACTCAACCTCAAACACTAGCCTTGAAAAATGCTTCCAATGCTGCCCAGCCTATTTTGGATAAGATCAGTGCTTTCTTTATTGATGATTGGGAGGCCTATAAGGATTTTGTGAACGGACTTAACCTAGAGTTAGTTAAAAAAATAAATGACTAAAATTTAAAGTAGTCAATATGGAAATAAGAAAAGCCACAAAAGCCGATCATGAAGCCATTTGGGCAATTACTAAACAAGTAATTGCCTCTTGTGAAAGTTTTGTTTTTGCTCCAGACACAAGCAGAGAGCGAATGTTGGCTTTTTGGTGTAATCGTAAAAAACACGTTTTCGTGGCTTTGGTCAATGAACGCGTAGTTGGTACTTTCTACATTTCTGATAATCAGCCCGGTTTGGGAGCACACGTGGCCAACGCGGGTTATATGACAGACCCTTCTTTTGAAGGCAAAGGTGTCGGCTCAGAAATGGGTCTATTTTCTTTAGAGGAGGCCAGAAGGTTGGGGTATAAATCCATGCAGTTCAATATTGTTTTAAAAAGCAATGAACGTGCAGTAAAGCTTTGGCAGCGCCTTGGATTTAAGATTGTAGGAGAGGTACCAGATGTGTTTAATCACCCTACAAAGGGATTGATTAATAGCTATATTATGTGGCAGAAATTGTAAAAAAAGGAGAATCAATAAAAACTGGTTCTCCTTTTTATTTTCAGGCTAAGCCAAGTTCTCTTTAAAGAAACGGATGGTTCTAGACCAAGCTAAATCAGCGGCTTTTTCATCATAGCGAGGTGTAGTGTTATTATGGAAACCATGATTGGCTCCCTCATACACAAAAGCTTCATATTTAACATTATTCGCCTTTAAAGCCTCTTCAAATGCAGGCCAGCCAGCGTTTACGCGTTTGTCTAAACCGCCATATTGAAGCATCATGGGCGAATTGATATTGGCCGTATCTTCGGCTGAAGGTTGTCCTCCATAAAAAGGGACAGAAGCAGAAAGTGTTGGCACTTTAACTGCCATCATGTTGGCTATCCAACCACCAAAGCAAAATCCTACAACACCAATTTTACCGTTACAATCTGGGTGATTTTTTAAGTATTCATAAGCCGCGATAAAATCCTCTAACATCTCATTTCTATCGCGCTTACGCTGCATAGTTCTACCCTCATCGTCAGTACCTGGGTAACCACCTAGCGGCGTTAAGGCATCCGGTGCTAGAGATATAAATCCGTCCACCGCCGTTCTTCTCCCAACATCTTCTATATAAGGATTAAGCCCTCTGTTTTCATGCACCACCACTACACCAGGTACTTTGCCCGATGTGCCTGTAGGTTTTGAAAGTAAACCCTTTATGCTACCGCCCCCTTTAGGAGAATCATAATTGATATAATCAGAAGACAAACGATCGTCATTTTCAGCAATAAGTCGGGTAGTTTCATAATCAGGCATCATGCTACTCATCAATGTCGAAACGGTAAGGCCACCGATAGCGTAGATAGATAGCTTTTCAACGAATTTTCGCCTATCAATTTTATTGTGGGCGTAGTCATCATATAAATCAAAAACTTCTGGGTTGATTTCTTCTCTCGATAATTTTTTCATAAGGCTTAGTCTTGAGCTTGTCACCTTAAGATAGTCATTTTGTAATGTTTAGGGAAGTTTAATTGTGAAGGGTGGTAGACGAACAGCTACTTGAATTGATCGATCAGTGCAAGAATTGACTGGTGATCCTGCAATTGCTTCTCGGTCAGTCTATTGCTAGGAGATACTAGTTGTCGGTTAGTAAAATTCCGAAAACTTGGCTTGAGTTTTTCTAAATCAACCTTACTGCATAGTATGCAGGTAGATTGGTCGAATGGGAACGCAGCTTGATTCCAGAAATCTTCAGAATAAATTACAATAGGGTTTATGCTGTAACTATTCACAAGTCCAAATAAATTATTATTTAGCGAGAGTTGAGCATCTTTTTGGAGAATGGTCTGAAATTCGGTGATATGGTTAAGCCCGTTTTTTGTGTATTCAACACTGCCAAACTTTATATAAGGAACTCCATTGATATAATTGAACCCTAAGAGAATATCTGCCCCTAAGTTTTGGTGAAATGGGTGGCTCCAAATGTAATTGCTGCTGTATACTATTTTCTGAATTTGGTAATTATCGCTATTCACGAATAGTTTCCCTTTATCGTTTCCACTATTAAACTGTATGACTAACACCTCATTATTTGATTCCGTGTAACTAGAATCAAGCTTAAATCGGTACTTATTGAATCTATTTTCAGCCAGTAGGCC
Organism: Roseivirga sp.; assembly: GCF_049099775.1. Classification (GTDB taxonomy): domain Bacteria; phylum Bacteroidota; class Bacteroidia; order Cytophagales; family Cyclobacteriaceae; genus Roseivirga. Next base: position 127,230 of record NZ_JAGDZM010000001.1, on the reverse strand, counting down.
ACGTGTTTCGAGTACTCTATATGTTCTTAAAACACTTCCGCCGGAAGATTGAACTCCATTATTTACTACTCCCCCCAAATTACTACCATAGGCAAACCAAGTAGGGCTATCTGCAAAGGCCCTTGTTTGTTCATTTATGAAATTATAGTTGGCATAAGTAGCCCATTGCTTGTTTTTTACATAAACAGAATAGCCAACACTTTCTATATACATAATGGGCTCGTTACCTTGAAAAGCCATTTCACGATACTGAGCGTAGGCTATATGCGAATCACTATTTTTCTTAGCATTGAAATCCTTGATGACCCTTCGCATAAAAGACTTCACTTTGAACTTTTTAGCTTTAGCCACCACATTTACGGAAGCTAAATTTTTAGCTTCTACAGACAGCCCATAAGCTTTACCCTGTTCAAACTCACTAATGATTATAGATCGTTTTTTGAAGCCCAAGAATGACAATTCGATCGCATCCGAGCTATCGGCACTAGGGATATAAAATTGAAAATACCCATCTTGATTACTTGCGATGCCTAAGTTTTTATTTGGGTATGCTATGGTAGCAAAAGGAAGTCCTTCGCCCGTTTCAGCGTCGATTACACGACCTTTTAGTATTACTTCGGTTTGGCCAAATGTTACCTTTCGACAAACAAAAAACATGAATGCTAAGGAGAATAGAACAAATAGAAATCTAATTTTCACGAAGGGTCTGTCTTAATTCTGTTGTCTAAAAACGCTTGAATTTGAAGAATGGTTGGCTTTTGCTTTACCAATTTGTCACCAGTAGTCGATGCCGTTTTTACTTCGTTTAATTTAGCTAAGGCGAAAGTCCATTGTAAGTATTTTGGCAATCGGTAAAAGTGATTCATTCTATGAATAAAACTGAAATCCAATAGATAAGTTTTAAAGCTAATGCTTAATTAGATTATTTGAGCTAATGATAATATCGGATATTCGTGATAGTTTAATTGTCTATAATGTCATCTTTGATTTATGAGTAAAAGAGCCCTTGTAAAGTATCTGCAATCTTTGAATAAGCAAGAACTCGAAGATCAAGTGCTTGATTTGTATACTCGTTTTAAACCGGTTCAGACTTATTACAATTTTGTATTCAACCCTAAGGAAGACAAAATGGTGGAGGAGGCTAAACTGAAAATTGCCAACGAATATTTTCCTTTAAAAAGGAAACGAGCTCGCGCCAGAAGATCAGTTGCTCAGAAGTATATCAAACAGTTTTTATTGCTCGGTTTAGATCCCGTATTAATAGCTGAGGTTATGCTTTTCAATTTAGAAACAGCGCAGCGGTTCAATGCTAAAAAACGCATTAATCAAGAGGCCTTTTATAAAAGCATGTTCAATTCTTTTGATCAGGCTATTTCCTTTGTGGAGTCAAACGGCCTAAGAGCAGTTTTTAAAGATAGAATTCGCGCAATTGTGGAAATCGCATGGGATCAGGAATGGTACAATGCAGAAGGCATGGAAAACAAAGTGGCCAGCTAAGCTTTCACTATTCCTCGCTTTTATCTGAAGAACTCAACTCTTCTTTTAAAGTATTAATGTCTGCAATTAATTGAGCCACTGAAACCTTATTCAGACCGTTATAAATGCCACGGATATGACGATTTTGATCGATGAGCACGAAATTTTCGGTATGTAAAAACTCATCTTCGGTTTTCTCAAGGCCTAGGTCTTCTTCTACAAAGTAAGATTTTCTTCCTAGGTCATATATTGCTTGCCGATCACCAGTAAGGAGCTGCCATTTGTTCGCATTTATGCCATTTCTTTCGGCGTAAGATTTCAATACGGAAACGCTATCAGTTTCCGGTGTTACTGAATGTGAAAGGAGCATAACGTCTTCGTCATCAGTAAATGCAGCCTGTACCAACTGCATATTCGTCGTCATTTTAGGGCAAATGCCTGGACAAGTGGTAAAGAAGAAATCTGTTACATATATTTTACCCTCTAGTGTTTTTTCGGTCACTACTTCACCAAGTTGGTTGGTTAAGGAGAAAGCAGGTATTTTATGAAAACTATCAAGTACTGGACTGCTTTTATCCAGCCATTGAGGGGTGAAAGTTGCCTCTTGATAATAAGGCAAAGCGTCATTTTTGCTGACTTTTTCTTCAGACTTTTCGCTTGTGCATGATGCTACTAAAATCAAACACAATAGGGTGATTAGGTTAGTCTTCATAGGTGATACTTTCATTGTCTAATTGATAGCATAAATTCGATCTTTTAAGGCCATAAATTCGACCACTTTTTGCTTCATAGTTAACATAGAGTTTGCCGTTTTCTCGCCAGGCCCTTTGTAATCCAGATTCTTTGCCAGCTACTAAATTTGTTTCCTTGAAGAGTAGGCCTGATTTGTACCATTTTTTTTGCGGCCCATCTAAAACACCATTGTCAAATGTCGCTTCAGAATGTTTCAGTCCATTTTTCCACCAAGTAGTCGAAATTCCATGCAATCTTCCGTTTTGATAATTGGCTTGATAACTTTTTGAGCCATCGATAAAGTTTTTGGTCAGCTTTCCATGCCGTTTGCCGTTATAAAAATCTGCACGCTCTAGTAAAACGCTATCAGCTGATAAGGTGATAGCCGTTCCAGAAAACGGCTTATCGTTGAAAGTAAAAATTCCTGCCTCAGCCTTGAGAATAAGGTCGGCTTTATGAATAACCAAATTGCCTTCAGATTCCGAATTGTATTGGAATCCAAAGGCACAAATGGCCGTCAGAAAAATACTTCCTAATATTACTTTAATTGATCGCATTGGGAGTTCCTTGATAATCACCTGGAAATAAAATATAGTATTGGTTTAGGTAAAGCTCATTTTGCGTATGGTAGTGGTAAATGGCCGTATTATGGAACTGCGTTGTGGCAGTGTGTCCTCCAGAAGCGTCTAAATCCATTGGATAAGTTCCATTTGATGCACATTTTCGTCCATAAAGAAAGAAGCCATCTGAAATAATTCCAATCAATGCTGTATCATCAATAGACCAAGCTTTAGGTTCTAAATGATAATGATAGCTCTGTGGGCCAGTATGTGCTCCGGAATAATCGAGTGAGGGAGCGGCATCATCTAAAGGCACATTAGGGCCTTCCTGATCATTATAAATTACTGCTCCACTTATGGCTATTCCAATAGCACCAAGTCCGGTTGCAGAACTGGTACTTGCTTTAGTTGGGTTAGCGGGTACTCGTAAAGTATAGGATCCGTTGAAATCGTCAATATTGCCTGGTGCCATTTGCTCATGAGACGTTACTGTAGGTTCTACAAACAAAGCGTGATTTGTGGCTGCCGCTGGAGTAGTCAGCGTCATGTTTCCATTTTGAGCAGTTCTGGCAGTGGTATTAGACCAGTAAGGAGATGTGTGGTTCGGAAGGCCATTAGTTTCAATTACAACTTGACTACCATCGAGGTAGATGTTTAAATTATCGTTGTCGAATTCTTCAAAGGCAGAAGACAATTCTACATCTTCATCTTGATCAATATCAGTATCTGAATCAGTGCCGTCATCATTGCTGCAACTCCATGAGAGTAGTGCTAAAAATAGGAGTGGTAGGGCAAATTTGTGTTTCATGTCTCCAAGTTTTGTTTCCCTTATAGATGATAAGGAGAAACAAAACTTGCGCACTATCTTGAAAAAAAATGAATTATTCTGCTCTCAAAGTATCCACAGGATTGGTGTTGGCTGCTTTGACGGTTTGAAAGCTAACGGTTAACCAAGCAATGATCAAGGTAGTTAAGCCTGCCAAACCAAAATACCACCATTTTAATTCAATGCTGTAGGAGAAATCAGCCGTCCATCGCTGAGCGGCAAAGTAGCTGACAGGTAGGCCAATGATCATAGCCAGCATAACCATTTTAGTGAAATCAGCAGATAATAGCTTAATAATACGCCATGTACCTGATCCTAGAGCCTTACGAATTCCTATTTCTTTTGACCGCTTTTCAGCGGTAAATACTGTCAACCCAAGTAAGCCCAAACAAGAAATAATTACGGCAACAATTGAAAAGGATTTGGCCAGTGTAGAGACGCGTTGCTCTGCTACATACATACGTTCAAAATCAGAGTCGATAAACCGATATTCAAAGGGTATTTCCGTATTGTACTCTTCAAAAATACCCTTTACAATTGCCATTGTTCCTATTATGGCGTCTGCACGGAGTTTGACGAGCGTTTTACCCAGATCTCCATTCGACAAAATGAATGTAGGCATGATGTCGTTGTAAAAAGAGTCAGTATGAAAATCCTTCACAACCCCTATGATCTCTCTGTCTTTGCCCCATAATTGAATGGTTTTTCCGATGGGGTCTTTAATTCCCATGGCTTCAATGGCGGTTTCATTGAATATTATTTTATTGTCTTCACCTGCTCGCTTGTTATCATAAGTTCGTCCAGAAACCAATTCAATGCCCATGGTTTCTATGAATCCGAAACCCATTTCTAAGTTCGCAAAGCTTACATAATTGTTCTTTTCCTTTCCAGGCCAGCTTAAGTAAGAAGTTCCTCCATGGTTTCCGGTCAGGTCATGATCAGCACTAGCCGCGTGAATTACCCCTGGAAGATTGCTGATTCTATCTATAAATACATCGTAGGACTCCTCTGCAATTCCGGTATTACCAAAGTAGACTACGTTTTCTTTGTCATAACCGAGGTTTTTGGAATGAATAAAGTCTATTTGAGCAGAAATAACCATAACCGCTGAAATGAATATTATGGTTATGGAGAACTGGAAGATCACCAGGCTCTTTCTAATAAAGGCATCGCCAAAAGTCTTATGCTGTCTGCTTTTTAGCATAGAAATGGGATTAATGGATGAAAGGTATAGTGCGGGATAGCTACCTGAGAGTATACCCACAATCAGGGTAATCGCAACCAAAGCACTGGCAAGTTCGAGCGTGAAATCCAAGGATAGGTTTTTGCCAGTTAACACATTGAAGAATGGCAACAAACCCAAGACAATGGCAATAGCTACAACGAGTGCCATAAATGCCATCAACATTGACTCACTTAGGTATTGTGCAGCTAGTGTTTTCTTTTTGGCCCCAATCGTCTTTTTTACACCAATTTCTTTTAGTCGGTTGCCAGCTTTGGCTGTGGTAAGGTTCATGAAATTAATGCAAGCTATGGCCAGTACGAACACCCCGATCAGGCTGAAAAGAAGTACATAAGAAGCTCTTCCACCTGTTTGTTGTGCATCGGTAAATACACCATTCAAATATCGATCTTGAAAAAGTTGCAAACTCAGGGTGTTTTTGGCCCAATCATTCTTGGTTTTGAGGAAGTTTTCAATTTTAGCATTGAAAGCATTGATATCAGCACCGTCACGCATTACCAAATACGTTGCATCATTATTGTTCGCCCATAGATTATAATTCTCATGATGTTCTTCAAGAAGTCCCATAGGAAATAGCATTTCAAAGTCTTTAGAAGAATGCTTTGGTGCCTCAAAGATTCCAGAAACAGAGTAAAGGCCTGACATTTCTTCTTGATGCCATTCTATGGTCTGACCTACAGCATCCTCTGGAGAATCAAATAGTTTTTGTGCTAGTTTATTCGAAAGAAGTACTGACTTGGTGTTGGGCAGTGGGTTATCAATATTTCCTATGAGTAACTCATAAGAAAATACTTTGAAGAAGTCCTTGTCTATATGGTTGTCTTCAGCAGTAAATGTGACTTCATTAAAACTGATATAACCTGGTTGATCAGCCCAATCTTCGTTGACTGATATCGCCATTTCAACTTCTGGAAAGTCTTCTTGAAATGACTGAGCTAAAAGTCTTGGTGTATAGGTTTTGGTTTTCACTTGACCTCCCCAACGGTCGTGGTTAAGTACCTGATAAAGACGGTCACCGTGCTCATGAAATTTATCAATATTGAGTTCGTCCGTCACCCACAAATAAATGAATAAGGTACAAGCCAAGCCACTGGCCAAACCAATAAGATTAATTAAGAAAGTGCTTTTAAATCGCATGAAACTGCGATAGCTGATTAGAATGTTGTGTTTGAACATGGCTATTTTATTTATTGAGAACTGACTTTTTCCTTTGAAAAAAAGGTGAACGACTATACTCAGCACCTCTATGAGGTAGAGCAGTTTGGCTTTTAGAGGTCCTTTAGTTTTAAGATTTTGGTAGAATAACTCTTCCAGATCCCAAAGGGCCGTTGGTAGAAAATCGTAAGAACAAAAGCTTTCAAGTAGCCATTGACCGAATTTTGGAGGCTTCATATTTTTATTCTCTTTATTCATACATTTCTGACCGTGATTGATTTCTCATTGTCTCATCGGACAATGTTATTTATTTAAACTCTATTTAGTAATAAATACCAACAGTTACAATATGTTACGGAAAAGAGAAGAAATATTTTCGAAGGTTGCATGAACCCGATCAAAAATATTTTTGGGGGAGTGAGGCTATGTTAGATACATAGTGCCAAGAATGTTTTTATTCACTTCTTAAATTTTCTGTGATGTTGATTTTCGCCGACTTGGTGGTTTGAGTAAATATGGTTAGCCAAGCCACTAGGAGCATTAGAACGCCGGCAAGGATGAAGTAAACTGGCGATAACTCGATTCGATAAGCAAAGCCATCCAGCCACTCACGCATGAAGTAATAACTTACTGGCAATGCGATGAAGATTCCACCTAAGACTAAAACCATGAATTCGTTCGATAGCATTCTGATAATCTCGACGCTTTTTGAACCTAGTACTTTTCTTATGGCAATTTCTTTGAACCTTCTTTGCGAACTAAAGGCAGTAAGTGCTAACAGACCTAAGGAAGAAATGGCTATGGCAATTCCGGCAAAATATTTCGAGAGCACTGTAATTCGTTGTTCTGAGGCATAAACTGCCTGATATTCATCATCCAGAAATTTAAATTCAAAAGGGTACCCTTCATTAAAGTCTTTATAAACCTCTTCGATAGCTGCTATTGTCTCAGTTTCTTTTCCTGCCTGTAACTTTAAAATAACCTTTTGTCCATAGTCACTGATTGAAAAGAAAAATGGCTTTACCTTTTCTTGTAAAGATTGAAAGTGGAAGTTTTTGGCCACCCCGATAATTTCTTTAGTAGGGGCGTTTGGGTTTAGGTTGCCAAATTTTTGACCTATCGGATTCTCGAGCTTTATCATTTCGAGCGCTGCTTCGTTAAGAATAATGCCATCAACGTCAGTGGCGTATTCTTTGGAGAAAGTTCTTCCTTCTTTGAGCGTAATTCCTAGTAGATCTGGCAATTCATATCCACCGCGGATTTGGTAGAATCTTAGTTTTCTATCTTCATCACTCATGCCTTCCCATTTATATCCTTGAGAATAACCAATGCTACCAGGAAGGTTTCCGCTCATTTGCGAAGCGTGTGTTACCCCCGTAATATTCTTAATGGCGGTCATGAATGGCTGGAAATTTTCTGTGATTTTTCCCTCCTTAGGAAATGTAATGATGTGATCTTTATTATAGCCTAAGTTCTTGTTTTGAATAAACTCAACTTGTTTATAGACCACAATAACAGAAGCGATAAGTATAACTGAAACGGCAAATTGAAAAACCACAAGCCCTTTTCTTATCCAAATGCTGTTGCCGTGGCTTTTGAGCTTTCCCTTAAGAGCAACAATTGAATTAAACCCTGAAAGATGTAAGGCAGGGTATACACCAGAGATTACTCCAGTAATGAGGGTTATTAGCAAAATCGCAGAAATGAGATTAAGAGAAATGTCGAAGCTTAATTGCTTACTTGTGATCTCATTGAATTGGGGAAGTAATAAATAGGCAATGCTCATGGCCAATCCAAGGGCTAAGAATGCCATGAAAATTGACTCTCCAAAATATTGTCTGACGAGTGATTTTCTGCCTGCACCGATCGCTTTTTTCACGCCAATTTCCTTCAATCTTCTAGAAGCATTGGCCGTTGAAAAATTCATATAATTAATACAGGCGATCACCAGAATAAAAATGGCGATAAGGGAGAATAATCTTACATAAATGATTTTTCCGGGCTGTGGGAGTCCATTTTCATAATTTCCATAGAGGTATCTTTCCGAATAAGGCTGAGCGTACAGAATGTAGTTGGAATTCTCCCATACGGTTTTCAAATAGTCTTTGACTTTGACATTGAACTGGTCTAAATCAACACCCTCTTTGAGTACCAAATGTGCTTGGGTACCACCGTTATACCATTTCATCATCTCTTCATTTCGAAAGAGTTCGTAGCTCAATAGAACATCGGAAGGCTTTGAAGAATTGAGGACTGATTTAAAAACCCCTGAAACCAGATAGGAGCCTCCATAATCTTCATCTTTCAATTCCACCAGTTGTCCCATGGCCTTTTCTGTAGATTGAAATAAACTTAAGGCCAGTTTTTCAGAAATAGCGATCTCTCCTTTGTCGGATAGTATTTCATGCTTGTTGCCGTGGATAAAGTCACCCGGGAATAGATTGAAATACCCCTTGCCTATAAATTGAAATTGTGCTCGTGCATTGTTGTCACCAACCGAAAGAACACCCTTGTAATAGGAGTCTACTATAATAGGGACGGCGTATTCTACCTCGGGCATATTTTCGGCCAAGGCTTCAAATAGAGGGTTGGGTGTCCCATTAATCTCAGTTTGGATAGTGCCAGAGGTGGGATAACTATAGATTATCTGGACATGCCTATCGCTGTCTTTTTCACTGAACTTGTCGGTGTTCAATTCATCATTGACCCATAAATAAATCAAAAGGGCACTTGCCAGCCCAATGGCCAACCCGAAAATGTTGATGAGAAAGGTGCTTTTGAATCTTTTAAAGCTTCTGAATGAGATGAGAATATTATGCTTGAACATGGCTGTTTGATTTATTTGATTTGACCGATTTCGTTTAAGAGCAAAAGGCCTCATGTATTTAAATACCTGATACCAGTAGTTTCTTCTTGCTTTCCAAGTAGAATTTTTCTTTAGTGTTGAATAAAATTTTTCATCCAAGTCACCCAAAACCTCCTCTGCTAGCTCATCTTTTAAGAACCAGAGTAATAGTCTTTCGGCGAGACGTGGAGGGATGATATGGTTTTTGTTTTGGTTCACTCGGACCTCAATCTTGTGGCAGGGTTTATCGTCGCGGCTTTTATAGATTCAAAGCTTACGGTTATTAAAGCAATGGTGAAGGCAAGAAGGGCAGCGAAGCCAAAAATTGACCACGACAAATCAATTCTGTTAGCCATATCGCCCAGTAGCATGTCCATAAGGTAATATCCAACAGGAATAGCTATTATAATGGCAATTAAAATGAGCTTTATAAAATCTGTTGCTAGTAATTTGAAGATCCTTTCGGCAGTGGCTCCTAATACTTTTCTAACGCTTACTTCTTTAATTCTTTGCTCAACTGAATATGCGGAAAGGGCGAAAAGTCCTAGGCAGGCAATGGTTACTGAAAGAATGGAAAAAATAACTAGTAATGTTTTGGCTTGGGTTAACCCTTCATACATCTGCTCAAATTTCTGATCCATAAAGCTGTATCGCAATGGCTGATTTGGTTTAAACGTGTCCCACACATTTTGAATAGACGATAAAGTCTGTTCAACATTACTTGCATCTACCTTTAATGAAAGTATTTCTCTGCCATCACCGAGCACCATGGCTAGCGGTCGGACAGTTCCTGTAAGTGACTCGAAATAAAAGTCTTTTACTACTCCAATAATGCGGTAATTACCATCGAACATGTCAACTACTTGCACATCAATTGGATCTTCAAGATTAAAGCCTTGGGCCATAGATTCGTTGATGATAATTGAATTTTCGTCAGCCATTTCTTTGTTAAAATTCCTACCTTCAATTAAGTCCATACTCATAGTGGCTAAGTAATCTTCATCTATTGCCCAGCGCGCTGCCTCAAAACCTTGATTTAACCCTTTGTCTTTCAAGAGATCAAAGCCAAAATTGGTCCTTCTTCCGCCTTCTACGGGAATGTAATCGCCCAAAGTGGCATACTCAATAGTCGGAATCCTGAGCATTTCCTCTTTCATCACTTGTCGCTCATTTTCATTTAAACCATTAAGCCCTAAAACATTAATAACTTGTTCTTTTTCAAAGCCTAATGACCTTGTCATGAAGTGTTGAAACTGCTTTTGAGACACGAGTGCCGAAATGATTAAAACAACGGTAACGGTAAACTGAAAAACTACCATGCTGTTCCTGAAAAATGATGCCCTTACGCCTTTCGTTACATTCCCTTTAAGCACTTGAATGGGGTTGAATTTTGATAAATAGAAAGCCGGATAAACCCCAGAAAGGAATCCTATTAGGAGTGCCGCAGCGAACAGTGTTGGTATAAACCAATAAGATGTCCAAGGTATACTTATAGACTGTGCTGCGACGTGATTAAATGTTGGAAGAAAAGCCCAAGCAATACAAGCGCCAATGGCTACAGACAGTATACTGTAAAATGAAGATTCTGTAAGGTGCTGAACGATAAGTCCAGAGCGGTGTGAACCGACTACTTTTCTAAGCCCAACTTCTTTAGCTCTTTTGACAGACTTGGCTGTGGACAAATTAATAAAGTTGAGTGCTGCCAGTAGGAGTATAGTCAATGCCACACCACCAAATATCCATATCAGGTCGTGGGTGCCGTGTTTCATGTTATCGGCAACATTTTCTCTGTTCAAATAGATTTTATCAACTGGCTGTAAATAGAATGTCTGATGTTTTTGAATGTCATCAGTACCCGTTTGTCCAGCTTCCTTCAATTCATTTATCACATAAGTATCCCTTATGTCGACCAATTTTTGTTCTAATGCTGCCTTATCTGCATTTGGAACAACTTTTATATAGAAATTGTAATTCGTACAACACCAACCAGAAGTGCCTGGGCCAGTTTTTCTACCTTTCAACGTCATGATAAAATCGCCCTGAAGGTGCGATGTCGTTAAAAAGTCTTCCATTACACCACCAATGGTGTAAGCATTTTCAGTGTCGTCGTTCAGAACAATTTGTTCCCCTACAGGATTTTGGTTAGGGAAATACTTAGCTGCTTTACTTTTGGAAATAACAATGCTATTGGGCATATCGAGGGCCTCTTTTTGACTACCATAAACCATTGGTATTTCTAATATTTCAAGTAATTCAGGGTCGGCATAAAAAAAGCCTGATTCATAAATATTGTTTGGAGAATCGGGCAATCGAATATGGTTTTCGCCAACATTTCCCCATCTCCAGAGCACAACTCGGCTTACGCTTTCTATTTCAGGAATGTATTCTTCCAGAACTGGCTTGAATGGGCCGTGTAAGTTTGCCCATAAATCTGAATATTCTTCGCTCTGATAGCTATTGGCGATTCTGAATATGCGTTCGCCTTCTTCATAATGTTTGTCATAGCTAAGTTCATGATTTATGTAGAGTGAGATAAGGATGCAAGCCGCTATTCCTATAGCAAACCCACCAATTTTGATGGTAGAAAACACTTTATCTCTCAATAAATTTCTCCAAGAAATCTTCAAATAATGTCTGTGCATAGCTGTTGTTTTGGGAAGTTTTAACCTTGTTTTTTTGACAGCAAATGGTCTCATATAGTGTGCTACTTGAAGCCAGTAATTTCGCTTGGCCCTTTTTGCACCATGTTTATCAAAGACCACTTGATATTTTTCCTCTAAATCGCCTTCAATTTCCTCTAAGAGTTCGTTTTTAAGACAACACTTGAGTACTTTCTGAGCGAACTTTGGAGGTGTGATATGGTCCTTCTTTTTTATCAATGAATGGGCCTTTTTTATTCAGTTCTTAATGATTTAACCGGATTTAGAGTGGCCGCCCTTAAAGTCTGTATACTTACAATTAAGAGCGTTACCACTAAGGCCGATATAATAGCAACTGCAAATACCCACCACTCTAGGTCAATGCTGTATTGGTAAGAATCAAGCCATTGGTTTAATGAAGTGTATGAAATAGGAACTGCAATAACCGATGCTATGATGATCAGTATGGCGAAGTCTTTTGAAAGTAGTTTCCAAATACTCATGAGTGTCGCTCCGAGTATTTTTCTAATTCCTACTTCCTTAGTGCGTTGCTCTGAAACGAAAGAGGCCAAGCCATATAGGCCTAAAATGCTGATGAGAATGGCCAGTATGCTAAAGAATGTAATTAGGCTACTTATCCTTTCTTCTTCGGCGAATTTCAAAGCATATTGATCATCTACAAAATTGTACTCGAACGGATGGGTAGGGGCTAAAGACCTCCAAGTACTTTCAATTTTTGGTAGTGCATCCGAAAGGTTGGCACTTGGATTCACTCTTATCAGTAAAAATCGCATGTCAGCATCCATCGGAAAGATAAAAGCAGGCATAGCTGGTTCGAATGGAGATTCCTTAATCATATCGGTAGCTACACCTACAATGGTGTATTCGTTCTTCCCATTAAAACCATCTTTTCTTCTGACCTTCTTTCCGATAGGGTCTTCTAGGTTCATCACTTTAGCCGCCGATTCACTGATAATAATGCCTTTGTCCATGTCTGCGGCTATATTTCTGTCGAAATCCCTGCCCTTTAGAATTTTCCACCCCACTGTTTTACCATACTCTGGCCTAACGAAAATGGTGTTAAATGAGAATTCTCTTTCCTCAGGCGCTCCTGTCCAATCAAAGCCTTGATTTTGCCCTAAAGTGTTGGTCAATGGGTAGTTGGCCTGTGCAATTTCACTGACCATCCCAGTGCCCTTAAGTTCAGTTTGTAAGGTTTCGAAAATTCCACCGTATTCTTGATTTTGAGCCCTTAGTGTAATGAGACCTTCTTGACTATAACCGACTGGCCTATTTTTGGCAAATTGTGTTTGACTGTGAATAGTTATCGTTCCAATGATAAGCGCTATGCTAATGGCAAATTGAAATACAACGAGCGCTTGTCTTAGCTTTTTTCCTCCTGTTCCAAATTTCACCGTTCCACGCAAGGCTTGTATTGGTCTAAATGATGATAGGTAAAAAGAAGGGTAGGCACCGGCCAAAAGTGCTGTGGCAAAAGTGAAAACGAGTGCTGTAAGCCAGAAAGATGGATTGGCAAAGGGTAGGGCAATGGTTTTTTCGGCAATACCATTAAACCATGATAAGAGTGCCACTATGGCGCCTATAGATAGACCGAAAGCTAGAAATACGAAAAGGAATGATTCTGATAAAAACTGACGTATAAGGTCAGTTCTATGCGATCCTATTGCTTTTCTTACGCCCACTTCTTTCATGCGTTTTTGAGATCGGGCAGTGCTTAAATTCATAAAATTAATACACGCTAAAAGAAGTACAAAAGCACCAATGGTTGCGTAAATCCAAATAAAACGTAGCCTTGGACTGGTTTTGAGTACACCGTTTTCATAGTAAGCGTTTAAGTGCCAATCTGACATTGGTTTTACAAAAGCTCGCGGTTTTCTATCCCCTTTCATATGTGGAAACATAGTCTCTTCAATTGCCTTTGATACAGTTTCGTGATCGACTCCTGCTTTGAGTTCGGCGAAAACAGCCATGTTATAGTTGCTCCACTGGAAAAAACCAGGATCGTTATTATAGAATAACCTTAATGGAGCTACGAAATTAGCATCATTGAAAGCTGAGTTCTTCGGAATATCTTGATATACCCCAGTTACCAGTAATTCTCTTCCCGCTCTTAATTTCACGGATTTCGCCATCGGATCAGTATCACCGAAAAGTTTCTCTGCCAGGCTCTCACTCAGCATTATGGAACTCATGTCTTCTAAGCCATTTTGTGTTCCACGTATCATTTTCAGTCCAAGTAAGTCAGGACCATCTACCTGCATATATCTACCCGTCTGGGTAAAACTTGATTGATCAACAGATAAAAGTACTTCTTCAGTACGCCACGGCATGAGCACCACTTTTTCGAAAAAATGAGAGTAGGCCTCTTTAAGGTGTGGTCCTAACTGGCTTACCTGAGAAGTGTTGGTCATAACCTCTCCGTTATTTCTTTCTCTTTGGTGCATGACTTGAACTATCCGATCATAATTGTCGTGATATTTGTTATAAGACAGTTCGTCATTAACCCAAAGCCCAATGAGAAGCGCTACTGTCATTCCAGCGGCTAAACCACCGATATTAATGATTGAGTAAGCTTTGTTCTTTAATAGATTTCGGTAACTGATAAGTAGATTATGTTTGAACATGGCGTTGTTTTTTGACCTGAAAATTCGAGGTGAGTTGATCTTTTTTAATGCGAAAGGGCGTAGGTAACCAAATACTTGAACCCAGTAATTCCTTTTGGCTTTGCTAAGGGAACTTAACCTGCCCTTTTGGAAGAATTTTTCTTCCAAATCTCCCTGTACTTCCTCGGCTAGTTCGTCTTTCAGGAACCAGAGCAGTAATCGCTCTGCCAACCGAGGTGGGGTGATTTGATTATTAGTTTTTTTCATTCAATTTATTCTTGCCAGAAAGTCCTCAAAATCATATTGATGAATGTCTTTTTATTGGCAAATGCGAAACTCTCTTACTCGCTTCTCAAAGATTTTACAGGATTAGCGACGGCTGCTTTGATTGCTTGAAAGCTTACGGTCATGATTGTAATGAACAGTCCACCAAATGCGCCGATAGCAAAAATCCACCAATGCAGTTTGGTCTGTACGGCATAGCCTGCAAGCCACCCCTCTAAAACATAGTAGGAAATAGGAATGGAAATGATGCTAGCTAGCATAACCAGTAAAGCGAAGTCTTTAGATAAAAGCTTCCACAGGGTTAGAATACTTGCTCCAAGAACTTTTCTAATGCCTATTTCTTTGGTTCGCTGTTCCGCTATAAATGAAGCTAAACCGAACAGCCCAAGACTACTTATAAAAATTGCCAAAATGCTAAAGAATTGTGCAAGGCTACTGATACGCTGCTCTTCTTCAAATTTCACATTGTAATCACTATCGGCGAAGGTGTAGTCAAAAGGAGCTTCTGGAAAAACTTTATTGTACACCTTTTCTAATGCGGGAATAGATTGGCTTGCACTAACTTCTGGGTTAAGTCTTATGTAAAGCCATTGCATATAACCCTCATCAAGAAACATGATTGACAATGATGTTTCATCAAAAGGAGAGCCTTTAATCATGTCTTCCACTACGCCTATAATGGTGTAGTTTCTCGGCTCACGCCACCTTGGGTTATACGTAACAACTGTGCCTATTGGGTTTTCCAATTCCATGGCTTCCATAGCAGATCTATTAATGATAATTCCGCGGTTATCAGTTTCTAACGCTTCGGAAAAGTCTCTTCCGGCTATGAATTTTAACCCGACGGCATCTCCATATCCGTGGGAAATGCTTATGGTATTAAAAGCTCTATTAAAGTTAGGGTTCATACCTTCCCATGAAAAGCCAGGGTTCCAGCCGAGCGTTGAAGTAACTGGGTAGTTTGAGCTTCCCACCGCTACTGCCATACCAGTCTTTAGTAGCTCGTCTTTGATTAAATCTCGCTTGGGCATGACATTGGGTGAAGCAGGGTTAATGGCTAGCATGCCTTTTGGAGAATACCCAACTGGTCTGTCTTGTGCGGTCTGTATTTGATTATTTACGGTGATTGTACCAATGATTAGGGCGATTGAAATGGTGAATTGAAATACGACCAATATTTTTCTAGGAATTGATGCTCTTTTTCCCCCAGAAAGAGCTCCCTTCAATGCTTTGATGGGTTTGAAAGAAGATAGATAGAAGGCAGGATAAGACCCTGAAAGAAGTGAGGTCAAAAGGACGAAACCACTTGTTAAAAGCCAAAACCGCGTGCTTTGCCATGGTGCCGAAATTTCTTTGCCTGACACACCATTGAACCAAGGTAAAAGGGCGTAAAGAAGAATAATTGACAAGGCGAATGCCAAAATACTATATAAGAAAGACTCGATATAAAATTGAGCGATTAACTGTTTCCTTAGAGAACCTAGCGTTTTTCTGATGCCTACTTCCTTCGCCCTTTTCTCAGATCGGGCTGTACTTAAGTTCATAAAGTTTATGCAAGCCAGTATAAGTACGAAAAGTCCAATGATACTGTAGAGCCAAACAAAGCGCATGGCTTTACTGGTCACAGGTTCGCCGTTTTTCCATTCCGAATTTAGGTGCCAGTCTTTCATCGGGTGAAGAAAATATACCATATCTGATTCTCTTGCACCTTCACTTATGTTTGGCTTAAAAGCCTCATTAATGAGTTTACTTAATGTATTCGGATTGACTTCAGGTTTTAGTTGTAGGAAAATATCTATGTTCTGATTATTCCAAATATTCATGTTTTCAGCGCCGATCGCCATTTCTATTCTCACGAGGTATTTACCATTGGTGAACTTTGAATTATTTGGTATGTCCTTGTAGACTCCAGTTACCAATAAGTTATCTTCAGCATCTAGTTCTACCAATTGGTTCATTGGGTCTTTATCTCCGAAAAGCCTTTTGGCAAAAGATTCTGAAAGCAAAATAGAGGTTATATCATTTAGTCCTTCGTGAGTACCTCGAACCATTTCTAGCCCAAGCATTGAAGGAGCACTCTCTTGCATGAACAGTCCAATTTGTCTGAACTTGTTTTCGCCATGGCTGATCACGCGATTTTGGGTTCTAGCCCTTGAAATCACGGAATGCTCTACCATATCTGGGTATTTAGTGCTAATGAATGCCCCCATTCCAGTGACTAAGGCATTATTAGTGTACCATTCACCATCTTCGTTTTCGTGCCTAAGTAGGTGATATGTGTTTTCGTAGTTACTATGGTATTTATTAAAAGTAACTTCGTCTTCTACCCATAGACCAATGAGTATAGCGACGACTAACCCCATGGCGAGCCCTGCGATATTGATAAAGGAGTAGGCTTTATTTCTCAGCATCTGCCGATAACTGATTTTAAAGTTGTGCTTAATCATGCTTGTGTTGTTAAAGAGTTCTGACCTGAAAAATTTAAAGGCAAAAGGTCTCATATAATTGAAAACCTGATACCAATAATTTCTTTTTGCTTTTGTTGTTGAGTGGTGTTTATCGAGTTGGCTATAATATTTTTCATCTAAATCGCCCAATACCTCTTCCGCTAGGTCTTCTTTCAAAAACCAGAGTAACAGTTTCTCTGCCATTTTAGGAGGGGTGGTATGGTCGTTAGATTGCACTAGAAGTTGAAATTTAAATTTCCTCCGGCAAGTGATGGGTACTGATTCCAGAGTGATACTTTGAAATCTCTCGATTCTTGTAATGCTCGCTGACCTGCTGCGGTAATTGTATAGATTCGTTTTCTTCGTCCGCCACGTTCTGCAGTGGATGCTCCCATTTCGGAAGTCAGAAAACCCTTGTCTCCTAAACGATTCAGTGTAGAATGCACTGCACCAATGGATACGGCCCTTTGTGTTTGTGTTTCGAACTCTTCCGCGATTTTAAACGCATAAGCCTCTTTGTCAAGAATGCCTACTAATAGAAGAATGGTCTCTTCGAAGTCACCTAGTTTTGTTTCCTTCATAATTCTTATGTTACTAAATTGTAGAACAAATATACGGAGTGATTTTAAATATGTTCTACTTTTTAGTAACTAATAGATGAGATTGGAGCAAAAGGGTTGCATTCGACCAGAATTTTTTTTCTAGTTCAAACAATTGTTCCAATAGAAGAGATAATATTGTGTAGCCGAATTATCTATGCAGTGAATAGTAAATACCCTTTCGACCCATCCATTAAGCATCATTTTATTGTAGCGCTAGGTTTAGCGGTGTGGGTATTCGTGTTTTTGTTCTTTACTGAACCCCTAGATGTCAGTGAGTTTGATACGCAAGAGAAGCTCATTTACATGCCACTCTATGGTGTTTTTACATCGATTTGTTATCTCATAACACTGCCTTTTCAAGCTTGGCTTTATAGGAAGAAAAATCAGAAATGGACTTTAGGTAGTGAATTGCTCCAATTCTTCTTTCTAGTGGTCTTGGGTTTTTTCGTTACGCGTTCGGTTTACTTCTATATCGTAATGGAGCAACATCCGAATGCTTATACTATTGATTACTTTGCCATGGCGATTTACTTACCAGGTATCCTCACCATTTTTCCTATCATCGCTATTGGCCGATGGTCTTTCGGAAAGTATAAAGACAAGAAGTTAGAAGACCAAAAAATTGAAATTCAAGGTGCTGGGAATTATGAAAGCTTTAAACTTTTACTCAATGATTTAGTATGCATTCAGTCTTCCGACAACTATGTTGAAATTACCTACAAAGAGGACGGTGAAATTAAAAAGCAGTTGATTAGAAATAAGCTTGCGGAAGTTGAAAACTCTAGGCCCGAATTGATAAGGGCGCATCGATCATTTTTAATAAATCCATACCACTTTAAGCAATGGAAAACTGGCAATCGGAAAATATTTGCTGTGCTTTCTAGCGATATTGAAGTCCCTGTTTCTAAAACTTATCAGCCAATCATAGAAGAGGCTGTCAAATCCGCCACAGAATAGTGCACTTTCGCCACAAGACCTATTAAATAGGTTTAAAGGGCGGTTTCTGTTTGTACGTTTGGATCATCAGTCCCCCGAAGTTTCGGGGCAAAAACAAACAGAAATGAAAAAGCTAATCACTTTAATTGCAGCCTTAATTATCAGTTCTACACTTACAGCGCAAACGAATTGCGATTGTAAAGCCGACCTCAAGTTTGTATACGATCAAATGCAAACAATGTCTTCTTATAAGTCACAAATAAAGGGAGAAGAAGTCGGAAAATTCAATGCCAAATTTCATCAAATTTCAGGTCGAGTCACATCGGATATGGACAAGCTGAAATGCTACGAAGAAATTAACAAGCTAATGAATTTGGTGAAAGATAAGCATGCGAGTTTTTCTGAGGTACGACCTGATTTTTCTATTGAAGATGCACTGGATTCCAGTTTCGTAAAGGAATATAGAGCAAGTGAAAGTTTTAAGAATTTCCCGACCGTCTCGATCGACTTAGGTGAAATCAGAAATCGACTTGAAAATAAATCGATTAACGATGTAGAAGGGATTTACAGTGTCGGAAATTCTATGAAAATTGGTGTCTATAGAATCGCGTCATCCGATAGCCTAGTTGGTGTTATGCTTTCTACAAAAATTGGAATTTGGGCTCCTGGCCAAATCTTCATGTATTTGAAGGAAACTGACCTTACTAACCGATACGATATTACTGCATATGGTCAGGTACATAAAAACCTACTGACTTATAAATCGCACCTAGTAACTAATGGTATTTTGATGAGGAATGTTGTTAAGGCAAGCTTACAAAAAAACCATGTACATATAAATAAGGAAGAGCGGGAAACCTATAAGCTGCATTCGCTCAATAAAAATGTACAATACGTCTGGTTAAATAGTTTTTCAAGATTTGGCAATGCCGATAAGAGAGATGCGCTGGTCAAAGAGATTAAGATGGAGTTAAAAGCGGATAACTTAATTGTCGATTTAAGAAATAATGGGGGAGGTGCCAGTAAAATATCACTTCCTATAGTGAAAGCCATCCGTAAGTCCGGTGTGAAGGTATTTGTGCTTACAAATTTTGCTTCGGGAAGTAATGCAGAGCAGACAACAGTAAGATTAAAGAGAGATAAAACAACAGTTCATTTGGGGCAAACTACTTATGGCGCTATTGCCTATGGTGTCAATTACGGTTATTCCTACACCTCACCCTCAGGATTATTCACGTTTACCCCTACGGACATGAGGTTTAATCATTATTTAAAGTATGAAGAGACGGGTGTAGTTCCAGATGTTTCTTTGAGTCCGGATTCCGATTGGATTGAGCAAACCATAGATTACATTAACAAACAAAGTCTTTAGTAATTCATGTATTTAGCATATTTCTGGTCAGATGTGTTTGACTGATATATCTGCCGATGATAAGGCCATCCTGAGCAATTGGGATGGTCTTTCTCATTGAATAGAAAATTGTAACTTCCTAAAAAAAGTATCGCTATGAAATACTTAATGAGGTCATTGTTAGGGGTTGTGATTTTAGCTACTTATTCCTGTAGTTCTACAGGTAACGGTGAGTTAGATACAGACAGCATTTCGAAAGAGATATCCGCTAGAATGGATGCATTTGTAACGAGCAACAATGCCATGGATTTGAATGCCCTTAAAGACTTTTATTCCAATGATGAAAGTTTCTATTGGGTAGAAGATGGAAAAATTCAATATGCTAACAAACAAGTGCTTGAGACTTCATTGAGCGGTTTGGTAGGTATGGTTTCAGGTGTCGATATGAAAATTCTTGATCAACGAATTGAGGTTATTAGCGAAGATTCTGCCTTAGCATTTCTTGAATATGAACAGGCCATGACGATGTCTTCAGGGGGTGCATTTAATATCAATGGCGCCATGACAGTTTTACTTAAAAAAGAAGAGCGCGTGTGGCGATTTCTATTTGGACATAGTTCTACGAAAAAGGAAAGGTGATCTACGACGTGGAGAATTTTATGGCTCCTTTCTTAAGACAAAATGATCGATAAATGTTGTGGCAAAATCCGATGCTAAAAGGTTTTTGTGGAGACTGTTTCCAAATAAGAATTTATAAAACGGGCGACTTACATCTTGGGAGTTAGCCAGAATAATAAAGGTCAAATCCAATTCAGGGACTTTTAAAAATAAAGATGAGTAACCCTTCCACCATCCGGTGTGCCAAATGAATTTCATGCCATAATACTCATCTACAAACCAACCTAGGCCATAAATGGTCTCTTTACCTTTTGGTGTAATGAATGGAGTGAGCATACTATCCCAAGAATTATCATTTAGAAACATTCGATCATCAATAGCATTCGAGTATTTAGCTAAGTCCGAAACAGTACTCATGAGTCCTGCTGCAGGGCCAAAGTTGTAATGATAGTCAACGGGTACTATTGTTTTTTTTGCCCAATCGTAAGGTTTAGCCACTTTTTCGGCATACAGACTTGAGTCGATACCTGTTTTTGCGAAAGCTATACTATCGTGTAAGCTGGGCGCCGTGTTAGACATGCCCAACGGTATGATAATATTTTCCATGACTAATTCATCAAAACTTTTACCCGAAGCAGACAGATAAGCTTTTCCTAAAAGGTGATACCAACTGCCGTTATAACGATGAGTAAAACCAGGTTTGAAGCCGTTGAAGGTATTTCCACGGGCCGTGTGCGTAAGCAAATGTTGAATTTGAATGTCATCGCTATCTCCCCATTTACCCGGTAGCGTAATTCCATGTGACTTAATAGGGTCATTCAGATTTATTTTTCCTTCTTCAACCAGTTGCATCATCACCATTGCACCAAAAGTTTTGGTGATAGAAGCTGTATGATAAACAGTATTTTCATCGGGTTTTTCTAGCAACTCAATATCCTTAAACCCGAACCCCTTTTTCCATGTAAGATTTCCTTGATGAACAATGCCAACTGAGAACCCGGGAATATGATGTCTTTGCCTAAGTAACTCTAATTTTGTCTCAAACTCGCCTAGGTTGATTTTGCTCCACGTGGAGACTTTACCTCCGATGTCATTTCTAACAATGCCTTTGGATGACGAACAAGCGTATAGAAATGCTAGTGAGATGATGATGGAGTAGGTAACCTTTTTCATGAGAATTATACTTTGAGTTGTTACCTGCAATTGACCTAATTATAGATCATCAGTCTACTCAAATACGGATTTGAGTACTATTTATTGACTTTTTTCTCATTTTTTGATGCATATTCCTTCGGAGAAATACCTGTTGATTTTTTAAAGACACGTTGGAAAGTGGCCTGTGAATTAAAGCCTGCGTCTAGTGCCAAACCAGTTATGGTATTTGTTTTGAGTTTTCCCGAGTGCAATTGCCTTTTTACTTCTTTAATTCTATAACTGTTGATAAAATCGTTGAAGTTTTGATTGTGAAACTGATTAAGGACCGTTGAAATATGTTTAGGGCTTATTTGTGTTTCTCTAGCCACGAGTTCTCTGGTTATTTTAGAGTTTAGATACAGTTTTTGCTCTTCCATAGATGCTTTGAGTTGCTGGATAATGAGCGTGGCCTCTGGTTTAGAAATAATCAATTGTGCAGTTCGCTTTTGCTGATCATTTAAGAACTGCATCTTATTATTGATCGCGAAGAACGACCAGTAAGTGAAAAAGACTAATATAATTTCAATTGGATAGTAGACGGCCTCCACATTCAGGTCGGTGAAGTTGATGAAACCAAGGGTTAGGATCCACAGAGCGGAGAAAACCGACATAATGATCAATAATATTTTAATGAATTGTAAAGTGGTTTTCTGAGCTGAGTTCGATTGAATCAACTCTTTTTCTATAGCAGAGGCATTTATGTAAAGTCTTATGGCTAAGACTACATAAATGGCAAAAACCAAAGTGCTTAAAGGTTGGCTATAGGTGTCA
This sequence comes from Roseivirga sp., assembly GCF_049099775.1. GTDB lineage: Bacteria > Bacteroidota > Bacteroidia > Cytophagales > Cyclobacteriaceae > Roseivirga. The sequence goes on along the minus strand of NZ_JAGDZM010000001.1, from coordinate 104,926 downwards.
AAAATGGCATATAATAAAAGTAGGTCCCAATCAACACGTATAGCTTGGCTTGTAATGAGCAGGTAGGTAGCGAAAAGAAAAATATTTATGAAGCACTGAAAAACTGGCAGCGCCAGGTGTGGAAGTAGCACCTTTTTCGAAATTCGTTTTTCTGGAAGTAAAATTGAATGGATGTAGAAATAAAGACTAGGTCCGAGCAGGAAGATTATGGTAAAAGAGAAGAGGTCAAAGAAGACTATATTTTCGCCTAATCCTGAAATTGCGGTGAAGGTTTCGAACGCGTTGTAAGAAAGTACAAGCATAAATACGCCAAGAAAAACCTGCCCTTTACTCTTCCTTTTTAAGAGTAAGATCAGCGAGAAAATAAGCCCTTGAATTCCACCGAGGAGGATAAGAATAGGAAGGAAATTATATTCTAATTCCATAGTTGACCGTCATAGAAGTGTTACTTAGTTACTAGCGAAAATTAAGCAAATAATGAACCAGCTTGATAGATTAAATAAACTTTAGAATACATCGGCTATCATGCTGCTCAATGCATGATCACTTTTGTACTGGAAAAATCTAGGTTAAGGAAAGATTTACTTTTAATTACTCAGGAGAATTCATCTTATTGGATGGAAAATAAACTCATTTCTCAATGTCGCCGCAAAAGCTAAATAGTCGTAGGAATTTTCTCTATAAGTCTGCCATAATTATGTCAGGAATGGCTCTTCCATTATCTGGTTGTCAATTGGCCACCAGTAAAAAGCATAAAATGGGCCTACAGCTTTTTACAATCAGAGATGCTATGGCTAAAGACCCACTTGGGAGTTTGAAACAGGCTAAAATGATGGGTTATGAAGACTTTGAGACTTATGGTTATGACCCTGAAACGAACCAATATTATGGGTTTGATTCGAAGGTGTTTAAGGAATTACTGGACGATTTGGATTTGGGTACATCAAGCGGACACTACGACTTCTCCAATTATTTTGGCAAGCCTACTGATCAAATGATGCGCTATGTTGATCATTGTATCATAGGAGCCGATGCCATTGGTCAAGATTATATCACTTGGCCCTGGTTACACCCTGATTTCAGAAGCATTGAGAATTACAAAAAATTAGCAGGCTTACTCAATGTAATCGGTGAGCATGTTGACAAGGCAGGTCTAGGTTTCGCCTATCACAATCATGATTTTGAGTTTATAGATCATAATGGAGAACAGGGGTATGAGATTATCTTCAATCAGACTGACTCTAGCCTAGTCAAATTTCAATTAGACATGTACTGGGTTGTACATTCGTCAAAACTTAGCCCTATTGAATTGGTGCAGAAGCAACCCGATCGTTTTGTGATGTGGCATATCAAGGATATGGATAAGGTAACGCGAGATTATTCAGAACTTGGGAACGGATCCATTGATTATGAAAAAATGCTTTCTGAAATAGATCAATCTGGCCTTCAGTATTACTTCTTAGAACAAGGAGGGAATTTCACGGAGAGCTCAATGAAGAGTATTGCTGAGAGTGCTGCTTATTTTAAGAAGAACCTTCAGAAATACCTTTAAACATCTCGATAACTGTAGGAAAGTTATCTTTGAAGCCGCTTATTATGACCATTAGATCGAATAAATAATATGTCACTGAATATTGTATTGATTGAACCTGAAATCCCGAATAACACCGGTAATATTGGTCGATTGAGTTTGGCAGCAGGCGCAAACTTACATTTGGTAAAACCCTTCGGTTTCGAGCTGTCGGATAAAAGGGTGAAAAGAGCTGGATTAGATTATTGGCAGCACCTTTCTCTGACCATTTATGAGAGTCAGGAAGAGTTTTTTCAGAAGCATCAGGGTAAACCAATGGCGTTCCTTTCAAGTCACGGCAGCCAAGATCATTGGTCTATAGACTATGAAGAAGATATGTTCTTGATTTTTGGCAAAGAGTCAGTCGGCCTGTCTTCAGAAATTACCGATAGACACGCCGACCAACTCTTTAAAATCCCAATGCATAGTGATCATATCAGGAGCCTTAACATTGCCAATGCCGTAAGTATTGTAGTTTATGAAGGGCTTAGAAGGCTTAGTAAATAATTTCTATTTCGAACGAATAGCTTCCTCAACTACTGCACCATTTTCACGGATAATAACCTTTTCTACACCTTTATTATCCTTGTCGATAAACTCAAAAGTGAGACTACTTTGCTTATGAAAGAACATGTTTGACTTCATTGGTACAAGTATCAATTCCATTGAACCTGCATTCATTTGAAGTTTGCCTTCCAGTTTTTTAAAAGTAACCAGGCCAGTTTGGGGTGCATTGTATTCCCCCACAAAGCTTTGCAAGGCTTTCGCATCTAAGTTGATGGCTTTATTTGAGCTTTTATATACTACGGGTTGATGATCGAAACTTAGGACTCGCGACATTTTCCATTTTCCATTCTCAAGCTTCCAAACGTGGGTGAATTTGGCCGTTTCTACTACTTTACCTTCTATAGAAAAACTATGTGCACCACTAATGAGTGCTCTATTTTCCCCTAAAGGGTAAATCGCTATGCTTTCAATGTCGGCCTTTCTTTCTAAATATGCCCCATTAGCACATAGACCAGTCTCCAAAGATTTTTTGAAGGAGGGAAGACCTTTTGTAAGCCCCGATTTATCATGATAGAATTCCAAGTCTTCAGCAAGAAAGCTTGTCATAGCTGCGATGTCACAAGTATTATATGCTTTCCAAAATGAGTTATCATTGAAACGAATGGTATCTTCTAATTTTTCATTAGTATTTCTGCCAGTTTGTGCTGATAAGTACTGTGTGCTAACAAGTACCCCTAAGAGCATTATTATTTTTGAAGTTTTAAGTAATTGAGAGTTGTTGAACATTTCATTTTAAGTTAAAAAAAAGGCGACCGCCCTCTTGGTATGATAAGAGAACGGACACCGATGAAATGTTGCAGAAAAAAGTTATTCGTTTCGTAAGCCTTTAATAGGACTAGCAAATGCAGCTTTGAGTGATTGAAAGCTAACGGTGATCAATGCAATCACGAGTGCTGATATGCCTGCCAAAACAAAGAGCTGAATGCTTAAATCGATTTTATATTCAAAGTCCTTAAGCCACTCACTCATGGCATACCAGGCTACGGGAGTAGCAATCATTAGGGCTAGAATGATAGGCTTGATAAAGTTAAAGCTAAGCATACTGACTACTTGAGTGATTTTGGCGCCTAGTACCAGCCTTACACTAATCTCCTTACTGCGCTGTTCAATCATAAAGACAGAGAGCCCAAACAGTCCTAAGCACGCAATAATAATGGCCAAAACTGCGAAAGTGGATAGAACATCTCTGATTTTTTGAACTCCTTGATACATGTTCTTGAAGCTTTGATCCATGAACTGATACACAAAAGGCTGCCCAGGTGCTGCTGCTTCCCAAACACTTTGAATCTCAGCAAGTGATGCCTGAATGTCGTTGGGTTCAATTTTGATGGCGGTCATGAACGGACTGTTTCCAAGCCGCATTATCAGTGGTTGAATTTCCTCTGTGAGCAAGTCGTAATTGAAGTTTTCTACAATTCCAATGACATTATAGGTAAAGCCATTATTAGGGTCGCTTGTGATTTTGGTACCGCTAAAATCTTCACCAATGCCTAATGATTTGGCCATTGCCTGGTTAATAATTACGGCATTGATATCTGTTTTTTTCGATTCCTCAAAGTTTCTGCCATGGGCCAATTTCATGCCCAAAGTTTCGAGATAGCTATAGTCTATATTCCATATTTGAGCAGAAATGAAAGGGTCTATTTGAGTCCGACCATCTTTCCACCACATGTCTCCATCACGTTGAGTTCCGGCTATTGGTAAGTAACCACTCATGGTACTGCTTTTCACACTCGGTATCTGAGATAGCTTATTTTGAAAAATTTCGCGTTGCTCTCCGACTGCGCCTGTTCCTCTTAGGACAACGACCTGTTCCTTATCAAAACCTGTTTTGGTATTGAGGATGAAATCGAGCTGTTGAAAAACAACGAATGTTCCAATAATTAAGGCCGTGGATGCGGTAAACTGGAATACCACTAAGGTGTTTCTTAGCTGTGAGCTTTTTCCGCCAAGACTCAGTTTCCCCCTCAAAACACTAATTGGTTTAAACTTGGAGAGGTAAAAGGCAGGATAAACACCTGCTAGACATCCAATAGTCACAGCTGAAGCCACTAATGTTGGAATAAACCAAAGGCTAGTCAATGGTACAGAGATGTTCTTGCCTGAAAGGTTATTGAAATAAGGGAGAAGGAGAACAACCAGGCCTAGGGCCAACAAGAACGACAATAGACTGTAAAGTATTGACTCAGTTAAGAATTGGTTGATGAGCTGTGATCTAAAAGACCCAAGCGTCTTGCGCAAGCCAACCTCCTTGGCTCTATTAGCAGATTTGGCTGTGGATAGATTTATAAAGTTGATACAGGCCAATGCCAATATCAACATGGCTATTGATCCGAATATCCATATATATTTAATATCGCTCTTTTGGTAAACGTCCGTAACGTTTGCGCTACGTAGGTGAATGTCTGTTACAGGCTGGATGGAATAACTGAGCGTACTCAAGAACTCTTTCGCATTTGCCATACCATTGGACTCCATGGCGGGGAGCATATATTTTGTGTTGATTTCCTCAAATCTTTCCTCGATGCGCTTCAAATCTGCACCAGATTCAATGTGAGCAAAAACCTGATAGTTTTGAGCTTGCCAGTTGGTTTGCTCTCCTGTCCAGAATTCCCATCCGCTCAGGCTTCTTACATAGTTAAATTTGAAGAACCCATTTTCTGGCAAGTTCTCAAGAACTCCAGTAATCGTATATGGAATACTAGTGTTATTATTGATGACCACTGTTTTTCCAATTGGGTTCTCTCCTGGGAATAGCTTTTCAGCCTTTTTCTGGGTCAGGACTAAAGAAAATGGCGCTTTTAGAGCTTCCTTATTATCCCCATAAACCATAGGGAAGTTAAAAAGATCAAGGATTGACTGATCGGCAAAAATGAAACCATCTTCATAATAGTTTTGCTTCTCATCTGTCTTTCGAATGTTGCCAAAACCAGCACCTAGGTTCTCGCTTTCCATGGTCCGCCCCGCAAGAGTCACTTCTGGAAAGTCATCCATTATTGTCTTTGCAAAAGGAGACTGGAACCAAGTATACTTAGAGATATCCCCGTTTTCGCGATAGTTTTTAACTAGTCGGTAGAGGTTCTGATTATCCGGAATATGTTTATCGTAACTGAGTTCATCTTTGATGAAGAGGCCAATCAGTATACATACTGTAATACCAATAGCAAGCCCACCTATTTTGATTGCTGAATATGTTTTATTTCGAAGTAGTTGCCTTTTGGCAACTGTGATGTTGTTTTTGATCATGCCTAGTGTGTTGAGTTTTATGGTACCAGTCATCGACCGAATTATACCTGGGCGAAACAACTGGATGATATCTTTGTTTAACCTTTTCTTAGCCAAGACTTGACCATGCTTGGCGGCTCTTATCTCGAATCTTTCGAGCAAATCTCCTTCTATATCCTCTACTAGTTCCGGGGCACAAAACCAACGAAAAAAGCGAAGGAGCAAGGTAGATGGGTTGCTATGTTTAGGATCGCTATTCATTTCGCAAGCCTTCTACAGGGCTAGTAAATGCCGCTTTAAGTGATTGAAAACTAATTGTGATCAACGCGATGAGAAGTGCTGAAATTCCAGCGAGGACAAACAGTTGTACGCTTAAACCAATATTGTACTCAAAATCATTGAGCCACTGATTCATCATATACCATGCGATCGGTGTGGCAATAATTAATGCAAGTACGATCGGTTTCATAAAATTAATACTCAACATACTGACGACTTGAGTGACTTTTGCGCCTAAAACCATTCTTACGCTAATCTCTTTTGATCGCTGTTCTACCATAAAGACTGAAAGTCCAAATAATCCAAGGCAGGCTATAATAATGGCCAATATGGCAAATGAGGTCAATATATTTCGGATCTGCTTTACATTGGCATACATCTTAGCAAAGCTCTGGTCCATGAATTCATATACAAATGGTTGGTTAGGGGCTACTTCTTCCCAAACTGCCTCAATTTGACTTAAAGTTGAAGCAATGTTTTCGCCACTCATTTTTATAGATGCGATGTTTGCACCATAATTTAACCGCATAGCCAGTGGTCTAATAGGTGCGGTTAAATCCTCGAAGTTGAAGTCCTCTATTAAGCCTATCACGGTCCAAACATTTCTATTACTTGCCCGATTGGTGATCTTTTGCCCGATCGGATTGTCAATGATGCCCAATGTTTTCGCCATTTCTCTGTTAATGATCATAGCAGAGGTATCTGAGCGCATGGCGCGGTCAAAGTTTCTTCCTTCAATAAGCTTCAAACCGAGTGTCGCGAGATAGTCTTCATCTACTTCCCAATTCTGACCAGTTATACCAGCATCAATTTTAGTTTTTCCATCTTTCCACCAAGTATTTCCATTTCTTGATGTGCTTGCAATAGGTAAATAGCTACTTACACTGACGTTGCTAACGTCTGATATTTTTATTAGCTCATTTTTGAATGGACTTGTTTGATCACCTAAAAATCCTGTGCCTCTTACCTGAATGACTTGTTCTTTATCAAAGCCCGTGTTGGTATTCAAGATGAATTCCATTTGTTGATAGACTACAAAAGTACCTATGATGAGCACGATGGAGGCGGTGAACTGAAATACTACCAATGAATTTCTGAGCCTAGAGCTTTTACTTCCCATACTAAGCTTCCCTTTTAGTACTTGTGCAGGCTTAAATGAAGACAAATAAAATGCAGGGTATAACCCAGCAATAATTCCTATGATTAATGCAGAGACGAGGAGTGTAGGAATAAACCAGAGTTCGGCCCAAGGAAGTACCAATGACTTATTTGCCAACTGGTTGAAATATGGCATGGCTAGGCTAGCAATACCAATGGCAATACCAAATGACAGTAGGCTATAAAGAATGGATTCAGTTAAGAATTGGGTGATTAAATGAGAACGATAAGAACCAATTGTTTTACGAAGGCCTACTTCTTTGGCTCTATTTGCAGATTTTGCGGTGGATAGATTCACAAAATTAATGCAGGCCAAGCCAAGAATAAATGCGGCAATGATTCCGAAGATCCAAATGTACTTGATGTCGCTTTTTCGATATGGATCGCTAATGTCTGTGCTATTGAGGTAAATATCCGTAACGGGTTGAAGGCTAAAGGACATCTTTTTCATTTCCTCTTCTGCGTTAGGATTACCATTTCTCTTTTCTATAGGAAGAATATATTTTGTTCCTATTTCAGAAAGTCTTGAGTTAAGAGACGCTATATCTGTTCCAGGGTTTACTCTTACATAAACTTGATAGTTTTGCGATTCCCATGATGCTTGCTCACCATCCCAGAATTCTTGTCCCGAAAGTGTCCAAAGAAAATCGAATTGAAAGAATCCAGTAGAAGGTAGGTCTTCTAAAACACCACTGATTTTAAATGGGCGATTCGTATTGCCGTTGATATATACTGTTTTTCCAATAGGGTTTTCATCGGGAAAGAGCTTGTCAGCCTTTTTTCTTGTCATTACCAAAGTATTGGGTTGAGCAAGCGCCTCTTTTAGGTTGCCACGAACCATCTCAAATTGAAAGAGATCAAGAATTTGTTGGTCTGCATAGATGAAATCACCTTCGTAGTAGTTTTGCAAATCACCTTCAATACGAATATTGGTTTTTCCAGCACCAAAGCCATTTCCCTCAAGGGTTCTGCCTGCTAGTGTTACTTCTGGGAAGTCATCTTGAATTGCCTGAGCAAAAGGAGGGGCAAACCAAGTCCACCTGATTACATTACCATCTAGTTCATAATTGTTCAGTACACGATAAAGATTTTGATGATCGGGTATATGCTTGTCATAACTAAGTTCATTTTTAATAAAAAGAGTAATTAACAGACAGACAGCTATACCAAGGGCAAAGCCTCCGATTTTGATTGTTGAGTACATCTTATGTCTCAATAGTTGCCTTTTAGCAACCACAATGTTGTTCTTAAACATACCTAATTTGTTTAGTTTTTGAGTTCCTGTAATGGGGCGGATAATTCCAGGTCGGCAGAGCTGTAATACATCCTTTATAAATAATTGCCTCGCTTTTTTATGACCATTTTTCGAAGCGCGTATCTCGAACCTTTCTACCAAGTCACCCTCAATATCTTCCACCATGTGTGGATCACAATACATTCGGAAGAACCGAAGGATTAGCTGTGGAGGAGTTGGACTGGTCTGGCTCATTTATTCTTAATCATGATAAGCCTACGAATTCAAGTGCTATATCTGGAACAGCGTTCCAAAGTTGCATGCGTTGCTCTTTCGAGGTGCGCAGCATGTCTTTACCAACGTTTGTTACTGTGAAAAAACGCTTGCGCTTACCACCTCTTACCGATGTAGCTTCGCCCATTTCTGATTTGAGATAGCCTTTTTCTTCAAGCCTTTTAAGTACTACCTGAAGTGAACCTATACTGACAGATCTTTTTAGTCTTGTTTCAATTTCTTCAATGATGGCTACACCATATGCCTCGCCATGTAAGATGGCTACGGTTAGCATCACAACTTCTTCGAATTCGCCTAAGTGATTTTTACCCATGATTATATATTTACCTCAAAAGTAGTTATTATACAGACTCCATGCCAAGTGATTGGTTGCATATTTACCTATATTGTAGTTAATATATTTTTAACTATCTAAATATCAATAAGATAAAGTTTTAAAATGAATTGAACTCTTGTTGAAGAACTAGGTTTACCCAATTATCAAGGCTAACACCCAGCATGGTATAGGTATAATTGGCATCGACATCTAGTGCTGGCGCAGGGGAGGTGTCGTTAATATTGAGGACGACATTCGACAAGTCGTAAAACTGCCAAGTTCTATCGGCGGTGTAAGTACCGGAAACTAAATTTCCACTTTCATTAGTAATGGCATGAAAGTATATCGCATTCTCAGGTGTTCTACCATCTTCCCAAGAAAAAATGGGTGCTATGGGATCCGACTGATCTATGTTTAGTAGTGCATTGTTCAGTTCAGTAGGTTTTTCTGCATATTTGATTCGAATTGGGTTTGAATAGTGAATGGCACCATCTCTTACGAAGGTTACAATACCCCATTTTTCGGTTGATTGTGCTTCTTGTTCAAAGTATCTCAAGAAACCACCAAAAAGAGGCTCGTCATTTAATGGCACTTCGTTATATAGCGAAAAGTCGGTATTGTCTATACTCACTGCGTCAGTTTCGAAATACCTAAAATCCGAGGCGTTGCCTTCGGGCAAAAAGAGGATGGAAACAGGCAGTGCAGCAGAAGCTAGGGCATTTGATTCGCCTCCAAGGGCACAGGCAATAAGTTCATTAACCACGATTGAACCAGAAGTTTCAATATAACCGGCCAACGAATTACTCAAAGGAGAATCATCATTGCTACAGCTTGAAGACAGGAATATGATTAAAACTAGGCCGACTAAATTTCTAAAATTTGTGAATTGCATTGTTGGGACAACTGGTATTGTGTGTGATTAGTTCTACTAGGTAAACGTTTTTATTCCGAAAAGTCACATGGCATACTATTCTTGATTAACTACTGATAATCAATGCGATGCAATCGATAGCTAGACTATTAACGGACTCTATAACCACAGAATCAATTGGAAAGATTACCTTTGCCGCTTGATTTTTTCAAGAGTAAAACCAAAAGCGTGACTTATACTTTTATCAACAGGAAACAAGGGACCATCAAAGATGAAATCCTTTCAGGTCTTACCGTAGCTATTGCTTTAGTGCCTGAGGCTATTGCCTTTGCTATAATAGCTGGCGTAGATGCCAAGATTGGTCTTTTTTCTGCCTTTATGATGGGATTAATTACTTCCCTATTGGGTGGTAGACCGGGTATGATTACGGGAGCCACTGGCGCGGTAGCGGTTGTAATTGCTCCATTAGTGATGCATAGTGGTGTAGAATATCTCTTTCCAACGATAATTGTAGCAGGCCTTTTACAGATGGCCGTAGGCGCACTAAAACTGGGTAAGTTCATAAGAATGGTACCGCATTCGGTAATGCTTGGCTTTGTAAATGGTTTGGCCATTGTCATTTTTATGGCACAATTCAGTCAGTTTACCAGTAAATCAGGCGGCGCGCTCGACAATGCCGGCTTAATTGCTTTTGCAGCATTAATCGCCATTACTATGCTGGTAATGTTTGTGTTACCAAAATTTACGAAAGCCATTCCCTCAGCACTTGTAGCGATTGTATTGGCTTCAGTCGTTGCGGTTTTCTTTTTCCCGAATACAATTACAATTGGTGATAAGGCAGATATGAGTACCATGTCTGACGGCCTTTTTGCACCTTTCTTTATGATGTTTGACGCGATTCCATTTACCATGGAAAGCTTCTTAATTATACTTCCATTTGCCCTTAAGGTGGCTGGTGTTGGATTGATTGAAAGTCTTTTGACACTAACACTTGTTGACGAAATGACCGATACGCGTGGTAGTGGTAATAGAGAGTCAATGGCACAAGGAATTGCCAATGTAGTAACTGGTTTCTTCAGTGGAATGGGTGGTTGCGCCATGATTGGGCAAACAATGATTAATATTAATTCAGGAGCAAGAGCTAGATTATCTGCATTTATAGCGGCTGTTTTCTTGTTGTCTTTTATGCTAGTGCTTGGTGAAATTATTGCCGTAGTGCCGATCGCCGTGTTAGTAGGCGTTATGTTTATGGTGGCTATTGCTACTTTCGAATGGTCTAGTCTTCGAATTTGGAATAAAGTGCCAAAACTAGATGTATCTGTAATAGTGATTGTATCTGTGATTACGGTTATTGAAGATTTGGCTGTAGCTGTACTAGTTGGAGTAATTATTTCTGCTCTGGCTTTCGCTTGGGAAAATGCTTTACGAATACGTGCTAGAAAGTATGTAGACGAACACGGAGTAAAACACTATGAAATTTTCGGTCCGCTTTTCTTTGCGTCGACTACTACTTTCTTAACAAAATTTGATGCCAAGAATGATCCGGATTCAGTGGTTATCGACTTCCAAGAATCAAAGGTAATGGACCAATCTGCCATTGAAGCGATTAACAAAATTGCTGAAAAATATACCACAGAAGGAAAGACCATACACCTAAGACATCTGAGTAAAGATTGTATTAGAATGGTGAAACGTGCTAGCGAGATTTGCGAGGTGAATGTAGTTGAAGATCCGGATTACTTTGTAGCGATCAACGACTATGAACGCAAAATGAAAACCGATAGAGAAACGGTTTAGCACCAACTTACTTCAAGTCTGCTTTCTTAAGCATTAGTTGCTTACTGTTTGATTGTTTCAAAATCAAGCTGAATGCTTGTTATATCCTAGTGGAGCCATTTCTTGCCCTATGTCAAGAAGTTTGCTAATGTGCCTATCTAATTTGCAATGACAACAATCAAAAACTCATTCAAATGAAAAGGAACATTATAATCTCAGTATTTTTAGTTGCCCCCATCTGGTTACAGGCGCAGCAAAAAGGTAAATCTTCTACAATGGAAAAGCACTTCGACAAAATAGAATCACTTATTCCTAAGCGTGATAGTGCTAACCTGAAAATATCAAAATCTGATGTAGCTTGGCATATTGATCACATGCTTAAGGTAGTCAATAAAATATACGACACACTAGCTACTTCTGATCCAAAACAGTATAAATATCAGTTAAGTCTTTCAAGGCCTTTTGTATTCCTGTGGGGCGATTTTCCTAGAGGGATTGCTACTTCGCCAAAGGCAGTATTACCACCTGAAATGATTAAGGATGAAGATATTTATGCTCAGTTAGAAGAAGCACGCAATAAGATGGCGCAACTCGATGACTTACCAAAGAAGAGTTTTTTTTATCATTTCGCTTTCAAAAACTTGAACCGACGCCGAACGAGACGGTTTATTGAAGTGCATACAAAACATCACCTTAAGATTATTCGTGATATTTTGAAAGGGTAAAAAATATGTCTTCGTTTCCAGAAAAAATATATGAAAATGCGGCCCTCACAACCGATGCGAAAAAAGAGCTCTTAAGCATTCACCACCGAAAAGTTATTAAAAAGGGGGAAGATTTATTAAAGCTCGGTGCCAAGAGTAACCATTATTGGATAGTGGAGGAGGGTTTATTGCGCTCGTTTGTCATTAGTCCAAATGGCGATGATATAACAACAAACTTTTATAGTGCTCGTGAGATTGCGATGGAATTTAATGGCTTCTTCTTAAGGAAGCACTCCCTAGAAGCAATGCAGGCGCTTACTGAAAGCGTAGTTTGGGAAGTAAACTTTGACGATTTCTCTCGATTTATGAAGGGCAATGGTCCGTTTGGAACTTGGGGAAGGGAGTGGATGGTGAACTATTTAGTCGCACGCCAACAGTTTCACTTATCAGTTCATACCGATGCTGCACGCGATCGGTACGAACGATTAGTAAAAGAACGGCCTGAGGTTATACGGCTTTCTCCGCTTAAGCATATTGTTTCTTATTTGGGTGTGACGGACAGCACGCTGAGCAGATTAAGAAAGCATCTTTAAGCTTTAGCCATTATCCCTTGTTTGAACTGGTACTTCTTGGATGATTCGATTAGCCAATCTAGAAAACGGAAGACTCTGCAAATAAATAGTTCCAGTGCCACTGAGGGTAGCTAAAAATAGACCTTCGCCACCAAAAAACATAGATTTCATGTTTCCAGCACGCTGTATATCATAGTCGATGCCCGTTGTAAACCCAACAACGCAGCCTGTGTCCACTAAGACTGTTTCATTATTAAGCTCACGTTTGATCACTGTACCACCTGCGTGTAAAAATGCCTTTCCATTTCCCTGAATGTGCTGAAGAATGAAGCCTTCTTTACCGAAAAATCCAGCACCCAAACGCTTAGTAAAAGCGATGTCAAGTTTGGTTCCTAACGCAGCACACAAGAAGGCATCTTTCTGACAAAGAATTTCTCCATTTACCTCATCAAGATCTATTGGAATGATTTTACCTGGGTAAGGCGCTGAAAAACAGACTTTTCTTTTGCCACTGCCCACGTTGGTGAAGTGTGTCATAAATAAAGATTCACCTGTAAGTGCTCTTTTTCCTGCACTAACCAGTTTACCAAAAAACCCTTTGTCAGGTTCTGATCCATCACCCATCTTGGTTTCAAAGTTAATTTGAGTGTCCATCCAGTTCATGGCACCAGCTTCGGCAATAACTGTCTCTTGCGGATCTAATTCAATTTCTACCATTTGCATGTCATCTCCATGCAAGGTGTAGTCTATTTCGTGAGCGTTCATATTTCTTTGTTTAAGGTAGGAATATCAATATTCTGAACTTAAAAAGAAAGTAGTATCAGCAGCCCGATTTAGTTTGATTCTGGTTGGATAATCTCTCTGATCGTGACCCAACCCGTCGGGCTTTTGGCATCACGGATGTAGGTTACCATGGTTCGTCCACTGAAAATAAACGGATCGCCACCTTTTTTTGAAGTCCCTTTGATTGAAAATCTAGTTTGCTCTATCGCCATGTTGCCTTCAATTAAGATGCTCTCAACATTGTTCTGTATAAATTCTAAATGATAGTTTTCAAGGGTTCCTTCAATGCTCTTAATTACAGTTTCTCGACCCTTTTGGATATCGTTGAAACCGAGTGCTTTCTCTACTTTGGGATGATGAAGCTGCTTGATTTTTTCAATATTACCATCAGCAAAAGCTTTTCGAATTTCGGCTCCATGATCAAGGATTTCTTGCCGTATATCGTCGTTCGTTTTGCTTTTAATTCGAACGAAATTCCCTTCATAAAATAAACCAGTTGGTTTGTTAGTGGCATCAAATTGGATCGATTTAAGAGCATATTCGTCTGAGCTGATCCATGTATAAGTGTAGATGCGATAAGTGCCCTCTGGTTCGCCCTCGAAGGAAACTTTTAATCTTAAGTCTCCATTTTCGTTGACTGTGCCTTGTCCCTGACCTGACCTTATCGTACCAAAACTAGAGGAATGAAATACTTCTTTGGTATTGGGGTTGTAAGACCAGAAAATATGCCCGTTTGGTTCTGGTCCATCTACGATTGAAAGTAAACTATTGACAGTATTAATTTGACTAGAAACCGTGTGATGCCCCGGAATTTTTATTGTCTCTGTTTCACCTCCCCAGTTCTGCGTCCAATCTTCGTTTTTAAGTCCCCATTCTCCTATGTATTTTATAAAAGGGTTGATGGAGTTATAGGGTTTTTCAACGGCAAGTTTTTGATTAGAAGTTCTACCGTTTAACTCGTATTTAATCGAGGTTTGTTGTCCGTAACAGATCACGGAACAGAACAGAAAAAGGGTTGCTACTGCGCGTTTCATTTCAAATTGATTTGTTAAGACAACCAATTTTGGGATTTTATTTTTCCCAAATTACCAAGGTCGATGAGGACAATCCGTGATAGATAGAAAACCATTATTGATAGACATACTTCATATGAGCTGGTAATATTGACAATGATGAAATTAGGTCAACTACTGCGTTAGATAATACTGAAGGTTTACAAATTCGATGGAATTTATTACGCCTAAATCCAAAGAGGATTCTTTATCATATATGAGTGTACAGCTAGAATTAGCGGCTAAGGAATTGCACGGGGAAGAGGCGTCAGCAGAGTAGTTGCCGGTTATATTGACCTCGTCAATTAGTAAATTGAAAATGGGGATTCCTTCAACCGGAAAGTCATTAGGATTATTCAATTCAATTGCGAATTGTAGTCGTGATGTATTATTGCCAGTATCTGGCGTAAAGTTGAAGCTTTGAACGGTAAATGAAAAGTTCTCCAATATTGGTGGTTCAATTTCCTGAGATGTTTCAGGATCGGGGAAATCACAGGGTACTTCTTGGGTTATATCGTAGCTGTAAGATTGGTTGTTGACAAGATAGAATTGGGGTATTGTGATGGTTTTTAAACAATCGTCGTCCTCTCCCGAGCCACAACTGCTTAAAAGCACACAGAGTAAAAGCACAAGTTTAGGTAGATGTATTCTTTTCATGGATTAAGTCAAGTAGAGTGTTTGTGCGTTTTAAACAGTCATCAATTGACTTAAACGGTAACGAAGAAATTTGTTTCACATTCTTTAGAGCCTTGGCTTTTTTCTGTTCTATAATAGGTGATGGCAGTGATTGTGTCAATTCATTGCCCCTAATACCCGGCCTAGGACTTTATAGGCTCTTGAATGCCCGTATCGAGGTCCATAAGCGGTTGAAGTAAGTGCAATCACCATGTTTTCATTTGGAATTACGATCAATTGATTACCACCACGACCTGATGCCCATAAATAATCAAATTTTCTACCATTAATGGTCCTAGATTTTTTATACCAGAGCATGCCATAAGCATCAGTTTGCTCCCAATAATCTGTCAGATCAAAGTTTCGGCTGGCGATCAGTTTTTTGATATATTCTGGTTGCACAATCTGTTTGTCAGCCCATTTGCCATTATTGGCTACTAGAACTCCGAGCTTTGCAAAATCTAAGGTAGATATGTACAAAGTACCAGCTGCTACTGTTTGATTCGTCTCATTGGTATACCAATAAAACTGTTTGATGCCTAATGGTTTAAACACTTTTTCGTTGGCAAAGTCTCTTAAGCTCATGCCTGATGTTTCTTCTATAATAGCACCAACCAGCGCAGCATTTATATCTGCATATACCCATTTTTCACCTGGCTTGTCAGCTAATGGCACGCTAAGAATGTATTGGACCCATTCTTCGCCTCCTGACCAGTTTACTGCATGGCCTGGCGTTTCTGATCGATCCGTGTCAGCATCAAGACCCGAAGCCATATCTAGAAGATGGCTGATTTTGATTTTCTTTAAGTCTTCATGTATATCTGGATATTTTTCCTTTGAAAAAAAAGAATAGACATCTTGATCTAAGCGCTCGACTAAACCTTCTTTCATGGCTACGCCGAGAAGTAATGAGCTAATGCTTTTACCAGCTGATCGAATATCGAGAATCTGGTTTCGCCAGTAAGTGTTGAAGTGCCATTCTGTAACCAGTTTATGGTCTTTGATGATGACCAAGCCCGTAAAGTCACTATTGTCGAAATTATATATATCATCGATTAGAGCGTTCATGGAGTCTCTATTCAATCCAGCATCTTCAAGGCTGATACTGGGGAGGTTAGGCACAGGCGGCATCTGTCCATAAGCAATAAAACGTAGACAGACTAAAAGCAGGGTAACGATAATATTTCGCATGGACGTAGTTAATAAGGTTCTTTAAAAGACAGTCAACTACATTAAGGGTTGCATTTAAACGATTTGCCTTAATAAGTGCCTATAATTCAAACAGCAGAGGTTTTTAGTCTCTGATTTTGAATAATATATTTTCAACGCCAAGCAACCCTTTAAAATTGCGATTGTTATTTACTTAACATATATGAAAATAATTATTACTTTTACTTTTGTTAAGTAAATAGATCAGTATGTCAGAACAATCACTTGGTGAATTTGAAGAGCTCGTGCTACTTGTTGTCGCCGCTAATAATAATGAGGCTTATGGTGTGCTCATTCTGGAACAACTCGCCGCTAAGCTCAATAGGAAATTGAATATCAGTGCCATTCATGTTGCGCTCAAGCGCATGGAGAAGAAAGGTTTCGTTGAATCAAGCTTTGGAGGTATTACAAATGAGCGAGGCGGTAGAAGAAAAAAGTATTACCGTATTACGTCAATTGGAAAGAAAATGCTGGATAGGCAATATGAGTTGCGCACCAGTTTCTATCGTCAAATTCCTAAAATTTCATTTGGTCAATGAAACCACAACCGCCAAATAGGTCACTTCGGTTTTTACGCTGGTTTTGTAAAGATGAGTACCTCGAGGAATTCGAAGGCGATCTTATTGAGCTCTACGAGCAATACCATGCGGATTCTCCAAAAAAGGCAAAACGAAAATTCTTCTGGGAGGTGATGAGATGTTTTCGCCCAGAATTTATCAAATCAATATTTCAGGTCACCCCGCACTATCGGGGCTCAAACACAACAGCTATGTTTAAACACAATCTTTTAATCGCATTTAGGAATTTTAAACGTCACAAAGTCTCTTTTTTCATTAATCTAATTGGATTAACTACAGGCCTTTCATGTGCTCTATTGATTTTTCTATGGGTCAATGATGAGAAGAGTATGGACAAGTTCTATAAGCATGAAGCTAGGCTCTATCAAGTCATGGAACATTTCCAACAAGACTTTGGGGTAAGAACTGTTACAAGTACTTCGGGTCTCATGGCAAGTGCCCTAAAGCTGGAGGTTCCAGAAGTTGAGACGGCTGCTGTTACAGGAGCTTTTCAGGATGTAAATGTATCGGTCGAAGAAAAGCTGATACGGGCAAATGGTCTTTATACAAGTGAGGAGCTTTTCAAGATTTTCTCCTATGAGTTCTTGCATAGGAATGAAGAGATGCTTTTTCCAGATAAAAGCTCGATCGTAATATCTGAACAATTGGCATTAAAACTATTCGGTACGACTAATAATATCATAGGGCGAGATATCGTCATTCAACAAGACAAAAAATATTTTGTATCAGGTGTTTTTGAAAACATTCCATCAAATGCATCAGAACAATTTGATTTTGCTTTGCCATACTCCATTTATGAAGAGCTGTTTCCTGGTGCTCTGGAATGGGGAAATAGCGGAAATCAAGTCTATGTCCTGCTACAGGATAATGTGAATGTAGATCAGGTTAACGATAAAATTAAAGATTATATCAATATCAAGACGGATGGTCGAACAACCTTCAGAACACCATTCTTGAAACGCTACTCGACGAAATATCTCTATGGAGAATATAAAGATGGTAAACAGTCGGGAGGTAGGGTAATTTATGTCAAATTGTTCTCAGCGGTCGCCGTTCTTATCCTAATCGTAGGTTGTATCAACTTTATGAACCTCTCTACTTCACAGGCTTCAAGACGGTTGAAGGAAGTGGGCGTAAAGAAGGTAATGGGGATTCAAAGAATGGATCTTGTGTCTCAATACCTACAAGAATCAATGTTGATAGTTTTTATATCAGCTGCTGTATCTGTCGTGTTGACCCTTATTCTTTTGCCTTGGTTTAATGTAGTTACAGGTAAAGTGCTTACACTAGCGTTTGATTTGACTTTCGTGGTGCGGATACTATTGATAGTTGTGACGACAGGCTTCTTAGCAGGAAGTTATCCAGCATTTTATCTGTCAGGTTTCAAGCTATTTACAATTCTAAAAGGGAATCTAAAGGGTTCTTGGAGTGCCATTTGGATACGGAAAGGTCTAGTGGTATTCCAGTTTATCGTTTCACTGGTATTGATAGTGGCGGTTACTGTGATAGACAACCAAATTCAATTTATTCAGGAGAAAGACTTGGGTTATGATCGAGAAAACATCATATCCTTCCGCAGAGAAGGGAAATTGATGGATGACTCGTCATTTGAAACTTTTTTAACGGAACTTGGCCAATTACCCGGAGTCACGAGCGCTTCAAGTATCAGTCATGATTTAGCAGGTCATGCTTGGGGAGTTGGAGGGCCGGTTTGGAAAGGTAAAAACCCAGAAGATGAGACGGAGTTTGAACTTGTACCAGTCCATTACAATATGCTCGAAACTCTTGGAATGGAACTTGTTCAGGGCAGGTCTTTTTCAAAAGATTTTGGGTCAGAATTTAGCAGTATTATTTTTAATGAAAGTGCCATAAAGTTAATGGGGCTTAAGGATCCAATTGGTGAACCAATCAAAGGTTGGGGACCGGAAAGACAGATCGTCGGCGTAGTAAAAGATTTTCACTTTGAATCCCTTCACCAGAATATTAAGCCACTGGCATTTTTACTTTGGAGCGGCAGAACAAATCGGGTAATGGCAAAAATCCAGCCTGGAAGCCAACGACAAACACTTCAGGCCATGGAAAAACTTCACCTTGAACATAATCCAGGGTTTCCAATTCAGTATCAATTTCTAGATCAAATCTATAAGGCACAATATGTTTCAGAGCAAAAGGTCGCGGTTTTATCCAAGTATTTTACTGGCTTTACCATTTTGATTTCAATGATGGGTTTGTTTGCCTTGGTCAATTTCACAGCTGAAAGAAGGTTTAAGGAAATTGGCATTAGGAAAATCCTAGGGTTAAGCTCCTTTGGTATTTTTCGATTGTTATCTCAGGGGTTTTCTAGGCTTATTTTGATCTCGATGGTCATAGGATTACCCATAGGCTTTTTCGCTTCAAAATCATGGTTAGATAATTTCATTTATAAGATTGATATGGAAGTGTGGTTTTTTCTTAGTGCTGGGATTTTGACTTGGGTTGTTGCTCTATTTACCGTGCTTACTCAAGCAGCCAAGATATCCAAAATCAATCCTATTGAATGCTTAAGAGATGAATAAGCCATTTCCGCCAAATAGGTCACTTCGGTTTTTGCGCTGGTTTTGCAAGGATGAATATCTGGAAGAATTCGAAGGTGATCTTATAGAACTCTACGAGCAATACCACGCCGATTCTCCTAAAAAGGCAAAACGAAAATTCTTCTGGGGGGTGATGAGATGCTTTCGCCCAGAATTTATCAAATCAATATTTAAGGTCAACCCGAGCTATCGGGGCTCAAACACAACAGCTATGTTTAAACACAATCTTTTAATTACCCTTAGAAACTTTAAGCGTTACAATGGCTCCTTCCTCATTAACTTGATAGGCCTCTCCGTCGGGCTTTTATCCGTCCTACTTATCTACTTCTGGGTGTATAGTGAGCTTACCGTCGATGCCTTTCATGAGAAAGATAAGCAGCTCTATCAGGTAATGAGAAATTCCAACTATGGTCAGGGAACTCGAGTTCATAACAACAATTCTGATTTGCTAGTCCCTGCCCTAAAGGAAGAGATTGCAGAGGTTGAATATGCTACTTCATTTGTAGAAGTATGGTCTGAGGTATACTTGTCAGTGGGTGATAAAAAACTCAAGGCTGATGGGAAACTAGCGGGCGAGGACTTTTTTAAGATTTTTTCCTATAACCTCATCAAAGGGGATCGTGAGCGTGCACTATCGGATAAAAGTTCGATCGTTTTGTCAAAGCAGTTGGCCGAGTCTCTATCCTCTAATCAAGAAATTGAACTAGGTCAGGTGGTCTCCATTTTGGGAGAAACTGAGTATGGAGCGCGATATGCCGGAGACTATATTGTGACAGGTATCATGGATTTATCAGAGCAAAACGTTTCTGAAAAGTATGACTTCTTACTTACTACAGAGCTATTCTTAAGCAAGCGCAGTCCTGGCAATAACAAATGGAATAGCAACAGTTCTAGAACTTATATCACACTTCGTGAGGGCACCGATATAGTACAGTTTAATGAGAAGCTCGATGACTTTTTCCGAAACAAACGATATGAGAACAATGCTGAAGTAGAGCCAGAGTGGGGCGAGCATATGTTTTTGCAGCAATATTCTACTCGATATCTATACAATCGCTATGAAAATGGGGTACGAGCGGGTGGACGTATTGATTATATCATTCTCTTTTCGGCCATTGGCTTAATGCTGCTTCTGGTGGCCTGTATCAATTTTATGAACTTGTCTACCGCACAAGCTTTTAGAAGACTGAAGGAGGTTGGAGTCAAAAAAGTGGTGGGTGCCTCAAGGAGCGTGTTGGCTTTCCAGCATGTGACTGAATCTGTGATTTTAGCAGGTCTTGCTTCATTGATTGCTGTGCTGGGTGCCATTGGTCTTTACCCAAGGCTGAGTATGATTTCAGGTCGAGATATTCTGATCAGTTGGACTCCAGAACTGATTGGAGGAATTGTTACGATTGTATTGGTGACTGGACTGATTGCGGGAAGTTACCCTGCCTTTTTTATCTCAAGAATGAAGCCCATACAGATACTCAAGGGTAAACTTAAAACTTCAATGGGTGAGGTGCTGGTAAGAAAGGGGTTAGTGGTTTTTCAGTTTTGTGTGTCACTCATCCTCATTATTACAGTGGTTGTGGTAACAAAGCAAATTGAATACACCCAATCTAAGAATTTGGGATACGATCGTGAAAATATAGTCTCTTTCAGAACAGAAGGGAAGTTACTCGAAAACTATGACGCCTTCCTTAATGAGGCGAAGAGTATCAAAGGTGTGGTGAATGCCGGAATCGTTGAGGGAGACCCTATCAACTTTAGAAACTCTGGAGGTGGTTTTCCTAGAAAGGATAAGTTTATGGTGGAGTTTACTTTTGCCCGTGTAGGCTATGACTATTTAGAAACCATGGGGATTGAATTACTTGAAGGGCGTTCATTTTCCAGAGAGTTTGCTAACGAGGAGGAAAAAATCATTCTGAATGAAACTGCGGTGAAGGCCATGGAACTCGAAGATCCGATTGGCAAGGTTTATAATATTAGGGGCAAAAAGGAGGTCATTGGAATTATGAAAGACTTTCACTTTCAATCACTTCATCAAGAGATCAAGCCCAGCTTTCTAATCTTTAGGCCAGAGGATGTGAATCGAGTGGTAATTAAAATAGCTGCCGGTTCTGGGCGAGAAACGCTCTCTGATTTGGAAGAACTTTACTCATCCTTCAATTCAGGTCTTCCTTTCGAATATGAGTTCTTGGATCAAAACTATGAGTCGCTCTATTTGACGGAGCAGAGAACAGCCAGCCTGTATAGATATTTTGCTCTCGTAGCTGTTTTTATCTCTTGCCTTGGGCTATTGGGCTTATCGGCTTTCACCGTTCAGTTAAGGTTGAAAGAGATCGGTATAAGAAAGGTATTGGGCTCAAGTATCTGGAAGATTATTACACTTCTGACACAAGACTTGACTCGAACTGTGTTCATCTCACTGTTAATCTCCATACCTCTTGGTTACTACTTGTCTCAAGGTTGGTTAGAAGGCTTTGCCTATAGGGTTGATCTTAGCATTGGCATATTCGTTGTTTCAGGTGTCGGAATAGTACTAATGGCTTGGGGAATTGTTGCTCTACAGGCGTTTAGGGCTTCGAGAGTCAATCCTGTAGAGTGCTTGAAGGATGATTAGATACATCACGTATAAGGCCTTTTTTAAGCCTAGCTTCACCGAGCTAGGCTTTTTTATGAAAAGTTGCTAGGGCTGAGAATTCCTTAAAACTCGTCATACAAGCAATTTGAGTTTTAAAGGATTTCTTTAGGTTTAATATGCTATTTCCAACTCAGTAACTAAAGGGCGATGATCAGAAACAATAGGCTCAGAAAGGAGGGTGATATTTTTGACACTAATGAACTGATTGGAGGTGTTTCGATAAATCACATGATCTATTTCTGACTTCTTTTCGCCTTGAAAACTTAAGTTGTCTGCTCCTTTCTGTGCAAATTCAAATCCTTGCGCATAGAAATATTGCATGGTAGGTGAATCTGGTCTGCAATTAAAATCTCCGGTAATTACGACGGCCTTGTTTATCGTATCCACATATTTAATCAAAGCTTTGGCTTGGTTCATACGACTGGTCGATCCATCGGTTCCGCTGATCCAGTCAAAGTGAACATTGACAAATAGAATAGTACAGCCTTCGGCGATTTCTACTTCTTGAATTATAGCAGAACGGGGTTCATAAAGGCCATCAGGAAGTGCCAATACCTTTGTATTGGCTATTGGTTTGGCAGAAAGCGTAGCCATTCCATATTGACCGCCTTGGTAGTCCATGAATTTCCCAAAGCTTCCTTTCATACCTGTTTGTTTAGCTAAAAAATCTATTTGTCCTACACTATCAGAGCGAGAACAAAAATGATCGATTTCTTGAAGCCCGCAGAGGTCAGGTGCTTGGGCTTTTATGATGGCTGCGGCTCGGGATAAATCCAATACCTCGTCGTTGCCAACGCCATGCTTGATATTGTAAGACATTATTTTAAAACTGGCAGTTTTTTGTCTATCACAAGCTGTAAGGCTCAGGAAACCTATGACTAAGGCAATGGAAAGTAGGAAGCGCTTGAGCTGGGTCATTGTAGGAAGTTACGCTTTTGTTGGGAGTGGTTACTTCGCTCTTTGATTATTTCTCGTATTCTATATTTGTGAATACGCCATTTAATACTTTCTGCTGGAGTGTTAACCACTACATCATCTTCCTCTTGCTTTTTTAATATAACCTGAGCGATAGGAGGGTCTATATTTGATTTAATCCATTAGCCTTTTCCACCATGCTTTTTTCTTGACTTTTTGAGCGGCAAGTATCTTATCAATTTCCCCGATCTCCCAATCCCATAAGTGAGTCGTGTTTTCGTCAGCCAGGAACCCTTCAAATGAGTTTTGAATCTCATTTTCCTTTTCAGTATTAGTCGCTATCACGAAAAAGAAACTATCCCAATCGATAGTAAAAATCACTTCTTTGTCTGATGGGTAGATATAATAGTCTTTATGTGCAATTCTCTCAATGAACGCTTGTTCCTCCAGCTTATCTAAATTCAGTGTATAGTTATGCTCAAAGAATTCATCTGTGACTATAATATCCCTTTTTCCTAGTGATCTTAAAAAATGAAAAATCTTCCGTTTGGTGAGTACATCAAAACAACCTTCCGTAGGCTGCCAAATCTGATTTTCTTTGGTATAAATATTTAGTTTTTCTGATAAATCAGGGCGTTGTAATTCTTTTCTATAACTGCCTATCGATGTTTTCAACGCTTTGTTTAATTCGCTGATATTACCTAAGCCTGAATTTGAAATAACATCGTTCCAGCTAATTACTTCAGCTTCCTGTAGAATGGTCTGATTGTCAGGGTATTCATTGTTTTTTATGTATGCTTGAGCGTTATCAATAGGAAGACCAACAATTTCAGGAAATTTAGATTTGATGTCTTCATTTGATGTTTTTTTCGTAGCCGATATAGCCTCACTATTTCCGTTGTTTAAGACTTTAAAAAACGGAAGAAAGGAAATGAATACTGTAGAATAATACGTTGAGAAGTGCTTTTTTAGGTGCTCTTCTTCAGAGGGGTATAGTTTTCTGTCTGTAAAAATATCCATCTTAAATTTTGAGAGGTTAAAACGTCGTTTTGGTTTAATTGTACATGACAACCTATCTGCCGAGAAGTAGGTTGCAAGAAAGACGATATTTTTTATTCATTGTTTCTATTGGTTATATAGACTATTGGCGTACGCTTTCTATTATTTTCTTTAGTTTCCTAAACTCATTTTCTTCGAGTATATCGTATTCATTTGTCGTTGCCAATAGAATTGCATTTCGACATTCCTCAATTCTACGAAGCATAGGAAGAATAATGCTTTTCCCATGATTAATAAACCTTTTCATATCTATAGCGGTCGTAGGTATCTTATATCCATCTCTACTACTTGCAATTAGAATTCCTTTGTCTCTTAAAGCGCCAACTATTTTGCTGCCAAATTGCTCTTTAGATATTCTTTTCTCACGATTAACATTTAAATGATTTATAAATTCATGAGATGTAGTGTACTTTTTGTGATGATTAGACTGATGAAACAAAAGGAGAAGCTTTAAAAAATTTAAACGATCTCTATCATCTTGATTACTCCCTGTGGTTTTTTCAATAAAATCATTGACCCGGTTTATACTTAAAGTAGAAATGGTTTCATCGTATTCAGAAAAAATGTCATTTTCATTTAATTCCTTAGGGTCAAATTTTTTTGGGAAATAATTCAGGCTAATGAGCTTTGATTGTAATAGTTGTCTGAAATTATCCGATTGATCCGATTTTTTCAATGCGTCAAATATATAACCCAACGTACCAGCCATAAAATCAGCTAATTGAACACCTAATTCGTTATGGCTTTTTCGTACATAAAATTCTGAACCTGAAAACAAAGATCGAATATGATTTTTTTCTACATACTTTTTAAAGCTTCGCATGAAGTCATTTCCTCCATGTTCATCAACTTTTAGTTCTAATTGTGGAAAGGTTCTATATAATTCTTTGTAAAGTATACCATTTAGATACTTATAGAATGACTTTTTGTATCGAAATCCTTCCCCGAATAACTTGCTTTTGTCTACAACTACCGCGTAAACAGAATAATTGATTTTAGATAATTCTTTTAGAATTAAGATTCTTCTTTTATGGTTGTATTTGACTTTGTTTGATTTGATTTCGCCAGTTTGAAAAAACTTTTTTCTTATTTCCTCAAGTTGTTGATTAACCGTTTTAAGTTCATCCTTATTAATTATTACGCTAGCAACTATGAAATGACTTCCTTGTTCTTTAAAATCGAAAGAGTTATTCCCAAATTCATCTGCAAATGCTACTACTTGTTTCATCGATTGGTTTTTGTCTTATGTGTCACAGCCCTAATCTGCCTAACATTTTTTGAAGAATGTTTAAAATAGACATAAAGCAGGAATAAATTGTAGGGTTTAGTATTTTATTATAATGATTAGTCTCTATCACAGCAAGGATGTTTCAGAACTAAAACCTTATTGATCTGGCGGCAGATCTTTCAGTTAAAGAGGAGAACTACTGCACTCAATTACAAAATCTTTTGATGGGCGGGCTTGTGGAATTATAAGTGACAACTATCTTTGCACTTGATGTACGCAAATTCACATATCGCACTCAGCGCAGCTCATGCACATCACTTCCATCATCTCGTTTGAGATGCATGTAAACTTATGTGGCCTACGCGGTCGCAAGAATTCCCAACTTTATTAAATCATTTTTCATTAATTACAGTTCTTACATCCAGATGGATAATACATTACGCATAGCAGTACAGAAAAAGGGTCGTTTAAGTGATGATTCTTTAAAATTGATAAAAGAGTGTGGCATCAAATTCAATAACGGTGCAGGCAAGTTAAAAGCCAATTCAACCAACTTTCCAATGGAATTTCTCTTCTTAAGAGATGACGATATTCCAGGTTACGTTCAGGATGGTATTGCCGATATCGGTATAGTAGGTGGCAATGAAGCTGAGGAGAAAAATAAGGATGTCGACACGGTGAAAAACCTCGGCTTTTCGAAATGTAGATTGTCTTTGGCGATCGATAAAAACGAAACTTATAATGGGGTACAAGATTTTGAAGGCAAGAGCTTGGCTACCTCTTACCCAAAGATTTTAGGAGACTATCTAAAGTCAAAAAACGTCAACGCTGAAATTAATGAGATCAGTGGGTCGGTAGAAATTGCGCCGAGCATTGGTTTAGCTTATGGTATCTGCGATATCGTGAGTTCAGGGTCTACTTTAATGAGTAATGGGCTAAAGGAAGTGGAGGTAATCTACAAGTCCGAAGCAGTGCTTTTAGCCAATAAGAATTTAAGTGCTGAAAAGAGAGCAATTCTTGATCGGTTTGTTTTCAGAATTGAGTCGGTCCAAGCCGCAAAAAACAACAAGTACATTTTAATGAATGTGCGCAATGAAGCTATTCAGCAGATCATTGACATTCTTCCGGGTATGAAAAGTCCAACGGTAATGCCGCTGGCCGATGAAGGTTGGAGTTCTGTGCACACGGTAATTCAGGAAGACGATTTCTGGGAAATTATTGAAGCACTTCGCGAAGCTGGTGCCGAAGGGATATTGGTAGTGCCAATTGAAAAAATGATTCTATGAAAACGGTAATCAACCCAGCCAGATCAACTTGGGCAGGCCTCTTGGAAAGACCTACCATGGATTTAGAGTCCATCGAGCGTTTGGTGAAACCTGTGATGGAAGCCGTTCAATCCCGAGGTGACGAGGCCTTACGAGAATTCACCGAAAAGTTTGACAAGGTTACTTTGTCGGCTATTCAAGTAACAGAATCAGAGATCAGTACGGCCATCAATTTGGTAGACGATACCTTGAAACAGGCCATTGCGGTAGCTAAAAATAATATTGAGATCTTCCACGAAGCACAGAAAGATGATTTCGCGAAAGTAGAAACTATGCCTGGCGTTAATTGCTACAGAAAATCTGTAGGTATTGACAAAGTAGGTTTATACATACCAGGTGGAACAGCACCGTTATTTTCTACGGTTTTAATGTTGGCGGTGCCGGCTAAAATTGCTGGTTGTAGAGAGTTAGTCCTTTGTACTCCGCCTGATCAATCAGGTGCAGTTCACCCAGCCATACTTTACACTGCACAACTAGTCGGTATCGATAAAATTTTTAAAGTAGGCGGAGCACAGGCCGTAGCCGCCATGACTTTCGGAACGGAAACTGTACCTCAAGTTTATAAAATATTCGGTCCGGGTAACCAGTACGTAACGGCAGCTAAGCAGTTGGCCATGAAATACGGGGTATCAATAGATATGCCTGCTGGCCCATCCGAAGTAGCCGTTTATGCCGATGATTCTGCCGAGCCTGCTTTTGTAGCAGCAGATTTGCTTTCACAAGCAGAACATGGCGTCGATTCTCAAGTGGTGCTCGTCGCTTCTTCAGATGATATTGTAAAAGCAGTGAAGGCCGCCGTCGCAGAACAATTGAAAACTTTGCCAAGGGCAGATTTTGCAGAGAAAGCTTTGACCAATAGTGTGGCCATTGTGCTGTCAGATCAAGATTTGGCCATAGATTTACTCAATGAATATGGTGCAGAGCACCTCATTTTATCGGTAAATCAGCCATGGGATATTGCGAACCGTATTGTAAATGCTGGTTCTGTTTTCTTAGGAAACTATACACCAGAATCTGCAGGTGATTATGCATCGGGAACTAACCACACCTTGCCTACTAATGGCTATGCGAAAATGTATAGTGGAGTTTCGCTCGATAGTTTTGTGAAGAAAATCACCTATCAAGAGATCACGCCCGAAGGCTTAAAGGTATTAGGGCCGGTAGTTGAAACAATGGCTGCCGCCGAGGAATTAGAAGCGCATAAAAATGCGGTGACTTTAAGATTAAACGCTATCAATAATGTTTGATCCTAACGCGCTATTAAGGCCGCATCTTAAAAACTTAGTGCCCTATTCATCGGCGAGAGATGACTATAAAGGGAGCGAAGGGGTCTTTTTAGATGCGAATGAAAACCCTTTCGGATCGATTACCGAGGAAAAATGGAACCGTTACCCCGATCCTTATCAAGTAAAATTGAAAAGTCGGATTGCCGAGATAAAATCGGTTGAAGCAGACTGTGTTTTCTTAGGAAATGGTAGCGACGAACCTATCGATTTACTTTTTCGCGCTTTTTGTGAACCTAGTGTTGACAATGTAATCATTAACCCACCCACTTATGGCATGTATCAGGTTAGTGCCGATATCAATAATGTCGCTGCTCGTGAAGTGCTCATGACCCGCGATTTTGACCTTGATGTGGAAGGGATTTGGAAAGCCGTTGATGCCAATACCAAAATTATTTTCATTTGTTCGCCAAACAACCCTTCTGGAAACGACGTGGACTTGGCCAAAATTGAAGAGGTCGTAAAGAATTTCAAAGGTTTAGTCGTCGTAGATGAGGCCTATATAGATTTTACCGATCGCGCTTCGTTTACGGATCGCTTAGACGAGTTTCCGAACTTAATTGTGTTACAAACTTTTAGCAAGGCATGGGGGCTAGCTGCCCTACGTTTAGGAATGGCTTTTTGCTCGAAGGACTTGTTGAATATCTTGAATAAGATTAAGGCGCCTTACAACCTGAGTGGGCTTACGCAGGAAACTGTATTTGAGACCTTAAAGAATGTTTCGGTGAAGGATAAAATGGTGAAGGATATTCTTGCGAACCGCGATGCTTTAAGAAAAGACTTAGAAGGCTTAGCTATTATCGAAAAAGTCTATCCAACAGATGCGAACTTCTTCCTAGTGAAAACGGGAAATGCACGTCAACTCTATGAAGATTTAATCGGTCACCAAATTATACTACGCGATCGCTCGAAAGTGGCGCTGTGCGAAGAAGGAATTAGAATTACTGTTGGTACAAAATCCGAGAATAGGGTTTTAATCCAGACATTGAAAGAATTAGGCAAATAGAGCATGAAAAAAGTACTTTTTATAGATAGAGACGGAACAATAATCGTTGAGCCACCAGTTGATTTTCAGATTGACTCTTTGGAGAAACTAGAATTCTTACCAGGTGCTATTTCTAACCTAAGAAAAATCGCCGAACAGCTAGATTACGAGCTCGTAATGGTGACCAACCAAGATGGGTTGGGTACAGATTCTTTTCCAGAAGATACTTTTTGGCCTGCTCAGAATAAGATGCTAAAAACACTTGAAGGAGAAGGAATGGTTTTCGATGAAATCTGCATCGACCGTACCTTTGAAGTCGAAAATTCACCTACTAGAAAACCAAGAACTGGGCTATTGACCAAATATATTGAGGGTGATTATGACCTAGGGAATTCTTACGTGCTTGGCGATCGGAAAACAGATATTCAATTAGCTGAAAATTTAGGAGCTAAAGCGATATATGTTTCAGAAGCGTCCGATGAACGCGCAGCACTTTCGACCACCAATTGGGATAAAATTTTTGGATTTCTCCAAATGCCTGATCGTACCGCTGAAATTCACCGGGTAACAAAAGAGACAGACATTCTGATTCAGTTGAACTTGGATGGAACTGGGCAATGTAATAACGAGACTGGCTTAGGCTTTTTCGATCATATGCTCGATCAATTGGGTAAACACTCAGGAGCGGACCTATCCATAAAAGTAAAAGGAGATTTACACATCGATGAGCATCATACGATTGAAGATACAGCACTTGCTTTAGGAGAGGCCTATCTGGAAGCTATTGGCGATAAAAAAGGGATTAATCGATATGGGTTCTTATTGCCTATGGATGAAGCACTTGCCCAGGTGGCGATCGACTTCAGTGGGCGCCCTTGGTTAGTTTGGGAGGCAGATTTTAAAAGAGAAATGGTAGGCGATATGCCAACAGAAATGTTTATGCACTTCTTTAAGTCGTTTTCTGATACTTCGAAGTGTAATTTAAATGTCAAAGTAGAAGGTGATAATGAGCATCATAAAATCGAAGCTATTTTTAAGGCCTTTGCAAAAGCGATAAAAATGGCTGTAAGAAGAAACCCTGATGAACTCGATATATTACCAAGTACAAAAGGGTTGCTCTAAATCGCGGTCAAACGAAACTGATTATCTTATTGATCTACTCTGATAGCCTCTAGCTGCTGGCCATCTTCACGGATCATCAGTAGCTTGGTGATTTTGTCTTTGTCGTTTTTTACAAATTCAATATCTACTCCGAAGGCTTTAAGAAAGAATCGGCTATTTGTGATTGGTACTAACTCATAAACTTTGTCGTCGGGCCCAATGGCCTGAAGATCTTCCTTTTCAATCTTGATTTTCAGGAAAGTATCTTTTTGCATCTCATAGCTGCCTACATAGGCTTTCATGGTCTTCTTCGGTACCGTGATGCCCTGTTGTTGTGTACTTTGTGCATAGCCACCGAATTGGAATAAAGTAATGGCGAATAAGGTGAATAAGCTTATCCTTATGGTTTGTTGTTTTTGAATTGTTTTCATGGTCTTACGTTGTTGCTTAATGATAAGACAGTGAGGGGAATAGACTAGTTAACAAGTCTTTTTTATCAATCGACAAGTAGGTGTGATTGCTCTTCAAACTACGGCTATCTCTATACCAAATTGATATAGAAGTGACTTTTAGAATCATTAATCAACACTTAGGTGTTAATTTTTTCCGCTTTTAGCCACCGATGTTTTACTTTCGGAACACAAACTCACCCATGAGAAAGATTTTTTGCCTTTTCATTATCCTAATGGCCCAGCAGCTCTCAGGCCAAAACCTTGATTGGTGGGATACACTACATGATTATCCTAATGCCGCCGGTACGGATAGAGATCGGTACGTGAGTATTTCGCCTGGTTATTTTGGGCCGAATGCTATAAGAATCCCAGTGCTCCGAAATGGTAAGATTGACAATGAGTTATGGTCTGAAAATACGTTCGAATATCATTATGGAAGGGGAGATAATACGATCAATAACTGGTCTGAATTTAATATACCCTTGGCCAAGGATAAAGCCTTGCTCTACGTGCAAAGTATTGCCTGGGAATATTGGGAAGTGACCGATGAAATTCGAGATGAACGTAGAATGAGAAGCCGTAGTGGGATTGGTTGGAATACAGGAGATACTGCTTTTGGTATAATACTGAGGATTGCCAATGAAGATAAGTCACGCATGCCGAATATTACCTTTAGAGCCCATTCAAAGACCACTACTGGGGGAAATGTAAGCAATGCACGTTTTACCGATGCGAGTATGTTCTTTTGGGAAGCCACAGTGAGCAAAACCATAATTAAAACAGATGATAGTAGCCTTTTGCTGAAAGGGATGCTTGGGTTTTATACATGGCAAACCAATAAAAATGGCTTGCCCAATGGTTCGGATTTCTTTCAAAATGACGCTGGAACTTATGGGGTCGGTTTAGAGTGGATGAAAGGGAAATGGCTTGTTGCCAGTGATGTCTCTGGTTACCACGGGTATATTCAAAACCGTGATACACCGAGTGCTTGGCGTAACCAAATTCAATATAGGCTCAGCAAACATATTGCCCTATATTCAAATTTTAATGTTGGTTTAAATAGCTGGGGTTGGCAAACGGTGACGATAGGTTACCGTCATTTCTTCAAAACAATTGAGTAATATTTAAAATAAAAAAAGCGAGCCGAAGCTCGCCTTAGTCTAGTTGCCTCCCTTACCGGAGCTGGTCAACTGTTTGGTCATGGCCGCGCCAATTAAAGCTTCTAAAGGAGTGCCGCCGTCATCTCCACCACCTGATATTATCATTGTCGTTGGAAATTTAATCTTGGCAACCTGTTGGGCAACTCCAATTGCAATTTGCTTTTGCAATTCCGCTTCCTGCTGAGGGGTCAAACCCGCAGAAACGAGTTTCGCGTTTTGGTAAGATTCAGCATCTGCCTTTACTTTTTGGGCAGTGGCCTTTAAACGCTCAGTTTCTAGTGCAATGGCGGCTAACTTCTTATTAGTTTCCTCCTGTTTTAGCTTCGTTTCAATAGAAATCAAGGCTTTAACTTGCTCTTTTTCCTGTGTTACACGCTCGCCCGCTTTGTCACGCTCACCTTCGGCAATAATCCTTGCCTGAGCATCTTTGGCAGTTTTAATTTTCTGCTGCTCTAGCTGACGTTTAGCAGATTCATCACGTTGTGCTTCAAGTCGCTGTTTAAAGACTTGTTCTAGAACCACATCATCCACAATTACCTGAGCGACAATTATATTGTTCTCATTGATGTCGTGTGGGATTCTAATGAAAAGACCATTTTCGTCCTTACGCTTGTTCACTTCATAGCGCGTCTGCACCTCTTTGATCTCACGCTCACCTTGTTCTATCGCAGTGATGATAGTGTCACGATATTCTGTCTTTTCAACACTAAAAGCACCATCCTTTAATTGCTCTTCAATTGACACCCTAAAGTCAGATGCCGAACCTGAGATATAATCCTGGGCAGCAAACATATATCCTGTGTTAGAAACAACCTCTCTTACCGTAGGTATTAAGGTGTTTTGTGCAAGATTTTGTAAGCTACGGAACTCGATAGCCAACTCGATGAAAGACTCCTTGTCTGCAGGTAGCTGAAAACGAGTTGATAGCTTTGTTGTAGCGGTGACTTGGTCGATGAATCGTATGGGAATTGGGTCCATTTGACCTTCAATGTCGTCCGTGTCATCTCCGGGGTTAACAACTTTTACATCGATAAACTTTTGCCAAGGGGTTATCTTCGCAAAACCTCTAAACTTAATTCCTTCAGTCATAATAGCGCTCTTTTTACCGTTTGGGTAAACTAGAAAGTATTGATAACCAGGTTCTGCCCAGAAAAACAAATTAGGCAATGTAACTAAGGTTAGGCCTGAAATAATTATAGCAATTGAAACCCTTCGACTAAACATGAGCAGCCAGGTCGGCGATTTAGACTTTATCTTTTCTAAATGGCCAGAGTTATTCTCCTTGAATTGGTCTTCATCAGAAAGGAGTGGTCTAATGATAAGAGTGATTAATCCGATGATTAATAAAATGATTCCGAAAAGTATCATAGTTGTAAGTTTTGAGATGAAACATAGTTTTACTGACCTGCCCGTTTGGCAAGTGCGATGGTTGTATAAAATGGTAGTGTATTTGATAGCTGCTGAAGGCTATCTCAATGTCATTTGGCCCAGTTATTTCCTGGGTTCAAATAACTCATTATGCGAAAAGGAATTATCGAAGTGTCCAACACTTCCTAGAAGATATGAGCTTCTTATGTTGGTAGTGTTTTTAAAATCGATTCTCTTTAGAAAATCTAATGTTCCTCGATGGAGGTTCTGAAAGGATTTCCCAATAATCCCGACTCAAGCAAGTGCTTGATTTTTGAGGAATCTGAAATGGGAAAAAAGTTTTCATGGTTTTTAAGATTAGATGTTTCTATTCCGAAACACAGTAGTATATACGGATTACAACTGTAATATGTTTCATATTCAGAATAATATTTTATATATATGATATATCGGAATATTGTTCGGATATCATGTGTGCTCAT
Organism: Roseivirga sp.; assembly: GCF_049099775.1. GTDB lineage: Bacteria > Bacteroidota > Bacteroidia > Cytophagales > Cyclobacteriaceae > Roseivirga. Next base: position 71,506 of record NZ_JAGDZM010000001.1, on the reverse strand, counting down.
TTTCAGCAAATTACCCTTGTATCTCCTTTCATATTCTATGATCTAAAATTAAAATCTATAGGCTTTAGCGATAATATATAAGAAAATTATATATTGTGTTTTCTTATATAAAAAATATGTATTCAAAAGAACTGATAAGAGGTACACTTAGAACAATAATCTTGAAGTTGCTTTCAGAAAATGGGCAGATGTACGGGTATGAAATAACGCAAAGAGTAAAGGAGATTTCATCTAATGAAATTAACCTCACTTTTGGAGCACTTTATCCGACGCTACATAAGTTGGAAAAAGAAGGAATTGTCATTACTAAATCTCAAGAAGTAGATAACAGAATTAGGAAATATTACTCTTTAACCGAAGCCGGTGCTGAAACAGCGCGCGTTAAAATCGAAGAGTACTTCCAATTCGCAAAAATGATGAACCTAATTATGATTACCGATGGTGACTAAAAGCCAAGTTAACATAATAACAAGAAAGGTCAGGCAGAGAAATATCAAGAGCTTTTCGATTGAAGAAGAGCTTATTGATTATATCTCTTGTGAAATCGAAGACATGATGGTTCGGGGTATAGCCTTTGAATGTGCGCTCGAAGAGGTGCTAGATTCTATGAGCTTCGAGTCAAAAACAGAGGTCAATAAACTCAAAAGGCTTAGTCAGCCAAACACAATAGATATGTTACAGAACTATTTAAAAATTGCTTTAAGAAACCTTACGAGATACAAGGTTAATGCCACTATTAATATTTTCGGATTAGTTATTTCTTTGACAGCCGCACTTATAATCGGTTTGTATTTAAAATTTGAAAACTCTTATGATAAGCAATATCCCGATTTGGATCGATTGTATCGGGTAAACACGATTTCTAATTTGGGGCAGACGCCAACGCACATGACGTCTGTCTCGTCCAAACTAATCCCTGAGGTTAAGGCAAATATTCCAGAGATCGAAGCTTCATCTGGTTTGTTTTTGGCTATTCTTAATCAGCCATTAAAATGGAGTGATGGTGTATTCTTCAATAACCTAATTTCTGCAGTAGAAGATGATTTCCCGAAAATGATGGGGTTAAAGGAGGCTCAGGGGACAATTGCCAACGTTTTCACCAAGTTGAATACCATCATTGTTTCCGAGACTCAGGCTAAGAGTATATTTGGAGAAACTAGTCCGGTTGGAGAAATCGTAGATGTAAAAGTCAATGATAAACAGTTGAAATTAGAAGTAGTAGCCGTATATAAAGACCTTCCTCCAAATACACATTTTGCGGAAACGCGTTGGACTGACTTTGGGTTTCTAATTTCAAATAAAACCTTAGAAGGATTTTCAGGAAACAAGCCTACTTGGACTTCTATTAATGGTTCAGCTTATGTAAAACTTAGTAAGGGAGTGTCGGTTGCAGATGCAGAACTAAAAATTAACAGCCTCATAGAAGAGCGATTTGGGAAGAATATATGGTATAAACACTATTTACAGCCCATTTCTGATATTCATTTGAATAGAAAGGGTTTTGAGATTGGTTCAGAAGGTAGTTCTGCTCAATTAAGACTGTTTGTACTCGTGGGTTTAATTATTGTGTTCATTGCTTGTATTAATTATGTCAACCTGACAACAGCACAAGCCTCGATTAGATTGAAAGAGGTTGGCGTAAGGAAAGTTATTGGAGCAAGACGACGCCAGTTCTTAACACAATTTTTTGTTGAGGGCACTTTGATTTCATGCTTGAGTTTGGTCCTTGCCTTGGTTTTAGTCTTGGTTTTTGTCCCTGTTTTGAATGCAAGATTTTCACTGCATTTGGGTTTAAACTTTACAGAAAGTACTACTGAACTTGTGATGTTTTTTGTGCTTGCCCTGCTTATCAGTCTTGTCTGCGGTATTTACCCTGGATGGTATCTCTCGCGCATGAAGCCTAATCAATTATTAAGAGGAGGTGGAGCAGTCAATTCAGGCGGAGGATTGTTAAGGAAGTTTCTAGTAACCGTTCAATACATTACCTCTATCACTCTTATAGTTGCAACGCTCATCATTTCCGGTCAGATGAATTTTATGAGCAAAAAGGATTTAGGGTTTGAAAAAGAACAAGTAGTTTACTTGACACTTGATTACAAAATAGCGACTAAATATGGTGAATTGGTTTATGATGAAATTATCAAGGAAAGTGGTGTAATAGCCGCTTCCCTTACAGGTAATTCTCTAGGCGATGGAAATATGCCGGGCAATCGTATTGTTGTGGGTACAGAAGGCGTCGAGAATAATAATCAAATGCTTCAGGTTCTGGCTGTTGGTGATGATTTTCACAAAACATTGGGGCTGACCATGATTGAAGGGCGTTGGTTTTCTGCAGAATATGCTACAGATAGAGCAAAAGGTTTCGTAGTTAATGAAACGTTTGTAAAGCATTTTGGACTGGCAGAGCCTCTAGGAATAGCAATAAATCGAAATGGTCAAGAGGGTACCATCATCGGAATCGTTAAAGATTACCATTTTAAATCTATGCGAAATGAAATCGAGCCTTTAGTTATGCACGAAAGCGAGAATCCTCAATACGATTACTGGAACATAGCAGTTCGTTTGGCCGAAGGAGACAAGGCTAACACGCTGGCGCGATTAGAAGATGTCTGGTCAAATATTGTCCCTGAGTACCCTTTCGACTATGAGTTCTTGGATGATAAAATAGATCAGTATTATAAATCAGATCAATATTTTTCCATTGTATTTAAAATATTTTCCTCAATAGCAATCCTCGTTTCTTGTTTAGGGCTTATTGGCTTAGTTGCTTTTACAACGCAGCGAAGGGCCAAAGAAATCGGAGTAAGAAAAGTACTTGGTGCCTCAATCGGTACCATAGTAAGTCTCCTTTCAAAAGATTACTTGAGGTTGATTGTTATCGCTGCATTAGTGTCGATTCCAATTGCCTATTATGCTATGGATGATTGGTTAGATAATTTTGTCTACAGTATAAGTATCAAACCTCATGTTTTCATTTTGGGTTTATTGATCACAATTGTTTTATCATGGTTGTCAGTGAGTTATCTTTCTTTTAGAGCAGCAAAGGCTAATCCGGCGGAATCCTTGCGGTCTGAATAAGTCAGCTGATATGGCGAATTATGGCTTATTCTTTTTTGACCAGATAATTGGCCTCTTTTAGACTAGAAATACTCCGTAAATATTAGTGATTAGTCAGGGCTAATATTATTTTTGCGCATGGCAGAACAGATACTGATTCTCGACTTTGGTTCCCAGTACACCCAACTCATAGCCAGAAGAGTTCGAGAGCTTGATGTATATTGTGAAATACATCCTTTTAACAACATTCCAGAAATATCTCCCGACATAAAAGGAGTCATCTTATCGGGTAGTCCGTGTTCGGTAAGAGAGAAAGATGCACCCGATTTAGACCTTGACCAATTTAGAGGTAAAATACCCATATTAGGAATTTGTTATGGTGCCCAACTTATGGCTCAGAAATTCGGAGGTAATGTAATGCCTTCTGAGATCAGGGAATACGGTCGTGCAAGATTAAGTAGGGTCGATAGCCAATCTGAATTACTCAAAGATATTAGCCTCGATTCTCAAGTATGGATGTCTCACGCAGATACCATCTCCGTATTGCCAGAAAACTTTGAGATAATAGCTAGTACTGCGAGTGTGGAAATGGCAGCTTATAAAGTAAAAGACGAAAAAACCTACGGAATTCAGTTTCATCCAGAGGTAACGCATTCTGAAGAAGGTAAAACTCTCCTAAGAAATTTTCTTGTTGATATCTGTAATTGTTCGCAAGACTGGACACCAGATATGTTTGCAGAGACCGCGATTGCAGAACTTAAAGAACAGCTAGGTGATGATAAGGTAGTACTGGGCCTTTCAGGAGGAGTTGATTCTTCCGTGGCTGCTATTTTGATTAACCGAGCAATTGGTGATAACCTTCATTGCATTTTTGTTGATAATGGCTTACTCAGAAAACATGAATTTGAATCTGTTTTAGCGTCTTATCAAGGCATGGGTTTAAATGTTAAAGGAGTTGATGCCAAAGACCAGTTCTATACAGCTTTAAAAGGAATTTCAGATCCGGAAGGTAAAAGAAAGGCCATTGGAAGAGTATTTATAGAAGTATTCGATCAGGAAGCACAGAAGATAACAAATGTGAAGTGGTTGGGCCAAGGCACTATTTATCCGGATATCATTGAGTCGGTATCTGTTAAAGGACCTTCGGCAACAATAAAATCGCATCACAACGTTGGGGGGTTACCGGAAAAGATGAATTTGAAGGTAGTTGAACCACTCAAAACACTATTCAAAGACGGTGTAAGAAATGTAGGTAGAAGCCTAAATATTGATCAGAATATTTTAGGGCGTCACCCTTTCCCAGGTCCAGGATTAGGCATCAGAATTTTAGGAGATGTAACTGCTGAAAAAGTAGCCATTCTACAAGACGTTGACTATATTTTTGTTGAGGGCTTAAAGAAAAGAGGCCTTTATGATGAAGTATGGCAGGCGGGCTCTATGTTGTTGCCAGTGCAGTCTGTAGGGGTAATGGGTGATGAGCGAACTTACGAACGTGTAGTTGCGCTTCGTGCGGTAACCAGCGTAGACGGTATGACAGCAGATTGGAGTCACTTACCGTATGATTTCTTGCAAGACGTTTCAAACGAAATTATAAACAAAGTAAAAGGAGTAAATAGAGTGGTGTATGACATCAGCTCTAAACCACCAGCAACGATAGAATGGGAGTAATGCGAAAATCCTTATTGGCAATTACATTAGTGTTCTTTTGCCTGTTTCAGGCAGCAGGACAAAATGTAAAAGCACTTTTCGAGGAAGGCAAAAAACTCTTCGACCAAGAACAATATGCCTTGGCCTTGGGTAAGTTTGCCCCTATCACTTCACTTGATGAATCAGGTGATATGGTAAAATATGCCTCCTATTTCTATGCCATATCCGCGCATAAATCTGGTGATAATGTGTCGGCCAAGAACATGTTCTTGCAGGTGCTAAAGAAATACCCAGAATGGCAGGTTACGGATGATGTTAATTATTGGCTAGGGTTTTTGGCAGCTGAAAGAGGTAACTTAAATGACACCTTTAGCTATCTCGCCAATGCAAAAAATATAGATCAGGCACAAAAGAATGCTGTAAAAAGCAAAGCACTGCTTGGCGATGTAGATATGGCTATTCTAAAAGGCTTGTTGGCTGAGTATCCGGAAGATAATCTCCTGGCCTCAAAACTGGCGAATGGTATCTTGTCCCTAGACATAGAAAATCAGGACATCGATTTACTCAACGAGCTTCAATCGACATATGCGCTCAATTTAGATTTAGGAATAGATGGTATAGAATTCTCTCCTAAAAAGTCGGTATACAACGTTGGTCTATTTCTGCCATTTGCTTACAGCAGTGATTCTGCCCGTCTTGTTAGGTCAATGACGGCTTGGACTACTCGTATGTATCAAGGCGTTAGATTAGGTGTTGAAAAACTTGCGGATGAAGGTGTTGATGTAAACCTGATTACTATTGATACGAGAAATAGCCAGGATAGACTCTTTGAAATGGTGAGAAATGGAGACTTTGATGACCTTGACCTCATTATTGGCCCTGTTACCCAAAGTGCCGTTCAACTGATGAGCAGTTTTTCGAAAAACAAAAAAATCAATATGATCAATCCGCTATCATCGAATAGCGATATTTTAGTTAATAATCCTTTTGCCTTTTTGTATTACCCTAGCAACGAATCTTTGGCTATAAAAGCCGCAGAATACGCAAAAGAAAACTTTACCAGAAATAAGAATGCCGCCGTTTTTTATAGTGGGTTTGCCGATAAATCAAGAGCCGATTTATACAGGCAGATCATTGAAAAAGACTCATTCAATGTGACTATTTTTCAGGAAGTAAGAGAGAACGAATCGGTGTATATCCAAACCTTATTATCAGAAGAACACGAGCAAGACAAAGATTCTGCGGTTGTAGCCAATATGATTGCCGAAATGGACTCTCTAAGAGAAGCAGGAGAGGAAGATTGGGAAATTTATCGTCCAAGAGATTTCGTTTATGATACGTTGAAAATATTGCCAGATAGTATTGGTCACGTATTCATTGCATCTGATTACTCTTCTTTAGCATCAAGTGCACTGAGTGGGATAGAAAGTAGGCCAGATACCGTAGATTATCTTTCCTCTTCTAGGTTTTTAACAACTGAAAGTTCTATCTCTTTCGATCAATTAGAGCGGTTAAGCGCCACTTTCATTGGGTCTAACCTGATTGATTATTCAAGCGAAGCTGTAGCAACTTTCAGAGAACTTTATGTGAATGAATATTTATCCACGCCGGTCAAAGAAGATCGGTTAGGAGATGCATATATCGGATACGATATCACTGTTACCTTCGGTAGGTTACTTCACCAGTATGGAAAGTATTTTCAGCTAGGGCTAAAAAGGAAAGCTTCTGTTTCTGGTGAATTAACAAATCAGTTCGACTACAAGTTTTCGAATGACAACCGCTATACACCTGTTCTTAGAATGAAAGAAGGAGTAGTTGTACCTGTTGAAAAATATTAATTATGAGTAAGCATTCAAATAGCCAGCGTCTTTTCGAAGAGGCTCAAAACTTTATTCCTGGAGGCGTAAATTCACCTGTACGTGCTTTCAAAGCAGTAGGAGGCAACCCACTATTTATCAAATCAGCCAAGGGCGCTTATATCACCGATCAAGATGATACTCAGTTTGTAGAGTTGATCAACTCTTGGGGGCCAATGATTTTGGGGCACGGAAACGAGAAAATACAAGCTGCAGTTGCTGAAGCAATCTCAAATTCACTGTCATTTGGTGCGCCTACATCCATAGAAGTGGATATGGCTAAGCTCATCTGTAGCATGGTGCCAAGTATTGAGAAGGTAAGAATGGTAAACTCTGGAACAGAAGCTACCATGTCAGCCATTCGTCTGGCGCGTGGATATACAGGGCGCGACAAAATCATCAAATTTGAAGGATGCTACCACGGGCATGGAGATTCGTTTCTTATTGCAGCAGGTAGCGGCGCCATTACCTTAGGCCAGCCAGATAGCCCAGGTGTTACAAAGGGCGTGGCGAAAGATACACTCACTGCACCATTCAACGATTTATCCAGCGTCAATGAAATAGTTCAAGCCAATAAAGATCAAGTGGCGGCGATCATTGTAGAACCTGTAGCGGGTAATATGGGGTGTGTTTTACCTGCTGAAGGATATTTAGAAGGATTAAGAACCATATGTGATCAAGAAGGCATAGTGCTAATTTTTGATGAAGTAATGACCGGATTTAGATTATCACAAGCCGGTGCTCAGGGAGTCTTCAATGTTCATGCAGATATTACAACACTCGGAAAAATCATAGGCGGAGGAATGCCTGTTGGAGCTTATGGCGGTAAAAAAGAAATAATGGATTACGTTTCACCGCAAGGCCCGGTTTATCAAGCCGGAACGCTCTCTGGTAATCCGGTAGCTATGGCAGCAGGAATTGCTATGCTTACTCAAATTGTAGAAGACACTGAATTATATACTGACCTCGCCCTAGTTACAGAACAAATTGAAAAAGGTTTTCAAAGTAACCTCGATGAACTTGGCTTAGGTTATACAATGAATAGAATTGGTTCTATGGTCAGTCTATTCTTCACTGATCAAAAAGTGGTGGACTTTGAAACTGCAAAATCAAGCGATGTTGCGCTATTTGGAAAGTACTTTAGAGAAATGCTGAACAACGGTGTTTACATAGCGCCATCGCAGTATGAAAGCCTCTTTATTTCGAAAGCTGTAACTAATGATATTGTTTCTAAAATAGTTGAAGCTAATAAGATATCACTCGAAGCTATCCATTGTAATACCAAAAACTGATAAAGACTTCTAAGGAGAAGAATACGAGTAAGAAAAAGGAATAGACATAACCCACTATGTTAAACTTGATCAGTGACTTGAACCAACCCTGTCCATATACCTTAAGGAATGATATGTAGACATAAGTACTTACCAGAATAAACGAGATAACACCAATCCACCAACGCCAAGCCGTAATATCTGCGTTCGGAAAGTTGCCAGCTGTAAAAATCTTAAACATTAATAGAAGCCCTAATCCATAGGCCAAATAGGCAAATGAATGAACATGAAGGGCATGTACAACATGTTTGATATATAGGTGTTTTCTCCGGACATAAATGAATTTGAGTACCCCAGCGAATAATGGAATTAAGATAAACATCATCAATGGAAGGTTTCCCAATACAAAGCCTTTGAAACCTTCATCGTTCTCAAATATCTTTCTTACCTGACTGAAAAAGTGCTTTTTTTGACTCTCATCTAAGAAGTTGCTTTCCGCAAAATCAATACCCATACCAAGTGAGTCGATAAATGCTTCGTCGCTAACTCTCCTTTTATCACGTGCCAATCGATGGAATTTTTCAACCTGCCGCTCATTAGCTACGGGTAAGGTCGTCTGTTTAACTGGAATCAAATATTTATTGACGGAATCTATGCCAAGTTCTTGGCGCATTGAGTCATAAAATTGAGCAAAAGTTTCAATTCCTGAGAATTGATTGACCAGTGTATCTGGAATCGACCTGAGTCTTACGCTATCAGCAACTAGGTTCCACCTTTCATCATCCATCATGTCAGAAAGATTAATGTCGCCTGATACTGCAATATCCTCATCGTCAATAAGGCGCAGATCAATACCAGAAAGCAGATAGCTAATGGTGAAGAAATAGAAAAGACTCATTACAAAATAAAGCCTGATCGGATGAATAAAATGTTTGATTTTCCCTTCCTGAAACCTATTGGTTAGGTTGCCAGGCTTAATCATAAAAGGGATGGCACTATGGGCCATTTTAGAGTCTATGCCCAGATAGTTATCTACAAATTCCTTAACCAGCGTTGCGAAAGTCACATTGTTATCCGAATTGGATTGACCACAATTCGGACAGAAATTGAAACTCTCTTCTAGAGGAGAATTACAATTATGGCATATAGGACTTTTACGCTTCTTAGGCTTCATGAAATAATGTCACTCAAAATCAAAGATAACGGATGATTCGTTAGTACAAAATGTTGCTAAACTAAAAAAAGCCAGCTCTTGAAGGAGCTGACTTTGGGTATTAGGTGTTTAGGTAAAGGTGATCTTTAAACCATATCGAGCAACAATTCTGTTTGCTCAAGTCGGCTATATCTTTTAGGTTTCTTGACTGGGGCAAGTTCCTGTTTAATGCTTTTAATTAATTCTTTGTTACCCGTTAGGTAAGTGACGCTTGGAACTATGTTTTGCTTGATTTCAATGTTATTGCCTTGTTCATCAGCTATTGATCCAATCCAATCTTTTTCAGAAATCCCATATTTCTGACAAACAAGCGCTCCAATATCTCTTTTTGCCTGCGGATTACTGCTTCTAATCTCCATTTTGCCAAAGAAGAATTGATCCTGATAGAAATGTATCTGTAGAATGCACTTTACTTCTTTAATGCTTAAACGATAGTATATAGTTGCATGCTTGTTTAGGCAAAAAGTCCTTTTGTCTTTATAGTTTGGTTTACCTAGCTTTTTGATAGTCTCTTTAAGCGTTTGACCGAACTCTAATCCGAAAAATCGAATTGGTTTGTCCGTCTTTAAAGTAGTATCAATATTATATGTGTTGAAAAGTTTTGAGAAGGAAGAAGATGAAACGAGTGCGTTTCTTCCTTCATAAAAGTCGACCCTACTCTGGTGGTAGCGCTTTCTTTTTTTGGAGCTAAAACTCCATGGCAAATCTGAGGTGAACAGAGTTCGCATTGTCAATTATTCAAGTGTTTAGGTTCGGTGTTGTCCCTGAGGAACGAACACAAGTTATGCAAAGAACTCGATAAAAGTCAAATATGTTTACACTTGAAATAGGCGTTTAGAGTTAGTATTGGCTTATTATGAGTGCGACCACGGAGATGATGTATGTGAAAGACAAATATATGTATCTACAAATTTCCTTCTTTTTTTATACTAAATTATAGTTGAGCACTATTGGGCCTTGGTTCTTACTTTGGCCCAAGATTTTACCTGCCAGAAGATATGGCCTGTGCTGAGGTGGTTGCCTTGTGCGTCGTGGGATTTTACTTCGCAGTCAATAATTACGGCATCATTTTCTTTTAGAGGTAGTCTAACATGTTCATTGAGCCAGTCATCATTTACAGAATAAGAGACCACCACATCCATTTTGCCTTGGTAGTGATAATTCATTTCCATTTTCTGCATAATAATCCTATACTCCCGCTGACCAAGCTTGCTCAATAGCACAAGCCCAGTGGCATATTCAGAGGCGGTAGCAAGTGCGCAAGCATGAATTCCTTTTATGTGATTAAAATTTATTCTTCGGTAGGGAATCTTCACTTTGACATGATCGTCACCTAAATCCACAATTTTAAATCCATGAGGCTTATTAAAAGGGATCATTCTGGATAAACCAAAATTAAGAAGGGCTAGATGTCTTTTAGAGGTTTTTGCCCTCTCCATGAGTTTTGCAGGATCCAACATTACTGAGATTTTCAACTAATTTAGGGTATCTAAACTATAATATATAATGCTCAGTTTTTGGGAGAAAGATGAATTTCTAAATTATTATGTGGTCGTTATCGGTGGAGGCATTGTAGGGCTATCAACAGCAATTAGTTTGAAAGAAAAACACCCTAGTCAAAAAGTCTTGGTGTTAGAGCAAGGCGTATTCCCAACTGGAGCAAGTACTAAGAATGCTGGCTTTGCTTGCTTTGGAAGTTTAACGGAAATATTGAGTGATCTAAAATGCCTCCCAAGTGAAGCGGTATATGATTTGGTGAAATTAAGGTGGGAAGGATTGAACTTACTTCGAAATAGACTAGGTGATCAGGCCATAGATTATAAAAACTGGGGAGGATATGAATTACTGAAAGAAGAACAAATGGCTTGTCTAGATAAAATGGATGAGGTAAATGAACTTTTGTATCCATTATTCTCTCAGAAAGTCTATACCGACAAGACTGACCACATTCAAGCCTTGGGGTTTCCCAAACAGTCAATACATGGTTTGATATTTAACCCATTAGAAGCACAAATTCATACGGGTAAAATGATGTGGCAGCTCAATGCCCATGCAAAAAAACTAGGCATTGAAGTGTTAACTGGTGCCTCTGTTATCAGTTTTGAAGATAACGGCAAAGGATGTGACGTAGAATTAGAAAATGGCATCACCTTTAAAGCACATCAACTAGCTATATGTACAAACGCCTTCTCAAAGAAACTTATTCCGAATGTAGAACTCAACCCCGGCAGAGGAGTAGTGTTAATCACTAAGCCGATCAAAGGACTTGGCTTAAAAGGCACCTTCCATTATGATGAAGGATATTATTACTTCAGAAATTACAAGGATAGAATCATTTTTGGAGGAGGTCGTAATTTAGACCTTGAAGGAGAGAATACGACTGATTTTGAAATCCGGTCATTAATATTGGAAAAACTGGAGCAAGACCTTAAAGAGGTGATAATTCCTAACTATGATTTTGAAATAGATCATGTTTGGGCAGGTATTATGGCATTCGGCCAGAACAAGAAACCAATATTGAAAAGACATTCTACAAATGTTTTTCTCGGACTTAGGTTAGGAGGAATGGGTGTTGCCATTGGAAGTAAAATGGGAGAAGAACTAGCTGCATTGATGTCCTCACCATCCTAAATTTCATTATATTTCAGTTCTGATCATTTCAGCATTTCGTTTATGACATACAATTACAAGAAGCCAACCTTACTTCAGGCCCTAATACCCATCATTTTTTTAATAGTAGCACTCTTTTATAATGTTCTTGTTTTTGGTGATGGTGCGCTCGATGGTTCAAATCAAATAATTCTAATCCTTTCTGGCGGAGTAGCTGCAATTGTAGCCTTGCGCCTTGGAATGAAATGGAAGGAAATAGAAAAAGGCATCGTAAAAACGATTAGCTCAGCAATGGCATCCATTATCATCCTGTTGTTGATTGGTTCTTTGGCAGGTACTTGGCTACTTTCCGGAGTAGTTCCGGCAATGATTTATTATGGGCTTCAAATTCTAAATCCAACAATCTTTTTGGTAGCAGCCTGTATAGTCTGTGCAATTGTTTCTATTGCTACTGGTAGTTCTTGGACTACCGCGGCTACAGTGGGCATTGCCTTAATGGGAATAGGTAAAGCATTGGGTATTCATGATGGTATGATTGCCGGTGCCGTGCTTTCAGGTGCTTACTTCGGCGATAAGATGTCTCCACTATCAGATACCACCAATTTAGCACCAGCTATGGCGGGAACGGATTTGTTTACTCATATACGCTACATGACCATCACCACGATTCCTTCTATCGTGATTGCACTAATTCTCTTTTTAATTCTGGGTTTTACACAAGGTGGAACTGGTGAGGTAACAGAAACCGGAGCAATTTTAACGGCTATAGATAGTAAATTCAACATCAATGGATGGCTCTTTTTAGTACCTGCAGCCGTAGTGTTTCTAATCGTAAAAAAAGTGCCTGCTATCCCGGCCATTTTAATAGGAGCCCTATTAGGCGGTGTTTTTGCTTTGATATTTCAACCTGAAGTAGTGAAAAGCGTAGCCGATTGGACAGGGAGTAATAGCAAACTGATGTTTGTTGGACTTATGAAATCACTCTTTGGTGACGTCGCTATAGTCACTGGAAATGGAGTTGTAGATGATTTACTTCAGTCAGGAGGAATGGGCGGCATGCTTAAAACGGTCTGGCTTATAGTTTCTGCCATGATTTTTGGAGGAGTAATGGAGTCAAGCGGCTTGTTGAAACGAATCGCTGAAGCGGTAATCACTAAAGTAAGTTCCACAGGTTCTTTAGTAGCTGCAACAGCAGGAACCACTATTTTCTTTAATGGTACGGCTTCGGATCAATACTTAGCCATTGTTGTGCCTGGCAGGATGTATGCAGATATCTATAGAGAAAAAGGACTCGCCCCTGAAAACCTAAGCAGAACGCTTGAAGATTCAGGTACAGTAACATCAGTATTAGTGCCATGGAATACTTGCGGTGCCTATCACTCAAATGTGTTGGGAGTGGCCACAGGTGCCTATCTACCCTATGCATTCTTTAACCTAATAAGTCCTGTGATGACCATTGCGATGGCCTACCTAAACTATAAAATCAGAAAAATCAAACCTGGTTCAACGCAAACTGAGCCTGCTGTATGATGTTTCCAATTACAATTACCAAGGATGAAGTAATGGAACGCCCGCTGAGAAGCTATGAGGGTAAAGTTGTAATTGCTGCAGATGAAAAGAGCATCGCCAACGCGATGGCTGAAATAGTACAATCAGATATTGTAGGGTTTGATACTGAAGCTAAACCCACTTTTAAAAAAGGAGAGATTAGAAACATTAGCCTAGTTCAGGTTGCTACAGCAGAAAAAGTATTTCTCCTAAGAACTCAGTATACAGGTATTTCTGATGCCCTCCATAAATTTCTTGAAGACCCAAATATCATTAAAGTAGGAATAGGGTTATTAGATGATTATAATTTACTCGATAGGCTTCGGCCATTTAAGCCCGATGGATTCATCGACCTGAATAATACTTTTAATGATTTAGGTGCTGAGAAAATAGGTGCTAGGAACTTAGCCGCTATGGTGCTTGATATAAGAATATCCAAATCAGCACAAACCTCGAATTGGGAAGCCCAAACCCTTTCCGATAAGCAAGTCAGGTATGCTTCAACCGATGCATGGATCTGCCTTGAAATCTATAATAAATTGCTCTATTGGGGGTATATTTAATATCCACTGTCCCCCGTATTGTCTACATCTTGTCTACGTATACTTCCTTTTTAGGAAGAAGATGTCTGCTACATTTGAATATCCATTCAGAGTTAAAAGCTATGATTTGATTTTGAATGTACAGAAGGCTTATGTGAAGAGTTGAAAGTGTAGAAGCCAAGCCATCTGTTAAAGCCAAGCAAGAGTTTATTTAGTACTATGTGTTTTGATGAGTAGAGCTGACCCATACGGGGACAGCTCTTTCTATTTCAAGCCTATTTGTATAAACTCATTTACGTTAGATTTAATATTTTTATAGATACTGAACCAAAACTGAATCCCCTCGAAAGGATTCCTTCAATTTTTGAAAAAAATTTGTGTATACATAATAGCAGTTCTCTTGCCTATGTTTCCATATGCGCAAACCGAGGATGCAGATCAATCTCTAAACAGTCTTTACGACTCACTTTATCAATATGAAAGAAGAGGTGATTTAAACGATGGAATCCGATTCGCTTATCAACTCCTAAAAGAATCACAGAACACAGATGATCGGCGATTAGAGGGTAAAATTAGTCATACCCTTTCAAAGCTCCTTTATTACAATAATTTGGTAGATAGCAGCAAGGCATTAGCCAGATCGAATATTAAATATGGAGAAGAGATAGAAGACTATGACATCTCCATTAACGCCGCTAACCTCTTAGCGACCTTCTACTTTAACGAAAGTAAGTACGACTCCAGTGAATATTATTTTAAGTACTGTATGGAAGTATCGGAAAGCTACTTACCCGTGCGATACCCAACTTCACTCGTTAATATGGCTTTTATTAACGGTTATAGAGGACAAGAAGAAGCGGAAATGACCTACTACTATAAGGCGCTACGGGCCGTTTTGGCAGAGCCAGCTTTTGACAGTTTAGGCAGAGTCAAAGCGATGGCTTATGGGGGTATAGGTGATTATTATTTGCGCATAAAGGATTACGACAAGGCCAAAGAGAATTTTGAGGCGAAACTGGCACTTGGCTACGAGAAGAATGATAAGCGTATGATCTTCGAGGCAGGATTCGGGCTATCAACCATTTATAGATTGCCTGAGAATTTCGATTTTGAGAAATCTGATAAATACTTAAAAATAATGCTTACCGATACCACCAAAGAATTTGGCGAATATCGTGGAAGGGCATTGATTAATTTGGGTAAGCTCTACCGAGATGCTAAAAAGTATGATCAAGCACTAAAGTACCTGGGGGATGCTTATAAAGTCTTTGATGAGGGAGATGGAAATGACGCATTTTCTAGAGTGGAAATTGAAATGGGGGAAGTCTTTTTGGCACTCGGTCAAATCGAGAAAGCGGAATATTGGCTAAAAAATGGACTGAATAATGCAGTTGCCGGAAAGCTTGCATTAAGAGAGAAAGAAGCTTTGTATACACTCTATAAAATCGATTCTATAAAATCTGATTATAAAGCGTCATTGATAAAATATCAACGCCTAAGAGCCATCCAAGATTCCCTTTTTACTGAGGAATCGGCTGAAAAATTAAGTGCTCTACAAGTAGAATATGAAACCCAAAAAAGCGAACGTGAAAACCTAGTCTTAAAAAGTGAATTGGCCCTTTCAGAAGCTGATTTAGAAAAGCAAAAACTGATTCAGTGGATAATAACAGCCGCTATTGTCCTTGCTTTTTTTGCCATAATAATACTCATTAGAATTTATCGCAGAAAGCAGGCTTCTAATCTTCAGCTAGCAAGTCAAAATGCCCTAATAACTACACAAAAGGAAGAATTAAGTTTTAAAACTGATAAACTAGAACTCGTAAATTCTCAGCTTCAATCTTTGGCAGAATTTAGAACAGATTTAACGCAAATGATCGCTCATGATATGAAAAATCCTTTGAATTCAATCATTGGTATATCGAGCATTGATCCGAACGACAAGCATTTTAAAAACATTACCCAATCAGGTTATCAATTACTCAACTTAGTCACAAATATGTTAGAAGTTGAGAAGTTTCAAGCTACTGACTATGTTCCTAAGGCTGTCCCAACACCACTCGATCAAATCATACTAGAGTCCCGAAAACGTGTTGAAATTCTGCTGGAAGCAAAAAGTATTCGATTCGAAAGCTTAATTCCGAAACTGATTTGCGTTAACGTTGATCCAGAACCTATCAAAAGGGTTTTTGTAAACTTGATTTCAAATGCAATTAAGTACTCACCAACTGAGGGTAAGATTATTGTCGACAAACTTAAAGTGGTAGATAACAACATTTGGATTAAGGTGATTGATCAAGGGGCTGGCATTTCTCCAGACAGGTTGCCACATGTTTTTGAGAAATTCTGGCAAACGAATGCCAAAGAATCAGGATTTGCGGCATCAACCGGCCTAGGTTTAACATTTTGTAAAATGACTGTTGAAGCACATGGCGGAAAGATTTGGGCAGAATCGGAGATCGGAAAAGGCACATCTATCTTTTTAACACTCCCTTTAGAAACAAGCCAAACTTGTGAGAAAGCCCTTGCGGAATTAAATGAGAATGTCGGTGTTAATCATGAAAATGAAGAAGTACTGATAGCGCCAAATGAACTGGCAGAATTAGTCGAACATGCGGAATTTCTCAGGAACTTAAAAATTCATCAAGTAAGTGCAATAAACCGTATCCTTAATAGCCTAGAAAAGAAGGGCATCCAATCAAAATGGCAAACGAAATTACAAGCAACTATTTATCAAGCCGATCAAGATAAATACGACGAGCTCTTGAAATATCTGTTGGAGTTCAATTCTAATAATTCTTAAGGATGACAGCTGAAAAGGCCAAAATTCTAATTGCCGATGATGACCCTCAGAATTTGGAGGTAATGTTGTCCTATTTGGAGCAACAGGCATATGAAATACTTTATGCCCCTAATGGTAAAAAGGCTGTAGCAATAGCTTTTAGTGAGCTTCCCGACCTGATCATTTTAGATTGGGAAATGCCAATAATGAATGGAATTGAAGCCATTGGTAAATTAAAAAACAAGCCGGAAACCAGAGAGATACCCATTGTAATGGCAACAGGTGTAATGACTGGAACAGTAGACTTAAAAACAGCCTTAGATGCCGGAGCAAATGACTTCTTAAAGAAACCATTTGAAGGGGTAGAATTTAAAGCAAGAGTTGAAAATGCACTTCGATTAGCTAACTCTCAAAAAGAAGTCAAAAAGCAGCACAAGGAAATAATAGCACTCTCCATAAGAGAACAATCACTGCTAAAAGATAACCTTGATTTTAAAACAAGAGAGCTTAGTTCCGCCACACTTATCGAGTTTCAAAAAAACGAGTTACTCACTAATTTACTCGAAGAGGTAAAAAGGCTCGATAACTTGACTAATAACCTATATGCGCCTGAAATTCGAAAGATTACAAGGCAGATCAGTTCCTATATAAACTTGGATAAAAGTTGGTCGAATTTTAAAAGACATTTTGACGAAGTTCATCCAGAGTTTTTCGAAAAAGTGAAGAATGGTAAAGAGCTCACAAATAACGAGACACGGATTTGTGCTTACCTGAAAATTGGTTTAGGCAATAAGGAGATAGCAGCCCTCACCAATGTCGAGAGCGGTTCTGTAAGAAGAGCTTTGCATCGGTTAAAAAAGAAACTAGAGCTCGGTCAAGACGAAGTATTACGAGAGTTTATAAGTGCAGTTTGATAAATTTTCAGCAGAAAGGAAGCGCTTGAGTAGAATAACAATTACCTTAAGCAAAACCATATTTTGAAATGAAAAGATCACTTTTATTCTTTGTGCTAATCGCCCTTTTTAGTTTCCCCCTCAGTGGCTTTCAAGTAGATAGATTGGTCAATCCCTATTATGAATTAGTGGACGAAACCTTTAATAAGGAATCTGCCTATAATACCGTCTCTTTTGTCGAGAAATACTTTAGAGTAGTAGGAAATAGCGGTTTTGATAAGAGTATCTATCACGTGGTGGAAAAGTTGAAGGCCGCAGGCTATGTGGAGGAAAATAAGGCTAAAGCAACTGATAGACTAGTTTATAGAATAGAGAAAAGAGCACTTAAAAACCCAACATGGGAGCCTGTTTCAGGCAGTTTGAAACTAGCTTCTGGAGAAGAGATTCTAAACTTCAAATCCAATTTCAATATGATTGCCATAAACTCATACGGCACCAATGGAGAAAAGGAATTTGATATAGTTTATGTTGGCGATTCAAAGGCTAATGAATTGGATAACTACGATATCAAAGGAAAGGTAATTGTAGGTGAAAATTCTGCCGGTTTTCTCTTCAGAGAAGGAGTTCAAAAAAGAGGAGCAGTTGGTGTAATTAGTTATAGAATTCCAGCCTATAATCAAGCCAGTAAACACAGAAACTCTATTTCATTCACCGGTATTCCGCGAGATCCCGAGGCGAAGTCTTTCGCCATTCTCGCTTCCTATAATGCTTATGATAAAATTTCGAATGCCATTTTTGAGGACAAGTACGGACTAAAAATAGAACTAGAGACTAAAATTTATGAATCCGAAGAATTGACCCTTGTCGCCGAAATTAGAGGAAGTAAAATGCCGGAAGAAAGATTTGTCTTTAGTGCTCATGTACAAGAACCAGGAGCGAACGACAATGCAAGTGGAGTGGGCGTATTGGCCGAAGTAGCATCAAGTACGGCTAAGCTTTTAAAAGAGGCTAAAATTGATCCAGAACGTACAATCACTTATTTATTTGGCGATGAAATAACATCAACTAGAAGGTTTATTCAAGAAGATCCCGAACGTGCAAAGCATATCAAATGGGGTATGAGCTTAGATATGGTAGGACAGAATACGGACTTAACCGGCGGTACTTTTTTAATTGAAAAAATGCCAGATCCAGGAGCAATTTGGGTAAGAGGCGTAGAAAAACATTCAGAATGGGGAGGAAGGCCTTTGCAGAAAAAAGATTTAAAACCACATTATTTCAACGATTTAACCATCGGTGTTTTTGAACGAATAGGCCTTGAGAAAGATTGGACGGTAAAGTTCAATCCATTTGAAGGCGGCAGTGATCATGTACCGTTTCTTTCAGGAAATATTCCGGGAGTATTGCTATGGCATTTTACAGATGAGTTTTATCATACTGATGGAGACAGATTGGACAAAGTATCTAAGGAAACAATGCACAATGTAGGTATCGGAGCCATGATCATTTCATTGATTCTCACAGAAAATAAACCAATGGTTACCGATAAGCTCTTATTGCTCCTTTCTACTAAAGCTGCAATAAGAATGACAGGAGAAGCTAGGTTAAGCCAAGATATAGTGTCAGAAGGAGGTGATGTTGCCCAAGAAAAAGACATCTTGAATACGTGGTTCGATTACTACAGCAAAGTATTTGAGACTACCTTGGATTTAAACCCAACGAATAGAGAAGCGTTTATGAAAAATTTGGAAGATACTCAAAGTGCATTAACACAATTGCGTTGGATGACTCTTTCAAGAATAAAGAAGGAATAATTTAGAAGACAGCTTATGCTGTAATTGCCTCAACAAGTAAATTGTTGCAGACCCGTTCGCTAAGGGTTAAACGCTGATTCTTACCGAAAGCGATCTCCATACTGTCATCGAAGGACTCCTTGCCAATAATTTCGAATTCCATATGCAATTCGATAGACTTATTATTGAGAAATATAAGGAGGTCTTTTTCCGAATCGTTCAATGCTTTAAGTATAACCCTATCACCTTTTTTAAAAGTGCTCAAGGGCTCAAATGTAGATTTTCTAAAAGTACCATTACGATCTGGAATCGGTGAGCCGTGCGGATCATTAGTTGGGTAGTTGAGCAACTCCTCCATTCTATCAAATAGCTTCTTAGAACTGATATGTTCCACCTGTTCTGCTATCTCATGAACTTCCTCCCAGCCAAACCCCATTTTTTCAACCAAGAACATCTCCGTAAGTCTGTGCTTTCTAATGATCAGTGCAGCAGCAGTCTTCCCTTTCTTCGTCATTACCAATGGTCGATACTTCTCGTGGTTAACCATTCCCTGCTGACTCAGCGTTTTAATCATGCTATTAACGGTTGGTTTACTTACACCAAGTACTACGCTTAGCTCCGAAACATTCACTTCTTCCTTTTTTTTCGAAAGGTAGAATATCGCCTTAAGATAGTTTTCTGCCGTTTGTGAAGCCATAATGATCTATTCGCACCAAATCTAACAAATTTCTTTTCAAAAAATTTGTTAGACTGATCTAACAAATTAATTTTGTGTATCTAATAATTTGAATTGAAGTGTCTAACGTTGTGTTTATGAACTTTCTTAAGATCAGTTTGATTGTGGCTTTACTTTGTTTAACATGCTCGGCAGTTGCTCAAAGTGGGCGAGTTTCTGGCTTGGTGAAATCGGAAGGAGTGCCTATCGAGTTTGCGAATGTAGGTTTACTCGGTACCACTTTTGGAGACGTTACGAATGCCGATGGTTTCTATAAAGTTGAGAACTTACCTTTTGGTGAATACACCCTAGTGGTTTCAGTAATTGGTTATGAAAAGGTGCAAAAGAGAATTGTGCTTTCTGCCGAAAAAACTAGTCTAACTATAAACTTCGACCTTGTGGAATCAGTCAATCAGTTAGAAGATGTTGTAGTTTCAGGAACGCTAAAAGAAGTTTCTCGACTTGATAGTCCCGTGCCAGTTGAAGTTTACACTAAACAGTTCTTCAAAGCCAATCCCACACCTTCAATATTCGAATCGCTTCAAAATGTAAACGGCGTTCGCCCGCAGCTTAATTGTAATGTTTGTAATACTGGCGATATCCATATAAATGGACTAGAAGGACCTTATACTATGGTGTTATTAGATGGAATGCCAATCGTTAGTGGACTTTCAACCGTTTATGGGCTCACAGGTATTCCTCAATCGCTAATTGAAAGAGTTGAGATTGTAAAAGGCCCAGCTTCCACCTTATATGGTTCAGAAGCAGTAGGCGGTTTAATTAACATAATAACAAAGAAACCCAGTTCAGCCCCGCTTACCTCAGTCGATGTATTTGCCACAGGATGGGGAGAAGTAAATACAGATGTTGGGCTTAAATACAACTTGGGTAAAAAAGCACAATCATTATTAGGCGTTAATTACTTTACCTTCCAGAACCCTATAGACAACAACGGTGATAACTTTACGGATCTGACGCTTCAGAATAGAGTGTCGATTTTTAATAAAATCAATTTTCAACGTAAGCAAAACCGAGTCTTTTCACTTGCGGCAAGGTATGTATACGAAGACAGGTGGGGTGGTGAATTGGATTGGAAAACTGAGAATAGAGGAGGTACGGAAGTTTATGGCGAAAGTATTTATACTAGCCGATGGGAAACTTTTGGTATATACCAATTGCCAACCAGCGAAACCTTAAATTTTCAGTTTAGTGCCAACGGCCATGTGCAAGATTCGTTTTACGGAGATACAAGTTATGATGCCGATCAGTATGTTGTATTTGGTCAATTGACTTGGCAAAAAACTCGCGGCAAACACGATTTTGTATCAGGTGCAGTTTATCGATATACCTATTACGACGACAATACTCCTGCCACATTCGATGCTTTCAATGACAGCAATAATGCCTCCATAACTCATCTGCCAGGTTTATTCGTTCAAGACGAGATTAGTTTAAATACCAATAATAAGCTACTACTTGGTGCGCGATATGACTTTAATAGTTTGCATGGTAGTATCCTTACACCCAGAGTAAATTATAAATGGAACTCGGCAGATAAAAAGAATATTCTTAGAATTAGTGCAGGCAACGGCTATCGTGTGGCAAATGTCTTTACAGAAGACCATGCGGCATTAACAGGAGCTAGGACTGTTGAGTTTGAAGGTGAATTGAACCCAGAGACATCGTGGAATGCAAATGTAAATTTTATAAAGAAAATTTATACCAGCAAAAGCACCTTCATCGGTTTGGACGCAACCGCGTTCTATACATATTTTACTAACCGAATTTTACCCGATTATGAGTCTGATCCAAACAAGATAATTTATGCTAACCTAGATGGAAACTCCATTTCTAAAGGTGTTTCTTTAAACTTAGATGTGGCTTGGGAAAGCGGTTTAAAAATCAATGGTGGAGTTACTGTGATGGACGTAAGGGTAGAAGAAGATGGTGAAAGCAGAAGACAAATTCTTACAGAATCGGTTCAAGGTGTTTGGCGTGTTGGATACACCCTGAATAATGGATTGAAGATTGATTATACAGGTAATCTTTATGGCCCAATGCGCTTGCCTTTACTCGGCGATTTAGACAATAGACCGGCTGAATCTCCTTGGTTTAGTATACAGAACGTCCAATTGAGTAAAAGCTTTGGAAGAAAGTGGGAAGTATATGGTGGGGTTAAAAACTTACTGAACTTTACGCCGGACGCAAGTAGCATTGCGCGTCCTTTTGATCCTTTTGACAGGAATGTAGTTTTTGATACTGATGGTCAAGTAATACCTACCTCTAGCAATCCAAATGCGCTGACATTTGATCCTTCTTATGTCTATGCATCGAATCAGGGTATTCGAGGCTTTTTAGGGGTTAGATTTACGGTAAGATAAAATGAAATACCGCTTTATTATTTTCTTTGTGTTTTTTGCCTTTGGGATAACCGCAAGTTTCGCTCAATCATCAGCAATCAGTTTTCCTGAATTGGAAATACAACATCAAAAGTCGCCGAGGCCTGTAATTGTGTTTTTGCATGCGCCATGGTGTCAATTTTGCGATAATATGAAGCGCACTACCTTCCAAGATGATGAAGCAATGAAAGTTCTTTCAGAAAACTTCTATTTCGTAAGCTTCGATGGAGAGTCTAAGGCAGATGTAAAATTTTTAGGTAATACCTTTAGATACAAACCTACCGGAGCCAATACAGGTGTACATGAATTAGCAGAGCAGCTGGGCACCAAGAACGGCTTAGTATCTTACCCAACTGTGACTTTCTTGAACGAGAAATATGAGATTATTTATCAGAATGATGGTTTTCTATCGGCTAGAAAGCTTAAGCAGATGTTGCGTAAAGTGCTTGAGGAACTGGAAAAATCCAAATAAGAATATTTCTTAACAACGGGCTGTCTTTCTTTTTTTACCAACCGACCCACGATCTACTACTTTCTTAATATAATCTTTCGCCAGTGGTACCTTACAAGCAGTACCACCCATTAGTACTTCCACTTTCCCGATATCGTTAGCCGTCTCAATAGATTTTGCGGTTAGCGCTTCAATGTATGACCCAATCGCTATTACGAATCCATTGATCGTATATTTCACCCTGTTTTGAGCATTGGGCAAATCACGCTTAGCTCGATCTAACAAGTCGCTATATGCATTAATGTCTAGCGCATCATCAGAATTAACGCTGGCATAAGAAGCGAGCGTAGACCAACCGGCAGCAGCAATTCTTTCTTCTTTTGATTCAATCCACTTTAAACCTAAATCGAAACCAAAAGGCGTTTCGGCAGCTACCCACGGCACGGCGTATTCGCTTAAATAGTACCAATAAGCCTGATCTGCCCACTTATTAAGGTTTTCTTCGGTAATTTTATGCTCATCGGCCATCAAGCCAGCTAAATACATCGCATCAGAATTGCCAGTATTGTACAAGGCGAGTGATAGCTCATGATCCTTCTTTGTTTTTTTAAGTATCTTCTTTAAGTCAGCTACTTTTACCCCGAAAAAAGGCTCTTTCGCACCATGTTTTAAAAGCGTATTCTTTGTTCTTTCGTCGCCGAATTCGGCCAGTTGGGTCATTACTTCTTCAAAAGTCATAGCATTAATTTAAGCATTTTACCATTTACCTGCGTAGCTAATATCCGAGATGGCATTTTTCGCAAGAAAAGCTCTTTTCGTACGATTAATTTGCCTGAGATGTATATAATCATGCGCGAGCCAATTTTCTAAAAATAGTTGAGCACTCATTTTGCCGAATATATCGTGGACTAAAAAGCTATTCCAGTCTACATCCTTTAAAGACTTTAGCCATTGAATAGACCTTTCTCTTTCACTAATCCATTCCTGCATTTTTATTTCGTAGTTCTGATCTATATAAGCGTTAGCCGTTACCCAGCTCACTGGGTCAATCGGAATAAACGAGTATTGGTCTGGAAAAAGCGCAGTTTGTGTTCGGGCCCTGAAATCCAAAACTTCTTCATCTATTAAATGACAGACAATTTCGAGCAGGCACCATGTATCAGGCGTTGGTTTCCATTTAGCTTGATCAGGCGAATGTGTAATTGCCATGTTTTTTACAACGTCGAGGTTTGATTCTAATTCATTGATAATGATCGTAGGATTGAAACTCATTTTAATTCCGCGTTGATGCATCCTTTCGAATCTAATGAATGTCTATAAGAAAAAACTCACTAATCATGCAAAAACTCAAACCAACACTTTTAGCCTTATCATTTCTATTGATTTCAACTTTGGCATTCGCACAAAAAACAGTCAATAAGTCTTATACTGGGGTTAAAATCATTCGGCTAACCACTGCATCGGGCAATGGTACGATCAAAAAAAGCAATTCACAAGAAATTAAAGTAAACCTAAGGTACACATATGACGACGATGTGTATGAGCCTCTTTTCGAACAAAATGGAGACAGACTTTATATAGAGGAAGATTTCAAAAGAAGTCGATGGAGTAGAGGTTATTCAGAATGGGTACTTGAAGTGCCAGATGGAATGGAAATTGAATTCAAAACGGGATCGGGAAATATTGAAGTAATGGGTATAGATGCCGAACTAGTAAGTAATACGGGTTCAGGAAATATCGAGCTTGAAGATATAGCTGGTTCAGTAAGAGCAAGCACTGGATCGGGTAATATTACATTTAGTGATATTGACGGAGAGTCGAGAGCTAGTACTGGTTCTGGGTCTATTCGTTTAAATTCAATTAAAGGAGATGCGAACTTCAGTACAGGTAGCGGAAATATTAAGGGAGACGGTGTTGAAGGAGAATACAATATGAGTACTGGGTCAGGTAACATAGATATTAACAACGCGATCATTACAGGGCGTTCTAATTTTAGTACTGGATCAGGAAGAACAGAACTCTCTCTTGGTGCTGAACTAGAATACGATTTGGCATTAAGCACGGGTTCTGGCGATGCCGTTCTTGACTTTAATGGCAAGAAAATTTCTGGAGAGTTCATCATGAGGGCTAGCGATAAAAGTGATATTCGTGCGCCATTCGATTTTGACGAAGAGTACGAAGATGGCAGAGGTGGTTCCAACAGAAGAGGTCGAAATAGAGGCTATGTAAAAGAAGCCAAAGTAGGCAACAAAGACATTGTTATAAGGATTAGCAGCGGGTCAGGTCGAGCTGTGGTACGCAAGTAATTCATTACTTGATATTTTTTTCGATTAGTGTGTAACGATTCAGACACTAGTCAGTCTATACAACAACGGTCAACAACCCAACGGTCAAATGCTCAAAAATTTTATACTGGTAACCCTGCGCAATTTGCGCAGGAATACCCTCTACTCGGTCATTAATATTTCTGGACTCTCAATCGGTATTGCTTGTAGTATACTGATTCTACTTTGGGTTCAGGATGAAACTTCATTCGATAAATTCATCCCTAAAGTCAACAAGATTCATCAAGTATGGATCAATGCTGAATTTGATAATAGTGTTCAGTCGTGGAATTCTGTTCCGCTCCCAACTTACGAGGAAATGAAAGGCGCCCATGCAAAAATTGCCAATACTGTGGTCACGGGTTGGGGAGGAATGCGCCTTATTGCTAAGGATGACAATCGGATTATGAAAAGGGGCTATTATGCTAGTGAAGAGTTCTTAGAAGTCTTTGAGTACCCTATGCTTATAGGAGATCCATCTACAGTGATGGATGATCCATCTTCAATTGTCATTTCAGAAGAATTATCCAATGTACTTTTTAAAGGAGCCGACCCGGTAGGTCAGTTTGTGAAAGTAGATGACGAAAGCACACTTCAAGTGACGGGAGTTTTTAAAAATGTACCCGAAAATTCTACTTTTCAGTTTGATTATTTAATCCCTTGGAAACATCGTGAAGCAACACAGCAGTGGGTTAGAGATAATAAAAATAATTGGGGCAATTACTCATTTCAAGTATACCTTGAACTTACGGGTGATGAAGATGAAGCGGAGGTAGAAGAGCGTGTAAAAGGTATGCTGATGGAGAAGGGTCAGGACGATATTGAGAGAGCTTTCTTCCTTCACCCAATGTCTCGCTGGAGGCTTCATAGTAATTTTGAAAATGGTAAAGAATCAGGAGGTCAGCATGAATATGTGACTCTTTTCACTGCCATTGCCATGTTTATACTTGTAATAGCATGTATTAATTTCATGAACCTTGCCACAGCTAGGTCTGAGAAGCGTGCGAGAGAAGTAGGTATTAGAAAGAGTTTGGGCTCGAAAAGGAGTCAGTTGATTTTTCAATTCTACGGAGAGTCCATTGTTATTTCATTAATCTCTTATTTGATTGGGGTTTTACTAGTATTTGCATTATTGCCGAGCTATAATAGTTTAGTTGATAAGCGACTTTTTCTCGATTTTCAATCAAGTCAATTCTGGATTTTCTCTGTAGGGATTATCTTAATAACCGGCATCGTATCAGGTAGCTATCCATCATTATATCTCTCATCTTTTAACCCGATTAAGACTTTAAAAGGAAAAGTATCAATCGGTAAAAACTCAAACTTGCCAAGAAAAATACTTGTAGTGTTTCAGGTAGGAGTAGCCGTTATTCTTATCGTGGGCACTATCGTAATTGTAAAGCAAATCGATTTAGCCAAAAAACGAGACTTGGGTTATAGCCAAGAAGGATTGATTTCTATTCCTGGAACAGAAGATATACTCGATAACTATGACGTAATCAAGCAGGAATTGCTTAGAAAAGGAGCCATTCTGAATATGACAAGATCGAACAGCAGCGTCACCAGTATCAATTCCAATAACTTTCTAAGTTGGCCAGGTAAGCCAGAATCTCAAAGAGTAATGTTCGTGACCATAGTAAGTAACTACGACTATGCCGAGACAATGGGAGCAAAAATGCTCATGGGGCGCGATTTTTCGAAAGAATTTGCCACAGATTCTGCGGCAATAATTGTAAACCAAGCGGCATTAGACATTATGCAACTAGAAAACCCGATAGGGACCCAATTAGACTTATGGGGGGATAATAGAACCTTGGTTGGGGTGATTGACAATATTTTAATGGGTTCTCCATATGAGCAAGTGCGTCCTATGTTTATGATTTTAGACGATTGGGGTTATGGAACAATGAGTCTTAGAATTCCAGCTACCAATGATATCCAAACTAAACTAGCCGATATTCAAGAAGTGTTTGAACAATACAATCCGGCCTATCCTTTTGAGTATACGTTTACTGATGTTGACTTTGGCAGAAAGTACACAACCATCAATTTAACGCGTGATTTAGCAACTATTTTTGCCTTCCTTACCATTTTTATTACTGGACTGGGGCTATTCGGTTTAGCATCATATATGGCAGAACAGCGCATAAAAGAAATTGGGATTAGAAAAGTATTAGGTGCTTCAGTAAGTAATCTAGTAAGACTGATTTCGGTTGATTTTGCAAAGCTCGTATTACTCGGTTTTGTGATTTTTTCGCCGCTGGCCTATTTCGGCTTAGATCAATACTTAGGAAGGTACACCATTCGTACTTCTATTGATTGGTGGGTGTTCGCCCTTACTGGCGTAATCGCACTAGCCTTTGCCCTTTTGATTGTTATTAATCAAGCAAGAAGAGCAGCATTGGCAAATCCAGCGTCTTCTTTGAGAAGCGAATGATATTAAGATTTCGGCAATAAAGGTGCTAGGCTAAGACCTTTATTGCTGAATTCCGATTTCATCTAAGATCAAGACACCACTACCTGTTTTATCGAACAAAAACTCGATTTTTTGAATATTAGATAAAGCCTGAGTGCCCGAGAAGGTATCCCAAGGCAGAACAAAAGTTTCTAAAGTAGCCTCCCATTTATTGCCAAATCTGCTATTCATTTCATCCAATTTCATATACTTCACACTGATTCTGGGTGAAATTTTCTTGATCTGACTTATAGTGGTTTTGATTGTATTTCCTTGACTGTCAGTAAGTCGAATGGTGAAATTCAAATCTTGGGGTTCTTTAGCATCTTCCTCTATCAAACCCAATGCATTGTGATCGCCCCTTGCTAGGGTTAGTCTTAGCGCATCAAATCCTTCTAGGCTGATGGCACTGTCCAAATTCACCGAATAGTTAGCATCATTATTTGTCCAACCGATTACAGCAGATGTTGTGCCCTGCAAATCACCATCTCTGAACTTTAACGGTTCTTCTTTCCAAATTTCTAGGTTGTTACCTGAAATGCTACTCCCTTTCGGTGTTCCTGTCGTTAAGTCAATATCTTCATCGAAAGTAACTATATCGTTAGAGCCAGCATCTTTATAATTATTGAGCAGAAGGGCATCTGGGAGCCAATCTTTTCCAATGGCAGCATTTTGAAAAAGCGGCAGATAGTCTTTGTTTTCGTGAAGAACAGCTTCGGCATAAGCACCCAAATAAACCTTGGCAATCTGACGTTGATCTTCTCCAGTCATCATTGGGCCAGTGTTTAGAAACCAACCATAAGGAGGCCCACCATCCCTTCGGCCCCAAATTGAATTGAATTGCCCATGATTTGCGAGATGTACGTAGAGGCCTGCTTTAAAATGATCAGAGCTATCGGAAAAACTCGTTCTTTGGTATTGTCTTAGCCCAAAAAAGCTAGCCTCATCACTGTCATAAGAACCTTGAACTGAAAAATAGTTTACATCTTTTAATTCGAGTCTTCTGAAATATCTAGCATCCGTAGGAGCAATGGCAGCAACGCCTTTAATTCCAAAATTGAAATCAAATTTGACCGAAGCATCATCAGGGAAATGTGACAGCTTGTTATAAGTTAAGGCAATTGGCATAGCCTCGCCACCACGCGAATGCCCCATCAGCATTACGTTGTTCAAATCTGCTTTTTGAAATAGCGGATGTGAATTATCTGCAGACCAGTTCTTCCATTGTTCTAGATGCTTGAGTAATAACCAACCCCGTGCAGGCATTTCCTTACCTCGAAAATCTCCTGACCAAGTGCCATTAATAAAGTTTTCGTCAACAGAGACCGTGATAAAACCGCGACTTGCCAATAATTCCCCTAGATAAGCGTATCCGGGGTCTGAAAAATGCTCCATGCCATGGTTTCCATGTACAATCAAAATTAAGGGGAAAGTGCCCTCACCTTTAGGCATCCAGACACGACCATTAAGTGGGAAATTTTCACTCGTAAAACCCCAAAAACGCTTGCGCCATTTAGCTTTTTTGCCCTTCCACTCGGGGATGATTTTAGAGGCGTTTACAGTTTCAGTCTTGTACTTAACGTTTTTGTATTCTTCGCGGCGAAGATCAGTGCCATTTCCATAAGTGAAGAAATCGAATTCGTAGTTTCCTCTACTCCCAGGATTAGAAGTACCAATAGAAGAAAGTAAGGGAGCAGGAGTTTGTTCGAATGCAATTAGGTAAGGGTCTTCACCTGGATCACTGATGGATTTAACTGATAAAACCGCCATAGCAAATGCTCCGACAATTGTTACAATGTGAAAGAGCTTCATGCTGCTTTTCTTCTTCACTAGTACATAAAGCGATCCGGCAAATAGTCCAAAACTCAACATAGCGATTGCAATGGATGAATTGTAAATAGCTGATGGCCATCCAAAACGCATTTCTTTGGCCAAACTGAAAATTGCTATGGTGCCTAGTATTAAAGAAAAAACGAAAGTAGGTAAGCTATTAATGGTGATGTGGATGAGGCTGGCAACAAATCGGAATATCCAAAAACCGACTAAGCCTATTATTAAAGCACCTAATCCCATCAGTACAGGTGAAATGCCTGTTCTAAAGAACCAGCCAGACATAAAAGTCACCAATAAGCTCAGGGCAAGCAATCCATAAAAGGCACCTTTCCAGAATAATTGGTTTTCGGAGAGTTCGCTACCTTTTGGAGGTGTAATAACGCCAATAAGGCGTTTTAAGAAGTCAAGCATGGTTATGGTGGTTGAGTCCACAAAAGATAAGGATTTCATTGGTTCTCACCATTTTGAATTCCTTTAAACGGCAGTCGAACTAAAGATCTTTTCGGTAGAGATAAGCTTCGGAACCATGAAAATCGAAGGCTACAGTTCTTTTCATTCCATTTTTTTCAGCTACACGTTGTGAACCTATATTTTCAATACTGATGATGGAAACTACTCTTTCATCAAGCTTTTGTGCTTCAAAATACTCACGAAGGCGTATGGCCATTTCAGAAGCATAGCCCTTATTCCAATAACTAGGGATTACCCCATAACCTATTTCGAAAAAGTCTTCTCCAAGTACTTTTTCCCTTAGTATAATACCCACATTCCCCATCAACGTACCAGTCTTTTTTTCGATGGCGGCAAGCATACCAATACCCGTTTCTTCATAGCGTTTCATTTGCCGATCTATCCAAATTACCGCTTCTTCAGCAGGGCTCTTTGGGTTCGAAATGCCAACAAAATGAAGCTGATCATTACCGATAAAAAATGCCTCCCAGGGTTTGGTATCTTCTTTTACTATGGGTCGGTAGTACAACCGCTCTGATTCTATTGGGAATTCGTATTCATGGACAAGCATATGTAGCGGGGTGGCTAATTATTCTGAAATTTTAATATTATGGCCAAGGTCGTTCAGCAAGGTAAGCTTTTCATGCATGATGGCCATTTTGCTCACAATTACCTCGAGTGTCATTACGCATCCAGTATCATAGTCTTGCCCTTTAATTTTAAGTTCAAGGTCTTTGACAAGCTTCATTACCTCATTCATTTCGTCATATGGAAATCTTAATATGACGCTTTCCGTAATTTCGCGTTTTACAATATCTGCTTCTTCCAAGGCCTCAAAAGCAGCGGTTTTATAAGCATTAATAAGGCCACTCACACCAAGTTTGGTGCCTCCGAAATAACGCACCACGACGACTAGAGTGTTGGTTAAGTTCTTGGACTTAATTTGACCAAGAATCGGGTCGCCGGCCGAATGATTTGGTTCACCGTCATCATTTGCCCTAGTTTCAGCGCCTTCGTACCCAAGAATATAAGCGTAGCAATGATGTCTAGCATCGTAATATTCCTTACGTAATGCTTCGAGTTTTTCCTTGACTGCTTCAACAGATGTCACCGGGTGAGCGATAGCAATAAACTTGCTACCTTTTTCTTTGTAAAGGCCTTCGGTTGAATTAGATATGGTCAGAAAGCTATCCTGCATTTATAAGGCCTTAAGAATTTCTTGGTGACTTAATAACATGATTACGATAATAGCTAAAACTACACCGATAGTATTAATTCTACTCAACTTCTCCTTAAAGAGCAAAATGGCCATTAAAGTAGAGGCAATGATAATTCCAATGTTAAGCGATGGATAAAGAATAGCACCGTTGTTGTCGAAAGCACTTAGTGCTTTGAGTTGAAGGTAAATGGAAAAATAATTAGGGATGCCCAGATAAATGCCTCCCAAGATATCTTTTTGCCTAAATTTTATGCCACGAATTAGCGCTACAGAAATGCCGATGATAAAGGCAAAGCCGAAGATGAATATTGGAAACACAGCTTCAGTTGATTCATTTACGTAATGATGATTCGTATAATTCAGTGTTGTGTCAATAACACCACCCAGTAGGAAAACTGCCAGTGGCAAAGCAATATATTTCAGTGTTAAAGGTTGCTTCTTAAAACTATCGACTTGCTTCTTTTTGCTGACCATTATAATGGCGACAAAGGCTAAAGCTATACCAAGGTAATTCCAGGTATCGAGATTGTTGGTGCCAATCTTCAAGATAAATAAACTAAATACCACAGGAATGGCTAGGCTCATCTTACTCGCTACTGTAGCCACAGAAACGCCTCTCAATTGAGTCGTTCTAGCCATTAAATAAAACGTACTGACAAATACTACTCCCAGTATACTAGCCATATAGAACCAAGGAGCCGATACGTCGGTTTCAGCGCTTACAGTAGAAAAGCCCGTGTAAAGAATTCCAGTAATCACACAAACACCATAATTGGTTATAATCGCTGGAAAGGTGTTAATACCGAGCTTGGTATAAGACCTAAATGCCATGAAAATGGCAACGTTTGCTAAGATGGTGAGTAGTAGATAAAACACAGGAAGCGAAATTAGTGAATACAATCTTATTCTGACATTTGTATATTGTCAACCGATCAGAATATCTAATTCTTTTAGCTTGAAAAAACCCGAACTCTACGATTTCCAGAATATCGCAGCTCCAAGAGGAAACCTATCCTTTTTAGAGGAACTGAAAGATGTGCCTTTTGAAGTGAAGAGAGTCTATTGGCTCACCGATGTTCCCGAGCAACAGGTACGAGGTGATCATGCCCATAAAGTAGGAGAGCAGGTTATTGTATGCATTAAAGGAGTCATAGAAGTAGTACTAGAAAATAAGAGTGGCGACGTTTTCACATGCACGCTAGATAGAACTAATAAAGGTTTGTATATACCACCAATGTGGTGGGGTAAAATGCTTTTTAAAGATAGAGCAATGCTGCTAGGTTTGGCCTCAGATGAATTTTCAGAAGAAGATTATATCAGAAAGAGAGAGGATTTTTAATGGGATCTTTTGTGTTAAGGGAGGAATTGAAAAGGGAATATAATTTCAAGTTTCAGCCCTACGTATACAGTGCTCCCGATTTTCTCAAAGGCAACAATGACTTCCAGAAAAAACATTTCTATTGGGTGAATGAATCCGATATGTCGGTTTCCGCCCATCTAGCTTTTTCTCTTATCGAAGATGTGGCTTACAGCCCGCACCAACTTCCCTTTGGCGGCATAGAATTTTCTAAAGACTTATCTGAATTGGACCTTCAGGTATTTCTAAAATCTGTTGAATCACGTCTAGACGAATCCGGCGTAAAGAAAATAAGAATTCATCAAGCTCCAGAAGCATACGCCAACCAAGATGTTGTGAAAAAGGCATTGCTTCAATGTGACTATGAAATTATTCAAACCCGAATTTTCCATACAATAGCGGTCAACGATAGTGACCTTTTACCTGAAATGCACAAAATGGAGCAACGCAAATACAAAATGTGCTATCGGGATGGGGCAATATTTAGAGAGATTAAGAAAAAGGAGAAAATTGAGGCATTTCAATGGATTGAAAGAAAAAGGAACTTGGCCTACAAGCCACCATCAATGTCATGGGTAGATTTGCAGGAAGCGAGCCAAAGAAACCCTAAAGTGTATAAGGTTTTTGGCGTGTTCTTGAATGATTGGTTGTTGGCTGCAACGGTATTGGTGGTCGTGAATGGTCGTGCAGTTTATCATTTTATGCCGGCAAGTCAGGTAAATTTCAGACAATACAAAAAGTATAGCCCCATGGTCTTTCTGGTCAATGGACTATACAATTGGTGCCGTACGAATGGTGTCGAAATCTTAGACCTTGGAACATCCTATGTAGACATGAAGATGAAAGACTCACTGGCTAAGTTTAAAGAAAATACTGGCGGTAAGCCTTGTGATGCCCTGAGTTGGCAGAAAACACTATCTTCGTAGTAAATCTGGCACCATTGAAATCGGAATTTTTGAAAAGCTCATCATGGTCGTTTTCGGCTGTGGTTTTTCGAGCCCTTGGTGGGCTTACAATTAATAAGCTGTTCGCCTATTTCTTAGGCGCCCCAGGTATCACCCTACTATCACACTTTCAAAACCTTACGGCCCTGTTCACGCTCCTTCCGAATGAGGGCGTAAATAGAAGCATTATGAAATATTGGTCTGACCCGAAAATGTCAGAGCATGATAAATTAAGACATTTCAAAACTGGCTTTTGGGTCACTACCACAATCTTCGGTGCTACGCTAGGTGTTCTTTATTTCTGGCATCACGACTATTTTTTCGACCGGTTTATCACCTCATATTCACCTAAGGAGTTCCTCATTATCTTTATTCCTGCCGTATTCTTAATGCTCATGTCGGGTTACCTTAATTCGGTTATTCTCGCACTAAGAGAGGTCAAAGCATATGCTGTGATTAACATCGTTAGCCTTTTGCTCTTGGTAGGAATCGTATATGTGGGAGTCAATTATGGAACGATTGATCAGGCATTGCTCAGTTTTGCGATAGGTTATGCCGCTATGTTTTTCTTAGCACTTTTCTATCTGCTGAAAAGAAGGAAAGCGATCAGACTGGGCATGGGGAAGCCCGATTTATCCTCAATGAAGAGAATCGGTAAGTTTATAGCGATGGCGATTAGTGCGATAGTTTTTGGCAAACTGCTCGATTTTGGTGTCAGAGATTATGCCATCGAGTTATACGATCTGGAACGAACAGGTTTATGGCAATCTGTAGCCAAAATGTCTACCAGTTATTTGCTCGTATTCTCTGGAACAGTTGGCGTTATATATTACCCGAAAATTGCCTCATTAATTCATGAAAGAAATGCCCTGCGGAAATATGTTTTGAAGGTAATAGGCTTTGTAGCATTTGTATCCATTCTCGCTCTTGGAATTTACTATCTGAATAAAGAGTTTATTCTTAACCTCTTTTTCGCCGATGGATTTGACAAAGCGGCCTATCTCGTAAGGTATCAGGTGATCGGTGATTTCTTTGCTTTACTCGCGTACCTATTAGCCTATGTATTGAGCGCAAGAGTTCAGACCATGAAATACATTGCAGCGCAATTTGTTTCGGCGCTTGTCTATTTAGGTACTATATCTCTATTGATTGACCAGTTTAATTTAGAAGCATTTACAATGGCCTATATGTTTCGATATATTGGGTTCTTTCTAATACTCTTGATTTTTAATAGAAAACTCCTTTTCAGATGAATCCCTTAGTGAGCGTCATCTGTATTTCTTATAACCACGCCCCTTACATACAAGAGGCCTTAAACTCCGTTTTTAGTCAGAATTATGATTCAATTGAAATTATCATTGCCGATGATGGAAGTAACGATGATAGTCAAGCTGTTATTAAAAACCACCTAAAAGAAAGAGACATTCAATGTCTTTTTAACACAAAGAATATCGGTTATACGAAGACCTTCAATCAAGCATTGAGGCATGCGAAAGGGGAATTTATCATTGACTTTGCGTTAGACGATGTGATGAATACGTCGTTTGTTAGCGCGAGTATAGCACGTTTTAAAAAAGCTGGTAAATCGACGGGTGTAGTGTTTTCTAATGCAGATTATATTGATGAGGAATCCTCAGTCATTGGAAACCATAATGATACTCTGTTTCAGAAGAAGATGATTGATTCCATACCAGAGGGAGATGTCTTCTCGTCGCTTATTGCTCGGTATTTTATCTGCACACCAACTATGGTTATCCGTAAAGAAGTATTCGATCGGCTGGGTGGTTACGATGAATCCCTCGCCTATGAAGATTTCGATTTCTGGATCAGATCTTCAAGATATTGGGATTATGCCTATGCCGATATAATCCAAATGCAAAAGCGAAAGCTAAAAACGAGTATGTCAGCTAATCGTTATCATCATCAAAAAAACGAGCAGTTGGCATCGGTGTTAACAGTATGCAAAAAGGCTTTTCATCTTTGCAAAACCAATACGGAGCTAAGTGCACTGAAGACTCGCCTCAATTACGAATACCGACAATGTTTGAGAAATAGGGCAAATGATTTGGCCAGTAAATATGAAGAACTAATCGGTTTTGTAGGAGGGAAGACAGACTTGGCGTCTATGCTAGTGAAATTTCTAAAAAGAGACTTTAAACGAAAAATTGGTTGATTTTATTAGATCTTATGATCATTTAATCCAACCGTCTTTCAAAACCAAGTAAATGCCTTAAGAGAAGAATGAAGGTATTAAAAGAGCCTTGTAGCCCTATTTTTTACCATAGTATTTGTCGACCATTTCCCGAGCGTAAGCCCAAACGGCGACGGAGCCTTCTTTCATCTTTTGCTTTTTCTCGATAACGGTTTCATAGGGCACATCAAATTCCCGCCAAGTACCGCCGTCGTTAGAGGCGTTCTGAAGCATAGGCTCAAATCTATCCATGGTTTTGGCAAACTTAGCTTCTTTTGTTTCTCCGGCTTCAAATTCCTCCCAGACAGCAATTAATTCCTTTGCTTGATCTTCAGGTAAAAGTCCGAAAATTCTTTCGGCAGCCTTTAATTCTTCCTCTGTATTCGAGTGGTTCTTGGTGGTGTCGAAAAGGAAAGTATCGCCAGCATCAATTTCAACGATATCATGGATCAAGAGCATTTTGATCACTTTCAGTAAATCAACATCCTCATTGCTATGCCCAGATAATACGATCGCCATCATGGCAAGGTGCCAGCTATGTTCCGCATCATTTTCGTGCCGATCGCTATTGAAAAGCCTTGTTTTGCGCTGAATGTATTTCAGTTTATCAATCTCTTTTATAAAGGCCAGTTGTTTTTCGAGAGCAGAATTCATGACATTTTTCTTTATGACATAAAAAAAGCCAATTCTATCGAACTGGCTATTTATTATTTTAAGAATTTTGAAATTAACCTACTTCCGCTACACTGGCATCTGCGCCACCAGTAGCAAAATTAGCAAGGTCATTCACAGCAGCTTGCCCTTCGGCAGACCCCATTTGTTTCTGAAGTTCATCCAAAGTAGGAAAATATACTTCTGCCATTCTATAGTTAGATGCCTTCTGTCCATCGGGTGTCCCTATAAATTTGGTCAGTTCTACTTTAGAAACACCTTTGATTTGCCCTGCAATGGGCAAATGTGTTTCAGCATAGTACTTTTCAAATGCCGCCGGATCTTCCGGGTGGCCATATACAACAACGAGCTTTACCATGATTCTTAAGTTTTGGTTATCAAAAGGTACAGAATATTCGACAATTCTAACTCAACGGGTATGATTACCGGAATAGAATTTATTTAAACCTAAATATTTCTTCTCTTTTTAGTAACTAATTTTTATTATTGGAGTTAATTACGAAAAAGAGAGGAAATGAAAAAGATCACATTAGGAGCTTTTGAAGAAATGGTTTTACTCACGGTAGGGGTGTTGCAAGACAATGCTTATGGCGTAACCATAAAGACTGAATTAGAAGCGAATATGAAGAAAACCATTAGTCTAGGAGCTTTATATGCCGCACTTCAGCGTCTAGAAGAAAAAAAATGGGTCAATTCTCGTGTCGGTGGTATTACGGAAGAAAGAGGAGGTAGACGCAAACAGTATTTCGACATTACCAAAGAAGGGGTTGCTGCACTCAATGAAGTAAGAGCGATGAGAAATGAACTTTTCGATAGACTCCCTGCCAAGAAAGTGCAGTGGCTTAACCTATGAACCAAAAGAACATACATAAAAAGCCCCCATGGGTTGGTGAGTGGTTGTTAAGGAGCTTTTGTTCCTATGACTTCCTGAATACCGCACTGTGGGATATGGAAGAGATTTATATCTACAACTTAGAACAAAAAGGTAAAAACAAAGCAAAATGGCTTTATCTCAAGGAAGCGGTCGGGGTGATCTATCACCTATATTTCAGAGGGAAAAGCCACTATGCAACAAATAACGTCGCTATGGTCAAAAACAACATTATTGTCGCATTAAGAAGCATTAAAAAAAATAAAGGGAATGGATTAGTCAATATTATAGGGCTAAGCGCCGCCTTGATCTTATTTCTGCTTACAACCCTCTACACCTCTTACGAATTTAGTTTCGACTCTTATCATGAAGATTCAGATAATATTTACCGTATCTATAAAAGTGTCAATACTATCGGTGATCCAGATTACAGAGACTCCGGAACGCCAGGGCCACTTGCCGATGCACTCACAACCGAGTTTCCTTCTATAATTAGTGCGACACGAATTCGTCAGTGGAGAAAAATAATATTAGAAACGGAAAACAAAACCTTCGTAGAGCCGGAAGTTTATCCTGCCGATCCTTCCATATTTAGTGTGTTTAGTTTCGAACCCGTCAGCGGTAAATTGGATGACTTTATTGTGGAACCATTTACCATGGCTATTTCTGAGACGACTGCCCTTAAATACTTCAACAGAACAGATGTTATAGGAGAAAGTATTACGTTCAATAGTAATGTGCCTATGACCATCTCTGGAGTTTTCAAAGATATGCCGGAGAACTCTAGTTTTAGACTGGATGTTGTTATCAACCTCGAGAGCATTATGAATGCTTACAATGAAAACATGACCCGCTGGGGGAACAATCCGTTCTTTACGTACATCAAAACACAGAAAAATATTGACATAAAAACCCTTGAAGCCCAACTAACGGCCATTAGAACCAAATATGCCAACGACCCAATGGACGAAGATGGTCAGGAGTATACTTACTTTTTGCAGTCTTTAAAGGATGTTCACTTTGAACAAAAGATCTTAGGCAGTTTAGGAACACCAGTGAATGGACAAAGGCTTCAGAACTACTTTATCATCTCAATTATCATCCTCATTATGGCATGTGTCAACTACGTCAATTTGGCCACGGCACAATCCATTGTTAAAATGAAAGAAGTGGGGATAAGGAAAGCGATTGGTGCGAAAAGAGCTAACCTTGTGGCGCAATTCATGATCACATCTGGAATTGTCGTTTTCTTCGCAGTTATTTTAGCTACATTGATAATTTTTATGGCGCTACCAGCTTTTGCCAACTTTGTTGAGCGCCCACTCGAACTACAATTTTTTGATCCGAAATTATGGTTATTCCTCACTGCTACCTGGTTCGGACTAACTCTTGTTTCAGGATTGTATCCTGCACTGATGGCTTCTAAATTTAATCCACTTCAAGCATTGAGCGGTCATGGTTATAGTGCCAACAGAAGTAGTGTATTAAGAAAAGGGTTAGTTGTGTTTCAATTTGCTATATCCATAATGCTGATCGTTGCGGCCATTGTGCTCGTAAAGCAACTACGTTATATTGACAACCTTGATGTCGGCTATTCTAGAGAAAAAATTGTAATTCTTAGTACAAGAGACGATGCTGTTGACAATAGACTTGGGGATTATATGGAAGAATTGCGTAAAGTATCGGGTGTATCTACGGTGGCCACCTCATGGTCATTACCCACCAACGTAACTTCTAATACACAAGCCAACTGGAACGGCATTACCGATGCAGAAAGATTGCCCATGTATATGGTTGGTGTAAATCACGACTTTTTCGACCTCTACGATATTGAGGTAATTGAGGGTAGGGCATTCGATAAGGAAATTAAAAGTGATAGGAATAATATTCTTCTTAACGAAACTGCAGTAAAAGAACTCGGCTGGGAAAACCCAATCGGCAGAGAAATGATCACGCAAGCTGGAGTTAAGGCGCAAGTAATTGGTGTTGTAAAAGACTTTCATATTAAATCCTTAAGAGATAAAATAGAGCCTTTGCAAATTCTTTTAAGTGGCCGATATGCCACGCTGGCTGTAAAAATAAATGCGGATTTGTATGAAACGCTGGTTAAAATTGAAGATGTCTATGAAAGCTTTTCTCCCGTTTATCCTTTCGAATACAGGCTTTTCGAAGATGTTTTTGATAATGCTTACGCCGCCGAATCTAAAATGGCTAAACTTGCTTTTTGGATCACCATTTTGGCCATCAGTATAGCCTGCCTAGGCTTATATGGCTTAGCATCGCATAGAGTAGAACAAATGGTAAAGGAGTTAGGCGTTAGGAAGGTAATGGGAGCTTCTACTAACAATTTATTAAGTCTACTGAGTTTCGATTTTCTAAAATTGCTTGGGCTTTCCTTTTTACTCGCTGGCCCAATTGCCTATTATTTTATGAACCTTTGGTTAGAGGGCTTTGCTTATCATACGCAAATTGGTCTTATGAGCTTTGTGTTGGCGCTAGTGTTAATTGCAATAGTCGCAATATTGGCGATTGGTTATAGAACTTATACCGCTGCTGTAGGAAACCCTGTTGATGCTTTAAGACAAGAATAAATAGTGATTTTAGCTAAATGAGCCCCTTTCTTTCAAGCGAGTAATACTCCCGAAAGCTAATCATACGTTGCTGCGTTTCATCCCAAAGTTTATTCGACATAAGGGATAAGCTATCAATGAAGCCGATAGTAGTAGGATATTTATTGAGCCATGGATTTTCCTTAATGCACTGCTTTAAGTTATAATTTGGTATAGCAGGGTTGAGATGGTGTACATGGTGAATACCAATGTTACCAGTAAGCCAATTAAAAAGGCCTGGTACTTTATAATACGTACTGCCCTTTAAAGCAGAAGTCACATAATCCCAGTTCTTTTTCCATTGCTTATAGCCATGTTCATGCTGATGTTGCACATAAAAGAACCAAATAGCGATAATGGAAAATAAGGTAAGCACGGTAACATGCACAGTTAAGAACTTTTGCCAGCCAAGTGTAAAACCAAGTATTGTAAATAGCCCTAAAAGAACAAGGTTACTAAGGATGACACTGCCTTTAAGTTTTTGAAATGCCGGCATTTTTATCTTGGCCAGTCTGTTGTGAATGAAGATATAATAAACAGGTCCTATCAAAAACATTACAATTGGCGATCGGTAAATACGATAACCAACTTTTTTGGCTTTGCTAAAAGCTTTGTATTCCGCCACAGTATAAGTAGTTACGTCCCCAATGTCGCGCAGTTCAAGCTGACCATTTAACTTGTGGTGAATGCTATGAGATTTTGCCCAATAGTAGAAAGGAATGGCCGATAAATAACTACAAGCATGACCGATGATCTTCTGGGCCTTTCTGTTTTTTACAAATGATTGATGGCCACAATCGTGCTGAATGATAAAGATCCTTACCAAGAAAAATGCATTAATTGCCCCTAGACCTAAGGTAATCCAGTAGCTCATGTCAAGGCTCAAATACATCAGAATCCAGATTCCTATAAAAGGGATAAAAGAATTAATGATTTGTATAGCCGCTTTCGACTTATGCTCTTGCGTGTATTTTTTGAGCACTTGGATCTTGTCTTTGCTCAAGACGATTTTTTCTGCCGGGTTTGGGTCCATCTATCGCTTTAAATCTTATTGTAAAGCTATTTGTTTAAAACGATTTTTGGAACCCTTATGAAATGATTTTGATAAAAGAATTCAGGAAACACAGGTTATACACCGAAGACTTGAGGGCCTAATTATTATTCTTCCTAGTGTCTGAGATGTCAATTTCTTCTCAGGACTTTTTTTGAGTACAATAAGGTACAGGTTAACAGGATAGTGATTAGAGTTGTAGGCAGAATATAGTTCTGTAAAACACTATTTACATTAATGATTGTATGTCATTTTTTGAATTTAATAGTACAAGGGAGGTTTTAACCATCTAATAAATTATTATATTAAACTGCAACCAAGACCAACATGAAAGTACTATTAATTTACCCAATCTTCCCGACCAGTTTCTGGTCATTTGAAAAGGCTGTTCAGGGCATAGGCAAGAAAGCATTTATGCCACCACTAGGACTAGTAACAGTCGCCGCACTTTTACCTCAAAAATGGGAATACAGACTCAAAGACAGAAACATTGAAGATGTTTCTGAAGAGGATTGGGAATGGGCCGACATGGTGATGTTTTCAGGAATGATTGCACAGAAGGAAGACTTTATGGCCTTAATTCTTGAAGCCAAAAGACGCAATAAGCCAGTAGCTGTTGGTGGGCCATATGCTACATCCTTACCCAACGATTTTTTAGAAGTAGGTGCAGATTATCTTGTGTTAGATGAAGGTGAGTACACGATTGACCTTTTCGTTCAAGCCTTAGAAAGAGGGGAGAAAGATGGAATTTTTAGATCAAAGGATAAGCCCGATGTTACTTTAAGCCCGATACCGAGATATGATTTACTGGATATGGATGCCTATTTCCTAATGGCGATTCAGTATTCTAGAGGATGCCCGTTTAGGTGCGAATTTTGTGATATCATAGTTTTATATGGTCGAGTACCAAGGACAAAGACTTTCTCTCAAGTCGAAAAAGAATTAGATCTGCTAAGAAGTTTAGGATGGACAGGAGGAATTTTCTTTGTCGATGATAACTTCATTGGCAATAAACGAACGGTAAAACCATTCCTCGAAAAACTGATAGATTGGCAATCGGCCAACGGATATCCGTTCAGTTTTACAACCGAAGCTTCAATTGATATGGCTCACGATGATGAGCTGCTCGATTTAATGGTTATGAGTAAGTTTTCGACGGTCTTCATTGGTATTGAAACACCAGATACAGAAAGTTTGGCGCTTACATTGAAGCATCAAAACAACCGCCAACCAATGAACGAGTCATTGGAGAAAATTGCGAAAGCAGGCCTGCGGATTATGGCAGGGTTTATTATCGGTTTTGACGATGAGAAGAAAGGTGCTGGTACGAGAGTTTTTGACTTTGCAATGGAGAACGCCATTCCTGGCGTAACCTTTAGTATGCTACAAGCCTTGCCAAATACGGCACTGTGGGACAGACTCAAGAAAGAAGGTAGATTGCTGGACGATGCGAATTTAAACCAAACAACTTTACTCAATTTTGTGCCTTCCAGACCTATTGAAGATATAGCCGAGGAGTATGTGGAAGGGTTTTGGAAGCTATATGATCCAAAAAACTACATGAAGCGAGTTTTTGACCATTTCATGATGGTCGGGCAAGCTAAAGTCCATAGAGATCCTGAATTGCGTAAAAAGTTGGCCAATCAGCACAAGACTGATTTTGATTGGAAAGGCATCTGGTTTGGCCTTAAAATGGTTGGAAACTTGGGATTTGTAAGAAGTACAAGGTTCGTATTCTGGAAATACCTTTACTTAATGTTTAAGCACAATAGAGGAGGAATCGGAAATTTCTTGTCATTTGCTGCTTTCCTGAACCATTTCCTCCCTTACAGGAAATTGGTTAAAAAGGAGATTGAAGAGCAATTAGCCTTAAGAATGGCTGGAAAAGTTCAGGTTCTTAACCCTGAAATAGAATTGTCAGATGAATTGAAAGACGAAGTAGAATGGTATAAAGCCAGTTAGTCCTTACTAAATAAAAACATAAAAAAGGGTTGGCATCAAGCCAACCCTTTTTTATTAAAGCTTCACCCTGAGAATTTGAAATTTGCTTACAAAACCATTCTTAATTATGGCTCTTTCTG
This sequence comes from Roseivirga sp., assembly GCF_049099775.1. Taxonomy (GTDB): domain Bacteria; phylum Bacteroidota; class Bacteroidia; order Cytophagales; family Cyclobacteriaceae; genus Roseivirga. The sequence goes on along the minus strand of NZ_JAGDZM010000001.1, from coordinate 28,675 downwards.
AATCAGTGTTCTCGGCTTCACAAGAACATATTGGTTTTCTTCCCAAGTCATAAGCCAGCTCTTTAGCCTTTCCTAGTAAGTAAGTACCTAGCCCTTTCGATCTAAATTTAGGAGCTACAACCATGCCGATGTCAGCTATTCCTTCATAAATATCGCTTAATCGTACTTCACAAGAACCTGCTATTTCACCTTCTCTTTCGACAAAAAAGAGTTCGCCTTTATCAATTAATGTACCCAAGTATTGAGTTAACCAAGCTTCAGGCGCACCCGTACTTTCATGATAAAAAGAGACCAATTTTTCAAGATTCTCTTCCCATGCAAGCCGAATCATATCATTGAGGAGATTTGCTTCGTCATGATTTGAATCTTGAAAAAGTAAAGTGTGTACCTCTGACTCAGTTGAGAATGGATTGATCAATTCTTGATAAACGGGGTTATTTGTGCCTATCAATGCTTCAGATATTTGGTAAACTTTTTTGAACTCTTCAAAGACCTGTGGCCCTAAATTCACCCATTCGCTTTCTAAGTACAACTGTAAAAGTTGTTCTTGGCCATTGGTTATGGCATAGCCAATCGTTTCGTTCTCATACCTGATTTCGATGTGGGACGATGATTGAAAAATAGATTCCCACATGCCATCATGCGGGCAAAGTAGCGTTTTTCTCCAATTGTCAATAATTGGTTTAAGACAGGAGGGATTCGCGACCTTTTTATAGTAAAATTGTTGTTTCATTGCTGTATAAATACATCTGACCACACTTTATGGAGGGTCAAAAAAATCTGAAAATTTAATTTTTTCCATCTGAAATTGTTCTTCAGATGTACTCGAGACATATTAGAATCGCGAGATAGGTGGGTACCTATCTTGATTTGAAAAAATGCTTGACACGATTCAGGATTATACAATCATAAAACAAATATAGTAAATCGGCTTATATACCTGCATGGAATATACTCCCATTAGGTTCAATCAAGGAAAAATCTTCTTAAATCTAGAAGGGAGCGGATCTTCAAGCGAGATTTTTTCGCCAGTAAATGGATGAGTAAATTCAAGCGTTGTCGCGTGCAGATACATACCCTTACCTTTTAATAGTAAGCCTTCATTAAAATAATCTCGATCACCCAAAATAGGATTCCCTATCTTGAATAAATGCTTTCGAAGTTGATGCCTTCTACCTGTTTTGGGATTCAGTTTAACAAGATTAAGCCGCTTAAACCGCTCTGAAATGACTGTCTTCTCTACATTATATTCAGAAAGGGCTGGTTTATTATCAATGTCATGTGAGATTGTTCCTTGGCTATTAGTCATTTCGCCGATCGTAATCGCATAGTATGTTTTCTTGATCTGTTTTTTCTCGAAGAGTCCATTCAAAACCCTTACGCTATCTTCGGTTTTTCCTACCATTAAAATACCAGTCGTTGCATAGTCTATTCTGTGGACTGGTTGTGGTTTACGAGCGTCTTTAAGTGAGCTGGGTTTTAAATTCTGGGGTAGTGCTTCAGCAATTGTTTTGAATCCGTTGCCACTCACCAATATACCCGCTGGCTTATGCACTAAGGCGAGGTATTCATCTTCATATAAAACACTCAGAGGATACACCAAGCGACTTTCTTTCTCGGCAACCTCTGTGTATTTTAAACTAATTAGTTCACCACCAGAAATTATTATCCCCGTTGTCGCTGGGCACCCATTTACTTGTATCAAGCCTTTCTTAATCGCCTTTTTAAATGCCGATTTAGTTTTAAGCGCTTCAAATATACCAACCCCATATGCTTGCAATCGCATCGATTCAATGCTTAAAGGGACGATATGAGTTTGAGTTTCCTTGATGGTAGCGGTTTTGCTTTTTCGATCTTGATTGTGCCGGTTATTCTACCGGCATGCAAAGGTCAACGATAAATTTACCTTCAGGGTGATTTCGATAATTATTATAATAAATATCGAAAGCGTATCGGTCTGCTTTTTTGTAACCTTTCTCACCCATCCAAATGGAGAGGCCAGTCCATGCTTTTTCGAACTCATAAGGCTTAATTTCAAACCGACCGACAATGAATTTACCTTCTTCTAAAGTGGTTTTACTGACAATACCTTCCACTGAAGTAGATTCGTTCAAGACAATACAAGCGCTTATTCTAACCTTTGATGCCTCGGTTACTTTAAAACTGTCGTGGTAAATGGAGACCATTCTTGTTTTTTCGTTGATCAATTCTTTTGGTGTAGCCCATTTTACCAGCTCGGTATAAGCATTTTCAACATTTTCAGAACCTATACAAGAAATATAGGCCAAGTCTAATCGAGGAAGGGTCTTTACTTCAAAATTTGTATTCATTTTTATCCAGTTTAAATGGTTATCAATGATGCAAATGTATTTTTCAATACTCGGGTAAGCTTGACCATTCTTGCGCTCGAGTTGACGAATCTTGCTAAACTTATTTGGGTTTTGTCTTTGGAACTCCGTTGGGCTTACTCCATAATACTTTTTGAAAGTTCTGGTAAAAGACGAATTATCGTTAAATCCGTAACTGTGAGAAAGGTCTGTTATGGTTTGCCTTTGATGTATTAGCATAGAAGCCGCTTTCTCTATTCTTTTGCGGGTTACATAGGTATTCAGCGTCTCGCCAGTGATGGATTTAAATACTCTGTGAAAATGAAATGGTGAAAAATAAGCTTCTGCAGCTACTGTATTCAGTGATAAATCTCCATCTAGGTTTTTCTCAATGAAATCGAAAACCCGATCTATCCTGTTTTTATATTCCTGCTTAATTCCTTTAATACTAGACATTCTCAAAGCGGGCGTTTAGCCTTGTATTGGGAAGGTGATAAATTTCTAATCAAAAATGAAAGCGAAAAGCGTTTGGGCAAAGAAATTTTAATCACCCGATTAATCAATAAATGCTTGTGTGCATGCCAGCAATTTTCCATTGACCGTTTTCCTTTTCCATCAACCTGGTTTCTCTTTTCTTCCGTTTTCCGATATCATTAACCTCATAATTTACGAATGCACCAGAATTGTAAAGTCTCACTTCTATGTCGGTAATGGACTTAGGAAGCGGTTCAGGTTCAGGGTGTTCTTCAATATAAACCCTAACAAAATCGTCCACTTTTTCCCAGCCAAGTGTTTCCGTTGATGTACTGTCTGAAAAGTTAATATAGGTCTTGGTTACGTATGCTTTTTGAACCCAATAGGATTTCCATAATTCGTAATTGCGATTAAAAGCTGCAGCAGTTTCACTATTGATTGTATGTAGAATTTCGGCTTTTTCTGTTTCAAAGTTAATCTCTGCCAAAGTTGATTTTTCACAACAGTAGACAGTGAGTATGAAGAAAAATAGAAAAGTGACCTTAATCTTAGTTTGTGATTTCATATTACTTACGCAAAGGGTTATCACTAAAGATAATGGAAGGCTTTATTAAGTAATTGTATAAAAGCGAACTACTTAAATGAAGTATTGATTGAGTAATTGTGTATTCGATTGGAATTGCGAAGGTGTAAACCCACTAAAGGCTTTGAAATCGCGTATAAAATGAGATTGGTCAGCATAACCTACATCATATCCAGTATGGGTTAGTGTCGGTAAAGGATTTTGATTTAATACCCGAATTGCCGATTGAAATCGTATGATCCTTTGGAGTTTTTTCGGACTAAGGCCAATCTTTTCTAGAAAAACATGTTGTAAGTAGCGTAAAGAAACACCGCATTCTTCTGCCAACTTATCAATTGCAATATGTCTTTCGTTAGTGGAAAGACGCTGCACCGCGTAACTAACAAGCTTGTCTTTTCGGGTGGCTGCTCGAGAAATTATTTGCAATTCGAAGTAATTATTTATTTCGCTAACCAGTCTCTTTATATCACCTGATTCTAAGTATTCACCGATATTTTCTATTAAGGTTTGAGGAAACAGATTGTCGAGCGCTATCGCCCTATCATTTATTGATTGTAAAGGAAGTTGTGCTAACCTTGAAAAGCCGTGTGGGGTAAACCAAATTCCGAAGCTTTTACCTTTTCCCTCTGCTTCAATATGGAGTGGCTTCGTGATTTGGCCAATTATCTTGGCCCAATTTTCCTTTTCCTTATCTCTGTAGAAATCAATATTTAAGTTGAATACAATCTCTATACAGCCATCAGCAAAGAAAACATCACTCACTCTTTCACCTAAATTTCCTTCAAGCAGGTAATATTCTTTAATGAAGGGTTGTAAGCGTTGCGTAGGCCTGAATTGTTGAAAAATCATTCTTAATTAAATCTCTGGTTGATTTCTTTAAGGCTTCTTACTTTGATTTTTCCCTTTGTTGGGATCATGTTTCGCCAGACCCAATTGTAATGTATAATCACATCTTTGGCTGTCATATGTGGTCGTTCACCCGTAGTATGACCATCGGCTACAACGGTAATGTTATAGTCCTTTGCGATAGCAGATTGCACAGTTGCCTCAACACAGAAATCCGTTGCGCAGCCAGTAATAAATAATTCTTCGACTTTTAATGCTTTCAAGGTAGCTGCTAAAGTCGATTGATAGAAAACGTCGTTCGCGTACTTATCTATCAATATATCTGTAGCTGCAACTTCAAGTTCATCTAATATTTCCCACGTTGGAGTGTTCTTTTCAAATTCTCCACTTCCGTTGCCATCATGTTGAATATAAATAACGGGTAGGTCTAACTTCCTAAAAGTATTGGCTAAATGATTAATCCTAGTCACGGTGCCTTCAGTATCATAGCGTGGTGTCTTAGGTGTAAAAGACCCTTTCTGCATGTCTATTATCAATAAGGCTTTATTAGAACTCACTCAGCTTGTGTTTAGCGAAGATAAACTTAATCGAATTTCTGGAAAACTGGGCTTTTCTAAGCTATATCTGCGAATTCTTAATACAGTTATTTGTGTTCCTCAAGATTGAATACATGACCATTTGCCACTGCATATTCTTCTATGGTTTTCAGTCCTATACTCAACCTGCGTTCATTCACTGTGGCTACATTTTCTATAGGGTAAATATGGGTTTTACCTGTGATGTCATTTGGTTTGGCTTGCGAACCATACACTTGCTTTTTGCCTTGGCGCATGTTAATTCTATCCTCTAAAAACGCCAAGTACCAACCATCAGAACCTCCGGTATTGACAGATTCTTTCAACATCGGTAGATATTCAATTTGAGTTGCTAAAGGAGCGTGTTGTATAACCAACCATAAAGTTTGATTGGCCATATAACCAACCCTTTCTGCACTAATCCAACCGTGTTCATCTAGTATTTTTCTGATCTTGATTTCACACAGACTATCTTGTTGAACCATCAGTTTTCTAAAGGCAGTTTGCTCTTCTGCAGCTCTATCGTACCTCTTGTTTAAATCGGGCAGCATCATCCGCAGTACCTGATCTTCCGCTCGAATAGTTTCAAGTTTCTTTCTTAGTAAAGAATCCAAGGGCACATCAGAAATAGTTGCCTCTGATGGTTGTAAACTGTCATATTGATCCTGTTTTTGTTGACAAGAAAATAAGCCTATTAGGAGCAAGGGGAACATGTATTTCATCATACTTTGCATTAAAAGTGCTAAACCTTTAAGAGAAGCTAAATTTTATAAAGCTAATCAAGCATTGGTGTGTGTGCAATTGCTCTGAAATAAGCCGATCAATACGCGTAATAAACGGCGTTCATTTCTTTTAAATGGATAAAAGGGGACATATTAATGCTTTTGAATAGTATGAGTTATATTTCGAAAAAGCGCTTTAAATTTTAGGTAATGCTCATGGATGAAACTGTAATGCAAGTTTCGTAAACTTAAAATTTCATCATAGAGTGTTTAGTTTAACACTACTATTCCATTAAGTAATTTCTCACTTATAGGTCGATAACTATCCATCAAATTTTGAGAAGTATATGTAATGAATTGGACGGTTCCATTGGTGTTTGAGAAATAATAACCGTAGTAAGAAAATTTTATTCCTTGCATAGTTCCATTCAGTTGTAGGAGAAGAACTTTTAAACCGTTTACCGTTCGATACTCTTCCTTAACTACTTTTAGATCAGGAGCAGCCGATTTTCCATTTTCTAAAGCAATAAATTTTAAGGTTTCAAGTGGGATTTCAACCTTTTCAGTAATAACCATTCCATATAGATCTCCTTCTCTTAACTGAAGTTCATACTCTGCTTCCGGGTTATCTTTGGCCTTAGTAAAAGACCATTGTTTCGGATCCAAATAAACTCCGATTTCAAGCTTGGAACTTTTCAATAGAAAAGTTGATTCCTCGCCCTTTTCAAATAGAGTTGGGTTGGTTAGAATTTCTCCTTTTAGTGAGTCTTCTTGATTTTGGTATTTCCATGTTCCATCTTCATACAAGATTACTTCTTCTCCTTTTTCTGTCACCGCTTTTTGTTGAGAATAAGCAAGTTGAATTATGAATAGGCAGAGTAATGATAGAATTAATCTTTTCATGTTTTTCTAATTAGAACCAATGTCTTGAATATTGACCAAGCAGTTAAACATCCTAGTTTTTCTTTACCTAATTGCCAAGACCGATTTCTAAATTTAAAATATGTAGTGGACATTCCAATCCCCATGAAAAGTATCTTGATCTAATTAGCTACGATTTCTTTTTTGCTATTTGGCATCACAACTTGTTATAAACCCAGCGATCGAAAAAAGTATCCAAGTTTAAACCAGTGGCGTTTTCCATTGCGACTTTGAAATCATCAGTTTTTACAGATTTCCCAAAATACTTTATGCTATAAGATTGGATGCCTTTCCAGAAAAGCTCATCCCCAACTTTCTCTCGTAATAGATGCAGTACATAGGCGCCTTTGTAGTAAATAACATTTCGGTTAAGTCGCGACGGCATCCATGTTTTAAAAACCAATGACCTGTCCTTACCTCTTTTCACGATGTCGTCATAAATGCTTTTATAAATTGATATGTCCGACTGGTACTTTTTATCACCAAATTTATATTCGCTGAAAGCCGAAGACATATAAACTGCAAATGCCTCGTTCAACCAAAAATGGCCAAAATCCTCGCAGGTAATCATATTTCCCCACCATTGGTGGGCCAATTCATGCGACGTAAGATGAATTTCTGAACTGTCTTTGAATACGAAAGTCGGGTAAGCCTTGGACAAAACTGAAAGGCCAGACATTTCTTGATAGTTATCACCTATTAACACTTGCGAGTAGGAGTCTTGAACATATTGAATACCTGATTTTTCTTCAAAAAACTTCAGGATGTTCGGCGTCTCGACAAATACTTTTTTAAGCGCTTTAGGTTCTAGTTCAGAAGAATAGTAATTGAGTTTTACATCACCAATTTGCTCAGCTGTTGCTTTGAATGATCCGATAACGAAGCCATAAGTGTAGGATGGTGTTTCATAGGCCTGATGCCATTTGTGAAGTGTCTTTTCTGCTCTTTCTTCAATTCCCAAAGATTTACCACTAGCTACTGATTGCATGCCTTTCGGGAGGAGTAAGTTGAGTGAAAAAGAAGCTCTGTCGCTCGGATTGCTGTTACAAACCATCCAATGATCTGTAAAATAGACCGTGTGCGCTTGGTTTAAATTAGCATTGAAAAGGAGCCCTTTTTTCGGGTTTCCACTGTATTCAATGGTTACTTCATATGGAGACTCATTTGATGTTGAAAGGGCTAACTCCAATTCCGAACCGACTTTACTAAAGGATAGCAAGTTTGCTCCTGACACCTTATCAATATTGAGTGTTCCAGCATCAAAAGTTACCTTTTTAGTATCACCTTCTACTTCAAATTGAACTTTAAGACTTCCTTTAACAGACTGGGTTTGAATGTCAGGCTCAAGTGTTAGTTCGTAACTTAATACATTAAGTTTGGTTACCTGAGCATGGACTGCAGTGGCGAGAAAACAATACCAAATTACTATTAATATATTTTTGCATTTGAACATCAGTGATCAAGGTTAATTAATGATAGATAAGGTCTAGTTGAATTACTTGTTCATCCAATTTTTGAAATCACTCGTTTTTGGTCTGCTTACAATAAATTCTTGATCTCTTGGATTGTCAATTGTAAGCTTAACTCTATGGTTGAAATATGGGGATATCTTCTCGACGGAAGATTTAGCCACAATTTGACCCCGATTAATTTTGAAGAATTTTGTCTGATCTAGCGTGCTATAAAGTTCATCAAGCGTTTCTTCTATAATAAAACGTTTGCTCTGAGTAACGCCAAAAGTGATGCTATCTTCAGAATAGTAGTAGAGTAAATCTGAAATTTTAATTTGTACAAAACCTTTCCCGGATTTAACGAGCATACCTTCTCTTTGAGAGGGGATTTGTAGATCACTGAGTAATTGTTTTAAAACCGAAGCATTGACCTTAGAAGAGTTGTTTGATTTAAGGAACTTATCAAGCGCTTTGCTCAAGTCATCTTTTTGAATTGGTTTGAGCAGATAATCAACACTATTTACTTTAAATGCTTGGATGGCATATTGATCAAATGCTGTGGTGAAAATAATTGGAGCATCTACCGTAGTGTTTTGAAAAATTTCAAAACTCAAACCATCGGCCAATTGTATGTCCATAAACACGAGGTCAGGAGACTCATTTTCTTCAAACCAGATTACAGCGTCTTCGACAGTATCGATAATGTCTAATAATTCATAATTGAATCTACAGGTTTTTAGCACAAGTTGTAATTGGCTGACAGCCCGAATTTCATCTTCGATGATTAAAATTTTCATGTTTATTCTTTTATTGTACTGTCTTTCAATAATGGTAGAGAAACGGAAAAGCGATGACCGTCATTTATAATTTCTATTGATTTGTCAGAAATCAGGGCATACCGTTTTTCAATGTTTTTTAGCCCAACTTTTGTTGAAGGGAGTTGTGTGGATTTTTTCTGAATTATGTTATCCACTATCATAGTTTCGTCTTTGATGTTGATGTTGACCATCAATGGTTTTGCTCTTGAAATGACATTGTGTTTGATGGCATTTTCTAAAAGTAATTGGAGACTCATCGGTACAATCATGGTGTTTAAATGAGCTTGAGGGATGTTCCAATTCAACTCTAGGTTCTCCCCAAAACGTTCTGATTGTATATGAATATATGCTTTTGCAAATTTCAGTTCATCCTTCAAAGAAATTAAATTGGTGTTTCCTGATTCAAGGAGGAAGCGGTATATATCTGATAGTTTATCTACAAATTGCTTGGCATCCTCTTTAGGGCTTTGGTCTATAATGTCTCGTAATGTGTTGAGCGTGTTGAAGAAGAAGTGAGGTTGTGCTTGATTACGAAGTGTATCAAGTTGTGCCTGTATAATCGCTTGTTTCGACTGTTCTTCCTCTCGAATAGACTTTTGCAGCAGCAGGAAAAAATATACGGCTTCATAAATGGCCATGATCATAGTGGTAAGGGCAATGACCACTAATAATGACCTGGCTCTTTCTTGAAAGTCATAGCTAATATTTTCTGATACTAGGGAAACTAGGCTAACGCCGATAAAGTCAACGACAGTAACGGTGATCAAAATACCCAAGAAAAGCAGGGCAATCCGCTGAGTACTATCTTTTAGGCTTGGGTACTTTTTTCGTAGGCGAATTAATATTGTTCTGTTAATGAGCCAGTCACTGGCAGAAAAAAATATACTCACCACAAAAGTGATAATGGTTTCAGTAGTTGTTAGCCGATCTGCTGGTGTTTTGAATATGAAAACAGCAGATAAACTTAAGATGATAATTCCTATTACAGCAAACCATACATCGTCGAAACCAAGGTGCTTTATACGTTTTTCTCTATTTGTTAACATACTCATTTCAATTCTAATTGACCTTGGTTCTTCTAAGCCTCTTTTGAACAGATTCAAATTGCACAATAGCTTTTAAATTTCATAAGCTTCCAATTCAGGAACGACCGGCTTAATGATCAGGTTAAATATTAAATTTTCGGATAGTTTATAAAATGACTATAAGTTGAATCATCGTTAAAATGAGTTGAATTGTAACGCCGACTCAATGGTCGTGATCGTCCGTTTTCGAAAACACAAGATCTCAGGAGCAACTTGTTTAAATTAAGGACAAGCATTATTACGCTAAATATAAATCTCACATATTTCTTTATTACGATCTCTTTCATCTTACAAATCCGTTAAAGTACCTCGTTCAAACTCATTAAATTCGATTTTCAATTTTTAGAGATACAGCGTAAATGCAATTAATAGGCAGGTCCAAGTAGCTTAAAATCAAGCTAATCCAAAGTAAAAACTAAGTAAGCCCAGAGTATTAAAAATGCCATGCAGCATAATCATGAACCATAAATCGTACTTACGCTTATAGAATATTATGGAAAAGAGTGCTCCTGTAGATGCGGCAACGAGTTGTCCTGTAATTCCTTGTTGCATATGCATGTATCCGAAAAAGCTACTGAATATTAGAATGTTAATGACGAGACTCATTTTGCCATCTCCAAAAAATTTAACGAACTGTCGCATAAAATAGCCTCTGAAAATTATTTCTTCACCAAAGCCTGCTGTTGCCCAAACTATTAATAGCCAGATAATAGTAGTTGGAAGGTCTCCTTTCAATTGCGACATGCTTGAATAATCAATGGATATTCCTGTAAGCATTTCGATTCCTGGCACTAGGGCAAATACATAAACAATAAAAAGTCCAAATGCCGCTAAAGGTGCGTATACAAGTAGGTTTTTCGCATTGAATTTTGATCGTTGAAATCCAAGTGCTGATAATGGCTTTCCCTTATATTCAAAATAATTTGCGATAATGATAATTATAGAGATAACTATATTTTCAAAAGGTGTTCGAGTAACTGGTCCAAAGTACATGAAACAAATTATCGCTAGGGTGACTAATGGCGTTACGGTTTGTTTAAGGGTTAATTTATTCATCTTTCTGTTTTTTTGAATTAATATGCTCGCAACATATATTCAATCTAGCCGCTCGGAAAGCTGTTTATGCCGGACTATCGTTAAGACTGGTTGAATTGTAAAGTGTAGATATTGGATCTAGTCTGTCCAACCCTATTAATTTCAGTTCAGTTGTATTTTTTGTTTGCCGGCCCAATCATAAGTTTTATGAAGCGTTTTTAATCTTCTAATTTTCAAACAATAGAGATGAAAAGAATATTGTAACCACTAAATTGGTGTTCGAATTAAGACATTCTTTGCCCTTATGGTTCGTATAGTATTGGTTCTATTAGTTTGTTTTGTAAGTATTCCAAGATTGGAAGCTCAAGAGCATTCTATTGCCAGACAATGGAATGAAGTGCTTCTTCAGTCAATTAGGAATGACTTAGCCAGGCCGACAGTTCATGCTCGAAATCTATTTCATCATAGTGTAGCCATGTATGATATCTGGGCTGTGTATGATGGCAAAGCTCAGACTTACTTTCTGGGGAATATTATTGGAGAGTATATTTCGGATTTCGAAGTATTTACATTTGATAGTAATACGGAAGAAGCTCGTGAAGAAGCCATCAGTTATGCTTCCTTGCGTTTGCTGAAGCATCGTTTTCAGTTTTCACCAAATTCATTTGAGATCTTCAGAGAAATTGATGGACTCTTCAATCAATTGGGGTACGATCAAAACTTAACTTCTACCGACTATCAGAGTGGAGATCCAGCAGCATTTGGTAATTACGTTGCTCAGCAGTTGATTCAATTCGGTTTGACTGATGGTAGCAATGAGATTGCCAATTATCAAAATCGCTACTATGAACCACTAAATGGAGGTTTAACGCCTCGCGAATCAGGAGTAGGCGATATAACAGACCCGAATAGGTGGCAGCCATTAGAATTTGAAACTTTTGTTGATCAAAGCGGTAATCCGATCTCTGGTGGTCGTCCAGATTTTTTAAGTGCCGAATGGGGTAACGTCATTCCATTTTCTATGACGAATTCAGAGGCCAATACATTTGAGAGAGATGGATTTATTTACAAGGTTTATCATGATCCAGGCCCTCCTGTATATTTAGACACCACAACGAAAGAAGGGCCGAGCGAACTTTACCGTTGGAATCATCAATTGGTGAGTGTTTGGTCTTCTCATTTAGATCCAGAAGACGAAACACTTATTGATATTGCTCCTTCCTCGTTGGGGAACATAGGTTTTGATGACTTGCCCGAATCTTTTGAAGAGTATCGATCATTTTATGATTTAACAAATGGAGGAGACCCGGGAGTAGGTTATGATGTAAACCCAAGCACTGGAATGCCATACGAACCTCAGTTGGTTAAAAGAGCTGACTATGCAAGGATATTAGCTGAATTCTGGGCAGATGGACCAGATTCTGAAACACCTCCTGGCCATTGGTTTGATATCATGAACTATGTTTCTGATCATCCGCAATTGGAAAAGAAGCTACAAGGAGAAGGTGATGTATTAAGTGATTTGGAGTGGGATATAAAATCATACTTCCTTTTAGGCGGAGCTATGCACGATGCTGCTATTGCAGCATGGAGTGTAAAAGGCTATTATGATTATATCAGACCAATATCTGCAATAAGGTATATGGCTAGTAAAGGGCAGTCAAGTGATGAGACTTTGCCAAATTACCACCCTGCAGGTGTCGATTTGATACCTGGCTTTATTGAGCTTGTGCAAGATGGTGATCCGTTAGCAGGCCCACAGGGAGAAAATATTGGTGAGATTAAGGTGTTTGCTTGGAGAGGGCATTTTTATATACGAGATCCAGAAACTACCTATGCTGGAGTGGGATGGATACTAGCAGCAGACTGGAATCCCTATCAACGACAAACCTTTGTTACCCCACCGTTCGCAGGGTATGTATCGGGCCACTCGACTTATTCTAGAGCAGCAGCAGAGGTGCTGACACAATTAACTGGGGATCCGTTTTTTCCTGGAGGTATGGGGGAATTTCCTGCCATTAGAAATGAATTTCTAGTGTTTGAAGAAGGTCCAACTGCAGATGTCACACTCCAATGGGCAACCTATCGAGATGCTTCAGACCAATGCTCACTATCAAGAATATGGGGTGGTATTCATCCGCCTATTGATGATATCCCAGGTAGAAGAATTGGAAGAGATGTGGGTGTTAATGCTTTCAATTATGGTATCGAGTATTTTAGTCCCGGTATAGAAGTCGAAGAAGGTCAGCATGTATTGTATCCCAATCCTGTAACAGATTTTTTAAATGTTGTGGGAGAATCATCAACCTTTAGAATTATGGGACTCAATGGACAGTTCTATGCGCTTCAGTCTGCAGGTCGAAACGGAATTACACAGCTAGACGTTCGTTTTCTTGATAAAGGTGTTTACCTTTTATTAGGAGATAATAATCGAGTGGTGGGTAAGTTTATTAAAGAGTGACTACCAGACTTTTAAGTCCCTCTGTTATATTTAAGGTATGAAGTTGAAGAGGCTAAAAATTGTAGTGTTAATTCTAATCTCTACAATTAATCTAATACATGCTCAAATTGGATTCTCTGATTTATCTGTTCAATCGGGAATAGATAATCTCGGAAGTAACCACGGTATTTCTTTTGGCGACATTAATAATGATGGACTTGAGGATATATATATATCAGTGAGAGAGTCTGGTATACCTAATAAGTTGTACCTAAATAGAGGAAATTTCATATTTGAAGAGATTGCCGAATCGGCTGGGGTGAATTCTACAGGCAACACAACTGCCGCTACTTGGGGTGATGTAAATAATGACGGCTTCTTAGATCTCTATATTGGTAATACGAATACTCCCAATACTCTTTATATTAATAATGGAGATTTAACATTTCGAGACATTACCATGACAGCAGGAGTGGGTGACCCCTTCGATCCGCGATCAGTACAGTTTGCCGATGTGGATAATGACGGTTACTTAGATATCTATATTCATAACTACAATACTGAAAATGTACTCTACAAGAATAATCAAGACAACACTTTTAGCGATGTAACTACTGAGTCAGGAGCCCTAAATATTGATCCTGCTATGGGTACGATCTTCTTTGATTTGGATGATGATGGTGATCTAGACCTCTACATGTTGAATGACGGTGGCGATGCAGTATTATTCGAGAATGATGGTACCGGTAAGTTCGAGGATATTACGGAAGGCTCTGGCCTAGGTATATTCTGTGCCTGTATGGGAGTAGATTTTGGTGATTATGATTTAGATGGTGACTGGGATATTTATATCAGTAATTATGGAGTGAATTATTTCTTTGAAAATAATGGTGATAAAACGTTCACGAGTAAGGGTAGTGATTATGATCTAAATGATAGTGGTATGGGCTGGGGAACTTTCTGGTTCGACTATGACAATGATGGAGACCAAGATATTTACCTGGCTAATCATCAGTTTATCAGTTCCAAACCTAATAAGCTATATCAGAATAACGGAGGAAGTGATTTTGAATGGATTAGTGCCGACACCAACATAGAAAGTCCGTACGCTTCTTTTGGAACCGCCGCGGCCGATGTTAATAATGATGGTAACATGGACATAGTGGTGGCTAATTGGGGGACGACAGCAAGCAATCAGCTTTTTGGAAGGGAAGTTCAAGATAATAATGCTGTATTGGTAAAGGCAATTGGCACTGAAAGTAATACCTCGGCGATAGGTGCAGTGGTTAAAATAAAGACTGGTGATAAAGTTCAGATGGACCAAATTACTGGTGCTACAGGTTATGCTTCGCAGAGTAGTTTAGTACTTCATTTTGGCGTGGGTAGATTTGAAATTATCGATGAGATGACTATCGAATGGCCTTCCGGTGCTATAGATGTTTACACTGATCTCTCAGTAAATAGACGCTTTACTGCAACCGAAAACGAAGGTATACAAGACGTGCCTTTATCTAATACTATTATTACAAGCATTGATAACTCAGAGCCAGAACAAGTCTTGACAAACTTTCCAAACCCATTTTCGGATAGAACCTTTATCCCAGTACAAAGTTCGCTCCCTAATCAAACGAGAATTGAAGTATACACACTTGGAGGAGAGAAGATTCAGACGCTAGAAGAAATTGATTTCATAAACGAACAACCTGGCTTTTATTGGTATGGAGATAATGCATCAGGTTATAGCGTAAAAGACGGAATGTATCTCTATAAAGTTTACTCTAAAGGCAAGGGTGTCCTTAGAACGGGTAAACTTATCTATGGTAAATAGTATCTTTCAATCAGACTTTTTAGAGCAGGATTTTGACTAAGCAAAATACATTCAAACCTCCTAAAATAATCTCGAAGATCATACCCTGAAATGTTTGTTGATTAGGTTTTCCATCTACACTTAAACTCACCGATCTGCCAATAGCGTAGCTTACATAAAAAATGCTGCTGACTATAAAAGATGTAAGTTGCAATTGAGGAAGTAAAGTCCCTAATAAAATAGTGATGCCAGCAAATACGGTGTGTAGACCTGCACCTCTCATCTCGCTAAACATACTCGATTTTCCTTCTATTTTTAATTCGGGATTGTCGGCATAAGACTTTAGGCAATAAGAACCAATAGGCTTTAAGAATCTCATAAAACCTGCAAAAGTTAACATGAGACCTGATAATGCTAAAACTACTATGTTGAAAATATCCATTTTAATTGCTTTTATATGATTCGTATAATGCAAACATAAAGAGGGCTTGTGACAGAGGTGTGTCAGGGGTGTTCTTGGTTTCTAACATATTTTTCAAAATACTCCTTCAATGTCATATTGTGAGGGGTAAATGTTTCCTTAAGAGTCTCGAGGCTCTCAATATAATCTATCCTAAATGCCCTGAAACTATTCCTTAATTTGCAAAAGGCAATGAGGAGAAAATTCCCATGTATGCTGTAAAGGGCGAAGGGTTCTATTTGGCGTATAGTATGTTTATTTTCGGAAGAGTTGTATTCTATCTTTAAAAGTTGAAAGTGGATTATTGCAGATTGTATCTCCATCAAATTGTTGCTGGTTCTCTCCTGAGAATTATTACCTCCAAAATATATTCGATCTGTTAGTAGGTCTGCGTTTCCCTTTTGCGAGTACTTTAGAATTACTTTAATCTTTTCAATAGCACTGGATACATTTTCACTTAGTGATTGATCCTTATTCTTAATTGCAAGCTGTTCAATAGTAATCAATGCATTTGCTTCTTCTTCAGAGAATAGGACAGGGGGAAGATGATACCCTTCCATGATTGAATAGCCCTTACCTTCTTCAGTTGTAATAGGAATTCCTGATTTTTCAAGTGTTCTTATGTCTCTGTATATTGTTCTTACACTGACATTGTGCCTTTCAGCAAGTGTGTTGGCTGTTACAATTCTCTTAGATTGCAGTTGAGTTAAAATTGCGGTTAACCTCGAAAGTCTTGGTTTTTCTTCTTCCATTTAAACTTGTTTTGCTGCTGGCCAACGTTTAGTGCATCGTAGTGTCTCGCAGGGTGCAAGACACTATAGACCTTGTTGTATACAGTATTTAATTTCCTCTTCTTCTAAATTCAATCCATCGAACTTCTTGAATATTGAGAATTTTGCTCCAAAGTATTTCTCATGTGGTTCACTACATTCCCAAGTAAGGTGATTCTCTCTTGCATCATAAATCAATCGGTGATTTCTTCCCGAAATGCGGTACGCTAATAACCCATTTCCAAAGTGGTAAGGCTCATATCGAAATTCTAAGAGTTCAAAACGAGCAATTGAATTGAGTTTATGCTCAATATCAATTCTAAATTCCTCAAAATTCATCTTCGTCTATTCAATTTACCCTGTAATCCTTAACTCTTGCTTCTATGTTAATTCCGTTCTTATTGTCACCCAAAAAGGCTAATTCATTAATGATTAGTCTTCGGTTACTCCGTTTATTTCTTTAATAATCTTCTTACCTAGTTCTTTTAGTTGTCCATATTGATCGATCATTGTATCGAATTGCCAAGCAGCTAAATTGACGACGTTTCTATAGGCAGGTTTAGACGTGTATTCCAGAAACACCTTATCATATTCAGATTGTGGAGTAGCTTTTGCGGCTAAAGAATCTTGGGGGATAAAAGCAGATGCGAAAATAAGCGACCTGTCGAATTCAGTATCAAGAAATTTTTCTTGATACACTGCATATTCGTTATAGCTCTTTTCATTTTCAGAAATTCCATCTACCAAAATATGATATTCAGCCAGAAGTGAATCGAGCCTAGAGTTGTTTATTTTACCATAATATGGCGAGCCTTTTAATGATTCATAGCCACCAATATTGGGTTTAAAGTAAAAATCGGCAAAAGCGGTGCCACTGGCCTTAAACAAAAATAGGTTTTCATTTTCGGTTTTGTCTAAGATGCTCTTTCGCACGTTTTTGCATATGTCGGCAATTCGCTTTCTTCCTTCGGATAGCTCATCTAACTGGATTATGTCTTGCGATGTATGGGATTTAATCTTTGTTAAATATTCATCTAGGGAATTCTTGTCTTTTACTAACTGATTCCAGTTGTTAATCTGTAATGCAATCAAAATACCGATGACTACCAGTATGATTTCTCCTAAAGCATACTTTAGATATTGAGATTTCTTATCCTCTATAATCAGCTTATGTCTTACTTTTCTAAATAATTTCATAACTAACGACAACGTCTAGGTATAGCATATACCTCTAGACTTTGTTTATAGCTACAATCTAACTTATTTGCTAGACACTTTACAGGTAGCTAAGTAAAACAATACGTCATCATCTTTTGACATGCGCATTAACACTGTCAATTGGAATCTTCACCCCGAAACTTAGTAACCATATACCTACTCCCAATTCGAAAAGAGCACCAGGAAAAAGCACAAACATGGTCTCGCGAGGTAAATCTGGAACAAGTATTTTGAGTATAGGATAAAGGATCAAACTTGAGTAAGTCAGGATCCCCCATACTGACCAAAATCTTGGAATAATGCGAGATTTCAAAAATAAATAAAACGTAAGTACTCCCGCGAACCCCATGAATATCCAGCTGTATTCATATGCAGGTTGTCTGAAATTTGAGGCCAGGATTACAAATTCATACAGTTGTTCCGAACTGTAAATATCTAATAGATTTGACTTGACCGACAATGTCAACATTACCATACTAAAAACAACTGCCATTCCGCCAATAATTATCTCAACGGACCTTAGGTATAAAGCCATAAGTGATAGTTGCCTGTTTATAGGTTTGAGTACTACATAAAATGAGACAGAAGCTAAAATAACACCGAGAAACATTATTGTTTCTGCCACGATTCCAAGCCGAAAATGCAGTTCGTTTTCAAATAGTGTGGCTTTAATGGCACCTGCATTAGACAATCTAGTATCCAATACAAAATTCTTGACCAAGCCGCTAAGTGTAAAAATGATGTAACTGAGTCCTGCTAGTCTGGAATATTTAAATTGAATATTTCGTTCTGCTTGTCTGTCCATTGTAGTTCTGTTTTCATTCTAAATTATGACATGACGGTCTCCTATAACCGTTAGTTATGGATTACTATGTGGTAGTTTTCTGTTTGGTATAGACTTTAGCAATTCCATGGAGAATCGGAAGAATGTCAAATCTGTTGTAATCGCAGCTGTAGATTGTCGACTACCTATTAATTGCCAACGTTCTGATTATGGTGCTTATGCCGGTTTGTCAGTCAACAGCCTAAAAATTTAATCCAAATTATATGTTTTAAGGTGCCTAGTCTTAAAACCAATTAAAACCTATTCCAAAGGAGAGCACTACAGCGTCTCGATCTTTTCCATTATCTAGATTAGTCCAACCCATCTGCAGTTGTGTTTGAAGGTCTAGCGCAAAATTTTTCTTTTGCACAAATTCATATCCTGTACTGAAGGAAACAGCACCGCCAAAATTCCAATCTTCATCCTCAATATTATCTTCATAGAATACTGGAAAATCCATAGCCAATCCTGCACCTGCATTAATCCACCATCTATCTTTTACCCAATATTGAACAGAGGGCATAAATGCATCAAAAGTTCTGTCTTTGCCTTCGTACTCATATCCCATTCCGGAATACATTCCTAAAATCGCTAAGCGATCATTGACCATCCAACCAAATTTTAAATTAGGAAAAGTACCTCCGAACTGAGCTTCATCGAAAGGCACTTCTTGATCGCTATCAGATATACTGATGACACCACCGCCTAACCCAAAGCCAATGATAAATCCTTTTCTTTCAATTTGAATGGCCTCATTTTGGCCATAGGAGAGAAACGCGTAAAATATAAATATGGTAATCAATATGTTTTTCATTTTTTCATGTTTAAAAGTGTCTAATACAATGTAGACTGATATGCTTTCTAAGCTTATGGCTTAAAGATTCATGCCAGTATTAATGTTAAGCTCAAAAAGGAAGTAGTTTTTCCACTTACAGTCTAGCACCTTAAATGCTTAAGGAGCATTGTTCCCAAAAATCTAATCTTGCTATCAACTCTTGGGATGTATAAAAAATCGTTTTTGTGTATGCTAAAAACTATATCCGATTCGCAAGTGCATATTCAATTCTATTTCACTTTTGTCCTTTGAATAACCAGCACGTTCAGCAAATGTGTAACTGTACCCTACACCAATTCCTGCTTCATAATTAAAATGGTCTCCTAGATTTCTTCTAATTCCCCAAGTAGGTATAATGGCGAAATCACTTACCACCGGAGCATCGTCAGTATTGAAAAGAGCCAATTCTGGATGATAACTAGTTTTTAGAGCAATAAAATTGCCGCTGTTTCCGTCAGTTCGTTGAGAATTTTCTGAACGTTTTTTGAGGTTGTAATAGAATCTTGGCTCAACAACTATAACAGGTGTAAGAATGAACGGAGAATCATAATCATCGTAATAAGTAGTTTCCCAAATACCAAAATCAAAACCAAGCTCTGTTCTAAGTGCTAAGTTGTTTGACAGTTTTGCTTCATTATATACCCAGATACCTAAAACTCCAGTTTGTACTCCGAATGTTGATTTTTCAACGCTTGTTTTTTGAGCTTTGACGACTAATGTGCTAAAGAATAAAAGAATGATTAATAGATTTTTCATGATCTTAATTTTTAATGTTCTGTGTGATTAACAGTTTTTACAAAGGTCAGGAAGGAATGAAAGGGAGCCCTATGAGCTATACAGCCAAATCCATAAAGTTTGCGGAAGTCATAAAAACTATGGAGCTGAAGTATAAATTATGAAGCAAATGGTTAAATTATACTCTCTATTATGGAAAACACAAGTGGGGTTGGTGCACTAAAATTTTACTGGTTTAGAACCACCTAAAGCTATGTCAGGCGCATCTTATAATACCGAAAGTTTTGTTGATCAAGCGGAATCCATCATCCTAGAGAATATCTCTAATGAACAATTTGGTGTCTCTGAATTGGCAGAGGCAATGAATACAAGCCGTTCAAACCTGCTCAGAAAGATCAAACAGCAAACCCAGCTTTCAGCGAGTCTGTTCATTCGAAAGGTTCGGGTAGAGAAGAGCATGGAGATACTTGGGCAGACTTCTCTCACCGTGTCGGAAGTCTCCTATAAAGTTGGCTTTGGAAGTACTTCCTATTTTATCAAATGTTTCAGGGAATATTATGGATATCCACCTGGTGAGGTTGGTAGAAGAGGAGCGAGCGATAAAGACCGGGGAGGGGCATCTACCAGAAACAGACAGTTGGTCGCCATTATGTTCACTGACATTAAGGGATACACTTCTCTCATGCAAACGGATGAAAGGAAAGGTGTTGCTTATCGAGAACGTCACAGAGAGGTTTTTGACACTACGACCAAAAAATACAATGGACGTATCCTGCAGTATTTTGGTGATGGGACATTAAGTACATTTCCTAGTGCAATTGATGCTGTACGATGTGGTATAGAAATGCAGCTCGCTTTTAGAGAGGAACCGAAGGTCCCCATCCGGGTTGGAATACATTCAGGTGACATTATTGTAACTGAGGAAGAGATTATCGGAGATAGCGTAAATATTGCTTCTCGTATTGAATCACTTGCCAACGCAGGAAGTGTTTATATCTCCGACAAGGTGTATGACGAAGTGAAAAATCAAGATGACCTTATAACGGCATCTATGGGGGTTCATAAACTGAAAAACATCACAAAGCCCCTTGAGGTATATGCTGTTTCTAATCATCTACTTGGTGATATTGAGGTGCCGAATTCTAAAAATGCGAATGGAAATCTGAATTTGAAATGGCCATCAGTAGCTGTCGCGGTGCTACTAATTAGTATTCTTGCTTATTCCTTTGGATTACTTAATCGGAAACCGGGGCCAAATTCAAGTGCAACTTGGAACGATAAGTCTATTGCTGTTTTGCCATTCAAAAACGATAGTGGTGATTCATCGAATCTTTATTTTGTGAATGGTCTCATGGAATCGATGCTGAACAACCTTCAAAAGATTAAAGACTTACGCGTAATTAGTAGGTCTTCCGTGGAAAAATATAGAAATACTGAGAAGACAATTCCTGAAATAGCCAAAGAAATGAATGTTGGTTATGTTTTGGAAGGCAGTGGTCAAAAGATTGGAGACCAGATTCTACTCAACATCCAGTTGATAGAAGCTACAACGGATAGTCATCTATGGGCAGAGCAGTATGACCGGCAGTTTGTTGATGTTTTTGAACTACAGAATGAGGTCGCCAGAAATATAGTTAGTTCTATAGAAGTGATTGTGACCCCGTCGGAACTCGAACTCTTAGAGAAAAAACCTACCGAAAATTTACTGGCTTTTGATTATTATCTAAGGGCACTTGGCCCTCTGAATTCACAAACGCCTGATGGTCTTCGACAAGCCATTGTATTACTTGAACAAGCGCTAGAACAGGATCCTGAGTTCGCTTTGGCATACGCCAACATCGCGATATCATATTATCTTCTGGAAAGAACTAGAATTGAGAAAAAGCATACCGAAAAAATTAACAGCTATGCGGATAAGGCCTTGCTATATGATTCAAAATCAGACAAGAGTTTGATCGCCAAGTATTTTTATTATATACAGACAGAGGAATACGAACTTGCCCTCCCACACCTTGAAAAGGCTCTAGAATATAACCCCAATTCGTCTTTTGCCATACAAATGCTGGCAGACTTCTATTTTAGAATCGTTCCCAATTCCAGCAAATATTTGGAGTATGCCTTGAAAGGGACTCAGCTCGATGTTGCCGCCAGTGATTCCGTTACCTTAAGCTATCTCTATTTAAACCTAGGCAATGCGTTGATCCAAAACGGTTTTGTGAATGAGGCAATTTTGTACATCGATAAATCGCTTAACCACTTCCAAGAAAACTACTTTGCGCCTTATCTAAACGCCTTGATCATGTATGCCAAGGAACGCGACCTTGAACAAGGTCAAAAGTCTCTATTAAAGGAATGGAAAAAAGACACTTCTCGATTAGACATCTTGCAGGAAGTGGCGAACTTCTATTATTACGAGGAAGACTACGATAGTGCCTTTTACTATTTCGAAAAATTCGTCACTGCCAGAGAGACAAATGGACTGAATGTTTATCCCCAGGCGGATATTTGGATTGGTAAAGTTTATGAAAAGATGGGTCTGATTGAGGAGTCAATTGGTTTTTACCAGTCTTACGCCGAGTATTGTGAAAATGACGAAACCATTTACAAAAGTATGAGCCTTGCGATGAAATTTGCCAACGAGGGAGAAATAGACCGAGTCATTGAACAACTTAATATCTTTGCAAAGGAGGATAGTTTTCAATACTGGACCCTCGTATTTCTAGAGGTTGACCCGATTATGAATAATTTGAGGGGTAATACGGCATTCGATGAAGCAGTAGAAAAGATTAAGGATCGGTTTTGGGAGAATCAGGCTAAACTAAAAAAGTCGCTAGAGGTAAAAGGCCTGATTTAAAGGAAAAGAAATTGCTACTAACGATCTAGTATACGAGCAGTTACGGGTTCTGAAACTCTAACCATTCGAATAAGACTCTATTAAGAACCTTTAAAAACTCTGTTCTTTCATTTTCTTTCTTGCGTTTAGTAAGTAATTCGCATCATTTCCTGCTCGGTATCTCAACTGGTTTGTTCCGTCAATTACAGAACTATAAATTACTTCGGCAATCAAATTTGGCGATGAAACTGTGTTGTTTGGATTCAGCGATTGTTTCATTAGAGCAGTTATGATTGGTTGGTAGTCTTCAATATTTCCAGTTTGAAAGTAATTATCATTTTTTACATCCACATAGCTTTTAACTGGTTTGACCTGTGTTTTCCCGATTTTGGTGTTTGAAAAGGAATAGTTGCTTGGTATTAATGTTTGCCAACGTTCGAAGGTATGAACTGTGAATTATGGAGGAATATCAAAATGTTAGCTTGTCCTCTAGCACAGTGCTTGTTTTCGAACTTTTTGTTTGCGACATAAGATACGATTGAAAAAGTTGATTTTGAATATTCTGGGAATAAGATTAGTTGACAATTCAAGCTGCACATTGTATATACCGTATGTTGGGTATTAGTGCTTTGGTGTGAAATCTGTGAAGTGTTATAGTTTAGGGGCTTGATTTGCTTCGAACGTTGGGATTAATGAATAGGTTGGGAGCGCAGCGGAAGTCTATGCCCCTCGCGGGGCATTAATCCCAACGACCAGCTATGATTAGTGGGGATTAGAATGAACTAACCTTTCCGACTCCTCAAAGCCACGCCTTGATTTAATTTTAAAATTTGTGGTGGACTTTCCAGTCCCCACTAATATACCTTGACCGATAAAACCACATTCATTCATAGCATTTGTTGGTTGCCGTTTTTAATGTATATAGTTTCCAAATTCAACAACTAGTGTTCTATTAGTTTCTTGAAGGACTATTGCTCGGACTAAACTGCCGTCACCACTATCAATGGTATATTCATGAGCATTAACGTTCCATTGCCTGGTATACTGCTCAAGTCGTTCCTTGACTTTATAAATTAGATTTTTGAGATTATCGAGATGAAATTGACTGTCAAATAACGAAGGAACTTGGCAAAATACTTTAAGATGTTCAAATGACCATTCAAAATTCTCATCGAGCCTATTGGCTATTGTTTGAACATCAGTTTTAGTTGAGAGTACCATATTGAAATATCTTTCATTCGCTATGTCGCTATATTGATGATCTGTAAGTTTGAAAATTTCCTTTTCTTCAATTCTGCGATTTAAAGAAATCCGAACTGAAATTATTGAGGGGTTGTACCCATCAGAAATTACATTAAAAAAATCTGATAGTAATTCGATCGAGTTCTCAATAATTTGCTTATCAGCTAACTCGTGTTTCATTTTTTTCATTCTTTAACATCCAATAATCTAATATTAGTGTTTTGGTTTAAAATCTGTGAAGTCTTACAGTTTAGGGACTTGATTTGCTTCGAACGTTGGGATTAATGAATAGGCTGGGAGCGCAGCGGAAGTCTATGCCCCTCGCGGGGCATTAATCCCATCGGTTGGTATATGCAAAGTAGGCGATTTAGAAGCGACAAACTTTCGTTAAGCACAACGTCAGATACGAGCTAAAACTCTTGATCTTACTGATATCTCGCCTATTTTATATATACATTGTTAGTGGGCGTTTATTCATTTTGCTATTTTCTTATAATAGTTTCCCTGTCCTTTGGCATTAATGATTTTTCCTTTCTTATCTCGTTCAAAGACGAGTGTCTCTCCCAGTTCTTGATCACCCCTAATTCTCCGAAATGTATCTCCTTCAATATGTTTGTAAAATATCATGTGATTTTCTGGTTTACCTGATGGTAATCTGAGTGTAACTAACTTTCCCTCCCAAGTTGATATGAACACTTCACTCGACCAAGGCATTGGGCTATAGTATCCAACATATTCTTGTAGGTTTTTATTTTCAATTTTTTCACCTCTTGGTTTTTCCTTCTTTGTAGTCTTCAATTTCTTAATAATTGCATTTATTCCATTTGCATATTTTGCTGGGTTAGTATTATTGGCATTGATCATAATAGAATATGCTCTTTTATTCTTTAAGTCAATTTGAAGTATTGATTCATATCCTGGGCAAATCCCATCATGACCAACCCATGTATTACCATCTGCTCCTTTATAAACGATAAAACCCAAACCCCAAGTGGTTTTCCAATCAGGGTTTGTCCAATGCACATTTTGCATATATTTTAAAGTGGAAGGCTTTAAAATTTCCGTAATTGTACTATCTCTTAATCGAAATTGCCAGGAAGCAAATTTTCCTAAATCTTCCACATTTGATGATAACCCAGCAGCCGGTGTAATTCCATTGGCCTGAAAGAAATTTACTTTTTCACGCTTTCTACTTCTTGTCATTGCACTATACCCAATGGCAAGTTTGGTACCATACAACTGTTCAGGTAGTTCTGTTCGAGTATCAAAAAGACCAAGCGGTTTTAGAATATTTTGTTGGACATATTCATCATATGGAACTCCTGATACTTCTTCAACTATTTCTCCTAAGAGAGTAAGTCCGAGATTGCTGTATTGAAAATAGGTAGAGGCCGGATAAAGCGTTTCTTGTTCGCTTAATTTTGAATCAATTTGTGCTTTGGTTGGAAAAGGAAAGTTTGGCCCAGTCCAATACGGATAGGCTGCTTCTCTTGGTAGCCCAGACGAATGGGTTAACAATGACCTGATGGTAATAGGTCCACTTTCTGGGTACTTCTGCTTTAGGGTATAAGCAGGAAGTAAGTTACTCACTCTATCATCTAATCGTAATTTACCTTCATCGTATAATTTCATAATGGCAACCGAAGTAAACAACTTGGATATCGAGCAAATACTACAAAGTGTAGATGCTTCCGCCTTAATGTTTTTTTCGACATTGGCTAAACCAAAAGCCCCTGACCAAAGTACTTCCTGATCTTCAATTACAATTGCAGTCAAACTTGGTAAGTTATCAAAATCCTTTTGAGCATCTAACCAGACCTCTATAAGATTGAAGGCCTCTGCATAATTATTTACACCTTCTTGTGAAAATCCAATTGTGATTGAAAAGGAAAGAAATAATGTAAAATAATATTTTTTCATAGTCTTGTTTGTTAATGCCCGCTAACGTTCGAAGGTATGAACTGTGAATTACGGAGGAATATCAAAATGTTTAGTTTGCCTCTCATTCAGTTTTAGTGATCGAACTATCTGTTTGAGAGTTAAGGTACGATTGAATTTGTTGATTTTGCATATTCCGGGAATAAGATCAGTTGACAATTCAAGCTGCTGATGGTTTATACCGGGTGTTGGGTATTAGTGCTTTGGCGGGGTGGAAGCAGCGAAGCCTCGGTACCACTACAGCCGCATTGCGTATAGGTTATGTTAGCATCAGTTTTTCGTCCAGTTGAATTTGTCAATTATCCAATCTGAGCCCATCTCTTTATAAAGCGTAATATTTACATTCACATCAGTAGTTTTGCCTTTCACTCCAATCGTAAAATATGCTTCTCCCTCTCCATTAGTTGTACTTACGCTGCCCTTTGGGAAAAAGTCATATCCTTCAATACCACCTGTAGTTTCAATAATTTCAGAATTGTTTTCAATCTCGTTCTGAGCCATTTTATAGGCATCTGAATTTTTAATAGCCGAGGATATGAACAAAAATATGAACGCAAAAAAGACCATGAAAAACGATGTAATAAGAGCTATTCTCGGTGTCTTAGATATTGCTTCTTCACTCTTAATTACTACTGTTCCAATTTGTTTATCTGCCAATCTTTCCTTTTCAGAAGATGTAATCAATACAATTAGCTCTATTGGCCAAATAATTAGAAAGACGTTTCGAAGTAGCAATTGTCGTACCGATGGGATTTCATTGAGATTATTCTTTTTTCTAACCTTTAATTGAAGAAACCATTTCCCAGGACTTTGACCCTTTATGCAATCTTTTGAAAAGTAGGCTGTAAAACCTAATAGAGCTGTGATGATAACAGGAATATAACCAAATGGATCAGTATCATTCAAAAACCCTGTTCCCGATGCTGCAAATGTGCAGCAGACTATCAAGAAGGTAAATATGAAGTGGTCAATCATGAAGGCAGCTAACCTTCTTTTTCTACTTGCTTTCTGATAATTGGTGTTGAATTCGTGTGTCATTTAAGTGTTTAGGATTGATGCTAACGTTCGAAGGTATGAACTGTGAATTATGGAGGAATATCAAAATGTTAGCCTGTCCTCTAGCACAGCGCTTGTTTTCGAACTTTTTGTTTGCGACTTAAGATACGATTGAAATGATTGATTTTGCATATTCCGGGAATAAGATCAGTTGACAATTCAAGCTGTTCATGGTTTATACCGTATGTTGGGTATTAGTGCTTTGGTGTAAAATCTGTGAGGAGTTATAGTTTAGGAGCTTGATTTGCTTCGAATGTTGGGATTAATGAATAGGCTGGGAGCGTAGCGGAAGTCTATGCCCCTCGCGGGGCATTAATCCCAACGGTCCGGCTAAGGAGCCGAAGCCACTTTTACGTTTATATTTTTAGTAACGAAATATAACAAAGTCCGAGCTTATGCAGAAGTAGGAGAGATGCACCGCTTGACATAAGATCACGCTTGGCCAGCGGCCAATTCTTAAACAGCTGCAGCTTCTGCTACGAGGTTTTGTGGTAAGACTTGGTTTTAGAACGTCAATTTGAAAACGGAAACCCTATCGGCTCTGCTCCTTAGGTAATGTTGCAGGGCGTATTAATCACCAATCCAAGTAGTCTTATATTCTTTTCCGTCAAAATATATAAGCTGAGAAGACGATTCAAACTTTACAAATATTATGGAAGCATGTTTTGCATTCGGAATTTCATATTCTTCCTCTTGTCTTTTTGCTGATACCGTTTCTATACCGAACCCTAGTCCTCCATCATAGATTCCATAGCCAATGTCCATTATATGAATCAATTCATAATTGTCTTCGTTTGATTGGACAATTTGGAAAGAGTAATTCTCATCTTCGGTGCTTGTTCTGCCTAGAATTCCATAATCATTTATGCCATCTCCATTAAAATCTTCTATGGCTATTGTCGGACAATTAGAACTTATAAAAAGTGCCCAATCATCAACCAAACGATCTTTATGAATCATGGCTAAACTGTTTGTGTCCATCAATTTTTGGACTTCATGGGGTAACTCACATTCATCAAATTGACAAAGTATAAACAGTAATAAGGAGATTGTGGTCTTCATTATTTTGATGCTCTGTAACGGTCGTAGCTATGAGTAGTTGCGTGGGTTAGCACTAAACTTTGCAAGTACAAACCAAACTGAAAATCCTCTCGAATTTTCAGAAGTAGGCGAGAACAAGCAATTACTTATAGCCATTGTTAGCAACAGTTTATTTCTTTATTGTAAATCCTACAGGTGCTTTTAGAGTTCCATAATCATACATATTTATATAAACCGAAACCGTATCTTTTGAGCCTTTCCAGGTCACTCGATAATTGTCCAACATAACGCTTCCAAATCCATATGGATCATTTTTGCTTTTTATGGGACAACAACTACCTGCTCTAAAATATGTAACCTCTTCACCATTTGGTCCAGCCAGAGCGTTTAAAAACCTCCTTTCATTTAAAGGTCCTTCTTTCTTGTCTACCCCACCAACTTGAACTGGATTCTTTTCTGACAAACCATATGTTCGGTCAGTTGATATTTCAGTTAGTTCAAACGTTTGATTGTTTCTTAAATTGGTTTTTACAGCTTGTTTGGTTGTAGTGCAAGATATTATGAACCCTAAAATTCCAATGTAAATTATTCTTTTCATTTTATGATTTTAATTGTTGCTAACGTTCGAAGGTATGAACTG